>NZ_JBSWTE010000001.1:222500-3085000 GCF_056158365.1 Halobacillus sp. AWH4_228 | reverse complement strand
CAGGTGTCCGCCGTGAAGCCGGGCACCTGTTCTATTCTCTCGTTTTCTATCTATTAGAAACGGGTAAAGCTATGGATAGAGAATGTGAAGGAGGAATAAACGTGGGTCAAAACGCAGATTTAATTCACCACTATACAGAGTTTGCTACATTTGAAGCCGAAGGGCTGCAAAATGGGGAAATTGATTTTCCTGAGTTTGAAAAGGTCTTGAATGACTACATATTGAGCCAGCCGAAAGAGACGATGGAATTCAAGGAGTGCTGGGTGTATAAAGAGCAGGATGGACTGCGGACGGTACGTGTGGATTTTTATGATCACAATTTGAAAAATGATATCCGTCTGTGGGGATCCCGAAATCCAGAGGATGGCCAGGTGAAGAGCCTGAACGTGGATGCTTTGGATGTGTCGACGAACCAAGTGGTTTATGAACGTAAGCTGATGTAAGGGAAAAGAATGCCGATGCTGTCATGAAGGCCGCATCGGTTTTTTATATGCGGATGAAGGACAATCATGCCTCTTTAGGAATAAAAAGGGGGGATAGATGGATAGAATAGTAATGGGTGATAAACATGACGAATTCTACACTTTTTCCTACACTGTTGTTCTTTCTATTTCTATTGTTCTCGTTCGGACTTATTTTTTCAAGTCGCCGTCAAGCTGAAGACAAGCGGATGGTTGAAAAGGAAGTGTCCAAGAAGGCGCTGGCTGAAAAGCTTCACAGCGAATTGTCCAAGTATGGGCTGCATCCACAGCAGTACTATCAGGAAGGGGAATTCATAATCGATATGGCTTTTCCTGAGTTGAAAATTGCGATCGAAGCTGTGGAGCACGAGTATTTGGTGTCTCCCGATGAGTGGGAGATGGAATGGGAAAGGGATGCCTTTTTGAAAAATCACGGGTGGACCGTCCTGAGGTTCAGTGCGGCACGTATTGAAGAGGATATTTCGAGGATTGCGGAGAAAATCAGCAGGGAGCTGGCCGGACGGCATCATGCAGGATCTTGAATAAGAAGAAGAGATCGAGTCAGAGAGGCCTCTGGCTTTTTCTTTTTGTTAAAAAGGTCAGAATCTTTGATACAATGGAGAGGGTCCTGTTTCTGTGGGAAACAGGCAGGAGGGTGAGTACTTGGTAAAGGAAGGTTTTATGACAGCTATGGAAGATAACTTGACCAGATTAACGATAGAAGGAAAAGAATATATTCTGATCGGCACGGCTCACGTCTCCAGACAAAGTGCGGAGCAGGTGAAGCAGGTCATTGAACAGGAACAGCCGGATGCTGTCTGTGTGGAGCTGGACGAACAGCGCTACCAGTCCATCAAGGACGGAGACCGGTGGAAGAATACGGACATCTTTGAAGTGATTAAAAGTAAAAAAGCGACGCTGTTATTAGTGAACCTCGCTGTTTCATCGTTCCAAAAGCGGATGGCGAAGCAGTTTGGCATTCAGCCGGGTCAGGAAATGATCCAGGGAATTGAATCTGCAGAAGACACAGGGGCAGAGCTGGTGCTCGCCGACCGGAACATCCAGGTGACATTCTCCCGGATTTGGGGCAATCTTGGCTGGAGTGGAAAGTCGAAGCTCTTAATGTCGATCTTCTACGGCATTTTCAGCAATGACAAAATTTCTGAGGAAGAGCTGGAGAAAATGAAGTCCCAGGATATGCTGGATGGCATGCTTCAGGATTTGACCGATCATTTCCCGGACTTGAAGAAGCCGTTGATTGATGAGCGGGATCAGTATCTGGCTCAGAAAATCAAGGATGCGCCCGGAGAGAAAGTGGTTGCTGTGCTCGGAGCGGCTCACGTGCCCGGGATTAAGAAAGAGATTTATAACGATCAAGATTTGAAAGCGTTGAAAAAACGGCCGCCTAAATCAAAAGCGCCGAAAATCATCGGGTGGTCGATCCCGATATTAATTTTATCGATTATTTTATATACATTCCTCTCCAATCCAGCCGCGGGTACCCAGCAGACAATCAGCTGGATCCTTTGGAACGGGTCGTTTTCAGCGATAGGAGCAGCGGCAGCTTTGGCGCACCCGCTCGCGGTTGTGGCCGCATTTCTACTTGCGCCGATCACATCGCTGAATCCTCTCCTTGCAGCCGGCTGGTTTGCCGGGATTGTACAAGCCTATTTCCGACGGCCGAATGTGGGGGATTTTGAATCGCTTTCCGATGATGTCACGACGGTAAAAGGCTTCTGGCAGAACAAAGTAACGAGAATTCTGCTTGTAGTCGTGCTTGCGAATCTGGGAAGTACGCTTGGGACAGTCATTGGTGGAGCTGATGTGATCCGCTTATTTATTGAAAACCTGTAAAAGAGAAGTCTAGGACAGACTTCTCTTTTTTTATGCTCATTTACAGTATTTTCAAAGAATGTTACAATTAGATGACATGAGTTTGTCGGAAAAATATAAATTCAGAGAAAATATTTGCAATAAGGAATGAGAGGATATGAGCAGGTTTATAAAGGGCACATCAATTCTTGGGATTGCTCTCCTTGGTTTTGGTGTGTGGCAGCTGACAGAGATGGATCGGGAGAATCATGGGGAGACGGAAAGTGCCCAGACGATCATTCAACAGGATCAAAGCTATGAGAAGGTTTTTATTGAACAGGAAGAGGAAACAGAGGAGAACCGTCCGGATTATGAGCGCGTGGATAATCAGATGCTCCGGACGATTGAAGACAATGACGAGATGAAAGAACTCGTGTCCGGCCTTGGTAAAGGGGTAACGGATGATTTGAATGATCTGGAAGCGGAAACGGAAGAGCAGTGGAAAACGATTGAAAAAGATACAAAGCAGAAGAAGCAGATGTTGAAGCGGTTGATTGAGCTTACGGATGATAAGAAGATTGAGCAGATTGCTTCCAGTGCTGAGTCCAAACTGGACCGGATGATGGAGGACAAGAAAATCGACTTTTATAAGGAAGCTGTCCTTTCCTTCCAATTGATTTCTGAGCGGTTGTCTTGATAGTGGCTGTCAGGTGAGAGCGAGTCTCCTCACGTTTTGTCGAAATCGTAAATCATTTGAATGATTCATCATCAACGACATGGTAATTTTTGTTTATTTTGCTGTTTTTCAGTTTTTTATGGAGATAAAACGGGGATGTGGAGAATGTAAAACAAATAAGGAGGTTCTTCATTTATGTCCATTGCTGTAAAAGATAGGTTGAGTACAGACAAGCTTAGTAAACTGAGGACGGCCGCTGTTTTGGAGTTTACCGAGGAAATCTTCGAGTCAGACAATTACCGCTGCCTGGAAGTTCTGGATTCGGATCAGCAGCACCTGTTTATTGTGAACAGAAATGACCGCACGCTGACAGCCTTAAGCTTATCGCCGGATATGTCATTGAAAAAGGAAACGTTGTTTGCGGATAAAATCATTTCTATGAAGGAGTACTTCGACGAATACAGCCTCAATGAAAATACACCTCCTAGAAAAATTGAAATCGTATTTATGGAAAACCGGACAGTGCTCATTGAACCTGTCAGTTCCATGGAGCAGGACGAGGAGTACAAGAAAAATGATGTCGCTGCCCAAGTGAATGAGGATTTTGAAAACTTGATCGCTGCTTTGAAGAACACGTTGATTCTATAAGTCAGACGGAGGAAGAGCCATTTGAATGGCTCTTCTTTTTTATTTGGCCTGCATAAAGCCGGCACGTCCGGGGACAATAAGAAGACTCGGCATTACATGCGCCAGAATACCTCTCCAGATGCAGCTTTCCTCCCGCACACATCCTCGTCCATCAGGATTGTGGAGGTGATTGAGATGAATACAACCGATCTGTTTGAGCTGTTTAAACTCTTCATTGACTCCCTGCATTTCACCGCTTTTCTCGTATTTTCCATCATCTACGTCTTCCAGCATAAGCAGAAGGATTAGTTCCAGGCGGACTGCTTCCCCCGGCAGTCTGCTTTTTTATGTATAAAAAAGATCCCATCCGGGTATAGTAGGCCTATCAGGCTTTTAAACTATGACCCCATAACATTGTAAAGCGGCTATTAAGATTTCGACAAAAAAACGCAAAAATCATGTTGCATCGATAGAATTCGGATGTTATCATAACAAATATAGATGAGGGGAGTTGTACGGACAACTCAGCTCTTCATATGCGGGTGTAGTTTAGTGGTAAAACCTCAGCCTTCCAAGCTGATGATGAGGGTTCGATTCCCTTCACCCGCTCCATTCACTATTGTGATGCAATTATTTTTTATACTTATGTGAACCAACGCAGTGTTTCGTTAAATGGGTAACGAAGCATTGCGTTTTTTAATGCGGAAAAATGGATACAACCTATAATAGAACGAAGACAGGAGGATGCCGGAATGAAAAAACTTCAAACGATGCTGAAGCAGATCGACGGTAAGAGTTACAAAGGATATAAGCAGATCCAAGGGACGTACAGTTTCGAGGATTATACGCTTCATATAGACTATGTGCAGGGAGATCCATTTGCGGCTCCATCGAAAATCAGGATTCAGGTGCCTCAGAGCAGACGCCCTGTTCCTGCCGAATATAAAGAGACGAAGAGTCGAAAAACGTACGCAGAAGATGCCTTTGCCAGAGCGGCAGCGGATACGATTAAGAAAACCCAGTTCAGTGTGAAGGGCTCAGGAAAAAGCGGAATGGTCGCCATTGATCAGCCGGGCCAGGAAATTTTAGAACGGACTGCGGTCACCCTGATGCCTGAAGATATCATCATCTGCCTGACGGTGGGCCTGCCCGCAAATGGCCGGCGCATCAATGGAAAGCAGGCGGAAAAGCTGTTTTTCTCTGTGATTCCTGAGATGCTGAAGCAGTCTGTGTTTACTGTCAAAGACAGCGAGCTGGAGGAAGTTTGTCAGCTTGCCGATCAGCACGATACCCTTTTAGAGGCAATGCGTGAAAACGGCTGGATGTCCTTCGTGGCAGACGGGGCGGTTCTTCCAAGGGAGAGCGGAGTGAGCCAGCGCCCGATGAAAAAAGCCGTTCCTTTTGAGAGCCCGGAGGAAAACCGCGTCTCAATCACGATTCCCCATCGTCAGGAGCCGTTGACAGGGATGGCCTTGAAAAAAGGGATCGTCCTGATTGTCGGCGGGGGATACCATGGTAAAAGTACCCTCTTGAATGCCATCGAGCGCGGGGTGTATCCTCACATTAAAGGGGATGGACGTGAATATGTCCTGACAGATCCGGACAGTGTGAAAGTAAGAGCGGAAGACGGACGTCAGGTCACCAAGGTGGATATTTCGCCGTTTATTAAAAATCTTCCGCACGGAACGGACACGACGGCTTTTTCTACGGAAAACGCAAGCGGCAGCACCTCCCAGGCGGCCAACGTTATGGAGGCGCTTGAGGCGGGGGCACGCACACTGCTGATCGATGAAGATACGAGTGCCACCAACTTCATGATCCGTGATGAACGGATGCAGGAGCTTGTCGTAAAGGAAAAAGAACCGATCACACCGTTCATTGATAAAATCAGACAGATGAGAGACGATCTTGATGTTTCTACAATTCTCGTCATGGGAGGTTCCGGCGACTACTTCCAGGCAGCGGATGACGTTATCATGATGGATCAATATGTCCCGGTCAACGTCACGCAGCAAGCGAAAGAGATTGCCGCGAAGTATCCGTCAGAAAGACAATCAGCCGGGGAAGAACACTTCGGCAGCGTTCCACAGCGTGCCTTTCTTCCGAATACGCTGCAGACGAGAAAAGGAAAAAAGGAAAAAGTGCAGGCTAAAGGGCTGTTCAAGCTGCTGATGGGTCATGAAGATATCGATCTTTCCGGTGTCGAACAACTGGTCGATGCCTCACAGACACGTCTGATTGCCGATGTCCTTCTGCATCTCGATAAAAAAGGCCGGCTGAAGACTGAGCAGAGTCTGCCGGCACTTCTGGATCAGATTGAAAAGCAGCTGGACACGAAAGGCCTCGCTTCCTTCGGTCCGTTTAAAGACCAGCATCCAGGGGAGCTGGCGAGACCAAGAAGATTTGAAATCGCAGCAGCTATGAACCGGATTCGGACAGCTGCCGTGAAAGATATTCGTTAGAAAGGAGAACGTCCGGGTGGATTTTCATCAGTTTAAAGAAGAAGTGATCACCTACAGCAGAGAAATCGGCATCGATAAAATCGGATTTGCTTCTGCTGATGTGTTCGGAGAATTGAAAGCCCGATTGAAACGCCAGCAGGAACTCGGATACCAGTCCGGTTTCGAAAAGGGGGAGGTGGACGAGCGGACCGAGCCCGGCCGCCTTCTGCCGGGCGCGCAGTCGATTATTTCCATTGCTCTTGCGTATCCTTCAAAAATGAAAGATGCCCCGCGCAGTGTGAAGGGAGAACGGCGGGGGATTTTCTGCCGGGCCTCCTGGGGACAGGACTATCATGATGTGCTGCGGGACCGGCTGCACAAGCTCGGTGCTTTTATAAAAGAGAGGTTTCCGGAAGTGGAACTGAAATCCATGGTGGATACAGGGGAGCTCTCTGATCGTGCTGTAGCGGAGCGTGCAGGGATTGGATTCAGTGGAAAAAATTGTGCCGTGATCACTCCGGAGTTTGGTTCATATGTATATTTAGGAGAACTTGTAACGAATATTCCTTTTGCTCCTGATGAGCCGGTGGATGACAGCTGTGGCGACTGCAACATTTGTGTGGACGCCTGCCCGACCGGAGCCCTCGTCCAGGGCGGCCAGTTGAATGCTCAGCGCTGTATCGCCTTTTTAACGCAGACGAAGGGTTTTCTGCCTGATGAGTTCCGCACAGTGATCGGCAACCGTCTCTATGGCTGCGATACGTGCCAGACCGTCTGTCCAAAGAACCGGAAGAAAGATTTTCATAATCATGAAGAATTCGAGCCGGATCCGGAGGTTGTCAAGCCGAAGCTTACACCGCTCCTGTCCATTTCCAACCGGGAGTTCAAAGAAAAATTCGGGTTCATTTCCGGCTCGTGGCGGGGCAAAAAGCCGATTCAGCGGAATGCGATTCTGGCGCTGGCTCATTACCGTGACGAAACGTCCGTTGATGAACTGATCCGATTAATGAATCACGACCCGAGGCCGGTCATACGCGGAACCGCCGCGTGGGGACTCGGGAAAATCGGCCGTTCCGATTGTTTTGAGGCCATTGAGAAAGCGATGGAAAAGGAAGAAGATGAACAGGTCTTGTATGAAATGGAAAAAGGGCTGCAATTTCAAACGTAATCAACTCCTGTACCTTTTCAATCCACTAGAGCTCTAGTATAATAGAAAAAACTGTTAATAAAGAAGGGGTTGGCTATGAACCATCATTCTTTTCTATATTACGACACGTTTCAAACTCCTTTGGGGGCTATGACTGTCCTGGCCAATGATGAAGGAGTCTGCCGCATTGATTTTGGTCATCATGAAGATCGACTTCCAGCCTATCAATCTTGGAAAAGGAAGCATTTTCTAAAAGGTGAACTGGTTTATGACCCCGATCATTCATTGATTGTTCAGACAGAAAAAGAACTGCAGGAATACTTCCAGGGAATCCGCACAGCGTTTGATGTTCCGCTCAACTGTTACGGAACAGATTTCCAGCGGAAAGTGTGGAAGACACTGCTTCACCAGATCCCATTTGGTGAAACGCGCTCCTACAAGGATGTAGCCTTAGCGCTGCACTCTCCGCAGGCGATCCGTGCTGTCGGAGGGGCCGTGAATAAAAACCCTTTCTCTGTCATTGTGCCATGCCACCGTGTCATTGGAAGCAACGGAAAGCTCGTCGGTTATGCCGGCGGACTGGACAAAAAAGAAAAACTGCTGGATTTCGAAAAACAGCATACAGCTATACAACATTAAAAGTCCCTGCGGGGGCTTTTTTTCATGGCCTCCCCCCCTCTTCATATACTGAAGGAGGGGGGAAGCGGATGAATAGCACGGAGGAAATCAAGCGTTACTGGCAGAAAGTGCTGGACCGGGTTTTCGATCAGGAGGAAGAAGGATGGTTAAAGCGGAAAATGGAGGGCATGGAAGCGCGTGGTCACAAGCTCCAGCGGATGACTTTCCGAATTTATCCTTATCACAGAAAGGCTTATGATCACGTCGTGGATGTTGCTTATGACCTGCATTTGACCATGCTTGTAAAAAGTGGGCGCCATGTTTTTTTGGAAGAAGGGTTCTACACAGGTCGTGGACAGTGGGCCAAAGGGAAGTGGGTGCATCACGAAGTCGTGACGGAGATTCCCGCCTCCGGGGATTCCTCCTTGCCTTTGACATTCGAGATGGGGGAGAGAGAGCCGGTGGATAATCCACGCTTCGACTACAACCGCCGGGAGGCTGTGCGGTATGCGGACCGCTGGTGGGACAGCTACAACCCGGCTTATAAGAAGTTTGAAGTCGATTGCACCAATTACGTTTCCCAATGTCTGCGGGCCGGCGGTGCACCGATGAGGGGAGCCGGGGACCGGACGCGCGGGTGGTGGTACGGGAATGGAACGTGGAGCTACAGCTGGACTGTGGCTCATGCGCTGCGCTGGTACTTAAGCGGATCGCGTAAAGGCTTGAAAGCCGTGGAAGTATCCTCGGCGGATCAGCTCGCGCCGGGGGATGTCATCTGTTATGACTTTCAAGGAAACGGGCGGTATGATCATAATACTTTTGTTGTGAAAAAGGATGCCCAGGGGATGCCCCTGGTCAACGCTCATACATCAAACAGCCGGCACCGCTACTGGGCGTACGAGGACTCTACCGCTTACACGCCGGATATTCAGTATAAATTTTTCAGAATTAACGGGTGACCGATATGGTATAATGGTCTGGTTGACTACGATTAGACTGAGGTGAAAGTGATGCCTAACCATATTGTCCTTTTCCAGCCGGAAATACCGGCCAATACCGGAAATATCGGGCGGACCTGTGTGGCGACAAATAGTGTCCTGCATCTGATCCGTCCGCTCGGTTTCTCGACTGATGATAAAATGGTGCGCCGTGCGGGTCTCGATTACTGGCCTAAACTGACGGTCCATTACTATGACTCGATCGAAGAGTTGTATGAGAACTATCCAGAAGGCGAGTTCTACTACATTGAAAACTTCGGAACGAAATCGTACGCTGATTTTGATTTCAGTGATGCAAAAAAAGATCAGCTGTTTGTTTTCGGGCGGGAGAGTGACGGCATACCGAAGGAGCTCTTAACAGGTCTTGAAGACCGCTGCCTCCGGATTCCGATGACCGGCGAAGTCCGCTCGTTGAACTTATCCAATACCGCATCGATCATTTTGTTCAATGCTTTACTGCAGCAGGGGTTTCCGGGATTAATCAAATAAGACATGAAAAAACGCACCCCATCGGGTGCGTTTTTTTACTTTCTTGGCCCTGGCTTCGTATCATATCCAGCTGAGAAGATAGCTGTCAAAAATGCGAGGCAGACGAGAATAATCAAGGTTACATTCATGAATAGTCCTCCTTTTCTAGCCAGACAAGCGTTTCTTTTTTAAGTATACCCCATTTTATTCGAGGTGTGAATGGGCTTACAGTTAATTTTATCCTATCCCTGGTGACAGATGCCTATACGATGGCCGGGCTGGTGACATAGAGTGAAGAGTAGGTGAATAACCACAGGAATGGATAGGAGGAGAACGAGTGAATCAGTATCCATATGCTTATCCTTATGGAATAGAAGAGGACTTCCGGAATGAAGAAGAGCGTTTCTTCTTTTTCGGCCCCTTTGCCGGTGGGTTACTGGGTGGCTTTTTAGGCGGTGCCCTGGCTCCAGGTTTGTACGGAGGATTTGGCGGCGGCGGTTATGGCTATCCACCTCCTTATTACGGACGCCCGCCTTATTATGGAGGCGGAGGCGGAGGTTATTACGGCCGTCCCCCGTACGGAGGTTTCTGGTAATCAATAAATCCCCTTCTCCTGATTCAGGAGAAGGGGATTTTGTTTAGAAGTTCGTTGTGTCGAGTTCTTTTCCTTGGGACTCATAGCCCTGCATGTACTTGATCCGTCGCTGGGCGGAGGTGCTGTTCACTTGTTCATCCGCATGATAGGAGGAGCGGACCATCGGGCCTGCTTCACAGTGCTTGAATCCTTTTTCAAGGGCAATCTGTTTCAGTTCCTCGAATTCATCCGGATGGTAGTAGCGTTCCACGTTCAAGTGTTTTTTCGTCGGCTGCAGGTACTGGCCGATGGTCATGATGTCGACGTTATGAGCAAGCAGATCATCCATCGCTTCGATGATTTCCTCTTTCGTCTCGCCAAGACCGACCATCAGGCTGGACTTCGTCGGTGTATTCGGACGGATTTCCTTCACACGGCGGAGCAGCTCAAGAGAACGGTCATACATGGCGCGCGCACGGACTTTCTTCGTCAGACGGCGGACGGTTTCAATGTTGTGGTTGAAAATATCCGGCTCGCCCTCCATCAAGGTATGCAGGCTTTCATAATCACCTTTCATATCAGAAGGAAGAATTTCCACGGTGCATCCCGGTACCCGGCGGCGGATTGCCTTCACGGTTTCACCGAATACAGCAGCACCGCCGTCGTTCAAGTCATCACGGGCAACCGCTGTAACAACGACGTGTTTCAGTCCCATGATTTCAACGGATTCCGCAACACGCTCCGGCTCGCCCCAGTCAAGTTCGTTCGGCAGCCCGGTCTTAACGGCACAGAAACGGCAACCGCGTGTACATGTATCCCCCAGGATCATGAAGGTAGCGGTTTTCCGTTCACTCCAGCATTCGTGGATGTTCGGGCAGCGGGCTTCCTCGCACACCGTGTTCAATTTCTTCTCGCGCATCAGTTTCTTCAGACCTGTATAGGATTTGTTGGTGTTGATCTTGATTTTCAGCCATTCCGGCTTTCTTATGTATTCCTGGTTTTTACTCACGTTCACCACTCCTTATCCCGCTCAGCGGGCGTAGTTCCATTCATCTGTTTCGTAGCGTTCCCGGGCGATTTTCCTTACCTCGTCCCATTGTTCCTCAGACAGGTGGAAGGGCTCCAGGTGAACATTCAATCCTTGTTCAAATCCTTGTTTAAATGCATGTTTTGTTTCTTCGAAAGAGACAGGCTCTTCGAGGATTTCGTTGACGGCAATGGCTTTGCTGCCGAAAGCTTTGCGGGCTCTTTCCTTGATGCGTTCATTTTTGTAAACAAACATATCAAAAAGCTTCCCATCATCCACTTCAATCGGGATGGACCCGTGCTGCAGGATGATGCCGCGTTTTCTAGTCTGTGCACTTCCCGCCGCTTTTTTTCCATCGACAATCAATTCATACCAGGACGGTTCTTCAAAACAGACAGCTGACCCGTTCACATCCAGCCTGCCTTCAGGAACAGCAAAGTCTGCATCAATGTTCAGGTTCCTGAACCCTTCAAGCAGGCCCTTGGAAATGACGAGATAGGCTTCTTTCACGGAATCCGGCATGTCCTCGTGTTTTTCCGATACGATGACACTATATGTAAGTTCATGGTCATGTAATACCGCACGGCCGCCCGTTTGACGGCGGACGAGCTGATACCCATGCTTTTGAACGCCATCCAAGTCAATTTTTCCTTTTACTTTTTGAAAATAACCAACAGACAGCCCGGCAGGTTCCCAGCCGTAAAAACGCAGAACAGGCGGGATGGCCCCTTCCCGGTGCCAATTCATAAGGGCCTCGTCCAGTGCCATGTTGATGGCAGGTGTACAATGGCCTGAATCGACAAAGTACCATGTTTCCATATGCAGTCCTTCTTTCTTTTTGAGTGAGTACTTTATCAAAGTAAAATAGTCAAAACAATTCTAACAATCGGACAAGGGCATGTCAAAATATAGTAAATCCTTCTTCCGGGAATTTATTAGGACTTTAGGCTGAAGAATTTACAGCCTCAGATTCGGTATATGACTATATAATGAGAAGAGGAGGGATTATGATGAATCAAACCTTGCTGTCCAGCGTGCTTTTTTTAATCAGTGCATCCATCTGGGCCATCCTTGCTATTTTTTACGACGATTACCGCTGGCTGAATTTATTCTTATTTATTTTGTTCCTCGTCATGGGACTTGCCAAAAGGAAAAGCTATATGGAAGGGAAAGATGTGGAAGAGGACGGAGATTGATTCCGTCCTCTTTTTTCATAAATGACGGGCAGCGGCATAGGTTTAAGTAGAGGGGCTGTCCTTCTACCCTGCAGGGTGCAGGTCAAAATGACGTAAAATCACTGGATAGGCAACACCGCAAGGGGACAAGTCGAACGGATTCGTTGTTGTAGTTGTAAGGTTCCTGCAGCTCTTTCATGATGGATGTTTTGGTTCTTTGCACAGGCTAGTCGGGACTGACCAAGCCGCTTCCACATTTCTTTTGTCGTCCAGTTGCAGCGGCTAGTCCCTCGAGGTCATAAGTCCAACACCTCTGTGGAGAAAAGCCCTCCACGGCGGTGCTGGTCTTATGCTTGTCGGGACTGACCAAGCCGCTTCCACATTTCTTTTTTTGTAGTCCAGCTCCGGCACCCAGATGCTCGAGACATAAGTCAATGATCTCCGTGAAGGAAGAACGCTTCACTGCAATCCTTGTCTTATGCTTGTCGCATCTATCAGGGTGCTTCCGCATTTCAGTCTTTGTCCAGTTGCAGCGGCTAGTCCCTCGAGGTCATAAGTCCAACACCTCTGTGGAGAAAAGCCCTCCACGGCGGTGCTGGTCTTATGCTTGTCGGGACTGACCAAGCCGCTTCCACATTTCTTTGATTCACACATGTTTTACATGAGCCAGGCATAGGATGTATTAAAATTCGTCTCTTACGACGGGGGAGGTCGCGAAGTGGACATTTTAAAGAAGATACAAGACCACCGGGAATACGAGGAAGAACTGAAGTGGGAAGGAACGTTTGCTGAATACTTGGAGCTGTTGAGAGAGCGGCCGTATTTAGCACAATCCGCTCATTCCCGCGTTTACAATATGGTTAAAAGTGCTGGTGTGGAAGAAGCGCATGATCATAAGCGTTATAAGTTCTTTGATGATGATATCTACGGACTGGATGAAGCGATGGAAAAGCTGGTGGAGGAATATTTCCACCCGGCAGCGAGAAGACTGGATGTCCGCAAACGTATTCTATTATTGATGGGACCTGTCAGTGGCGGGAAATCCACACTTGTAAACCTGATGAAGCGGGGATTGGAAAAGTACACGCATACGGATGAAGGGGCTGTCTTTGCCATCAAGGGCTGTCCAATGCATGAAGATCCGCTGCATCTGATCCCGAGCCATCTGCGCAAGGATTTTCAGGATGAGTATGGCATCCGTATTGAAGGAAGTTTGTCTCCGTTAAATACGATGCGTGTGGAAACGGAGTATGGAGGAAGAATTGAGGACGTTTTAGTGGAACGGATCTTTTTCTCAGAGGATAAGCGTACAGGCATTGGTACCTTCAGCCCTTCTGATCCGAAGTCCCAGGATATTGCCGACTTGACCGGTTCGATTGACTTCTCGACCATTGCTCAATTCGGGTCGGAATCGGATCCGCGTGCTTACCGGTTCGATGGAGAGCTGAACAAGGCCAACCGTGGCATGATGGAGTTCCAGGAAATGCTGAAGTGTGATGAGAAGTTCCTCTGGCACCTGCTCAGCCTGACACAGGAAGGGAACTTCAAGGCTGGCCGTTTTGCCCTGATCTCAGCGGATGAATTAATTGTAGCTCATACGAACGAAGCGGAATACCGTTCTTTTATTGCCAACAAGAAGAATGAGGCGCTCCACTCCCGGATGATCGTCATGCCTGTGCCGTATAATTTGAGGGTCAGTCAGGAAGAGCGGATCTATGAAAAGATGATTAGAGAGAGTGATATCCGCGATGTCCATATTGCTCCGCACACGTTAAGAGTGGCAGCAATGTTCACGATCCTGACACGATTAAAAGAATCGAAAAAGGCGTCCATCGATGTGCTTAAGAAAATGAGACTCTATGATGGCGAAATTCTAGAGGGCTTCAGTGATGTGGATGTCGAGGAACTGAAGAAGGAGCATGGCGATGAGGGAATGAGCGGGATCGATCCACGGTACGTGATCAACCGCATATCATCCACCATCATTAAGAAAGAACTGACATCGATCAACGCACTGGATGTTCTCCGTTCCTTGAAGGATGGACTTGGAAGCCACGCCTCCATATCCAGTGAGGACAAGGAGAGATACCTTGATTTCATTTCCCTGGCGAGAAAAGAGTATGATGAAATTGCGAAAAAGGAAGTGCAGAAAGCATTTGTGTACTCCTATGAAGAATCCGCCGTTACGCTTATGGACAATTACCTGGATAACGTCGAAGCGTACTGTAACAAGGCGAAGCTGAGGGATCCGCTGACGGGTGAAGAACTCAACCCGGATGAGCGTCTCATGAGGTCCATTGAAGAACAGATCGGCGTTTCGGAAAATGCGAAAAAAGCCTTCCGTGAAGAAATTCTCATTCGGATCTCCGCCTACGCACGTAAAGGCAAGAAGTTCGACTACCAGTCCCATGAGCGTCTGCGCGAAGCCATTCAGAAGAAGCTGTTTGCTGATCTGAAGGATGTCGTGAAGATTACGACGTCAGCGAAGACTCCGGATGAACAGCAGCTGAAGAAGATTAACGAAGTCGTTGCCACCCTTGTCGATGAGCATGGGTACAACTCCAGCTCAGCGAACGAACTGTTGAAATATGTAGGCAGCCTGTTGAACAGGTAATGCCTCATCAGACCGCCTCCTTTTCGATAAGAGGGCGGTCTTTTTTATGTTATAATGTCAAAAAAAGAAGAGTGGTGAAATCATGGCCAGGAAATTTTATGCAATTATTGATGTAGGTTCAAACACGATGCGTCTAGTGATTTATCTGCGTGATAAAGGTGGACGTCTGCGTGAAGTGGAGAATGTAAAAGCGGTCGCACGTCTCCGGAACCATTTAACGAAGGATGGTCTGTTATCCACCGAAGGGCTGCAGACGCTGCTGACGACACTGAAGAGTTTCAAGGAAGTTGCTGAATCCTATACGCTTGAGGAAATGGTGTGTGTCGCTACGGCTACGGTCCGCCAGGCGGGGAACCAGGAGGAGATCATCAGCCAGGTTTCCAAGCATACCGGTTTTGACATGCGCATTTTATCGGATCACGAAGAAGCGTATTACGGTTACCTGGCCGTCGTGAATTCCACTCCAGTTACAGAAGGGATCACCGTGGATATTGGCGGGGGGAGTACCGAAGTTACATATTTTAAAGACCGTGAATTGATCGAATCGTACAGCTTCCCGTTCGGAGCATTGACGTTGAAGCAGGACTTCTTCAAAAAGGAACTGCCGACCGAGAATGAATTCGCGGCTTTGCGCCGGTATCTGCTTGATCAGTTCAAATCACTGCCGTGGCTGCAGAAGAAGGATATTCCATTGATCGGAATCGGCGGTGGCGCGCGGAACCTTGCACAGATCGATCAGAACCTGAAGGAGTACCCGCTGGCCGGCCTTCATCAATATAAAATGAAGGACAGCGATCTCGCTTTTATAAAAAATTATTTATTCACCCTGCCGATGAAGAAGCTGCAGAAGGTGGAGGGGCTGTCCAAAGACCGGGCGGATATTATTCTGCCGGCGACGGAAGTGTTCCATTCCCTTTACGATACCATGCAGGCTTCCGGATTCATTCTGAGCAGAAAAGGGCTTCGGGATGGTGTCTTTTTTGAACAGCTGACGAAGGATATGGGGACATCGGTTTTTCCGAACGTGCTGGAGGAGAGCATTCAGGAATTAATCAATGATTATGACTTGAATGTCAAACAGATCCAGCACGTCCAGCATCTGGCTCATCAGCTTTTCTACCAGCTCCATGAAAAAGGGCTCGGTTCTTTGAAAAAATCGGACTGGCAGGAAGTGAAGAGGGCGAGCTATGTGTTCAACCTGGGGGATTATATCGACAGTGAAGCGAGTGCCCAGCATACCTTCTACCTGCTTGCCAACCGGACGATTGACGGATTGATGCATATGGAGAGACTGCGGATGGCGCTTATGGCCTCCTATAAGAACAAAACGATTTTCAAGCAGTTCCTTCAGCCGTATAAGAAGTGGTTTTTGAAGGATGAACAGAAGAAGCTCCGTCTTCTTGGCTCCCTTCTGAAGTTCTGCTACAGCCTCGACAGCACCCGCAGGCAGACGATCCAAAGCCTTACGCTGACGAAAGAAGGCCATGACCTGCATATTATGTGTCACTGCTCCGGCGAATGGATGCCGGAGGAATATCAGGCGGAAAAACAGAAAAAACATTTGGAAAAGTCACTGAAAAAGACTATAGAACTGTCTTTTGTGGAAAATAAAAAGTAAGTCCCTCTGCGGGCTTCTTTTTATGCACAGCTATTAATTTCGGAATATTCTACCTTAAAAGAAAACAAAATTCAGCAAAATTCATCATTTTTTTACAAAACCTTAACACTTGTTTTATATAGAGGATATAGAGACGTACTAACATATGGAGTGGAATAAATGTGTAAAGGGTGTGCGGAATGTCAACAGAAAACAAGACACAGGAATTGAATAATCCATTGTTTTATAACAACCGGGAGCTGAGCTGGCTCGCTTTTAATGAGCGTGTGCTTGATGAGGCTCTTGATTTGGATAACCCTTTGCTTGAGCGTTTGAAATTTTTAGCGATCGGATCCTCCAACCTGGATGAATTTTTCATGGTACGGGTAGCCGGATTGAAGGATCAGGTAAAAGCCGGTTTCAACAAGCCGGAGAACAAGGCCGGGTTGACTCCGAAACAGCAGCTGGCGAAAATTTCGGAAATCAATCATAACAACGTGAAGAAGCAGTATGACTCTTATCAGTCGATGAAGCCGGAACTGGAGAAGGAAGGCATCTCCCTGCTTTCCATAGATAATTTGACGAAAGAGGAAATCAACCGCTTCGAAAAATATTTTGACGAGGAAATCTTTCCCGTGCTGACGCCGATGGCTGTGGATGCCTACCGTCCGTTTCCGATGCTTCTCAACAAGTCCATCAACCTTGCTGTCGTCATCAAAGATGAAATCGATCCGGAGAACACAACAAAGACGGCGATTGTCCAGGTGCCGGCCGTCCTGGATCGTTTTGTCCAGGTGGAGCATGAAAATAAATACCAATATGTGCTTCTTGAGGAAATTATCAGCCATTTTATGGGTAAACTGTTTAAAGGATACAAAGTGGAATCTGTTACAGAGTTCCGTATCACAAGAAATGCGGATATGACAATCCATGAGGAAGGTGCCCGGGATCTTTTGAAGGAAATCGAAAAAGAATTGAAAAAACGCAAATGGGGCGCAGCCGTCCGTCTGGAAGTAAGGGATGGCAAGTACGATGAGAAAGTGGTCAAATTCCTGCTCAGCGTCCTGGAAATTCATCGTGATGACCTGTATATTACGAACGGTCCGCTTGATCTCACGTTCCTGTTCAAGTTCCATAAAACGTTTGCTGATGTGAAGGATCACCTTTACTATGAGACATTGATGTCGCAGCCACCGCGTGATTTGGATGGGGAGGAGAATATCTTTGAAGCAGCGGAGAACCGCGATATCTTCCTGCACCACCCTTATGAATCCTTTGAGCCTGTCGTCGATTTTGTGGCGGAAGCGGCAGATGATCCATACGTGCTGGCCATCAAACAGACGCTGTACAGGGTAAGTGGAGATTCACCGATTATAGACGCTTTAAAGCGGGCAGCGGAGAAAGGGAAACAGGTGACGGTGCTTGTTGAACTGAAAGCGCGGTTCGATGAAGAGAACAACGTGCAGTGGGCCAAGGAGCTCGAAAAAGCCGGGTGTCACGTCATTTACGGCATGACCTACTTGAAAACCCACAGCAAAATCACCCTTGTCGTCAGGAAAAAAGCAGAAAAGATCGAGCGCTTCGTCCACCTGGGTACCGGAAACTACAACGACCAGACGGCTTCTCTGTATACCGATATGGGCATCATTACGTCGAAGCGGAAGTTCGGGATAGATTCGACGCACTTCTTCAATTACTTGAGCGGTTTTACGGAGAAACCGGAGTTCCATCACTTGTCTATGGCTCCATTTGATATCCGGAATGACTTTATCCGCTACATGAACAATGAAATCCGCTTCCATAAGCAGCACGGAAACGGCCGGATCATAGCGAAGATGAACTCGCTTACGGACAAAAACCTGATCATGAAAATGTACGAAGCTTCCCAGGCAGGCGTACAGGTCGACCTGATCGTCCGCGGGATCTGCTGCTTGAGGCCCGGCATTGAAGGCGTCAGTGACAATATCCGCGTGTACAGCATTGTCGGACGCTTCCTGGAGCACAGCCGGATTTATTATTTCCATCACAACGGGGACGACCGCCTGTTCCTTTCCTCTGCGGATATGATGACTCGAAATATGGTGAAACGCGTTGAACTGCTTTTCCCGATTCACGAGCCTTCTGTGAAAACCCGGCTGAAGAAAATCCTGTCCATCATGCTGAATGATAACATCAAGGCGAGGGAGCAGAAGAACGACGGCAGTTATGAGTACGTACAGCCTGAGAAAAACCAGGTGCGTATCAACAGCCAGATGAAGTTTTTCGATATGGCCTACCGGGTTCTTGAGGATGAGGAATAATCTTTACCAGTAAAAAGTAAAAAGGCGTACCAAAGGGTGCGCCTTTCTTGTTATAATGGAATTGTTACCATTTGAGAAAAATAAGCGAAATTTGTTGAATACGTAAGCGTTTCAATTCTATAATAGTATGTGGACTTGGAAACGTTTTCGAGGAAACTTTAGCCAACAACTACTTGGAGGTATTCTACGTGTCTAAACAAGGCTCCATTCAAAGATTTTGGGATAATTTCCACGGCCCCAACATGGGGTATATCGAAGAGCAATTCGAAGTATATGAAGAAAACCCAAGTGCTGTCGATCCTTCACTGAAGGAAATTTTTGACGAGCACGGGGCACCTGACTGGATGAAGACAAGCCCGTCTGTTGAAACGAACGGCGCTGCGTCTCCTTCAGAAAGGGACATTGCGAAAATCACCTCGGCATTGAAACTTGTTGAGGCTATTCGTCGTCACGGCCATCTGCAGGCGAACATCTATGCTGTAGGAAGTGACGAGCGGCCTAAAACAAATTTGCTTGATTTAGAAACCTACGGACTTCAGGAGAAGGATCTGGAGGCTATGCCGGCGGAGTGGGTCTGGCCGGACGCGCCTATGAAACTGGATAATGCCCTCCAAGTGGTCCATGTACTTAAAGAGAGATATGCGGGGACGATCTCCTTTGAATTCGGCCATGTCAATAATGAGAACGAAAGAAAATGGCTGCAGGACAAAGTCGATACAGGATCGTATCAGGTATCTTTGACAAATCAAGAAAAGAAACAGCTGTTGTACCGCCTGGCTGAAGTGGAAGGTTTTGAGAACTTCCTTGCCAAAACGTTTGTGGCACAGAAGCGCTTTTCCATTGAAGGCCTCGATATTATGGTGCCGATGCTCGACCATATTATCCAGTCGGCTTCCGGCGACCACATTAAACATATCATGATGGGCATGGCCCACAGGGGAAGACTGAACGTGCTTGCCCACATCCTTGGGAAGCCTTATGACCGGATTTTCTCTGAGTTCCACCATTCACCTGATAAAGAGCTCGTACCTTCAGAAGGTTCGATGGGCATCAACTACGGCTGGACAGGTGATGTGAAGTATCACTTCGGAGCCCGGAGAGAGATCGAAAACGGCGAGCAGTCGGCAACGAAAGTGACGCTGAGCCATAACCCTTCCCACCTGGAATACGTCAACCCTGTCGTCCAGGGTTTTACAAGAGCGGCGCAGGATGACCGCAGGGAACCCGGCTATGCGAAGATGGACGAAGACGAGGCATTCGGTCTGTTGATCCACGGGGATGCAGCCTTTATCGGTGAAGGGGTTGTCGCAGAAACGCTGAATATGAGTGATCTTCCCGGCTATCGTACAGGAGGCACGGTCCATATCATCGCCAACAACCTTGTCGGCTTCACGACGAACCGCAGAGACGGACGTTCGACAAGATATGCCAGTGATCTGGCGAAGGGCTTTGAAATACCGGTGGTGCATGTGAATGCCGACGATCCAGCGGCATGCCTTTCTGCTATGGCTCTTGCATACGAATACCGTCAGAAGTTCCATAAGGACTTTCTGATTGATCTCGTCGGGTACCGCCGTTTCGGACATAACGAAATGGACGAGCCGCGCTCTACACAGCCGAAGCTGTATAAGGAAATCGATGAGCATCCGACGGCTGCCGCTGTTTTTGAGAAGCAGCTTCAGGATGAAAGCGTTGTGGAAGACGGCGAGCTGGCGAAGATGAAAGAAGAGATTGAAGAGAAGCTTCGTGACATCTATAACAATATGGGTGAGCACGAAACAGCTGCTCCTGATGTGAAGGACCGTCCGAGCGGTGTAGAACGGGATCTGGATGAAATTCAGACATCCGTGGATATTGAGCGTCTGCGTGGTCTGAATGAAGGGATGCTGAAACGTCCGGAAGGCTTCAATGGATTTAAGAAGCTGGAAAAGATTCTCCAGCGTCGTGCGAAAATGCTGGATGAAGGGCAGAAAGTGGACTGGGCGACAGCGGAAGCCCTGGCCTTCGCTTCTATCCTGGAAGATGGCATTCCGATAAGGATTACCGGTCAGGATACGGAGCGGGGAACCTTCGCTCACCGTCATCTTGTCCTACATGATGTAGAAACGGATGAAACCTACTGTCCACTTCACGGGCTGGATCAGGCGGAAGCGTCCTTTGATATTCACAACAGTCCGTTATCGGAAGCAGGGGTTATCGGTTTTGAGTACGGCTACAGTGTTCATGCTTCCGATTCTCTTGTCCTGTGGGAAGCGCAGTTTGGTGACTTCGCCAATGCCGGTCAGGTCATTTTTGATCAGTTTATTGCCGCCGGCCGCGCGAAGTGGGGAGAGAAATCCAATATGGTCTTCCTGCTTCCGCACGGGTATGAAGGACAGGGGCCGGAGCATTCCAGTGCCCGCCTTGAGCGTTTCCTTCAGCTGGCTGCAGAAAACAACTGGACCGTGGCCAATGTCACATCATCGGCCCAGTATTTCCACCTGCTCCGCAGACAGGCGGCAATCAGCAACCAGGAAGAGGCACGGCCGCTTGTATTGATGACACCGAAAAGCCTGCTGCGGAATCAAAGAGTCGCCGTAGACGGAGATGCTTTCAGCGATGGGAAATTCCAGTCGCTCATGATGCAGCCGGGATTATCTGAGAATAAAGATAAAGAAAAAGTGAAAACCCTTCTATTAGGAAGCGGAAAAATCATGGTGGATATCGAAGACAAGGTGGAAAGTATGGACGAAACCTTCGAAACCATCGATGCTGTCCGGGTGGAACAGATTTACCCATTCCCGGATCAAAAACTGGCAGAAATGCTGGAAACCTATCCGAATTTAGAAGAACTAGTATGGGTCCAGGAAGAACCGCAGAACATGGGTAGCTGGTATTTCGTGGAGGGGATCCTCCACAGACTCCTGAAGGATGGACAGATTCACAGATTTGTAGGACGTCCGCACAGGGCTTCCCCTTCCGTTGGAGAACCGAATATCCATAAAACAGAGCAGAATCGAATCATTCTTGAAGCGCTGCAGATGTCTAAAGGAGGAGAAACAAAATGAAGGAAATCAAAGTACCTGAATTAGCTGAATCCATAACTGAAGGCACGATAGCCGAATGGCTTGTGAAAAAAGGCGACCACGTTTCCAAAGGCGATCCAATTCTTGAGCTGGAAACAGACAAGGTCAATGTGGAAGTGAACGCGGATGCAGACGGGGTTATTGCTGAACTGCTCAAGGAAGAAGGAGATGACGTAGAAGTCGGAGACGTCATCGCTAAAGTGGATGAGAACGGAGAAGCTTCCGCATCTTCTGAGGATTCCTCTGATGATCAACAGGCGGAAGCACCTGCAGCTGAACAGAAGGAAGAACCTCAGCAGCAGGAACAGAAACAGGAGTCCAAGCAGGAAGAACAGCCAGCGGGCTCCAATGGACAGAACAATGGGAATAAGGACATTGTAGCCACTCCGGCTGCCAGAAAGCGTGCTCGTGAACTCGGTATTGATTTGAGCAGTATTTCTGCCCGTGATCCGCTCGGCCGCATCCGTCCGGAAGATGTCGATGCCGCAGCTAAGGGTGGCAGCAAGTCGGAAGAGCCGAAATCAGCGTCTAACGACAAGCCGAAGAAAGAGAAGAAGGAAGAGGAGAAGGCACAGTTTGATAAACCGGTGGAACGGATTAAAATGTCCCGCCGCCGTCAAACGATTGCCAAGCGTCTTGTAGAGGTCCAGCAGGAAGCAGCAATGCTCACGACGTTCAACGAAGTGGACATGACGAACGTTATGAAGCTTCGCAGCGACCGCAAAGAATCCTTCCAGAAAAAGCACGACGTGAAACTCGGTTTTATGTCCTTCTTCACGAAGGCGGCCGTCGGTGCCTTGAAGGAATTCCCGAACTTGAACGCAGAAATTCAGGGCAGCGAAATCATTCAGAAGAAATTCTATGATATCGGAATGGCTGTTTCTACAGAGGAGGGTCTTGTGGTTCCTGTCGTCCGTGATGCCGACCGCCTTGATTTCGCCGGTATTGAGAAGGGAATCGCTGATGTAGCAGCGAAGGCCCGGAATAAAGAACTGCAGCTGGAGGATCTCCAAGGAGGTTCCTTTACCATCACAAACGGTGGAATTTTCGGGTCCATGCTTTCTACGCCGATCCTGAATTCCCCTCAGGTCGGAATTCTTGGGCTGCACAATATTGAGAAGCGCGCGAAGGTCATGCCTGATGACAGCATTGAAGCACGTCCGATGATGTACATTGCGCTTTCCTACGACCACAGAATCGTCGATGGAAAAGAAGCGGTCCAGTTCCTGCGCCGCATTAAAGAAATGATTGAAGATCCGTACGACCTTCTTTTAGAAGGATAATAGGAAATGAAAAGCCCCTGCAGCCTGGCTGCAGGGGCTTTTTTTTATGAGAAAACCTAGTAGAAGGGATCAGAAATAAGAGAAAAGATAGGCGGAAATAACAAATAATCGATACATATCCCAATATGTTTCATCCATTCACGTGGACCTGCATACGATAGAGTAATACTCGATTAGGAGGGAATAACATGGATGAAGAGACGAGTTTTGTAATCGCCGAAGACGACTGGTCCCTCCATCGGAAAGGCTACGACGATCAGCGTCGACACCAGGAAAAAGTCAAAGATGCCATGAGCAAGCAGCTGCCTGATTTGATAACCGAAGAAAACATTGTCATGTCCAATGGAAAGCGTGTCGTGAAGATTCCTATACGGTCATTAGATGAATATAAAATCCGCTACAATTATGAGAAGAATAAGCATGCGGGACAAGGAGAGGGAGACAGCGAAATTGGCGATGTGGTGGCCCAGGCCCCGCAGCCCGCTAAAGGGAAGCCCGGCGATGGAGACGGCGCCGGTGACCAGGCGGGAGACGATTATTATGAGGCAGAGGTATCGCTGGCTGAATTGGAAGAGGCTTTATTCAAAGAGCTGACCCTTCCTAATCTCGATGAGAAAGAAAAAGACAATATCCTTCATACCGATATTGAATTCAGCGATATTCGTAAAACCGGATTGACCGGCAATATCGATAAGAAGAGGACAATGCTTGAAGCCTACAAGCGGAATGCACTTCGCGGGGAACCCTCTTTCGCACCGATTTACCCGGAGGACATCCGCTACAAGACGTGGAATGAGAAGACCAAGCCGGAGTCCAAAGCGGTCGTCATTGCCATGATGGATACCAGTGGGTCGATGGGGCAGTGGGAAAAATACATGGCCAGAAGTTTCTTTTTCTGGATGACCCGCTTCCTGAACCGAAACTATGAAACGGTGGATATTGAATTTGTCGCCCACCATACGCAGGCGAAAGTCGTCAGCGAGGAGGATTTCTTTTCGAAAGGGGAAAGCGGCGGAACCATCTGCTCATCTGCTTACAGGAAAGCGCTGGAGCTCATTGAGACGAAATATTCACCGGAACGCTACAACATCTATCCGTTCCACTTTTCTGATGGTGACAACCTGACCTCTGATAATAAACGATGTCTCGGTTTAATTGAACAGCTGATTGAAGTTTCACAGATGTTCGGGTACGGGGAAGTGAATCAGTATAACCGGTCCTCCAGCTTGATGCAGGCTTATAAATCCATCGAACATGATAAGTTCCGTTATTACATCCTACGCAGAAAAGCCGACGTTTTTCATTCGATGAAGCATTTCTTCAGCGAGCAGGTCGAGGAAATGTTCACGTAGCTGACATAAAAAGGGTGTCGAGAGAGTTCTCGGCCCCTTTTTTGTGCGAAAGGTTTACAAGTACACAGGAAAGGAAACTCCTTGATATAATGAGAAGGGTCATCCTACATACAAGGAGTTCATTCTATGATTCAGGAAATTCTGCAGTCTAATCAATTCATTATGCTGATGGCGCTTCTGCTCATTGTCAGCATCATCGTTACGAAATTCTCTTCCCGGCTTGGGGTTCCGTCTCTCGTGTTGTTTATTCTTGTCGGAATGATGGTCGGCAACGAGGGTCTGGGGTTCATTGACTTTGACAATCCGGAAATCGCCCAGCTTGTCGGTGTCATTGCTTTGATTATCATTCTGTTTGAAGGTGGAATGCTGACCAAGTGGAAAGATATTCGTCCTGTCCTCGCCCCTTCGTTGACGCTTGCGACCGTCGGAGTCGTACTGACGACAGGTATCGTTGCAGTTGCAGCGAAATATTTCCTTCATATCGGCTGGGTGGAGGCGATGCTCGTCGGAGCGATCGTCGGTTCTACAGATGCTGCAGCCGTCTTTGCTGTACTGAAAGGGAAAAATGTAGACGGGAAGCTGGAGGCCACCCTGGAAGCCGAATCAGGGACGAATGATCCAATGGCCGTGTTTTTGACGATCAGCTTCATTCAACTGCTGACGGTTGATGAAGTCAACATGTTCGGATTGGTTGGTTCCTTCTTCTGGCAGATGGGGGCAGGGGTCGTGGTTGGTGCTGCGATCGGCTGGGGGGCGAGTTTCGCCTTAAACCGAATCAACCTCGATTCCAGCGGGCTTTATCCCCTTTTTGCGCTTGGTTTTGCGTTTCTTTCCTACGGGGCGAGCTCGCTTCTGCAAGCCAGTGGACTTCTTGCCGTCTATGTCACTGCGGTGATCATCGGAAATGCGGAACTTGCCTACCGTTATTCAATCCTTCGCTTCCATGAAGGCTTCGGCTGGATGGCACAGATTCTGATGTTCATCATCCTTGGGTTGTTCGTCACTCCGTCAGAGGTGTTTACGTGGTCTGTCATGGCGAGCGGATTATTGATTGCCGGGGTGCTTATTTTTATTGCCAGGCCGGCAGCGGCTTTTTTGAGTCTATCCGGGTTTTCGTTTACATGGAGGGAAAAAGTGTTTCTATCGTGGGCGGGTGTCCGGGGAGCGGTTCCGATCGTCCTCGCAATTTTCCCGATGCTTGCCGACATCGAAAACAGCCAGGTGATCTTCAACGTCGTTTTCTTCACGGTTCTGACTTCAGCGCTCATCCAGGGGTCCTCGATTACTTGGATGGCAGACCGGTTCAAACTGGTTTCCGACAAGCTTGGCAACCCGATTCATTCATTGGAACTGATTTCAATTGGAAAAGCGAATGTGGAGATGATTGAGTTTGAGGTAACTCCGAGGAATGTCGTCGTCGGGCAGAAGCTTGAGGAAATGGAACTGCCGGACAGGGCATTGATTAATGCCATTATCCGTAAGGGTGATGTGATTACACCATACGGACAGACGGAAATAAAAGCAGGGGATACGTTATACATTCTGGTTTCCAGAAAAAACAAGAAAGAAGTCAAGAAAGTTCTTGAAGCCGTTAAGGATCACGGACACCACGAGAAAAGCCGAGCTTAAACAGCTCGGCTTTTCTCGTAGCAGCTATGATATTTTGGGCGTTTCTTTATGATATGAAGAATACAGTCTTTATTATAGGTAACAAATGCTGATTTGTAAACCTTTTCTAATAAAAACGTGATCATTTTACTAGAAAATATTAGTGAAAGCGGGAAGCAATTGTGTGTTCGACAAAGTTCCTATACAATAAGAATCACCAAGGAGGGATGTACGGTGAAGAAACGTATAGGTTTTATCGGCTGCGGTCAGATGGGCCAGGCCATGATTCAGGGCATGATTGATGCAGGGGTCGTGGAACCGGGGGATATCGCTGCGACCGCTTTGTCTGATGAAACGATCGATTTTGTGGCCGATGAGTACGGCATACATATTTCCAATGATAATAAGAAACTGGCAGGAGAAAGCGACCTGCTGTTTCTGGCCGTGAAGCCATATGTGTACAGAGGTGTGATTGAGGAAATCCGTGAAGAGGTTTCCGAGGATACGGTGGTCATTACGGTTGCAGCCGGTATTACGCTTCAATCGATGGAAGAGGCTTTTGATAAAAATGTCAAAGTCATCCGATCCATGCCGAACACCCCATCGCTGGTTGGTGCAGGTATGAGTGCGCTCTGTCCCAATGCTTTTGTGACACAGGAAGATCTGGCCGAAGTGCTCGAGCTGTATGAAAGCTTTGGGGAAGCGGAAGTCATTGAAGAGAAACTCATGGATGCTGTGCCGGCGGTCAGTGGTTCTTCCCCGGCTTTTGTATACATGCTGATTGAAGCGATGGCGGATGCCGCTGTCCAGCAGGGCTTTCCGAGGGACAAGGCTTATAAAATGGTTGCCCAGACAGTCGAGGGGGCTGCGAAGATGGTCAAGGAAACAGGCAGACATCCGGCAGAATTGAAGGATGCCGTCTGCACGCCCGGAGGCACGACGATTTCCGGTGTAACCAAGCTGGAGGAAGCTGGGTTCAGGAAGGCCATTATTCAAGGGATGACGGCTACGACAGAAAAGTCAAAAGCCTTATCCCAAGGGAGAAAATAACAGAAAGCCGGGCCCCGGATGCCGGGCTTTCTGTTTGTTTGAAACGAATGGGCTCGCATATCCGTACAGATAGTACAGGAGGTGGACGTATGAATAATCAGCCGGCTCAACGTATTTCTAAGCGGGCTTTAACGCTATGGCGCATATACGGCGTCATACACAGCTTCATTCTATTACTCATAACAACGGCTTTAACCGTTACGGTGTTCCTCTGGGAATGGCCGTGGTGGCTGGCGGCTGGAGGAGGAGGGCTGGTCGTTCTGGATGCCGTTCTGTTCATCTGGCTGGTGCCAGGGCTGAGATGGAAACGCTGGCGCTATGAAGTCAGTGAGCAGAACATCGATCTGCAGCACGGCATTTTCATCATTACCCGCACACTGGTACCGATGGTCCGGGTTCAGCACGTAGATACGGAGCAGGGACCGCTGCTACGGAAATTCCGACTTTCCACCATCAGCATATCGACAGCGGCGACGATACATAAAATACCAGCGCTCGATGAAGACGAGGCGGAGCGTCTGCGCCAGTCGATTTCCTCTCTGGCAAGGGTGGCTGAGGATGATGTTTGAACCGCGGAAGCTCCACCCTATTTCTGCATTGATCAATTTCGTTAAAACCCTGAAAGATGCGGCTTTTCCATTGATTGTCGTTATTTTTATTAACGGCAGCCCGTTCAGTGGAGAATGGAACTGGGTGCCGCTCGCCATTTGGGGAGGTCTGCTGGTAATCGTGCTTGGTTCAGGAGTCATCCGCTGGCTGCGGTTTTCTTATTGGATGGAAGATGGAGAACTGCGTATTGAATATGGGTTGATTTTCAGGAAGAAACGCTACATTCCTGTGGAGAGGATTCAAAGCCTTGATTTTTCGGAAGGAATTTTCCACCGCCCGTTGAAATTAGTGAAAATTTCTGTGGAAACGGCGGGGGCGACCGGTACACAAGGAGCGGAGGCTGAATTGACAGCCATTACCCGCGAAGAAGCCAAAGAGCTTGAAACGCTCATTTTTCAGCAGAAGCGGGCGGCCCAGGAAGAAGAAAGCGTTGAGGAAGATGCCGGGGAACAACCGGTGGAACCGCCAAGACAGAAAGTGTTCGGCATGACCATGAAGGATCTTGTCCTTATGGCCGTCACTTCCGGAGGGGCGGGGGTGGTCATTTCCGGTGTGGCCGTGTTCTTTTCCCAGTTCATGGACATTCTTCCTGTCGGGGCCATTTATGAAGAACTGTTGGACTGGATTCAGGTCGGTGTATTGATGGTGGCTGTTACTGTCCTCTTTGTTCTTTTGATCGCTTATGGGATATCGATCCTCCTTACGATCATGCGCTATGCCTATTTCTCTGTCTACCTGGAGGAAGAGGATCTGATCATTACCCGGGGATGGCTGGAGAAAAAGCAGATGACTATCCCGCTTAACCGGATTCAAGGGGTGCGGATTGATGAAAACCTGATCCGCCAGCCCCTGGGGTATGCATCGGTCACGATCATCAGTGCCGGTGGTTCCGTACTGCAGAACGATGAGCATCAGTTGAAACTGCTTCCGATGATCCGGAAAAAGGAAATCGAAGGAGTTCTCCAGATGATTCTCGAAGATTATCAGGTTGTTGGTGATTTCAAGCAGCCACCAGCCAGATCGAAATACCGTTACATGATCCGGCAGTCATGGCTCGGGGTGGCGGCCGCCGTTCCGGTCAGCATATACTTTTATCCTTACGGGTTGCTGGCTGTTCCAGCTGTCCTGGGGCTTGCGGGTTTCGGCCTGCTTGCCTATAAAGATGCGGGGTGGGCCATCCATGGTACCCAGTTGAGCCTGCGCTCAAGGAATATTATCAAGCAGACCTACTTGATGAAGCGATTCCGTATCCAGGCCGCATCCAAGAAGCAGACACTGCTGCAGAAGCGTGCCGGTCTTTCTACGATTCAGGTGACACTCACCTCTGGTGGAGGTGGAGCGGTGGCGCGCTGCTACTACCTGGAGGAAAAAGAAACCGATTCGGTCCTGGACTGGTATATAGACGCTGTGGCCAATCAAAAACCAGTGGAAAAGTAATTTTTCCGCTGGTTTTTTTCTGTTTACAATAAAAACACGAACATTAATAAATTACAGTTGATTTTTGTTCGCTTTACTATTACTATAAGAGACGTCCTATTCTTAAGTGAAAGATTGGTGTTGACATTGATGAATAAATTATTTCGTTTGGATGAAAACCAAACCACTATAAAAACTGAAATACTTGCCGGCATTACGACCTTTCTGACGATGGTCTACATTGTCGTTGTAAACCCTGCGATTCTATCCGGAGCAGGTGTTCCGTTCGGCCAGGTGTTTATGGCGACGATCATCGCTGCTGTCACAGGGACGCTGATTATGTCCTTTGCAGCCAACTACCCGATTGCCATCGCCCCCGGGATGGGGTTGAACGCCTATTTTGTTACAGAAGTGGTCCAGCAGGATGTCAGCTATTCGGTCATCTTCGGATCCGTTTTTGTTGCTGGTATTCTTTTCGTTATCTTAAGTTTAACAAGTCTTCGTAAAACGTTGATTATGGCCATTCCGCCATCCTTGAAATATGGCATAACATCCGGAATCGGTCTGTTCATTGCGTTTCTTGGACTTCGCATGTCCGGCATTATTGTTGAGAGTGATACAACGCTTGTCACTCTTGGAGACATGACATCTCCAGGGGTACTGCTGACCGTCTTTGGTCTTATGGTTACGCTCGGCCTGATTGCAAGGAACGTCACCGGCGGATTATTTATCGGCATGTTCATTACCGGCCTTGTTGGATTTTTCACCGGTCAGCTTGAACTGAATGGTTTTGTTGATACACCACCAGCTCCGGTTTTCTGGGATATGGATATTGGAGCGGTGTTCAGCAACGGCCTTTATACTGTGATTTTTGCATTTTTACTCGTGACTATTTTTGATACGACAGGGACGATGATCGGTGTGGCCGAGCAGGCCGGATTCATCCGCAAGGACGGAAGTCTTCCGAGAGCCCGCGCGGCTTTAATGGCAGATGCTTCTGCTACGACGGTCGGCGCTGTGTTCGGAACGAGTCCTTCATCCGCATACATTGAATCTTCTTCTGGTGTAGCGGCAGGAGGACGAACAGGATTGACGACCATGGTTGTCGCCGGCCTGTTCCTTCTCTCGATGTTCTTTGCACCTGTCGTAGGGGCGGTTTCCGGCCTTCCTGCGATTACCGCTCCTGTGTTGATCATCGTCGGCTGCTTTATGATGGAGGGGCTGGCAAAAGTCAACTGGGGGTCCTTTGATGATGCTTTCCCGGCTTTCATCATCATCCTCACCATGCCGCTTACCTCAAGTATTGCAACAGGGATTGCTTTCGGATTCATTACGTATCCGATTTTGAAACTGGTCGTCGGTAAAGGAAAGCAAGTCCACTGGATGCTTTACATGTTTGCGATCATCTTCATACTGCAGATGGCCTTCTTCCCCGGCCATTGATCCTGAACCTGCGTGCCCTTAAAAAGGCACGCAGGTTTTTTTATGTTCTTTCGGGTATATTTTCCTTTCCGTTTGGAAGATTAAGGACAGGTGATGCCCATGGGTTTCTTGAAACGGCTGTTCTTTGGAGATCATAAAAAACTCCAGGACAGGGATTTGGCGCACGACCATAATAGTCAAAAGCAGCCAAGTTCTAAAAAATTATCCGAGAATGTGGAATATCTCTTAAGTAATTTCCATAAGTCCAATGATTTGAAAATCCGTGTTCTAAATGAAGGGAATGCCGCTTTACTGTATTTCGAATCACTGGCAGAACAGGAAAAGGTGTTTGAAAAGATCTTTGCTCCTGTTGAAAAAGGTCATATCGATGAAATTTCCAAGTTGAGGAATGCCCGTATTGCAGAGGATCTTGAGGAAGTGATTACGAACCTGCTGGGCGGTCAGGCGGCTTATATGGAGGATGGCTCTAATAAGGTTCATCTTTTTGATGTGACGTCCTCCTTTAATCGGACACCGGAAGAGCCGCAGAACGAGCGGGTCATTCGTGGGGCGCACGACGGATTCATCGAAAATATCATGGTGAACATCAACCTGATTCGAAAAAGGATCGAAAATCGGAACTTAACCGTGAAATACATCAAGATTGGCTCCTATACCAATACAAATGTCGCCATCCTTTATATGGACGGCATCGCAGATCCTACCTTGGTTCAGGAGGTGGAAAGAAGGATCAGCTCTATTGATACGGATATGGTGCACAGTCCCGGGCTGATCGAAGAATACATCGAGGATCAAACGAATACGCCATTTCCACAGATGCTGCATACCGAAAGACCGGACAGGGTGGTCGCCAACTTAATGGAAGGCCGTGTGGCGATCATGGCAGAGGGCACCCCGACCACGCTTATTGCGCCATCAACGTTTTTTACGTTTTATCAGGCTTCTGATGATTACAACATGCGTTGGTTTACCGGAACATTTATCCGCCTTGTCCGTCTTTTCAGTTTTATAGTAGCCGTCGGTCTTCCAGCGTTTTATATCGCCATTGTCGGCTTCCACTTTGAGGTCATTCCGGATGAATTGATCATTCCTATCAAGGCTTCCATCAATGAAATTGCCTATCCCCCAATTATCGAAGCGCTGGTCATGGTCGTGATCATCGAATTGATCCGGGAGGCTGGTGTGCGGCTGCCGGCCCCGGTTGGGCAGACGATTGGTATTGTAGGAGGTCTCGTGATTGGCGATGCGGTGGTCCGGGCAGGGCTCGTTTCCAACTTGATGGTTATTGTTGTTGCGTTGACGGCAATTTCTTCCTTTGTGGTGCCCTCGAATGAATTGAGTACGGCGCTCCGTCTCCTTACATTTCCGTTAATTATCCTTGCCGGGACGATGGGCTTTGTCGGGATTGTGTTTGGAATGCTCATTATTATCATCCATTTGACAAAGCTGCAGTCTTTCGGTGTCCCGTACCTGGCTCCCGTAGCACCGCTCAGTTTTGTGGATCTTAAGGATACGTTTGTCCGTCTTCCGATGTTCATGATGAAAACAAGGCCGAAAGACTCACATGCGGTTAAGCCTGACGCATTGAATCCAGTGAGGAAGTGGAAGCTCAGTGACCAGCAAGGATCAAAACCAAACCAGAAGCCGGATGGGGCAGAAGCCTCTTCACAAAAACAATCCGATTGATGATCATAAAATTTCCAGACGCCAGTTTTTCTTTATCATTATCCAAACCCAGATTGGTGTAGGTGTGCTAAGTGTGCCATTTGAACTGCACAGTGCCGCCAGGCAGGATGGGTGGATCTCTCTGCTCATTGGAGCGTCGATCCTTCCTTTGGTTCTGCTGGCCATCTGGGGGACAGTAAAAAATTTCCCGGATGACTCTTTGTTTCAGATTAGCGAAAAAATCTTCTTCAAATGGGGAGGAAGGGCGTTAACTCTCGGTTATGTCCTCTATTTTGTCAGCGTAGGGACCTTGATTATCATCCTGTATGGAAGGATGATCAGTCTTTGGGTGCTTCCCAGTACGCCGCTGTGGATCATAGCTTTTCTTATGATTGTGGTCTGCTGCTATTTGATTTCCGGCGGACTCCTTGTCATGGGGAGGGTTTACACGATGGTTTCTGTTCTCATTCTTATTCTATTCGGAGTGATTATCTACTCGGCGAAAGAGATGAATATCGTATACCTTTTCCCGATGCTTGAGAATGGCTGGGGGAGAGTTTTGAAGGGTGTAAACGAAGCGCTTTTTTCTTTTTTAGGATACATCGTGTCGCTGTTCATCTATTCCAAGGTTATGGGTACTCATAAACAGAAACTGAGAGTCATGCTGTATGCCCACTGTTTTGTGTTTTTTTTCTATTTCATTATCGTATTTGTCAGCTTTACGTACTTCAGCACAAAGGAAATCACTCTGGTACCAGAGCCTATTTTGTATATGCTGAAGGCATTTGAACTTCCGATTATAGCGAGACTGGACTTGTTTTTCATTTCGATATGGGTGGTGAACGTGGCTACGACTTTCGGCACGTACTTGTATATGGCCAGTCTTGGAGTGAGTCACCTCTGTCCAATCTGTACGAAAACGACAGCATCCATCCTTGTCAGTGTAATCGTGCTTGCTTTGACTCTCTATGTCGGATATGACATGGACAAGACCAATCAGCTCGATCAAATCGTTCTCTATCTTGGCTATATTTTTTCTCTGTCGGTCCCCTTGATCATGCTGCCACTGTCCTACTTAAGAAAACAACGTTTCATGGAGGAAAGGTGATATGAGAAAGGCTGTATTGATTCTTGCTTCATTAATTATTTTGACAGGCTGCTGGGATGAGCGTCAGTTCAAAAACATCAGCCTTGTTCTGTCCATGGGATTTGATGTGGGGGAGGAGCAAGCCATCAAGCAGACGGTTTCCATCCCTACTGTTACACGCAGTTCGGAAGGTCCGGGGCAGGAATTCATCAATGTTCTTTCTACAGAAGCCCATACACCGAGGGAAGCCAGAGATAAAATTGATATGATGATCTCCGATAACTTCGATCCTTCCAAGGTAAGGGTGATCGTTTTTGGAGAGGAGCTGGCCAAGGAAGGAATATTTCCAGTCCTGGATGATATGTACAGGGATCCGAAAAGTAACTTGAATGCTTATATGGCTGTTGTAGAGAAAGGGACAGCAGAAGAGATTACCCGGCTGAGGGCGACTGGAGAAACGAGAATCAGTGAATATCTCGGGGGGATGCTGGAAACAGCGGCCTCTTCTACGCATACGACGGGGGAAAATCTACAGTTGTTATGTGCGGAGCTGATTGAACCAGGCATTGATTTTTCAGTACCGCTCATTCAGCTGGATGAGCAAAATGGAGCGATCAACTTCAGTGGTATGGGGTTGTTCCATGAAAGAACGTACACAGGAGAAAAAATTTCAGCGGAGCAGTCTACGCTCTATATGCTGCTTCAGGGGAAAAGGGGGAAAATTGCCCGCTTAACCGAGAAGGTTTCCGGGGAAAATGATGAGATTACCAGTTATGTGACCGTTGAAGTGAATAAGATGAAAAGGGACATGAAACTGACCGTCGACGACGCAGTCAAGGCTGATATTTATTTGAATCTGCAGTTGAAAGTAGTGGAATATCCTTCCGATCACCTTTACGTGAAAGGGAAAATCAAAATGCTGGAGAAGGAGCTCACCGACGTGCTCACAAAAGAGTCCGAGAAGATTCTCACTACGCTTCAAGAGGCCAACAGCGACGTATTCGGCATTGGACGACGAGTGAAAGCCTATCATCCTGATTATTGGAAGAAGGTGGAGTGGAGTGAGGAATTTCCTAAGATCGAAATCGTCCCTCACTTTGACATCAAAATCATTGAGCATGGCATAATGAATTAGAATCAGAAGAATTTTTAGAGATTTTTCTTTTTCATGAAACCTTTTTGAGGTGAGTGTCGTCTGTAGAGTAGAACTATTTTTGGAGGAAGTCCGTTTGCCAGTCACAAAAGGAACATTCGTTTTACTCATGTGCGCCGGAATCGTTCTCAGCTCCTGCATGCCGACGGACCTGCCAAGTGGATATTATGCGTATGACAGAGAAGAGGCTTCCGGATTCGCTCAGTCTTTGAAATTTCAGCCTGAGCTTCCACGCTTTATTCCTTTCCAGTCTGCCAGCATGATAACGGAAGAAAATGAAATCACTTTTCTTTCCGCGCAGAATGATGTGTTAACGCTCCAAGTTTTCCCCGGCAATCCTTCGTTTCCAATGATGGATCCGGTGATGCTGGAGATTCCAGGCAAGGGGAAAGCCGCGTATGTGAACAACCGGTTTGCCCAGAAGCTTTCATGGACAAAGAACGGCATCGCTTATCTGCTTGTGTACCGCATGGCTGCCGTTCGTGATGAAACGAATGAACAGAGTGTGACACGTCAGCACCTGGTTGAAGTGGCTCACTCGTTTCATTAATAAATTGGTTTATACCTCCCCTATGGTATAATACATGTGCACCTGCCGCTTGACCAACGGCAGGTGTTTTTTTGCTTTCCTTTTTATACATAAATTCCCTTTCTTACTCCAGACTACAACGATAAAACAGGAGGGAATGATCGTATGAAAAAATGGATCGGTACAGCTGTTCTGCTGATCGTACTGCTGTTCTCAATGAGTACTGAAATCATTTATGCCCAGACGGATACGTAAACGGTTAAACGTGGAGATACCCTTTGGAAAATCTCGCGGAAGTACAAAATCGGTCTTTCGGAAATTATCAATGGCAGCCCTCAATTCAACAATCCGGAAATCATCGATGGAAAGCGCCGGTCATAGGAAGAACATTCCGGACCCCTATTGACCCAGAACGGCGTGGGTTATGCAGAGGGTGGAAGTTACGGCTATTCCTGGACGCAGGTGTTCATTACTAAATAGGACAGGCATTGGAGGAGGTGCCCGTGTGCCTTCTCCAATGCCTGTCCTTTACATGGTGGTGTATTCTTATTATGATAGAATAAGTTTATGATAACGATTATCATTTGTGGGAGGATTATTATGAAAAAATATTGGAGTTACATAGCGCTCCTCTTCCTTGTACTTCTGCTTGCCGCGTGTGGCAGTGAGGATGAAGGAGAGCAGCAGGAAAGCTCAAATGGGGAAGACTCCAGTGGGCAGGAAACACGGGTGATTGAACATGAAATGGGAGAGACGGAAATCAGCGGTCAACCTGAAAAGGTCGTTGCGCTGGAGTTTTCTTTTGTTGATAATCTGGCGTCTCTCGGTGTATCACCTGTCGGAATTGCCGACGATAATGATGAGGCGCGGATCATAGAACCGATCCGCGGGAAAATCGATGACTATACGTCTGTCGGTACGCGGAAGCAGCCTTCTCTTGAAGTGATCAGTTCACTTCAGCCGGACTTGATCATTGCGGACATGCAGCGTCATAAAGATATTTATGATCAATTGTCTGAGATTGCTCCAACGATCATTCTTCCTTCACTGGCCGCCGATTACGATGGCATCATCGACAGCTTCCAAACAGTATCGACCGCTATGGGTATGGAAGATAAAGGAGAAGAAGTGCTGGCAGACCATAAAGAAAAGATGGAGGAACTGCGCAGCCAGGTGCCTGAGGACGAAGACCGGACTGTTCTGCCGGCGGTAGTTGCGGACAGCGGCTACTTTGCTCACAATATGGAGTCCTACACCGGTTCACTCCTTGAGTCGATCGGTTTGAAGAATGCAATCCAAAGCGGCGATGACCGCTACAACAAAATCAACCTGGAACAGCTTGTAGAGTTTGACCCTGACGTCATGTTCCATATGTCCTCAGGAGATCAAACGGTTGTTACGGAATGGGAAGGCAGCGACTTGTACCAGGATATATCCGCTGTGAAAAATGGAGAAGTCCATGAAGTGGATCGCAACATGTGGTCACGTTTCCGTGGATTGATTTCTTCAGAGAAAATTTTAGAAGATGCCGTTCAGTATCTTTATGAGGGTCAGTAAGTAAAAAGCGGAGGGATGCCTCCGCTTTTTTTATGTAAGGATGCAGGAGAGAGGAGGATGTTGTGTGAATCAAACCTTACACCGTTTTAAAACAGGAACGGTCATCGTAGTGGGAATCTTTTTGCTGCTGGCCAGTTTTACGGCCAGTTTAAGTATTGGAGCTTATGCGATCTCATTTTCAGAGGTATTGAGCCTCCTGTTTTCCCCTGATGGCAGTAAAGCCTCTTCCATCATAGACACCATCCGTCTGCCGCGTGCCGTGACGGGCATTGTGATCGGGATGTGTCTCGCTGCTGCAGGAGCCATCATGCAGGCGATTACTAATAATCCGCTGGCGTCTCCGCAGGTCTTCGGAGTAAACGCCGGGGCGTCCCTGATGGTCGTGATTGGCGTCGTCCTTTTTCCGGGATTAGGAGCTGGGACGCTTGTTTACGGCGCATTTTCAGGGGCGGCAGCCGGCGGCGCTGCTGTGTATTATATGGCTTCCACAGGAGGAGGAATGACTCCTGTAAAGCTCGCTTTATCCGGCATTACCATCCACCTTCTGCTTTCATCCATGATTGAGGGCATTGTTTTGTTTCATGAAACATCGACAGAAGATGTATTATTCTGGCTTGCCGGAGGGATTGACGGACGGACGTGGACAGATGTAAACCTGCTTCTTCCCTGGGCCGCTGCCGGCTTAGCGGGGGCAGGTCTACTTGGCAAACCGCTGACGACACTCGGTCTTGGTGATGATGTGGCTCAAGGGCTTGGGCAGAAAATCGGGTGGATCCGGGGAGGAGCGGCTCTCCTGGTCGTTGTCCTTGCAGGTATATCCGTAGCTGTAGCTGGTCCAATCGGATTTATTGGATTGATCATTCCGAATATTATCCGGAAACTTCTTGGTCCTGATTACCGAATCCTGCTGCCTGTATCTGCGCTTTATGGAGCCGTACTGCTGACGTCTGCAGACGTGCTCTCCCGATTTATTTCCTATCCAGGGGAGGCACCGGTGGGGATCGTTACCGCACTCATAGGTGCTCCGTTCTTTTTATATCTCGCCGGCAGAGGAGGTCGTAACGGATGAAGCCGTTGATTCGAACACCAAAAAGATGGCTCGGGATGCTGTTATTCCTATTGATAGGGGTGACGTATCTATCCATAGGGGCAGGAGCCGTATTTATCGGCCCGGCTGGTATCTTTGAATATATCATTGGAGAAGATGCGGCAGGGCAGGCTTATATTATTGAAAACTTCCGTATCCCACGTATTGTGGTCGGCTTGTTAGCCGGAACAGGGCTCGGGTTATCCGGGGCCATTCTTCAAGGTGTCATCAGAAATCCGCTTGCCTCGCCTGATGTAATCGGAATTACGAAAGGCGCAGGACTGGCCGCTGCCGCTGTAATTCTGTTGTACCCGGGCCTGCCGGTACTGGCGCTTCCGGCCGCGGCCTTTTCTGGAGCAGGCATCGTCATGATAGGCCTTTATATATTTGCCTTCCGCCGCGGCGTTCAGCCGGCAACCCTTGCTTTAATCGGGATTGCTCTCGGGGCGGTGTGTCAGGCAGGCATTCAATTTCTTACCATCAAATTCCCGTTGGAAACGAACGCAGCGCTCGTCTGGCTTACGGGCAGCGTGTGGGGGAAGGATTGGACGGACGTCCAGATGCTCGTTCCGTTTATTCTGATCGGCGCGCCTGCTGCATGGCTGTTGTCCAGGAAGCTGGATGTCCTGAACTTAGGCGATGATGTAGCTGAAGGGTTGGGGGAACCGGTCCAAAAAGCGAGACTGTCTCTTCTTGCTCTGGCTGTTGTTCTGGCAGGGGCGTCTGTGGCTGTAGTCGGAACCCTTGGTTTTGTCGGGTTGATTGCTCCTCATATTGCCAGGCAGATGGTTGGGAACAGGCATGTGTATCTGCTTCCGGCCTCCGCCTTAACGGGAGCCCTTCTTCTTGTGACGGCAGACAGTCTGGGGAGGGGATTGTTTCCTCCTACAGAGGTCCCAGCCGGGATATTTACAGCTGTTATAGGAGCCCCTTATTTTCTATTTTTGTTAAGAAAAATACAAAAATCCTAAAAAATGGTTTATTTACTTTTTTTGATAGAAGGGATAAATTTTAAGAATATGCGACATATTACACAACAGAACGACAATAATAGCAGAAATGTATTATATTTCATACAAATAAACCTTGCATGACGTCTGACAACCTGATAAAATCCATAGTGGAATTACTAGATGTAAGCATTTTCATTTCAGCTTTTTTGTCAAAAATAGAGGGGGAGGACTTTTCATGGATATTCTATTAGGAATTCTTGCAGTTGCCGTCATTATTGGAATCGCTTTTCTAATGTCCAATGACCGCAAAAACATCAATTTTAAGGGCATTGGAATCATGCTCGCTGTTCAGCTGCTGATTACGTGGTTCATGTTCAATACCAAAATCGGTGAGGCGATCATCACCGGTATTTCCTGGGGCTTTAACAAGCTTATCGCCTTTGGTACAGAAGGTGTGAACTTTGTGCTTGGTGGTGTAGAGGTTGGAGAAGGCGGCGTGTTCTTCTTTAACGTACTGCTTCTTATTATTTTCTTCGCTACTATTTTGTCTGTTCTTACGTATTTGAAGATACTTCCGTTTATTATTAAGTATCTCGGCTGGGGACTTTCCAAAATTACCGGTCTTCCGAAGGTCGAATCATTCAACGCGGTCAACAGTATTTTCTTCGGTCAGTCTGAAGCGTTGATTGCGATTAAATCACAGTTCCACAATCTGAATGACAACCGTCTTTATATTGTCAGTGCGTCTGCGATGGGTTCTGTGTCGGCTTCAATCGTAGGAGCTTATCTGAATATGCTCCCAGATGAATATATCCTTGTTGCACTGCCGTTAAACATGTTTAGTGCTTTGATTGTCGCTTCCTTGATTGCACCTGTCCGAGTGTCCAAGGAAGAAGATAAAGTAGACATCCAGGATGTTTCCAATGCAAAGAGTTTCTTCGAAGCTATGGGTAACGGTGCCCTTGACGGCGGTAAAATCGCCTTGATCGTTGCCGCTATGCTGATTGCCTTCATTGCCTCCCTTGAATTGGTTAACGCAATGTTCGGGGCGTTGTTCAGCGGATTTACATTGCAGCAGCTGCTTGGATATATCATTGCCCCAATCGGCCTGTTGATGGGTATTCCTGCAGCAGAGGTTCTGGATGCCGGAGCGATTATGGGAACGAAAATCGTGACCAACGAATTCGTAGCCATGCTTGAATTCCAATCTATGCTTGATGGTGTATCTGCGAAAACCGCTGGTATCGTGACGGTCTTCCTTACAAGTTTCGCCAATTTCTCCTCCATCGGAATCATTGCTGGTACCGTCCAGGGAATCGATCCGGAAAAAGGCGGCCGCGTATCAGGCTTCGGTTTGAAGCTTTTGATCGGGGCGACGCTTGGATCTATGCTTTCTGCAACAATTGCCGGTCTTTTCTTGTAATCGTATAAAAAGTCTGAATGGATGCTTCCATTCAGGCTTTTTTTTATCATTAAAACCGCCGGCGGTCGTTTCACGAATCAATCGATCATGGGATCGGGTGTTATAGGGGAATATTGTTATTAAGGTAAAAGAACGTACAAAGTGCATTTGAATTATATTAGGATATTTTTTGTTTGTGTGTTATGTTGAGCTGTGTCTTTTTAATTGGACATGACTCAACCCTATAGAAAGGAAGGACGCATCCATGTTTACGCTCAGTGATCTTCCGATGTTTTTCGTAAACTTTTTTCTGATTCTGCCGCTGGTTACCCTTATTCATGAAGCCGGGCACGTATGGACAGCACGATTATTTGGGGGAAAGATAAAATTCTGTCTCGGCACAGGAGAGACGCTCTTTCACATTGGACCTCTGGAAGTGAAAAAGAAATACTTCATGGAAGGCTGGTGCCAGTATGACTCTCTGACCTACAACAAAACGTGGGCGCATGTCGTCATCTACCTGGCCGGCAGTGGTTTCAATTTGATGGTTATTCTGCTCATCAATTACTTCATCACCATTGATGTCCTGCCTTCCACGTTGTTTTTTTACCAGTATGCTTATTTCTCCATCTACTTCATATTTTTCTCTTTATTCCCTTACCGCAATGATAATGGTAAACCGAGTGATGGCATGGCCGTTTACGATGTCCTCCGTTATGGAAAGGCGAAAGACCCGATTGATTAACGGAACCTGTCATGTCTGCCCCATCATAGAACCTCCAGTTTCTTCAAGGAGACGTTTACGGATATTTTATTGAGGAAATACACAGGTATAGACATTTAAGATAAGGGAGAGATGACCGTGGAAACCTATCAACTGTTCATAAATGGGGAATGGATCAAAACCGGTGAAACACAGGAAGTCCTTAATAAATATACACAGGAAACCTATGCACATGTGGCTAAAGCTTCTGAAAAAGAGGTCGATCAAGCTGTTGAGGCTGCATCCGTTGCGTACCGGAATAACCAGCTTTCCCCTTACGAACGTTATCAAGTGCTGAAGCGGGTCAGTGAACTTCTGCAGGAAAATAAGGAAGACTTAGCCGCGACGATTACCCACGAAGCTGGAAAGCCGTTGAAGCAGGCGCGCTCAGAAATCGATCGTGCGACCCAGACGTTTGAACTTTCCGCTGAAGAAGCGAAACGCATACATGGGGAAGGGGTCCCGGTTGAAGCAGCACCTGGATCGGAAAACCGCATGGCCTTTACGATTAAAGTTCCAGTCGGCGTCGTTGGTGCCATCAGTCCATTCAATTTTCCGATCAACCTCGTCGCTCACAAAATTGCCCCTGCTATTGCCGCAGGGAATGCAGTGGTATTAAAACCGGCGAGTAAAACGCCGATTTCCGCTCTGAAACTGGCTGGTTTGTTTGAACAGGCGGGACTTCCGAAAGGGCTGCTCAACGTCGTTGTAGGTTCGGGATCAACGGTCGGTAATCAGATGATGCAGGACTCCCGCATCAACCTCTATACGTTTACAGGAAGCGCAGAAGTAGGCTTGAAGCTGAAGCAGAACACAGGATTGAACAAACTGGTGCTCGAACTTGGTAACAATTCGCCTGTAATCGTTGATAAAGAAGCGGACGTAGAGGCAGCAGCGGAAAATATTGCCGCCAAAAGCTTTGCCTTCGCCGGACAGGTGTGCATCTCGGTGCAGCGGATTTATGTTCACGATGATGTGAAAGACGCTTTTCAGGACAAGTTCATCCAGGCGATTGAATCTCTGAAGGTCGGCGATCCGAATGATCCGGAAACGGACGTAGGTCCGATGATCAGTGAGGATGAAGCCGAGCGTGCCGGTCAGTGGATCCAGGAAGCGAAGGAAGCAGGAGCGGAAGTGGTTTATGGAGGGGAACGCGAAGGTGCTCTTCTGAAACCGACCATCCTTACCAACGTGACCGGCGATATGAAGGTGGTTTGTGAAGAAATCTTCGCCCCAGTAGTCACCATTCAAACGTTCTCTGACATAAAAGCCTGTATCGAAGACGTCAACACGTCAAGCTATGGTCTGCAGGGAGGAATCTTCACCCAGAATGTAGACACGGCTTTCTATGCGGCCAGAAACGTGGAGGTTGGAGGATTCATGATTAATGATTCTTCTCAATACCGCGTGGATCTGATGCCTTATGGCGGTGTGAAGGACAGCGGATCCGGCAAGGAAGGTCCGAAGTATGCGATGGAGGATATGACAGAAGAACGTCTCGTGGTTATGAACTTAAAATCATACTAAGACGCCTGAATATTAAAAGCGATTCTACACGACTTTTGTCAAACAAGGATCATTTGAAGGAATCGTTTTTCGTTAAGTTAGAATGGCTGTATTAGAATCCATTTTTCACATCATTCTTGGTGAAAAAGAAAAAACTTCTTCGCTGCCCATCATTCAGGGAAGTCACGGGAAGCATCCACCGAAAAGCTGGATGTGACGGTTCGCACGAGTATAGTATTCCTTCAATATCTTGAGCCTCCTGTTCGTTTACAGGAGGCTCTATTTATTTACGAAGCTGTTTTCTCTGCAGCAGGACCATCCGGATAAACAGGGCTGCTGCTCCGGCTGTTAAACCGATGGTCAGACTCAGCCAGTAGCCGTAGGGGCCGAAAGCTGTATAATTGGCCAGCAGCCATCCACTCGGAAGCCCGATTCCCCAGTAGGAAACGAAGGCCATCACCAATGTAATATTCACATCCTTATATCCACGGAGGATGCCTTGAAGCGGGGCGCCGAATCCATCAGACAGCTGGAAAAATACCGCATAAATAATAAAGGTTTTTGTTAATTCCACGACAGCTTCATCAGAGCTGTATAACCTTGCTACACTGTCATCGAATACGTATAGGATGAGGCCGGCAATGACGCTCATACATACAGCGAGTCCGATGCCAAGGTAGGAATAGGTGCGGGCTTCCTTGTAACGTCCCGCCCCTGATTCAAATCCGACGACGATCGTCAAAGTGAAGGCAATGCTGAGCGGTACCATGTACAGAAACGAAGCGAAGTTGATCGCTGCCTGGTGCGCAGCGATCGTATTGGTGTCATATACCGTCATGAAGAAGGTCACCGCAGCAAAAATGCTCGTTTCAAAGAAAATCGCGAACCCGATGGGAACACCGATTTTCAACTGATCTTTCCATTCACGCAGCGATGGCCGTTTCCATGCCTTGAAAATCTCATAGCGCCTCAATGGTCTTACCCGGTGGATGATCAGGACGAGGATAAGTAAAGACACCCAGTACGTCAGAGACGAAGCGGCCCCCGCCCCTACACCTCCAAGAGCAGGAGCGCCCCATTTCCCAAATATCAACATATAGTTGAATAAGAGATTGAGTGGGAGGGTCAGTAGAATGACCATCATGGAAAGTCTCGTCAGTCCGAGAGCATCGACAAAGGAACGAAGGATATTAAAGACGAATAATGGCACGATACCTGTTCCAAGGGCGACTAAATAATAACGGGCCACGCGGGCAACTTCAGGTTCGATATTCATGAGGGACAAGATGGGATCCAGCAGGAACCACCCGGTCCCCGCTACGACTACGGCCAGCAGGACAGCTAGATAGACCCCTTGTTTGACGGAAAAAGGTATCTCTTTTTCCCTCCCGGCGCCTTTTAATTGAGCGACAATCGGGGAAATCGCCATCAATATCCCGTTCAGACCTGTGAATACGGGTACCCAGATGCTTGAGCCGATCGCAACACCAGCGAGCTGATCTGGTCCTGCTCTGCCGGACATGACGGTGTCAAAGAAGTTCATGGCGTACATGCCGAGCTGGGTAATTAAAATAGGAAACAAAATGATTAGAAATAGTTTGATTTTCTCTTTTATTGTGTGAGTTTCATACATGGTGATCTCCCTTTTCTGTTACAATGCAATTTAGAGGAATATGAGGATTATAGCACATTTATCCATAGAAGAAAGATCTTAGAAAGGACGTTAATCCAATCATGAACGATAAGCGCATTTTATTTACAGGCGGAGGAACGGCAGGTCACGTCATTGTGAACCTCGCTCTTATCCCGGAATTTCAAAAGCAGGGATATACCGTTGATTATATCGGTTCCTATGAAGGAATTGAAAAGCAGTTGATTGAACCGCTGGAAGGGGTGACCTACCACGGCATCTCCACAGGAAAGCTCCGGAGATATATGTCGAAGGAGAATTTCAAGGATCCCTTTAAAGTAGCCAAGGGTCTGATGCAGGCACTGTCTATCATCCGTAAGAGAAAACCAGGCGTTGTCTTTTCAAAAGGCGGGTTTGTTTCGGTTCCGGTCGTGATGGCTGCAAGATTAAAGGGCGTTCCCACGCTCATCCATGAATCCGACTACACGCCGGGTCTTGCGAACAAGCTTTCTTTCCCGTTTGCGAAAAAGATTCTGGCTACATTCCCGGAAACGATGACGCACCTTCCGGAAGATAAAGGTGAATTTATTGGAGCCGTTGTCAGGGAAGAGCTTTTCCAGGGCAGTCGATCCAAAGGTCTTTCCATGTGCAGCTTTCATAAACAGAAGCCTGTCGTGATGGTCATGGGAGGAAGCATGGGCTCCAAGGTCATCAATGATGCGGTCCGCTCCAACCTCGATCAGCTGCTGCAGAACGTACAGATCATTCATATTTGTGGACGTGGAAACAAGGATGACTCCTTGAAAAGACCGGGATATGCCCAGTTTGAATATGTCCAGGACGAGTTGAAGGATTTATTTGCGGCCACGGACTTTATCGTTTCCAGGGCCGGGTCCAACGCCATCTTTGAATTTCTAGCCTTGAAAAAACCGATGCTTCTTATTCCGTTGTCGCGAAAAGCCAGCCGGGGTGATCAAATCCTGAATGCCGATTCCTTTGTCAAGCAGGGCTATGCGATGAAGCTGGAGGAAGAAGAAATGACCGGCGACCGTTTTACGACGGATCTTCAGATGTTGATGCAGAATAAACAACAAATATTGGAAAGTATGCAGGATTATAAGAGTGAACAGACGAAAGAAAGGGTTATACGACTCATTCAGACGTTTGAAAAGTGATTCTTGAAATGAACGAGTAAAGAAGTTTTTTCTTCCATTTTTATGAAAAAACCACTTAAACCTTTTATAGGACGACATAAAAGGGAATAGGTAATTGTAGACCAATCACCGCATTAGTCATTCTTTACTCATTCAGCAGAGGAGAGGTTGAATCATGAAGACGTCTCTTGAAGCGCAGATCAGACACCCAAGAGAAATAAAGACGATCCGGAAAAAATACCATCCCTATTTAGCCAAGTACTTCGGGAGTGATCAACTGCTCGTCGACGCCAGTATTTCTGAGGCGGTATGGAATGCCTGGGAGCACGGACATGGGCAGAACAGAGATTACCCGATCCTGCTGAAGGTGAACTTTCTAAAGCACCGTCTCGTCGTCCGGGTTTACGACCAGGGCGAAGGTTTTGACTGGCGGCCTTATCAATTGTCGAGCGATGTGAGGCATTGGTTTCCGAAAGTGGAGGATCTGGATGAAAACGGCAGGGGCATTATGCTCATCCTTCGAGTTATGGACTGTCTGAGGTATAATGATAAAGGCAACGAATGTTTGCTGATGAAAAATTATCTTCAGGAGTAGATACCGTGAAATCCAATATGTGCCGCTACTGTTATAAAGAAATCAAGGACCGGGATGAGCTGGTGACGGCATCCAGCTGGTTCCGCCTGCGTCCCTATCATTATCGATGTTTTGAGAAACTTGAACAGGACACCCGGACCGTTGCGGGCGTCTGGAAGCCGGTGAATGGTTTGACGGGATCGGTCAATATCCTTGTCATGCTGATTCTGGCTGTGGGTCTCCTGGGTACCGATCTTCTGGGCGGCATCGGGGATATCATCGGAATCATTGCTTTGTATCCCCTTTTCCTCCGGCTGCTGTCTTATATGATTTTTGAGCGGCCGCTTCCTAAGCTCGCACCCGAAAAGCAGAGATAACCGACAGGATGCCTGCATCCAGAGCTTGTAGAGAACTTTCTCTACAAGCTTTTTTCATGCTGCTGGAAGCTTCACATTAGATTTGGTTGCGCTTCCAAAAAAGGTGTGATATGTTGGTTTTCTCTGTTTTTAGATTTGTTGTTCGCAGCTATTCAGATGGAAGGGAGGAGATACAGTTTGAATGAATGTCAGTATGAAAAAGATCGTCTGGAATTTACGAAGGCTTATATGGAGCGGATGATTGCTGTTCAGGAAAGCGGTCGTGCCTCTTTAAAGCAGCGGCAGGGGGATACGCTGGAAAACCTTGACTTCCAGGACAGCAGCCTGAGGTATCAGGAAATGCTTTCCCACGCCAATTTCATGAAGATGTCCAGCGATCAGCTGGATAATTTGAAGAGTCTGCGGCGGAAGCCTTACTTTGCCCGTATTGATTTTCATAGGAAAGAAAATCCCGAAACAGAACAGTTTTACATAGGGAAGGTCTCCTTGTTCGACAGGGAAACGCAGCTCCCTATTATCCTCGACTGGCGGAGTCCGCTGGCCAACGTCTACTATGAAGGACGGCTTGGAAAGGTCAGCTATGAGGCATTGGGCGAGCGGTATGAGGGAGAAGTTTCTTTAAAGCGGCAGTACCAGATTGAAGAAGGAGAGTTGATGGACTACCGTGATATTGATGTAACGGCTAATGACGATCTCCTGCAGGACTCCCTTTCCCAAAACGCCGGCGGGCGCTTATCCGAAATTGTTTCGACGATTCAGGAAGAGCAGAACCGTGTTATCCGGGCGGATCTTCGAAAGCCGATCATCGTCCAGGGGGCAGCGGGAAGTGGAAAGACGACGATTGCTCTGCACCGCATATCCTACTTCCTTTATACGATGAAAGAAATATTCAAACCTGACGAAATGCTGATTCTCGCTCCCAACCGTCTATTCATTCAGTATATCACAGAAGTACTTCCTGAACTGGGGGTGCAGCGCGCCAGGCAGTCCACTTTCCAGGATTATGCCGTTCATACGGCCGGGATCAAACGTCCGGTCATTACCCAGCATGAAGTGCTCACACAGGCTGTTGAAGGTACCATCGGGTGGGACGGGGTCACAGCCGCCCGGTTGAAGGGATCGAAAGAATTCCAAATCATCATGGACACCTACATCCAATCATTGAAAAAGCAGTACAAAATCAATCAGGATTTTATGCTGTCGGAGTTCCGGATAAAAAAAGCTCGAGCCATCAACCGTCTGTTTTTTGAGGAATACAGCTATTTTCCTTATGAGGTACGGGTGAAAAAAATTAAAGGAGTGCTCCAAAGTGAACTGCGGCGTAAGAAAAAGCAGATTTTGGAGAAGGTGGCTGCCAAATACGATGAAGCACTGGATAAGGCTTTGTACGGAATGAAGGATCCGGATAAACGGAAAATCCGTGTCAGCTACTTGATTACAAGAAAAGAGGAGCGTCTCGCGGAGATCAAAAAGGCCGCGCGGACGGCTGTCGCTTCCTTTATGAAGCAGTACCCGGCTTTTCCTATAGAGAGGACATATGAAAGGCTGTTTGAGGAGAACGTATTTTTGGGGGTCCACCCTGAGGATACTGAAGAATGGAGAGCTGTCCGCCGTTGTTCCCGTTCGGCATTTGCAAAGGGATATATCTATTCGGAGGATCTCGCGGCTCTGCTTTATCTCTATACATTTCTAAAAGGCACCCCTCCGGATGACCGCGCTAAAAAAGTGGTGATCGATGAGGCACAGGATTACAGCTATTTTGAAATCTATGCCCTGCGCAGGGCTTGTCAAACGGACCTGTTTACCATTGTCGGAGATCTGGCCCAGGGCATTTATCAATACAGGGGACTAGACAATTGGGAGTCCCTGGTCGAGGACATCTTTCCTTCTGCTTCTTATTTAACCTTGCAGAAAACCTATCGGACAACCATTGAAATTATGGATCTTGCCAACGACCTTCTTACTCATCTTCCGGTTTCCCTGCCGCGGGCTGAGCCTGTCGTCCGTCACGGGTCTCTTCCGCAGTTTCTTCCTCTCAGAAATGGATGGGAGGAAAAAGTCCATGCCTACTGCCTCGGTCTCGTGGAAGAAGGGATGTCCAGCTTTGCCATCATTACAAAAACGATGAAGGAAGCTGAGGAGGTCCAGAGAAAACTGGAAGTCTATGGCATGGCTTTTCAGCTTTTGAGAGAGGGGGAGGAAAACTTGTCTGAACGAATGGTTTTACCTGCCTACATGGCTAAAGGTCTTGAATTCGATGTGGTCCTTTTATATAACGACCGCAATCCTTTCAAGGAGTCGGAGCTTGATTTGAAAATGCTGTACGTAGCCATGACCCGTCCCCTTCACAGGCTGCTGATGATTGGAGAAGAAAAAGAGGATTTTCTGCTTCACCTCATTCAACCGGACCGTTTCATAGAAGTTTAGATTTCCGGCAATACAGGGTACATCCAGTCATAAAGCTGATGGTGTCTGCAGGATGCTTCATTTTTCAGGCCGCGCTTTTATAAATGAAAGGAGTTTTTTTAGATGGGAATCCGTTCTGAAGCCGTTCTAAGTAATGGTGTGAAAGTTCCACGTGTAGGTCTTGGCGTATACAAAATGGAAGATGGAGACGAAGTTAAACAAGCGGTTCAATCCGCTGTCGATCTTGGTTACCGCCACATTGACACCGCTTCATTCTATGGGAACGAAGCAGGTGTTGGGGAAGGGATCAAAGCCTGCGGGGTGCCCAGGGATGAATTGTTCATCACTACAAAGGTGTGGAATGACGAACAGGGATATGAAGAAACGCTGGAAGCCTTTGATAGAAGCCTTGATAAACTGGGAGTAGAGACACTGGACTTGTACCTTATTCACTGGCCGGTTCCTGGGAAATTCAAAGACACGTGGAAAGCGTTGGAGAAACTTTACCGTGAGGGACGTGTAAGAGCCATTGGGGTGTGCAATTTTATGGAGCATCACCTCGATGAATTGCTGAAGGATGCAGAAGTGGCCCCTATGGTCAATCAGGTGGAATTTCACCCGGCCCTCTACCAGGAAGCGCTTGCTGATTACTGTTATCAAAAAGGAATCCAGCTGGAAGCATGGGCGCCGCTTGCCCGGGGCCGCTATTTTGATGCCGCTATTTTAAAGCAGCTTGCTGAAAACTATCAAAAAACCCCGGCACAGGTTATTTTAAGATGGCACCTGCAGCATGATGTGGTCGTTATTCCGAAGTCGTCCAATCCGGATCGTCAGAAAGAAAACTTTGACGTTTTCGACTTTGACTTGAAGAGCGATGAAATGCTGCGTATCGACGAACTGCACAGTGGGGACCGTATCGGCAAGCATCCGGATGAATTTGATTATGATGCATAAAGGAATCACCAGCCTTCGTGGCTGGTGATTTCAGGTTTAATGGACCAGAGGTGTATGCGCTTCTCTCTTTGTGGGACATTAATAAAAAATGTGCCGGCAGGGAGGATGGTCTGTTGAATGTGCAGCTGATAGAAGTTTATATCCCGGATAAGCACTTTGAATCAATCAATGAAAAGCTTCAACAATACGACCACCGGTCCTATTGGATTTCCAGCGAGTCCGAAGAGCGCATGCTCGTCCGGATGCTCGCCGATACAAGTGATGTCGAGGAAATCCTCAACTATTTAGAGGGAGTCTCAAATGTCGTTGAAGGATTTGAAACGATGCTGATCCCTGTCCAGACATACTTATCCAAGGAAACCATCAACGAGTCGGTGGAGAAAGAAGGAGAGAAGCAGGAAGCAGAAAAAGCGAAACTGCTGAGAGCGAGCCGCCATGAACTAATGAATGCAGCAGAAAAAAACAGCAGGATTTCCTGGAACTATTCTTTATTAATCGTACTTTCAGCGATCGTGGCAACAGTCGGGATCATCAAAGACAGTGAAGCGGTCGTTATCGGCGCCATGGTGATTGCGCCGATGATCGGCCCTGTCATCTCCATTGCCTTCTCGGCCATCCTTGGAGACTATAAGCTGCTCGGCAAGTCTGCTCTGTCTTCCTTATATAGTGTACTCATCGTATTAGCCATTTCGATTCTTTTTGGTTATGTGACGGATGCTGGAATGGAAAACAGTCAGTATCTGGACCGGACAAAGGTGACTTTGATCGACATCCCGCTCGGCGTAGCTTCCGGGGCCGCCGGTGCTCTTGCTTTTCTCAACCGGTTGTCTGGAAACCTTGTCGGGGTTATGGTAGCGGTTGCATTGCTGCCGCCTTCTGTTGCCCTTGGTATGTCCATCGGTGACGGGGCGTTTGTGTCAGCTTACGGCGCCTTCCTGCTTGTCACAGTCAACATCATGTCAATCATACTTGCGGCGGTTATGATCTTTTCCATCAGCGGTATTCGCCCTGTCCGATGGCAGGAGGTCCAGAGAGCCAATGTTTCCCGTCCGCTTTCCATTGTTTTTGTCAGCATTATCATCCTTGTCCTGGCCATCGTCATTCTGGAAGGTCAGAAAATCATATAATTGCCGAGCGGGTTTTGAGTGAGCCCCCCGCAGGTTACCGAGGAAAAACATACGTCCGGAGCGTATGTTTTTTTATGGTTCACAGCATGATAACTGATCTATCAAAAATAATGTCGTATTTCCCGGGAAATGTCCACCGCCTTTCTGCTGGTCGGCTTTTCGTCCCTAACCGTGATACAATGATGAAGCGGAGAACACATGAGTAAGATCATGGGGGTTCTCTAATTCATAAAAGTTGGAGGCAAATCCGATGAGTGATCAAGATGAAAAAAGAGACATCATTGATGAGGATTTGTATGAAGAAATAGATGAAGAAGAGCTGTATGATCTCGTGCAGGAAGAAAAGCGGAAAGCGCTGGAACGGGATCGTGAAGAAAGAGAAAAACGTAAAGAAAAGCGTCCTTTTCCGAGATGGATTTTCTGGCTGATTGCCGGCGTTATGGTTGTCAACGTTACGGCTGCTCTGCCTAATACCTTTTCCATTCCGGCGGTGGATTTCCTGATGACCTCAGCTCAGTTATCTAATGACGAAACCATTCAAACATATAAAGAGGCCGTCGTCGTTGTAGAAGCAGGGCAGAGCAAGGGCACCGGTTTTGCCGTATCTGAAGACGGGACGATTTTGACGAATCATCATGTCATCGAAGGGGAGAAACGGATCGCAGTAGCTTTTCCTGAACAGGGATTATTTAGTGCGGAGGTTCAAGCCGTTTACCCTGAGGTGGACCTCGCCGTCCTGCAGGTGGATGGGGAGGAAGGTTTTCCCCACTTGGACCTTGCCGCCTCCACCCAGTTTCAGAGGGATGAGCATGTCTATTTCATTGGGAATCCCCTTCGTTTCTCCGGGATCGCTAATCAAGGTAATGTGCTCGGTTATACGGACGTTTCCGGTATGGAGCAGGAGGTTCTTATGTTGGATGCTCCCATTTACCGTGGGAATTCCGGTAGTCCAGTCATCAACGAAGAAGGGGATGTCATCGCCGTCGTTTATGCTACAATGAATGACGAGGACGAAGGACGTGTCGGGCTTGCTGTACCGATTGATTATTATTATGAACAGTCAGGAGAAGCTCCATGATTGGAGCTTCTTTTTTTAGTTCGAAAGTCCTTTTCCGGTGCGCAAAACTGGATGATAGTTTTGTCATTTGGTGTAGAATACGGTCCCATTGGCGAAAGGTGGATGGAAAAGGGGACGAATGGCCTGAATTTTGAAATGATTATTTAATAAAATGTAAACCTCATGTGGTAGACCAGTCCCCCTTTCTTTGAGTAAAATGGTCATGCTTACATGCAATACCTATGCCCAAACTCATTCAAACACATACTTCAGGCATATTGGTTGATACAAATCTGTAACATAAATGAAATAATTTATAGATCAACACCCAGAAATAAACGGATTTATACGAAAACATTAGTAGGCTGGAGGTGGTAAAGGTTGATCAAACGTCTTTTTCACAAAAATGACGCCTCCCTGGACGAACAAGTAGCGTCAGCAAAAGAGGGAGATGACGAAGCAAGAAACGAAATGCTCAAGCAGTATCAACCTTTTATCGCCAAAAGTGTTTCTGAAGTGTGTAAAAGATATATAGACCCTGCCAGAGATGATGAATTCAGTATTGGGCTGCTCGCTTTCAATGAAGCGATTCAATCCTATTCTTCGAACAAAGGAAGTTCCTTTCTATCCTTCGCCCGTCTTGTAATCAAACGGAAAGTGATCGACTACATTCGTAATGAGCAGAAGCGTCCACCTGTCACCTCTCTGGATGAGGACTTCCATGAGGAGGAGCAGATGGAGAATCCATTGGAAATTTCCGCAGCCAGAGAGCGGCATCAATTGGAAACGGAAGCCTGGCACCGCAGGGAGGAAATCCTTGAATTCCAGCAGGAGCTGGAGCGGTATAAGCTTTCTTTTGAAGAATTGATTGAAGTCTCTCCCAAGCATCGGGATGCAAGAGAATCAGCGGTTCAAGTGGCCCGGCTCGTTTATGATGATGATGATCTGCGCGCACAGGTACTTGAAAAGGGCCGCCTTCCTATTAAGGATTTAGTCGACCGTGTGGATGTCAGTAAAAAGACATTGGAGAGAAATCGGAAGTTCATCATTGCTCTCGTTCTCATTTTCAAGGGGGATTATATATATCTTAAGGACTATTTGAAAGGAGTGGGCATGTGAAAACAGGCATTGTCATGGAGCGTAAGAAAGAGTATATGATTGTCATGACGAATGAAGGCCGCTTTTATCGAGCTGTTACGATTGCTCAAGCAGAAGTGGGGACAGAAGTGCAGTTTCAATCCATCCCCTCAAGTAAAGCGGCCCGGCAGTGGTCACAGATGCTGCAGTATCGTTATACAAAAGCCGTCGTGGCGGCTGTGCTTTTTCTAATGGTTTTAATTCCCGCATACTCCTGGCATGGCAGCAACCAGGCCTTTGCCTATATGAATATAGACATCAACCCTAGTGTTGAACTTAAGTTGAATGATCGAATGCAGGTGCTCGACATCGAGCCGAATAACGCGGAAGCGGAGGAAATTGTCACCCTTCTTTCAGATTGGAAGAAGGAAGATGCTTCGGATGTAACGATGGATTTGATTCAAGCGAGCCGTGATCACGGTTTTGTGAGTGAGGGGAACCAGGTGCTCATCGGCATCAGCTATCTGGAATCAGATTTTGATCACCAATACTTAGAAGAAATGGAAGGTACGCTGAACGACAACTCTAAACAGATGACTGTCGCGGCCTACCTTATTCCGGACGAATGGCGCAGAAAGGCCAAGGACGACGATCTTTCTGTGAATAAATGGATGGCGGAGCGGCTCACGGATGAGGAGAATCTGAACGAAGACACAGAGAATATCCCGGAAACCATTGATGATACGGACAAAGAAATCATACAATCCTTTTATCAGAAACCGGCATCTCAAGGGGAAAAGGATACCAGTGAAACTTCTGACGATTTTTCTGACTCAGCACCTGTCCATCCAAAAGTAGAACCGCAGAACTCGATGGAGCGGCAGTCTCCTGGGGACGATCTGGAAAAAGAGCCGGAGCTTCTTCCCGGACAAGCAGAATTCGACCTTCGTCATGAAGACCAGTCTTCCCGCAGTCCCGCTACCGGTGTTCACGGGGATGATCCTGTCCCAGAGACCTTTCCATAAAAGGCATGGCTTGTTGATAAGAAAGTATTCCATGTGACTGAAAACACTCCTGATTTATGGGGAGTGTTTTTTTATTGTATTTTGAGTGAATATAGAGGTAGTGTGAGTAAAAGGAGGAATAATGATGAGTAAACCGTATCTGGGTGTAAAAGACGGCCGTCTGGCAGAATGTCCGTCATCCCCCAATTGTGTGTCCACACAGGCCGGCCAGCAGGATAAAAAAATGGACCCCCTTCCATTTTCCAAAGACTTGGAAACCTCTAAGCAGGTCATGAAGGAAGTGCTCCATCAGATGGAGAGAACGACGATTGAAACGGAAACAGAAAATTATATCCACAGCATCGTCCAGTCGAAATGGATGAAATTCAAAGATGATGTGGAATTTTATTTTGATCAGGATGAACAGGTGATCCACTTCCGTTCTGCCTCCCGTACAGGGTATTCGGACATGGGGGTCAACAGGAAGCGGATGAACAGCATCTCAGAACATTACGAAAGCATGAGGAGGAAATAGACGATGGGTTATGACTATCAGATTGCGGTGATCGGGGGCGGGTCAGGAGGCCTTACCGTCGCCGCAGGAGCGGCAAGCTTCGGGGCAGAAACGGCTCTTATTGAAAGAAAACCAAACCTTGGAGGCGACTGCCTTCACTACGGGTGCATGCCGTCCAAAGCCCTCATACAAGCTGCGAAGGAGGTCCACACCAGCTCTCACTATCAATCCTTCTCTAATGAAGACTACGATCAGCTTTTCAGTCGAGCGATGGAGCGTGTGGCTGAAGCGGTGGAGGATGTGCAGAACCATGATTCCAAAGACCGTTTTATCGATATGGGCATCGATTTGTATGAAGCAGAAGCTGTCTTTCAAGATCCGCATACACTCCGCGTAGGCGACAAGACGATCACGGCTAAGCGGATTGTGATTGCGACAGGTTCCTCCCCCTTCATCCCGCCGATCCAAGGAGTGGATGAGGTCGATTACTTAACGAATGAAACCATTTTTTCTCTGCGCCAGCGGCCGGCATCGATGGTGGTCATCGGCGGCGGGATTATCGGTATTGAACTCTCCCAGGCCATGAGCCGTCTTGGTGTAGACGTGACCGTAGTGGAAGGGAACGATACGATCCTCGCTAATGAGGATGAGGAAATTGCAGGGATCGCCCAGCAGACAGCAGCCCGGGAAATGAGCATCTTGACGAATGCAAAAGCGGACCGTATTGAAAAGACGCAGACCGGAGTCAAAGTCGTCTATACAAAAGACGGTGTGGAAAACATACTTGAGGCTGAACAGCTTCTTGTTGCGACAGGAAGAAAGGCGAATACCGGTAGTCTCGGGCTGGAACATGCGGGAGTGGAGACAGAAAAAGGAGCGGTTACCGTCAGCGCTTCCTTAAGAACGTCCCAGAATCACATTTACGCCGTCGGCGATTGTAACGGGTCGATGCCGTTCACACACGTCGCCGGAATGGAAGGCAAAATCGCCGTGTCCAACGCTGTGCTGGGTCTTTCCCGGAAAGCTTCCTATGAGAAGATTCCATGGGCGGTGTACACGGCACCGGAAATTTATCATCTTGGTTTAACAGAAAAGGAAGCAAAAGAAAAATACGGCGGTAACCTGTTGACGTTCAAGACGAAACTGGAAAATAACGACAGGTTTATGGCGGAACGGAACACGACAGGCGTAGTGAAAATCCTGACGACCAACAGAGGACGCATTGTCGGGGCCCATGCGGTCGGCGAAGGGGCAGGTGAATGGATGCAGGAAGTAGGAACCGTACAGGCGCTGAATAAAAAGTTCCAATCGATTTCCAACATCATTCACCCGTATCCCGCGCGCAATAATGTCGTATCCCAGACATCAGACCTTTATTGGAGGGAGAAGTTGTTCGGCAGCCGGGTCAATGATTTGATTCAATGGTATGTGAAAAAATGGCGTTAAAAGAGCGCGGACATGACATCCGGACCCTTGGGAAACAAAGGGCTGCCTGCATGCCTGCGATACAGCATAGCTTTTTCGCGCCATGATCCTCGTACCATTTCTTTTACGGCTTCAGGAGGAAGACGAAAAAAAGCTGTCGGAAAATATTCGACAGCTTTTTTCATCGTTTTATTGATTCAAGCGTTGACTCTGATCACCGGCCAGCCCATAAAAGAACATATGGGTGATTTCCTCTGTAAAGGATGTAATCGATTCATCAAACAAGTGATCCGCCGACTGCAGAGCCTGATAAAAAGCGTTGATAAAGAACAAAATCGATCGGAAAGAGACATCGGGATGTACGTCTCCTTCTTTTTTTCCCTGTTCAATGAGTTCCATTAAGAGCGGGATGGTTTCATTCTGGGTAAACGATTGAACAAACTCCTGAATTCCAGGATGATCTGTGAGAACGGTTTGTAGAAAGCCTGGGTCCAGATGCAGAATATTTTCTTTCTTTTCCAATATGACATGGTTGATTTTATCCTTAAAGCTCCGGTCAGGGTCCCGTACAATAAGACGGAACTGTTCGAACCGCTCGTAGAAGAACTTTTTGATCGTTTCAAAGACGAGTTCATCTTTACCACCGAAATAATTGTAGATGGTCACCTGGGAGACCTGGGCTTTTGCTGCGATTTCCTGAATGCTGACCTTCTGTACTCCATATTCAGCGAATAAGGAGAGGGAAGCATCAAGGATGCTGCGCTTTTTTCTTTCCTTCCGCTTTTCAAATCCATTCATCGGCCACACCTCTTCCCGTACATCATACATCGAATTATGAACTGTTTCAATTCATATATTTCAAATCAGAAAGCCTTTGTGAATCTTCTGTAAAAAAGACGCGGGCATTGGGGATGGTTTGATATGATGAAAATATGGAAAGAACAAGAAATGGGAATCATGAAGGTACTTAAAAGGGGGAATGGATTATGAGAAGAAATACCGCAGCCGTCATAACCGAAGCGGCAGAAGGCATGGGAAAAGAGGCGGCGCTTCAGCTGGCCTTCGAAGGTGCCTCCCTTGCTGTAACCGGTTATTCGGAGGATATTTTTCTATTTAAGGAAGTATTGGAGCAGAAGGGAGCTGGACGTGTTCTTGCGTTTCAGGCGGACGTCACAGAAGAAAATGATATGGAACATGTTGTCCAGGCTGCCAGGAATGCCTTTGGGAGGGTGGATGTCCTTGTTACCCATGCCCGTTTTGAGGACTCCGGTTCGTTGGAAAGCGTCACGGTCGAAGAGTGGCAGCGTACCTATGAGCGGAATGTACAGGGGATTTTCCTTCCTGTAAAGGCGGTGTTTCCAGCTATGAAGAAGCAGGGGGCAGGAAAAATCATTACGGTTTTTCAACACCCTGTCCGGCAGAAGTCTGTCCTTAACTCTTCAGGGTTGGCGGCGGTCGAAGCATTTGTCCATGCTGTTATGGAAGAAGCTGGTCCCTGTCAGGTTCAAACAGGTATGGTGCATGTTCTGGATGATGTGGAATGGACAAAGGAGTGGGCACGTGCGTTCACAACAGTGTTGGATGACACATCACCGATGGCCGTCCAGCGGATCGGGAGCGTAGGTACAGACGTGGAATGAGAAAACCGCAGAAGTGGATTCTGCGGTTTTTTTATAAAGAAAAACTTTCGATTGTTGTCGTTTGAGCATGATCGATATAGCTGAGCAGGGCTTCGTGTGAATGGAGGCGGTCTTTGTGCATGCTCGGGTAGTAACAGGCATGCAGAAAAGTTTCAATTTTTTTGGACAAAAATTCATCATTGGTCCGGACCATAAGGACAAGCAGATCATCCCACTGTCCCCATATCATATAGTGGAGAGCTTTATCATAATCGTACGTATTCATCGCTGACACTTCCTTTTGAAAGAAGTGTTTTTAGTATCTCCACCCGCGGTCATCCCCACACTGAAAGATCGTCACAGTTCTTCCAGACTCGACATAAAAATGCGTTTTTCTTCCGCAGATCCATGGAAATTTTGTTATGATGGAATGGAAAGTTTTTGCTATATCTACGGAGGGAGACGTTCGGATGTCGGAGAAACAGCAGCTTTATGCGCATACGGGACTTCTTGCCGCCTTCAGCCTATTCTTATTCCTGAGCTTTGTCACAGCTGAAGCCGACAGTGTCCAGAGAGTCATGATTACGATTAGTGAAGTGATTGGATGTGCATCCCTCGCAGGAGCCGCCATTTCGCTGTATTACATAAAAAGCAGCCGGCGTTTTATGATTCTGGCCATTCTTGCTTTCCTGGCGCCCTGGCTGGTTTATGGAATCGGATATGAAGTGGGATGGGACGGTGATACTTCCTATGTCTGGGTGTGGTTCATCAGCCTGTACCTAATGCTTGTGGGTGGTTTTATCATCCTCAGGATGAGCTATAAGAAAACGGAGGAAATCTTCAAACTTGTACCAGCGTTTTTAATGTTTGTTAATGCTATTCTTTTCGTATACCTTATCTTTATACATATATGGTGGAGTCTTCCTTTCGTTTGAAAGAAAACCCAGGTCCAAAAAGGATCTGGGTTTTCTTATGGTTGATTTTACAACCGCATATTTGTGTTTTGGACACACATACTAAAAGCAATCGGAAAGGAGGAATACCAATGAAAATCAAGACACTTGCCCTTGGGTTATTAGCAGCGGGTTCTCTTGTCGCCTGTCAGGCGGAGCAGGAAGCCGGCAATGACGGTAACTACAATGGGGTTGAAAATACAAGTTTTGAACGCGAGGCCGACAACATGTATCAGGAAGGCCAGAAAGCGAATCAATATGACAATGACCGAGGCATGGTCCACAACACGAACTACCATGTGGCTAAAGATGCCGCCAACCGCATTATCAAAAATGTGGACGGGGTGGATCGCGCGTATGTATTAAAAACACGTGATAACGCCTACGTCGCCGCTGAATTGGATAATCCAAAAGGAGATAAAAATGAGGTCTCCGATAAAATGGAAAAGCAGATCAAAGAAGCGGTAAAAGGCTCCGATCAGGATATTAACAACGTGTATATTTCCACAAACCCTGATTTCGTCGATTTGACGAACAACTATGTGGATGATGTTGAAAATGGCGAACCTGTGCAAGGGTTTTTCCGTGAATTCGGAGAAATGGTCGACCGCATATTCCCCGATGAACGTTCCTAATGGGTATACCAGCTTCCTTTTTGGGGGAGCTGGTTTTTTATGTATAAAGGCTGTCTGCCGGTGTTTTCTGTTAAGCTGTAGAAAAACCTATTCTGGAGGGAAGCCTGTGATTCAAACTGCGGAAAGAGATGATGCCGGACGTTACAAAAGGTTGATGGCAGAACTTGAGGAAGAGACAGACTTCCTGCTTTATGGCAGGGATGAACGCACGTGGACACTCGATCGTGTGGAAGGAATGATTCAACATTGCAGAGAACATCAAGGATCGCTGCTCCTTCTTTCTGAAGACGAGTGGGGGCTGAATGGGCATGTCACGGTATTTGGAGGGGCAGCTCCGAGAAACCGCCACTCGGCAGAGATCATTACAGGGGTGAAGAAAAGGGTGCAGGGAAACGGAGTGGCCGATGAGCTGTTCGGATATGTGGATGCATGGGCGCGGGACCATGGAATTTTGCGTCTTGAGCTGACTGTGATGGTTCGGAACACAAGGGCTGTCCGGTTTTATGAAAAGCATGGATACATAATAGAAGGAAGAAAGCAGAGGACACTGATGGTGGACGGGCAGCTTCTGGATGAATACATGATGGCTAAAATTCTATAGCGGGTGGATATAACATGCCCGTAACCTTCATGTTCGCTCTTTCCTGTTCATATAGTAAGGTAAGCGAAACTGAAGGAGGGGGCATCTTTGAAACCAGATGACCAGAAAAAGCTCGAATACGCGATCCGCGAAATTACGGAAATCGCCAAAGGATTCGGGCTCGACTTTTACCCGATGCGTTATGAAGTCTGTCCTGATGATATTATTTATACATTTGGTGCCTATGGTATGCCGACGCGGTTTTCCCATTGGAGCTTCGGAAAGCAGTACTACAAAATGAAACTGCAGTATGACCTCGGGCTCAGCAAAATTTATGAACTCGTCATCAACTCCAACCCCTGCTATGCGTTTTTACTGAATTCCAACAGCCTGATTCAAAATAAGCTGATTGTCGCCCACGTTCTTGCCCACTGTGATTTCTTTAAAAACAATGCCCGTTTTCAAAATACGAAAAGGGACATGGTTGAAAGCATGGCTGCCACAGCGGAACGGATTGCTGCCTATGATAAACTCTACGGCAAGGAAGAAGTGGAGTCCTTCCTGGACGCAGTCCTGGCGATCCAGGAACATATCGATCCCTCTCTCGTAAGACCGAAGCTGGCATGGTCGGTGGATGATGAGGAAAGCAGTGGAGAAAAAGCGCTGCTTACGGAATATGATGACTTATGGAATATTGATGAATCCTCATCGGAAGATCAGCCCCGTTTTAAAAAGAAAAAGAAGTTTCCGCCTCGTCCGGAGAAGGACTTGCTCTTATTTATTGAACAGTACAGCCGGGAGCTTGAAGACTGGCAGCGGGATATCCTGACAATGATGCGGGAGGAAATGCTGTATTTCTGGCCCCAGCTCGAAACGAAGATCATGAATGAAGGATGGGCCTCGTACTGGCATGCGAGAATCTTACGTGAAATGGATCTGACCAGCGACGAGTCGATCGAGTTTGCGAAATTGAACGCAAGTGTTGTCCAGCCTTCAAAAACCCAGCTCAACCCCTATTACTTAGGTTTGAAGATCTTTGAAGATATCGAGGAGCGCTATGACAATCCTTCAGAAGAGATGAAAAAGCACGGCGTCGTTCCAGGGACGGGACGCGAGAAGATGTACGAAGTCAGGGAGATCGAATCCGATCAAAGCTTTATCCGCAACTATTTAACGAAAGAGCTTGTCCGCCGTGAAGATTTGTACCTGTTCCAGAAACAGGGGCAGAAATATAAGATTACGGATAAAGATCATGAAGCGGTCCGAGATCAGCTTGTCACAATGAGAGTCAACGGGGGCTTTCCCTATTTAACCGTGCAGGACGGAGACTACGTGAAAAGCGGAGAGCTCTACTTGAAGCACCATTATGAAGACGTGGAGCTGGACGTCAGTTACCTGGAGAAGACGCTTCCTTACGTGTATCAATTGTGGGGACGCCCGGTGCATATGGAGACGAAAGTGGAAGGGCGCGATGTCATCTTCAGCTACAGTGGTAAAAAAGTTCAGAAAAAATATGTGTAAGTGTAAAACTGCTCTTGAAAAAGGGCAGTTTTCTTCATGAAAAGGGCGCTGCATCTGCTATAATAAGGAGATAATAAAACGTTTGCAGAAGGGGTGGCATGATGCGTAACGTCCGTCTGGCAATCATAGGTTTTCTGGCTGTCCTTACGCTTGCGGTCGTGTTTTTCTTTGACAACCGGGAATTGAATGGTCTTACGAAAGACCGCCTGTATCCGATGATCGACGAGCCCACGCAGCATCCTCAGGCGTTAACGAGCAAAGTCAGTGATCTGGGAAACGGCATCCTTGTTACGAAACTTTACAGCCGTAATGATTCGACAGGGCTGTATTTCGGGATGTGGTACAGAGACGGAGGCGCCCTGATTGACCAGAACGACGAGGAATGGCTTCTGGAAGATGGAGAAATTGAATTCCTCGTTAAAGCTGTAGATTCCAATGGGACGACGTATAACGCAGAAACCGAGGGCATTGTGCAGGGCACCTTCTCCACATTCCGTTATGTGCAGTTTGATGACTTTCATTATGATGAATCGCTGGAAGACCTCCATGTAGCCTTTTATCCAATGAAAAAGGAAGAAGGGGAGCGGACTCCGCATCACCTTCCCGTGGTGGAAGCGGTTATTGAAATAGAACCAAACATCCAGTAATGGCGGCGCATACCCTGATGTTAGAAGGTCCAAATCCTTCTGTAACAAGGGTGTGGGCCGATATTTTTCGTGATACAGAAAGATTTAAAGAAGATAGAACAAATGGTCCGCGTTTTCTGTTAAACTAGTTCTTAATCTGTTATGGAATGCTGAGGAGGTAAAGAATGACGATTTATAACCATATTTTGACACAGGATGATTTTGTCGGACAGGATGAGCTGAGCTATCCGTTTGAAGAACGCGGGCTGCAGTTCGGGGATGGTATTTATGAAGTCATCCGTATTTACGGCGGCCGTTATTACTTAATTCATGAGCATGTGGAGCGGTTATATCGTTCCGCAGCAGCTATAAAGATCCAGGTTCCTTATACGAAAGAGGACCTGTATGCCAAACTTGACGAGCTGCTGGAGAAAAACCACGTCACTGGTGATGCCAAGGTTTACCTGCAGATCACAAGAGGTTCTGCGCCAAGGGATCATGCCTTTCCGGATGAGATTGAGGCGAACCTTTACGCTTATGTGAAAGATCTCCCAAGACCTGAGGAGAAGTTGAAAAATGGCGTAACCACCATTACACATGATGATGTACGCTGGGACTGGTGCTACATCAAGAGTCTGAACCTGCTTGGAAATGTTCTGGCTAAACAGGCAGCTAAAGAGAAGGACAGTTATGAAGCCATTCTTCATAAAGATGGGGAAGTGACCGAATGCAGCTCCTCCAATGCCTACCTGGTCAAGGACGGAAAGGTCTATACCCATCCTGCTAAAAAGAACATTCTTCACGGCTGTGTAAGAATGCGTGTAGAAGCTTTTTGTCAGCAGAAGAACATCGAGTTCATTGAAGAACCATTTTCATTAGAAGATCTGCAGGACGCGGATGAAGTCTTCTTATCGAGCAGTACTTCTGAAGTTATGCCGATTTTAAAAGTGGATGAGCTGATCATCGCCGATGGAAAACCGGGGCCGGTTACACGGACACTCCAAAAGTGCTATGAACAGGATGCAGGACTTCCGGAAGAGGCCTGCCTATTCTCCACAGCAGCAGCGGAATAAATAAAAACAGCCGGCAGCCGGAAACGCTGCCGGCTTTCTTTGTGTGCTGTGGTTTCACGTATGCTATAATGCAGATGAAATCAAGGAAAGGGGCGGAAATCGTGCCGAATGTAAAGCTGGATTTAACGCAGGACCAATATGAAAAGCTTGTAGAAGCGGTGTTTCTTGGAACATGGATGGTCAACTCGACAAAAATGGAGCTGGATGAACAGTTTGAGGACGTCCGGGAAGCCGTTCTGTCAAAATATAAAGAAGGCGGTCTGGAAGACAAGGTTACGCACCATGAACAGCTGGGAGTCCATGATCTTGATGTGGACTATGAATCCAGACTGATGGATACCCATGTCGAGGAATATGATGAGTTCAGCTTCTGGGACAAGCTGGTGGAAAAGCTTTCAGAGAGAGAACTGACGAACATCTATGGTCCGCTTGGAGATAAACTCACAGATGAGCAGATGGAGAAACGGATGGAAATCGAAGAAGAAATCGGACGGAAACTTGAAGAAACAGGTGTTACTCACTTAACTTTTGAAAAATAACCGCCCAAAAAAGCGTGATGAGAGCATCACGCTTTTTGAGCGGCTTGTTTCTCGGAATCTGACCAGAGCCTGGCAATGGGGCGGGCCCACTGGAAGGTCCATTGAATGAGCGGGCCGAGCAGAATCGCCACAATCAACGTGCCAAAGCCTACTGGTGCCCCCAGTAAAAAGCCGATCAACGCCATGCCGGATTCGGAAAAGATCCGGATGGAGCTTTTGGACTGATTGGTTTTCTCGTTCATGATCATCATGAAATGATCGAGTGGGATACGCGGGAACGGGGTCCGGAGGTATACCGATATCCCGACAGCTGTGGCGAGGAGGCCGAGGCTGAATATGCCCCACTGGCCCCACCATACCTGTACATCCAGTTTTTCCAATGATCCGTATAAAAACAGATCAAGGGTACGGCCCCGCAGGATGATCGGAATTAACGATTCATACTGCGGCCGTTTCCGTTCAAGACGCGCATTGACGAGAAGAAGGATGATGAAGGCGGCAATCATCACGCTGCCGACAGTGACAGGTAAATGCATCGACAAACCAACGGCAATGCTGTCCCCCGGTCCTACACCGAGGCCGGATTTTATAATCAGGGCAAGGCCGAGGCTCGACACGACCAGGCCCGCAACGTAAATAATGAAGAGAAAGAAATACTTCATGATCGGCTCCTTTGCACGAACACATTTGCTTTGTTCATCATATCGCTTGAAAAGTTCGATGTAAAGAGAGCCGGCTGTGGAAGAGGGAGAGGATGATCGGTTCCCTCTATCCTATACAAAGAAGAAGGAGGATACGACATGAAATATGCAGTCATTACCGGAACGTCCCGAGGACTCGGGGAAGCGGTGGCAGAAAAATTCATAAAACAGGGGGTCCACGTCTTAGGGATTTCCCGTTCAGGAAATGCAAAACTGGAGGCACAGAATGAGGAGAAAGCTGGAAGTTTTGAGCACATTAAGGCAGACTTGAACGATCTTGCCGATTTGAAGAATGTTGCAGATGTGGTAAAGGAAAAAGTTTTTCATGAACAGACGGAATACGTGTACGTCGTCAATAATGCCGGTGTCGTAGAACCGATTGAAACAGCAGGAAATCTTGATGCTGAAGCAGTGCAGAAGCACATGCAGATTAATGTGACAGCTCCGATCCTGCTTATGAATGAACTGCTTCCGGCAGCGTCCGAAGCCGGTGTCAAGCTTGGCATCGTGATGATTACGTCCGGAGCTGCTGAAAAGAGTATTCACGGCTGGAGTGTGTACAGCAGTTCCAAGGCTGCATTGAACCGTTTTACAGAGACGCTTGCTCTTGAGCAGGAGGGCAGCGGCCATACGATTCTAGCCTTTAGTCCAGGGGTCATGGATACGGATATGCAGCAGGAAATCCGTTCTTCCAGTGAATCCGCGTTTGCGGATGTGGATAAATTCAAAAAGATGAAGGAAGAAAATGTCCTGCGTTCTCCGGAGGAAGTGGCTGAGGTACTCATGAATCTACTGGGTCAGGAAATCACAAACGGACAAGTGTACCGCTTATACGACCTCGTTAACTAACAAAAAAACCACCCTTGTACGGGTGGTTTTTTTGTTAGTTAACCAGTGAGAGTTGTCCATTTGTCGTGCAAAGGGTCACATTCCGCTTATTGGTGGATGAATGTTGCGGGCACCCCTCCGCTGACTTGGTCAGGAAGGTCGCCTGCCCAAGTGGATCTTCGGCCCGTGCTGTTCCCGCAGGCATCACCACCGTGCGCTCCACGTGAGCTCAATAGATCCCGGGGCGGAAAGGGATTGGTGCTCTCCTGGTGGCTGTGGAGAACACTCCACAGCTTTAATACACGGTTTTTCTATCCGTGGAGACGGATGTTGACCTGGCTTTTTTCAGCGTGTATTTCTACATATCCTCCAATGGGAAAGGTGAAAATCGGGCTGGTGTGGCCGAAATCAGCTTGAACAATGACAGGGAGGTGAGCAAGCTCCGGTTTGCTTTCAATGACAGCAGTCAGTGTATGAAGATCCATATTTGAAGCCGTTTGGAACCGGCCGATCACAATCCCCTGCACTTGATCAAATCCAGGCTGGTGAATGAGGGACTGCAGGTCGCGATCAAAGGTTTCTGGATTGGAAAGCTCATCATCTTCCAAGAAAAGAACCGTACCGGCAAGCTCCGGCATAAAGGAAGTTCCCTGCAGCAGATTGAACGTACACAGGTTTCCTCCGATCAACGTGCCGGATGCTTTTCCCTCTTGAATGACGACAGGGCCCTGGTTAGGGTGGAACGTACGGTCATCCTGATCAAGGTACCACGCATCATCACTCCATTGAGCAGCTGGTTCGATGTTTACAGGGGCGTTTGTTGTTAACATGATCCGGAAATGCTCCAGCGTATAGTCCAGACCTTTTTCCATACCGAAAGTAGAAAAGTGTGGGCCGCTGTATGTGACCAGTCCTGTTTTATGGTAGATGCTGTTAGCCAGTGCTGTGATATCCGAATACCCACAGAAAATTTTGGGATGGGCTTTGATTAAATCATAATCCAAACGATTCAGCAGCTGGTTGCTGTCGTATCCTCCCAATGTTGTAAGCACAGCTTTAACAGCAGAGTCCTTAAACGCTTCATGAATATCCGAGATTCTGTGATCCACAGGATTGGAAAAAAGGGTCGGTGCTTCTGCTGCATATGTGCTGAAGCTGACTTTAAACCCCATGTCTTTGAAGCGTTGGAGAGCAAGCTTCTGCTGTTCTGGAGCGACGATGGACAAGCTTTTGGCTGGAGAGATGACCCGTATTTCATCCCCCTGTTTTAGTTTTTCAGGTATCATCAGGAGCCCTCCTTTTACGAATCACTTAAATATATCAAAGGAATCGGAAGGTGTCTATGATTTGTTAAAATTTTGAATCTTTAAGGAAAGCTGATTCGTAAAGAAGAAAGAAGGAGGTGGAGAACATGTGGGAAACCATTCTCGGACTTGGGGGCGTCCTTATTTTTTTCACCATGGTTATTGTCTACCTTATACGAAATCCATTAAGAAAGCAGCAAAAGCCCAGCCCGCATCAGAAAAAACGGGATGCCTCGTTTTACGCACCTGGAATCATGGGAGGAGACAGCGGTGATGCAGGAGACAGCGGGGACTGATCCACAGCACAGAAAGGACGGAGCGCAGCCGCTCCGTCCTTTTCCTGTTTATGAGGCCTTCGCCTGTTTTTTTGCTTCTTTATTGTTTTTCAAAAACATGTAAAGGGAAGCACCAAATATAGTGAAATAACCAGCAACACTCAGAAGGTCTGGAATCTGGCCGAACAGAAGAATGCTGATCAGGGCCGAATAAACAACCGTGGAGTAAAAGAAGATGGAAATTTCACGGGCAGGAGCGAATTTATAGGCAATCGTCAGACCAAACTGGCCGAGCGTCGCGAATGCACCGGCACCCAGCAGGTAGGCCCACTGCCTGGCTGTCATCGGTTCATAAAAAGCGATCGTGAACGGCAGCAGGGTGATCGTTGTGAAAAAAGAGAAGTAGAACACGATGGTGTAGAATTTCTCTTTATCCCCAAGGACGCGCAGCAGCGTGTAGGCCCCGGCAGCGAACACCGCAGAAAACAGGCCGGCCGCATATGGAATGAATTCAAGTGAAAATGCCGGCTTGATAATAAGGAGTGTTCCTGCAAAAGCTACGGCAATGGCGATAAGCTGGTACGGTCTCGTCCGTTCTTTTAAAAAGATGGCAGAGAAGATAATTAATAAAAACGGGCTCAGTTTATTCAGCATATCCGCATCGGACAACACAAGGTTATCAATGGCGTAAAAGTATAGAACCATCCCGATGGTACCGAGGGCGGACCTGGAAAGCAGAAGCTTTTGATTTTCCTTCTTTCCGAACAGGCGCTCTTTATTATAGCGAACAAATCCAAAAGCGATGACAGCGGAAACGAGGTTGCGGAACAGTGTCTTCTGCACGGTTGGAACGTCACCGGACAGCTTGACTAAGGCAGCCATCATGGAAAAACCGAACGCTGATATGAGCAGTAATACAATTCCTTTATTACGATTTGTCATGGTTGATGTTCCTCCAGTTGTTCTTAGGTTGTTCAAAAACACCTTAACCATCCTAATACAAATCAAGAGGGATGAAAAGCAGAATTACTTCAATCCTAAAAAAGAAGAGGAGGTCGTGTATAATGGAGACAGACAAAATAGAGAAGGGACGATTGGTGTGATTTGTGCTCATCCCATCATTGTTAAAACACGGACGATCCGTAATAATCAACAGCTTTATGAGGAAAGGGAGGAAAGCCTGGAATTATATGAGGATTCAGTCGTATGCCCGGATGAAACATTCCAGCTTAAGGACGTCCATGATGTGTCCTACAAAGAATTTTCCCAGGGCTCCGGATTTCTTTACCTTCATACAATGAAGGGCGTGCGGACATTTTTAGTGAATGAACATCCCCGTGCATGGATGGAAGCGTTCAGGACAAACGTATGACGAACAGCAGAATACCGTTTGATCTGACTCCGTCGGATGATCATGGGATTCAGATAACCGCAGAAGGGAGACGCCTCTATCTCCGTGAGGTTCTCCCGGAAGACTGGGAGGAATTCCATCCCTACGCTTCAGATCCGGATACCGTTAAATACCAGCCCTGGGGGCCGCATACAGAAACAGAAAGCAGATTTTTTGTCCGTCAGGTGCTGATTGATGCCAGGCAGAAACACCGCTCGCGGTATGTATTTGCGGTTGTGGAGAAAGGCGCCGATCAGGTGATCGGAAATATAGAGTTGAATATCAAGGACTGGGATGGCGTCGGTGAAATCGGCTTTATCATCCACCATCATTACTGGGGGCGGGGATACGCGACAGAAGCCTGCCGTCTGATGCTGGCGTACAGTTTTGACGTGTGTGGTCTCCATCGCGTCACAGCACTGAGCAGTCCGGAAAACAAAGCCTCCCAGCGGGTGCTCGAGAAAATCGGAATGGTTAAAGAGGGAACACTGAGGGAGGATATTTTCGTGAAAGGCGCTTGGAGGGATTCGGCCGTCTATGCGGTTCTCCGGAGGGAGTGGAAAAAAAGAAAAAGCAGGCATTGATTTTCATCAATGCCTGCTTTTCACTTGGCAGCGGCTTCTTCTATTTAATGATTGGATAGGGAAGCATCCGCTTTATGATGGACCGCCAGCTTTTTGACAAGCTGGGAGCTGTCTTTATTGAGCCCGGCGATTTCTACTTCTTTGTCCTGCTCTCTGAACTTCAGGACAAGTTTATCAATCGCAGCTACGGCTGAGTCATCCCACACATGGGCATCAGTGAAATCAATCCGGACCGTATCGGCTTTCACATTAAAGTCGAAATGCTTAAGCAGGCTGTCTGTTGAAGCGAAGAAGACTTGTCCGGATACGTGATAAACAATCCTGCTTGTTGTTTCCTCCACCTGTTCTTCGACGTGGACTTTGGAAATCTTGGACACAAAGAAGATCGCACTCAGGATGACACCAGCCAGGACGCCTTTGGAAAGGTCATGGGTGTAAACAACGGTTCCAACGGTTACTACCATCACGACCGTGTCTGTGATCGGTGTTTTATGCAGTCTCGTCAAGGCACTCCAGTCGAAGGTTCCCACGGACACCATGATCATAATACCGACAAGCACAGCCATTGGAATCTGCACAAGAAGGTCGTTAAAGGCAATAATCAATGTCATCATGAAGACACCGGCCACCAGTGTGGATAATCGTCCGCGTCCTCCTGAGGAAACATTGATGACCGATTGTCCAATCATCGCACATCCGGCCATTCCGCCGAACAGACCGGAAACCACGTTGGCCATGCCCTGTCCGCGGGCTTCTTTGTTCTTATCACTTACGGTATCTGTCATATCATCGACAATCTGAGCCGTAAGCAGTGACTCAAGTAGTCCTACAAAGGCGAGAGCAAGCGATATCGGGAAAATGATCTGCAGCGTTTCAAAGTTTACTGGAATATCAGGTACAAGGAAGATGGGAAGCGTACTTGATAGTTCTCCCATATCTCCAACGGTCTTAAAGCCGGCTCCTGTTGTTACGGCAATAATCGTCATAACGACGATGGCGACAAGCGGAGATGGGACAGCTTTTGTAAACCTTGGCAGTAGATAAATGATAGCAAGAGACCCTGCAACCATGGCGTACATAGCAAGACCTGCGCCCTCAAAGTGAATCAGCTGGGACGAGAAAATCAAGATGGCCAGGGCGTTTACGAAACCGATCATCACCGATCTCGGGATGAATTTCATGAACTGTCCGATTCTTAAGGCACCAAGAATAAACTGCAGGATACCCGTCAGAATAGTGGCGGCCAGCAGGTATTCAAGTCCGTGATCCTTCACAAGCGTCACCATAAGCACAGCCATCGCTCCTGTTGCGGCCGAAACCATTCCAGGCCGTCCCCCTACAAAAGCAATGACAACAGCGATACAGAAGGAAGCGTACAATCCTACCATGGGGTCGACTCCAGCGATGATAGAGAAAGCGATCGCTTCAGGAACAAGGGCCATGGCGACGACCATACCTGAAAGCACATCGTTTTTTACGTTTCCAAACCATTGTTGTTTTAATGTTTGTGTGTTCAATTGCGCACCTCTCTCTTAAATTTTGTCTGTATTACCCTTGGCAATACGTAATTCCGGCAAGAACGTTCAGATTATATCACCTATCGAAGGAATTACATAACCCCATGTAAGCGCATAAATAAACTTTTTTCTCTTTTATTCTTCAAATATCTCTATGAAACTCTTATTTGTCTGTAGGCGGAATTTTTTCTGGATGGAGGGTTCCAATATGTGGGAGATGGTGCGTGTCTTCAATTATTTACATGGGCTTCACAATCCATGGTAAAATGATGAAAAAGAAGGGGGGAGCGGTCATGTATAAACACATATTGATCGCGGCCGATGGGTCCGATCATTCCATACGTACAGCAGAACGAGCGGCAGAGCTTGCCGGGCTCCAGATGGGGGCAAAGATCACCATCATTTATGTGGTCGATGTCGACCAGTCTAAAACCGATGTCCTGACACAGGGAGACAAAACAGTGATCGATCAGAAGCGGAAAGAAAGACTGGAGCCGATCGAAGACGTCCTCCGCGGCAAAGATATCTCTTATGAAATTGTCATCCGTCATGGAGAACCCGGGCCAACCATCGTTCATTACGCCAATGATCATGCCTTTGATATCGTCATTATCGGCAGCCGGGGATTGAATGCTCTCCAGGAAATGGTTCTTGGCAGTGTCAGTCATAAGGTGGCTAAACGGGCCAAATGCCCCGTTATGATTGTGAAATAAAAACAGGCAGAAGAGGCAATCTCTTCTGCCTGTTTTTTTACAGCAGGTTGTGGTAGCGTCGTTCCGTTAACTTCTTCATGGCCGTCTGCATAAGAAATGCCAGCAGCAGAAAGATGATGAATAAAGCACCTGTTACCGGCCAGAGCCCCTGCAGACTGTTGATATTCCAGACAATCACTATAATCACGCCAAAGACAAGGGCTTCAATGGCGAGGGGAACAATTCCGATGAAACGACCCTTGAATACTTCACGCTCATCTGTCCAGTCCAGTTTCGGGCTGTATAGATCCACCATCACGCCGGCAGCAGAAGCAATCCAGCTTATGAGGAGGGACAGGATGAACCATGCTGTCCAGATGAACAGAGGGATTTTTATGACCCATAAAGCGGCTGCGCTCAAAATAACCAAGGAGATGGCATTCAGCAGATAGGCCGTCAGCATTTTACTCGTGATTACCTTTGACGGTGGAATAGGCAGATACAGATGATTGAACCAGCTTTTCCCATCCCTTGAAATCGAAGAGATGGAAGCAGGGTTCGATCCAAAAACAACGACCGAAAGCCCGACAGAGGCCAGAATGACGAATTTTCCGTTCATTCCGGCCAGCTGAGTGCCGGCTCCCCCAAGCGGTCCATCCATTTCCATGATGATCAGCACAATGGCTAGTACAGGCAGAATTAAACTTTGCACAAAGACTTGGGTGAAGAAGGTGGGGGTGCGTAAAATCAACAGGACTTCTTTTTTGAAGAGACTGTAGATCATAGGCTTTTTCTTCACATAAGCTTCGACTGTATCCTCAGTAAACGTGTTCCTTTTTCCACCGGATAAACCGAGTACGCCTTTGAAATAAAGCTTCTGGCCGATAGTAAAGAAGAGAGCAATCCCTCCTGCGGATAGTGCGGTCATCAATACGAGAAAAAGGATACCCTGTATGGACGCAGGGGCGGCGAGGGCTGAACTGCTTATATAAGCAGTAGGGAAGAACTTCGTCACTAATCCGAGCAGGTCTCCCTGTTCAGCCGCCAATTGATACATATTCTGGCTGCCGCCCTCCAGACGGATCACAACATTGATTCCGATAACGAATCCAAAACCAAGAAGTCCAGCAATGACTTTGCTTCGGTCCTTGTTTTTCGAGATATTGACAAAACGCATCATGAACATGATGGCAATGGCAGTCAAAACAAAGGGAAGCACCGGAAGCAGAAGCCAGACAAGGAAGGCGGAGCTGTAATAAAGCAGTCCCGCACCGCTGTGAAGACCGTAAAACGCAAGCCCGGGGAGCAGAATGACCGCATTCACCCCGTAAAGGGACAGAAATGGAACGGCTGCTTTTCCAGCTGCTATTTGATAAGGGTGAAAAGGGAGCGGTACAAACGATTCCACATCCTCTGCAAAATAAAAAGATGATAAAACGGTACCTATGCTGATAAAACAGTAAAAAACGGTCATTAAGACAAATAAAACCCCAAGGATGACCGCTTCATCCCCTGCCGGGCTGAAGGCCGCATACATGGCTGCGATCAGTTCGTTCAACAGTGTAAGAATCAACAGCCCGAAGGGGATCATGAGGACGGCTAAGATGAGGTAGCCTGTTTTTTCTGATGTACTGCGGTGAGCGAAAGATAACTGCATCTTCACCATCAACTTCATCAGCTTCCACGTGTTACTCATTTTGTGTCAGCTCCAAAAACAGCTTCTCAAGATTGTTGTCCTCCTGGAACTGCTGCTTCATTTCTTTCATACTTCCTCTGAATTGAACATGTCCTTTGTTGATAATAGCCACCTCGTCACATAACTGTTCAACGACTTCCAGCACATGGGTGGAGAAAAAGACGGTCTTTCCTTTGGCTGCGTGTTCCCGCATCATTTCTTTCAATGTATAGGAAGACTTAGGATCAAGGCCGGTTAACGGCTCGTCAAGAATCCATACATCAGGATCATGCAGAAGCACACCACTGACAACGATTTTCTGACGCATGCCGTGCGAATATGTATGAATCTGATCATTCAGTGCTTCATAGATGTCGAAGCTTTTCGTTAAGTATTCGATTTTCTCTTTTCGGACGTTTGCCGGTACATCAAAAACATCACCGATAAAATTCAAGTATTCCATGCCCTTTAATCGGAGAAAGATGTCTGAGCGGTCCGGAACATAGCCGAACTGATGCTTGGCTTTCATAGGGTCAGTGCTGATATCCACGCCGTTCATGGATATGGAGCCTGCATCCAGCGGCAGGATCCCCGTCATCATTTTGATCGTTGTCGACTTTCCAGCACCGTTGGGACCGAGAAAGCCGAAGATTTTCCCGTCCGGGACCGTCAAATCCAAGTCCTTGACGGCTGCTTTACCGGCGAAGTTTTTAGTTGCCTGCTTGATTTCAATCATTCCATCCCTTCCTTTTTCAGGAGCTTATGAATGGTATACGAACGGTAGCTTTTATCCGTTTCAATTTCACAGAAAAAGTTCATAATGCTCCTCATCTAAATAACCTGTGGGAAGTTTGATTGCTTGCTTCTCCACGCCCCAGCATCGAAAACCGAGCTTTCGATACAGCTCTCTTGCCGGGGTGTTTTCTGTAACAACGCTGAGGTGAAGGAGTTCGACTTCCACTGCCCGGGCATGCTGGATCAGTTCTTCCAAAAGCAGCATGGCTCCTCCAGTCCGCCTTACCTCCGGTGTGATGTACATCGCAACGATGGATGCTTTATGTCTGAACTTCGGGTGTGTTTCCCGTACCAGTGTGACTACCCCAGTCAGTTTTTCTCCTGAAAAAAGTCCGAAGGTTCTGGTGTCTTTACCCTCCAGCCGTTCTGCGGTCGTTTCGATCGGGTCCGGCTTCTGCTTTTCCTGTTCGTAGGTCGTAATAAAAGCGTCCGGATTTGTAAGCAGAGCTTCGAGTCTTAACTCATAGTAGGCTTCTGCATCTGAACGGTTCAATTCGCGCGTCTCCATAGGCTTTGCCTCCTTTTGTTGTTCCTAGCCTAGCCGAAAACTATGATAAAGTAAAGACATCAAAACCACAGGAGGGATCGTATGTCAGAGAAGGGAAAAATGGTGAGTGGTGAACTGTATCAACCCTGGGACGATGAACTGGTGATGGAAAGATCGCGCGCCAGGCAGATCACCCACGCATTGAACCAAACGAAGAATACGGAGGAGCATTACCGATCTCAGTTGATCGAAGACCTGTTTGGAACAATTGCCGGGGAGATGACCCTGGAACCGCCTTTTTACTGTGATTATGGTTACAATATTCATGTAGGAGACAGGTTCTTTGCTAATTTTAACTGTGTCTTTCTTGATATATGTCCGATTACGATCGGAGACCGCGTCCTGATTGGACCGAACGTTCAGTTGTACACCGCTCTGCACCCTATGGACAGGGAAACAAGAGCAAAGGGGCTGGAGTCCGGGCGGCCGATTACCATCGGTGATGATGTGTGGATCGGAGGAGGAGCGATTATCAATCCCGGAGTTACCATTGGAAACAATGTCGTGATTGGTTCAGGGGCAGTTGTCACCAAGGATCTCCCGGATCATGTTTTCGCCGCCGGCAGCCCTGCAAAGGTCATCAGGACAGTCGAATAAGGCTCCGGGGTAGTTTTGCCGGTATTTTTTCGTTATCATACAGAGGGATACTTGCATACGTAATAAGAAAAAAGAGAGGATTGTATCACTATGATTAAACGTAAGAGTCAAAGAGAAATTGAAAACATGCGCGAGGCCGGTAAGCTGCTGGCTGATGTCCATAAACAACTGCGCACCTTTATTAAGCCGGGTGTCACAACGATGGAAGTCGAAAAATTCGTGGAAAAATATTTAGCTGAACGCGGAGCTACCGGAGAGCAGAAGGGATATCAAGGGTACGAATTCACCACATGTGCTTCCATCAATGACGAAATCTGCCACGGGTTCCCACGCGATGAGAAGTTGAAAGAGGGCGATATCGTCACCATCGATATGGTCGTCAACTTGAATGGTTACCTCGCGGACTCTGCCTGGACACATGCCGTGGGAGAAATCAGTGAAGAAGCTCAAAAATTGATGGATGTAACGAAAACATCTCTTTATAAAGGAATCGAGCAGGCTGTACCGGGTAAACGGATCGGTGATATCGGCCACGCGATCCAGGCATATGCGGAAGGTGAAGGGTATTCGGTTGTCCGTGATTTCACCGGACACGGAATCGGCGAATCCATCCACGAAGATCCTTATATCCCTCACTTCGGTGCTGCCGGCAAAGGAGCACGTCTGAAAGAGGGAATGGTCATCACCATCGAGCCGATGATTAACATCGGAGACTGGGCAAGTCAGATGGATGAGAACAATTGGACGGCACGCACGGTTGATGGGACGTTATCCGCGCAGTATGAACATACGGTGGCTATTACAAAAGACGGCCCTGTCATCTTGACTGAACAGGAAGATGAATAAATAAAAAAGGAACAGCTGTGAGCTGTTTCTTTCAGCTTGTAGAGAAACCTCTGTTTCTTTACAAGCTTTTTTCTTTCTTTCCGCGGACGAGCGCCCGAGCTTCCTCGCAACACCCACGCTCGGCGATCTCTACTCGTTCTTCCGCAGGAGTGGAAGAGGCACCGCTCCTTGGGAAATTTTAAAGTCGAAAAAAACAAGGCTGTCGAGACTTTCTCGACAGCCTGAGGAACAGCTGTGAGCTGTTCCTTTTTTATTTTAAGCTCTGTTAAAGTCTGTTGTTGATATTTTAAACGATTACTAAATCGTTTCCGCTGGAATTAGGGGTCCGGTCTGCTATTTACTCAGAGCATGGGATGGCAGGGAAAACCGTCCGCTTTCCGCGGCTCACGGTACCTCACGGAAAGGGAGTCATTCCCAAGGCCGCCTCCTACAAATCCCATGACAGAAAGGGGTGATGATAGGAGCTCACATGTTAAATAACAACACCAAGCAATAACAGAGCCTTATTTTAAAAACAAGACATAAAAAAAACTCCCCTCGAAAGGGGAGTTTTTTATACGTTCTTATTTTTGAACGTTAGCTGCTTGTGGTCCACGCTGACCTTCTTCAATTTCGAAAGTTACGACTTGACCTTCTTCAAGAGTTTTGAATCCTTCTTCTTGAATAGCGGAGAAGTGAACGAAGACGTCGTCTTGACCTTCTACTTCAATGAAACCGAAACCTTTTTCTGCGTTAAACCATTTTACTGTACCTTCGACCATGTACAAAAACCTCCTGCGTGGAGAAACTCCACATTGTATTACTATTCTTGCTCATTCAAGTCCATCAAGACGACATCTTGCGAAACATCTTCTCTTGCATGACACTCATCGAACAACGAATAATTAACCATAGTATAACAGATGGGCAAAAGGAATGAAAGCCCTATTACAAAAAAGTTCCTTTTTACTCCTGGGGCTGGGTCATATAGGCCTGATTCATTAATGAAAGCAGGGAACGTTCCACAAGAATATCGACTTCCTCAGGAGCGATGCGGGCCAGTTCATACAACGGCTTCCCCTGTTCGAGAAGGTGCTGGATGACAAGCCACCCTGTGTAATTGGCTTCTTTTTCAAATCCTGATGCACCGGTACCTTTGGTAAAAGAGTAGAGGGCCTCGTAATCTGTGCGGTGCAGATGGGGCTGAATGTTCATCATGACCCGGTTCGGTTCGCGGCTGCAGTTTTCTTCATCCCAGCTGAAGTAAGGATCTGATATCCCGCTTTCCTCCAGCACTTCCAATGTCGTATGGATCGCCAGCCCCTCCTGAAAGATCAGCTGCCCGAGGGTACGGGTATGGCTGGGGGCGAGTCCGGACTGGCGGCAGTGAACGACTCTGGCCAGCTCCTGAATCAAACGTGTCTGACCACCGGGCAGTTCGACAGGGAAGCAGAGAATGTATTGATGATTTTCCTGGATGATGAAAGGATCCGTTTCAAATGTTCCGACAAAAAAGAGTACGTTTACATCAACGTAGGTGGTGCTGTGCAGAATTTGTTTAATATGATCCACGTGCTCATTCATTTCCAACGGACTGATATCGAAGTATTGAATTTTATCATAGACGTGATTGTACTTGTTCCAGGCATACTCCACCATTTCCTTTGCGAGCTGCCCTTGTTGATACCCCGGCGGTGTATGAGGGAAATCATAATATTCCATCCATAATTCATGACGCTTATGAGGGGGTTCTCGATAAGCCTGGTCATAAAACGTTAAGAAACGATCCAGCATTTGTGAGCACCTTACATCATCCATGGTGATCCCTCCGAATGTTTTAGGATTGATTTAGAAATTCCAGCCGTTTATTCCAAACATCATGAGCATCTTTTCCAATCCAGATCAAATGACTGTCAGCATTGACTTCGTAGATTTCACAATCGGGTACCGTCGATTTCAACAACAGGGCGTTTGTATAAGGGACGCTGCGGTCTTTCTGTGAGTACATGCCGAGAACAGGGACATTCAGCTCATCCAGGTTCGTTACATCATGGTCAAGGTCAAGGATAAAGCCTCTGCCGGGCTGGGAGGTGGCGAGCATATCATAGATGAACCGCCGGTCATTGGCCGATAAATGATTGAGGTAATCCTCCACATCTTCGGTCGTCATATCAGCAAGAAGCTGCTTCATGACAAGGTCAGGGAAAAGTTTAAGCATAAACTTGAGGCTGCCTGTGACCATTTTTTCTGCGGGACCGAACAGCAGCATCGCCTTTTTCCGGGCCTTTCGATCCCATGCCCCCGTCAGCGCTGCTTCAAGAACAAGCCGGTCCACCCTCTCCGGGTAGCGGGAAGCTAGAGCGATTCCGCTTGGTCCTGCTGCAGACACAGCAATGACATGGACGCGTTCCAAATTTAAATAATCAAGCACCTCAACCATTGTATCTGCGAATTCATCCGGTGTTCGGCCTGTCGAGGGTTCTGTGTAGTCGTAACCAGGCCGGGAAATCGTCAGCAGTGAGAATCCTTCATATACAAGGCTGCTGTGGGATAAATCTGTATCTCTGCTGCAGTGTCCACCTTTCAACAGCAGCACAGGAGGACCTTCTCCGATATATGTAAATTCCACTATTCCGTTTGTTGAATCAAGGAGTGTCGTGGTCATGGGCTCATCCCTTTCTTTCTTTTTCCATACACTAAATATAAGCTATAATAAAAGAAAATGAAACATCAGACAATTCTGTTAATAGGGGTGGAAAAGTGAGAATCGTGTCGATATGTCCAAGCAATACTGAAATTGTCGCCTATCTGAATCAGACCCACCTGTTGGTTGGTGTCGATAATTATTCTGATTATCCGGAACAAATCAGGAAGCTTCCAAAGCTCGGCCCTGATTTATCCATAGATATACAAAAAACGGCAGAGCTGAAGCCGGACTTGGTCCTGGCTTCGCTGTCTGTACCGGGCATGGAAAAAAATATTGAAGGGCTTGAAAAAGCCGGTCTTCCTTATATCATCATCGATTCCAACAGCCTGGCAGAGATTGGGGAGGATGTCCGTCGTGTCGGCAGAGAGCTCGGGATGGGAGAGGAGGCCGATCATAGAGCGGATGAGTACCGGGATGAATTGGATCGTTTGATGGAAAAGGCTTCTCTTGCTGAGGTAAAGCCTGCGTTGTACTGGGAATGGTGGCCCAAGCCGGTTTTTACTCCGGGTGGAAAGAACTGGTTGACGGAAATCAGCCGCCTGGCCGGAGCTGAAAATGTCTTTGCAGATCAGGATACGGCCAGTTTTCAAACGGACTGGGAAGAAGTGAAGAATCGTAACCCTGACCATATCTGCATGGTATGGGTGGGGGTGAAGGAAGAAAAAATGAACCCGGATCTTCTTAGAAAACGCCCGGGATGGCTGGAGATAAAGGCTGTGAAAAACGACAGGATCCATGTCCTGGAGGAATCATTATTCTGTCGTCCAAGTCCAAGACTGCTGGAGGGGCTGGCAAAGTTGACGAATGTCCTGCAAAAAGAAATCGACGAGCATGGATAAGCTCGTCGTTTAGTGAAGTTTCCTTTTATGCTTAGGAACAGCCAGCTCGCGGAAATTGGACGCGAGTTCCTTGAGTTGATGGCTGAGGGCTTCCCCTGACATAGGGAGCCCGTGCCCAGTGATCGCGGTGACCGGGTTCAAGGCCGCTAATTTCTGTACGGATTTTTCAGCTTCCTCCCAATTGTGAGTAAAGTAGGCCGGGGGTCCATGAACATGCTGATGCTGAATGAAAACGGCCATGCTGGATTCTTGTTTTACAGTAATAAAGGCATCTCCAGCAAGAAGGGTGCCATCGTCCGGACGGTATAGTGCGACATGCCCCGGTGTGTGACCGGGGGTGTGGATGACCTGCCAGTCAGGGAGTGAGGGGATTTTCCCATCGTTCGGAATGGAATGGATATAGCGGCTCAAATCCGGCTGATGTGTAGGGAAGAATGGGGAAATCAAAGCAAAAAAACCTCCACCAACTGTGGCATCGCCTACAGGGTAATCCCGTTGATTGGTCACATAATCCATTTCCATTGGATGAATAAAAATGGGGACATTCCAATGGTCTGCCAGTTTTTTTGCTGAACCTACATGATCGAAATGGCCGTGGGTCAAGATGATCGCTTTAGGGGGTCTGGATCCATAGCGTTTTTCCGCAGCTGCTATGATCCTTCTGCTGTAATGGCTGATTCCACAGTCGACAAGGACCCAGTCCTCTGTCTGTTCTTTTCCTATAAAGATGACATTGACAATCAATGTACGGTAGAAGGCGACATCGTCAAGAACTTGTTCAGCTTCTGCCTGTTCCATATCTAAATGATGATCCTGTTGTTCTCCATGCTTCTCCTGGTCCACACCTGTCACCTCTTTCATATTCTCTACAGGTTAGTGTGGGAAATGATCGCACGGATTATGCAATAGAAAAAGGACGTACCCTCTGGTGGATACGTCCCTGTTTTAGGATGGCTGCTTTTCCTTCTACTATCCGTAGATGGTTCATTTTTCATCATCCAGCCAAAAAGTGGAAGTGCTTCCGATTAGTTCGCCTTATGATAAGACGGATTGGCTGCCGAAGCTATCGTTTTTCCTGTCAATCCGTACAAGATGGTAAGGATTGGGGATAACAGGCAGAAGAATGCAAATGGAAGATAATCAAGGACCGGTACACTCAGCACACCGGAAAGGAATACGCCGCACACACTCCATGGGACAAGAGGATTAATGACTGTTCCTGCATCCTCCAGTGTCCTGGACAGGTTTTTACGTGCGAGTCCCGCTTTTTCATATACATCCTGATAGGCTTCTCCTGTCAGCAGGATGGAAAGGTACTGTTCGCCAATCGCGATGTTGATACCGATCGCTGTAAATGCGGTGGAAAGCGTCGCTGACCTTGCTGATTTCAGTGAATCCTGTACTCGAGACAGTATGGCCGGGATGATTCCGGTAACGAAAAACAAACCGCCGAGAGCCAGTGCTAAAATCACGAGGGAAACCGTAAAGAGCATACTGTTCATTCCGCCCCTTGTGAGTAGTTCATTGACCACTTCCACCTCTGTGCTTCCTTCGAACCCACTGAACCATGTCTGCCACAAAGCCGTCCACGGCAGGACTTCTCTAAACCCGGCCAGAACCGTAGCCGTCAGACTGCTGACAGCCAGAGAAATGAAGGCTGGACGTTTAGTCATGGTCATGGCAACGAGGACAAGGACTGGAATCCAGGATGTCCAGTGCATTAAGCCTGATGCAGCCAGTCCGTTCTGGAAGTTATCGAGCTGTTCAACGTCCGGGTTTCTGTCCGGAGATAGGAAGATGAACAGAACGAACGTGATGATGAAGGCCGGGATTGTTGTCCACGCCATATTTTTAATGTGATCGAACAAGTCCACTTTTACAACCGTGGAAGCAAGGTTGGTTGTATCAGAGAGCGGTGACATCTTGTCTCCGAAAAATGCGCCGGAGACGACGGCTCCTGCAGTCATTGCAAGGGAGACGTCCATGGATCCGGCCACCCCCATGAAGGCCACACCGACGGTAGCAGCTGTCGTGAATGAGCTTCCGAGGGCCACACCGATGACAGCCGTAACGGCAAAAATGATGGCCAGGAACCAAGGGCCGTCCGCAATCGTAAATCCGGCGTCCATAAGGACAGGGATGGTACCCGCGGCCATCCAGCTGGATATAAGGATACCGATGACGAAGAACAGGAGTACCGCTCCCATTCCTGTCTGCGCGCCCTGAGTCATCCCGTACTGCAGGTCTTTAAAGGAGTTTTTCTTTAATAACCCATACGTAAGCATAAGGAGAATGCCTAAAAGAATCGGGATATGTGGAGCGGTCTGCAGAGAGATGATAAAATAACTGATTACTCCAATAGTCAGAACGAGCATAACTATGGATTCTACCAAGGATGGCAGGTGTTTTGGCTGTAAATGAAACATGTTTCTTCCTCCTCTAATCCATACAAAAAAGCTTCGTCCCAAAGAAAGGGACGAAGCATCGCTCCGCGGTACCACCCTTATTGGTAAAGAAACATTTCTTTACCCGCTCTTGTGGTTGTATCATTTGAACCGTACCCTGTAATTCAAAGGAAGCCGGCCCGGATTTTCACCATCCATCCGGTCTCTGCTGGCTGTCTGACTGCCTTTTACTGCGGAGTACTTGATACAAAAAATCTTCTTTGCTTAAACGCTTTTCCGTAATGAAGTAAGTTGCATTTATAATATAAGAGCACCAGTGCGATGTCAACATTTTTTCATTGAAAAATCTTTCCATCATCCTCATCGATTGGGTATAATAGTGGAAATTTCAGAAAGGAGGTGCCCCTATGGAAACCCATGCTTTCAAACACGCCCATTCCTCTTCACGGATGCATATGGTGCAGAGAGGAATCACGGCCGGCTTTCCCATTATGCTCGGATATCTGCCAGTAGCTTTGACATATGGGGTGCTCGCTGGACAATCCGGCATCACGAATTTGGAATTGACATTGATGAGCGTGCTCGTGTTTGCTGGAGCTGCCCAGTTTCTTGCTGTTGGAATGGTGGCTGCCGGGACAGGGTTCGTTGAAATTGTTACGGCTGTGTTTGTTTTGAATTTCCGCCATTTCGTGATGGGGCTTTCCTTCGTGAACCGGCTGAAAACGATGGCTCTTCGCGCCAAGATCCCGTTAACGCTCGGGCTGACAGATGAAACGTTTGCGGTTTCGACCCTCTACAAAAAGGAAGCTGCGGAACCTAATGGCGCTTATTTTTATGCTTCCCTTATGCTGACTGCCTACGCTTCCTGGGTGGGAGGGTCCTTCTTGGGAGGGGTGCTTGGTGATGTGATTCCTGCAAGGCTGAGTGACAGCATGGGTGTCGCTCTTTATGCGATGTTCATCGGACTCTTAATTCCTTCTGTGAAAAGAAATGGGCGGATTGCCATAATCGCTGTGACCGCTCTCCTCATTAATTATCTTTGTCAAAGGATGGGGATGAATCAAGGATGGGCCATTGTTGCCGGCACGCTTGTAGGTGGTCTGAGCGGGATTTGGATTCTAGGAGAGGAGGAGGAATCATGATCATCTGGATGATTATTGGGATGGCCGTCGTTACAGCTGTTCCCAGATTTCTGCCTGCGTTCATTGTGGATGTTGCTGCTTTTCCACGCTGGGTGGATCGATGGTTGAACGCTATTCCGTACGCCGCTTTAGGAGCGCTCATTTTTCCAGGCATCCTGACAGTGAAACCAGATGCACCGCAGGTAGGGGTTGCTGCGGGTCTTGCTGCTGTGCTGCTGGCCTGGCTGAATATACATATCATCTTTGTAGTTTTGGGATCCATCGGGACTGTTTTTCTATTAACAGTATAAGCACACCCGCCCAGTGGATGCATATCGTATAGGGATACTTCCGAGAAAGGAATTGATCGTTATGCATCGACAATTTGGCTTTCCTTTTGGGCAGATCTTCGGATTTCCTGGAGGAGGACCTGGTGGTCAGCCTCCCCAAGGGCCTCCACCTGGAGGGCCCGGTGGTGGACCAGGCGGACCGGGTGGACCAGGCGGATCAGGAGGGCCTGGAGGGCCCGGAGGACCCGGTGGCGGACCGGGCGGACCGGGAGGCCCCGGCGGAATGCTGCCGCCTCCACCTCCAGCACCTCCATCCGGAGGACAGGGAGCGGAGTTGTATGCCGTTGATCCCGGCTCCCTGTATGGATGTTTGTACCGTTATACATGGATCCGTCTTGTCAATGGAAGGTCGTTCTGGTTTTATCCAACCTACATTGGAAGAACATCTGTAGCGGGTTACCGCTGGCGCCCCGGTCAGCAGCGGTGGGTTTATTCGGGATTCGATACACGCAGGATCTCCAGTTTTTCCTGTCGATAATTGTGAACAAAGAGATGATGCCGTACGTTGCATCATCTTTTTGTTACAATAAAGAAAATATATAAGAAGAAGGTGAACGGAATGCCTCACGTCAGGGAAGCGCGTTTTGAAGATGCCGCGACGATAGCGGACATTCATGTGAAGAGCTGGAAATCCACATATAAGGATCTGATTGATGAAAGGGATATTAGTAATACAACACTTGAGCATAGAATCACATTATGGGAAACCATTCTGCGAAAACCTTTGAATGGTCAGATTGCCTTCGTCATCGAAAATGATGAAGGACAAGTGGTAGGTTTCGTTTCCGGAGGGAAAGAGCGGACGAAGAACTATGGGTATGATGGAGAAATCTATGCCATCTATCTCCTGGATGAGTATCAGGGGAAAGGCTATGGGAAAATACTGCTGCAGACTTTTGTACGCGGAATGGGGGAGGCTGGTTATCAATCGCTTCTTGTCTGGGTGTTGACCCGGAATCCGTCCAGTCAGTTTTACATAAAATATGGAGCGGACCCCGTAGAAGCAGAAAAAGTGACGATTGGTCAAGGTACCTATGAGGAAACGGCGTATGGATGGAAAGATCTCCATACACTGGAAGAAGCGCTGACGGTATAGCAAAAGCTCCCGCTTGGGAATGACAAGCGGGAGCTTTTATTCTTCGAAAGGTTCAATGTGGATATGGGCATACCGGATATCATTCTCTTTTTTTAAGAGGGCTTCTACTTCATCCGTAATTTCGTGTCCCTGCTGGATCGTAATGTGAGGGTCTACGTGAATGGTTGCTTCAACAAGCGTCTGACTGCCCTGTAATCTTGCCTTCACATCTTTAACGGCCCAGACATCCGGATGGCCGGAAATCGTTGTACGAATATGTTCAATCTGCCCTTCCTCATAACCATCGGTCAAACTGTGGGTGGCTTCCTTGAAGATGTCCCAGGCTGTCTTGCAGATGATCAAACCGACGATGAAACCTGCCAGCGGATCGAGCCAGAAGAGACCGAACTGGGACCCGAAAATACCAATGCAGGCTCCGATACTGACCAGCGCGTCGGATCGGTTGTCCTGTGCGGCCGCATAAAGGGAGGGGCTGTTCACTTTTTGTGAGAGATTTAAGTTATAGCGGTAGACGCCGAACATGACTCCGGCAGCTCCCAGAGCGGTCCAGGCAGTCAAAAGCGATGGCTGGCTTGTTTCCTGATGAATGAGGTCCTGCACGGTTCCTATAATGACTTCGATTCCGACAGTCATCATAATGAAGGCGGCAATCAAAGAGGCAATCGTCTCTGCACGGAAATGTCCATAGTGATGGTCCTCATCAGGGGGCTTGCGGGATATTTTCAGTCCGACGAGTACAGCGATGGAGGCGACCACATCCGTCGTATTATTCAAGCCGTCCGCCCGTAAAGCTTCAGACTCTCCGGTATAGGCGACCAGCAGCTTGACAGAGGCCAGAACAAGGTAGGCAATGATACTGACCCAGGCTCCCCGTTCCCCTCTCTTTAAATTTTCGTATTCACTCATCCGCCTGACACCTCCATCCTCGGTTTTTACAGCATGTTTTAGCTTACCAAAACGGTCATTAGTGAGTCCAGAGAAAAAAAACTTCCCTCACGCATGTACATTGCCTGAGGTCAAATTCAGCATCATCTCGATTTGGAGATTCTTTAGTTTTAAATAAATATAAGGGGGGAATAGCAACAGTGAAAATCATAAAATTCGAAATTCATTAAAGGAGAGATAAAAAATGGCTCAGGTAAAACTTGCGATTATTTATTACAGCTCTACAGGAACGAACTACAAAATGGCCAAGTGGGCGGAAGAGGAAGCACAGAAAACAAATGCAGAAGTGAAACTCATCCGTGTTCCTGAACTTGCTCCGATGGAAGCTATAGAACAGAATCCGGCATGGAAGGATCACTACTTAGCTACTAAAGATGTTGTACCTGAAGCTACGGTTGATGATCTGGACTGGGCAGATGCCGTTATTTTCAGCATGCCGACCCGCTTTGGAAATGTGCCGGCGCAGATTAAACAGTTTATGGACCAGGCCGGCGGCTTATGGTTCCAGGGGAAGCTTGTAAACAAAGTCATCAGTGCAATGACATCTGCACAGAACCCTCATGGCGGTCAGGAATCCACTCTTCTCAACTTTTACACAACGATGTTCCACTGGGGGTCCATTATTGCCACTCCAGGATACACCAATGATGCGGTGTTTGGAGCAGGAGGGAATCCATACGGAACGAGTGTCAGTGTAGACGGGGAAGGTCATATGAAAGAAGATGTGGAAGCAGCTGTCCGCCACCAGGTCAACCGGACTCTTGAAATTGCAGGTAAATTTGCAGAATAAGGAAAAGGAGAGGGCGCAGACGTTAAGCTGCGTCCTTTTTTTATATATACGGACGCGGGATATGGAAAGTTCAAAAAAATATCAGGCGGCTGCATGTGCTGTCACCCTAGTAAACAAGCGGTTCAGCAGGTTTATGTAAGTAGAAATCGGGGAATGATATAACTAAATATTCAGAAAACTTGTTGCGTTCTTCTAGTAAATCCTGCATAATGAAAAAAAGCATGAAGGGGGTAATCTCATGAGAAAGCAAAAGATCAATTATGTTATTCGTCGGAACCCCGGTTACAAAGGGAAAGAGATTACGGCAAAGAGAGAACTGTCTTTTGGAATAAAACTAGCCTCGCGTCTGCTTTTGGATCACCTCAGCTATCAATTCAATAAGGATCGTTTAGATAGAGAAATCAACCAGGCTATCGACAGCGGCGACCGGGAAGCGTTCGACCGGCTCAGCCTGCAGTATCAGCTGTTTACATGGGAATAAAGCACAGCCGCTGGAGTGACAGCGGCTTTTTTATATGGCCTTTTATAGACCCGTTATTAGGTAGAGATGTGGATATACAACTTCTTCCTGACAATGTTATAGTTGTTACAGCATCTTTGAAAGTAGGAAGGGAATTAGTGTGAAAAAAATACTTACCATGGTCTTGATAGGGGCCGCATTAACCGGGTGTTCCAACAATCCTCTCAGTTCGGATGACCATCAGGCAGAGGAAGCACCTGCCTCATCCACTGCCCAGCAGGAGGAGAAAGAAAGTACACCAGCATCAGGAGAGGCGTCTCAAAATGAGGATACCGCTTTGTCCAATGGAATGATAGAAGTCGGTGATCCTGAAAGTGTTGAAGTCGTCGTCAATAAACAGCGGAAACTCCCAGACGGCTATGCCCCTCCGGATTTAACCGTACCGGATGTGCCGTTTTCCTTTGAGGAAGACCATCCGAAAAAACAGTTAAGACAGGAGGCGGCTGATGCGCTGGAGGAGCTTTTTGAAGGCGCAGATCAAGCAGGGCTTGAACTTGTAGCCGCATCAGGATATCGTTCGTATGAACGTCAGAAAGAAATTTATGAACGGAACGTAGAAGTGTATGGAAAAGAAGAAACCGATACGTTTTCTGCGAGTCCGGGAACAAGTGAACACCAGACAGGTCTGGCGATGGATGTGACTTCGGCAGAAATGGCATTTAAACTGACCCAGGCTTTCGGTGATACCCCGGAAGGTGAATGGGTGGCGGACCATGCTTATGAATATGGGTTTGTCGTCCGTTATCAGGAGGGAAACAATGACATTACCGGTTATAAATATGAACCGTGGCACCTTCGCTATGTTGGTAAAGAAGCAGCGGCAGAGGTTCATGAACAGCAGGTGACCTTAGAGGAATTCTTCGGTTACGAGCCGGTCAGTGAGACAGAATAATAAAAAGCCGTTTCCCGATGGGAAACGGCTTCTTTTTTTTAATAGCAGATGCCGACGCGCTTTTGTGGAAACTGGTCGTTTATAAGCGTCTGGTAGGCGAAGACGGCTGTATCGCCGGTGGTCACTTTTTTACCATCCTCCGGAAGTCTGTCCAGTTCAAAGCGGACGCCGCCTTGAACGTCTCCTTCTGGAAGGTAGGTCGGACAGACAATCGTCCAATCGAGTGTGGTTTTCTGTAAATGCTGGTAAACCCCGGCATGTTCTTCTGCCGCGAACGTTTTACTCCGTTTGGATTCCGAACTTTCAAACCTGTATTTTCCATCCTCGTAGCGGCTGTCGAGGATTCCCGCGGTCCCGATCGTTACCACCCTTTTCAAACTTTGACGCTCCATTTCATCCGTAAGAAGCGGGACGGCTGTTGTGAGGGTATCGGACTTATCTGTACTTAATCCACAAAACACGACTTCACAGTCTGTCAGCGTCTTTCTGATATCTTCCTGATTCTTTGCATCCCCTTGGACAAGTTCTGCCCCTTCCAGCATTTCCTCTGCTTTATGAATGTTCCTGACCAACGCTTTTATTTCATGGCCCCTGCTTAGGGCATAGCGGATGAAATGGGTACTGACACGGCCTGTTCCACCGATTACAGCTATTTTCATATGAATCACCTCAAATATTTGTAAATTTTTCTATCAAGAAACCTTTCCGATCTTTTCTTCTGCTATTCTTAGGACTAAAGATAGTGCTGGGGGGATGGCTATGACGAAAAAGTCTGTGCGCAGCTGGATTTTATATGATTTTGGGAACTCAGCGTTTGCCACCACCATTATGGCTGCTGTGCTGCCTGTGTTCTATTATGATGTGGCAGCGAAAGGAGTACCATCGTCGCTTGCGGCGAGTTATTGGGGATATTCCCAGTCAGCCGCTGTTTTAATCGTTGCGCTGCTCGCCCCCATTCTCGGTGCCGTCAGTGATTATTCCGCTTCCAAGAAACGTTTTCTTATGTTCTTCGCTTTCATGGGGATCCTTGCTTCTATTCTGCTGGCATTTGTCGGCGAGGGGGATTATGTATGGGCCTCTCTGCTTCTGATTGCAGGTACCGTCGGTTTTTCCGGCGCCAACGTATTTTACGATGCTTTTCTGCCTGAAGTTGCGGGGGAGGAGGAGATCGACCAAGTCTCAGCTGCTGGTTTTATGCTCGGTTACGTAGGGGGCGGCATTCTCCTTGCTGTCAATCTTCTTATGATTATGAAGTATGACTGGTTCGGTCTTCCGAACAGCACTACGGCCGTGCAGCTGTCCTTCGTTTCTGTCGGGATATGGTGGCTGATCTTTTCCATTCCCCTGCTTCGTCATATTAAAGAGGAGAAAAGGAAAACCAGTGTGAGGCAGCGCTCCTACCTATCCATCGGATTCCGTCGTGTTTTACACACAGCAGGGGAGCTTCGGTCTTATAAGCCGCTCCTATTATTCCTGGCCGCTTTCTGGCTGTACAATGATGGTATTTCTACCATTATTAAAATGGCCGCCATCTATGGCCGGGATGTCGGAATTGACAGCAACTCGCTCATTACAGCTCTTTTGATTACTCAGTTTGTCGGCATTCCCTGTACATTTTTATTCGGGCGGCTGGCACGAAGAATCACAGCTAAACGAGCCCTGCTGATCACGCTTTTTATCTACCTTTTTATCGTAGCTCTCGGTTATTTCATGACGACAGCGTTTCACTTTTACATCCTTGCGGTCTGCGTCGGAGTCGTTCAGGGAGGGGCGCAGGCATTGAGCCGGTCGATATATGGACGGATGGTCCCGGAAGGTCGCGAGGCAGAATTTTTTGGATTTTACGGCATTTCTTCTAAATTCGCTGCTGTTTTTGGTCCTTTTGCCTTTGCGTTGATCGGTCAGTTGACCGGTTCGAGCCGTCTCGGCATTCTATCGCTGATCGGATTTTTCACAGCGGGCATTCTCCTTCTCTGGTTTGTTGATGTGGAAAAAGGTGTTGATCAGGCCTCGTCTGGAAGTGGTGAACCTGTCGAACGTTAAACGACCCTAAAGGAGGGGGCGGCTGTATTGGTTGGCGCGGTTCTCGGACAAAGGTCTTCCTGTGTCATAGGAAATGTCCCCTATCTTTTTCTTCAGCTGTTTGAAAGTCTCTGTCTGCTGGTGTTCCCAGTAGTGGAAAACCAATGAAAGAACCGTAACAGCTTCGCTCAGCGCTGCTTCGTAAAGATCAATAAACGACTCTGTATGGACAGCGGATGTAGCGGAATGCTGCCATGGGCGGCGGTTTTCATTCATATAATCGATGTCGTCAATAATGGGACTGTGAGAATAGGAGGAGACAAAAGACGACAGCCATTTGTTTTTCCACTGCCACCTGTCTCGCAGCAGTTTCTGCGCAGCCGTCATATGGCGGTAGGACTGCCTGATCAGGGATCGTGGATAGTGAGAGGCTTCGGCCGGGAATTGTCTGGCAAGGAGGGGGTGCATGAAGCTGGTCAGTTGTTCCTCCAAGGTTGAAGATAAACGGATGTGTTTGTGAACGGCTGTTTTCCATGGATCTTTCTTTCGGAAACGCTTCATCAAGAGAGTGTCGATGATCACTTCCAATTCCTGATGCTTCGCTCCCTCATAACCGGCATGGAAATGGATGAAGGGATGGGTCGTCCGGTCAAGCATGTGATGGCTGATAAAACCTGTCATATAGGCCTGCATTGGAGCTTTTTCCTTTGCTCCCGCCTCGATCATATCCATGAGAAAAGGGCCGCATCGAGATGTGTGCAGAAGGGTGCCCAGAGCGGTCCCTTTTTTGGACGAACAAAAGGGCGGGAAGTTATGATAAAAGAAAGGATCCGGTCCCTGGGCGCCCATATGCAGACTGTTCGGTGCTGCATGGATCAGGGGGTGGCAGAGAATCCTTTCGCAAAGTTCATCAATAAATAGAATGTGAGTCCAAATGTTCGGCATGGTCGTTACCTCCTGTTTTAAAGCAAAAAAAAGAGCCGTTCCAAGGCTCTTTTCACCACTTTATACCCACTTGAGAAGTCAAGCGTGGTTTGGTTAACCGGTGCTTGACAGCATAAGTATAGACGATTATCTGAAAAATGTAAATAATCTGAAATGAAAACGCGGAAAATTGTCAAAAACACCCGTCATTCAGGTGATTGTTCAAAAGATTCTTGATACAATGAAAAAGCATAGAAAGAACTGAAAAGGGAGGATTTTTCATGGATTACCGCGTGGAGAAAGATACGATTGGTGAAATACATGTGCCAAGTGAAAAATATTGGGGGGCACAAACGCAGCGAAGTAAAGAGAATTTCCCGATCGGTGATGAAAAAATGCCGAAGGAAGTCATCGAAGGCTTTGCCATCTTGAAGAAGAGCGCAGCGAAAGCCAATGCTGCTCTTGGACTTTTAGAAGAGGAAAAGGCGGAAGCGGTAGGCTATGCTGCGGACCAAATCATTGCAGGTGAGCTGGATGAACATTTTCCGTTAGTGGTCTGGCAGACCGGCAGCGGCACGCAGTCGAATATGAATGTGAACGAAGTTATCGCCTACGTGGGCAATCAGTGGCTGGAAGAGAAGGGGAGTGAGACGCGTCTTCACCCGAATGACGATGTCAACAAATCACAAAGCTCAAATGATACGTATCCTACAGCGATGCATATCGCTTCCGTCCGTAAAGTGGAGGATGTTGTCCTTCCTGCCCTCACCCAGTTGAAGCACACGTTACAAGAAAAAATGGAAGCGTTTAATCATATTGTGAAAATCGGCCGAACTCATCTCCAGGATGCGACACCCCTCACGCTTGGGCAGGAAATCAGCGGCTGGCACCGCATGCTGGAAAAGACGGAGAAGATGCTGATCGAGAGCAGTGAATATGTGAAAGAACTTGCTATCGGCGGCACGGCTGTCGGGACAGGCCTGAATGCGCATGAAGATTTTTCAGAACAGGTCGTTGCTGAAATCAATGCGTTGACCGGCAAAGGGTTTGTTTCTGCACCGAATAAATTCCATGCCCTCACATCCCACGATGAACTTGTACATACGCACGGAGCTTTGAAAGCTCTGGCTGCGGATATGATGAAAATCGCCAATGATGTCCGCTGGCTTGCGAGCGGTCCGCGCTGCGGCATTGGAGAAATAACAATTCCGGCCAATGAACCTGGAAGTTCCATCATGCCTGGGAAAGTGAACCCGACTCAAAGTGAGGCGGTTACAATGGTTGCGGTTCAAGTAATGGGAAATGATGCGGCCATCGGTTTTGCTGCCAGTCAGGGGAACTTTGAATTGAATGTATTCAAACCGGTGATTGCTCATAATTTCCTTCAGTCCGCCCAGCTTCTCGCTGACAGTATGGTCTCCTTTGATGAGCGTTGTGTCAGCGGCCTTGAGCCGAATCATGAACAGATTGAAAAGTATCTGCGTGACTCCCTGATGCTGGTCACGGCCTTGAATCCTCATATCGGTTATGAGAATGCCGCGAAAATAGCAAAAACAGCATTTGAAAAAGACCAGACGTTGAAAGAAACAGCTGTGGAGCTCGGTATTTTGACCGAAGAGCAGTTCGAGGATTACGTAGATCCAAAAGCCATGACAAAACCAAACGCCAAGTAAAAGGAATCCAGCCATGTGTCTATTGTTTTTCTCCAGTAATTACCACTGTCTTTTTTGACATAAAAACAAAACCTCCGACCCATACTACGATTACACAGGACAGGAGGTGAGACACATGGCTAACAACAACAGTTCAAACGAGTTGGTTGTACCTGGTGTACAACAAGCTCTAGACCAAATGAAATACGAAATCGCTCAAGAGTTCGGCGTACAGCTTGGTCCAGATTCTACAGCACGTGCTAACGGTTCTGTAGGTGGAGAAATCACTAAGCGTCTTGTACAAATGGCTGAACAGCAGTTCGGTGGATACCAAAAATAAATACGTGTGACGAAGGAGGAAGGGTGCGCCCTTCCTCTTTATTTTTGTGAAAGAAGTGGACCAATTATGTACGAATGCGGACTTTGTAACGGGTGGGGAGAAACGCAGCGCGCCTGCCCGAGGTGTGAGGGTAGGATGAAGGATCGGGGAAGGGTGACTGATTTTCTTGATGAATACAGCCCTTATCTGGATCTTACCTATACCGACCTTGTTGATGGTGAGATCGATTCCTCCATTCAGGACGAATGTGTTCACCTTTTTGTGTGTGAAGCCTGTGGTCTGCAGGATATTCAGACAACATAGGCTGTTTCAGATACGATACAGCCCGGGCGGTGATTTATTCCAGACACTGCCCGGGTTTTACCGTTTTTGGAGGCATTCAGAAACATGCAGTTCCCCTAAAAAAACAAGCAGCCCTGGATAGGGCTGCTTTGTTATGATCAGCGGATACGGCTTTCTGTATCCTTATCAAAGAAGTGGACTTTGTTCATATCAATCGCCAAGGTAATTTGGTCTCCACCGTTGATATCGGAACGGGAATCGACACGGGCGATGAATTCCTGGTCATTCAATTTGGAATACAGGTAGGATTCGGAGCCCATCAGCTCAGCTACTTCAATGTCGGCCGTAATTTTCTTGTCCTGGTTGGCATCGATAAAGAGCGGCTCATCGTGCATATCTTCCGGACGCACACCGAGGATAATTTCCTTTCCGATGTAGCTCTGTTCTCTGAGCGGCTTCATTTTTCCTTCCGGTACGGCAATTTTGATTTCTCCGAGTTCAATGTGACCATCAGCCAGTGTGCCATGGAGGAAGTTCATAGCCGGGGACCCGATGAAGCCGCCGACAAACACATTCTCAGGCTTATCATAGACATCCTTCGGCTCACCCACCTGCTGGATGATTCCATCTTTCATAACGACAAGACGGGTGGCCATCGTCATCGCTTCGGTCTGGTCGTGGGTAACGTAGACGGTCGTTGTCTGCAGACGCTGGTGCAGTTTCTGGATTTCAGCGCGCATCTGGACACGAAGCTTGGCATCCAGGTTGGATAAAGGCTCATCCATCAGGAAGACTTTTGCGTCACGGACGATGGCACGCCCGAGGGCTACACGCTGTCTCTGTCCACCTGACAGCGCTTTTGGTTTACGGTCCAGTAAAGCCTCCAATCCAAGGATCTGAGCGGCGTTCTTGACGCGGCGTTCAATTTCCGACTTATCCATCTTGCGGAGTTTCAAACCGAAGGCCATGTTGTCATACACGTTCATGTGCGGATACAAGGCATAGTTCTGGAATACCATGGCAATGTCACGGTCTTTTGGTGCTACATCGTTCATGCGCTTGTCATCAATCATGAAGTCTCCGCCGGTGATCTCTTCAAGCCCTGCAATCATACGGAGTGTTGTCGATTTACCACAACCGGACGGACCTACAAAAACAATGAATTCCTTGTCATTGATATGAAGGTTGAAATCGTCGACGGCTTTCACATTTTTATCATACACTTTATCAATATTGTTCAGTTTAAGTTCTGCCATTGGAAACTCCCCCTGTTTTTGAAATCGCTTTCTTAACTGATTTCAGTGTACCGAAGTTTCTGAAAACGGTAAATGGACAAAGTGCACAAACTCACCATCGTGAGCTTTGTGCACTCTGTCGAATTACAACTGTAGATGTAAAAGAGCAAGATAGGTGATGACCGCCCCTTTGAAATCCTTAATATCCAAATCCGTTTTTTCGATGAACTTATCGACACGATACTGCAGGCTGTTCCGGTGCATATACAGCTTTTTAGCAGCAAGGGACGTGTTGGATCCGGTTTCAAGGAAAACCTTGATGGTCTGAAGCAGTTCCTTATCTTCCAGTACCTCGTGGAAGATCGACTGCTCCACCTGATGCCAATAGGCTTCAGGAAGGTAGTCGATGTAGAAATAGGGAATAATATCCTTGTAGGAAACGACAGCGGGCATGTGGTATCGATCTGCCAGATCGGCTCCGCTCAGCGACCATTTCAAAATAGAAGGGGCTTCTTTTAAGTCAGAACTGAAATGGCTTGTGAAAAAACGTATATTTGTGTAGAAGTCACTCATGAGAACATCCGGAATCCCTTCGAATGTCAGGACCTCCTGCCCGCTCGAGAAGATTTCCTCCACCATGTATCCCGACTGGTCCGACTGCCAGAGCAGGGGCACGCGTTCCGGAAATAGAGACTGGAGCGCTTCTTTTATCGTGCTTTTTTCAGTGCCGGAGTCATCAAATGTAAACAGGATGAAGCGGTACGACTGCGGCCAGGAAATGCCTTCATACTGGCTGCCGGTGGAAGTGAGTTCCTTCCATGCCGTTTCCCTTTCTGTCTCGGTCATGGTATCTTTCTCAAAAGGAGTAAGGAAGATGGATAACAGCTCCGCTTCCTGGTTATTCCTTTCGCCCTTAGGGATGGCAATGAGTTCTTTTTCCGGCGTCAGATAATAGTCCCACTGGTCTGAATCGCCGGCTTCTGCTTCGGTGATCACCCTCATAGAGGGGTAGATCTGCTGGAGTTGATGAATGACAGACATGAATCTCTTCCTTTTTACTAGGATATTTACTATTATAGTAATACAATGTAGAAATCCGCAAAGTCAATTGATCCCTATACATGATAAGTCGGAGGGAGAGGAGGAATCGGAGTGGAACACGTAAAAGAACAGAGTTTCTATGGACAAGAAACGAAAAACCGGTTGAAACGCATTGAAGGGCAGGTGCGCGGTGTCCTTAAAATGATGGATGAGGAAAAAGACTGTAAAGATGTCATCACCCAGCTGTCTGCGGCACGTTCAGCGATGGACCGGGCGATTGGTTATATTGTAGCGAAAAACCTTGAGGAATGTATACGCGTTGCTCACGAAGAGGGAGAATCCGCTGAAGATTTAATCAATGAAGCTGTACAGATGATTGTGAAAAGCCGCTGAAATGAAGCTGTCTCTGATGGATGAGGGTCCATCAGAGACAGCTTTATTATTTTTCTGCAAGGTCATTTTTCCGATTTTCCTGAACCGGAATTTCATGGGCTTCCCCGATCTGCTCCCGCCCGTATACCGGCGCTACGGTGCCGCCCGCCATTCCTTCATTAATCATGCGGTCAACATCCACTTCAAACTGGTCTTTTCCTTCGGGTGCCTTCTTTTTTTCCTCCTTCATTCTGGTCACCTCCTTCCTTATAGGGTGGCCCGTTTGAAGGGGAATCATGAGAGTGGATATTTTTCATTCCTCTCGTTTGGCACACGCCGCATTTTTCCATTATACTTGGTACACTACGATAGAAAGAGGTTGTACGATGCATCCAATACTTCTGATTCTTTTAATGATGGGGATCGGTGCCTTGATTGGTGGAGTAACGAACTCTCTCGCGATTAAGATGCTTTTCCGCCCTTACCGTGCGATATATATCGGGAAGTTCCGCGTTCCATTTACGCCGGGGCTTATACCTAAACGACAGAATGAATTAGCACAACAGCTCGGGAAAATGGTCGTGAATCATCTTCTTACACCCGAGGGTATCCGCCGCAAATTGACTGAACCTGCTCTGGTGAGCCAGATGACCTCCTTGGCTGAACAAGAGGCGTTGAAATGGATGCAGCAGGATAAATCCGTCCAATCCCTGCTGAAGGATTTCCAAATCGATGTGGCTTCAGAGGAAATTCGATTGAATACGGCTTCTTGGATCGAAGAACGGTACCATATGCTGATGGATGGATACAGGCAGCAGGAAATCAGAGAGCTGCTGACTCCGGAATGGACATCGAAGGTGGATCATGGCGTTGACCAGGCCGCTGAGCACATTCAAAAAAGTATCGAGAATTATTTCCGGAGTACAGAGGGAAAAGAGAAAGTTTCCGCCCTCATTAATAATTATCTGGACAATCAAGGGTTTCTCGGTAATATGATTTCCTCTTTCTTAGGGCCGGACGGGCTGACTGAACGTCTGTATCCGATTCTCCTGAAATATGTGTCCGACAGTGAAATGAATGAATGGTTGAAAACGATGCTTCATGCAGAAAAAGAGAAATGGCTCGACATGCCCCTGGAATCCGTGGAAGAACGAATCGGTTCTGATGAAATCGGGCGTCTGATCGGGCAGACGACGGCGGAGGCTCTTCCTGTTGAGCAATGGATGGAGCGTTCGATTGCAGACTGGACCGCTCCTATTCAGGAGAAGGTGACCAAACAATGGATTCCGGTCCTCATTAGGAAATCCATCGATGTCATCTCCGGCAAAGTGGAAGGGATGATCCAATCCGTTCGACTGGAGGAAGTCGTCAAGGAAGAGGTAGAGGCTTTCCAGGTGGATCGTCTGGAGGAGATGGTCCTTGGCATTTCAAGAAGGGAATTCAAGATGATCACATATCTCGGAGCTCTTCTTGGAGGACTGATCGGTCTGCTGCAGGCCGCTCTCGTCATGGTGATCGGATAAGACCCTATTCCTATACAGACTTCAGTGAGTCTGTTATAGTGGGGTAGGAATGTTAGAAGTACGAAATTACAGGAGGGCTTATTTTATGGCAAACCTATACGATTACGCTTATGATTTGGAAAAAGCGATCCGCAACAGTGAAGAATTCACAAGCTTGAAAGAAGCTTATGAAGCGGTTATGAATGACGAAGCAGCGAAAACAATGTTTGATGATTTCCGTCAGACACAAATGACGCTTCAACAAAAACAGATGCAGGGAGAGGAAATCTCCGAAGAAGAAGTGGAGCAGGCTCGTAAAGTCGTAGAACTTGTACAGCAGCACCCACAGATTTCCAAGCTGATGGAAGAAGAACAGCGTTTGAACACTGTTATCAACGATATCAGCCGTATTATTACAAAACCGCTGGAAGAGCTTTACGGTAATCCGGAAGAGCCACAGCAGTAATGCAGTTGACCGCCGTTTCTACGGTGGTCCGAGTCTGCAGAGAACCTTGTGTTCTCTGCAGACTCTTTTTTTATGCCTGGAAACGCAGCGGCCCTTCTCATTCAGCAGGAGTCTGTCTTTGTGTCTTTTCTGCATGATGGATGGAATGTTGTCGACCTTTGCAGGAGAAAAGAGACACGCCGGCGAAATGTAACGAATAGAAGACATTTTTGAATCCAGGGGGAGAAGAATGGGCCACTTTAGGGTTGAAGAAAAGGATAATGTTGTGCACATTACGTTGGACCGCGGAGAAAAGTACAATGCGCTCGGGACGGAGCAGTTAGCTGAATTTGCTTACGTTCTCGATCAGGTGCAGCATTCAAAGGCTCAGGTTGTGGTTTTGTCGGGAAGTGGAGACGGCTTTTGCGCCGGCGGGGATCTTACAATGATGAAGGAAGCCGCCGACCGTGACGTGTACGACCAGGTGATGGATGACATTGAATATATCGTGAAGTCTTTTTATACGATGCCTAAGGTTGTGATCGCTGCTGTTCACGGGCCTGTCGTCGGGCTCGGACTCAGTATTGCTTTATCGGCTGATTATGTAATGGCGGAAGCAGGGGCGCAGTTGTCCATGAACTTCATCGGCATCGGACTTGCTCCGGACGGGGGCGGCCACTTCTGGCTCCAGGAACGTCTGGGTACCCATCAGGCCAAGCATTTTACTTGGAAGGGGGAGCGGATGTCGGCTGCGGAAGCTTATGAATACAAGCTGATTGACCAGGTTGTTGAAGGATCGGTCCAGCAGAAAGCTGGAGACCTTGCAGATTATTGGAGCCGCCGCCCGCTCCGATCGATGATTGCGACGAAGGAGATCTATCATAAATATGGCTTGGAAAAGCTCCAGACCTATTTGACAGAGGAAAGGGAAACCCAATGGATGCTGAGGCACACAGATGATCACCTCGAAGGTGTTCAGGCTTTTATGGAGAAGAGGAAGCCTGTATTTCACGGAAAATAATGAAGAGCCGCGCCGTTAAGCGCGGCTCTTTTCAGCGGTGGAAAAGAACCAGCCGTCCATCAGGCGACACGCAGCGGTGGGTAAACTCACTGTATCCATGCTCCGTCAGTTTGGCTGTCCCTATTTTTTTTGCTTCCTCATCATGTTCAGCTTCAAAGTTCTCATCAAGCACATTTGTCCCGTCTTGTTCGAATACGGTTAAGTAGTAGCGTTTCATGGATGTCCCCCTCGAATGAATAGTTGTTCATTTATTTACATTTGTCATGAGAAAGCGAAATTCCTGCAAAAAGCTTCAAGTTTCTTCATTTTTATTTGTGGAAAAATTGAAACTCCCGGGCGGACAAGCCCGTAAGATAAACAGAAAGGGGAGGTTATCGGTATGACTTTGAGGTTGGAGAATGTTACAAAGACGTTCGGTTCGTTCACGGCAGTGGATCATTTATCCATCGAGATACCTGAACAGCAGATTTTCGGTTTTCTTGGAGCCAACGGAGCGGGCAAAACGACGACGTTCCGTATGATCCTCGGGCTGCTGGATCAGACAGAAGGAGAGATATCGTGGAATCGGGGGAAAATCGGCTATGGGGAGAGCCATTTGATTGGTTATCTTCCTGAAGAGCGGGGGTTGTACCCGAAGTTGAAAGTGAAAGAGCAGCTTGTGTACCTGGCTAAACTGCGCGGGATGTCCAAAAAGGAGGCAGTGGAGGAAATCGACCACTGGCTGGAACGATTTAAAGTGCCGGAGTATAAGCAGAAAAAAGTAGAGGAGTTGTCCAAAGGGAATCAGCAGAAAATTCAATTCATATCGGCTGTTCTGCATAAGCCGGAGCTGCTTATTCTGGATGAGCCGTTTTCCGGACTGGATCCGGTCAATGTAGAAATGTTGAAAGAGGCTGTTGTGGAATTGAAGGAAGCTGGCACATCCATTGTGTTTTCATCTCACCGTATGGAGCATGTGGAGGAATTGTGTGAAAGTCTTTGTATCCTTCATCATGGATCCCCCGTCGTTCACGGCAGGTTGAAGGAAATCAAACGATCGTTCGGTAAGAAAAACATCCGCATTCATGCAGATTTTGATACCTCATATTTACAGTCGTTCAAGGGTGTGACCAAATATAAGCCGCTTGCAGAAGGATGCGAGCTTCAAATTACTGCGGAAGAAGCAGCTGCGGGTATTTTTGAATCCCTTCATGGAAAAGGCTTTGTCCGCACCTTTGATTTGGAAGAACCGACACTGAATGATATTTTCATTGAAAAGGCAGGGGCTTCCTATGAATAAGTTCTTCATTATGATGGGCCATACATATAAAAATAGAGTGAAATCCAAATCTTTTGTGATTACGACGCTCATTATGCTCGTGTTTATTTTCGCTGTATCCAACCTTCAATCCATCATTGAACAGTTCAGTGGGGACGAAGATGAAAACCGTATTGCCGTTCTTTCCGAAAGTGCAGCTTGGGCGTCGGCTTTTGAAAGAAGTCTCGCTTCCAGTGAGTCAGCAGCCGCTGAAACCTATGAAGGGACGCTGGAAGAGGCAAAGCAGGAAGTAGAAGAAGGCAGTTATGAGGCTGTCGTTCACATCCGGCAAGGGGCAGATCAGCTCCCGGAAGCGACGTACTTTGCCAATCAGATTGCGAATATAGAAGCAAGTGAGCCTGTCCGTCAGGCCCTGCAGCAGGTGAAAATCGAGCAGGTGACCGAAGAAGCAGACGTGGCGCCGGAAACCCTGCAGCAGATATCAGCTCCGGTATCGTTTGAACTGGAAGCCCTGGAGGAACGGGCGAAATCCGCGGAAGAACTCAATCAGACGCGCGGAATCGTATATATCATGTTGTTCTTTATGTACTTTGCTGTCATTATGTACGGCCAGATGATTTCTACGGAAGTGGCTACGGAGAAATCCAGCCGGGTGATGGAAATCTTAATTTCCAGTGTGTCTCCGGTTTCCCAGATGTTCGCTAAAATCATCGGTATCGCTCTCGTGGGCTTAACCCAGTTTGCCATTTTCCTGACCGCCGGATATTTCAGTATTCAGCAGACGATAGAGTCGGGGAGCGCTTCATTTATTGATGGGCTGGGGCTGACCACGATTCAGCCTGCCACCATCATTTATGCGGTCGTATTCTTCCTGCTGGGATACCTATTGTTTGCCACCCTTGCAGCAACGCTCGGGTCTCTCGTCAGCCGTCTGGAGGATGCCCAGCAGATGACTGCTCCTATGATCATGCTTATCGTGGCTGCCTTTATGATTGCGATGTTCGGTCTGGCCTCGCCGGATTCGACTTTCATTACCATCAGCTCGTATTTCCCGTTTTTCACCCCGTTGATTATGTTCCTGAGAGTCGGGATGCTCGACGTCCCCGTATGGGAGGTCTCCCTTTCCTTAGGCGTGCTGATCGGTTCGATTGCGCTGCTCGGATGGATAGGGGCAAGAATTTACAGAGGAGGCGTTCTCCTTTACGGAAAATCATCATCTTTGAAGGATCTTAAAGCAGCCCTCCAACTATCGAAAAAAGAAAAGTCATCCTGAACGTTTCCGCCCTTCCCGGGGCGGTCTTTTTTTGCGCAGAAGCCCTGGAAGCGAACGTGCATTCGTGGGTGTGCTTTGGTAAAATAAAAGAAAAAGATGGAGTGAAGGAGCGGAAGCTATGCGGAATGGAATCACATTTGTCCATAGTGCAGATCTGCATATGGACAGCCTGTTTAAGACGAAAGGCCATCTCCCTGAGGAACTGCTCGAACGGCTGCGGGCGGGAACCTTTGAAGCCTTTGACCGCCTTATTCAAGTATGTATAAAAGAAGAGGCGGATTTCCTGTTGATTGCCGGGGATGTCTATCATGAGGAACTGCGCAGCCTGAAGGCACAGGTCCATGTGCGCCGGGGATTTGAGAAGCTGCAGAAGCACGGGATCAATGTATACGTCAGCTTTGGAAACCATGACTTTACGTCAGGAACGGAGCACGCGGTTTCCTTTCCCGAAAATGTATTCCTATTCGAGAGCGAGCGTGTCCAGGAGTTTCCCTTTTATAAGCAGGGGGAGCTTCTGGCGCATATTTATGGCTTTTCTTACGAGACAAGGGTGGTCAAGGAGCACAAAGCGCAGGAGTTTCAAAAGACGGGACACCCTCCGTATCACATTGCTATGCTTCATGGAAGTCTGGAATCGAATACGGATCACGATGTTTATGCTCCCTTCACATTGGAGGAATTGAAGCGTACGGGGATGGATTACTGGGCGCTCGGCCATATCCATAAACGGGAAATTTTATCTGCAGACCCGCTGATTATCTATCCGGGAAATACACAGGGCAGGTCTCAGAAAGAACAGGGGCCGAAAGGGTGTTACGTCATCGAAGAACAGGAGGGGGAATGGGAGTACAGGTTTCAGCCTCTGCACAGCTTTGTGTATGAAAGTGTTACCGTTCCTGTTCCATCCCTGGAAAGCCCGAATGAATTGGAGCGCGTATTAGAGAGTGCGAAGCATCACGTTGCGGAAAGCGGCGACTCTGTCATGCTCTCTGTGACGATTGAAGGCAGCGGGCGTCAGTGGAAGCGCTGGTGGTCCTCGGGGGTAATGGATGAATGGAAGGATATCGTTAACGAAAATGAAGACGTTATCGAAGACGGCTGGGTGTGGATTGAAGATGTGCGTCTGGATGAAAGAGTAAGCTGGACTGAAGAAGATCTTCATGGTCCTCATTTCACGGGAGAGTTCTTGAAGAAAATGAATGAAGCAGACGCCGAAGCCTTGGATTCGTGGCTCGCTCCATTGTACGGTCACAGGAAGATGTCGCGGTTCGTTCCTTCCCTTAATGAAAAGGAGCAGGCGGAAGTGCTGGAGAAAGCAAAAGCAGCGGCAGTAAACCAATTAATAGGAAGCGGGGATGACGGCTTTGATCATACATAACCTATATATTCATGGCTTTGGAAAATGGAGCGGGTTCTCCCTATCCTTCGCTGAGGACCGTCCGAACATCATTACAGGAAGGAATGAAGCAGGGAAATCCACCCTTTATCATTTCTTTTTATACATGTTTTTCGGTCTGCCGCCTAAGCAGAGGGAAGCATATAAGCCTAAACAAGGCGGGGGGCTTGGAGGTACCATCACGGTAGAGACGGCAGAAGCTGAAGTCGTGACAGTCGAACGATTTCATGACCGGCATAAAGGACAGGCGGTCTGCCGCAGCTCTCTTGGAGTAGAGTATGGAGAAGAATGGCTGAGGGAACAGTTGAATGGTCTGGACCGGGAGAGCTTTGAAGCGATCTTCAGTTTCAATGCGGACGACCTCCGCCATTTGGAAACGCTGTCTGCTGAAAGTCTTGGTGAAACCTTGCTGGATATCGGTCTCACCGGATCGGATCGGATCAGCCGCACAGAAAGATGGCTGGAAAAGAAAGTGGAGGAGCGGTTCAAACCCCAGGGCAGAAAACCCGTAATCAATGAACAGCTTCATAAAGTGGAAGACCTTTATAAAAAGAAACGATCACTCGAAAAAGAGGAGCAGGACTACCTTCATCTGCTTGAGGAAAAGCAGCAGGCGATGGAGGAAATCGAAGCCTCTGGAATGGCCTGGAGGGAGAAAACGAATGCCCTCTACCGGACGGAACAATTATTGAAAGCCAGACCGGCACTTGTGAACTATCATCAAGGGCTGGAAGAACTTCAACGCCGGGCGTTCATTGTTTTTCCTGATGGGGGAATGGAAAGATACAGGCAGCTCAAGGAAAAAATCCTCCCCCTTCAATCAGAAAAGAAGCTCCTCACTTCGGATGTCGAAGCCGGAAAGGAAAAGCTGAAGGCTTTGTCATCCGCTTACCAGCCTCAACGACTTGAGGAAGCAGCAATGCTTTTGAAGCAACGCCCCGAATCAGAAAAGATCGATTATGAGAAAGATCGGCTGCATAAGGAATCAGAGCGCAGGCAGGAAGAGCTGTCCAAGGAAGTCCAGGCGCTGGATATTCCATTGACCGTTGCCGATCTTGATGATTACACATTTCCCTTTTATATAGAAGAAACGTGGAGAGAATTGAAAAACGAAGAGCAGACATTGGTTCAGGAAAGGGCCTATATTCATGATCAAAGCATGGATCTGGAGCGGGAGTTTCAGTATGTAGAGACGAAGAAAGCTGAATTGGAAGAAGAGATGATCGGTGAAGACGAAGCGGCTGCTCTTCAATCCAAAGTTCAGGAAGCTTCAGAAACGGCTGCGGCCAACCGAGCCACAAGGAACAGTGGAAAAGCCGGCAGGAGACGTCCGAACAGGTCTGTTCTTTTTGTTGGAGCCGCCACTGTCCTATCAGGCGGGGCAGCGGTCTTTATAGGCGGCGGGAGTGTTGTTTGGCTGCTGCTTGGAGTGATGTTGTCCATCGGTCTCAGTTTCTATGCTTCCCGCCTTCCACAGAGTGTCCATCCTCAAATCCCGGATAGCAGAGAAGAAGAAGTGGAAAGAGCACGGGAGGAGCTGAGGAAATATGAAACAAGAAGAACGGAATGGAAGCATGTTCATGATCAGTGGAAGCAGCTGAATCATGAAGACATCCGTCTTCAGGAAAAAGAAAGTCTTGCCGCGCAGCGCCGGCGCCGCTTGGAAGCTCAAGTGACAGAGCAGCGAAGCCTTTATCCGTTTCTAACCGGACTTGATGTGAAACACTGGGAGAAGTTATTTCATAAAGTCGTTCAACTTCGTGAAAAGCGAGTGGAATACCTTCAGGCAGTGAATCGGATAGAGGAACTGGAAAGGGAACAGGACAGAATGATTGAGCAATTGAAAACGTTTCACAGACGTTTAGATTGGGAAATAATAGATCATACTGTCCGTACAGGCTGGAACGAATTGAGCGGCTGGGTCAAAAAGCAGGAACAGTTGGAAAGGGATGTCCATCAACAAAAAGAAGCGTTGGAAGCGTTGGAACACCGTCTTAAAAAAATCACGTATCAGCTGCAAGGTTATCTTGAAGAATGCCATCAGCTTTTTGAAGAGTGCGGGGTCGAGAGCGAACAAGACTTCTATAAAAAGGCGGAAGAGGCAGAAACCGTAAGGAAACTTCAGGAGAACGTCGCCGGGCATCAGTTTCAAATCGAAGGGTTGTTGTCTGAAGAAGATCAGACATATGCGGATGTATGGAATCAAGTGCCGGAGGAAAGCCGGCTGCTGACCGAAATCCGAGAGTTCAAACGGGATATTGAGCAGCTGGAAACGCAGCAGTCCGATGCGCGGCAGCATCTTGCGGATATCCACAGCCGGCTCGATCAGATGGAGAATTCTGATGAGCGTTCAGCTCTGACCCACCACTATCAGGCGGAGAAAGAGAAGCTGAAGGAGCTGGCAAAGGAATGGGCCGGCTATCAGACTGCCCTCCAGGCCTTAAAGGAAACCAAACAGTCCTACCAATCCACCTACCTTCCTGCTGTACTGGCATCGGCTGAGGACTATTTCCGGGTGTTGACCGACCGCCGCTATGAAAGCATAGCGGCTGATGATTCTGAACGGGGGATCACCGTGCTCAATTCAGAAGGAATGCTTTTTGCCCCTGGAGAATTATCGAAGGGGACGCGCGACCAGTTGTACATATCGCTGCGTCTGGCTCTGGGGGAAACGATGGCCGGCCAAAGGCCGCTTCCCTTTTTTATGGATGATGCGTTTGTGCATTTCGATGAAAGCCGGCTGCAGAAAATGACTACGATTCTACAGGGCGTATCCACCCGTCACCAGGTGCTGTTTTTCTCCTGGAGAAGTGATCTTCAGCAAGTGTTTACAGACGCAAATATTCAGCAGTTAAAATAAATTGAGGTTTAGGTCGCAATCTCAGGACTTTAATGATAAAATGTTCTAAGATTACATGAGCATTATGCAAATGGAGGGTTTCCATTGCCAGAAACAAATAATAAAGACTGGACGAAATACGAAGAAACAATTGAACAATTCATTCAGGTGATTGCTAAGAATATGAGCCTCTACGGGGTGACTCCTTCGATAGGACGACTGTATGGAGTGTTGTACTTCTCCGAGGAGCCGATGACGCTGGATGACATGCGTGAAGCTCTTGAGATGAGTAAGACGAGTATGTCCACAGGTGTCCGGGCTTTGTCTGATATGAAAATGGTGGAACCTTCCTTTAAAAAAGGAGTTCGGAAAGACTTGTACAAGTCGGAGGAAGACTGGTATAAGTCATTCACTTCCCTTTTCGGGAGCAGGTGGAGACATCATACAGAAACGAACATTGAAGAGGCGGACGAGGCGATTCAGGAACTGGAATCTCTTCAGAACCGCACTTCCGATGAAGAGTTGAAAGAGAAGATCCAGGTGGATATCGACCGTTTAAAATATGCCCAGAACTACTACCGCTGGCTGATGAAATTTATCCATGTCGTTGAATCCGGGGAAATTTTTAAATACGTTCCGAAAATCGATCAGAAGAGTGAATAACATAAAAAAACTGTCCCGGCTTTTCCGAGCATTGAATGGAAAAAGCGCGGGGCAGTTTTTTTGCTGGAGGGGAGCTTGTTCATATTCCGTCATGCTGATACATAAGCTTATGGTAAACAGGGCAGGGAGGAACAGCGTATGCTATTCGGTTTGCCGATCTGGGTATTTCTATGTGTGGCTTTTATATTTTTCAGTGGCTATATGGCTTTCCGGGCTATGAGGGCGGAACATACATTGGAGCAGGAGTTTATTGAACAAGAGGGACAGGTGTATTTGAAGAGGATCGAGCAGGAAAAGCAGCGGCGGGGAAAACGGAGAATGACCTCAAACTAAAAGCCGGGTGAAGGATCACCCGGCTTTTTATTATTCTTCTGTATTCTCTTCTTCCGTGCTTGATTCCTCTTCTGCTGCTTCGTCTTCTTCAGATGCGTCATCAAAAAGACCTTCGAATTGATCATCCTTCACATCAATCTCGGCATCTTTTTCAAGCTGATCCATTTTCTCTTGAAGCTGTGTCTGATCGACCTTCTGGCTCACAAGTGTGCGTCGGATTTCATCTTTCGTATCTTCATAAGACTCGATATCTTCTTTTTCGCGCTTGTCGGTCACTTTAATGATATGGTAGCCGAACTGTGTTTCGACAGGTTCACTGACGCTGTCTTTTTCCAATTCGTAGGCTTTCTCTTCGAATTCAGCGACCATCTGTCCTGGACCAAACCAACCGAGATCTCCGCCGTTTTCAGAGGAGCCGTCTGTGGAGTATTCTTTGGCAAGCTCTCCGAAGTCACCACCGTCATCAAGCTTTTTCTGCACTTCTTGAGCGGTTTCTTCATCTTCGACTAGAATATGGCTTGCTTTTACTTCTGTTTTCATGCGTTCATAGTACTGCTTCATTTCTTCTTCCGTGATTTCGACATCTTCAGCTGCCGCCTTTTCCTGAAGCAGGCTCATGCGGATGGTTTCCTTGAAGGCTTCTTCATCAGAGAAGCCATTCTGTTCAAGAACGGTTTCAAACTGCTCCCCGTACTGGTCTTTCAATGTCTGCAGTTCTTCTTCAACGGCTTCATCGGTCACTTCATAGTTGTTGGAAAGAACTTCTTTCATAACAAGGCTTTGAAGCACTTGATCACCATGCTGGCTTTTCAGTTCCTGATAGAATTCTTCCTTCGTTACTTCTCCATCTTTCGTTTGAACGACGACTTCCGATTCATCCGCGTTTGATGAACAAGCTGAAAGGGTGAAGACGCCTGCCGCCAAGGCAGCAGTAATGGCTACTTTTTTCATGTGCATGACACTCCTAAAACGTTTTGTAATTTTTTCATGACGTAGAGATTAAATAAACAGCCTATGAGTAAATATAACACATTTTCCCTGTCCTATACTATAATGTTCAGCGAAAAAGGGTGGGGGAGCTTCCACCCCCAGTCTTTCCTTATCCGATCGAATATAAAACAGGCCACTGAAGGGATCAGCGGCCTGGGTCATTATAGTGTATTTAAGACTTCCACATAGGATGAAATGAGTAAAATAGTGATCAGCACATTAATTGTTCGGAATACACGAGTCTGCTTCTCGTTCGACATTTTCGTTTTTAAGCATAAGGAATGTGTGAGTGAGTTAAACACGAATAAAATGACGAGCGCGTACAAGCTGAAACCAAATGCCATGTTGATGAACCTCCTTTATTCCCTATGAAACTACTCTATCAAAGTTTAACTGGATTGAACAGGAAAACCCCGTTCCAGGCCATAAAAAAACAGCGCTCCACTGAACGCTGTTTTTGATTTTATGCTTTCGGCTGATGAATGAGAATATCGTAGCCGTCTTTCGCATTTTCAATGATGCATTTCCTCGGTGCTTTCGCGAAATGGCTGACATAAAGAAAATCTGAAAAGGACAGCCCGATATTCACAGAGGCAAACAGCACCAGATAGGCGAAGTAATTCGGGAAGACGTAACTCATGACTAGTGTTGGAACAGTAATCAAAAAAGTCGGTGCCAGTGCCATCGTCATGGACATCGGTTTGGACAGCCTCGTCTTGCATTGATACGAGAACGTCGGTACGCAGCGTTTCCTGAATTTAAAGTGAACCCGCAGTCGTTTATAGCTGAGCATCAAAGGCAGCATATGCATGAGCCTGTGAATGGACGGCAGAAAGAATAGAATGACCAGCAGCGGTATAAAACCGTGATCGTTCATATCATGCGTCGCATGGATCATGGAAAACGGCAGGTAAAGAATTAAAAAGGACAATAGTCCGGTGAGAATAGACATGATATAAACACGGTTTAATCCGAATTCTTTATTGATGTTCACTGATTTCCAGCAGTTCATCATAAGAATCCCCCCTTACTACAAAAAATGCTGTGATTTTATTATGATTATCGATATGATAGGAGTACGTTTTCTCTATCGTTTTATTAGCACAAGACGAATAATAGTATGTTTAGAGACAAAAAGCAATAGGTTTTTCGTAAAAAATACCACTGAAGATTTTACTTGATCTCGAAGTGGTCTGAAACCCTGCTGTGACAAGGGTGACAGCGAGAGGGGAGGGAAAAGTATGAAGAATGTGAATCTTTGTGACACTCTTTCTTTTCAACTGAAATTATTGAGCAGCATCAAAGAAATTGACCACTATCCTTTTACAAAATTAGTGATTGAAAAAGATTTAACAGAAATGGAATATGACGAGACGATGCATTTGCTGCAGACGCTCTCTGATCTTTATAAGGAAGAGAAGGAGGAGGGGCTGCTGGATCACTCTTCGTTACTCTTTCATTACGCGGGGATGGTCTGTTGGAAGCTTCCCATTACAGATTCTCTCGAAGCCCTTCATAAAGAAGGGTATTATAAAGACCTGACAGAACTGCTTCTGTCCTATACATAAAAAACCCCTTTCCAATGAAACATCGGAAAGGGGTTTTCAGCATATAAGTCCGGGTTTATAAGGGATAAGCACCAGGGCATTAAGAAGAACGTGACTTCTGCGATTTTTGTTTGTACTTTTCCAAATCCGTCGGCTCGTTGACTAAAGCCTCTTCTTCAATATTTTCAAGAGAACGCTCCAGAATCTCCATATATTCATCGCCGTAAATCTCTTTAATCAAGGCGGATAGATCAAGGAACTCAGGAAGTTTCCCGAACATTTCGGTCATCGGCATCACGCCTTTGAGCACCGAATTGTCGTCCGGCTCGTACTCATTGAGCGTGGATTCCAAAAGGTCGTTTCCTTCAGGAGTCAGTTCCACATAGGTATTCCTTTTGTCATTCTCACGTTTAGAGAATTGGAGGAGTCCGCGTTCTTCCATTTTCTTTGAAAAGTTGAAGGCAGTCGAGACGTGCATCACACCATATTTGGATATTTCAGAAATGCTGGCCCCTTTGAGGTGGTAGGCAATCCATAGAATATGATGCTCATTGATGTTCAACTGAAAAGGTTTGATCCAGTTCTGCCAGTCCTTCTCGATGGCTTTCCAAAGCGCTTTGGACAGTTGTGCCATTTTATGACTATAATAAATGGCTTCTCGCTTTGTGATCTTTTCCTTCACCAATTTCACCTTCTTTAGGTATATTCTTAATTCTATTGTGCCAGACATGGCGGCAATAGGAAAGTTAGAATGTGCTATTCCAATATTCTATTCCCTCTTTATAATAATATAAAACATTCTGTATTTGACAAGGTGTAAATAACAGAAAAATGATAAAAAAATACCAGTAAACGTATGTTTACTGGTGAGAAGTTCAAAATGGGTCCGGATGAAGGCTCTGGAGCGCCTTGGAAAGGCAGGTATGAAAATGGACCATTTCCCTCATGCGTTCCTGAAGAAACGCGGTTTCATCCATTTCTTTTTGTTTCACACAGCGCTGCATGTTTTCCTGCACCTGCTCTTCTACAGCCGCTAATTCATTCTCCTGTTCATTCACAGCTGTCTGCCATTTTTGTATGTAGGAAGTCATAAAGGTTTTGTAGAGGTTGGTGGTGGGTGTATATAAATCCTTCCGAACCCCTTTTTTCCACACACGTTCAACCAGTCCTTGATCGGATAAATTCCGGATTCCAGTACTCATGGCCGTCTTGCTTTTTCCCAGCGCGCTGCTCATCTCATCAAGCGTCATTGGTGACGGATGAAGGTAAAGGGTGACAAACAAGCGGGAGTCAGCCATGGATAAACCGAACATCTCCAGGGTTTTAGAAAATTCGTGTATGACTTTCATCTGGATGTCTTCCAGGTTGTGGTGATCGTTTCCTCCCATATGCTCCTCCTTTTTACGTTCTACGACTACATTACTATAAATGGTAATCCAAGAAAAATTACGGATCGACAAGCATTTTGTCGAAATTAAACGAAATATGAAGCAAATCACCCTTTAAATTACGTACAGTTTGAACTGTACGTAATTTTTGTACTTATTTTAAAGTAAAGTACGTTTGAACTTTTATTTGCAAATGGGTTACAGTGTATAAGGTAATGAGTTCAAAGTCACAGTTTGAAGATTTTTAGAAAATGAGGTGAAAACGTGCCGGTCATACAAGTAGAGAATTTATCAAAGATTTTTGGTAAAAACGCTAAAAAGGCGACGAAATACTTAGATGAAGGACAAACAAAAGAAGAAATTCTAGAAAAAACCGGAAATACGGTAGGTGTCAACAGAGCCTCCTTTGACGTTGAAGAAGGAGAAATTTTTGTCATTATGGGATTGTCGGGGAGTGGGAAATCCACACTCGTGCGTTTGATCAACCGTCTCATCGAGCCGACGGAAGGCAGTGTGCTCATTGATGGAGAGGATTTAGCGAAGATGGACAGCCGTTCCCTTCGAGAGGTCAGACGTCAGAAGCTAAGCATGGTCTTCCAGAAATTCGGGTTATTCCCACATCGGACCGTACTTGAAAATACAGAGTTCGGCCTTGAAGTCCAAGGCATTGATAAATCGGAAAGAAAGAAAAAAGCCGAGGAATCTCTTGAACTCGTTGGTCTTGGCGGATACATACACCAGTTCCCGGGTCAGCTTTCCGGGGGAATGCAGCAGAGAGTCGGACTCGCCCGCGCTCTTGCCAATGATCCTGAAGTTCTTTTAATGGATGAAGCTTTTTCTGCTTTGGATCCATTGATTCGTAAGGAAATGCAGGATGAGCTTCTCGATCTGCAGGAAACGATGAAGAAGACGATCTTATTCATTACGCACGATCTCGATGAAGCTTTAAGGATCGGCGACCGTATCGCATTGATGAAGGATGGACGGATTGTTCAAATCGGCACACCGGAAGAAATCCTCGTGAATCCTGCCAACGAATATGTCGAGAAATTCGTAGAGGATGTGGACCGTTCGAAAGTGTTGACCGCTGAAAATATTATGAAACGGCCGGAGACCGTGGATGTGGAGAAGCACGGACCGAGAACCGCTCTGGAAAGAATGCGTAAAGAAGGCCTTTCTACGATTTACGTCACCGACAGCCGGCGGAACCTCCATGGCTATGTCACAGCGGATGATGTTTCAGAGGCAGCCAGGCAGGACGTGAAGGACTTGAAAGGGATTCTGCGTACAGATGTGCCGCAGATTCAGGGTTCCACGCCGATGCAGGAGATTTTCGACATCATCCATGATGCTCCTGTTCCAGTTGCCGTCATAGACGAAGGGAAGCTGAAGGGAATTATCGTACGCGGTGCTGTTATCGCCGCACTTGCAGGAAATGAGGTGAATCTACATGGAATCGATTCCTAAAATTCCAGTAGCCCAGTGGGTGTCGGATGCCACAGAGTTAACGACAGAAACGTTCGGATTTTTATTTGATTTTATAAAAAATGATTTTGGTGACTTTATCGAGATTGTAGCCGAAGACTGGCTGATGGGCATTCCTGTCTGGCTGTTTATCGCCATCGTCGGAGTGCTGGCCTTCTTTGTTTCCGGTAAGAAATTCGGTTTGACGGCTTTTTCTGTGATTGGTCTTTGGTTTATCCATAACCAGGAGCTGTGGGAAGAGTTAATGAATACCTTCACTCTTGTGGTGTTTGCCAGTTTGATCTGTGTTATTGCAGGTATTCCGCTGGGAATCTGGATGTCGAAAAACCGGACCGTGGAAAAGATTTTCACTCCTGTTCTGGACTTTATGCAGACGATGCCGGCTTTCGTATATTTAATACCGGCCGTAGCGTTCTTCAGTATCGGGATGGTCCCGGGTGTATTTGCATCCGTTATATTTGCGACACCGCCGACCGTCCGTTTCACAAACCTGGGAATCAGACAGGTGTCTCACGAACTGATTGAAGCCTCTGACTCCTTTGGTACAACCGGCGTTCAGAAGCTGTTCAAAGTACAGCTGCCGATGGCAAAGAAAACGATTATGGCTGGAATCAACCAGACGGTCATGCTTGCCCTCTCCATGGTGGTTATCGCTTCAATGATCGGAGCCAAAGGTCTTGGGCAGACGGTTATTACCGGATTGCAGCGGGCCGAAGTAGGAACAGGGTTTGTCGCAGGCCTTGGAATTGTCATATTGGCGATTATTATCGACCGTTTTACTCAAAACCTGAATACACAGCGTGGCGAGCAGTAAGGAGAAAAAAGACCATCGTCTTTTTCTAATACACACATTTTTTTAAAGGGGAGAGATTTACATGTGGAACTGGAAGCGTTTAGGTATGGCAGCAGGGGTGTCACTGACATTGATTGCTGCAGGATGTGGCTCATCAGAAGAAGAAGCGTCCGGAAGTGATTCTTCATCAGAAGAGGTCAGTTATGGGGAAGAAATGGATTATGAGATTACCGGAGTCGAAGCGGGTGCCGGTGTTGTCAGTAAAGCACAGACAGCTGTGGAAGAGTATGACAACCTTGAAGGATGGGAAGTGTCTACATCCTCCTCAGGGGCCATGGCAGCAGCACTTGGAGAAGCTTATGAGGACGAAGAGCCGATTGTTGTCACTGGCTGGACACCGCACTGGAAGTTTTCCAAATATGACCTTGAATACTTAGAAGATCCTAAGGGTGTCTTCGGTGAAGAAGAGCAGATTAAGACGATGGTTCGCGAAGGCTTGGAAGAAGACAAGCCGAACGCTTATCAAATCTTGGACCAGTTCAACTGGACAACCGAAGACATGGAATCGGTCATGCTGGATATCAATGAAGGCAGCAGTGAAGAAGAAGCCGCACAAAAATGGATCAAAGAAAATGAAGATCTTGTAGCGGAGTGGACAAAAGGGACGGAAGAAGTCGATGGAACCGAAGTGAAGCTGGTTTATGTGATGTGGGATTCTGAAATTGCCTCTACGCATGTCATTGGAGAAGTGCTGAAGCAGCAAGGATTTGACGTAACGTTGACGTCTCTGGATAACGGACCGATGTGGGAGTCTGTAGCCTCTGGAGAAGCTTCCGGAATGGTCGCAGCGTGGCTGCCGGTCACTCACGGAAGTCAGTATGAAAAACACGAGGACAGCATTGTGGACCTTGGTGCCAACTTGGAAGGGGCTAAAATCGGCCTTGTCGTTCCAGCCTATATGGATGTTGATTCTATTGAGGATCTGAAAGCGGCGGAATAACAGCTGAAACGCATCATTGAAAACCCGTGCAGGAATCGAGACATGTTGATCCCTGCACGGGTTTTTAGCAGGGTATACACCCTGTTTATTAACTTTAAAGCGTACAAAAGCCCCCGTTTGGATCAACGGGGGCTTTTCGGCTATTGATGGTTAATGGTCTCATGACTTGGCTGGGAAGGGTCGGTGTTTTGATCGGCCTTCGCTTTTTCCTCCAGCTCCTTCAGACTCTCTTCAATCTGCTCCAAATATTTCTGGATGTTTTTCTGGTGGGGTTCGACGGTGCGTTTCCAGCTTTCAATGGAGGATTTCACATCCTCGGAAAGCTCTTTAATTAATTCAGCACCTTCTTTGGACGTCTGAGTAATCTGGTCTCTGAGCTGCATGCCATCCTCTTTCAGGCTCAGCACGGTATTCTTCAGGTTTTCGCTTTTCAGTCTGGCATTTTCACGGAAATCCCTTCCGGATGATGGGGCATTAAAAAGTGTGCATGCGGCCCCGACGGCACCTCCTACTAAAATGCCCAGAGCTAACGATTTTCCATTTGGCATATCCGTCCATCTCCTTTCAGATCCATCTCCATGGTTCTATTTTCTCTTAATATGTAAGAATAAAACCTTAAAATGATAAAAAAGCGTCTGTCGTTTTAAGTATAACAAAGGCACTACAGAAAAGTAGTGCCTTTGTTGACTGACAAGGTTACGAAGCCTGCCGGACCGGACCTCCCATGGAAGACCGCTTGAGGATCTTCATGGCAACAGGGTACACAACGGCGACGAACAAGATGTTGAAGACCGCAGCCGGGAGAACGACTGTGGCGAACATGACGCCGAAACTCGCTTCCATCAGGCCGATGATATATAGGACAACGCCAAGGAAAATGGATCCGCTGATCATTGTTCCAATGCCGGCAAGAATCGGCTGCGTCAGTTTATGGTTAGAGATTTTTTTCGTCAGCAGTACAAGTCCAAAGAAAGCGAAAGCTGTCAATGGTTTGTCAATCAAGTTGGCAAGCTGGCCGCCGGGCACTGTCGTTGTCAAAGCAGCGATAAAACCGGTAGCTAAGGACAAAAGCAGTACATAAGGGGCTTTCGGGAACATCAGTATGCCCAGGAACATCATGGCCAGCATCATGTCCGGACGCATCCCGAAGAAAAACGGTGGAGCCACCGCGTGAAGCACAGCACCAATACCAACAAGCAGGGACAACATAACTAATACTCGAATATTCATTTAACATCTCTCCTCAACTATTCTAATCTCTTCTAAATGACATTCCAGACGTGTCCTTCTGACCGCCTGCGAACGCATACCTGTATTATACAAAAATCAGCTCCGAAAATCAAAAATGATACATAGTGTTAATGAGGAATCCGGCTGCTGATCTCACCGGCAACCGCCTGAAGCTGCTCCGGGGAGTACTCATCGGAATGGACTTCCCATTTTGCTCCGAAACCATCATTATCCCCATACCTTGGAATCAGATGAATATGTAGATGGAAAACAGACTGTCCTGCTGGTTCTTCGTTGTTGTTCAGCACATTCAAGCCGACCGGTTCATACGTTTCCTTAATGGCATTGGCGATTTTAGGAATTCTCGAGAAAAGAGCGGCTGCTGTGTCAGGATGGGTGTTGTAAATATCCTTGCAGTGCGCCTTGGGGATGACGAGCGTGTGCCCCTTCGTCACCTGACTGATATCGAGGAAAGCATACACTTTTTCATCTTCATACACTTTAGCGGAAGGGATGTCTCCGTCAATAATCTTACAAAAGATACACGAGTCTGCCATGTTTGACACTCCTTTCATTATTGAATGTATTGTACCATAAGAAGCGGTAGACGCCCATTAGTAGAAAGCGCGGGCGGCGTGTGTGCAGATGGAAAATATGATAAAATTCACTCAAATGGACCAATGAAAAGAGGGATAGCATGCAGTCTTTATTACATATTGAAAACCTCCACGGAGGCTATACGCATAAAAACGTCCTGCACGGCATCAGTCTTGATGTGAAACCGAAAGAAATCGTCGGATTGATCGGATTGAACGGAGCGGGGAAAAGTACGACGATCAAGCATATTATCGGATTGATGCAGGCGAAGAAGGGGACGGTGTCTATTAACGGAACCCGCTTTGATGAGGATCCCGAGAAGTACCGGCAGCAGCTGGGATATATTCCTGAAATGCCGATCCTCTATGATGAGCTTACCCTTTATGAGCATCTTCATCTGACGGCTATGGCTTACAACATCCCTGAAGATGTTTTTAAGAAGCGTCTTGATCCACTATTGAAGGAATTCCGTCTGGAGAAAAAACTGAAATGGTTCCCTGTCCATTTCTCTAAGGGGATGCGTCAGAAGGTGATGATCATGTGCGCCTTCCTCATAGAACCGGAACTTTATATCGTGGATGAACCTTTTGTCGGTCTTGATCCGCTTGGGATCCAGTCCTACCTGCAGATGATGGTGGATATGAAGGAGAACGGGGCGGGCATTCTTATGTCCACCCATATTCTGGCGACAGCTGAGAAGTACTGTGACCGTTTTGTCATTCTCCACGACGGAGAGATCCGTGCGCAGGGGACACTGGCGGAGCTCCGACAATCCTTCGGCCGCCCCCATGCTTCCCTGGACGATATATATGTCGAGCTTACAAAGGAAGAGCAGCATGATTAAGGCGAAGGAGTTCTGGTCTGCGCGTTTTTCCGGACACATCAAGGAAACGAGCCGCTACTTGAAATACATGTTCAACGGGCATATTGCAGTGGCCATGCTGTTTTTCATTTCAGCTTCGGCTTATTATTATCAGCAGTGGCTTCAGAATCTTCCGGAGAACTTCCCTACCGCTTTCGTCATCGCTGTCGCTTTTGGTTTTCTCGCCGGCTACAGTCCGGTGCGGACACTGCTGAAAGAGCCGGACCTTGTCTTTCTCCTTCCGGCTGAGTATCAGCTGAATGATTACTTCAAGCGGTGTCTCTACTATAGTTACATCGTCCAGCTTTATTTAATCTTTCTTGTGTCGGCTGCGCTCGGCCCGTTATATTTGGCGTCTTATCCATCTCTGGGTGGCCGTTATTATTTCATGATGATCGGTGTCGTCCTTGTTGTGAAGGTGTGGAACATGCTTTCCAACTGGTGGATGCTCAAGGAAAGGAATGGTCGGATCCGCCGGGTGGATCAGGTGGCCAAGGCGTTCCTGAACGGCTTCATCTTTTTCTTTCTTGCCCGCGGAGATTGGGTGTTTGCCGGTGTCGTAACCGTTCTTCTTGCCGCCCTCGTCCTGTACACGTATACATTGGCGAGTCAAAAAGCCGGACTCGCCTGGGACCTGCTCGTAGAAAAGGACCAGCAGCGGATGCGTGCCTTTTACCGGATCGCCAATATGTTCACGGATGTGCCGCATTTGAAAAACACCGTGAAGAAAAGGCACGGGCTTGTCCGGCTGCTCGTGCAGAGGATCCCCTTCCGTCAGGACCACTCCTTTACTTATTTGTTCCGGATTACATTCGTCCGGAGCAGTGATTATTTAGGCATGTACCTCCGGCTGATTCTTATTGGCGGGCTGGCGGTTTGGTTTGTCCCGAACGTCTGGGTGAAAGGGGCATTTGCTCTGCTGTTTCTCTATTTGAGCGGGTTTCAGATGATGACCCTCTGGAATCACCACAGGACCATTATCTGGCTCGATCTCTATCCCGTTCATCAACAGTGGAAACAGAAGGCCGTCCTGCAATGGCTGAAAACGATCATGCTTTTCCAGACGGCTGTCTTCGGAATCCTGCTTGCTCTTCAATTCCAATGGGCGGGGATGATTGGTGTCTGGGTGCTCGGTGCTTTGTTCAGTTATGCGTTTGTACAAACGTATGTCAAACAACGATTAAACTAACAAGGAAGGCTGCATGGAGCAGCCTTCTTTTTAAAAGGAGGGTCTTCATTGAACTACGAACAAAAGGTGAAGAAAGAAGCCGTACGCTGGAGCCGGTCGCTCGATAAACGGTCTGCTCTTCTGCAGCGGACCTCGAAGCCGTTTCAGCAGCGGATCAACAGTACGATTCCCGACCGCATCCACCAGGTGATAACGGAAAGTGTCCGTTCCATGATGGAAGCCGCTTTAACCACCTCTGAATACGTCAGGCCTGTGACTGTCGAAGACCACTGGACGTGGGAAGAGCGGGAGGTGAAGATTAAGGAACTGCTGAAGCAGTACAAAAGAACCGCTTCACTGGAAGGAGCCGGGACGGGGTTCGGCGGCATATGGCTGGGCCTTGCCGACTTTCCTCTGCTGTTAAGTATCAAGATGAAGTTTTTATTCGATGCGGCCCAGGTGTGTGGAATGAACATCCATTCGTATGAGGACAGAGTCTATTTACTGCACGTCTTTATGCTGGCTTATTCCAGCGATGACGTGAGGAAACAGACGAAGGAAAAAGTGATGAATTGGAAGGACGTTCCGCTTGAGGAGAAGAATGTGGATTGGAAAACGCTTCAGATGGAGTACAGAGATACGCTTGATATAGTAAAGCTGCTCCAAATCGTCCCCGGCATCGGTGCCGTCGTCGGCTTTGTGGCCAATGGACGTTTATTGGAGCAGCTTGGTGAAACAGCTGTACAGTCCTTTCGTCTACGTTTTCTTTAGGACTGTTGTTTTTCCTGATAGCTCATATAAGCCTGAAACAGCGTCTTTGCAGCGTGAGGCAGGGCAGACTCATCAAAGTCGAATTTCGGATGATGATGCGGGTAGTAATGATCAGGGATTTGAGCTCCCGTAAAGTAGTACGCACCCGGTTTCTCCAATAAGTAATAGGCGAAGTCCTCTCCGGCCATCACGGGCTCCACTTCTTCGGTAACGAGGGAAGCATCCGCCTTAGAAGCGTTCTCCAGGATGAGTTCAGCCTCATCGATATGGTTGATGACCGGTGGGTAGCCCTTTTCATAAAGAAAATCATAGTCGGCGTCATATCCCTGGCACGTACCTTTTATGATTTTTTCCATTTCGCCGATAATCAGATCCTGAACATCAGCATCAAACGTCCGGACTGTCCCCGTCAGCTTAGCTGAATCAGCAATCACGTTAAAGGTGCCGCCCGCTTCCAAAGTTCCGACCGTAACGACCGCCGTTTTCAGAGGGTCAATCCGGCGGCTGACCACCTGCTGCAGCGTAGTCACGAGCTGGGAAGCGATGACAATGGCATCTTTCGTCTGGTGCGGCTGAGCGCCGTGTCCACCTTTTCCTTTGATCGTAATTTCAAAACGGTCCGCTCCAGCCATAAACGGCCCTTTAGACGTCTGGATGACTCCGGTCGGTGCATTTACCCATAAGTGCGTTCCGAAGACGGCATCCGCTTCTTCGATGGCTCCCGCCTCGACCATTGGCTTGGCACCTCCGGGAGCATATTCCTCCGCATGCTGATGAAGGAACAGCACGGTTCCCGGAAGTTCGCTTTGATAAGGGGCGAGAGCTTCGGCCAGGCCTAGCAAAGCTGCCGTATGGCCGTCATGTCCACAGGCATGCATCGCCCCGTCATGCTTGGAGCGGTAGGAAACATCATTCTCCTCCTGGATCGGCAGGGCATCAAAATCTGCACGAAGGGCAACCGTTCGGCCGGGTTTTCCGCCTTTAAGCGTGGCGACGACACCGTTGCCGCCGACGTGGCTTTCATAAGGAATGCCCAGTCTTTCATATGTATCTGCTATAAATTGCGCCGTTTTCTCCTCGTGGAAAGAAACCTCCGGATATTGGTGAAGATACCGGCGTGTTTCCACCATCTTGTCGTATTGACGGTCGATGGCTTGAAAAACATTCTCCCTCATGTCGCATTCTCCTTTATGTTGTGGTTGTACAAATTGTAATACAGCTTCTGAATATTCTCAAATTTATCCCGGACGCATGCTTTTCTTAAAAGCTCTGTTAAAGTCTTTTGTTGATATTTTAAACGATTACTAAATCGTTTCCGTCTGGAATTAGGGGTCCGGTCCGCTATTTACTCAGAGCATGGGATGGCAGGGAAAGGGAGTCATTCCCAAGGCCGCCTCCTACAAATCCCATGACAAAAAGGGATGATAGGAGCTCACATGTTAAATAACAACACCAAGCAATAACAGTGCCTTCTTAAAAGAGAAAGACTGCAGTGAAGAGGGACTGTTGTCCGGCAATCATAAAAAACCCGTACGATGGTTGTTCATCGTACGGGTTTGTGCCGTGGATAGAAGATTAATCCTGCAGCCGGGAATCCTGAAGAAGGCGGCTGATCTCTTCCATGTGGTGGGTTTCATCTGAAATCATATCATCAAGCTTGACGGAAAGCTCGGTCAGGCTCAGTTCCTCCGCCTGCTGTTTTCTTTCTTCGTAGCGCTGGATCGTCTGTCTCTCCGCTTCACGTGCTTCCTCGAGCATTGGACGAACTTCTCTCAGCTGTTTCACTTCTGCCGGTGTTGTTGTCGGTGTGCCTCCAAGTGTACTGATTTTTTCAGCTAAATATAAGGCATGCCCTTGTTCATCGGCGACTTCCTCTTCGAAGAACGGCTTCAAAACGGAACGGTAAAGTCCTGTTACGACCGCCGCATTATAGGTGTACATAATGGAAGCGGCATACTCATGCGCGAGGTCTTCATTCAAGCCATCAATGAGGGCTTTCATTTTTTCATCCATGCAACAACATCCTTTCTTATTTCAGTCTCACCCATTACTTTTCCCTCCCGCTATCCATTTAAACGTGAAATTCCGTCTCAAGTCGGAAGGGGTGCCCCTCTGCAGCGGGGTTTCACCTCTCCATGAAACAGATAAAATGAAAACAGGCACAGGAAAGGTTTTTATACTGTTTTTGTCGAATTATTTACGTAAGAGAAGGGTGATAGGATGAGTACAACTGTTGGGAGAGGGATTGCGGCCTTCCTTTTGATTGGGGCCGGAGTCATTCTTTTGTTAACGAATATGAACATCATTTCCCTGGAAATGAATCTATCCTGGGGTATGATTTATCCGTTTATCATTCTGCTGTTTGGGTTGAGAATGTGGAGCGGTGCTCTTTTTAAAAAAGCGGGAAGCTGGGTGACCGGGTCATTTTTGTCCGTTTTTGCGGCCCTGTTGATTCTGGACCGTTTCGGAGTGATGACTTTCCGCTTCTGGGATATCTGGCAGCTCTGGCCGCTGCTGTTCGTGTATATCGGGTTTGGGATCATGAAGGGAAGAGGCGGAGGCAGCGATGCCCGCTATTTTGATAAACCGCTGCCTGCATCCAGGACGATGGCGGTCGGGGATCTATCTTTTACAGAAGAAAACTGGAAGGTAGAGCCGATGAACGTCTGGAGCGCGGTTAGTGATTACAAGTTCGATTTTACGAAAGCTTTTATTCCAGATGAGGATATTCCGATCCGTGTGGCCGGCTGGGCCGGTGATGTGCGCATGTTTGTACCAAAGCAGGTGCCTTTTCGGGTGGACGCAAAAGTGAAAGCCGGAGATATCAAGGTGGCCGGCCAGAAGGCGGACGGAATCAACCGCTTCATTCAATATGAAACACGGGATTACCAAGAAGCCCGCCGGAAACTGACCATCCAGATTGAATTAACGGCCGGTTCCATTAAAGTGGTTCAGGTGTAAGGGGGGAAAGCGGTGCTGAAAAAACTAAACAGTGTACGTTATATGTTCATCCGCTCTCATCTTTACGGCCTTTTTCTAAATACATTGATCCTGCTGGCTGTCCTGCTGTCCGTTGACGTTTGGTTCGATCCAGCGTGGCTGGAAGCGGGAGCGGTTCTGCTGTTTATCGTGGTATATGTCTTCATCGGTTTTTTGACGGCGCTGTATGCCGGGTTTCGTTCGAGCGGGGATATGAAACAGCGTCTCGACTATATTTCAACAATGATTACACAGCTGGCGAGAGGGAAGCTGTCGTCCAGGATTTACTTCCAGGAGGATGATGAAATTGCCGGGCTCGGGGATGAATTGAATACCCTCGGTCAAAAGCTGCAGCAGCAGAAGGACGCCCTTTTAAAGCTGGCTGACGAAAAAGGGGAGCTCGCCCGTTCCGCCCATAAAGCGGCAGCGATTGAAGAGAGACAGCGTCTGGCCCGGGATCTCCATGATGCCGTCAGTCAGCAGTTGTTTGCCCTGACGATGATGGCACAGGCGGCTGAGAAGATCTTTGAGCGTGATCCTGTCCGTGCGAGAGAGCAGGTGGGGGAGATGACTCAGATGGCGCTTCAGGCTCAGACGGAAATGAGAGCGCTGCTGCTTCATCTCCGGCCGGTGCATTTATCCGGGGAATCTTTGACCGAAGGCGTGGGTGCTTTAATCGAAGAATTGAAGCAGAAGTGCCGGATTGATTTTCAAGTGGATATGGAGGATGTGGAAGGTCTAACGAAAACGATGGAGGATCAGCTTTTCCGTATTGTTCAGGAAGCCTTATCCAACGTTCTGCGGCACGCAGGGGCGGATGAAGTGAAAGTCATCTGTACGAGCGATGAAGAAGAAGTTTTTTTACATATCTCCGACAATGGAGCAGGCTTTCGTGTAGAAGAAAAAAAGGGAAACAAAGCTTCCTATGGTTTGAAAACGATGCAGGAGCGTTGTGAGGAAATCGGCGGCATTTTTTCTCTGCGTTCGAGCAAAGGAGAGGGGACGCATATCGATCTGCGTGTTCCTGTCCGTTTTACAATGGAGGGGGAAACAGGATGATCCGTGTGGTAGTCGTTGATGATCATGATGTTGTACGTAAAGGCGTCATTGCTTATTTAAGTACGGAAGAGGACCTTGATATTGTAGGGGAGGCATCCAGCGGCAGAGCAGGAGTGGCCGTCGTGCAGCAGCAGAAGCCGGATGTTGTCCTCATGGACTTGATTATGGAGGACGGAACCGGTATTGAAGCTACGGAAGAAATTATGAAAACCGAAGCGTGCCGGATTATCATTCTGACAAGCTATTACGATGATGAAAAGGTCTTTCCCGCCCTTGAAGCCGGGGCCTTCAGCTACATGTTGAAAACCTCGTCGGCTGATGAAATCGCAGACGCGATCCGGAAGGCTTTTGTGGGAGAAAACGTCATTGAACCAAAAGTCGCCACGAAAATGATGACCCGGTTTCGGAAAGATAAATCCCTGCATGAGGATTTAACGAATCGGGAGCTTGAAGTTCTTAAGTGTATCGGAGAAGGGATGACCAACCAGGAAATCAGTGATGTTCTTTACATCGGCATAAAAACGGTGAAAACCCACGTCAGTCATGTGCTGAGCAAGCTTGAGGTGCAGGATCGGACACAAGCGGCTGTTTATGCCCATCGTAATGGGCTTGTGCAGGCGTAAGGGGAGGGTTTTATAAATGGATAAATCCTTTGTTTTCAATAAATACACGAGTATAATGACAGGTAGGAGAGAGAAAGGAAGACTTGTATGAAGAAGGATCATGAAAGCCGGCTGTTTGTCATCTGGGCTGTATCTCTGACTGCCATGGCCGGAAGCTTGTTTTTTTCAGAAGTGCTCGGCTTTCCGCCGTGTGAGTTGTGCTGGTATCAGCGTATTCTCATGTACCCGCTCGTGCTCATCTATGGCACAGCCCTTGTGAAAAAGAATATGGCGGTTGCGCTGCCGGGGTTGTTTATGAGCGGTATCGGTGTGTGTGTATCTGCCTGGCACTACAGCCTCCAGAAAATCCCGGTCTTATCCGCCGGGGATTCGTGCGGTCTTGTGCCGTGCAGTGGCCAGTACATCAATCTATTCGGTTTCATCACCATTCCGTTTTTAGCGGGAACCGCATTTATCATCATTTTTATCATTCACGTGCTTGTAGTGAAAAAGGAAGGAAGTCATCGTTCATGAAAAAAGGCATGATTATTTTCGCCAGTGTGCTGGCTGTTCTCGTTGTTGTCCTTATCTTTGTCGTCAATTACCAGAACAATCAGAAGACAGCCGATAATCTTTATGGCAAGGATGAGCTGGATCAGGCTACCATCAACCAGCTGGACGATCCGAATTACCAGAATCAGATTCTGCCGGATGAGCTGGAGGAGGAAATCGAATCGGGAGATCCGGTTACCGTGTATTTTTACAGTCCGACCTGCCCGCATTGTCAACGGACAACTCCTGTGCTTGTGCCGATGGTAGAGGATCTGGATATCGACATGAAAAAAATGAACTTATTAGAGTTTGATGTGTGGACAGCGTACAGCATTGAATCAACGCCGACACTCGTCCATTATGAAAATGGCGAAGAGCAGGCGAGACTTGTCGGAGAGCAGCCGGAAACGGTGTTCGAGGAATTTTTCCGGAATGAAGTACTCAATGGGGCAGAGGAAGAATAAAAAAGTGAGCGGCATGTGCCGCTCACTTTTGCTATGCTAGTCTTCAAGCTGGATCATACGGTATTGTGTAATATAGGCGTCTCCGTCTATAAAGGAAGGTTTCTTCGCGTGTTTCGGTCCGGACTTTTTGTGGGCATCATCAAAGGATTTGGAATTCTTCCAGTCTTCGAAGTCCTGCTGGTTCCGCCACTGGGTGAAGACAACATACGTATTTCCTTTCAGCGGGCGGAGGATACGGATGGCCTGGAAGCCTTCCTGGTTTTCTACGCTTCCCGCTCTCTGCTTGAAACGATCCTCAAACACCGGACGTCCCTCTTCACTGACAGGGATGTTGTTCATAACCACATACCCTTCCGACTGGACGTCCCCGACACGGTCGACCGTCTCATAATCCCGGCCCTCAGAGAAAATCGAAGGACCGTCTCCTTCATAATAAGCGAGGGTTTTATCCTGATCCTGCATGTAGAAGATGGAGGCGTCAGGGTGCTGCTCCCGCAGTTTAGCTAAGTAATCCAGTGTACCACTTGTCATTGAAACTTTCATAGGCGATGTCTCCTTTCCTTCGGTATGTTCAGTGTATCAATAGGGGTTGAAGGGTGGCAAGCTGGAAGGTGACAGACAGAAAGGGTCGAATTGCAGTGAAATTAAAAAAACAATGGGACAAGCTTCCTTCCTGGGTGAAGAAATGGAAGTGGCCGCTTCTCGGTCTTGGCGTGCTTGTCTTTTTCTTATTTGCAGGCTTTATGACGATCTATTTCGGTGGGCGTTTCGTCGTCAATGAGAAGGATTTAATCCTTGATGAAATGACGACAGTGGAAACGGCCGATGGTGAAGTGATTGAGCGTATCTATACGAAGAATCGGCAGGTCGTCAGTATCGACCAGGTTCCTGATCATGTGCAGGAAGCCTTTACTGCCGTGGAGGACAGCCGTTTCCGTGAGCACTCCGGTGTAGACTTTAAAGGTATTCTACGTGCGGTATATAAGGATATCATCGCCATGAAAAAGGTGGAGGGAGCCAGTACCATCACGCAGCAGCTGGCGAAAAATGTGTTTTTGACCAATGAAAAGACGTGGATGCGTAAGACGAAGGAAGTGATGGCCGCCCTTTATTTGGAGCGGAACTTCACGAAGGACGAAATTTTGGAACTTTATTTGAACCGGATTTATTTCGGGGAGGGAACGTACGGCATTGAAGCCGCTTCCCAGCACTATTTCCAAACCTCAGTCTCAGATCTCAGCATCGCTCAAGGAGCGCTTTTGGCAGGGCTGCCGAAAGCACCGAATACCTACTCTCCTTTTGAAAACCCTGAAGCAGCTGAAGAACGCAGGAACGTTGTGCTGGCACGGATGTATGATGTAGGAAGCATAGATGCCGCTGTACTGAAACAGATGCAGGGAACGACATTGGCTGTGGAAAGAGAAGAAGATACGGAGGAGGAGACGTGGTCCAATAGTTACGTCGACCTCGTTATTCAGGAAGCGGCTGAGAAGTATCATATCTCACGGGACGAACTGAAGCGCGGCGGTTATCAGATCATCGTGGAGATGGATCCGGTCATTCAGAAAATAGCTGCCGAAGAAATGAAAAACGGGGAATATATTCCCGGGACAGCAGGTCCTGTGGAAGGGGCGCTGACGATTACCGATCACCGGACGGGAGCCGTTGCTGCCGCTGTTGGCGGACGGGATTATGTGCACGGGGACTTCAATCGGGTTCTTTCAAAACAGCCGCCGGCTTCAACGATCAAACCGTTCGCGGTCTACGGCCCGGCCCTCATGATGGATGAATATGACCCGTATTCCCTGCTGTCGGATGAACGGCAGGCCTTTGGTGAGTTTAATCCAAGAAACTACAACGATGAGTACGAAGGTCAGGTGTCGCTCTACGAAGCTCTTGTAGAATCGAAGAACGTGTCAGCGGTATGGCTGCTCGATCAAATCGGCATCCCTTATGCGAAAACGTATTTAGATAAACTGGGTCTTTCTACAAAGGACGATGGGCTTGCGATTGCTTTAGGCGGGCTTTCTGAAGGCTATACACCCCTGCAGATGGCAGAGGCATACGGGGCCGTTGCCCAGTCAGGAGTGAAGAAAGACAGTTATACCATTAAGCAGATGGCAGACCGGGAGGGAAAGGTTATCCATGAGCATACGCCGGAAGAAGTGCAGGTGTTTGACGCTCAAACCTCCTGGTATTTGACGGAAATTCTGCAGACAGTCGTGGAGGATGGTACCGCAAGTTCCGGCGACTATCCGAAAGCCCTGGCTGGGAAAACCGGTACGCAGCAGGATACAGATGTCTGGTTTGCCGGCTATACCCCGGAATATGCCGGAGCCGTCTGGATGGGGTATGACTCCAATGAAGAAGGCAGCCGTGTGGAAGGCAGCAGTGCCTATCCGGCCCGCATGATGAAACGCATTTTAACGAAAGTGGACCAGCAGCAGGAGCTTGCGACAGCGTTTGAACAGCCGGAAGGAGTGGAAAGTCTTCCTGATCCTGTCTCCCTGCCGGTGATTACAGATGCGGAGGCTAACCTCAACCTGGGCGGACTGGCTACGCTGCGCGGGACGATTACGTGGAGCATACCGGAGGATGAACGGATTATTTACCGTATTTTCAGGGAAGAAGAGGGAGAGGATGTTAAAGTCGGGGAAGTGACCGGCAAAGGGGAGTTCCGCATCAGTGCGTTCAGTGTTTTTGATGAGACCCGCTACTACATTGTCCCCGCCGACCCGCTTACAGGTAAAGAAGGACAGCCGTCCAACTCTGTCCGCCTGAACTGGGACTTTTAAAATCGTACAAAATCGTGACAAACCACTTATACAGCGACATGGTTTTCCGATAAATGTTATAGTTGAAAACGGGTCGTTGATGAACGTTAAAAAGGAGTCTTATTCATGAAGAAAATTGAGAATGACACAATATTGAGAGCTTTCCGCGGTGAAGAAACCGATCATACACCCGTATGGTTTATGCGCCAGGCCGGACGGTCACAGCCTGAATACCGCAAACTAAAAGAGAAATACTCATTGTTTGAGATCACTCATGAACCGGAACTGTGTGCCTACGTCACACGTCTGCCTGTCGAGCAGTACGGCGTGGACGCTGCCATTCTTTATAAGGATATCATGTCCCCTCTTCCGGCGATTGGTGTGGATGTCGAGATCAAAAAAGGGGTCGGTCCCGTCATCCATAATCCAGTCCGCTCGAAAGACGACATCTTGAAGCTTGGAACCATTGATCCGGAGGCGGATGTTCCTTATGTTCTGGATACCATCCGTCTGCTTACGAAAGAGCAGCTGACAGTACCATTGATCGGCTTCAGTGGAGCGCCGTTCACACTGGCAAGCTATATGATTGAAGGCGGTCCTTCCAAGAACTACAGCAAAACAAAATCACTGATGTACAGTGAGCCGATGACATGGTTTGCTCTCATGGATAAGCTTGCTGATATGGTCATTGCGTATGTAAAAGCGCAGGTGGCAGCCGGAGCCGAAGCCATCCAGATTTTCGATTCGTGGGTAGGTTCCCTGAACGTCGAAGACTACCGGACATTTATCAAGCCGGTGATGCAGCGGATCTTCTCTGAATTGAAGGAAGAAAATGTCCCGTTGATTACTTTCGGCGTCGGAGCAGGTCATTTGATCCACGAATGGGATGATCTTCCTGTCGATGTCATTGGTCTGGACTGGAGAATGTCGATTACAGAAGCTAGAAACGCAGGGGTGACGAAACCGCTGCAGGGGAACCTGGATCCGACGATTCTCTTATCCGACTGGGACGTTATTGAAGAGCGGGCCAAGCGGATTATTGATGAGGGCAGAAATCATCCGTCCCACATCTTTAATCTTGGACATGGTGTCACACCGGATATCAAACCGGAAACATTGAAGCGTTTGACCAATTTAATCCATACGTACTCAAAAAAGAACTAAGAGGTGAAGCTGCATGGCACAGAAGAAAATGGGACTATTAGTAATGGCTTATGGAACTCCTTATAAGGAAGAAGATTTGGAGCGTTATTACACACACATCCGCCGGGGAAGAAAGCCGTCGGATGAGCTTCTTCAGGATCTGCGTGACCGTTATGATGCCATTGGAGGCATATCGCCTCTGGCCCGCATTACGGATGATCAGGCCGAAGCCGTACAGAACGCGTTGAATGAAAAACAGGAGGATGTTGAATTCCATATGTATCTTGGCTTAAAACATATTGAGCCGTTCGTGGAAGATGCGGTGGCTCAGATGGCCGAAGATGGCATTGACGAAGCGGTTTCCATTGTTCTTGCTCCCCACTATTCCACGTACAGCGTAAAATCTTACAACGGACGTGCGAAAGAGGAAGCAGACAAACACGGCATCACTATCCGTTCTGTGGAAAGCTGGTACGACGCCCCGGGCTTTATCGATTACTGGAAGCAGGCTTTGGAAGCGGAATACAGCAAAATGGATGAAGCAGAAAAAGAAAACAGCTGCCTGATCGTATCGGCGCACAGTCTGCCGATGAAGATTTTGGAAGGCGGCGATCCATATCCGGATCAGCTGAAGAAAACGGCGGATTTGATTGCAGAAGCCGCCGGCATCACCAATTATGAAATCGGCTGGCAGAGTGAAGGGAATACACCGGATCCATGGATCGGTCCGGACGTGCAGGACCTTACCCGTGATCTTTATCATGAAAAAGGATACACCACTTTCGTGTATGCGCCGGTCGGTTTCGTTTCCGATCACTTGGAAGTTCTTTACGACAACGATTACGAGTGTAAGGTTGTCTGTGATGAAATCGGAGCAGGCTATTACCGTCCTGAAATGCCGAATACGCATCCGCAGTTTATCGACACTCTAGCTGATGTCGTGCTGGATAAAGCGAAAGAGCAGTAAGACGATGGGGGAACGAAAACAAGTCGTAGTTATAGGCGGGGGGATCACAGGATTAACATCCGCCTATTACCTTCAGAAAAAAGCAGACGAAAAAGACATCCCTCTCGATGTATCATTATTAGAAGCCGGCCATCGTCTGGGCGGTAAAATTGAAACCGTGAAAAAGGACGGGTTCACGATTGAACGCGGTCCTGATTCTTTTCTGGAACGAAAGGAAAGCGCCGGGCGCCTGGCCCGTGAAGTCGGACTGGGGGAGGAGCTTGTACCCAATGGGACAGGTCAATCCTACATCTTAGTGAATGGGCGGCTTCACAAGATGCCGGCGGGATCCTATATGGGGATTCCTACGCGGATCCGTCCATTTCTTTTTTCCGGATTGTTCACACCTGCAGGAAAAATCAGAGCGTCGATGGATCTTGTGAAGTCCAAAAAGACGGTGGAGGGAGATCAGTCGCTTGGACTTTTCTTCCGGCGCCGGCTGGGGAATCAAGTGGTCGAAAACCTGATTGAGCCGCTTTTGTCCGGCATTTATGCCGGCGACATCGATCAGCTGAGCCTGAAGGCGACCTTCCCGCAGTTTTATGAGATGGAGCAGGAGTATGGCAGCCTGATTAAAGGACTGCGTCGGACCACTAACATCCCAAAGCGTAAAAAAGGCGAAAAGAAACCGAGCATGTTCCGTACCCTGAAACACGGGCTCAGCTCCCTGGTGGATGCGGTCGAAGAGCAGCTGCATCCAGGAACGGTACAAACGGGAGTCCAAGTGAATCATATCGAGAAACAGGACGATGGCTATCAACTGCTGCTCAGTAATGGAACAGTGAAGGAAGCGGATGCTGTCATTATGGCTGTTCCCCATTTCGCGGTTCAGCGCATGCTGTCCCACTTTGATTTTCTTGAGCCGTTTAAGAACACCAATGCCACATCGGTGGCCAACGTCGCCATGGCTTTTGATGCGTCAGCCATTAAGAAGGATATTGACGGCACAGGCTTTGTCGTGTCGAGAAACAGCGATTTCCGCATCACCGCCTGCACGTGGACACATAAAAAATGGCCGCACTCGACACCAGAGGGAAAAGTGCTTCTCCGGTGTTATGTCGGTAAGCCGTCGGATCAGGAAATCGTCGAAAAGACGGATGAAGAAATCCAGGACATCGTTTTGAAGGATTTGAATAAAACGATGAACATTACGGAAAAACCGGATTTTTCTGTTGTGACGCGCTGGCATGATGCAATGCCTCAGTATAAGGTGGGGCATAAGGAAAAGCTGCAGCATATTACAGCAGCTATGGAAAAAGAGCTGCCCGGCATTTATCTGGCTGGCGGCTCCTACCGCGGCATCGGTCTTCCTGACTGTATTGACCAGGGAGAAGCGGCCGTAGAGAAGGTTCTCACACATCTTTTTGTATAATGGCACGAGAAGAGCTCCCCGGATCAACGGGGGGCTTTTTTTATATGCAGCCTTCCTTATAGAAGCCTGCAACCTTATGAAAGGGCTTGCATGAAACGACAAGGCTTAGTATGATAATAATTGGAAACGTTTTCAAATAGCATCAAGGGGGAAATGAATATGGCTACGATTGAAGATGTAGCGAAATTGGCTGGATTATCAAGGACGACGGTGTCCCGCGTCATTAATGATCAGCCATACGTGACTGAAGAAAAGCGGCAGCGAATAGTCCAGGCCATGAAGGACCTCGGGTATGTCCCCAATTCATCTGCGCGCCGCCTGCGCAGCCAGAAAACAGAAACCATAGCAGTCCTGCTGCCCCGGGTTACCAATCCATTCTTCGGAAACTTAATTGAAGCGATGGAGCAGAAAGCATCCGAATGGGGATACCAGGTAATCGTCTGCCAGACCCACCATTCCAGAAAAAAAGAAATCGACTATCTTCAGCTGCTGAAAACGAAGCAGGTGGATGGTGTGATTATGGCTTCCCTCATCAATGATTGGAAGGATGTCGAGCCTTATCTGGAGTCCGGTCCGATTGTGTTCTGCAATGAATACATGGAGGATGCTTCGATTCCAATGATTCATATGGATCATAAAACAGCCGCCTACGAAGCTGCTGTTCATTTGCTGGAGCAGGGGTGTAAACATATTGCGTACGCCAGCGGAGGGCCGGAAAGTCATCTGGGAGCTATGCGGAAGCAGGGATTCCTTGAGGCGTTGGAGGAATATGGGCGACCTTTCCTCGACGAGCTTAATATCGACTGGGCGATTGATGTCAGTGACGGACAGAAGGTCTTTCATTTGATTCGCAGCGAATTCCCTTATATTGACGGGGTATTTACTGGATCGGATGAAGTAGCAGCCGGTTTAATCTATGAAGCTTCTTCCTCAGACTGGAAGGTGCCGGAGGACCTCGCCGTGGTAGGGTTTGATAATCAGATGGTGTCGCTCCTGATGGTGCCTTCTGTCACAACCATCCAGCAGCCGGTCATACAAATGGCGGATAAAACGGTGGAAGTACTCATACAGCAGCTGCTTCATCCGGGAGCCATTGCACCGAAGCGGTATGTCTATCCCCATCAGCTTCTATTAAGAAATTCAACGAAACGCAGAGAAGCAGCCATTCAGTAGTTTTCTACGAATGGCTTTTTTTTATGGCATCCATAAAAAAAGCAGCTGATGCCAGCTGCTTCAAATGATAGGTTCACTCTATGGATTTTTGTGGAATACTGGAATTAACGGGCAGGGTGGTCGCAGTCGTCGCAAACATTACCATAACAGTCGGCTTTTTCCTGAATGACATTTCCACATTGAGCACAGTGCTTTTTCGGCAGGTTACGGAAAAACTCAAGAACATTCATCATGGTAAATCGCCTCCAAGTATTTTTAATGTAAAACCATTGTATTATAACAATATTCAGAAATCAACCATCTGTTATAAAACAAAGCATATTTAGGCGGAATTTTTTTAAAAAGGGAGTGGATGATGTGAAAGTGACGATTATCGGATACTGGGGAGCCTATCCGGCGTCAGGAAGTGCGACCTCCGGATACTTGTTGGAGAAGGATGGATTTACGATGCTTGTCGATTGCGGAAGTGGTGTTTTGTCGCGACTGCAGCAGTACAAAAAAGTGATGGATCTTGATGCTGTCCTTTTGTCTCATTACCATCATGACCATATAGCGGATATCGGACCGCTGCAATACGCGATGCTCGTTCAGAACACTCTGCATGAAACGAATCAGAAGCTTTATCTATATGGGCACAAAGAAGACAAACAACAGTTTGAGCGGCTGAGCCATCAGTATACAGAAGGCGTCGGCTATGATCCTGGAGAAACGCTGAAACTCGGACCATTCACGATTGACTTTCAAAAAACCTCCCACCCTGTTCCTTGTTATGGTATGCGGATCAGTGATGGGGACAACACGATTGTTTATACAGCGGACACGAGTTATTTCGAACCGTGGGGGGATTTTGCAGAAGGGGCGGACCTGTTGATTACAGATACGAACTTCTATCATGGAATGGATGGGACCGGTCCGGGGCATATGACCAGTACAGAAGCTGCCACCATCGCCCGGGATGCCGGGGTGGATACGCTCTGGCTCAGTCATCTTCCACATTTCGGGGATCATACCCGCCTGCGTCAGGAAGCCCGGAACGTTTTTCAAGGAACCATTCAGATCGCAGAGGAAGGTTTATCCTGGAGTAAATAGATTGTTTCTCCTTTTCTAAACGATTACAATGGTACATGGAATAAGGACTGGAAAGGATGAAAGCCATGCTTTTTATAGACCACGAAGGCATTAATGATCCCAGGATTAATCTGGCGATCGAGGAGTACGCCTTAAAAAATCTCGATATTAATGAAACCTACTTACTGTTCTATATCAATGAACCGTCCATCATAATTGGGAAGAACCAAAACACGGTGGAGGAAATCAACACCAATTATGTGGAAGATAACGGCATTCATGTTGTACGCCGCCTGTCCGGTGGGGGAGCCGTTTATCATGATCTCGGAAACTTGAATTTCAGCTTCATCACGAAGGATGACGGAGACAGCTTCCATGATTTCGCTAAATTTACGAAGCCGGTGACAGAAGCCTTGAAAAAGCTCGGTGTAAATGCGGAGTTGTCCGGAAGAAATGACATTACCGCAGAGGATGGCCGGAAAATTTCAGGGAATGCCCAGTTTTCTACACGAGGGCGGATGTTCAGTCATGGAACGTTAATGCTGGATTCTGAAATCGAAAACGTCGTATCTGCGCTGAATGTGAAAACAGAAAAGATCAAATCCAAAGGAATCAAATCGATCCGCAGCCGCGTTGCGAACATCTCTGAATTTCTCGAAGAGCCGATTTCCATGGAGGAATTCAAACACCTGATTCTCCGCTATATTTTTGATGTGGAGGATGTGAAGGATGTACCACAGTATAAGCTGACTGCCGAAGACTGGGACAACATCCATAAACTTGCCGATGAGCGCTATAAAAACTGGGACTGGAACTACGGCCGTTCTCCGAAGTTCAACATCCAGCACACCAAGCGGATTGAAGGAGCAGGGAGTTACGATGTCCGTCTTGATGTGTCTAAAGGTACCATCCAGAATGCAAAAGTGTTTGGAGATTTCTTCGGTGTCGGTGATATCCATGTAGTCGAGGATACATTGATCGGATGCAGGTATGAACGCCAGGCCATCTCTGAAGCTTTGGATGAGGTGGATATTTCCTATTACCTTGGGAAAATTTCAAAAGAAGACTTTTTGAACATCCTTTATTAAAAAATTCCCGGTCTCTGTTGGAGGGGGCCGGGTTTTTCCTATTTCACGTTTAGACATAAGTTGATAAAAAGTTTTCAGTATTTTATAATTAATTAGAAAATACAAATGGTGAATGATTATTCATTCATAATAAGGGGGAGCATGCATGAATTTAAGCGGACAGCTGATGCTGACGGCTCAAGAAAACCCTGACAAGGATGCCTATATTTTTCAAGGTCATTCGGTCAGCTACAAAGAGTTCGATGCGTCCGTAACGAAATTCGCTTCAACGTTGTCCAGGCTTGGCTATGGGAAAGGAGACCATGTGGCTTTGGTAAGTGGGAACAGTCCTCTGTTTATGATCGGCTTGTACGGAGCCCTCCGTGCGGGGACGACTGTTATCCCAATCAACCCGACCTACACCGCATCAGAGATTGGATACATTTTAAAGAATGGGGATGTCAAAGCTGTCATCACAATGGATGTCCTTTTGGAGATTTTTGAACATTTGGATCACCAAAGCGATGTGGAGCATTATTTTGCTGCCGATACGAACAGCGGTATGGATTTGTCCGCATCTTCCTTGTCTCCAAAAATGAAATCGTTTACAAAAGCGGTGGAGGAAGGCAGCCCGGCTTTTGAGGGACCGCCCCTTGAGGATGAAGACACGGGAGTCATCCTTTATACCTCAGGAACGACCGGGAAGCCGAAAGGTGCGATGCTGACCCACCGGAATTTATATTCCAACGCCACAGATGTGGCGGACTACCTGGAGTTTTCTTCCGATGACCGGGTCATTGCCACACTGCCGATGTTCCATGTTTTCTGCCTGACCGTCTGTTTGAATGCACCGCTTATGAATGGAGGCACCATCCTCGTCATTCCGAAGTTTTCCCCTCAGGAAGTATTTGCTGTGGCAGATGAACATAAAGCTACCGTGTTTGCCGGAGTGCCGACGATGTATAATTATCTGCAGCAGACAGGCAGCGATCAGGTGCAGACCTTCCGGCACATGCGTCTGTCCATCTCCGGCGGCTCATCGCTGCCTGTATCCCTGCTGGAATCTTTTGAACAGCAGTTTCACGTACGGATCTCAGAAGGGTATGGATTGTCGGAGGCTTCGCCGGTCACTGCCTTCAACCCGCTGGACCGTCCGAGAAAAGCTGGATCAATAGGGAGAAATATAAAAAATGTAGAAAACCGCGTCGTGGATGAACTAGGAGAAGATGTTCCTGTCGGCGAAGTCGGAGAGTTGATCGTCAAAGGTCCGAACGTGATGAAAGGCTATTACAAAATGCCGGAGGAAACTGCTGTAACAATCAGAGATGGCTGGCTTTATACCGGCGATATGGCCCGTGTAGATGAAGAAGGGTATTTCTACATTGTGGACCGGAAAAAGGATATGATTCTTGTCGGGGGCTATAATGTCTATCCAAGAGAAGTGGAAGAGGTTTTATACAGCCACGAGGACATTACAGAAGTGGCGGTCGTCGGTGCGCCGCACCCGGAGCTTGGGGAAACGGTCATCAGTTTTGTTGTTTCCAGGAATCCGTCTCTCCGGGAAGCCGAACTGCTCGCTTTCTGCCGTGAGCGGCTCGCCAAGTATAAATGGCCGTCCCGAATTGAGTTTCTACACGAACTTCCAAAGAACACAACAGGGAAAATATTAAGAAAGAACTTACGCAAGCAGCTCACCAGCTCTTAATCATTAAGCCGTTCCGGTTTCATTCAGCCGGAGCGGCTTCTTTAATTTAACAATCATTTATAAGAACTTAAGACCCCGTTTATTTTCTCTTGATACTTTAAAGAGGAATAAGGAAGGGGTGGGTGTATGAGAACGTTCAAACGTCGAATGCCGCTGCTGTTGGGGCTGCTGCTTGTTACAGGTTTTCTGCTGGCTGCTGAAACGCTGTATTCCGAGGAGCCCGTGGACATTCAGCTTCTCGGTGTCAACGATCTGCATGGTCAGCTGGAGGCAGAACTGACCTTTGATGGAAAGAAAGCGGGAGGGGCTGAATACCTGGCCGCTTACTTGAAAGCCTATGAGAAGGAGAACCCTCACTCTCTTATTGTTCACGCAGGAGACATGATTGGTGGAAGTCCGCCAATTTCTTCTTTGTTTCAGGATGAACCAACGGTCGAATGGATGAACAGGGTGGGCTTTGATGTTGGAACACTAGGAAACCATGAACTGGATGAGGGAGTAGAGGAAATGACGCGCCTGCTTGACGGGGGATGGCATAAGCAGACGGGGACGTTTTCTGGTTCGACCACCCCTTATACTGCTGCAAATGTCGTGGATGAATCGACAGGAGAGCCGCTGCTTCCTTCCCACATCATTAAAGAAATCAAAGGTGTGCCTGTCGGTTTTATTGGAGTGGTAACGACAGACACGCGTGATTATGTCCTCGAAGAGAACTTGGAAGGCGTCAGGATTACGGATGAAGTCACGGCGGTCAATGAAGCGGTTCAGGAATTGAAGGATAAAGGGGTTTCTTCCATTATTGTTCTCGGCCATGTTTCGGCTGCATCTGACAAGTCCGGCACAAAAGGCTCTGAGTCCTTTGTAGAGATGGCCGGAGCCATTGATGATGAAGTTGATGTCCTGTTTGCAGGGCATAACCATACGTATGCAGATATTGAAGTAGATGGAAAGCTGATTGTTCAGGCGTATTCGTACGGCCGGGCATTTTCCAAAGTCGATTTGACGATCGACCCGGCCACTCAAGATATCGTCAATAAAGAAGCAGAGATTATTGTGACCTACCACGAAGGGATGGACCCGGATCCGGAGACAAAGGCATTGCTGGAGCCGTATCAGGCTCAGATCGAAGAGGAGTATCACCAGGTGCTGGGAGAGGCGGAACGTGGTTTGTCGAGGAAGAAAGACGAAAAAGGCCGTTCTGCACTCGGTGAGCTTGTAGCCGGTTCACTGAAGGAGAAGATGCAGGCGGATATGGCATTCGTGCATCACGGTGGGATACGTCAAAGTATCCCTCAAGGTCCCATTCAAGCTGTGGACCTGCACTCCTCGCTTCCTTTCAAGCATTATGGGGTCAGTCTGACAATGACCGGCGAACAGATTGAAGACGCTCTGCTTGAACAGTGGAGCGAAGGACGGACGAACAGGGTACAGCCATCAGGGCTGACATATGAGTGGGAGAAGAACGACGGAGTGATTTCTGTATATAACCTGCGGGATCAAGACGGTGAACCGGTCGATCCCGAGCAGACCTATACGGTCGCTGTCACCCAGTATCTGGCTTACGGCGGAGATGGTTTTGAAGCTTTCGGACGTGGGGAGCTCCTGCGTGAAGGTGAGCTTCTTGTGGATATCGTGTCAGATCATATCGCTGAAAACAACCTGTTGGATGAGTAGACTGCCTATTACGGCAGTCTTTTTTTCATGGATGTGAAACGTTCATGTGGGTGGAGGCGTAAAAAAGGAAAGGGGGAATGAAACGTGGAGAAACAATTATCTCGATTGATGGAAGCCAAACAGGACGTACATAGGCTGGAACGTTTGGAACGTGAACATAACCAGCTGGAAAAAGAGCTTCAGGAGGCACGCGGAAAAGAAGCCCATTTCGCTCGTAGACTGGAGGAGGAAAAAGAGGATGTGGAAAAGCTGGAGCGTGTTCGTTTGAGTCATCTATTCGTTGTCCTTACCGGCCAAAAGCAGGACCGGATGGAAAAAGAAAAGCAGGAAGTGGTTGAGGCTGGTGTGAAATGGCGGGAGGCTGAAAAGTCCCGTAAGGACATCGAAGGGGAAATACGTCATATTGAAGAACGAATGCAGGGCCTGAGCGGGGTGCGGACGCGCTATCGTACGCTGTACGAGGAACGAAAAGAGGCGCTCGTCTCCGGCGGCGGTGATAAAGGAAAGCGGCTTCTGGAAATTAGTGAGAAGCGCTCGCAGCTTCTTGCAGAGCGGACAGAAATTGAAGAAGCCCTGCAGGCAGGAAAGGAAGCGCACAAGGCTTTGGAGACGGCTTCGGAGTTTTTGACGAAAGCGGAAAACTGGGGAATGGCCGATATGCTTGGCGGGGGTCTTCTCACCACAGCGGTGAAGCATTCCAGAATGGATGAGGCAGAAGAAGCTGTTCATATGGCCCAACAGCATTTGCGGAAGTTTGCAAATGAAATGGCGGACATCGGCGAATTCGCCGATGTGGACCTCCGAATCTCTGAAGGATGGACGATAGCTGATTACTTTCTGGATGGTTTGATTGTGGATTTATTTGTACAGAATAAGATCCAGCAGTCCCATGAAGAGGTACGCAGGATTCGAAAGCAGACACACGACTCTCTTGTTGATCTCGAGTCTCTGCAGCGGGATTATGAGAAGAAAGAGGCGGTGTGGAAGGAAGAGCAGGACGAGCTGATCAAGTCCTCGTGAGGGAAGGTCAAATGTCATTTCTTAGTAAATACGCAAGGAGTTGCGGGAAACCGCAACTTTTTTTCGGTGATTATGAGCGGAAGATATATTACAATAAAAACAGATAAGCGGTGATGCTTATTGATCTCAAACCATTTGCGATTGGTTGTCGTAAATGGGTCAGTAACTTGTTACTGATGAGTGTAATGAAAAGAATCTTCCCTCTCAGAAGAACTTTTCAAACAATTTATTCCCTCACTCAAAAGTTAACCAGTCGTCTCTTTTGGCCAATGCTTCCTATGAAGCATTGGCATTTTTTTGTCTTTTATTATTCCGGCTTTTTATAGGTGATCATAAACTCCTCGTCTGTGAGATAAAAGTCGCGATTCGGGCGGCGCTGTAACAAATCATGTTTTTCCAGCTTATAATAATTTATCCGTTTAAAAGGGTCATGATCAATGACAGGAAGTTCCTGAGTCTGTTTCATGTATTGATCCACGGCATATTGAACGAGGTCCAGATCCTGAGCTAAGTCAAGGGCGTCTTCTTCGAACAGTTCATAAGTTTCTCTGGACATATAGTAGTTCTTCTCAGGAAGTCCCTCGAGATATGGCGCCAGCAGGTCATAGTCCAGTGTCAGGTCCTGATTGATGAGGACGCTTAAGGGAACATCTCCTGGTTTGTGATCAGCGAAGGCGTGAACGGCCTTGCGGACATCATGGATCGATAAGTCACGGACTTCCAATGTTTGTTTTCTGCCGGCTTGTGAAGGTTTCTTTTTACGTTTCCACATGAATAGTCTCCTTTCTTTGGAATGGAGGGAATGAGGTGCCTGTGATGAAAGGTCAGCCTGAACTTGAGGTGTTTACACTGCTCAATCCGGATTTCGGACAGAAGGGGGAAGAAAAGAAAGACGCTTACCCCGAAGGCAGCGGCTGTTAACTGTAGTATAGCAGATATGGATATTTTTTTGAGAATGTTTAGACTTTTTTCTTAGTTTTTGGTAAATTGAAGAAGAAAAGCGGTAAGATCGACCTGCAGGGAGAGTTACCGCTGTCTAAATGAGAAAGGGTGTTTGTGGATGACGCATGTGCAGAAGAAAGAATATGAAATCAACCCGAAGACGATGGCGCTGGTTGCTGTCCAGCAGGATAATGGACAAGTCTTTACTGAAGTTGTGGAGCGGGAAGAGCGCTTTTATGTGCACGCGGCTCCCAGTACGATCGTGGATGATTCCTGCCGCTATTTCGCCAGCAGTCTGGACGGGCGCATGGCCGGGACGAAACAACTGACAAGCTACACACATAAACCTCCGATTGTCATCTCCGAAGCGATGGGTATTTATTTCTTCCCTATTATTTCCCCGAAACGAAAAGAATGCTCCTGGGTCGCCCACAAATATATCCGGACCTTTAACGGTGAGCGAGATAAAACGACGACGGTCCATTTCGGACAGGGCACATCCGTCAATTTTCCTGTTTCTGACGGGATGTTTGCCAACCAGGTACAGCGCACGGCTCATCTGCGCGTTATTCTCGAAGACCGTTTTCGTGATGGGCCGGCTGCCTCTGAGCGACGGGCGGACCGGATTGCTGAGACCTTTTCATAAGCTCAAATAGAATGTTTTCCACCTTTTTGCGGATGGCCGGGTTGAAGTAGTTCCGCTTTTCCTCATAGCCGTGGGCAAGGAATAGAAAAGACGTGAAGGAATCATTGCGTCCGGACTCCACAACCTGGATCTTCATGGCATCCATCTGTTTTCTCAGCTCTTTTCTTTCCTGGCGCGCTTCCAGCTCCATTTTACCGAGCAGCTCCATGTACGGCTCCTTTATTTTGAATTTCCCCTGTTCCACGTGTTTCCGATCCTGCCTGATGACTGTAACCGCCATAGATAAAAACAAGTAGCGGGAAGCGAGATCCAATTCTTTCTGTTTTAAGTACCTCATGTCATTCCCCTCCGAATACGAACAAACGTTCTTGTTCTGTATTATACCACGCAGACATCCTTTTTATGCAACCTGTTTTTTGAAGAGGTTAAAAGTGGCAGCGGGAGAAAGAAACGGAAATCTTGATTAAACAGACTGGGCAGAGGGGATACCTATCCTATAAAATAAAAAGAAAACCCCTCTTCATAGGTGTACATAAGGAGCTTCATCATGGATGCTGTATTTGAAAAAATCAATCAATGGCGGCATTTAGCTGAGAACGATCAGCTGTTTGATTATATCATCCGCCAGCTGGAGGAGCTGGATCGCCTCGGTCCGCTTCCCGGCATTCTTCTTCCCCTGCTGGAAGCTTTTCTTCCTGTTCTCCCCTTAGTGGCCTTTGTGCTGGCCAATTCGGTGGTGTACGGGCTGTTCCGCGGATTTTTATATTCCTGGATCGGCTCGGTGATCGGTGCGGTCAGTGTTTTTCTTATCATCCGCAGGCTCGGGGATAAAAAGCCGTTCCGCGCCATTACAGAACAGAAGCAGGTGAAACGGGTCGTCGTATGGGTGGAGGAACACGGTTTCGGGCCTTTGTTTCTGCTGATGTGCTTTCCTTTTTCGCCTTCCGCCGTCATCAATGTCGTTTCCGGTTTGTCCAAAGTCAGCCGGCAGCAGTTTATTCTTGCTGTTCTATTAGGAAAATCGGTGATGATCTTCACCATCTCCTATGTCGGCTCAAGCATTGCCTCATTCGCCCAGAATCCGGTGAAATCGATTGTCGTCGGTATTTGTATTCTTCTATTCTGGATTCTCGGAAAATATCTGGAGGGGCGGATTCAAAGGAAGGCGGAGCGGAAAGTGCGCCGCGACGATTAAGTTCGTTCCATTGCGGGTAAAATGTGGATAGACCAACACATGGAGGAGCAGACCATGAAAAAATACCTGAAATGGATACGGACTGTCCTGCTTGCCCTTCTGCTGGCGTTTGTTTTCCGTTCCTACTTATTTGCGAGTTATGTCGTCGATGGGGAGTCTATGGAGCCCACCCTGTATGACGGCAATCTTTTGATGGTGAACAAAGCGGTGTATGACTGGAGCGAAATAGACAGGCAGCAGGTCATTGTGTTCCATGCTAATGAAGATGAAGACTATGTCAAACGGGTCATCGGCATTCCTGGTGATGAAATAGAGTTTAAGAATGACCAGCTTTACGTGAACGGTGTCCTTATGGATGAAAGCTACCTTGATGATCTTCGTCCCAGTGACGGCCTTCCTTTTACGGAGGATTTTACACTGGAGGAAGTGACAGGGTCCACAACGGTACCGGAGGGGCAGTTGTTCGTCATGGGGGATAACCGCAGAGACAGTCTGGACAGCCGCTACTTTGGTTTTGTTTCGGAAGAGACGGTTGTCGGGAAAGTGGATGTCCGCTACTGGCCGTTCAGTCAGGCTGGAATACAGTTTAAATAGCCGGGAAACGGCTGCAGCGAACTTGGGCAGGAAGATCATCTGTCTGCCCTGTTCCTGTATACGTCCCTGCAGAACCTTCCACATGCCTTTGCGCAATGGGGGGCTCAACAAAGGGGATCATCTGTATAACAGATGATCCCCTTTTTATTTTTCAACAGGGGGAAAACACAGGTGGAGGAGAATCCGTTTCGATCCTGAAAGGAATCAGCCCTTCCGCTTCTGTGGGAAAAGCCCGGCAGGATGATCTTCCCAGAGGAGACTTGGACGTTCGAAGAGGGTCTGTGCTCCTGAAAGCACTGAAGCAACAAAGACTTTCTATACAAGCTCTTCCTTTTTGCAGAGTCGCGGGATTCTTCATTTGGTGAGGAAAAGTGATAAAATAGAAGCAGTATGGAAGAAAGAAGGGAGCGGAAAAGATGGGTCTGCGTTTTTTAATCGGCCGATCGGGAGCGGGAAAAAGTACGCGCTGCCTCGATGAAATCGAGCAGCGTCTGCAGGAAGCCCCGCGCGGTCCGGCCATTGTCTATATTGTGCCTGATCAAATGACGTTCCAGCAGGAATACGGGCTGCTGAAACGCGAAGGCATGCAGGGGTCGATCAGAGCCCAAGTCTTCAGCTTTTCACGCCTCGCCTGGCGTGTGCTTCAGGAGACGGGCGGGGGAACGAGGAAATTTATCAGTTCAACAGGCGTTCAGATGATGCTGAGGAAAATTGTAGAAGAGCGCACATCCGACTGGCGCGTCTTCCAGAAGGCTGTGGAGAAGCAGGGTTTCATTGCTCAGCTGGAAGGAATCATCACCGAATTCAAACGGTACCGGATTACACCTGATGATCTTCGTTCCCAGATGGATGCGTTGGAGCAGTTCGTTCATTCCACCAGTCAGGAAGAAGGACTGAAGGAAAAGCTGGACGATCTTTTCTATATTTACGATAAACTTGTAGATGCTCTAAGAGAGCAGTACATAGACGGAGAGGACCAGCTTCAGCTTCTATCTGAAAAAATCGGGGAAGCCGGTTATTTAGAAGATGCGGACGTCTATATTGACGGTTTTCACAGCTTCACCCCACAGGAATACGGGGTCATCGAAGCGTTATTGAAAAAGGTGAAGAACGTCCACGTCACTCTTACGACCGAGAACCCGGAAGAGACAGGGAATTCAGAGCTGGATTTGTTTTATGAGACGAAACAGACCTACCTTGACCTGAAAAGGACGGCCGAGGAGGCGGGCACGACAGTTGATGACGTGGAAGTGCTTGATCATACTGCGGGCCGGATGAAAGATAACCCTGCCTTCCTTCACTTGGAGGAGTATTATGATGTGCGCCCGGCTGAGACTTATCCTGGTCAGGCCCCTGTGACGATTGCGGAAGCCGTCCATCCGCGGGCGGAAGTTGAAGGTGTCGCACAGAAAATTCTTGAGCTTGTCCGCGACCAGGGCTATCGGTTTAAGGATATGGCGGTGTTAATGCGGGAGCCGGATGTGTATCACAGTTTGATTGAGACCTTGTTTGATGATTATGGTATTCCTGTGTTTATTGATGAAAAACGGACGATGCTCAACCACCCGATGATTGAACTGATTCGTTCGGGACTGGACGTCGTGGAAGGAAACTTCCGTTATGATGCGGTGTTCCGTCTGTTAAAGACCGGATTTATTCCAGCCTCCCATCCGCGCTGGCCGCTGACGGAGGATGCCATTGATGAACTGGAGAACTATGTGCTTGAATACGGCATACGCTCCCGAAGTCAGTGGTTTTCGGAAGAACCTTGGGTATATCAGCGGTTCCGCGGGTTTGAGCAGGCGTCCAAGACAGATGAGGAGAAGGAAAAACAGGACCGGATCAACGCCTACCGGGAGCAGGTACGCGAGGCGCTGCAGTCCTTCGATGAACAGCTGCGTGCGGCAGAGTCTATTGAAGGCAGAGCAGGGGTGCTGTATAAATGGCTTGAAAACCTTCGTGTTCCAGAACAGCTGGAAACGTGGCGGAACGATTATGATGAACGAGGAGAGATTGAGCGAGGGCGTGAACAGGAGCAGGTGTGGGACGCATGTCTGCAGCTGCTGGATGAAATGGTGGAAATGGCCGGAGAGGAAAAAATGTCGCTGCAGGTCTTCCGGAAAACACTGGACAGCGGGCTGGAGGCTCTCACGTTTGCCCACGTTCCTCCGAGCATGGACCATGTCATTATCGGAAGTGTTGACCGTTCCAGGATGACGGGCATCAAAGCCGGATTCCTGCTCGGTGTGACGGATGGGATGTGGCCGATGAAGCCGCCAGGTGACGGAATGATCTCCGAACAGGAGCGCTCGCTTCTCGCTGAGCACGGATTGAAACTTGCCGACGGAAGCAGCCGGCAGCTGCTGGACGACCGTTTTTACGTGTACCTTGCTTTGACGATGGCTTCTGAGCAGTTATGGGTGAGTTATCCGTTGAGCAACGAAGAAGGAAAATCAAAAGTGCCGGCGCCGCTCATTCAGCGGATCGAAGAACTGTTCCCGCGCTGCGCGGAGCATGAATTGTGGCAGGAGCCGGATGATCTCCACGATGCACGCCGGTTTATTACCAATCCGGCAAAAACACGATCAGCGTTGACGGCCCAGTTTTCCAGATATTTAAAAGGGTATATGATGCAGCCGGTCTGGTGGGAGCTGCTCAACTGGTACATCGATCATGAGCCGGCCCACGGGCTGACGAACCGCGTGCTGCAAAGCCTCTTTTATCGAAATCAGCCGGTCGATTTGAAAGAGGAAACGACAAACCAGCTGTTTGATAAAAGTCTGAAAACGAGTGTCTCCAGACTTGAGACGTATCACCGCTGTTCCTACCAGTACTTTGCCCAGCACAGCCTCAACCTGGAAGAGCGGCGTACGTATAAACTGGACGCCCCGGATATCGGGCAGTTGTTCCACGAAGCGCTGAAGCAGATTACCGAATGGATCAAGGAGGAAGGGCGCGATTTTTCCCAGCTGCAGCGTCCGGAGACGGACCAGTATGCGGAACGGGCGACAAGCTACCTTGCTCCAATCCTACAGAACCAAATATTGAAAAGCTCCAACCGCTATCAATATATTCAGAAGAAGCTTCAGCAGGTCATTGCGAGAGCTGCTTTCGTCCTGAGTGAACAGGCCCGGAAGAGCAGCTTCTCTCCCGTTGGCCTTGAGCTTGGTTTCGGGACGGAAGGTGCCGAGCTGCCCCCGTTATCTCTTGATCTGCCGAACGGCTATGAACTGATGCTGCGCGGACGGATTGACAGGGTCGACAAAGCTTTGTCTCAGGAAGATTTGTTTCTTAGAATCATTGACTATAAATCAAGCAGCAAAGGCTTGAACCTCGTCGACGTTTTTTACGGCCTTTCTCTGCAGATGCTCGCGTATCTGGATGTCGTCCTGACGAATGCGGAGCAGTGGCTCGGCATGAATGCTTCACCGGCGGGGGTCCTGTACTTCCATGTACACAACCCGATGATTACCGGGAAACAGCTGCTGCAGGATCAGCAGATCGAAGAAGAAATCTTTAAGAAATTCAAAATGCAGGGGCTCCTGCTGGAAAATGAACGCGTTGTCCAGATGATGGACACGGGTCTTGACAAGGGATACAGCCAGATTGTCCCGGCGGCTCTGAAAGCGAACGGCGGCTTTTACAAGAGTTCAAAAACGGCCGATGCCGAACGTTTTGAACAGCTGAAAGCCTATATCCGCGATTTGATGGGCCAGGCAGGGACGAAAATTACGAATGGAACAATTGACCTGGATCCCTATCAGAAGAAACAGCAGGTCGCGTGTGAGCACTGCTCGTTCCGTTCCGTCTGTCAGTTTGATCCGACCCTTGAGGGGAACGAGTACCGCAAACTGCAGGACTTGAACGATGACGATGTGTTGGCACGACTGGCTGGAAGAAAGGAGAATTCATAATGGTCAGCTGGACAAAAGAACAGGAGCGGGCCATTTACTCGCACGGCTCCGATATCCTCGTAGCAGCGGCGGCTGGTTCTGGAAAAACGGCCGTCCTCGTTGAACGGATCATTCAAAAGCTGCTGCATAAGGAAAATCCCGTGGACATCGACTCCCTGCTTGTTGTGACCTTCACAAACGCAGCCGCTCAGGAGATGCGGAACAGGGTCGGACAGGCCCTTGCAAAAGCCCTTGAGGACAATCCGGGCTCCCATCACTTAAAAAAGCAGCTGGCTCTGCTGCAGAATGCGTCGATCTCAACGCTGCACGCCTTCTGTATGGACGTGGTGCGGCGGTATGCCTATATGCTGGACCTTGATCCCGGCTTCCGTATTGCGGACACAGTAGAGGCTGATCTTATCCAGCAGGAAGTCCTGGAGGATCTGTTTGAGGACTGGTACGGCAGAGATGGAGAAGAGCAGGAACGGTTCTTTGACGTTGTGGAACGGTTTTCCAGTGACCGCAGCGACCTGGATGTGGAGAAACTCGTGCTTGATCTTTATACGTTTGCCACACAGAATCCGTGGCCGGACCAATGGCTCGATCAAATGGCAGCCATGTATGATGTGCGGGAAGATGAGGAAGAAGAAAAGCTGGTGTGGCTCGACCTGCTGAAACAGGAAGTATCCAGCCAGCTGAAGGCGATGGAAACCGAGGCCCGGCAGATGCTCGATCTCACCAGGGAGCCGGACGGCCCGTATGCATACGGAGAAACCGCAGAAGGCGATCTTGAACTCATCCAGCAGGCGAAGGGGGCGCTGGCCCATTCGTGGTCTGAGCTTCAGGCGTTCATGGAAGGACAGAAATTCAAGGCTCTTTCCAGAAAGAAAATGGACGCAGATGAAGAGAAAAAGGATGAGGCGAAGAAAATCCGCGACCGGTATAAGAAGCGGTGGAATGAGCTGAGGGACGAGTGGTTTTCCCGCACCCTGGAAAGCTATCTGAAGGATATGAAGGATCTGTATCCGGTCATGGAACAGCTGGTCATCATCGTTAAGGACTTTAAGCAGCGCTATGAGCAGTTGAAAAAAGAAAAGGCGATCGTCGACTTTTCCGATCTGGAACACTACTGCCTCAATATCCTCCTTGATGATTCCGCCTCCTCTGAGGAACTGGCAGCTTCGCCGGTGGCGGAGGGCTTTCAGCGCCAGTTTTCTGAAGTGCTGATTGATGAATATCAGGATACCAACCTTGTGCAGGAGACGCTGCTCCGCCTGTTGACCGAAGGGAAAGACGCCGGTCATCTCTTCATGGTGGGCGATGTGAAGCAGAGCATTTACCGCTTCCGCCACGCCGAACCTTCGTTGTTTTTGAATAAATACAAGGCTTACGCTGCGGATGGAAGTGTGGGGGAGCGTATCGATCTCGCCCGGAACTTCAGAAGCCGGAAGCAGGTGCTGGATGCGGCGAACTACATTTTCCGTCAGGTGCTCGACGAGGAAGTCGGGGAGATGGAATATGAGAAAGAAGCTGAACTCATTTACAGCAACACGATTTATGATGAACTGACTTCGGATGATACCGAGGCTGAGCTTTTTGTTATTGACCGGGAGTCCCAGGAGGGGGACTCGGAAGATGACGAAGCCTACAAAGATTTGGAAAAGGCGCAGCTGGAAGCACGGGCCTACGGAAAAATGGTCCGGCGCTGGCTCGGGTATGAAGGCGGGGAGCCTGCTCAGGTCGTCGACAAGGAGACTGGAACGAAGCGGTCGATCCAATACAGGGACATCGTCATTTTGATGCGTTCCATGACCTGGGCTCCGACAATCGTTGATGAACTGAAACAGCAGGGGATTCCGGTTTATGCGGAACTTTCAACCGGATATTTTGAAGCGATCGAAATCAAGGTGATGCTGAGTATGCTGAAGGTCATTGATAACCCGATGCAGGATATCCCGCTAGCTTCGGTATTAAAATCGCCGATTGTCGGACTGGATGAGGATGAGCTTGCGCAGATCCGTCTGGCGAAGAAACGCTCGACCTACTATGAAGCGATGCAGGCTTATGTGGGAAACAATGAGCTGGATCGCAAAGTGGATGATTTTCTCAAATTGTTGAAGAGTTTCCGCGAACGGGCGCGCCAGGGAGCACTGTCAGAGTTGATCTGGGAGATTTACAGAGAAACAGGCTATTACGATTTTGTCGGTGGTATGCCGGGTGGACGTCAGCGTCAGGCCAACCTCCGTGCCCTGTATGACCGGGCCCGTTCCTATGAAGCAACGTCCTTCCGGGGATTGTTCCGTTTTCTACGGTTTATTGAGCGGATCGAAGAGCGGGGCGATGACCTCGGGGCGGCCCGTGCGCTCGGTGAGCAGGAGGACGTTGTCCGGATCATGACTATTCACAAAAGTAAAGGGCTGGAATTTCCGTTTGTCATTCTCGGAGCTGTCGACAAGCAGTTCAATATGATGGATTTGAAAAACCGGTACCTGCTTCATAAAGATTACGGGTTCGGTACAAGATATATTAACCCGCAGAAGCGGCTCATGTATCCGACACTTGCCTATCACGCGTTGAAGGAAGCGAAGCGCAGGGAACTTCTGGCTGAGGAAATGCGGGTCTTGTACGTGGCCTTGACGAGAGCAAAGGAAAAGCTTGTTATGGTCGGAAATGTTGCTTCTTTTGATAAAAAGCAGAAAAAGTGGCAGCTGGCGGCCGATGTCAAGGACTGGGTCCTTCCACCACATGACCGGCTCGAGGCAAAGTCGTACCTTGACTGGATCGGTCCTGCATTGATCCGTCACCACCAGGCAGATGAGCTCCGTGGAGGAATAGAAGTGCAGACCGCTGAATCCATCCAGTATGACCACTCGCAGTGGAAGGTTCATATCGCCCACGGAAGTGAGTTCAATGTGCTTGACGAAGTGATGGAAAAGCGGGATGAAGAACTGCAGACGGCGGTTGAGGAGTGGACGAAGGTGGACGTGGAAGCCGATGTGGATCCTTCTTATGTGGAGCGGCTGAACTTTGTCTATCCTCACGAGCAGGCCGCTTATACGAGAGCGAAGCAGACAGTAACGGAAATGAAACGCCAGCGGGAAACGCTTGATGAATACGCCGGCGACCAGCTGGTCATTCCTTACCGCGCCCCGATTGTCAGGCGCCCGCGTTTTATGCAGGAAGAGAAAAAGCTGACAGCAGCGGAGCGGGGAACAGCCATGCACACCGTCATGCAGCATCTTCCTTTGACAAAAGTATGGACAGCAGCCGAAGTAGAAGAGTATGTGGAACACCTGGTACTCAAGGAAATTATGCGCCGGGAGGAAGCCGATGCGGTGGACCCCGAAGCGGTCGCGCAATTTTTCCATACGTCTGTCGGGGCCATGGTGCTGAAAGCAGAGACGATTGAACGGGAGATCCCCTTCAGTTTGACGCTGCCGGCCCACGAAGTGTATGCCAAGTGGGAAACAGAAACAGAGGAGCAGGTATTCATCCAAGGGGTGATTGATGTGGTGATTCCTTATGAGGATGGATGGATGATTCTTGATTATAAATCTGACCAGATTCCCGAGCAGGGAGAGAAGGCCGCACAGAAATTGGCCGATCGTTACCGGATGCAGCTCGGGTTATATAAAACGGCTCTCGAAAAAATCTGGAAGCAGCCGGTACGGAATACGTGCCTGTACTTCTTTGATGGACCACTCGAGGTGGAGGTGGAGACCGATGGAGGGAACGTGTGAGCTGTGTGGACGCTCGCCCGTGAAAACGACGGAGCATCACCTGGTTCCAAGGCAGTACGGTGGTGTGGAAGGACCGACGATTTGGCTGTGCGGTGCCTGCCATCGTCAGATTCATGCACTGTTTACGAATGCGGAGCTGGCTGGTTTTTATCACACACCTGAACGCCTGAAGGATCACCCTGCCATGCAGAAGTATTTGCGATGGGTGAAAAAGCAGGATCCGGAAAAGAAAATAACGACGAGAAAATCCAATCGAAGGAAACGTTGAAAAACCGGGGACGCCCCCGGTTTTTTTCTGTCTGAAAAAAAGCAGCCCCTGTTTCCACAGGTGCCGCTTCAGGCGTTGGCTGTAATATTCTGGTCGGCAATGTCCGGATCAAAGGGGTTCGTGGAGCTGAGTCCATTGTTGGTAATAATCCAGTTGCCAGTATTCAATGCTCCGGATCCGGCATTTGTTTTGGACGTCGCTTTAGGAGATAAATAAAACGAGTCTCCGAAGTTGACGACCCCACCTCCTACGCTGTTAATGCTGATCGGACCGACAATCGCAGGCATAGCAGTGCCTCCTTTTTGAGTACGGTTCAAGCCATATACCAACAACCTATGCAGTCGTGCAGGTTATGGTTCATCCTTTAGGATTCGGAAGTGTTTCGTATAACTGAGCGCATCGATATGGTCGATCCCGCCGGTTTGAAAAATCCCCGCCGTTGATACACCGACGACTCTTACGTTATGGATGATGATCGGATTGTTTTGAAACGTGAACGTTTCTACATTCAGAGGAAGGGGAGGGGGAGGGCTTTTTAAAGAGAAAATGGAAAAATCATCAAACTGAAATACGTCTTCTTCGAACGCAGGTCCTTCTTTCTGCACAGCCAGCACGCGCGAATTTGGCGAAGCTTTATACACATCACCGATATCAGCGATGGAGCCGATCGCAAGCGATTGAATTTCGATATCGTTCGTATAGACCATCCGTTTAATCATCGGCCGGATGCTCATCCTCTCGTTCTGTTTCTAAGCCGGCATCGGCTTCAGCATCCACTTCTTCGAATGGTCCGATAATCAAAGATTCCGGTGGCGTATCAAAAAAAGACTGCAGACGTATGGTTTTGTTATCACCGATCAAGAAGACTGAAGAGGCTGCGACCCCTGTAACATGGATGTTTCCTACATGCAGCCCGTAATTGTGGACGATATGATTCATCCTTGACCATCTCCTTCGAGGTTATCGAGATACTGGGCAATGGAATGCTGAATCTCCGCCTTCACTTGATGGAAGATCTTCTCCGGCGGTGATTCCGGGTTTTCACTCCGGTAATATTCAAGACGCTGAGGCAGCTGCTTCCTTATGTCGGCAATCATCCGCTCTTTGTGAGCGTCGGAAATCTCCCTTTCATGATCCCGGCAGTACTGGTTCATCCAGCCGGGAATATCCGAAACCATATATTCGTGCAGAAAATGAAGGGACTGCTCATCCGTTTGAGGCAGTTGAGGATGCTGTCCCTGCCCGTTGTATAGATCCCCGATGTCGGAAAGGTCGCTGCCGCCCGGGGTCAGACCAATCTGAAGCGTTCCTTCGAGGGTTTCAATTTTAAGCTGATCAAAGTGGTACTCAATTTTTTCAATGACGGTTTTTGCAGGGGGTTCTGCGGACTGGAGTTGATCGATTTTCTTTTGCAGCTGATCAATCATTTGCTGCTGCTGTTCCATCTGCTTCATCATCTGGTCCACCCATGCCTGCCAGGAATAATACGGGTTCAACTCCACTCACCTCCCTGTACCATCCTATGAAAAAAAGAGGACAGCTATGTTATCGAAAGAGGGACGAGTGTTCCAGGTCCGAATTCAGGGATAGATACCTCCCCGTCTTCCGGCTGCGCTTTCTTTCCAGGTGCCGTGTATCCACCGGAATTGTACAGTTCTGATTTTGACTGAATCACCCCGGAGCTTCCAATTTGAACGACGGAAGAGTTGGCGACACTGCCGATTCTCAATACGTGAATGTAAATCGATTGATGTACGGTTATGTTCATAACATTCCTCCTACGCATTCCCTATAATAGGCTGATCGATATTTTCAGAGTCATTGACGAACGTATCCGACCGGTTGATGTGGATGCGGATGCCGTCGCCAGTGTTGAAGGAACCGCCGCCGGCAAAGGTCTTGGCGGCCGCTTGAGGCGCCATATAGTACACATCACCGATATTGAAGATGCTCGAAGACGAAAGAGAGATGACTTTGACAGCTCCTACTTTGGCAGGCATAGAAAAACTCCTTTCTATATCTTATGAAACCTCGTTGTTTAAATAACGTAAGAAAAGTAAAATAAAGGTCAGAGGAGGAATACATATGAATACAAAAGCGTCTCCCCTCGGGGATTCAGGAAGGCTGAACTGGATTGATGCCGCCAGGGGCCTGGCGATCCTCGGGATTTTCATGGTGAACGTCCCGGCCTTTAACGCCCCGTACTTCCTATACGGCGGGCAGGAGGAATTCTGGTCCTCTTCGGTGGACCAGACGGTTCAGAGTATCGTGGATATTTTCTTTCAAGCCAGTTTCTACACCTTGTTTTCCTTTATGTTCGGGTTTGGGATTCAGATGATGAAGGACCGGCTCGAGGAAAAAGGGATTCCGTATATGCCGGTCATTTACAGACGGCTTTTCGTTTTAACTGGTTTCGGAATGGTGCACGCGTTTTTAATCTGGCACGGAGATATCCTGCTCAGCTACGGGGTGCTCGGGCTTATCCTGCCGGTCTTTTTTCAAGTGTCTCCCGGATTTCTGCTTGGCTGGGCATTCGGTCTGCTCGGGATTCTCACGCTTCCTTTTACGCTTGCCCTTTACGTGACCCGGGGACAGTTTCAGGGATCTGTGAATCGTCCCGCGATTGAGAGCGCGTTGAGCCATTATGGGAATGGTTCTCTGTTTGATATCTGGCAGCAGAACCTTACAGACTGGCAGTATGCCAATGCCATCGGCAATCTTCCATTTTTAGTGCTGAGTCTTGTGCCGATGTTTCTATTAGGCATGTATGTGTGCCGGAAGCGGTGGCTTCATGAGCCGGACGCCCACAGGAGTACGATCCTTAAGGTGTGGGTGGTTACAGGCATTCTGTTTGTCACGTTGAAAGCCGGTCCTCACTTCTATGGGAATCCGTTGTGGTTCGGCCTTATGCAGGACGGTGCCGGGGGCTCTGCTTCCGCTATTTTTTACGTCTTATCTATTACTCTATTGTTCCGCACGGAAATGGGTGCCAGACTGGCCTCCCCGTTGGTATGGGTGGGACGGATGTCGTTGTCCAATTATATTCTGCAGTCCGTTTTCTGCTTTGTGCTGTTCTATTCCGCCGGCTTCGGGTTGTACGGTCAAGTGTCGCCTGCAGCAAGTATGGGGATTGTTATCCTGTTTTACATCGTTCAAGTATTCCTCAGCCGGTTCTGGCTGAAAAACTACCGGTACGGTCCGTTGGAATGGCTGTGGCGGACGCTCACCTACGGACAGAAGCAGCCGAATAAACGCCGGGAAAAGGCGGTTTCTTAACAGGAGGCGGAGAATTTGAAGCGTAATCAACTGCTGAAAGAAAGTGAGTGGTGGGTGGAAGAAGCGATCATTACGGAAGCCCAGCGGGAAAAGCTGTTGGAGCACTACCCTGAAAAACAATATAAACCGGTTCTGCTCACCTTTGCTGCTTTATTCATCGGTCTTGGCTTTCTTACTTTTACGGCATCCAACTGGTCCTACCTGGCTGATTGGGGGCGCCTGGCGGTTCTTCTTTTGTCCATGTCCGCTTTTTACGTGGCAGGGGAAAGGGTGTACAGGAAGAAATCCGCCCGAGTCGGTTCCAGTCTTATCTTGACAGCGCTGCTCATTTTCGGTGCAGCCATTTTCCTGATCGGCCAGATGTATCATTATACGGCTTTCAGTGCGTCTCCGTTTCTGCTGTGGTCCATGGCCGCGGCAGGATTGTACTACATTATGAGAGAAAGCTTGTTTTATTACGCAGCGGCTGTGATCCTAACCGCCGGACAGGTCTACAGCGGTCTTGTTTTTCAGGACTTTTACCTGTGGCTCGGCTTTCTGCTGCTTGTGGGTCTTGGATGGGCGGTCTACGTGACACGCTCTCTTCCGTTTGCCGGAATGTTCGCTGCTTCCTATTACATCCAGGCCCTTGTCCTGGTCTTCAGCGGCGGATATCCGTACTACTGGCTGATCGTCGTATCGATGGCCCTTTATATCGCTGATGACTTTATCATCCAAAAAGGTCAGACGAGAATATGGAAAACATCAGCAGTCGTCTTCATGTTCGCCGTCTTTTTTCTGCAGATTTTCTTCCTTGGCGATGGATACGCTGAAACGTTAACGGAATCTTCCCTTTACTTCTTTCTCATCTGGGCAGTTCTGTTTGTTTTTGCTGTTGTACGTTCGGCTCTTAGTACGACCAATTATTACTGGATTGATCTGCTGTTGTTTATACCTGTTTTCCGTTTTCCATCAGGAGATCTCTTCTCGCTGATCGTCCTGTTTGTCTATGCCGTGTTATGGCTTGTTTCCGGCTACCAGCAGGAAGTGCGGCGCTGGGTGAACAAAGGGACAGCGGCCTTCCTGCTCACGACACTGGCTGCTTATTTCCAGCTGGCCTGGGACTTTATGGACCGTTCTGTCTTCTTTTTCGTCGGAGGTCTCTTATTATTCGGCCTCAGTTATGGGCTGGAAAAGAAACGCCGGTCGTTCCGTAAGGAGGGAGAGGAAGAGTGAAGAAGCAGTGGTGGTTTTATGGACTTGTATCCGTTCAGGTTTTGTTTCTCCTTCTGATGGCTGGTGGTTATTATGCGATGGACGTTGTAGGAGAAAAAGTGGTGCTGAAAACAGCTCCTGTGGATCCGCGCGACCCTTTTTACGGAGATTATGTGGAGCTCGGTTATGAGATCGAAGAAATTTCCGAAGACCAGTGGCAGGGGAAAAAGGCTCCGGACAGGGGAGCGAAGGTCTTTCTTCTTCTTGAAGCGGTTGAAGGCGGCATCTATGAACTGCAGAAGGCAGGTGTGGAACGGCCTGATTCTGAAGAGGGGCAGGTCGTGCTGGCAGCACGTTACCTGTGGGAAGATGAGCGTGCCTCCATCCATCACGTGGATATCGGGCTGAACCGTTATTATATTGAAGAAAATACGGGGCGGATGTGGGAGCAGGAGGAAGAACGGCTCGTAACCATTGTGCTCGCTCCGTGGAATCAGAAAAAAATTGTCTCCCTGGATTAAACGCTGAATAATGCGGAAGGGCTTGAATGGTCGGGATGATCACGTGCCGCGTATCGGTCGATGCCTGCCGCGGGTACGGCCTCATCACTGAACGCTCTCCGTGGAAAGGAAATGGACCGAGCTTCTCTATAACCAAAAAACCTCCCCGTTCCAACGGGGAGGTTTTTTTGATTAAGCAAGAACAGCTTTGATCTGCTCGATCGCCCAGTCTAAATCCTCTTTTTGGATCACAAGTGGAGGAGCGAAGCGGATGACATTTTCATGCGTTTCCTTGCAGAGAAGACCTTTCTCTTTTAACTGTTCACAGTATTTACGGGCAGGTTCGGTCATTTCTACACCAATAAACAGTCCCTTGCCGCGTACTTCCTTGATTTTTGGATTGTTGATGGACTTTAATTCTTCCATCATGTACGTACCGAGTTCAAGGGAACGCTCCGCCAGTTTCTCTTCTTCAAGCACTTCAAGCGAGGCGGTTGATACCGCACAGGCAAGCGGGTTGCCGCCGAACGTCGAGCCGTGGGATCCTGGATTGAAGACACCAAGGATATCCTTATTGGCAACAACACAGGAGATGGGGAATACACCGCCTCCAAGGGCTTTGCCGAGAATGAGCATATCGGGAGTCACACCTTCCCAGTCGCAGGCGAACATTTTACCGCTCCGCCCGAGGCCGGCCTGGATTTCATCCGCAATAAACAAGACATTCTCCTCATTACACACATCGTATGCTTCTTTAAGAAATCCTTCCGGAGGCATCACAATGCCTGCTTCTCCCTGGATCGGCTCAAGTAGAAAGGCAGCTGTATTTTCTGTGATGGCTTCTTTCAACGCGTCAATATCGCCGTAAGGCACAAGCTTAATACCTGGAAGCATCGGACCGAAGCCGCGTTTATATTCAGTTTCAGAAGACAAGGACACAGCTGACATCGTCCGGCCATGGAAGTTGCCGGTGCAGGCGATGATTTCCGCCTGGTTTTCATCCACCTTTTTGACATCATAAGCCCAGCGTCTTGCTGCTTTAATCGCGGTTTCAACAGCTTCAGCTCCTGTATTCATCGGAAGTGCCATATCTTTATGCGTCAATTTACAGATCTTCTCATACCAAGGGCCGAGCTGGTCATTATGGAAAGCGCGTGAAGTTAAGGTCACGCGGCTGGCTTGATCGGTTAAAGCCTGGATGATCTTTGGATGGCGGTGGCCCTGGTTGACGGCAGAGTAAGCGCTTAACATATCCATATAGCGGTTCCCTTCCGGATCTTCCACCCATACGCCTTCCGCTTTGGAAATAACGATCGGCAGGGGATGGTAGTTTTTGGCCCCGTATTCCTGTGTCTGGTCGATAATGTTTTGACTGCTTATAACAGACATGTGATCCCTCCCATTTCTATTCAATCTCCAATTATTATAACAGGTTATGCCGTGTTTTTCGTACTATTGAAAAAATTATCCGTCTTAGTTTTGAATAGGAAAGTGGAAGCCAGTCGTGGTATCATAGCGGTAGATGGATAGAAAAGGAGGAGAAACCATTATGGCGCACTTACATATTACTTCCTGGGTAATCGCTTTTGTGCTTGTCGCCCTTGTGACGACTTTTGCACGGGGAGGAAGAGAAAAAGCAGCGAAGATTTCGCATATGATTCTGCGGGTCTTCTATCTGTTGATCTTGTACTCCGGCGGTTCATTGTTTGCCAGCTACTCCGTGTACGGAGCTATGATTATCATAAAAGTACTCGTAGGGCTCTGGGCAATCGCCGCAATGGAAATGGTCTGCGTGAAATATAAGAAAAAGAAACCGGCTGCGATCTGGTGGGGACAGCTGCTCGTTGCTGCGGTCATTGCTCTTGTACTCGGCTTCGGATTTCTTGGCGCGGGCATTTTACCTGCATAAAAATGACGCTGCATGCGCGAATCGCATGCAGCGTTTTTTATAGGTAGAAGGGGGCTTCAATTCTGTTTCTTATGTCCGCTACTTGGGGGATAACGGATGTTGTTTACATATACAATGATAATGATTATCATTCCCGGTGTCAACAGGTTTATTCCTTTTTCTTTGGCTATGTTAAAAGTCAATGTTGAAATAAAGGCTGCGAACATTTCTTAGTGACAGACAAATGGATTGCTCAAAAACTTTCATCCCAAAATGTATGGGGTACAGACTTCGGGCGATTTATAAAGCCATACCAATCAAGGGTCAGGATTTAAATGGCTTTCGTGTTTTTGAAAAATAAGGAGGGATTAGATGAATAAAAAAACTTTTTTGATTTTAACGATTGTTTTTGCGGCTGTGACCTTCATTCTAAATAATGTCTTCCATACTGCTGTGGGGGGATTTTTGATGACTTTAAGTTTTTCAGCATGTTTAGTGCTGATTATAGGGTCTGTTTACTACATAATTAAGTTTTCCATTAAACAGTTTAGATACAATCAAAAAAACGGGGAGACATGAAATCATTCATAATCTTTATTTACAAGCCAGTGAGAGGAGGGTTATTTTTCAGGTGGAATCAACCCTGAAGTTTACCACAGCCTTTTTCATAGAAGTCTGTGATCCTTCATATAGTGAGTCATCATGGATGTTTTATCGAAAGACTTCTGTTAGAAAAAGGATGGTGAAGCAGGATGTGTGGAATTGTCGGTTGGGTGGACAGTGATTCCCGGACAGAGGGGAAAGCTTCTATACTGGACCGTATGGCGGATACACTCAGACACCGCGGTCCGGATGATTATCAAACATGGATACACGAATCTGCCGCCTTCGGTCATCAACGCTTGATTGTTGTCGATCCTGATGGAGGCAGGCAGCCGATGGTCCGGACCGCCAGGGATGAACAGTTTGTTCTATGCTATAACGGAGAACTTTATAATACAGAAGACATCCGCGCGGTCTTAAAATCGAAAGGATGGAGCTTCGCTTCCCATTCAGACACAGAAGTGCTGCTCATCAGCTATATAGAGTGGGGACCAGACTGTGTCGACCATTTGAATGGCATTTTTGCTTTCAGCGTATGGGAAACGAAACGGAAGCGGTTGTTTCTTGCCAGAGACCGTCTCGGTGTGAAGCCGCTCTTTTACAGTCATCAAGGGGATCGACTGCTTTATGCTTCAGAAATGAAAGCCATTCTTGCTCATCCTGAAGTGGACCCTGTCCTTGACCGATCCGGTGTGCATGAACTTTTATCGCTCGGACCTTCCCGTACCCCGGGGCAGGGCGTGTTCAAGGACATTCAGGAAATCCGCCCGGGGCACTGGGCTCTTTTTGAAAAAGGAAAGCTTGCCGTGAAACGGTACTGGAATGTGAAGAGTGCCCCGCATGAACATACATTTGATGAGACGGTGGAAAAAGTCCGGGAGCTTTTTATGGATGCTTCCACACGGCAGCTCGTTTCAGATGTGAAGCTCGGCACCTTTTTGTCGGGCGGTGTGGATTCCAGTGCCATCACAGCAGTGGCCGCCGACATGTATAAGCAGAATCAAAGGGGGACGCTGCAGACATTTTCCATTGATTATAAGGACCAGGCCCGCTTTTTTAAGAAAAATGCCTTCCAGCCGGATCGGGATGAAGCTTTTATTCAGCTGGTCAGTCAGCAGCATCAGACAGACCATACGGTGATGGAAGCCGCTACGGATGATTTGATGGACCGGTTGAAACAGGCCGTAGAGCTGCGCGATCTTCCAGGTATGGCGGATGTGGACTCGTCTCTTCTCTGGTTTTGTGAAGAAATAAAAAAACATGTGACGGTCGCATTGTCGGGGGAATGCGCCGATGAAATCTTCGGAGGCTACCCGTGGTTTTACAGGAAAGAAGATAAAGAGCGGAAGGGTTTCCCTTGGATCCGGTCCTTGGATGAAAGAAACCGGCTGGTCCGGGATGATTTAAAAGGCGACATTGATGTTGAATGGTATATGCTGAAGCGTTATAACGAAACCATCGCCGAGACACCGCTGCTTGATGGCGAAAGTGAAGATGCGCAGAAGCACAGACAGATGTCGTATTTGAATATGAACTGGTTTATGCAGACGCTGCTGGAGCGGAAAGACCGGATGAGCATGGGAGCCAGTCTTGAGGTCCGCGTTCCTTTCAGCGATCACAGACTGGTGGAGTATGTGTGGAATGTGCCGTGGAGCATGAAGTTTCATAACGATCAGGAAAAAGGACTCCTCCGCCAGGCGCTGCGAGGCATCCTTCCTGACCGGGTGCTGTTCCGGAAGAAGAATCCGTATCCGAAAACCTTCCACCCTGACTATACCCGGGCTGTCTGCCGGTGGATGGATGATATTCTGACCGATGAGCGTGCTCCGTTGTTTCAATTGTTTGATCGTGATCAAGTAAGAAAGCTGAAAGAAAGCGAAGGGAAGTCGATGGATACGCCGTGGTTCGGTCAGCTGATGACGGGTCCGCAGCTGATTGCTCACCTCTGTCAGATCGATCACTGGTTCAGAACATATCGTGTCCAGCTCTAGGGATGAGCAGCCAAACCTGTGCGGTGTTGAAAAACACCGCACAGGTTTTTGGTCTGCCGCTGGATTTTCAATTCTTCTCTCCGTAAACACAGGATTGACGGTGCAGTTATGAAAGCGGTACCCTTAGAGAGGAGTGTTTTTCAGGTCGAGGGAGGACGGAATATGAAAAAGGCAGCAGGGATCCTTCTGCTTCTTTCTTTTTTCCTTTTAAACAGCATGGTTTCCACAGCTGTCGAAGGAGAAGAGCGCAGGTGGCAGGACGAGAGTGTGTATTATATCGCGGTGGACCGCTTTTTCAACAGCGACCGCAGCAACGATGAACAAGTGGACGTTGAAGACCCGCAGGCTTATCAAGGCGGGGATCTTGCAGGTCTGACCAGCCAATTGGATTACATAGAGGAACTTGGTTTTACGACGATCCAGCTGTCCCCGGTGATGGCCAATGCTCCTGGAGGATTTCATGGCTTCTGGGTCACAGACTTCCAGGCTGTCGAGGAACAGCTCGGGACGATGAAGGAAATGAGAGCGTTCGTCCAGGAAGCTCATGATCGTGACCTGAAAGTGGTGCTTGATCTTCCTTTGTTCACAGCTGCTGAACATCCGTGGCTCGAAGACGATACGAAAAGCAGCTGGTTGAAGGAAGGTGTGACAGATGCGCCTCTGTCATGGCTTGACGATCTTCCGCAGCTGAACATGGAAAAGGAAGCAGCCGCTGCTTACATGGAGGAAACGATGGAGTTCTGGGAGGAAGAAGCGGGAGTAGACGGCTTCCACGTTATATCACAAACGGGTGTAGAGATGATGGAGGAGAAGGATTCTGTTCTTTATACAACCAGCCTGGAACAGGCAGGGGATCTTCCTGAGCAGATCAGGAACGTCTTCGAAGCTCCGGGTGCTGTAGCAGGCATCGCATCGTCGGCAACCGGTGTCCAGCAGCTCGACGGCCCTTTTACCGGACGCTTTACACATGAGGCGGTTGAAAACGGGCAGAACCCCATTACCCGCTGGCGTCTCGGCCTTACCTATCTTTTTACAACACCAGGCGTTCCTGTTGTGTATTACGGATCGGAAACGCCGCTGGATGATGGAGGGGACCCTGAAACGGTACCGATGATCAATGTGAAAGCCGGAAATGAAGAGTTAAAGCAGCGGATTGAAAAATTAACGTCGATGCGGGACCAATACCCGGCGATGACCCGGGGAGGATATGAAGAGTTATATAACGACAACGGGCTGATCGTTTTCGAGCGCAGGGACGAAGAAGAGTCGCTGATTGTTGCCATCAACAATGCGGCAGAAACGAAAACAGCAGAGCTGGATCACCTGGACAGCGGCCTCCAGCTGCGCGGCCTTCTCCAGGACGGAGTGGTACGGGAACAGTCGGATGGGACGTACCGCCTGGCTATGGACAGGGAAACGGCGGATGTGTTCATCATTGAAGAGAACAGCGGCTATAACTGGCTGTTCATCGGCTTTGTCGGGGGCGTTCTGCTTCTGTTTACCGTGGCGGTTATCATCTTGAGCCGAAAAAGCCGTTCGTCTGAAAAAGTATAGACCTTCTGGTGGATCCACTTATCGACGGGGACTGCCTCGGGTACGGGCTCAAACCATATGGGGAAACGAGTCCACAAAAAAGGCTGTCGACAACTTTTTCGACAGCCTGGGAATGAAAAGCGCTCCAGCTTGCTGGAACGCTTTTTTTATTTGTTTTTTCTGGAATGTCTGCGATATCTGAGAATCAACCATGCGCCGACCACCAGAAGTGGAACGACAAAGGGAGCGTACCCAATGCGTCCTACCGCTGCCCAGGAGCAGTCCGTTCAAGGAACGGAAAAACGCCTGTTTGATACGTTCTCCTGTATGGAGTGACGCACTTTCAGGTACAGAGAGGTTTGTTTCCTTGATCATCAAAGTGATTGTTGAATGTTCGCTTTGGTTTTCCAGGAAGTTCATTTCACCTTTCAAGGACTCGATGTCTCCCTGAACCCGCTCCAGATCCTGTGAGATACGCACCAAATCCTCAGTGGCTCCGGCCTTTTCTAGAAATCCAAGGAGACGGGCTTCAATTTCTTCCTTCGCCTTTAATCTGGCTTCCAGATCGACATACTGTCTGGTGCCATCACGGCTGCTGATGTTTCTCGACTTCACGTCGTCTGCCGCGGCCTCAAGGGCGTCAAGAAGAGGAGTGAACGACGGCTGCGGTACTCGCAGAGTGATGTGTCCTTCACGCCCGCCGCTGGCTGTTTTTTGAATGGATGTTTCGACCATGTACGCATCATACTGCTTCATGCTTTTGTTCATGTTTGTTTGGTAAGAGTTAAAATCATCGGTTTCAAGAGTGAGGACAGCTTCATACAACATCAACTCTCCGATACTGCTCTCTTCCTCAGCTTTGCCGTTTTCCCTGTCGGCTTGAAGTCCGGAATGGGAAGGCTCGGTCGTCTGATCCTGTTCCACCGCTGTATCTTCATTTTCGTATGATTCTGAGCCTTCCCTGTCTGTTTGACAGCCAGTAAAAAGGAAGAGAAGTAATGAAAAAAGAAAAAACGTGTGGGGTACCGTGAGCCTCCTCAGGCAGCGCCTTCCGGGGTCTCACGATGTACCTTCATCCCACAGGAGTCCCGCCATTCCCAAGGCCGCCTCTTCAAAGAAGGGGAGTTAGAAAGGACATAACCGAAGTCCGAGGAGGCTCATCGTTCCCCGCGGAAAGCGGACGGTTTTCCCTGCCATCCCATGCTCTGAGTAAACAACGGACCGGACCCCTGGTTCCAGACGGAGACGATTTAGTAATCGTTTAAAATATCAACAACAGACTTTAACAGAGCTTTTTTTATAAGAAAAACCCCCGATCGCGTGGGACAGGGGGAGGGAACTGTAAATCCCATCTGCCTCCCCGGCTGTCTTTATAAATGAGACGCGCAAAGAGGGAGTAGGGTTACATCGTTCAGGGAATAGTTATTGATATGTGTCGTTTAAGAAGAATAAAGCGATCGTGCCCGGGCCTGAGTGGGCGCCGATGGTTGCACCGACATAATCGATGTGAATATCGGATGTTCCAAACTGGTCCTTGATCATTTCAGCCAGCTGTCCGGCTCTTTCGAAATCGTCTCCGTGGCTGATGGCCACACGCTGGTTTTTCAAATCATGCCCCCGCTCTTCCATGACTTCAAGCATCCGCTTCATGACTTTCTTGGATCCGCGAATTTTTTCAAGGGGGATCAGCTTTCCACCCTCCATATGCAGAAGCGGTTTGATTTTCAGCAGTCCTCCGACGAAAGCTGCTGTCCGGCTCACCCGGCCCCCGCGCTGAAGGTATTCAAGGTCATCGACTGTAAAGATGTGCTCCATATGCTCTGCATGATAGGTTCCTGTTTCCAGAACGGTTTCAAGGTCTGCTCCCTCACGGGCGATTTCTGCGGCTCTCATAACGATGAGACCGCATCCGAGGGAGGCCGCCTTTGTGTCCACCACTTCAAAAACGGCATCCGGATAGTCCTCCTTGATTTCCTGCTCGACCATTTTTGCCGTCTGGTACGTGCCGGAAAGTTCGGAGGAGAAGGAGAAATAAATGAAAGGCTGGTTCTTGTCGGCAAGATCCTTAAACGTTTCTCTGAATGTCTGCGCAGAGACTTGCGCCGTTTTCGGTGCATCCCCCTGGCGCATACGGTCGTATACATCCTTCGGGGTAATCGTCTCCCCATCCACATATTCCTCGTCTTTCATAATCACTTTTAAAGGGAGGGAGATAATCCCATACTTTTCAACAGTGTCCCGGCTCAAGTCACTGGCCGAGTCACAAATAATCTGCACGTTCATCTGCGTCACCTACTGTCATAGAGTTTGTATGTTAAGTGTAGGCACAATCCTGTGGATAGTCAAAATAAAAAGTGAACCATCGTTCGACAAAATCAGGGTATTTTCCTCAAGTTTAACTTGATTTTACCTACATCGGGTGATAAAAATGAATAGATGATAGAGGTTAGGAGGTTTTTCGGTGTTTACAGTAGAAATAAAAAGGATTCTGATTGTTTTGTTCGGTGCGGTTTTGAACGCGATTTCACTGAACTTGTTCTTAATTGAAGCCAACGTTTATGCGAGCGGTTTTACAGGTGTCGCCCAGCTGTTAACGAGTATCTTGAATGATTTCGCCGGCATTCCGGTCAGTACCGGGCTGCTCTTATTCATACTTAATATCCCTGTAGCCATTTTAGGATGGATGAAAGTAGGAAGAGGATTTACGGTTTATAGTGCCATTTCTGTTGCTTTTACGACGTTCTTTCTTGAGGTCATCCCTGTGATGCAGCTCTCCGAAGACATCATCCTGAATGCGGTGTTCGGGGGCGTGATTGGTGGTACAGGTGTAGGAATCACCTTGAAATGGGGGGCTTCCACGGGAGGTCTCGATATTATCGCGATGATTCTGTCGAGAATGAAAGACCGCCCGATCGGCATTTATTTCTTGATCATTAACAGTGCCATCATCGTGATTGCCGGAGTGCTTTACGAACCGGAGAACGCCCTTTATACACTCCTTACGCTGTATGTTACAACAAGGGTGATTGATGCGATCCATACACGTCATGAGAAGCTGACAGCGATGATCATTACATCCAGGGCAGCCGATCTTGAAAAAGCCATCCACGGTCACATGGTCCGTGGGATTACGACACTTCCTGCCCGCGGGGCGTTTACCCAGCAGGATAAAAACATGCTCGTCATGGTCATTACGCGTTATGAGCTTTATGACCTGCAGCACATCATTCAGGATGTGGATCCCAAAGCCTTTACCAACATCGTTCAGACGACAGGTATCTTCGGGTTTTTCCGAAAAGACGATCAATGATGTAACTTTTCCACCTCTGAAACGACGAATACATTAAATAGCATAAAGAGGAGTGGGGGTCATGAAAAACGTGCTAGCCGGTATCTTCGGAATAACGCTCTTATTTGCCGCAGGATGCTCGAACCAATCGGAAGTCAAACAGGCGGAAGGTGAGGAGAGCGAAGAAGCGGCATCCGAGGAGATGACCGAGGATCAGCAGACGGAAATTGATATGGAGGGCCTGATCGAACAAATGGTGATGGATGCGGAAGTAGTTGTGGATTCCGGAGAAGTTTCGTTTCAGTTTTCCTTGAAGAATACGGGGGAGGACCCGGTCATTCTGGGCTTCACCTCAAGTCAGAAGTATGAAATCCAGGTGAAAGACAAAGAAGGAGAAGTGGTGTATACCTACTCCGCGGATCAGATGTTTGCGCAGGGCTTAACGACCGAGGAAGTCGAAGCAGGAGGCCTTCTGGAGGCTTCTGAAACGTGGCCGGCTGATATTGAGCCGGGAGACTACGAGGCAACGATGACGTTCCTTGTGGATACGATCAACGATCAGCCGCTGGATGCCAATCCTTTTGAAGTGACCCAGTCATTCACCCTTGAAGGGAAGGATGCTGTAACCGAAGAGGAAGCAAAGACGGATGAGACCGGATTGAAAGAGGCGGAATACGGCAAAGGGGAAGCTTTCCGTAAAGTGACGGTGTCAGGAGATAACGGATCGTATGTCGTAAAAGGGGAAGCCCGCGTTTCTGAAGGATCTTTCCTTTACAGTGTGGAAGACGGTCATAACGTACAGGTATCCCCAACACCAGTAAAAGTCAAAGAGGGAGCTCCTTCCTGGTCTCCTTTTGAGATCAATATTTCCATCCCGAAGGAGGATATGCCGGATTACGGCATGGTCACTCTGATTTTATTTGAGGAAAGTTCAGACGACGGGCGTCCGATTCATCTGAACTATATTCCTCTTGAACAGGTACAGACGACCGAATAAAAAAACAGCCCTGCCGTTTAGAACGGCAGGGCTGTTTTTTAATACCCGTATTCTTCCAGTGTGCTTTTCACTTTCGGTGTCAGCTCATCCCAGTCTCCCTGTGGAAGCTTGTTCACAGTGATGAAGTTTTGGAAGCCGAATACGTTATCGACACCGTCCAGCTCCATTAGATCGTTCATGATTTTGTGTTCACTCGTCTGCCCGGGCATAACGGACACACTGCCGTCCCCCTGAAAGATCATGGATTCCGTCGTGAACTTGCGTGCATTCGGATTGGGTGTTTCCTGTACTTGTATAGCCATATGATTATCCTCCTCTGTTCCATCTGCTCCTATTCTATCAAAAAAATCCTGTAATCAAAACTCCTAAACGTTATCAGGCGTGGGATGGGAATATCTGTGGTACAATGAGAGCAATGTTTGAGGAGGTGTGGGAGATGGAAACGAAACTAATTGAAGTTCTGCAGCCGATTAAAGAGAACGATTATGCTCTTCCAGAGGGGCAGAACCTGCAGGAATTGACGACGATGATGCTTCAGAAAATCGGAACGGTACATCCTGAGTTGAGAGATAACCTGATCCACTCCGTTTTTACAACGTTTATTGAGCGTGGTCATTATTCGAATGACCAGTTGAAAAATATACTTCAGTCCGTCTTAAATAAAAATTATTTGTTTTACAGAATCGGTACGTCCAAGCAGGAGGAAGATGCTGTATTCAAGCGGAGCTTTTCCGTTTTGCTGATTCCGCCCATTATGCAGAAGCACAGGGAAGCTCCTTTCCTGAAGGAAGAGGAGGTCCACCGGGTGTGGGAGCATTTGAAGAAATACATGCAGCAGGAAAAAGATCACAGAGGTTATGTGGAAGGGAAGGGATGGGCTCACGCCATGGCTCATGCAGCGGATGCCATTTACAGTGCAGCCGCCTGTGAGGAAATGACCCGTGAGGAGATTCTCCATATGCTTCCCGTCATCCGGGAGCAGTTTCTCATCGACCAGCCTTACCTTTTTGATGAAGAAGAAAGAATGGTCACCGCTGTATTGATGATGTTCCGTAAAATTGACCATGTGGAGCGGATGGAATGGCTGGAGACCCTCCTTTATATAAGAGACGGGTGGCAGGACCCTAAGGAAGACATCATTATCAACAACAGCAAGCATTTCATGAGAGCGATGTATTTCCGTATGCTTGAAGGGGATTACCGGGAGCTTCGACAGGTTTTAGAAAATCTTCTGAGGGAACTTAGGAAGCAGGAAGCCTATTAAACCTGGAGGAAGCCTATGATTCGATGGGGACTGTTTATCGGAACGACATCTGGCATTGTCCTTGGCCTGTACATGTGGTTCGTCGAGAAGATTACGGGGGATAAAGTGTATACGCTGTTGATGAACGTAGACTTTATTCCGTGGTTCGGAAGTATTGACTGGCCGGTTCTTATGGAGTGGTTTTTTCATATGATCATATCCTGGATCATCGGTCTGGTGTATGCGTGGCTGTTTATGTACCGGGTCCAAAGTACGTCCCGGAACCATTGGCGGGCAGCGGCTCTTTTGACAGCGCCTGCCGCCTTGACGTATGTCCCGCTCACCATCCTTGCACTTAAGGAAACGCCACCGGTAACAGATGGATCCGCCGTTCTCTTCTGGCTGTTCGGTCATGTCCTTTATGCCGTGACCTTGAAAAAATCCTATGATCGTTTTACGTAAAAGGCGGGGTCTTCCCCGTCTTTTTTTCGTGAATGCGGGCTGCCTCAGCGGCCAGGGCGGACAAAACGGCTCCCCCGGCCTGGATCCAGCTGCCGATCAGGTTGAGGGACGGGTCTTCCTCCCCGCGCCGTTCTTTTCCTGACCCGACGGCCTGCATGGAATTTCCGATGACTTCCATCAGCTGGCCGTTCAAAGTATAGACGGAAAAACGACTGGAGGGGCCTTTCAAAGTTTCGGAAAAGGCGATGGTTCCCCCGAGCGCCTGTAGAAGATTTCCTTGGGTGACCAGGGACAACGCCTCGTTTTCCGGCAGATCCGCGAGCAGGCTGTAAACGATGGCTGTATTTCCCGAGGCCTGGATCAAGCTTCCGGCTGTACGGAGTGTAAAGGTTCCGTCTTCATTGGCAGCAAGCCCGTTTCCGGATGCTTGCAGAACATTCCCGATGAGATCGAGGTCGTCATTATCAATGGTTATGCTCACAGCCGAGGCGATTGTCCCTGCAGCGGTCACCCATAAACCGAAAGTCTGATCCTGTTCCATTTCTCTCCGCCTCCTTACAGCTATTGTATACAGGTGGGGGAGAGGGGTTTCAGGAAAAGCGCAGAAGTTTTTGGAACCCAATGAAAAGGACTGCCGGAATTCAATCCGGCAGTCCGAAGAAAAAGCCTGTGTTATCCAGTCAGAGTTCTCCGCACGTCGTGTTGGGGGGACACGTTCCTCTTATCGGTGGATGCCTGCCGAGGGCACGGACTCCGCTGACTTGGTCAAGAAAACCATTGGACCAAGTGGAGCTTAGGCCCGTGCTGTTCCCGCAGGCGTCACCACCGAACGCTTCTCGTGCTGACGTTAGAATATAGAGGAGAGAGATTGTGCCTTACGCAGGTTCGCAGATTCAAGCGAACGGCACGGGCTGCACTATGGCCGCTTACGTGGAAAAGAAAAAGGGAAGGAACAGCCGCTGATACGGCTGCCTGCCGGAATATAAACAAGACCCTCCTCCATCCAGCAAAGGTGAGCGGGGTGAAGGAGAGTCTTGTTCGATGTTATAGAACTCCCAAGGGGCTTTCGCTCCTGGCGGTAAGAAAGAAAAAAGCTTGTAAAGAAACAGAGGTTTCTTTACAAGCTGAGAAAAACACCCGCAGGACGGGTGTTTTTCTTTTTTATGAAAATCATTAGGGGGGCACTTCTGTTATACCCCTTACAGACGGAAATCAATCCGGTCTGAATAAAAAATTTACTGCAGGTTGTTATGATGGGCTTCCATCTGCTGCTCCAACTGCTGTAGCTGTTGTTTCTCCTGTTGTGAACATTGGCTATAGGCAGATTGGATCGCTTGTCTGGCCGCCTCCATATCCTGCTGGCTCGTAGCATCATGTCTTCCGCCACGCTGGGTAAAACGGTTGACTGCATCGCGCGCATTTTCAAAAAGGTTTTTCTCCATGGTTAAAACCCTCCTACTGTATGCCGGTCGCTTTCCATTTGTTTACGATCTGCATCTGTCAGCCTTTTCGGCTCCATGATGCTTTCGTCAAATGTCTGCACTTCCACCCGGCTGTTGTCTTTGCGGCTGTCCTGCTTACGCTGCTCCATGACAAGACCCTCCTGTCATAAAAAAGCCTGAACGCTTTCACGTTCAAGCTTAGTATGGCAGAGAGCAGTGGTTTTAACCGAGGAAACCATTTCCTTTAGATCGCCCGTTTATTGAGGCTCAAGTACTGATCAAGAAACGCCCCGATGCCGTCTTCTTCGTTCGTGCCGGTGATGTGTTTGGCGACGTCCTTCAATTCGTTGATCGCATTCCCCATAGCAACGCCTACTCCGGCATAGTCGATCATTTCAAGATCATTATCCTCATCACCAAATGCGATAATCCGGTCCTGCGGAATGTGGAAATAGCGGGAGATCTTATCCAGGCCGACCGCCTTGTTCAGCCCTGCCCTTACGATTTCGATTACGTGATAGGGAGCGCCCCATTTGCGGTGGTCGATCAACGCAGCGTGTTCATCCAGTTCCGCACGGATCGCTTTAATTTTTTTCTCTTCCGGATGAATGAGAATGGAAGTCGGGTCATCTTTCAAGTTGGCCTGCAGACGCCCGACCGTAATCGGATCATTTTTCGTCTGGAAAATACTCATAATATCTTCGTCATATTGGTCAAGGTATACTTGATCCTTCACTTCCGCCAGGATGTTTTTGACGCCCAGTTCCTGGCAGGTATGAATGATTTTATGTGCGGTGCGGATCCCTAAAGGAGAATGGATCGCATCCCAGCGGTGGTCGGAAGGATGGTGAATCAGGGCCCCGTTGAAATTGACCATCGGTGTTTCCAGTCCAAGTTCATGGTAGAAATCGATGCTTGCTCTGTGTGGACGGCCTGTAGCGATGACAACGATGTGCCCCTGATCCATGGCCTTTTGAACGATGCCCTTCGTTTTTTCACTGATTTTTTTCTCGTCAGTCAAAAGAGTACCGTCTAAATCCAATGCAATTAAATGCTGTTTCATACTATTCACCTCATTTTGTATGTATAGTTTATCGGTCAGGTAATGGATTGTAAAGAATATCCTCCTTGATGACCTAACACTTTCCAATCAAGAACCGCAGTGTTACGATAAATTATAGACCGTTTTTATTAAACATGCCTTAAGGCCAAGTAAAGATTATCAGAAAGGAACCAGCCGCAATGATAGGGATATACCGTAATTCATACAAAAACGTACCAGCACTTACCATTGTAGATACAGAAAAACAGGACCAGCCGCTCCCTGTATTCATTTATTTTCACGGCTTCACAAGTGCAAAGGAGCACAATCTTCCACAGGCTTATATGCTCGCGCAGAAAGGCTTCCGTGTAGTTCTGCCGGACAGCGCCTTTCACGGAGAGCGGGAAGAGGACCTTTCAAAAAAGGAACTGGATATGAAGTTCTGGGACATCGTGTATCAAAACCTGAAGGATCTGCAGGATCTGAAGGATGAACTTGACCGCCTTGATCTGATTCTTGACCGTCGTATCGGCGTAGGAGGCACATCCATGGGTGGAATCACGACAAGCGCAGCTTTGACGATGTATCCATGGATCCAGGCGTCAGCAGTCATGATGGGGTCACCGAAAATTGTGGATTTTGCAGAGCGTACCATCAAAGGAGCGGAGAAGGCAGGTCTTCATGTGCCTCTAAGTCAGGAGGATCTGGATGAGATGTATGATTCCCTGGCAGGCATCGACCTTTCCAGACAGATGGATAAGCTGTTTGGACGGCCGCTGTTCTTCTGGCACGGGGATGCCGATCCAGTTGTGCCGTTTGAGCATTCGTACGACTTCTATAATGAAGCGATCAAACAGTATAAAAATCCAGAAAATATCCGTTTCCTGAGAGAAGTGGGACGGGACCATAAAGTGAGCCGGTTCGGAATGGTTGAAATGGTCAATTGGCTGGAACTTGTGCTGTAACAGCGGGATTATTTTATTATCTCCAATATTTTGTTTATAATAGAGTTTGAAATACTGTAAAGGGGGAACTTAAGTGAGTACAACTGCATTGGAAGAAAACGCAATGGGCGCCCTTGAGAATGTCATTGACCCGGAACTCGGCATTGATATTGTCAACCTCGGTCTTGTCTATGGTGTTGATATAGAAGACAACGGAGACACAAAGGTGACAATGACCTTGACTGCCATGGGCTGCCCGCTCGCAGGACACATTGAGCAGGACGTTAAGCGCGCACTTGCTGATCTGCCTGAATTGAATGAGATTACCGTAAACATTGTTTGGAATCCACCTTGGACGAAGGACCGCATGAGCCGTTATGCGAAAATCGCTCTTGGAATTCCGGATTGATGAAAGGTGAGGCCCCTGCCGTATGAAATGCGGCAGGGGTTTTTACATAAGTGAAGCATTTGGGTTGGGGTAGGGAAAGCCTGCCATGCCTGCTCGTGAATACGAGAGGGAGGGAACGACATGAATGAAGCCCCGGTTTTCCAAATCGTCGGGTATAAAAACAGCGGAAAAACATCCCTGCTCTCCGATTTGATTGCATTCGGAGCAGAGCGTGGAGAAAAAACTGCCGCCATCAAGCGTCACACCCATGAAGAACCATTGAAGGTGATGCATCATGAAACAGACAGCTGCCGCCTTCATGAGGCGGGTGCCTTTATGACAGGGGTCGACAGTTCCGGACGTTTTCAGCTTGAGTTGTCCCATCAAGAGGACTATACGCTCGACAAGCTTATTTTTTTATACCGCCAGTTTGATCCGGATTTAATTGCTGTGGAAGGGTATAAGAACGAAGCCTACCCGAAAGCTGTCATCATAAAAAGGGAAGAAGATCTAAAACTTCTCGATCAGCTGCACAATATCCAGCTGGTCATTACATGGAATGAAGCGGTGACCGCGGATGTTCCTTTTCCAGTGATAGCACTGAAAGACTGGAGAAAGCGTCTGTCGGAGGTTTATCGTCTGGCGAAAGGGGAGGAGAGACGTGAACAGTAAACAAGTATGGGTGACCGATGAACCTTTGTCTCCCGGTGATATTATTGCCAGGGTGACGCGAAGGGATGCAGGGGCAATCAACACGTTCATAGGTACGGTCCGTGAGTTTACAAAAGGGAAAAGAACACTGCATTTACACTATGAGGCGTACCCATCCATGGCAGAAAAGAAGCTTCAGCAGATTGCTGACGAGATAGAACAGCAGTGGCCGGGCACAACAACGGTGATGGCCCACCGTACAGGCCGCCTGGATATCACGGATATCGCTGTTGTGATTGCTGTTTCCACCCCGCACAGGGACGCTTCCTATGCGGCAAGCCGGTATGCCATCGAACGGATCAAGCAAATTGTTCCGATTTGGAAGAAAGAACACTGGGAAGATGGCGAAGAGTGGATCGGGAATCAGAAGGAAACCAAACCTGGAGTGCCGACGAAGGAGGAAAGCCGATGAATCAGCTGTTGTTTTTTGCCGGTTTGAAAGAAGCCGCCGGTACGGAAAACGTTGATATGGATCTTGCCGGCTTGACGGTAGAGGAAGTGAAAAAGAAGGTCTTTGAAGTCTGCCCAAGTGACCAGCTTCAAACAAGTATGGTCGCGGTCAATGAAGAGTTCGCCGGCCGGGAACATAAAATTGAAGAAGGCGACACGATTGCCTTTCTGCCTCCTGTCAGTGGAGGTTGAAAACCACCCCTCCATTTGAGAGGAGGGGAACGAGAGCTCCTGAAGACGTTGACCATTTCTACAAAATAAAGAGGCGTTTCACATCTGTGTGAAACGCCTCTTTTACACTTATAAGAATAAAACGACAAGTCCGCCGACGATGAAGCAGTAGAAAGCGAAGTATTTTAAGTTTCCCCGCTCCATAATGTTCATGAACCAGCGAAGGGAGTAATAGGAAGCGACTACCGAACCGGCAAAGGCGACAAAATAGGCAATCCACGTACCTGTAGAACCGCCGGCATCCGCAATGACATCATCCATCGAAAGAAGCATCGTCCCTAAGCTGACAGGGATGAACAGAAGAAAAGAAAAGCGCAGCGCGGTTTCCTGTTTCATGCCAAGGAACATAGCCGCAACAATGGTCGCTCCTGACCGGCTGATACCGGGGATCAAGGCAACCGCCTGTCCCATACCAACGATGAGCGCATCCTTCCATGTCATCTGCCCGTCGCCTTTTCTGCCTTTCATGTTACGGATGAGCCATAAGGCGATTCCTGTAATGATCAGTGTGATTCCAACCGTCTGAACACTGGATAAGGTTTCAATCGCATCTCCAAGTAAAACGCCGAGAACACCTGCAGGAATGGTTCCGATAAACAAATACAGGACGAAATCAAAATCATCTTTCTGCCGGCTGTCTCTTGTCATGATGTAGCCGATGCCGTTTCTGAACAAACGGATCAGATCTTCTCTGTAAATAATGAGGACGGCGACAAGAGAGCCGAAGTTTACGAGAACCTCAAAGGTGAGCCCCTTCAGGTTTAAACCGAGCAGCTCCTGTACGATAACGAGGTGTCCGCTTGATGAAATCGGGATGGGTTCGGTAAACCCCTGGAATATCCCGAGAAATAAGTATTTAATAATCAGCCATATTTCTTCCATGTTTTTCTCCTCCTACCCAGATCAACCATAGCTTTATCCACTATATCGTTGATTGATTTTTATGTACAATCGGTCTATTTATTCATATCCTCAGCTGTTCAGACACATAAAAACGCTGCCATCCGAAGATAGCAGCGTTTTGGCTCAAGCTTCGTCCTTGATCAGACCGTCCCCAAGTACAACAGCGGCTAATGTGAAAAGAATGGTCATCACAATCACCTGGCTGAAAGCGAAACTGCCTCCGGCCATGTTGCTGATCACATACGCTGACATAAAACTTAATACAAAAGCCCATAGAATTGTCCATATCATCCGCATCGTTACTCACCTCATTTACGCAATCTATTTCTATAGTAGCAGAATGTCGAAAAAAAAGAAATATGAAATCGCTTCATGAAAAGACATCAGGTGGAATAGGATGTAGGAAGATAAAGAAGGAGTGATTTTCTATGCTTGTAACCGTCCAGCCGTGCTTTCACTGGATTGGATTTCATATCACATCCTATCTTCTTCAGGAAGGCGTGGAAGTGATCGGGATCGATCCTATTGAAACGAATCAGAGTGATTTCTTATATATGTATGTCGGCCGGAATAGTAATTTTCAGCATTTTTTCCAAAGGGAAGATAAAGAAAACCACGTGCAGGGGACAGAGAAGGAAGCCTCTGTGGAATATGTCGATCATCACCTCCTTGTCCGGAAAAACGGAGAAACGCTCTGGGTGAAACTTCCCGCCCTGTATGGTGAATGGATGGATCTTCAGCGGTTTGGTATTCAGGACACGGAGCAGTTGAAATCATGGATCAAGAAGAAAGAAGCGGTGTATATCGGAGACTTCTTGAACGACTTATCCAAGAGCCTTTTAGGCAATCAGCCTTTTCAGCTTTCCGGCCATGTCGTAGATGAGGAATTGATGGAACAGCGGATCGAAGCCGTCTTTCACAGCTGGCAGCTCCTTTGTTGACCCCCTGCCCCCGCGGCATAGCGTTCTCTTTGAAAAAGATGTAGAATATAGGGATAGACTAGCCGCAGGGGTTTAGGAGTGCATACCGTTGAAAAATCGAGTCATCATGATTCTGCTTCTGATTGTTTTTCTAGCTGGCTGCCAATGGTTCCCTGGATATGAAAAAGACGTCGATGTCGGCCTTCTCGTGGAAACTTCGATTGACGATCAATCCTGGGGACAGCAGGGGTACCGGGGGCTGCAGGCAATTCAGGAAGAGTATGGGGTGGATATCTATTATAAAGAAGAAATCCGCAGCTACCAGCAATCGGCGGAAGCTGTGGAAGCGCTTGTTCAGCAGGGAGCCGAGGTGATTTTCGGACACAGCAATATCTATGGCAGTTACTTTCGTGAACTGCATCAAGCGTATCCTGAGATTGATTTCATATACTTTAACGGGCAGTTTGCCGCAGAAAACGTAACGAGCCTGAACTTTGATGCAAGGGCGATGGGGTTTTTCGGAGGCATGGTCGCCGGTGAAATGACGAAGGCGGATCAAGTTGGTTTGATCGGTGCTTTTGAATGGCAGCCCGAGGTGGAAGGATTTTATGAGGGTGTGAAATATCAGAATCCGGAGGCTGACGTCGATGTGGCTCTTTTGAACAGCTGGGAAAACACTGAACTTGCTCTTATGCAGTATGAAAGAATGAGGGACAAGGGAGCTGACGTTTTTTATCCGGCGGGTGATTTGTTTGCGGTGCCCATTATCGAACAGGCGAGGGATGATGGCCGTCTTGCAGTCGGTTACTTGGAAGACCAGTCCTCCATTGCTGCTCAAACGGTTTTGACGAGCACGGTTCAAAACGTTGATGAAGTATACAAATTGGCTATGGAACGTTATTTCAACGGAGACCTTCCCGGAGAAGCACTTACCTTTGATTTCAGTGAAGGAGCGATTACGATGGGGGAATTCAGTCCTGTCGTTCCGGAAGAATTCCAGGAGAATCTGGAAGCGGAAGTGGAAAACTATAAGGAAACGGGCACGCTCCCGCAGTGAAAAAAGACTTTGAGGCATCTGCCTTCAAAGTCTTTTTTCGTTCATTTCTTAAATTTATCCATAAACGGCTTCATCATTGGAGAAATGGATTTCCATGTTTTCGAAGCTTCCTGAAATAAGTCAGGGAAGTGGAGGGAAGACTCCTTTTCCTTATCTTCCTTGTTATCTTTATTGTTGAATCCCCAGAAATCATCAAACGGGGATGATTTACGCTTGGTCATTCATGATACACCTCCTTATTTCTACAATATGAGCAGGAACGCCGGCCATGTGGGCGGCTTTTTAATACGGTTGGAAATATCATGATTTTTTGAAAAGGGGAGGAGATGGCGGTGTGCTTGCAGAAATGTTCTGTATGAATTAGAATTAGTACCAAGTCATAAGAATTGATATTAGATATTACCTTTAAGGGGATGAACATATGAAGGCAGGATTCTTAGGAATAGGACACTACACGCCTGAAAAAGTATTGACCAACAAAGATATGGAGAAAATAGTAGATACAAGTGATGAATGGATCCGGACGCGGACAGGAATTGAAGAGCGCCGCATCGCTTCCGATGATATGGACACTTCTGACCTTGCTGTCCGCGCCTCTCAGGAAGCTTTGAAGGATGCTGGTCTGGACATTCAGGACATTGATATGATCCTTGTAGCCACCGTCACTCCTGACACGCCTTTCCCTTCGGTCGCCACCGTTCTTCAGGAAAAGCTTGGAGCGAGAAAAGTGGCCGCTATGGATTTGAGTGCGGCCTGTGCAGGGTTCATGTACGGTGTCATAACAGCGAAACAATTCATTGAATCAAACGCTTATCAGAATGTACTCGTTGTCGGTGTTGAGAAACTGTCTAAAATTACGGACTGGAGCGATCGTAATACGTGTGTTCTTTTCGGGGACGGCGCGGGTGCAGCTGTGATCGGTCCTGTCAGTGAGGACAAGGGGATTCTTTCCTTTGAGCTTGGCTCTGACGGATCAGGCGGCCAGCATCTATATCAGAAACCCGAGGCAAAACTTCAGATGAATGGTCGGGAAGTATTCAAGTTCGCAGTTCGTCAAATGCCGGAATCATCCGTGAACGTGGTTAAAAAGATCGGCTTAAGTGAACAGGATGTCGATTACCTGGTGCCTCACCAGGCCAACATTCGTATTATGGAAGCGGCCCGCCAGCGTCTTGGGATACCAGAAGAGAAAATGTCTACAGCCGTTAAACGTTATGGAAATACCTCTTCTGCTTCAATTCCGATCGCTTTGTCAGAGGACGTGAAGGCAGGTAAAATTAAAGATAATGATCTAGTAGTTCTTGTCGGATTCGGCGGTGGTCTCACATGGGGCGCCGTAGCTCTTCGATGGGGTAAGTAACCAAGGAGGAATTTTCATGGATAAACAACGTGTCGTCATTACTGGAATGGGAGCCGTAACTCCTGTCGGTAATACAGTGGAAGATATGTGGAACAGTATAAAAAACGGCGTTTCCGGTATCGGAGAAATCACAAAAGTAAATAAAGACGATTACCCGGTGCATGTCGCTGCGGAATTGAAGGATTTCGACCCTTCCAAGTGGGTGGATCGTAAAGATGCGCGCCGTATGGATCCATTTGTTCAATACGCCATGGCTGCTTCTCATATGGCCGTCGAAGATGCCGGCCTTGAAATCACAGAAGAAATTGCGCTGCGTACCGGTGTGTGGATCGGATCCGGTATCGGAGGCATGGGAACGTATGAGTCCCAGTTTGAGACTTTCCAGCAGAAAGGATACCGTCGTGTCAGTCCATTCTTCATCCCGATGATGATTCCGGATATGGCTGCGGGACAGGTGTCGATTTCTCTCGGTGCGAAAGGGATCAACTCCTGTACGGTAACGGCCTGTTCTTCAGGTGCCAACTCGATTGGAGATGCCTACAAGGTCATCCAGCGTGGAGACGCGGACATTATGATTGCGGGTGGTACGGAAGCACCAATGAACAAAATGTCCTTCGCAGGGTTCGCATCCGCCCGTGCACTGTCCTTAAATGAAGATCCACAAACAGCAAGCCGCCCGTTTGACCAGAACCGTGACGGTTTTGTTATGGGTGAAGGTGCCGGGATTCTCATTCTTGAGACATTGGAATCTGCGAAAAAACGCGGAGCGAAAATCTACGGCGAAATCACAGGTTACGGCTCGACAGGAGATGCGTATCACATTACGTCTCCAGCCCCGGAAGGCGAAGGCGCATCAAGAGCTATGCTTCAAGCCATCGGTGATGCCGGCCTGAAACCAGAGAATATCGATTATTTGAACGCTCATGGAACATCTACAGAACTGAATGATAAATTTGAAACCCATGCGGCGAAGACCGTATTCCAGGATTATGCCGGAAAACTGGCGATTTCTTCTACAAAATCGATGACCGGTCACCTGCTGGGAGCCGCTGGTGCCGTTGAGGCGGTTATTTCATTGAAAGCGATCAATGATGGCATTCTGCCTCCAACGATTAATTATGAAACACCGGATCCGGAATGTGATCTGGATTATGTACCGAACGAAGCCCGTCACCAGGACGTGAACACGGTGATGAGTAATTCCCTCGGTTTCGGCGGACATAACGTCAGTCTGATCTTCCAAAAATATCAGGATTAATAAAAAAGAGTCCGGTGTGTCGTTATGACACATCGGACTCTTTGTCTTCTTCGAAAAATTCTTCCAACGTCTGAGCGGTCTCTACAAAATCATGATTCAACACGAGGCCGACCGGATAGTCCTTGCGTTCATTCCACACGTTATCATTTGTTGGAACACTCATCATGTCAATGCTCCCGGAAGATTGGAAAAGAATATCCTTCCCGGCATTCAGGATGCTTGTTCCACTTAGATTGGTGTCGATGTAAGGCTGGATGGATCCGACGAGGCGGGGAGCTTTCAAAACGCCCTGCACAGACAATAGTTCGTCCTTCAAAATTTGAATCACCTTCTGCTGCCGCTCCACTCTGCCAAAGTCTCCCGAAGCATCACTACGGAAGCGGACATAGCCAAGCAGTTCATCTCCGGATAAAATCCGGCTTCCCTGCTCGAGGTCAATGTTGGTTGAGCCGTCCCCGGACGTATACTGCATATCTTTCTCTACGTCAATTTCTACTCCGTCAGGGGAGAGGGTGTCCACAATTTCGGTAAAACCGTTAAAATCTATGATCGAATAGTACTCGGCTTCAATACCGAAGTTTTCAGCGATTGTTTCGCGGAGGAGCTCAGGTCCGCCGATGGCAAAAGCGGCATTCAATTTGTTTTTGCCGTGACCTGGAATGTCCACATACATATCTCTCATCAATGAAACGATCTTCGTACTCTGCGTCTTTTTATCATACTGAGCGAGCATCATCGTATCAGTCCGGGACACTTCCGATCCTCTCTGGTCAATACCCAGAAGGAGAACCATCATTTGGTCATCTCCATTATCGACACCTTTAAATTCATCTTTATAGAGGCTTTCCGTCGTTTCTGAGAAGGCATTCTCGGCCGATGCGGTCTGGTTATTGAGAGAACGGTGCTTGCCGGCTAAAAATTCGTAAGCGGTATAACTGCTGAAGGCCAGCAATATAAAAGCGAACAGGGCGATTATCCCCTTGCGTCTGCGGCGTTTATTCCGTCTTTTCCGCAAGGAACGGGAATTACTCAAACCTCATCATCCTTTCAAAGTAGAAACGTACCTGATAAATAATGTACCTGTTAATGGAAGAGTTGTAAAGACTGGGATTTCTCAGTATTTCCGCGCATTTCCAGAAGATTTTCTTCATAAGATAGCTGTAGGAGGACGAGCCGGGAGGAGGCTGCCTGTGTGGTATTGGTTATTGCTGTTAACCGGTTTCGGTTTTGCTGTGGCTGGAGGGACGATCACCATCACCTATTTGAACTTTGTTCCCGCAGGTCTCAGCTGGATTGAATTTTTCCTGCTGATCCGAACCCGCCTGGAATGTTACTTGTTTCCTCTTGGGATTCTACTCATCACGACGGCCCTGATTTTAATGGATGATTAATTTTCTAAAATATGGATTGAAAGAATAAAAAAGCCAGTAATGGTCATAATGTAACCAAAAGAGATCACTGATTGAAAGTGAGGGTCCGTAATGTTATACATGCATGATCTATGGGTGAACTGGTTTGAAGGTGAAGAGAACGGGTACAATGTGTGCCGATTCCATGAGTGGAGGAAAGAAGACGGCATTGAATTGATCGATCAGATTCCACTTTTGTTTGTGAATGATGAGCTGTTTCATTTTATTGAAAACGATCTTCAGGATCTGCCGCCGGCACTGCTTCAGGATATCCACCGGAAGACGTATATGAAAAAGAACCAGGAGCGGCAGACCGTGGAGTATGCTGCGGTTGTGACAAATGGAAAGGATGTCGTCGTTTTTGACACGATCGGCTATACCCTCCCGGTCAAGAAGAGCCGTCTGATTCCAAGGCAGGAACGTCTTGTTTTTGAAATGGTTCAGGGGAAAATGCCGGAATCCTATTATATGGATAAAAACATTTTGAAAGAGCATCATATTTTATCCCTGGACCCCCGTAAAATGGCCGGCTTAACCCGCAGGGAACGGCAGTTGAAGCAGCTGCTTATGATGGCGCTTGATCAGCTGAAGAATTCGGACCATCCTGAGGAAGTACGTTACTGGCTCACGGAATGGGATCCGGGGCAGTATGCGTCCATCAAGCAGTTCAGCGTACAGGAAGCCTGGGACCGTTTGTATAAAGGGACATGCAGCGGGTGGTCAATGGTTCATGAAGAATTATGTAAGAAGATGGTTAAAGGACAACCATTTTTTGAAACCATCTGGCATGGAGAGAATGAACGCGTTTCCCAACATATGAACAGCCGGAATTGAGAACACTCAATTCCGGCTGTTTTTGATTTTATTTCTTTTTCACTCTTCCAAGGCCCATAGCTTTTTTCGCTTTCCGGATCATCTTCCCGGCTTCATAAGACGCTTTGTCAGCACCTTGATCAAGAATATCATCCAGTTCTTCTGAGTCAATCAGGCTTTCATAACGGTCCTGGATCGGTTTGAGAACGGCAATGACCGCTTCCGCTACCCCCTGCTTGAAGTCGCCGTACCCTTTTCCTTCATATTTCTTTTCCAAATCGCTGATGGAAACACCGCTGCAGGCCGATTCAATGGTAAGCAGGTTGGAGACCCCTGGTTTGTTTTCCTTATCATATTTCACAATTCCGTCCGAATCGGTCACTGCGCTTTTCACTTTCTTCAGGATTTTTTTCTCGTCATCCAGCATTGAAATGAAGCCCTTCTGGTTCTCGTCGGATTTACTCATTTTTTTCGTCGGGTCCTGCAGGGACATAATCCGGGCTCCTGCTTTAGGAATGCGCACTTCCGGAATCGTAAAAATGTCATTGAATTTGTTGTTGAAGCGCTGGGCCAGGTTTCGTGTCAGCTCCAAGTGCTGTTTCTGGTCATCGCCGACGGGTACGATATCTGTTTTATAAAGAAGGATGTCAGCAGCCATCAAAGGAGGATACGTCAGGAGGCCGGAGGAAACGCCGTCCTTACCTCCGGAGGCAGACTTATCCTTGAACTGTGTCATTCTTTCCAGTTCCCCGATGTAACTGATACTTTGGAGCATCCATCCAAGCTGAGTGTGTTCAGGAACTTCAGACTGGATGAACAAGGTCGCCTTGTCCGGGTCAATGCCGGAAGCCAGATACAAAGCAGCGAGTGAACGGATGTTCTTTCTAAGTTCTAAACGGTCCTGCGGAACGGTAATGGCATGCTCATCTACTATACAGAAATAGCAGTTGTTCTCATCCTGAAGCTCTGTAAAGTGTTTCATAGCCCCGATATAGTTACCGAGCGTCAATGTTCCACTCGGCTGAATACCGGAAAAAATCGTTTTTGTCATCTTTTTCACCTCTGGTTTAGTTTATAAGTAAGAAAAGCAGGAATATAAAAAAGCCATCCATCCCTTCCTTGTGGAAGGGACGAATGACCGTGGTGCCACCCTTATTACTTTCGTTTACACAAACGAAAGTCTCTCGAATCGTTAACGCCGATGCTACGTCTATCAGAAGCTCCGAAGTCCCAGTTCCCGTTCATGCCCTCAGCTGTTCACAGCAGCCACAGCCTCTCTGGAGAGGGGAGATGAACCGTACTTAATCTTCTTCCCAGCTTTTCATCTTATGTTTGAAGTAATTTTGTATTATAGCGTAACACCGGCATTTCCGCAAGTAGCTATAGAAGATAGTAAATGAGAAGTAAAATAAGTAAACCCACCATCAAGATAAACCCATGGAATAAGAAGAAGCGCGGCCAGGAGCCGCTGATACTCTTAGAAGGAAGGGGCTTATCCTGCCAGTCGTCCATATAATCCCCGTTTTTACTCATTCTATTGGTAAAGCGCCGGAACCCATAGGTGATTCCATCGAAAAAACCACCGCGGGTCACCCACGCAATCAATCCGATCCCTAAATAGAAGAAGGACAGGTAGAAGAGCTGATTAATGTAATGATATAGATTGTAAACAGGGGCGAGGATGATAAATAATAAAGTAGCGGCCGCCAGATTAATACCGGTCATCCTCCATTTATTTCTCATGATGCTCACAAGGTCTCCACCTTTCTGACAAACTCACCCATCATTATAGCATGGAGAGCAAGTATGAAGGCAGAGTAAAGTTGTTAATGAAACAGAATATTTAATAAACATAAAATAATGTATAAATCATACATGGGCTTTAGCGTAGAACTGCGCTAAACAACACATACTTATCAATGCGTCCCTTTTTTTATACAGAAAGGCTAATATTTACTAGAGTTTATTCCAAAGTCTTTGTAAAATAAACTAGGCATTTAGTCTTATTTTGTGTTAATGAAACGTAATAATGATGGGAATTTGGGAATTTTCATGAAAAAAAGGTAATGCAAAATAGTTAGAAAACTTGTATAATTCGATATGTGGACAAAATACCACAATAATTTCTTGAAAATTTTTAGGGGAGGTCATTTTCAAAGATGAAAAAGACAAATTGGCTGCTGCTGGTCCTGGCACTGGCACTAAGCATGTTCCTCGCAGCATGTTCCGGCGGATCGGACGAGTCGTCTGATTCTGCAGACAGCGGGGACTCATCAGACACAGAAGGTTCTTCTGAAGCTTCAGGGGAACAAGTACTTAGCTTGATGGATACAGCGGATATTCCAACAATGGATGCTTCGCTTGCAACAGACGCTGTTGCATTCCAATGGCTTGGATCTACGACAGACGGTCTTTACCGCCTGGGCGAGAATGGTCAACCCGAGCCTGGTATTGCTAAAGAACACGAAGTAAGTGAAGACGGTTTGACTTGGACATTCACTCTTCGTGAAGACGCTGTTTGGTCAAACGGCGATCAGGTAACTGCCAACGATTTCGTTTACGCGTGGCAGCGTGCTGTAAACCCTGATACAGGATCTGAATACGGTCCATATATGATGGGTGGAGTAATTGCTAATGCAACGGCTGTAGCTGACGGAGAAGTTCCTCCGGAAGAGCTTGGCGTTAAAGCGGTAGATGACTACACATTTGAAGTTACACTTGAAAAGCCGATTCCATACTTTGAGTCTATGACGACGTTCGGCACGTTCCTTCCAATGAACGAGAAGTTCGTTGAGGACAAAGGTGAACAGTACGCGCTTGAATCCGAAAACCTTCTTTCCAACGGACCATTTGTAATGACGGAATGGAGTCACGGGGAAGGCTGGACGCTTGAAAAGAATGAAGACTACTGGGATGCAGAAAATGTACAGCTTGAAGAAATCAATGTAAAAGTTGTTAAAGAAACAGCTACAGGAGTAAACTTGTATGATACAGGTGAAGTTGACCGCGTTAACTTGACTTCTGAGTTTGTTGATCAATACCGTACTTCTGATGAATTCAGTGTGAAGGAAGAGCCGACTCTTTTCTACCTGAAGATGAATCAGGAAAGCGATATGCTGAGCAACGTTAAAGCACGTCAAGCGGTTCAGATGGTTATCGACCGCCAAAGCATGATTGATGTTATTTTGAATAACGGTTCTGTTCCAGCAGGCGGCGATGTTCCTGGAAACTTCGCGAAACACCCTGAAACAGAAGAAGATTTCCGTGAAATCAACGGAGAGCTTGTAGAAACAAATGTTGAGGAAGCGAAGAAGCTTTGGAACGAAGCGAAAGAAGAAGAAGGTATGGATTCTGTAGAGCTTGAATACCTTGGCGGTGACACAGAAACAGCCCTTGAAATGGACGCATACCTGAAAGATCAGCTTGAGCAGCTTGAGGGACTGACGGTTAAAGTAACGTCTGTACCATTTAAAGAGCGTATCGAGCGCGACAAGAACATGGAGTATGACTTCCAGAATGCTGGATGGGGTCCTGACTACATTGACCCGAACACATTCCTGAACATGTGGGTGACCGATGGTGGTAACAACCATACCGGTTATTCCAGTGAAGCGTACGACGGCATGATTGAAAAAGCGAATAACGAACTTGCACAAGAACCAGTTGAGCGCTTCGAAACTTTCCTAGAAGCAGAAAAACTGTTGATTCAAGAGGATGCTGTTCTGGCTCCACTTTATCAGCGTGCACAGGCTCAACTTTGGAAGCCGTATGTTAAAGGTGTCATGGCTCAGCCAATGGGTCCTGATTACACGTACAAATATGCTTATATCGAAGGTGAATAATTGAGGGATTCCAACCACATATAGGCTTGCTTAATAGGGAAGAGAGTATATGTCCAACGAGTTGGCGTATGCTCTCTTTTTCCCTGTCAACCTATTATTCTGATTATAAACAACTTTCAGTTAATTCAGGCAATAAGAAGAGACTGTGGTTTATCTAATGGAGGTGTTCAATATGACTCGTTATATTATTCAACGGCTTATTTACTTGGTTATAACGATGATCTTAATTGCTACCTTAACGTTCTTCCTGATGAAGTTTTTACCAGGTACTCCCCTAAGTGCTGCAGATAAATTGTCAGAAGAACAACAACAGGTAGTTTTGGAAAAGTATGGCCTGGATGATCCAGTGCCAATTCAATATTTTAATTATATGGTTAATCTTGTACAGGGAGACCTGGGTATTTCCTTCCAGTTCGATAACCGTGAAGTTTCAACAATCATTATGGAAAGAATCGGCCCGTCCATGCAGCTTGGTGTGCAGGCGATGGTGATTGGAGTCATTCTGGGAATGCTTTTAGGCTTGGTTTCTGCAATCTACCATAACGGATTCATGGATTACACGTCCACCTTTTTAGCTGTGCTGGGTCAGTCCATTCCGTCCTTTGTATTCGCAGGACTCCTGCAGTTTTATATTGGCGTTAAGTTCGGCTGGTTTCCAGTTGCCTTGTGGGAAGGCTGGGAGTATACTGTTCTACCAACCGCTTCGTTGGCCATCTTCCCAATTGCAATTGCTGCCCGCTTTATGAGAACAGAAATGCTTGAGGTAATGGGTTCCGATTATATCGTGACTGCCCGTGCCAAAGGGGTCAATAAATTCGGTGTCGTATTCAAGCACGGTCTTCGTAACGCCTTGATCCCATTGATTACGGTTTTAGGCCCATTGGCGATCAGTTTGATGACAGGTTCTTTGGTTATTGAGAACATTTTCGCCGTACCTGGAATCGGTGAACAGTTTGTAAAAGCGATTAATGTGAATGATTACCCAATCATTATGGGGACAACATTGCTGCTATCTTTCATGTTCATCATTATCATCCTGGTCATCGACCTGCTTTATGGAGTCATTGATCCTAGAATCCGACTGGCAGAAGGAGAGTAGTCATTTATGGAAAACCATAAACCAAATAAAGATTTATTTGTTCCTGTGGATACCACAGATACTGAAAGTGAAAAGATTACCCGGCCGAGCCTGTCGTTCTGGCAGGATTCCTTTATCCGCCTTCGTAAAAACGTAGGTGCGATGATTGGGCTTGCTGTACTTGTTATTTTAGCCCTGCTGGCAATTTTCGGACCGTACTTGAATGATTACGGCGTATACGAACAGGACCTTTCCCGTTCTAAAATGCCTCCGAAGGTAGAGGGGCTTGGGTGGCTTGGTATGGATGGTACGCTGTCCGACGTCCAATCAGCCGCTACACTTGAGCAGGCAGAATCCAAAGCTTTGATGCGCTTTAACAATCAGGAAGATTTCATTGAAACAGAAGTTGTTAACGACGGCAGCGACGGTGATCCTGCCCAGGTAAGAGCGACGTATGATGTTTATGCAGCGAAAGACATTCAGGAAAACTACTGGTTTGGGACAGACGGTCTCGGTCGTGACCAGTGGACACGTACATGGATGGGAACGCGTGTATCCTTATACATTGCTTTCCTTGCTGCAGCGATTGATATGCTGATTGGTGTTGCCTACGGTGGAATTTCAGCTTATTACGGCGGCCGTGTGGATAACGTCATGCAGCGGATTATTGAAATTCTCGTAGGTATTCCAAACCTTGTTCTTGTTATTTTGATGATTTTGATTTTAGAGCCCGGGATCTTATCGATTACGATTGCCCTTGCGATAGCCGGATGGATATCGATGGCCCGGATTGTCCGTGGACAAATATTGAAATTGAAAAACCAGGAATTCGTGCTTGCTTCACGCACACTCGGTGCGAAAGACAGCCGGATTCTTCAAAGGCACTTGATTCCGAACGTACTTGGGTTGATCATCATTAACACGATGTTCTCGATCCCGTCAGCGATTTTCTTTGAAGCCTTCTTAAGCTTTATCGGTTTAGGACTGCCGACGCCGATGGCTTCATTGGGTACGTTGATCAATGCTGGTTTCCAGTCGCTGCAGATTTATCCGCACATCTTGTTGTTCCCGGCAGTTGTCATTTCCTTAATTATGATTGCCTTTAACGTCTTAGCGGACGGTCTGCGTGATGCGTTTGATCCGAAGATGCGTGAATAGGAGGTAGGTGTAACCAATGGAAAAATTACTAGAAGTAAAAGATTTACATGTATCCTTTGACACCTACGGCGGTGAAGTAAAAGCTGTACGTGGGGTTAATTTCGATTTGAATAAAGGGGAAACCCTGGCGATTGTGGGAGAATCGGGTTCCGGAAAATCCGTTACGACCAAAGCGCTGATGCAGCTGATTCCAATGCCTCCAGGGCGCATTAAGCAGGGGGAAATCATTTTTGAAGGACGCGACCTTGCTAAAATGTCGGATAAGCAGATGCAGAAAATCCGCGGGAAGGAAATCTCGATGATCTTCCAGGATCCGATGACTTCCTTGAACCCTACCATGAAGGTTGGAAACCAGATCATGGAAGGATTGATCAAACACCAGAAAATGAGCAAGCCGCAGGCACGTAAACGTGTCGTTGAGCTTCTTGAACTTGTTGGAATTGCAGATGCAGAAAACCGCATGAAGCAGTATCCTCACCAGTTCTCAGGTGGAATGAGGCAGCGTGTGGTTGTAGCGATTGCTCTTGCGTGCAACCCTAAATTATTGATCGCCGATGAGCCGACCACAGCTCTTGATGTAACGATTCAGGCGCAGATTCTTGAATTGATGAAGGATATTCAGAAGAAGACGGATTCAGCTACTATTTTCATTACCCACGACCTCGGTGTTGTTGCCAACGTAGCGGACCGTGTGGCGGTGATGTACGCTGGTAAGATTGTAGAAGTTGGAACGGTGGATGATATCTTCTACAATCCGAAACACCCTTATACATGGGGGCTTCTGGGTTCCATGCCGTCTCTTGACAGTGAAGATGAAGAGCTTTATGCCATTCCAGGTTCTCCACCGGACTTGCTGAATCCTCCGAAAGGGGACGCCTTCGCAGCCCGGAATGAGTATGCGATGAAAATTGATTTGGAAGAGGAGCCGCCAATGTTCAAGGTAAGCGATACGCACTACGCTGCCACGTGGCTGCTTCATGAAAATGCTCCGGATATCGATCCTCCAGCTGCAGTGAAGAAACGCATGGAAGGCATGGCGAAAACATCCGGCGGTTCGGAAGGTGAACAACGATGAGCAAGGAAAAATTAGTAGAAATTAAAAATTTGAAGCAGCACTTTAAAACTGGACGACACAGCGTTGTAAAAGCTGTGGACGGCTTGAATTTCGATATTTACAAGGGTGAAACCTTCGGCCTTGTAGGAGAGTCGGGCTGTGGGAAATCCACAACCGGCCGGACCATCATTCGTTTGTACGATGCTACCGATGGTGAAGTTCTCTACAACGGCGAAAATGTGCACGGGAAAAAATCCCGTGACCAGTTGAAAAAGTTCAACAGGGAAATGCAGATGATTTTCCAGGACCCTTATGCATCCTTGAACCCACGGATGAAGGTCGAGGATATTATTGCAGAAGGCATGGACATTCACGGTCTTTCAAAAGATTCGAAAGCAAGAAAAGAAAGGGTTCATGAGCTGCTTGAAACCGTCGGCTTGAACAAGGAACACGCCAACCGCTATCCCCACGAATTCAGTGGTGGACAGCGCCAGCGTATCGGCATTGCCCGCGCGCTGGCTGTGGATCCTTCCTTTATTATCGCAGACGAGCCGATTTCCGCCCTGGATGTTTCCATTCAGGCCCAGGTGGTCAACCTGTTGAAGAAACTGCAGAATGAAAACGGCCTGACGTATTTATTCATCGCCCACGACTTGTCCATGGTCAAATACATCAGTGATCGTATCGGTGTAATGTACTTTGGTAAAATGGTGGAACTTGCAGATGCAGAAGAACTGTATAAGCACCCGATCCATCCGTATACACAGTCTCTTCTTTCCGCCATCCCGCTGCCTGACCCGGATTATGAACGTTCCCGTGAACGTTTCACATATGATCCGAGTCAGCATGATACAAGTGAGGAACCGGAATTCCGTGAAGTACGCCCTGGACATTTTGTCCTTTGTACAACTAAGGAATTTGAGCAGTATCAAAGAGAGCATGGTACAGGTAGATAAGGAAGAAAAAGAAGACTCTGTCTCCATAGGCAGAGTCTTTTTCATGAATGTTCCCTTTTATAGGAAAAAGGAAGCAATCTTCCAAATATTTCAGGAAAGTTCAGATCATCATTGTTATAACGAAGCTTCCTCTTTTATAATGAATAAGAGACATAATAGGATAGGAGTAGGATGAAATGGGGAAAAAAAGTCTCTGGACCATGATTTTCACAGGTATACTGCTTGTGGGCATGATGATTCCAGTACATAATGCAGAAGCAGCAGATGGTAAAGATGCCGGTACGCTTACGAAAAAGCAGATGGGCTTAAAGGAGCTGGCTGTTCCAAGTCCGGCCGCAAGGTTTACATACAACTCTGGATTAAGCTTTGAATATCCGGATGCGGTTCGCGGCATCTACGTTACGGGTCCTTCCGCCGGCGGAGCTAAGATGGCAGAGTTGACGCAGCTGGTAGAAGACACCGAGCTGAATGCAATGGTCATCGATATCAAAGAGGATAACGGAAACATCACATTCCAGCCTGAAGAAGGATCACCTTACGCTGATGTGGCTGAATCTTTTATTGATGATCCTGAGCAGATGCTGAAGGAACTTGAGGAAAAAGGCATTTATCCGATTGCCCGTGTCGTTGTGTTTAAAGACAGTATGCTGGCGGAGAAACGTCCCGATCTGTCCTTTACACAAAATGGACAGGTATGGAAAAACGGCAAGGGAGAAGCGTTTGTGAACCCATTCATGGAAGAGGTATGGGAATATAACGTAGAGCTTGCTAAAAAAGCAGCAGAGATGGGCTTTGAAGAAATTCAATATGATTACGTCCGTTTCCCTGAAGGCTTCGGAAGCCGGGATGACCAGCTGGATTACGGGCAGGGGAAATATGCGGATATGGACCTGAATAACGTGCAGAAGCGTGTTCAGGCTGTCACCGACTTTGTAGAATACGCCCGTGGAGAGCTGGAATATTACGGGGTTGATGTGTCTGTGGATATCTTCGGATATTCAGCGACCATCGAAGAAGCTCCGAACATCGGACAGAACTTCTCGAAAATATCTTCCAACGTCGATGTTATTTCATCGATGATCTACCCAAGTCACTGGGGTCCGTATTTCGGTATATCCAAACCGGATGCTGAACCGTATAAGTTGATCAATGAATACGCCAAAGTGGAAAATGAAGTTCTCGGTAAGCTGGATCCAGCTCCGACCTCCCGTCCATGGCTTCAGGACTTTGAAGCCCCTTGGTTGTATTCCGGACCGACGAAACAGTATGGGAAAGCTGAAGTAGAAGCGCAGATCAAAGCCTTGAATGAAAACGGTATTGATGAGTTCCTTCTATGGAATGCCGGGAATAACTATACGAAAGGTGTCGACTACACACCGATGAATGAATAAAAAAGACCGGGGTCTCCCCGGTCTTAAGCTTGTAGAGAAATCTCTGTTTCTTTACAAGCTTTTTTCTTTCTTACCGCCAGGAGCGAAAGCCCCTTCCCTTTCCGCGGACGAGCGCCCGAGCTTCCTCGCAACACCCACGCTCGGCGATCTCGGCCCACTCGTTCTTCCGCAGGAGTGGAAGGGGCACCGCTCCTTGGGGGTTCTTTAACATCGACAAAGACTCTCCTTCACCCCGCTCACCCTTGCTGGATGGAGAACAATCTTTTTCATATTCCGGCAGACACCCGTCATCAGCGCTTGTTCTTTCCCTTCTTTTCCACGCAGGCGGCCATAGCGCAGCTCATGCCGTTCTTTGGAATCTGCAAACCTGCATAGGGCGCAGTCTCTTTCCTCTATATTCTAACGTCGACACGTGGAGCGTTCGGTGGTGATGCCTGCGGGAACAGCACGGGCCGAAGATCCACTTGGGCAGGCGACCTTCCTGACCAAGTTAGCTGAGGGCGTGCCCGCGGCATTCATCCACCGATAAGCGGAAAGTGACCTTTCACACGACAAATGGGCAACTCTAACTGGTTAACATAGGTTTTTTTATTCAAACATGAGAAGGCGGCTTGTATTTTTGAGATTAATGGCCGTGAACGCCGGGAATAACGTAAGTAATGAAAGTAAAGCCTAAGTGCTGGCAAGGGTTGTACAGCGGTGCATTTAACAAGGATAGGAATTTTCGCTATAATGAAAGGGACTAATGATAAGGGAGCAGATCAATGAATTGGTATGAAAAGCTGAACGAATATTTCCCAGTTGAGGAAATGAAGTCAAAAGAACACATGGAAGCTTTATTAAAGGAAAAAAGCGATGTCTACTACAAAGACGAGGGGGAATACCACGTCCTGATGTATGCTGAATTCGACAGCTTTCTTTTCATCGATTATGTATACGTTTCCACCGCAGCGCGGGGACAGGGACTCGGTCATAAGCTCATTGAAAAAATGAAGGCCAAGGGCAAACCCATCATCCTTGAAGTAGAACCTGTGGATTATGAAGACTCTGATACGGAGGCGCGTCTCCGCTTTTATCAAAGGGAAGGTTTCACACATGCCCAATCCATTGGATATACCCGCCGCTCTGTCGTAACGAATGAAATGAACAGTATGGAAATTTTATACTGGTCACCGGATGATGCATCGGAAGAGCAGATTTTCGAGCAGATGAAGAAAATGTACACAGAAATCCATACGTATAAGGATGAACAGTTTTATGGAAAGTCGTATCAGCCGGTAGAGGAAGTGCTGACCCACGACGAGAAAAGGGACACCGAGGATATTCTGGACGAACTCGGGAAAACCCGTCAGACATAAGAAAAATACCCGCTGCTATTCCGGCGGGTATTTTCAATGACTGTGCAGTAGTTGATAAATGAGTTGGAAAGAAAAAATGCAGAAATGGTGTTTAACTTCTATATGTAAGTGGTATAAGGGTATAAGAACCAGAAATTGATTGCTTTTCATAACATATGTTCGTATAGATATAGAAAAAACTTGACAACTGTGTTATAGTAGAACTATAGTACAGATTGTACTGATTATAAAAAAAGAAGCAATTGAATCTCTACCATAAAATATTTGAGGAGTGAAGTTTCTGTATGGTTACACTTTATACCTCACCAAGTTGTACATCATGTCGAAAGGCGAAGGCTTGGTTGGAAGAGCATAACATCCCTTATACGGAACGAAATATCTTTTCTGAGCCGCTTACACTGGATGAAATCAAGGAAATCCTTCGTATGACTGAGGATGGAACGGAAGAAATCATCTCTACGCGCTCTAAAGTTTTCCAGAAGTTGAAAGTTGATTTCGATCAGCTTCCAATGCAGGATCTGTTTGATCTGATCCAGGAAAACCCGGGATTGCTGCGCCGCCCGATCATCATTGATGATAAGCGCCTGCAGGTTGGTTATAACGAGGACGAAATCCGTCGTTTCCTTCCGCGCAGTGTGCGTACATTCCAGTTGAAAGAAGCTCAACGTCTCGTTAATTAATACAAAATAAAAACTGCGACAGCCCAGGCTGCCGCAGTTTTTATTTTAGGCTTGAATATTGTCAAATCGCCGTTCCTTTTCGTTTATTTATCCAATACCCTAAAGTAATAATGATAATGACCATAATTACAGCAAACCATTGATGGATGTATGGGAAATCTTCCATATACTGCATCATGTATCGATCCTCTTTTACCATTTCTGCAGCTGTATAAGCTAAAATTCCGGCCCCGAAATAAATGAGCAGGGGAAACTTGTCCATCATATGAAGAATGATCCGGCTTCCCCATACAATGATAGGAACGGAAACGAGCAGCCCGATGATAACCAGCAGAATATTATTGTGGGAAGCGCCTGCAATGGCCAGGACATTATCGAAGCCCATGACGATATCAGCAAACACAATCGTTTTTACCGCCGCGGCAAGACTGTCACCCGCCTTGATGTGGTCGGTTTCCTCGGTATCCGTCAGCAGTTTGAAGGCAATGTAAAAAAGAAGCAGCCCTCCGATTAATTGAAGAAAGGGAATTTGGAGAAGATAAAGAGCAACCACCGTTAACAGGACTCTTGCCGCAATAGCAAGCCCTGTTCCGAATAAGATTGCTTTATTCCTTTGTTCCGGAGGCAGGTTCCGGCTGGCCAGAGCGATGACAACCGCATTATCACCGCCGAGAATAATGTCGATGCTGATAATGATGAAGAGTGGTTCAAGTAGGTCCCAGTTCATGAAAAAAATCCTCCTGCTACGTAGTGACAAACTAATGGTAATAAGCTAAAATGAAAAATCAACCCGCTTCACTACAGGCTCTGTTCTAATCTATTCAGAACGCGGACAGCTCTATGCTGAATTCGAGCAATTTGTTTTTCATTTTGCTTCAGCTGTCATACAATAGAATCACATCAACCCTTACATGGCACATTATCACGGTTGAAGTTCAGGCCTGAAGGGTAAGGGTCTAGGAAGAAGCACAAAGGGTGAGCATTCCCTTCCCCCTTAAAACATGTTTAGAAGGGAGAGAAACGTATGGAAATCGAACGCATTAATGAGAATACCGTAAAATTTTACGTAACATATCAGGATGTAGAACAAAGAGGTTTTGATCGAGAAGAAATTTGGTATAACCGTGAAAGAAGTGAACAGCTTTTCTGGGAAATGATGGATGAAGTGAACGATAAGGAAAATTTCCAGTCGGACGGACCGCTTTGGATCCAAGTCCAGGCTATGGACAAAGGTCTGGAAGTGATCGTTACAAAAGCTCAAGTATCCCAGGATGGTCAAAAGCTTGAACTGCCGAATGATGAAGGTAAGGGTGTCGATGTTCCGCTGGATGAAAAACTTGAATCCCTGCTGGATGATAAATACCAGTCATCCGGAGATTATAAGCAGTCTGAGGAAGATGGAGAAGAAGAGTCGGAAGGTTCCTTGACTTTCACCTTGAAATTCAATGAGTTCGAAGATATTATCCAGCTCAGTCATTATCTATCTATTCCTGAATCAATGGAACAGCGCTTATTCCACTTCGAAGACCGTTACTACTTGTATATTCAGTTCGATGATGAACGTATGAATGATGACGAACAGGAAAATACGCTGAGCCAGCTGATGGAATATGCTCACGAGTCATCCTTGACCGTCCATCGTCTTGAGGAGTATGGGAAAGTCATCTTTGAAGAGCAGGCCCTGCAGCAGATCAGACAATACTTTCCACTTGATTAATATAAACAAGCACACACCATCGTGTGCTTATTTTTTTTGCAGGCAGGAGAAAATGACACGATGTCGAATATTGGGGAGAGGTGATGCTTTATGCTGTATGCTCTTAATGATCAAGAGCAGCTTCAGTCCATTTATCAAAAATCCTTCTCCGATATTTCCCGATTGAAAGAGCGCGCTTATTATTGCCCAACCTGCCGGGAGCCTGTCCGGATCCGATCGGGACCCAAAGTGATACCGCACTTTGCTCATCTCCCAGACAGCCGCTGTTCCTCGATCAAAGGCGGGGAATCAGAGGAGCATGAAGCTGGAAAGTGGCTGATATACCAATGGCTGAGAGCCCAGGGGTATCAGGTAGAACTGGAACGTTACCTTCCCGGTATTCAACAACAGCCAGATGTCTACATTTCCGGTTCTAATCGAAAGGTCGCCGTAGAGTATCAGTGCTCTACGATACCGGTTACAGACATATGGAAGCGTACAAAGAGGTACGTGGACCATGGGGTTTTCCCTTTATGGATCCTTGGACCGAAACACTGGAAAAAGAAAGGCCCTCACATGCTCCAATTTAATACCTTTCTTCAATCCTTCTTATATCAATGGTCTGCTTGTTATCAACTCTTCTTCTTTCACCCACGCGAAAAGACGATGACGACAGCGTCTGGTCTCCGCTGGTTGTCCCCAGCCTCTGTGACCGGTTCGTTTCACTCCTTTTCCTTACCGCAAAGCACGTTTCCTCAAATGTTCTCCCCCGGCCGGAAAGCCGTACTTCCTTCGATATTCCATCACTGGAAAAAATCCTGGCACAACAACCGGTCGACATACCGCCGGGAGCCGGGAAGTAAGGAGAAGCAGTTCCGGCAGTATTTATACTTGAAGGGGTATCACTTTTCCCTCATTCCAAGCGTTTGTTACCTTCCCGTAGCCAGTCAGATGCAGCTGAGTGTAAAGCCTTACATATGGCAGACAAGGCTTTTATTAGACCATTTTACTCCAGTGCCCGTCGGTTCGGTGGTGGATTTTCCGAAAATGGAAGTTCCGGTTACGATTAATCAATACAGGCCTGATCCTGCAGCGGAGTATGCAGAGCTGCTCAGCCTCTTAAATATCCTGAAAAAAACAGGGAACAATAAGTGGGTGAAAACCAGGGAGGTTGCTTTCCCGGCCACTATGGAGGAAGCCTTTCTGGATGACCGGACCACGCTGGCCAGGTTGAAAAATTTAAAGATCATGTAGCAGCGGGGAGGTATTTTTTCTTTTATCGAGAAGTGAATGAGGATGAGGAATGAAATAAAGGAGGATGCAGATGTCATCTACTAAGCAACTGCCAAAACGAGAAGAAGTCCCTGTAGAAAAAACATGGAACCTTGAAGCCATGTATGCTGCAGATGAAGACTGGTATAAAGACCTTGAAGAAACGAAAGCCATGCTTCCTGAAATGGAGAAATATCAGGGCCGTATCGGTGAATCTGCTGAACAATTATATGAGCTTTTATCTTTCCAGGATAAAATATCCAATAAAATCGGGCTGTTATTCACGTATGCCCATATGCGCAACGATCAGGATACCACGAACGCCTATTATCAGGAAATGAATGCAAAAGCGGAAAACCTCTACACGAAAATCGCTTCCGCAATGAGTTTTATCGTGCCGGAGATTCTAGCCCTGCCGGAAGGAAAGGTGCAGTCCTTTCTGAATGAGCACGAGCCTCTCAAGCTGTATGAGCATACTTTGGATGAGATTACCCGTCAGCGTGCCCACGTTTTAAGTGAGAAGGAAGAAAAACTTCTTGCCGGTTTTTCTGAAATTGGAGCAAGCCCATCCCAAACCTTCGGGGCGCTGAATAATGCGGATCTTACCTTCCCATCCATAAAGAATGAACAAGGGGAAGAGGTGGATCTCACCCACGGCCGTTATATCAACTTCCTGAAATCGGATGACAGGGATGTGCGGAAATCGGCCTTTGATGCGATGTATGATACGTTCGGTGCATTTAAAAATACATTCGCCTCCACGCTCAGCGGGCATGTGAAAAAGAACAATTTCAATGCCCAGGTCAGGAAATACGACCGTGCAAGACAGGCGAAGCTGGATAACAATAATATTCCGGAATCCGTGTACGATAACTTGATTGAAGCAGTCACGGAACGTCTTCCACTGCTTCACCGTTATGTCGAACTGAGAAAAGAAGTATTGAATCTTGATGAAGTCCATATGTACGATCTCTACACGCCGCTGGTCAAAGAAGCGGAGATGGATATTCCATATGAGGAAGCCAAAGATCTTGTGCTGAAAGGTCTGGAGCCTCTTGGAGAGGAATACGTGAACACTGTGAAGGAAGGGTTTGAAAACCGCTGGATCGATGTCGTCGAAAACAAAGGCAAGCGCAGTGGGGCTTACTCTTCCGGCCATTACGGAACAAATCCGTATATTTTAATGAACTGGCAGGATAATGTAAACAATTTGTTTACACTTGCCCATGAGCTCGGACATTCCCTGCACAGCTACTATACGCAAGAGAATCAGCCGTATCGGTATGGAAATTATTCCATTTTCGTGGCTGAAGTTGCGTCCACGTGTAATGAGGCTCTTCTGAATGAGTACATGACCAAAAATACGAACAGTGATAAAGAAAAGCTGTATCTGCTGAACAATTTCCTGGAAGGTTTCCGAGGCACAGTTTTCCGTCAGACGATGTTTGCGGAATTTGAGCACACGATTCATATGCAGGCTCAGAACGGGGAAGCGCTGACCGCTGAGAAACTGACCGACATCTACTATGATCTAAACAAAAAATACTTCGGGGAAAACATCGTTATCGACGAAAAGATCGGCCTGGAGTGGGCGAGAATCCCTCACTTCTATATGGGCTATTACGTTTATCAATATGCGACGGGCTATGCAGCCGCACAAGCTCTGGCTGGACAGATTCTTGAAGAAGGCAGCCCTGCTGTCGAACGTTATAAGAATTTCCTGAAGGCCGGAAGCAGTGATTATCCGATTGAAGTGCTGAAGCAGGCCGGTGTTGATATGACATCGAAAGATCCGATTTCGTCCGCCCTGGATGTCTTTGAGGAAAAACTGAATGAAATGGAGCAGCTCCTCAAAAAATAATAAAAAAGCTTGTAGAGAAACGTTGTGTTTTTCTACAAGCTTTTTTGTTCCCAAGCGTTCCTGCCCTGCGGAAAGGAAAACACTCCTTTCCACAGCCGGCCGTATGGGTGAGAAGGACAGAAAAGGGTTAATGAAAGCCTTTGAATGTTTTTTTGTAGGAGGCCGCCGATACAATGAGGAAAATGGCTGTAAACAAGAGAGGGGAAGTGATGTAGAGAGGATAGAGATGCATCAGAGCAAACAAGTGAAAAAGTAAAAGCATGAACAGAACAGCCAGTGCAGCCAGCGTCAACCATATTTTCATGACCAGTCCTCCTTTATAAAAATGTATGATCAAGGGGGATTCGTCATGATCCGGCCATAAAAAAGCTCCCGGAGAGGGAGCTTTTTTATGAACCGATATATTTCCAGAAAGCCCCGTGCTTCACAGGGACTTCGCGTACTTTCTGTTTTAGGACGAGCTTCTTCATTTCGTGTTTAGCTTCTTGTTCCGTCCAGTCATAAACGACGGCAATTTCCTTATTGGCTACAAAGCGATAGTGCTGTAAGAAATCCTCTAAATCGGGTTTGACCCCCGGCTTAGGATCCTTCTGCAGCATTTCTTTCAACACTTTCACATAAACATCGTACGAATACAGGCCGGTCACTTTTAATCCGGCGTCTTCTTCTGATTCATTGAAAATGACGATGGTCGGAGTAGAATCCACTTCCATCTCACCAGCAAGCTTCATGTCGCATTGAAGAGCTCGGCGGGCTGCATCAGAATGAAGATCCCGTTTGAACTCAGCAACATCCAGACGGCTGTTTTCTGCGCATTCAATAAGAACTTCTTCATTGGAAATGTCCTTCTTTTCCAGAAACACGTACTCCTGGATCTTACGAAGGAAGCGCATGCCTGCTTTTTTACCCTGCAGTTCGGCGGCTTTAACAGCCAGGGAAGTCGCAAGCGGGGAGGCGACAGGATTTTCAAGCCATACATCCCCATCACAGCACATGCCTGTTCTGGAACCGGTGTGGTCCCATTCTTTTTTCAGGTTTTCGGCTTTTCTGCCGTAACTCTCCTGTAAGGAAGTAAGATTTCCGCTAATGACCGGGCGGATGGTAAAGAAGCGTCCATATTCGATCGTGAGCTTTTTAAGAAAGGGTTCAAGTGACCAGCATTCTGGACAAAGCGGGTCGATGAAGACGTATATCTCTATAGGGCGTTTCAATAAATTAAAAAAGCCGCTTGATGTTCCGTTTGTCTGTTGATCACGATTTAAACTTTTCCAACCCACAACTATTCTCCTTTCTCATCCTCAGGTGTATTCATCATATGGTTGGCCGTTTTCACGAGCCGGTCGAACATGGCAGAGCGGTAAGGCTCCTCCAGATCCACTTCTGTCATAGCTCCGGACATGCAGGACAACCAGGCATCTCTCCGGGCAGGAGTGATTTCAAAAGGAAGGTGCCTGGCCCGCAGCATCGGATGGCCGTGCTCTTCCACATAGAGAGGAGGGCCTCCGAAAAACTGTGTTAAAAATTGTTTCTGTTTCCGGATGGTTTCTGTAAAATCATCCGGAAATATCGGAATCAAATCCGGATGCTGCTGGACTCTCTTGTAGAAGGCTTCCACCAGTTCGTCGATCTTTTCTTTTCCGACGGCATCGTAAAACGATTGATTTCGCTGCATAGCATCCCATCCTTGTCTGTTCAACATTTTAGCAATGAGGGGTGTCTGACAGCAACTATTCTGATTTGAGCTTAGCGTTATAGAAACGTTTGATCTTATTATCTGTTTCGCGCTCAGGAATATTGCAGGACTCAAGAATTTCCTGGATTACGGCTTTTCCCGACGTTCTGCTCTCTGCTTCCACCTCAAGTTCGTAATCCTCCTGGTCATAATAGAGGCTGTGGTCAAGGACAACAAGGGCCCCATTATACTCCAATTCTTTCCGCCTTGTTGTCAGCGAACCTAAGTAGTGCAGGTGATCCGGATCAATGCCGAGATCACGCAGCTGTTTGAACACCCGGCTTTTTTCCACTCGTTTGTTCTGTATCCATAAATTGGCTTCTTCCTCTGTGAGGGAATCATGTGTTTCAAGCAGACCTTCCGGGTGCGGCTGCTTCAAGGTCAGTGTCCACTGATCGGATTTTTTACGGATTCTCAAAGCCGCTCCGTGCTGTTTCAGTTTTAGATCTTCTGTTTCAAAATAATAATTGGTTTGTTCGATAAGTTCAACTGATTTGAATGGTAAAAAATGATAAACCCTGTTGTATTCTTCTTCCTTCAGCAGGTTTTTGAATTCAATTTCGATTTCCTGGGTCATGAGAACCCCTCCTGTATTGTAGTTCCTTTGGTCACTCTGCTTCTTCAGCAGGCTGACTTTATGATACAATGAATGAAAGATAAAACGCACATAATTACTATAAAGATTGGTTACATAAAGGTGGACGCTTAATGAATTGGGATATATTTATAGCTCCATATGCTCAGGTAGTTGAGGAGCTGAAAATAAAGCTGAAAGGCATGAGGCGGCAGTTTGAATATGAGGAGGAACAGTCTCCTATAGAGTTTGTAACCGGACGCGTTAAGCCGAAAACAAGTATATTAGAAAAAGCGAGACGAAAAGGAATCAATCCTGAAAACATTGAAGAGGAAATTCAGGACATTGCTGGTGTGCGCGTCGTCTGTCAGTTTGTGGACGATATTTACGCTGTTGTGAATATGCTGCGAAACAGGCATGACTTAAAGGTTGTGGAGGAAAAGGACTATGTGTCCAGAAAAAAAGACAGCGGATACCGTTCCTTCCACGTGATTATCGAGTACCCTGTTGAAACCATTCACGGGGAAAAGCGGCTGCTCGCTGAAGTTCAGATCCGGACCCTGGCGATGAACTTCTGGGCGACCAATGAACATTCGTTAAACTACAAATATTCGGGTAAGATACCTGCAGAGATCAAATCCCGTCTGAAGCGCGCAGGCGAGGCCGCCTTTCAATTAGATGAAGAAATGTCCAAGATAAAAAATGAGGTGCAGGAAGCCCAGCGTGCTTTCTTAAGAAAAGAAGAACAGAAGAAAAACCCGAAAAAAATGTAGAGGAGTGGCCGACAATGAAGTTTTCGATCTTATCTAAGGGAGATCAGAAATCCAACGAAATCCGTTCAAAAATTAAGAATTACTTAACCGAATTCCAGCTGGAATATGATGAGGATGAGCCTGAACTGGCCATATCCGTAGGCGGGGACGGAACCCTTCTGGAAGCTTTCCATACGTATGTCCATCGTTTGGATAAAACCGCATTTATCGGTATTCATACCGGGCATCTTGGTTTCTATGCAGACTGGATGCCGGAAGAACTTGAAAAACTGATCATTGAAATAGCGAAAACGCCGTTTCAAGTGGTGGAGTATCCACTCCTTGAGGTGACGATCCGCCCGAAAGATGGCAGTGAAGAAGACCGTTACCTTGCGTTGAATGAATGCACGATCAAAACATCCGAAGGTTCTGTCGTAATGGATATTGAAATCAAGGGCGATCATTTCGAAACCTTCCGGGGAGACGGCTTATGTGTATCCACACCTTCAGGAAGTACAGCTTACAACAAGGCGCTTGGGGGAGCGATCCTTCATCCATCCCTGGAGGCCTTCCAGATTGCCGAAATGGCTTCCATCAACAACCGGGTGTTCCGTACGATCGGGTCACCCCTGATCCTGCCGAGCCATCATACATGTATGTTCAAGCCGCTTCACGACCGCAGCTTCCTGTTCACCATCGATCACATTTCAAGAACGTATAAAGACGTGAAGTCGATCCAGTGCCGGGTGGCAGAAGAAAAAGTACGGTTCGCCCGCTTCCGTCCATTCCCATTCTGGAAACGCGTGCATGACTCCTTCGTGGCGGATGAATACTCCGTCTAAAGTGATAAAGCGGTGGACCATCACCGCCGCTTATTCCGGTTGGTCAAGTCGGGACTTCCTGTTTGGGGCGGGGGAATTCTCCCGGCAGCTGATCAAAAAAGTGCGGATCAGCGGCAGCGTTTTTGTCAACGGTGAACGGATGGACATGTGGCAGCCGCTGAGGAGCGGTGATCTTCTTGAAGTGGAATTTCCAGAGGAAGAACGCGGGTCCATTCAGCCGATGGAAGGTCCGCTTTCCATTGTGTATGAAGATGAGGATGTACTCGTCATCAATAAACCGGCCGGCCTTTTTTCGGTCCCAGCTCTTGATAAAAACGAACCATCTGTAGCGGCTTTTCTGCTTTTCCGATACATTCAGGAAAACGATCCATGCACGGTTCACATCGTCACACGACTGGATAAGGACACAAGCGGATTGATGCTGGTCGCTAAACACGCGTACAGCCACCGCCTGCTGACACAGAGCATGAAGAAAATTGACCGCCGGTATAAAGCTGTAGCGGAGGGAAGATTACAAGCGGATCAAGGCATCGTGAATCAGCCCATTGCACGGGCAGAGGGATCGATTATCCGCCGTACGATATCGTCGGAAGGACGGCCGGCTGAGACACGTTATGAAGTGGAGAAAAGGAGCGGGGCATATACATGGCTCCGCCTCCAGCTCATGACGGGACGGACGCATCAAATCAGGGTCCACTTGGAACATCTGGGTTATCCGCTTGCGGGGGATACCCTTTATGGTGGAAACGCCTGCCCGTGGATCCCGGGACAGGCGCTGCACTGTTACCAATTGAACTTCCGTCATCCCTGGAGTAAGAAAAGGATGACATTCGTAACGGAAACACCTGAAGAGTGGGATCTTTTCGCTTGAGGACATAGGGTTCTCAAGCTTTTTTTCACCTTATGATGGGTAGATATCAATCGTATCGGAATTTCTCTTCTATATAAGGCATGGAGGAGGAGACGCTGACCACCTCTTCTTCCGGAAGCCTGAAAGCCGTCAGTTTTCCTCCAAAAACACATCCGGTATCAATATTGACGGTCTTATTGACAAAGCGTGGCGTTTTTACAGGTGTGTGCCCATAAACAATCCACCGGCTTCCTTTATAGTCCTGAGCCCAGTCTCTCCTCACCGGGCGCCCGTCGGGGAGTTTTTCCCCGGTGATATCTCCATATAAAATGAACGTTTCGATTCGTCTGCTTCGTTTTCCGATATCTTCCTCTTTAATACCGGCATGAGCTACGACAGCTCCTGTATCTTGCAGAATCAAGTGCAGCGGGGCTTCTTCGTAAAGCTGGAGAAACTGCTTTTTCACCAATTGCTGCTCCTTCCCGGGCAGGTTTCTGTATTCCGCCGCGGTCGTTTCCAGTCCGTGTTTTTCCTGGACCGGGTTTCCGAGAAAGAACCGGTACAATTTGTTACAGTGATTTCCCGGGACATAAAGGGCGTTTTGTTCATAGACAAGTCTGTAAACAAGCCGGATGCACCCGAGAGAGTCCGGACCTCTGTCCGTGATATCTCCGACAAATACCGGTGTACGGCCATCCGGATGGAGGGGGAGTCCGTCGCTCCAATTGTAACCAAGCTTCTCGAACAGTTGAACAAGCTCGGGGAGACAGCCGTGGACATCTCCGATCACATCATAGGTCATAATGACGCTCCTTTTGGTAATGGAATGAGAGGCTGCAGGTGTTTTAAAAGGGCAGGAATTGCAGCGCATGAAGGAATCTGAATGATATTTTTCCCACGGGGATGAATAATAAACATGGCCGCCCGTTATTCCATCCCGGAGGGGCCTTTCTGTTAGACTATGGATAGGCGTGGAGACGGTACGGAAGCTGAATTTAAAAGTTGCGTGACATTCGTTGACAAACCTATGAATCACAATTAAGATTAAACGGTCAAAAACGAAATAGACACGGGGGAGGGCTGCTTATGGAACACTTAGATGACCACGAGCGGAAAGAAGTCTGGGCAAATATTAAAGATGCCCTGTTCAATGAACATATCGATCAGTTTCGTGCTGAATTTTTGGAGATGCATCCCTATGATCAGGCGCGGATTTTTGAGGATCTGGATGCGGATGTAAGAATGCAGATCTATACTTATTTGTCACCGGAAGAAGTGGCAGATGTGATGGAGCATATCGATTATGAGGAAATTGAACCCTTCTTTTCAGAAATGGATCCAAGATTTGCCGCCCAGGTGTTTGCCGAAATGTCTGCCGATGATGCTGTTGATATATTCAACGAATTAGATAAAGATAAAGTAGCCAGCTTCCTGACGATCATGGATGATGAAGCTGCGGACGAAATCAAGGACCTGCTCCATTATGAGGAGAAAACCGCAGGGTCCATCATGACCACAGAGTTCGTTGTCGTAAAGGCCGGTATGACGATCAAGGAAGCCATGGTGCATTTGAGAACAGAAGCCCCTGATGCCGAAACGATTTACTATACGTATGTCATAGATGAAGATAAAAGGCTGGTTGGTGTTATTTCGTTGAGGGATTTGATTATTTCTGAAGAAGACTGGCTGATTTCCGATGTCATGAATGAACGGGTGGTATCGGTATCAGTAGGGGAAGATCAGGAAGAGGTCGCCCGGATGGTCAGGGATTATGACTTTCTCGCGCTTCCTGTTGTCGATTTTCAAGATCATCTGCTTGGTATCATTACTGTGGATGATATTATGGACGTCATGGAAGAAGAGGCCAGCGATGATTACTCGAAGTTTGCTGCGATTTCTGATGTGGACAGTCCGGATGATAACGCTTTTGCCTCAGCGAAAAAGAGGCTTCCCTGGCTGGTGATCCTGCTATTTTTAGGGAGTTTAACAGCCAGCCTGATCGGGCGGTTTGAGGAAACGTTGGATAAAGTAGCCATTCTTGCCATCTTTATTCCGCTGATTGCCGGAATGGGTGGAAACACGGGTACTCAGGCGCTTGCTGTTGCTGTCCGTGGAATTGCTACAGGAGAAATAGAGAAACAAGGAAAATGGAAAATGATGATGAGAGAAGCAGGTACTGGTGTGATCACCGGAGTTTCCTGTGGTGTGCTGATTACCCTTATCGTTTATATATGGCAGGGAAACTTTTTCTTAGGATTATTAGTAGGTTTGTCCATTTTATTAACGCTGATTGTTGCAACGCTCGCAGGATCTCTCGTCCCCCTTATCATGCATCGTTTGAACATTGACCCCGCTGTTGCCTCAGGGCCATTCATCACAACAGTGAATGACTTGATTTCCATTCTGATTTACTTCGGTATGGCAACAGCCTTTATGAATTTTTTGATATGAAGGAAGGAGGGCGAGTATGGAACATGGTGCTTCAGTAACTTCACTGGTTATTGTCATAATTGCAGCATTTATTACTCCCATCCTACTCCACCGGTTTAAACTGAATATGATTCCGGTGGTAGTAGCAGAAATCATCGTAGGTTTGATTATAGGTCAAAGTGGATTTGACCTTGTTGAACAGGGAAGCTGGCTTGAAATACTATCGACCCTGGGGTTCATTTTTCTTATGTTCCTGAGTGGTCTTGAAATAGACTTCTCCATTTTTGCAAGCAAGAAGAAACGTGCGAAACCGGTCAACCAGGGAACCGGCGCCCCCAATCCAGTATGGGTGGCGGTCATCGTATTTGTCGGAATATTCGTCATTTCCCTGGCGCTGTCCTATGTATTCGTGCTGGCTGGATTTATAGACAATGCCTTTCTTATGACGTTGATCATTTCAACGATCTCCCTTGGTGTAGTTGTTCCAACTTTGAAAGATGCACAGATGATGAAAACGACAATCGGTCAGACGATCCTTCTGATCGCTGTAATCGCCGACCTCGTTACCATGATCCTATTGGCCGTATTCGTCTCCATTTATGGAGAGAACGGCGGCAATACGTGGCTTCTGCTTATTTTGTTTGCTGCTGGTGTCCTTTTCTATTACATCGGGAAAAAGTTCCGTCATCAATCCTTTGTGGAGACGATGGCTAAAGGTACCATCCAGATTGATACACGTGCCGTCTTTACATTGATCCTGCTTCTCGTTGCTTTATCGGAAACTGTGGGTGCGGAAAACATTCTGGGCGCCTTCTTAGCGGGTACTCTTGTATCTCTGCTTTCACCGAACCCGGAAATGGTCAAAAGGCTCGACAGTTTTGGATATGGCTTCTTAATCCCGATCTTCTTCGTCATGGTCGGTGTAGAAATAGATATTTGGAGTTTGTTTACGGATACACGTGTCCTGTTATTGATTCCGCTGCTGTTTGCAGCCCTGTTGATTTCCAAAATTGTTCCGGCCTTGATCCTTTCGAAATGGTATGACCGTAAGACGGTGTTCGGATCCGGATTTATCCTGACGTCCACCTTATCTCTCGTTATTGCCGCTGCTGCGATTGGCAAAAGGGAAGGAATGATTGACGATCAGATGGAAGGGGCGCTTATTCTTGTAGCCGTCCTGACCTGCGTTGTCGCACCGATCGTCTTTAAAAAGGTATATGGACGCTTTGAGGATGAGGACCATAAAACGGTGGTTTCCTTCATCGGATCCAACCGGATGACGCTTCCTGTTGTGCGTGAACTGGATATCAACGCGTATGAAACGCATTTGTACCATACGAAAGTGGATAAAATCGATGAACGAATCAGCCGGAACTGCTTTGATATCAAGGAGCTGGACGGTTACAACGTCGAGAATATGAAAGAGCTGGGTGTCTTTGATGTGGACCTTGTCGTCGCCTCTACAGGGGACGAGGAAAGGAACGCAGAAATCGCCCGATATGCGAAAGAACAAGGTGTGGAGCGGATTATTGTCCGAGTCGAATCTCCTGAGCTTTCTACAGAGATGAGGGAGCTTGGCATAAGTGTTTTCAGCGTCTTCCTGTCCTCGAAGGCTCTTTTGAAAGCGATGATCGAAGCACCGAACGTGCTTGATATTTTGACAAAGCAGGATAGTGCGCTTTATCAGATCAATATGAACAATTCCATGTATAACGGCGTCCATATCCGGGAGTTCCCTTTTACAGGAGACGTAATCATGGTCCGGATCTTCCGTGGCAAAGATTCCATCGTTCCTCACGGCGATACGGAGCTGAAAATCGGGGACCGCTTAATCGTGACAGGTTCCAACGAGTATGTGGATGAACTCAAAATGGAACTGGAATACTGTGAATGGTGCTGATGATGAACTTCCGCTTTTGTTAGAGCAGCCATTGAGCTTGTAGAGAAACTCCGTGTTTTTCTACAAGCTTTTTATGTATGCGGGACTAGTGACCACACCCTTCATTAGATGATTAGGGTTTTTTTATGGATCCTGATTTGTTTTTCAAACGTGGATCGTTTAAAATAGGAGCAGGTACTAATAACAAATACTAATTTGTGAGAATGATTGAGGAGGGAAATCAGCGTGAACTTTTCTTTAGAAGGACGTACGTATGTAGTCATGGGTGTTGCCAACAAGCGGAGTATTGCGTGGGGAATTGCACGTTCTCTGCACGCAGCGGGCGCCCGGTTGATTTTCACCGTGGCATCGGAACGGTTTAAAAAGTCGGTACAGGACTTGGCCGCGACTCTGGACGGAGTGGAAGAACCACTGGTGTATGAGTGCGATGTGACAAACGACGAAGCGATTATCCACACATTTCAAGAAATCGGACGGGATGTCGGAACGATTCACGGACTTGCGCATTGTATTGCCTTTGCGAACAGGGAAGAGCTGAAGGATGAGTTTTTGAACACAAGCCGTGATGGATTTTTAACAGCCCACAATATCAGTTCCTACTCACTGACGGCTGTTGCGCGTGCTGCCCAGCCATTGATGACCGACGGAGGAAGCATCGTTACGCTGACGTACCTTGGCGGAGAGCAGGTTGTAAAAAACTACAACGTTATGGGTGTAGCGAAAGCCAGTCTGGATGCCAGCGTGAAATATCTGGCCAATGACTTAGGGAAGCATAACATCCGTGTGAATGCGATTTCTGCCGGACCTATCCGGACATTATCAGCTAAAGGTGTCGGTGATTTCAATGAAATTATGAAAGTGATCGAAGAGCGTGCTCCACTGCGCCGACCGGTGACTCAGGAGGAAGTCGGCGATACCGGCTACTACTTGATGAGTGACCTGTCCCGTGGTGTGACAGGAGAAATCATCCACGTTGACTCCGGATTCAGTATTGTCGCTTACTAAAGAAAAAATCCGTCCATTTTGATGAGGCCACTGAAATCCTCCTTCCTATCAAGAGATGTGGTTAAAGGTTGTTGTTGATTTTCAGGAATCGCTTGTCGATGGATGCTTGCCGCGGGCACGGCCTCAGCTGACTTGGGGAGGAAGACCACTGGACCAAGTGGATCTCCGGATCGCGCTGTTCCCACAGGCGTCACCATCGAACGCTCGTCATGGAATCAACGGTGTCCCATCTAATTAAGAGTGATTTTCTTTGATTTATCAAAGAAAATCACTCTTTTTTCTTGTGCAATGAAAAGAAGAGATGAAAATGAGGGGTTCCATGTTCGACCGTCAATGATCCATGTAAATCATTTTCACAGCCGCGTCACTCCTAACAGGATGAGGATCAAGAGAAAGAATGTGTAAATAATACGGAAACTTCCACGATGATCGTCGAAAATGAACATGGGAGAAAGACAGGGCATATACATAAGGTGATGACCGACTGGAAAAGGAGAGATCGAACATGGCCGATGAAAAACGTCTTGCCAAGCAGCCGATGCTTTACATTGTTCAGCCGAAAAATCTAAAGCCTGCCGTTGTTCCTATGCAGACGAGTTTCCGCACGGAACGCTCAGTAAGGTCACGTGGTTCTGAACAGCCCGCTGCAAAAGAAACACCACGATATGAAAAAGAAGCACGGATGCGCCGAACCCATGCCGCTCATACAGAAGAAGTAACAAAACTACTTCCGGAGAATACCGACGCGCCTGAGGTGGAAAACGATCGGGATAACGAAGAAAAGCAAGTATCCAGCCGGGAGCGCAGGCAGCGATTCCACGAACTCTCCCTGGAGGAAAAAGTGGATTACTTTTTTCAATTATCCCCCCATGTTCCGAAGATGAAATGTGAAGTGACGACAAAAGAAGATCAGCTCAGAGGGTACATTACCGATTATCAGGATGGTAAAGTCCATATGAAGGTGTTTCAGCGGCCGTTTCAGAGGGAGATTGACTTTGATACGATTATTGATATTCGTCTACTGGGCTTTTGAAACAGAAAAAACCGCGCCTGTTTGCGCGGTTTTTTTCTGATTTCTTACAGCGTGCTGGCAGCCGGAAGGCAGGTAACGTGGCAGAAGCAGTTCAAGTCCACCGTGATGCAGATCCCTGAAGCGCGAAGGTCGCGGCAGCTTTGATCAGCAGGTGATTTCGGATCGTCGTCTCTCGAATCCTCATCGTCTCCGTTGCGGTCAGAGAATAGAAGTTCAAGAATCGCACATCCATCGTCGTCTACGGACTTGACGCGGAAGAAAAAGCTCCCTTTGACATTACAGCGCTCTCCGCTGCGTTTTGAACCGTAACCTTTAAAAGGCTTGCATCCGTCTTTACAGTAAAGAATAACAGGTACTGTATCGAAACCTGATCCTCCGTTACTGTCACCCAGAAGGTCTGCGATTGATTGTTCACAGCTCGTTGTGCAATCGTGCAGGACGTCATTCTGAGCATCCACGATGTCTTTTAGGATATCAATAACACAGGAGCCTGAATCGTATTTTTTACCACAGCTCATTGTTTTTTCCCCTTTCCATACGCATTGACGTATTGTCTTTACTAGAATATGTCTGTCAGCGCTGTCGGTGTGGGCATTTGTCCGTATTCAGGCATTCCCAAAGTTTTTCGTCTTGTATGGGCGGACGACTATACCCGGCCAAGCTGAAAACCATAAAGTAACAATGAATTCGATTAAGGAGTGAGGGGAATGTCTGAGAAGAAAAAGGTCATTCATGTCAAAGACCTTGTTATTAAAGCTGATAATGTCATTATTGAGCCGCAGCACCGCGGACGTCATGACCGTGATGAAAGCAGTGACCGTGTGGATCCGTTTTTCGGAAGGAAACGCAGGGAAGCCGGGGCGGACGAAAGCAGTTCAAGTTCTAGAAAACGCCATGATGATGAGTCTTCCGACCGTCGTGGAGGATTCCGCTGGTTCTAAACTGAGTAAGCAGCCACTACGATGTATGTAGTGGCTTTTTTCTTCTTTAGAAAGGATGGGATATCAAATGTTATCCATCGCAGAATTTTTGCTGCTTGCTCTGGCGAGTTTCCGTCTGACCCGCTTGATTGTACGTGATTACATTATGGAGTGGATGAGACGTCCGTTTTTCAATGTGAAGCTGGTTACGAACGATCAAGGGGTGGAAGAAGAGTGGGTCGAGCCTAAAGGGTTTATTGGTGAAGGTTTGAGCTGTCAGTGGTGTGTCGGTGTCTGGTCCTCCATCATTATGGTCGTATTTTATCTGGTGGTCCCATACGGGGAGTGGCTCGTCTTTGTCTTTGCTCTCGCAGGTCTGCAGTCGGTTCTGTATGCATGGACAGACCGCCTGTGACGGGGAAAGAGGAAAAAAAGAAGGCAAAGACGCTGCTTGAAGTCCTGCAGGAAATCGATGTGGAAACGTCGAAATATAAAGGCATTATCAAACAGCCGGACAAGAAATTCCAGCAGTGGGAAAAGGATTTGGGAGCTTGGGAGAAAAGGTTCACCAAACAGATGACCGATGTAGAAAAATTTCTAAACAAATATGCAGGGAAGATGGAGAAGTTTTTTGAATGACAGGCCTGGTTCAATTCGGTGTTTTCGGGGTAATGGAAGATAAAGGAGGCGTTCCGGATGGGATATATTCTGCCTGTGAATCATTACCAGTATCAGGATTACCAGACAAGAGTTGTGAATCAGCACCAGCAGTCCTTTGCCGTGGATAAAATTTTCAAGGCAAGCCTCGATACGAAACGACCCGGTCGGCAGCAGAGAGAAGAGGACCGCCTTGTCTATCAGAAAAACAGTCCGTTTATCACCACGCCCGGATTCCATGCGGCAGAGGCCGAAGATCATAAGCCGGCATCCCCCGCGCATCAGAACATCGGCGTGAAAACCTATGCTGCTGTAACAGGAAAAGGCAGCTACTTCAGCGAAACTGTATAGAAATGCTTGAAGGGGCTGTAACGATGACGTTCAAACAAATCAATGATTGGTGTTTCTATGATCATTCATCCGTAAATATCGGCTACATTCATAAAGGCGGTACAGGGCTGCTGATTGATTCAGGTATCGATCGGTCATCGGTTAAAAAGGTGCTGAAGGAACTGGAAAAACGGCAGCTTCCGCTCACCCACCTATTTATCACCCATGCTCATGCGGATCATTACGGCGGAGCTTCCTATGTACAGCATACGTATGACGTTCATACATCTGCCCCCGTATTGGAAGCGTCGGTCCTTTCCAATCCATCGCTGGAGCCGCTCTATCTGTTCAGCGGGGTTGCTCCGCTTAAAGAACTCCGTAATAAGTTTCTTGAAGGTCCCCCTGTACGGATTGACAGGGTTGTCGATGAAGGACAAGTCGATTTCGGCAGGATCACAGCCGAACTTTTTCTGCTCCCGGGCCACAGTCATCATCAGCTTGCATTGAAAGCCGGAGACGTCCTGTATGCCGCGGATAGTTATTTCAGTCTGGAGACGCTCCAGAAGCACCGGATCCCGTTTCTGGTGGATGCCGGAGAAACCATCCACAGTCTGGAGCGTCTTCTGGCTATCCCGTGTGCCGGGGCATTGCCCGGCCACGGGTCATTCGAACAAGATCCCTCTGAAACGATCCGTCAAAATATCGTCTACCATCAGCGTATCCTCGATGCTGTCCAGTCGGCAGTGGAGTCGACAGGAGAGGTGACGCACGAAGAGCTGATTTCCATTCTGTGTACGAAGTGGGATGTGCAGGCGCCTGCGCTCGGGCAGTGGCTCTTATATCGGACGGCTGTAACCGCTTATGCCGTAACCTTGAAAAAAGCAGAAGTGATTCAAGATCGTCTGGTTGATCATAAGTGGGTGTTTTCGGCTATAACCCGATGACAAACAAGGTTTGGTCACCATCCTGGAACTCTGCATACAGTACGGCCTCTGGTGTCTCGTAATCCTGGGCTTTCAGCTGATGATGCAGCCAATTTTCATCAAGCCCGGCTTCCTTCAGGTTATCCCAGATGACCTCCCCGTCACTGATGATGGTACGGGGAAGCGGGACGGGAAGAGGAGGGAGGTTCAAATCCTTTCGGCTGACGTTCTGAGAATGGGAGTTTTTCAACACAGAAATGGTTCCATCCGTTTCCAAAACAGCATACTGCACATCCCTGATCGAGAAGACATCCTTGGAGCGGAGAAGGTGTTGAAGCTGGTTGATATCCAGCTTATTTTTTTTGAGCTGCTCTCGGTCAATCCTTCCCTGATAAATTACGAGGGATGGGCTTCCCTCAAGAAGCTGCCGGGATCCTTTAAACTTTTCCGTGATCATCTCTGTTGTGTAAATAAGGATGCTCCACAGTATAATGGCAAAGCCGATGTCGGGAATACCGACGTCAGGATCGTAAAGGGCATTTCCTACAAGCTCTCCAAGTACAAGGGCGGAGATGAAATCAAAAGCTGTAATTTGAGTAATCTGGGATTTACCCAGTACCTTAGTCATGACAAACAGCGCGGCAAACCCGAAAAGAGTCTCCACCGTAATTTGTATATATTCCATTGAAGCGTCACGATCCTTCTTTTTCGTTCTTCTATGCCTCATTGTAGACAAAAGGGGTGGAATATAAACGAAAAAACTCCCGCCTTTCCATAGGCGGGAGCTGGTTATTCATTCAATTCTTTGACCATCGTGACATGTGGGATGCCGGCATCCATGAATTTGTCTGAAATCGTGACATAACCGAGGGCTTCATAAAAGGCTTCCGCCTGGGTTTGAGCATTAAGCTTGGCTTTGTCATACCCATAGTCACGCACGGCGGCTTCCAGCTGTTCAATCATCTGTCTGCCGTAGGAATGGCCGCGTTTCTCTTTCAGAACACAAATGCGCTCAAGCTTCCCGTATCCGTGGACAAACCGGAGACGGGCGGCGGCTACCGGTTTGTCGTTCTCATACCCGGTGAAATGAAGGGACGCTTCATCATGCTCATCGATTTCAAGTTCTTCAGGTACCTGCTGTTCTTGTACAAAGACGATTTTTCTCACTGTGTAGGCATCGTCCAGCTGCTGTTTGTTTCTGACCTGCCGGATATCCACGAGCTTCACCCTCTGCCAAGGCGGAATGTCTCATAGACACTCCATGCGCCGTTTTCAAGTTGGTAAAGAAGCTGGAAACGATCGACCTGATCCTGCAGATCGAATTTAAGCATAGTGAGGCTGCCGTATACATCGGAAAATTCCTCGTCTGAAAGCTTCTGAGCAATCGTGATGTGCGGAACGAAGGAGAAATCTTTTTCTTCCGGCAGTACACCAGTGTAAAGTTTATCATTCAAATCAAAAATTTCATCGGATGGTTCAATCTTCAGGTAGATGGTGTTGGTTACGGGAGAGAAGGAACTTACCTTGTACACCCCGTAGGAGAATGGCTCTGTGTTCTTGGCAATTTCCCTCAGCTGGGGGATGATTTCACTTTCAATCTGATCTTCCTCCGCTTCAAACGCCTCTTTCATCGTAATGTGAGGAGGAATCAGCGCGTAATGAGGGTCATATCGCTTGCGGTAAGAATTCGCTACATCTTGTACTTTTTTTGATGGAAACACTGCTATTCCGTATTTCATTGAACTAACCTCCTGATTGTCCCATTTTAAAACGTTTATTCACCACTAAATATGTTCAATAAAGCCCGTTCAAAATCCTTCTGCCAGGATCCCCAAGTATGACCGCCATCCAGCTCATGGTACGTATAGGAGACCGGCTTTTCCTGTAGAAGATCCCGCAGCTTTCGATTTGGTTCAAGAAAATCCATCCGCTCACCGGTTGTCGTCTCCACGTCCGTTTCCTCCAGACCGATGGTGTGATCGATGGTTAATGAAGAAAGCTGCCGCCCTGTGTCGACGACTTCCAGGACGTGATCATCGACATAAGGACTCTGCATGATGACATTTCCGAAGATATTCGGGAATTTAACAGCTGTCATTAAGGCAAGGGTTCCGGCAAGGGAATCCCCGGCCAGTGTCCGGCCTCTCCCCATATTATACCCGGGCAGCTGTTCATCAAGAAATGGGACGACCTCCCTGATGAGGAAGCTGACGTAGTCTCCCTGTCTCTGGCCGTCAGGATGGTATTTCTCCCTGCGGTCGTATTTATCCTTGTAATGTATACCAATGAAAATCGTCCGTTCCATACGTTCCTCCCTGTGGAGCTTATCGCTCAGAGTGGCAGCGCGCCCCATGGAGTAATAATCGTTTCCATCCTGCATGATACAGAAATGGTACTTGTATAGAGGAGAGAAGTTGTTCGGCGTATACACACGAAGGGTCATTTCTTCGTCTAAGTACTGACTGTTTATGGTGTACTCGGTCATGGATCCGTCTCTACCCATAAATAGACCACCTCCTTACAGCACGGAAGTATATGAAAATTTCCCGCTTAAAATTCGATGTAAACGTTGCACTTCTTATTTTATCATAGAATTGTTGAAAAAGTGGAACAGATCAATAACCCAAATGATGGAGGGAGGAGGAAGGTTTGTAAAAAAGTTTGTCGAATCATGTTGACTTCAATTGTGATCCATAGTATATTAATCTTTGTCAGCAAAAAACGACAAATTTCTACATAAGATTCCGTAGCTCAGCTGGGAGAGCGCCACCTTGACAGGGTGGAGGTCGTTGGTTCGAGCCCAATCGGAATCATCATACAAAGTGCCGGAGTGGCGCAGTTTCTCATCCAGGGAGAGGCTGCGTCACTTCTTTTTTATTTTCCAGTCATCTTGTCCTCTTCTCCCACATATGCTGTTTCAAACGCCCTGAGCTGGACCGGGCGTGGTGAGAACAGGAGGAATGAACCATGCGGCCCGAAAAAATCATTTCCCCGTGTTATGGAGAAGTGACCGAAGTCCTCGTTCAGAACGGGGAGTATGTCTATGAATGGGAACCCCTTTTTGTTATTAAGCGGGACGGGACAGAGTCAGAGGTAGCGGTGGGCATCAGCGGCAGCCTGAAAAAGCTTCATATTAAGAAAGGTGATAAAGTGTCACCTGCCACCCTTCTTGCCGAGATGGAAGACGATATGATCATATCCGGCAGCGATTAATACACAAAAGAGAACCGTCCGGAATATGGACGGTTCTCTTTATTTGGTACACAGGTTATGAAGCATCATCGCTCTTCAAGGAAATGGTTGTCCCACACGCATCGGCCAGTTTCTGTGCCTGATGGTTAAACCGCTCAAAATCAAGCTCGTCCATATTCTCTACATCAACAGCCTTAATAATGTAACGGCCGAATCTCCACACGTCGTCCTGGACTTTCTCCTTTTGTATGAATGCCAGTTTGTACAATACTTCCATAACGGAGTTCATGACGGACACATCATGGTGTCCGTAAATGCGGATTTGATAGAAGCATTTATACAAGTATTCACTAAAAGGTACCGGCTCTGCGATAAGACGGAGGTGGTCATTATCGTCCGGGTAATATCGGATCGGCTCATATACATCGGCGAGCTCAACGAGGAGGGAGCCGATCCGGTTGATGCAGTTCGTGGCAGTATGAGGATCATTGAGACTTGGGGAAATGGCGCGCACGGCGATTTCCACAAGCTTCTGCAGTGAAAATTCTATATCCTGAATGTCGACCCGCTCGTTGCCGATCACGACAAAATCTCTTGCTTCTTCTGGTGTGAGGTTCTCCTGCTCTGATTCTACCCAGTAATAGAACAGGGGCATTTCTTTCTGAATGTATTCCCCCATGGAAAAGGTGGTCTCCAATAAAAGGTCATTTTTCTCCGCCCATTGAATCAAGGAAGAGTAATTGACACTCTGGATATATCCGGATTCCCCTGTCGCAATGACTCTTTTCTCTGAATTCTTTCGTCTTTCAATTTCCTCGTGATCCCATTCGGTGTAACGGTCGTAATTTTTCTCGGAAAAGGTTCCGTTGATCAAATCAGACGTGCTCTGGCGAATGGTGCCGATTAAATTGTTCACTTTGATGAAACGGGAAGAGTGGTGAATGAAAATGATAAAGAAAGCCAGGCAGACGATGGATACGAAAACGGTTAAAAACGGACTGATGAATCCGGATCCGGAATCCTTCCCAAGCAGGAACAACTGCAGCAGGGAAAAAATGAAGCCGAAGGAGAAGACCCCCAACACGTGCTGGGTGATCCGGCTTTTCATAAAGTCCTGAAGTGTCCTGGGAGAGAATTGAGTGGTATAGGTTGTAAGGACAACCATAATGGTGGAGAAACTGATGGTTGTCATCGTTAAGATGGAGGTGACGAGCGATCCGTACAGTGTTTGAGCCACTGAGCTGCCTGTAAGGAGGAAACCGGGAAGGGCGTCCTTCCAATTGGATACGATCCATTCATCAAGAAGAATGGAGATCACAACGCTCAATATGGAAATCACGCTGTAAATGGCGGGAAGAAAAAGAAAACTGTCTCTTAGATCAATCCATCGTTTGCTGTTATTCATGTGAAAAACCTGCCTTCTGTATGATTGTTCTTTTTCTATTATGAACGAAATATACAAAACCTACAAAACAGAAAGCCCGTCACGCTTTCCTTGAAAACGTCATAAATCATCCATATCGAATTGAAAACAGGGAAGAAGCCTCCCGGATAAGGAAAGAGAGACCTTATTATAAACAAAGAACCTCTATGTTGGCCGACATAGAGGTTCTTTATTTTATTTACTCAGTATCTCTTCGTAAAGGCCAAGAGAGGTGTTCAGAACAAAATCAGGCTTTTGTTTTGTTTTGTGGCCCTGCACGTGGGCATCGCTTTTTTTCCACGCTTTATAATCTTCCTTGGAGGCGAATCTTGTAGTGATGATGACCATCTGTTCTCCTTTACGGGCTTTCTCTACAGCAATGGACATTCCTTGGAATCCCTCCATGTCTTCTATAGGAAGCGGCTGATTGAAGCGGGAAACCAGCTGCTCTATGTACCCTTCCTTAACGGTTATATATTTCGATTCGATATACATAGGATCTCCTGCCTTTCATTTTTGTGCTACAAAAAGTAACAATCCCAGTATACTAGATGAATGTTTTTTGTGCCACAAAAAAGTTTAAAGCTGTTTCATTTCATTAAGAATTCCGGCATAATGGACAGAGATGGAAAGGACGGAGATTATGAAGCAGTTGACGTTTTCTTCTTATGAAGAACTGGAGGAATTTTTGAAACATAAGTTCAGGGAAAAGGCGGCACATGCTGGTCTCCCTGAAGAAGATATCCGGCAGATGACCGGTTACAAGGAAAGGGCTCAGCAGTTGTGGGAAGAAAACAACGGTGCCGAGGTGATTGAAAAAGAAGGGGAAGTCACCCTTGATGTATGGATGGATGAGGATGGAAAGCGGCACATCAAGCGTGGGCGCCCGCGAAAGAAGACCGAGGATAAACTGACCCGATCCCTGCATGTGCGTTTGGATGAAGAATCCTACAAGAAGCTGGAGAGTTATGCAAAAGAGAATGGCATGGACCGCTCAGCGGCGATCCGGACCTTATTGAAAAACCTTTGATGGGAAGCCTTCCTCGTGCATATTTACAAACCTTTAAAAAAATCTTCACACTATATTGACACTCCGATTTTTCCGTAGTATATTATTACTTGTCACCAGGAAATACCCATTATTATTTTGATTCCGTAGCTCAGCTGGGAGAGCGCCACCTTGACAGGGTGGAGGTCGTTGGTTCGAGCCCAATCGGAATCATACAAACCCACGTGCTGAAATGGTACAGTTTCTCGTCAAGGAGAGGCTGTATCATTTCTTTTTTTATAGAAGAAATTCGGATTCTCTAACGTGAGCCGTTACATATTCTTGTATAATGGGTAATAAATAGAAATTAATTCTTTAACAAATCTCTTCAGGAGGTGCGGCAGGCAGGATATGGGGAAAAAGAAAAAAGATGAAGAATTCGACGATTTGCTGGATGCTTTCAGAGAAGCCGTTTCATTGGAGGAAACCCGGTACTATTACATGAAGCTTCAATTATTTCTGGATCACTATGAGGAGAGCAGAGCCGTATTTCAATCTACAGACAAAATGGAGAAGAAAAACTATGAACCCTTGCTACAGGGTATGATGGAGGCTACTTCCAAAAAAGAAGTGGATTACTATGAAGCAGAAATCCAACACTTACTGGATGTGAAAAAAACTTAAAATTACATTTATTGTTATTTGAAGAACAAAATTGAAAATAAGTATTTATTTTCTTTTTGGAATGTTGTACACTGAAGGTAGCATGTTCATTATAGTAACTTTTCGTTTATACAATAAAAGACTTATCGAGGCGGCCCGCTTTGGTGGATGATTAGTGCATAGTTCTTATGTTTCTAAATATCTTCCAGCGGCCGCTTTTTTAAGTTTAGGGGGATCAATAATGTGGACACGCTCCTGATTGCCGGTTGTATCGGAGGGATGACAGGCGTTGTGGCTCATTTGATGAGAAACGGAAAGGTTTTGGTTTTCCCAAGAAGGCGGAGACGTCCAAAGGGCATTTATCTCGGGTTTTTAGCCGATTTTTTAATTGGCGCTGCAGCAGCGGTTTTTGCAGTCACATACCTTGTACCGGAACCGGGCCTGCTGCGGACATTGATCGGCATATCGATCCTGGCCGGGATGACGGCAGAGAATGTGCTTTTGAAAAGAGAATTGAACGTGGAGAAAGCGAAAGTGGAAGGATTGGACCGGATCAACCAGCGTTTAAAATGACCGGACCCATCCTTTTTTTGTTTCAATCCACTAAAAGCATAAAATGATCATGCTCCGTATCGACAGGCGCTGTTTTAAAGATGCCGGTATACACCGCCTTTAACTCCTCATACAACACCTTCGAATGAATCGTTGTCAGATAAGTATCGGGATTTTTCTGGTAGGCTTTCAGTTTATGTAGATCCAGATTGACGGTGTACGAGTAAAAGAGATCCTGTGATCGTAGAAAAGGTTTTTCACACGGGGTCTGCCCGTCATCTGTGAGCGGAGAGCGGCTGTGGATCCGCAGTTTTTTTGGTGAGTCGGCATCCTCTTCCCATTCGCTGGACACCCCGTAGAATGTAGCAAATGGGGGTTCTTTGCTTTGATCGATATAGGTCGTCTGAAAGCTGAACTCAATGGCACCTTCCCTGCCGGTTACTACACAGAAGGCAAGATAGGTCCGGGTGGATGCTGTACCTTGAGCGAGGTCTTCTTGATTGCTGAAACAATGACAGAAACTGGTTCGGGCCATAAGCGACACCATCCTTCCCATACAATTATGGATAATTATAACACGTCGACCACTCCGTTAGTCGGTTAAACGGCGATCGATGAACGAAAAAAAAGCCGCTTCCGCAGCTTTTTTATCCGTTGACAGGAATTCCTCCGTTTACATGAAGCATCTGACCTGTGACATAGCTGGAATCACTGGAGGCCAGATAGACATAGGCGGGGGCCGCTTCCCTCGGCTGGCCTGGACGGCCCATGGGATTGTCCGAACCGAATTCCGCCACTTTTTTCTTGTCAAAACTAGCTGGGATCAGCGGCGTCCAGATCGGCCCGGGGGCCACGCCGTTCACACGTATCTCCTGATCGATCAGGGATCCGGCGAGGGAACGGGTGAAAGAGGTGATGGCACCTTTGGTTGATGCATAATCGATGAGCTGATCGTTCCCTTTGTAAGCTGTCACCGAAGAAGAGTTGATGATACAGGATCCCTTCTTCATATGAGGCAGGACCGCTTTCGTCATATAAACGTAGGAAAAGAAATTGACGCGGAATGTTTCCAGAAGCTGTTCATTGGAAATATCGAGCACACTTGTCTGCGGATATTGAACGGCTGCATTGTTGACAAGAATATCTATGGTTTTAAATGTCTTTACTACTTGTTCGACAATGGTTTCGCAAAACTCCGGTCCACCGATATCCCCGTGATACAGCTCGCAGCGCCTGCCTTCTTTCTCGATTAAGCTCTTCGTAATGGCTGCATCTTCATGCTCATCCAGATAAAGGACAGCTACATCAGCGCCTTCCTTGGCAAAAAGCAGGCTGACCGCTCGGCCGATCCCACTGTCTCCTCCGGTGATCACGGCGGTTTTCCCCGCCAGTTTTCCACTTCCTTTATAGGTCTCATCTGCATACTCCGGCAGCGGCTTCATTTCATACTCGTAACCAGGCTGTCGTTCTTGATGCTGTTCCGGTTGTACGGCCTTCTTTTTCTTCATGATGCGTAACCCCCTATGTACAAATGGTTAAAATTGGTGCAGATCCACTTCCGCTAGCTTGCCCTCGTGACCGTCTTCTTATCCCTCCATTCTTCCAGGGTGCTGGATAGAGGATTTACGTGTCATTCTGTTCATTCCAACCGCCATTCATTTAACGTTTCGTCCATTGATGTGTAAAAATTCAGAATTTATACTTATCTTGAGTGAAAAATATATGAAACAAGAGGTGACAGGATGGCGACAACTTTCTCGAAGTCGAATCAGGTGGTTATTGAAAACTTTATCCATGGCGAGTGGGTTCCTTCTGAAGGAGGTCAGGTGGAAGAAGTTCCAAACCCGGCAACTGGAGAAACCATTGCAAGGGTCCCTATTTCAACTAAACAAGATGTGGATCAAGCGGTCCAATCAGCGAGAGAGGCTTTTCAGTCCTGGAAGAAGACTCCAGTACCGAAACGAGCGAGAATCATGTTCAAATATCAGCAGCTTCTGATTGAAAACCGGGATCAACTGGCTGAAGCGTTGACACAGGAAAATGGAAAGACGAAAAAGGATGCCACAGGAGAAGTACAGCGCGGCATTGAGTGTGTGGAGTTTGCAGCAGGGGCTCCGAGTCTCATGATGGGGGATGTGCTTCCGGATATCGCTGAAGGCATCGATTCAGGGATGTACCGGTATCCAGTCGGGGTCGTCGGCGGTATCACCCCATTTAATTTCCCTATGATGGTTCCGCTCTGGATGTTCCCGCTTGCGCTTGTATGTGGGAATACCTTTGTTCTTAAGCCATCGGAACGGACGCCGATTTTAGCAAAAATGCTGGTGGAGCTCATCCATGAAGCGGGACTCCCGAAAGGGGTGCTTAACCTTGTCAACGGGGCGCATGATGTCGTCAACGGCCTGCTTGAGCATGAAGAGGTCGATGCTGTCTCCTTTGTAGGTTCCCAGCCTGTAGCGGAATATGTGTATAAAACGGCTTCACAGCATGGGAAGCGCGTCCAGGCGCTGGCCGGCGCCAAAAACCATTCCATCGTTATGCCGGACTGTAACCTGGATAAATCGGTCGAAGGGATCATCAATGCCGCTTTTGGAAGTGCGGGCGAGCGGTGCATGGCCTGCTCTGTCGTTGTTGCCGTGGGCGATGTGGCTGACAGCCTTGCTGCAAAGATAAAAGAAGCAGCGGATCAGTTGAATGTAGGCAATGGTCTCGATGATGATACAACCCTCGGGCCATTAATCCGTGAAGCTCACCGTGAGCGTGTGCTGAGCTACATTGAAACCGGAGAAAAAGAAAACGCGGCCTTAATCAGAGACGGCCGGGTAGAGCTCCGGGAGCATGATTCCGGATACTTCCTTGGCGCAACCATTTTCGATCATGTATCCAAGGATATGAAAATATGGAAGGATGAAATTTTTGCCCCTGTCTTAAGCATCGTCCGGGTGAATACTCTTGATGAAGCGATCGCAACGGCGAATGAGTCGGAATTTGCCAACGGTGCCGTCATCTATACGTCCAGCGGAAAAGCAGTCCAGCAGTTCCGGGAAGAAATGGATGCGGGAATGCTCGGAGTGAACGTGAATGTACCTGCACCGATGGCCTTTTTCCCGTTCTCCGGAAATAAAAAGTCGTTTTATGGGGATCTGCATGCCAATGGAAAAGATGGCTTGAACTTTTATACGAAACGTAAAATGCTGACACAGCGCTGGTATTAAGGAAGATGGAGGAAGAAGCAGATGGGACGCTTCTTCCTTCTTTGTTTCCACCTTTAACAATGGATCCAGCAAGGTTTTGACACTTTGTATAATGGATTTTCCGACAAAAACCTGTATTGTATGATTAAATAACTAAATATTATGAATTTTATAAAATTAAAGCGGTAGGAGGAGGAGCACCTATGTCAGATAAAGTACAGATCGGTTTAATTCAAGCTTCACATGATGTGGATGGTAGTGAACCTGTAGAGGTCCACAAGCATCAGTCCATCGAAAAGCATGTGCTTCTGGTACGTGAAGCGGCGCAAAAAGGAGCGCAGATCATCTGCCTGCAGGAAATTTTCTATGGTCCATATTTCTGTTCCGAGCAGAGCCCGAAATGGTACGACGCCGCAGAGGAAATTCCGAACGGTCCGACGACGAAGCTGTTTCAGGATCTGGCTGCAGAACTGTCGGTCGTCATTGTTCTTCCGATTTATGAGCGGGAAGGGATTGCCACGTACTACAACACAGCGGCGGTCATTGATGCGGATGGTTCTTATCTCGGCAAATATAGAAAGCATCACATTCCGCAGGTGGGTGTTGGGGACAAAGGGTATGGATTTTGGGAGAAATATTACTTTAAACCAGGCAACCTCGGCTACCCGGTTTTTGATACGGCCTATGCCAAGGTTGGGGTCTACATCTGCTACGACCGCCATTTTCCTGAGGGTGCCCGTGTCCTTGGTCTGAACGGTGCAGAAGTCGTCTTCAATCCATCGGCTACCGTAGCCGGGCTTTCCGAATATTTATGGAAGCTGGAACAGCCGGCCCATGCCGTTGCGAACGGTTATTACCTGGGGGCGATCAACCGTGTCGGCTACGAAGGTCCATGGAATATGGGCGAGTTTTACGGCCAGTCCTACCTGGTTGACCCGCGCGGCAGCTTTGTCGCAGAAGGCAGCCGGGATCAGGATGAGGTCATCCTCGGGGAAATGGACAAAAAATTCATCCGTGAAGTTCGTGACACCTGGCAGTTCTACCGTGACCGACGCCCGGAAACGTATGAAAAAATGGGTGAGCTTCTCCCGTAATGACCCATCACGATCTGAACAGAGAGTTCTGCATAGGGCCGGGGGCTGAAAAGGATCTATGCAGGGCTTTTTTTATAAATCCGTATCTTACTGAAAGAGGGGGATCAGCGTGACTCAGTTGAAAAGCAAGGGGATATCACTGGAGAATCTTCAGGTGAATTTTAATGAGGTCCATGATGGATTGAATGCCCAGGAGGCGATGGAGGAGTCCAACCGCTGTCTGTACTGCTATGATGCGCCCTGCATTCAGGCCTGCCCGACAGGGATCGATATTCCGAAGTTCATTAAAAAAATTGCTTCCGGGAATTTGAAGGGATCAGCGAAGACGATTATGTCCTCCAACCCTGTCGGTGCCACATGTGCCCGCGTCTGTCCGACCGAAGAACTTTGTGAAGGGGCCTGTGTCCTGAACCATTCGACAGAACCGATCTTAATCGGTGATCTGCAGCGTTTCGCCACAGACTGGGCCATTAAAAATGAACAGCTGTTATTCAAACCCGGAGAGAAAAATGGGATGAGTGTCGCTGTGATCGGCGGCGGACCTGCCGGCTTGTCTACCGCACGGGAACTTGCCCGTTTCGGCTATGATGTCACAATTTTTGAAGCAGCAGAGGAAGCCGGTGGTCTGGATACATACGGGATCGTATCGTTCCGGCTGCCGCAGGAAATTTCCCGGTGGGAAGTGGACCAGGTGGAAAAGCTGGACGTGAAAATCAGAACGAATACGGCGGTTGGAGCGGATATTTCGTTCGAAGAGCTGTCCGAGCAGTTTGATGCGATCGCCTTGACGATCGGTATGGGTCACGTACCGATGCTTGGGATCCCCGGAGAGGGTCTGACCGGTGTTCATGATGCGATTGAATTTGTGAAAGAAACAAAGTCCGGTCCGATAACGGATGAGCTGCTTGGACGCAAGGTCATTGTGATCGGAGCCGGAAACACAGCCATTGACGCAGCCACCTGTGCCGCTCGTAAAGGGGCGGAGGACGTGAAAATCGTCTACCGCCGGACAAGCAGAGAAATGACAGCCTATGAGTTTGAGTACGATTTTGCAAAACAGGATGATGTACAGTTCCACTGGCTGACCCAGCCTGTAGAAGTTCTTGGTAATGAAACGGGTCACGTCACGCATTTGAAATGTGTGGAGATGAAGCTTGGGTCTGCTGGGGAAGATGGAAGGAAAAGACCGGAACCCGTACCCGGATCCGAATTCCTGATAGAAGCGGATGCGGTCATCAAAGCCATCGGTCAGACGCGCTACACCGATTTAATTGAATCGTTTGGTCTGGACCATGAAGGCGGCGTCGTTAAAGTCGATCCAGTCACACTGAGAACCTCCCAATCCCATGTCTTTGCCGCCGGCGATGTCATTTTTGCGAAAGGGCAGGGAGAGGCGATGGTCGTCACGGCTGCCCAGCAGGGCAAGGAAGTCGCTATGGCGATTCATAAACAGCTCTCTCCGACGCCTACGGCTGCGGTGTAACTTTACAAAAACTACGAGGAGGAATCTTATGGCTGACCTACGATTAAATCTGGCAGGGATCGAATCCCCCAACCCTTTCTGGCTCGCATCCGCTCCCCCGACCAACTCGGGGTACCAGGTGCAGCGTGCCTTCGAGGCGGGGTGGGGAGGAGCTGTTTGGAAAACGCTTGGCGATCCAATCTTGAACGTGTCCTCCCGGTTCGCTGCTGTTTCCTATGGCGGGAAGCGTGTGGCCGGATTTAACAATATCGAATTGATTACAGACCGTCCGCTTGAAGTGAACCTGAAGGAAATCTATGAAACGAAGAAAAGATTTCCGGATCATGCCATCATCGCTTCCTTAATGGTGGAACCAACACAGGAAAAATGGCACGAAATCGTCAAACGCGTGGAAGATGTCGGAGTGGACGGCCTTGAGCTGAACTTCGGATGTCCCCACGGCATGGCAGAACGCGGCATGGGGGCGGCCTCGGGTCAGGTTCCTGAGCTTGTGGAAAAACAGACCGCCTGGGCGAAGGAAGTGGCGCAGACCCCGGTCATTGTTAAGCTGACTCCGAATATTACCGACATCACCTTTACAGCGGAAGCAGCCGTCAATGGCGGCGCAGATGCGGTCAGTATGATCAATACGATTAACAGCCTCGCCGGCGTGGACCTGGACTCATGGGATACGGTACCAAACGTCGCCGGCAAAGGCGCGCACGGAGGGTACTGCGGTCCGGCCGTGAAACCGATCGCCCTGAACATGGTGGCGGAATGTGCCCGACATCCGAAAATCAATGTACCGATTTCGGGCATGGGCGGCGTTTCCAGCTGGCGGGAAGCGGTCGAGTTCATGCTGATGGGCGCGACGGGTGTGCAGGTGTGTACAGCGGCCATGCACCACGGCTTCAGCATCGTTGAGGATATGATCGACGGATTGGACAACTATTTGGATGACAAGGGCCTTGATTCGGTCATGGACCTTGTCGGAAAGTCTGTCGAGAAGTATTCGGACTGGGGAAACCTTGATCTCAATCATCAGGTCGTTGCCAAAATCAACAACGATGTGTGCATCAACTGTAATAAGTGTCATATTGCCTGTGAAGACACGTCACACCAGTGCATTGATATGCTCAAGGATGAAAAGGGCCGGGACATTTTGAAGGTGCGCGAGGAAGACTGTGTCGGATGTAATTTGTGCAGCATCGTCTGTCCGGTGGACGGGGCGATTGATATGGTGGAGTATGCCAACGGGAAGCCTCCGATGACGTGGAACGAACGGCAGGCAGCGATTGGAGCCACACCATCGTGCAGTGTAGATTTGATCAAGTAAATAACATGGAGGGATTGGATGAGAAAAATTATAAAGAATGGAACGATTGTCACGGCAGCAGATACGTATCAGGCGGACCTTTTGATCGAAGATGAAAAAATCGCCATGATCGGCCAAGGTTTTGATGAAACTTCGGCCGAAGTCGTGGATGCCTCCGGGCGCTACATTTTCCCAGGTGCGATTGACCCGCATACCCACCTGGAAATGCCGTTCGGGGGCACGGTCAGTAAGGATGATTTTGAAACAGGAACCATTGCTGCGGCCTATGGTGGAACGACAACAGTCATTGATTTCTGTTTAACAGATAAAGGAAAACCGCTCCAGAATTCCATCGATCAGTGGCATGCCAAGTCTCAGGATAAATCGGTCATCGACTACAGCTTTCACCTGATGATCAGCGAAATGAACGAACGTGTACTGGATCAGCTTCCTACCGTCATTGAAGACGAGGGCATCACTTCTTTCAAAGTGTTTATGGCGTATAAAAATGTGTTCCAGTCCGATGACGGCACACTTTTTAAAACGCTGGAACAAGCGAAGAAGCTGGGAGCGCTTGTCATGGTGCATGCCGAAAATGGGGATGTCATCGATCACCTAGTGAAAAAGGCCCTTGATGCAGGACAGACCGACCCTATTTATCATGCGCTGACCCGCCCGCCGGAAGTGGAAGGGGAAGCGACCAACCGGGCGGCAGAGTTGACCGGACTGGCCGATTCGCAGCTTTATGTCGTCCACGTCACCTGTGAGCAGGCCGTATCAGCCATTGCTGCAGCAAGGAAGAAAGGCTATAACGTCATAGGTGAAACGTGCCCGCAGTACTTGGTTCTGGATCAAAGCTACTTGGAAAAACCGGACTTTGAAGGGGCAAAATACGTCTGGTCCCCTCCCCTTAGAGAAAAACACCACCAGGAAGTGTTGTGGAACGCATTGAAGACCGGCGATCTGCAGACGCTCGGTTCGGATCAATGCTCTTTCGATTTCAAGGGACAGAAGGACCTTGGCAAAGGGGACTTTACTAAAATACCAAATGGCGGTCCAATCATTGAAGACCGTGTCAGTATATTATTCTCGGAAGGTGTGAAAAAAGGCCGGATCAGTTTGAATGAATTTGTTGATATGACTTCTACCAAAATAGCGAAAACGTTCGGATTATTTCCGCAGAAAGGAACGATTTCCGTTGGGGCCGATGCGGATATCGTCATCTTTGATCCGGATGTGGAGCGGACGATTTCTGTTGAGACAAGCCACATGGCCGCGGATTACAATCCGTTTGAAGGCATGCAGGTGACCGGACAGACGGTCAGCGTCCTCTCCCGTGGGGAATTTGTCATTAAGGATCAGCAGTTTGTTGGAAAAATCGGCAGCGGCCGCTATTTGAAACGGTCCAAGTTTGGCAGTCAAACGTCTTCTCAGGAGAAGCTTTACCAAAAGTAACACGCCCTCGTGAAAGAAATAAACACGCTGTCCGGCGGCTGTCGGACAGCGAAATTTAAAGGTGAACTTAGGAGGAGACGGCTTCATGAGCAGGAAAGATAATCATTTAATGTCCCCGGACCTTATGCCCATTCCCCATGATCAGAAGAAAATCGGCACCCTCGGATTTACGTTTATGTGGGTGGGGATGGCTGTCGTTTTAGCTGCATTCGCCATCGGTGGAGCAGGGGTCCAGTCCATCTCTCTCATCTGGGTTGTCCTCGGAACGCTTCTCGGTACAATACTCATCGGTCTGGCCATCACTCTGACTGCAGACATCGGCATCGAACATGGCTTGTCTTTTCCCGTATACATGCGGGCTCCCTTCGGTATCGTCGGCACCCATTTTCCATCCGTCATCCGCGGTGTGGCTGCATCGATGTGGTTTGGAATCAATACCTACTTCGGATCCACAGCCATTAACGGCATTTTAAACATTTTATTCAGCTTTGATAACTGGTTTATTTGCTATATTCTGTTTGCTTTATTCCAGCTTTTTAATACCGCACTTGGAATCAAGGCTGTTGAAAAATTTGCGGATCTTGCCGCGCCGATCATTATTTTGATCGGGGTATGGATGTACTTCAACCTTACAGGTACTGCAGGGGAACAGGGCAAGGATATCTGGGCATGGGTGGAAAGCCCGGTGACCGGTGGGGCGGCTTTCACGGCTTTTGTCATCGTTGTGGTCAGTAATATGGGATATTGGGCGACGCTGGCGGCGGATATTTCTTCCATATCCAGGTTCATCAAAGCTCCAAAATATGAGAGGAACTGGTTCAAGCGGAATAAAGGGGCCATGGTCGGAAGTCTCGTCGGTCTGCCTCTAACCCAGACGTTTATCGTTGTGCTGGGTGCTGTCTCGTACATTGCGGTTTCCAATTTTGACCCGGTCGTTGCCCTGCAGGAATCAGCGAGCGGACTTGTCCTTGGGATTCTCCTTCTCATGATCGTACTGGCTCAGTGGTCGACAAACGTGAGTGCGAATATTGTTCCGGCTGCAACGATCTTTTCCAACGTCGGCGGCCCGAAACTGCCTTTCTGGGCAGGGGTGTTCTTAGCGGGGCTTGTCGGAACGGTCATACAGCCGTGGAGTATTTTTAATTTGCTGATTCCCGTCCTCTTAATAGCGGCGGCGATTCTATCTGTGATTGTCGGGATCATCTTTGCTGATTACTATCTACTAAGAAGACGCCGGATGAATGTCACGGATCTGTATAAGAGCGGCGGTCAGTATACCTACGACGGCGGGGTGAACTGGGCTGGTATGATTTCCTGGATCATTGGCAGCGTATTCGCCTATCTATTCAGTACATGGTCCTTCTTCGTAGGATTTGGGATCGGAGCGCTCTGTTACTACCTGCTTGCCAAGCACTGGTATTTTAAAAAGCATCCGCAGGCTGAGATCGAGAACCCGAGTGATGATGAGTACTTGGGAATCACAGTTGGACGAGACTGGATCATTGGGGAAGGATTTGTAGAAGAGAAGCTTGGAAAACGAACAGGGACAGAGGATTTAACACAAAAAGCAGATGTTTAAAGGAGGAATACTATGTCAGACCATCGTGAATTTCATGCAGAAAGGGAAAAAATCGACTTTTTATTGGAACAGGGGTATGTCATAAAAGCTGTAACAGAAAATTTAAGCGGAGCTTTCCTCGAGTTTATGTACAAAGGCAGTGATCCGGACCAGCCTGAGGTGGAGAGGCTTCATATTCTTCATCCGGATTCAAGAAAATATTTTTCAACGATATTATTTCAACAGCAGAAGAAACAGGAAATGAAGTAGGGGGCAGGCTCCCTGCTTTTTTTTCTGTCTTTTTTATTCGTTCCTGTTAAAATAGAGGGAGACGGTTTTTTTATGAAGAATAATGACAGCGCTTACAGAATCGATCAGGGAAGATTTTCTGACCGACGGGGGAATGTAAGTGTGTTCAAACCCTTACTATCCAATGATTCAGCCTCTATGTGAGATTATCTTACAAGATGTTCGATTATCACGGCCTTTTGGTATACGTTAAAAAGAGGGGGGCGTTGTATGAAAGATTCCATGTCTATTGAAAACATTCTGAAACGAGACCATTTTTCATCGGCAAGAGTCATATCGGGACATGCTGGACTTTCGAAATCAGTGAAATGGGTGCATGTCTTTGAAATGACGGAAGTAAGAGAAAACCTCAAGGGTGGAGAGCTTATTCTTTCTACAGGATTTGGATGGAAAAATGATGACCGATTGCTGCTGGGTCTGCTTCAGCAGCTGGTTGAACGGAACGTCGCCGGCATCTGCATCGAACTCGGTACGTTTATTCAGGAGTTGTCAGAGGATGCTCTGGCTTTTGCAGATGCGCACGACTTCCCTGTCATCGTTTTCGAGAAAGAGGTTTCCTTTATTGAAATCACCCGGGAGATCCATGCCGATTTGATCAACCATCAGTATGAACGGATTTCCAGCCTCGAGGATTACGCCCAGCGCCTGAATAAACGCCTGCTGTCCATTGATAACTATTTTGATATTCTTAAGAATCTCCAGCAGTATGTGAACTGCCAATTGATCTATGTCACGAAAGATCACACGGTGGTCACGGTGCCACAGCTTAGAAATAAGGAGAGGGAGGAGGCGCTTGCTGAATTGAATGCCCCGCCCGCTCAGCGGAAACGGTGGCTGCTGCAGCAGCCTGTCCAAGTGCTGGAACGGGAGTTTGCTGTCATTTATTTATTATGTGGAAGACGGGAGCTCGGAGAATTCGAATCGCTCCTTCTCGACCGCACAGCCACGGCTCTTGCTCAGTACCTTCTCCGGGAATTGTATACAGAGGAGAAACGAAAGGCGAAGGAAACTGAATGGCTGATGGGCTGGCTGGAAGGAGAACATACCAAAGAGGAAATCGAAAGCCGTCTTCCCCGCTACAAAATTCAGCTGCCTTCATCCGGGGCTGCGGCTGTGACCATTCAAATGAACATGGCCGACGAACGGCGCACCAATCCGGATGTTACGTACTTGAACATGCTTGTGCAGAATATTTTTGATCAGAATGGGTTTTACGTTTTTCCAGTGCAGCGCCGTCAGCTGGTTACGTACATCCTCTTGAACCGAAAAAAGGAGGAGGACTGGAAGATCCGCATGAAGTCGGGTGTGGACAGATTGAAAAAAATCAGCATGCTGAATGATCCGTCGGTGGCTTCTTTCCAAATTGCGGTCGGAAAATATATACGACGCCTGGATCAGGTCAGTGAAAGTTACCAGACCGCACTGGAAACGCTGACGCTGCAAAGCAATCTTCCACCTGAACAGCACAGATATTTTTATGATGATATGCACATGTACCGGCTCATCTCCCTTGTACATAAACACAGCAACCTCAACGGGCTGGTCGATGAATATTTAGAGCCGATTATACAGTATGACCAAAAACATAATACGAAGCTTCTGGAAACCTTACGGGTGTATCTTGCCTGCAATGGTTCCAAGAAAGAAACGGCAGACAAAGTTTTTGTTGTCCGACAGACGCTTTATCACCGGCTCGAGAAGCTGGAAATGCTGCTCGGAGCGGACTTCATGGACTGTGAAAAACGTCAGGTGATCGAATTTGCGCTTGTCGCTCATGAATACCAGCAGGCTCTCCATGCCTGACCTCCATACAAGCGTGTTGTCATTATGTGTAAGCGTTCGGAGGACGGTTTAACACAATGTCTAATGAAACCTGTTCTTTAATGTTGGATAATTAAGATAATTCAAATAATTATCCAGGAATGGGGAGGTTTTTCCATGACAAAAGCGGATGTGCAGAATGATATGTTCGTAAAGGACGAAAAGTATGTATGGCACTCCATGAAGCCTTACAAGCCTGAAAATACAATGATCGCGAAAAGTGCCAAAGGTTCATGGATTACGGATGTGCAAGGCAGTCGCTTTCTGGATGCGATGTCAGGTTTGTGGTGTGTGAACATCGGATATGGCCGTGAAGAACTGGCAGAGGCCGCCTATAATCAGATGAAGGAATTGTCCTACATGCCGATGACCGAAAGCCACGAGCCTGCCGTAAATCTGGCTGAAAAAATCAATGACATGCTCGGGGGAGACTATGTCGTCTTCTTTTCCAATAGTGGGTCCGAAGCGAATGAAATGGCGTTCAAAATGACACGGCAGTATCACCAGCAGAAGGGAGATCATTACCGGTCCAAATTCATCTCCCGTTACCGCGCGTATCATGGGAACTCGACAAGCTCTCTCTCTGCTACAGGTCAGGCGCAGCGGAAATATAAATATGAACCGCTGGGATCAGGTTTTCTTCATGTAGCTCCGCCTGATGAATACCGCAGTCAGCATAGTGAAGCGGACCGCTGGGGAGCGGAGGATATCGATAAGGTTATGACCTGGGAGTACAACGAAACCATTGCCGGAGTGATTATGGAACCGATTATCACAGGGGGAGGCGTCATCGTTCCGCCGGAAAATTATATGAAGGAAGTAAAGTCCATCTGCGAAAAACACGGGGCTTTAATGATTGTGGATGAAGTCATCTGCGGCTTTGGACGGACCGGTCAGCCGTTCGGATTTATGAATTACGGGGTGCAGCCTGATATCGTCACGATGGCCAAGGGCATGACCAGTGCCTACCTGCCCTTGTCAGCAACCGCTGTGAAAAGAGAAATCTATGAAGCCTTCTGCGGAGAGGAGACTTACGACTTCTTCCGGCATATCAATACATTTGGAGGCAGCCCTGCTTCCTGCGCCGTTGCCCTGAAAAACATTGAAATAATGGAGAGGGAACAGCTTTTCCAACGTTCCAGACAGCTGGGGGATCACTTGAAAAACGAATTGCAAACACGTCTGCAGGGGCATAAGTATGTAGGAGATGTCAGAGGCAGAGGGCTGCTGATTGGAATCGAGCTCGTCACCGATAAAAAAACGAAAGAGCCGCTGGCTGTGGAAAAAGTCAATACCGTCATCCGCCGGTGTAAGGACAAAGGCATCATTATCGGGAAGAATGGGATGACGGTAGCCGGTTACAATAACATATTAACACTGGCACCGCCGTTATCGATTGAAGAGGAGGATGTCACCTTCCTGATCCATACACTGGTCGAGGCTATCTACACCCTTTAGAGAATGACAGGAGGTTTTCAGCGTGCGTATTGGAATCCCGAAGGAAATGAAAAATAATGAAAACCGGGTCGCTATGACACCGGCAGGGGCCGTTACACTGATTCAGCAGGGCCATGAGGTATTTGTGGAAACAAAAGCCGGGGAAGGTTCCGGTTTTTCGGATGCTGATTATAAGCAGGTCGGTGCGACGATTGTCGGTTCAGCTTCAGAAGCCTGGGGGCAGCAGATGGTTTTGAAAGTAAAAGAACCGCTGGCGGAGGAGTATGGGTTTTTTTATGAAGGACTCATTCTTTTTACCTACCTGCACCTGGCTGCGGATGAAGAATTGACAAAAGCGCTGGCCGATAAGAAAGTGACGGCTATCGCCTATGAAACGGTGCAGACCGATAACGGCTCCCTGCCGCTTTTGACGCCGATGAGTGAAGTGGCAGGGAGGATGGCAGCTCAAAAAGGCGCACAATTTTTAGAGCGTCCGCTCGGGGGGACCGGAATCCTTCTTGGTGGCGTGCCCGGGGTGAAACGTGGAAAAGTGACCATCATCGGCGGCGGGGTCGTCGGTACAAATGCGGCTAAAATTGCCGTCGGTCTCGGAGCGGAAGTCACCATCATCGATTTAAGTCCTGAGCGTCTCCGGCAGCTGGATGATATTTTTGGATGGCAGATCAATACACTCGTTTCCAATCCGTTGAATATCAGCGAAGCCGTAGAGGAATCCGATCTTGTGATCGGTGCCGTCCTTATTCCGGGAGCAAAGGCGCCGAAACTCGTTACAGAAGCGATGGTGAAAACGATGAAGAAAGGCAGCGTGCTTGTGGATGTAGCTGTCGATCAAGGGGGGATCGTCGAAACGGTGGATCATGTAACCACTCATGATGATCCCGTCTATATCAAACATGGCGTCGTCCATTATGCAGTAGGAAACATGCCGGGGGCTGTGCCTCAGACCTCTACCGTCGCACTTACAAATGTGACGATTCCGTATGCTCTGCAGATCGCTGGTCAAGGGTGGCGGAAAGCCTGTCTGGACAGTCCGGCTCTACGTAAAGGCCTGAACGTTGTCAATGGCCTTGTTACTTATAAGCAGGTAGCCGAAGCTCATCAAATGGATTTTACAGACGTCCAGAAAGTCCTGGACGGTAAAACGACCCTGCCTAAATAAGAACCAAAATTTTGGTTCTTTCTGGTTGTCGAGATGATCTCGACAGCCTTTTTGCTTTCTGCAGGCTTTTTGTATTTCAGCATCCAGGGTATAGTAAGGGGAGAAAATCAAGGAGGTTATTTGTATGAAAGCAGCATGGTTTGAAGCATTCGGTGCACCGGAAGAGGTGCTGCAGACAGGGGAGTACGCTGCTCCTGAACCCGGACATGGAGAAGTATTGATACGAATGAAAACTTCAGGAGTGAATCCTTCTGATACAAAAAAACGACAAGGTTCTTTTCAAAACTTACTGGATGGTGGACCAGTCATCCCTAACAGTGACGGGGCGGGTGTAATCGAAGCTGTCGGACCAGGCGTCTCCCACGCGAGGATCGGGGAACGAGTATGGGTGTACCAGGCCCAGTTTCAACGACAGTATGGAACAGCAGCGGAATATTGTGCGGTGGAAAGCCGGAGAGCTGTAAAACTGCCGGAAGAGGTCAGCTTTGAAACAGGGGCCTGCCTCGGTATTCCTGTCATGACCGCCCACCGCAGCGTTTTTGCTGATGGACCGGTAGAAGGAGAAGTCCTGTTCATTACGGGGGGAGCCGGTCGTGTCGGCTACTATGCGATCCAATGGGCCAAGCTTGCCGGCGCGGTCGTCATTACGACGGCGAGTAATGAAGAATCCAGCCACTACTGCCGTGAAGCAGGAGCGGATTTTATTGTCAATCATACGTCTGATGATATGGTTGAACAGGTGCTGGACTTTACCGGAGGCCGGAAAGTGGACCGTGTCATTGATGTGGAATTTGGAGCGAATCTGGAGAGCGTGCTGGACATCATCCGAGTCGGAGGTGTAATTGCCACATATTCCTCAACGGTCGTCCCGGAGCCTGTTCTTCCGTTCAAGCGTATGATGTTCATGAACTTAACGATCCGTATGATCATCGTTTATGACATGCCGGAAGAAGCGAAGCAGGAGGCCATTGAGGATATTGATGAAGCACTGCGGTCCGATCTGCTTCTCCACCGTATTGATAAAATCTACCCGTTGGAAGACATTGCAGAAGCCAATGCGGTTATTGACAGTGGAGAAGGTTACGGCTGTGTCATCGTCAACATAGAAGATTAACGGGTCATGTCTACCTCTGGTTCTTCGTGAATAGGCTGATAACAGGAAGCCCCATTTCACTTGAAGGAGACATGCACGATGGAAATCATGATGGATTTCACCCCCTATATTGGTCTGGCCGTCGTTTTGTACGCCATCCGTCAGACCCGCCGGGTGTCCAATCGATTTATTCCGATAATTGCCGTCCTTCTCGGTATCGGTTTTTCGCTTTGGGAAAATGGTCTGAATCCTGATGCTGTCATTACAGGGCTGAAGTATGCACTGCTCGGTATTGGTACTGTGGCAGGAATTAAATACTTTCTGGAAAAGAAAGAAAAGGACACGGCTCAGAAATAAGGATAGAAGCAGACGCAGGAGCGCGTCTGCTTCTTTTTACGGCATAAAAAAGACAGGCAGGAGAGCCTGTCTGCATGAGGGGAGAGGGTGTCATTCGTTTTATTGTTCCCTGCGGCGCACGACTAAAGCGGTTCCACCAAGTACAGAAAGAGTCATCCCCAACAACGCATATGTAGCGTACGGTGCTGAAGTGTCAGGCAGTTCCCCGCCTTCCTCTTCACTGGACATCGTTTCTTCTTCTTCTTCGGCTGCATCCTCATCTCCGGAGGACATGTCATCGGAAGATTCCTCTGAACTGTCGGAGGAACTATAATCGGAGTCCTCACATGGAACACCATCACCGTCTCCATCTAAACGCTCTGGATCATTTTCGGCGGAGTAGCCTTTTTCATCCCAGTATTCTTTTGCTTCTTCTTCAGAAGCAAAATCAGGGCAGTCTTTATCACCGTCATGATTATCGGCACTTACGGCTCCAAAACTACTGAAAATCAAACCTATGGCAAACAGACCTGCAAGCAGCTTTTTCAATAGAAAAACCCCTTTTAGATAGATTCACCATCTCCCTGTAATTTTTTTCTCTCTATATAGAGGTCATTCCTCAAAAAACGCAGAGGTAAACCATTATTTAACAATATTGTAAATGAATCTTCACACTAATGAAAAAAATTGGACGTGAATTAGATAAAGTTACCAGATATGAGTCCTTTGATTGATTGAGGGGTATGATAAACTATACTAAGATTTTAATAGGAATGAGAATTCATTCCTTGGTTAAGGAGAGAAACACCGATGCCCACAAACAGAACGAAGAGAGAAGATATTTTAGACAGCGCCTTGAAATTGTTTGCTGAACGCGGCTTCGATGCTACGACGATTCCGATGATTGCCGGGGATGCTCGTGTAGGCGCAGGAACGATTTACCGTTATTTTGAGAACAAGGAAGTTCTTGTGAATACGCTTTTCCAGCATTATGTCCAGGCATTCAAAGGAATGCTGGAGGAGGAATATCCTCAAGAAAGCTCGAGCAGGGAGCAGTTTCATCATTTGTTTCAACGGATGGTCCAATTCACAAATGAGCACGAACATGCGCTTTATTTTATTAAGACGCACAACGGAGCTTATTTCCTGAATGAGTCCAGCCGGAAACAGTTCAGCTGTCTTTGGAAGATTCTCCGGGATTTTCTGGACAAGGGAAAAGAGCGGGGAGAAATCCGCCAGCTGCCGTCGCTCGCTTTGATTGCTATTATTTTCGGCGGCTTTTTAGAACTTGAACAATTGATCAGATCCGAAGAGTTGGAAGCCAGCCGGGATTTACTTCATGGAGTTGAAGAAAGCTGCTGGGATGCTGTGCGTCATCATCATTGATGGGGCATTTCTTTCACACAAAACGGAATGAATGTTCATTCCGTAATTTTAACAAGAGGTGAATCATTGTGAATAAAACAAATACAATACCACGACCGAAGGAATACGGGCCGCTTGGAAACCTGCCATTGCTGAATAAAGACAAACCCATCCAGTCGTTCATGAGTATGGCGGAGGAGTACGGGTCCATTTTTCAGTTTCAATTTCCAGGAAGAGTGAGCACATTTATCTCCAGTGCGTCTTTAGCGGATGAGATCCTTGACGAAAACCGGTTCGACAAGCATGTGGGTCCTGCCCTGCAAAAAGTGAGGGCTTTTGGCGGGGATGGATTGTTTACGAGTGGAACCGGCGAGCCCAACTGGAAAAAAGCGCATAACATCCTCCTTCCGAGCTTCAGTCAGCAGGCCATGAAAGGTTACCACGATAAAATGGTCGACATCGCTGTTCAGCTGGTACAGAAGTGGTCACGGCTGAATGCAGGGGAAGCGGTTCAAGTTCCTGATGATATGACGAGACTGACGCTTGATACCATCGGCCTGTGTGGATTCAACTTCCGATTCAACAGTTTCTACAGGGAAGATATGCATCCGTTCGTGGAGAAAATGGTCCGCGCTCTGGATGAATCGATGAGTCAGTCCCAGCGTCTTGGCATTCAGGATAAGCTGATGGTCCGGTCGAAACGCCAGTATAAAGAAGATATTGATTATATGTTCCAGCTGGTAGACGGTTTAATTGCTGAGCGGAAAGAGGCAGGTGATCAGGGAGAAGATGATCTTCTATCCCATATGCTCAAAGGGGTGGATCCTGAAACAGGTGAGGGTCTTTCCGATGAAAACATCCGTTTCCAGATCATTACGTTCCTCATCGCCGGACACGAAACGACGAGCGGGCTTTTGTCGTTTGCCCTCTACTTTTTAATGAAGCACCCTGAGAAAAGGAAGAAAGCTCAGGCGGAAGTAGATGAAGTGCTTGGTCAGGATACGCCATCCTTTAAACAGGTGAAACAGCTGAAATATGTACGGATGGTACTGAATGAAGCGCTTCGTCTCTGGCCCACCGCGCCCGCATTTTCTGTCTACGCCAAGGAAGATACAACACTTGGCGGTCAATATGAAGTGGAAAAAGGGGATGCCTTCACCCTGCTGATTCCTGAGCTGCATAGGGATAAAGCGGCGTGGGGGGAAGATGTAGAAGCCTTCCGACCGGAGCGTTTTGAAGATCCATCGGCGGTGCCGGCCCATGCTTTCAAGCCGTTCGGAAACGGACAGAGAGCCTGCATCGGTCAACAGTTCGCCCTTCATGAAGCTGTCCTTGTCCTCGGCATGGTGCTTCAGCATTTTGATCTTGTGGATAATACAAATTATGAACTCGATGTAAAAGAAACACTGACACTGAAGCCTGACGGACTAACATTGCAAGTGAAGACCAGAAAAGAGGCGTCCATCTTCCAAAAGCCGGCAGAGGAAGCTCCGAAGTCCCAGGTGGAGGATCCGGAATTGGTCTCAAATGCGCATGGCACTCCTTTGTATATCCTGTATGGATCGAACCTTGGAACTGCAGAGGGAACAGCACGGGAAATCGCCGAAAAAGGAGCTTCTCTTGGATTCAAAACCGTTACAGCACCATTGGATGACTATGTGGGTGCCGTTCCGAAGGACGGGGCCGTGTTATTTATCTCCGCTTCTTATAACGGCCACCCGCCTGATAATGCCCGTCAGTTCATGGAATGGATTCCAACACTTGAATCAGAAGATTTGTCCGGTGTCACGTATGCGGTCTTCGGCTGTGGGGATCGAAACTGGGCGGCTACGTATCAGCGGATCCCTCAGCGGATCGACGAAGAAATGAAAGCCAAAGGTGCAGGACGTCTTCTTTCCCGCGGAGAAGGAGATGCCAGTGAAGATTTTGACGGTGATTTGGAAATGTGGCAGGAAACCCTTTGGAATGAACTCGCTTCCTTCTATGAATTGGAAGTGAAAGAGACTTCCGAGCAGTCCAGTTCTATTGCTATGGACTATGTGAGCGGGACGAGTTATACGCCGATTGGTCAGTCTTACGGGGCATTTACGGCGGAAGTATTGGAGAACCGTGAGCTTCACCAGGCTGGGGCCCGGAGTACAAGACACGTGGAACTTCTGCTTCCAGAAGGGACTGTGTATCAAGAAGGAGACCACATCGGTGTTGTCCCAGAGAACCATGAAGACCTCGTGGACAGAGTAGTGGACCGTTTTTCACTGAAAAAAGAAGCCTTTGTCGTTCTGAAGGAAGGGGCGGGAAAAGCGAAGCATCTGCCATCAGGTCAGCCGGTCCAGCTTAGAGAATTGTTATCTTCGTACGTTGAACTTCAGGAACCGGCGACTCGGGCCCAGCTGCGTGCCCTTGCGGCAAGTAATCCGTGTCCTCCTCATAAACAGGAACTCGAGCGCCTGACAGAAGGAGAGGCCTATAAAAAAGAAATCCTTGCCAAGCGACGGACGATGCTCGAACTGTTGGAGGAATATGATTCCTGCCTCATGGAATTTGAGCAGTTCCTGGCTCTTCTCCCACCGCTTCGGGTGCGCTATTATTCCATTTCAAGCTCACCGACGGCAGGGAAAGAGCGCGTAAGCTTGACTGTCAGTGTCGTGAAGGGAGCAGCCTGGAGTGGTAAAGGAGAGTACAAAGGTGTGGCGTCCAATTACCTGGCTTCCCTTGACACTGCTGATAAGATCGCCTGCTTTATCCGGACGCCGGAAACAGCTTTCCACCTTCCAGAGGACAGCCGGACTCCAGTCATTATGGTCGGACCTGGAACAGGAATTGCTCCTTTCCGAGGGTTCATTCAGCAGAGAACACACCTGCAGAATGAAGGAAAAGAACTGGGAGAAGCCCATGTTTACTTTGGGTGCCGCCATCCGAAGCAGGACTTCCTTTATGAAGACGAGCTGAAGGAAGCGGAAGCACTGAATTTGATTACGTTAAACACCGCTTTTTCCCGCTGTGAAGAACTGCCGAAGAGGTATGTTCAGCACGTCATGGATGAGGATAAGGACAAGCTGATTCCCCTGTTGGAACAGGGCGCCCATCTCTATATTTGTGGGGATGGAAGCCGTATGGCTCCTGAAGTACTGGAAACCCTGAAGAACAGCTTTCAGGAAGTCAAAGACGCAGATGAAAAGGCTGCAGCTGACTGGATCGATCAACTCGAGAAAGAGGGCAGACTGGCTAAAGATGTATGGGCGGGAGCCTGAAAATAAAAAAAGGATGAGGCTGGAAAGCCTCATCCTTTTTAGTTTGTCTGCATCTGTTTCTTTTTACGTGCTTTTTCTTTTTCAATCTGCTTACTGCGTAGCTGACCGCAGGCCGCATCGATATCTGTTCCGTGTTCCGTACGAACCCCGCATTTGATCCCGCGGTCCATCAATGTCTGATAGAACGTCAGAATAGCTTCCTTTTCACTTCGCTCGTAAGGGTGGTCGGCGACCGGGTTGTAGGGGATTAAGTTGACATAGGACAAGTGACGCTTATCCTTCAACAGAGCGGCAAGTTCTTCGGCTTCTTTTTTATGATCGTTCACATCACGAAGCAGAATATATTCGAACGTAATTCTGCGGTTGGTTTTCTCCAGATAGTAATCAATGGCCGGCATCAGCTTTTCAAGCGGATAGGCCCGGTTGATTTTCATAATCTGTGTGCGCAGTTCATTGTTCGGTGCATGAATGGATAAGGCAAGGTTGACTTGAATGCCTTCATCCGCAAACTCGTACATTTTTGGTGCGATTCCACTGGTGGATACCGTAATATGGCGGGCACCGATGGAAAGTCCTTTTTTATCATTCACGACGTTCAGGAAATCCATCAGGTTGTCATAGTTATCAAACGGTTCTCCGATTCCCATGACTACGATGTGGCTGACGCGCTCATCTTTACCCTGCTTATCAAGATGATGCTGGACCTGCATAATCTGCTCCACAATCTCTCCGCTTGTCAGGTCACGGCTTTTACGAAGAATACCACTGGCGCAGAACGAACAGCCGATGTTACAGCCGACTTGTGTCGTTACACAGACGGATAGGCCGTAGTTGAACCGCATCAATACGGTTTCAATAACGTTTCCATCATCCAGTTTGAATAGGAATTTAATTGTACCGTCCTGAGACTCCTGTTTTATTTCCTCGGTCAAAGTTTCGATCGTAAAATGCTCAGCCAAAAGGTCGATACAGGACTGGTTGACGTTTTTCATCTGCGAGAATTCTGTTACACGCTTTTGGTACAGCCAGTCCCACACCTGCTTGGAACGGAACTTCTTTTCCCCATGCTCCTCAAGCCAGCTGGTCAGCTGTTCAAACGTCAATCCGTAAATGGATTGTTTCATATATACGCTCCTCTTTAAAAAAAATCACTATTTCCATCATAAGCGATTTTAACAGGAAGGACAACATCCAAGCCAATGTTATAATTTTGCAAAAATCCCGGCTTCTTCAGGTGTACACGCCACAGCTTTTCTGCGGACATTCATGAGCATCGGTTTATTCTCTTCTGTTAACCGAACGTCTGGATTGCAGGGTTGGAAGAAAAGGACCGCTCGTGTTTATTCGTCTACGTCGATCAGGAGGGTGCGGTTTTTAAATCCGCCTTTTTCCGTGCGGCGGTGCTGACGGATATGTTCGATTTCTTCGATGGTCGCTCCATGTGAATAGGTTAATTCATGAATGACCTCCATCATGTCTGCAAGTTTCGTGAGGGATTTACGGTTTTCTTTTGCGTGGGCATAGTCATCGACGACTTCGAGAAGCTTCTTTTTCAATGTTTCCTTATATTCTTGATCGGCCAGCTGCCTCGTTCGAATCGTTTTTCCTGAACCCTTCAGTTCCTGAGGGGTATGATCGCGGACGAGTCTGTTTTTCTTTTCCACGTCTTCCACTCTCCTTTCACCTATACCTGTCCATACCTTTTTTTCTGGACAGAGAAACAACCGGCGCTTCTTTTGTTATGACCATAAAGGAATCAGAGGCCCCAATGATGGCTCTGGAAGGGTTTGAATGATTGTGATGTCAGGACGGTTTTCTTCTATATAAGCTCTGTTAAAGTCTGTTGTTGATATTTTAAACGAGTACTAAATCGTCTCCGTCTGGAATTAGGGGTCCGGTCCGTTATTTACTCAGAGCATGGGATGGCAGGGAAAACCGTCCGCTTTCCGCGGGGAACGATGAGCCTCCTCGAACTTCGTTCTCCGGGGTCTCCCCTTGTTCCTTTTTCCCGCAGGAGTCTACCTGTTTTCCCTGCCATCCCTTTCGTAGTGGTGTAACGGACTTCGGTTATGTCCTTTCTAACTCCCCTTCTTTGAAGAGGCGGCCTTGGAATGGCGGGACTCCTGTGGGATGAAGGTACATCGTGAGACCCCGGAAGGCGCAGCCTGAGGAGGCTCACGGTACCCCACGGAAAGGGAGTCATTCCCAAGGCCGCCTCCTACAAATCCCATGACAGAAAGGGGTGATCTGAGCTCACATGTTACATAACAACACCAAGCAATAACAGAGTCTCTTTATAAAGAAAGGGCTGAGCAGGAGACACACGTTTTTAGAAAAGCTGTGGTAGAGTAGAAGGTGTTTCTGAATAAACCCCGGGTTGTATAAGGGGAATCAGAAAGTGCATGATAAAACAAACCCCTTCTTATTAAAGGAGATGAAGCTGATGGAATTTAAAGTTCAATGGAATGGAGATATGGCGTTCTCAGGAGATACTCCCTCCGGCCACACGGTCGACATGGATGCTGGAGAGGACTCCGGCGGGAAGAACGGCGGTGCCAGACCGACCGAATTATTAATGAACGCAGTCGCTGGCTGCACGGGTATTGATATCATTTCCATCTTAAAGAAAATGCGTCTTCCAATTGAAGATTTCCATATGGATGTCAGTGGTGACAGAGCCGATGAACACCCACGTAAATTTACGAGCATGCACATCCATTATGATTTGAAAGGCGACCTTCCTGAGGAAAAAGTCGTCCGCGCGATTCAATTGTCCAAAGATAAATACTGCTCAGTTTCCCACTCCATCAGTGCGGAATTGACGGCAAGCTATTCGATCAATGGCGTCAAAGGTACGAAGGAATTATAAAATGGAAAAACCTCTCAGGACAGCTTCCTGAGAGGTTTTTCTATGAGGACGCCTTCAGTAGGCGGAGGACGGACTGATGACAATGGAACTTATAACTCGCGTGCTTGGCATCATCCTGACTCATCAGCCATTGGATAAGGGTTCCGTCAATCATACTGCGGATACTGATGGCGGACTGTTCGACATCCTCGACGTGAAAGACGCCTTCTTCCAGTCCCTGCGTAATGATTTCACGTCCGATGGACCAGCAGTTTTCATAAAATTGCTGGTTGATCTGCCTGTAGCGTTCCTGGTGCTTCATTTGAGACAGATAATCGAGGTAGACGCTGTAAAACGTTTTATTTTCTTCAGGACTGACAAACACCTGATCTATATAAGCTTCGAGTTTTTCCAAGGCTGTTTCTTTTCGTTCAATAGAAGCGGCTTCTTTTTCATAGATGCGTGTTGTAATCCACTCCAACAAGTGGGAAAAGACATCCACTTTATTTTTAAAGTAATAATTGGTCACGCCTTTACTCACTTCCGCATAATCCGCGATATCCTGTAGCGTAACAGAATCATAGCCTTTGGCAGCCACTGCTTCAAAAGCGGCCTTCAAAATCTGTTGTCGTCGCTGCTCTGCTTTCTTAGCCATAAGCTTACCTCCTATACTAACCATCTATTATACAAGAAGAAGGCAGGACATGAAAATATTTTTTCTGACCGGATAGAATAATTTGACCAGTCAGTATAAAATGCCTTACGATAGAGTTGGATCACATGAAAAGGTGAAAGGAGAGGTTACACATGAGCGAAGCATTTAAGGCTTTTGTAGTGAATAAAACAGAAGATGATTTTACAGCGGACATTCAGTCACTGACATTGAATGACCTGCCTGAAGGGGACGTCACCATTCAGGTGCATTACTCAAGCGTCAACTATAAGGACGGGCTGGCAAGTACTCCGAACGGGAAGATCGTCCAGTCTTATCCGTTTGTTCCCGGAATCGACTTGGCCGGGACGGTCGTATCATCTGCTGATTCCCGCTATGAGGAAGGACAGAAAGTCATCGTAACCAGCTATGAACTTGGAGTATCTCATTATGGTGGATACAGTGAATATGCGCGTGTTCCTGGGGACTGGATCATTCCGCTTCCGGAAAATTTAAGCCTGTCAGAAGCCATGGTCTTCGGTACGGCTGGATTTACAGCAGCCTTGTCCGTTCATAAGCTTGAAGAAGCAGGTGTGAAACCGGAAGATGGTTCCATTCTTGTATCTGGAGCGACCGGCGGTGTGGGCAGTATGGCTGTCGCTATGCTGAAAAAACGTGGGTATCATGTGACCGCAAGCACAGGAAAAGCCTCCGAGCATGATTATTTGAAGCACCTCGGTGCAGAGGATATCATTCCACGCGAAGAGCTTTCCCCGGAAAAAGTACGGGCATTGAGCAAACAGCGCTGGGCCGGGGCCGTCGATCCTGTCGGTGGTAAGACGCTTGCGACCATTTTAAGTGAAACAAAATACGGTGGTGCTGTTGCGGTGAGTGGTTTGACAGCGGGTACAAGCGTTCCGACGACTGTATTCCCGTTCATTCTGCGCAGTGTCAATCTTCTGGGTATCGATTCTGTGTATTGCCCGATTGAAACACGAAAAACCATCTGGAACCGGATCGCTGATGATCTGAAGCCGGAGGGCCTTGATGAAATGAAAAATGAGATCACATTCGATCAGCTGCCACAGACGCTTTCTGATATCCTTGAAGGAAAAACACGTGGACGTACGATTGTGAAGGTAACAGAAGAATAAACGAAGGAGAGCCCGGTTCATGAACCGGGCTTTTTTTATCTGGAGGAAATGAAAGTATATAGTTCACTTCTTATTAAAAACTAAGGTTTCGAGCTTAAACGTGACAGGTTTTTAAGAAACGATGATACTGGAATGGATGACAGGCGTACCTCAGTAGGATCTGCATACATGTATTGAGCGTCATTTCAGAAAAGGTGAAACCTTTGAAGCATAGGGGGAGAGCTGTACGGCTTATGTACACTTTCAGTTTGTAGAGATAACCCGGCATTCCTGGATTTGTCACGGGCCGGGACGGGTACAGGATTACAAGTGAACAGCTTCCGGAGTGTGCATATCATCAGGCTGACAAAGGGCAGACGAAAGGGAGAGAAGCTGTCATGTCTGAACCCGGGTAGGGCGTTGACTATCGGGAAGCTGTAAAGAACGATCCGTATGAAAGGAGGAGGTCGTCTGCTTTTTCTTTTACTCTGTGTTTATGCAGCGGTCATATGGATCAGTTTCGAAAAAACAGTGAGAAAAGGTAAAAAGCGCAGGTGGATAGGGGCAGGAATTGCTCTTCTATTCCTGCTTGTGTTTCCTCTTGCTCCACTGTTCGCTGAAGCGCGTCCGTCGGAGCATGGACTCTCGACGGCGTTTACTGTATTCCTCGTTCATCTGGTTCCAGCCCTTGGAGGCACAGCCTTAACCATTACGGGATTTTTTACGTCCGATGACAACTAAGGGAGGATGTATGCCTGAAATCATTCACTACCAATTCATAAAGGCTCCGGTTTCGCAGGTGTTTGACGCGGCACGGAGCGTTGATCTGCATACGAAGAGCATGACGCAGACAAAAGAAAAAGCGGTCGGAGGTGTAACCGCAGGGTTGATGAAGGAAGGGGACACCGTCACCTGGGAAGCCATTCACTTCGGCGTCCGGCAGCGTTTGACGGCACGGATTGTTTCCATGCAGACGCCCCATCGGTTTGTCGATGTGATGGATAAAGGTGTTTTCCATTCCTTCACCCATACCCATGATTTCATTGAAAAAGGTGAAGGGACGCTGATGGTGGATACGTTTGTTTATCAATCGCCCCTTGGTATCCTGGGACGGCTCGCTGACCGGCTGTTTTTGGAGAAGTATATGACAAGGATGCTGAAAAATCGGGCAGTGGTTTTAAAAAATGAGCTTGAAAAAGACGGATGACATGAGGTCATCCGTCTTTTTCAGGCTGTAGAGAAAGAGAATATATGGTATCTGCTTCGCTTCCGAATGAAACATTTACGGCCACGTTCCGCTTATCGGCTCGTGCCGTTCCCGCAGGCGTCACCACCGAACACTCCTCGTGACCTAACCAAGTGAATGTTAAAATTAGTTCCCAGGGTGTCTGGGTGGAAGGGAGTCTTTTTTTGGTTCCGGAACAAGCGCCGTTCATTTTCTCCTCCGAAAACGGTCGGCCGAGGCCGCGTAGAGTTTGTCCCGAGGAGTCTTGGATGTTCGTCCGCAGAAAGTGAAGGTGCGGAACTCCTGCAGATACTGGAAAAACAAAAGGGCTCTCTACAAGCTGAGACGGATGACTCCAAGTCATCCGTCTTTATTTTGAATAAAACCCCGTGGGTGACAGCGGATGGTTGTTAGTATTTCCTCTTTTCCCATTCTTCGCTGGAAAAGGAGAGGGGAGTTCCATTCATTTCAGCCCCATGGATATACCATCCGCGGTTGTTGACGGAGGTATCCGTTTCGTAGGTGAACCGGACATATTTCGTTTCTGCCGGAATGGTAAGAGATTTTTCCTCCCATGCCTGGCTTCGGCCTGTAAGGGACAACACTTCTTCCCAGCTGCTACCGTCTGTGGAGGTTTCTATTTTTCCGAAATCGTAACCGCTCTCGATTTGGTGCCATGTGGAGAACGAAAGGGTCCGGTCTTTATAGAGGTTGACTTCAGCGGTCATGGAACGGGATAACTGGTCACCATAGCCGGCGAACCACGTCTCCTTCTTCGATTTTGGTGCTGTTACCGGGATAGCATCGGCAACGGTGCGGGCGAAGATCCGGCGGGTAGGAGAGGTGGAAACCGTCTCCCTGGTCGGATGGACCCGGTTGGTTAATAGAATCGCAATCGTCTCGTTTTCTGGATTTACAACGATGGATGTTCCTGTATATCCGGTGTGGCCATAGCTGGATGGAGAAGAGAGAGCATCCATAAACCATCCCTGCTGGAGTTCCCAGCCAAGTCCGTGATCATCGCCGGGGAACTGTGGAATCCGGTTCTCTGTCAGCAGATCAACGGTTTCAGGTTCAAGAATCCGTGTGCCCCCGTACTTGCCGTCGTTTAAAAACATATGGGCAAAAACTGCTAAATCGGAAGCGGTTGAAAAGACTCCGGCATGGCCGGCAACGCCGTCCAGAGACCATGCACTTTCATCATGGACCTCCCCCCATACCAGTCCCCGGTTTGTCCATGGCTGGTATTCCGTTGCAGCAATACGGTTCTTCAACTGTTCCGGTGGATTGTACATGGTGTCACTCATTCCAAGCGGGGCTGTAATTTCCTGTTGGACATAGGCATCCAGTTTCATGCCGGACAGCCGCTCCACGAGCGCGCCGAGGGTAATCATGTTGAGGTCACTGTAGGTGTATGTAGAGCCCGGAGTATTTTCCAACGGGTATTGAAAAACATGCTGGAGGCGGTCGTTACGATCACCTTCTACTTGATAGAGGGGGATCCATGGCTTAAATCCAGAGGTATGGGTCATGAGCTGTTCGATGGTAACTTCTTCTTTTCCATTGGCTGCGAATTCAGGGATGTGTTTGGCCACAGGGTCATCCAGATTGAATTTTCCCTGCTCGTAAAGCTTCATTGCTGCTGTTGTCGTGAAGATTTTGCTGATGGAAGCCAGGTCAAAAATAGTGTCTTTGGTCATGGTGATGGGGTGGTTTGTTTCTGTCCGGTCTGCATCTACATAGCGGACCGCATACCCGTAAGAGCTTTCTTTGACGATGTGTCCGCGTCTGGCAACGAAGGCTACGGCTCCGGGCATGACATCATTGTCGACAGCGGTCTGCAAAACGTTATCCATATGCTTTAGTGGTTCTGTTCTCATTCCTGCACCTCGAATCGATCCTGGATGTAATACGGGAAGCGACGGAAATTGGCGGTCCCATGAGTGGTTATTGGACGGAGATTTTCCCTGCTGATACGGGTTGGCTTTTGGCGGATTTTCTATACTCGCTCCCGGGGCGGCACCGACAGCCCCGGAACATAATGAAGCACCGAGGACGGTTGTGAGCAGAATTGATAGCGTTTTCTTTTTCATTGCATACCTCCTTAATTTTCCATTGTCTCTTTCATCATAAAAGACATTCATATAGATGTCTATACCACTTTCGGCATGATTGTTGAAAATATTGGCAGATAGAACAGACTATAGGCCTCTTTGCAACAGGGGGTCTTTTCAGCTAATTATCAGAAAAATCATCATTTTAGGAAAGTATGAAAAACCCTTTTATGGCAGTCTTTATGAAAGAAATATAGGACTAATTGATAATGATAATGGTTATCAATTAGTGTTGACAATGAAAATCATTATCAACTAAGATGGCATTGGATCAACAACACGACGTTAAAGGAGTTGGAAACATGAGTGTACATACAGAAATTTCAAATCATCAGCTGTTGGAACAGCAGGAGAAGAGAGAATCGAACGCCCGGTCCTATCCGCGACGCATTCCACTGGCGATCAAGGAAGCGGAAGGCATTCATATCACAGATGTGGAAGGACGGAGATACATCGATTGTCTGGCCGGCGCGGGAACGCTTGCTCTCGGTCACAATCACCCTGTGGTGACTGCGGCGATGGAGAAAGTCCTTCATGACCGCCTGCCTTTACATACATTGGACATTACCACCGAAGTTAAAGAAAGCTTTGTCGATGAGCTGTTTATGAGTCTGCCGGAATCTTTCCGTGAAAGGGCGAAAGTGCAGTTCTGCGGTCCGACAGGAGGAGACGCGGTTGAAGCAGCGCTCAAGCTTGCTAAGACCGTGACAGGAAGGCAGAGTATTTTAACCTTCCAGGGAGGATACCATGGCTCCACACACGGGACGATGTCCATCAGCGGCAATCTCGCTCCGAAGCAGCGGGTGCAGGGACTTGTTCCTGATACCCATTTCCTTCCTTACCCCTATGATTACCGCTGTCCATTCGGCAGAGGTGGCGAAGAGGGAGCTGAGCTGAGTGCTGCCTATATCGAACAACTCCTGGATGACCCGGAAAGTGGAATCCTTCCTCCAGCTGCAATGATTTTTGAAACAGTTCAGGGGGAAGGAGGATCGATCCCGGCCCCGGTTGAATGGATCCAGGAGATGAGGAGGATTACGAAGGAACGGGGAATTCCGCTGATTATCGATGAAGTTCAAACAGGCATCGGCCGTACGGGAAAACTGTTCTCGTTTGAACATGCAGGGATTGTTCCGGATGCTTTCGTCCTGTCCAAAGCGATTGGAGGGAGCCTTCCTCTTTCTGTTCTCATCTATGACCGTGATTTGGATGCTTGGGAACCGGGCGCACACATTGGAACCTTCCGGGGCAACCAAATGGCGATGGCGGCAGGGACCGCAACTTTGAAATATGTGAAAAATCATCGGATTCCAGATCATGCCGAGCAGATGGGAAGGATTTTGATGCAGGCTTTATATGATATCCAAAAGGAATACCCTCAGCTGGGGGATGTCCGAGGCCGCGGGTTGATGATCGGAGCTGAAATCGTAGACCCAGCAGGTAAGGAATCTAAGCGGGGCAGCTTCCCGGGGGATGGCAGGCTTGCCAGCCGTATTCAAAAGGAATGTTTTGATCGAGGACTCATTTTAGAGGTAGGAGGTCGTCACGGCGCTGTCGTCCGTTTTCTGCCGCCGCTGATTATTACGAAAGAACAGGTGGAGGAAGTTACGGATATCTTCCGTAAAGCTGTTGAGGCAGCAGTGAAAGGATATGTCCATGAGGGCTGAATCGAGGAAACAGACTGATCTTTTTGAATCCTTTTTCCTTCACCAGGAGGAAGAGAGTCTCCAGGCATTTCAAAGTCAGGTGGAGACGGTCATGCAAACATTTACGGAAACATTCAAGCAGGCGGATCATCCCTTCTCCGGCGCACAACCGGAGGAAATCCGCAGGCAGATCGAGGCCGTCATGGATATAACAGAAGAAGCACGCCCTTTCCAGGATGTGCTGAAGGAAGCAGTTCAGCCTGTCATCCGCGACAGCCTGCATGTCTCCCATGAAAAAAGTATGGCACACCTGCACTGTCCCCCACTCCTTACGGGAATTGCCGGTGAACTGCTGATCGGAGCTTTGAATCAATCGATGGACTCGTGGGACCAGAGCCCTGCCGCTACTTATGTAGAGGAGGCCATGATCCGGTATTGGACATCCAGGGCAGGCTACGGCAATCAGGCGGATGGCGTTTTTACCAGTGGAGGAACTCAATCCAATTACATGGGACTGCTGCTGGCGCGTGATGCTTTCTGCAGGAAACAGTGGAACCATAACGTTCAAAAACAGGGGCTGCCGGAAGGCTTTAAGAAGCTGAGGATCCTTTGTTCAGAGGAAGCTCACTTTTCCGTGAAAAAGTCTGCGGCACAGCTTGGTCTTGGAGAGAACGCTGTCGTTTCCGTACCAGTCGACGGAGAGCACCGGATGAACGGTTCTGCTCTACGGCAGATCATAATGGAAATGGAAGAACAGGAACTGCTTCCTTTTGCCGTTTTTGCTACTTCCGGAACAACAGATTTTGGAAGCCTTGACCCATTGGAGGAACTGGCAGACATCTGCAGGGAAAATGACATCTGGTTTCACGTTGATGCCGCTTATGGAGGAGGGCTCCTTCTCAGCAGTCACCGTCATAAACTGGCCGGTCTGGAGCAGGCGGATTCCATGACCCTCGATTTTCATAAATGGTTATACCAGCCAATAAGCAGCGGTGTGTTTCTACTGAAGGATTCCAATCATTTCAAATGGATTTCCCATCATGCCGATTATTTGAACCCGGAACAGGATGAACAGGAAGGCGTTCTGAACCTCGTCAACAAGAGTGTCCAGACGACCCGGCGCTTTGATGCATTGAAAATTTTTCTGACGTTAAAAACGCTCGGCACAGATTTGATCGGCAGTATGATCGACCAGACGATTGAAACAGCCCGGCTGGCGGCGCAGGAAATGACAAGGCGGTCCGCTTTTTATCCGGCAAATCCAGAACCACAGTTGTCGGCCGTCGTCTTTCAGTACAGACCGGATGATGGTGATGGGGACGTGGATCGCTTGAACCGGAAACTGCAGCAGGCGTTATTTCAGGACGGAAGAGCGGTGGTGGCGAAAACGAAGGTCCATGGAGAAACCCATCTTAAGCTTACAATTTTAAATCCGAGAACGTCGATTGATGATGTGAAGGACGTCCTTGATCGTGTCGAACAAACAGCAGCACAGCAGATGACAGGAGGGATCCACCTTGATAAGAGCTGAAGAAAAAGCAGAGCAGGCTTCGATGCAGAGTTTTCTCAATTGTTATTTAAGAGAAACACAGGAATATGAACGAATCGATACAGAAGATCATCCATTCCGGGAAGAGGGGCAGACCGTGCTTCGTCTGTCTCTTGGCAGACAGGACATTCACCTATACGTAAACGTGGACTACTGGTCCTTGACAGGCCGACACCTTTTCCGATTTCCGGCTTTTTACAAAACAGGCCGAACCGGAGAATACCAAACACTGGATTACGTGACGATGACGACACTGATTGTCAAGGAATGGCTCATCGGCAACGGCCGGGAATGGTCTGAGGACGAACTGGTGCTGAGGGTTCTGCTCAGCTGCAAAAAAATTAAAGGCTATATCAAAAAGCGTGAGGGGGATCGGGAACAGCTTTCTGATGAGTTCTTTACATTTATAGAAGCCGAACAGTCGCTCCTTTTTGGTCATCTTCTGCACCCCACTCCAAAAAGTAAGCAGGGGTTGACAGATGGAGAGGATGACCTTTATACCCCGGAATTGAAAGGCCGCTTCCGGCTTCACTATTTCAGCGCAGACCCATCCATCGTCACCCAGGATTCCAGTCTTTCCAAACCGGCTGTCGAGTGGATCAAAATAGATGCCCTCAAAGGGGAGCAGGCAGAAAGAATGACAGAAGAATGGGAGAAAGGGCGGTACCTGATTCCGCTTCATCCGCTGCAGGCTGCTAAGGTTCTCCAAGAAAAAGAGGTTGAGGAACTGCTGAATAAAGGGCTGTTAACGGACCTCGGGCCGGCAGGTGAACCGTTCACGGCTACTTCTTCCTTCCGGACGCTGTACAATGAATCCTCCCGGTTTATGTATAAGTTCTCGGTACCTGTGAAAATTACAAACTCCCTCCGTGTCAATCAACCGAAGGAACTGGCGCGTGGCGTGGAAGTATCGAGACTGCTGGATACAGAGCTTGGAAGCTGGATGAGGGAGAAGTACCCGGATTTTCATATTATTAAAGACCCTGCCTCTGTGAACGTGGTGACAGGCTCAGAGGTTTCCGGTTTTGAAGTAGTCCTCAGGGAAAATCCGTTTTACGACGATGAGGCTCAGGTTACAGCGGCTGCTGCTCTCGTTCAAGATCATGCCTATGGTGAAAAAGCAAGGCTGGCGTCGATCATTCACGGTCTCGCAGAAAAGGAAAAGCGGACACTGGAAGAAGTCAGTATGGATTGGTTTGACCGTTATTTATCCATGAGCCTTGATCCGGTGCTGTGGCTGCTGTCCAATTACGGGATTGCACTCGAAGCCCACCAGCAGAATTCCCTTGTACGTCTGAAGGAGGGGTATCCTTCTCAGTTCTATTACAGGGACAATCAGGGGTATTACTTCAGTCGTTCTTATGGTGCAAAACTGTCCAACCTGCTTCCATCCCTGAATGAGGAAAGTGACACCATTTGTGACGATGAGGTGGCTGAAGAGCGGCTCCGCTATTACTTTTTCTTTAATCATTTATATGGAATCATTAACGGATTCGGGGTGAACGGTCTTGTAGAGGAGGAAAAGCTGATAGATCTGCTGCAAAGCCGTTTGGCCGCATGGCTGCCGATGAACGTTGTTCGAACCCTGCTGGAAGAAGAGCAGCTTCCATGTAAGGCCAACCTGTTAACACGTTTGTATGATATGGACGAGCTTGTTGGTCCGATGGAATCCCAGTCTGTGTATACGAACGTGCATAACCCATTGGCTGCAAAGGTGGGCGCGCATCATGAGGTTTGATTATGAATTCTATGATCCTGCCATCGCGCGCTCGCTGGCATTCAGACAGGTGCAGGAAGAGGACGGCCCGCTCATTCATACATGGATGAACGAGGAGCATGTGCATCCATTCTGGCAGCTGAACCTCCCTTGGCCGGAATTTTACACCCATTTTCAGAAGGCAGGGAATGATCCTCACCAAACGCTTTATATCGGATGTATGAACGGTACTCCTATGAGTTACTGGGAAGCTTACTGGGTGAAGGGAGACGTGGTGGAGGGCTGTTATAATCCATCTCCCTATGATCAGGGCATCCACCTTCTGATCGGCGAAAAGGATTTTCTTGGCCGGGGGTACGCCCTGCCGTTATTAAAAGCCATGGTGCAGTTTCAATTCAGGCACCAGAATACAACAAAGGTCGTGGCTGAGCCGGACATCCGCAATGAAAAAATGATTCATGTTTTTAAGGCGTGTGGATTCAGGCCGGTGGCACCGATTACGCTCCCTGATAAAGAAGCCCTCTTGATGTTTTGTGAGCGGGAAGAGTTCGAAAGGAGATGGAAAGATGAAGCCTTCCTACGTATATGATGTGATCGGAGTGGGTCTTGGCCCGTTCAATTTAGGGATGGCGGCGCTGCTTGACCCTGTTGAGGACGTCTCTGCCCTCTTTTTCGAAAAGGAAGAGGAATTCAACTGGCATCCGAACATGCTGATTGAAGGCACGACCCTTCAAGTCCCTTTCTTTGCCGATCTTGTCAGCATGGCGGATGTCCGGAGTGAGTACAGCTTCCTTCATTACCTGCAGGAGCATCAGCGGCTCTACCATTTTTATTTTTTGGAGAAATTCCATATCCCCCGGAAAGAATACAACGCCTACTGCCGCTGGGTAAGTGGATGCCTCACGTCCTGCCGCTTCGGCCGAACCGTTACCCGTGTGGACGTAGTAGAAAAGGAATCCGGCGCTGTATATGAAGTAGGCGTCCTTCAAGAGCAGACGGGGGCGGAGGAGGTGTACTACGCAGAGAATGTGGTGATCGGAATTGGTACACAGCCATACATCCCGCCTGCTTTTCAGGAAACTCTCGGAGATACGGTTTTTCACACGTCCAAGTATTTAGAGAAAAACATCCGTCCGGATCAGTCGATCGCTGTCCTTGGATCCGGTCAGAGCTCCGCAGAGGTGTTTCTTGATCTGGCCCGCAGCCAGCAGGATTCAGAAGGAAGTCTGCAGTGGTATACAAGATCGAACGGCTTCTTTCCTATGGAATACTCCAAGCTCGGTCTTGAATACTTCTCCCCCGATTATATCGATTTTTTCTATGAACTGCCGCAGGAAAAGAAGGATGCGCTTCTGAAGGATCAAGGGCTGTTGTATAAAGGAATCAGTGCTGAAACCATTGCGGATATTTATGATCATTTATATGAACGGACGATTGGAGGAGCGTCCCCGGACATCCACCTTCAGGCGATGACAGAACTAACATCCATCCATTGGGAAAACGGACGGTGGACACTGAGTGGTGTTCATAGGCTTAAGGAAGACACGGTAGAGGCAGAAGCTGATGTGGTCGTGTTAGGCACGGGTTATCAGCCGGCGGTACCTACTTTTCTCCAGTCGATTCAAGACAAGGTCTTATGGGATGAACAGGGGCGTTTTCAGATTGAGAAAACCTATGAATTGAAAACGACGATCAAGACACAGGGGAGTCTTTTTGTTCAGAATGGTGAACTTCACTCCCACGGGGTGGGGGCTCCTGATCTTGGTCTTGGCGCGCATCGGAATGCAGTCATTATCAACAGAATTGCCGGCCGGGACGTGTATCCGGTACAGGTCGAAAATGTGTTCCAGACGTTTGGAGCAGTCAGGAAGCCGGAACATTCAAGCATGAAGAAATGAGGGATGAACATGTATAAACAAGCGGAAGTTTCCAATAGTTTCAACGAAGCGGACTGGAAAGCGGTCAATCGGAAGCTGATGGCCAAGATGCTGGCCGAATATATGTATGAAGATATGATCCGTCCGGAATTGATTGCGGAGAATGGGAAGACGAAGAAATTTGATCTCCACGCTTTGGGCGGAAAAGTGTATACGTTTGAAGCCGTCAGCCGTCTGTTTGACAGCTGGGACGTGAAGGACGCATCCATAACCGTCAGACACGGCCTAGAAGTAGAAGAACCGGACGATGCAGTTCAGCTTCTGATTGACCTTAAAGATGCGATTGGCATGAAGCCGGAAACGACCGGGCATTTGATCAAGGAACTACAGGCGACATTAATGGCGGACGTTTACTTGAAAAGAAAGACGGACCGGACATCCCGTGATCTGATCGATCTCGATTATGCGGAACTGGAAGGATATATGGAAGGCCACCCGTGGATTACCTACAATAAAGGCCGGATTGGCTTTGGCTATGATGACTACTTGAGGTATGCGCCGGAACATCAGGAAGAAATCCTTCTATCCTGGATTGCTGTGCATCACAGTCTCGCTGAATTCCAGGCTGTGGATGGACTTTCCTACAAAGATCTGCTGGAAAAAGAATTGAGCCAGGAAGAAAGAGAGCGGTTTGCCGCCGTTGTGAAACAAGAAGGGAAGAATCCAGACGAATATTATTTTCTCCCTGTCCATGAATGGCAGTGGAAAAACACCATTGTCCTGCATTTCCCAGGCGAGCTGGCACGAAAGACCATGATCCCGCTCGGTGATGGTCAGGACAAATACCTTCCACAGCAGTCCATCCGTACGTTCGTCAACCGAAGCGAAAAGGATAAGCACCACGTGAAGCTTCCAATGAGTATTTTGAACACACTGGTCTACCGTGGTCTTCCTGCCGAACGGACACGGATTGCCCCGAAGGTGACGGCCCTTATCAAGGGGATGTATGAGAAGGATGATTTTCTTAAGCGGGAGTGCCGGGTGATTCTTCCTGGAGAGAACGCCAGTATCAATGTAGACCAGCCCCACTTCGCGTCTGTGAAAAACGCCCCGTATCAATACCTGGAAATGCTCGGGACAATCTGGCGTGAAAGTATTTATACATATGTGGAAGAGGGGGAGCAGCCCATTACACTTGCAGCGCTGCTTCATAAAGACCATCAAGGCACCCCTTACGTGCAGGCGCTGATTGAAGCGTCAGGCATGGATCCGGAAGCATGGATGCGTCAATTTTATAAAGTGATCATGGATCCACTGCTTCACTTCCTATATCAATACGGGACGGTTTTCAGTCCGCACGGGCAGAATACCATTCTTGTCCTGAAAGACTACAAGCCTCACCGCCTGGCGGTCAAGGATTTTGTCGATGATGTCAATGTGACGGATCAGCCGTTCGAAGAATTGAAGGACCTCTCTGAGGAAATGAAGGAAGTGCTCCGCAGTGAACCGCCCGAAGGATTGACGCAATTTATTTTTACAGGATTGTTTATCTGTCACCTCCGCTACTTAAGCGACGTGCTGGAAACGCATGAGCTGTTGACAGAGGATGTGTTCTGGGGCCTTCTGGCAGAGGCGATCCAGGATTATCAACGGAAGTTTCCGCAGCTGGAGGATCGGTTTGCATTGTTTGATTTCTTCAAGCCGACGATGACCAAGCTGTGCCTGAATCGAAACCGTATGGTTGATTACGGATATGAAGATGGTGAAGACCGTCCTCATGCATCGGAATTCGGTCAGGTAACGAACGCCCTGGCAGCCTTCAAGAATGAAATGGAACAGATAACCTGACGGAAAGAGGGATCATGGTGGAACTTGTCGTACAAAAATATGGAGGCACATCCCTGCAGACAACGAAGCGGATGACTGATGCGGCAGATCGGATTATCAAGGAAGTGAAAAGAGGCCGTCAAGTCGTTGTCGTTGTTTCTGCTATGGGCAGAACGACAGACAACTTGACCGCTCTTGCCGGACAAGTTTCCTCCCGTCCTGCAGCAAGAGAAATGGATCTTCTCCTTTCTACAGGGGAGCAGGTGTCGTGTGCATTAATGGCGATGGCACTGAAGGCCGGGGGAGTGGAGGTCGAAGCGCTGACTGGAGCACAGGCCGGAATTAAAACGGATTCCAGCTACGGTGAAGCCCTTGTGAAAGACGTCGACCCTGAACCCATAAGGCATAGACTCAGGGAAGGAAAGGTGGTCATTGTCAGCGGTTTTCAAGGCTGTCCCGGAGGCCATGAAGTGGCAACCCTCGGGCGTGGAGGATCGGATACGACAGCAGCGGTGCTGGCTGGTGTCCTGAAAGCGGACCGCTGTGAAATTTTCACGGATGTGGACGGCGTTTATACCGCAGATCCAGGAACAATCACAGGAGCGCAGAAATATGAACAGTTGGATTACGAAAGCTTGTCTGCCCTTGCAGAGCTCGGCGCATCCGTTGTCCACCCGAGAGCTGCGGCTGCAGCGGAAGCCTGGCAGATCCCTTTGGTTGTCCGTTCAAGCTTTACGGAGCAGGAAGGGACGACCATTCTTCCAAGGACCTTGAGTCCCCATTCTTTTCCTGTGATAGGAGTGACTTATGAAACAGGACTATCCCACTTCTCTATCCATAGTGGGATAGATGTGAGGGAATTGCAGAGAGAATGGAAGAAAGATTTGCGTCCTTGCAAAGCGGTTCAAAAAATAAAAAACCGTCTATACAGAATTCTTGTACGTGATGAAGATGCATATGATACAAAATCCTGGCTCAACCAATTCGGTGGAAGACCGGAGGGGATAGTTCCTGAATATTATGACGGGAGGGCCCTCGTGCATGTCATTTTCAGATCCGAGGAAGACAAGCAGAAAGTACGCTCGCTTATGAGGAATCTTCCATGTCTTCAAGATGGTTTTGTTGTAGAAATTCAGCCGCATGTCTGGACGATTGATGTTCCTGAGAGTCACAGGATAGAAGTCTGTCAGGTCCTTCACGATCGTTGTATGGAAAAGGAGACAGCACGTACATCAGCTGTTCATTAAAAAAATCCGGTCTCCGTGGTGAGACCGGATTTTTTAGGACAGGCTTTCACAGACCCGTCCATCCTTGTCGGACCCATCCAGACGATGGGGATCCTGTTCAGGTCCGCCGGCGTCTTCATAAAAGGTCTGGGCTTCTTCTTGTGTATGAAAGTCCGAGCAGTCCTTGTCGTCCCCTTCGGGCGGGGCTTTGTGGCTGGAAGAGCTGCTTTCATTCTGTCCGTCTTCAAAACCTTCTGCAAATCCGTCCTCTGTCACGTATCCTGGGAGACTCCAAATCCCCTTTTTATGGTCGGAGGCTTCCTGCTCCGCATCCTTCAACTTCCCGGCATGCGTATAAGGAGGGTCATAGACATAGGCATAACGGGCAAGGCCTTTTTCCAGCAGAAGTTGATTAAAAGAGGTATCCTCGACCCATATGTAGGCAAGCAGCCGGTCGTACTTGTCACGCTCGGGGCCGTCAAACTCCAGCTGAACTTCTTTTCCCGACAATGTTTCCTTCGCGAATTGACTCGCTTCTTTTCCATAGGGCTGCACAGGTTTGCCGGGATGGACGGTCTCAGGTGTGTCCACCAGCAGCAGGCGCACCGTTTCTTCTTTGCCGTTCCACTCTATATGCAGCGTGTCCCCGTCGACAACGCGGGTGACGACGGCCGTTTCAAGCTCGCCGGACGTCGTTTCTACCGCCTGGCATCCAGCAAGGAAAAGAAAAGTGACAACGAGCATGAGAGGTTTGATCCATGAATGTTTATCGAGCATAAGATGTTCTCCTTCCCCGGTCATCCTCTGGTTTTTTTCTACTTTTCTTTAGACGCTCCTTCAATGGACGGGAAGACCTGAATGTGGACGGCCGGGATTCGTACATAAAGAAAAAAAACCGAGGGAGACGTTAGTGACGCCTCCGTCCGTTTTCTTTATGCTTGATTCTTTCTTCTGCATGCTCCTCGTTCATTTCTGTAAGAAGAAATACGAGGCGGTCGCGTTCCTTGTTGGATAGTTCATCATAACGGTCGAGTTCCGATTGGATATAGCGGATCGTGTGGTGTCCATCCTTCGGTTTCTTGACGAAATAGGTGGTAATGGAACCGGTAAGCATCCCGATCAAACCGATCCCTATGACCATCAGGAAAATGGCGACGAGCCTGCCGGAAAGTGTGGAAGGGGCGATGTCTCCGTAGCCGACGGTGGTGACTGTCACAATCGACCACCACAAACCGTCGGCATAAGAGTCAATATTTTCCTCCGCATGCCGGATAATGACGGAAGAGGCAAACAGCATGACGGATGAGAACAGGAGGACACGGTCCAGTCCGTTTGTCCTTAGGATTTTAAGCAGGTGGGGGAAGTGCCGCCGGACAATGAGCAGCATTCGCAAAAGACGGAACAGCCTTGCCACACGGGCAAGCTGAAAAATGCTCTCTAAAGGAATGGCGGCAATGACTTCAAGCGGATGCTTTTTTATGTAATGCAGTTTATCCTTTGAACGCAGGATCCGGATGGTAACGTCGACGAAAAACAGCAGCCAGACAAACCGGTCCAGAAAGATGGCAGCCGGATGGTCCGACCATAAATACATGACGGATAGTAGTGCAAGTGTGAGTAAAACGGTTTCGTAGATGACGGCCCATTTTTTTACCATCAGTAGAATCCCTCCCTGAATGCGTGTACGTCCTCCTATCTATTATAAATCGGTCTGCCGAGTTGACAACCTGCCTGTTTCTTCGAGAAACTGGGACTATATGAAAAGAAGGAGAGATACATATGGCATTTGTCATTACACAGCCCTGTGAAGGCGAACAGGCAGGAGAGTGTGTCAGTGTCTGCCCGGTCGACTGTATTGAACAGGGGGAGGACCAGTACTATATCAATCCCGATATCTGCATCGACTGCGGAGCCTGCGTGTCGGTGTGCCCGGTGGATGCGATCGTTGAAGAGTATGAGATGAGGCCGGAGGAAGAACCATATCTTGCAAAGGCCGAAGCCTTCTTCGGTGTCGACTGACGCAGGGAAGCTGGTAAAATAAGTATTGTTAGTAAGCAGGAAAACCGGGTAGACAAAGAGAAGTAATGATATAATCTTTTAATCTTTGTACAGGAGTTGATTGGATGCTGATGTCGGCTTATCCGCCCGAAAAATCATTCGAGGACAGGTATGCTTTAATTGACCACCTGAGAAATCTCGGCTACACCGAAGACCTGCTTGGAAAGAAAACGGTGGAGATGACGCTGCCTGAACTGCAGCAGATCTACATCAATCTGGAGTATCAAAGAGAAGAGCGTGCGTAGGAAAAGCTGAGGGACCTGTGCAGGGTCTGTCGTTGCGTTTTGGTTTTAAGTTATATTGAAATAGAAAAACCGGAGCGGGGAGCTCCGGTTTCAGGGGAGACATATACAGGTAGAGTTCGTTTTATGCCTCGATGCCATTATAACCTTTTCTATATTAAAAAAACAAATATCCACTGTCAGTCAGTGATGAACGAACCAGAAGGTGGTGAATACCTCTGGTTCTTTTTTGTAGAGTGGAGAACAGACGTCCGTTCTCCATCATCGATTAATAATAAAACGATGCACCTACGATAATCAACAGGATGAACAATACGACGATTAGAACGAACGTGCTGCCATATCCGCCACCGCCGTAACCGTAGCCACCATAACCACAGCCCATGCTTTTCACCACCTTTTTTTCAGCTATATCACAAACTATGTAGAAAAGGGGCAGGAGGGCAGGGCGGATGTCCGGGGGCGGCCGGGTTAAAGGTCAGGCAGCCGTCTGTTCACCAGCCGTAAAAGCCTCAGCGCTAGCGGAAGACCTAAGGCATAGACCGTGCAGATTTTTATGAAGTTAAAAGGGAGAACGACAAAAACGACAGCCGTGCGAAAGTCACGGGCAAACGGATTGAAGGCGGTAAACCCCTCTACATAAACAGACTCACTCACACCGATAAGGCTCATCACCACAGGCAGAATGAAATAATAATGAAGATACATCCAACATAGGAAAAGAAGGACCGATACCATCAGGCTGAACGGGTCGACCTTCTTCTTTTTTTTTGAAAAAAGCCCCCATCAATCCGACAATCAGCGATCCGGAAAGGAAATTGGCGAGCTGTCCGACGGGAAGTCCGGCGTAACTTCCATGAAGGAGGTAGTCGGCAGCGTTTTTCAACAGCTGTATGATGATCCCCGCCCCTGAACCGAAGACCAGCGCACCAATAAGGGCTGGAATGTCACTGAAATCCATCGTCAGAAATACGGGAAAAAAGGGGAGCGGGAATTTCAAGTAGTAGAGCACAATACGGATGGAAGCGAGCATTGCTGTGCCGCTCATTTTTGACAATGACATAAGGGAATTCCTTTCTATACAGATGTTTATTCATATCGGGATTTCATACCCCGGGTCACATGAAATAAACATGCGGTTTCTTTTCTTTTTTCTCTCTTCAGGCCCGCCATGGAGATAAAAAAGAAAAAAAGAAAGTCTTTCTAATCGGGCGAAGTCAATCATCTCAACGGTGTAAGCGCTTTACGAATTCATTGAATAATTGGAGTGTTCAGAAAATTTAACGAAAACCTGTTGACCTTCTGTGAAAATCCGTTTAGAGTAGTCCTCAATCAACCACATCGATTACACCCAATCGTCCGGTTGGTTCATGTGGAAGCCCTGAACTTGGACCCTGTATAAGTGGAATATTCACCTTCTTAGAGGGTCCACATTTTCTTTATCATTCTTTAACTATTTCAAACATTAAATAATAAAAGAAAGGAGTGCTGAGGATGAGCAGCCAATGGATTTATATGAGCGGCGAGTACGTGAAGAAAGAAGAGGCCGTCGTTTCTGTCTATGATCATGGTTTCTTATATGGAGATGGGGTGTTCGAAGGCATTCGCGTTTATGAAGGCAACATTTTCAAGCTCGATGAGCATTTAAACCGCCTTTATGATTCAGCGAAATCGATCATGCTCCAAATTCCATATGAAAAGGAGGAGCTTGAGGAAATTATCGCAGAGACGGTCCGCCGCAACCAGCTGGAAACGGCTTATATCCGGGTTGTCGTTTCAAGAGGATCAGGCAATCTTGGTCTTGACCCATCCAGCTGTGCAAATCCGCGTCTGGTTGTCATTGCTGAAGCACTCGCTTTATTTCCAAAAGAACTTTACGAGCGGGGAGTCCGGCTTGCTTCCGTATCAAGCAGAAGAAACCGGCCGGATGTCCTTCCACCGCAGGTGAAGTCTTTAAACTACTTAAATAACATTCTTGTAAAAATGGAAGCGAATCAGGCGGGCGTGGATGAAGCGCTCATGCTGAATGATCAGGGGTATGTAACGGAAGGCTCCGCCGATAACATTTTTATTGTTAAGAACGGGACCATCTTTACACCACCAACCTATCTTGGTGCTCTCGAAGGAATTACAAGAAATGCCATCATGGATCTCGCAGAAGCGAAGGGGTATACCGTGAAGGAGCAGCCTTTTACACGCCACGACGTGTATGTCGCGGATGAGGTGTTCCTCACTGGAACCGCTGCAGAAGTCATCGCCGTCGTCGAAGTTGATCAGAGGCAGGTAGGAAATGGGAAACCGGGTGTTGTGACCAACCATCTCTTGTCCGAGTTCAGACAGGTAACAACAACAGATGGTTACAAGGTATACGGCAAGAATCAGGCGCACGTAAGCTGATGCAGCGCATTTTGACAACTGAATCAACCTAAAACAATGATAGGAAAAAGGGATAAGGCCTTGTATTCACAGAGAGCCGGGGTTGCTGGAAGCCCGGAAATACATCTTATTCTGACATCATCCTTGAGTGTCCCCGCTGAACGGTATGCTTAGTAGGCCGGACCAGGTGTATCACTGCACCTGTTACCAAAAGGAGTTATGACGACTCCATGAGGTGAAGCTTTTGAGAGCTTCATGAACGAGGGTGGTACCGTGGAAGTAAAGAGAGACCTTTTCACCCCTCACGTTCCTGCATCATTCTGGTGGTGCATGAACTTGAGGAGGAGAAGGTCTCTTTTTTATTCGACAAAGAGCAGGTGGAACAGCGGAAAATCCGCTTTATTCTTCACAACTACTGCAGGAGGGATGAAAAAAATGAAAGCACAGGCAAGTGCGGAACAAAAGACCGCAGTGAAAACAGGGGCCGATTTACTTGTAGAGGCATTGATTGGCCAGAGTGTTGATACGTTGTTCGGTTATCCAGGAGGAGCTGTGCTGCCGATTTACGATGCCATTTACCGGGCGGAAGGCAGCTTTGATCACGTGCTTCCAAGGCATGAACAAGGGGCCATCCATGCAGCTGAAGGCTACGCCCGTGTTTCCGGCCGTGCTGGAGTTGTTATCGGCACATCAGGACCAGGGGCAACGAACCTTGTGACCGGTATTGCCGATGCCATGATGGATTCGATCCCACTCGTCATCTTCACCGGACAGGTGGCGAAAGGGGTCATTGGTACAGATGCCTTCCAGGAATCGGACATCATGGGAATCACTACACCAATCACGAAGCATAACTACCAAGTTCAGAATATTGAAGATCTTCCGAGAATTGTGAATGAGGCCTTCCACATAGCTACGACTGGACGACCGGGTCCTGTCGTCGTGGATATTCCGAAAGACATCAGTTCAACCGTCTTTGAGAAAGACATCAACAAGGAGTTTCATCTTCCGGGATATCAGCCGACGACGAAACCGAATCCGATGCAGATCAATAAGCTGCATGAAGCCCTTCTTGCAGCTGAAAAGCCGGTCGTTCTGGCCGGATCCGGCGTTATCCACGCCAAGGCTTCTGAAGAGCTCAGGACATTTGTAAGAAATTACGAGCTTCCGGTCACCTCGACTCTGCTGGGTCTTGGAAGTTATCCCGGCAGCGACCGTCTTTCCCTTGGCATGGCCGGGATGCACGGAACTTATGCAGCAAATATGGCCCTGTACGAATGCGATCTGCTCATCAACTTCGGCTCACGCTTTGATGACAGACTGACAGGTAATCTGAAACATTTTGCACCACATGCCAAAGTGGCGCATATCGATATCGACCCTGCAGAAATCGGTAAAAACGTGGAAACCCATATCCCGATCGTATCGGACGCGAAAGCGGCCCTTACATCGCTGAATGAAAAAGCCGTGCAGAACCTGGATCACCATGATTGGATGATGAAAGCAGAAAAGAACAAACAGGATTTCCCTTTGTGGCATGACCAGCCGGAGGCAGAGATCGTCCCCCAGTGGCTGCTCCAGAAAGTCTATGAATATACCAAAGGGGAAGCGGTTGTAACGACAGATGTCGGGCAGCATCAAATGTGGGCGGCCCAGTATTACCAGTTCGACGAGCCGAACCGCTGGGTTACTTCCGGGGGGCTTGGAACGATGGGGTACGGTTTTCCAGCGGCGATCGGTGCTCAGCTGGCAGATCGGAAATCCACCTGTGTGGCGGTTGTCGGCGATGGCGGTTTCCAAATGACGCTGCAGGAACTGTCTGTTCTCCAGGAGCGGCGGCTTCCAGTCAAAGTTTTGATCGTCAACAATCAGGCGCTCGGAATGGTAAGGCAGTGGCAGGAGAAGTTTTACAGTGGACGCTACTCCGAGTCGATCATGGATGTCCAGCCTGATTTTGTAAAACTGGCGGAGAGCTACCAAGTACCTGGATATAAAATTGAAACCCAGGGACAGCTGGAGGATGTACTTCCGGAAGTTCTGAACAATGATCAGCCGGCCCTTATCGACTGCCGGGTTCTGCAGAAAGAGAACGTCTATCCAATGATTGCACCTGGAAAAGGAATCCACGAGATGATTGGGGTGAAACGATGAAACGCATCGTGACAGCAACGGTTCATAACCGGAGCGGTGTCCTGAACCGGGTCACCGGCCTCCTCGCTAAGCGGCAGTTCAATATTGAAAGCATATCTGTCGGCCGCACAGAAACCGAAGGAGTATCCAAAATGACCTTCGTCGTCGAGGTGGAGGATGAGAGGAAGCTGGAGCAGCTGACGAAACAGTTGAACAAACAAATCGATGTCCTGAAAGTATCGGACATCACGGATAAAGCCATCGTAGCGAGAGAACTGGCGATGGTGAAGGTCATCAGCAACCCTCAGATCCGCAATGAAATCCAAAGCATTATTGAGCCATTCCGGGCGTCGATCATTGATGTGAGCAAGGAAAGTGTCACGGTTCAGGTGACTGGTAAATCCGACAAGGTTGATGCTCTTATCGATCTGCTCCGCCCTTATGGAATAAAAGAATCAGCAAGAACCGGGCTGACCGCCTTTACACGAGGCCACCAGCCCCAGGTAGCAGAATTCAAATCTTACTCCCTATTAAAATGATGAAAGGATGGATGAAACATGGCACATGTATACTACCACAATGATATTAAAGATGAGGTTCTAAAAAATAAGAAAGTAGCTGTCATCGGATACGGCTCCCAGGGTCATGCCCACGCATTAAACCTGAAAGAGAGCGGTCATGATGTCGTTGTTGGTCTTCGTAAAGGGAAATCATGGGATAAAGCAGTGGAAGACGGTGTGGAAGTGAAGACCGTTCCGGAGGCTGTAGAAGGTGCTGATGTCGTTATGATCCTTCTTCCGGATGAGTATCAGCCGAAAGTGTACGAAGAACAGATCAAACCGAATCTGAAATCCGGTGCAGCGCTTGCTTTCGCTCACGGATTCAACGTTCATTTCAATCAGGTTGTCCCTCCATCCGATGTGGATGTATTCCTCGTAGCTCCGAAAGGTCCGGGACATCTTGTCCGCCGTACATTTGAAGAAGGAGCAGGGGTGCCGGCCCTGATCGGTGTAGAGCAGGATGTAACAGGGGAAGCCAAAGAGGTTGCTCTCGCCTATGCGAAAGGAATCGGCGGCGGCCGTGCAGGTGTATTGGAAACATCCTTCCAGGAAGAAACCGAAACAGACTTGTTCGGTGAGCAGGCTGTCCTGTGCGGTGGTTTGACCAGCCTTGTTAAGGCAGGCTTTGAAACATTGACAGAAGCTGGTTACCAGCCGGAAGTGGCCTACTTCGAATGTCTTCACGAATTGAAACTGATTGTAGACCTTATGTATGAAGGCGGTCTGGAAGGCATGCGTTATTCCATTTCTGATACCGCTCAGTGGGGTGACTTCGTCTCCGGTCCACGCGTCGTTGATGAAACTACGAAAGCCCGCATGAAAGAAGTGCTGACAGATATTCAGACTGGTAAATTTGCGAAAGGCTGGATTCTTGAAAACCAAGTGAACCGTCCTGAGTTCACGGCGATCAACGCGAAGGAAAGTCAGCATCAAATCGAAAAGGTGGGTAGAGAGCTCCGCGAATTAATGCCGTTCGTCAAGAAGTCCCAGTCCAAAGAAAAGGATGTGGTCACTCATGGCTCACGTTAATGTCTTTGACACGACCCTGCGTGATGGAGAGCAGTCCGCCGGGGTCAACTTGAACCGTTTGGAAAAAGTGGAAATTGCCAAGCAGCTGGAGAGACTTGGTGTAGACATTATGGAAGCAGGATTCCCTGCTTCCTCCCAGGCGGATTTTGATGCAGTCAAAGAGATTGCCGATACGGTACGCGGTTGTTCAGTAACAGGACTGGCGCGGGCGAATAAGCGCGATATCGATATCGCGTGGGAAGCATTGAAAGGCGGAGCGGAACCGAGACTCCACGTCTTTCTTGCCACCTCCCCGATTCATATGACACATAAATTGAAAAAAACGCCGGATGAGGTTGTAGAAACCGCCGTCAGCATGGTCCGCTACGCCCGTGAGAAATTCCCTTATGTTCAGTTCTCCGCAGAGGATGCGCTGCGCTCGGACCGGGATTTTCTCGTTCACATCATTGAACAAGTCATTGATGCGGGGGCTTCAGTAATCAATCTGCCGGATACGGTCGGTTTCACGACACCGGATGAAATCGGCAGCCTTTTCCGGTATGTAAGGGAGCAGGTGCCGAACATTGATCAAGCGGTCCTCTCTACGCATAACCACGATGATTTGGGGATGGCTGTCAGCAACTCCCTGGCAGCCGTCGAAAACGGGGCCGGCCAGATCGAAGGCACCATTAACGGTATCGGAGAACGTGCCGGAAACGCCGCTTTAGAGGAGATTGCCGTCGCCTTTCAGATCAGGCAGGACCGCTACGATTTCCAAACGGGTCTGGTTCTTAAGGAAATTAAGCGGACGAGTGATCTTGTCAGCCGCTTGACCGGGATGCAGGTGCCGGGGAACAAGGCGGTTGTCGGACGTAATGCCTTTGCCCATGAGTCCGGTATTCACCAAGACGGTGTCCTGAAAGAAGCTACGACGTACGAAATCATTACACCGGCTATGGTGGGTATTGATTCCAACCGGATGGTTCTTGGCAAACACTCCGGCCGGCACGCGTTCAAGCAGAAAGCGGAAGAGCTGGGCTTTGAATTGAACGAAACGAAGCTGAAAGAAGCGTTCGCATCTTTCAAAGATTTGACCGGCAAGAAAAAAGAGGTCACCGATGATGATCTTTTTGCGATTCTTACCGATACGCAGACCGAAAACGAAGACCAGCCGAAGTACGAATTGAAAGCCTTCCAGGTCCAGTACGGCAGCATCAACCGCCCGACCGCTACGGTTCTTTTAACGAAACCGGATGGAGAAGAAGCGGAAAAAGCCAATACCGGCGAAGGAAGTGTCGAAGCGATTTACAACACACTGGATGATTTGATTGATGCAGATGTTCATCTACAGGATTATCAACTCAGCTCCATTGGAAGAGGACGCGATGCACTGGCAGAGGTTCACGTCCAGCTGACCGTCAACGGGGTAAAAGCCTCCGGCCGTGGATCGGCGCAGGATGTGCTGGAAGCTTCCGCCCACGCATTTTTAAACGCGGTCAATCGTACACTTTATCAGCATAAACGTCATGAAGGCTACGAAAAAGTGCAGGTATAACAAAAGGGGGATGTACATGGAGAAACATATCGTTTTACTGCCGGGCGACGGCATCGGTCCGGAAGTAACAAAAGCAGCCAGACAGGTGCTGCAGGCGGTCGCCGACCGTTACCAGCATACCTTTACATTTGAAAGTCATGACATTGGAGGAGCAGCCATCGACCAGCACGGGACGCCGCTCCCGGATGATACGGTCCAGGCGGCTAAAAAAGCCGACGCCATTTTCCTTGGAGCTGTCGGAGGTCCGAAATGGGATCAGCTGCCCGGTCATATGCGGCCGGAAAAAGGGCTGCTGGGTATCCGCAAACAGCTTGGATTGTTTGCCAACCTCCGTCCTGTCCAGGCATTTCATCAGCTGCTCCATGCTTCCCCTTTGAAAAAGGAAGTCGTTGAAAACAGTGACCTGTTGATTGTCCGGGAGCTGACCGGCGGTTTGTATTTCGGACAGCCGAGTGAGCGCAGGAACAACGGACAGGAAGTCGTGGATACGCTGGCTTATGAGCGCCATGAAATTGAAAGAATCGTCGATCAGGCGTTTCAAAGCGCGCGGGTCAGAAGAAAACACCTGACATCGGTGGATAAAGCCAATGTCCTGGAATCCAGCCGGATGTGGCGGGAAATCGTCGAAGAGAAAAAAGCGGATTATCCGGACGTGACTGTTGAGCATATGCTCGTGGATGCCGCAGCGATGAAGCTTGTGACGAACCCCTCGTATTTTGATGTGATCGTTACGGAGAACATGTTCGGAGACATCTTAAGCGACGAAGCCTCTGTCTTAACCGGATCTCTGGGTATGCTTCCATCAGCAAGCTTGAACGAAAAGAGTGTCGGTCTTTACGAACCTGTCCACGGTTCAGCTCCGGACATTGCCGGGCAGAATAAAGCTAATCCGATTGCAAGCATTCTCTCCACAGCCATGATGCTGAAACACTCCTTTGGTATGGAAGAGGAAGCCGAACAAGTGGAAGCCGCTGTTGCCGGGGTGCTGCAGGAAGGGTATCACACCGCAGACATCGATTTGAAAAGTGGTGTGAAAGTCAGCGGAAGTGAACTGGCAGCTAAAATTGTCGACCAGATCAGCACGAGTGATGCAACAGAAAATATTATGCGCTGCTATGTATGAGCGGTACAACAAAGAAAAGAAGGGAGCGGAACGGAATGAGTCAACCAAAAACCATAGTTGAAAAAATTTGGGATCAGCATGTCGTCCACGAAGAAGAAGGGAAGCCGAATCTTCTCTATATCGACCTGCATCTGGTTCATGAAGTGACCTCTCCCCAGGCGTTTGAAGGGCTCCGCATGAGCGGAAGGAAGGTGAGGCGGCCGGATCGTACGTTTGCAACGATGGATCACAACGTGCCGACCATCCACCGCAATGTCATCAAGGATGAAGTTTCCAAGAAACAGATGGAAACACTCGAGACAAATTGTAAGGAATTTGGAGTCCGGCTGGCGGATATCAACCACCCGGACCAGGGCATTGTCCATGTCATTGGTCCGGAGCTTGGGTTAACCCAGCCGGGAAAAACAATCGTCTGTGGAGATAGTCATACCTCTACACACGGGGCTTTTGGCGCCCTCGCATTTGGAATCGGCACGAGTGAAGTGGAGCACGTGCTGGCCACTCAATCTCTCTGGCAGGCCAAGCCGAAAACCCTTCAGGTTCATGTGGAGGGAGTATTGGGAACAGGAGTGACAGCCAAGGACTTGATTCTGGCGATCATCGGTAAATACGGCGTCCGTTTCGGTACCGGCCATGTCATTGAATACACGGGCGAAGCGGTCCGTAACCTGACGATGGAAGAACGGATGACGGTCTGTAACATGTCGATTGAAGCGGGCGCACGTGCCGGTTTGATTTCACCGGACGAGACCACTGTCGAGTATCTCCGCGGGAAGCGTTACGTGCCTGAGGGAGAAGATTTTGAAGAAGTCAAGGAGCAGTGGCTGTCGCTGGCATCGGATGAAGGGGCGGAATACGACCAGACCCTTACCATCCATGCAGATGAAATTGAGCCTCAGGTGACATGGGGGACCAACCCTTCTCAGTGTGTTCCTGTCGGTGGACGTGTCCCCGATCCGGAGCAGGTGGAGGATGACCGTGACGGCATTGAACGGGCGATCGATTATATGGGCCTTGAAGCGAATCAGGCGATTGAGTCCATACCTGTTGAACACGTGTTTATCGGATCTTGTACAAACTCCCGTTTGAGCGATCTGCGCCGGGCGGCTGAAATCGTCCGTGGCGGCCGTGTCCATGATGGGGTCAGAGCTCTCGTTGTACCGGGGTCCAAGTCAGTGAAAGATGCAGCAGAAGCCGAAGGTCTGGACACGATCTTCCTGACTGCCGGATTTGAATGGCGCGATGCCGGCTGCAGCATGTGTCTGGCGATGAACGATGATATCGTTCCGCCGGGTGAGCGCTGTGCCTCAACGTCCAACCGTAACTTTGAAGGGCGTCAGGGGAATGGGGCGCGCACCCATCTTGTCAGTCCGGAAATGGCAGCGGCAGCAGCTCTTGAAGGCCGTTTTGTAGACGTCAGAAAATATGCCAGTACGGTAGGAGGGTGAACAGATGGAACCATTAAAACAGCACAAAGGTCTGGTCTACCCATTGAATCGATCGAATGTCGATACCGATCAGATCATTCCAAAACAGTTCTTGAAACGGATTGAACGGCAGGGGTTTGGTCAGTTCCTCTTCTACAACTGGCGGTTTGATGAAGACGGGGCTCCGCGGGAGGACTTTTCCCTGAACAAGCCGAAGTATGACGGTGCTTCGGTTTTAGCAGGAGGAGAGAACTTCGGATGCGGCTCCTCCAGGGAACACGCCCCATGGGCGATCCAGGATTATGGTTTCCGTGTCGTCATCGCTCCGAGCTTTGCTGATATCTTTTATAACAACTGCTTCAAAAACGGGATCCTTCCTATTCAACTGCCGAAGCCTGTCGTTGATCAGTTGATGGAAAAGGCGGAAACCGAGGCTTATGAAGTGGCCGTGGATCTGGAAGCGCAGACGATTGATGGCGGCGGTTTCGAAGTGGCATTCGATATTCAGCCCTATCATAAGGAAATGTTGTTGAACGGCTGGGATGAAATTGCCGTTACACTGACGTACGAAGACAAAATCGACCAATTTGAGGAAAAACAAAAAGGAGTGAAGACGTTGGGGATTTCTTAACGCTGGCTAAAGTAATGGATGCACAGGAACAGCTGCAGGAGGTTGTGCACCGCACGCCACTGCAGACGTCAACGACCTTTAATGAACGGACAGGGCAGCACGTCTATTTGAAGATGGAAAATCAGCAGAAAACCGGCGCGTTTAAAGTCAGGGGAGCTTCCTATAAGGTCGCCTGCCTGACGGAAGAGGAAGCCGCATGCGGAGTCATTGCTGCCTCAGCAGGCAACCATGCCCAGGGAGTGGCGGTTGCTGCAGCGAAGCGGGGAATTACGGCGCAAATCTTCATGCCGGAAGGAACACCACAGGCGAAGGTGGAAGCAACAGAAGGCTACGGGGCAACCGTTGTCCTCACAGGGGAATCCTTTCAGGAAGCTTATCAGGCCGCACGGATCGAGCAGGAACGATCCGGCGCGACGTTCCTTCATCCCTTTGATGATTATGAAGTGATGGCTGGGCAAGCTACGGTGGCTGTGGAAATGCTTCAGCAGCAGCCGGATCTTGAACGCCTTTTCGTACCAATTGGAGGCGGCGGTTTGATCAGCGGTGTTGCTTTTGCTGCGAAACAGCTGAAGCCGGATATTACGGTGATCGGCGTTCAGTCAGCCAAAGCACCGTCCACCTACAATGCACTTTATAAGAAAGGACCGGCAAAACTGACGTCTGTTTCCACAATCGCAGATGGCATTGCCGTGAAAGAGCATGGAAGGTTAACGTTTACGTGTATCCAGAAATACGTGGACCAGGTCATCACCGTGGAAGAACATGAAATCGCCCAGGCGATGCTTCTGCTGCTTGAACGAGAGAAAACCCTTGTAGAGGGGGCTGGTGCCACAGCACTGGCAGGCCTTCTAAAGACATGTCACTCCTTTGAACAGCAGCAGTGCGGCGTTGTTTTGAGCGGCGGGAACATGGATCTCTCCCGGCTGCCACTGGTCCGAAAGCTGGCCAACCCAAAAAAGGTTGTCATCGCATAAGGTGACAGGATTAAACCAGAAGAAAACCGGCAGCGGTTTCTTCTGGTTTTTGTATGTTGAGTAAAGAAGCAGAGGCGGATGGTTCGTGTGAGGGGGGAGGGGATGGTACAATACTCGTGAATCCATTACATAAGAGGTGAAAATGATGAATCAATTTTTACAATATAACCCGACGCGACTGTACTTCGGGAAGGGGCAGATTGAGCAGATGGCTCAGGAAATCACAAAAGGTTCGAAAGTCCTTGTCGTTTACGGCGGTGGGAGCATTAAGCGGAACGGTGTGTACGATGAAGCTGTCGGCATGTTGAAATCTCTTGATGCGGACATGTATGAACTGTCCGGTGTGGAGCCCAATCCGCGTTTAACGACAGTGAAGAAAGGTGTAGAGATCTGTAAGCAGGAAGGCATCGATTTCCTTCTCGCTGTCGGCGGTGGCAGTGTGATTGACTGTACAAAAGCGATTGCCGCGGGTGCGAAATACGAAGGAGACGCCTGGGATCTCATTACCGGCAGTGCTGCTGTCGAAAAGGCCCTTCCGTTTGGTACCGTCCTTACGCTGGCAGCAACTGGATCGGAGATGAATGCGGTATCTGTCATCACAAACTGGCAGACAAGAGATAAACTTGGCTGGGGATCCCCGCACGTATTCCCGACGTTCTCGATCCTTGATCCTTCCTATACGTTTTCTGTACCGGAACACCAGACTGTGTACGGCATTGTCGATAGTATGTCTCACGCGTTGGAGCACTATTTCCACCGCACTCCCAATACACCGATGATCGACGGGTTTATCGAATCGCTGCTCCGAACAGCTGTTGAATATGGACCTAAACTGATGGAAAATCAGCAGTCCTATGAGTACCGCGAAACAATGATGTATATAAGTACGACAGCTTTCAATGGTACGCTGTCCAATGGAACCGACGGCGGCGACTGGGCCACACACCGCATCGAGCACGCGCTCTCTGCGGTATATGATATTCCCCATGGCGGCGGTCTCGCCATCCTGTTCCCGAACTGGCTGGAACACGTCCTCGATGAAGATCCAAGCCGCGTGAAGCAGCTGGCCGTCAACGTTTTTGGTATTGATCCTGAAGGTAAAGACGATAAGCAGACAGCCCAAGAAGGAGCGGCTGCCTTAAGAGGTTTCTGGAACTCTCTAGGCGCCCCGTCCACCTTGAAAGATTACGATATTGATGGTCAGGATTTCGACTCCATTGTTGAAAAAACGTTCATCAAGCCGGGTGTCGGCACGTATAAGGAATTGGACAAGGAAAGTGTCCGCGACATCTTGAACCGATCCCTGTAAATAGAAAAGCCCTGAGAGGAATGCAAACCTCTCAGGGCTTTTTTTGATAGAGGGAGAAACCGTTGTCAGTTTTTACCTCATATTCATAGATTAGTTAGAAAATTTACATGCCGGTTACATTTCAATTAAATCTACGTATTTTGTCTGGGTATTCAATGATTTCAAGATATAATTGTAAGCAATTGCAGAAAAATGTCGAAATTAATCAACTGAACAAGGAGACATTCGATTGAAAAAGCTTACAATTATACTGACACTTATCCTTCTAGCTGCCAATTTCTCTAGTACCCCCGTGTATGGGGAGGCTAAACCCGATTCTCCTGATATTCTTAGTGAATCAGCCATTGTTATGGAAGCAAACACCGGGAAGGTCATTTACGAGAAGGACGCTGACCGTAAGATGTATCCCGCTAGTCTGACTAAAATCGCCACTGCGATTTATGCGTTGGAAAACGGAGACCCGGAAGATCTGGTGACGGTAAGTGAAGAAGCGGGAAACACAGGCGGATCGAGTGTTTTCCTGATGGAAGGGGAGCAGGTTTCTCTGAAAAAGCTTGTACAAGGACTGCTGATCAACTCAGGGAATGATGCCGGGACGGCTATAGCTGAGCATATGAGCGGCAGTGTAGACAGCTTTTCTGAAGATTTGAGTGTCTTCCTACAAGAAAAAGTCGGAACGGAGAAAACCCATTTCACCAATCCGCACGGTCTTTATGATGGACAGCATATGACAACAGCAAGAGATCTCGCTTTAATCACTCAGTATGCGATGCAGAATGAAACGTTCATGGAGATTTTCGGTACAAAAACCATGGACTGGACGGGAGAATCATGGGAGACCACCTTGTATACCCATCACAAATTGTTCCGGGAAGATCCTTACGAAGGCATCACGGGTGGGAAAACCGGTTTTGTTCCACAGGCCGGATTTACGCTGGCAACCACGGCGGCCCGTGAGGATACGAACCTCATTGCCATAACCATGAAAACGCCGAATCAGGACCAGGTCTATACCGATACTAAAGAACTACTGGACTACGGATTCGAAAACTATGAAACGTCCTTCGTTCAAAAAGAGGAAATTCTTGGCGGCAGAGCGGATGAGTATATGCTACCTGAAGAGATTCCTTATACTCATTTAAAAGAAGAGGAAGCAGAAGTCTCTGTAAATGATAACGGGAAAGTGACGATCAACAGTGAGGATGGGACTCCACTGACTTCCTATCAGCTGGAAGAGAAGGCAGAAGTAACGAACGTTCCGAAACCTGCCGCTGTTGAGGAAGAAGAGGATTCATGGACAGATTACCTGAACTATTTGATCATCCCTCCGAAATTCTGGGCGTTGGAAGTCCTTCATTTCTAAGGCTGATGAATACGAAGGATATCCTATTTCAGGGAAACTAAAAAGAAGGGTGACAGGAACATTCCTGTCACCCTTCTTTTTAGTTTTTATAGCGGTCGATGGTTTCCTGAAGCCGGCGGGCGATGGTCTGCGTGGAGCCCGTTAACTCCTCTTTTTTTAGGGTCAGCGAAGCCCGGCTTTCATCCATTTCGAGCGCTTCTGCGAATAATCCCCCAAGTCCGCGGGCGCGGCGGTCCACTTCAAGCATCACCTCGACATGGGTTTCCTGAAGAAAGAAAACGGCCTCCAGTTCATCTAAGTAGGAGCGGTAGTTTCCACCAGGTGCGAATTCGAACTCCTGGACATATCCGTGCCGCTTGGAATACTCCATTTCGACTTTTCTTAAGCGGAAGCCGAGCTGGTTTTCCAATGCATCCAGAATGGTTCCAATGTAAGGGTGCGGAGCGATAGTGACTGGATCACGGTCTTCCGGATCAAGTGCTCTTGGAATATCCAGTCCGGTTTCAAACCATATCGGAAGCCGTCGTCCCAGAGAAGCCGGTACATGAAAAGGGATGGTGATGGAAAAAGGAATTTCCTTTTTCTCTCCCTCTTGAATCGTGATGGGTCCGGATACTGCGTATTTCTGCAGGGACACGTTTTCTTTCACTTTACGGTCATCCACCTCGCGGACAGCCTCCGTCATTAAAAAGATATGAATGGCATCAATGGACTGTTCCACGTCTCCCCCTTGGATAACAACCTTCCCGTGAACGTCTTCCCCCGGGATGAATTGATCCTTTTCCAACTGTGTATCCACTTTGGCGGCTCCGACACCGACACTTGCTAAAAACTTCTTGAACATACGATCTCCTCCTTTTTTAATGTATACGGATGAAAAGAAGAAATGGGTTCAAAAAATATGAATCCTTCTTTTTATAGGTGTAAAGGCTCCTTTATGAGGGGGATGATGAACGCTTTACTAGGATAATAGTTTCAGGTTGGTGCCGGGAGGGAATGATGTTCTTTCAGAGGCTTTTATTCTTCATCAGGGTAAAATGTTTTTGTGCAAAAAGGTGAAGAATTTCTATATTTGGCCGATAGTAGAGTATAAGGACCAGGTAGAAAGGGAGAGGTTAGTGTTACATAAAAAAAATCGAACGATGTTGTTGTTTTCAGCAGTAGGCTTGGCTTTGATGTTTTTGATTCATCTCATTCACAGAAACAGGATGCACCATTGGTCAGCTGCGGATTTCAGTGCCTATACGCCGTATTTGTATACGTACATGGTGGTGCCGTTGCTGCTGTTTATATTATCTTCCGTATTCTATTACAAAAATAAAACCCATCAGGCGCTGCCGTGGATAAACGCGCTGCTTTTCACGTTTATCAGCATCGGCATGATCACGAATGGGGAAGGTATGGTCGTCTACCATTTTTCCATCTTTTTAGTTGTTGCTCTTGCTGCTTTTTATGACCGGGTGGAGCTGCTTGGATTGATGACGATCATTTTTGCTTTGTTTCACTTCGGGGCTATGTTTACAGGGACGGAGTTTTTCTATGGAACATCGAATTATACGTGGTTTATGTTTGCGCTGCATGGGGTTTACCTCCTGCTGACAAGCGCAGGGACAAGCTATCAGATTGTGTTGAAAAACCGGCATGTCAAAGAATTGAAAACATTGTCGGATGACAAGCAGGAAGAAACCAAACGATTAATGGAACAGCTTCAAACCGTTGGCGCCGCCCTCCAGGAAACCGTTCAGCTGTTAAACCGTTCTTCAGAAAGCTCCACCCATTCGTATCAAGAGTTGGAAGATTTGATGGAACGACGCCATGAAAACACCGATCTTCAGGTCAAAGAAGCAGTGAAGAATGCTGACGACCTTTCGCATATGCATAAGGCGGTAGGAAATATGAACCAGAACCTCCATATGGTTCTCGACCAAGCAGGACAGACGGCCCGGGTTACCGAAGTAGGTGAACAGTCGCTGGAGCAGATTGTTGGTCAATTGCATCAGACCGAATCAAGCATTCATCAAACGAATGAGACCGTCCAGTTATTAAGCACATCGTCAGAGAATATTTCACAGGTTACGAAAGACATCGCATCCATTACAGAAAATACAAGGATGCTTGCCTTGAATGCTTCCATTGAAGCTGCGCGGGCCGGCGAACATGGGAAGGGCTTCAGTGTAGTGGCAGCCGAGGTACAACGCTTGTCTCAACAGTCGGAAGCATCGACAAGGAAGATCTTTGCAATCGTGGAAACGATCCAGCATTACGTTGATCAAGCTGATCAGCATTCCAGTGAAGGTATGGATCGCATGGCTGCGAGCAGGAAGCATCTGGAAGAGATGGAGACGAACTTCAAAGATATTCTGAATCAGTCGCAGCACGTAAAGAGTGAAGCAGAGGAAATACAAGTTTTTGGTGAAAACTTGACCAAAACCGCGGATGGTTTATCCCATTCGTTTGAAGATCTCTTATCCTTTATAAAAGAAGGGAAAGTTCAGAATGATCATATCAGAGAGGTTTCAAAAGGACAGCTGAAAACCATCCAAACCATGGGACAGGAAGTCCAGCAGCTCTCAGGTATGATCCTGGACATTCAGCACATTACCGAAGAGATGGATGTCAGCCGGTTGGCAGGTTACAAAAAACGTCTGCCTGCGTTGAAAGATGTCAGCTGACTGGTTTGCTCGGACCCGGCACATGGATGCCGGGTTTTTTTCGTCGATCGTCACGGGTCAGCGGTTAGTTTACCGTGCTCTGCTTTTGATTTGTAAGCCGGTCGAGAGAAGGTGGGGCAGCAGAAAGTCATGGGTAACCGTATAAAGCAGCAGCCGGATTATGATTTCTTCTTTTTCATAGGACCATCATGAATAACGCGGTGTTTTTTCTGAAAGGTGAGAGAGGATTTCCGGAAACGGGCGTGGAAATAAAGGAAGCAGAAGAGAGGAGTGAAAATCCATGGGATATGAATTGAAAACAAAGCAGAATGACCGCAGTGTCATTGAATTTATTGAAGAGGTGGAGTCAGAGAAGAGGAAAGAAGATGCCTATCGTCTCCTCGATATCTTCACAGAAACCAGCGGATATGAAGCAAAGATGTGGGGGACAAGCATCATTGGTTTCGGGTCTTACCATTATAAGTACCCCACCGGCCATGAAGGAGATGCGCCGCTCGTCGGTTTTTCTCCCAGAAAAGCGCGGCACAGTCTATATTTCGCTACAGGGGATGAAAAAAGAGCTGAACTGCTTGAACAGTTGGGAAAGCATAAGTCAGGAAAAGCCTGTGTGTATGTCAATAAACTGGATGATATCGATACGGATGTGCTGAAAGAGCTGATCCGTCAATCGATCACGTTCCTGAAACAGACGTATCCGGATGAATAAAAAATGCCTCTCCCATGAAAAGGGAGAGGCATTTTTTTATTGGTGCTTATTATTGAACAGTTCCAGGAAGGCGTGATACATCTCCGTTCCTTGAACCGTTAAGAGTGATACGGCTGTTAAGGAAAACATGCCGATCATAATCATTCTAAACCAGAACATCATTGGTTCCCCCTTTACTTTTTTGAAGTTGGTGCCTCAAAAAGTAAAGGATGATAAGTAGTTGGATTGATAAAAAACCGTGGTCAGCCATGTGGACCTGCTCGTATCCCACGCAGAAACCATAACGGAAGTCGGGTAAATCTTGAGATCCGGCCGGGCAGCTCCGGAGGGAAGGACCCCGTCATTGGCAGCAGGGTCCTCTTCAAACGAAGGGCCTTCCGCCGTTACCGTCTGGCTTTCCTGAATATCTGCTTTTACCGGCATGTGGGACATGTCCGGATGGGAAAGCAGGAGACACAGGCCTGCCATCCATAACAGTGTGAACAACGGCTGTTTCTTCATCAAGAAAGCCCTCCTTTCCGTTTCAGGATAATCCTATTATACAAAAGGCGTTTTTATGTGCAACTGTTTTGTTTAATCATAAAGCTGGTCGAGGCTTTCGTTCATATCTTCGGCTTCATTTCGATAATAAAAGAAGAACCCTGTCCAGATGCCGGCATAGATGATGAGGAACACAGCTGTGAATATAAGAAAGCTTCCTAAGTTCAAGGACAGCCAGCCGGCGTAAATCGCCAGTGGGAAATAGCCGATGGTCACTGTGATAAAGTGAAGAATCGTCTGTTGGAGCAGAGTGAGCGGCTCGATTTCAAAGTACAGGGGACTGACAGCAAACAACCATCCGGCAGCCATGGCGGCCAGGGAATTTTTTACGAAGGCAGCGCTGTCGAGCGTCGGGGTGTTACCAAAAAAGATCAGGGTATAAACGATGATCGTGGATAAGAAAGCTCCGAAGAAAATACCACCTGCACTTCTGATAAGAAATGTTTTCATCTGCTGTCCCTCCTGTTCATATTCAGCATCTCCTTGATTCTCCCCACATAGTGCCTGGATGCGTATTCCTTTTCTCCTGATTTGAAATACACGCAGAGGGTGCCGTTAAAAGAAGGCTCAAAGCGGCTCATTTCATAGATATTGGCGAGAACAGACTTGGAGATCCTTACAAACCGCTGGGATGGGAGGGAGCGTTCCAGTTCATAGAGTTTGTCCTTAACCTTGAAGGATGCGTCTTTGGTATAAGCGAACACGGCCTCATCCTCAGACCGGAAAAATTGAATATGTTCCGGCTTTAAAATGTGCTGGCTTTCCCCGCTTTTCCCGACAACAAACGCCTGCTTTTTTTCGTGGAGGAAATCAAGGATCTCCTTCACGGTGTCATCAACGTGACTGCAGTGAATCGTAATGCTCGTTTCCGGATGGTTTTCATCGACATCAATGTTCACTTTCATGGCTCACCAATCCCTCCTGACGTTTTGGATCTGTTTCTAGTATACGCGTGGTTTCCCAGTTCTGTAATCATCATACGGTCCAGCCGCTGTTTTGGAAAGGTGAGGGGTGGATAGGAAAAGGTGACATGCAAAAAGGTCCGCTCTCAGGAGCGGACCGGGCTTTGTATGTACTGCCACCCGAGAAGAGCCATTTCCAGGGCGATTCGCTGATCGGATCGGAGGAAGTGGGAACCAAGGATTTCTTCGAGTTTCTGAATTCTGTGGTAGAGCGTCTGCCGCACGATGAAAAGACGTTCAGCGGTATCCTTCTTTGATCCATAGCTTTCCAGATAGGCACGGAGTGTCTCAAGAAGATCGGTATCATGCGCCTCGTCATAGGCAAGCACATCCCCCAGTGTATCTTGAATGAATGATTCAAGGCGGCCTCGTTTATCGTCCTCTATGATCAGCCGCCACGGGTGGAGTTTCTCATAGAAGGGAATCTCAAGCTGAAAAGCGGCCTGGATGTGGGCGGCTTCTTGTGCACAGCGCATGGCAGGAGTGATTTCTGATAGATTTGTAAACAAAGGCCCGCAGCTGATGGTATGATACATACTGCGCACTTTTTCCTTCATTGCCTGCAAGGACTTGAACAGACGTTCCGGAACTTGTTCCTTTCGTTCATCCAGAAGCAGGAGGACGAGTTCATCACGATTCTGCACGGTCAGAGGGTGAAAGCCTTCTTGTTGAAAAAAAGATTGGAAAATGTCCCGCTGGTAGGGGATGCTGTCATCATATCCGGTCAACAAACACGGAATGCCCCAGGCCCCGCGGCTTCCCATGGTTTTCTTAAGATAGGGCACCGCCTCTTTTTCAGTCATGGAGCCTTCGAGCCAGCGGCTGACCCAGTTTTCCTGGCGGGGCATGAGCCTTGAGGACTGAAGGATCAGCTGGTTGATATCTTTGGAGATATCGATAAACCGGACCTCCTGATTAAACACGAGAACGGGAAGGTCATGGTCGTCTGCCAGCTGCAGGAGTGGGGATGGAAGATGGGTGATGTAATCGCCGAGTTCTATGCAGAGACAGGTCACTTTTTTTTCGATAAGCTGTTCAAGGAAGGAACGGGCATGCTGCAATTCCTTTCCCCATCCGATTCCTGTCGTCATGACACATTCGCTGCCATGCAGCAGGTGTTTCACTTTCGTCAATTCAAGAATGTGCGCCCAGGAAACGGCCTTCTGGAGCCCGCCGCGGCCGGCCAGGATGGACGCATGCTTGAACTGGGGGCGCTTCAGCATATCGTGAACCGTAAACATCATCGTGGACATAGAAAGAATCAGCCTCCTGTATGTTTTTACATCATGTACATGGGTTGATGCTGAGAATTGCCCTGATGTCTAATGTGTTCCTTACTATTCCATGCTAGGATTAATAATAATCTTCCAATTCAAATATATCTGAAAATTATGGATCGGAAAAGGGTTATATGGCGAAATAGGTTGTAGGTAATAGATAAAGGAGGATCTATATGAAACAAAAAAAACCGTTTGAGGAGGACCCTCGGTACCGGGTGGCGGACAGGGAAGCGCTGATCGGCGTTGGTCTTGTCATCCTCAACTTTCTCATGTGGTTCGGCTCAGCGTACGGACTGGGATCAAAGCCGGTATCCGAGTTCAATTACATTTTCGGTCTTCCGGACTGGTTCTTTTACAGCTGTGTTGTAACCACTGTGGTTATCACTCTTCTCGTTATTCTGGCTGTGAAATATTTTTATAAGGAAGTTCCGCTGGATGAGGAGGATGAATCATGAACTGGGCTGTTGTCGTACCTCTTTTAGTTTTTCTCGTTATTATTTTCTGTATCGGTTTTTACGCTTCGAATCATTTGAAGACGACATCCAATTTCCTGCAGGAATATTTCCTTGGCAGCCGGCAGCTGGGCGGTTTTATCCTTGCGATGACAATGATTGCTACATACGGCAGCGCGAGCAGCTTTATCGGCGGACCTGGAGTTGCCTATACGATGGGACTCGGCTGGGTGCTTCTGTCCATGACACAGCTTGCTACAGGATATTTCGTCTTATCGGTGCTTGGTAAGAAATTCGCCATTATGGCAAGGAAGATCAAAGCTGTCACCCTGATCGATTTCCTGAAGGAACGCTATCAGAATAAGTGGGTCGTCATTTTGTCAGCGATCAGCATTATCCTGTTTCTGTTTTCAGCTATGGCGGCCCAGTGGGTGGGCGGTGCCCGGCTGATTGAATCGCTGACGGGGCTTTCCTATACAGCAGCCTTATTCATTTTTGCGGTATCGGTCCTTGTCTACGTCATTATCGGAGGCTTCCGCGCCGTAGCGATTACCGATACCGTCCAGGGCGTTGTCATGTTCTTCGGGACGCTGGTCATTTTGATAGGTACCATCATTGCAGGAGGCGGAATCGGTCCGATTATATCTGACCTGGCAGCAGAGAATCCGAATCTGATTTCGCCGTATGGTGCTGATCAGTCTCTCACACCGCTCTATGTATCATCCTTCTGGATTTTAGTAGGTGTTGGTGTCGTCGGTCTGCCCCAGGTGGCTGTCCGTGCCATGTCTTATAAAAGTTCAAAAGGGATGCACAGGGCCCTGTTGATCGGAACCGTTGTCGTAGGGTTCATTATGCTCGGCATGCACTTGACGGGGGTATTTGCCCGGTCCGTGCTTCCAGGCATAGAAGTGGGAGATACGGTCATGCCGAGAATTGCGATGGAAGTGCTGCCGGCCTGGCTTGCCGGAATCGTTCTGGCCGCACCGATGGCCGCGATCATGTCAACGGTCGACTCCCTGCTGCTGCTGGTCAGCTCCGCTGTCGTTAAGGATGTGTACTTGAATTATGTGAAGCCGGAGGCAGACGACCGCACGATTAAGAAAATCAGTATCGGTGTCACGACCGTCATCGGTCTGCTCGTATTTGCCATGGCCGTTAACCCGCCCGAACTGCTGATCTGGTTGAATTTATTCTCCTTCGGTGGATTGGAGGCGGCCTTTATCTGGCCGGTGATTATGGGCCTGTATTGGAAAAAAGGCAATGCAGGCGGAGCGATGGCCTCGATTATTACCGGGGTCGGAAGCTATATTATATTCCATTCATTCATGCCGAATGCTTTTGGAATGCATACGGTTGCTATGCCGGTGCTGTTGTCGTTCGCTGCCTATGTCCTTGTCAGTCTCATCACGATGAAACATCATGCCAAGGTTCAGGATGAAGTCATTACCAAACTATGGAGTGCATAGAGGAGTGGATGAAATGATCTTGATTGATGAAAAAGCACGTGTGGAGCGCGATACAAAAGAAGTGGTCGATTTGACGCAGGCGCTTGTAAGGATACCAAGTGTCTACCGTCCGGGGGTAAAGGATGGGAACGAAGAAAAAACCGCTCACTTTGCTGCTGCGTATCTGGAGCGGATGGGACTTGAAGTCCATGTAGAGGAGGCAGCGCCGGGGCGTCCGAATGTCATCGGAATTTATGATACCGGAAAGCCGGGGAAAACCTTGTTGTTTGAGGGTCATACCGACGTCGTTACAGAAGGGGATCCTGCTCGCTGGTCATATGATCCGTTCGGGGCTGAAATCGTCGAAGGCCGGATGTATGGCAGAGGCACCAATGACACAAAAGGCAACCTGGCCTGCGCCATCACCGCAGTTCACTCTTTGATTAAGGACAAAGAAGCGCTGACTGGAAAAATCATTCTCTGTATTCCATGTGATGAAGAAGGCATGATGATCGGCATCAAGCATTTTATTGAAAATGGGTGGGCGAGCGGTGTGGATGGCGCTGTCATTTGTGAACCGGAGGAAAACCAGCTTTGTACCGCTCAAAAAGGAGCGATGAGGATCCAGATTGATGCTTACGGCCGGCAGGCGCATGGAGCGATGCCGCTCTCAGGCTTAAACCCGAATACAAGAATGGCACAAATCATTGTCGCTCTGGACCAGCTTGAGCAGAGAGAAAAGGAGAGAACCGGCAGACATGAACTGCTGGGATGGCCGAGCATTACGCCGACGATCCTGCAGGCACCGGTATCCGGGGAGCCTCAGATCAATGTTGTGCCTGAACAGTGCAGAACAACGCTGGATATCCGCACGATTCCAGGACAGGATCATGAGGCGTTAAAGCAGGATATTCAGCAGATTCTCGACCGGACGATGGAAGGGGATGCCGGGTTTCATGCAGAAATGGAAGTGCTGGAGGAACGTCCGTGGACGAAGACCGACCGGCAGGATCCTGTCGTGACCGCAGTGGCGGAAGCTTACAAAAAAGTAACAGGAAAAGAGCCGGTGTACAACGGCGTGCCCGGGGCCACCGACGGAACGTTTCTACACCTTGCCGGCATCCCGATTTTGACCACGGGTGGAGGAGACCGGGAAGTTCCACACCAAGTGGATGAATACATTGACATCTGTGACCTTGTTGAAACGACCCAGTTGTACCGTCAGACGGCGCTTGAATTTCTTGAGGAGCCGAAAGAGTCATGAAGCTTGCAGTCATGGCGGGGGACGGCATAGGTCCGGAAGTGATGAATGAAGCGCTTAAAGTGTTGAATACCCTGTCTTCTCTGGATTCGGGGTTTCAACTGGAAATGGAAGAGCTGCCATGGAGCAGTGCCTACTATATGGAAACCGGTCGGATGATGCCTGAAGGGGCCCTTGATTATTTACAGCATTTCGATGCGATCTTATTTGGAGCCATCGGAGACGCCCGGGTACCAGATGAAGTGACCATCTGGGATTTGATCATGCCGATCCGTAAGCAGTTTCAGCAGTACGTCAACGTACGGCCGGTGAAACAATTGAAAGGGGTTGCTTCTCCGCTGTACACGAGAGACCCGATTGATTTCGTCGTCTTCCGCGAGAATGCGGAAGGAGAATACTCTCACATGGGCGGCCGTATGTATGATCGGACGGATCAGGAGATGGCGGTACAGACGACGGTCATGACGAAGGCCGGGATTCGGAGACTGAGCGACTATGGTTTTGCCTACGCGAGAAAGCATGGAAAGAAGACCGTTACAAGCGCCACGAAATCCAATGCCATCATTCATACGATGAAGCTGTGGGACGATGTCGTCCGCGAAGTTGGACAGCAGTACCCGGATATTCAGCTCTCCTCTGTTTATATTGATGCGCTGGCGGCCTACTTTATTAACCGTCCGGAATCTTTTGAAGTCGTTATTGCATCCAATCTATTCGGGGATATATTAACAGATCTCGGGGCAGGACTTGTGGGCGGCCTCGGCTTATCACCTTCAGCAAACTTGAATCCGGAAGGCCGTTTCCCATCCATGTTTGAACCCATCCACGGGTCAGCCCCGGATATATCAGGAAAAGGCATGGCCAACCCAGTTGCCCAGATCTGGTCGGCGGCATTAATGCTGGAACATAACGGACGGCCTGATTTAAGCGATATGGTAATGAATGGGATGGAGTCTGTTCTTGCGGAACAGGACATACGTACACCCGACCTTGGTGGAAAATCAAGTACGGCAGATATGGGGGATGCCATCATTCGTGCCATTCATGCCCAAACCTAAAGGAGGAATGTTGAGGTGAGAGTCAAAGATAGACATTTCATTGTAACCGGTGCTTCCGGAGGAATGGGAAAGGCGGTCATTTCCAGATTGATGGACGAAGGGGCGTCTGTAACCGCTGTGGACCTCCGCTGTCGGGACATGGAAGATTTGAAGGATAGGGCCTTTCAGTTTGTTGAGGCGGATTTGACGAAGGAAGAAGACGTGAAGCGTGTGGTGGATTCGGCAGCTGCATATTCTGAGCGGATCGATGGCATCGTCAACGCTGCCGGGATGGCCCAGGCTGCAGCTCCTCTTGAGGAAGTCACGACGGAATTCTGGGATGCCATTATGAATGTCAATGCCAAAGCGGCCTTTCTCATGTGCCGGGCCGCTGTTCCTTATCTGAAAAAACAGCAGGGCGGAGTTATTGTGAATGTTGCCTCCATTGCCGTTGAACGGGTGAGACCCGGCCTCAGTGCCTACATTGCTTCCAAAGGAGCTGTGACGGCTTTTTCGAAAGCGCTTGCTATTGAGCTTGCTCCTCACAGCATCCGGGTCAACGTCATTCACCCCGGTCCGTCTGATACCGGCATGCTCGGGGAATTTGTCCAGCCCGGAGAGAATATGGATGATACAAAGAGGGAGGTGTTTCAGCAGTCTGTCCCACTCGGGAAGCTGATCGACCCTGATGATATTGCCCATGCCGTCGTATACCTCGTTTCTGATGAAGCACGTATGACGACCGGCGGTGTTTTTTCCATTGATGGCGGCCGCGGATTATAAAGGGGGAAATGAATGTGCGCATACTTAAGAACTTAATCAATGGTGTCTGGTCAGAACCTTCTGCCGGTGCACGGATGGATATACATAATCCTTCGACTGGAGAAGTGATCGCCGATGCTCCCGCAAGCAGCAAAGAGGATATTGATCTGGCCGTATCGGCAGCAAGAAATGCTTTTAGTGCAGGAGACTGGCCGTTGGTCAAGCCCTATGAACGTGGACAGATGCTTATGAGAGTGGCTGAAGTAATCAGGGAGAATAAAGAGTCGCTCGCCCGTCTAGAGACGATTGATACGGGAAAGCCGATTTCACAGGGAAGGGCGGATGTGGAGGCAGCGGCCCGTTATTTTGAGTTTTATGGGGGAGCCGCCGACAAAATCCACGGGGAAACGATTCCGATTGAACCGGGGGTGCTTGACTACACCCTTCGTGAGCCTGTGGGCGTCACGGCTCACATCATTCCTTGGAACTATCCGCTTCAAGTGGCCTCGAGAAGCTGCGCAGCCGCTTTAGCTGCAGGCAATACGGTCGTCATGAAGCCGGCGGAACAGACGCCTCTGACTGCTGTAGAGCTTGGGATGATTCTCCAGCAGGCAGGCTTTCCTGAAGGAGTCGTGAATATCGTCCTTGGAGAAGGACACACCGCAGGGGCGTCCCTTGCTTCTCATAATGATATCAACCACGTGACTTTCACAGGATCGGTGCCGACGGGGACGAAGGTGATGAAAGCTGCCGCAGAAAATATCGTCCCTGTGACCCTTGAGCTTGGAGGGAAATCTCCGAACATCGTATTTCCGGATGCCCCGCTGGACGAAGCGGTCGAATGGGTGGTCAAATCGATCATTCAAAATGCCGGCCAGACATGCTCCGCAGGTTCCCGCCTGCTCGTTCATGCGGACTGCAGAGCTTCGTTCGTAGAGAAGGTGATCCATCGAATGAACCATTTGAGCTTGGGACCTGGAGAAAGCGACCCGGATATCGGTCCGATTTTATCCGAGCAGCAGTGCAGGCGGATTGAGGATTTTATGAAGAAGGTGGAGGCAGATGGGGGGACGTTTCTGCTTGGTGGTACACGTGCGCACGTCTCAGAGGCACCTGGAGGCTGTTATTTCAAGCCGACGATTATCGACGGTCTGCGGCCTGAAAGTGAGATAGCCCGAGAGGAAGTGTTCGGCCCTGTCCTCTCTGTGTTCACCTTTGAAACGGATGAGGAAGCGGCTGATCTTGCCAACAGCACCGAGTATGGACTTGTCACGGGTATTTGGACGAAAGATGTATCCCGTGCCCATAAGCTGGCGGAAAAAGTGAAGGCTGGTCAGATTTTCATTAATAATTACGGTGCCGGCGGTGGGATACAGATGCCTTTTGGGGGTTACGGCAAGAGTGGTTTTGGCAGAGAGAAGGGGCTGGAAGCTTTAAGAAACTATACACAACTGAAAAACATCGCCTTGAAAATGTAAGGGCTCTGTATAGCCCGCTCTTCAAGCACGCATGCTAACAAAAATGCAGAGGAGGCGTGCCGCATGAAGGATACACCTTATCATTACGATGGAAGTGTTCAATCAAAGGAAAAGTATGAGCAGCCGGAGGAAGTTGTGATTCCAAAGGACGTCAGCCGTCATCTCTCCGGTAATCCATATGTGAATCAAGAGGACGAATCGTTGTAAGAAGAAACTTCATAAAGCTGGCCCCAGCCTGTAGAAAGCTTCTGTTTTCCTACAGGCTGTTTTTTTATGCCTTGGAGTGATCATTCCGCTCTTCTTTCCATAATTTATTGCTTCTCGGTTGTAGTAAGTTTCCTTCTTTGCTGCACACTAATGAGCATCAGAGAATGGAAAGGAACGATGAACCATGGCTGAAGTGCTGTATATCACCGCCCACCCTCATGATGAAACTGCTTCTTACAGCATGAGTGTCGGCAAGGCATTTATCGAGCAGTATAAAACCGCAAACCCAGAAGATACGGTTACCCCGATTGATTTGTACAAGGAGTCCATCCCTCACATCGATGCGGATATTTTCAGTGGCTGGGGGAAGCTGCAGTCCGGAGGTGAACTCACCCCGGATGAGGAGAGAAAAGTGTCCCGCTTGAAGGAATTAAGTGATCAGTTTACGAGCGCTGATAAATATGTCTTTGTAACACCGATGTGGAATTTCTTTTTTCCACCGGTTATGAAAGCTTATATTGATTCCGTAGCAGTGGCAGGGAAAGCTTTCCAATACACAGAGGAAGGTCCTGTTGGTCTGCTGACGGATAAGAAAGCCTTCCATATCCAGGCGTGTGGTGGTATTTATTCTGAAGGCCCGGCTGCAGGAATGGAAATGGGGCATCGGTACCTCAAGACTGTCATGCAGTTTTTCGGTATTCCCTCGATTGAAGGGTTGTTCGTTGAAGGGCATGCGGCTATGCCTGACAAAGCCGGGGAAATAAAGTCGACAGCTGAAGCGAAAGCCAAGGATGCCGCAGAAACATTCTAAACCTTCAAGATCCGCTTGACAGGCGGGTCTTTTTTTGTGAAAAAATGACAGAATATTGTTTTAATTATGGGTGAAATGGGAAAATAATACATGTTATATCTTTAAATCATGTCACGAAGCTCAGCAGCCGACGCTTAAGGGAGTTTATTATTTTGAGGAGGAACGCAATGGCTACAAACAACCGGGCGGTAGCGTACACCGGAAATGGCGGCGTAACGGTCAAGGAAATCGAATTCCCCGAACTTGTCCTGAAAGATGGACCGGGTGTGAATCCGAAGAATGTCGGGCGCAAGTGTGAACATGGAGTCATTTTAAAAGTCGTCTCCACCAACATCTGTGGAAGTGACCAGCATATGGTCCGCGGACGGACGACGGCACCGGAAGGACTCGTGCTCGGCCACGAGATTACAGGAGAAGTCATTGAAACAGGAAGAGATGTCGAGTTTGTCAAAAAAGGGGATTTGGTATCTGTACCTTTTAACATTGCGTGCGGAAGGTGCCGCAATTGTATTGAAGGGAAAACCCACATCTGCCTGCATGTGAATCCCGACCGACCTGGTTCGGCGTACGGTTATGTCGACATGGGGGGATGGGTAGGCGGCCAGGCGGAATATGTGATGGTGCCTTACGCAGATTTTCAGGTTCTCAAGTTTCCGGATAAAGACGAAGCGATGGAGAAAATCCTTGATTTAACGATGCTCTCGGACATTTTTCCGACGGGATTTCACGGCGCCTATAAAGCGGGTGTGAAAATGGGTTCCACTGTATATATCGCCGGCGCGGGTCCTGTCGGCCTGGCTGCTGCTCACTCCGCCCAGCTTCTCGGTGCGTCCGCTGTCATCGTCGGTGACTTGATTGACGAACGGCTGGCGCAGGCGGAGAGCTTCGGCTGTGAAACGATCAACGTTGGTAATCATGACAATATCTCTGAACAAATCGAACAGATCCTCGGTGTCCCTGAAGTGGATGCGGCTGTAGACTGTGTCGGTTTTGAAGCTCACGGCCACAACCATCAGGAAGCACCGGCAGCGGTCTTGAACTCCATTATGGACGCAACAAAAGCAGGGGGCGGACTCGGGATTCCCGGTCTTTATGTAACAGAGGATCCCGGGGCCTCTGAGGAAGATGCACGGCGTGGACTGCTTAAGCTCGATTTCGGGCTAGGTTGGGCCAAAGCGCAGTCGTTTGCGACCGGGCAGACGCCTGTCATGCAGTATCATCACGGATTGATGATGTCGATATTGAAAGGAAAAGCCGACATTGCGAAAGCGGTCAATGCCACCGTCATTGGTCTGGATGAAGCCCCGCGCGGCTATGAGGAGTTTGATGGGGGAGCCGCTAAGAAATTCGTACTGGATCCCCATAATCTGATCCGTACGTAAAAATGAAAACGCATCCCTCAGTGGAGAGGGATGCGTTTTTTTTGAGAGAAAAAAGCTGGACATCTGTTCTGCAGCTGTCAGGATCCGACTTTGCGGTACTCTTCCGCCATCGGAAGCTCCTTTCCTTGTGTGAATCCGCTGATGATGACGACAAGACCGATGTTGCAGATCAGGCCGAGGATGCCTGGGTTAATATCCAGCGGTGTAGTCGGTGCGACGAGCTGGAAATAATAGTTCACGACTGTACCGGTGATCAACCCTGTAATGACCGCGGGTTCTGTGACTTTTTTCGAATAGAGCGCTCCGTATACGCCCGGGGCGAACTGGACGATCGATCCATATGCACCGAGCAGGAGGGCAATCAATCCCTGGCCTCCAAAAACAGTAATCACATAGGCGAGTCCACCAATGACAAACACACCGATCCGCATGATTAAAAGGGTGGTTTTGGAGGAAAGATCACGCTTGATATTCTTTACAAACCCGTCGGTAAATTCGAGGGAAGCACTGTGAGTGATGGCATCGGCTGTACTCATGGCTGCTGCCAGGGCACCGGCTCCGACAAGGCCGTACACCCAGCCTGGCAGGGTAAGGACCGTCGTGATCAAATAAGGGAGAATTTCGTCGGGTGATCCGATTTGGGACGGATCAATGACATTGACAGCTGAAAATCCGACAAACAACAAAGGAATCAAGAACAGGGCGAATACAGGATAGACGAGTACCGTCTTCTTTATCGTCCGCGCTTTTGTGGCATAGGATTTAGAAAATAAATGCGGCCACATAAGAAAGCCGATGGTGGAAACGAGAATCGTCGTCGTATAAGCCATCGCATTCATCGTCGATCCTTCGGCACCGATCTGAAGGAAGCCCGGAGCGGTCTCTGTTAAATTCCTGAACATATCAGGAACACTGCTGTGCAGCTGATTCACAATCGTCAATCCGACCGTCCAGGAAATGACGATCATGAGCATGCCCTGGAAAACATCTGACCAGGCGGCAGCCCGCAGACCGCCGGTCGCCACATAGACGACGACAATGCCGTAGGACAGCAAGGCACCGAGCCAGAAAGGAATACGGCCCTCAGTCATAATGCTGAAGATATAGGCCATGCCTTTCATCTGAGTCGCCAGATACTGGATCGAAGCGAGCAGAGCGATGATTCCGATCATCATGGCCAGTATGCGGCTGGAATAACGCAGCTGCATGAAGCCGGCGACGGTATAAATGTTATGTTTCCGTCCGATCCGGCCGATTTTCGGACCGATAATATACCACGGTAAAATAGCAAAAGCGGTGTAGGTGATGATATAAAGCGCTGGAGCCCCCCGGGAGAAAGCCCACCCTGGAGCCCCGAGGAAGGAGAAGGCACTGAAAACGGCTCCTCCCATTAAGAACCACATGACGAAAAGACCGAGATTTCCTTTAGCTGTCGTGAATTCTTCCAGAGACTGCTTATCCTGATTGCGGCCGGCAAGCACACCGATCAATAAAGCGATCACGAGATAAGCAATCATCATAATCATTGCAATCTGCCACTGAGCCATTTACTGGACCCCCTTTTCGTCTTTGTCCGGATCCAGACGGTAAAGGAATAGTACAATGACAAAGGTGATCAAGATCCAGAAAATCACCCAGAATACCGAGAAGGGGAGGCCCATAATGAAGGGGGTCTCCCGGTTCCCGATGGTGAAAAGCGGGAAAACCATCAACAGGAAAGGAATGCTTAATGAAAGGCAGTAAATTTTTATAAAACGTTGTTTACTCAATAGACGTCCTCCTTTTGCAATGTATATACGGTTTTTCCATTCAGGATGGTGTTTTCCACCTGTATGCCGGGAAGCTCGTAAACAGGACAATTCATAATGGAACGATCGAGGATAATAAGGTCGGCCGCTTTTCCTGGTTCCAACGTTCCTTTCCTGTGTTCTTCATGCGAGGCGTAAGCGCCGCCCCACGTATAAGCCCGGATCACTTCCTCAAGTGGAGAGGCCTGGTTTTCTCCTATGATCCGGCCGCTTTTACTGCGCCTGGTAACCGCTGCATACAGACCGTAAAAAGGATTTGGAGTGGTAATCGGACTGTCGGAACCAACGGCGTATGGAATGTGCTGATCCGTATAGCTTTTTAATGGGAACATATGGTTGATGCGTTCTCCGTAATCATGCTCATAGCCGTCGCCGAATTCATAGAGGAACGAAGGATTCGGAATTGGAACCGCTCTGGTATTTCGAATCCGTCCGACGAGGTCGGAAGGTGCAATTCCTGCATGCTCGATCCGGTGGCGCGGGGAGGATGCTGGTGCATGATCGAGCGCTCGCTCAATGGTGTGCAGCATCATATCCACGGCTTCATCGCCCATCGCATGAGCGGTGATCTGCCAGCCGCGATGGTGGGCCTCCAGAAGTGGTCCGTCCAGTTGATCCTGGGAGAGGTATAACATTCCTCTGTCTTCGGGGTCGCTGTTATAGGGGTCTCTTGTTCGGCAGGTAGGACCGCTGCTGCTCCCATCGATAAACAGTTTCGCGGGTCCAATTTTGAACCATTCATCCCCAAGGCCTGTTGAAATGCCGCTTTCCAGTCCTGCGCGGACCATTTCCGGAGCGTTGGACAGGGAACCGTACAGTGCATAGATGCGCTGCTTCACGATGCCTTTCTGGACAGCCTGCTGTAAATAGCGGATATGCTTCGTCCCATAACCGCCGGCGTCATGAACACTTGTAATGCCGTAGGATAAAAAGTCCTGAGAAGCAAGCGCCAGTCCGTGAAGTACCTCTTCTTCGCTGTAATCGGCGTGCTGAAAGACAGTCATATGAGCGGCTTCCAGCAGCAGGCCGCTCAACTGTCCGTCGATTTTGTGGTAAGACCCGCCCGCCGGGTCTGGAGTGGAATCCTCGATTCCTGCCATCTCCAGGGCTTTGCTATTTACGCAGGAGATATGCCCGCACGTCCGCACGACTATGATCGGATGGGAGGTGGACACTTTGTCCAAGTCCCACCTCGTTAGATGCCGGTTCTCAGCCAGTTCGTTTTGATTGTAGCCCCATCCCCGCACCCAGTGACCATCCGGGGTGTTTCCAGCCCTTTCTTTCAGTGCCTTCAGAACGTCAGGAATCGTCGGGGGTTTTTTACAATTGACACCGAGAGCATTTGTTCCGTAAAGCTCGAGGTGGGCATGAGCGTCAATGAATCCGGGCATGAGCGTTCTGCCCTTCAGGTCGACAACCTCTGTATGGGCGCCGGCGGTTTTCATGATTTCGTCGTTCGTTCCCGTTGTGAGGATGCTATCCCCCTGGACGGCCAGGGCCTCATACACTTGGAAATGTTCGTCCGCTGTGACAATTTCTCCGTTCATAAAAATTTTGTCTGCCTGCATACGTGCCACCTTTCTAAGCTCCGGAAATTTCCACCGCTGTATGATAAAGCAGCTCCACACCTTTTTGTAAATCTTCCATTTCTGCGTATTCCAGCGGGTTGTGGCTGATCCCTTTTTCACAGCGGACGAAGATCATGCCGTAATCACTGATATAGGACATAAACAAGGCGTCGTGAAACGGACCGCTCATGAGGGTTGGAGATTGATAACCAAGCTCATCATCGTGTTTTTTCATAATCTCTTTAATCCAGTCCGCGCAGTAACGGGGATCACTCTTGGTATCTTCTGTAATGGAGTACTCGAGGTTGTGTTCTTTACTCGTTTTCTCAATTAATTGATAGAGTTTTTCTTCCAGGCGGTTTCTCGCGTCCAGGTCGATGTCCCTCAAATCAATGGTGAACTCGACCTTTTCGGCAATGATGTTTCTTGAATTCGGGAAATTCTGGATGCTTCCGACCGTTCCTACGGTATTTGGTGTTCCTTCCCTGCGGACAAGTTCATTGAATTCTTTTGTAATGATGGCAGCCCCGAGCATGGCATCCTGTCGTAAATGCATCGGTACAGATCCGGCATGTCCGGCGAAGCCTTCCAGAGTCACCGTAAGCCAGATCGGCCCGGAGATGGCTGACACGATGCCTACAGGCTTATCCTTTGATTCAAGGACAGGCCCCTGTTCAATATGAAGCTCTAAAAAGGCTTCAATATCGCCCGGCTTGTAGACGGGACTTTCCGATACATCCGGTTCGACACCGAATTCCCTTAAAGCTTCGAGCCGGGTCATCCCGGTTTTATCTTTCCGGAGTATCTCCCCTTCCTCGAGCTGGCCGATGAGGCCGCGTACACCAAATACACCTTTGTTGAATCGGGAACCTTCTTCATCAGCAAAGCAGATCACTTCTATCGTGCGAACCGGCTTTATGTTTTGCTCTTTCATTGTATGTACAACTTCAATGGCCCCAAGAGCTCCGGCGGTCCCGTCAAAACGGCCCCCGTACGGCTGGGAATCAATGTGGGACCCCATCATGAGAATAGGCTGATCAGGCTCGGTGCCCTCCATACGACCGATCAGATTGCCGAAACCATCAATCCTTGTCGTCAGCCCGGCTTCTTCCATCCATCCTTGTACGACATCAACCGCTTTCCGGTCATCCTTGGAATGGGCGAGCCGGTTGACGCCCGTTTCTCCAATTTTTCCGATCTCCGCAAGTGTCATGAGATGGTCTTTATACCTGTCCTGATTGATCTGCAACAATCATCGCCTCCTTTGTTTTTATCACTATATCAACATCTGAATTGTCTGACAATTAACATAACGTAAAACGATGTTGGATAATGGTGGAAGTTGTGGCTGTTCTTTTTGTCAGGCATAAAAAAACCCTCCGGCAGGTCCGGAGGGGAAAGGATCAAAAGGTGAGCGTCTCGCCATCCTCAGGGATGTGAATAGACGGATAACCGCTCGTATAAGACTTCAACTCTTCTCTCGTTAACAGGCAGTGGTTCAGGGATTCCATGTGCACAGCGAGAATCTCAGACTCCGGTGCCGCCTGGGCGGCAGCTGTGACATCTTCTTTCGTCATCGTTATCGGCCCGCCCTCTAAAAATTGAGCGGCACCCGCGTTCACGACGATCACATCAGGACGGCGGGAGGACAGCGTCTGTTCGACTTCTTCATACCAGACCGTGTCCCCGGCAATATAAAGACTTTTTTCACCTTCTGCTTCAAAAAGGAGACCGGACACCTTTCCTGTCATAGCTGTCATTTCTTCCGACCCGTGCCGTCCCGGGGTACAGGTAATGCGGATCCCTTCCATATCCACGCCATTTTGGAAGGAGTGGACGTGGGTGAATCCGGCGTCCTGCACCGCACTCACATCTTCTTCATTTTGAGCGAACAGGGGCGTTTGCTTGGGGAGAACGTCCTTTGCTTCCTCATCAAAATGATCAGGATGAAGATGAGTGATGAAGACAGCGTCCACATCGGTCAGACTTTGGGCATCGACAGGCAGGGGGGCGGTCGGGTTCCTTAAATCCTGATGGGGCGTATCCGGGAAAGCCGGCATGGCTCCCTGTGAGGAAAGGAATGGATCGATTAAAAAGGTTTTTCCTCCATAGCTCACCAGTAATGTTGCATTTCGAATCAGCTTGATTTTCATAAAGGCTTCCTCCTTTTATCTCTGTTGACAATAGCGTACTATGAAGGGAAATAGGAGTACACCTTATTAATCAAGTGTTTGGCTGAAAAGAGTTGAAATATGAAAGGAAGGCAGAAGTCATGGACAAAACGGATGAGAAAATTATAGAAGAGCTGAAGAAAGATGGCCGGATGACGATGAAGGAGCTGGGCGCACATGTCCATCTCACAGGACAGGCCGCAGCATCAAGAGTCTTGAAATTAGAAGACGAAGGGCTGATTGAATCCTATACCGTCCGCGTGAACGAAAAGAAGATGGGCTATCCTGTCCACTGCTTTTTGAATATCTACACAGACAGCCTGAATCATCAGCCTTATTTTACATTTCTCGAGAACCATCCATCATTCGTCAGGAATAATTATAAAATCAGCGGGGAGGGGTGCTATTTATTGGAATGCCGTTTTCCTTCCAATGAGGTCCTGGATGAATGGCTGGTAGAACTCAATCAACGGGTGAGCTATAAATTATCCATTGTCATCCGTAGCTAGAGGAGCATTCAATGGAGAACCCCCTGTCTTTCAACTCCCTGCAGATAAGGGAAAGGAAGTCTTGATCCAGTCCCATCTCAGCAGCCTGACGGTAGGTCAGAAGGAGAAGGGGATCCGACAAGGTCTTGATCGACGAAGCGTTCAGGTGAACGAAGTGGTTTTTGTTATCGTCGCTGCTTTCCATAGGACGCGGGGGTGTTTTACTCATGGTTATGCCTCCTGAGCGGAGCCGGTTGCACTACTCACTCCCTGTGATTCAAGTGCCCACATTAAAAATCACAGTTCATCGTGTCTCGTTTATTTTATTTTGATACGTATACCCTTCCTTTCACAAAAGGAAACGACCTGAACCGCAGAATCTGTTTCTTATAATCGTCGTTGTTTATACTCTATTATTACCACAAAATGACTGATTTTGTAATAGGAAGAAAGACCATAATGTACAGGTTTGTACATGTTTTGTACATCTTCTTTTACATAGGGGTGACAATTTTCATAGACAAATCTGTTAGGAAATGTCGATAATAGAACAAAGGGATGCAAGAAGGAAAAGAGGGATAAGAGTGTTTGTGATCATTCAGGAATTTTTTATTAATATCTGCATCGTCATTGCCCTCGTTTTTATGTATCTGCAGTTTCGATGGACGAAGCTGCTGCCTGCGGTTTCAAAACAGAACAGTCAGTGGATCGACGGGGTGGCAGGCGGATTGCTTGGCATGCTGCTGATGTACTTTTCCATACAAGTGACTGAGCAGACGATTATCGATCTTCGTCACCTCCCGGTCATCCTTCTGATTCTATACATAGGCATCCGCCCGGCTTTGTTGAGTGCTGTCATTATTGCTTCCGGACGTTTGTTATACGGGGTCAATCTTTCTTCAATGGCCGCTGTCATCTTAATGATTTTCTTGTTCATCGGTTATATGTGGCTGTACCGGAAGCTTCATCACAGGGAGAGTCCGCTCAAATCCTCCTTTCAAATGCTGCTCTGGTCGAACATCGTCTTTTCGATTGTCATTTCCTTGGTGGTCAGAGACTGGGGCACACTGCAGTTTCTCATTCCCATCTACTGGCTGATTTCATTTATCGGTGGGATGCTGGCTTCCTACCTCGTCCATTACCTGCGGAGGTCTCATTATCTTTTTAAAACGTATGAAGAGCAGTCATCCGTCGATTATTTGACGGGATTATATAATGTAAGGGAGTTTGACCGCCTCTGGAACGATAGTGTGAGGAACGCCGTGGAAAAAGAGGAAGCGTTGACCCTGCTTGCCATCGACATTGATTTCTTTAAGCGCGTGAACGACACCTATGGGCACGCGGCGGGTGATGAAGTGCTGCGCCAGCTGGGGAGCACCTTGAATGAAATAACCCGATCCTTTGATATCGTATCCAGAAACGGTGGAGAAGAGTTCACCGTTATCCTTTTGGACTGCAGCAACGAAGCCGGCAGGGCGAAAGCAGAGAAAATTCGGCGGACGGTGGAACATCAAGCGTTTCTCCTGCCTGATGGAGAAAAGATTTCCATTACGGTCTCTATTGGGGTGAGTACATATCCTGACCATGTGTCGACAGCGAAGGAACTATTGGAAAAAGCGGATGAGTCCTTATATGAGGCGAAACACTCGGGGAGAAATAAAGTCATATCTGCATGAAAAAGGATGCCTGTGAGTCAGGCATCCTTTGGCTGTAGAAAAAGCCTGTGTCAACCTGTTAGAGTTGACCATTTGTCATGTAAAGGGTCACATTCCGCTTATCGGTGGATGAATGCCGCGGGCACGCCCTCAGCTGACTTGGTCAGGAAGGTCGCCTCCCCAAGTGGATCTTCGGCCCGTGCTGTTCCCGCAGGCATCACCACTGAACGCTCCTCGTTCCGACGCTAGAATAGAGAGAAGAGAGACTGTGCCCTATGCAGGTTCGCAGATTCAAAAGAACGGCATGGGCTGCGCTATGGCCGCTTGCGTGGAAAACAAAAAGGGAAAGAACAGGCGCCGATGATGGCTGCCTGCTGGAATATGAAAAAGATTGTCCTCCATCCAACAAGGGTGAGCGGGGTAAAGGAGAGTCTTTATCGATGTTAAAGAACTCCCAAGGAGCGGTGCCCCTTCCACTCCTGCGGAAGAACGAGTGGTCCGAGATCGCCGAGCGTGGGTTTTGCGAGGAAGCTCGGGCCCTCGTCCGCGGAAAGGGAAGGGGCTTTCGCTCCTGGCGGTAAGAAAGAAAAAAGCTTGTAAAGAAACAGGGGTTTCTCTACAAGCTGAGGATGCCTGTGAGTCAGGCATCCTTTTTATTTTGTTATTTGTTCTAAACGATTTAACAGGTCATCAAGCTCCTGGGAGATTTTGAGGAGTTCTTCATAGCTGCGTCCATCTTCATAGGCTTCATACATTTCAGCCCGGATGCCTTCGATCTTTTCATTCAGGTTTGACAAAAACGTTGTATTCAGCATATGACACCTGCCCAAAGAGACCTTCCACTATAGTGGAAGGTCTGATTCATAGTGATAGATTATACAGAAGGTTACAAACTTCTACAAATTTTATGTCCCTTTGATCTGTTTTTTATCGGCTTTATACATCAGCCAAAGGGCGGCGGTTAGAAGGGCGAATGCTGTGATACGCTCTCCGTCCAGGGGAATTCGAAGCCCGCCGAACCATCCGAAGTGATCGATCAGCATTCCGGTGCCGAGCTGTCCGATGATGGTGGCAATGTTGGTGGCCATGACACCGATCTGTGGAACAGCGAGGACGGTCAGAAACATGTAACCGACACCGAACCACACGGCGCTCAGCTGCCAGGCGGGAGCCTCCAGAATTTTCATAACGTCGCCGCCGCCAAAGAAAAGGACGAGCAGAGCAAGCATGAGAGCCCCTGTTATAAAAGTGAAAAAGGTCGTTTCATACGTGCCGGATTTTCTGCTTAATGCTCCATTGATGGAGCTTTGTGAACTGAGTAGTGTGCCTCCCGCCACGGAGGCTGCGAGAATGAACAGGCCCATAAGAACCCTCCTTTAATAAATGAGAAACAGTGAAATGGTCATCAGGACGACAGCAAAGATTTTTTCTTTAGGAACAGGAGCAGCCCGGCTTCCGAGCCATCCTCTCGATTCAATCAGCAGACTCATAAGCAGCTGTCCGACAATGACGCTGATCATGGCCGCGCCGACACCTACAACGGGGATGGCAAAAATTAAAACCGTCAGATAGATGATACCCAGCAGTCCACCGGTCATCTGCCACCGGGGTGCTTCGGCTGCGGCAGAAAGTCTTCCTTTACCAAAAAAGAGTACAATAAGTCCAAGAATGATGGAGCCGGCGGCGAAATTATAAAAGCTGCTTTCCAGCTTTCCGATGGTTTGTCCCAGTTCTCCATAAACAGCTCCTTCGATACTGAGGAAAATGCCTGCCATCAGAGCAATGAAATAAATCCAGATTTTCATAGGAAAAGTTCCTCCTTTGAACTCATATCTACATATCTAAAATTATCGATATATCGGTGGTAAAAAAAGAGCTTACAGCTCTCTTTTTATAAATTCCGCGACTTCCTCAATTTTTTCCTCACGTCTCCGGTAATAGGTCCATTTGCCATGGCGTTCGGATTCCAGCAGGCCGGCATGCTGCATCATCGCCAGGTAGTGGGAGACGGTTGACTGCGAAAGGGCGGCTTTTTCCTGAATATCTCCGACGCAGACGCCGCCTTTTTCATTGATGTTCTTAGATAGATGAGCGGTCGGCTTATCAAAGTGTTTTTCAGGATTTTTCAACCACATAAGCATATCCAATCTTGTCTGGTTGGCTAATACTTTGAAGATATCGATGTAATTTTTCATAGGCCTATATTAATCGAGGATTATCGATATGTCAACGACCGTGCCTTTCAACAGATCTCTTATCATAGAGAAGTGGCATGTTTCTATTTCTTCTACATACCCTACTAGTAACAAGACTAGACGAGGAGTGATCACAAATGGGTTTCACATATGGGAAAACAGAACTGATCCACGAGCTGCAGGAGCTTTTTGCAAGGCATAACGTTCGTTCCGTTGAGGTGAAAGAACCGGGAACCTTATTTTTAGTAGAGGCCGATGGCTCCCTTTCCATCGGTGTGAGGGCCGCCATCACGTCATTTGAAGAGAAACCAGGCGCCAAAGGCAGTCGGTTTAAAGTGATCCAGGGGAAGAAAAAAACCTGAACCCAGTTATGAAAGGGGTTCAGGTTTCTTTTTATTTGGCTTTTTTCCAATAGGCTGCTTCCTTACTTGAACGAAGAGGTGGGAATGTATCACCGCTGCTGAGTTCGATATGTTTTTCATCTTCTGTAACGTTATTGTTCTTGCGGCCATCGGCTAAACCATCAAATTCATACGTACCTGCTTCCGGAGCTTTTTCGCCTGTCTTATAACGATCTGCCATGTGTATACATCCTTTCCATTTAATGATTTCCTGTGCGCACATTAGCTCTATAGCCGGGTTTTCTTCCTGTTAAACTAACTTGGATAAAAATGGGTATTATGTCGTATGTGCATCATTGAGTGCGTGATGATTGACATATTCAACGAAGACGATTAGTATGATGATTGTTATATAGTATGTATAGCAACATTATGAATTCAAATTAAATAGGCAGAAGGCCTGAATAGATGCTGGAGGGATTTTAATGACAAAAGTATTGTTTGTTAAAGCGAATTCTAGACCAATTGAACAATCCGTGAGTGTGAAGCTTTATCACACGTTCCTGGACCATTATAAAGAGAATCATCCGGATCACGAAATTGAAGAGCTGGATCTGTTTGAAGAAAATCTCGGGTACTACAATACCGATAAAATCAACGGTATGTTCAAACTGTCTCAAGGGATGGAACTGACTCCGAACGAAGAAGCCGCCACGAAGACGGTCAATGGGTATTTAAACCAGTTCCTGGAAGCGGACAAAGTCGTTTTCGCTTTCCCATTGTGGAACTTTACGATACCGGCTGTTCTTCACACGTACTTTGATTATCTGGCTCAGGCAGGTAAAACGTTCCGTTATACAGCGGAAGGACCTGTTGGGCTGCTTCCTGATAAAAAAGTGGCTGTTTTGAACGCCCGGGGCGGTGTTTATTCCGAAGGACCCGCTCAATCCGCTGAGATGGCCGTTAACTACGTGGAAAACATTCTTGGTTTCTGGGGCATTTCAGACATTACGACGCTCGTCATTGAAGGGCATAACCAATTCCCGGACAAGGCGGAAAGCATCATTGAAGAAGGGCTGGAGAAAGCAGAAAAAGTGGCTGTCTCCTTTTAATTCTCCCACGCATCCCATAAATTGGGGTGCGTTTTTTCAAGCATAATGGTTGCTAAAGATGAGGATAACCTCTAATCTTAGCGTAGACTTTTTAAAAGGGAGGGTACACCATGAATATCCAGAAAGGAATTCATATCAGCGGCATTCTTCAGTTGAATGAATTTAAGCAGTGCCACGCTTTTCATTTTAAACGGATGAAGATATGGACGCTGTTCAGCACATTGGTACTGTTTACCGTTTTGTTTTATGGATCCGTAGAAGGAGCCTGGTGGCAGAAGGGACTGGTCTCTATGGGATATGCTTTGATCCCGGCTGCTTTTGTCTTTCTGATCATGATGTTTGTCCTCCATCTCCGCTCTACAGGTGTTTACAAAGCTGATTATTATGCCAAAAATGCATGGACCTATACCATTGATGATAGAGGGATTACCGAAAAGATTAAAAAACAGAGTCACTGCTATTTATGGAAAGAAATTGCGACGTTGAATGAAGTGTCCACAATGTTTGTTCTTTATACAAAGGATAAGCAGACCATCATTCTGCCGAAGCGCTATTTCGCTTCCGAAGAACAGCAGCAGGAATTTAAGGAACTCGCAGCTCATCATCTCAGCAAACAGCCCTATAAACGCTGGATTCCAGCTTCTACGTAAACGCAGAGCCTTTGCTCTGCGTTTTTTTATAGTAATGGATGGCCTGTTTGTTGAAAAACGTGTAGAGGGTGGAACATCTGTATACATTCGAGGGATATTCCGTAAGCTCCTGGTTCCTGTGCTAAACTGGAGAAAGCAGGAAAACAGGGAGGAGTTGAAAGAGATGGAGGAAATCCGCAACATTTATTGTGTAGGGCGCAATTATAAAAAGCATGCAGAAGAGCTTGGCAATCAGGTGCCGTCCGTGCCGCTCATTTTCATGAAGCCGACCCACGCGTTACATACAACGGAGGGAGAAATCCACCTTCCATTTGAGCAGGGGGAGATCCACTTTGAAGGAGAGCTGGTTGTAAAAATGAGAGAGGACTACCATCCGGATAAACCGCTCGATGCTATGCTCGACGGCATCGCCCTCGGCATTGATTTCACAGCGAGGGATGTACAGTCGAAACTGAAGGAAAAAGGGCATCCGTGGACAATGGCGAAAGGCTTTCCTGGATCAGCTGTAGTCAGCCGGTTTGTGCCTTTCCCAGGGGAAGAGGCGTTTCGTAAGGCGGCCTTCTCCCTTTTTAAAAACGGAAGAATCGTTCAGAATGGGGAGCCGGAACGAATGATTTTTTCCCTGCGGGAGCTTATTGACGTGATCGGAGGTCGTCTCGGGCTCGGCAGGGGAGATATCATTTTCACGGGTACACCGGAAGGAGTGGGGCCTGCTGCGCGTGGGGATGTTTTCACATTTGAGATGGAGTCCGGCAGTCAATCGTATGCCTTTGGACCTCTTCATATCCAGTAAAGAACAGAGAAAAGTATAGGTCTTTTCTGGGAGCGACCCCCGTTTATATGAAAAGAATCTCTTGGACATGTTCTTACATACATGGGAAACAAGAAGAAAAAGAAACGATCAAAAAAGCTGCCGATCAATGACCCGGCAGCTTGGAAAGCGGAGCCATCAGGCTCCGCTTATTTTTATTCATTCTTTGAAGCTGCTTTCCTGTCCAATCACTCAGTCGCATTGGATTTGGTTTAGTTTTTCCGTCAACTTCATATTTTCACCGTAATCGACAGGGCAGTCAATCAGTACAGGCCTGTTTAAAGAAATGGCATGTTGAAGGGTTTCTGTAAGAGCATCACCTTTCTCTACTGTTAGAGACTCAAAACCGAATGCTTCTGCCAGTTTGGAGAAATCCGGGTTTCCGAAACCGATATGGGAAGAGCGGTCGAATTTCTTCTTCTGATGCCATTCAATCAATCCGTAGCCTTCATCACGCCATAACAGAATGATGATAGGGAGCTGGAGTCTAACTGCCGTTTCCATTTCTGCTTCTGTCATCAAAAGAGAGCCATCCCCGCACACGGCCACTACTGTTTTGTTCGGGTGAGCCAGCTTCGCACCGACAGCACCGGGAACAGCTACCCCCATGGAAGCAAGTCCGTTGGAGATGAGACACGTGTTCGGAAGGGCGGCCGGATAGAGGCGGGACATCCACATTTTATGGGCGCCCACGTCGGAAATAACGATGTCCTCATCGTTCAAAGTCCGGCGCAGATCGGAGATGATTTTCTGCGGTTTCAAGGGATAGGAGTCATCATCTTTATGAGCGTTCATATCTTCAAGCATCTGACTGCGCACATGTTCGGCCCATGAAAGGTCCCGTTCCTGACTTGAGAGGGATGTATTCAGCTGAGCCAGGTTTTTACGGATGTCCCCAACGACATTCACCTTGACCGGATAGTGGGAATCGATTTCAGCCGTTGCCGTATCGATATGGAGGACGGGAGTACGGCCGGAAGGGTTCCAGCTTTCCGGAGGAGTCTCTGCCATATCAAAGCCGATCGTGATAATTAAATCAGCTTTGCTGAATCCGCACGTAATGTAATCAGTTCCGCTACCTGCTGCAAAGAGGTTGTGTTCATGCTTCCAAGAGAGTGCTCCTTTGCCCATAAAGGAATGGACAACAGGAATAGAGGCTTTTTCGGCCAACTCTTGGAGTTCTTCAGATGCTCCTGCCCTGGTCACTCCATTTCCGGCTAAGATGAGTGGAAACCGTGCTTCTTTTATGATTTCCGCTGCTTCCTGGATCACGGACGTTTCTGCTACCGGCAGAGTGGAGCGGCTGATTGACAGGGGAGCTCCCTCTACTTCGGTTTCGGCAATATCTTCGGGAAGATCGATGTGGGTCGCGCCCGGTTTTTCCTCCGCTGCCACTTTGTACGCTTTCCGTACGGCCTCCGGAATCATTTCACCTGTTTTGACCTGGGCATTCCATTTGGTCACAGGTTCATAAATATCGACAAGGTCATAGTACTGATGGGACTCTTTATGCTGACGATCAAGGCCCGCCTGACCGGTAATCGCAATCAGTGGGCAGCGGTCCATGTTTGCGTTGGCCACTCCTGTTAATAGATTGGCAGCACCTGGCCCGAGCGTGGCGAGGCAGACACCAGGTTTTCCAGTCAAACGTCCATACGTACTTGCCATAAAAGCGGAACTCGTTTCGTGTCTTGCTGTGACGAATTGAATGGATGAGTCTAAAACAGCATCCATCACATCAATATTTTCTTCCCCCGGGACGCCGAACATGTACTCGACGCCTTCCTTTTCCAAGCATTGAATCAGTAGTTGAGCTGCATTCATCGTCCTATTCCTCCTGTCCTTATTATCTTGTGTAAACGTTCCCTGTGAGCAGAAACTCAAACAAGAACTGGGATCACATTCCAGTTTTGATGAACGTGGAGGGCTGGTAAACCGCGCCATGACAGGTTTTTTAATCCTGTCATGACATCTGTGACAAACATGCGTTTAGATTGTCTTGAGATATGGGTTGTAACCGCTTTATCATAAGGTTACAGAAGAAACACACGAAAGAGACGAGGAGGAAACAAAATGAGTGAAAAGCAGCAAGCTGGTTTCCGTGCCCGGGTACAGAAGTTTGGCAGCTTTCTAAGTAGTATGATCATGCCGAACATCGGCGCATTTATTGCATGGGGACTTATTACCGCTTTATTTATACCAGATGGATGGTTTCCAAATGAAGATTTAGCCGAAATGGTCGGCCCGATGATTACGTATCTCCTTCCATTATTGATCGGTTTCACAGGTGGACGTCTTGTCCACGGTCTGCGCGGAGGAGTGGTCGGTGCGACAGCGACGATGGGGGTTATCGTCGGAGCAGACATTCCGATGTTCCTTGGTGCCATGGTGATTGGTCCATTCAGTGGCCTTGTCATCAAATATGTAGACAAACTGTTTGAAGGAAAAGTGAAATCCGGTTTTGAAATGTTGATCAACAACTTTACGGCCGGTATTGCCGCAGGTATTCTTGCTATCATTGGTTATTATGTGGTCGGTCCGGTAATGGCAGGACTGACAAATATTCTCGGAAGTGCGGTAGAGTTCCTGATTGGTGCCGGACTGCTTCCACTGGTCAACGTCTTTATTGAACCAGCGAAGATTTTGTTCCTGAACAACGCCATCAACCACGGCATCCTGAGTCCGATTGCAGTGGATCAAACGCAGGATCTTGGAAAATCGATTCTCTTCCTGCTTGAGTCCAACCCAGGACCTGGACTTGGTGTCTTGTTAGCCTTTACGATCTTTGGAAAAGGGGTTTCCCGCCAGACAGCACCTGGTGCTGCGATCATCCACTTCTTCGGTGGGATCCATGAAATCTACTTCCCGTACATTCTGTCCAAGCCGGCTCTGCTTCTAGCCGTTATTGCTGGTGGTGTATCAGGTACAGCAACCTTTGCCGCTCTTGGTGTCGGACTGACAGCTACACCGTCTCCGGGTAGTATCATCGCCATCGGGACGTTGACAGCACGTGGAGATCTGCTGGGAGTAATTGCAGGTGTATTGATTGCCGCTCTTGCTTCCTTCCTTGTCGCTTCCTTGATTCTGAAGCTGAGCAAGAAAGAGGAGGAAGACGATTTGAACCAGGCGACTGCGCAGATGGAACAGATGAAAGGGAAGAAGAGTTCTGTTTCCGGCCAGTTGACGAAGGACGAAGAAGCAAATGAAGCTTTTACAGAGGAAGCTCCTTCTGGAAATACAGAAGAAGTTCCATCTGTACGTGAAGGGGATATTGACCGGATCATCTTTGCCTGTGACGCCGGCATGGGATCCAGTGCAATGGGAGCTTCCCTTCTTAAGAACAAATTCAAAAAAGCAGGAATTAACATTGATGTGACAAACATGGCAATCAATGACCTGCCATCGGATGTGGATATTGTCATCACGCACAAAGATTTGACAGAACGCGCCATGCAGCGTGTTCCGGGAGCGCACCACATTTCCGTGGATAACTTCCTGAACAGCCCGCGCTATGATGAGCTTGTCAATGAACTGCAAAATGATGAGAAGCCTGAAGAATCCCAGGAAAAAGCGCAGCCTGCGCCATCTGGAAATACCGGAGAAGTCCCAGCCGTGGATGAAAAGGAAATTGACCGGATCATCTTCGCCTGTGACGCCGGTATGGGGTCCAGTGCAATGGGAGCTTCCCTTCTTAAGAACAAATTCAAAAAAGCAGGGATTAACATTGATGTGACAAACATGGCGATCAATGACCTGCCATCGGATGTGGATATCGTCATCACACACAAAGATTTGACGGAGCGTGCGATGCAGCGTGTACCAGGAGCCCACCACATTTCCGTGGACAACTTCCTGAACAGCCCGCGCTATGATGAATTGGTCAATGAATTGAAAGAAGACGAATAAGCACGAAAAAAAGGAAGCCCATGAGGCTTCCTTTTTTGTTTGGTCAAAATATATTATATCTCGTGCCTTTATGTGATAGACCATTTCCGTCCTACCGCAGGCATTCACCGATAAGCGGCAAGCGCCTGATCCAACTGTCGGAGTTTTGGGAGAATGTTTTCTTTTTTAATTTTGTCACAGCCATCGTGACGAGAGTGGGTTTACTTTCTGTTGAAAACCCTTACGAACCTGGCTAAGATGGAAATATAGCAAATAAACTAATTAAATGTTGTCAATGAGGGAGGTGAGGCAGATGTATGTGACAGCCCGCGAAAGAAAGATTTTAGAGCAGCTTTTTTCAGAGCAAGAGACCGTGACGATCAAACAGGTGGCTGAGGATCTCGGTATAAGCACCAGAACCGTCCATCGTGACTTAAAGGGAATTGAAAGTGTTCTTGAGGAGTACGGGCTCCGTTTATCCAAACAATCTGGAGGATTACTTATTCTTGAAGGCCCATTTGAAAACAGGCAGCAGTTTAAACGGGAACTGCATCAGCAGGAAACGGTCGACTATACGCCTGAAGAACGTCAGGTGCTCATTTTATCCAAACTGCTGGAATCAAGAGAGCCTGTAAAATTGTCCGCGCTGGCCACTGACCTTGGAGTGACGGTGGCAACCGCCAGTCATGATTTAGATAAAGTGGAAAGCTATTTAGCGGATTTTGAATTGACGCTCGTCCGCAGGCGGGGCTATGGAGTGGAAGTGAGCGGCCCTGAATCGGGTATCCGTAAAGCCATCAGTTCGCTGCTTATGAAGCATTTGAATGAACTGGATTTGTTTTCGCTCCTTCAGCAGAATATGCAGGCCGATAAAAAGCCGGTATCCTCTATATCCGGTCAGCTGCTGGATTTTGTGCAGCCGGACAAGCTGACTCGAATTGAAACCCATGTGGAACAATTGAGGAATAACCTGCATTACCCGCTGGCAGACAGCGCCTATATCGCTCTCGTTATCCACCTTGGTCTTGCGATCGAGCGGATTCAATACGGAGAAATGATTCATATGGAAGAAGAACAGTTGGATAAGCTTCGTCATTCCAAAGAGTTCGGATTTGCGAGGGAGCTGACACGGTTGCTGGCGGATGCGTTTCAACTGGACATTCCGGAAGCGGAGACAGGTTTCATTACGATGCACTTGATGGGAGCCAAAGCGCGTTACGACCGTCATTCTGTACTTGAGGAGTCAAGTATGAGCATTGCTGTACAAACGAAACAGCTGATTACAGAAGTTACAAATCGAACCGGCATCCATTTTCACGAGTCCGACCGCCTGCTGCATGACCTTGTAGCTCACTTGAAGCCGAGCTTATACAGGCTGAAGCACCAAATGGGGATTGAGAATACGTTTACCGAACAGATGGTGGAAGATTACCCGGAGCTTTTCGTCCATATCGAAGAAAGTCTTGCTGAAGTTTTTCCTGATCTTTTCTTTCCGAAAGAAGAAGTGGCCTTTGTTGTCATGCATTTCGCCTCCGCTCTCTTAAAGCTGGAAGGCAGAAGGGGACTGGATGTCCTTGTTGTCTGCTCAAGCGGAATCGGGACGGCTAAGATCCTCGCCGCTAAGCTTCAAAAGCGGTTCAATGAAATCGAATCCGTTGAGCATCGCTCGCTTTTTGAATTGAAGGATATGATGAAGGAAGATTATGACCTGATCGTTTCTACGATTGAGCTTCCGGATATAGACGATTATGTAAGGGTAAGTCCTGTTCTGCCGCAGAAGGATGTTCATAAGCTGGAGCACACCATCCGTCGTATCCAGGTGTTTCGTCATTTGAAAGAAGCGAAAAAGGATCCGAAACCCTCGGTGACCCGGGTGGACTTCCGACAGGTGAAACACAGGCTGAAAAGCTGGAGGAGCTTTGCCGATGTGATTGATCATCTGCTGAACAGGCTCCGCGTCCTGGAGGCAGATGGTTATGGTATGCCCCGTGTATTGACAGCGATGACGGAACGCCTGGCCGCAGACGGTTTCATTCCAAACGGTCCTGATGTTCTTGAAGCCTTGCTGGATCGGGAGCAGAAAGGCGGGCTCGCCATCCCCGGCACAGCTCTTGCATTGTACCATACACGCAGTGAGTCGGTGAAAGAGCCTTCCTTTACAATCCACTTCACTCATGAGCCGGTGAAGGCTGTCGATATGGGTGGGGAACCCGCTGACGTACACACCATTCTGCTTATGCTCGCACCGGCGGATATGAGCAGAGAGGGTCTCGAAACATTGAGTTACTTAAGTTCGCTGATTGTTGAGGAGGAAGAATGTGTGGCTGTTCTGGAATCCAGAGAGGAAGACACCATCGTCAATTACCTCAGCACAAAGCTTTATGAATATTTACAAACTAAACAATAAGAGGAGAATGAATCATGTCTAACAACATTTTGACAAAAGAAAACATTGAACTGAACCAAACACTGGCGACAAAGGAAGAAGCGATCCGTTATGTAGGCGGTATTTTAAATGGCCAGGGGTATGTAGAGGCGTCCTATATTGATGAAATGCTGAAACGTGAAGAGCTGACTTCCACTTACATGGGTAACTTTGTAGCGATCCCCCATGGTACGGAGGATGCGAAGAAAGTGGTACTTGAAACAGGCATCAGTGTGGTGACGGTACCAGAAGGGGTGGATTTCGGAGGCGGAAACATCGTGAAGCTGTTGATCGGTATTGCTGGTAAAGGCGATGAGCACCTTGAAATTCTTTCTCAAATTGCGATTGTATGTTCGGAAGAAGAAAACGTACAAAAGTTAATTGAAGCGGAAAGCAAGGAAGAAGTCATTCAAATGTTCAGCGAGGTGGAATAACATGAAGGCCGTTCATTTTGGAGCAGGAAACATCGGCAGAGGATTTATCGGAGCTCTGCTGGACCAGTCAGGATTTGAAACGATTTTCGTCGATGTCAATGAAACGCTGATCAATCAGTTGAATGAACGCCGGAGTTACACGGTGGAGCTTGCCGGATCAGCTGAATCCCTGGAAGTGCAACACGTTTCCGGTTTGAACAGTATCCAGCAGGAAGCGGCCGTTATTGAAGCGATTGCTGAAGCGGATCTGGTTACGACAGCGGTCGGCCCCCACATTCTCTCTGTCATCGCAGGCCTCTTAGCTAAAGGCTTGAAGCAGCGCAGCCAGAACAACGGTGGTCCCGTAAATGTGATCGCCTGTGAGAACATGATTGGTGGTAGTGAATCATTGAAAGCCTCGGTTCTGGAGCATTTAGAGGGGGATGAAGCGGACGCTGTTCTTGCAGAAACAGGTTTCCCGAACGCAGCGGTCGACCGTATCGTTCCTGATCAGGCCAACGAAGATCCGCTTGCCGTCAAAGTAGAACCCTACTATGAGTGGGTTGTGGAAACGCCGGCAATCAAAGGGGAGCGCCCGGCTGTCGAAGGCATTACGTATGTGAGTGATCTAACGCCGTATATTGAACGGAAATTGTTCACCGTTAACACAGGGCATGCGGTTCCTGCTTATCTCGGCTATTATTATGGTCATAAGACGATTATGGAAGCGATGAATGATCCAAAAGTGAAGGATGTTCTTCGTGGTACGCTCGCTGAAACAGGGGCCGTTCTCATAGAGAAGTACGGTTTTGACAAAGAAACACATCAAGCATATGCCGATAAAATCATCGAGCGCTTCGAAAACCCGGATCTATCTGATGAAGTGACCCGCGTCGGGCGTGCGCCGAAAAGGAAGCTTGGACCGAAAGACCGTTTGATTCGTCCAGCCTTTGAGTATGCTGAACGTATGAACGAAGAGCCGTCCCACCTGGCAGAAGTCATTGCTGCGGCCCTCTTGTATGATTATAAGGAGGATCCGGAAGCAGCTGAAATCCAGGAAGAATTGAAAAACGAAGGACTTCAAGCCACATTGGTCCGCGTTTCAGGTCTGGACGCCGGTCATCCGCTCGTCCAGCTCGTAGAAGAGAAATACAATCAAATGAAAGCATAAAACCAACCCCCGTCCAGTACGAAAGCCTGGCGGGGGTTTTCCTTATATCCGGTCCCTGCGCTCCTCATCAGTAATGAGCGGGCAGGTCGGACAACATTTGCTTTTATCCGCATCATGGAGCATATATTTCATGCAGCAGTGCCGGCGGACATAGGTTTGTTTTCCCTCTTCAGAGGTGTACCAGCGGAATTTGAAGTAGAGCGGATTGCGCTCATTTTCATGAAAAAGCTCGTTTGATGTGAACCATCGGAATACTTTTTCCAGCTGATCCGGATCCACCCCTTCTTTTTCAAGCGCACACATGCGTTGATGCAGGTTGTGGGAAACGATGGAACGCATATGGGCCGCCTTGCACTTGGAAACGTGGGCGGCTGTCTGGAACAACGGCTGCAGATGATGTACGATGAACGTACGAATCTGTGCTTTCACATACGCCTCGGATACATCTGCGACTTTATGGACGCAGTCTTCCGCAAGGATGTAATTCATGACGTTCTTTTCTTTCTGTTGAATCCCATAATGCTCCGGGTGTCCATCAAACAAAATGCCATGACGGACGATGGATTCAAACAGGCCCATCGTAAGAACCGAGTACATTTTTCCAAATAACAGCCCGGCAACAGACAGATTCGGGGCTTCAAGATTGTCCGCCTGAGCGGTCAACAGACGCTCAAGGTTTTCTTTATTTTCAATCAGGTCGGTGACGTTATGTGAGACATGTCCGGCATGCCGGCTCCCGATATAGATGCGATGGTTATTTTGAATATTTTGGAATGCAGTCTTCATAAATATGACTCCTACATGTGATTTTATAGTGATAATCATTATCAAGTATAAAATATTTTCTGTCTTTGGACAACAGGTAGAGCATAACCAGAGGGGGAAGTAGAGTATTCTAACGTTACAGGCAGTATGGGGAGATTATTCCCTATTGTTTGAGGGAATAGACCCCGGTACATAAAATGAACCCCGGCAAGAGGTGACAGAAATGAGAAAAATGCGTAAACTTCAACATCAAGAAAAAGCGTCGTTATCTGTGCTCCATCAGCTTCTTCAAGCCATCATACGTGAGCATGTTTTTGCTTATGAATGGAAGAATGGGGACAGAGAAATCCGCTTGAAAGCCAACAGAGGAATAATCCATGTGATCGTGGAAAAAACATACATGCTCGGCCAATTAGATATCAGCCGTGTCTTTCATATAGACGATAAGGGGGCGGAGTCTGCGGTCACAACGCCGGAACAGCTGCTGGATTTCCTGTATGCCCCTGATGAAAAAGGGTCCGTCCAGCGGTTTTATGATGAAATGGTCAACAGTGCTTCCAACTATGCCCTGGCCCTTGAGGCGGCATCTGTCAGGAAAGCGATAGCCGTTAAAGAAGCCCGCAGAAGGGGAGCGGAAACGATGCTTTCCTATGTGGAACATAAAAAACGGGCGGATGCTTCTTTCAGTCCACTCGTCTATTTTGAACAGTGGGTCATTCAGGGGCATACGATCCATCCCGGATCACGCACACGAATGGGTTTGAGTACGGAGGACATCCGCACGTTTGCGCCGGAATGGGCGGGGAAGCCAGGTGTCATTCCGGCAGCGGTACATAAAGACGTCGTGCGGCAGACGACGATGGGAGGGGAAACAGCTTCATCCATTTTATTCAAAGAATATCAAGGACTGGAGCATGCTTTTGAAGCGGCCTGCAGACAGAAGGAAGTCAACAGGGAGGACTATGAACTTCTTCCTGTCCATCCGTGGCAGTGGGAGCATACGATAGAACCGGACTATAAGGAAGAACTGGACAGCGGTCTGGTATTTCCGGTCCCAGCGTACACCCTGCCTATGACAGCCTTGATTTCTTTTCGCACCCTTGCTCCCGAAGGAAGCGTCACCCGTCATCATATAAAAACGGCTGTGAACGTACAAATGACGAGTGCAGTCAGGACCGTGTCCGCCGCTTCAACAAAGAACGGTCCTGCCTTATCCCGTCTTTTTGAAACCTTGTTAAGTCAGGACCGCGATTTGGCCGGACGGCTGTCTGCGATGAAGGAACCCGCCGGTCTATATTATGAACCCAAAGGTCTGTTATCTGCTGATGTCAGACATGAAAAGCAGAAGAATCTGGCAGCCATTCTTCGGGAAAATCCGGAACAGAATCTGAATGAAGACGAAGTCGCTGTCCCGGCGGCTGCTCTTGTGGCTGACTCCCCAATCAGCGGTATGTTAATTGCCCGGGAAATGATGGAGTCGATGGAACATTCAACGGCAGCGTCGTTTATCAAAGCCTATGCAGAGGCTGTCCTCCCTCCCATTCTGACGCTTTTGACGAAATATGGTATTGCAATGGAAGCGCATCTGCAGAATTGTGTGGTCGTCTTCTCAAAAGGACGGCCTGAGCGTATCATTTTGAGAGATTATGGCGGTATCCGGATAATGAGCGGGCGGCTCGAACGCTTCTTTGATCAACTGCCGATTGATCCGGCTACGAACCTGCTGACCGAGCAACCGGATGATCTCCTGCATGTCTTTTCTCATGCACTGCTTCATAATCACTTCGGCGAAATCATTACGGCTCTCGCAAGATCTCTTGGCTGTGGAGAGGATGAGATGTGGGAGGAAGTCCGAAGGGTTATTCATGATCAATATGAAGAGTTGAGGAAGCTTCCTTCCATTCAACAAGATGCGGAAGAAGACGAGAGGGCCTTATGTTCCGGCCCGTCTAAGATGAAAGCCCTCGTTCAAATGAGACTCACAGATCAATATACAGACTATCTTTATGTGGATGCTCCCAATCCACTGACAAAGGAGGTGACGAAGAAATGATTCCTACAGAACTTCACACGATGCCCCGACCGATTTTTGAAGAGGAGAAGTGTCTGGAGTTCCTGACCACATCGTATCCGGAACTCGTACCCTATTTCCATAAACATAGAAACAACGGGAGAAAGGGAATTCTGCATAAACTGGCCGATTCGATTCTTCGCGAGAACATTCAGGGGATGTATCAAACCGCCCGGAAGATTGAAGTGGAGCGTGGGACGCTGCTGGCAGATGGAGTCCCCGTCTCGGAAGAGCGTCTGTATAAGGGGCTGAAAAACCATCCTCTCGAAGAAGGCAGGGACTATTTGTTCATCTGCCGGGGTGACTATGGTGTCTTATTTCCGATCCGCCGGGTTTCGGCCTTCCAAATGATTGAAACAGCAGAGGGGATCCTGTTTGTCTCCAGCGAAGGCTGCCGGCGTGTGGAATCAGCGGCTGACCTTCTTCATCTATTATTTTCCGTGGAGGATTTTCCGAACCTCTTCCCATTTACACGGGAACTGAATAATGGAACGGCGAATTTAACAATGGCTCTTGCTTTTGATGAGGTATGGAAGGATGGAGTGAAGAAGGAAGCCTATAATCTTGGAGCGGATACACTTTTTTCTTATCTGGCCTTTAAAAAAAGAGGGTCCGGATTTTCACCAGGGTTGTTTTTCGAACAACTTGTCGTCGAGGGGCATCATTTACATCCGGGAGCTAAGACGAAACTCGGTCTTTCCTATCCGGATGTGCTCCGGTTTTCACCTGAATTTCATCAGCCGTTTATCATCCGGTTTGCAGCTGTGAAGCGGAGTGCGCTTGTTATGACAGAGACCGGTCTGGAGAAGTATTTTACGGATCAGACATCGGCTGCCCGCCGGGAGCTTTCAGATAAAGGGTATGACGCGGAGGAGTATGAGATGATCCCTGTCCATCCGTGGCAGATGGAAAACGCTCTACCTATTATTTATGAAGAGGAGATAAAAAGCGGGATGGTTGTTCTATTAGATCAGCCATACTTGGATGCAGAAGCTACCTCATCCTTTCGAACTGTGGCCCCGAAAGGGAATCAACCGGTCATAAAATTGGCGGTCAACAGTCAGATGACATCCACAATCCGGTCGATTTCGATGCAGACGGCTATGAATTCCACGGTTTTCTCCCGTCTGATCAAGGACATTTACGAAAAAGAATCAGATATGGAGAGCTTCGTTCCTCTGATGGAGCTTTCCGGTGCGGCCTTCCAATCGGACGACCGCCTTAAAAGCAGGAATTTAACAATGCTGCTGCGGGAAGACATCGACCATCATTTGGAGGATGGGGAATGGGCGGTGGCTGGAATGGCCCTCTATGCCGAATCTCCGATCAGCGGCCGGACCGTTTTGAGAGATATAATCGAAGAACTGAGCCGCTGTGAAAACCTTACGATAGCAGAAGCATCGGAAAGCTTTTTCAAGACCTATGTTGAGAAAGTTCTTCCTGGATATTTGAAACTGATGGTGAAATACGGCATCGCCCTGGAGGGGCATTTGCAGAACAGTATTCCCGTCTTTAAAAACGGCCGTCTTTCCCTTTTCTTCTTTCGTGACTGGGGCGGATCGCGTATTTATACAGACCGTCTCCGCAGTCGCGGTCATACCCCGGCGTTTGCCGCTGATTCTGTCAGTGTAACGAACAACTTGTCCGACATGCACCATAAGCTGTATTACACGGTCTTCCAAAATCACCTCGGGGAAATCATCCGCCAGCTGAGTGAGTGGACAAATGCCGGAGAGCCGTGGTTCTGGGACGTTGTGAAACAGCAGTGTGAACAGATATTGGACGATTTGGCAGTTGATGAAGCATCGGAGAAGGCTGTGAAGGAAGATCGTGATTTCCTCTATCAGCCTGTGGTCATGCACAAATCGTTGACAAAAATGCGTCTTACGAACAGTCAAGGGTATGGATACAATGAAGTGCCGAATCCGTTGGGGCGTCAGGTTGTGGAGGAATAAGGAATGGATATCGAGAAGATCATCAATGAAAAGCATCAAGGAAAAGATCCCATCTGTGCGTATGTTTATGACCTACAGCAGCTGAAAAGCCATGCGGAATCACTGAAGTCGAGCCTGCCGGATTTTTGTGACCTGTATTATGCTGTAAAAGCCAACCCGGACCCTCACATTTTAGCAGCGCTTACTCCTATCGTAGACGGTTTTGACACGGCATCAGAGGAGGAGATGAATAAAGCAGCGGGAGAACGGCCGCTGCTTTTCGGTGCTCCTGCTAAAAAAGACAGGGAAATCGCAGCCGCTGTAGAAAAAGAGGTGCGTTACATCAATGTAGAAAGCCTTCATGATCTATACCGGATCAATGAAGCGGCAGGAAAAGCTGGGAAAGTCATGCCTGTCCTGCTGCGTGTCAACCTTCGGAAGGATGTGCCGGAAAGTCATCATATGATGTCTGGAACACCCACCCAGTTCGGTATCGATGAATATCAGATGCCGGATATTCTGAAGGCTGCGGCCGGACTGGATCATGTTGATGTGAAAGGTTTCCATTTTCATGCTATGTCCAACAACCTCGATGCGGACAAGCACGTCGCTTTTACCGGTCTCTGCATCCAGAAAGCTAAGGACTGGGCCGGCACGTTCCACCTGGATCTGGAAACCGTCGATGTCGGGGGAGGCATCGGTATCAATTACTGGGACCCGGACACACCTTTTGACTGGATGACGTTCGTTGGAGGTATCCAAAAATTGGAAAAAGAAGTCGGGGACATGACAGTGATTTTGGAACTGGGACGCTATATGACAGCCGGATGTGGTTATTATGTAACAGAGGTTCTGGATGTGAAGGAAAACCATGAGCAGGCCTTTGCCCTTGTGCGCGGCGGCTCCCATCATCTACGTCTGCCGGCGGCGTGGAAAATGAGTCATCCGTTCCAGGTCATTCCTGTAGATAGGTGGGAGAAAAACTGGCCGCGTCCGGGTGTTTTAAATCAGGATGTAACAATTACTGGAGAACTATGTACGCCGAATGACGTCCTCGTCCGCGGGGAGCAGGTGGATAAGCTTCGTGCCGGAGACCTCGTTGTTTTTGAATATGCCGGAGCTTATGCCTGGACGATTTCACACCATGACTTTTTAAGTCATCCTAAACCTCAGATGATTTATTTGAATGAATAATGTAAGCCGTCCATAATAGGAGGCTTCAAGGCTGTCGAGAAAGCTTTCGATAGCTTTTTTAAGTTTGGATACTATTAAAGCTTGTTGATGATATCCGAAGAATGCGAATGAGCGTTCTATTATAATAACTTTAGATTTTCTACTTTCATGATGTAACCAGTGTATCTTGTTCCCTGATTTGGATATATACCTTGAAACTGAGTCTTCAAGAAACGGGCAGGTTACTTGAAGACTCAGCTTCGAGATAGTAGGTGGGAATGAATGATTTTTGAAACTTTAAAGTGGGCTGTTCGTTATTTATATTAGGGGGTTTTTAAGGTGAGTAATAAATATGTAAAATATTCAATCCTTGCTGGTTTGGTTACTTTTACTTTATGTTTAATCATTTTCTTTGCGATTGACTCTCCCTCCCCATATATTGCAGGACTTATTATAGGCTTTATGATATTTGAAATAAGCTTTCATCACTTATTCGGTAATGAAAAGAAGAAACGAGAGTTGATGTGACGAGTAATAAGCTGCTTTCTTACGGATAAGGGGGCGAGAACTGAAATTCAATTTCCTATCCGACGTATTGGGTAGAGGGAAATTATTATGGAAGGGGAAATAAAAGTGATTATTAAGGTGGTACTTCCAATTCTTCTTCTTTTGCAAGTCATATATTTACTGATGAAAATTAAAAACGGTAAAGAAAAGAAATATTACATGCCTGCCTTGTTTGTAAGTATTATTACAGCCTGGATTATTTATAAGACCCTTACTCTGAGTGGGTTTGCAGCTATTAACTCCACCATTTTTTCTGCTTTTGGGCTATTTCTCTTATTTGTTATTATAAAACATCCTCCATTTTTAAAAGAAAAGGAATAAAAAAATTAGCCAAAAATAAGTGAAGGTATGTATTTAACGTAATGTGCGATTTAATTAAAGATTTACTCGAAGATATCTCGAAACCAAGTCTTCCGCAATAGGGGGCGTTTATATAATAAAGAATCCCCACTAATAGAAGGAGCAAACCAATAATTGGTTTGCTCTTTTTGTATATCTGATTTTATTATAACATTTTTGTTTTTAAAATTTCAGGCTATATTTTTCAGAATAAATTGATAACCTTGTTATAGACTTATTAGGAGGTTTTTGGATGATTGACTATAGAATAAAGAGCGTTGAAAATTTTTCAGGAAAAATAGGGGAACTAGTGTCTATGTTAGAACACACAAGAGCAGTTACGTTACAAGAAGTTAAGGGTTTAAGCCAGGATGCCTTAGATTTTTTTGTGGATGAGAGTTCAAATACAATAGGGAGCCTTTTATTACATATAGCTTCTATCGAGTTTGTCCATCAAATAATTTCATTTGAAGAACGTGATATAAACAATGATGAACTACAAAAGTGGCAAGCTGCCTTAGAACTTGGACCAACAGCTAGAAAACAAATAAGAAAAAAGGATCTAGAGTATTATCTTAATGAGCTAGCTGGAGTTAGAGAACGGTCTCTATATAAATTAAGGGGTTATCCAGATGAGTGGTTATTTGAAGAAAAACAGTGGGACAACGGTACACTTTACAATAATTACTACCTTTGGTTCCATGTCTTAGAGGACGAAATTAATCATCGAGGACAAATTAGGTTATTAAAGAGATTAATTTCTGATAATAGAAATAATAATTCCCCCAATCTTAGATAATCTATAGGTAACAATTTTAAGCCAACATATCCATTGATATTATCTTGATATCGAGTCTTACGTTAACGGGGGCGATTCTCCAATAGAGGTTTTTGTCCTTTATTACATATGCACAAGGAATATCGGGGCATTTAGCTATTTAACTGACGGACCAGAAGAGTTTTAGAAGACACACAAGTTATTAAGAGGAGGTTTTTGATATGAAGAAGGTAAAGACCAAAAGTTTTTTTATAGTATCAGCCATTGCTTTTCTACTACTGACAGTCGCTGTTTTTTTGAACTATAACTCCCTCGAATACACCAAGAAAGCCTGTTTTGATAACAATAAAACTCCAAAGATTGAGCAAGATTTTCTAGCATTTAATTGGTCTGTTTCTTGTGAATGATTGATTTTTGCATGTTCCATTAACGGGGGCGTTTGCTCAATAGAGTGTTTACCCTAAAATATAAATTTAGTTGTATTTAGATTTATAACTAAAGGAGCAGTGGGGTTACTAAATTTTATCAATTAAATTTTTTTCTTTATGAATGAACTAGGGGAAACTAGAGAGGGTGGTTCTCTTGAATATTAAATTACGCAAAGCTATATTTTTTACTGGAGCAATTTTAATGGCAATTGGCATAGTATTGAACTTTGTTAAAGATGTACCAGTGTCTTTTTCCTACTCAACACTAATACTCATAGTTGGAGGGATTTTAGTGACTGGCGCAAGAGTTTATAAGTCAAGTGAGAATAAATAATTGGTTTTATTCATTATATATGTTCTATAGCTCATGGGTGAGTTTGTTAATTAATAACACAAAATATCTCGAAATCAAGTTTTGTAGAAACGGGGGCGATTGTTCAATTAGAACAATCGCTTCTTTTTGGTTAACGGGCAGATTAATAGAAGAATTGGAGTCGATATAATACCAAATCTTTTATGCTAAAACTATTAGATATTCCATACGTCTCTGGTCCTATACATTTTTATGTCCAGGGTCAGACGAAATATCATTCCAACCTATGTTACATTCTTATCAGCAATAAATCATGATTATATGGAGTTGAAAGATAATGAGAAAGAGTTTATACATTCTAATAGGAATTATCGTCCTGCTAGGAGCATTGATTGCATGGTTCAGCCGTGGAGGAAGTGATACAGTATATAAAGAAGCCCCTGTGTCAAAACAATCAGCCGCCTATGAACCGGAAGTTCTCTGGCCAAAGAGTGACGAAGATAAAAAGATTGCCGGGGAGGCGAGTGGCGTCGCAGTAAGCAGTAAAGGAGATATCTACTACTTACATCGCGGCAGTTCTGAATATGGCGGTGAAAGTCTAATCAAGGAACCAGCACTTATCGTCATAGATGGAGATACAAAAAAAGTTAAAGCCCGCTGGGGAAAGAATATATTTGCATCTCCTCATGGCCTCGAGATTGATCATGAAGACAATGTGTGGATTACGGATATCATCCAAAACAAAGTGTACAAGTTTACAGCAGACGGTCGTTTACAGGCTACATTTGGTGATGATTATCCATTTTATATGGAACCTGCTTTACGAATACGGAATGTGCTGCACAATTTTCCGACCGGAATCACGAAATATACGTTTGCGAGGCCGACGGATGTAACTGTCATGAATGATGGGTCTTTTGTTGTCAGCGATGGTTACCGTAATCGACGGATTGTAAAATTTGGTGCTAATGGACAATTCTTGTGGGAAAAGAATAACTTGGGGGACCGTCCTGGTGAATTTAATCTTCCCCATGGAATTTCTCACGATCAGAAAGGGAACTTATATGTAGCGGACAGAAACAATGCACGAATTCAGGTGTTTTCACAGGATGGTGAATTCCTGAATGAGTGGGGTCAGCAGGAGCTGGGACGCCCTTTCGGTGTAGAAGTTGGGGATAACGGTAACGTCTATGTAGCAGATGGCGGAAATGCTCTTTATCCAAAAGGTGGAATAGGTTCTCATCAAATATTGGTCGTGAATCAAAGCGGTAAGATTATCAATCGGTTTGGTAGTTGGGGTTCCAAGGATGGAGAATTGAAAATCCCTCATGATATCGCCGTGAATCAAGAGGGGGATATCTTTGTGGCAGAACTCGAGAATCATCGGTTGCAGATGTATAAGGAAAAATAGATAAACATGAAGAAGGTCGTGTGCTTAGCAGGCCTTCTTTTTTTAAAGGTAATAAAAAGGCTAGCAATATTTTTAGAGTGATTAAAAAGATGCTTTTATTTTGAAATCGAGTATTAAACAAACGGGGACAATTCTTAAATAGATTAAATAAAGCTAAGGAGGAAGGTTCTCTCTTGGAATTCGCTACTGAAAGGTTAACAATCAGACCATTTAAAATGACTGACTTACAAGATGTATTTAACATCTACAATAACGAGGAGACATGCAGGTATCTACTGCACGAAAAATGGACATGTGAAAACATGCAGGAGTTATTTCAGAAGAAATTGGAGAACTGTTCTCTTACTAAAGAAACTGGCTTAAGTCTGGCAGTAGTGGACAGTACAAGCGTGATCGGTGATTTATCTATATGGTTTACAGGGGTTAAAGATACGGTTGAAATTGGCTATAGCTTTTCTGATCAAAATTCAGGTAAGGGATATGCAACAGAGGCAGTTAGTCAATTAGTGAAGTATTTATTCGAAGAAGTGAAAGTGCATCGGATCCAAGCCACCTTGGATGCAAGGAATTTAGCCTCTCAAAAGCTGTGTGAACGAATAGGCATGAGAAAAGAAGCGCACTTCAAACAGGATTACTGGAGCAAAGGTGAGTGGACAGACAGTATAGTATATGGAATGCTGGTTGAGGATTTGGAAAAGGAAGACAACAATTGAACTTCAAAGAACGGGGGCTTTTCCGCAATAACTTTTTGACAGTATAAAAAACAACCAAAAAATGGTTGTTTTTTTACGGTTTAAATTAGTAGATTCCATATGTATTTTATTCCATCCCACAATGCTATACCTAAAATTACTGCGAATATAAGTTTGAAAATATCTTTCATCATGCACCTCCAGATAAGATTACATGTATTACGGGAAATTACTACTCTACGTTTCATTATATGGATTGATAATTTCAATTCACGAAAAAATAGCTACTTTTTTCATGTAAAGGGACAGTTAAATTAAGATAACGAACTAAAGAATATCTCGAAATCAAGTATCCAAGGAAAGGGGGCGTTTCTTGAACATTGGGGATCGCTTCCTTCTTATGTTAATTAGGATAGTTGAAGGCTTAAATTTGAGATGAAACATTATGTTACTATCCAAATTAGTAAGGTCTTGTATGGTGAGATAAAAGATTACTTGTCAGGAGGTATTGCAAAATGAAATTAACTCTAAGTCTAATAGGCTTATTTTTGATAGTGGTTATATCAATCTATAATATTTTTAACAGAGATCTTCCTAGTGCCCAGATATCTGCTTTTACCGTATTTGCTTTTACAGTAGGTGGATTAATTGGCATATATATAAGTTATATAAGAAAACAGTAAAACAAAACTTTACAATAAGAGCAGACGGTCCAATAAGGAGGCTGCTTATTTTAGATAGCTTTGATTCACTTTTATAATAAGGCTGTGGTGGCTTGAATATTGAATCGTTAAGTTTTAATTCAATCTTAAGTTATCTCAGTATTAAGTCTTATAAAAACGGGAACTTTAGTTGAATAATTACTTTCGTATATTGCCTTGACGGAGCAGGTTTGTTCAACAATAATAGCCTGCTTTTGTACTAATTAGGCGGGGAAGTGGAGAAATAAATATTGCAAGCTGTACTCTGAAGATATGGTACAGTTTTTTTGTTTGAAAAAAGGAGTTTTGATGTTCGGGAAGTAAAATGAACTTTACAAAAAGAATAATTGACTTTACAATAACAGAGGGAAAATTTAGGAGTGATGTTGATTGTTGATTAATCGCGTGAAAGAGTTAAGAGCAAGATACAACCTAACACAAGGAAATTTGGCTGAAAAGATTGGTGTAACCAGGCAAACGGTTGTTTCATTGGAAAAGGGAAGTTACGTTCCTTCATTACTTCTAGCTATGAATATTGCAGAAGTTTTCAATGAGCCGATAGAAAATATCTTTTATAAAGAAGGAGAAGAGTAATGAGGTTATATTTGACAATTATTATAAGGTCTTTACTTTATGTTTCACTAGGGATTATGGTTTATGAATCTGTTAGAGTTGAACAACAATTTGAGTTATTAGGAAGAGGATATATCGATGGGTTTTCCGTAAATATAGATAATATGGTGGGCCAAGTATTTATTGGCATCACGATAATAGTAGTCATTATGAATGTGATTCATTTACTTTTTATGGGGAAAAATAAACAAGCAAGAATGGAAGACTATATCTTACCTGAATATGATGCCTCAGATGAACGGTCGGTGGAGATAACTGGAAAAGCAGTACGTTTTGCATTTGCTTTTATATTGTTGTATTCATTTTTAATCCTCGGTTCATATATGTTCGTTCCAAACTATTTTCTAGATTTTGTTTGGTATCCTATGTTCACGACAGCTTCGATACCAATAGTAGGTCTAATCTTCTATTTAATCTCATTCAAAATTCTATATTCTCGTTAATGGGAGCCGATTGTACAATAGCCCTTTATTACATAAGCACAAGAATTAACAAGGCATTAAGCTATTTATCTGATAAAGCAGGTGAATTTTTGATGGTACGGTTTTTTTAACTTCTGCCACTACACACCAAATTGTTTTAAATGGTGGTCAAGATGCTTGTAGGTTCCTTTTCCCCATTGTTCGGAAGTGAGTTTTCCGAAAAAAGGATGTGGATGATCTGTGCAAGCCTCTGGTCCATTTTTTTGAAATATGATTATTTTTTGTTTCAGTTTTTCTTTTTCCATTTCAAAATCTTTTTTAGATGTAATTAAAATGGTTGGAATAGTCGACATATTGTGATCTAAAGGTTTGTCATTATAAAAGATAGGTTTTGCAAATCTACCTACTAATAACCCTAACCAACCACGTGGGGGAAAAGTATTTCCCATTGCGATATCTTGGAAAGAAGAGCAATGAGCTAACATTTGAGACACATTCATTTCTCCCCATTTTGGTTGTGAATTTACATTTAGTCGTTCGATACGATTTAATATATCCTCTGTATACGTGATTTCAAAAATATTTTTCATTAGAATACTCCTTTAGTTTTTATTTTAATCCAAAACTGCCCTCGAATATTTAATATATAATACAACGTCAACGTTATTTAATCCTTTTATCTAATGGATGACTTAGTTAGAAATCTGCTTCAAGATATCCGGAATCACATCTTCACGTAAAAAGGATTTAGTTGAATAAGTCAAATACAAAAAGGACCTTTCATTAAATTGGAAGTTCCTTTTTGTACTAAAATCAACAGTGAACGTTAACAGTTCCTTCGTTTAAAAGTTAGAGAACATTCTGTTGGTCTGTATGGCTGTATAGGGGAGTAGAACAGGACTTTTGGAATACTTTACAAGCTCTTCAGTGTACGGTTTCTTGAGCATTTATTCTATCAATCTCTTCATCCTATTGTATGATAAAGAGAGAAGAAAAGGAGGAAAGGCAATGGCATCCAGTAAACGTAACGCATCCGGCCCGTGGAGACCTTTTCTTTTTCTCCTTTTAGCGGCCGGTCTTGTTTATCTCATCGTACAGGAAGCTGGTGGTGGTGGAGTGATGAGCAGTATCGTCGAAGAGGAGACGGACCCGCTCTCAGACAGTGTCCGGCAGTATGAAGAGGAAGTGGAGAACTACGCAGCGGAAGAGGGGATTGCAGACCAGTCGGATGTGCTGCTTGCCCTTATGATGCAGGAATCCGGCGGCCGAGGAGATGATCCGATGCAGGCGTCTGAGTCCTACTGCGGGGAAGTCGGGTGTATTGAGGATCCGGAAGTATCGATCCGGCAGGGCGTTTCCTACTTTGCCACAACGTTGGAAAAGGCAGATGGCGATGTCAAGCTTGCCCTGCAGGCCTACAACTTCGGGGCTGGTTTCATCGATTATGTCATGAACCGTGGCGGTGAATATACACAGGAACTGGCCATTTCTTTTTCAGCGGAAAAATATGAAGAGTTGAAGGATACGGGGGAATACAGCTGTATCCGGGAAGAAGCGGAGCAGTATGATGCCTGTTATGGGGATATCTATTATGTAGATGCTGTTCTCGATTATTATGAAGAAGAAGGTGGCGTATCATGAGTGCTTTTACAGCGATCACCTATGATGTCTGTCCGCACGAATCATTATTTGAAGCTATGAACCGTTATGAAATTGAAAAGGAAGAGGATATAGAGGCTGCTGCAGCCAGAGCGGCCGCGCAGGATGTGGCTCCTCTTGTCGAAGTCTATCAGACGCCGGCGGAAAAGGGAGCCGTTCCGCTGCTTTATCAGACATATACCTTCGAAGCCTACACATGCCGCTGTGGAGAACCCCGGGAATGAGAACGCATCCCGGGGTTTTTTGTGTGGAATATGATTGAAAATATTCAATTATTTTGAAATAATAAACGAAGTTTCATAGAAAGGGTGACGGTGGATGAAGGCAGCCGGATTGAACCATCTTCTTTATTCAGTCTCCGACCTGGAGCGCTCCATCCATTTTTATCAGGACATTTTCGGTGCGCGTCTGCTTGCGAAGGGGAGAACGACCGCTTACTTTGATCTTGCAGGGATATGGCTGGCCCTTAACGAAGAAAAGGATATACCGAGGCCTGAGCAGGCGTCCTACACCCATACCGCTTTTTCCATAGAGGAAAACGAACTCCCATCAATGGTCTTGATGCTGGAGGACCGGGGTGTAAACATTTTGAGCGGAAGGGAAAGGGAAACCGGCGATCGGTCATCGGTCTATTTTACAGATCCTGATGGGCATAAATTCGAGTTTCATACCGGGACATTGGCGGACAGGATGGATCATTACAAAAAGACGAAGCCGCATATGGAATTCTATGAGGACTGATCAGGAGGGGCAGGATGGGATACAAAGGTTCATCTATTTATGACGAAAATGAATTTTTTAATGCTTTTTTACACCGGCGCAACCGCCGTGAAAGTCCGAATAATGCGATGGAAAAGCCGGCTTTTCTAAACATGGTGGGAGAGGTTCATGACCAGCGGGTGCTGGACCTCGGCTGTGGGGATGGCTCCTTTGGATTGGACCTTTGCAGGGCCGGCTGCCGGATCTATGAGGGAGTAGAAGGATCAGCAAACATGTTTAAGGCCGCACAGGAAAACTTGAAAGCCGCCCGGGCCCGTCTTCACCATACAATGGTGGAAGATTTTAGAATGGAACCGGAAGCCTATGATCTGATTACTTCAAGGATGGTGCTCCATTATATAGAAGAGGTGTCCGTTGTCTTCCGAAGCGTCTATCAAGGCCTGAAGCCCGGCGGCCGCTTTGTATTCAGTGTGCAGCATCCGCTTCTGACATCGACTACAGCGCCGTCTGATCAGCCTGGGGGGCGTACCAACTGGGTGGTGGATGATTATTTTCATAGAGGAGAGCGGAAGGAACATTGGATCGATCATGAGGTCATCAAATATCACCGTCCTGTAGAAGCATACGTTCAGGAACTTCTGCAGGCGGGGTTCCGGATAACAGGACTGAAAGAAGGCTGCCCGGAGCCGGACGCTTTTCTTGAGAAAAAGGAATATGAACGGCGCATGAGGATTCCTCTGTTTCTTATTTTAGGTGGTGAAAAAGGGTGGATGTGACCTTTGTCCGACATGCGGAAGCTTGGCATACGGTGAATCCGCCGGAAAGTCTGCACCGCCGGCATCCCGCTTTAACTGGAGAAGGAAAGCAGCAGGCAGCAGAACTGCATAAGACACTTCCCCTCAGGAGCGGGGACTTTGTCTACATCAGTCCGACGGTCCGTACACTTGAGACGTTTCATTACTGGAATCACTCAGGAGAGGCAGAGGGTATGGTCACTCCTTGGGCAGGACCACGGATTTTTCCGCAGAGACCGGGATGTAAAACGCTCCCTTGTGACGAAATAATATCTATCGAAGAAGTATCCGCTTCCTGTCTCCATGTGGATGAGAAATGTGAGCCCGAATTATGGGACCACGGCATCAATCATATGAATGATGAGGTATTCTTCGATTATGGTCGGCGGTTTCTCCATCGGTGCCGAAAATGGAAAAAAGGGAGAGTGTTTTTATTGTCCCATGATGGAACTATCACCTCGTACAGGGAGATCCTGGAATCCCGTTCCCTTACAAGGAAAGATTTTTTGTTGGATGCTGGCTGGGTACATGTGCATGGATAAGGAGAATCTGCATGCTGATCAAATTAATCAAATGTAAAGTGAGTCCTGAAAAGAAACAGGCCTTTTCCGAAGCGCAGGCTTCATGGAGCCGGCTCAGGGATATACCCGGATTTTTAGGACAGGCCGGCGGCTGGAGCAAAAAGCATCCCTGCCGTGCTTTTATTCTTGCTTTCTGGGAGGACCGTCACTTTTACGACACCTTTATGAAGAACAACCATGATGAGGTATTTCATCAGTCAGGGCAGGATCAAATGTACGAGAAGCTGGACGTACAATTGTATGAACCGCTGTTTAACATCAAGGGCTCTGAGCCTGCCGGAATTTTTGGAGAGGGAGCCTTTCTGCGTCTGGCATTCACTCATGTGAAAAAGGAAAGAGTTCAAAGTTTCCTTAAGGTGCAGGAAAATGTTTGGAATCCTGGAATGGCTTCATCTCCGGGAATGACCGGCGGATTTTTCGCCGGGCATACAGAGAGTGAGAGCTGTTACCTTATTTTATCGAGCTGGGCGGATGAATCGTTTCATAGACGTTATCAATCGGATGTGTTTCCGAAACTTCTGACAAACGCTAAACCTGGAGATCTTGTGTCTACACTGACAGGAGACGGATGTGTCATCGAGGAAAGCTGGCGGGTGATGCCGGCTTTAATGGGGCGGCATTCTTGAATGGAGGAGAATGAGGATGACTGATAGAAAAGGAAAAGTCGTAGGGTTTGAACTAAGCAGTCAACAGCCGGAAAAAGCGGCAGCCTTTTATAAGGGAGTGTTCGGCTGGGATGTCGGAGAGTCTTCCTGGGGGTATGCCCCGGTGTCAACCGGTCAGCAAAACGGGGTCTATAGCGGCATTTCAAAAGGAGGCGCTGATTTCCCGCACGGCGCCCGCATCCAGGTCGAAGTGGCCTCCATTGATGAAACGATGGCCGAGGCGGAGCAGAGAGGCGCTCTCGTCGTAAAGGAGAAGTTGGAATACGAGGATTTTTACCTCGCCTATCTCGTCGATCCGACTGGTATCGGCTTCGGACTTATTGAACAAAAGGTGCGCTCATCATGAGCCTGCATGCCCATCTATATCAGCAGGAAACAGAGCTGTTGACGGCCGGGGTGAGGTCTTCGAGAGAAGAACTCGACCGGCGGCTCGCCGATGACTTCCAGGAAATCTCCAGTACTGGTGCTGTCTTTGGAAAAGACCATGTGCTCGAACGTCTGCCGCAGGAAGAGGACCGCGGTCTGTCATGTGAACAGTTTCAAGTACAGCAGCTCGCCGAAGATGCTGCATTGACCACCTTCCTGCTTCATATCAAAGAGACAGGGAAAACGTCATGGCGGAGCTCCATTTGGAAAAAGTATGGAGACACGTGGAAGATGGTTCATCACCAGGGGACCCCGACTCCGAAGTGAACGCACGCACAGGATTTGTTCCTGTGCTTTTTTTGTGCGTTTTTCCATGAACATATGGTTTGATCAATGATTTTCTGGAGGCAGCCAATCGTTTAGGAGTATCTCAACGAAATGGCAGATCTATCAACGAACAGGCTGATCCAGACATTTTCAGTTGTTTGCGCAGGGTGTGGGGAGGGGTAAGAGAAGAGTAGTTGAACTTGGGTGAAAGGAGATCATCATTATGCTATTCCGTGGTATTCATCCTTCCGAGCCCTCCAAAGCCTCTGTCGTTACAGTCATCATCGGCTTCTTTTTGATGGGTGCGGCGTTTTACGGCTTTATTGAGCTGGCGGAAGATGTGATGGAAGACGAAAAATTTGCGGTCGATCAGGCCGTGTCGAATATAACAGCATCGCTGTCCACCCCTGGACTTGATCAGTTCATGGGAACGGTGACGGAGCTTGGATCTGTCTGGTGGATCACGGCTGCTTCTGCTGTGACGCTGATTTATCTGGCTTTCTTTTCTAAAACGAGCCGGTGGCTGTGGGTGTTCTTCCTCGTCAATATGATCGGCATCAGTGCGTTAACAAAGGGCCTCAAACTGCTGTTTGAACGGCAGCGTCCGGAAGTGCTGGAGCAGTATGACGGTGTGGGCTACAGTTTTCCGAGTGGTCATTCGTCAGGAGCGATGGCTTTTTATGGGTTTTTGATTTATCTGGTCGTCATCAGCCCCCTTCATAAAAAATGGAAATGGACGATCAATGTTTTTTTATCAGCGGTCATCGTTCTTATCGCTGTAAGCCGGACGTTTATCGGGGTGCACTATTTCACTGATATCGCTGCAGGTCTCGCGCTTGGTCTCGGCTGGCTGCTGATCTGTATGGCCGCGCTGGAAATGATGATGTGGCGCCGGCGCAGAAACCATCAAGCCTCTGAAAAACAAACGATGTCGTCCTGATGGAAACGTCCGGCTCTTCAAAAGAAGGGGCGGACGTTTTTTTATTCGCGACCCAAATAATGCCATGCTGGTGTTACAATGGATGGGATAGGAGGGAGAGCGATGGGGAAATATGCCGATCAGCTGAAAGATGAATACTTCCACGAGAGGCTGAACCGATTGCGAAGCGAAGGCTACATCGATGAAGCGACTTATACATATGTGAAAAAACAAGATCAACACTATAAGGAAGCCGTGGCCGCAAGGATCGAGCGTCAGGAAGCTTCCGAACCCGTTAAAAAGGAAAGTCCCATGCCGGCTGAACCGGTAAAGAAGGTGAAAAAGCAGAAGTCACCGGAAGAGGTAAGGGAGCGGAACATTACGTGGTCCTTGATCCTCGGAGTAGCCCTGCTGCTTATGACAGGGGTGATTCTTGCAACGAGTCAATGGGATCAGATGGGGCCCGGGGCGAAGCTCACGGCCATCATTGGAGTATCCCTCTTCTTCTTTGCGCTCAGTTACGGGACGAAAAGGGTGCTTGGCATTGAAAAAACGGCTTTCGCCTTTTTGACACTCGGCAGTTTATTGATTCCGGTAGCCATTCTTGCCGCCGGTTATTTTGAACTGTTTGGCAGCTATTTTTCGTTGGACGGAGAAGGGCGCTACATCCTGGGGGTGTCAGGAACGCTGATCCCACTGCCTTTGTATATCCGCCATGCCATGGTTTACCGCTCGCGGCTGTATGTGTGGATTTCGCTGGTTTTCATGAGCATGACCACGTCATTTGGGGCCGGGGCACTGCCTGTCGGTACAGATGGGTTTTACCTCATCGTCATGGTCTACAACGCTGCTCTGCTTGGAGGATATATCCGTTTTAGAAAACAAAAGCGCTGGCAGCTGTTTACGAAAGAACTGCCGTTATATACCCAGCTGCATCTTGTCTTATCGACTCTGTTCATGCTCTTCTTTTTTGAAGAGGAGGTCTTTTACAGCTTTAACCTGCTGCTTACAGCGGCCATGTATATGGCGATGGTATTTATCTACGGGGCGAAGGAATATCAATTCGTCTTTTCCGCTATGCTCGCCTATGCTGTCTATCAGCTTGTCGAACACTCGCCGCTGCAGCACATTGAAGAGGTGATATTTCCTGCGGCAGGTCTGCTTTATGTAGGTTTTGCCTATGCCGTGAAGCAGCAGGGATTTGTCAAAAAGATGTTCCACTATACGAGTGGTGTCGTTTCTATTTGTGCTTTTATCTATATTACGTTCCAGAGTCTGCAGCTCCGTGCTGAACAGGATTCCTGGCTGCTTCTGGCTGCGTATCTGATCATCATGATCAACTATCTGCTGCTTGCTGTTGTTTCAGGACGGTCCATTTTCAAGTATATGGCTCCGGTTTTTTATATAATCAGTGCCGCTCAGCTCTGGTCACTGCTTGGCAGTGGACCGATGTATCTGTTTGTCTATACTGCCGCTGCGCTTCTCTGCCTGTACCCGGGTCTTTGGGGAGAAGGACGGTGGCTGCAGCCAGTTAAGTTCAGCAGCTTTTACATAAGCCTGCTGGCCATGGCTGCTTGTATTACGCTGGCTTGGACGATGGAGGCCTATGGTCATCTATCGCTTTAGTTTCTCGTGAGCTCAGCGCTCGCCGTGGCCGTCTATAAAAAGGGAGCTGAACAGGATTGGCGATGGACGGCCCAGTGGTTTCATCCCGCAGCCCTCTTGACTTCCATGATTCTCATCTACCAGCCGATGACAGACCAGCTTCCGGCATATGGAGAAGGGTTTGGCTATTCGTTTCATTTGGCGTGTTCCGGGCTGATCCTGTTAGCCGGAGCAGGCGGTTGGCGGCTCTTGAAGGAAAAACCATTGGAGATCAAGACGTTCTACATCGGGCAGGGCACCTATATCGCAGCCATGGCTCTGTTGCTTGTCGATCCGCTCGTGGATCAGATATTTGTCCGCCCGCTGTTATTGTTTATCGGTTTATTCGTCACGTACGGTTTGACAGTTTATGGATCGAAGGCGTCCCTTTGGATTTTTCCGGCCTTAACGACAGCGGGTTTTTACTTGTCGCTCATCAAACCCCTGCCGCTTCCCGGATTTGAAGGAGCGCTCGTCTACAGTCTGTTTGCACCGGTATGGCTGCTTGTCCTAGCAGAAAAAGGGAAAGCGCTCGGGCTCCGTCCGTCCTTTTACGTGCTGGCTCATGGTATGCTTCCGGTCATCATCGGGTTGATGTGGCTGACGACGCTTGGAACAGAGGGCGTTCATCCCCTGTTTTTCCTTGTCCCTCTTGGTGTGTACAGCTGGAGCTCCTGGCGGGAAGAACGAGAGATTGGCCGGCGGTTGATGCTTTATGCCGCTGCCTTCCTTGTCTATGTTTTGATTTACACGCTTTCAGAGGAGTGGGGTCTTTGGACGCTGATTCCGGGCGAATATGCGTTTATGATGACTACGGTTATTCTCGGGTTCGTCTGGACCTTTTTGTCTCATCCATGGAAAAAACGCCTGGACTGGTTTTTGATCCCATTTTCCATTCTTGGTCTTGCGCTGATCATGAGCCGGAGCGGCCTTATGGCTTCCTGGGAAATTGCACCTATGTGTGCATACGTCATCATCACGCTTGTGTTGATTCATCTCCGCTGCTGGTGGTATGTCCTGTTCCTGCCGCTGCTTCTCACGCTGTTGATGTGGGAGAACATCGGACAGATTTGGGGCAGGGACGTATGGATTCCAGTTCTTGCATCTGCGGCTGTGCTCGTGTACGGGGCAGGTTGGTACCTGTTCCGTTCTCTCATCGCTTCCAGACAGAAAGTCGATGCCTATGCGTTCACCGCCCTGCTTTATATCGGTTTTCTTACGATCTATACGGCAGCCTACGGGAACGCATGGGTGGAAGTCCTGCCGCTGCTTCTCACAGGCTCGTGGATGATGGTATCCGCTTCAAGATGGAACCGTCCCTTGTTTGATAAGGTGTCCTACACGATCGGGAGCGTCTGTTTTTACATGGCTTATCTTTGGATCCTTGTTGATTATAATGCCTATATTCCTGATCTATTGGAAGCTGAACTGTATACCCTGCCGCTGCTGTTCGTCCTTTATCTGTTACGAAAACGAACGTGGCACGAGTACAGGGGGGCTATGAGTCACGTGCAGTCCGCGCTCCTTCTTTTCATTGCGGCCTATCTTGTGAGTGATGCGATCATCAGTCATACGCTCTGGGATGCGTGGATCATTGGCGGTTTATCCGTTGTGTCCATGTTGGCGGGGATGCAGCTGAAGATTAAATCGTACTTTTTTACAGGAATGGGTGTGCTCATTTTCAATGTCTTCTACCAGACGAATCCCTACTGGGGCAGGGCGCCGTGGTGGGTGTACCTGTTGACGGCAGGGCTGTTATTGATCGCGACGGCCAGTTACAACGAATGGCAGAAGCAGCAGTCCGGAAGAGGAAAGCCTGTGGAACGGAAACTGAAAAAATTGTGGCTCTCGCTTAAACAATGGGATTAGCACGCTTTTAGGCTTCTGTCATACGATGGGGAGAAAAAGGAGGGTCTCGATGATGCATCATCCGTCTCATAGGTCTCCCCGAACCAGAGGACAGAAGCAGGGAGCGAAGGATTTCTGCCATCAGCACCTTTATCAAATGATCCAGATCGAAAATCATGATGGTTCCGTTCATGCCGGCATTCTGCACAGCTTCGACGACGAACAGCTGTATTTGCTCAAGCCTGCCGGTCAGCAGCAGGTGCCGCAGAGCCAGGGCAGTGCTGACAGCCGTTTGTTCTTTCCGTTTTTCGGTCCTTTCGGTTTATTCGGCTTTCCGTTCTGGGGCATCCGCCGTTTCGATCCCTTTTACCCTTACTACTGGTATTGAACGGGCCGCCTCGTTTACGTATATCATTTAACCCGTCCCAGGATAAGAGGAGAGGACGGGTTTTTGTGTGAGTGCTTCTGGATGCACATCCATCATCCGGCCATCCTGTCTGGTTCATCCATGGAATAGATGGTCAGGCGGTTTGTCTGAATGAATGCACCGATGATCAGGAGGATTCCAAGCGTGGAAAACAACCATCCTCCACCGAAAAAGGAAAGCATGAGGCCGCCTGTGAATGGACCAGCGGACCGGGAGAAATCCCAGTGCAGGCCGAACAAGGCGAAATATCTTCCTTTATGAGCCTGCGGGGCGATTGTGCTGATGAACGTCTGCATCGGATTGAGCACCAGAACAGCCCCAATACACAACAACAGCTGTGATACAATAAGTCCAACGAAATGAGTGGAAAACGCAAAACCAAAAGCAGCCGCTGTATAAAACAGCCATCCGGTCTGGATGACCCGTATCCGCGGCCATTTTTCCGCCCAATGGACAAGCAGGACTTCAAAGCAGATAAAGAAGAGCGTGCCGGACATCTGCAGGACTGAAAACGTCCAGAGATAATGTTCCATATTCTCTTTCAAGTAAATCGGCCAGTTCGTTTCCATCTGGGCATGAAACAGACTGATCGGCAGCATGCTGCAGGCAAGGAAGGCTGGTTTTTTATAGGGGACAGGCTTCCGCTCTGAAACTTCTGTAAGGACACCGGTCCATGACTCCGGCAGCCACAGCCAGACGATCAAGGCATAGATGGAGGTGAGCACGGCCAGCAGAGCGAACAATAACGGTGGATGCCAGCTGAAAAGCACCGCTCCAACCGCAGGTCCGGCCAGGGCGCCGATATTTGAACCTGTCTCCAGCAGCGCAAACGTCCGTGTTTGTTTCTCCAAAGGAACCGTTTCTGATATCTGCGCCCTGGCCGCAGGGATGTAGACAAACCGCCCAAGGCCATTCAAAAAAGCACAGACGGCAAACGTCCATACATCTTGAGCCACGATAAATCCAACCATCGCCGCTAGTTGAAACACCAGAGAACCTAAAAGCACTGGTCTTCGGCCGAAGCGGTCGATCCACCTGCTGAAAAGCAGTGTGAAAAGAATTTCCGTGAAGGGCTGGATGCCAATGACCAAAGCAGTCAGACTGAGGTTTTCGTCGAATCGGTCATACATATACAGAGTTAAAAACGGAAGTAAAAGGATGGAGATAAAGGATAGGAGCGCATGCCCGCCGGTCTGAATCATTATCGTCCGTGTTTCCATTACTAAGACCCCTTTCCTTAGGAAGTAAACCTATTGTATTGGAAAGAAGGAAGGGCGGACGTGGCGGTTCTTGCGGTTATATCAGCAAATCTTGCTCAATAAAGGAAGATGCAGCATGGAAATGAGGCTCGATCTCGAGCATACCGGAGTGTTACTATTCGATTTACAGCAGGGGGAGGCGGATGAAGCGCACCCTCACGACCATTACCAGATCAGTATTCCCATGTCCCGGAGCATCGCCGTCCGCCATAACGGTACGCATCTGCATCTGGATGCGGAAAAAGCACTGATTGTGCCTCCTGGTGATGTCCATCAGCATGAAGCTTCAGGGGGAGGGATGATTATGCTGATCAGCTTTAACGAGACTGTTGTCCGGAAGGTCCTGGAGGGGCGGCTTGGACAAAGTGTCTCCCCCGTAGATTTTTCAGCACTCCAGACCGTTCCCGCTGCAGTCGTGAAGGAAGCAGAAAAACAGATGCAGACAGCGGCTTTTCAAGGAATCGATCAGGTACTGTCCAACGAGGAAGCTTTTACAGAAACCATCCTCACCCATATAGAGGGCTCTCACACAAACTTATGGCAGCAGGCAGCAGCCGATCATCTTCACAGTCCAGAAGGGATTGCTGCCCAGGTACAGGCCTTTGTAAATGAACATTTCAGGGAGGATCTGACGCTGGATGTGATCGCCTTTCAAATGAATATGAGCAAATACCATCTTCACCGGGTGTTCGTGAAACAGACGGGTCGGACGCCAAGAGCGTACATTCATGGGATCCGGCTGGAGGAAGCGGCAAGACAGCTGATGAATCCGGGACGTGATATTATGACAACGGCCTTTGATGTGGGGTATCAGTCCCTCAGTACGTTTTCCAGGGCCTTTAAAGCCCGTTTTGGTGTAACGGCAAAGGTGTATGCCGATCAACATCGGTGAAGGGGAGCTGTTCTTTTTCAATGGCGAACGAACGTTTTCCGTCCAAAGTTGTAGAAAAAGTTCCGTCATTTCCCGGAGTCCGATTTTTCCTTTCAGAGATAAGATAAGAGCAAGGAGGAATCGAAATGAACATAACAGTGATTAGTGGAACACCAAGAAAGCAGGGACGGACAAGGCAGGCAGCCACAAAGGTGGCGGAGAAGCTTCAGGCTTCGCTGATTGATTTGAGTGAAGAGCAGCTGCCTTTATTTGATGGTACAAAACAGCAGGAGCATCACCCGGCTGTCATGAAATTCAAAAAAACCGCAGCGGAAACGGAGGCGTTTGTCTGGGTATCGCCGGAATATCATAACGGGATGAGCGGAGCCTTGAAAAACGCACTCGAATTTCTGGATGGTTCGCATTTCAAAGGGAAACCAACCCTTCTGTTTTCTGTCTGTGGCGGAGGAAAAGGCGGTATAAATGCGGTCAACCAGATGAGGACGGTCGGCCGGGGCCTGTATGCCATGATACTTCCGCAGCAGATGGTCTTCGATCCGGAGGATTTCGATGCGGAGGGCGGATTAAAGAAAGGAACGGAGGACCGGCTGGACAGCGTCCTTGCTGAGTTTCACCAATCCTTTCCTGTAACAAACTGATGGAAACGGAGGAAAAGGATGCGTGCGTTTGACCGTGTGGAAGAATTAACAATCATGAAAGGGATCGCGGAAACTTTGAATCTTTGTAACGACATGCATGAAATGCTCCAGGCTGTCCTTGAGAAGCTGTTGGAGCTGACCCATTTGGAAGCGGGCTGGATCTTTCTCGTTGATGAGGAGCCGCATTATACGCTGATCGCCGATTACGGTCTGCCGCCGGCGCTTTCCAGAGAGGAAAAAGCGCCGATGTGTTCGGGTGACTGCCACTGCCTGCACCGCTATTGGAACAACAAACTGACAGAGCCGGTCAATATCATTGAATGCAAGCGGATTACAGAAGCTGTGAAAAACAAACGTGGAGACACGGAGGGAATCTCCCACCATGCAACGATTCCCCTTGGCGACGGGACGGAATTCTTCGGGATATTGAATATCGCAGCCCCTTATAAGGAACATTTTTCAGAGGAAGAACTGACCTTGATGCAGTCCGTCGCCTATCAGATCGGAACCGCCATCAAGCGGACGAGGCTGTATCATGAGGAACAGAAAAGAGCAGAGCTTTATGAAAAGCTGAATAAGGTGGTTCGTTCCATCAACAAGGAAGAAGACATCCCTGGCATATGTCAGACCACAGTCACGAAAGGAATGGCTCATTTTGGCTGGCAGGCGGCAGCCATGTACGTGAAGAACAACCATGTGTACATAAAACAAGCGTCAAGCGGCGGGGAATTTTCGGAAGAGATTAAGCAGGTTCCAGAAAAAAACGGAGAATCAGAGGCCATCCATCACATCACAATGAAGGACGAGACCGTTGGGCTGCTTCATACGGTCTCAGGCAGCAGACAGCCTTTTCAGCGCAGAGATACTGAAGTCCAACAGGCCCTCGTCCGGAACATGGCTCTTGCAGCTGAGAGCCTGAACCTTCAGAAAGAACGCCGGGAGCTTTTGCTGCATGAAGAAAGGAAGCGCCTTGCCAGAGATCTGCACGATTCAGTCAATCAAAAGCTTTTTTCCCTTTCTTTAACTGCCCGTGGAGTAAAAGAAATGATTCCAGATGACCGGCAGGACCTCCGGGAGATGCTGGAGGACATGCTGCTGCTTTCTCAGGAGTCCCAGAAGGAAATGCGGTCGCTGATCTGGCAGCTCCGTCCGGTCGGGATTGAAGAAGGGTTGAGTGCAGCTTTGAAAAAATATGCCGTCCATCTCGGCATCACGCTGGATATCGATATGGAGCAGGTCCCGGACTGGTCGGGGAATGCGGAGGAGACATTATGGCGGATCGGCCAGGAAGCCCTTAATAATATCAAGAAACACACCAACGAGACGAGCGCTGCCGTCCACTTTTATGAAACAAAAACAGGGGCAGGTATGGTGCTATCCGATTGTGGTCCTGGAATCGATGATCATGAAGATGCTGAGGCCCGCACCCTTGGATTGACAAGTATGAAAGAGCGGGCCGAACTGGCCGGCGGTTCGTTTTCCATTCAAAGTGTGAAGGGACGGGGGACAGAAGTACGAGTATTTCTCCCTCATAAGGGAAACCGAAAGGAGCGGATGGAATGAGTATACGGGTGATGCTCGTCGATGATCATTTAATCGTTCTGCGCGGACTGAAGTTCTTTTTGAATACCCAGCAGGATATCGAAGTGGTGGGAGAAGCGGAAAATGGCCGGACGGCATTGGAAAAAATGGAGGAGTGTTCTCCTGATGTCATCCTGATGGATTTGATGATGCCGGTGATGGATGGGGTAGAGGCGTCTAAGGAGATTCTTCAACGGTATCCAGAATCGAAAATCGTCGTTCTGACCAGTTATTCCGATCAGGACCACGTTATCCCCGCCCTTCAGGCAGGTGCGTCCGGATATCAGCTGAAGGACGTAGACCCGGATGAGCTCGTCCGGACCATCCGCGCCGCTCACCGAGGTGAAAAACTGCTCCACCCGAAAGCGACCCAGCTGCTTTTAACGGAAATGAACCAGAATCAAACAGGACGGGCTCCTGATGCTCCGTTCAAGCTGACGAAACGGGAAAAAGATGTACTCTATCAAATTACCCTTGGAAAGAGCAATAAGGAAATAGCTGCTGCTTTGTTCATCACAGAGAAAACGGTGAAAACGCATGTGAGTCATCTATTAAGCAAGCTCGACGTCCATGACCGCACCCAGGCGGCCATCTATGCGATGAAGGAAAAAATGTTCGAAGAATCCAGCAGCTGATTCAACGGTTCTCGTTGGAAAGGAGGAATCTTCTTTTTGGAGTCGAATGTAAATAAATAGCATATCCAAAAGGAGGAGAAGCCTTTGAGCCGTCTGGTACATTTTGAAATTCATGTGGATGATATGGAGAGGGCGAAGGAATTTTACAGCCGTGTCTTTGGCTGGACGTACGAGGATTACAGTGAATATGCAGGGATGCCTTATTTCGGAGCTGTGACCGGGGATGCTTCTACTCCGGGCATCAACGGGGCACTTATGCAGCGTCAGGGACCGGCCCCTGAAAAAGGGCAGGCAGTCAACAGCTTTGTCTGTACGATGAGTGTCGAGAATTTCGACCGCACCGAAGCTTTGATCAAAGAGCAGGGGGGCACCGTCGCTATGCCGAAATATGCACTGCCTGGTATGGCCTGGCAGGGATATTTCCATGACACGGAGGGCAACCTTATCGGCATTCACGAATCGGACGAAAAAGCGCAGTGAAAAAAGCCCGCCCTTATGTACCAATAAGGGCGGGCTTTCTTCCTGCATTATTTCCGGCGTTTTAGGATTAAAACGAAGGCGGTAAGGATGGGGATCCCGAATTGGAAGGGAATATGAAGGGCATAAGGGACGACCTTCAGTCCGATCTGCAAGTGCTGGATCAGGTTTTCAGAAGCAATCATCGACATGACGCCAATCAGTAAGATGAGAACAAAGCTGTGCCAGAGCTTTGTTTTTTTCATAGGAAACGATTCCTTGAAAAGGCTGAAGGCTGCATAGGCAAAGATAAATACTTTGATAAATACGCCGCTCAGAAGTAAAAGAGTGGTGAAAATCTCAAGGTGTTCAATAAAGGAAAAATAAGTGACAAGCTCCATCGCCTTAGCAAAAGGAAAGAAATACTGTTCTGCCATCGGTGCATGCAGGATGCCGATGACAAGCTCCATCGTGATGATAATGATAAAGCCAGCTGCTGAAATAGGGACCCAGGCGTAGCGTTTCACTGTTTCTTTATTTTTTACCAAGGAAAACAGAACGGTGAATACGATCAACTCTCCATAGGGAAAGCTGATACCCGTAGGGAAAATCATGGAGAGCAGGACAGACCAATCCTGATCGAATAACGGAAGCAGGTAGATGGGATCGAATTCTTCGGATAAGAACCCAAGGCCCCATAACATAACCAAAAGCATTATCGTAAAGAAAACAAGAATTTCTGCACTACGGGCGACAGCTTCGATCCCTAAGACCGTCGAGTAACCGATGACCATCAGAAACGGGATCATAATGACCCACGGGGGAGTGTCCTGAAAAATAATGTGCGTCACGAAAAAGGAAAAGTCTGTGGTTACGCGGCCGGCAATATAGAGAAAGTACAAGCTGTAGAACAGAATGATTACTTTGGCTGTTGTTTTTCCGTACGCTTGGGTTAAGATTCCACCGAGATTCTGCCACCCTCTTTTTTCAGAGAGGTACATATAAAAATAGAACATGAAAGTACCGGCGGCCATCTCAAAGAGTACAGCAAATCCACTATCCTGCAGCGCTGTGAAGTTCAAGCCTACAATAATGGTGGTTCCTGTCAGGAATAAAAGCATGAGTGAGAAAAACTGAGTGGGGGTAATGATTGTCCGTTCCATGTTATCGTCCTCATCATAAAGGTAATTTAGAGGTTTTCCCTATTTTAGTAAGCGAAACCTGAACATCGATCGTTACAGGGACCTTTGAAAGGTCTTCGTTTTTCTCCTTCTTCATCTTTTTCCAATAGGCAGGTGAATGGCGGTACAAGTGATCTTTTAAACCGAGAAAGTCTGCCCCCTCTTCCTCTTGTTTTTGAACCATGACTGTCAGTTCTTTTTTTATCGTTTCTTCTAGCCATTCCTCAAGCTTTTGAATACCCCGCTGCCCATTCATTTCCTCTTTACACCCGTATTCCTCTACATAAGCTTTCACGTGAACCTGTATGTTGAAGGACAATGGATCTACAGATGCTTTCGTTGAAGCATTGGTGTTTGTAGTTCTGATGGTCATATAATGATTGTCTTCCCTGCACGGGAAGGTGAGGCTTTCTTTTTGATTCACTCCCCTCAGTAAGGCCAGCAGGCGGCTCTCTTCAGAGGTGAAGTAGGTTTTCAGCCTCCCGTTCGATAATAAGGCCAGCCCGGTCAGCGAAAAGTAGGCCGCCGGCGTGAATCTCTCCGTGCTGGCTTTGGAGAGCCCTTCCATTCTATCGCCTTTCAGTTCCAGGTAGGGGATAACGATGTCACTTGTTTTGTCCTCCAAGAGGCTTTTGATACGTTCAGCAGATATGTCTTGAAACGTACCCCACCGCTGTTCTGAATGACTCAGCAATTTTCTTATATGGCTGCTGGTTACTTTATCGTCCGCCGGGAACATTTGAAACACGAATTCGGGCGATGATCCCCTGGCAATCACCATTTGGATGTTTCCCGGAATTTCAGGAGCGCGGACCAAATAGTCAAGAACAGGATCCACCCCTTCCTCTTTGACCATCTGCTCTCCCAGGACAACGATTTGAAGCGTTTCCGTGAATATGCGTTTGGAAATATCGTTTCTTAAGGCTGCTATGGCATCAGCAATGGTCACACCAGTGGCTGTATAGGTTTTCCCGCCAATTTCACCGGAGGATTCTTTAGCATTGGCTTCCGGGTTATATAATTGGAGGGTAACTGAATAAATGCCTTGTTCTTTTTCGATGCCCATTCCAGTGACAAGCGAAAGCGTGTGCAGCCGTGTGGTTTGAATAGAACTGATGAAAAGGGCTCCCATGAAAATGAGAAGGATCAGTAGAAGCCTCAAACGGATTTGTTTCATGCGTACGTCCCTCCACCATCAACGTTTTGAGGATGGATCCTCTTCTTTCGTAAAATTCACTTCTGTCGGGTTAAGTTCAGGCATGGCTTCCCTGATGATGGTATCTTTTTGATCTTTCCACGTAAAAGGGGCGATCGGTGAAAGATAAGGAACTTGGAAACTTTTCAGGGAACATAAATGGATAAGCAGCATTAAAGTAGCCAGAGCCAATCCATACAGCCCGAGAAGGGCGCTGATTAAGATTAGGCTGAGACGTAAAAAACGTGTCGCATAGTTCAGTGCGGCTACCGGGACGATACTCGATAATATAAACGATCCACTTAGAACGACGAGGGTGATCGGCTGAATCAATTGGGCTTCAACGGCCGACTGTCCGAATACAATCGCTCCAAATATTGAAATCGTAAGGACAACACTCTGCGGCAGCCGGTTGGAGCCTTCATAAATGGCATCTATCAGCCAGTTGACAATCACCACTTCCAAAAACGTAGGCAGAGGGACCACCTGCCTCTGAGCCATGAATCCGACAAGGAGGTTATCCGGCAGTATTCCTGCATGAAATGTAGTAAAGGCAACATAAAGAGCAGGAATATAAAGCGACAGCCAAAAAAACAAGATACGGAGCGGCCGGAGGAGGGGATTGAAGCGGCTTTGAATATAATAATCCTCGGCTGTATGAAAAAACTGCACCAATTCTGCAGGGGCAATCAGTGCATAGGGAGAACCATCCACGAGGATGCACACTCTTCCCCCAATGATCTGCGCTGCGGCTGCGTCAGGTCTTTCGGTGTTGATGATTAATGGGAAAATTGATTTGGATTCTTTTGTCAGGTACTCTGATATGAAGTTCGAGTCCAAGATATAATCCATGGATACGTGGGAGAGTTTTTCCCTGACGTCCTTCAGAATCGCTTCATCCACCTTGGATTCAATGTACACAAGGGAAACAGACGTTTGAGTGATGCTTCCATACGTTTCAGTTTCGACACGCAGCATCGGATTTTTCACAATGCTTCTCACCAGTGCCACATTACTTTTTCTACTCTCGTTAAATCCGATATCCGGCCCCTCGACCGCCCGCTGCCCTTTAGGAGTAGTAAGAGCGCGTTCTTTCCACTTAGCAGTATCTGCCGCAATCACCTGGTCACGATCCTTAAGCAGAATAAGGGTCCATCCATTGATCAGCTTGTCCTTATAGGAGGAAAAGGGGACAACTTCCACACCTGCCGTTTCCAATGCTTTTTCTATATCCAAATCCCCTGTTTTCCTGTTTCGATTTCGTTCATCCAACAGAGGATGCAGGATATGTTTTTCAATCACCGACGTATCTACAATCCCGTCTATGTATACCAGCACTCCACTGATCGAAAAACGTGGATGTTGAAAAGGTCGGATATTAATATCTGAGCTGTTCCCAAACGACTGTTGTATTTCAGATAGGCGTCCATCTTCTGTATAATCTTTCATAAGCATCCCCTTCATCCGTAACCTGCCCATAAGTGGAAAATTCATGAATGGAAAAACTGTAATAGTGAATATAAGAGGAGGGGTTTCATGTGGTCTACAAAGCGTATTCAATTTCTATCCTATAGAAAAGAGGATTTCTCTTTCCTGTTTGGAATGCTGTCAGATTCTGAAATGATGAATTATATCGGTGATGGGGGAGTGAAAACAAAACAGGAAGCCCGTGAATTCCTGCATTGGATTCATACACATGAGGAATCAGATCCTGATCTCGGACTAAAGGTTCTGATCGAAAAGGAGAGCGGAGAGCGTATCGGGCATGCCGGCTTGGTACCCCAACAGGTTGACGGAAAAGAAGAGGTGGAAATCGGTTATTGGATCATCAACGAGTTCCAAGGACGGGGATATGCAAAGGAAGCGGCTGGATTATTGCTGAGCTATGGCAGGAAGCACAGGAGTGAGAAAAGGTATATCTCCCTTATACAGCCGGGCAATACAGCATCCGCACATATCGCCCGTTCGATCGGCATGCATAAGTCTAAAGAGATGTTTATGAAAGAGGGAGAGGTAGACGTGTATATGATCACTATAAAATAAAGGAGAGAACCAGTCTCCTTTTTATAATGTCAATACTCGCTCTACTTAGATATAGTATAACTACACTGTCAAAAGTATTTGACATTATGATTGGGTTTTATTACCATTTAAGTGTAAAATACTTTTGACAGTCAGCTGAAGAAAAAAGGTGGGAACGATTTGAAAAACAAGATTAAGCCGTTAAGAGAAAAGCTTGGGGTTTCCCAGGGAAGACTTGCCGATCTGTGTAATGTCAGCCGTCAAACGATCAATGCGATAGAAAATAACAAGTATGACCCCACCTTGAAACTGGCATTTAATATCGCAAAACAGCTAGGAACCACTGTTGATCAGGTATTTAAACCATAACCGTAGAAGGGGACGTGTAAGATGAGTGTATTTTTAACAAACTTAGTTATTCCGTTTATCTGGCTTGGTATTGTTGGGGTGTTGTCCGGCAGTCGAGAATTTATCTTCAAGCCTAAAGAAGATGAACGAAAACAGTGGATTAAACAAAAAGCAGTGATACAAAGCTGGTCAACAATCATTCTGTTCATGCTTGCAAATTTTCTCTTTGAATTCTTTAATGTGGGAGATCCCCGCTTGGAGGGCATAAAAACAAATTATCCTGAGTTGTTTTATTTAACGATATTATTCCTGAGTTATTGTGTATTTTATTTTATCAACAGCAGGAAGGTAAGTGCATAGAAGTCTGCCGGCAACGAACGATGTATTTAAATGAGGTGATTTTATAAAAAACATCATTGAATTTTTGTCCAGCTTTTTATTTGTTACAGGATGGTTCATCACAGCTGCTGCTGTCTGTTACCTCATTCCAGCCCTGATTCTAGGAGGATCTTTCCTGCTCCTCTCTATTTCGACTATTTTATTGGGAATGCTCTTCGTTTGGGCTTCTAAACAGGTATAGATAATGATCGACACTTACATAAGGTTGAGGAACAAAAGGCTGATGCCGAACAAACCATTTACCGCAAATCCATCAATCCCACCCGATAATCTCACTCCAGAAAAAAATGACTGGCGACAGATACATCAAGGATTGATCACGGTGACTATGCTGGATTTTTATCCGCTGATCTATCAGTGGAAATAACAGCAATATGAGGAAAGAGCCCACATTGGTTTAGTAATTCAAATACATAGGTTTGACTCAAAGGGGGGGCGTTTCGTGAAGGGAATCGTTAGAGCAATAGATGGGAATATCGAGCAAGTGGATAAAAGAATGGACAACCTCTTAACTTTTATCGGGATCTTTGTAGTATTTATCGTTTCTAAAGTGTTTGATACGTCACTGATTTTCTTCATGTTCCTTATTATGGGTTTACTCTTCCTAAGGCTGGTCTGGGATATCATTCACTTAAATTTAAGAGAACAAAAGCGTTACAGGCAGACGTTGAGTATCGCTGTGATGTTCCTGTTTTTGGCCGTTATTATATGGTTTGTTGTAAGGATACTACTGCCTTACCCATTGGGAATTCTTTATTCATGAAGAAAAAAGGGTATCAGCTTGGTCCGTGTTTAACGACTCTCATCATAACGATGACGCTTATTCAATAATTGATGTGATAGAGGAGAGATGTTGTTCCAGATGTTGTTATATCCTTCCCATTAGATGAAAACGACAAAGAAGGGCGCCTGGTTAAGGCTGCCCTTCCTTTTCGTTAAACCACCCAGCTGCGTTCGATTTAATATGTAAATCGCGCTGGGGAAATGGAATTTCAATATCTTCACGGCTGAACGCTGCGTAAATGCTGAAGTTCAGCTCACTTTTGATCGGGATCAAATCCTCCGGTTTAGATATCCAGACGAACAGCTCAAAGTCGAGCGAGGAATCGCCAAAGCCTTTAAAGTTTACGAAAGGCTTCGGATCATTGAGGACATACGCATTCGCTTCGTGAGCGTCCGCGGCTACCTGAAGAAGAGCGGCCTTCACTTTTTCTACATCTGAACCATAGGCGACACCAACTGGAATGGTTAACCGAAGGCGTGGGTCGGAAAAGGAACGGTTGACTACTTTTTCTTCTAGAAAATACGAGTTCGGAATGATGATGTGCTCATTTTCTAACGTGCGTACGATCGTCGCCCGCATGCTGATCCGCTGGACATCACCAACCACATCATCAATGAGGACCCGGTCTCCTACTTTGATCGGCCGTTCGAAAAGAAGAATCAGTCCGGAAATAAAGTTGGAGGCAATGTTCTGCATCCCGAAACCAATCCCGACGCCGAGCACTCCGGCAAAAACGGCAAGGGCGCTGAGATCAATACCGACCGTTGTCAAACTGATATAAAACGCAATCACCATGATGATATAATGAATGACGCGTTCCATAGTGAAACGGGTGCCTTTATCCAGTTGATGCCGGTCATAAAAGAACGGAAAGATGTACCTGTTCAAAATCCGGGAAATCCGGAAGGCGAACGTCAGAATCAGAAGCGCTACGATAATGAGAAAAAGGGTGACATCCACACTTTCTATAGGGATGAGCTCGTAGAACAGCCATTTGGAATCGGCAAAATAAAAAATGATAAAGACGAGAATCCCGTTGTAGGAAAACCAGTTGATTAAAGATAGAAAAGCTTTTTCTGCCCGTGGACGGCTTGAAAACAGACGTTTCACAAGTCCTGTTAATATCCATCGAAGCAGGATAACGGCGGTTAGGAAAAGGATGACGGCTAAAATATCCTCCCACGACCAACTTCTCCAAGAGTCCAAAAAACCACCTCACTTGTCACGTGTGTTTGTTCATCCTACTATGTCTTTTACCCTCCGTCAAAAAAGCTAAGCTCAGGCGTGATTCTTTTCCAGAATTCTCTCTAATTTGACATCCGGCCGCCGATATAAGAAAGAGCTAAAAAGAAGAGAGGGAAAAGACGAGTGGAAATGACAGGTTCCTATCATACATGGTTTGTAATTTTATCGATTGTTGCAGCTGTGGCGGCATCATTTGCTTCGTTGACGATGGTGGAACGGTTGAAGAAAGCTTCCGGCCTGACGAAGTGGAAATGGATAGCAGCTGGAGCGCTTACGCTGGGCGGCGGCATCTGGTCGATGCACTTTGTAGCGATGCTCGCCTATGACATGGGCATGCCGGTCCGGTATGATTCATGGCTTTTGACGTTGAGCATCCTTTCCTCAGCGGGAGCCAGTTTTCTAGCTTTTTATTTAATGAGCCGTGGATTGAAAAAGCGGATCGACGCAGCGGTCGGTTCGATTGTAATCGGCCTCGGCATCATTTCGATGCATTATATCGGCATGGAAGCGATGATCATGGAAGCCGCGATCCAGTATGATGCGCAGCTTGTTGCCGCTTCGGCAGCCATTGCTTTCGCGGCTTCTTTTACCGCTTTGATTGTATTGAAGAGTTTTATGAATTACCCAAGAAGGATGAAGCGTTTTAAAATAGGAGCCTCCTTGGTGCTCGGGGCCGGGATCAGCGGAATGCATTATACCGGAATGGCATCAGCAAGCTTTTATCATGTGGAAACGTCCGCTCATACCGATCCTTTTATAGACCCGACGCCGCTCGGATACATCGTGACGTTCGGAGTGTTTGTGTTAATCGGACTGTTTATTTTAGTGAACCGGTACGATACGAAAATGGAAGAGCACAGCGATCATATCCTTTTCATGGATACCCTGTACCAGACCATTGTGGAATCGGCGAACGATGCCGTAATCACCATGAACCAGGAAGGAAAGATTCTCGCCTGGAACCAGGCAGCTGTCGATACCTTCGGGTTCAGCCAGAAGGAAGCGGTCGGTCAGCTTATCAATATCGTCGTTCCGCCTTCGTTTTATGAAGCACACCCTGAAGGGGCAGCTCTGTTTTTGAAAAATGGAGCAGCGCGTGTGATTGGACAGACGGTGGAACTCGAGGGAATGCATGCCACAGGAAGGGTATTCCCCTTGGAGTTATCCTTATCCTCGACCTCCAACGACGAGCAGACGTATTATACCGGAATCATCCGTGATATATCGGAGCGGGTTCAACAGCAGGAGCGGATCAATGAGCTCGTGTATAAAGATGAACTGACCCATCTTCCGAACCGGAGAATGCTGAACGATCACTTGGAGACCGTGCTCATGCAGGCGCACAAAAACAACGAGGAAGCCGGCGTCTTGTTCTTGGATCTGGATCGATTTAAACAAATCAATGATGTGTATGGACACAAGACAGGGGATGCCTTGCTGAAGCAGGTAACAGAGAGGCTGCAGGCTGGATTGGGGGACAACGATTTTGCTGCCCGGCAGAGCGGGGATGAGTTTATTCTGGTGTTGAGAGAAACAAGTTCCTATAAAGCCGGCATGGCTGCCAGTCAGCTGCTTGATGCTCTGCGTGAGCCTTTTTTCATTGATGAGGTGGAACTGTTCGTGACGCCGTCGATCGGAATCAGTCTTTATCCGGAGGACGGCCTGGAGGCGGATGATCTTATTAAATTTGCCGATACGGCGATGTATCAGGCAAAACAGGAGGGCGGCAACCAGTATCAATTCTTTACGATGGAGATTAATGAAATGATTTCCAGGAAAATGATGCTGGAAACCGGTCTGAGAAAAGCGGCCGGACACGGGGAGATCGAGATTTACTATCAACCTCAGGTCGTTATTGGTACGGGGGATGTGAAGAGCTTCGAAGCGCTCGTTCGTTGGAATCACCGTGAACTGGGACTTGTTTCTCCTCTGGATTTCATTCCACTTGCCGAGGAGACGAAGCTGATCATTCCACTGGGGAAATGGATTTTAAAAAAAGCCTGTACTCAGTTCAAAACATGGCTTGACGAAGGGCATGAGCTTTGCCATATCTCTGTCAACATTTCAGCCGTCCAGTTCAACGATCCAGGATTTGTGGATTCCGTTAAAGAGATCCTGGACGAAACCGGTCTGGATCCGAAGTACCTGGATCTCGAGTTGACGGAGAGTGTCGTACAAAATCCGCAAACAGCGATTCCTTTTATGCATGAGCTGAAAGCGATGGGGATCAAAATTTCCCTCGATGATTTCGGGACCGGATATTCCTCCTTGAATTATTTGAAGGACTTCCCGCTTGATACCCTTAAAATTGATAAATCGTTCATTCAGACGATCCACAAAAGTTCCAAAGACAGGGCTGTTGTAGATACGATTATTCATATGGCTCTCAATTTGAACTTGAACGTCATCGCAGAAGGTGTAGAAACGCCGTCCCAGCTGGATTACTTGATTTCAAGGAAATGCCACCAGTACCAGGGATACCTGTGCAGTGCTCCGGTGCCGCATGACCAGATTTCCACCCGGTTTTTTCAGCCGATGAAAGGAGCACCCCTGACATAAAATAAGGCTGTCGAGAACGATCCCGACAGCCTGGAACTCTCTTTCCTTTTGGAAAGGGGGTTTTTAGTTTTCTTTTAAAGCTTCAACCATTTTCTCCGCAGCTTTTTCACTGGACATCGGGTTCTGGCCGGTTACCAGATTACCATCGCGGACCGCGTAGGCGCTCCAGTCATCCCCTTTGGAAAATTCGCCGCCTTTGTTACGCAGTTCTGTTTCCAGCATGAATGGCATATGCACATCCAGCCCCATGCCGATTTCTTCGGAGTCCGTGAATCCGGTCACTTTTTTGCCGCTTACAATCGGAGTGCCGTTTTCATACGTCGCATGGACGAGACCACTTGGTCCGTGACAGACCGAACCGATAACGTTGTTCTGCTCCGCGTGCTGCTGCAGGACATACTGAAGCGTTTCGTTTTCCGGGAAGTCGAACATTGTCCCGTGTCCGCCTGGAAGGAAAATACCGTCAAATCCATTGGCATCTTCTTTGGAAAGCTTGGCTGTATCCTTCAGCTGTGCTTGAGCTTCCGCCCATTCTTTCACTTCTTCTTCAGGAATACTGTTGGGATCCAGTGGAACTTCGCCACCCTGGATGCTTGTTACTTTTACCTCATAGCCCTGCTCTTTGAAGGCATTATAAGGAACAGCATACTCCTCAAGCCACAGGCCTGTTTTATGATCATCTGTGATTTTAGTGTGATTGGTTACGACCATTAGAACTTTTTTGCTCATGATGGTACCTCCTAAATAAGTGATGTTACACGATAAGTTATACACGATGAAGGACAGGAACGAAAATAGTTTGCTCAAACGGGACACATTTACTCATCTGCTATACTTGAATGTGGATAATGAGGAAAATAAAGGGGGGGTCGGATGAGGAAGGTGGAGGTTGTCCCTTATGACACGGGCTGGTCATTTTTATTTCAACAGGAAAAGCGGATATTGGAAAAGATCTTTGGATCAGCGCTCGTCGATGTTCATCACATCGGCAGTACAGCAGTTCCCGGACTTGCGGCCAAGCCGGTGATTGATATACTTCCTGTCGTCAGTGATTTGTAAGCGGTCGATGCAATGGAGGAGGCAGGATATGAAGCGAAAGGTGAGAACGGATTGCCCGGCCGTCGTTTTTTTCAAAAAGGAGGACAGGATAGAACCCACCATGTGCACGTATTTGAAGTGGAAAGTCCTGAAATAGAGTGTCATCTCGTGTTCCGTGATTATCTTCGGACGCATGACGCGGAGCGGAACGCTTATGCGCGGTTGATAAAGCAGCTGGCGCAGGCCCACCGTTTTAATATCGACGCGTACATCGAGGGAAAGGGCGGGTTAGTCCAACAACTCCAACAAGACGCATGGGACTGGTCACGCAGCTGAGAGGATAGATAGGTTGATACTCTATCCAAAGAACTGCTTCCTTGGGGCTGTTTTGTGGAAAATTTCTGTTAATTATTATAATATTCTGTAATTTTTGGTAAGGTGTAGAAGACCCCATATTGGAGGAGGAAGACGTATACATATGCGGAAATTATCCAATGCTGCAGTCCTGACGTTGACGAGTCTTGTTTTGTTTTTTCCTTTTCAGCCTGTCCAGACAGAAGTAACGGCTTCTTTGGAACATGAAGAATTGGTGGATCAACTCAACCTTCTATTAAGTGATGAGAAGCTGGACGGAGCGTTGAGCGGTGTGAGTGTCCGCTCAGCCGACACGGGGGAGGTCTTATATGAACATGATGCCCATGACCGGTTGAAGCCGGCCTCCAACATGAAACTGCTGACGGGAGCGGCTGCGATGGATACGCTTGGCCCCCGCTACACGTTTGATACGGAAGTGTATTCAGAAGGGAAAATAAGAGGAGGTCAGCTTCACGGGGACCTTTACCTAAAGGGCAAAGGAGATCCGACCCTTCTCTATGAGGATTTTCAGGAGCTTGCCCAACAAGTTAAGGACCAAGGGATCAGGGCAGTCAAAGGAAGCCTGGTTGCGGATGACACATGGTACGATGATATCCGTTTGTCTGAGGACATTTCCTGGAATGATGAATCCCGTTATTATGCTTCTCAGATTTCTGCCCTTACAGCTGCGCCTAATGAAGATTACGATGCAGGAACGGTGATCGTCGCTGCCTATCCAGCGGCGGAGGAAGGGGAAGAGGCCGTTGTCGAAGTGACACCGGAAACAGACCACGTAAAAATCATCAATCAAACGAAGACGGTTGCTGAAGATGGAGAGAAAGATGTCACGATTGAACGGAAACACGGAACAAACGAGATTATTGTGGAAGGGACTCTTCCACTTGAAGGCAGCCGGTCCCGCTCCTGGGTGGCGGTCGATGAGCCGTCTGGACTTGCGCTCGACCTTTTCCAAAGGGCGTTGGAGGAAGCCGGCATAAAGGTGAAAGGAAAGATGACGTACGCGGAAACGCCGGAGAAATCCGACCTTGTTGCATCTCATACATCGATGCCGCTTGAAGACTTGTTCATCCCATTCATGAAGCTGAGTAATAACGGACACGCTGAGGTGTTAATCAAGGAAATGGGGCGGACCGTTTACGATGAGGGCAGCTGGGATAAAGGGTTGGATGTCGTAGAAGAGTATGTGCAGACGATTGATGTGGATGCAGATACGATGCGCCTGCGGGACGGGTCAGGCATGTCGCATGTCAATATGGTTCCGGCCGATGAAATCTCAGAACTCTTATATAAAGTTCGCCAGGAACCGTGGTATGACGCGTTCTACACATCCCTTCCCGTGGCAGGAAAGGAAGAACGTTTTGTTGGGGGTACATTGAGGAATCGGATGCAGGACACAGCGGCTGAAGGGAATGTCCATGCCAAGACAGGTTCCTTGACTGGTGTGACCTCGCTTTCCGGCTATGTTACGACGAAAGACGGGGAGGAGTTGATTTTCTCCATCCTTTTGAATAACTATTTAGGTTCCGTTCAGGAGATTGAGGATGAGCTCGCAGTAACTCTTGCTGAATATGAGGGATAAGATACCAAAAAGGCGGCCGGGAAAGTTTCCGGCCGCCTTTTTGATTGTTGTGGCAGACAGAAAATGATTGCAGCGGGTCTTGATCTCCATCGAAAGACGTAGAAAACATCGGTCTGTCCCCTGATGTGATTCCTTTCCCCTCTCTTTACCATGAAGGTACCGCTGTGAAGGAGGAATGAGAAATGTTTATTGAAAAAGTCATGCTGGATACACGGCCGCTCAAGGATATGAAACATTTTTACGAAGAGGTCCTCGGTTTTAAGGAGAGAGAATCGGGAGAAGGTCAGCTGACCATTGAAGCTGGGAGAAGCACCATCACTTTTCTAAAAGTAGAGGAAGGACATCCTTTTTATCTTTTCGCCTTTGATATCCCGGCAGACCAGTTTCAGGAGGCGAAAGAGTGGGTGAAGGCCCGTACCCCGCTCCTAAAAGAAGAGGATCAGGATGAGGCGGCCTTCCAGCATCTTCAGGCCCGTGCCTTTTCCTTTCAGGATCCCGCCGGTAATATTGTCGAGTGTATCGCAAGGCGTACGGCTCCAAAGAGTGATGGACAGCCGTTCTCCATAGAGAGCCTGCAGAAGGTCAATGAAATGAGCTTTGTGGCGGTGGACGCCGGGCAGGGGGCTGAAGTTCTTGAACGGTTGAATCTCATCGAAAGAGAAAAGCGCCCAATCCGGCCGCACCTCCTGAATTTTATAGGGGAAAAGGAAGACGAAAGCTTTCTTTTGCTCCTCGAACCGGGTAGAAAGTGGCTGTTTTCTGATCAGATGGCGGAGGTTTATCCTGTAACGGTTCTCCTAAAGGGGAGAGGGACCGCGTACGTGGGTGAGGGCGGTCTCGTTTCTGTCGAAGAGTGGGAGGGGGGTGTGTAAATGGAGAAGATGCTGGGTTTGTGGCTGGATGAAAAGGGCAGGTACGGGATTGCTAAAATGACTCATCCGGTCTTTGGTGTTTCCTACCATCCGCTCCGCTTTGCAGGTCATGGAACGTATACCATTATCAACCAGCTGTGGTATACGACGTATAACGGAGCGAGGCAGTATTTCCGTCAATTCACAAACAATGATTTTGCATCAGGACGGATGAGGAAAGCAGGTCATGGGAATGTGCAGGTGAATAATGGAAGCATCCGATTTCCTGCCTGATTTTTGAAACGTTTCTCCTTGTTGACCGTACTAGAGGTGAACGGCTCAGCAGAGAGAGGGAGGAATGACTTGTTTACAGCTGAACGCATACGTCTGCGGAAAGTAGAGGAAAAAGCCCCACCCATCTACCATCAATGGAGAAATGATATGGAAGTAATGAAGACGACCCAGCCCCACCTCGATGTCCCCACCTATGAAAGCACCGAACAATTCATCAAGAGGATCACCACCTCAGACACATCGAATAGTTACAGGATTGAAGAACTAGAAACATCAGAGGAAAGTCTGTGCGTTTAATAAATGCGCCGTCCGATTGTATGAGCATACAGGTTTTACAACAGAGGGGCGTCTGAAGGAAGAGCTTTTCCGAAACGGATCGTGGCACGACCTGCTTGTCATGGCCCCTTTTCAAACCGATCACCTAAAAAGGAGTGGAACCCAGTGCCCAAAACATGGATTCATCTGGAAGGATTACTCGTCCTCATTATGTCGTCTTATTTTTACACAACGACCGGCTATTCGCTCTGGCTGTTTCTTCTTCTCCTTCTTGCACCTGATGTATTCATGCTCGGCTATATCATAAATGCCAAGGCGGGAGCCGTCCTATACAATATCGGCCACACCTATGTAGTGCCGGGACTTGTTCTCCTCACCGGTCTATATTACCAGTGGGGGCTTGTAACCGCGCTGGCGCTGATCTGGACGGCTCATATCGGGATGGATCGGACCATCGGCTACGGTTTAAAGTATGGCACAGATTTCAAACATACCCACCAGCAGAGAATATAGGAGGGAAACGATGATTATAGTCAGAAATGCTGTTATGAGTGATGCTCCCGGCATCCGGGAGGTCTGTATCAAAGGGAATCAGGACACGTACGCAGCGATTTACAGCAAAGAATACTTACAGACCGTCATCGATGAATTTTATAACCTGGCCCGCATCCAAAAAGAGATTGTTCCTGCAGGGAGAGACTGGAGCGGCTACATAACCGCTCTTGAACAGGACAGGATTGTTGGTGCAATTGGCGGCGGGATGATCGATCAGAAGGCCGGCGAAATCTATGTCCTTTATCTAGATCCGGATTACAGAGGCCGGGGGATCGGTACGAAGCTGCTGGAAGCCTTGACGAAGCAGCAGAAGGATCTTTATGGAGCGGAAGAACAATGGGCTTCGGTTCAGAAAGGCAATGATAAGGGCATTCCTTTTTACGAAGCCAGAGGTTTTGTTTTTCAAAAGGAACAGCCGGGTTATGGGGAGAGTAAGGAAGCATCTTCTTACATTTCTCTCCGTTACAGGCGGAGACTGCTGCCTTGAATAAAAGGCTTCGTTTAAGTTTGGTGTTGATATTTATCTCGATACTGAGTCTTTAGCTAATGGGCAGGTTAGTGGAAGACTCAGTTTCGAGATATTAGAGTAATTTGATGGCAAAAGTAAAGTTGAGCTTATGGGGATTTTTTGAAATAATTGGTGCTAGTTGGGGCTTTAAAGAACAGGGGATGTAAATGAGAAAAGTAAAAGTTTATTTGGTTATTATGGTTAGCATATTTTTAATAGGATGTACGGAGGAAAGGCCTTTTGAAGAGCAATTCAAAGAGATAATGAATGATAAAAATAACACTTACAACCTGTTTCACCACGAATTGAATGTTCTTGAAGAAGGTGATGCTTTTGCCTTCTTTAAGGGAGAAGGAAAGGTCTGGACCTCTTACTTTGAAAAGATAGACAAAAAATTAATACGTAGGTCAGGACATGGTTTAAACTGCAGTACTCCTGTTAATTGGACAGTGAATCAAGGACGAATCGTATCTGGGTTAGTCTGTGATAGCAGTATTTCAAAAGTTATTGTAAATGGAGACCAAGCAAACTTTATTGAAATAGATGATGGCAGAAGGTATTGGTATCATGTTATTCCTACATATAAGGAAGTTAGAGACATTAAAGTGAAAACTGTAAATAGAGATGGGACTGAAAAATTCGTTGGAAATACTCAATGACCCTTATTAAAGATAAGGGGGCGATTGCTTAAAAGAGTACTCCCCCTTAATTTCACTTGCATAGTGGTTCTGATGAATATAAATTATAAATTTAAAAAGCGAACAAAGTTTAATCAGGGAGGGGTTTTGTGCAGAAGTTAAACTGGAAACATATGAGTTGGAGTTTGCTTTTATGTATTTTTATACCATATTTCATACCTAGTAATTATTCTAATGAAGGGATAGGCAACCATAATTTTGGATTTCCATTAAAGTATATAACGATACACCAGAAAGAACCTTACAGTGTCTGGCTTTTTGATAACTTATTTAGCGGAAATGATGGAATGGCCATTAATCCTGCGACTTTTCTGTTAAATGTACTTATCCTTTATTTAATAATTAGATTCGCGGTAAATATAGTGAAGAAGAGAAAAGACGTTAATTTAAATGTCCAATAACAAACACTATAGTATTAAATATTGTTTTTGGTGTGATTTTATACTACATAATTTGGGAGTTATCTCAGTTTCAAGTCTTATAAAAACGGGGGCTTATCTATAAAAGATAGGTCCTTTATTGTTATCCAGAAAATAATTGAGAAAAATTCGTTTTTTTGGAATAATTAGTGTTGTCTAAAACTATATAATTAATTCTTATAAAATTTGGGAGTGTTTGTGTTGGCTGTAGTAGGTATCTTAGGGATGACACATGATGAAGAAATGCAGAAGAAGTATAATTACACCTTATCTCTGGTCGAGGAGTTAATTACGGAATTTAATCCTGATGTGATTTGCGGGGAAGTACATCCGGAAAGTTGGAAACTTTATTTAAATGAAGGTGAACCTTTTGGAATCTTGGGAGAAACGCAAAATGAATATCCTGATTTGATTTATCCATTATGTGAAGAGCGGGGCATTGAATTCGTCCCAATAAATTGGTTTGAAGAGGATGTCTTCGAAGAAGAACCGTTTGATAAATTCGATTACGAAACTAGGGAAAAGTTAGAGAATGAATTAAGTCAATGGAATGATAATCAACTTTCCACTTGGGATAACGGTAATATCCCCTTGAACTCACATGATTACGATACTATAACTAACGATATGTACACGTGGCTACATACTATTAATCCCGATGTTCAGAATATCGTGTGGAACTCCAGGCATTATATTATGCTTGCTAGGGTGAAGAATACAATTGAAGAGTATCCAGATAAGAGAATTCTTTGTATTCATGGTGCTGATCATAATTATTGGTATCATCAATCACTAAAGAAAATTGATGATATTGAGTTAGTATACCCATTGAGGTAATTTAAGGTTTAAGCACTTTGTATGATTTAGCATTGAGTTATCTTGAAACTGAGTCTTCAAGAATAGGCGGCGATTGTTGAGAAGAGTGCTAATTCTATAAGCATAGCCATATTTAGCTTTTTTACTAACTGATCATTTATTTAATATTTGAAATTTGGATGGCTTGGATTTAGCACAACAGTTTTTACACCTGCCTATGGAATTAAGAGGAATGTTAAACAAAGCAGCACCTTATATCCTTAGAGGTAATGAGGCATAACAAAAGTAATTAAGCTTGAATTCGAGCCTTCCTTTATCGTCGGCTTTCGCGGTATACAGAAAGCGCTTATTATTTTTTCTGAAATAACATTCAGAATAATATGTTGGTGACAAAAAAATAGAATGTAACTCAGAAATTAATGTTACATAAATTTTGCTATGGGGGTACTTATGAAAACTCACTATTATTTAGGTTGGTTTAGAAACTATTTCCCAGAAAATCTTGGGAGGGTTTTACAGGAGGATATAACTGATAGAAAATCCATGGTTATGATTAGCTCGAATCCATCTAATTATGAAGATGATGGGGCTACTGAACGTTCATGGCTCGATCAATCAGGCATTCTGTTTGATGAATATCATTTAATTAATTATCGTGTCCAGAAAGAAAATGCCCACACGTTAATTCGCAATGCATCAGTTATTTTCTTGTTGGGTGGCAATATTCTTAAACAAAATGTTTTTTTGATGGAATATGAATTGTCGGATTGTATTAAAAAAAGCAGCGCAGTTGTGATGGGGGCAAGTGCTGGTGCAATCAACATGTCCGCTAAATGGTTATGCTCAAAAAACTTTGGAGACCAAGTTGAAGTAAGCGCTGTTCACGAAGGAATCGGCCTTGACGAGTTTTCTGTCTTATCTCATTTTGATCTAGAAAATAACATGGAGCTTGTTCAAAGAGAACTGTCTCCCTTGTCAGAAGAAATAAATATTTATGCCTCGAACAAAGATTGCGTTGTTCGTACAAAGGGAGACAAAATTGACATTATTGGCGATGTATATTTAATGTCTCAATCAAAAATTGAGAAATTGACTGAGACGATCTAGTTATTATGAGTGGCTAAAAACGCAAATGTATTACATATGCTATGCTAACTGATTAGTAGGTTGAAGATATAAGGTTATCTCGAATTCAAGTCTTAAAGAAACGGGGGCAATTGCTTAAAAGACTACTCCCCCTTAATTTCACTTGCATAGTGGTTCTGATGAATATAAATTTTAAATTTAAAAAGCGAACAAAGTTTAATCAGGGAGGGGTTTTGTGCAGAGGTTAAACTGGAAACATATGAGTTGGAGTTTGCTTTTATGTATTTTTATACCATATTTCATACCCAGTAATTATTCTAATGAAGGGATAGGCAACCATAATTTTGGATTTCCATTAAAGTATATAACGATACACCAGAAAGAACCTTACAGTGTCTGGCTTTTTGATAACTTATTTAGCGGTAATGATGGAATGGCCATTAATCCTGCGACTTTCCTGTTAAATGTACTTATCATTTATTTAATAATTAGATTCGCGGTAAATAAAGTGAAGAAGAGAAAAGACGTTAATTTTAATGTCCAATAACAAACACTTTAGTATTGAATATTGGTCTTGGTGTGATTTTATACTACATAATCTGGGAGTTATCTCAGTTTCAAGTCTTATAAAAACGGGGGCGATTCTATAAGAGAGAATTGCCCCTTTGTTTGGTTTGGGTATGATACTAGAAGATTTAGATTCGCGGTAATAATATTTGAAACTTTAATAATTCTGAATCGTATGTGAAATATGAGACCTTTTGCATGTATTTGCTGTAGACTACACTTTTAACATGCAATCAACAACATGTTCTTAGAAGGGGAGATAGTATGAAAAAATTATTACTAATAATAACTTTACCATTGATTTTAGTGGCATGTAGTTCAACAAGTGGATTACATAAATTCAATAATGATGAGCTGAGCAAAAAAACGGAAGATTTGGTTTTTAACCCTCAACTTCCCACAGAACTTCCATTTGAAGTAGAACGAGCTGACTTTAGTCATCCTCCTAAGGTGCAGCAACCATATAAAACTTTAACTTTTGATTTCTATGGAGAAAATAAGGAGCACCTTAGTTTATTAACTGTAAACGGAGGTGACGTTTCTTCTACTTCTCAAGAAGAATATCATGATGTACAAGTAGGGGATGAATCTGGAAAATATTTTGTCGATAGTTCAGGAACTAAGACTTTGAGATGGGCAGAAGGAAAGATTCATTATGTTTTAAAATATTTTGCTAAACAGTCGGAAACTAAAGTTGAAAAAAATGATTTAATTGAGGCAGCAGAGTCTTTTCAATAATATCAAGAAGGAAATTATTTTACCTGGGCCTACAAATTATATCTTAAAAAATTAATTCTTGAAGAATTGGGGGCGATTGCTTAATAAGAGCAATCGCTTTTCTACTAGTGGGTAGGACTTTGTAAGACTCAGTTTCAAAATACTCACTGCCTTGAAACTAAAGAGACCTAATTTCGTATGTAATAGACAAGGCGACATTATTGAGGCATTATTGGGTGCTATATTAACGTTAACTATTATTTAAAGAAAGTTGTGTTTTTGAATGAAGTTTTTACAAAAACAGACTTTAATTCGATCCTTGATTTGGAGATCAAACAGTGGATTTATTCGTCTTGAAATCAAGTCTTCCACAATAGGGGGCAATTGCATAAAAGACTACTCCCCTCAATTTCACTTGCATAGTGGTTATGATGAATGTAAATTTTAAATTTAAAAAGCAAATAAAGTTTAATCAGGGAGGGGTTTTGTGCAGAGGTTAAACTGGAAATATATGAGATGGAGTTTGCTCCTATGTATTTTTATACCATATTTCATACCTAGTAATTATTTTAATGAAGGAATAGGCAACCATACTTTTGGATTTCCATTAAAGTATATAACGATATACCAGAGAGTAGAACCTTACAGTGTCTGGCTTTTTGATAACTTATTTAGCGGTAATGATGGAATGCACATTAATCCTGCGACTTTTCTGTTAAATGTACTTATCATTTATTTAATAATTAGATTCGCGGTAAATAAAATGAAGAAGAGAAAAGACGTTAATTTAAATGTCCAATAACAAACACTATATTATTGAATATTGTTTTTGGTGTGATTTTACACTACATAATCTGGGAGTTATCTCAGTATCAAGTCTTATAAAAACGGGTGCGATTGTTCAATTAACGATCGCTTATTTTAACTAATCGAGATACATGGATCAAAGCCTAGCTTTAAACAATTAAATTTACTCATAAGGAGGTTTCTTTTGAAAAAAAGACATTAGCGCAAATATTAATATTCATTATAGCTGGATTACTATTTATTTTTTCAATTGACTTACCAGTGTTAGGTTTTAAAAAATTAGAGTATATAAAGGAATCCTCCACTTATCGAATTATTAGTTATAACTGGTATGGTAAGGAAATCAATGAACAACCTTTTAAAGGTGCCCCTTCAGAAATGGTTGACATTGTTCAGAAGCAGGATAGATTACAAAAATTACAGGGTTCCATAGTTGTTTTTGCACTTTTAACCTTAGCTGCTTGGATATTCAAGGAAAAAAAGGTTTATCTATATGGGAGCGCTCTAACCTTCTTAATATTAATTCTTATCGATGTAACCCTGGTCCATATGTATAATTAGGCATCAAACTTAAATATGTGGTTAAAAAAGTATCTAAATATGTCTCAATATCGAGTCTTCCTGAAAATGGCACAGTTATTTATGAAGAATCATCGTTTGTCTGAGCATTCAGGTATTATTTAATAAACACTAGTGTATGATAATGGAATTTTATAAATCTGCACTTATTACTAGATTAGTAGTCCAATCTATTTCTCTACTTCATCATAAATTATAATAATGCACTATATCTTTTATGAGAGGAAGAGTTATTTTGGCTGAATGTCTTTCAAGTAATATCCCGCGTACGGTTAAAGTTAACAAACAGCAAGCATTCAATGTTTGTGCTTTAACTACAGGCGACCCCGAATTAGAATCCAGAGTTATTGTTACTTTAGGGAACCCGTCACAAAAAGAAGGTTTTGATTTAGTTATTTTTATTGGGGGAGCCTTTTTACCAGTAGAGTTTAATGAATATGGAGTTTTTATTTTCGAAGAACCTATGTTAAACAGCTGTGCCTTGTTATTCATCACGTTTAAAGAAAAAGGAGAGTATCTTTTTGAACTAGATTTAGTTCAAGACGAAGGGAATTTACCTCTTGCTAATCTATCTCTGGAAGTTACAGCTGTTAAGGGAGAGTAATATTCTTAGATAAATTCAATGATTTATTTCCAAGCTTTTCAATATCGTGATAAGCAATAGGCATCTTGAATGCGAGTTTAAACGGGAGCGATTATTCATCATGAATAATCGCTCTTTTTCAGTTGCTGTGTTATTTTATTTTGAGGCAAACGTCCTTATCAAAGAAGAGGATTTGAATACTCCTTCGATCAATCGACAGTACCACCCAAGCTAATGAATACACCAAGTGGGGAGCACAGAGACCTCCGAAAAGATGATGCCATCACAGATTACCGTTGGGAATAATGGAATACCTGGTTTCTCTAACAATCTAATGACCGTATGATGACTCATTTGAATTAAATCCTGTACAGTTGACGGACATCATTGGTATCGAAGTTTTCAAAAGCTGAATTTGACTTCTAAACATTATCAATCATTTAACCATAGTCACTGGACATGAAGCTACATGTAAGACGTTAAAACTTACACTTCCCAGTATTTTACTCTTTATAGCACCTAAACCTCGTGAACCCATTACGATACTATATACTTTCGATTCTTTTGCTTCTTTCGCAATTTCATAGTCTGGTGAACCAATTCTTATTTTTGTGTGTTCAGTTACCTCTTGATTCTCAATGACATTTAGTGCTTCATCCATTACTTCTTTCGCATTTTCTTGCTGGTACCTACGCACTTGTTCTTTGCTTACAAAGCGGTTAATGTTAGGAGAATTGTAATTATATTGAACATTTAAAAGAAGAAGTTCAGCATCAATTGCTTTAGCTATCTCAATTGCATGTTTCAAAGCTCTTAACGAAAAATCTGAACCATCAATTGGAACTAAATTTTTTTTGACATTAACATTCGCTCCTTTAGAGGAATTTATTAACAATATCATTTACCAACCCGGAGAAAGCGCTTTCAGTTATTCTAATGAAATAGCTTCATCCATACGGCTATTCATTGAACCTTTGACTAATTCGATTTGCTAATGTATCCCTTAAGTTTATTTTATCAGATTTTTTCTTACATAATAACTTTTATATTGGAGGGAGCAGGAAACAAAACTAAGCTAAAAGGTGCGATAATAGAAGGTCTACTGAGCTGCCGAATTAGGCTGATCCAATTCATGATTTTCACAGCTTTCTCTTCAATATCTCGATTTTAAGTCTACGGAAATGGGGACAACTCCTTAACAAAAGAATTGTCCCTTTATTACGTGAAAGATTCTTTCCTAAAAGCATAGAGCTACATGCAATATTTTCAAATCATTCACGTCATGAGGAGGGGGAAGTGTGAGAAGGAAGTTAGGAATAATTTCTCCTGTTTTATTTTTGGTAAGCCTAGCTGCATACATAACGACGCTGTCAGGGAATGACGCTTTTCTTTTTGCTGGTGTAGTGATTGCTGTATTAGGGTTGGTATTTGCCATGTTCTCTGAAAAAGGAACATACAGAAAGATCGGAATCTTTGGCAATGGATTAATTATCTTAGCGACAATAATTATCCCCTTTATAGTTACTACATTTTTTTGGAACACGCCCTGAATCTGAATGGAGAAGGAAACTATCTTGAAATCAAGTCTACCATAATGGGGGGGGCATTTCTTTAATAGAAGAATTGCCTCTTTCTTAATGTTTTGGGCAGGTTTGTGTAAGGGTCAGTTTCTAAATAGTTTCGTTGTGTTTGATTGAAACTTCTAATAAAAAGAATCGTATAGATATGTAAATGAGCACTGTTTAGTAGTTTTATTATTAGGAGGACAAAGAATGAAGCAATTTGTGTATAGAGTGGAAGATATCAAAGTGCAGTTAAAAGCAAATAAGGAATTCAGTGAAGTGATGGAAGAAAAGTTGAATTCCCTGGGGGAGGATGGTTGGGAACTAGCTGGAGTCAATGGAACAGTTTTTTATTTTAAGAAAGAAAAGTGAGTGTATAAACATTTTATGGCGATTGTTGTATGATAACTAGCGGTTTTTAAATGAAAAATTTTCAGGAGGAATATTTAATGGATGTACTTATGCCAACATTATTGCTGTTTTTCCCTATTATAGTACTGGCGTTCTTAATTAGGTGGGTACGTTTAATAAAGGAAAATAGTGATATGCTGGTTGAACAAAATAAAAGGATCATATCACTCTTAGATAAAGCAGAAAATGAAAAGTGATTGTGGCTTCACGAATGAATGAGGAAGGATTTGCATTTAGTGAGATCTTAAGAATTGAAGGTACGCCAAATTTTTTAATCTGCATCCATCCCAATGTTAGGAATAGGATTATTGATGTTAATCATATCAAATTCCTTTATTGAGGAACGTTTAGATATATCTAAATTCAGGATAGCAAAAGACGGCAGATCTCGAAAATGAGTGTTCAAGTATGAGGGAGTTGCTGAGTAACGTGCCCTCCTTATTACATAATGCGTAATTTATTGAGTTCATGTTTCTCGTTAATGGGGTCAATTTTGAAAGAAAGGAGTTATTCGAAATGTCTTTTATAGTGCCTGGAGCTATATCCGCAATCATTATTGCAGTCTTATCTTCTCGGTATAAAAATAAAGACAAACAAGACAAAGGCTTTAAACTGAATTATTTTGCACTTTCTTACAGAAGGAAATTGATAAGAACCGCCATTATTACTCCAGTGGTCATTTTCTCAGCCTTTATTCTTTATTACTCTTCAACATTTACGACAATGGCGAAAATGCTGTTTATCCTAATATTGCTTATGGTTTTGGTCCTTCAACTGATCTATAACTTTTATATGTGGAAGAAAAAAGAAGCGTGAGGATTTATAATTGATCAATAGGCTCTGGAAAAGCTTATTCGTAGTATTTGGGTATTTAACTGGCATTTGGAGGTGAATGATGGACTTTTTTGGTTGGAAGATAGAGGTGAAAGAAAGTTTGAAAACGTACGTAGACCTTGAGAACAAAAGAATTGCTATTCTTACAGCTGAAGATGATGACATTCATATGGCTTTGGAATTTGATGATAATGATCATTTAGTTTTGAACCCAAGGTGGAATATCAGCATTACTATCTTAGGGGAAAAGCATTTAAAAATAACTACAAATTCATAATGAAATATTTCATGTATCGGGTGTGTTCATTGCAAGATGCCAGAATTCTCTCGAACTTGAGTCTTAAACAATTCATAAAGAAAGCACGTCCGGGAATATCGGGCGTGCTTTCTTTTATAAGAACATGGAGACGAATACAGCTGTGATGAAGCTGGCAAGCGTCCCGCCTATGATCGCTTTCAAGCCTAGGCGGGCAACCTGAGACTGCTTCTCCGGAGCCAGCGACCCGAGCCCGACAATCAGCTGGCCGATCGAGGATAAGTTGGCAAAGTTACAGAGAGCCACAGACATGACGGCCATCGTCATCGGAGAAAGATCCCCGGACATCTGCTTCAGGTTGGAGTAGGCGAGAAACTCATTGGCCGCAAGCTTCGTTCCAATCAGGGAAGCCGCCTGGAAGGCATCGGAAAAAGGGATGCCGATAATGACTGCGAATGGATAAAAGAGATAGCCGAAAATGGTGGACAGATCTGTTCCGATCAATCCTAACCCACCATTGACCAACGCAATGACGCTGATAAAAGCGATCATCAATCCTCCGATGCTGGCTGCAAGCTTTACTCCATTGACGGCGCCGTCTGAGATCGCTTCAAAGACGTTCGCCTGTCCGGACTTTTCGAGCGACACGGTTTCGTTCAGCTCAGAGGTTTCTGTTTCCGGCTCCAACAGCTTGGCCATGACAAGAGAAACGAAGGGAACGCTGAAAATGGCAATCAATAGATACGTTAAATCAATGCCCATTTCTACATAGCCGACGAGGATCGCCCCGCTGGCAGAGGCTGTTCCGCCCACCATAATCGCAAACGTTTCAGACTTTGTCATACGGCTCAAGTACGGCTTCACCAGGAGAGGTGCCTCTGCTACTCCTAAAAAAGTATTCCCAACCGCGCTGAACGATTCCACCTTTGAGGTTTTCAACAGTTTTCCAACGATCGTGCCGAGGAACTTCACAATGACCGGCAGGATGCGGAGGTAATATAAACCGGAAATCAAGGCGGAAATAAAGATCAGAGCCCCTAAGACATGGATGGCAAACACGAAGGTAACGCCTGTTTCCACAAGCAGTGGTCCAAAGACGAAATCAATGCCGGCCGAGCTGTAATCAATGATGTGCTGGATGAAAAGAGCGGCCTTTTTCAAAGCGGTTTGACCGAAAGAAATGTTCAGCATCGTGTAAACGAACAGCCCTTCGATCAATAAGCCGGTTAGGATAGTGCGCCACTTAATGTTTTTTCTGGTGCTGCTCAACAGCCACCCGAGTCCAATAAGGGCAGCGAGCGAGAGCAGTCCGGTGATGATCTGCATGATGAAATCCTCCCTGAAAATGACGGATCCCTTAAGGAGATTAGACGTCAGACAACAAAAAAAGGCCTCTTTCCTATATAAAGAAGGAAAGAGGCCTGGGAATCCAGCTGTGCATAGATGATCCCCGTCTGTTCTTTCCTTATAGTCCGGCTCTTTACGGCAGCCGGGTAGAAACTTGCGGACCATATTTCCGCATGTATATAAGGAATCCGTTTGAAATGATATGTCTCGCATTCTAGCAGAATCAGAGAATGCGAACAATGGATATCCGGGAAGTTGTAAAATTGAAAACTTTCAATCCGTCGTCCTAAAGCAAGAGTGCAGCTACAGGTGCAGCCGCGGCTGCGAGGACAGGGATGACGGATGTCAAAGAAAAGCTCGGGCGGGCCGGGGCGAGAAAATCAACCGGGTTATCCGCTGGTGAGGCGAGGTAGTGGACGAGGCGGCTCCAGCGGCTCTTTTTTCGTGGGATATCTGGAACATCGACGTCGTATTCGGCCAGCTTTCGGGCAAGTTCCGTGTGATCATGCGTGTTATTTTTCACAGGTCTTCCACCTCCAGATGCGTTTTTAGAGTTTGAATGGCTTGGTGAAGTCTTGATTTTACCGTCCCTAAGGGGATGTGAAGGATGGCGGCGATCTCTTTTTGAGGAAGGTCATGGTAGTAGTAAAGGAGAATCACAGCCCTCTGCAGATCTGGAAGTTCGCTGACTGCCTGCTGGACCGTAAGCTTTTCGGCATGGTGCAGTGAACTTTCCTGTGAGGGAACTAAAAAGGGCAGCAGGCTCCGCCACTTTTTTCTCCGGTTCAATTTATTAACCATCAAACGGTAGGCGATCTGAAACAAGTAGGACTTCAAGGCTCCCTTGGAAGAATCATACTGGTGCTTATGTGTCTGCAGGCGGAGAAACGTATCCTGGACGATATCGACGCTGAATGGTTCATCTCTCGTATAACGGTAAATAAACGAATACAATGGCCCGTGAAAGGCGGTATAAATCTGTTCGAAGGCTTCTTCATTCCCACGCTGCCAGGCTTCCATGACGGCTTCCACCTGGTTCACGAAGCTTCACCCATCCGGGCACGGACAGACTTCAACGTCCGGCTGAGGCGGCTGAATAAATAAAGGAAAACGACAATCGTCCACGCCTGTGCCTGATTCGTAAAAAACTGCACATAAGGATTTTCAACGGTCGCGCCTGAACTGATCATCACGTTGAGAACCTGTACACAGATGATCGTATAAACCGCCAAAACGACAGTTAAGGTATCAAAAACATTCCAGCGTAAAAAGAGCTCCGTTTTTTTGTAATCAATTTTCCCGTTGCTGCGGACGATGTACTTCTTTTCCATCGGAATCGTGACAGACAGTATGACCACCAACCAGACAAACATGATACCCATCGAAATGATAAAACCGATGCCCATTCCAAATCCTCCTTTGATCTCTTCTAACAACTATACCAATGAGGAAGGAGAAAAGTTCGCGCGAAAAGGAAAAAATTGTTTTATTTTTCGCCTTCTGAAATAATGGAAGAAATATCGAGAGGGGGGAAGGAAATGAGAGAATGCAGACAGGCTTTTTTCAAGCAGGACTTTGTGATGTCCTATGAAACAACCAAATCCATGGAATTTGAAAAACGAAGCACAGGTGAAGTCATCTATTTATTGATGAATAAGGAGATCACGATTGTGAGGGACCCGGACAGGGTGGAGGAAAGGGCCGATTGGCTGCCCGTCCATAATACATCGCTCCGCCGGTTCCGGAAAAAAACGAACCAGGGAGAGACACCGATATCCTATGGATACCCGGTCACATTCAGCAGTGCAGAGGATTTGAGTACATACTTGGAAACAGAGATTCATCAGCCGGTGCGGTAAAAATCCTGCGATTTAATACTTCCGTAAACCACAAAGGGCCTTCATCCATGTATAATAGAGGAAGAGAGAAAACGGGAACAGTGCCTTTGTTTCCGGTCGTTCTTGGACAATACTGGAGAAGAAAAGGAGGCCCTGCATGCGACACGATATACAACCGAATGAGCGCGCTTTTTCAACGAAAGAAGTGGCTGAAGAAGTAGGGATCGCAACTACTACTGTTCGTCGTTATGGGCAGATTCTTGAACGGAACGGATACGAGTTCTTTAAAGATGGTGACAGGCGGATCTTCGTCGCCTCGGATATAGAAGCCTTAAAGGAAATCCGCGATACGGACCTGCCACAGGATGAACAGGCAAGAATCGTCGTGGAGGAACAGAAGGAGAAATTGAAGGGATACACAGAAACGGCGCTGACTGTATCGGATACATATTCCTCTGCTCTTGGAAATCCCGGTCAAACTGAGGAGCTCCTCAAACTGCTGGCAGGAGAGCTTGCCGCCTCAAGGGAAATGAATGTCCAATTGAAGCAGGACATGGCCGAGCTGAAAAACACGGTCTCCCGTCTGCAGCAGGATCACCACGTCATCAGTTCAGGTGTCGGTAACTTTTCACAGAAAACCCATACGAAGCTTGACCGGATGATGGAGGATCAGAAGCAGCAGTATGAAGAGATGCTGGAGAGAGAAAAGGAAAAAAGCGATCTGTTGAAAGAAGAGCTTCAGACGATGCGTGCGGAACAAAAGCAGGAATGGCAGGCGCAGAATGATTTCAACCGTCGTCTGGAAGTCACCGTAAAAAATACCAAAGGTCCTTGGGAAAAGCTGTTTTCCCTGTTTCGAAAATAAATCGAGCGGGAACGCTCTTTAACGTAAAGAAGGCGCAGCAGTTTTTTGTAAAGGATAGCAATGCCGGGCTGCACGTAACAGGTTTTGGACAATAAAAGGGGGATCTCATTGATTGAAAATCTTCTTTGGGGCGGTACGCTGCTCCTCGTCGTGATGTTGATGGTGTTTGTGGACATTAAAAGGGAAGGGCACCACAGAAGCCATCCCAGCCGCCTGCAGATTCCCGAAGACCCGCCGGAACAGAGTCCGATTAGAAAAGGAAGGACCCGGAACTGACAAGAAAACCTGTTGAAAAAAGATGCATCTCCAGCTGAGGTGTTTCTTTTTTTATGGTCAAGCCCGTTCGAAAGGTTCGCATGTCAACAAAAAGGATGGTTGTCGAATGGAAGTGTTCACGGAGAAAGTGCTCTACATAGCTTTGTTCATTTTAGTCATCCATACCATTGAAACGCTGGCCTACGCAGTGCGGATGTCAGGGGCAAGAGTGGGGCGGATCGCCTCGGCTCTTGCCTTGTTTAATTTGATGGTCATCGTTTCCAGGATGGCCAACATGATGCAGCAGCCGTTTACCGGCAGTTTGATTGATGCTGCGCCGGTTGAGAATACGCTGGCTTTTGTTGAAGATCAATATCGAATCATCATCGGAGCGTCGACGGTGGGGACACTGGCCGGCATTGTGCTGTTACCTACGTTTATTGCTTTATTTTCACGGGCCATCGTCCATTTATCCAACAATGGCGGATCTGTTCCGGTGCTGTTAAAGACGTTTACAACGAAGGATTATTTCAAGCGGGGCCTGCATCTGTTCGCGCTTCCAAAGCGGAGTTACTTAAAGGGCTTTTCGTTATCCAACATTCCGAAGCGCTTGTTTTTCGTCAATATGCTGGTGACCTCCATTTATACGATTGGAGTCCTTTCTGCGCTTTATGCCGCGCTTCTGGCTCCGGACAGAGCTTCAACAGCAATCATGGCATCCGGTTTGATCAACGGTGTGGCGACCATTCTGCTTGTCGTGTTTGTGGATCCGAAAATTTCAGTGATGGCGGATGATGTCATCCAAAAGCGCGGAAGCTACAGCCAGCTGAAGAACGTATCTCTGCTTATGATTACATCCCGGCTGCTTGGAACACTGCTTGCCCAGCTGCTGTTTATTCCGGGAGCTCATTACATTGCCTGGTTTACGAAGTTTATCGTTTAATATAAAGGAGAGAATGGAATGATGTTTACATTTGTCCCTCTGACTATGGACCTGGTGGATGAGATTGACACCTGGGATTACGAAGGGTTCGTCGAGCAAGTAATGATGATCCCGTATTATGAATCGTACAACAGAGACGGAATACTGAAGGGCCCTGGCGGCTGTGATGGTTATGCCGCTCTTTTCGATGGAAAAACGGTGGGGTTGTTCGAGTTTACTCAAAAGAAAGAGTTCCTGGAAATCGGACTCGCCCTGAAGCCTGAGTGGATCGGGCGGGGATTTGGAGAGACCTTTGTCCGTGAAGGCATCGCTTTTGGTGTTCGACAGTATGAGGGGATTCGTTCAATTATCCTCACTGTTTCCGTGGAAAATGAACCCGCAGTGACGGTCTATAAGAAAGCGGGTTTTTCCATTGTACGTGAACAGGCCGGGGAAGTGGAGATGGAGAAGGTCAGGAATTAAACACCCACCCTTATGTACTGGTTGTACCTTCAGGTGCTCCGACGATTCCCTTTCCGCGGACGAACGTCCGAGCCTCCTCGGGAAAACCACCCTGTGGGGTCTCGTCCGTCCGTTTTTCCGCAGGAGTGGAATCGTCTGCGCACCTTCTGGAATACAAATAGACTCCCTTGCACTCACTCTCAGCCGTAAGAACCTTGAGGAATGCCCCTTTGTTTAATAGATGTCATCCCTCAAGGTCTCTTTATATGGCGGTCACGGGGAGTGTTCGGTGGTGACGCCTGCGGGAACAGCACGAGCTGAAGATCCACTTGGACAGGTGCTTTTCCTGACCAAGTTAGCTGAAGCCGTGCCCGCGGCACGCATCCACCGATAAGCGGAACGTGACCACTTCAACAACCTGATGGCAGCTGCAGCTATTGATATGACATTGCGTTTAGTATGTCGTTAGCATTTTCCTTTGTTAACACTGTTTTCTTAACTTTTCAACATCAAACGCTTTCATGTGAATAGTGGGTATAACCTTATGCTAAGATAGTATAAAAGAGTGAAAACGTAGAGAGGAGAATGTCTGTGTCATCCATGTCTGAACGTTTCTATCAGTTTGCTGAGGAGGAGTGTGACGGGTCAAGTCCACTGTACCAGCACCTGGCTGAACAGATTGCTGAAGACAAAGAAATCCTTCAGCTGGCAGCACAGGCTCCGGCTGGGCAACCTGTGCCAAACCTGCTGCTGGGGGCTGTACATTACCTTTTAATGATAAGGAATGAGCATCCGCTGCACTCCTTTTATCCGACTTTTACAAATGTTCCCAAGCCGAAAGAGCAGGCGTATCCGGTTTTTCGGGAATTTGTTTTTTTATATGAACATGACATACAAAAGCTCATTCGGGAGAAGCGTGTGCAGACGAATGAAGTACGCCGGTGTGCCTACCTTTACCCTGTCTTCTGCCACATCGCAGCCCGTACGAACCGTCCGCTCGGCCTGATCGAAATCGGCACGAGTGCCGGCCTTCAGCTGCTTGTTGACCGGTATTCGTACAGTTATGGCAGGGATACGATCTATGGCTGTGCCCGCTCCCAGCTGCATCTTAATTCAGAGGTCCGTCACGGGAAGCTGCCGGGTTTTATGCATCAGCCGCCGGTCATTAAGGAAAAGATCGGAGTGGATCTGCACGTTTGTGATGTGACCCATGAAGAGACGATGCTGTGGTTGAAGGCGCTCATCTGGCCGGAACATAACCAAAGGCGGGAGCATCTGGAGCAGGCCGTGCAGGAACTGCGCCTGAACCCGCCGGATTTCTACGAGGGGGATGGGGTGGAGGTTCTCCCTGAACTGGCTCGACGGATACCGGAAGATCAGGCGTTGTGCATCTTCCACACCCATGTGGCCAATCAGATGCCGGTTGAAGTCAAGACACGACTTCATGAACGCCTCGTGGAAATCAGCGGAACCCGACAGGTGTTTCATATCTATAACCATATGAATGACTCCGATCTTCATATGGATGTGTATGAGGACGGGAGAATTGAAACCCATACGATTGGAGCGACGGACGGCCACGGCCGCTGGTTCGACTGGTATCTTGAAGAACCCGTTCCAGAGAGGACAGAACAATGACAACGACCTTTGAAAAACTAACCGTTCCCACCGAGGAACACGTCGCAGCCTTCAACCGTTGGAACAACGATGATCAGCTGATTCCGCTGATCCGTCCCAACAAAAATGCCGAAGAGCTGTCCGGCCGAAGCTCTATGACACTGGCGGACTTGGAAAAACGCTTGAGCGACCATACGATTTTTCTGATCTATGAGGATGGAAAGCTTGTCGGCGAGGTGAATTACATGATTGACCCTCCACACCTTTTCAAAAAAACACCCCGGTCGGCGTGGATCGGCATTACAATCGGTGAACCTGAAGGGCGTGGGAAGGGGATTGGTGTTCTCGCCATGGCTCATATAGAGGAAAAAATCAAGGAAGCCGGGTTGGAGAGGATTGAACTCGGCGTATTTGAATACAATACAAGAGCCCGGCGGCTGTACGAAAAAATGGGGTACAGCGAACTGGCACAGCAGGCTGATTTCACGTACTGGCAGGGCCGGATGTGGGCAGACGTGCGCATGGAGAAGCAGATCTTTCATCTATAGGGGAAGTTGAGAAAGGAGCGGCCTGTCGGCAGCTCCTTTTCTATATCTCACTCTTCTGTTTCTTTGAAAAAAACGTGTACACAACGTAAGCAATAACAGCCACAACCCCGATGTCTTTGAACGTCGTATATCCAATGTCACCTTGAACGATTTCAAAAACAATAAACCCAAGCATAACCAAGCCTCCGAGAGCTATAAGGATGGCTTTCGTTTTCTTTTTCATAACATCCTCCCCTTCCTTTTCTTCTCATCTACCCTTTCTGGTGAGTGGTAAACAGAAATTGGAAAGCGGGGAATATCTGTTCTTATGGGATCCTTTTCTAATAATTTGCGATTTTTCTGAAAAAAAGGATTGCCAGGATGTGAAGAATTTGGCATAATTATTCTCGTCATTACATTTCAGGGGGTGGAAGGGTGGAACAGATAGTAGCCATTTGGAAAGATGAGAAGAATGGGCTCGGCATTATTGAGGTGAAAGATCAAGTGTTTGGTTCATCATTTCACCCGGTCTGTTATCAGAAAGAAAGCGAAGGAAAGTATTCCATTATCAATGGTTTGTGGTATACGACCTATCACGGTGCCCGCCAGTATTTCCGTGCGAAAACAAACCCTTATAGTGGGTACGGACGTATGCGCAAAATCCAGTAGCTCTTCCTTTAGGGAAGCAAAGCTGTAAAGGGAAACATAGATGAGGAAGCACGTCCGGAAGAATAGCTGGACGCAGCCGGTGCACGCTTGGGATTACATAGGTAAGTCCGGCTGAAAGAGCTTCTTTTTCTTCCTGAAAGCTGGAACACGTCATGTGCAGCTCAAATCATCCGCTTCATCAGCAGTCCTTGATCATCCGTGAAAACGAAGGGCTGAGACGAAGGCTGATGACCTCTGCTTTTTTGTCAGACCTATGGAAGGAACCTGGCCTTATAGGATTGTATTTTAGTTATGAACGAACCCCGGTGGATGCACCGGGGTATTTTTTATGCATCAAAAGAATTAGTTCGTTTGTTCTAAATACGTGAAATTAGTTAAAAATGGGAGGGAAATTGAAAAAAACATTGGTTTTTTGTTCGTTATAAAGGAATACCCGTGAATATAGAACTTTTCTATTTGAAAAAAGCATTTTATAATGAACACAATCATTCGTTAAAACGAACGAAAAAGAACGAGACGTTCTGCTGAGAGTGTCCTACAGGACTGCGGAGCGAACCAATGGAGGTAATCGAATGGAAAATGTGGTATCCATCCCGTCTGTTCAGGATGACCGGCCGACGCTGAATATCCACGGCGTCAAACATACGTACATGAAACCGAGAATTACAGCATTCATTCCCGCCCACAATGAAGAAAAGTCCATCCGCGACTGCCTGGCCGGCCTCGGTGATCAGACGCTGCCAAAGGACGTGGAGCTTGATGTTATTGTCATCGCCGACAACTGTACAGACCGGACAGAGGAAGTTGCGCTCGCTGCAGGGGAAGAATTCAACCTGAACTTGAAAGTGTTGACGACCGTCAATAACAAGCAGCGCAAAGTAGGCGCCTTAAACGCTGCCTGGAAGAGCATCTACGGTGATCCTCTGGACCTCTACGATAAGAAACCAAGCGTTTATGAGGAGTTTTACAAAACCTCGGTCAAGGCGATCCTCGGGATGGATGCCGACAGCCGCCTTGCCCCGGATGCTTTGACGCAGCTCTGGGAAGGCTTGATGAGCGCCCGGAACATCGGCGGGGTGATGGCGAAGTATACGATGCGGATGCCGAAAAAGAAAAGCCTGATTTCTAAAGATGATGTTCATTATGAAGAAATGATTGCAAGCGGCCAATATGGCGGTCCGATCACGCGTTGGTGGACCCATCAGCAGAAGCAGGATATGGCGAGCTGGCTGCTCGATCTTCAGTACCGTGGTGGGAGCACCTATGTTCTCGGAGGACAGGCGACACTGTTCCGCCCGGAAGCTCTCCAGGATATTATTGAGGAAAACAAACTCGATGGCCCGTGGCAGGATGAAAGTGATGTGGAGGATATGCTGTTAACCTGGCAGATCCAGAAAAAATGGAAAACACTTATCAGCCCTAAAGCCCGCTGCTTCGTAGACTCGATGCGTTCCTACCACACCTTCCGTCAGCAGCGGAACAAATGGCAGGGGGGGACGGTCGAACTTCTGACCAACAGCGACATCGGCGTGAAATCGAAACACCGTTCGAAAATCTGGCGTTCCCAGATTAAAACCTTCATCGATTTGATGATCCGTCTGTTGTTCATCAGCCTTCTGACCGTATCGGTGGCAACCGATCAATTCTTCTGGGCGTGGATCTGGCTGACCCCGATCATCCTTGCTTCTGTCCTGAATACGATTCTTGCCTTGAAAACACCGATGCACCGACCCATTGACGTGATTCTCGCCGGGTTATTGATCAGTCCTGAGATGTATTTGTGGGTCAACTTTGTGACCTTTTCCCATGTCTGGCTCGGCAAGCTTTCCGCCCATAAAAAAGATGGGTGGGCGATCCAGTACAGTGCGGAAAGAGGAACAACACGGAGTAAACTGGCGGAAGGTCTGGTCGGCATCGCAGCCGCTGTCGGAGTGCTCGTTTATCTCGCCTTCCATTACCGTGACTTCCTGACAAGTACCCCTGTACAGGAAGCGGTATACCCTTATCTCGACACAGGCTGGGTGATCTTAACCGTACTTACCATCTATACCTCATTGTTGATGGCGTACCAAATCTGGACGCTTCGTGGAAGACATACAGCATAACCACTTGAAATAAAGGAGGACATTAGGATGAAAGTGAAAAAAGCGATTATTCCAGCCGCGGGTTTTGGAACGAGGTTTCTTCCAGCTACGAAAGCGCAGCCGAAGGAAATGCTGCCGATTGTCGACAAGCCGACCATCCAATACATTGTAGAAGAAGCCATTCAAGCGGGTATCGAAGAAATCATTATTGTGACAGGAAAAGGGAAGCGGTCGATCGAGGATCATTTTGACACGGCCTTCGAATTGGAAAAAACGCTGCTGGATAAAGGCAAGCAGAAACTGCTGGATCAAGTCCGTTACACGACCAACCTCGCTGATATCCATTACATTCGGCAGAAAGAGCAGAAGGGACTGGGTCATGCGGTCTGGTGTGCCCGCCACTTCATCGGGGACGAGCCGTTCGCTGTGCTTCTCGGTGACGATATTATGCGCAGTGCAAGACCGGGCATCCGCCAGCTGATGGATATTTATGAAGAAACACAGTCCCCTGTTATCGGTGTGAAAGCTGTACCTATGGAAGAGACCCATAAATACGGGATCATCCAGCCGGCTGCCCAGCAAGGACGGTGGTATGACGTGGAAGGCTTTGTTGAAAAGCCGAAACCGGGAACGGCTCCGTCCAATATGGCGATCATCGGCCGCTACGTCCTGACACCTGAAATATTCGCCTTCCTGGACCGCCACGAAATCGGAGCGGGTGGGGAAATCCAACTGACGGACGCCATTGACCGGCTGAATACCATCCACTCTGTCCATGCCTGGGAGATGGAAGGGCGCCGCTATGATGTAGGGGAGAAACTGGGGTTTGTCCAGACCACGATTGATCTTGCTCTTGAACGTGAGGAGCTTCAAGAAGACCTGTATGAGTATATGAAAAAAGTGGTCGAAAACTATGAAACCATGCGGATGAAAACACAGATTTCGTAAATAAGAACCGTTTCTGTCTGTTCACAGACAGAGACGGTTTTTTAGATGGTCGCTTAACATGCGTATGGAAATGACGCCCCGGACCATGGCTGATCCATGTTACGATGGAAACAGGCTGGAAAATGTAGATGATTCTTATAAGGAGAGAGGGAACATGGACAACTCATACGCCGTCGGGTGGGGAACACTCGCCTTGATCAACGCCGGCCTCGCTCAGGGGAAAAATCGGACAGGATTGAACTGGTTTTTGTTATCGCTCCTCTTAGGTCCGCTGGCGACATTGGTTCTTTTATTCGTGGAAAAAAGGGGCGGGTGATCTTAAAAAGGCAGGTCGGCTTCTGTTCGGAATGGACGACATACATACAAAGAAAGATAACCTGATGATGAAAAGAAAGATGGAGGGACATATGTTGTGATTGTCGGACGGATTGTATTTGTTTTAGGATTGTTTTTTGTGTTTTTTAGTGCGGTCGCTGCGATTGTGATGCTTTTTTCAGGCGGGGGAGGATCCGTCCTTCCATGGTTTGGTCTGTTGAATGGATTCACGGCCATGGGCGTCGGCGACCTTGTGATCAAAGCGAATCAGACGGTGGAGTAGGTGATGATGATGGGTGGATTTTTGGTCCTTGCAGGCTTAGTTTTGTTGTTATATGTCGTCTTTACGGTAAGTTATATGGATAAAAAGATGAGCAAGCAGGAGAGGGATATAGAGGAAGTGAAATCTCTTTTAAAAGTAGTGATAAAGGAGCAGCAGAGTAAGGAGAATACAGGAAAGGAATGAATGCTGTGAATCTATGGATTTTTATCGTTAGCGGGATTGTACTCGTCATTGCCATGGATTTTGTGTTGAAAAAGCTGTTGGGGTTAAAGAAGACCCGGTATGTGCATGAAACATCAGGAAAAAAAGCTTATCAATGGGTGAGAGGTGGGGCGGCCGTTGTTTTTGTAAGTCTGCTCTGGCTTGTGCTCTCCTTGGATTCCACCTTTTATCTAAGGGTATTCTGGGTCAGCTTTCTTGTTATCATGACAGCGATTGAGGTCTGGTTTGAATACCGATACATCAAAGCATCCAGGCAGTTTATCAAAACACTCGCCCTCGGGTCGGTGTTGATCTCTTTTGCCCTGTTCATCCATTAAATAGGAAAGGCGGGAAAGAAGATGAAGCTTGAAAATGCTGTTTTTTTGAATGCGGAAGGGTATTTAGAAAGGGGCGGTTTTCGCATTGTGAACGGGAAAATCACCTTTCAACCTGACGCTCAGGAGGAAGAAGTAATGGATTGTGAGGAGTATATCATTGTGCCTGGATTAGTGAATGCCCACTTTCACAGCTATTCCCCTTTAGCAGCCGGGTTAATGAAAGAGATGGCTATTCAGGACTGGGCTGGGGATTCTGACCAGGGCCGCATCCAGCAGCTGTTTTTTGATTATCTGGATCATTATATGTCCCGGGAGCTTTTCTATAAGGTGGCGCAGAAGAGTTACATCGAAATGGTGAAAAGCGGGATAACCTTCGTGAGCGACTCGGATCCAGGCCCATCTCCGTGGCAGCTGAGTGAAGCGGTGAACGGCCTCGGGATCAGGGGAATCGTAGATACATATGAAGAAATCGGAGAGTATCATAACAACATCAACGGACGAGTGATGTTCGGAACGCACTTGCTGGAAGAGGAAGACCTGACCCAAGAGGAACTGCTGAAGCTGCAAGATGAGAACGAAGCGTACAAGGCGGTCCGGATGACCCACTGCATGGAAAACAAGTGGCGCCACGACCTTGTTTACGAGGCGTTCGGCCGGTCCAGCGTCGAGCTCTATCAGGAGCGCGGCCTGCTGGATGAGGAGACCGTCCTTTTTCACGGCGTCTATCTATCAGAAAAAGATATTGAAATCATTGCAGATCAGGAAAGTTCCGTTGTGCACTGTCCGTTATCCAACCTCGACACCGGGGCAGGGGTGGCGGATGTTCCTCTTATGATTGAAAAAGGGGTGAACGTCTCTCTCGGCACCGATTTCGTCCACACGAATATGTGGGATCTTATGAAGATGGTGTATTACGGATTGAAAATCCACCAGCCGGTCGACCGCTTTTCCGCCGTAGACGTGTGGAAGATGGCAACAGAGAACGGCGCGGCCGCGTATGGAATGCAGGACAGGCTGGGCCGGATCGAAGAAGGCTTTGAAGCGGATCTTGTGTTCATCAGAAAAAATGAATATACAAACACTTTTTTTGAGAACGAACAATTTTCCACTGCTCTGCACAACCTGCTGTTCCAAGTGAGGGACGAGGATGTGGCGCACGTCATGGTCGAGGGGGACTGGGTGATGAAAGATAGAAGGATGATGAACATCGATGAAAAGGAAATCAACGAGGCGTTCTCCAAAGCGTTGAAGGGGTTTCAGGAATATGTGAACGAGCGGAGGGATGGCTGATGCAGGCAGTCCTGTTTGATCTGGATGGCACGCTGCTTGACCGGGACGCTTCTGTACGGACGTTTATCACCGGGCAGTATGAGAGATGGCAGGAGGCGCTCAGCATCATTCCTAAAGAAACCTACGTGCAGCGGTTTATCGAACTGGATGACCACGGATACGTTTGGAAAGATGTTGTCTATCAGCAGCTGATCGAGGAATTTGATATCAAAGGTGCAGCGTGGGAAGAACTGCTGGACGACTATTTGAAACATTTTCAAGATTCTTGTGTACCCTTTCCTTTTCTCATCGAACTGTTAGATGGGCTGCAAGGCAATGGGTGGAAGCTCGGAATCCTGACAAATGGACGCCATCCCTTTCAAATGGACAACATCCAGGCACTCGGAATCGATACTTATATAAAGGACATTCTTATCTCCGAATCTGAAGGCGTAAAAAAGCCTGATGCAGCCATTTTTCAAAGGGCAGCCCGCCGTCTGGGAGTGCCGGTGGAAGCCTGTGTATTTGTTGGCGATCATCCGGAAAAAGATGTCCAGGCAGCAGCAAAAGCCGGCATGAAAACCGTTTGGAAGAAAAACCCGCTTTGGAAAACAGCAGAAGCTGATGCTGTGATTACCGGATTAGAGGAAATTCCTGTAGTGCTGCGTAACTTACAGAAAAAAGAGAAAGCGGACATCATTCACCAGCACTGTCCTGGTTTGTTTGTGCATGTTATGGAAAGATATGAGCATGGTCAGAACAATGATGTCTACGTCATCAATGGGAAGTATGTGTTCCGCTTTCCGAAATACAAGGAAGGGGTTCAGAAGCTCATTCGGGAAACGCACGTCCTTGATCATATCCAAGGGAAGCTCCCTCTTCCTATTCCTGAACCTGCATACAGGTTTTTGGATGATCAGGCGCCGGAGAATATTTTTTCGGGCGTCCGGTGGATCGAAGGAGAGCCGTTGTGGCCTGCGGATATGGAAAGACTGGAGGAGTCGTTGCAGAAACACATCGCAGGACAGTTGTCCTCGTTCCTCTATAGACTTCACAACATACCGACCGATCGTAGGACAGTGGAGAAGACGACAGCGGCACAGATAAAAGCTGGCCTTGAAACGTTATATGCAGACATCCAGCACCGATTGTTTCCTTTCATGTGCGGCTCTTCCAGGATAGAGGTGAAAGATACGTTCGAAACTTTTTTTGAGCAGGAACGGTTTACGTTTTCCACGACGCTTATTCACGGAGATTTCGGTCCGTCCAACCTGCTCTGGGATAAAGAGGGCAGGCAGGTCACAGGTGTGATAGACTTCGGCGAAACAGGCATCGGCGATCCTGCCTATGATTTTGCAGGTCTTCTGGCCGGCTACGGCGAATCTTTTGTTAAAGAGGCATGGTCTCTGTATCCAGGCGGGGCGCAGATGTTTGAGCGTGCCCATTTCTATAAACAGACATTTGCTTTGCAGGAGGCGCTCTACGGTCTGAACTATGGGGACAGGGCGGCTTTTGAAAGCGGAATGAGCAGGTATCAGTGATGGGAAAAGGAGGGGAATGCATTGGTCAACTATCATAACCGTACGTTTGTATCCGTTGAAAACAGCCCAGGTGGAGAAGTTTCGTCCAAAACGCAGTTTACGTATTACCAGGAGGGCCGCATCCTTTATGCGGATTATGCAGGTGGAGATATTATCAAAGGGCGCCTGATTGGCCTTGTCCATGACGATGATACGCTTGAATTCAGATACAACCATATCAACACCGATCATGAAATCAGGGGAGGAAAGTGCCGGTCTGTGCCGCACATCAACGAAGACGGACAGCTGGAGCTGCATGAACAATGGCAGTGGATGGACGAGGAACAGACAACGGGCTCGTCCATCATTAAAGAGGTCGAGTCACGGGAACTGCACCGCACATTTAAAGAGAAGAACCTGTAAATGCACCATCCAGAGTAAGAAAGAAGGCACGATCACCGACAGATCGGGATCGTGCCTTTTTTTATTCCTTTACATACTTTTCAAAGTGCCGGCCCCAGTGCGGCTGAGTGCCGTCCGCATCCTTAAATCCATAAACGTCCGTGAGGCCCCATGTACTCAGTGCCTGTCCGTTAAACCGGGCGGCATCCGGATCGAGTACGAGATGTTTCAACGCTTCTCCAATGTAAGCCGGCGATTCTGAGGCGATGAAGTGGGGGTCTACCTCGGCGCCCTCCTTCCAGTTTTCCTCTGTCACACCAAAGTGTTCCAGCATCGCTTCGGAACGGAGGAATCCCGGTGTCAACGAAACAGCGGTAATGCCAAAGCCTTTCAAGTCCTCCGCCATCGCTGCGGCCATGTGGATGTTCGAGACTTTGGCAAGGCTGTAATAGAAACTGCCGCGGTAATTGTAGTCGGTGCCATCCGTTATTTCTACAATCAAACCGGAGCGGTTCTTTTTCATCAGCGGTACAGCATGATGTGCCGTAATGATGTGAGCCTTCACAGCCTGATTCAGGAGCTGCAGCCCTTTGGTCATATCATGTTCCGCGATATCTTTGCCCCATTCAGTCAGCGGGTCACCGCCCCAGATATCATTGACGAGGATGTCGAGTTTTCCGTCTTGTTCCTCTTCAATCTTTTGAAAAAGTTTTTGAACATCTTCTTCTTTCGTGTGGTCGACTTTGACCGGGATGCCTGTCCCGCCGGCTTTTGTAACAAGTTCCGCAGTTTCTTCAATCGTTTCCTTCCGTTCCATCGGGGACTGTTCTTCTCTTGTCGTCCGTCCGGTGACGTAAACGACAGCCCCGGTTTCTCCGAGCTTGACGGCCATGGCTCTGCCAGCGCCTCTTGTGGCTCCTGCGACAACTGCGATTGTATTGTTCAGGGTCATGGAATCATCCTTTCTTTTGCGTTATCTTTATCCTATCTTTAAAGTATGACAAAGAGTGTCATATTTTAAAAAAGGGAGGGATTTTTTTATGAGAGCAGAACGTTTGATGAAAATCCTTCTGCTTCTCCAACATGGACAGACGGTGACGACGCGACGGATGGCTGAGGAGTTGGAAGTATCAGAACGGACCATCCACCGTGATATGGAATCCTTGAGTGCTGCCGGACTTCCGGTGTATGCAGAGAAAGGAAGAGCGGGGGGATGGAGACTCGTCGATCATTGGAAACAGAAGCTCAGCTGGCTGAAGGAGCAGGAGATGCTGGCTTTATTTCTTCCACCAGCAGATAAAATCATACAGGATCTCCACATGGATGATGGCGGGGACGACCGGATGCAGAAGCTGCTTTTATCACTGCCGGAACATTCCAGAGAGATGGCGCGGAATGTATGGTCCCGGATATATGTAGATATGGGAACATGGAAAGAACGGGGCGAGGAGACAGGTCCTTCTCTGGATATGTTGAAAAAAGCGGTCATGGAGGAGAAAAGGGTTCAAATGATTTACGAAAAAGCTGATGGAACGGTGACAGAGGGAACCATCTGCCCGCTCGGTCTGATTGCCAAGGCGAACCAATGGTACGTGGCTGCGCTGAATGATCAGGGAGAGTACCGGAACTATAAACACGCGCGGATCCGAACGGTAACTGAAACAGAAGAAACGTTCGAAAGACCTGTGGACTTTCATCTGGCTTCCTATTGGGAAGAGTCTAAAAAACAGTTCACACGCAACCTCCCCAAGTATCCTGTTACACTCCGCGTTTCACCGGAGGCCTACCGCCGCATCTTTTTTACTCCGCGTTTTGCCACACCGGATGGAGAAGGACGTTTAGAGGCTGATGGCTGGGTGGAGCAGTCCCTGCTGTTCAACACAGAAGAAGAAGCGGTCGGTTTTGGCACAGGCTTCGGCAGTCAAGTGAAGGTGATAGAGCCTAAAGCGCTCATTGAAAAGATTAAAGCAAGAGCACAGGGGCTTCTGGACCTTTATCAATGAATCTCAGGAAAGTCATGAACCCTCCCGTTTTTTTGATATGATAAAGAAGAAGGAAATGTCAGGAAAAGGGAGGACGAAAATCATGGGAAAAATAAAAGTAGGCCTGTTGTTCGGCGGGAAATCCTCGGAGCATGAAGTGTCGCTTCAGTCCGCGAAAAACATCATGGAAGCCGTGGACCATGAACGGTATGAAGTGACGTTGATCGGTATTGATAAGCAGGGAGAGTGGCATTTAAGCAGTCCGGAGGAATACTTAATGAATGAAGACCATCCGGATAAAATCGCGCTCCATAAATCCAACAAAAACGTCGCAGTCGTCCCGGGGCGGGAGAGGGATCAAATGATTCCGGTAACAGGATCAGAAGCATTAGAACAGCTGGATGTCATCTTTCCGATTCTCCACGGTCCGCTCGGAGAAGACGGCAGTGTACAGGGAATGCTACGGATGGCCAATCTTCCTTACGTCGGCCCCAATGTACTAAGCTCCGCGGTGTGCATGGATAAAGACATTACAAAAAAGCTGCTGCAATCGGCCGGATTTCTAGTCGCTGACTGGTTTACCGTGAAGCGGTCGGCATCAAGCGCCCCATCCTTTGAAGAAGTCGAGAACAACCTTGGTGTTCCTTTCTTCATTAAACCGGCGAATCAAGGATCATCCGTCGGCGTCAGCAAAATCAGGACAGAAGCAGAGTATAAAGAAGGCCTGGACAAAGCGCTCCAGTATGACCACAAGGTGATGATCGAAGCGTGTATCGAAGGCAGGGAAATCGAGTGTGCTGTACTCGGAAATGAGCAGCCCGCCGCTTCTACAGCCGGGGAAGTGCTGCCCAACAGCGACTTCTACTCCTATGAGACGAAGTATATAGATGAAAACGGGGCATCACTGAAAATCCCGGCCGACTTGGATGAGACCGTTATGGAAGATATCCGGATCCAGTCCATCCAGGCATTTGAAGCTCTGGAATGTCAGGGGCTTGCACGGGTGGACTTCTTCCTGAAAGAAAATGGGGAGCTGATCATCAATGAGGTGAACACGCTGCCCGGTTTTACTAAAATCAGTATGTATCCAAAACTGTGGGAAGCGAGCGGTATTTCTTATTCGAAGCTGATTGAGAAGCTGCTGGATCTCGCCATCGAACGCCATCATCAGGATCAAGCATTGAAGAATACCGTTGACTAATCGACGGCAGAACGCTTCATAAGCGAGGCTTCCCGTGTAAGCAGAATCGCTGCGATAAGATGAAAGAACCAGTCCCATGGTGTGTAGAAAATCATAAGAGAAGCGGCTATCCCGACAAGGTTTCCTGCGATAGGGAGGCCGCTTTTTTTTGCGAGTAGAAGGACAAGCAAATGAACGGCTGCCATTACCGTGAACGAATAAGGAATAAAGATTAAAACCAATCCGTAAACGGGGACAATGGCCATAAACTCTATACTGCCGGTGATCCATTTTAGGACCTTGATCGTATTCATAGTCGTGCTCCCCCTTTCTCTTTCATTTAAAGGGTGGGAGGAAAAATCGTCAAGGGAATGGACTGATATATTGGGGGTTTCATCGATATATTTGGATTTTGATTGATATATCTCAGAAAAAATTGATATATCTCAAAAAAAATTGATATATCTCAGAAAAAATTGATATATCTCAAAAAAAATTGATATATCTCAGAAAAAATTGATACATCCACTATTTAATTGATATCCTTCCATAACGCCATAAAAAAGAAAGCCGTCTTTCAACCGCTTTCTCAGACAAACCTGCTTTCCTTTACCTTCCACTGCTTATCTGAATCGATGACCCGGTTCAGTTTAGTACAGAACGTTTCCGCTTCCAAGAGGGTCGCGAAGGTCTTAGTCAGATGGCTGCTTGAATCTTTTAATGTTTCTACTTTCCCATTCCGTGTGCGTTCTATAAGGAACATCTTTGCTCAGCCTTTCAATATCAACAGGTTTATTTACTATATTTATATAACATTGTCTCATGGATCTGGATAGAAAGGAACAGCTCGATGTGTTTTGAAATATTCCTTTAATATTGTAAAGGATTCTGTAATAAAAACCATAAGAAAACCCTCCAGTCAAATCTGGAGGGTTTTCTTATGGTTTACTTGGCTTTCTTCCAATAAGCAGCGTCCTTATTGGAGCGCGTTGGCGGGAATGTATCTCCGTTGCTCAGTTCAATATGTTTTTCATCTTCCGTTACATCCGCATCGTTCCCGCCGTTTACCAATCCGTCAAATTCGTATGTGCCGTTTTCAGGTGCTTTTTCTCCAGTCTTATAACGATCTGCCATTTCAAAAAACCCCTTTTCATTTATTTTTGTTACATAGAGAATATACCCATCTCGATTTCCTATAAACGTAAAAAGCACATAGAAATGGAAGTTATTTATTATTTAGGAAAAATGATCGGTGTAATAAAATGGAAGGTGTGTATAAAGGGGGGGGAATAAAGATTCCGCTCTCCTGGTTTAGTTATATGGTGGTGGTCGGTATGATTCAGCTTCTATGTGATCGTTTTCACTAATTTCCAAGGTATAAAAAAGGGTACCATGCCACAAAAATGTGCATACTTACGTGGCCTTGAGTGCTGTGCTATGCTAGGTCTGCATCACCGAAACCAACCAGATTCAAGGAGGGAAGCGTGCGGGTGAAACCATCATAGGGACGATCGAAAGTTCGGAGGGAACGGACAGCGGGACGCCTGTGAAGCCTTGGTATTGGAATGGGCCTCGGAAAGAGAGAAAGCAGAGACCCTCTGTATCCAATGGGCGGATGTTGATGACAGCTCTACTTTGAATGAGCTCTATAGGCGGAAGCCGTTTTACCTTTTCAGCCGGATTTATTGTGAACGATATATACCGGCTGTAACAAATCCCGGTCTGCATGAAATTTTCAGGTGCTTTAAACAAACCATAGAGAGAGTAATAAAATCATTATATTCAAAGGAGACGATTGGAATGGAACCGATTCAAGCATTAAATCAAAGATACTCAACAAAGGAATTCGATCAGTCGAAAAAAATCTCAACTGAAGATATAGAAAAAATCAAAGGGATGCTGCAGCTGGCCCCATCTTCTACAAATGTCCAGCCGTGGCATTTCATCCTGGCAGCGACAGAAGAAGGAAAAAAGCGTGTAGCTAAAGGGGCAGAAGGAATGTTCAGCTTCAACGAACCAAAAGTACTGGACGCTTCAGCTGTTGTCGTTTTCGCAACAAGAACAGAGATTACCGATGAATTCCTGCATCATATCAGTGAAAAAGAGGACCAGGACGGCCGATTTGCTGAACAGAAATTCAAAGAGATGAACCATAACGTAAGAAAAATGTTTGTGGATACCCACAAATATGATGTGAAGGATCTTTATCACTGGTCTGAAAAGCAAACCTATTTGAATGTAGGAAGCTTCCTGCTTGGTGTGGCTGAGCTTGGCATCGATGCTGTTCCGATGGAAGGCATGGATATGAAGGCATTGGATGAGGAGTTCAATCTCCGTGAAAAAGGATTCACGTCCAGCGTAGTTGTATCTCTCGGCTACCGTACATCCACAGACTTTAACGCGGATCTGCCGAAATCAAGACTGGATCAGGCGGAAATCATTGAGGAAGTGTAACGGTATAGAGGAACAACGAAAACAGGTGGGGCTGCAGCCTCACCTGTTTTTTATTTACCGCTGTTTTTAATGGCTTTTTCCATCAAGAACTGTACGCCGTATATGATGATGGATAGATGAACGCAGATGACATACCAGATCGTATGATTGATTTTTTTCAATTTGAATAACCCGAGCCGCTCCCAGATCTCTGCTAATGCATAAGCATTGATGATATTTAAAAGCGCATTCAGCAGTACATACTTTTTGAATGTCCCATAGGTGAATTTGAAAATCCAAATGGTTGCCAGGAAGAACGGACCGATTTTATACGTGTAATCCACAGGTCCGGGGGAGAGGGGGTTTTTGTTCTCCCACCATTTCCTCTGATTCGACACGACGCTGAGGACGCTGATGATCAAACTCGTAAAGCTGGCGATCGGTAAATACCTGAAAAAGGTACGTCTGCCAAGCAGGAAAGCCGACAGCCAGGAAAGGATGAACAGAGTAACGGGGAAGATGGTCTTCCATTTAGATTTAGCCATTGTTCCGCTCCTTACATACAATCATTGCGGTTAGGATACCCTTACTTTCATATATCCATGCTGATTATGTATGCACGCAGCTTAAATGAAAGTAACCAGAGCCTTTTCAAAACAGGTGCTGTATAAGTGGTGGCCTTACCCATCCCCTTTCACCATGAGATTTCGGAATATATAATCTGTTATAAAGGGGGGGAGACACGGAAACACCCGCGGGAACGGTTATTCCATAAAAAAAGCCCTTGGTTGAAGTCCAAAGGGCTTTTACTATATAGGAAACGGTTGTAAAAACAGGATAACGATGTTTCTGATAAAATCATCAAATGTTCAGGAGTGAATTTTTTGTAATAAAGTCTCTTCCAGTCTGGAGTAATTTTCCGAATGCTGGGTCTGAGCAGCTAGAGCTTTAAGATTTTTTAAAATGAAATGGGCATCGGCTTCATACAGAGGGTGTGGATACCCTTTTATCGTTTGTTCAGCAAATGACCAGATTTCTTTCTGAACATTCGGTTCCATCGATTGGGCCAGAAGATGAAGCATTTCCAATATTGTGATGATTACGGTTGAATTTTGGCCTGCATATTCTCGTATATATCCAAAACTTTTAAATAAGAAATAGTCGAATCCGTCGTATTTTAACTTTAATCGAACATGCTGGGTATCATCCACAAGAATAGGGGAAAAGCTTGTCGCGTTTCCAATCTCTTTTAGCAGGTCTGTGATTTGGTACAGCGTATTATTCACAGTTAGTGGATCGTTGTTTCCCAATCCTTTCACTGATACCTCTACTAATTTCTCCAAACCGAATTCCAAGTCCTGGATCTCGGTTTTTTTCTCCTCCACACGAACAAGCTCCTTATACTTTTCTACATCCAAGTGCTCTCCGTGGTGCCAATACTCTAGTAAAGGGGTGTTCTCTAAAATGTATTGACCTATAGAGGCTCTTAGTGCAATGACTGCATCATCTTTCCGGGCCTCTTCGATTATTTTTGGGAAGTTGGCGGATTGTAAATGACCGGACTTCGCAGCAAGTACGACAGTGGGTTCGGATGTGTCGGTGATTTCATCCCGATAATTATCTCCTTTAATTCTGTGTTCACCAATCTCTTCCACTAAGGATGTTCGAATGGTAGAGGTTGTGGTCTGTTTCATATTCGACGTTATGTTATGTACCTGAAGCCACGTAGACGTATGGTTGACAAAGTATATAAATGTAACGGCCGCCGTGAAGGTTACGAGTACGGAAAGGAATGGAATGACAAAGTATGCTTCATTGCTGCTGTTGCTTAAATACATAATATTCAATAAAACATAAATGAAGCTGCCATTGAAAATACCAAGGACATGCTGAGTGGCGGAATCACTAATGAAGTTCAAAATCATACGGGAAGAGAACTGCCCGCTGAGAGTGGTCAAAGCCACAAGCAAGGAGTTAATGGTGAAGGCACTCAGAGTAAGCACACCGCCTATGAGTGTTGTGACCAGAAGCCTGACGGTGGTCCCGTTAAACGTCATGGCGTGTGGAAGGTATTGATGAACATCTAAAAATGTATCCAAAAACACACTGACCGCTGATAGAACAATGGCTATTCCTATGTAACGGGCCGGCATCAGCCATAATGTTTGATTCAATTCGTTTCTTCTTTCCCTTTTCGTCATCGAAAAGTATGTGAAAATGTTTCTTTTAGACATCGATTCAACCCCTTTTTATTTGATGAATTCTTGACTTAACCTCCTGCTGCTTTCCATCCCCTTTTTCAGGTTGAAGTAATCGTAATAAAGGACAGTATGGGGATAAAAAAAGAAAGGGGTATGCAGTAAACGCCTTTCTTCAGAGTGGTCTGAGCTATTACTTGAATAAATTCAAATCGGATAATGCCTGATGAAGACTGTTCTTGACCGCTGTGTGATCCAGCTTTATCCCTAGTTCCACGAGCGAGAGGGATATCGATGGGCTCAAACCGGTCAAAATCACTTGAACACCCATCAGTTTCAAGGATTCAATTGTATGATTCAACTGCTGAGCTACAAATGTATTGATGGATGTGACTCCTGATAAATCGATAATAAGATGTGTAAGGTCTTTATTCTTTGTTTCAGCCAGGGAGGTTTCCCTCATGAGGTGCGCTCTTTCTTCATCTATTTCCCCGATAATGGGAGAGACACCTATGTGTTCATATACTTGTATGATAGGGATGGAAAGCTCATTTAATTTGTTATTGATCGTTTCCCTTTGTTCTTCATTCTGTTCTACATACGTCGAAACGAAGTTATAAATGAAGGAACCGATTAATGGATTTAACGATTGGTTCAACTGAATGACTTCGGATGCGGTGAAATTTAATTGGTTGCATTCATCGTCCAGGAATGTCCATAACGTTCTCTCGAAATACGGGAGGGAGCTTAATACGGTAGTAATCAGCTGGTGATTCTCTACAGCTGCACCGGCTTCAATTTCACTTAAAAATTTTAATTCTTTACGCTCGTCCTTCTCCGCTAAATGGATTCCGATTTGCTGGATCAAAGAAGAAACGGTCTTTATAGATACTTGAAATTGTTCTTCTCTTCCTTTTAAATCATAAGTATCTTCGAAGTTTTGAGAGGATAGAGACACCTGAGCGATTTTTGTGCTGTTCTCAGATAAAAATATCCCTATGCGTTTGATTTTATCGTTCGTGTTTTTCATTTGGCTATTCATCTTCCTGCCCCCTGATCATCAACATTAGGCCGTACTTGGAATTACGACGTTCTTTTTACGGCATCCTATATTATAGTAGTAAAAAGAACAGGGTTTCAATGAGGATGGCTGAAAGGTAAGGGTCAGACGAGGGGCTTCCTTATGGTGGAGGGCTTCTATTGGATTTACAAGTGGAGATTCATGGGAGGATGAAATGAACAGGGGCTGCCGTCATGTCCTCATGAGTGATGGGACTTATTTTGAATATATAAAAAAAGAAGCTTCCAGATGGAAGCTTCTTTTTATGAAATCGCGATTACTTTTGAACGTTAGCCGCTTGTGGTCCGCGGTCGCCTTCAACGATTTCGAATGTTACTGTTTGGTTTTCTTCTAGTGTTTTGAAACCTTCGCCTTGAATAGCAGAGAAGTGTACGAATACATCGTCTTGTCCTTCTACTTCAATAAAACCGAAACCTTTGCTTTCGTTAAACCATTTCACATTACCTTGTAACATAAATTGTTACCTCCTGCGTGGAACTGATCCACAATGTATTACTATAATTGCTCTGCATATTCATTCCAGACGAAAGTCACTCAATAGTTCCTTCTGCTTTCATTCCTAAACGAACAAGAATAATTAATTACTACTATATCAGCGTAAAGACGAAACGTCAACCTTCCGTGAAAAAGAAATTCACTTTCCTGACTTTGCACGAATCATCACTAGGAAAATCACTAATTATTTTCAGAATAGAGCTAATATTGATTATTGTTGGAAGCGTCTTCATTTTTAAAATCATTGCATATATACTGAAAGCGGCAGGAATATATAAAAGCGGCGGAAAGGTTTCTCAGCCGTTTTTTTATTTTGCAACAAGAGAGGAGAAATGTGTTTTGGAAAACAAACGTAAAGGATTGTTTCAAAAAGGGTTGGATGTCATTGAGCGTGTCGGGAATAAACTTCCGCATCCAATCACATTGTTTGCTGTCCTGGCTCTGTTGGTTGTTCTTATATCGGCTGTCGTCTCAAGCTTTGGAGTCAGTGTGGAGCATCCCGGGGAAGAAGGGGAAAGGGTTGAAGTTAAGAACCTGCTCAGCGCCGATGGGATCGAGTACATTTTTTCCAGTATGACAGAAAACTTTATCGGGTTCGCTCCGCTTGGAGTTGTACTCGTGACGATGATCGGAATCGGGCTCGCAGAACGGACAGGGCTGATCAGCGCGTGTCTCCGCGGTTTCGTCTTATCTGTTCCTCGAGCATTGATTACATATGGACTCGTATTCGCTGGTGTCATGTCCAGTGTAGCGTCTGACGCCGGGTATGTAGTGCTTCCGCCACTGGGAGCCGTGATTTTTGCTGCTCTCGGACGCCACCCGCTTGCAGGTCTGGCTGCGGCTTTTGCCGGTGTTTCCGCCGGGTTCAGTGCCAACTTGTTTTTATCAGCGACCGATCCCCTGCTGGGAGAGCTGACGATTGACGCGGCAGCGATCATTGATCCTGCTTATGCAGATGGCATGAACATTGCGATGAACTATTACTTTATCATCGTATCCGTGTTTCTTCTGACCTTCGTAGGCGGGCTTGTAACTGAAAAAGTTGTGGAGCCGCGTCTTGGTGAGTACAAGGGGCAGTTCCGCGAAGAGTTGAAAGGTCTTGAGGCTGTTGAAAAGAAAGGGTTGAAATGGGCAGGTATTTCCATTGCCATTGCTGCTGTATTGACGGCTCTGTTGATTCTTCCGCCGGGCGCACCGCTGAAAGGGGAAGATGGAGCGATTATCCAGTCGCCGTTCATGAGCTCTCTTGTACCAATCATAACGAATCTGTTCTTTATTCCAGGGTTGTTTTACGGCATCGCCACGAAGGAAATTAAAAATGACAAGGATGTAGCCGAACAGCTTTCAGATACGATGGCATCAATGGGGATGTTCATTGTGCTCGCTTTCACAGCTGGTCAGTTTGTCGCGTACTTTTCAGAGACCAATATGGGGCTTGTGATCGGCGTGTACGGAGCTGAACTGCTCGAATCCGCCAATCTTTCAGGCATCCCATTGATATTAGGGTTCATCCTTGTGGCTGCTGTGATTAACTTATTCATCGGCAGCGCCTCTGCAAAATGGGCGATGATGGCCCCGGTGTTCGTACCGATCATGATGCAGCTCGGCTATTCCCCGGAGCTGACACAAATGGCGTACCGGGTAGCCGATTCAACGACGAACATCATTACACCACTGATGACTTATTTTGCGATCATCATCGCCTTCGCTCAGAAGTACGATAAGAAAATGGGAATTGGAACACTCATATCCGTCATGTTCCCGTACACCGTCTTCTTCCTGATTTCCTGGACGATCATGCTGATCATCTGGATGATGACAGGAGCGGATTTAGGGCCGGGATCACCGATTCATTATTAAAAAATCAAAAGGACGTCCGCTGTTACGGCGGGCGTCCTTTTGTATTCTTCTTTAAAAAAATAATTGTGTTACAATACAGATAATTACAAAAAATAGGAGGTGCCATACTTGGAGAAAGGTCGAAAGAAACGGTTGTATGGGATAGAAGAGCACCGGAGTGCCAACCTGAAAAAAGCTGACAGATCACGGGCTTTATGAGCCGGTGGAAAGGGGAAGGGTTCTGATCGATTCGGAGCATCCCCATCAGCGTAAAATATGGGATATCGGTAACGAATACATCTGTATTATGAAAGCGAACAAACACCGCAGGCAGCAGAATGACACCCTTCATCCACGAGTTTGCTACCTACATAACACCTCTTTAAAACTTCAAAGCTGTACACGAGAGATCTTTCCCACCAGGCTGCGGTCGTCCGTTCTAAGTTTTGTGATTAAAAAATCAAAAGGTGGGGTTGTCGTGAAGCACTATGCCGTCTTTCAAATGCCTGAAACGATCCACTATGGGCGTGGAGCCTTTCAAACGATCGGAAAAGAAGCCTCTCTCAGGGGAAGGAGAGCGTTGATGATCAGCGATCCTGTCATGGACGAGCTGGGATATGTCAACGAAGGCCGGAAGTACTTAACTGAATCGAATATGGAAAGCGTGGTTTATTCAGGAGTTGAATCTGAACCGACAGATGTTTATGTAGCCGAAGCCCTCGAATTGTTCCGGACGAAGCAGTGTGATGTAGTGATCTCTCTGGGAGGCGGAAGCTGTATAGATACAGCTAAAGCCGTTGCTGTCCTTGCGTCGAATGAAGGGTATATCGGTGATTACCGGGGCGGGAAGAAAACAGTGGGTGTAAAGCCGGCGCCTCATCTGGCGGTGCCGACGACAGCGGGAACCGGTTCAGAAGCAACCGATGTAACCGTCATTACGAACACCACGGATGACGTGAAAATGATGATCAAACAGCCGGCCTTTTTGCCGGATGTGGCGATTGTTGATCCGAACCTCACTCTTTCTTCACCGAAACATGTGACAGCGGCTACAGGAATTGATGCCTTAAGCCATGCGATTGAAGCCTATGTATCGAAAAAGTCCCATCCAATGGCCGATGTTATGGCTCTTTCCGCAATGAATTTAATTGTCCAGCATTTGAAAACGGCTTATCATGATGGAGATAACATGGATGCGAGAGAAGCGATGTCCCTGGCTGCGATGCAGGCAGGGGTTGCATTTTCCAATGCCTCTGTCTGCCTGGTTCACGGCATGTCGAGACCGGTTGGTGCATTATTTCATGTTCCCCACGGTTACTCAAACGCGATGCTGCTTCCCGCTGTTCTGGAGTTCAGCAGAAAGGAGGCGGTTGATCGACTGGCCGATGTAGGAAGGATTTTTTCTCCGGACGGGCTGTCTTCCAATGAACAAGCAGCGGATCATGCGGTGTCTTCCGTCAAAGAATTATGCCGGGAGCTGAACATCCCTAATTTAAACGAATGGGGCATCGATAGACAGGAATTTGAAAGCGTTATCAGTAAAATGTCTGCGGATGCATGGGACAGTGGAAGTCCAGCCAGCAATCCGAGAGTACCGACGCTTTATGAAATCGAAGAGCTTTACCGTGTCTGCTTTGATTATGATTTTTCCAAGGCGTCTCTTGTGGAAGGAAACAACATTCCGTAATAATCAAGGAAAATCCCTCACAGGTTGTGGGGGATTTTTTTGTGAGTTTGGATCCGGCAAGATAGGGAGAAGCTTCCTATAATACGGAAAAGTTGGGATTGGTGAAGTGGTGCGCCCGAATCGATTACCTGCCTGCGACTGCTCCGCGTTTTTCAGGAGCCGCGGCTTTGTACCAGTGCAGGCAGAGGATGAAAATAATCGCAGCGTCGATCACATCCCCGCCGTAATACATAAGCTTGGCTCCTTCTTCAGCCTGAAGCTGTGGGACGCCATCCGGAGGAGAAGCATAAATGTATTTGGAAAGGATCCCGTGTCCGGCAAGGGCGATGATGAATACCACCGTCCTGTACAAAAAGCTGAAGCGGTGGGCTGCAGGGTCGATATAAATCATAGCGCTGGTAAAAAGGACGCCTGCTAGAAAAACATGCAGGTGAACAGCGGCATGGATCCAGGAATTTTCATGCATCATGGTGTAAAGGGGGGTCGTGTAAAGCAGCCATAACCCGCCGATATTTAATAGAGAGGCGGTAACCGGGTGGCTGATGAACCCCGCATAAGAGCTCCTGAGTAGACGGGAAACGTTCCGTGCAGCTGCAACGGGCAGTGTTCGAAGAAGAAGAGTCACAGGGGCGGCAAGGACAAGCAGGAGAGGTCCGAGCATTCCTAAAAGGAGGTGGCCCAGCATATGGGCACGGAAGTCATGGTGCGCCTGGTCGGCGATGGGGCTGCCTGTGGCTGCCCACACGCAGAAAATCCCTGCCGCCCAGCAGACATAACGAAACCAAGGCCAGCGGTGAAGGTGGCGGATACGGCTGGAATGGATACCGCCTCCTATGTATAAGCCGATGAGAAGAAGAGAAAGAACGATAATCCCCACATCCATCAGTCCTCCTCCCATCCCTCCATGATAGTCAGGCATGGAAAATGTCCCCCTTTCCACTGCTGCGTTTGAGGAGAAACACCCCTGTCAGGATCATGAGGACCGCCGATATATTCCATACGAGGTCATAGGGAAGAATATTTTCCACATAACGGATTTGATGCAGTCTCATCAGCTTGTGCTGGATGATCCCATCATACAATTGAAAAGCTCCTGCGCCTGTCAGTACACCCCCCCACCAGCGGGTGAGGGATAATCCGTTTCTGCGCCGGACATCCGCAAATAAAAACAAACCTCCAATCGTGGCAAACCAGCTGAAGGCATGAAACAATCCGTCAGAGATCAGCCCCACGTCTGTGGTGGATTGATCGTAAAAGTGATGCCATCTTAACAACTGGTGAAAGATGGTTTCATCTATAAAAGCGGCCAGCCCGATTCCAAATAGCAGGCCGGACCATAACGTCCGCTTTGTATAATGGTGGCGGTTGGGCTGGATATGTTTGGCGCTCATCTATAAACCTCCTGTTCTCCTAAATCCTTCCTATTTTGTACCCAGACCACTGGTGATACAAACGTATTTGCGTAAAAATCTGCTGGTCTGAGCGGGATGGGTTTGGATGTCCTGGTTTGTGAAAGATAAATAGAGAAGGGAAAGGATTGTCCTGCAGTTTTGAAAAAGGAGGGGGGAACGTATGAGGCGCCGGACAGAAGCGCGAACGAGGAAGGAAAAGAATAGAGACATCGCGGGCTTTGTTTTTATGATTTTATTAATTGCGGCTCTTCCGTATCTGTATGAAACCTTCCGTATTCTTGTAATTTTCATTCTTGTATCGTTTGCTTATGGAGTGCTGATGCTGCTGGTTTCTTTTTTTACACGGGATTAATCTATCGTTTTAAAAATATAACCATGTCTACCCCAGATAGGAGGGAGGACGTTGAAACAGATTCCATCATATGGAATGATAGAAAGGTCTTTTTGTAAAGCGTGAAGGGGATACCATGAGTCCATTCTTCTACCTCCTTTTCGCTGGTCAGCAATTGAAGAGGTGCCGGTAACACCGGTTGAGCACAATGGTGCTGATGCCGCTGTACCCTCCGATATGCCGCTTTCGAAGAGGGGAGGGGGAAGCTTGAAGCCTTTATTGGTGGTCGGATTCCTAGCTCTGTCTTCGTCCACGTTTATGAAAAGGATGAATAAAGAGAAGGAGTTTTTTAGTGAGGCGTACATACATTGTATGGTCAGCAGGTTTGAGTGCATCCGCGGTTCTGCTGATCGTCATGTCCTATGGGGGGCTCCGGCTGACCCTGAGGGCTTTGGCAAAATCATGATCCAAATCTGCTTTTTCAGTGCGCTGGGTACAGCAGTGGGAAGTCTCGTGCTGGCTTTTCTCGCATGGAAGAACAAAGAGAGAGGATTCTTGAAATGGACAGCTCCATGTATCGTTTTAGGTACTCTTCTGTTTTTTCTCGCTCTATTTGTTTTCATGGTTATCAGTTTTTTGTAGTCGGAAGGAGAAGGGAAAATGGAAAAAGAAAAATTATACAGGAGGACAGCTGCGTCCAGTCTGGTCATCAGCCTGCTCATGTGGGTGCCGAATCTCGTTTTTCAGACTGCCAGCCCATTATGGATGCTGATTTTTATTATCGCCCCCATCGGGACTGTCTTTGCCGTGCTTGCGAAAAATTACTGGCTCGTAGCTGCGAATACGGTGATGTTTTTCAGCTTTTTCATTCTTATGGCGGGTGGCTACTGGATTCAGTCCATCACAAACGGGCGCCCATGAGCCTGGAAACAGAGGCTGCCTGAACGACTTGTTTCCATACACGCAGCAGTGTAACAGCAGGGATAAGGGGTGGAATACCATAATGGGGAGGTCGTACCTTTCTTGTAAATATCATCTATCCATCTGAAATGAAGGTTCCTGCTGGATTGTAAAAGGAAGGATCTCTGAGCAGTACATAAAGAATACAGGGAGGTGAGTGGATGTTGATGCAGTTGTTTTTCATATGTGCTGCGTTCTCCATACCTGTCTCGATTTTGTTCGATCAGGAGGCATTAGGCGTGCTGGCGTCGTTGTTTTTCATGCTGGTGGCTGCTTTTTTTAGTAAGCCGAGGTTCAATAAGTAAAGAGAGTCCGGTCTTGAAATGCAGAAATAGTTATTGATGAGAAAAGCATCTTTTGATTCGTAAGGATGCTTTTTTTGGTAGAATGACTTAGTCTGAAAGTATGAGAGGGGGTGGAAGATATGCTTAGGTCTTCTATAAAAGATGGTTTTCGAATTCTTGATGGGAACTGGCTTCGGATTATCGGGGTCGTATTTCTCTGTTACATGATTAAAGTAATTGCAAGCACCCTGCCTGTTCAGGGGACGGTCATTATCAATTTTGACCCATTGGCTGTGTTGAACTCAGAGACGTTGTTATCTATAGTCTTAGCTTCTGTGCTGAACAGCTTTCTCTTTTTTATCATGGTTGATTACATAACAAATACCGCTTATACGATGCGGCGTCGTTTTGCTAAGGCATGTGCTTATCCTTTTCAAAATTGGCAGCTGCTTTATAAAGGGGCTGTTGTCTTTTTCTTATTTAATCTGCTTTTAACAATGATTGGGATGATGACGATCTATGCAGCGCTTGGAGGCTTGGTTTCCATAGCAGGTGGAAGTCTCACGGTACTGGCTTTGTATGGAGCACTGCTTCTTCTGTTTGCCGGCATCGTCTGGCTGTTTTTAAGTATTTCCCAAGTCGCCTATATTCTGTACGATGACCCCGATATAGGAATGATGGCCGGTTTGAAGCAGAGCTTTTCAATGATGAAAGGCTCCAGATGGCCGCTGCTCGGACTGTTCCTGCTCATGATGGTCGCAACAATGTTTGGAGCGTTGCTTATAGGGCTCGGTGCTTTCGTGAGTATCGCTATTTTCGAAGTCGTGCGGCTGGCTTTTTACAAAGAACTTCTGCAGAAAAGGCGCCGGGATGAATGGCACGCAAAAGTGAATGGATAACCGATTTTATGCCTGCCCGTTTCGAGCAGGCATTTTTTTATGAAACGGTTGATTGACTGTAGGAGGAGCGGTGGCGTGTTATCTGCCGGCAGGTCCAGCGCCCGCTTCCTTTTTCTTCCTGCTGAATTTCTTAAGAAGAGAATCACTTGTATATTCCAATAGTAACTCGTGATTGAAGATGGGATAATTATCCATGAAAACCTTTGTAGTTAAGCTGTTTGATTTATGTGGAACCCGGGTAATGCTATTCCAGAAAACTAAATGGAATACAAAGGATGGTTTTATGGCAAAACGAATGGAAATACCTAAGATATCAATCATTGGTTTACTGGCTTTATCTATTATATTTGGTTGGTTCAGGTATGGCTACGGCTTATTGTTCACTGAATTCAGGAGTTCCTTCGATCTTTCGGCATCACTGCTCGGAGTGATTTCGAGCCTAACGTTTATTACGTTTTTGGCCGGGGCTCTTATGGTGATTCTTCTTGTATCAAAATTCGGAGCCCGGCCGATGATTCTGGGAGGGATCTTCGCGGCCTCCACGGGTCTTTTAACTGCAGCGCTGACGGACAGCTGGCTCATTTTTGCGGCTTCCTGTCTGCTGGCCGGCTTCAGTCCCGGGTTGACCTGGTCGTCCTTTTCAAAGAGTGTGACCCAGCACGTTGAAGAAAGGGTGCAGGAGCGGACACTTGCGATTATCAGTACAGGTTCTTCTGTTGGCTTGATTTTCATATCCCTTTTATATTTACTTCTGAACGGGGATTGGCGGATCATCTGGGGCGGGGGCGCCGTGTTCGGTTATTTCATTCTTCTATGGGCCTGGCGTTCTGTTCCCGAAAAAAATGCGGAGACGATTGGGGCTCCGATTAAGATGGCGGACCTGCGTCCTCTTTTTACAAAAGAGGCCAATCCCTTTTATATCGCTTCTTTTCTGTTTGGAGTAACAGAAGCAACCTACTGGACGTATGCGGCAGATTTCGTCCAGGAAAACTTCTCGATCACGAATGCCAATGCCGTCTTCTTTTTGATTACAGGAATCGCCGGTCTTGCCGGTTTGTGTGCCGGAGACATGATCAGCAGACTGGGCATGAGGATGAGCTTTATCGTGACCATCCTTGTTTATTCGCTGAGTATTGCCATCCTGTATCTATTCCAGAGCTGGATTCTGGTATGCATTTCCGGTGCTTTGTTCGGAGCTTCCTTTATGCTGTATGCGGCTTACCTGCCGATATGGAGCGCGAAAGTTTTTCCGAAGATACCAGCTCAAGGTTTCAGTATCTGTATTGTCATTTTGAATGTCGGAGCGATTATCGGTCCGGCGGTCTTCGGCTGGATGCTGGCCTATTCCCCGTATGAGCTCATTTTTCTGTTGCTTGGAATCATCGGCTGCCTGAAAGTTTTTGCTCTTCCTGTCACAGAAAAAGCATAGAAGAAGCCCGCACGGGAGGCTGGCGTTCAGTCTGTAGAAAACGTTCGTCCTATCCAGTTAGAGTAGTCCGCATGTCGTGTTGAGACGGTACGTTCCGCTTTTCGGCGGATGCCTGCCGCGGGCACGGCCTCAGCTAACTTGGTCAAGAAACCATTGGACCAAGTGGATCTTCGGCTCGTGCTGTTGCCGCAGGCGTCACCACCGAACGCTCCTCGTGCCGGTGCCTGTGGAAAACAACTTTACGCTATATGATAAAAGGGAAAGGTGAGCATAGATCCTTCGCCGTTTCAATAGAACAGTACAGGCTGCGTTACTGCTGCTTGCGTGGGAAAGATCCTACCATGACCAAGTATGGATGCCCGTTCCTTTGGAGTCGCTAGAAAAAAAGTTTTTTCCAAGCAGGAAGCCCGCCCGGGAGGCGGGCTTTTTTTCGTGAAAAACGTACCTGCTGACCATACATAGACGACCTCCTTCGTGATACAATTAAATTCCAGTTATTGGAGGGAGGTAGGGTCATGGATTGGATCGATATCATAGGGTTGTCTGTCTTTACGGTTTTCTTTTTATCCATCTATAATTACTTGTTCGAGTCAGGGAAGTGAAACGAATAGATACATATGCAAAGGCTCCAGACCATCGACCCGGAGCCTTCCTTTTATGCTTCTGCTTTTATAAGTTCATAGTATTTGTATAACGCCTGTGTTCCGTTATTTTCACCACCGGCCTCTGCCAGTTGATCATACAGCTGCTTGGCAAGCTTCAGACCCGGAACGGGGATGTCCAGTTTTTCTGCGGACTCGATGGCAATCTGCATATCTTTAATGAAGTGTTTGACGTAAAACCCGGGGTCGAAGTTCCCATCAATCATCCGCGGACCGAGGTTGGAAAGGGACCAGCTGCCGGCTGCACCGAATTCGATGCTTTTCAAAACGGTTTTCGGGTCGAGCCCGGCTTTTTCAGCATACAGGATCGCTTCTGTTACACCCATCATCCCGGAAGCAATGGCAATCTGGTTGGACATTTTTGTATGCTGACCGGCACCGGCTTCTCCTTGAAGGACGATGTTCTCACCCATGGCTTCGAACACGGGCTTTATTTCGTCAAAAGACTCTTGTCCGCCGCCGACCATAATCGTCAGCTTTCCGTTACGCGCACCAACATCACCGCCGGAAACAGGGGCGTCAAAAGCGTGAATATCCTTTTCCTTCGCTTTGTTGGCAATCGTCTTTGCTAAGTCAGGAGAGGAAGTCGTCATATCGATGACGGTTGAACCCGGGCCAGCATTATGTAGAACCCCGGCTTCCCCGAAATATACCTCTTCGACATCCTTGGGATAGCCGACAATCGTAATGATGATGTCGGATGCTGCTGCGAGGGAAGGGATATCCTCATACCAGTGGGCACCGTCCTCGATAAGTTCGACTGCTTTTTCTTTTGTGCGGGTGAAAAGCTGCAGCGGGTATCCGGCCTGCATCAGATTGCGGGCCATGCTTTTTCCCATCACTCCGGTACCGATAAATCCAATCGCCGGTTTGTTCATGAATAACCACCCTTTCCAATAGATTTACATGTAGTATAACAATTCTGAAAACGAAGAGATAGGTAAAGGCTTGGAAGATTTTCTAAAAAAGGAGGGGGGAGAAACAATGAAGAAAATATTCTTTATCAGTTCAGCGATCATTATTTTGGCAGCGACGGCTTTTCTATTGATATACCAAAGTCATGCAGAAGTGATGGAGAAGACGAATGGCTGCTATGATAACGGAGGACTGCCTGAAATGGAGAAGTCCGGGATCGTGTTGGAGCATTTTGAGTGTCATATGGAAAAGCAATAAACGTCAAGCAGGAATTCCTGCAGGGGAACGGGAAGTTAAATAGGGTAGACCATTATGAATGGAGGCTGACCATGAACTCTACTGTCAAAGGGAATATGCTTGTCTTGGAACGTGTCTTTCAGGCGCCTGTGGAACTTGTTTTTCAAGCCTATTCGGAACCGGAACGTCTGGAAAAATGGTGGGGTCCGGAAGGCTGGGAGACGAAAGTGAAAACCTTCGAGTTTATGCCGAACGGAGTCTGGCATTATGGAATGACGTGTGTGGATGAAGGCATGGGTGAGTTTTATGGGATGCAGTCCTGGGGGCTTGGAATCTTTCAGTCCATCGAACCGATGAAAAGGATTCAGTATAAAGATATGTTTTCAGACGCGGAAGGCATGGTGAATGAACAGCTTCCGATGATTGATATTGACCTGCGTTTTATTCCAGAGGGTAAGGAGACGAAGCTGATCATTGAGAGTCAATTTGAATCTGAAGCAGAGCTCCAGAAATTACTGGAGATGCAGGTCATTGACGGGATGACCTCCCAGTTCAACTGTCTGGATCAGTATTTGGCAAAAGTGAAGATGCATTAAATGAAAAAGCTTAGAGGGAAACGGCACGTTTTCCTCTAAGCTTTTCTTTGTTCTGTGCATCTCTATTAAAATTCCTGATAAACGGCTGGATCCTGATTCTGAATCCGGCCATCTTCCTTGGTGAGGGAGGCGATATCGTTCATCTGATTTTCACTCAGGGAGAAATCAAAAATGGAAAGGTTCTCTTTCTGACGCACCGGATTGGCCGATTTTGGAATCGATACCGCACCGATTTGATAATGCCAGCGTAGGATCACCTGGGAAACCGTACGATTCTGTTCATCTGCGATTTTCTGGATCACATCGTTATTGAGAATATCCTGTACGCGGGCGAGAGGACTCCACGATTCCGTTGCGATGTTGTGCTCTTCATGGAAGCGTCGCTGTTCTTCCTGATGAAAGTAGGGATGAAGTTCAATCTGGTTGATGCTCGGCAGGACGCCGGTCTCATTTTTCAAACGCTCCAAGTGTTCAGGAAGGAAGTTACAGACACCGATCGAGCGGATGAGTCCCCATTTCTTCGCGTCGATCAAAGCCTGCCAAGCTTCCACAAAGCGATCTTCTTCCGGATTCGGCCAGTGGATTAAGTATAGGTCATAGTAATCAAGACCGCCTCTATACAAGGATTCCTGAATGGCTTCCACCGCTTTATCATACTCGTGGTAGCGCCCGGGCAGCTTGGATGTTATCAATAATTCTTCTCTGGAAACAGCGCTGCGCTTGACCGCTTCGCCGATGGTTCCTTCATTTTCATAGTTGTAGGCACTGTCGATCAAACGATAACCTGTCCGAATGGCACTCTCGACAGCTGCAGCCCCTTCATTTCCTTTCAATCCGGATGTTCCGAATCCCATAACAGGGAGGCGCAGTCCGTCATTCAATACAATTTCCGGGATGGATGATTCCATAAATCGTCACTCCTTGATCAAAGTATAGGTCTTCCTCTATCTTCCACTCCCTTTTTATAATAAACTGAATTTTTCAGAAAATAAAAGATTCTGTTTGAAAGACGCTTTTCTGAGGACATGTTAGAATAAGAGAAGAAGCAGCATCATAGAGACCTCCCATTTTCATCTGGTTGGATCGACAGACAGGACCCTGTCTGACTGCAAGGAGGACGAAACATGATTGAAAGCATCGTTGACGTGGATTACAAAGAAGTGATGGAGTATTCGCTCGATCCATTGATCATTCACACAGATTACAAGATTATCTACATAAACAAGGCAGCTGAAAAGCTGTTTCAAACAACGAAAGAAGAGGTGACGGGGAGCAGTCCGCTGGATATTTTCCAGGAAACGTCCAAAGGGGCCATCCAGAACCGGATTCTTTCGGCTTATGAGAAACCGGCCGATGTGATTGAGGAGACAGTGTACCGGATGGACGGAACGCCTGTACCTGTCGAATTATACTGCCACCCTGTCAAAATGGGAGAGCGCAGAGCCATTCAATCCTATATCCGTGATATTACCGAAAGAAAGGCTATCGAGGAGAAGCATCAGGCAGTCGTGAAGGAAATTAACGAATTATCCGCCACCATCGTACCGATAATGAATGAGACAGCTGTGCTTCCCCTGACAGGGAAAATCGATCAGGAAAAAGCCGGACAGATTCTGGCTGTCATTCCTGAGAAGGTGCAGATGCAGAAACTGAATCATTTAATCATTGATTTTTCCGGAATATATACGTTCGATCGTGTTGTCATCGATTCATTGTTTAAAATCAACCGCGTGCTTTCGCTTCTCGGTGTCAAAACGATTGTTACAGGACTGCGTCCCGAAATGGCCATAGAAGCCGCTCGCATGCACATGGATTTATCGGAAATTCCGGCCATGGCGGATGTGAAAGGAGCCCTTTCCCATCTCGGTATCCATTCCACACAATCATCATGAATGTGGGTGAAAAGTGAAGGACCTTGGTACCATCGGGGTCCTTTTTTTATTGTAATGTGGAAGGAGGACATACAGTGGAAAACCGAAAACGAACGAACCAACCACCTAAAGGAGTTGTGCGTGGCGTTCTTCTGTTAGGCACCGCTCTCCTATTATCCATAATTCGTGGAGTGACAGGGCTGGATTCAGCTGGACTTGGAGAGGGTTACATGCCTTTGCTGATCGGGGGATTCCTTCTGTTTCTATCATTCAGCCTGTTTCTGCTTTGGAAGATCTACGACGGCAGGGAATGGGCCAGAATCACTCATCTCGGATTGTTTACCTTCAGTCTAATCAGCAGCATGGGAGAGACCGTTACGTGGTTCGACTCCGCTCCTTCCTTCTTCTGGCTGTACGTTATGGAGACGCTTCTCATCATTGGGGGCTTTGTGCTGTTGTTTCAGCGGAGGTCGTCCCATTGGTTTATGAAGGAATAAGGTGAGTCCATCGGCTCATGTTTACCGGTCTCAAAACGTATCGCTTTTGTTTGTCCTTTTCCTCTGCAATAATAACTAGCAGAGAAAAAGGAGGAGGAAAGATAATGACAAACAATGTTCCAACATCTGTCCAACCATTATTCGAAAAATTCAATAGTGATCAGCTTGAACTTGCAAACCGGACCGTAATGGCGCCAATGACTCGCGGGTTTTCCCCGGGTGGTGTACCGAATGAGGAAGTCGCCGCCTATTACCGCCGTCGTGCGGAAAACCATGTCGGTTTGATTGTCACAGAAGGTACAGGGATCGGTCATCCGGCCTCTGTATCCGGAGAAAACATTCCTCTTTTCTACGGCGAAGAAGCGCTGGAAGGCTGGGAAAATGTCGTGAAGGAAGTGCACGAAGCCGGCGGTAAAATCGCACCGCAGCTCTGGCATGTGGGCATGACCCGTAATGAAGGCGACCTTCCGAATCCGGAAGCCGCTGCTGTCGGCCCGTCCGGTCTGAATCTGGATGGGGAGAAAATCAACGAACCCCTCACAACGGAAGAAGTGGAAGATCTTGTAGAAGCCTATGCGGCCGCTGCCGGCCATGCGAAACGTATCGGCTTTGATGCGATTGAAATCCACGGCGCCCACGGCTATTTGATTGACCAGTTTTTCTGGGAACAGACCAATAAGCGTTCAGACCGCTTCGGTGGAGATCTTGTGGGACGCACCCAGTTCGCGGTGGAAATCGTAGAAGCCTGCCGACGTGAAGTCGGTCCGGATTTCCCGATCATTTTCCGCTTCTCCCAATGGAAGATGAATGATTTCCAAGCGAAACTTGTAGAAACACCGGAGGAGCTGGAGCAGTTCTTGAACCCGCTCGTTGAAGCCGGCGTGGATATTTTCCACTGCTCCACCCGCCGTTTCTGGGAGCCGGAATTTGAAGGCTCTGATTTGAACCTTGCTGGATGGACGAAGAAAATCACAGGCAAACCGGTTATTTCCGTCGGTTCTGTCGGACTTGATGGTGTGTTCACATCCTTCACCAGCACAGAGACTTCAAGCCTTGATGGATTGATGGAGAAACTGCAGAACGATGAATTCGATCTTGTAGCGATCGGCCGTTCCCTGCTTCATGACCCGGCATGGGTGAAGAAGGTAGAAGAAGGTCGTTCCGATGAACTGAAGCCGTTCGATAAAGAAGCCCTTGGTAAACTCTATTAATATCGTAGAAAAGCAGGCACGGAATTTCCGTGCCTGCTTTTTTTGATGGTCTAAATAGGAATGATCATCCAGTGGAACGGCCCCGATGGGTGATCACGTGCCGCTTATCGGTGGATGCTCCCTCGTGACTTCATTCAATGAGGAGTTTAAGAAAAAGGATTGTTTATTAAATAAGGCCCTGATTTTTCTCTTGCAAAATTATAGGCACATCCATTGTTATCCTCCCTGCCCCCCCTGGGTAGAGAAGGATAATAGAGGTGGAGAGGCGAATGGTTTGTATAGGCGTTTTCTATACTTTCCCTTTGAAGGAGGAAGATCAATGGAAGTGAAGACAGCAGATTTATGTGATGACTATCCGGACAAGCTTCGCATAGCCTCCCCCGGATTAAAAAGCTTTGGCAGGAAGAAAAGCTTTCATGGCCCAATTTCCACAGTTCAGGTGAAGGATGACAATGTGCTCGTGAGAAAGGCGCTTGAAACCATCCCTTCAGGAAATGTATTGGTCGTCGACGGCATGGGCTCGCAGAACTGCGCCCTTATGGGAGGGAATCTAGCCGCTATCGCTGAGAAGAGGAACCTTGCTGGTGTCATTATTCACGGGTACATAAGGGATTCGCTCGAAGTGGCAGACACAGATGTCGGCGTTCTTGCTCTCGGAACTTTTCCGTTGAAAAGCAAAAAGGAAGGCAAGGGAGAGGAGAATATTCCATTAACTTTTGGGAACGTCGTCTGGCATCCGGGGGAGTATGCGTACGTGGATGAAGACGGAGTCGTTCTTGCAGAAGAAAAGCTCCATGATTGATTCATAGGGTTGTCCATGTATAAAAAGCTATCATTCTGTCTAACCTTCTAGTAGAAAGGGTGATGGTGATGCAGTATATGGAGAAAACGAATCAAGTAATGCTCGAGCTGATTTCCGGCGAACGCCTGTCATTTGGAAACTTTTCCTACGAAGAAGGCGGATTTACAGACGGAAGAAATACAATTCCTGAATGGGAAGTCCGTCAATTTGTTCTTAACTATTTTCTGACACTGGAAAACTTAAAAATTAACGCGTAAAGCTGCTGAAGAGACGAAGAGACGAAGAGTTTCCAGTTGGAGAGATCCTCCGTGTTATTCCTGGAAAAAGTAGTCTGAGTCCGTATCCGCAGCATACATTCTCGTATGAGCGGAATGTGACCATGAATACAGTGATACTTTTGAAAAAACTTCTGACAGGGTTAGAAGTTTTTTTGTTTTCTAAGAGTTTCCATGTTTGGAAAAGAGAGAGATAGGTTAATGGTTCCCATAAAAAGGAAGGGGGCTCACTTATGAAAAAAGTGAAGCTTGGCCGCAGTGAAGTGGAAGCTACCCGCATCGCTCTTGGAACATGGGCCATCGGCGGCACCGGATGGGGCGGTACGAACGAGGACGAATCCATCCAGACGATCCAGGCCGCTTTGAGTAAGGGCATCACGACGATAGATACGGCACCGGCTTATGGGAAAGGGTTGGCGGAAGAGCTTGTAGGAAAAGCCATCGCCTGTTCACACGTTCCGAGAGATGAACTGGTCCTTGCTACAAAAGGCGGGGTGGATTGGACGAGGGAAGGCAGCTGGCGGGACAGCCGTCCGGATCAACTGGAGCAGGAACTTGAAAACAGCATGAAGCGGCTGCAGACGGATTATCTTGATATCTATCAGGTCCACTGGCCGGATCCGGATTTTCCTATCAAGGAAACAGCGGAAAAGATGCGGTCGTTTTATGAATCCGGCTTGATCAGAGCGATTGGTGTGAGCAATTTCAGTCCGGAGCAGATGGACGAGTGGCAGAATTACGCTCCCATCCATACCGCCCAGATGCATTTGAATCTGCTGCAGCGCTATCTTATCGACTGGTTCGAATACAGTCACAATCATGAAATTGCCACCCTTTCCTGGGGATCGCTTGCTCATGGAATGTTGACAGGAAAGTTTGGCGAAAATGCTTCTTTTCCGCGAAGTGACCTAAGGAGTCATATTGAGCTCTTTCAAGGGGACCGTTTTCCACAGCTGATTGAAGCTGTAGAGTCCTTAGGGGCATTTGCATCTAAACGCGGGCACAGCCTCATTGCATTAGCGGTCCGCTGGCTGCTGGATCATAAGCCTGGTGCCGATGTAGTCTTGTGGGGAGCGCGGAAACCGTCCCAGCTGGAAAGAGTAGAAGAGGTGGATGACTTCCAGCTTTCCCGGGAAGAATTGTTGATGATAGACGAAATGTTGTCCAGCTATACGAATGATCTGCGAAATGGATCACTGAAAGAGTATGGTCCGCCTGTACGGTCTGAAATATAAGTGGCCATGGATAGAGCAGGGAATTTTATAGTTCTTCCTGCTCTTATTCGTGTATACCGAACGGTTTAACTGGATAATTTTTTTCAGATTGCTTATCCTGTACATAGAGAACAAAAGAGTTGAAGGAGGTCATTCATAGATGAAAGCCATGCAGGTCACAGGTTATGGTGGTATTGAAATGCTTGAAGAAAAAGAGGTGGCTGTTCCAGAACCGAAATCTGGTGAAGTTCTTATAAAGGTGAAAGCGTGTGCCATTAACAATACGGAAATCTGGATGAGGGAAGGGGCATACGGACAGGGCAGCCAATCCGGCTGGCGCCCGGAAGGTGTTCAGTTCCCGAGGACTCCAGGATCGGACATTACGGGTACGGTCGTAAAAACGGGAGATGGGGTGAAAGCTTCCCTTGAAGGAGAGAATGTCGTATTATTCCCGTTCACATCGAGCGGAAAAGAAGGACTGGAGCACATCTCAGAGGATATGTCCTTTATCGGCTCTGAATATGACGGGGGATATGCGGAGTATGTCACCTGGCCGGCTGAACTTTGTATGCCGATGCCGTTGGAGGATTTCACGGAGAGTGCGGTCTTCTCCGTCAGTGGATTAACGGCTTGGCATATGGTTGAACAGATTCAAATCAAGCCCGGTGAAAAAGTGATGGTGACGGGAGCCAATGGCGGCGTTGGATCTTTGAATGTCCAGATTGCTGCCCAGGTATTTGGAGCAGAGGTGATCGCTGTTGTGGGAAACCTTGATAAAGCAGACCAATTGAAAGAACTGGGTGCTTCTCATGTCGTTTCCTATAAATCTGCTAACCTTGATGAGGATATCCTTGAAGCCGCCGGCGGTCCGATCGATGCTGTGCTTGATGTGGTTGGAGATGCCTTATTCTCGACTTCGCTCCAAGTGTTGAAAAAGGGCGGACGCTTCTGCATATCCGGTTCTGCAGGCGGTCAAAAGACAGAGCTCGATTTCCGTACGCTTTATTTGAAACACATTACAATGTATGGCTCTGTGCTCGGAACAAGAGAGGAATTCAAGAAGATGCTGAAAGCGATATCGGAAGGTAAATTAAAACCCGTGATCGAGCGCACCTTCCCGCTTACAGAGGCGAAGGAAGCCCAGCAATTCTTTAAGGAAGCTGGAAAGCTCGGAAAAATCGTCCTGCTGCCGGAAGATAAATAAGCGTAGAAAGCCGGAACCTTAAGTGGTCCGGCTTTTTCTTTTGTTACACAGGGAATTTCACCCATATATGATAAAATGAGTCATAAACATGGCAAGGAGGAGAGCGGATTGAAACAGGTGTATACGATCATGCTCCTCGTTCTGCTCTTCAGTATTTCAGCAGGATGCAGCAAAGGGGAGCCCGTCCAGGAGGGGAAAGAAAAGTCTTTTTCGTCTGAGAAAGAAGCGGTTGAACATTTTCTTGATGAACACCCTGGAAGTGATGTGGAATCCATTGTGACGACGGTCGGTGAAAAATTGTGGGTCACACGTTCAGCTAATCACGCGTACAGCATCTTCGGTATGAAAGAAGAAAGGGGAAACTATGCAGTCGTACGGATTTCCGCCCAATTATCCCTTCATAATACAATCGGTGGAAAAGCGGAAGTCACGTCTCCTCAAGGAACAGATTATACGGTGTCGTTCGTGAAAAAAGGAAAAAGGGATGAACTCGCAGGAGCGGTGACAGCTTCATATTTTACCATCTTTAATGGCGGGGCAGAGGCCGCTGTACATGAGGGACACGTTCTGGATACGCAGGATCCTCATAGAGGAGAGAGTGCGGTGCAGTCGTCTGTGGCCATACAAATGAAGGAATCTGCAAAATGAGTGAGGGAAACGGCTTCCGGTGAGGAGGCTTTTTTTATGACTCCAAAAACCGATTCAGATACGTGGGCTGCCGATAAATAGTAGAGAATTGTCGAAAGATGTGATTAGATGATAGGTAGAAGGATGCAAAGTTGCTTAAAGGACATGTTCAGGAGTTTGAGAAGCAGACAGAAAGGCAATAGATTCCCAGACCGTTAATGGGCAAGTTCAGCACTTAGAGGAAAGGAGGCATCATGAACGGCTTCTGCTGATTACTCTATACATCATGACGGACCCCTGTCGAAGTGAGTCGGCACATCTTTAACAGCAGTTTACAAAATCTGCTTCTCTTCAAGGGGAATGCAGGTTTTTTGTATGTAAATATGACTATTATTTCCTTATATTTCCTTGAAAGCGTCTAACTTGTGTCGATTTATTAACAATGTCTTGACTCTTCTTTGACAAAATCGTGAACGGTTGTTTGCATTTTTGTAATTTCTGATATAATTTATCAAGCGTTATGATCTATAAGAACAATATAGATTCTTAGTTTCATACTTATATAGGTTGGTTGATAGGAGGGTGAAAACTAATGAAAGCTAAGCATCTTCGTAAAAGATGGTTTGGGCTGCTTCCACTTGGATTGATTTTGTTCCTTAGTGGGTGTGGGCAGCTTGAGATGACAGTGCTCGATCCCAAGGGGCCTGCAGCAGAAAGTCAATATGAACTGATTAAATATTCTCTTTGGTTTATGTTAGGCATCATCGTTGTCGTATTCGCTCTTTTTGCGTTCATGGTCATTAAATATCGTGAGAATCGTCCCGGACGTAAAGAAAGCGATTATGCTCCGAATCTGCACGGCAATACCACGATTGAGATTATCTGGACTGTCATTCCGTTAATCATCGTTATTCTACTGTCGATTCCGACAGTGACAACATTGTTTGACCTGGAGAAACCTGCAGAGCCTGCAGAAGGGGAAGAGGCTAAAGAGCCGCTTGTCATTCATGCAACCACAGCCGACTGGAAATGGTTCTTCAGCTACCCTGAAGAAGACATTGAGACAGTCAACTATCTGCACATTCCAGTGGATCGTCCGATCGAATTCCATTTGACATCCGCGGATTCCATGACAGCCTTGTGGATTCCTGCTCTAGGCGGGCAGAAATACAACATGGCGGGCATGATGAACATTCTTTATCTGGAAGCTGACGAAGAAGGCGTCTATGACGGACGTAACTCCAACTTCAACGGCGAAGGGTTCGCTGCTCAGACGTTCAAAGTCCACGCAGAACCTGAAGAAGACTTTAATACCTGGGTCAGTGGCATCCAGAATGAAGCCCCTGAGCTGTCCAAAGAACAGTATGAGGAGCTTCTGAAGCCGGGCTTGACGGAAAAAGATGCTTATTCATCCACTCACCTGGAGTACTATGATCATGGTACTCATGAGGGAATGGGCTTTGTAGCCGAAAACTATGCAGAACTCTTTAAAGAGAAACTGCACCTGGATGAAATTGAAAAACAGGAAGAATTTCAATAGAACGTTAAGAAAGCAGGTGAAAACATGGGCATTACAGATATATTAGTCACCGGTGAGCCGATTATATATGCCGCCATGGTCTCCATAGCGCTTGTATCCATCGCCATTCCTGTCCTATTAACTTACTTTAAGAAGTGGGGCTGGCTCTGGCGTGAATGGCTGACGACCGTTGACCACAAAAAAATCGGTGTCATGTACATTCTCAGTGCATTGCTGATGTTATTCCGCGGCGGTATGGACGCCCTGATGATGCGTGTCCAGCTCGCTTTTCCAGACTTGGGATTCCTCGATTCCCAGCACTATAACGAAATTTTCACAACGCACGGAACGGTCATGATCATTTTCATGGCGATGCCGTTCCTGATCGGTTTGATGAACATTGTTGTTCCATTGCAGATCGGAGCCCGTGACTTCGCGTTTCCTTGGTTGAACGCCATGAGTTTCTGGTCCTTCTTCATTGGAGCGATGCTCTTTAACATTTCCTTCGTCATCGGTGGATCACCAGATGCCGGTTGGACAAGCTACACACCACTTTCCGGTGCGGCATTAAGCCCGGGACCGGGTCAGAACTTCTACCTGATGGGACTACAGCTATCCGGTATTGGTACACTGGCAACGGGAATTAACTTGATGGTAACCATCCTTAAGATGCGTGCTCCTGGAATGAAGCTGTTCCATATGCCGATCTTTACATGGTCCACTCTTGTCACATGTTTCATTATCGTATTTGCGTTTCCGATCCTGACCGTTGCGCTTGCACTTCTTACGATCGATCGTATCTTCGGAGCTCACTTCTTCACGCTGACAGCGGAAGGACTTCCGATGATGTGGGCCAACTTGTTCTGGATGTGGGGCCACCCTGAGGTTTATATCGTTATCCTTCCGGCTTTCGGTATCTTCTCAGAAATCATTGCCACATTCGCGAAGAAGCGTTTGTTCGGTTATCACGCGATGGTCTGGTCGATGATCATCATTGCTCTGTTAAGTTTCCTTGTATGGGTGCACCACTTCTTTACAATGGGAGCCGGAGCCTTTGTTAACTCTGTATTCTCTGTATCTACGATGCTGATCGCAGTGCCGACAGGGGTTAAAATCTTTAACTGGCTTGCGACGCTGTATAAATCGAAAATCGAGTTTACGGTTCCGATGCTTTGGTCTCTGGCCTTTATTCCGAGTTTCATTCTCGGCGGGGTTACAGGGGTTATGCTCGGAATGGCCGCAGCGGACTATCAGTTCCATAACTCGTACTTCCTTGTTGCGCACTTCCACTATGTACTGATCGCGGGTACAGTCTTTGCCTGCTTCGCGGGTCTTGTATTCTGGTATCCGAAGATGTTCGGTCACAAGATGAACGAACGACTTGGAAAATGGGCATTCTGGATCTTCTTCTTCGGGTTCCACGTCTGCTTCTTCCCGCAGTACTTCCTTGGTCTTGACGGAATGCCGCGCCGCCTGTTCATTACGAACGTCGTCGAGTGGCTGCCATTGAACGTCATTTCCACCGTCGGAGCATTCGGAATGGGACTTGGGTTCATCGTCTTTGTCTACAACGTTTACTACAGCTTCCGTCATGCGGAACGCGAAAAAACAGGAGATTCCTGGAACGGGAACGGCCGTACGCTCGAATGGGCGACAACGACGCCGGTACCATTCTACAACTTCGCTACCGTGCCTTACGTGGATGAAATCGATCCTTACGTACGCATGAAAGAAGAAGGTAAGACAACATTTGACGAATCACAGCTGAAGCCGATTCACATGCCGAGCTACAAAGCAACGCCGATCATTATGATGGCGTTCCTCGGACTTGCAAGCTTTGGTCTTGTATTCGAATGGATGCCAGTAGCCATCTTTGGTCTGATCGGTGGAGTCGCTGTTATGATTCTCCGCTCCTTCGACTATGATGACGGCTATTACGTATCTGTAGAAGAAATCAAACGCATTGAGCGAAAAGCAAGGGGGTTATGATATGGCTGCTGAAGAACTGAAAACCGGACCATTGGAATACCGGACTCAGGAAGGACGCATGACCATTCTTGGCTTCTGGATATTCCTTGCCGCAGAAGTTGTCCTGTTTGCGACACTTTTTGCGACGTATGCCGTGTTGTTCGGCCGTACAGGTGATGCGCCGACACCCATGGAACTATTTGAGCCGGGCATTGTCCTTGTCATGACCTTCCTGCTTCTAACGAGTAGTTTTACCTGCGGTCTGGCCATTCACCAGATGCGCAGAGGGAATGTCAAAGGCCTGATGACGTGGATGATCGTCACACTCGCACTTGGCTTTGGATTCCTCGGCTTTGAAATATACGAGTTTGTACACTATGTGCATGAAGGAGCCAGCTTAACGTCCAGTGCTTACTGGTCTGGATTCTTCGTCCTTGCCGGAACACACGGGCTTCACGTAACGCTTGGTACCGGCTGGGCCATCCTGCTGCTTATACAGATTGCAAGACGCGGTCTGACGAATGTAACGAGCCGCAAATTCTTTATCATCAGTCTTTACTGGCACTTCCTTGATGTTATCTGGATCTTCATTTTCACATGCGTATACCTCATAGGGATGGTGATCTAAGATGGCAAAAACAGATAAGAAAGTACCTATGAATCACGTTATCGGTTTTGCATTGTCCCTCATTATGACACTGCTTGCTGCCTGGGCGGTCATTCAATCCGACCTGCCTGTCACTTGGGTGATCGTGTTCATCATGGTTCTCGCGTTACTACAAGCGGGCGTCCAGTTGTTCATGTTCATGCACATGACTGAAAAGGAAAGCGGCGGTGGGGCGGTTCCATGGAACATGATGTTCCACGGATTCGCTCTTGCGGCTATCCTTGTAGCCGGCTCCCTCTTTACGATGTCATTCGGGTTTGACCACGGCGATCATGGCGATCACGGGGGAGAGCACGAAGAACACATGGAGATGGATGATAGTGAAGGAGACCACAGCGGTCACTAAAATACACATACGGGGGTGAGAAGGAATGGAAAAGAGAGATGAGATCAATCAGGAAGAAGCCAGGGTCAGCCATTGGCCCTGGAAGGACCTGGTTGGGTTTATCCTATGTATTGCACTAACAGCATTTTCGCTGACAGCGGTCTTGTATTCCTCTTACCAGCCCACGTATGTATTTATGATTCTGACCGGACTGGCGTTTACACAGGCGATGATTCAGCTTGTGAAACTCCAGCCCGGGCATTAAAAAAAAGACACGCCTCTTCCTGACGTATCAGGAAGGGAGCGTGTCTTTTTCTTTGGCGAGATTTGCCTGATATCCGGGGCTTTGTTCAACCGTAGCAATGATGAACAGGATCCAGGCGATTTGTGATCCGATCAGACCCGCGTAAAACATGGACCACGTAACGGAAAAGGCTGCGGGAGCCGTGTATAGGATGATTTGGAAGTAGTACACCCACATCCCGACGAGCAGGACGGATTGGGCAACTGCAAGAGCCGGCTTTTTCAACTGTAAGAATAAAAATGGCGTAACGGTAGACAATAGAAGGAACATGACTAATACACCCACGATATTCATCTCCTTTTCATTCTGTAGATGTTGAAAACGTTTTCTTTATATTTATATTGTAACAGAAAGTTCTCATTTTGGACACAAAATGTTCGAATTTATTTCAAAAAAAGGCTTGCGCCCTTATTATACGGCGGTTGGGGAGGATTTATACATGGAGAATCTGTGACAAAAAGCAGAAAAGCCGCCGGGAATATCCACGGCAGCCTTGTTATCCGGTGGCATTCACCGAAAAGATTTTAGTCAAACAGATCCCAAATATCGTCTTCCACATGTTCACTGACCGCACCTGTACCCCCGAGAATGGTGAACATCAATGTATCATTCTGCTTCACATAAGCTTTGACGGTGGGATCCAGCTTCGTTTTTGGAGTAAGCAGAAGAGGGGTGCCATAAGAAAGGACAGAGCCCGATAACGCATCAGCGAAGTGGTCCCCTGTAGCGATCGTCACTTGGAACGGATCAAGGTCAAAATAGTCAGCAATGGCGACGGAAGTATCGTAGCGGTTTTTACCGGATATACGATCTGGATCAGGAAGCTGCTTGAACACGTTTGAACCGACTGCACCTGTGCCACCGACGACAAAAGAAGTGTCATAAGACTTCAACGCCTCAGCGGTCGCCTTCGGAAGACGGTCTTTTTCCGTTAATAGAATCGGCATCATGTACATGGAAGCGACAGGCCCCATAGCTAAAGCATCCGGGAAGTTGCGTCCATAGGCAACAATGACTTCATCTGTTGGAGGAAGTTCATCAGCGATAGCCGCCGCTGTCGCATACCGGTCTTTGCCCGCGATACGGTCGACGTCCATACCAAGCTGCTTCAAGGATTTTTCTACTTGTTTAGAAACCGCTCCCGTTCCTCCAAGAATGGTCACAGATTTCGTATTCAGTAATTGGAGCGTGGATTTCGTAATGTCAGGAAGGCTGTTCTGCTTTGTTAACAGAATCGGAGCCGCATACATAGAAGCCAGAGGCGATCCGGCCAAAGCGTCCGGGAAATCCTGTCCAGTCGCAAGGATAACGTGTTCGACCGGGTAGCCGCCGCTGCTTCGGGCTGCGATGAACGCAGAGGTTTCATATCGGTCCTTTCCGGCAATGCGCTCGATGTAAGGCTCTTCTTCATACACGTAAGAGTAAAGGTAATACATGTCCCCGCTGTTCACATTTTTCAGGTCGGAAGCCTCCAGATAATAGGTGCCTGGCTGCAGGTAATAATCTCCGAAGTATCCGAATTCATCCGTCCATTCATCGAAAGCGTCCATTTTCTTTTGTTTTTCATCGTAAACAGTGATGTTCAAGTCCATCTTTGTTTCTTCCTCTGTATGAATAGAAAGGCCGATGTTTACTTCTTCATCGCCGTCAATGGTCAGCTTATAAAGGTCTTTGTCTTTGTTTGTGAATGTCCCGGTGACAAGATCATCTGTGGAGATCTTATTGGCCTGGGTAAAGGTATTATTGGGTTCCTTTTCTTCGATAAAACCCCAATCCTCATCATTTGTACCCAGAAGCCGGATTTCATTAAGGTTCGGTTTTTCAACCTCCGTCCCCTTTTTCGATGTATCCACCGCTGCCTCTGCGGAAGGTGCGAATAGTGTGGCTGCAAGTAATAGTGCTGCTGACAATCCCCATGTTTTTTTCAATTCGTTCGTTTCTCCTCTGCCCCATTTTATTTGTGCTTTTTGTACAAGTCACTCAAGGTCCATCGTTCCAGGCTTCACCTTCCATTTCTTAACACTAAGAGGATTATATAGGAATAGATGAGAAAAGGGTATCTATTTTATTTGCCAGAATTCGACAAGGACATGAACTTGACAGATCTTTTATTGAACAATGCGGTTTAGTTTGAAATAATAAGGAAGAAGACAATCCTAAGTAAAACACTGGTACGGACATGGAAAGGAAGCGTAATTTTTTGACACAGACAAACGAAGAAACCCTGTATCTCGCTAAAGCAACGAAACAAGATATAGCTGACTTATACTACTGGTCATTCATTGAGGAGCGGCAGGAAGCGAAGGAATGGAATGCTCCCTATATAGAGGAGAAGAAAATGAACCTGGATGAATATGAAGTGCTCTGGCAGAAAGAGCTTGCTCCAGGAATACCGGACGGCCTCGTTCTAAGGATGGACGACCACGTCATCGGCTATGTGGGGTCCTACTGGCTGGACCGCCAGTCCGGCTGGCTGGAGACAGGTATCGTTATCTTTGACTCGCGGTATTGGAACGGTGGGTACGGTTCCTTCGCCTATGAGAAGTGGATCGAATACATCTTTGAAAATACATCCATCCACCGCCTCGGCATGTCGACATGGTCGGGGAATACACGGATGATCCGGGTGGCTGAGAAAACCGGGATGATTGAGGAAGCCAGAGTGAGACAGGCCCGTCTCGTTGATGGAGAATATTACGATGCAGTGAAAATGGGGATGCTCCGCTCGGAATGGGAAGCCTTCCGCCGTAAGCCGTAAATAATAAAGGGGGAGACCAATGAAACATCGTATCCATACATGCTTTATTCATCTGTTATATTTTGATCGGACGAAGGAATGGTATAAACGTGTGCTGCCTTTTGACATTCAGGAAGAAGGAGATGGGTACTTGACGTTTGATTTGGAAGGAACCGGCCTTGTCCTGCTCCAGGCACAGACAGACGCAATACGGCCGCTGCCTTATGCTCCTTTTTTTCTGGAAACGGAAAATATTGAAGAGACGTACCGGGAGTTAAAAGCAAAAGGAGTCAAAGTCGATGAAGTGGAGTCCTTCGGAGGTTCCATCTATGGCTGTCACTTTTACGATCCGGAAGGGAATCAGCTTTTAACCTGTTCGGTCGAATAAAAAAGAACCGGGACTGAGGACAGTCCCGGTTTATTGTTATCCCTTATCCTCAGCTTTCTGCAGGCATTAGGGAATGGTCGTTGTTTCCGCATTCCGGACATTGTGTCCAGACGACGTAGGTTACTTTTTCGTCAAAGTTTTTCTGTACGACTTTAATAACTTTCAGCTGGTGATGGAAGCAGCTTGTGCAGCGATCTTTAACCAACTGTCCGACTTTCGTTTTCATCATGTGTATCACTCCTGAACTCTTAAAGATTAGTACCGAAGCTTCAAGAGTTTTTCCAGTATAACGTATCAGAAGGAGCAGCGTCAAAGAAAGTTCGGCTTATGCTGTCTATTTCCGTTGACTTGTTTATGTTCACTGGTTTGTACTACACGGTCCATGGTCAGCTGTGGAGGCTGTCTCGCATTTTTTAAACCATAAAAAGACCGCCCCGGTACAGGGGCGGTCTTTTACGTTTGGACTCGGGTCTGTGTGTTTAACCCTTTTTTCAAAGCTTGGATATATTCATCTTTCGCCCGGACGGCCAGATCTGCATCCGGGTTAACTCCTTCAAAACCGTGATAGGCTCCTGGGAACAGGTGGAATTCTACATCTACACCAGCTTCGGCGAGCTTTGTCACATAGGCGATCGTCTCACTTCGGAATGGATCGAGCTGACCGACGCAGGTATACGTATAAGGCAGGCGGCTGTAATCCGTTTCTCTTGCAGGGGCGGCGTTGTCCCATGCAGGTTATGTAACAGCACAGGGTGGAAGATATGGAGGTTATCAAATGGCCAAGTCTCCCGGTGAAATTACAGTGAAGGAAGTCTATCAAGCGCTGGGAGATACCCGGATCACACCGTTTTACACCGTGCCGTCGACAGGCGTCGAGTATTTCATTGCTCAGATGATCAGTCATGCAGAAGCACGCTTTCAGGAAGAGTTGGAACAGTTTACGATCCAGCACCTTCTCGATCAGAAAGATGGACGGAGGAAATCTTAAGGTTTTCTCCATTTTTTTGTGGAAATTTCAAAAAGATAGACACCAACTCCCATCCTGGTTTCGATTATCGTGTATACCGGATTTTTTGGGAGGCGGAACAAATGATTGGGATGAACATAAAGGAACAGCAGCGTTTCCAGACAAAGCAGGAGCTCGACCGGCATGTACGGAGTTACTTATACCAGCGTAAAGCCTTTTTATCGGAAGGAACGATGGAAGTCCTCCGCTATGTATGGCGGCACGCTGTCAAATTTCCAGGCGTCGCTTTCCCGAAACGGTCGACCATCGTTTCGGCCGTCTCCTGTAGTGAAAGCACGGTCGTCCGCGCTCTCCGTACTCTCGAAAAAGAAGGCCTGATAGAGAGAGTGAAAACAAAGAAGCCGAACGGCCGGCAGGGAGTGAATTTGATCGTATTTCTTCCACAGCCGGATGTTTTTTTACCTTCCGATGACACCCCTGATGATCCCCTTCGTGACACCCCTCTACCCTCTGCTGAGTCAAGCGGCTCTAGGTCCCATCCCTCCAAAACCCTTCAGGAAACAGAGACGAACCTGAGAAAAGCTTCTTTTAGTAAGGTTGACCCCCTCGATCATTCCCACCTGCCATCGTTCATTGCCATTCCATTTATTGAAGCCGCGCGCCCTTTTCTATCTCCCTCTGATGTTCTTAAAGCCTGGCGTACGGTTGAACGTGCGTGCCGCCGGTTGGAGGTCGAGGTGATGGATTACATATCAGAAGTTGTATTAACATTTAAGCAGGCGGTTTTCGCCTGGAAGCATGGATGGGTGAAAAAAGAATTATTCCCTTATTTTTATGGAGGACTCGTCAAACAACTACATGCAGCAGTGAAGAAAGAAACAAGGAAAAGATTGGTGGGATATGACTGGGTGGATAGCTGAGAAGTTTTTTGTCGAAGGAAAGGAGGTATAGAACCGAAGAGTCTGAAAAATTCCAACAACCGGCATTGACAGGTGCGGGGGAGTGGGGTAGCATATGAAATGTAATGAGATTGAGAATCTTTATCATTTAGTTGATTTAAGGGTATAAAGAGAACTGGATGATGGATTCCGAATTGAATAAAAGAGAGGATGCTACATATGAAGAAATTTTGGCTGTTTGCACTTATACTCGGCCTCGTTCTGCTGGCTGCCTGCGGCGGAGGAGAGGAAGAATCAGCAGAGGAGTCCTCCGGAGAGGAAAGCACAGAAGAATCCTCTTCTGATGAGAGCCGCTCTGTAACGATTGAGGACGCTTCAGGAGAAAAGACGATTGAAGGCACTCCTGAGAAAGTGGTCGTATTAGAGTGGACCTATGCAGAGGATCTACAGGCGCTTGGCATGGAACCTGTTGGTGTTGCTGAACTGGACGCCTACGGGGACTGGGTGAACGTCGGGATTCCATTCAGCGACTCTGTTGAGAATGTAGGGACACGTCAGGAGCCGAATCTGGAAGCGATTTCCCGTTTGGAGCCTGATTTGATCATCGGTGTCCAGTTCCGTCACGAAGCGATTAAAGAAGAACTTGAGAAAATCGCTCCAACGGTCATGTTCGCTCCTTATTCTGAGGAAGCGGCCCAGGATCAATTTGCCAACATGAAGGAAGAATTCAATACGGTTGCAGAAATCGTTGGTAAACAGGATAAGGCTGAAGAAGTCCTCACTAATATGGAGGATACGTTCTCCGAGCAGCAGTCCCGTTTAGAAGAAGCTGGTAAAGAGGGCATGAACTACGTGCTCAGCCAGTCCTTCACCCTGCAGGATACGCCGACACTGCGTTTGTTTACAGACAATTCCATGGCCGCCCAAGTGATGAACAATATGGGCATGACGAATGATCATGAATCAGAAGAACTGGAAGTGTACGGGTACACGGAAACAACGGTGGAAACCCTGCAGAACTATCAGGACACGAACTTCTTCTACATCGTGCAGGAAGAAGACAACATCTTCGAAAACCAGCTGGCCGGCAACCCGGTATGGGAAGAACTGGCCTTCGTAAAAGAAGACCGCACCTATCAAATGCCGGGGGATGCCTGGACATTCGGTGGACCGCTGTCTGCGGAAGTGCTGGCTGAACAGGTCGTGAATGCGGCACTGGAAGAAGAATAAAGTGAGTGTGTGCACATGAACACAACGATGAAGAACACAATAATGGCGGTCTCCACCTTCGGGGGTGGAGCCGCATTGTTGTGTCTTTTAACTTTTATACATATCAATCAAGGAAACGTGGATCTTCTGTTTGCGACGGTGATGGATGCACTTTTCCGCCCGGAAAATACGTTGGAGCACCATACGGTAAGGACGCTTCGATTACCCCGGGCCGTTATGGGGATTCTTGCCGGTGGAGCTCTTGCTGTATCCGGTGTCATCCTGCAGACGGTCACGAAAAATCCGCTTTCTTCATCAAGTACGCTCGGCATCCACTCCGGTACGTACTTTGCTGTAGTCGTCACAACGATTTTTCTGCCGGCTGCATTGGTCGGTAATGGCATTCTCACGGCCTTTCTGGGCGGGATATTGACATTCGGTTTTGTCTACGTTCTATCCGGAGGTGGAGATGCGACTCCGGTGCGTATGGTACTGGCGGGGATGATTGTCACCTTCTTGTTTTCCTCCCTGACATCGGTCCTTCAAATCTTTTATGAGAATGAAACGCGTGGTCTCTTCTTGTGGGGATCAGGGACTCTCGTTCAGAACGACTGGGGCGGAGTGGTCTTTTCGCTTCCGCTTATAGCCGTGTGTGTGCTGATTGTTCTCGCTTTTTCAGGGAAATTAGACACACTGACTCTCGGAGATGACGTGGCGACGGCGTTAGGGCAGAATGTGAGAAACGTGAAGCTCATCACCATCCTGGCTGCGGTGCTGCTGACGAGTGTGACCGTCAGCATTGTCGGGCCGATTGGATTTGTCGGTCTGATCGCCCCCCATTTAATGAAGCTGATCGGCTACAGGTCACATCTGCTGCTTATTCTCGGCTCCTTTTTGTGGGGAGGAAATGTGCTGCTGCTTGCAGATGTTCTCGCCCGTATCATCGATCCCTCTTTTTCTGAGCTTCCTGTTGGGGCGATCACGGCGCTTGTCGGTTCGCCATGGCTCATCTGGCTTGTCCTGCGGATGAAGCGCAGCAATTCTCAGGACAGCGGAGCGGTGATGGCCGGCCGGAACTCCATCAGCATGCCTCTTGGAAAAGTGCTTCCTGTTCTGGCAGCCATTATCCTGGTGACTGTTGGTGTCAGTCTCGTATCAGGGAACTACGGATTTGAGCCGCTCGTCGGTTTTCAGGCTTTCTTCGGGGAAGGCAGCACGTTTATGCAGGACATGATCGTGAACTTGAGGCTGCCGAGGGCCCTCGTGGCCTTGTTCAGTGGAGCGGTCCTTGCATTGAGCGGACTCATTTTTCAAGGGGTGCTGAGAAATCCACTCGCCGACCCGTCCGTCATCGGTATAACCTCTGGTGCCGGAGTAGGGGCGCTTATGACGATGTATTGGTTCAGTGTATCTGCCATCTGGATCCCTGTCGGAGCTATGGCCGGAGCGGTGGTCTTTTTCATCATCGTGATGGTTCTCGGCGCCAAAGCTGAGTTCCAACCGACGGTGCTCGCCCTGCTCGGCATCGGTATTTCTGCTTTCGGGTCTGCGCTTATCCAGATCATGGTCGTGCAGGCTGATCTTGGTGTGGCCTCTGCGCTTACGTGGCTGTCCGGGACAACCTATGCAAAAGGGTGGGACGAGCTTATCCAGTATTTGATCTGGCCGATGCTGCTCCTAGTCCCTGTTCTTGCCTTTTCCATTAAAACGCTTGATGTTTTAGGTCTTGGGGATGATACAGCCAAAGGGCTGGGGCTGCGCGTAGTGAATGTGAGGTTCCAAATGGCACTGATGGCTACGCTTCTCGCAGCTTCCAGTGTGGCGGCTGTTGGTTCCATAGGTTTCGTAGGATTGATTGCCCCGCACCTGGCCCGGCTGCTCGTGGGTAGTGCCAATCAGAAGCTCCTGCCGGTCACCATGCTGATTGGCGGCGTGCTCCTGGTGACGGCGGACTTATTCAGCCGGACGCTTTTGGCACCTAACGAAATTCCATCAGGAATCCTGGTGGCCATCATCGGGGCCCCATACTTCCTTTGGTTGATGAAAAGAAGGTCTGCATGAGGGTATCATGCCTTCAATCAATCGTGAAGGATGGGTGGTTGAACAGCAGGAAGACAGGGGATCAGCGCCCCTGTCTTCTTTGTTACGTTCACCTCGGACTTTTTACAAAATTCAAACGCTCACGCTTCATTTCCGAATGAAATATGCTAAGATAGGGAGAAAAAAGAACGTGAAAGGGAGAGGTTTATGAAGCTGCCATACATCAAATGCCACGGGTCAGGGAACGATTTCATCCTCATCGATGAAATTGAGCATGATTTTACATTTACCGAGGAAGAAAGAAGAGAGCTGTCGCTTTTGTTATGTGATCGAACGAATGGCATCGGCTCCGATGGCATTTTATTTGTCATGCCGAGTGAGAAAGCGGAAGGCCGGATGCGGATGTTCAACTCCGACGGATCGGAAGCGGAAATGTGCGGCAACGGTCTCCGTTGTGTAGCCCGCCATATGATCGAAAAGCTCGGACATACATCGATTGCGATCGAAACGCAGGAAGCGGTCCTGCCTGTAAGCCAGGTCGCTGAAATTTTCCCGGATATCGATACGTTTTCGGTTCAGATCGAGCCGGTATCGTTTGCCCCTGCTTCCCTTCCTATGATTCATGATGGAGAGCAGGCGGTGGACAGTGCTATCCCTGAACTTTCTGATAAGCGGACATTCACTGCCCTCAGTGTGCCGAATCCCCATATCGTCAGCCTGATGGATAACGTGGATCAGGTTGAGCTTGAACGAATCGGCCGCCGCGCCAACGAACTGCCTGAGGTTTTTCCGAAAGGGGTGAACGTCAGCTTTGTCCAGGTGCTGGAGAAAAATAAAATCTTCGTCCGCACGTATGAACGAGGCGTAGGACTGACGAATGCCTGCGGTACAGCCATGTCCGCCTCGTCGCTCGTATCCACCATCCTGGGTCCGAACGATCTTGATACACCGATTGTCGTCATTAATAAAGGTGGTCTCGTCAACTGTGTTGTTGAAAAGAACGACGGACGTTTCTCTATCCAGCTGCGCGGGAATGGAACAAATGTATACGAAGCTGTGGCTGATGTTGATCTTGAAAACAGCCGCTTCGGGGTAACAGGACAAACGTTTTTTGATAAGGAAAACGAAACGTATGAAAAACTGGAAGCTTATGCTGCTTCCGAAATTGGAGGGTAACCGATGTTGAAGACGTTTCATGTACGCACAGACCATCATGACCAAATGATTGATGTGACCAGCCAGGTGCAGGACTGGATCCGTGAAGAAGGTGTGAAGGACGGCGTCGTCATCGTCTCTTCCATGCATACCACCGCCGGGCTCACGGTAAATGAAAATGCCGATCCTGATGTGAAAACCGATATGCTCCGCCGTTTCCGCGAAGTGTACCCGTGGGATCAGGCCGAAGATAAACATGCAGAAGGCAACACAGCTGCGCATATGAAAACGAGCACCGTCGGTCATGCACAGACGTTGATTGTAGAAGACGGCCACCTTGTACTCGGCACGTGGCAGGGGCTGTATTTCTGCGAGTTTGACGGCCCGCGCAGCCGTAAATTCGTAGCTAAAGTGTTATAAGTGAAAGAGCAGGCACTGCGCCTGCTCTTTTTTTAGGTAGAAAAGCCTGTCACATTCGGCCAGCAGGCCATGCTATAATTTAGAAAGGATAGTGGTTCCTGCCAGTTGAATAGGGTGTCGGCTGATCCCCATGTCTCAAAGATGGAGGGGGTGATGCCTCTGAGTATGTATGAATCGCTGATGGTGATGATCGCGTTCAGTTCCCTGATCGTGTCTTTGCTTGGTTTGATTGTAGCGATTTTACGCATAAAAAAATAGACTCCCTATTCTGACGTGAATGCGGGTGAGTCTATTTTTCATGTAGGCTGCGCCCTTTGGCAGACCAGCTATCCGTAGAGGGGATCACAGTGCCAGCTGTGGTCCCTTTTCTTATGTGTATCCTTTATCTGCTTTTATCATACCACATTTTCCGGAAAAAGAAACCTGAACGAGCGTTCCTGTCCTTTGCCAGTCTGCGGGATATCGGTCTTTTTTCGGTTATATCAGCCGAAACGGCGCTGATATCGGTCTTTTTGTGGATATATCGGTCAAACCCGCAGCATATCAGTCAAACCGCGGATATATCGATTTCACCTCTGACGCAGCCATATAAAAATATCCAGCACGCCTGAACAAAGGCATGCTGGATAATCGATCAGCAGATCGAATCTTTCGGGTTCGGGTTTTTCAATCCGAACAATGGCCGCAGGAAGAGGGCGAGATACGTTCCGATCAGCGCCATAATCATCCATACCCAGCCGTGCAGGCTGAAGGAGGCAATACCGCCGAAATACGCGCCGATGTTACAGCCGAAGGCCAGGCGGGCGCCGTATCCCATGAGGATTCCACCGATGATGGAAGCGAAACCGATCCCCGGTTTGATTTTACCCGGCTTGAAGTTCCCCTGCGCACTGGCAGCGATAAAGGCACCAAGGATGATGCCGAAGTTCATGACACTTGTAGAGTCTGCAAGCACCGTCTGATTAAGGGGCGCTGGGTTCTCAGACCAGTACTGCCAGCTCGCCACATCGACACCGAACATCTGGATGAACTGGGATCCCCAAAGCGCAAACGCAGATGTAATGCCCCACGGGTTTCCGCGGACAGCAAGGGTGATGGCGTTCAATACACCGAGGGCGACAGCGGCGGCGAGAAGCGGCCACGCGCCACGCCATAGACGTTTAAGCCCGGTGGTCGTTTTCAATGGTTCCATCCGCGGCGGGTTCTTTTTCCTGGCGAACTTCACCGTCACACCGTAAATGCCGAGGAAGATGAGAAGCTGGAGAATCCACCCTCCGAAGTAGCCGAGTCCTGTGGATTCAGCAAGAGAAATCGCAGGAAGGGCCGGAGTTTCCCGCCAGAATCCGATGTGATAGGCACCGAGGACAGACCCTGCGATAAAGCCGAGCAGAGTCAGAACCATGGAAGACTTTCCGCCACCGACCGTGTAAAGAGTACCAGATGCACAGCCGGAACCCAGCTGCATCCCGATACCGAAGATGAAGGAACCGAATACAACACTCACGCCGACAGGGAAAACGTACCCTTGCGGAGTGGTTCCGGTAAAGCTGAAGCCTGTACCTAAAATGATGGCAAAGCCTGTCGTTGCGACAGCGAGCATCAGCATGTGTGACTGCAGTCCCTGGACGTTACCGACAGAAAGCAGCCGCCGGAAGGCTGATGTAAAGCCGAATCGTGCGTGAAGCAGCACGAGACCGAAGGCGAGTCCGATGATAAACAGAACCCCCTGCGTAACATTGGTCATGCTGATAATTGTTATGAATAAAAGCAGGGAAGCGATGATGCCAGCCCACATGAACGGCTTTTGGACCGGATCAAGCTGGGCAGGAATCGTAGACCGGCTGGACGCCGTCTGATGAACTGCTTGTTGCTGCATGTGCTATTCCTCCTAATTCCGATTTGTTTAATGAGCTTTAAACATTCTAACCGACCAGTCTTCTATTTGTAAACCAGTTTGCATACAATGGTTGTACAAAGAGAACACAGATCATTCTTTACGGAGATTTAACACTATATGGCAGATACAAGTGGTACACTCAAAGTGTGGACAGGAAGGTTGAATACAATTATTGGAGGGATGTCTTATACCTGTCGTTCGCTCATATGTCACTCGCTGGTTTTTCTTTGTTTGTATCAACTCAAACCGAAGAACTTCTTGGCGTACATCAGGCGCACCTCCCCCTACATAAAATATAATGAAAAGCGGCGCGTTACGCGTGGCTTTTTTTGCTTGATCTGCATAATTTTCATGCAGGAAAGGGAATTCTACGATTAGCAGACAAAAAAGCCGGGTATGGGTACATTAATAAGCCTACATAGGAAGGAATGAATGCAATGCCGAAGAAGAAGGAATGGCACGTAATTTTCCTGTTGGACAGCAAGAGGGTCGTCACCCACGATCTTGAATTGAGTGAGGAAATGGACGAAAAAGAAACCTCCGAATTTATTGTCAAACAGCTGGACCGTGGCACATGGTGGTTCCTTGAGGATGGCGTAGCGCTTCACACAAGCGGAGTGGAAAGCTTCTATCTTGACCGCTGTGCCCGACGCACACGTTTCAGCAGAGATTGACGCCCACCTTTCTAAATTATGGGGAACGATTGAGAAGTATGATAAAAAGACCGGATGATGTTCATCCGGTCTTTTTCATGTTTACAGAAAAGGCTGGGAATAATGGACAGTGCCGTTGATGTCTTTCAGGACGCCGGGCTGCAGTTCAAGAGCCATGAACGACTCTCCCGGTACTTCAAATGGCGCTTCAATACCCCAGTGGGAGGCGGGGTGGAAACCGAACTTCGGATAGTAATCCGGGTGGCCGAGGACGATGACGGAAGAAAAGCCGAGCGCTCCGGCTTTTTCCAGGCCGTGTTGAATGAGCGATGAACCGATTCCCTCGCGCTGCCTCTCCGGGTCGACGGCTGCCGGTGCAAGGGCGAGGGATACGTTATCTCCAATCGTGATTTTGGTGAGCAGGAGATAACCGATGATTTCACCGTCATCAACGGCTGTTAAGGCCAGTTCAGGAATAAAAGCTTCAGAGGTGCGCAGTCTTTCGACCAGCAGGTGCTCGGTATGATCGCTGTGCTCTTCCAGCGCAAATGCACGTTGAATAAGTTTTCCGACGGACGTTACGTCAGACGGCTGTTCCTGTTGAATGAGTACAGGCATAAAAAAACTCCCTTCGTTATCTAAAAGGGAGTTTCTCACAATCGGTGTCTATTTAAAAGGATTATTCCAGAATTTCCACTTCGATCTGACGTCGGCCGTAATCAAAGGCATCTCTTTCCTCTGCCATAAATAAGTCGATCCGGTGACCTTCGATATCTCCCCCGATGTCTCCGGCTGTGGCTGTTCCGTAGCCGGGAACCCGGACGGTCGAGCCGAGCGGGATGACGGAAGGATCGACAGCAATGACTTTCTTGTCAGGATTGGCGCGAAGATCGATGCCGGTGTAGGTCGTTCCACTGCAGCCTTCACAGAAAGCGGTATAGGCTGTCGCTTCAACGGCTACCGTCCGTTTCACATCATCCTTTTTGTTTTGCGAAGCAAAGGAGGCTTCTTTTTCTTCTTTATCTTCAAAGCGGTTGTGCTGGTCTTCTTTTTCATCGAGGATGGTTGCTTTTTTATCAACAGGCTGGGCCGTCTTATCGGTTTCCTCAGCACTTGAAATATGGTCGATTCCGGAAAACAGGGTAAGCATGACAGCAAAGGATAGGAAAAATTTCATCATGTCATCCACCTCTTTCGCATTAGATCTGAGAGCAGTATAACAGGTGTGTCTGTAGATAAACAAATACAAAATACCTACAGATTGATTACAGTTCCATGACATTCGACGGACGCGGGTTTTCTTTTGGAAGACGGGACCGGGACGCAGGGAGCATTCGTGAAAAAAACGAAAAAAGGGACGATAGACGTTTACGAATCTATCAATGGTCATGCTATAATAGTTGAGGATTATGTACGATTCTGGATCACAAGAAAGCTGTGAAAAAAGGAGGACCAGACCATGATCACATGTCCTCAATGTAACCATGAAAACGCCGAGGGATCGCGTTACTGTTCCCAGTGTGGAGCATCCTTATCAGAAGAATCCCCGGCTGATGCTGAGAAGAAACGATCGTGGCTGCCCATTCTTACACCTGCGATAGTCCTTGTTGTGGTGGGGGCGGCCCTTTATTTTGTCTATGACCAGGAAACAGGGATAAATGAAGATGCAGCCTCGTGGAAGACGGAAGCAGAGGAAGCAGCCCTTGCCGGAGATTACCGGGAAGCAGAGAAGCTGCTTACGCGTGCCATCCAGGAACGTCCGGATGCAGAGGCGCTGCAGGAGGAGTTGACCCACGTACAAAGTGTGCTCCGTATGGAAAAGGAACTGGAAGAAGTGTCCAAGCTGCTCGAAGAAGGCAGCCTTTCAAAAGCGGATGACCAGCTGTCTGAAGTCCAAACAGCCTTAAGACAGGAAAACGGGCGGATCTATCAGACACTTGTACCAACAGTGAATGAGATGGATTCCAGATTCACTCTACAGGAAGTGAACGAGGAACTTTCCAAAATTACAGATGTGGATGAGCTGGCTGCCAAACTGAATACCCTTTCGGATTTGAATTTGGAAGAAGCAGCCAAGGTCCGGGAAAAGATTTATGAAAAAATCGTCAACCGTTCCACGAAAACGGCAGAGGCAGCGGCTGAGAACAAACGATACACTGAAGCCATCGCTCTGATTGATGAAGGTCTTCAGTACGTCTCGAACGATGAAAAGCTGATCCAGCTGAAAGAACGGGTGCAGCAGGAGAAGCAGGCGTTTGAACAGGCCGCTCAGGAACGTTTGGAAAGTGCGATGCAGCAGGCCGCCAAGGATGAGCTTCGTAATGAAACCGAAGCCTTGGAAGTAGTGGATATCCAAATGGAAAAAGATGAATTCGGTGATTATAAAATCAGTGGCGAATTGAAAAGTCTGGCCACCCAGGTGATCAGCACAATCAGTGTGAAATATGACATCAAAACACAGGACGGAGAAGTCGTCCGGTCAGAATCCGCCAAGGTGTACCCCAACTACTTAAATCCAGGCAGTACAGGCAAGTTTGAGAAAATGTACTACAACCTGGAAGAAGGGGAATACATGGTGGAAATGACAGAGCTGGAATGGTTAGTAGAATAGGAGGATGCGGCAATGAAACGCTCCTGGATGATCAGCCTGATCGTCTCTTTACTTATCGTCGGAGGCGGTACGGCGGGCGTTTTCTATATTCTGGACACGGTGCCGGAACAATTGGCGGTGTCGGCTGTACTCAATCAGCCTCCTGAAGAAGATGAGAAAAACGCAGAAGTGCCAAAAGAAACACAGGACATTATCTATGAATCTCAAAAGCTTGTCGTCCAGATTGAACTTCCGGACGGCACGATCGGCTCCGGGTTTTTATACAATGACAAGGGTGATGTGATTACGAATGCCCACGTCGTGGCCAACGCCGAAGAAGTCTCTGTTATTACGACGGACAGTAAAAAGATGCCGGGGGATGTTATCGGGGTGAGCCGCGATACAGATGTTGCGGTTGTCCGTGTACCCGGCCTTGAGGGGCGCGATCCGCTCCCGATCCGGACAGAGGGCTATGCCGAGCTGCTGGACGAAGTGCTGGCGCTTGGAAGTCCACTTGGTCTGCAGAATACGGTGACACGCGGTGAAATCAGCGGCGTGGACCGGACGCTGGATATCGAGCCGTTCCATTACGAAAACATGTATCAGATTTCTGCGCCGATTTCCCCGGGGAACAGCGGTGGTCCGCTGCTTGACCGGAACACGGGCGAAGTAGTCGGAATCAATTCAGCCAAGCTGGATGAGGAAACGATCGGTTTCAGTATCCCGATTGCGGATGTGCTGCCGATGATGGAGCGCTGGAGCGAAACGCCGATGGAATCGCTGCCTGAATTCCCTGAGCTGAATGAACAGGTGCAGTCTCCGGTTACCGGTACAGATGCAGAACAGGCGACGTACATGGTGCAGTATTTTTATGACAGCATCAACCAAGGCGACTTTGTGACGGCCTATTCCCTGATCAGTTCAAGCTGGCAGGAGAAGACGTCGTTTGAAGAGTTCCGTTCAGGCTATTACAATACGCTGAGTGTATCCGTCGATAACCTTGTCGCTGATCCGAAGGACGATCAGGTTGTCGTGACCGCCTTCATCACTGCTGAAGAAACCGTGGATGGAGAAGTCAAGGTTAAGAAATATAAAGTGGTGTATCCGATTCAGAAGGAAAACCAGTCGGTGAAGATCATGCAGGGATCCGGCGAGGAAATCAGTAACGAATCCAAAGAAGAAGAATGACGAAACCACCGCTCATGATAAGAGCGGTGGTTTTTTTATCGGTTATGGATTTCTACAGCGCCCCGGATGCCTGATTCAATAGCCCCTTCAATCCATCCGTGGTAGGAGGAGGTGTGTTCGCCGGCGAAATGGATGCGGCCTTCCGGCAGAGGGATGATGTCCTCCAAATCCCTGCTCTGACCCGGAGTGAAAAGGGTGAAACAGCCCGCAGAGTATGGGTTTCGGCTCCAGTTGTAGACGATGCTGGTCATATACGTATCATAGACGACCCGTCCGTATACCTTGGCAAGGTCGCTCATCACTTCCTCTACGGCCTGCTTTTTACTGAGGCTGTTGAATAACAGCGCATTCTGTCCCCACGTGTAGCTGGCAAGCAGAATTCCCGGCCCAGGTTTTCCACCGTCATGGCTGGGCTGGTAAATGAAGCGGGAGGGATAATCGGTGATGATGTTCCCGACCGGATACTGCTCCCAGAATTTATATGAAAATTCTATGCCTATTTTTACAGCTGGAACATTGATGATTTCGTGGATCGCCGCCCATTTTTTTATGGAAATCGTGTCATACGGACGGACGTCGATCCATTGGAAAGTCGTAAAAGGAATGGTCGTCAGGACATAATCTCCGGTCCAGGTGGAATAGCCTCCGGTTTTTTCATTCTTTGACACGACCTGTACGCCATCTTTGTAATGATTGATTGCAACGGCCCGTTCGCAGAAGTAGATGGCGGAGGAGAGCTCCGGGTAAAAGGCCCATGGCAGCCGGTCATTCCCGCCTTTGATTTCCCTGAATTTCGTATCCCCTTGGAAGATTGGAAACGTAATGTCAGTGAGGATGTTCAGAAATGCGAATTCCGGGAAACCTTCAATTCCAAGCAGGACCTTGATTTTCCTCACAGCATTTAAAGACATGGAGGGGCCGTAGGGGTTGTTCCTTAAATATTCACTCATGGAAAGGTCCGAATAGCGGTCTCTGAGGTGTTCTTTTTCAGCATCACTGCTGTGGTTATAAACATCAAGAAACGGCTGGACGGCTGACAGAAACAGTTCTTTGGCCGTTTTGCCCTGCTCCTCCGAATCTACAGGAAAATCAAGAATGGCAGGGTTTTGTTCATAAATGCGGTGATACACTTTTTTTCCATTAATCAACAAGAGGTCATTTTTCCGCGTGTTTTGAAAAGGATTGGTTTCCAGTCCGAATTTGTCGACATACGCATATACAAGCTTATGATTGGTCGGTATCCGCATCGCTCCGACATCGAGGTAATTGCCATTCGTGAACGGGGCACGGACCGTATAGACTCTTCCACCCAGACGGCTGTCAGCTTCAAGGATGGTCACCTTATGACCGGCATCCTTTAATAAACCAGCTGCCGACAGTCCGGCCATGCCGGCACCGATAATGATCACCCGCTTCTTTTGAGCAGACGGCGAAAGACCTTTATGGATGATACGGAGAAAATCATCTGGATATGTAAAGTTCTCCGATTGATAATTCGTCATGGAAAACACCCCCTTTTATGGTTATTCAGTCCATTTAATGAACAGTACGGTTCTATGGATGTAATTTCCAACGTGCATATTCATAGTGAGCCGCACATGAATTAGTAAAGGGGGGAATGGCCGATGTATCAATTATTCCGACAGGACGGATCTGACAGGCAGATCCGAGTCCAGGGATCAGGAAGTGTTAAAGTGAAGCCGGATACAGCCGTTGTTCAGCTCGGTGTTGTGACGGAAGGGACCGATCTCACCTCGGTTCAGAATGAAAATGCAGCGGTCACCAGCATGGTGAAAAATCAGCTGATGGCTGCAGGTGTGGACGAGACGAATATTCAAACATCCGATTATTCCGTGTTTCCGCAGTACGATTATGTGGATGGGAAACAGGAGTTCCGAGGGTATCAGGTTTCCCATATGTTGACCGTGACCGTAGATGATATTGAACAGACAGGCGCAGTCATTGATGCTGCCGTCCAAAGTGGTGCCAACCGGGTGACGAACATCGAGTTTACGGTGAGTCAGTCTTATTACTATTATCAAAAAGCCCTTCAAATCGCCCTCGGGCAGGCTCTTGCCACAGCACAGACGATCGCGAATACGATGAATGTGAGGCTTGACCAGCAGCCGGTCCGTATTGTCGAGGAAAAAAGTCCGGACGTTTCTCCTCTTCAGCCTTATGCCAAAACACAGGCGCTCAGTGAGAGTGCTGTACCGATCGAGCCGGGGATGATGGAGATTACAGCCCGGGTGGATGTCTGGTTTCCATTTTATCCTTAAAACACAGGGACTTTGACTGTGTTTTTTTATATGGAGAAAAAGGTCTTGGTTTAAAATGTTGTGCCGAGGAAAAACATCCATTACAATGGGCAGTAACAGATGTTCGCAGGTAAGGAGAGGTCACATGGAAAACTTACTGCTCGCTTTCGGTCTCACCCTGTTTGCAGGGCTTGCTACCGGAGTAGGGAGCATACTCGCATTTTTCACATCAACAACAAACACACGATTTTTATCTTTGTCACTCGGTTTTTCGGCCGGAGTGATGATTTACGTATCCATGATCGAAATTTTCTTCAAGGCCCAGGACTCCCTCATAAGTGCGCTCGGAAATGAAATGGGCCAGTGGATTACAGTGGTGTCCTTTTTCGGAGGCATGCTGCTTATTGCTCTCATCGATAAAGTGATCCCGAAAGCAGGCAACCCTCACGAAGTGAAAAAGGTCGAGGATATGACACAGGACAAGCAGAAGGACCGCGATCTTTTGAAGATGGGAACGTTCACAGCCCTCGCCATTGCGATCCACAACTTTCCGGAAGGGATTGCCACCTTCACAGCGGCATTGAATGACCCGGCACTTGGCATTGCCATTGCCACCGCTATTGCGATCCATAACATCCCGGAGGGAATTGCGGTCTCTGTACCGATTTATTTCGCCACAGGGGATAAGAAAAAGGCGTTCAACCTGTCCTTTTTAAGCGGGTTATCCGAGCCGATCGGGGCCATTCTTGCCTATCTTGTGCTTATGCCGTTTTTGAATGATATGGTTTTCGGAATCCTCTTCGCCGGAGTTGCCGGCATTATGGTATTTATATCCCTTGATGAACTGCTTCCGGCCTCAAGAAGGTACGGGGAGCCGCACTTATCTATTTACGGCGTTGTCGCCGGAATGGCAGTCATGGCCCTGAGCCTGCTGTTGTTTATTTAATGCCTTTCTGTCATGGGATTTGTAGGAGGCGGCCTTGGGAATGACTCCCTTTCCGTGCCATCCCTTGCTCTGAATAAATAGCAGACCGGACCCCTGATTCCAGACGGAAACGATTTAGTAAGCGTATGAAATATCAACAACAGACTTTAACAGAGCTTATTTAATAAAAATCCCCCGGCTGCCTGATGGCGTCCGGGGGATTTTTTAATACGTCTTTCCTGTATAAAGATCTTCGATGACGCTTTGGATGGCCGCTTTTTTCCGCTGGATCAGCCGCCAGTTGATGGTGATGGATTCCTCCTGCCTGCTTCCAAGGCGGGTGAGGTCATCCTCGATTTCAACCGGGTGCGTGCTCAGTGCCTTGAATTTTTCAGCGGCTTTATCCTTGAGCCAGGCGGTCATGTGCTCATTCAATTGAGCAGTCTGCTCATCTTTAGAAGCGGGGGAGGTGCAGAATTTAAACTTTCCCTGCTGGAATGAAAGGGTCGTCTTTTCTGAGTCTGTCTGCTCAAATAACAGCTTATAGGAGCGGCCGAGATAGGTGATTTTCTGTCCTTCTTCCAATAAGAAAGGTCCAAGGTAGAGGTCTTCGTGCGTTTTCTGCCAATGATTGATGATCCAGTCGGCTTTCTTTTCTACAAACGCATGGACTTTCTCATCCGATTTCTCCTCAGGCGCCGTCACCTGGACCCCGTTCAGATCATCCAGGTAAATTTTCGTGAACTGCAGCTGCGGCTGTTTATGGACGGTATATTGGATCGTTGTCTGATTATGCTGTAGGAGCGGCATATCAAGACCTCCTTTACATGTCGGTGATGTTGTAAAAAAACAGTGCCCCTGAATAGAGGAGCACTGCTTGGAGATTACAGGGTGATTTTCGCTTCCCGCTTCTGAAAATCGACGTCCTGGTAATACGAGTTCTTCACAAGAACGTTTGGACCGAGGCATTCCACCGCCGGGCAGTGACAGTTGAGGCTTTTCGCCGTGTCGGTCTGCATCCACTGTTGGTATGCGTCTTCCAGGGAAGTGTCCTGAATGTTGCCAAGACCAGGCTCGTCCCCGAAGTCGGTGACGATAATGTCGCCGCTGAATATGTTGACATTCAAGCGGGAGCGCCCATCCGGGTCGTTCCTTACCGTCACATTTTTCGCGCTGTACAGGCGCTTCAGCATGTCCAGATCCTCATCATTGGTGCTGCATGGATAATAAGGCAGGGTGCCGAACAGCATCCACGTATCTTCATCGCGGTGATCAAGCAGACGGTTGATTCCTGTACGCATATCCTCAAGGCTCAGCGTTTCAAGAGCACTGGCGAAGTCCACCGGGTACATCGGATGGATTTCATGCCTTGCACACTTCATTTCCTTCACATGATCGTGGATCGCTTCCAGGTAAGGGAAGGTGCGTCGGTTCAGCATCGTTTCCGCGGATACCATCACGCCTTCATCCGCGAGACGCTGGGAGTTCTCCACCATCCGGTCGAAGAATTTCTTCCGGTTTTCCTCGGAAGGCTTGCGCTCCATGCGGGCGAATCCGGTGTGGATGAATTCTTCAAGCGTTCCCCAGTTATGCGAAATATGTAAAACATCAAGATAGGGGATGATCGGGATATAGCGCTCATAAGGAAGCGTCAAGTTGGAATTGATCTGTGTGCGTACGCCGCGTTCATGAGCGTATTTCAACAGGGGCAGCACATAGTTTTCTACGGATTTTTTCGACATCATCGGCTCCCCGCCGGTAATGCTCAAAGTCCTCAGATGAGGAATCTCGTCCAGTCGCTTCCGGATCAAATCCATCGGCAGCGCTTCGGGGTCCCTCTGCTGCAGGGTATATCCGACCGCACAGTGCTCGCAGCGCATATTGCACAGCGTCGTCGTCGTAAATTCAATATTGGATAACGTCATATGCCCGTGTTCCTTTACGTCCATGTAGGCTTCCCACGGGTCAAACTCAGGTGTAAGCTTCTGAAGCTTCATGTTGGTACTCATAAAATATGAAACTTCCTTTCTATTTAATTGATTCGGTCTTAACCTTTCCTATTCTAACATTATTCAAGCTCGAACTATACCATTCCTTCTTGACGAACGTGAAAAAGAAGCAGGAAACGTCTGCATATCGAAAAAGGAGTTTCCCCGTGTGACAACGAAAGGAAAAGGGTAGACGAATAGATAAAGGAGGACACCATCGATGCAGCCAACCGTTATGATTACCGGATCCTCCAGCGGATTCGGACAGCAGACCGCTGTGAAATGTGCAGAGAAAGGCTTCCGTGTCATTGCAACAATGCGGAATATGGAAAAAGCGTCGGTTTTCCAAAACGCAGACCTGACGGAAGACGTGAAGCAGAAGATTGAAGTGTGGCAGCTGGATGTCACGGATGATACCTCGATTGAACGTTTTAAGGAAAAAGCAGAACAACTGGAGCGGGTGGATGTGCTCGTGAACAACGCGGGCTATGCGGTAGGAGGGTTCCTGGAACAGGTCCCACTTGAGGAATACCGCCGGCAGTTCGATACGAACGTCTTTGGTGTTATAGCCGTCACGAAGGCTGTTCTGCCCGTCATGAGGCGCCAAGGGTCCGGAAAAATACTAAATGTCAGCAGTGTCAGTGGATTGATCGGTTTTCCGGGGCTATCGGCGTATGTATCGTCCAAGCATGCGCTGGAAGGACTTTCTGAAAGCCTGCGCTTTGAACTGCAGCCATTCGGCATTGATGTCGCGTTGATTGAACCAGGCTCTTTTCAGACGAATATCTGGTCGTCCGGTATGAAGCTTCCAGAGGAAGTACACAATCCTTCGTCGCCTTATGCTTCCTACATAAAAGGACTGTGGAGCGCTTTGAACGAAGAGTCACGGGCCCAGCCGGCTTCCGTCGCCGACCTCATGACAGGACTGATCCAAAAAGACAAGCTGAAAAAACTGCGTTATCCAGTCGGAGCGGGCGTCCGGACCAACGTGCTTTTGAAAAGGCTTCTTCCATGGGCATGGCTCGAAAAGGCGGTATTGAAACGGATATTAGGTTCCACCAAAACAAAAGGAGGAAAACCAGATGGCCGAGTACAGCATTCTTGATGGGGCAGAGGAAATCAAATACGAGGGCAATGAGGTGGGGATACTCGTCTCCCACGGGTTCACAGGGACGACCCAGAGCATGCGTCCGCTCGCAGAAGCATACGCACGCGAAGGCTATACCGTTTACTGTCCACGGTTGAAAGGACACGGCACAGCACCGGAGGATATGGAGACGACGTCCTATAAGGACTGGATCGAATCAGTGGAGAGCGCCTATCAATGGCTGAATGAACGGTGCAGTTCTATATTCGTCGTCGGTTTATCCATGGGAGGAACGCTTGCCCTTTATATGGCCGGTGAGCATAAGGACATCCAGGGGGTTATTCCGATCAATGCAGCAATCGACATCCCGGTGATGGAGGAGAGTGCGGCGACAGACGAACGTTTTCTTGATGCCATCGGCTCCGATATTAAAGACCCCGGCCAGGATGAACTGGCCTACGACAAAACACCGGTCAAATCCATTACCGAAATCACGGTCTTAATGGATCAGGTGAAAAAGCGGCTTGATACGATTCACTGCCCGATTCTGGTTTTCGTCTCGGATGAGGATCACGTCGTGCCGCCCAATAATTCAGAAGTGATCTTTGATTCGGTCTTTTCGGAGCACAAGGAGCTTGTCCATTTGGAAAACAGCTACCATGTCGCAACACTGGATCATGACCAGGATTTGATTGTTGAGCGCAGTCTGGAATTCTTCCAGATGTATACGAATACAAAATAGACTCCATTGCCCGGGAAATAAGTTTTGTCATCGGAGAGAAGTTTGATATAATAGAAATATAGCAAGAAGAGTAATCGGTACAAAGCCTACAAGGGGAGCCTAGCGGCTGAGAGTGAACCTCGTTCAGACCCTTCGAACCTGTCAGTTAGTACTGGCGCAGGGATGGCGGCTTTTTTGATGGTGCAATGCATTCGGGATCCCTCCATCAGGAAGCGTCCCTGTCTGCATTGCTTTTTTTGTGTCTTTTTTTAAAGGAGGAATGCTGGAATGAGAAACCGCAGAGTCCTATTTTTAGTAGAAATTGCGATCTTTTCCGCATTAGCACTACTACTGGATATCCTTCCGTTTTTATCATTTAAATTATGGGCCCAGGGCGGTTCCGTTTCGTTTGCAATGGTGCCGGTCTTCATTATGGCCTTCCGCTGGGGCGTGAAGGGAGGCGCGGCGACTGGACTGCTGCTCGGCATCTATCAGATTTTGACCGGTGCCTATATCATCACCCCTTTGCAGACGCTGTTGGACTACATTGTGGCGTTTGCGGTGATCGGTGCGGCAGGAATCGTGGCGAAACCGCTTTGGAATGCGATCCGCTCCAAGGAAACGAAAGCTCTCGTCGGGTGGATCATCGCGGGGTGCTTTATCGGCAGTGTACTCCGCTTCTTCGGTCACTTCGCAGCAGGGATCATCTTTTACGGTGAGTTTGCGCCGGAAGGACAGCCGGTCTGGCTGTACTCCCTCGTTTATAATGGCGGATACATGCTGCCTGCGTTTATCTTAAGCGCCATCGTAATCAGCCTTTTGTTCATACAGCGTCCAAAGCTGCTGCTTCATTAAATGAGAAAAGTCTTCTGCCCCTGCGGTAGAAGGCTTTTTTTTCCATGTTTGAAACACCCCCGGGTAGTGAAAAGACAGGCAGAGACCAGGGGGGATAAGAATGAAAAAAATAAAGGGGTTATTAAAGAAGAAATGGGTCTGGCTGCTGCTTTTGATCGTGCTGATCCTTTCGGTCATGATTGCCTATCATACCTCATGGAAAGCGCTCCCGGAAGGCGTTTCCTACGAGGGCGGTGTCCATCAGATGGAGGATATCGAGTTTTTCCGTGACCTCTCCTATGAGAATCAAGAGGGGGATACGGTTCATGATCTTCAGGTTTTTGAGGAGATGTATGCCACTATAGGGGAAGCGGATGATTTTATTGTCGCTGATATGTTTCTTTTCAACGGCTACACGAACGGGAAAAATGAATTTCCCGAAATCAGCAGTCGTCTCGTGGACGCTGTATTAGAAAGAAAAGAAGAAGTGCCTGAGCTTGAAGTCGTGTTTATTACAGACCAAATCAATACCATTTACGGCTCCTATGAATCGGAAACAATCCGCCGCCTGGAAGATGGCGGGGTGAACGTCGTCTTAACCAATCTGGACAAACTGAGAGATTCCAATCCGTTATACTCGAGTGCGTGGCGTCTGATGTTTTCCTGGATGGGTAACGGAGGAGAAGGGTGGATCGGCAATCCGATTGCCAAGGAGGCCCCTGACGTGACGCTTCGATCCTACATGAAGCTGTTGAATATTAAGGCGAACCACCGGAAGCTGCTTGTGACTGAGGATTCAGCCGTTGTATCCACGGCTAACCCTCATGATGCCAGTGGGTACCATGAGAACGTCGCTTTCAAAATGGACGGTCCGATTATAGAGGATATTTTGGAAGCAGAAGAAGCGGTGGCCCGCTATTCCGGCGGGGAATTCATCGACTACAGCAGCTATGAATGGGAAGAGCAGGAAGGACCGCTTCAGACACAGTTCGTGACCGAAGGAAAGATCTATGACGCCGTGCTGGAAGAGCTGGAGGACGCTGGTAAAGGGGATGACGTATGGATCGGGATGTATTATTTAGCGGATAAAAAGGTGACCGCCCGGATCGATGAAGCGGCCAACCGCGGGGCTGAAGTACGCATCATTATGGATCCCAATAAAACCGCGTTCGGCCATGAGAAGCCGGGGCTCCCCAATTTGCCGGTGGCTGCCGAGCTGAAGAACCTCGGAAATGAGAACATCAAGCTGCGCTGGTATGACACGAACGTCGAGCAGTATCATACGAAAATGCTGTATATAGATGGGCCGGATGATGACGCCATCGTCGCCGGTTCCGCCAACTATACGAGAAGAAACCTGTCCAACCTTAACCTGGAAGCGGATGTCGTCATCCACGGGCCCGGGGAGGAGGAGGTCTTCCAGGAGGTCAACGATTACTTCACGAGGATCTGGTCCAATGAAGACGGCCATTATACAACCGACTATGAAACCTACCAGGACAATCTGACGTCCATCCGCTATGCTACGTATTATCTGCAGAAGTGGACATGGTTTACAACTTATTAAACAGAAGCCCCTGACGCATGTTTTGCGTCAGGGGCTTTTTTATCAGGAGAGAATTGCCTGAGCTTTTGCAGGATTGGTTATGATAAGAAGTACTTTTCCTTCATCCAGGTCTTCTTCATATTGTCCAGCTTCTTCTTTGGAGAATCCGATTTCCTGCATCTTTGTGCGGAGCTCATCGCCTTTTTTACTGAAGATATTCGTGATGACGCTTTTCGCATCCTGCTCGGAAGCACCAATCGTATTCGCATTCACACTCTTCGAAATCCGTTCGGTCCGGTCATCATCATGGGACAGGATGTAAATCTCTTCGTTATCAATGCCTTCGTTCTTCAGTTTTTCTACCATATCCTTCAACTGTTCATCATTTGTGTATTCACGTACAAGTGGTTTCATTTTTTCACCGCTCCTTTTTTTATATCATGTTCTACAGTAAAATTACCCGTTATTTTCTATTGTTAATCGGAATATGGGAAGAGAAGGAAATCTGAATGTGTTGTCGAATGGTAAGGATATTGGAGGGAAAAGAGATGAACAATCAGATCATTGCTACATTTTCGATCGCCGCCTGTGACCCCGGCCGTGAGGAATGGGGCGTGGCCGTACAGTCCAAGTTTTTAGGCGTCGGCTCCGTCGTTCCATGGGCGAAAGCAGGTGTGGGAGCGGTGGCCACCCAGGCTTTTGCCAACCCTGCCTACGGTCCGGAAGGGTTGAAACTCCTTGAGGCAGGGTTGTCTGCGGAGGAAGTCATCGAAAAGTTAACGGACGAAGACCTTCAAAAGGAAGACCGTCAAGTCGGAGTTGTCGACCGTTCCGGTCAGGCAGCGACTTTTACCGGGAAAGACTGTTATGACTGGGCTGGGGGAATCACAGGGAAGCATTATGCGGCTCAAGGAAACATATTAGTAAATGAAGAAACGGTGACCCATATGGGACATGCGTTTGAACAATCGGAAGGCCCCCTGGCCGAACGTCTCATTAGAGCCATCCAAGCGGCGCAGGAAGCAGGGGGAGACAGCCGAGGAAAGCAGTCGGCGGCCGTGCTCGTCGTTCGTGATCAAGCAGGCTACGGCGGACTAAGCGATGTCGCTGTAGATCTCAGAGTGGACGATCATCCTGAGCCGATCAAGGAACTGGAGCGGATTTACCAGCTGCACCAATTGTACTTTGGTGAAACGAAGGAAGAGGATGTCCAGCTGATCGATGAAGATGTAAAAAGGGAAATGGTAGGCCATTTAGTCCGTCTTGGCTGCCTTGAAAGTAAGGAAGTTGATGACGAGGTGTTCTATGAATCCTGGACGACGTACCTGCATACCGAAAACTTCGAAGGTCGTGAGCTGGACCAGGGGAAAGTCGATCGGAAGGTGCTGGATTTTATGAAGAGTCAGCCAGGTAAAAGCGAAAGAAGATAAAGGAAGAGGGGATGGGGCATGGAGGTCGCAGCGATTACATCGGCCGTTTTATTTTGTTTCGTGGCTGTGTTTCAAGTGTTACTCGCGTCCGGTTTTCCGCTCGGGGAAGCGGCCATGGGGGGGTCCCACCGCGTCCTGCCGGCGAATTTGAGAGTCGCCAGCGCACTGAATGCCCTGCTGTTGGTTTTTATGGCCGGTATCGTTCTTCAGCATGCATTTCAATTATCTGATCTGCTCCGTTTTTTACCCACTACGATTCTCATGTGGGTAATCATCATTTTCATGGGCATCAACACATTGATGAACTTAATCTCAAGGAGTAAAAAAGAACGTCTGATCATGACTCCTGTTTCAGGCCTGTTGTTCATCCTATGTTTATGGGTGGTGTGATTCAAGGCGTCTCTTTGAGATAGGGAGAATGATCAACATAAGGGTTCCGGTTATTCTTACCAGTGCCGGAACCCTTATTTTAAGAGAAATCTACATAGCGATTCTTCGGGGGATCAAATCAGGACGTCTCTTTGCGGATGTTTACGTATTTTTTTACATAGATCAACAAACTTAAAATAAACAAGGCTTGAATCAATCTAGTCAGCAGTCCGACCGAAATATGGGTGTTTATCGAGAATAGTATGAGGGGTTTTTCTATATGAAAGCCTAAAAAAATATGGAGAAAGGTGTAGATTCCTGTCAGCCATATGAATACAAGCAGTGTTTTTTTCATAGTGGTCACCTTCCATCATGGTTTTATAAAAGAAAATTTTCCCTGTTTATATGGTAACATTACCCATTTTCTGTATACTAGAGGAACGGCTGAAGGAAGCTCTGGATGATATTCATAACCTTTGGGAGGTGATTGAATGGGCTTTTATTACTTTATTTTATTTGGCGTGGGGGTCGCGCTGGGAGTTTTGGGAGGAAAGAAACTCTTCCATTCCTCCACGAATCCTGCTGCTTGGGCTCAACTGGTCATTGGAGTCGTGTTCGCCGCTTCGTCTATCGTTTTGTTTCAGCCGGGCAGCTCAGATGTTATTTCACAGATGCTGCTGAAGCTGCAGGACTTTTTCTTTTGAAATACATGAAAAAAGAGAGGTTTTTCTTTGGAACTCATTGTATTTGGAGTTATCGCACTAACCAGTGTGTTCGTTATTATCCTTGGTCTTTTAAGCCTCAAGAATGAAAAGGACACAAAGATCATCCGGACGAGAACAATGGATATGGAAAATACCCGTGTAATAAGAAGCTTCAATAAAATCTGTAAAGGATGATGATATGCCTTTCAGCCTTGATAAAGCAAGCTTCGGCATGAGGGTACTGGCTGAAGTCATCGATGTCCTGCTTATCTATATTCCAATTGGAGTCTTTATACCTTTCTTTTTTGGTATCCATAATGGTCCATATCAAGACATTTTGACAAGTGTCTTCTATATGATTTACTGCATCCTTTTACCAGTAGCGTGGCAGGGGTATGGTGTTGGCAGAAGGATGATGTCGATAAAAGTGAAAAAAGAGAACGGGAATAAGCTGAACCTTCTTGACATGGTTTTTCGAGAGCTTTTAGGGAAGTATCTGCTTGGGGTGATAACGGGAGGACTCTCGATTATCATCAGTGCTCTGATGGTTGTGTTTCGTAAGGATAAAAAAGCTGTACATGACATGATCGCAGGAACTTATGTATCGAATGAGGGGTAGAAGCTGTTCCCAAGGGAGGGGTGCTTTTGAAATACACGTGGTGGTTTGTCATGGGAATTGTAGTTGGAGGGACCATTTCTTACATAGTAGGTCTTGAAAGTTTGGAGAGCATACAGGAAGCGCTCAAATCGTGGTGAATAGAGCAAAGAAGAAAAGCAGCGTCCTTCCGACGCTGCTTGGATTTTATTTTTTTATATGAACTTCTTAATTTCTGCACTGAATTCTTTCGGTGCTTCCTGAGGAACCCAGTGAGCGGACTCGTCAAATCTTACGAGTGTGCTGTCAGGCAGATCTTTAATGAGTTTTTCTGCTGTTTCCACCGGCTGCCACTCATCTTTTGTTCCCCATAGTAAAAGAACGGGCTGCTTGATGGTGGAAAGCTTCGACGTAATCGCAGTCGTTTCATTTGTATTCAATGCTGCGGCGTTACGTACGAGACTCAGTTTGCCTTCCTCGTGCAGGTAAGGGGCCATGATTCCCTGTAAAAAGGTTTCAGTCAGCTGTTCCGGATGAGCGAACACTTCTTTGTACGCTTTGGATAGAAAAGCTTCGAATTCCTGCGTGGACTCGTTCTTCTTGGAAGGGTGCCCCATCACGAGCATATCTTGAATCGGCCAGGAATCATAAGCGACGGAATTAGAAAGCACGAGCTTGTTAATACGTTCCGGTGCTTGAAGAGCAAGAAGCAAACCAACGCCTCCACCGATATCATGAGCAACAAGATTCACTTGATCCAATGCCAATTCATCCATAAGCTTGAGTACCATATCCGCCTGTACATGAAGAGAGCGGTCGAACTGGTCACGCTGATCGGACTGTCCATAGCCAAGCAGGTCAGGTGCAATGACACGGTAATCCTCTTCAAGCTCCGGAATGACGCTCTGGTATAAGTAGGACCAGGTCGGGATGCCGTGTAAAAGCATTACAGGCGTACCTGAGCCCACATCCGTGTAATTGACTTTAACCGGTTCCTCGACGATGCCTTCCAACATAACCGATTGTTGTCTTTGCTTAAACGTTTCTTCATTCATAGTTGCAGGTTGGTTCATTCTTATACCTCCCAGGATAATCGTATGATTGAGTTATTTATTTACGCATGTTTCTCGGCGATGCTGACAATTTCTTCTTTCGGTTTGAAGCCGACTGCCTGCTCGACAAGTTCTCCATCTTTGAAAAATAAGAGGGTTGGAACGCTCATCACACCATATTTCTGAGCAGTTTCCATATTTTCATCAATATCTACTTTTACAATGTTCATGTGATCTCCCTGTTCTTCATCAATTTCTTCCAGAACAGGAGCGATCATTTTACAAGGACCACACCATGGGGCGCCAAGGTCTGCGATAACGAGTCCGCTGCTTGTCTCCTGTGCAAATGTTTCATCTGTGGCGTTTCGAATAGCCATATTCCATTCCTCCTTGCATCTGTATAACCACTAAATAAATATTTAGTAGTTAGAAGGTTACATGATGCTGAAACTGACGTCAACTGATGAGGCATGGAGGGTGTTCGGTACTAATGGAATTATCAGGGGAAAGACATGTCAGAATAGGAGGATGGAAATGGCTTAAGGCACAATTGTAGCCGCTTCGGTCTTTTTATTATAGATTTTGAGAAGGAGTAATCATTAGATGTGTTCTTTATAGGCTTATCATCAGTATTTTTAGGCTCTTGTTTTACTTACAACCGATGTATTTATATTTATGTCTTTAATAGCAGACAGAAAAGAAGAGGAAAGACAGCACCATAGAGAGTTTCTTATGCAGCATTCGCCCTTTTAATCTTCCATTGGTTATATTTCATAAGTGGTGGTTCCGCATGGCTGCCAAAGGATAGGGCTAACGTTCTCTTTAAGTTGGTTAAGATTATTCTATCTCTCTCAGGATTATTTGCTGGTGACCGTTATGGATAGCAACTTCACCGTACTTATTTTCAAAGGCGGGCGTGATGGTATGATTTGTTATAATTGTATTGGGATTTATGACATACGTGAATATGGATGGAAATCACGTATACAGGCAGTTGTGTTCTAGGGAAGCTCCTTTATAGTGGTTTTATTTATTTTAACTGGATTCATCCAATGGGCAGTAACCTCTATGTCTTTAATAATGATTGATTAAATCGTATATAAACATGATTAACGATCCTTGATGAGGAGGAAAATATGAAAACATACCGCTTCAGGCTAAGCACCATGATTATTGTTTTTGTGCTTTTAGTCGTCTTTCTTTCTTTATTGATTACAGATCTTCTCATCACATCAAGCACGAGTGATGATATTCGTGATCAACTGGAAGAGAAAGCATTAATCGTATCTCGTTCGGTAGCAGAGTCGCAGGTCGTTCAAAATGAGTTGCAGAACCCTTCCGGAAGTTTATCCATTCAGGAGTATGCCATGAGTATTCAGCACGCATCTGATGTTTTGTTTGTGGTGGTCATGGATATGGAGGGCATCCGTCAATCTCATCCTAATCCGGATTTAATCGGAAAGAGGTTCGTCGGCGGAGATGAGGAGAGGGTGCTGAATGGGAAAGAATACATATCAAATTCTGAAGGGACACTAGGTCCATCTGTACGTGCCTTTGTCCCTGTAATGTCGAAGAATAATCAGCAAATAGGTGCTGTAGCGGTTGGAATCTCTTTGGATGCCGTCGAAGCTTCCCTTCATAGAAGTCACAGGAACGTTCTGATTGGTTCGTTAATAGGGGTGCTCGTGGGGATAATTGGCGCGTTTCTTCTGGCTAAGTATATTAAGAAAAGTTTGTTTGGTTTAGAGCCGGTAGCAATTGCACGTATCCATGAGGAGCGGAATCGTATGCTGCAGTCCGTAAGGGAAGGAATTATTGCGGTCGATGCAGATGAGCGGATTACACTTGTTAATAAATCGGCCCAAAGCATTTTTTCCAGGGCGGGGATCAATGAAGAAGATCCAGTGGGGAGACCTGTATCAGAGTATATCCCTCACTCCATGCTTGGAAGAGTGCTCAAGACTGGAAAGGCTGAACTGGATGAGGAGCAGCTGATTAATGGTTCGTCTATTATCGTAAATCGGATGCCGCTCATTGTGAATGATGAGGTGGTCGGTGCTATATCTACATTTCGTGATAAAACGGAAGTTAATCAACTGGCTGAGCAGCTGACAGGGGTTCGTTTATATGCAGATTCGCTTCGTGCCCAGTCCCACGAATTTAAGAATAAGCTTCATGTCCTGCTCGGGATGATTGAGTTGGAATCCCTGCAGGAGATGAAGACGTTCATTAAACAGATTGTTGATCACCAGGTTTATGAAGCGGATATAATAACGAGTAAGATTAAAGATCCAGTACTCGCTGGGTTTTTGATTGGTAAACTTAGTTTTGCCCGGGAACAGAATGTACATTTATTCGTAAAGTGTAAGACTGAAATTCCGTCATCCAACGAAAAACAGGTCACCCACAAGATCATTACCGTCATTGGAAATTTGATTGATAATGCTGTTGAGAGTATGAAAGGCAGGGAAAAAAAGCATATTTCTCTGGTCTTTTCTTATGTAGACGAATTGCTTGAAGTCGAAGTCAGGGATACAGGGATGGGGATTCCATCAGAACACCTCAACGATATTTTTCTAAAAGGAATATCAGCCAAGGGGAAAGACAGAGGTTACGGTCTACACTTGGTACAGACGAGTGTAGATGCACTAGGAGGATCCTTAGAGGTGAATTCGAAAGTAAATGAGGGAACGGTGTTTACCGTTATCATTCCTTATGAAGCGGAGGCTGATACGTTATGATTCAAGTTTTAATTGTAGAAGATGATCCGATGGTTGCCAACCTAAACAAAACATATATAGAACAGGTTGAAGGGTTTCATGTTGCTGCCGTGGCTGCCGATGTAGAAGAGGCTTTCCTCTGCATGGAGAAAAATAAGGTGAACCTGATTCTTCTTGATGTATATATGCCGGGCAGAAATGGAATAGAGTACCTTAAAGAGCTGCGAAAAGCAGATGTTCAGGCGGATGTGATTCTGATTACCGCTGCGTCAGAAAAAGAACACATTCAGCAGTCTCTGCGACTTGGGGCCATTGATTATTTAATTAAGCCCTTTGAATTTAACCGACTGAAGGCAGCATTAGAAAGATATAAAGAAAATCAAGGGATATTCCAAAAGAACAAGAAGGTAGGTCAAAGTGAATTGGACCACCTTTTCATAAGAAAAGCGCCTGAGCCAAGACAACATCGGACCCAAATTCCGAAAGGCATGACAGAAACGACCCTGAATCACATTATAGAGATTATTCAAACACAGGAAAGGGAAAACTTTTCTACAGAACAAATTGCGGACTTGGCCAATATCTCCCGTGTATCAGTGCGGAAATATTTAAAGTTTCTCAAGGAAATTGAGTTTCTTGAGGAGAATCTGATCTACGGGGTCGGACGGCCGGTTTATCAATACCGATTGAAGAATAAACAGAACGTCAATATGAAGTTCTACCAGTGAAAAAGCAGCCTTTATCGGCTGCTTTTTTTAATTACAATACGTTTTTTATTTTCAAATGGTATATAAATAAAGCGTTTACATTTAAGGTTAAACCCATAGATGAAGGCGATTACTAGAGAGGTGGCTTATAAAGTGGGCAGAGAAGATCTCAGCACAGAAACGATTAATTTACATCGAGCGTTCAGAGGAAAAATAGAGGTAGCCAGTAAAGTACCCGTGAATACGTCTCTGGATTTAAGTCTGGCGTATACACCGGGGGTGGCGGACATCTGTAGGGCTATTGCGGAAAATCCGGACGAGGCGGATCTACTGACATCCAAAGGGAATATGGTGGCTGTTGTAACGGACGGAACAGCTGTATTAGGACTTGGAGATCTCGGACCGAAAGCCGCTCTACCGGTTATGGAAGGGAAGAGCATTCTATTCAAAAGATTTGCAGGTATCGATGCATTTCCATTATGTCTGGATACGAAGAACACCGAAGAAATTATCTCGATCATCAAAGGTCTGGCACCTACGTTCTCAGGTGTAAATCTTGAAGATATATCTGCACCTAGGTGCTTTGAAATTGAAGAACGGTTAAAAGAAGATTTGGATATCCCCGTATTCCATGATGATCAGCACGGGACGGCGATTGTAGTGTTGGCAGCTTTAATTAATTCATTAAAAATCGTAAACAAGTGTAAAGAATCGGTGAAAGTTGTAATTAGTGGAGCCGGTGCGGCTGGGATCGCATGTGCTGAACTCCTTTTATATGCAGGCTGTAAAGATGTCACTCTGGTTAGTAAGGAAGGTGTTGTAGAGAAAGAAGCCTCTTGGATGAATACAAGACAAAGGGCCATAGCGGATAAAACGAACCTAAGCAGTGTAAGTGGCGGCTTGGAAGATGTTATTGAAAGAGCTGATGTTTTTATTGGCGTTTCCGCAGCCGGTGTCTTAAATGAAACTCAAGTGAAGCGGATGAGTCGTGATTCGATCATTTTTGCTTTAGCAAACCCGGAACCGGAAATTTATCCGGAAGAAGCCTTAAAGGCAGGCGCTGCCATTGTAGGTACAGGAAGGTCGGATTACCCCAATCAAATTAATAACCTTCTGGCTTTTCCCGGTATTTTTAAAGGAGCACTAAACAAAAAGGTCAGAAATATTACTCCTGATATGAAAGTAGCTGCAGCTGAGGGAATAGCCGGAGCTGTTCCGGATGAAGAACGTTGTGAGGAATATGTCATCCCAAGCGCGCTCAATGAAGTGGTTGTACAGAATGTAGCAAAAGCTGTAGAGGAAACGGTTGATGAGGGTATCACTCAAGTCGTTTAAAGAAAGTCATTATACTAAAAAAGGAGAGGTCCCATGTCCAGTTCTGCTGAAAGAGCTCAAATCAATGTATCAAAATCTGATAATGTCACGGTTTTGAGCAGTGAAAAGAAAGGAATTACCATCTTTGGACTGCCGATATTGTGGTTTTCAGTCATTACCGTCCTTACCCTTGTTGCTATGTATACAGAAAATCTGCCCGGAGGAATGATCGGCAGTCTTCTTGTCATGATGGTGTTCGGTGAACTTTTTGGATGGATTGGGGATCACACGCCGGTTCTAAAAACCTACTTAGGAGGTGGAGCTATCCTGGCCATTTTTGGTGCTGCTTACATGGTTTATGCAGGACTTATCCCGGATGGTACGACCACCATGATCAATGATTTTATGAAAGATGGAGGCTTCTTAAATTTCTATATCGCGGCATTAATAACTGGCAGCATTTTAGGAATGAATAAAAAGATCCTCATCAAAGTAGGTCTCCGCTACTTTTTGCCGATCTTTGGTGCAGTAGCTGGTGCAGTAGCGGTAGCGGGGGTTTTGGGCGCACTGGTAGGTTTCTCCTTACGAGATGCGGTTCTTGTTATTACTCTTCCCATTATGGGTGGCGGAATGGGGGCGGGGGCCGTTCCTATGAGTCAGATTTATAGTGAGCTAATGGGCAATGACCCAAGTTATTATATATCCATGCTTGTGCCGGCTCTGGCTTTAGGTAACGTATTTGCGATTATATTAGCCAGTATCCTCAACATGATCGGTAAAAAAATCCCCGGTTTGTCCGGAAATGGCCAGTTATTAAAAGGGTTTGAGTACAAGGAAGAAAAACCATCGTTTGATATCCAAAAGATGGGGATTGGTCTGATGACTGCTGTATTGTTCTTTTCAGTAGGGTCCTTGCTTGATGGCTTTATTCCCATTCATGCTTATGCCATCATGATAATTATAGTAGCTGCAGCTAAGGTTGCAGGAGTTATTCCTGAAAAGATATTGGATGGAGCGAACCAGTGGTATAAATTTGTAGCTAAAAATTGGACACTGGCCCTGTTATTTGGAATCGGGATTGCCTATACGGATTTAGGTACTGTACTTGAAGCCTTAACGCTACAATACATTGTTACCGTTCTAGGTGTTGTATTAGGTGCTGTCATCGGTGCGGGGCTATTAGGGAAGCTGGTAGGATTCTATCCTATTGAATCTGCCATTACGGCCGGGCTTTGCATGGCAAACATGGGAGGCACCGGAGATGTAGCTGTACTTTCTTCTTCCAAGAGAATGGAACTTATGCCTTTTGCGCAGATCTCCTCCCGTTTGGGCGGGGCGATCATCCTCCTTTTAGCCGGTTTGATCATACCATTTCTTATGTAGGGATAGAAGTCTTTACTGTTACAAGATGATATAATTCACTTCAGGGCCCCGGTATTGACCAGGGCCCTTTTTTATAAGAGGAAATAAAGAAAAAGAAGGTTATTTACTAAGTCCAAGACCCTACTAGACATATTCATAACAAGGAATGCTGTCGTACACCTACGAAAATCAATAAATTATCCCTTGAGATATATAAGTATTTAATTATATAATGATGCTGTAATCTTTAAATGGTGATAACGAACGGAAGAGGTAAGATCTAAAAGAGCCACCGGCAGCATGCGTGGTTTAACATTTACGAACATCCCTAAGGAGGATTTACATATGAAAAAGGTAGAAATATTCGACCCGGCCATGTGCTGTTCCACAGGCGTCTGCGGACCGAGTGTCGACCCGAACCTGACACGAGTGGCTTCAGCCGTTTATTCATTGGAGCAAAAAGGTGTGAACATTACAAGATTCAACCTGGGCAATGAACCAGAAGCTTTTGCTGAGAATGGAGCAGTGAACGAAGTACTGCAGGAAAAAGGAGCAGATGCTCTTCCTGTTACTCTTCTGGACGGTCAGGTTGTCAAAGCAGGCGAATACCCGACGAATGAAGAGTTCAGTGAATGGCTTGAAATCAAAGGAGAAGAATTGACGCAGAAACCGAAAGTCCGTGTTTCTATCAATATGGACAAATAAAGGAGCCGTAGTTATGCAGACATCCTACCATCCACGTACACATGTTCAAACGCCGTACCTGTTTTTCACTGGAAAAGGCGGAGTTGGAAAAACATCCGTCGCCTGTGCCACAGCGATAAGCCTGGCGGATCAGGGGAAGAAAGTTCTGTTGGTGAGTACGGATCCAGCTTCCAATCTCCAGGATATCTTTAATATGGAACTGAACCGTGAACCTGTGGCGATTCCAAGTGTGAACAATCTGTACGCCAGTAACATTGATCCGGAAGAAGCAGCAAGAGCCTACCGGGAAAAGACGGTGGGCCCGTATCGGGACAAGCTGCCTGAATCGGTCGTCAACCAGATGGAAGAGCAGCTTTCCGGAGCGTGTACCGTTGAAATAGCAGCCTTTGATGAATTTTCCCATCTGCTCGCAGATGATGAGATATTCAAAGACTTTGATCATGTCTTGTTTGATACAGCACCTACGGGGCACACGTTAAGGCTTTTGACCCTTCCAACAGCATGGTCCGGATATTTGGAAGAATCCACACACGGAGCGTCCTGTCTGGGGCCATTGTCCGGACTCGGCGACAAAAAGAATATGTACCAAAAAGCCATGGATTCCCTTTCGGATAGAGAGAAGACGACATTGGTCATGGTAGCAAGGCCGGAGGAATCCACGATTTTTGAAGCTGAGCGGGCAGCCGTCGAGCTTGGCAAAATCGGGATTGAACATCAAATGCTGGTGATCAATGGTGTATTCCAGTCGTATGATGCCGGGGATGAAGTAGCTTCTGCGTTCTACAGTGAGCAGCAGGAAGCCCTGAAGGAGATCCCTCAAGCCCTGCAGAATATCGATACGTATGCTTTACCTTATGTTCCTTATTCCTTAACGGATATTCAGCACATGCGTCAGATTGTGAGTGAGTCTCCGTATGCTGAGGTGGAGAGCGCGGACGAAGGCATGGATCTGTCACCGCTCCCATCATTAAAAGAGGTCGTGGATGACTTCTCAGCGAAAAACACGCGTGTCATTTTCACAATGGGTAAAGGCGGCGTCGGAAAAACATCCACTGCGGCTGCGATCGCCGTTGGGTTGACTGAAAAAGGTCACCGCGTCCACTTAACGACGACAGACCCGGCTTCTCACGTAGCGGATATGTTCAAGGACAGCCGGGTCCATAGTAACCTCACCATCAGCAGCATCGATCCGGAAGTCGAAGTGGAAAAATACAAGGAAGAAGTCATAACGAAGGCTGGTGAGCTGAATGAAGAGGAGCTCGCCTATCTGAAAGAAGACTTGGATTCGCCCTGCACCGAAGAAATCGCCGTTTTCCGAGCCTTTGCCGATGTTGTAGATTCCGAGGAGGAAATCGTAGTCATTGATACGGCTCCTACCGGTCACACCCTGCTTTTACTCGACTCTTCTGAGGCCTATCACAAGGAAATGAGCCGCTCCACAGGTGACATTCCTGAGAGCGTAACGAAATTACTGCCAAGACTGCGGAACCCGGAAGAGACAGGTGTAGTCGTCGTAACTCTGCCGGAAGCGACTCCTGTATTTGAAGCAGGGCGTCTGCAGGAAGACTTGAAGCGGGCGGAAATTACTCCGAAATGGTGGGTCATCAACCGAAGCTTCTATGCAGCTGGAACGAAGGACCCTGTTTTAGAGGCCCGCGCAGCAACGGAAAAACAATGGATCAGAAAGGTACAGGAAGAATTATCCACACGAAGTGCGCTGATTCCATGGGGAGCCGGAAAACATGCGGCCTATGAACAATGGAAAGCTTACATTCAATCCTAATGAAGAGGTGATGAACATGAAAATTACAGAAAATGCAAAAAGTACACTACAGGGCATGATTGAAGAAAATGGAGCAGAAGGGGTCCGTTTTTATTCCATGGGGGACGGATGCTGTGGTCCACAACTCGGTATTTCTCTGGATGCACCAGAAGAAAACGACCTTGTTAAAGATATGGACGGCCTGAAGGTTTCCATTGATCAGGATGTCAAAGATACAGTGGATAGCTTAACGTTAGATCAGGAAGATACACCAGAAGGAGCACAGTTTGTCCTGCTCGGCATGGATCAGTGCTGCTAAGAAAAACATCAAGAGAAACCTGGAGGGTTGCACCCAAATGAAGATCATTATTATTGGATCCGTTGCAGCAGGTACATCTGTCGCTGCAAAGGCACGAAGAAACGATGAGAACGCAGACATTACATTATACAATGCCGATTACGATATCTCCTATTCCATCTGCGGGATTCCTTACTTTTTAGGAGGCGAAGTGGACGAACTTGAAACACTCACTCCTAGGAGTTCCGGATGGTTCAAAAAGCGCTACAACGTGGACATTCACACCCGTCATGAAGTTGTAGAGATTAACCCGGATCAAAAAGTGGTCACAGTGAAGAATCTGAACAACAATGAAATCATCGAAGATCATTACGATACACTGGTCTTTGCTACCGGGGCGGCTCCAACGACGCCGCAGGTGGACGGAGTGGAGATGGAGCATGTGTTCCATGTCCGAAATATCCAGAACACAGCATCCATCCATTCTTATATGGAAGCGAACCACCCGGAAAAAGTGACGATTATCGGTGCGGGCTTCATCGGACTAGAGATGGCTGAGCAGTTGAAGCATAGAGGACTGGATGTAACGATTGTCCAGCGCAGCAACCAAATTATGCCGCACTTGGATAAGGATATGGCCTTCCGGGTGGAAGAGCATTTGAGAGCAAACGGGGTCAACCTACTCCTCCATGAAGAAGTGGCAGCCATTACAGAGACTTCCGTAGAAACAACCAAGGGAAGCGTCATCGATGCGGATATGGTCATTTTAGCGACAGGTGTACGTCCGAATACGAAGCTGGCGGAACAGATCGGTGTAGATTTAGGCGTAACCGGGGCCGTCCAGGTCAATGAAAAGATGCAGACGAATCTCCCGGATGTTTATGCCGTTGGGGACGTTGCGGAAAGTTATTCCATCGTAACTGGAAACCCGCTTTATCGTCCGCTCGGGTCGACAGCGAATAAGATGGGCAGGATCGCTGGAGATGTCATCACCGGCGGAGATCTGGCCCACCGCGGTATTTTAGGGACAGGAATTTTAAGAGTGTTTGACTTAGCTGTCGGCTATACCGGCTTAAGTGAAAAAGATGCGGTCAAAGAAGGCTATGACATTGAAGTTCTTCACAACATTAAACCGGCAAGAGCCGAATACCTTGGTGGGAAGGAAATGGTGATCAAAGCGGTCGCCGATCGTAAAACAAACCGGATTCTAGGTGTACAGATTGTCGGGGAAGACGGCGTCGATAAGCGCATCGATGTGTTTGTGACGGCGATTTCCTTAAAAGCGAGTGCCGAAGATCTATTCCACTTGGACTTAGCCTATGCGCCACCATTCAGTACCACTAAAGATCCGGTTATGTATACAGGTATGGCTCTTCAGAATGCGATGGACAAAAAGAACCGGATCATCACGCCTCAGGAACTGACGAATCGAATCCAGAACGGGGAGAAGATTCAAGTCATTGATACACGATCGCCGAAGCAGTACGAAGTATCCAATGTAGAAGGAGCGGTCAACATTCCATTGGCTGAATTGCGCGCGGAAGCGAAACAGCTGGACCCGAGCATCCCGACAGTGACTTACTGCAATAAGGGTGTAACGGGAAATGCTGCCCAGAACGTGCTGATCAACATGGGATTTGAGGAAGTTTATAACCTTTCCGGGGGAAATAAGAATTACCAAAGTTTCTCTAAATCCAATCAATAATGAGAGCATTCACGAGATTACAAGGTTCGTTCACGATACTATGATCACTTATCAAGGAGCAGCTGTTTGCATGCAAGCAGCTGCTCCTTTTGTTGTGCTTTTATCCATTAAATGGTTTTATTTGAAACCAATTTCATTCTTGACCGTATAGGATGGAGGGTGATTTCTCAACCGCACTTCATGAAAACTCGCAGAGGAGAGAGGAGGACGTTTTATAGTGAAAAAGCTGATTAGTGTGGTATCTATTCTGATCCCAACCGTTTTAACGACTTTGATTGTAAACTTTTTGTTCGGTATCGTTCCTTTGAACATACAGGGACTGCCTCTCGTCCTTCCATTTGTCATCTGTCCAATAGGAGCAGCCCTTGGTTTGATCGGCTATAAAATGAACCATGACAACCTGGCACGGGCAGGAATGATTTTTAACATTGGTCTCTTCTTGTTCCCGATTGCTTTTAACATCATCGGGACACTGAGCGGAGGCGTTTGAAGCACCAACAGCCGGCAAAGAAAGGGTTTCTTTATCTTGTATGCGTCCATATTCAAGATGAAAGAACAGAAAGATTATGTGGATGATACGCGACTTGGATCAAGCGGATATATGGAGTGGGAAAGTCTGATGAAACTCCTGAACAAGCTTCCTTATCCTCTGGCAAAGAGTGTTGTCATGACTATAGGAAGTGGATTCATTCTGCTGGGTGCCTGGGTCATGTAGGAAGGTACTTTTCTATTTCAGCAGCACGATACGAGGTTTTGGGTGAATAATCTAAGCATTGATAAAGGAGGATCCTTATGGACGTTAGGGAGTCATTCAAGGAGAAAAGCTGATGTACAATCCGGACTTGCATTTTCACATTGGATATTATGAAGGGTATGACTTGGAGGTTGTCGCATACAAAAGAATCTGGGAACCTCTCTGGGATGTTTATGTTGATGATTCCGGACCTGGGAACTTATATTCTCAGGTAATGAATAAAGGACTTGGGGTTTCTGTTGACCATTATGGCATCCTCATTTTTTCCATTGATGATACAAAGAATTTTGAAAATCAAGCTTATCATTCGTTCGAAAAGTAGTTAAGACACTATAAATTGATAGAGGCGGATGCTTAAGAATTTGTTCAGCTTGGAGGTGCAGGAAATGGAAGCGGTCCTTACGTTTATATCTCTTATCGCAGTTATCATCGCAAAGGTCTTAAAAAACAAAAAACGCTTAGCGCAGCTGACGGTCTACCAAATGATCGGTGTAGGTGCGGCTTTTGTGGTCAGCGTTTTTATCGGATTTATAATGATTTATTACGGAGGAAATTGGATAGCAGGAAAGATGCCGTATGAGATTTTAAGTACTATCGTATTTATTCTGATCGTGATTGCGGCGCTATCAATATGTGTTTCTCTAATGAATAAGACTATACATAAAGTCACGAACGGTCTTCTTCCACGTGGTGAGCATGAATAAATAGGTGAGAGGGGGATCTAGGGTGGAAACAGCTGTCCAGCATCGATCTACTCGTGTATGATCCCTTCCATTCTGACATGAATGAAGCTGAGTTGATTTCACTAATAAAAAGAGAAGCGGCTTCTTATCAAGCGGGCAGCTCCTGATTTACATTGTTCAAGGGATTGGTCCCTTTCCAGCGTCGTTCTGATGAGGAAAAAGTTTTTCATTCCGTACGGCTTTCCATGCGCGTTCAGCAAGTTTGTTTCAGGGTGTGATACCTGTAGTTACTAACATTAAACCGATAAGGAAGAGTGGGAAAATGGATCCTTTAATGAAAAAGAAAGTGGAGTCCTTGAGCGGAGAAGAAGTTCGTTCAATCGTTTTACAATCATGGTTGATGCTGGAATATGCGGGTAGCGGACATTTATCGGCAGATGAATATGTAGAACGGATAAAATCCGTAAAAAACAGTGTGGATCAGACGTATAAACAGCGAATGAATCCTTTATACGGCGATCAGACAGACGTGAAAGAGGTCCATATCGTGTTTGGCCACTCCGCATATGGGGCGCTCAAAAATACGCTTGAAAATCTTAAAAGAGACAATGACATGGTCATCAACCTCCCTTTGATGTTTTCTATCGGGCCGGTCCGGAATCTTGATCAGCCAGAAGGGCTGCAGGAACGCCTGGACTGGCTCTATGACCGCATTCACCTGGATGACGAAGAGATCTTCACTTATGTTCAGGAAAACAAACAGGCCATGGAAGGCATCCGGAACATTCCTGATCATATCCAGACGACCATCTGGATTGGAAGTAATGCCCATGAGCAGCTTGGGCTGCGTTTCGTTCTGCAGCTGCTGAAAGCATGGAACGGTCGTGTGAGGACAATCAACGTAAGTGAAAGCCATATGAAACGTTCCAAAGGATATCCCATCCATACAGGTGAAATCTCCCCTGACCAGTTCGGGGAGATGATTCATCACGCTTCAAATGAGCCCATTCCTTTTGAAGCGAGGAATCGTTTGGAGAAAGACTGGCTGCGGTTATCCTTGGAAAACGTGGAGCTGAGAATATGGAATGAAGGAGTCTTTTCAAAAGCGGTCGACTACTTTGATTCCTTCATTCTTCAAAGCGTAAGAAGCCTTCATGAAGATGCCGGATGTGTTGATTTCATCCCAGCAGCCAGGATCATAGGAGAAGTGATCGGGCATTCGAGGCAGGGAGTCAGTGATGCTTTTATAGAATACCGATTGATTCAGCTGGTTCTTGAAAACAGATTGGATATCAAGGGGATTCCGAGAGGCATGCGGTACTTTGCCGTGAGAGTCAAAGAGGAACCGGAAAGATCATGTTGGTAAAAAGTGGACATCAGGGTATAGAAATATAAAAGGAGAGTGGATCAATGATGCGTGCGTCTGTATCTTTACTCTGTATCGTGACTGCCTTCATCCTGATGATCATCAATCCTGAAGCTCCCGCCGGGTCTTTCATCGAGGAATACCGTCTGATTTTTATCATGACGATGCTGCTTCCTGTCATCGGCTTGTTGACCGGCCTGAAAGCTCAGCGTTGGAAGGCATTCTTCGTGTTAGCGAACATCCTCGGCATTTTGACGATTTCCGTTGTCCATGTCATGGCTGTTCTTTCCTTTGCATGAAAAGGATAGAATCAAAAAGTTTCGTATCGAAGGGAAGTATGTGTAACCAAAAGGAGGTGATGACTATCAAAGTTTTCGAGGTTGTGCTGCTCCTCTCCGCTATAGCTGCCGTTTGTACATATCTTTTTTATAGGGCAGATTTTCTAGTATACACAGCCCTGGCTGGTGGCATCGGTTATTCGGTCCTTCACCTCATCCGCACCTATGAAAGAAGGAAAAACGCTGTATTAGGACATCCGGACGCCAAATACTACAATACTTTTGATTCCTATGATGACGACCTTATTACGGGAGATCTTTTTGACGATATCAGCGATCATGACGGTTCTTGATCCTATATATGGAGGTGAGTCTATGTCCAACCATTCCAACGATGATTCATCTTTTAATGATGCCATCGATCATCAAAAGAAAATCGAAGGGTATCCAAAACCGAGTGAGGGCGGACTGCCCGGCCCGATTAAATGGATTGGGTATGTTTTGTTCGGAGGTATTGCCTTGATGATGCTTTTTGCCCTTATTGGAAATGTCATATGGAACTGAAGGAGTTAGGAACATGTTCAGCTTTACAAAAGTGCAGGAGGCTCATATCCAAAAAGAGTGTAGGGTTCACAACTCAAGTCCTGCCTACAATAAAATCGCTTATGACAAGGAATTTCTAGCAGCAGATGACATAAGAGCGCAGTGGAGAGAAGCGGATGAACTCGGGAATGAGAGATATTTGGTTGGTCATGGTGAAAGTTTCATCGGAATCATTGAATACGGCATGCAGTCGCCGAACTCCGGAAATCCATGGCTGAGTCTGCTGCTGATTGACAGCACCTATCATGGTCAGGGTTTTGGGGAAAGGTGTACAGGGTTTATGAGGAACTTATGAAAAAGCGGCAGGCGGACGTGATTGAAATGGCTGTTCATGCGGACAATCTCCCTGCCGTAACGTTCTGGACTTCTCTTGGTTTTCTTATATACAGAGAGAGGATCTATGAAAAGAAACGGATGTATAGTTACCATAAGCCGCTGAATGGTAGAGGGGGAACTCGGTGTGAGTGAGGAAAGGAACGCTGTTTTAGAAACTCCGCGCTGTTATGTAAGACCTTTTACTTCCGTGGACATCGAGGCGTTCATGAGCTACCGGAATGATCTGGACTGGATGAAATACCAGGGGTTCAAAGGATTCACCCGTCAGGTCTATGAAACGACCCTGCTGAATCCGCAGAGAGTGGAAGATGGTTCTCAGCTGGCTGTGATAAGAAAAAAAGACCAAGTGCTCCTCGGTGATGTATTTCTGCTGAAGAAGGAGGATGATTTCTGGGTGGGCTATACGATTGATCCTTCGTATAAGCGGCAGGGCTATGCGTATGAGGTTGTCCAAGCCCTGACTCACTGGATCCGATCCAAAGGGGATTACGTGATCAAGGCCGGTGTGGAAAAAGAAAACCTTCCATCGATCAACCTGCTGGAGAAATCAGGGTTTCAGAGGATGGAAGAGGAAGACGGCGAATTCGTCTATGTATGGAACGGCGGTTAAGGAGTATCCATCATCATCCAGGCGAAGACGATAAAGATGATACTGTAGAAAAAGGCCAGTACAGCAAAACCCGTGATAAGCAGATCTTTCTTATTCTGCGACTTTGAGAACGAGACGATGGATAATGCGAGAGCGGATGCCGGCAGCATCCAGTTGAACAGGAATAATACATTCTCGTGGAAGGAAACGACATCCAACAGGCTGAGATTCTGGACGAGCAGAGACAGTAGGATACATAGAATGGCCAAGTATCTGAATCCTTTGTGATTGCCAGTCATGGATATAACCTCCTTTTCTCTATTCATGTTAGCAGTGGGCGTTTGTCGAGGCAAGAAGGGGTCAATTCCATTGACCTGTTCATAAACGGCTTCCGTGTCTGTAAAGGAGGCCGCTGTTTTCTTTTCGTAATTCTTATATCAAATTCCTATTCCTGCTATATCAGTAATGGAAGCGCAGTCAGAGGCATGTTCAATAACCCCTCTTAGCTTCGAGATGTTTTGTGTAGAGCGTTAGCGGTAATACATGACTAAACAAAGCAAACTACACAACTTTTTATAAAGGAGAATTTGAATATGCGTACGATTTTGAAGCATTACATTAACGGTGAATGGGTTGAATCCACGGGAAATGACACCGAGGACGTCATAAACCCTGCCACGGAAGAACCGATGGGTCAAATTAGTCTGGGAACGAAGGAAGACCTGGATAAAGCTGTTCAAGCCGCCCGCGATGCTTTCCCGAGTTTCTCTCAAACTTCTAAAGAAGAGCGTATTGAAATGCTTGAGAACATAGCCGAAGCCTATGCACGACGCAAAGATGAATTCATCGATGTGATGACGGAAGAGCTGGGTGCACCTCTTGAAATTTCGGAGAAGATTCACTACAGCATGGGCTACAATCATTTTGCTCAAGCGGCTGAATCTCTTAAAACTATTGAATTCATGGAGCACCGCGGCAACCATACGGTAGTCAAGGAATCTGTCGGGGTCAGCGGCTTAATCACCCCATGGAACTTCCCGACAAACCAAGCTTCAACAAAAATTGCCAGCGCATTTGCAGCCGGCAGCCCTGTTGTATTGAAACCTTCTGAAATGACGCCGTTCGCTGCCATCATGTTAGCAGAAATCTTTGATGAGGTGGGCGTACCTAAAGGAGCGTTCAACTTGGTTAATGGTACAGGCGAAACGATTGGTGACGGCATCAGTTCACACCCTGATATTGACTTTGTATCCTTCACGGGTTCCGGGGGCGTTGGAACGAAAATCATGCAGAATGCTTCTGAAACGATTAAAAACGTCGCTCTTGAGCTCGGAGGTAAATCTCCATTGATTGTTCTGGAAGATGCGGATATGAAAGATGCGGCCCGAAATGCAGTAAGCAATATCGCCACGAATACCGGGCAGGTTTGTTCTGCTGCGACCCGGATGATTGTTCCAGCTTCCAAGAAGGAAGAATTTGAACAAGCCGTCTTAGATGTGCTTCCTGAATTCCCGGTAGGCCATCCTCGTGAAGGAAATTATGTCGGACCCCTTGTATCCAAGAAGCAGTGGGATACCGTTCAATCCTATATTGAAAAAGGGATGGAAGAAGGTGCAAACTTAATTGCCGGTGGTACAGGACTTCCAGAAGGACTGGATAAAGGGTATTACGCTAAACCAACCATTTTCACGGATGTAACGAATGATATGGTCATAGCACAAGAGGAGATCTTTGGACCTGTGATGAGTATCATTACGTATGACACCATCGATCATGCGATTGAAATCGGGAATGATGTTGTCTATGGTTTAGCAGGGTACGTCTATGGTAAAGATCCGGAAACCCTTAAAAAAGTTGCCACATCCATCCGTGCCGGGCGCATCAAGGTCAATGATGCCTCTCATGATTTCAATGCACCATTTGGCGGCTATAAGCAATCTGGTATTGGTCGTGAGTGGGGCGATTATGGAATTGAAGAATATCTTGAGAAAAAAGCGATTCTTGGATTCCCGTCTTAATTGGTCATGGCTTATAAAAGAGCTGTTCTCTCTTCCAGGAGGACAGCTCTTTTTTTTAGTAGGGTCTACACCGAATTTTACCAGAATCTTTATAAAAGAAGTCTTGAGCCGCCTGAGCCCAAGGCTTCTTTTTATTTCGGTTCCCGAAAAAAGTCGGAAAAAGTAGTTGCAAAATGGTCATTTTGTGCTAGTATCATTAGTAATCATAAAATTCAGAATATTGGTTCGATTATAGAACCACTTAGAAAGCGGTGAAGCCGAGTGAGTTCAAAAACCGTCGATAAGGCGCTGCAGGTCCTTGATATGTTCACGCTGGAACATCCGAAGTGGGGACTACGGGAATTGTCCCGGGCGCTTGATATGAGTCATACCATTGTCCACCGGATGCTGACCACCCTCGAAGAACGGGGGTATGTGTACCGCAGCGTGGATACGCAGAAATATGAGCTCGGCATTAAATTCCTTGAGCTCAGCAACATCGTCGAACAACATTTTCAAATCTCTGAGATCATCCATCCCATCATGCATAAGATTGCTTCCGAAACCGGGGAAAGTGTCGTTATGACACTTCTGGATAACGAGGAAGGAGTCTTCTCCAAGATTGTAGAAAGCAGCCGCCTTGTCCGTTTCGCGGGCTCAGTCGGCCGTCGTTCCCCACTTTATATCGGGGCTTCCCATAAAGTCATCCTTTGTCACCTGCCTAAAGAAGTACAACGAAGAATTGTTCATGAAGGGGCTGTCCAACACCCCGGCCTCATCCCATCAGAAACCGATATGCTGGAAAAACTTGAGGACATCGAAAGAAAACGGTGGGCGTATTCCTCCGGTGAAACGATCAGTGATGTAGCTGCGGTTTCTATTCCCTTGTTTGATTACGGACACATGGTCCTCGGATCGTTATCGATAGCCGGCCCCAGCTACCGTCTCACAGAAGAAGTAGCGGAACAGATTTTACCTGATCTCATTCGTCACAGAGGAGAGCTTGATTCTGTTTTGAGCAAAGTTTGTTTTCCGACCAGAAGGAACTATCTTCTTGAAAGTCTTCATTAAAGGAGGGGATCACACATGTTGAAGGTGGAAGGCCTCGTGACGGGATACCAGGGAAAGGAAGGGTTTGTCCGGGCGGTCGACGGGGTGAGTTTTGATATTGAAAAAGGAGAAACCGTCTGCATCGTCGGGGAATCCGGCAGTGGTAAAAGTGTCACATCGATGTCTGTGATGAGACTGGTCGAGTTTGAAAATGGGGAAATCGTAAGCGGATCGATTGAGTATATGGGAGAAGAACTGACAACCAAGACGAATGAGGAAATGAGGAAAATCAGAGGAGCAGAGATTTCAATGATTTTCCAGGAGCCGCTGACCGCTTTGAACCCTGTCTTCACCATCGGGCAGCAGATTGTTGAAGCGATCCGTTACCATGAGCCGCTGAAGAAAAAGGAAGCGATGGACAAGGCGGAGGATTTGCTGACCCTTGTCGGGCTTTCTGAACCGAAAACAAGATTGAAGCAGTATCCCCACGAATTGTCGGGAGGGATGAGGCAGCGGGTCATGATTGCCATTGCGCTCGCTTCCAAACCGAAGCTTCTCATTGCAGATGAACCGACAACAGCGCTTGATGTCACAATCGAAGCGCAGATCCTCGAGCTGCTCCGAAAGTTGAGGGATGAAGAAGACATGTCCATCATGCTCATTACCCACGATATCGGGGTAGCGGCAGAGCTTTCCCACAGGATCATCATCATGTATGCCGGGAAGGTGATGGAGATTGCAGAGACCAGCGATTTGTTTGACCTCCCGCATCATCCTTATACAAAAGGGCTGCTTGAATCGATTCCGAAAATGAGCGGTGCCAGAGGGGAGCTTCTTCCGACCATTGAAGGAACGATTCCAGGCGTGAACCAGATGCCTGAAGGCTGCCGGTTTGCGCCGCGCTGCAGCTTTGCCACAGAAAAGTGCCATCAGGAAGAACCCCCGCTTCAAAAAATGGGCCGGCGTGACGTCGCGTGCTGGCATGTGGAAGAGTTCACTGCCTCGCAGCTTGACCTTTTTCATAGAAAGGAGGATCCCGTTGAATCAAAATCATAAAGAAAAGCTGTTGGAAATTCAGCATTTGAAGAAATACTTTGAGATTAAAGGAGGTGGGGCCTTAGGGAAACGGAAGCAGACGCTGAAGGCGGTGGATGATGTTTCTTTTGATATTTATAAAGGAGAGACTCTCGGACTTGTCGGAGAATCCGGCTGCGGGAAATCGACACTCGGCCGGAACATTTTAAGACTGCAGGATCCGACGGACGGTCAGGTGCTTTATGGTCAGAGTAATATTCTTGAATATTCGAAGAAAGACATGCGCAGACTCCGCAAGGACATGCAGATCATTTATCAGGATCCATTCGGCTCTTTGAACCCGCGTTTCACAATCGGGCAGATTATCGGGGAGATGTATGAGATTCACGGTCTTGCCAAAGGCGCGGAAAAAGAAAGAAAGGTTAAGGAATTGTTGGAGCTTGTAGGATTGGATGCGAGCCGTTATCACAGCTACCCCCATGAATTTTCCGGAGGACAGAGGCAGCGGGTGGGTATAGCGAGGGCGCTTGCGCTTGAGCCGGAATTCATCGTTGCGGATGAACCGGTGTCCGCTTTGGATGTGTCGGTCCAGTCCCAGGTCATCAATCTGTTGATCCAGCTGAAGCGTGAAATGGGATTGACACTGTTGTTCATTGCGCACGGACTGAACGTTGTGCGTCATATTTCCGACCGGGTGGGTGTGATGTACTTAGGAAAACTCGTTGAACTGTCCGATACGGATTCGATCTTCAATGATCCTGCGCATCCGTATACAGCAGCACTCTTGTCGACTGTACCAGAAGCCGATCCCGAAGCAAGAAAAGAACGCATCGTTCTTAAAGGGGAAGTGCCTTCACCAGCATCTCCACCTTCAGGGTGCAATTTCCGGACGAGGTGTCCACTTGCAACAGAACGATGCAGTCAGGAAGTTCCAGCATGGCAGGAAACGCGAAACGGCCATTTCACAGCCTGCCATTACCCTTTGGAAAAAGGGCAGACGTTAAAAGAAGCTGTCGCTCAACGTCAGAAACCATCTGACAACAAAACTAACAACCTTATTATGGCATAAACAGTAAATAAAAGGAAGGGGAATATCCTTTGGCTGAACTCATTCAAAAAGGCAACCAAAAAGTCTATGACGGCTATAAGTCTTTTCAATACCTGGAAGCGGGCGTCGATTATAAATCTTACACTCTCGCAAAAGAGGTGGACCGTGTCCCGAGCTTTTCCTATCCTGTGACGAATGAGCAGGAAAACGAGGTCCAGACGATCCTGGAAGAGGACTTGATGATCTCCATGCATGAACACACATTCATCGCACCGGAAGATCTTAACCAGTTTTACGAATTCCGCCGGCAGGGCAGGGACTTTACAGCGTTTGAAGCGCTGAGCCATTCCGGACTTGATGTCATCTTTGAGAACTTCATGGACGGAACAGCGATGATCACCTCACTCGCAGGGTGGAAATGGTCGGATGTCATTCACGACCTGGGCATCCGCTTCAGCGACATCGCTCATCAGGATATGGTGATCAAAGCCGAGCGTATCGAGGATTTGTCCAGGGCGAAAAGAGAAGGGAAAATCGCTTTTGTCGGAGCCTTGGAATCGGCATCCATGATTGAAAATGAGCTGGACCGGCTTGATGTGCTGTATGGATTCGGCATCCGCACGATGGGCGTGTGCTACTCTGAATCGAATATGCTGGGCTCGGGCCTTCGTGAACCGAAGGATGCCGGTCTTTCCGTTTTTGGAAAACAGGCGGTCGAACGGATGAACAAGCTCGGCATCACTGTGGATGTTTCTCACGCTGGTGACCAAACGGCGCTTGACACGATTGAAACGAGTACAAAACCGGTCACCATCAACCATGCCGGTGCTCGTGGTGTATGGGATACGAAGCGTATGAAGCCGGACAGTGTCATCCGAGCCTGTGCTGAAAAAGGCGGGGTGATAGGAATTGAGGCAGCTCCGCATTCCACCATATCGGAAAATCATCCGCACCATAATATCGATTCGTTCATGGAACACTTCGAATATACGGCGAACCTGGTAGGGATCGAGCATGTAGCCTTTGGGCCGGACACCTTATTCGGTGACCATGTCGGCCTTCATGATACACTGGCCGGTCAATTATCCATCAAAAGTGCACAGAAATCCTCGATGGAGCGTGTCGATTATGTCAAAGGGCTGGAAAATCCGGCGGAATGTTTTCCGAACATTGTCCGCTGGCTTGTCGCTAAAGGATACAGCCGGGAACACATCCGTAAAGTCACCGGCGGAAACATTATGCGTGTGCTGAAAGAAACGTGGGCGAAATAATAAGAGAGGGACGATGACGATGAATAAAAAATGGTGGGTCTTTTTATCAGCTGCACTAATGGCGTTGTTCCTGGCAGCCTGTTCCTACGGAGGGGAAGAGGAGGCAGAGGGAGAAGCGACGGCGTCTTCTGAAGAGGCCGTTTCCGGCGGAAAGGTATCGATTCCGATTGTCGCCGATCCAACCTTTAATCCGTGGCACCCGAGTGCCTATGCAGAGTCCAATGTCATTAACCGTGTCATATTCGACGGGTTGACGAAACCTGGGAAAGACCTGGTGCCTGCACCGGATCTGGCTGAATCGTGGGAAACGTCCGAGGATGGCCTGACCTGGACCTTCCAGCTCCGTGATGATGTCACATGGCACGACGGCGAACCGTTCACATCAGAAGACGTCGTGTTTACGTTCAATGATATTACGTTGAATGAAGAGCTTGGAGCGAACAGTGCCTCCTATTTCGGACAGGTGGAAAGTGTGGAAGCAGATGGTGACTACACCGTTATGTTCAACTTATCGAGTCCGGTTGCCGCGCTTCCGGCTTACCTGAGCTTTAACACAGAGATTATTCCTGAACACATTTTTCAAGGAGAAGACCCATGGGATCTAACAAGCTTTAACAAGGAGAACCCTGTAGGAACAGGACCTTTCAAGCTTAAATCCTACACTTCCGGCCAGAGCGTCGTGCTGGAGCGGAATGAGGAGTACTTCGGAGATGCCGCGAATCTGGACGAAGTGGAATACAAAATCCTTCCTGATGCCAACACCCATGTGGCGCAGCTGTTGAGCGGAGAACTTTCCATTTTCGCTTTGGATGACACCTCTGCTGTCGATCGGATTGAAAGTGCGGACGGTGTGGATGTGAACGGGCGCGATACGAACCGTTTCTTCTGGCTGATCGTCAACCAGCAGGAAGAAAGGTTCCAGGATGTGAAGGTACGCCAGGCGATGGAACATGCGCTTGACCGTCAGAACATCATCGATACCGTCCTTCAAGGCTATGGAACGATTGCAGATGCAGGAATTACGCCGGCGTTGTCGGAGTATTACACCGATGATGTGAAGCAGTATCCCTTCGATCCGGAAGAAGCGAAAAAACTCCTTGCTGAAGCAGGGTGGGAGGATACGAACGGTGATGGATTTGTCGATAAGGATGGAGAAAACTTCGAAATCATCTTTGATATCGGTATTCAAGGGGATTTAGAAGCGATCGCCCAGCTTGTTCAGCAGTACTTGATTGATATCGGGCTGGATGTACAGTTGAACACGATGGACTGGAATACGATGATTGACAAAGTCGTCATCCAAAGGGATTATGCGATGACCTTGAACTGGTGGCGCTATCCGCCGGATCCGGATTTGAAGGCGTACATGCACTCCGATTTTGCTGAGCAGGGGAACAACATCCCGGCTTATCGAAATGAAGAAATGGACAAGCTTTTGGACGCTGGTGCGGAAACGAGCGATGTAGAGGAGCGGAAGGAAATCTACACAGAAGCCCAGAAGCTGATGGCTGAAGAACTTCCTTACATGTTCCTCTGGTACCCGCAGGAAGTACAGGTGAAGCGCTCGGATATCGACGGCGTACCTGAACTGGCCTTCGGAGATACGCTTCACTATATCCAGGAATGGTATATGGCGGAGTAAGTCATGGGAGAAGTGCACCACCGCGTGCACTTCTCTTTTATAAAAAGGGGGGACCTGTGTGATTCGATTTTTACTCAACCGCTTTGGACAAAGTATCATTTTATTGTTCATTGTGACCGTCATTACCTTTTTTCTTATCAATCTCGCGCCAGGTGGGCCCACAGGGGTCATGCGTATGGATGCATCACCCGAGGAGCGTCAGGCGATAATCGAACGTCTCGGCCTGGATCAGCCGGTAATCGTCCGCTATTTTGAGTGGGTGGGGAATGCTGTCACCGGTGATCTCGGCACATCATTTAACTCCAGTGAAGCGGTCGTGGAAAGGATTGCAGAACGTCTGCCTTATACGATGGAACTGACCGTATTCACGATCATCTTTTCAGTCATTGCAGGCATCATCCTTGGAGTCATCTCCGCCTTGAAACGAGGAAAAGCAGCGGATCACGTGATCAACTTTTCGAGTGTCATCGGTTTGTCGGTTCCTTCCTTCTGGCTCGGGCTGATGCTGATTCTCTTATTTTCTGTTGAACTTGGCTGGCTGCCATCGTCCGGTGTCGGACCGAGGGGCGCGGACTTTGACTTTTGGGGCTGGATGGCTCATTTAGCCATGCCAGTACTGATTTTATCGACGACCGTGCTTCCGAATATCGTCCGCTTCACGAGATCATCGATGCTGGAAGTCATTTCACAAAACTATATCCGTACCGCCCGTTCCAAAGGGGCGAAGGAATTTGTCGTTTTGTATGTGCATGCGCTTCGGAATGCGATGATTCCGATCATCAGCATCATAGGCGTGCTGATTCCGAGACTGCTGAGCGGTGCTGTGATCACCGAAGCGATTTTTGGATGGACAGGAATCGGGACGTTGATTATTGAAGCAGCCAATGGCCGTGACTATCCATTGATCATGGGCATTACCGTTGTCATTACGCTTGTCGTTATCATCAGCAATCTGCTTGTCGACATCATTTATTCTCAAGTCGATCCGCGTGTGAAAAACATGGCATAGGAGGGGACCGAATGTTAGGAGCTTCTATAAAAGAAGATATGGAAGAGCAGCACCGGAAAAAGGAAAAGCGGCGCTTCGTATTACTTACAAGGTTGAAGCAGAACAAAGTGGCGTATCTATCGTTATGGTTTTTAGTCGTTGTCCACGCCGTTGTCTTTCTCGGTCCTGTCCTGTGGCCGATTACTCCGGATGAACTGACCGATGCAGGGGCCCTTGCCGGCTGGACGCTGCAGCACCCCTTCGGAACGGACGACCTGGGCAGGGATGTTTTCGCACGCATGCTTCACGGCGGGCGTGTGACACTCTTAGTCGGGTTATGTGCGATGCTTTTCTCCTTGATCATTGGCACGATCATAGGCGCCTGCGCCGGATTTTTTGGAAAAGTGGTCGAAGCGGTCCTCATGCGTATTACAGAAGCGATGATGGCGATTCCGAACTTTTTCTTCGTCCTTGTTGCTCTTACGGTGCTTGGGACGACGCCATTCATGGTCGTAATCGTCATTGCACTGACCGGCTGGGTGGAAATTGCCCGTGTCGTTTACGGAGAAACGTTGAAGTGGAAAGAATACGAGTTTGTTGAAGCGGCCAATGCGGCCGGGGCTTCTGCGAAAAGGATTCTCTTAAAATATGTCGTTCCGCAGATTCTTCCCTCGATCATTGTCTCCGGAACACTCGCTATTGCCTGGGCCATTCTCACGGAAAGTGCGATCAGCTATCTCGGTCTCGGCATCCAGCCACCAACGCCGACATGGGGGAACATGCTCCAGAATTCCCAGCAGTACATCTGGACGGCTCCAATTTTAGGTGTGCTTCCGGGTGTAGCGATCACCATCGTTGTACTGGCCTATAATTTTCTTGGTGATGGACTGAGGGATGCCCTGGACCCGCGTTTTGCGAAAAAATAAAGAGGAGGAAGCGCCTTGTTCATGAACGTGAATGATAATGAGTTGTATTATGAAGTCCATGGAAATCCCGAGGGAGAGGTGATTTTCTTCATCCACGGAGCTCCTGGTCTGGGAGACTGCCGTGGTGATATCAAAGCCTTTTCCGCCTTGGGAGATACGTACAAGCTCGTTTTTATGGATATGAGAGGTTCAGGAAGATCGGAGGGCCGTCCCCCTTTCACTCATGACCAGTGGACGGCGGATATTGAAGCTGTCCGCCTGGAGCTTGGCGGAGGTCCGATCACCATTTTAGGCGGCTCGTACGGCGGATTTCTAACGCTTGAATATTCCATCCGCTACCCTGACAGTGTCACCCGCGTGCTGTTGAGAGATACCGCAGCAAGCAGTGACTTTGACTACCTTTCCATCGACCGTGCTCTTGAGAGTGGAATTGACGGCATTACAAAAGAAAACATGACCCGCCTTTTTGAAGGGGAGGTACACTCCGATGAGGATTTGAAAGAGCTGTTCACTTTGATCCAGCCCCTGTATACCGTTGAATACGATGAAGAAGCCGTGCGTCAGCGCCTCGAGCAGATTTACTACAGGCACGAAACCCATAACTTCGCTTTCCGGCATAATAAACCCGCGTTTAATCTGGTTGATCAATTGGCAGAGATCCACGTACCGACGCTTGTGACAGTCGGAAGGCATGACTGGGTCACTCCTGTGATCTGTTCGGAGACCATTGCATCGTGTGTGCCGAATGCTGAGCTTGTTATCTTTGAAAACAGCGGTCACTCTCCCCAGCTGGAGGAGAATGAAAATTACTTAGAACTGGTCCGTCGTTTTCTCCATAAACATAGAGCTGTACAGACTCTTTAAAAGAAGCATGAGACGACTGTGAAAAATAGAGATGAAAGAGTGTCAGATTACATCCGGCACTCTTTCTTTTTTTGAAGTCTACAAGGGTTTGGGGCCGGAGGTTGGAAGATAAATGGGCATGAGTACATCGCAGGCGGCGGTATTTTCAGCAACCTTCGCATCCGATTCTTTTCATTTTTATATCCCCGATTGCAGCGGGGATGCTCTCAAGGTTGATTTTTTTACAATTTCCTCCATACCTTGCGAAACTTTTACGGATAGGAACACGTATAGATGGTGGAGGTGATGGACGTGTATTTTCCGTCCAGAAAAGACTTGTTGTTTGTGCTTATGTACGGAGGAATCATTGGAAGCATTGTTCTACTCTATTTATTTGGGGGAGAAGCGGCCGGTTGGCAGTTGATTACATATAAAAGCGTGCCTGGGTACCTTCTTAGTGCAGGTATCATAGGAGTCCTTTTATGGATCTGGTTTTCGACCGGATACAAAATCATACATGGCTGTCTGCACATTCAATTTGGTCCGATGAGAAAAAAGATCCGCATCGAAGATATTCATAGAGTGGAGCAGAGAAACAGTCCGTTTGCCGCTCCTGCACTCGCGGTAAGGCGTCTCGAAATCCATTCGTCCGACCATGCCATTACACATATTTCTCCCAAAGATGAGAAGGCTTTCCTTCGCCTTCTGCAGAGGAATAATCCAGGGATTGATATCAGCCGGACGTTGAGGGAGGCGGGGACATGAGTTTGAAGAAGAGAATCATGTCCGTCCTTCTGATGTGGGGCATACTGGGCCCGTTTTCTGTTATCCTGGGATACATAAATGATGGTGCGATCGACTGGAATCATTTAATAGGAATGCTGGTTGCCGGCTTTGTCATTGGCTTCTGGATTGCTCCTCTCAGTGATCGGAAAAAACCAAAAAAAGGCAGGCATAAATGATCAATTAGTCATCCTGAAAGAGGTGCTTGAACTTCCTTTTTTCACCATGATTGGAATGGAAGTTGTTTGGAGGAAGAATATCGCGGGTAAAGTCATACTTATGTGAAACTCACATTAATCTGATCCGGGAGGTATGGAATATGCAGAAGAAAACAGCTGTCGTTGCCGGAGCTACAGGAGTGATCGGCAGTTACATTGCCAGGCACCTGAGTAAGCTGGAGGGCTGGGATGTTATCGGCATTGCCCGTCATATCCCTGATGATCCATCGGATATCACTTATGTTTCAGCGGATATGATGGATGGTCAGAACGTCCAGGAGAATCTGGAATCGTTCTCAGAAGTGACCCATTTCATTTATGCGGCATATCAGGACTATGAATCTGATCCTCAAAAGCAGGTGGAGGTCAATCAGACGATGTTTGAAAATACATTAAATGCCGTAGAAAAAAACGCGGACCACTTGGAGCGTGTGATTTTGATGCAGGGGGCAAAAGCCTACGGCGTGCATCTCGGACCTATTAAAACGCCAGCCAAGGAAACGGACGCCCGCCATATGCCGCCGAACTTCTACTTTACACAGGAAGACTATATGCGCCGGGCACAGGAAGGGAAAGATTGGAGCTGGACAATCCTCCGTCCAGATGTCGTCTGCGGGTATTCAGTCGGAAAGCCCATGAACCTTTCTATGGTGATCGGCGCCTACGCTTCGATATCCAAGGAACTGGGTCTGCCTCTTCGTTTTCCTGGAAAAGCGCATCCGTATCTTGCTCAGGTAACAGATGCGACCCTTCTCGCTCAGTGTGTGGAGTGGGCTGCGGTTGAGGAATCCTGCGCATTTGAAATATTCAATGTGACGAACGGGGATTACTTCCGCTGGGAGCACATGTGGAAGACGATTGCCGACTATTTTGATATGGAAGCAGCAGGAGCAGAGCCGCCAATCCAACTCTCTGAGATGATGGCCGACAAGCAGGAGTTATGGGAGCAGATGAAAGAGAAATACCACCTGCAGGACATTCCTTATGACAAATTGGCCTTATGGGGCTTTGGAGACTTCATTTTCAATTGTGATTATGATGTGATGACATCTACAACAAAACTCAGAGAATATGGATTCCACAAATTTGTAGACAGTGAAGAAATGTTTACCCGCCTGTTCCGTGAATTCCAGCAGGAAGGCGTTCTTCCGGATTTCTCTAAGCAGTAAAGGCTTAAGATCCACTCGACATCCGGGTGGGTCTTTTTTAATAACCGTTTTTAAGCAGTAAGGCTGTTTTTGTGATAAATGGAATATATGCATTGCATTATGTAACTTATATGTTACATTGATGAGGAAGGGATAGATAATTATGGAAAATAAAGTGAAGATCGCGCGTGTCACCCTCGATTTAACTCAGCAGGAACTTGCAGAGAAGGTCGGTGTAACGCGTCAGACAATCAGCTTGATTGAGAAAGGCCGTTACAACCCAACGTTGAAGCTGTGTCTGGAGATCTGCTATGCCGTTAACCAAACGTTGGATGAAGTATTCTGGCAGGAACGAAAGGAGTGAAAATAATGGAAAAAATTAAAGATGAACGTCTGCAGTTGAAAAATTTAAAGAACATCAGGATTACTTTTATTGTCCAGACTTTAGGAATTATCGGAATCCTGCTTTATGATCTGATTAACTATGGGATGGACGGGATGACGGATAACCCTGTCTGGTTTGTTTTCATTATGACAGGAGTGATTAATGCCTACCTTTCCATGAGTATCAGTGTGGAGCATGAGAAAACACAACGGTCCCCCGTGACACGGTTGTACATATCTCTCGGTGTAATCACATTGATTTCTCTTTTAATTGTCACTTTCACCGCCTTGACGAATGGGTACAACGTGATGGACGGTCTGCTGGTTGGAGGAATCGTCTTTGTCTGTTCGGGCCTCCCCGCTTTTTATATGTACGGTCTCCGGCAGAAAGAGCGCAACGGATAGTCCTTTCTTGTACGATTTTTCCAAAAAGGATTGAGGTTCCAGGGAGGTTTTGGAATAATAGGGCCGTAAAGGAGGATGGTCATGAAAGAATTAACGACCAACATGTCATTATTAATTGTAGGCGCCTGCATCTTGTCAGGAGCGATTATTCTTTCCAATGCCCTCACGCAGAGCTCCCATGAGGCTGGAGAACAGGTTATAGTCGGCGAACAGCCTGAGGATCCTCAGCTGATGAGTTATTTGGAACTTCAGGATTACCTAGGTCTTAGTGACGAGCAGATAGAAAAGGTTCTCCCGAAGAAAGAGGGCGATGTTGTGGAGAGTCAGATCCCTTATGTGAAAATCGGCTACGAATATTATTTCCCTGTCAAAGCTGTCGATAAATGGCTGGCCGAAACCGAAGCCGCTAGTTTTCCTTGATTGAGATCGCGGTGGTTCATTCGAAACAAAATGGAGCGGAGGAAATCGATGAGAATACATAAAGAGCTGCAGGAAGTGATCCACGATAAATGTAAGGAAATCAACTTTTCCGGAGTCGTCTATGTAAAGGACAGGGAACAGGTGCTTTTGAAGAAGGCCTATGGTTATGCAGACAGAGTGGAGAAAAGGCTGAATACATACAACACCCGTTTCGGAACCGCCTCCGGATGCAAACTGTTCACCGCTGTGGCCGTCTGCCGGCTTGTGGAAAAAGGACAGCTGGAGTTTGATACACCACTGGCCGACTGTCTGGCGATTGAATTCCCTTATTTTGATAAGGATGTAACCATTCATCACCTGTTAACACATACGTCCGGCCTGCCGGATTATTTTGATGAAGAAGTAATGGAGGATTACGAGAATTTATGGAAGGATGTGCCTGTCTATAAAATCGAAACGCTCAAGGATTTTCTGCCCCTTTTTCAAAAGAAACCGATGAACGGCAGGCCGGGTGAGCGGTTCCACTACAACAATGCGGCCTATATTCTGCTTGGGTTAATCATTGAGGAACAAACAGGACGGACGTATACGGATTATGTTCAATCAGAGATTTTTGATCACTGCGGGATGTATGACTCCGGGTATTTTTCTCTCGATCAGCTCCCGGTCAATACAGCGATCGGCTATATCGATGACAAGGAAAAGGGTACATGGCGGACGAATGTTTATTCGATACCCAAACAAGGCGGTTCAGATGGCGGCGCGTTTTTATCAGCTCCGGATATGGCGAAGATCTGGGAAGCTTTATTCCAATATGAACTGCTGAGCGAAGAGATGACCAATGAGCTTCTGCATCCTCACGTGCAGGTGAATGAAACGATTCATTACGGGTACGGGATTTGGATGAACCAAAAAGACGGGCATATATACAACTACCACGTCACGGGCTTTGATCCCGGTGTCAGCTTCCGTTCCTCCTATTATCCGGATGCAGGCCTCATCACAGTGGTTCCTTCCAATCAGCAATCCGGACCGTTCGAAGTTACGAATGTTATCGAGGAATTCCTGCTGGGTTGGAATAGCGGATCGTAAAACCATGCTATAATACTGATACAGATCCTGTTAAAAGGAAGGTGTCGTGGAATGACCAAACATAAAATCTACAGTATGAGTTTTGCCAGTGTCTATCCTCATTACGTCGCAAAAGCTGAGAAAAAAGGACGCACCAAAGAAGAAGTGGACGAAATCATCCGCTGGCATACCGGGCTGTCCCAGGCACAGCTGGAGGAGCACTTGGAAGAAAAGACGGATTTTGAAACCTTTTTCGAGGAAGCGCCTGAGCTTCACCCGTCACGTAAGCTGATCAAAGGGGTTGTCTGTGGTGTCCGGGTGGAAGACATTGAAGAACCCATCATGCAGGAAATCCGCTATTTGGATAAGATGGTGGATGAACTGGCGAAAGGCAAGGCTATGGAAAAAATCCTGCGCGGGTAACAGGCAGAAAGAGAGACATCGCTCTTCTAACAGAGCTGGTGTGTCTCTTTTTTATTTACTTTAGACTTTAAGTCTGCGTTCCACAATAAATCCAACGATTAAGCCGATAACAATCGGTGATATTTCAATATCCACATCGAAAAAAAACCCATTTTCCAGTGGTTCATTTAATTCGAATGAAAACCTGAAAAGAGATACATGAAATAGATCTCCAATCCAATATAATAGAGCCATTGTCCCAACGGATGTTAATAAAGGGAGCCATATTCTCTTCAAATAAACACCTCTTTCCATTACTTGTAACTGAATCAACCTGTTCTCTCAATGGTTACATCGTGAAAGTAGATAATCCAAGGGTATCATAGGTTTCATCACTTGGAAATAAATTCCTGGCCACCGTCGTATCATTCATCGTCACTCCATTCTAATACCTGAGAACAGGTCAGGTAATGATTGAGATCCTTCGCTGCCACTGTATGAAGGAAAAGACACTCCCTTTGAGGAAAAAGCGTAAAAAGCCTGTGTTAACCAGTTAGAGTTGTCCATTTATCGTGTAAAGGGTCACACTCCGCTGGTTGGTGGATGAATGCCGGGGGCACGCCCTCCGCTGACTTGGTCAGGAAGCTCGGGCGCTCGTCTGCGGAAAGGGAAGGGGCTTTCGCTCCTGGCGGTAAGGAAGAAAAAAGCTCGTAAAGAAACAGGAATTTCTATACGAGCTGACACTCTTTTTGATGAAAAAGAGTGTTTGATCTGTCGGAATATTATGTGAAAAGATGTATAGTAGAAATGGTGACGAGAATAAATGGAATCGAGGGACGGGGACCGAGCTGATACACGCAAAGGAAGCATGCGTACATACTCAAACACAGGGCCGAGGGCCGGATAAATAGAAGAGGAGGTTTTGCTATTGAATTTTGACTACTACTGCCCGACTAAAATTGTGATGGGACCTGGACGTTCCAAGGAAGTACCGGGACTGCTGAAGGAGATGACAGAGCCGGGGGCAACCGTGATGGTCGTGAGCGATCCAGGTGTGAAAAAGGCTGGAATCGTAAAGCCTGTTTTAGATTCTCTTGAAGATGCGGGCTATCGTGTGGTGGATTTTGACCAGGTATCTCCGAACCCACGCGATACGGAATGCCTGATGGGAGTGGAAGTGTTTCAAAAAGAAAAAGCTTCGGCTGTCATTGCGATTGGCGGTGGAAGTCCCATCGATACGGCAAAAGCGGTGGCGCTTCTTGGCCCGAACGGCGGCCGTCCCGAGGACTATGTAGAGGGGAAGAGGGCTTATACGAATGCGGCACCGATCCTCTGTATTCCAACGACGGCCGGAACCGGATCAGAAGTTACCCGCTCTTCGGTCATTACACTCGCGGACTCGCACCGGAAAATCACGCTGAAGCACGCGATGCTCCGTCCGGTAACAGCTGTGCTGGACCCGGAACTGACGTTGACGGTACCAAAGGACGTAACGGCAGCAACAGGAGTCGATGCCCTTGTCCATGCTATCGAGGGGTATTCGTGTAAGGTGACGAACCCTGTATCACAGGCGATGGGAGCAAGAGCGATGGAGGTCATTGTCGAGCATCTTCCTCAAGTGTTTGAAAACGGAGCAGATCTTCAGGCACGGGCGAAAATGCAGGAGGGAAGCCTGCTTGCGGGTCTATGCTTTGGGTCAGCGGATGTAGCGGCTGTCCACTGCTTGGCGGAAGCGCTTGGCAGCCTCTATGATACCCCGCACGGCGTAGCGAATGCCATATTCCTTCCTCATGTCATGGAATTCAATGCGCAGGAAAACGTGCCGCTGCACGCGGAAATGGCCCGGCTTATGAAGATGGCAGAAGATAACGATTCGGATGAGGAGGCCGTAGAGAAATTCGTCCGTCAAATCTATGCGTTCACAAAACAGCTGGACATTCCTCTTTTGAGTGAAATACCTGCGGTTCAGGAAGAGGACTTCGAGCGGATGGCTGAACTTGCGGAACGCAACAACTCGACCCCGAGCAATGCCCGGACGATTACGAAAGAAGATTATCTTCAGATTCTAAATGCTGCCTTTCAGTCTCCAATTCTTTGAGAAATACAGCACAGAAGGATAGAATAGGAGAGAAGGGAGTTGGTAGCATGAACGAAGAACAAATCTTTCAACAAATAGCATTAGTGAGAAAAGCAACATTGAAAATTTTAGATGGAATCACGGAAGAGCAGGCGGATCTCCAACCGAAAGGATTTGCCAACAATATCCGATGGAATCTCGGCCATATTGTTGCTGCTCAAAATGGGATGATAGCCAAGTTCGCCGGTACACAGGTCGACACGCCTCCGCGCTTTTTCCAGCTGTTCGCTCCGGGAACGAAGCCGGCGGATTGGGAAGGCAGTGTTCCTACTCTTGATGAATTGAGAAAACATCTCGAACACCAGCCGGAACTTCTGAAGGAAGCTCTCACAGGAAAACTTGATGACGAGGCAGCTGAAGCGTTTCTTTCCATGAAAACCGTTGGTGAAATTTTAAATTTCACGCTGTATCACGAAGGGGTACATACGGGCACAATAAAAGCGATCAAAGCACAGACCGATCAAAAGTAAGAAGCAGACCGGCCGGATTTCCGGCCGGTTTTTTAAATAGGAATGGAGGTGGAAATATGGACGACAACGTATTCGAACAATTAGCGGCAACTTACGATTCGCCCGAGAGGAAAGAAACGGCCGGTTATATCGTTCAAGAAGTAAGAAAAGAACTGGAAGACAGTTCTACCAAGTTCCTTGTAGATTATGGAGGAGGGACAGGTTTGGTGGGGCTGGCATTGGCGGATCTAGTGAAGTCCGTCCAGCTTATCGATTCTTCTGAACAGATGCTGAAAATCGCTGAAGAGAAGATCAAACGCAGCGGCATCACCAATGCCTCTGTTCTCTGTGCAGATTATACTAAAGAAACACCGGAACCACAGGCGGATATCGTACTGGTCTCTCTTGTGCTGCTCCACATCCCGGACACCAAGGACATTTTACAGAAGCTGTTCCACCTCTTGAACAGGGGCGGGAAGCTGCTCATCGTCGATTTTGATAAAAACGAACAGATCAACCACCCTAAAGTGCATAACGGTTTTTATCACGAAGATCTACAGAATCTTCTAAAGGAAGCAGGCTTTGTGTCTTCCCATGTTCACACGTTTCACCACGGGGAGAAGATATTCATGAAGCAGGACGCTTCAATGTTCCTGGCTGCGGCTTTTAAAGAAGACTGATCTTTTGAAGGTCGGCTCACATATGGATATCGGTTTTTTTCTGCGTATATCGATTATTTTTCGGATATATCGACTAAATCTGCAATATATCGATCTTTTTCTGAATATATCAGTCAAATCTGCGATATATCGGTCAATTCCTGCATCCACCCTGAAGAATTAAACGAAATCAGGTTAGCGGCGACCGTTCAAGGGAAGGAATTAGAAGAATTCCAATACTCTAGAACAGAATGGTGTGCCGCATATGGGTTTCTTCTACTATATAAAGAAATATTTTAACATGTCCAAACGTCAGCGCAGGAGTGAGCTGAAATCGACGCTGTGGTTTATGCCTTTTTGGTATATTCTCGGGGCGGTCGGATTGTCCGCCTTCACTTTTTACCTCGACTACATCGTGGATGTCAGTTTATATCTGCCACCGGCAATCGGGTTCAGCGGGCAGACGCTGCAGGTGCTGCTGAGTGCGCTCGTCGGAGGCGTCCTTACACTGAGCGCCTTTACAATCAACTCTCTGCTCGTCGCTTTAACAACGTTCAGCGGGCAGTTTTCATCAAAAATGCTTGTCAACTTCGTGAGTGACCGGGCGACCCAGCACGTGCTCGGTATTTTTAACGGAAGCTTCATTTATGTGCTGCTGAACTTCCTGTATGTGACGCATGAGGAAGAGGAGTACATTGCCGCAACGCCGGTCCTGTCAATCCTGACTGCGATTATAGCTGCCGTCACCTTCATCTATTTCATCAACCATACGACGACATGGATGCAGGTTCATAACATCAGCTACAATATGAACGCCAAATCTCAATCAGTCCAGACGGCTTTGGAAAAGGAGCTGGCTCCTTTTCACCTTGATAAAGACGTCGATCCTTACTCACTCCCGCCTGAAGAGGATAGGAAAGTCATAACCTCCCCTCAGTCCGGGTATCTGCAGGTGGCCGATTTTGCAAGGCTCGTCAAGCAGGCTTCCAGAGATGAAGGGATCCTGCGGTTCGATGTCCGGATTGGTGAATTTGTGGTGGAGGGGACACCGGTGTTCAGCTACTGGGAATCCGGTTCTAAGGTTGATCCGGAACGGTACTTCAAGTCGATTGAAATCGGTGTGAAACAAACGGAGATTCAGGACCTGGAGTATGGTTTAATCAAACTTGCAGAAGTCGCCATCAAAGCGCTCGGTCATAACGACCCGCTGACGGTGACCAATACCATCCACCAGATCACAGATCTTTTGAAGCGGATCGGTCAGTCGACCAATTTTTCCCCTTATCTATTTGATCAGGAGGAAAGCCTCAGGGTCATTTTGAACCAGAAGGACTTCCGCTACTACCTTCATAAAGGGTTCGCATCCATCAGGGAATATGCGGACCAGAATTCGACGGTCATGACGGAACTGCTGACGATGGTTTCTCTGCTCAGTAAAACGATGGAGAAGGACGTCCACGAAGATTTATGGGAGTTTGCGCGCCAGACGATCCTCGGTTTTGATAATTACAGCCTTTATGAAAATGACTGCCTGTATATTATTGAACAGCTGTCCGAGCTTTCGAAGAATACAGGACATCAACAGGATTACCTGTTTCTGCTTGAATATATGCTGCAGCGGGTCAGTTCGAAAAGTGCGGCCACTGTACCCGTGAAAGAATCATTACAGAATGAACAGGATTTTTCTTCATAAGAAAAAGGCTTATCCATGAGTGGGTAAGCCTTTTTCAAGTTGCGCATCTTTGTTCATTTTGAAATAATTGGAATTTGAAGTGGGATGTATTATAAAGGGAGGGAGACTGCCGGGAATCCCGCGGACCCCCGGTATGCCCAGGTCATGTAGTAAGGAAATAAGTTTGCGAATGGTGTTGGTCTGAACAAATTAAGTACGGATTTCTTTCCATGGGAAAGTACTTTACTGTCGTTGGTTTTAATCTCATAAAGAGTAAAAGCTGCTCGTTAGAGGTCAACGCCCCCAGGTCACAGCAGACAGGATTGTTATGTTCGTTGTGAAAACTTATTCCAGTATACATTTCCCCCCTAAGGAATTGGAGTAATTCCATTTTAAATTCCCCCTCAGAACATACTTTCCCGTCACTTGGTTTAGCAAACGTTTTTGGAATATAATTTTTGTTGTTTTCCTATAACAAGTGGCTGTTTATAGAAACGATCATCTGAAGAGGTTCCCGGTATTTTATCTATATCTTGGTGATGAAATCATCGAATCTCTTACAAGGGGGAAGATGTCGTGGAGACGGGTATTTCAGCGATTATTATAACATTCATCGTTGTCATCGGATGGGAAGCGATCATGTTGAACGATCTGCCTGTGAAAATCCATGGGCATTGGATGTATGTGGCCATTGGTGTATTGAGCGGACCTCTTTTGATTTTAATTGCTTTCCATTTTTAGTAGATTTATCTCTTTGATGAGGAAAACAATTCCAATTTGTATTACAATGAAACCATTGCATCTACATATAGGATATCTATGAATCTTCTACAAAAGTGGAGGGATGCCTATCGATAAATTTTTCGATTTTTTGGACTGATTGTGTTGTCTATAACTGCTGATCTTTTTCTGATTGACTTGTTTATAGAGCATGATTTCCTTGACTATCGGGGAGGTGGCGTCATCTTTATAACTTCACTAGCGGCTGTCGCAACAAACTTGTAGAAAAAAGAAAATGGCTGGGACTGATTATTATGGGGAGAATCGGCCTGGTGTTCGGACCTTTCCTCATCCACCAACCGGCCTGAGTAATGGGCCCTTTTAATGGACCAGAAAAAAACTGACTGAAAAGCGGAAGGCAGGATACTATGACAAAAGCCATCATTTTTGATATGGACGGAACACTGTTTCAAACCAATCAAATTCTGGAAGCCTCTCTTGAAGATACTTTCCAGGAACTGAGAAAAATCTACAAATGGAAAGGAGCAGCTCCGCTGGCTGAATATCAGCGGATTATGGGCGTGCCTCTTCCGAAAGTGTGGGAGACCCTGCTGCCTGAGTTCACTACGTATGAAAGAAACGAAGTGGATGCGCTCTTTTTAGACAGGCTCATCAGCAATATTCAGAATGGCAGGGGATCCTTGTATCCAGGGGTGGAGGAAACGATGGAAGACCTGAAAAGTCAGGAGGTTTCGGTATACATAGCCAGTAATGGTTTGAAAAGGTACCTGAAGACCATTGTAGAATATTATCACCTTGACCGGTGGGTATCGGAGACATTCAGCATAGAACAAATCGACTCTCTTGATAAATCCAGGCTCGTTCAGGAAATTATCCAAAAGCATGCTATACAGGAAGGGGCAGTCGTCGGTGACCGACTGTCTGATATCCGGGCAGCCAAGGAAAATGGATTTACAGCCGTGGGATGCCGCTTTGATTTTGCGCGGGAGGAAGAACTGGCACAGGCGGATGTTGTCATTGAAGATCTACGTGATTTAAAGCGGGTCATGCCTTTACTGGAAGGAACCCCCTATCAATAAGTACCGGGATAAGAGTGAGGCTGTACATACAAATGTAGTACAGCCTTTTTATTTCTTGAAGGGGGAGACCTTTGGACAAAAAAACGCGTGCTACCGAGGTGTCAGGATGGTGTTGGTCAGTGCTCCCAATGTTGTGGTAATGGTTATCTTTATCGGGACCGCATCTGGAGGAAAGATGATAATTGAACATAACCAGGGGAGAAAAAGATCGTTCTTAAGGACCGTTCTTTTTTTGTTATTCACTTAACTATCACGAGAGAATGATGAAAGGAAAGCGATGAGAGGGTGTGACAAAAACATCCATAACTTATAGAATTTAGATATATATCTATTGAGGAAAGAGAGGCTCATCATGAAATTCAATGAAAACAAGACGTGGAAAAGGAAGCTAGGCTATATAGGTTTTGCACTGGCTGCCTTCGGTCTTTCCTTCCTCCTCGCTTATTCGCTCCACTATTATCCACTCGGCTACGACACAGTCGGAATGAAAATGGTCAATGAAGACCATACAGCTCTCACTTTGGAGAAAAACAACGCTTACGGAGTGGCGGAGGAAACGGTGGTGTATGAGCCGCCTGAAGAGGATCAATGGAAAGTCAGTATGCTTGTGGATTTGGTGAACGACCAGTCCATCCACTACTGGGTGTTTTTTACTTCCATCTTCGCAGCGTTGTACTGGGTTGCCGTTGATGTAAAAAAAGGGGAGAGTGTTCGGAAAACCATCCTTTACAGTTCTTTGGGGGTTGTGCTGACAGGTCTTTCTTTAATGGATCATCTGTATGATATTAAAGACATCCTGCCATAAATAAGATAAGGAGGGGGAGTCTGCATGTACGGATGGCTGACAGGGATATCGATTCTTTTACTTGCTTTCATGCTGTATCTCAATCGCAGGACGATGTTTAGGGATGTGGAAAACGTGAAGGTGCTCATCATGATTTTTGTTGTCCTCCCTCTTCTTGTCTTATTCATTGTGGGGGCTGCGTTTTTATAAGAAATAGAAGGGGTGGAAGCGGATGTATCGGTTCAAGGAGACGATTTCGGATGAAAAAGAGCTTCAGAGTCATGTCGGAGATCCAAGTGATCTCGTGGTAAGTAAGGTTATTTCCTTCCTTGATGACGGCTGTATGGATTTTATCTCTAAATCTCCGTTTCTAGTACTTACGACCTCAGGTGAAAAGGGGCAGCCGGACGCATCGCCAAGAGGGGATCATCCCGGCTTTGTCCATATCTTAAACGAAAAACAGTTTGTGATACCGGAAAGACCCGGGAACAAGCGAGTCGATTCCCTGCGTAATATTATCACCAATCCAAGTGCCGGTCTGCTCTTTTTCATCCCGGGACTTGGAGAAACACTCCGAATCAAAGGGCATGCGCAGATTATAAAGGATAAGGATGTGCTGAAGAAAATGGCGGTCAAAGGACGTCCGCCTGAGCTCGGCATTGCAGTGGAGGTGGAGGAGTGTTTTATTCACTGTGCCAAAGCCCTCATACGCTCAAAACTCTGGCACCCGGAAGCATGGATCGCAGAAGGGGAACGTCCTTCTGCCGCCCGCATGCTGTTTACACATGCCAAGCTTCCGAACTCCACGGTGGATTCGATTCAGGACCGGCTCGATGAGAGCTATAGAAACAAACTCTATTAATTGGAGGAGGGCGTACGTATGGATGTAGTCATGAACATATTGATCGGAGTAGGCCTTGTGTATTTTGTTTTCTTTCTTATAGCTGTCATTTCCGGAGTGAAAAAGGAATAAAATTTAATAGATATAAAAAAAGCCGTCCAGTAACTGGATCGGCTTTTTTTGGATTCAATCTTGAGCCTGTTTAAAGGAAAGCAGCGTGATCGTCATCAGGATAATAACCATGCCGGCACCTTGGATGAGCGATAAGCTGTCACTGAGGATAAGGACGCCGAAAATGGAGGCCGTGACCGGTTCCACCATAGCAACAATGGAAGCTGTAGTAGGAGCTGTCCGTTTAATCCCGAATACATAGAGGACGAAGGAAATGCCTGCACCGATCAATCCGAGTACGATGAACAGAGGCAGATCCTCTGATGTAAGAACAGAAGCTGCTTCCTGAATATCCATATAGAAAAACAACAGGATGCTGAAAACGATGAAGGAAATCGTCAGAGTGGTTGGTGCGCTTCCTTCTGCGGCTGCTTTTTTAAAGGCGAAAATGAACAGAGCGTAGGACAGGCCTGAGCCCAGTCCAGTGAGTGCTCCGGTCAGATTGACGGATGCCCCGCTGCTGCTATAGGCTCCGGTAAGCAGTACGATCCCGATCAATACGGAAACGATACAGCCCCATTTCAGCCAGGAAGACCGTTCGATTCCGAGAAAGAAAGAAGCAAGCAGTACAAACACAGGTGCGGTGTACATGAGGGTTGCCGCTACCGCAATACTGGATGATTCTATACTAAGAAAATAAAGTGTGAAGTTCCCAGCGACGCCGACACCAGCGAGAGCTGCCCATAAAACGAGCGAATATGTGCGTGGCATATGCTGGCGCGGCTTGATGATAAACCAAATGAAAACACAGACGAGACCGATGGCTCCCCTGTAAAAGGAAATGACCCCAGGGCTCCATCCTTTATCCATTAAAATGTCTGCCACACCACCGGTCATCCCCCATAAGACAGCGGCGGTCAAAATGAATGTGACACCGATATATTTCATAAGCTTCCTCCTCTATTTACCAGATCTATTTAGGGCATATTCCATCAGGAAACCTTTATTAAACGTAGAATCATCAACAACTATAACAATCGGTATAATGGAGTAGGGACTTTGGGGGATGAAAGTATGTTGAAATAACATATGAGGCAGATTCTTAGAAAAAAGTAATGAAAAAAAGCCCGGGCAGCGGCCGGGCTTTCGTTTAGATATCCGGATGTGTAAAAATGTCATGGTCATCCGTACTTGTTGATGAATATTCGGCTGTCACCGCTCCAGTTTCGCCTGCCTGGAACCAGTGCTTCGTGTTAGGAGGAATCGTGTATTGGTCCCCAGCTGTTAAAATGATTTCATGAAAAGCTGTAAAATGATCCTGATCTTTTTCCGGGGGAAGGGCAGCAGGGTTCTCTACAGGATCTCCCTCTACATATAGATAAACCGTTCCATACTTAACCCGGAACGTTTCCTGTTTGCCCGAATCGTTTTCGGTTACAGGAGGATGGAGATGCTCCGGACAGGTCTGGCGTGGGAACAATACCCATTCCTTCGCACAGTAGCGGTCGGTGTTGATGTAGACAAACAGCTGCAGTCCTATTTCGTCAAGACGTCCAAGTCCGTAATCATTCACTTCAATGGACTGGATTTCCTCATCTCTAAGAAGGATATCGGCTTTTTGGAAATATTCATGGACCTTTCTTTGAACCTCACGTGTCGACCATTGAGCTATAGTCATCGTCTCATTCCTTTCCTCGTTGATTAAGAAGTCATAATCTGTCCGCCGTTGACGTGTATACACTGCCCGGTCATATAGGAACCTTCTTTTGATGCAAGAAGGACATAGGCTCCAACGAGTTCAGCCGGTTGTCCAGGACGGCCCATGGGTGTATCAGTGCCGAATTCTTCAACAGATCCGCCGTCAAACGTAGAAGGAATCAATGGTGTCCAGATCGGACCCGGGGCGACCATGTTGACGCGGATGCCTTTATCAACAAGATTGGCCGCCATGCTTCGTGTGAAACCGACAATCGCACCTTTCGTAGATGTATAGTCAATTAAGACAGGATTGCCTTTATATGGATTGACGGATGTCGTATTAATGATGGCACTGCCTTCGCCTAGATGGGGAAGGGCATATTTCGTCATATGAAAAACCGAGTGGATATTGGTGTTGAACGTTTCCTGCCACTGTTCAAAAGAGATGTTCTGAAGGTCATCCGTCGGGTACTGGACGGCTGAGTTGTTGATGAGAATATCCAGCTTTCCAAAGTGATCGACCGTATCCTCAATAAGCTGGCGGCAGGTTTCCTCTTTCGTTACATCCCCTGGAAGAAGTAGACACTGAACGTTTTCCTGTTCCACCCACTGCTTCGTTTCTTCCGCGTCCGATTCCTCACCTTCGACATAGTTGATGGCCACGTGTGCGCCTTCTTTGGCATAGGTGATAGCGACAGCTCTTCCTATTCCGCTGTCTCCGCCTGTAATTAATGCCACCTTTCCTTTCAGCTTTTCACTGCCTTTATAATCGAACGGCTGAATAGGTGCCGGATCCATTTTGGATTCGATCCCAGGCTGCTCAGGCTGGGTCTGTCTGGGCTGGCCTCCCAGCTGCTGTTTTTGAATATCCATATGAATCTCCTCCTTATGTGTTGTGGAAGTGAAGTTCCACAGCACGAATTGTTGTAAACATTTGTAAGCGGATGCATGGGGATTTTTTGTAAAACAGGGAAAAAGAACGACTTGGATAAAAATGGAGCGTATGCATTGCAGAAAACATGCCCTTGCTGTACATTGGTCCCAAGGTGGTGGATGAAGATGGATGTGAAGCAGCGGTGTGCGGAGAAGGCACTGGAATACATAACCGAAGGCAGCATCATTGGGCTTGGTGGAGGAAGTACAATCAAGCACCTGATTACGCTGATTAATGAAAACAAGATGTATGTGAAAGTAGTGACGCCGTCGTGGGAGACGAAACAGCATTGCATCGACGCCGGCCTGGAGGTCGTTTCAATCACAGACGTTAGTAAGATCGATACAGCATTTGACGGCTGTGACCAGGTCGATGAGCAGTTTCACGCCTTGAAGAGCGGGGGAGGCATTCATTCGATGGAAAAACTGGTCGCTGGACTCTCAGAGGAATATATTCTGCTTGTCGATGAGACAAAGGTTGTCCCTTTATTAACCTATGACCATCCGGTCGTTTTGGAAGTATTGCCCCAGGCGCTGCATTTTGTAAATCAACAGTTGAAATCGTTTCCGGCCCGCGCATCTCACGTCCGTCAAAGCAGCGGACAGGATGGACCGGTATATACCGGGAATGGAAACCTCTTAGTAGACGTTTATATGGAAGCGGGGCAGGACAGTGCTGATCTGGAAAGCCGTTTCAAAGGGGTGACCGGTGTGGTCGATACCTCGCTGTTTACGTCTGTCGTTACCAAGGTACTGATGGCCGGAGAAACAGGAGTACAGGAAATGAAAAGAGGAGGAGATGTAAGATGAGACAAGTGAATTGGGGAATTGTAGGACCCGGCGGGATTGCCGGCAGCTTTGCCAGAGCGATCCATGAGGTGAATGGAAGCGTATACGCAGTATGGGGCCGCAATCCTGAGAAGACCCGAGCCTTTGCCGATGAATATCAAGTGGAGCACGTCTATGAAGAAACGAAGCAGCTGATGCTGGATGACAACGTGGATGTCGTGTACATAGCCACCCCACACAGCATTCATTATGATTATATTATGGACGCATTAAAGCACGGCAAGCACGTTTTCTGTGAAAAGGCGATTACGATGAACGGAAAACAGCTTGAGGAAATTGTCGAGGTTGCAGAAGCTGAAAACCTCATCGTCGCAGAAGCGATGACCCTGTATCATATGCCTTTGTATCAGAAGCTGGACGAAATCATACAATCTGGAAGAATCGGGAAGGTGAATATGGTCAACGTGACGTTCGGAAGCTGTAAGGAGGATGATCCATCCAACCGTTTCTTCAACCCGGATCTGGCCGGCGGCGGAATGCTGGATATCGGCACCTATGCGCTGGCGTTTGTCCGGTTCTTCCTTTCCAGCCAGCCGACAGAGCTTCATACGACCGTGAAAAAATATCAAACGGGCGTCGATGAACAGTCCGGCATCGTCATGAAAAATGATGATGACGAAATGGCCGTCGTCTCCCTTGCGATGCGTGCGAAAATGCCGAAGCGCGGGATTATTGCCGGTGATGAAGGCTTCATTACCGTGGATGATTTCCCGAGAGCCGAAAAAGCGGCGATCACGTATACAGCAGATGGCTCTGTTGAAACGATCGAGGCCGGTGAAACGAAGCAGGCCCTGCAGTATGAGGTCGAGGCCGTGAACCGTTTGATACTGGAAAAAGGGGAAAACTGGACCCTTCCGCTTTCCCGCCAGGTGATGGAGTTAATGGATGAAGCCCGCCAGCAGTGGGAGTTAACGTACGACTTTGAATAAAGGAAAAAGGCAGCGCTCCACGTGGAGCGCTGCCTTTTTATGATCAGTACGCGTCAAACAAATCCTGCTGGTCCGGAATGTTTTCGAGGTAGGTGATTTTCCCATTTTCATTGAGCATCGCCTTGTCGATGCCGGTCTGGGTGTAGACTTTGCCGGAAGCGAGTTTTCCGCAGACGGCCCATCTCGTTATATATAAATCCGTCCCCTCGTGCTTTCTCCAGCCTTCATACATATGCTTCAAATCCACGTTGTTTTCATAAATGCTGCGGACGAAGGCTTTCCAGTTCTCCAAGCCTTCTTTACGGTCACCGTTCAGAACGAAAACGATATCTTCACTGAACAGCTGGTGAAGCTCTTCTTCCGCTTGTTCACTCGTTCTGGAGCGGTCGAATAAGTCGAAATACAAATCCAAATTTTTCATGATGTCTCTCCTTCAGTAGATCAATGGGATACGGGTTTAAACATATAGAAAAAGAAACCCCCTTGTCAAAAAGCCGGCCTGTTTTTCCGCTTTTTCCTCTGGGTCTGTGTGGTAAAATGGACGGTATATGGTTCGATCACAAAGGGGACGTACGTATGATTTCATTTCTATTAACATTGAAGAGGCTGTTAAGCGCCTTATTCCAGAGTATGAAGGAGCCCGTCTTCCGCTCGCTGCTGACGACACTAGCTTTCATTCTGCTGTCCGGTACGTTATTTTACAGAGGGGTGGAGGGCTGGACGTATCTGGATGCCTTTTATTATGCCTTCAGCAGTCTGATTCCAACCAGCGGCAATACCGGCCTTGTCCCGCAGGAGGATTTGAGTAAATGGTTTACGATGATCTATCTGTTTGTCGGGATGGGCGTCATGGCTATGGTGTTAATCAAAGTGGGATTGGCGGTTGCGGATTTCGAGAAGCATGATGAAAACCAAACCCAGCGCAGAAAGACATTATAAAATTTTTGTTGACCGGACAACCGTCTCTGCTTACAATAGAAAACAATATCTTTAAACACAACTTCAGAACGACTCGTATAACGTTGGAAATAAGGTCCAAAAGTCTCTACCAAACTACCGTAAATAGTTTGACTACGAGGAAGAAATGAGAGGGGAACGTCTATCTATGGACAGGTTCCCGTTTATTCATTACTCCTTAACGTCAAACTCCAGGTCTGTTTCCTGGAGTTTTTTCATATCGATGACCAGCCGGCGGTACGTGCTTATCTCGTTCGAAGAAAGGGGCAGAAGCATGGATCAACACAAAGAGCAGTTACGAAAACGTATAGAGGTGTCAGCCGGAAAACGCTCCGCTGACATGGTCATCAAGAATGGCCGGGTGATCGACGTCTTTAACCAGCGGGTGGTGCAAAAGGACGTCGCCATCGTGGATGGTCTCATTGTCGGTCAGGGTTGCTATGGTTCGGCTGCAGAAATCGTGGATGCCGCTGGAATGTACGTCGCGCCCGGCTTCATCGACGGACACGTTCATATGGAATCGTCCATGGTGAGACCGAGTGAATTTGCCAAAGTCGCTCTTTCCTGTGGTGTGACGTCTGTGGTGACGGATCCTCATGAAATCGCCAACGTCTGTGGAAAAGAAGGGATCCAGTTCATGATGGATGATGCCGCAGACTGCCTGTTGGATGTTTATTTTATGCTGCCGTCCTGTGTGCCCGCTGCAAGCCTTGAACAGAACGGAGCGTATCTTACAGCTGATGACCTCGAGGGCTTTTATAAACATAAGCAGGTGCTCGGACTCGCTGAAGTCATGGACTTCCCGGCTGTCGCATCAGGAGCAGAGGATATGATGGACAAGCTGCTTACCGCTTCCCGTCTCGGTGTTCCGATTGACGGCCATGGTGCAGGATTTGATGAGAGGGCCCTGAACATTTATAAGGCCGCCGGCATCACGACGGATCATGAATGCAATACAGGCGAAGAAGCCCTGGAGCGGATTGAACGGGGCATGCATGTCCTCATCCGGCAGGGATCGGCCTCCAAGGATCTTTCATCTATTGTTCCTGTCGTAAACGAGCGCAATGCGCACAGGTTCCTTTTCTGTACGGATGATAAAGGTCTTGACGAATTGATGGAGGAAGGCAGCATCGATGATAACGTCCGGTTGAGCATAAAACATGGGATCGACCCGATTCAGGCCGTGCAGATGGCGACAATCAACGCCGCGGAATGCTACGGCCTGAAAGAGAAGGGAGCAGTCGCCCCGGGATATGAGGCGGACCTTGTTTTCTTTGAGGATTTAGAGAACATAAAGGTTCAAACGGTCTATAAAGCAGGAGTGAAGGTGGCGGAGGCAGGGGCCTATGCCGGTGATCCGCGTGAAGCTGACCCTGTCGTTCCATCGGTCTGTGACACCGTTCGTATTCCTGAAATGAAAGAAGGCTCCCTTGATATCCCTGTCTTTCACAAGCAAGGTGCGGTCATCGAAGTCATCCCCAACCGGCTGCTGACACATAAACGAATCGAACGTGTGGATGTCGAAAACGGGCTGTTTGTCCCTTCACAGGAACGTGATCAAAGCAAACTCGTCGTGGTCGAGCGTCATCAGAACACGGGAGATACAGGTCTTGGAATCGTAAAAGGGCTGAAAATGAACAATGGGGCCATCGCATCGACAGTCGCTCACGACTCTCATAACCTGGTCGCGGCAGGAACGAGTGACAAGGATATCCTGACTGCGATCCATCATCTCCACGCCATTGGTGGAGGTCTCGCCGTCGTTCAAAACGGGAAGGTTCTGGCTTCCGTGGAGCTTGAAATTGCCGGACTGATGTCCAAGCAGGACGCACCAGCGCTTTATGACGGTTTGAAAAAAATCGATGTTGCGTTGGAACGCGTGTTAAAGAATGATGTCGATATCCATCCGTTTTTGACCTTATCGTTCTTAACCCTCCCCGTCATACCGGAGTTAAAGCTGACAACGAAAGGATTGTTTGATACGACCCAGCAGAAGCATATCCCCGTCAGTTCACACTGAACACGCACGAAAAGCTGAAGAAGGACGTGTCTTCAGCTTTTTTTCTTTTTTACAGAGAGGATATTGAGGATTGTGAGGGATTCTGAAATAATTATCATAACCTGGGTTTCATCTTTTGCAGACATCGCATCCTCTGCAAACTATATAGAAAGAAGGGGTGTTATGAAAAAGAAGGGATGGGTCATGACGGCCCTTCTCGGTTTACTCATTCTGAGCAGCTGTTCCAATCAGGAACGCTATATTTATGAAGGAGATAGTGAACATTGGCATGGAGAAATGGAAGTGAATGTGACGGAGAAGGAAACGACTGAAGATTTTGCTTTGATATTCAACGGAGATGTTGAGCAGCTGGGGGAAGCTGGTTATTTAGAATACGAGTATGAAATGATCACGTCTAAAGGGCGTGGAGAAATCAACTTCGAGAATACCCCGGAAAGCAGAACATTCACACACCATTCCGGCAGTAACTCTTCCGTGTTCACCAGTGATCAGACCATCCGAGTGACCGTCGAATGGGGAGAAAACAAAGAAGAATTCGTATTGAAAAAATGACGGCTGAGCCTTTGTTCCTCAGCTGAAAAACAGGTTTATCTATGGATCTTGAAGTGAATCATTTACAAACCTGCCTTTTCTATTCGCTTCTCATAGAAGAAGCTGCTAGAAAAGGTGGATGACATTTTTGTTGGAGATGGGAGGAAAATCTATGAAAAACACCCTGTACATTATTATTGGATCTCTTTTATTTGCGTTGGCAGTGACGCAGCTGGCGATGCCGAACTCCATCGCTGAGGGCGGTATTGTCGGTGCTTCTCTTTTGATTTACTACGGCACCGGAATCTCCCCCGGAATTACGACACCAATCATATTCGTCGCCCTTCTCGGTGTCGGCATAAGGTATCTTCCGAAGCCGATGGTAATCAAAACCGTTTTTAATGTGGCCTTATTTTCCTTTTTTCTATGGTTTTTCGAACACATCTGGGCGTATCCGATCGAAGATGCGCTGCTTGCCGCCATTTTTGCCGGGGTTATTACCGGAATCGGTTTCGGCTTCATTTATCAGGCCGGCAGTTCGGTCGGAGGGACCTCTATTATCGCCCGGATGCTCAACCATCAGCTCGGGTGGGATTTGACCGGAGTGACGTTCGCGCTTGATGCGATGGTCGTTGTTGCAGGTATCTTTATCATCGGTCCCATCTCCACCATGTACACGCTGATCACCTTGTACGTCGGAAAAATCGTGACAGACTTTGTGCTCGGTGGCTTTGACTCGAAAAAAGCCATCAATATCATTTCTCCAAAGACAGAGGAAATTTCTCAACGGATTACGACGGAGCTTGCTTCCAGTGCGACGCTGTTCTATGGAACAGGTGAATATTCCAAGGAGGAGCGCCGGGTGCTGTACATTATCGTTCATACCCACCGTCTTCTTAAGTTGAAGCGGGTTGTAAAAGAAACCGATCCAGACGCCTTTATTGTTGTGCACAACGTGAAGGACGTGTCGGGTGGATTTATTTCATAGGTTCGTAAAAAAGCAGTTATTCGTTTTGAATAACTGCTTTTTTATTGCCATAGTTCTTATCAGCTGTTATTGGTATGGATGTTTACTTTTAATACACAACTCCCCGTAGAATCAGGAAATTTACATTCCCCATATTTAAGTTGAATAATCGAACTGTGTCAGACCACGTGAAATATGATACTTTCTAACTTTCATACTTTCTTGGAATCAGGAAGGTGATTTTGAATCTTTGTCGAAGAGGAGCGTAAGAAGAGAAAGGATATAGGGTAAACAAGGAAGCATGGAAAAAGACCAGATCCAGCTCACGACCATTTTAAAAAGGTTTGTGAACCAAGACGGCTGAACGATGCCATTTAAGGCCATTCCGATCCGTTTCTGCAAGCGTACATTTTCCCAGCGTTGAGTGGGAGTCAGATGCACGAGTTCCTTATCTTTCTGTCAGTACTCGGAAGATCAAGGGCAGGAGAGATTTACCTGTATACGGAGGAATGGTGAGTAAAAACAATGAAACGATTTATTATGAAAATCCTAGAATGAATGGAACAAGCTTATATGTTAGACAACATCCAAAGATAAGGAGAGGGGTGTCATCGATTTCGCTCTTTTATTTGGTGTGCTGCTGAACTTGTTTTCGCTCGTTACCATTCGGAAGGTAAAAGAAGAAAATACGTTTCAACGGATCATTCACATCGGATGTCTGGTTACAGGGATCGTTTTATTAAACGGTTTTAGCATTCAGTTCCAAGAATTTATTGGAAAGTATTAAAAGGAGGCTCATGCTTGATTACCATTGCTTTAGCATTCATCGCTATCGTTCTTATTGTCATTGCCCGCAACCTGCAGTTTATTGGGAAACAGTTGAAAAAGATTGCGGAAAGTGATCATCAGGATGGATAAAGGATCCTTCCGTGTCTTCGTCTGTCCTGATCACCCGGCCTCCTATTTGGGAAAAGGGGAGCACTGAATTTTGGACTGCGATAGGATCGGAACAAAGAAACGTTAAAGGAGGAAAAAGCATGTCTAAGGAAAAGCTTTTATCTCAAGAGGAAAGCGATCAACTTCGATCTTCATTGAAGCAGCGTTTTGACAAGCACCCGGAACGTCATCAGGGAATTCAGTGGGCTGTTGTAGAAAGAAAGCTGAACACTCACTCTGAAAAAAACGCTGTGCTTTATCGTATGGAAGAGACGGGCGGTGAGCCGGATGTGGTTTTTTACGATGAAGAGAAAGATGAGCTTGTCTTTTTTGACTGTGTGAAGGAAAGTCCAAAAGGACGGAGGAGCGTCTGCTATGATCGGAAGGCGCTGGAAGCGAGAAAGAAATACAAACCGGAAACATCAGCAGTGGACCTGGCCGGGGACATCGGCATCGAAATGCTTTCTGAACAGGAATACCGTTTTCTTCAGGAAACGGGAGAGTATGATACGAAAACATCCAGCTGGGTAAAAACGCCGGATGACGTCCGCTCCAAAGGCGGGGCGATTTTCTGTGATTTCCGCTACGGGCGTGTATTCACCTATCATAATGGGGCGGAATCCTACTATGCCGCCCGCGGATTCAGAGGGTCACTCCGGTTTTAAAAGAGAAAGGGGATTCGATGAAATACGCCGTATCTGTAACCGACACATCCCATGTACAATCCATCGAAAAAAGCGGGAAGCTGATGCTGGAAGAGCTTGAAAGGTTTTCTGAACAGCTCAGGACAATTTCCTCGTATGAATCACCGCGGGGCATCGTTTTTCATGATGTTCCATCAGCAACAGAACTTTATTCGACCATTCCACTTCCGGCGTATACCTCCAGGGATCTGATTCACCTTCATCCTGTGGTAGAGACGTGGAAAGAGTTGTATAGACCAAGTGCAGCAGGAGTACCGGAAGCGGAGAGGTATTATGACAGCCTGACCGTAAAAGATGTGGCTGTAATTGCCGCTCATGAACTTACTCACCACGCCGATGTTTTTCATTCTGAGTTTGAAACATGGGAGGAAGAAGATGCCCGGGATATGTGGTTTGAAGAGGGACTCTGCTTTTACATACCAAGAACACTGATCTTGAGTAAAGACCGGTGCCAGACCATCATGGAGGCCGAACGCTTATTGATCGACAAATATAAGGAAGAATACGGAACATATCCACTTGGTCAATTTGGTGCGGCGGGATACCGGGGAGGAAGCAGTGAAGCGCTATCCGCCGCTTTTTATGATTATTGGAGAAGTACCCACGTCGTTTCCGAGCTCGTAGAAAAGTACTGCGGAGGAAGTGTCCATACATTACTGGATATCTATCGTGAATGGGTGGAGGGGACTTCGGATGAGAGTCTGCAGCAGTTTTTTGTGACGTACTTCTCTTTTACAATAGAAGAAGGGAAAGCGCTGTGGCTGATGTAGATCAGACGATATCTTTGATAAAAGTGCCGGCGGCGATGGCCCTGACAGGGAATTTGACTGCTTTGTCCATAGCGTGGGAAATTGCCCCTGGCATTCGTTCATTGTTAACATCTGTTTGAGGTAGAATGATTAAAATCATTAAATTGTTACATTTGGAAGGTAGGAGGGCTGTAATGGCGAATAAATACATACATATGATAAATATAATTATAGGCGTATTGGCTGTAGGTTTTAGCGTTTTCTTAGCCTGGGCTGTTGCAGCATTTGCTCTTGAAGAAAATGCTGCAGTAATTTTAATTCCAATACTGGTAACGGTAGTTTGGGGTATAGGTTATTTGGTGCAGCTTAAATATCATACATTAAAGAATGTGTTGATTTTGGTTCCTGTTGAAGCCATCATATTTTACCTGTTCATAACAAAAACCTCATCACTTATGAATTAAATGTGCATGAAAACCCCACCTCATAAAAGGGGGGCCTTTAGCTCGGGCTTGCATGGCAAAGATAGATTCAAGAAGTCAGAGGTCCTGCAGGATAAAAGATGATTGATAATATTGTTCTTTTTAATCTTGTAAACAACGATCTACTTAACATTTAATTTAGCAGCTTTGGAAACACTGCCTTCAAACTTTCCATTTTCATCTTCCCATTGTGCTGTTAAAAGAATACTGTACTCCCCCTGACTGCTAATTACGAATGAATGACCATCGACAACCTCATCCGAAATAGATGCAGTATCGTTCTTTAGCGTTTTTGTTATATAACTTATTTTTTGGGGTTGTGGGCCGTCAATGTTAACGATGATTTCTTCATCTTCTTTAACAGGAGTGATCCTTACATTTTCAGTCATTTCATTTAAATGAACATTATTTAATTCTCGCTTTACAGTTTCTTCAGAGCATTTGTTTGATGAGAAACAGTTTAGAACTGATTCAGAGGTAATGTTCTGCTCATTTTGGGACAATGAAACTTTAACATTGTCTGGAGTTATTGAGTTCTTTTCATTTTCTTCATACGCTTGTTCATTTTTTGTTATGTTTTCGGTATTCGTTGAGTTTTGATTATTTGGTTGGCAGGCTCCGAGCACAACGATGAGTGATAATAAAGCTATGGTTTTCATTAGGGATGACACATACAATCCTCCTTAAAGTTAAATAGGGATCTATGGGTTATAAGCTTCTAGGAGTGTCATTTTTTTATTCCATTCATTTAAGACGACAAAACATAAAATTTACCAGTTAAGATTAATAGTAGGTCAATTCTGTGAAAAAAATAGGATAGAATGCTGCATAAATATAGATCGTTCACTTCATTATTACTAAAATATTGGATGTTTTAAACATATAGTGTTTTGAACAGAGGTAAGGGATTAATCATCGGTAATTACCTTGATATCAGGTTTTTTATACAAAGGAGGCGGTTCTTTCCAAGAAGAACGGTCTCCTTTTTAATGCTCCGGTCAGGTTTGGGGAAGACCCAGTTTTAAAGTAATAGGTAAAATTGGATGATTGTTGAAACTTACAAGTATGCTGTTCGTAATTAATATCAGGAGGTTCTTCAGTTGAGTAATAAATATGTTTATTATTCAATCTTTGCAACTTTGGTAACTGCTGCTTTAGGTTAAATTTCTTCTTTGCAATTGACTCTTTCTCCCTATATATTGCAGGACTAATTTGAAGAAGAAAAAAGGTGCCGGGGAATTATTATCAAAAAGATCTTGGCTAGAGCAGATTATTATGCAAAATACATAGAAGAAAATTTCATGTGGAAAAATTTATAATGTTCATTTTGCTATGATTGAATGTCAGATAACTAGGGGGCATACCTTGTCCGAAGAAAAGAAACAAATGCATTTTTATTTGACCATTGGTTATATAGGGATTTTGTTCTTGGTTCTCACCGGTTTCAGAATGATTTGGATAGATGACTCTACAGGTAACATGCTGGTATTGTTGAGCCTGCTTTTCATCGGTGGGTTCTGGAGATACGTTGAAAGGACATTCATTCCTAAAACTAAAGAAAGACGCATCATAAAAAGTATTTTCTTAAGCATCCTATTCATCGTTTTTTTAGGCGGCTGCTACTTGTTATTCCGATAATCTAATTATTGTATTTAGAAGAAGTCATGGAGAAGTTGACCAAAAAACTCTTAAGCATAAGAGCAGGTTGGTGTTATTGATGCCAAAGGACGAGCTGCGAGTTTTTAAGGAAACGAATCCTTTGAATCGATGGTGTCCTTTTCAGTAGCAAAAAACGCACGCTCTTAGGAAGAGCGTGCGTTTTTTTGCTTAGTTTACCGATAGATCATGGATGGATGTTTTCATGTGTTTGGATAGTTCCTCGAACATGTCTTGGTCAAATTCCTTCATAGGGAGAATCTTGAAATCCTGATCATTTTCAAAGTCTACATACGTAAGTTTAAACCGTGGTTCCTTTATATCGATGGATGTTCCCTCTATACCTTTCACTTTCTGCACAGTCACTCCCGCTATGCCACCCATCCGCCGGTATTTTTCCTCCTGGCCGGAGAGAAAATTACCGAGAGAATAAAAAACGAGACTCTGAGACCCATCTGTATTTTCAATCCATTCCGGTGGCTGCAGCACGTGCGGGTGATGCCCGAGTATAATATCTGCTCCTTGTTCGGCTGCAAAGGCTGCCAATTCCTTCTGATCTGTACTCGGGTTTCTTTCATATTCATTGCCGAAATGTAAACTCATGACGACGACATCAGATTCTCCGGCGGCCTTCTCAATGTCAGAGGCAATCAGATCTTTATCAATCCTGTTCACCAGGTATGGTTTTCCATCAGGGGTCGGGATTCCATTTGTTCCATAGGTGTAAGCCAGAAAGGAGAAAGTGATGTCATTCTTTTTGATCGTTGTGATCCTATCTCTTTCCTCCGGTGACAAGTAGGCACCCACCTTTTTAATTCCCAGTGAATCCCATTGATTAATCGCGTTTTCAATCGCAGGGACTCCCCGGTCCAGCGTATGATTGTTGCTCATGGAAATAATATCAATGCCGTTCGCTTTTAACGCATCCCCTAATTCAAAGGGGGTGTTGAATGAAGGGTAGGTGGATACGCCGATGGCCGCACCGCCCATGATGCTCTCTGAATTTGCAAAGGTAATGTCGGCATTGGAAAGATAGGGGGAGACCTCTTGAAACATCGGATTAAAATCATAGCCTGAAGAAGTCTTCGCATCATTGTATACTTCTTTATGGATTAACAGATCCCCCACAGCAGCGAGTGAAACTTCCGTCACATCGGTCTTGTTCGTTGGTTTGTTGAGCGTTCTCATATTGGATGACACACGTTTTTCCGTGTCTTCTTCGTTCGGTTGGGAGAAGATGGTGGAAGCGCCAATGAAACTAATAACCAAAATGAGCGCTGAAATGATAAGCAGGCTTTTCCTTTTCATCAAACCCTCCTGTTGTCGATATTTATATTGCATGGTCCCATAAACCACCACTCATACCTTTAGAATAATGATAAAGCGTCATTACAGGACCTAGATAAGCAGGCCTGTGAGGTTTGTTGGACATAAGCGGAATAGTTTCGACATCATATGACTTTTATTATAAAATAATTGTTAAATCCAGGCAAATCTCCCCATTGAAATTTATGTTTTTTAATGTGTAAAGAAACCCTTGCTTTAGGAGGAGATTTCTTCACGCCTCTTTAGTAAGGTCGTGTACCTATCCTTTTGAATGATGAAAGGAAGGTTCTACTGGAAAAGATGATGAAGCAGAATAATGGTGAAATATAGTGCTGTTCGTGTTTTCTCATTGCTCACTTTAAGGAAGTTAAAGAAGGTGGAGAAACTTCGGAGAGAGTTAAGAGAACAACTGGAACCGGCCAACGATTTCCATAGAATATGAGGAATAACAAAAATAGGGTAGCGGCGATTTTTCAATAGAGTATCCACCTTTTAGTAAAGGGGCAGAACGATCACAAAGGATGGCCTCCCATACAATAATATGGAATACTATACCTATAAGGAAATGGGGAGAACCCCTTGATAAAAAGGAAAAACAGGTTCATAGACTCGATAGTTTAGGAAGTGATTACGATTATCCTACATACGATTTTACTCTTTGTCCTTGCAGGTATAGCGGAGATAGGGGGAGGGTATTTGATCTGGCTGTGGCTGAGAGAAGGTAAACCGCTGTATTGGGGATTGGGCGGAGGTGCAGCTTTAGCGTTGTATGGTGTGATTGCTGCATTCCAAGCTTTTCCGTCCTTCGGGAGAGTTTATGCGGCATATGGGGGAGTGTTTATCATTCTCTCTGTTTTATGGGGATGGGGCGTAGATAAAAAAACACCTGATTTATATGATTGGATTGGTGCAGGAATATGCATGGTCGGTGTAGCGGTCATGTTACTCGCCCCACGGGAGTAGTTCCATATATTCGAAAAGAAAAACGGCTGGAGTTTGTGTTATCCGTGTTTAAAAAAGAGGAACGTCCAAAAGTGGAGGTTCCTCTTTTTTAGTAAGAGTCTTTAACAAAGTCTAACGGTTAAAATACGTCAAGCACATCCAGCATGACGATGATAATCAGAAGCGGCGCCACATAGCGGAGCAGGATAAACCATGTTTGGAACAACCCTTTTTTCATCCGGCTGCCGCTTTGCAGTTCTTCATACAGCGCTGACTTTTTCATTTTATTGGGTACATACAAGGCGATCAAAAGCGACCCGATCGGGAACAGGATGTTGCTGACTACATAATCCATGTTGTCAAAGAACGTCCGTCCGAACAGGGTGGCGTCTGCCAGGACTCCGTAGGACAATGTCGATGGGATCCCGACAGCGAAGATGGCGAGGCCGATGATCCACGCCCATTTTTTCCTCTTCGCCTTGTCGCCCTTCGAGAGCACGGATACGATGATCTCAAGCATAGAGAAAGCCGAGGTCAACGTCGCAAACAAGAACAACAGCAGGAAGCCGGCAAAGAAAATCATGCCGCCCGGCAGCTGGCTGAATACAGTCGGAAGCACCTGGAACAACAGGACAGGTCCGGCATCCGCCTGGAGGTCAAATGCGAACACTGCGGGGAAAATGGCCAGTCCCGCAAGCAGAACGATGAAAATGTTCATGCCACCGATGGATAAGGCAGCGCGGGGCAGGTTTTCTGTTTTAGGCAGGTATGAACTGTACGTTACCATAACGGAAACTCCGACACTCAAGGTGAAGAAGGACTGCCCCATCGCCTCTAGAATCGTCTGCGAGGTTACTTTGGTAAAGTCAGGCATCAACAGGAAGGTGATGCCTTCCATCGCGCCATCAAGAGACACGGCCCGGATGACAAGCAGGATAAACAATACAAACAAGGCAGGCATCATGATTTTACTGGCTTTTTCAATGCCCTGCTGGACACCCCGGGAGACCACAAGAACGGTCATGACCATGAAGATCAGCTGGACAAGCACACTTCCGAACGGATGGGAAATGGTGCTTCCGAATATCTCTGCGTAGGAGGAGGCATCCACGGACGCCAGCTGCCCGGTGAGTGTTTTATACAAATAAGCGACGATCCAGCCGCCGATCACACTATAGAACGACAAAAGCAGGAAGGATGTGATCATCCCCATGATGCCGATCCAATGCCATTTCGTTCCTGGTGAGATCGTTTTGTAGGATTCTACAGCATTTTTCTGAGCGGTGCGTCCGATGGAGAACTCTGCTAACAGCAGGGGCAATCCGAGAAACAATGTAAAGATAATGAATAATAGAAAGAATGCTCCGCCTCCGTTCTGGCCGGCGATATAAGGGAATTTCCAGATGGCGCCGAGTCCGATGGCGGAACCGGCGGCAGCTAATATAAATCCGATCTTGGATGTCCACTGCTCTTGTTGTTTCATAATGACATAAGCTCCTTTACCTTCTTTTTTACTTTGACGCATCTATGCGCCAAAGGGCTGACAAATAAAAAAACCGCCCCTACATGACGTAGGGACGGTTGGACCGCGGTACCACCCTTGTTATGAGCATACACTCATCACTTGTGCGTATAACAGTCGCCACTGTTTCCCACCACGGTGGAAAAAGCTCCAGAAGTGAAATTCACAGTCAGGATGTGTGCCGGTTTTCACCACGCACCGGCTCTCTGGGACAGGGATCCTGACGGCTACTTGATTTCTCTCTCAGCCGTTCTTTTTATTAACAGTTGGATACTATTTTAATCATGGGTCATTCTTCTTGTCAATGTAAAAAATATGAAATTACCCGATTGAACACTTCTCTTCCGGGTATACCTTTACAAAAGGGGGGAAGTCATATGACGACAGGTGCTGTCATTGTTTTTGCTGCTGCGCTCATTCTGGCCGCGGTCGGATGGAAGAAATGGAAGTCCTTGACACATGGGCGTTCGGTTATTTTGACGCTGCTGTTTGTTACTTTTGGCATCGGCGGGGCTATCCTGCTTCTGTTCTACCTCGGATCCTCCGGTGTTCCGGGCGCGCTGGTCATCACGATTGCTGTGTTTGCTATTGCGGTGCTGGGGGCCAGTGAATACTTAAGCAGACGTACATGAAGAGGGACAGCCTGAAACCTATGAAACTTTTTCCATTGCAGAACGTATAGATGATTAAAGAGCGTCATCGTTCTAATTTGGCGAAGGGAATGATTGGTTGATCTGGTTTCAGGCTTTTATCCACCTCGTGCTGCCCGTACTATTGTTTGTCCATTTATTGAAATCAGCGTATTCGAAACGTACATATCTCTTGATAGAATGGTCTGCGGCTCTTATGTTCATGGCATTTATTTTTATCATTGGGCCGTGGCATATTTTTACCCACTATATGCGCTGGCTTCTGCCTCTCAGCTTTCTCGTAGGAAGTGTTTTTGTCTACAGGCGTTGGCGAAGGCTGCCTAAGAAATCGGAAAAGAAGAATAAAGGGGCTGGATTTTCCATGGTCATCAGCTTTCTTCTTATCCTTTATTTTGGATCCATTGCGGTCTCCGGACTGGCGGGATACGCCCTGTCGGAAGAAGACAAGGCTGTCGACATGGAATTTCCAATGAAGAAGGGGGTCTATGCATTCGGTCATGGGGGAGCCAGTACGTCCATCAACTATCACTATGAATCCGAGACACAGGCTTATGCTTATGACATTCTTAAAGTCAATGCGCTTACCGCCCGTGCTGACGGCATATCCCCTGCCAAATTGGAAGATTATGAAATTTATGGGGAGCCGCTGTACAGTCCGTGCTCAGGTGAAGTGACAGCAGCGGTGGACGAATATGAAGATATTCTCCCGCAGGCGGAGCCGGACAAGGAGCAGCACCCGGCAGGAAATCATGTCATTCTTTCCTGTCAGGGCGTGGATGTTCATATCGCTCATATGAAACCGGGTACAGTTCATGTCAAGGAGGGAGATGCGGTTGAGGCGGGTCATCTCTTAGGGGAAGTGGGAAACACAGGAAATACGACGGAGCCGCACCTTCACATTCATGCAGAAAAAGATGGAGAAGGCGTGCCTCTGACGTTCCATGACCGCTTCCTAAAAAGAAACAGCCTCGTATTTCAGTGAGGAAATCCGGGTTGGAGCCACCTTTAACGGCCTGCACCGGACTTTTCAGCCTGAGACAGCACACATCGTGCTGTCTTTTTTTCTTTTTTGTAAAACTATTTCCAGACCTGTATCGTTTAACGGGGCAGGAGGGGACAATGTGGAACACTCAATGAATACACCGATCGAACATGAAAACAGAGAAGCAATCATCCAGGAACTGATGGAAAACTACGGAACAGCCATCCTCCACCTTGTCTATTCCTACGTAAAGGATGCGGCACTGGCGGAGGATTTAACGCAGGAAATTTTCGTGAAGGGCTATCACCACCTACATACATACAACGGCACATCCAAACTGACAACATGGTTGTGGCGGATCGCCATCAATCACTGTAAGGATCATCTAAAAAGCTGGTATAACCGGAAAGTCACCGTCTCCGAGCAGGAACAGCTGGAACAGACAAAAGATGCTTCCAGTACAGAAGACACGGTCATCCAGAACCATGTCGATCACGAACTGGCCGCAGCGGTGATGGACCTGCCTGAGAAATACAGGGAGGTCATCTATCTTCACTACTACGAGGACTTATCGACGAGAGAGATGGCCGATGTTTTGAAGAAAAATGAAAATACATTAAAGACACGATTGAAGCGCGCAAAAGTTCTACTTAAACAACGCCTGGGAGGGACACTTTGATGGAAAACCGATTAAGAAAGTTGAAGCAGGCACTCGATCATACATCATTCAAGCCATTGACATTCGATCAGGCGCGTCGAAATGAAGTGATGGAGAAAATAGCCGAACAGGAATGTAGCCCGGAACAAATCCGCCTGTCTATTTTACAGCTCCTCGTACAGGAAGAGACAGGCTATACGCTGGCTGGTAAAATCCGGGCAAGAGGGATTAAAACGTTTGAAAGCGATCAAGGTGCGCTGTATACGACGCTTCACATTCTTGAACAGAAGCGGTGCATCCAGTCGGAGTGGAGAGAAGAAGAGCAGAAATATTATCAACTGACGAAAAAGGGAAGGAAACTGCTTAAGAAATATGAGTCCTCCCCCGACAAACCGCAGGTGCTGCGAACGCTCGTGGAGGCGGGACAGATATGAGATCACGAAGCGATTACCTTCAAACCGTCCAGTCCTTTATTAAAGACAAAGAAACCGGGAATAGGATTGCCTGTGAGTTGAACAGCCATATCCAACAGGAAAAAGAAAGCCTGCTGAACAAGGGGTTCAGTCCGGAAGCGGCTGAGGCGGAAGCAGTCCGCCGGATGGGGAGTGCACCGGAAACCGGCCGTCATTTCCAGGCCGTGTACAAGGAAAAAATCGACGGATGGCTGGTCTTTCTTCTGGCTGCATTGATGGCCTGCGGTTTTCTGACGGCCCTGATCTTCAGCGGGGAAAACGGCTACTCATTCAACGGGAAAGTCTTCTTCACGGCAGCCGGTGTCGTGGCAGCCGGGGGCCTTCTGTTTGTTGACTATAGGAAGCTAAGGCCGCTCGGGTGGCTGTTTTACGGGCTGGGTCTGGCAGGAGCCATGTTTCTGACGTGGGGACCGATGTCGATGACCACGCTTATTCTGGGGAGCGTGGGTGTGCAGGTCGGCCCCTTTCATGTGACCAGCATTGACTTCATTCCATTGCTTCTCGTTGGTCTTGCTGCTATCGGCAGTAACGGACCGATGAAGGTGTGGAAGGGGATCGTGTTGTATGTGCTTCCCGTTTATTTTTTCATGGGAGCTGCGGATCCGAATGCTGCGTTCATTTATACGCTGCTCTTTACGGCCCTGTTCCTTCGTAAACAGGTGAACAAAAAAATCCTCTGGTCGTTGGTTTCGTTAGCCATCATCGGAGCTGTATATGCTGGCTGGTGGTTCTTTGCAGTTGCTGCCAGCTATCAAAAGGATCGGCTGCTGTCGTTTTTATCCCCTGAGAAATTCTCAAGTGGAGGCGGGTCTATGTATCTGCGGATGGAGGAAGTCATCAGTCATGCCGCATGGATAGGGGAGAGTTCACAAGCGGAGCCGCTGCCTTCCGGTCACACCGATTTCGTTTTTCTTTCAATAGTGAATCAGGTGGGCTGGGCCGCTGCCCTTATTCTCCTGACCCTTCTGATTCTTGTGATTGGCCGCCTCTTCTGGATGACAAGGGAGATCAAGGAACCCTTTGGTCAGCTGCTGGTAAGAGGGAGCCTGGTGTTCTATGCTGTTCCAGTCCTTTATCACCTGCTTATGTCGATAGGGGTCCTGCCAACCGCTTCCTTCCCGCTTCCGTTCCTCAGCTACGGGATGGATGCTACGGTTCTTCATGCGGTTCTATTCGGTCTGGTGCTGAGTGTATACAGGAAGAAACATTCCGCATCCTTTGCTGCCCGGGGAGCGGCGAGGGTTCAATAATGATAGCACGAAGACGGCGTCCTTAAAGCGAGGGCGCCATTTTTTCTGAAAGCTTGTTTGTAGAAAAAGAAACCCGCAGTTAACGAAACCGGTTTACTTGATTTATATAAAACTGTCGAAAAAATAGAAAAATCTTATTGAAAACGGATACATTTGTCGTTATAATCAAGCTAACCTTACAAATCAATTGATTTTTTTTAGGTATTAACGAAACCGGTTTCGTTAATCGGAGGGAAGCAACTAAATTGATGGATACGAAAGGGATGGTCAATGTGAAAAAGAGGTTCACACTCGTTCTGTTACTGGTCTTATCTATGTTTCTTTCTGCCTGCAGCAGTGATGATGAAGCCGCATCTGGAGAAGGGAAAGTGACACTGGACTTCTGGGTATTTGGAGCAACGAACTATGAGACGCTTGCTGATGAATATGAAAAGGAAAACCCGGATGTTACGGTCAACATTAAAAATTCTGAGCTTGGCGATCACCACGACAGTTTGTTTACAGCCATCTCTGCCGGAACAGGCGCCCCGGATTTGACAATGATAGAAGTCGATCAGCTGGACCGTTACCGCGAAGCGCAGGGTCGTTTCGTAAACTTGTATGAGTTAGGAGCGGATGAAATTCAGGATCAATACTTAGATTGGAAATGGAAGATGGCAGAAAACGGGGGAGGCGATTTCCTCTTTGGTCTTCCAACCGATATCGGACCTAAAGCGATGTATTTCCATACCGATGTGTTTGAAGAAGCCGGCCTGCCGACAGATCCAGATGAGGTGAGCACCATGATTTCCTCTCCGGATGAATTTTCAGAGGCTGCGGAGACAGTTTTGGAGGAAACTGGCAAGCCGATGGTCGACAGCATGGAAATGGCTTTTCGTGCCAATATGGATGCCCTGCAGGTAAGCTATTTCAATCGTGATGGAGAGCTTCTTATCAATGAAGCTGATAATGGAGTGAAAGAAGCCTACGATTATGCGGTGGATCTCCAGGAGAAAGGTGTCGTCGGATCTTTTGAAATGTGGACGCCGGAATGGGCCAACGCCTTGAATAAAGGAGAGTTTGCTGTAGAAATGGCACCCGCCTGGCTGAAAGGCTACATGACCGAAAATGCGCCGGAGGGCGAAGGGAAATGGAAAGTGACCACACTTCCAACGGATTTTGCCGGTAACTGGGGCGGTTCTTATGTGGCCATTCCATCTGAAACGAAAAACAGTGAAGAAGCCTATGCCTTTGCTCAGTGGATGCTTTCTCCTGAAAACCAGTTGAAGTCTTTCACAGAAAGCGGTTTATTCCCATCTGCTCCTGAAGTGTATGAAATGGAAGAGTTCGTGAACAATTCCGACGAGTATTTCGGTGGACAGAATACCGCGGCTTATTTCGCAGAGGCTGCTCAGGAAATACCTGAAGTCTACAAAGGGCCGAAATACGTTACGGTAAACAATGAAGTGTTGACGGCTCTGCGCAATGTGCAGGAAGGGGCCGACCCAGAGGAGGAATGGGAAGGGGCTGTCAAACGAATCGAAGATCTTATGAACCGCTAAAATGTCACGGGGCTGGGTGGGGAACATCCGGCCCTCCTACATAAAGGAGGGAAAGAAGTGGAGAGTGTACAGAAGCGTCAGCATGCATCCAAAGCCGCAGCGAAGACACCGATGTCTGAGAAAAAGAAAGATATGCTGTCCGGTTATTTGTATATCGCACCCTTTTTCATCATATTTGCCATCATCGGTCTCTATCCAGCTGTTTTCAGCATCGTTCTCGCCTTCCAGAAATGGAACGGCCTCGGGGCCATGGAGTTTGTCGGGTTCAGCAATTTCGTTGTCGTCCTTCAGGATCCGTTGTTTTGGAAGTCGTTGTATAACACAGTCATCATCGGTTTAATGGGAACGGCTCCTCAGCTGGTTGTCGGCATTATTCTTGCTTATTTTCTTAATATGGCGGTCATCCGCTTTACGAATTTTTTCCGGGTCACCATCTTTATGCCTTACATTACATCGATGGTAGCTGTCGCATTAGTATTCGGTGTGTTTTTCAGCAGCAGTGAAACCGCGCTTGCCAACTATGTCATCGGTTTGTTCGGTGTTGATCCGGTCAGTTGGAAAACGTCGGAATGGGGAGCGAAAATTGCTATTTCCCTCATGGTTTTCTGGAGATGGGTCGGCTACAATACGATCATTTATTTAGCTGGTCTTCAAAGCATACCGAAGGATTTGTACGAAGCCGCAACGATCGACGGCGCTGGAAAAGTCCAGCAGTTTCTTCACATCACCATTCCATTGTTGAAGCCGTTTATCGTCCTTACGGTATTCATGTCGACGGTCGGGGCGCTTCAGTTGTTTGCTGAACCGGCTGTATTCCTCGGTTCCTCCGCTTTCAACAGGGATGAGGCGATGACTGTAGTCATGTACCTGTACCGTGATGCGTTCAACCTTGGATCTTTCGGAACAGCGTCCGCAACGGCGGTGCTTCTGTTGATCATTATCGTGGCGGCTGCCGCGATCAATACGTGGCTCACGTCCGGGTTCGGTCGTAAGCAGAAGAGGAGGGCGTTTACCAAATGAATAAAATGAAACGTGCTGCAAAAGGAACGCTCCCTGTTTATATCGCCCTTGGGTTTGCGTCGCTCGTCTCGATTTTTCCATTTTATTGGATGTTTGTAATGGCCACACAGCCAAGTGCGGCCTACAATTCCATTCCACCGACGCTGCTTCCTGGTGATCAGCTGGTGGAGAACTTCATGAAAGTGCTGGATACGATACCATTCTTCCAGGCGATGTGGAATACGATCGTACTGTGCTCGGCGGTGACCTTGGCTGTCCTGTTTATCAGTTCACTGGCGGGTTTTGCCTTTGCGAAATTTCAGTTCCCGGGGAAGAACTTCTTTTTCATTTTGATTCTCTTAACGATGGTGATTCCGCCGCAGCTCGGCTTGATTCCTCAGTTTTACCTGGTTTCTCAGCTGGGATGGCTCGATACGCTGTTAGGGGCGGGCGTGCTGTTTTTACTCAACCCGCTCGGGATTTTCCTGATGCGGCAGTACATCAGTGAATCGGTTCCTGATGAGTTGATGGAAGCGGCGAAGCTGGACGGCTGTTCCAACTTCAGGATTTACAGGAGCATCGTGCTCCCAATCATCAAACCCGCCTTTGCGACGCTCGGCATCATCGTGTTCACGCTCGTCTGGGGTGAATTTTTGTGGCAGTTTACGGTTCTGCGTGATCCGGCTTCCTATACGCTTCAGGTGGCGCTTGCTTCCTTGAACAATGCCTTCCGTGTGGACTTCGGGATGCTGTTGAGCGGTGTCTTCTGGGCGACAGTTCCACTTATTCTCATTTTCCTGATTTTCAACAAATGGTTCATTTCAAGTATCACAGAAGGATCCATCAAGTAAATCTGTCCCGCTTCTCCAAATTGTTGATACAATAGATGGTAATGACATGGAGGCTGATTTTGAAGGAGAGAAAGAGATATGGATTTGACAATACGCGACATAGCTAAGATGGCCGGAGTGTCTCCAGCCACGGTTTCCAAGATTATCAACAATTATGGAGGCATCAGTGAATCGACACGAAAGAAAGTCTATAAAATCATTGAAGATACGAAGTACCAGCCAACGTTTTCAGCAAAGTCGCTGGCGACGAAGAAATCGAATTTGATCGGACTTATCTATGCGGGGAAAATCAATGTTGATTTCACCCACCCTTTTTTCAATGAAGTCGTCAATTCGTTCAAAAAAGCGGTCGGATCGCTCGGGTATGACCTGCTGCTGTTCTCGAATGAAAAGATTTACCAGGGAGAAAGCAAGTATTTGGAAAGGTGCAAGCATTTCCACGTGGACGGGTGTCTGATCATCGCAGGGGATGAAATTGAAGAGGCCGTTCATGACATTGCCCAAAGTGACATTCCAAGCGTGGGCATTGATTTGAAACTGGAAGGTCCGCAATCCAGCTATATTATGACCGACAATGCGAAAATCGGAGCCAAAGTGGTGGAGCACCTGTACTTGAACCAGGTCCGTACCATCGCCTATATCGGAGGAAAACAGGACTCGCTGGTGTCCAGTATCCGTAACATCGGTTTTATCGATGCGATGAATCAGTTTGGTCTTCCTATTGAAAAGGACTGGCTCTATTACGGGGACTTTTTCGAAGAAAGCGGCTATGAAGGAATGAAGGAGATTCTGAAAGCCGATCGTCTTCCGGAAGCTGTCTTCGCAGCGTCTGATATGATGGCACTCGGTGCGTTGAAGGCGATCAAGGAAGAAGGATTATCCGTTCCTGAGGATATCCAGCTGATCGGCTGTGATGATATTGAAGCATGCCGGTACAGCGATCCACCACTCACAACAGTCAAACAGGACAAACAAAAGCTCGGAAAGCTGGCTGCTTATATGCTGGAGGATTTGATCAAGGATGACCATGATATCCAGGATATGAAAGTAGACCCTGAGCTTGTGCTCAGAGCTTCTACGAAGGAAAGCTGAACGTTCCGGGTAAAAACTGGAGGTATCGCTTATGACAACTATTCAATTTCCAGAAAAATTTAAGTGGGGGGCGGCCACCGCGTCCTACCAAATCGAAGGGGCAGCAAAGGAGGGAGGCAGGACTCCTTCGATCTGGGACGTCTTTGCTCATACCCCCGGCAACGTAAAAAACGGGGATCATGGAGATGAGGCCTGTAACAGTTATCATATGTACAAGGAAGACGTGCAGCATTTGAAAAGCCTTGGTGTCGATCTTTACCGCTTTTCGATATCATGGTCCCGGGTCATTCCTGATGGGACCGGAGATCTGAACGAAGAAGGAGTGGCCTATTACCGTCATCTGATTGATGATCTGATCGAAAACGGGATCGAGCCGATGATCACCCTTTATCATTGGGATCTTCCCCAGGTGCTTCAGGAAAAGGGCGGATGGGAGAACCGCGACACGACAGACGCGTTCTTATCCTATGCCGAAGCAATGTTTCAGGCGTTCGGTGGACAGGTGAAAAAGTGGCTGACCATCAATGAACCGTGGTGTGCCTCCTTTTTATCCAACTACCTCGGCATTCATGCGCCGGGAAAAACAAGCCTGCAGGCCGCCGTTGATGTTTCCCACCACCTGCTGCTTGCTCATGGCAAAGCAGTCCAATCGTTCCGGAATTTTGTGCCGGACGGGGAGATCGGGTATGCTCCGAATGTTGGCTGGCTGGAGCCCTTTACTCCGGATGAAAAAGATGTGGAAGCCTGCCGCAGAGGGATGATGTGGCAGAAGGAATGGTTCATGGATCCTGTGTTCAAAGGTACATACCCAGAGACGCTGCAGAGCATCTTTGCTGAACAGGATGCCGTGCTGCGTATGGAAGAAGGAGATCTCGATATCATCTCCCAGCCAATCGATCTTATGGGAATCAACTACTACACAGGAAGCCTCGGCCGCTACAAGGAAGACGGAGGCATGTTCCAGGTCGAGGAGATTCCCGTGGACGACCGCCGCACAGATATCGACTGGCCGATCTATGCAGAAGGCTTCTACAAAACGTTAAAGGATCTTCATGAAACGTACGGTGACGTGCAGCTGTACATCACAGAAAACGGGGCCTGCTACAACCACGACGTAGAAGGGGATGGAAAGGTGCATGATCAGGAACGAATCGAATACTTGAAACAGCACCTCACATCGCTGAGCCGGGCCATTGAGGCCGGCGTCCCGATTGCCGGGTACATCGTCTGGTCGCTTCTTGATAATTTTGAATGGGCGGAAGGCTATGACAAGCGCTTCGGAATCATCCACGTCAATTTTGATACGTTTGAGCGGACACCGAAAGACAGCTACTACTGGTATAAGGAAACGGTGGAAAACCATACGTTTGATTTATGAATCTAAATAAAAGACAAGCCGCGCTGTCAAGAGGCAGCGTGGTTTGTTTTATGGATAACGCCCAGACCACACCTTCTCGCCCGGCATAGGCTAAGGTTGAAGCAAACGGAAGGGGCGATCGTTGTGGAACGGATTTATCATCATGGACACGGCACCTACGTACCCGGCGGAGGATACCATCACGGACATGGGACTTATATCCCGGGGTATGGCTATCACCATGGACATGGCACCTATGTCCCGGGCTACGGGTATCATCATGGGCAGGGAACGTATGGAGGATCCGGTTTCGAGCACGGACACAGCAGCTATGCACCCGGCTACGGGTACCATTACGGCCAGGGAAATTATTATCCGTGGGGCGGCGTTCATCACAGCCACGGTGGATGGTACTCTTAATCAATCAAAGAAAGGCCCTCAAGGGGTCTTTTTTTCTGGCCATAAACAGGAGGGTATGCTGAACAAAAAGGATAAAAAAGGAAATGTGTAGAACTAACCTTTATAAAGGGGCGGTAAGCAGAAGAGGGGGAGGATAGATGAAAGATCTCAAAAACCATCTCAGGGAATTAGAAGGAGCACATATCAGTCTGGACGTCAGGTCTTCTGCTGAAAAACTGGATCAGATCCTTGCAGATGATTTTTGGGAGATTGGCAGTTCCGGAATCATCTATACAAAAAAAGACTGCCTGAATCTTGGGGTCGTTCTGTCAGAAATGACGATGCATCATTATGAGATTCAGATTCTGGCAGAGGATACGGTCCTGAGTACATATAAAGTCAAGGATACGACGCGGAAGCGGAACACATGGAGGAGCTCAGTCTGGAAGAAAATCCATGGCAGATGGCAGCTGTATTTCCATCAAGGAACAATCATCCCGGGTCAGTAACAAAGGAGGTGTGCTCGTGGAACCTGTATGGAAAGTCTATGGATATATCACCCGCTTTTATAAAGAAAAGCCCCAGGTGCTTGTTTTTCAACATTCGGTTCCTGAGGCCGGCATTCAAATTCCTAAAGGAACTGTGAACCCGGGGGAAGATCCTCTTCATGCTGTTGTAAGGGAAATGGTGGAGGAAACAGGGCTCAATTCCGTCTATGTAGAAAAATTACTGGCGGTGGATACGTGGATGAATGAGGACGGAAAGCCGCATAAGCGGTTTTTTTATCAGCTCCACACCCCGGAGGTGAAAGGCAGCTGGCTGCACGAACCGTCCGGGGGAGAAGAAGAAAAAGGGCTGATCTTCCACTTCTTCTGGATTTCGTCCGTAGAGGAAGTGGATTTGATCAGAGGACATGGGGATTATCTCCATTTAGTCCTGGACGGCCTCTGAGGCAATCTTTTTTCTGTTTGTTTGTACAGGTCTATCCCATAAGCATGCGGAGACCAGAAGAGAGGTCGCAAGCCCACACCCGATAATGGCAATGAACGATGAGGGATACGCATATTGAATGGCTTGAAAAGCGTCTATTCCCCATAGAAATGGAAACAGAAGAGACACGTAAAACCAGTCATTGGATGCTTTTTCAGATGCTTTGGCTGCGAAACGCTTCCCTGTAAGGGCTGTGATCAGAATAACGATGGCAGAAATGATAAACGAAAGCGCATGCTCTTTGGATGCTGTTCCTTCAAAAAGAATAAACCGATACATCCCTAAACCGAATAATCCAGCCAACGTACTATTGTATAAGAATCCAATCATTTTACCTCTCCCTTTTGATGAGGAGTAATAGAAATACCTTCGTATTCCTGGATATTTTTACATATTTTATCTCATAAATCAATGTTGAAAAGGAGTGCTGCTTATGAAACAGATCATCGCTGTAGGTGGAGGAGGATTTTCGATGGATCCTGAAAATCCGCTGTTGGATACGTACCTGCTGGAACAGTCATCGAAAACAAAGCCCCACATCTGTTTTATACCGACCGCCAGCGGAGATTCCGGCAGCTACACGGCCAGATTTTACAACTTTTTCGAAAACTATGCCTGTCAGCCTTCCCACCTTTCATTATTTCACCCACCCACAAGAGATCTGGACAGTTTTCTACTGGAAAAGGATATCATCTTCGTCGGCGGTGGAAATACGAGGAATATGCTGGCGTTATGGAGAGAATGGGGAGTGGATGTGATCTTGAAGAAAGCGTGGGAGCAGGGCGTCATCCTTGCAGGTGTCAGTGCCGGATCGATCTGTTGGTTTGAAGAAGGCGTCACGGATTCCTTCGGAGGGGAGCTGGAACCGCTGCAAGGGCTGGGCTTTCTTTCGGGAAGCCACTGTCCGCATTATGACGGCGAACCGAAACGGAGGCCGGCATATAAGAAATTAATGTCCGAAGGGAAAATCAAGCCCGGACTGGCCGTTGATGATCATGCGGCCGCCCACTATATTGATCACCATCTGCACAGAGTGGTGAGTTCTAAGCCGAATGCCAGGGCTCACCGGCTTTATCATAACCATGGTATACAGGAAGAGGAGCTGGAGACGCATTACTTAGGAATGGATGAATGAACATACATCAAAAAAATTTGATGCATTCAATTGACATCCTTCCTGAGGGATGAATATAATGCAGTTAGATCAAAAAAATTTGATGTAGAGGTGAGACGATGGAAACGGTCGATCAACATGCAGGAACCGGGAAGGAACTTTCCTTTGAAGGGTACGAAAAGAAATTCAAGGCACTCGCAGATCAGCTTCGTCTTAAAATCATGTATGAACTGAATCAGAAGGGACAGCTGTGTGTCTGTAATCTGACAGAGCTTGTCGGACTCCCGCAGTCCAAACTGTCCTACCATTTGAAAATCCTTCATGATGCCGGTTTTATTCAGAGGGAAAAGAAGGGGACCTGGAACTATTATCAGCTGAACGATTCGGAAGTTAAATCCATCCTATCCCCGGAACTCTGCTGCATCTTTTACCCTGGTCAGTAGTCAGGGTAAATCTATACATTATACATCAAAAAAAATTGATCTACTGTGATCATTACATCAAAAAAAGTTGATGCAGGGAGGGATCTTATGAATGATTTTCTCGAGTTTATGAAAACATTCCTCATTTTGTTTGCGGAGTTGACCGCATTGTTCATTCTCATCAGCTTCCTCGTCAGTCTTCTGCAGCAGAAGGTGACAGAGGAGCGGATTAAACGGGTGTTGGAACGACCGAATAAGTGGAGCGGCTACCTGTATGGAACGGTGCTCGGGGCACTGACGCCCTTCTGTTCATGTTCGACGATCCCGATTCTGGCGGGGCTGCTTTCTTCTAAAGCACCGTTTGGACCGTCCATGTCCTTCTTAGTAGCCTCGCCATTATTGAACCCCGTCATTGTCCTTCTGCTGTGGACGCTGCTCGGGTGGGAATTGACGTTGTCCTATGTTCTGATTGTCGGTGCTTTCTCCATCCTGATTGGAGTGGTATGGGATCTGCTCGGGCTTGAAAAGTTCGTGAAAAATGTAAGGGTCCGGAAAGGAAGCACTACTGCTGAAGCGGATGAGCCGAAATGGAAGGTGGCGCTGCGGGACGCCTGGGGCTTCTTTTACCCTGTCCTGCCGTTCCTTCTACTTGGGGTATTCATCGGAGCATTCATCCATGACTTCATTCCTAAGGAGATGATCGCCAGGTTTGCAGGTGGAGATCAACCATGGACGATCCCGGTGGCTTCTGTCATTGGTATCCCCATGTACATCCGAGCGGAAGCGATTCTGCCGATTGCCGATGCACTCGTTAGTAAGGGCATGGGGATCGGTGCCATTATCGCCTTGGTCATCGGTGGTGCGGGCGCGAGTATTCCTGAGGTGGTTTTGTTGAATAAACTGTTCAAACCGAAGCTCGTCACAGCTTTTGTTGTCTCCATCCTCGTCGTGGCGGTATCCACAGGGTTTATCGTGCAGACGGTACTTTAAAGGAGGTGAAATCCATGGCTGAAAAAAAGAAAGGGCTCCGCGGTTTGTTTTCCAAATCTGATAAAAACTGCTGTCATGTAGACATTGAAGAGGTAGAGGAAAAAGAAACAAAGGAAAACGATAGCGAAGAGGGACAGGAGGAAAACCGTCAGGAAAACGCATAGAGTCTGCCGGGGGAGTCTTCAAGGAAGGCTCTCCTGCTTCTGTGATGAAGAATGGAGGAGGGAATGACGTATGCTGCATCAATCGGGCGCATTGACCAAGGAATATTTTAAGTCTTATTTAAAGCTCGTGTTAAACAGTGGAGACCTCTCTATCGAACAAGCGCAGGAAATCGTCCTGCACCGATTGTTCGGCGGTGACAGGTCTGCGTTGGGAGGAGAATCACTGGAAAACTTCCAACGAGCCTGCGAGGAAATAAAGCAGGAAAAGCGTCCTTAATCCAAAGGATGCTTTTTTTAGTATTGAGTTTAGGTTTGGGTTTTGAAATAATTGGAATCGTAGAAGAGGAGGAAAACAAATGTTTACGATGCATGTGGATGATGACGTAGAGCTGTCCATCCTGGAATTGAGACACGCGGAGTCCTTGTTCCAGCTGGTCGACAAAAACAGGGACCGCCTCGGGGTGTGGCTTTCCTTCCCTGAAAAGACGAGAGAAAAAGCGGACTCACTAGCTTTCATCAGAAGGTCCCTGACAAGGATGGCCGATGGAAAAGGTTTCTGGGCCGGCATCCTGTATAAAGGAGAACTGGCCGGTTCCACTGGATTTCTATACATAGATGAGGAAACGGGAAGAACGGAAATCGGCTACTGGCTCGGAGACGACTTTACGGGCAGGGGGCTGGTAACGAAAGCGGTCCGGAAGATGGTCGATTACGCATTTTTTGAGCTCGGTTTAAGAAAAGTGGACATTCAGACGGCCGTAGGAAATGGGAAAAGCAGAGCGGTCCCCGAACGGCTCGGATTCACGAAGGAAGGAGTCCTGCGTGAGTATGAATATTTGAACGGAAGCCATCACGACAGGATCGTTTATGGTTTGTTGAAAGAGGAGTGGGGGAAATTTTAACGAACGATTATAAGCTGAAAAAGATTCTGCGGATGGTCGTATTAGGAATGGGTCTAATGGTCATAACAGCCGGCATTTATCAAATCATTCATCTACATTCATCTTCTCCTTTTCGGTTTCTTTTACCACTTCAAATGGCAGCCTTAGCTGTTTATTGGAGCGTCCAAAGGAAGCTGGAAAGGTTTGGAGGTGATCAGTCATGAGTTATTCCATCAATCCGAAGAGGATCAGGGATACGGTCACACTTCTCTTTCCCCTTCTGTGGTTACTCCTCTCCAGCGCATTCGGTGCATCGATTCAACTGTTCCTGGTGATTCTATTATTCTTAGCGATGGGGAGTTTATTTCGATTTCAAATTGATATTCAGGATCAGCGATTGATTTATACCGTTACCTATCTGAAGAAGCGGGTGTTAAAGAAAGAACTGGTACCTGCGCATATCCAAACGCTTAAATTCTTCCGGACCGGCTGGAAAAAGAAAGCCGCTGCCATTCAAACCTATAAGGGCTTGAACATCCCGTTAGTGGTGATGACAGAGCCGGAGGGGTATGACGAATTACTGGCTTTTGGCAGGAGAAAGCAAATCGATGTAGAAAAAACAAAGGACTACATGCTTTTGGAACGGATGGATTCCTAAAAGGAAATGAAAGAGGAGGAGTTCTATGTATCGATCCTTTGTCGTATGTGTTCTTCTTTCCGTTGTTTTCATTTTTTCTGCCCTTGTTTCCTGGTATGAAGGAAGTGCGCTTCTGGATAAATCATGGGAATGGGCCCATTCCACTCCTTTTTCCCAAATGATCAACGGAGAGGTAAGGGGAGAGGAGCAGATCATCCAGCTGGATTACTTTGTATATGCCGCTAAGTTCAGTCCGCTGTTTCCGATGCTGATGTTCAGCAGTTTCATTTTATTGCTTTTGGCGGTGGGCTCCATCCTGACGAAAGGCCGGTGGAAAGGGTCGATGGTTTTACTGGCTTTGTTAGGGGCGGGGCTGTTCGCTTTCAGTTACCTCAGCTATGCTTCCTCCACAATTGGCGGACATCTCTTTTTTTACTTTGGAATAGCAGCCGGGATGTTTGCCGTGGGAAGTGCCCTGTTGATGTATGTCCGGTTCGGCCGGAGAACGGTATAACAAAGGAGGATGTTCATTGGTACACCATATAGCAGCGGCGATCTATTTTTCTTTTTCCATGCTGCTGTTTGTCATCATAGAAATGGCGCAGAGCTTTCCGGGAATGTCATTCCGGTATGATTCCAGCGCTGTGCCCTGGCTGCCCTGGCTTCTTTTTGTGACAGGGCTGTTTTATTTAGGATGGAAGAAGATGAAAGAAGAGTAGAGGTTACGTTTAGGAGGTCGCGATGTATGAAAACCTATGTGATTTTGTTTGTGCTTTTATTAATTACACATACCATGACCCTTGTGAACATTACAATTTTTGATGGTCAATGGAAAGGCATGGTTCTGTTTTTCTCCAGCATTCTTTTTCTTATGGGAGCCGTGTTCTTTGGGACAGAATTCAATGCACGAAGAAAAATGAACACCTAAGGTCAGGAAAAGACTCCACCCCGCCATTATGGCGGGCTTTTTTATGGTTAATCTCTCACGATCTGCTGATTTTTTTACAGGTAATGACCTGCCTCTCTATCAACTGGAAGAGAGTATCCTTCAAAGAGATTAGCATTGAGAAATATGTATAAATTTGGAATAATAGATAGAGAGAATAATAGAAAAGGGATGAAGGGGATATGGCAGGAAGAAAACCACTGATCAAACGGATTAAATGGCCTGGCTGGGTCGTTCTTCTGCTGATTGCCGGTCTAATAGGAACGGGAATGGTAAAATGGCTCACGCCTGTATCTGGTCAAAGCAGCAGCGCCCCCTACCTCTATTTCCAGGAGGAGACGGAGGAAGCGGATACCTACACGCTCTCCATCAGCACCGCCTCCATGAAAGAGGATGAACAGAACGAGGCTGTCCAAGCGTGGATTGAACAGGAAAAAGAAAGCTTTTTCAACAAAGTGGAAAAGTATAACGGGGAGCTCGGTGACGGCCGACGTGCGCATTTAACCATTGAGGTTGATGCTCATCAGGGGCGCGGGGATACATACAGCTTTATTTTCCGCTCCCACAAAAGGGTGGAGGAAAAGCAGTCCGAGTCCAAGGTGCGGGTCTTTTCACTAAACAGGGAAAATCAAAGCGTCACGCTTACGAACCTGCTGGATAACCCTGAAGCCGTCCGAGGGATTCAGGAAGGTGTGGAGAAGCAGTTGAAAAAGGAGAACCCTGATGGGGAGGCGCTTGCAGATATGATAAACCGGCCGGATGATTGGAACTGGTCCATACAAGGGAAAGATTTGACCGCTTATTTCAATCCGGAAGACCTTGGAATAGACAAGGAAGATTTTGTTCAAGTGAACGTATCGTTGGAAAGGATTCTTTCTTTTACAGACTCCGGACAAAAAGTGGTGGCGCTTACCTTTGATGATGGTCCAGACCGGAAAGTGACACCGGAAGTTCTGGATATTTTAAAGCATCACCATGCCAAAGCCACTTTTTTCATGATGGGGGAACAGGTGGATAAATATCCCGACCTTGCCAAAAGGGTGGCTGAGGAGGGGCATGAGATCGGTAACCATACCGACCAGCACAAGGATTTAACGAAGATTGGGATGCCGGCCGTCAAGAATGAAATGCAGGCGTCCCGTAAGAAAATTTCAAACGTCACAGGGCAACAACCGTCGGTTTTCCGCCCTCCTTACGGTGCTGTCAATGAAACCGTAGAGGAAGCGGCAAGGCACTTTGGGTCATCAGTCGTATTATGGTCCGTGGATTCCCACGACTGGAAAAGCAGAGATCCGGAGGCCGTGAATAAAGTGATCAAGGAAGAAGTCGTACCCGGCTCGATTGTCCTGCTGCATGATGTGCATAAGGAAACAGCCGAAGCTCTGCCGACGCTGCTGGACTATTTGGAGAAGGAAGGTTATCAGTTCGTGACAGTGTCTGAACTGCTTTCCATTCAAGGGTGAGAAGGAGAATGGTATGAAAAAGTTAGGGATATTTATGATACTCGGTCTTCTGTTGGCCGCCTGCTCGAATGAAGAAGGAGAACCTGAACAGAAGGAAGCATCGAAGGATACGCTGGCAGTTAAGCCGGCAAAATTGTCGGAGCGTGAAGAAACAATCATTTCCCATCTGGGCAGCGGATTCGAACGTTTTTACACTATAGAGGGGGAAATACCTGAGGGAGAGGGCTTAAAGACTACGACTTATGTAATCGAAGATGGAAGCGAACCGGAAGAACGGTTTTCATCATTCTCCGGAGAAGAAGGGGAGGAAATCTATAAAAAAGACCTCTTCAGCTTTCACCTCGGTGAAATGGAAGAACAAACGTCTGTGAGCGTCGGAACGATGGGGGGCCGGTCAGGAGGAACGATTCAGCTTCCGGACTCGTTAACCGGGTATTCATTTACTGGAATCGAGCAGGCCTTCAACATGGAAAAAGGGGTTTCCTATTATCCTGCTTATATGATTGCCGGTAAAGAGGATATGCTGCGTGTGCCGGGAATCGAAGATGCCCGGCAGATGCCGGATGCTGTGAAAGAGGCGGATTATGCGATCGTCTTTCAATTGGAATGGATCGATGATGAAACGTATGAGCCGTCCGGGACGTAAGGAGTAATGGGGCTTAGTTACAGAAAGAGCATGACTATGCCCCCGATCAGTAAAAGGATAGACACGAAGAGCAGGGCCATTTTCTTTGGACGGTCGAGTTTGTGAAAGAGCCGGAAGAACATGCTGTTCACCTCCATAAGGAAATCAGTCTTTGTTATACATACGCTGACCAACTTGATTAGGTTTCGGAATCATCTGGGTGAGGAAAAATATAACAGATGCTTACTTCTTGGGAGGGGATTTGCTGTATGCAGACGATTGAGGATGTAAAGGTAGAAAGCGTCGATATTGAGCGTGTGCGACAGGCGAAGAAGCGCCAGCTTTTATTCTCCAATCTTTTGATGGGTGGGCTGCTTGGTTTTTATGCGGTTTGTGTGTTCAATCAATGGCCGACGGCGTATTTCTTAATCCTTGGTACAGTTGTTTTAATAGGCACAGCCATGTACAAGCTTTTCTCGTTATGGAGAGGAGAAGCTTGGGGATCCAAAGATATAAGAGTCATAGAGGCTTTTGAAAAGGAGCAGATGGGAAGGGAGAAGTGGCGCAGGAATAGAGGGATAGAAATTTCCATACTTATTGCTTTCCCTGTCATCGCCCTTGGATTTTTAGGACTTACTAATTTTGGGCGTCCACCTGCGGATCTCTTTTCCCTCTTTCTCCCTATGGGACTGACATGGGTATTAATAAACGCTCGAGAAATCGGAAACATCAAAAAGCTGTCCAAGTAAAGCCTTCGGGTTTAGGATTTTATCGCTTATAAGGAGTTCTTGTCATTATGAAATGGAAAGTCACCACATACGCTTTGACAGGCGGGCTTGTGGGAATGTTTATTGATGGAATAATGCTCGGTGTTTGTGCCGGCTGTCTGGTTTACATCGGCATGGTAGTCGAGAAACGCTTCGATTCATGAACAAAGGGGAGCGGATCATTTATGACCCAATCAGATAAAGCTTATGATAGAGAAAAGCTGAGGCAGGAGGATTTAAAAGAAACAGTCCCGGCCGGGAACACGGCGGCGGACTGATGGATTTAGTCGGCAGCCTCGGCTGGAAAGGAACAGGACTGATTCTTGTCGGTTTGATTCTGGTCTTCATTCTTTTTTCGATCTTTCTTCGCTGACAAAGAACGGTGTTATACAGAAGAGGTTGCCTGCGACTGTCCAGGCAGCCTCTTCATTTTTTAAAAAACAGGGAAGGGCGCCTGCATGAAAATCAGGGTCCGTCATACACGCCTGGAGCCCATCTTGTTTGTTCTAGGATGATTCAAGCCACGTAACCAATGTTTTGATAATAATGTCCTGCTGTTCTTGAACAGGAATATCCGCTGGCTTGTCCCCCTTTTGCTCTCCGTACCAGCCGAATTGGGCGTGGTTGCCACCCTTGACTTCATAGAGGACAGCCATATCTGAAAGAAGCGGACTCTTTTCCTCGATATCTGTGAGCGTAGTCAGGCCATCCTTTTCTCCGTAGATGGACAGCATCGGGAAGTCGGAGTCCGAAAAGTCATTTTGATCAGCCGGGTAGGAAGCCAGGAAAAACAAGCCGTCCAGTTGTTCTTGATTGTCATCGGCATAAGAGGCAGCGGCAACACCACCAAGGGAATGTCCTCCAATGAACCATTCATCAAGGGGGGAGTTTTCCAGCATTTCATCCGCTTTTTGTGCTTCTAGGATGGGAAAGTTGAACCTCATGGACGGAATTGCCGTCAGGTATCCCTGTTCCCGCAGTTGGTTTCCGATATAGCTGTACGCTTCGGGTTCGACTTTCGCTCCAGGATATAGCACGACCCCGGCCTTCGGCTCCCCGTCCGGTTCAAAGATTACCCAGTCTTCCTGACGCTCTGGAATGTCTGATAGTTGGTCCGAGGGTTCGAAAGTCTGCTCCGCCCATATATAGAATGCTCCAAAGGCAAGCAGAGCGAGGGTGAACATACCAGCAAGGATATACAGAAGCCATTTTTTCATAAGCCTTCTCCTTCTCTTTATCTGTTGTTATTCTATTCTACTAAAGACTTTACAAAAAAGCCGCTTTGATGAATGGCGGATCCTGTGTTGTGTGTTTTCTACAAAAGAAGGAAGACCTGCACGAGGCAGGTCTTCCTTTATTCGTGTGCTGATTTCATCAGATCTTCTGTTACGGAAGGACCGACCGCTCCTGTTCCGCCTAAAATGGTGAAGTGACGGATGCCGAGCTCCTCTGCTGCTTCTGCAATGGAAGCATCAAGGTATTCAGGAGGAACAAGCAGGAACGTGCTGTTTTCTTTAGCCGCCAGAATCGATCCTGTCAAAGCATCGGCGAAATCTGAACCGGTAGCTATAAATGCCCGGTCTGCCGGATTCAACTCCTTAGCAATCAAGGCTGAAGTTTCATAACGATTGTCACCGCCGTAACGGACGGCTGAAGGGAGCGCATGAAAAACTTCATCAGAGATTACACGCGTGCCGCCGACCGCTATCGCAGCATCCACATCGGTAAGGGCCAGGGCCGTCACGTCGGGGAGTTGGGTGTCTTTCGTAAGTAAGATTGGGTGGCCCTCTCCAGCAGCGTAGGAGGCGATGGCCAGGGCATCAGGGAAATCCATACCATTCGCTACTACAGCTTGTTGAGGATTCCCGTTTAAGACAGCAGCAATATTAGCTGCCGTTACAAACCGGTCTTTACCACCAATACGCTGAACGGTAAGGCCGATTCCCTTTAACTGACTTTCAACAAAAGGAGAGACCGCTTCTGTACCGCCCAGAACAACGGCTTTGTCCGCTCCGAGTCGCTGGATTTCTTCCCTGACCTCAGCTGGCAGGCGTTCCTTTGTCAGCAGGATGGGCGCATCCATATGGTAGGCAAGTGGAGAGCCTGCCAGTGCATCTGGGAAATGATCCCCCCTGGCAAGGACGATGGTGTCTGATTCGTCCCAGCCCTGTTTAGAGATTTCAACAGCTGTTTCATAACGGTTCTCTCCGGCAATCCGGTCTGTGGCAATAGGGACGAATGGTTTGACCGCTTTCCAGAACTCCTCAGCGATTCGTTCATAGCCCTTTTCACCAGGATGGACGTTCTGCGGGTTCGGGAGATAGGCGTCATAATTCTCAGCCACTGCCTCAAACGTAGCGACATAGTCACTTCCTGATGCAGACGCCACCTTCTGGATGGTTTGGTTCAATGCGTCCATCAACTGAATGAACTGCTGCTGGTCTTCTTCAGGGTAGGCAGGAAATGAATTGTAGTAGCCCATAAGGAAGATCTTCGCATCCGGATTGACGGTTCGAATCTGACGGACGACTTTTCCATAATTCTCGCCCACATTCTGCAGGATTGATTGTACGACTTCCGGATTTTTAAGCTCGTCAGGGTCTTTACTGAATACCTGTAAAAAATCGTTGGCTCCAATACTGATCGTAATCAAGTCGGCTTCAGCGGCTGATTTGAGAGCCTCCTCATTGGTCTGCATCTGACTGAGCAGCCCTTCCGAGGTGAGGCCGGGAACAGCATAGGCCTTCGTGAACGTTTCCAGCCTGTCGACGTTTTCCAAATCGTTGGCTAAAAAGTCGGCATAGCTGAGTCCTGCAGAACCGTCGGATTGAATACCGTAGGCGAGGGAATCACCAAGCGCCGTGTATCTCCATTTTCCGTTTTCCGTTGATTCTGCTGCCCATCCTTGGGCAGGGAAAATCAGCAATGACACAAGGAAAAGGATGGACCATAACCAACGCCGCTTCTGTTTGCTTCTATACACTTGCTTTCCTCCTTCTCACGTGATCTTTATAGAAAGAACGTGTGTTTTATATATTTGCGCTTTTTTCCTTTATACCTGCAAACCGTCGAAAAGAAAACCCGTTTTTGTTCTCAGTCACAATGGAATATATTGGTTGTTTTATGATAAGGTGAACGTAATGGAAGGAGGGAGGCCGATGATACCAGCACTCCTGATTATTATGATCTCAGTGGCCGTTGATTATTTCTGGCTTGATGTGGACAGAAAAAGGTGGGGTTGGATGAAATCGTGGAGCCGCTCCAAGAAAGCGTTGTTTCTCTCCGGGTTCCTGCTCGTTTCCATCCTTATCTATACTGGTATGGGCTGACCTCGGGAAATGGGATAACCCTCAGCTTTGGAGGGACGGTGTGGGAAGATTGATTTTGGAATAAAAGGGGAGGATCCAATGACTTCTGTTCCTATCCGGTGGATGCTTGTGTTTGTCCTTAGTTTATTGGCGATGCTGGGCATCTATTATACGATGAATTTCAGTTATTTGGATTATAGTGTAACCGACAAAGATCAGCTCGTTATCCATGAAGGATGGAAAGAACCCGGGCCAATCATGAATTCAAACGTTTCCGGTGAAGAGGCTGGTTTAAGTAAGCTTGGCACACATATGGAAGCCTTTAACCAATGGGTTCTCGCGGCAGCGGTTCTCCTCCCGGTTTTCATAGCAACATACGCCGTATTGACGAGTAGGAAAGCCCTCGGCAGACATCCCAGGAAAAAGGGGCTGTTGTGGGTAACAATTGTTCTCCATACAGCTGTCTGTGTGTTTTTCCTCATCCAGTGGATCCGTTATGCGGACCTGATCAATACGACCGTACATAACGTCATGTTCAAGTAACCCCTCTGAAAACAGGGCTGAAGGGTAAAGAAAGCATCGCAACTATCGGTCGAACCCTTTCATAAGCTGGCAGCTCTCTATCCATAGCAGCGATTTTTCTCGTAATGGGAAGGTCCTGGCAAGGCCATAGAGAGGTCCGGTGCCATGATCGTTTAGAAAAAGAGAAGAAGGGGGCGTGAAAAATGCCTGTATGCAGAAATTGTGGGCATGAATGGCCTTGGAAAGATACCCAGAGGCTGTCCATACGCAGGGATCGCGGAGCGGTCTGCCAGTTCTGCGGCGAGAAGCAGTTCCAATCCCGCAAAAGCATGCGCAAAGTATCGCTTTTTCATATGATGCCATTATCGGTCCTGCCGTTTGCCCTTGTGATGGATGTCTCGATAGCTGTTGGACTGGCTCTGCTTTTTACAGCGGAAGCCGGCTTTTTAACCGCTTTTCCATGGATGGTGGAACTGACGAGTAAAGAAGAAGCGCTTTGGTAAAGTAAACGTCTGTTGGGAAGATCCCCCGCAGACGTTTCTTTTTCCCTTCCGCTACCAAAAAACTCTCCTTTTTCATCAGACTCCTGTTCGAGTGAAGATGAGGTTTTGTATATCCAAATAAATAGACGTCGCTAACCAATACTTAAACCTGATCATTAGGTGTGGTTACGAGGAGCGTTTGGTGGTGACGCCTGCGGGAACAGCGCGAGTCGAAGATCCACTTGGGCAGATGTTCTTCCTGCCCAAGTTAGCTGAGGCCGTGCCCGCGGCAAGCACCCACCGATAAGCGGAACGTGACCATCAACACGGCACAGACAGAAATGGTTGTCCCGAGTAGGATCCAATGATTGTATGCGGAAAGGGAATGGTCAATGTTCCTGGAGACAATGGACATACAAACGTTTTCCATCAAATGAAAAGACCTGCCAATTTGGCAGGTCTTTGCTTAGTCAGCTTGCTTTCCGGCTGCTGTGATGAGGTTTCATCAAATAATCGTTAAAGAACGAATCGGTCTCTCTGACAATCACTTTATAAAGCAGCAGGAGCGCGATTAAGTTCGGAATCATCATAAGCGCATTGGCCATGTTGGCGAAGGCCCAGACAAGATCCAGCTGCATAACAGCCCCCATGAAAGTGGCCCCGACGTAAACAAGACGGTAAGGCACGATATACTTCAATCCAGCCAGGTATTCAAAGCATTTCTCCCCGTACATATACCAGCCTACAATCGTTGAGAACCCGAAAAAGATCACCGAAAAGGCGACGATATATTCCCCGACAGTTCCCAGCGCATGACCGAAGGCTGCACTGGTAAGCGCACCACCGTCAAGGCCGGACGCGTGCTGGACGCCTGAAATATCTCCGCCGGACGGGTCCCAGAATCCGGTCATGAGAAGGACAAGTCCTGTCATTGTACAAACGATGATCGTCACAATAAACGTACCGGTCATCGCTACAAGCGCCTGCTTCACCGGGTGGTCGGTTTTGGCATTCCCCGCAATCAAAGCAGCTGTACCAAGTCCTGCTTCGTTGGAAAAGATTCCTCTGGAAACCCCGCTCCGGACAGCTTCCATAACGACGACACCAGCAAAACCGCCGACCGCAGAAATAGGTTGGAAAGCGTAGGTGAAGATCATCTCAAACGCCGGTATGATCGCATTGTAGTTCATCGTAATTATCAGCAGGGCTCCGCCTATGTACAGAAAAGCCATGACCGGTACAAAAAATCCGGCCACCGTACTGATCCGCTGAATCCCGCCGAAAATGATCAGGGCCGTAAACAGGACGAGCACCGTTCCCGTAATCCAGCCATTGATATGAAAACTTTCGTTCATCACATCCGCAATGGTGTTGGACTGCACACTGTTGCCGATCCCGAGTGCAGCAAAGGCACCGAAGAAGGCGAAAGCGACAGCGAGCCATTTCCACTTGCTTCCAAGCCCGCGTTCCACGTAATACATCGGTCCCCCGGAGTATTCGCCATTTTCATTTTTTACGCGGTATTTCATGGCAAGCAGGGCTTCAGCATACTTGGTAGCCATCCCGAGAAGACCGACAATCCACATCCAGAAGATCGCTCCAGGCCCACCGAGTGTCAGTGCCGTAGCCACACCGGCAATGTTTCCATTTCCGATTGTCGCCGATAAAGCCGTCATCAGCGTTTTGAAGTTACTGATATCTCCTTCGGCACTTTCGGTTTGATCCGTTTTTTCCTCTTTTGTGAAGGCGAGCTTGAAGGCATAAAAAAGCTTTCGGAACTGCAGTCCCCGCAGCATCACCGTTAAAAATAAGCCTGTCCCGAATAATAGTATAAGACTGGGTGTTCCCCATAGGACATCGTTGATTTGATTTAATAGTTCCAGCATGAAATCCCCCCTGAAATCGGTTGATACGTTGTTGTGTGGTGGATGTAAACGGTTTCTCCTTTCACACTTTACCATTCCTGTTTCTATAACTATTTGTGTAGATGTGAAATTCTAAGCGCTTACATTTGTAAAAAAACACAAAAGTTTGTAGAAAAGAGGAGAACGGGGGGAACCGACCATTTGGAATCGCTTTAAGTTTAAATATTCTAATAATTTAAACTGGTATAGACAACTATAAGGGAATGGTGGTACGATGGCTTCAATGAAACGTTTTCATATTTTAGAGGAGGTACACCATCATGTTGAACTTTTTACAAAGAATCGGAAAGTCGCTCATGTTTCCGATTGCTACGCTGCCGGCTGCTGCCCTGCTTGTCAGGCTCGGGATGGAGGATTTTCTCGATCTTCCGTTCATTACAGCAGCGGGAAACGGAATTCTAGGCAACCTTGCCCTTATATTCGCCATCGGAATTGCGATGGGTTTGTCGAAGGATGGAAGCGGAGCCGCCGCTTTGGCGGGTGCCGTCGGGTATCTGGTTCTTGATAATGGAATCGGTGCCATAAATGAAGATGTAAAGATGGGCGTTTTTGCCGGGGTGATCGCCGGGATTGCGGCTGGTTTGCTTTACAACCGCTACAATGATGTGAAGTTCCCGGAATTTTTATCATTTTTCGGAGGAAAACGATTTGTACCCATCATTACGTCCGCGGTTATGGTTGTCGCCGCTTTTGTTCTGGGTTATGTCTGGGTCTATCCGCAGGCCTTGTTGGATTCAACAGCGGACTGGATATTAAATGGTGGAGCCGCTGGTGTCGGTATTTACGGATTCTTAAACCGTCTGTTGATTCCAGTCGGACTGCACCATGTGATGAATACATTGATCTGGTTTGATTTTGGTACGTTCACAACAGAAAGCGGAGAGGTCGTGCGCGGGGAGATCAACCGCTTCTTGAACGGCGATCCGTCTGCAGGAAGCTTCCTGGCCGGATTCTTCCCTGTCATGATGTTCGGTCTGCCTGCAGCTTGTCTCGCTATGTATGCCGCAGCGAAAAAAGAACGCAAGGCAGCCGTCGGGGGGATGTTCCTCAGTATCGGTCTGACATCGTTCCTGACAGGTGTAACAGAGCCGATCGAATTTTCCTTCATGTTCCTGTCTCCACTCCTTTATGTTGTACACGCTGCTTTAACAGGAGTATCGATGATTCTGGCCTACCTCTTTGATGTTCGTCACGGTTTTGGATTTTCTGCCGGGTTGATCGACTACGTATTGAATTACAATATTGCCCAAAACCCGTTCACTCTTATTTTGATCGGATTGTTCATGGCTGCCGTCTATTTCTTTGTTTTCTACTTCCTGATCATCAAATTAAACTTGAAAACACCAGGTCGTGAAGACGAAGAAGAAGTGCAGACAGAGGTGGAAGATGGAGCAGACGAATATGAAGCCAAAGCTTATCATTATTTAGAAGCTCTTGGTGGTAGAGATAATATTGAAACGCTCGACTATTGTACAACCCGTCTACGTCTTGAAATGAAGGACCGTGACATTGTCAATGAACCCGCTTTGAAGCGTTCCGGCGCCCGCGGCGTAATGAAGATCGGCCGTAACAACCTGCAGGTCATCGTTGGAACGACGGTGGAGTTTGTAGCGGAAGCTATGAAGAAACAGATGCAGAACCCAGGAATGACGGTTTCCTCTGCTCCAAGGGCCGAAAAGGAAAAAGCTCCTGGATCTACCGGACGAACATTAAACAAAGAAGAGTTCGCCATGCCGGTCAATGGACGAATTCTACCGCTTGAAGAAGTACCGGACCAAGTCTTTGCAGAAGGCATGATGGGGCCGGGTCTTGCAGTGGAACCTTCCGATGGCACCATCACTTCTCCGGTCAAAGGAAAAGTAGTCCAAGTCTTCCCGACGAAGCATGCGGTTGGTCTGGAAACAGATAAAGGTCTTGAACTGTTGATTCACGTTGGTCTGGATACGGTGAAACTTCAAGGGAAAGGATTCGAAGCTCTTGTTGAAGCCGGCGATCTTGTCGATCAAGGAACGCCGTTATTGCAGGTGGCTCTTGATGACGTGAAGAAGGAAGCACCGTCGGTCATTACACCGATTATTTTCACGAACCTGGAAAATGAAGTCGTCCATGTGCTCAAGCAGGGAACAGCAGATCGTGGAGATAAAGAGATTGTGGAAGTCACCAGTGAAAAGGAGGACGATGGCAATGAATGAAATGGTCATGACGAATGTGGACATCGTTTTCACTGACCGTACCATCTCATCCGGCTCTGTGCGGATCCAAGAGGGGAAAATCGCTGAAGTTTCGACTGGTACACTGAAAAGCTCTGGAACAGTTGTTGATGGGAAAGGCCGGAGGATGCTCCCTGGGTTCATTGATGTACACATCCATGGAGCGGCTGGGCATGACGTGATGGATGCTGTGCCGGAAGCAATCCATGGCATGAGTGTACAGCTGCCGGAAGAAGGAACGACCAGCTTCCTTGCGACGACGATGACCCAGTCACGCGAAAACATAACGAAAGCTATCAGAAACGCTGGGGCATTCAAGGAATCCCAGGTCCCCGGCGAGGGTGCCGAAATGCTCGGCATCCACTTGGAAGGTCCGTTCATTTCAGAGAAAAAGGCCGGCGCCCAGCATCCGGATCACATTATCAAACCATCCGTCGAGTTGTTTCACGAATGGCAGCAGGAAAGCCGCGGTCACATCAAGCTTGTTACGGTTGCCCCTGAAACCGAGGGGGCCTCTGCTTTCATTGAAGACGTGAGCCGGACAGGTGTGGTCTGCTCGCTCGGTCACAGCGATGCGCGTTTCGATCAGGTAACAGAAGCCGTCGAAAAAGGAGCGCGTCATGTCACGCACTTGTACAACCAGATGAGCGGCCTGCATCACCGGGAGCCCGGACTTGTAGGCGCCGCCTTTATGAATGACCGTCTGCTCGTGGAAATGATTGTCGATCATATTCATGTCCATCCGGATGCCGTCAAATTAGCGTATCAGAATATCGGAAGCGAACGGTCGGTTTTGATCACAGACGCGATGCGTGCCAAATGTCTTCCGCCGGGGACGTATGATCTTGGCGGGCAGGATGTTTTTGTAGAAAACAATGAAGCCAGGTTGTCCGATGGAACCCTTGCCGGCAGCATTTTAACGTTGGAGGAAGCCGCTAAAAAGATGAAACAGGACGCTGGATTGTCATGGCAGGAACTGGTCAGTATCACTTCCTGGAACGCCGCCGTCCAGCTTGGTGTCGAAGACCGTAAGGGGAGCATCGAACAAGGAAAGGATGCCGACCTTGTGCTGTTGGATGAACAAGGAAATGTCACCCTTACCATGTGCAGAGGAACGATCAGCTACAACGCAGAGGAGGGGCAGTAATGGAAATCATCGTTACGAACAACTATGAGGAACTCAGTAGAAAAGCGGCAGAGATCATTGACAGCCAGGTGAAGAAAGACCCTGCTTCTGTCCTCGGTTTAGCTACAGGCAGCACACCCCTTGGAACGTACAGGGAGCTTGTAAAGAGTTATGAAAAAGGAGAGACGGACTACAGCCAGGTTTCTACGTTGAACCTGGATGAATACGTCGGCTTGAGTCCGGATCACCATCAAAGCTACCGCTGTTTTATGAACGAGCATCTCTTTGACCTGGTGAACATCCAGAAAGCCAACACCTACATTCCTGATGGCAAGGCAGGGAACCTCACTGAGGAGTGTGAACGGTATGAGCAGGTCATTGATGAGATCGGCCCGCCGGACCTGCAGCTGCTTGGCATCGGCGAAAACGGCCATATCGGTTTCAATGAGCCGGGAACGTCATTTGAGAGCGGCACCCATGTCGTGGAATTGACGCCTTCTACGCGTCAGGCGAATGCCCGTTTTTTTGATACAATGGAGGAAGTACCGACGCATGCGGTTACGATGGGGATTCAATCCATTCATAAAAGTAAAAAAATCATTCTGCTGGCCTCCGGAAAGCGCAAGGCTGAAGCGATCCGTCAGCTGATTTACGGGGAGAGGGATGAGCAGTTTCCGGCTTCCTCCTTGAAAGAGCATCATGATTTGACGCTGATCGTCGACCGTGAGGCTTATGCGTTAGTTAACGAGAAAGGGTGAGGGATTGTGCTGAAAAAGAATCATCCGCTCCCGATGTATTATCAAATTGAAGAGTTTTTAAAGCAGGAAATCAAGGAAGGAACGTTCCATCCGGGAGATATGATCCCTTCGGAAAGAGAGTTGTCGGAACGCTTTCAAGTGAGCCGGATGACCGTCAGACAGGCCGTATCCAACATGGTCAACGACGGCATCCTGTACAGGGAAAAGGGAAGAGGAACGTTCGTCGCAGAAAAGAAAATTGAACAGCCTCTGAAAGGGCTGACAAGCTTTACCGAGGACATGAAGCTGCGCGGCATGAGTTCATCCAGCCGTCTGTTATCGTTTGATGTAATACAGGCCCCTCAGGACATTGCCTCTAAATTGAACCTTGAAGATGGCGGGGAGGTGTATGCCGTCAAACGAATCCGATTCGCTGACAAACAGGCGATGGCAGTGGAAACGTCTTTTCTTCCTGTTTCTCTGCTTCCGGATCTTACAGAGGAAATCGTCCAGGGATCGATGTATGAGTATTTGGAGAACGTGCTTGATTTTAGAATCAGTCATGCGCGTCAGGAGATTGAAGCCCGTGCGGCCGATGAAAAAGACAGTGGAGATCTTCATATTGAAGCCCACTCGCCTGTTCTCCATATTGAGCGTTGCAGTTATCTTGATAACAAAGTTCCGTTCGAAGTCGTCAAATCCACCTACAGGGCGGATCGCTATAAGTTCATCAGTGATATTGAGCGGTAAGGAGGATGTCATGAGTTACTTATTGGATGTGACCCGCCGCCTGCAGTCATTGGCAGGGCGCCGGTCAGAGGCTTTTGAAGCCATCAGTCGTCGGTTTGCGGAAGTAATCAGCAGGGGCGGTGTGATTCATACGTTCGGTTGTGGGCATTCCAGTTTGATTGCCCAGGAAGCGTATTACCGGGCCGGCGGTCTCGTTCCGGTCCGTCCGATACTCATCGAGCCGCTCATGCTTCATAAGGGCGCCGTGCAGGCAAGCCAATATGAAAGAACCCCCGGTTTTGTCGGTCCGTATCTGGAAAAGGAAGACGTACAGCCTGGAGATGCGGTACTGATCATCTCCACCTCAGGCCGAAATCCGGCTCCAGTGGAAGCAGCGGAATTTTTCAGGGAGATGGGTGTGTACACAACAGCTCTGACATCGCTCCGTTATGCTGACTCCCAGCCTTCCCGGCTGGATTCCGGGAAGCGGCTGGAAGATAGGGCTGAGGATGTGATTGATATGGAAGTTCCGGTCGGTGACGCAGTCATGAAAGGGAAGGAAACGGATCATTCCCCCGTATCCACGGTACTTGGGACGGCTATCATCCACGAGCTTTTGACCCGCACCATTCATCACTTGGAGGAGAGCGGTAAGGAAGTGCCGATATTCAAAAGCGGGAATGTGGATGGCTCTGACGAACATAACCAAAGAATGATGAAGCATTATACCCAGATTCGTTTTTAACGTGAAAGCACGTTCTTAGTATGCATGGCGGTTCGTGGAATAAGGAAAATCAAAAATCCCGTCCCGTGAACAGGTTTCGTTCACCGGACGGGATTTTTGTGTTCAGCCTTTTAAGTTGCTGCGGATATACTGGATGATTTTCCTCAGTTCTGTCGGTGCCGGACGACCGAATGGACTCGTCTGTCTCTGCTGGTACAACACCCGTCCCTCAGCATCGGTCAGAAAGTAGGCCGGGTCTCCGTGCGTGCCGTGGTCTTCGTAAGGCGCATCTTCATCGTGGAAGTGCACCTGGTAGTCTTTTAAAAACTGGAAGTCCGTATCATTCAGCACAGGAAAGCTGAATTGATGCTCCTCCTGCATTTTTTCAAGATCGGCTTTTTCGTCGTGAGTCACAGTAATCAGATGGATCTTTTTATCGTTGAAGTATCCCTGGTCCTTTTCCAGCTGATCGAGCTCGTTCATGCAGGCAGGGCACCACGATCCACGGAAAAATATAATCAAATGCCAGTGATCCTCGTCATGGCTTTTTAAATCCTCAGAGAAACAGAATTCCCCGCCGGTAATTTTCGGAAGGGTGAAATCAGGCGCTTTGTCATTCAATTTGAACATTCATACACACTCCTTCATCCATTCTTCTCTCCTAAAATGCCCATATTCAAATGTAAACATGTGTAAAGATTTTGTCATTTACCTTACAAATTGGAAAAAGCAGGATTAAAATAAAGGCAGAAGGGAAAAAGGATTCAATATACTTATAAGGAGGTTTGAAACGATGGCAGATTTGAAAGCGCTGATCTTGAACTGCAGCTTAAAGAAAACATCGGATGAAACATCCCATACCGAAGCTCTCGGGCGGGAGGTACTCGATATTCTGGAGAATGAAGGGGTACATACGGAAACGGTCCGTCTGGCGGATTATCATATTCCAAACGGCGTGGCGAAGGACCTCGGGGGCGGAGACCAGTGGCCGGAGATTTTTGAAAAGGTCAAAGAAGCGGACATCCTTCTGATCGGAACACCGCTCTGGCTCGGGGAGAAAAGCAGCATCGCAAGCGTGGCGATGGAACGTTTGTATGGAAGCAGCAGTGAAACGAATGAAAAAGGGCAGGCGGTCTACTACAACAAAGTCGGAGGCGTCGTCATTACCGGGAACGAAGATGGAGCGAAGCACGCCGCTGCCTCCATTATTTACGGGCTTTCCCATATCGGTTTCGTCATTCCGCCGAATGTGGATGCCTACTGGGTCGGAGAAGCCGGTCCCGGCGCGTCTTATCTGGATGAAGGCGGCGGACAGGAGAATGAGTTTACAAAAGGTCATGTGAAGATGCTTGCCTACAATACGCTGCACCTGGCCCGTATTTTCAAGGAAAACCCTATTCCTGCTGTTGGGAATACCACAGAGTAAAAGGAGCTGCTATATGGAAACGACCCATCAAAGTGTATTAAGTGTCTATACAGAAACGAGAACATTCACAGAGAAGCTTGTTGCAACGCTGAAGACGGAAGACTTTGTCGTCCAGGCGGCTAAGCATGTGAGTCCGGCGAAATGGCACCTGGCGCACACGACATGGTTTTTCGAGAAATTCATTCTGGAAGTGTACATTCCTGATTACCGGCATTATAACGAGGCGTTCCTATTCCTCTTCAACTCCTACTATGAAACCGTCGGAGAATTCCACCCGCAGGAGAGGCGTGGTTTGATTACCCGCCCGACGGTGGAGGAAACGATGGATTACCGCCGTCATGTGGATCAGGAAATGAGCCGCCTGCTTGCCGGACGTGTCGGTGACGCAGATATTGACGGGCTTGTGGAAATCGGTCTGCAGCACGAACAGCAGCACCAGGAGCTCATCTTAATGGACATCAAATACAACTTTTCCTATAACCCGCTTTATCCGGTATTCAAGGAGCAGGTGGATGCTTCCTATGGCCGTGCTCCTGAGCTTTCGTTCTTTGAATTCGAAGAAGGGGTCGCGGAAATCGGTCATAACGGGGAGGGGTTTGCTTTTGACCATGAAGGTCCGCGCCACAAAACGTACCTTCATCCGTACCGCATTGCCAACAGGCCGGTAACAAACGGGGAGTTCATGCAGTTTATGGAGGCAGGTGGCTATGAACAGCCCGAGCACTGGCTTTCGGACGGCTGGGGAACGGTGAAGGAACATCAGTGGAAGCATCCTCAGTACTGGGTGAATAAAGACGGGGAATGGCACATGTTCACACTTTCCGGTCTGCAGAAAATTGATCTGGATGCTCCGGTCAGCCATGTCAGCTTTTACGAAGCCGACGCGTATGCGAGATGGTCCGGGCACAGGCTTCCGACAGAACAGGAGTGGGAGCATGCCATGGAAGCGCTTGAGGTGGACGGTCACTTTATGGAGCATGAGCAGTATCAGCCGCATTCCATTTATAAGGGAGATGGAACGATCGAAAAGGCATACGGCGATGTGTGGGAATGGACACAGAGCCCATACGTTCCCTACCCGGGAAATAAACCACTGGACGGAGCTCTTGGTGAATACAATGCCAAATTCATGGCGAACCAGATCGTTCTCCGTGGAGGCGCCTGTGTTACACCGCAGTCCCACATCCGGGCGACGTACCGGAACTTTTTCCATCCGCAGATGCGCTGGCAGTTCAGCGGTATCCGATTGGCGGAGGATGTATGAAGACGCATTTGAATGTAAAGGCGCCATCCAATATTCTCACCGGTCTTTTAGAAGAAAAGAAATGGATTTCCTCTAAATTTTTATACGATGAGCAGGGGTCACAGCTGTTTGAACAGATTACAGATCTGCCGGAGTATTACCAGACACGGACAGAAGCGCAGATTCTTCTGGAAAACCTGAGTGCATGGAAATCCGTTTTCCATGAACCATCCGCCCTGATTGAGCTGGGCAGCGGCAGCAGTAAAAAGACGAAAATTCTGCTGGATCATGTGAAGAACATTGAAAGCTATATTCCCATCGATATTTCTGAAGAATTTCTGGCGGATACGGTGACTCAGCTGCAGACATCGTATCCGGGGATTCATATTCAAGGCGTCAGTGCGGACTATACACAGCCGTTTACACTCCCTGATTTGAAGGGGAAGAAGAAAGTCGTTTTCTTCCCAGGCTCTACGATCGGAAATTTTGAACCGGAGGAGGCAGAGCGTTTTCTCGGAAATATCCGAAGCCTCCTGCAACCCGGCGATCAGCTGATCCTCGGAGTTGATCGCAAAAAAGACGAAACGATCATGGAAGCCGCTTATGATGATGCGGCAGGGGTGACCGCAGCGTTTAATAAAAACTTGATCACAAGGATGAATCGTGATCATGGAGCATCGATTGATGTGGAGAGTTTTTCTCATGTGGCTCTTTATAATTCAACTGCCGGGAGAATTGAAATGCACCTGGAAAGCGTCAGGGATCAGGTTCTTTCCGTCGGCGGGTATACCATTGAGATGAAAAAGCAGGAAAGAATCCATACAGAGAACTCCTATAAATATGATTCGGAAGATATGATTCAACTGGGCAGATCGAGCGGTTTTCTGCTTCAGCGTGTCGTATCAGATGAAAGAGAGTATTTTAGTGTCTGTCTGATGGAAGTGGTTTAGGTGGAAGGCCCGGACTCTGTCAGCAGGGTCTGGACTTTCTTTTTAATAAAAGATAAAGGGAGGAAAAGAAGGGTGATTTTGATCAGTTCCTGTCTGGCTGGTATGAAAGTGCGCTACGATGGCACCGACTGCCTCCAGGAGAAAATTCAAAAATTAATATTGGAAAAGAAAGCGGTTCCCGCCTGCCCGGAACTGCTGGGAGGATTCATGGTCCCGCGCCCTCCGGCAGAGATTATCGGCGGTGATGGAGAGGATGTCCTGAAAGGCCGGGCCCGTGTAATGGAAAAGACAGGAACCGATGTAACAGAGACGTACATAAGAGGGGCATATTTGACGTTGGAAACGGTAAGAGATCTGCAGATTGATACGGTAGTGTTGAAGGAGGGAAGCCCGTCCTGCGGCAGTACCCTCGTCTATGACGGCACGTTCAGCGGGAGACAGGTTACTGGAAAAGGGGTCACGGCGGCCCTGCTTGAACGGAACGGCATACAGGTGATGAGTGAAATTGATTTTATCCATACGTTGGTGTAAAGAGCCCCTCTCCAGGGGCTCTCCTCATGTAGAAAAGCTTTTCTCCTCGAGGGGGGGACTGCGATTGTCACGCTCCGCCTATCGGTGGATGCCCGCCGCGGGCACGGCCTCAGCTGACTTGGGCACGAAAACCACCTGCCCAAGTGGATCTTCACCTTATGCTTTTCCACAGGCGTCACCATCGAACACTCCACGTCGCCTTCCCTTATGCGATCTAGGATGTTTAAGTCGCGTTTGCAGGAATAGGGATCTCATCTAAAGGGACTCTTATTATTGGATGAATCCGGCTATGGAAGTAAACAGACAGAAAACAGAGACCGCATAATAAATGGAGGCACGCTTTTTGGTTGTTTCTTTTTGTTCTTCAAGGCCAAGGATAACCATAAGAATGGCAAAACCTGCGAGAGTGAAAGACAAAAGGTCTCCTGATTTATCTGTCCATAATCCGTAGCCGGACAAAAGGATGATTATGACTGATAAGAGGATTCGAATCTTTTTTAACATATGTATCCGCTCCTTATAAGTGGATGGTTCTCTTTAACTGCTGCCTTCCCTTAGAGGACATAAAACAACAAGACAAGACTGACAGCGGTAAAGCCGAAGTTTAAAATGGCATGCTTATTTTGGCGGATCAAGTGATACCTCCAGGCGTCCAGTCCGCTTTTCACTGTCCAGAACAGGATAAGAAAGAGGGATCCCGTGTAGGTGTTGGATGGATTGACATCCAACAGAAACCATCCGGCAGTGATCAAAAGCGCAGCGGGAAGGATGTTCCACGCAGAAAGGACTTTCAGTTGTGTCATTGTTTTCCTCCTCTCCGAGCCATATTTTACCTGAGATGAGCATAAAAAAACACCCGTCCTGAAAAGGGCGGGTGTTTTTAGAATGAAATGACTTGACTTGTCCTTCCCTGCAGAGGACCATTATCGTGGATATCCAGCGCTTTGGTAAGGTGGAAGAAGGAGCAGGTGTCGTTGTCTACCTCGCTTCCCTGAAGGCTTCTGCCATTGATGGAGCGATGCAGAAAGTCAAAGACGTTATTATCCGTTCTGTGTAACGGTTTATAATAAAGAGACACTATGAATATGCTCAATAGTCTTTTCTTCATGAGGGGGAGGAAATTGAAGCGGTGTGTCGAATTTGGTAAGGATTGGTTAAAAAAGGAGGTTTGTATATGTCGTATTCTTATATCATAAACGTAGAAGCGGCCATTATGAAAGAGGACCATATTCTACTTATTCAAAGGTCACCGGAAGAGGAGCACGCGGGAGGATTGTATTCGCTGCCTGGAGGGAAAATGGAGTTCAGTCCGGATTCCCTTGATGTGCTGGAAGATAACGTCCGCCGTGAAATTAAAGAGGAGATCGGCCTCACTTTGGATGGGGACCTTACCTATGTACACAGCAATACTTTTTTAATCGGGGATATCCAGGTTCTGAATATCGTGTTTTTGACTACGGATTTCACAGGAGAGCCCTATATAAAGAGTCCGGAAGAAGTGGCGGACATGGTCTGGGTCGAGCCGGGTCTAAACGAGAGTCCCGTCCCGATTCCTCCATGGACCGCCAACAGTATCCAGAAAGCCGTGGAACGGCAGTCGAAAATTTGTTTTTGACAAAAAATTCTAACGTGTTACGATGAAAGGGAATTTAATAACGAGCGATCCACTAGGGGTGCCTTCTCAAAGGCTGAGATTAAAGTGATGCTTTAAGACTCTTGGAACCTGATCTGGTTTATACCAGCGTAGGGAAGTGGCCGATACCTATACATGTCTATGAAAATAAATGTATATCAGCCACTTTTCCTATGCCGGGGAAAGTGGCTTTTTTAGTGGAAAAAATCAGTGGCGGATCGTTCAACAAAGGAGAGAGTGGATATGACATTTTCAGAAGAAATCAGAAAGGCCGTGGATGAGATTTGGGAGGGAAGTTTTCACCATCCTTTTGTCACAGGGATTGGAGAGGGAACGCTTCCTCTCGAAAAGTTCCGTTATTATGTGCTTCAGGATTCGTATTACTTGTCTCATTTTGCCCGTGTCCAGTCACTGGGAGCTGCAAAGTCTGAAGATATGGCTGTCATGGCCAATATGGCGTCTCATGCTCAAAGTACGTATGAAGCTGAGCTTGGGCTTCATGAGAATTTTTCGAAGCAGCTGGGCATTACGCAGGAAGAGCGGGAGCAGTTCAAACCGTCACCAACGGCCTATGCGTATGCGTCCCATATGTACAGAGGAGCGTATAACGGGGACTTAGGGGATGTGATTGCGACGATTCTTCCGTGCTACTGGCTGTATTATGAAGTCGGCGAACATTTGAAAGAATCGTCACCGGAAGAACCGGTCTATCAGGAATGGATTGCGGCTTACGGAGGGGATTGGTTCCGGACGCTTGTAGAAGAGCAGATCGAGCGCCTTGATGAACTGGCTGAAGCGAAAACAGATGCCGGCAGATCCCGGATGAAGGAATTGTTTATCATCAGCAGTCAGTATGAATATATGTTCTGGGAAATGGCTTACCGTATGGAGGAATGGCCGTTTGATTTAAAACAGTCGATCGCAGCCGGACGTGAATGAAACTGCACGTCATTTCCACAGGGCGGCAGTCCAGGGAGGAACTGTGCACAAGGGTGGCTGCGATTGAACCGATGATTGATTTCTTCCATCTTCGTGAAAAGCAGTGGTCCGCAAGTGAAGTGGCGGATACTGTAGATGCTTTGACAGACCTTGGGTTTCCAACCGAAAAGCTCGTCATCAATGACAGGGTGGATGTAGCCGTGGCAAAAGCAGTGCCTCACGTGCAGCTGTCCGGACACAGTCTTCCGGTCGAAGAGGTTAAGCGGGCTTTTCCTTTTTTAAACGCCGGGTGTTCGGTCCATTCTGTAGAAGAAGCTGTCACTGCAGAAAAACGGGGAGCAGATTTTATTTTGTTCGGACATGTCTTTGAGACAGCATCCAAGCCTGGATCGGCGGGACGCGGGCTCGAGGCTCTGCAGAGGGTCACACAGGCAGTCTCGCTGCCTGTCACCGCGATAGGGGGATTGACACCGGAAAATGTCAGCCGTCTTCAGCCCTTTGGAGCGTCGGGAGCGGCTGTACTATCCGGCATTCTATTAGCAGACGATGCGGAAAAGGCGGTCCGCCGTTATCAATACCGACTGGGAAGGAGATGGAGGGATGTTTTATGACGCAATTGTTGTGGGTGGTGGAGTGATTGGGAATTCTATTGCGTATCAGCTGGTTAAGCGGCAGAAAAAAGTCCTCGTCATCGACCGGGGGAAAACTGGACAGAAAGCATCAAGCGCCGCCGCCGGCATGCTTGGGGCTCAGTCCGAATGGAAAGGGGACGATCCGCTTTTTCAAATGGCGAGAACGAGCCGGGCGATGTTTCCTTCTCTTGCAGCTGAATTGAAAGAACTCAGCGGGGTGGATATCGGACTCCAGCAGAAAGGGTTGTATAAAATTGCCCTTACGAATGAGGAAAAGGAAGCGTGGAAGCAGCTGGGGAAATCGCAGGAAGCGGTCGGTGAAACAGCCCGGTGGATCGATCGTGATGAAATGCGTGATACAGAGCCGTCTCTTTCCGACAGGATTACAGGAGCATTATACCTGCCGGAAGACGGACAGGTAGACGCACCAAAGCTGACAAAAGCGTATGCGGCTTCGGCCGCAGCGCTCGGCGCGGATTTCCTGGAACACACGGACGTCACCGGTTTGGTGGAAGAAAACGGTCGGATCATTGGAGTCAACACCATCGGAGGCACGTATACAGGGGATGCGGTCATCGCAGCTGCCGGGGCGTGGAGTGCTTCGCTTTTGAATGCTGAACGCACCATTGTGGAAACGTACCCGGTCAAAGGGGAGTGCTTTTCTGTCCGGACGAAACGGCCGCTCATCACAGGGACCCTTTTCACAAAAGGCTGCTACATCGTTCCGAAGGCGGGAAACCGCCTCGTTATCGGCGCCACTGAACAGGTGGGTTCCTTCGACGAGTCCGTTACTGTAGAGGGCCTTTTTCAATTGATGGAAAAAGCCCGACGCCTCGTTCCTTCACTTCGGAATGCCGAAATGGAAGCTACGTGGGCCGGAATCCGGCCGCAGACGAAAAGCGGCATTCCTTATGTCGGTCCACATCCTGAAAAAGAGGGGCTGTGGCTGGCGACAGGCCATTACCGGAACGGCATCCTGCTTTCGGCGGTGACTGGAACGCTGGTGGCGGACCAAATCGAAGGGAAGCCGGTGGAGCCGGACTGGGTGACGAGTGGACAAAGCTTCATCACGTTATAAAGGAGGATCATCATGAATGTGAAAATTAACGGCGAGTGGCATGAGATTCCTGACCACCTGGCTGATGTCCGTACGCTTCTGAGCCACTTTCAATTGGATAACCGAGTGGTGATGGTGGAACTGAACGACACCATTTTAGAAAAAAGCGAGCACGGCCATTCACAGCTGCATGAAGGCGATCAAATGGAACTGGTCCAATTCGTAGGAGGGGGATAATCATGCTTAAGATTGGAAATTTCACGTTTAACTCACGACTGCTGTTGGGGACAGGGAAATATCCTGATTTTGAAACGCAGAAAAAGGCTGTAGACGTATCGGAAACCGATATCCTTACCTTTACCGTCCGGAGAATGAATATTTTTGAACCGCAGCAGCCGGACCTGCTTCAACAGCTCGATGTCGGCCGTTATACACTTCTGCCTAACACGGCAGGGGCGGAAAATGCTGAAGAGGCGGTGCGGCATGCAAAATTAGCCAAATCTTCCGGACTTTGCGATATGATTAAGGTAGAAGTAATCGGCTGTAAAAAAACGCTTCTGCCCGATCCGGTCGAAACGTTGAAGGCGACGGAAATGCTGTTGGAGGAAGGCTTTACGGTTCTTCCTTATACGTCGGATGACGTCGTCCTTGCAAAACGACTGGAAGAAATGGGAGCCCACGCCGTAATGCCAGGGGCGTCCCCGATTGGGTCAGGGCAGGGGATTCTCAATCCGCATCAGCTGGATTTGATTATTGAACAGGCCGAAGTGCCGGTCATTGTGGATGCGGGCATCGGTTCACCAGCCGATGCAGCAGCGGCGATGGAACTTGGCGCTGATGGTGTGCTGTTGAATACTGCTGTATCTGCCGCCGATGATCCTGTGAAAATGGCGGAAGCGATGAAGCTTGCCATACAGGCAGGACGGCTTGGATTTGAAGCAGGGAGGATCCCGAAAAAGCGTTATGCTGCGGCCAGCAGTCCAATGGAGGGAATGAGCCGAACATGAACGACCGATATTCAAGACAGACTCTGTTCCAGCCCATCGGGGAAAAGGGGCAGGAGAAAATCAGCAGCAAACATGTACTGATCATCGGGGCAGGTGCCCTCGGAACCGGAGCCGCTGAAAATCTTGTGCGCGCCGGGGTGGGAAAACTGACGATCCTTGACAGGGATTATGTGGAATGGAGCAATCTTCAGCGTCAGCAGCTGTATACAGAAAAAGACGCAGAGACCCGGCTTCCGAAAGCGGTCGCTGCCCGGCAGAGGCTGGAGCAGGTAAACAGTGAGGTCATCATTGATGCAAAAGTCGTCGATGCGACACCGCTTGAACTGGAGCCCCTTCTGGAGGGCGTTGATGTCATCATTGATGCCACTGATAATTTTGATATCCGGATGATCATCAATGATCTTTCCCAAAAGCATCAGATCCCGTGGGTTTACGGGGCCTGTGTCGGGAGCTATGGCATCAGCTATACCATTCTTCCGGGAGAAACGCCGTGCCTGCACTGCTTGATGGAGCAGGTGCCGCTTGGAGGATTGACATGTGACACCGCAGGTATTATCAGTCCAGCGGTCCAGATGGTGACCGCTCATCAGACAGCAGAAGCTATGAAACTGTTAGTCGAAGACTGGGACGCTGTCAGGAAGAAACTCGTTTCTTTTGATCTATGGACGAACCAGCATTCAGCCATCGGCGTCTCCAGCGTGAAAAAGGATGACTGTCCGTCCTGCGGCCGAGAGGCATCCTATCCGTTCTTATCCTATGACCAGCAGATGAAGACAGCTGTCCTCTGCGGGCGTGACTCTGTGCAGATCCGCCCGGCATCGAAGCAGGAATGGAACCTGACCGTGCTCGCCGAGACCCTGTCCGGTCAGGACGGCAAGGTGGAACAGAACCCGTACCTGCTTTCGTTTACGACCGGGGATAAGCGGATGGTGTTCTTTAAAGACGGACGCGCCCTCATTCACGGAACCCAGAGTGTAGCCGAAGCGAAAACCCTCTATCATCGGTATACAGGATAAAAAAAGCTCAGAGACCCTGTCTCTGAGCTTTTTTCCATTTGTAGAGAGCACGTGTTCTTTTCTAATGCCTCCTGAAGCTCCGGCAAACCGCTTTAAGCTGATGAGCGTTCAAGTCAACCCATCCCTATTTTCATCTCGTCATTTAGTAAGGTCTCGTGAAGTGTTTGGTGGTGACGCCTGCGGGAACAGCGCGGACCGAAGATCCACTTGGGCAGGTGGTTTTCCTGCCCAAGTCAGCTGAGGCCGTGCCCGCGGCAAGCATCCACCAAAAAGCGGAAGGTGACCACTCTGCATAATATAGGGAGCAGTTTTTCCAATAGGTAAGCACATCGTTACCCCAGCGCGACATCGAGCGTCATCATGATGGCGAAACCGAGCATGAGACTGATCGAAGCGAGGTTCACGTTCCCTTTTTCATGAGAACCCGGGATGATTTCCTTAGCCACGACGAAAATCATCGCCCCGGCAGCGAAGCTTAACGCATAGGGGAGAATCGGTTCGATGAAAATCACAGCAACCGCACCAACGACGGCCGCGATTGGTTCGACCATGCCGGAAAACTGCCCGAACATAAAGCTTTTCTTCTTGCCCATCCCGTCACGGTGGAGCGGCATGGATACGGCTGTACCTTCCGGGAAGTTTTGAATACCGATACCAAGCGCCAGGGCGACCGCTCCGGCAAGCGTCGATTCCGTTCCGCTCGAGGCAAGCGCACCAAAGGCTACACCGACGGCAAGTCCCTCCGGGATGTTGTGCAGCGTCATGGAAAAAATGAGCAGGGCGGTCCGATTTTTAGCACGGTTATCCTTGATGTCATTCAAATACTTATCTGTATCCAAAGCCGGAAGCATCCGGTCAATCATCAATAGAAGGGCTCCGCCCAGTAAAAAACCGACAAGGGCTGGAATCCAGCTTGGTACAGGACCATTCTCAGACATTTCAATAGCCGGTGCAAGCAATGACCAGTAACTCGCCGCAATCATCACCCCGCCGGCAAAAGCCAGCATACTATCGAGAAACTTTTGATTCGTCCCCTTTACGAAGAAGACGAGAGCGGCTCCGAGAGCTGTCATGCCCCACGTAAAAAGAGTACCGATAAAGGCCTGCATCACAGGGTTCATATCTTGAAACGCTTCAATCATAGTTATCACCTTTCTAAAAGTTGCCTTCGTGCAAAATTTGTTTATGCGGTCATTTTACATACGTTAAGAAAAAACGTCAAAAATACAGCCTGCGTTCCTTTAACCTTTCTGGTGTCTTTAAAAACCTTCCGAATCTTTTGTTATTTTTCCGTGAGCGCTTTCAAAGAATGGAAGAATACAGTAAACTGAAATTAAAAGATAGGGTTGGGGGAAGTGGCGTGGAGTATAAACCGATTCGGAGAAAGAAAATTTATGAACAGGTAGCGGATTCGTTATTGGAATCTTTAAAGGAAGGTCGGTTGAAGCCGGGGGATAAGCTGGACAGTGTGGAAGCTTTGGCAAAAAGCTTTGATGTCGGCCGGTCAGCAATCAGGGAAGCGCTCAGTGCGCTGCGGGCCATGGGTATTCTTGAAATGCACCAGGGCGAAGGGACGTATGTCAAAACGTTTGACCCTGCCCGGTTCACCGTTCCTGCATCTGTCGCGTTTCTAATGAAGCCGGAAGATATGAGAGAACTGCTGGAAGTCCGGCAGATCCTCGAGGTGGGGGCGGCAGGAGCGGCAGCTTTATCACGGACAGATGAAGACCTTCAAGCCATGGAAGCGGCTCTTTTTGAGATGGAAAGAGCGAAGGGGAATGGAGACATCGGGGAGCAGGCGGATCTGGCGTTTCACATGGCACTAGTAAAAGCTGCTCACAATCAAATGCTGTTTCACCTCATGCAGAGCGTGTCGGAAATCATGATGCAGGGCATGCGGGAGACAAGGAAGCTCCTTCACACCGAAGAAGGCACACGTCAGCTGCTGGACCAGCATCAACGGATTTTTGCTGCCATAAAGGAAGAAAAAAACGAGGAAGCGCAGGCATTTATGGTGGAACATTTGAATCACGTCAGAGAATCGCTCAGTGGAATCATTTCGTGATGAAAGGGTTCTACTCCAGTCATCAGATGACCTTATGATTAAAAGGGAGGATGAATGATGAACGTTTCGTTATTTATCACTTGTTTGTGTGATACCTTTACGCCGGATGTGGGGAAGGATACGGTACAGCTGTTGGAGCGTTTCGGATGCGAAGTGGATTTTCCAGCTGGTCAGACGTGCTGCGGACAGCCCGCCTACAACAGCGGGTACACGACCCAGTCCAAACAAGCCGTCAAGCAGATGATTGCAGCCTTTGATGCGTCCGAGTATGTCGTTGGTCCATCAGGTTCCTGTGTGCAGATGATGAAAGAATATCCACATATTTTGAGGGACGAACCGGAATGGCAGAAACGCGCAGAACATGTAGCCGGAAGAACCTACGAGCTGACGCAGTTCATCGTAGACGTTTTAGGCATCGAAGACGTTCGCTCTACTTTTCAAGGTACAGCTACCTACCACCCCTCCTGTCACATGACGAGGCTGCTGGGAGTAAAAGATGCGCCGCGCCGCCTTTTGGAAAATGTCGAAGGACTCACCTTGATCGATCTGCCTCAAGAGGAGGACTGCTGCGGGTTCGGCGGGACATTTGCTGTGAAAAATGCGGCCATATCCGCACAGATGGTCGAGGAGAAAACGTGCCACGTCACGGAGACAAAAGCGGAATACTTAATCGGCGGCGATATGGGCTGCCTCATGAATATCGGCGGACGCTTATCACGGAACGAAGATGACGTGAAAGTGCTGCACATCGCTCAAGTTCTGAACAGCCAATAACGGGGAGGGCGGACAAATGAGTATAAAAATTGGAACGAAAACGTATGCGGACCGGATTCAGGAAGGGATCGACAACACGTTTATGCGCAGCGCCGTCAGCTCAGCGCAGGGCCGTTTCCGGACAGGGCGGCTGAAAGCGGCAGAAGAGCTCGGAGACTGGGAGGACTGGCGTACGCTTGGGGAGGAGATCCGCAGGCATACAATGGAAAACCTCGACTCCTACTTGCATCAGTTGAGTGAGCAGGTGGAAAAAAGGGGCGGAACGGTGTTTTTTGCTGAGACGGCCGAGGAAGCCAACGCCTATGTGAAGAAGGTCGCTGCGGAAAAACAGGCCCGGAAAGTCGTCAAATCGAAGTCAATGGTGACGGAGGAAATCGGCTTGAATGAAGCCCTTGAGGAAAGTGGGTGTGAGGTTGTGGAATCGGATCTTGGCGAATGGATTCTGCAGCTCGATGAAGACCCCCCGTCCCATATCGTTACGCCCGCCCTTCACAAAAATAAAAGCCAGATCAGAGAGACGTTCGTCACGAAAAAAGGCTATACGAAAACCGATGACCCGGAAGAACTGGCGGCTTTTGCCCGCGAGCAGCTCCGGCAGGATTTTCTGGAAGCGGATATCGGTGTAACCGGCTGTAATTTTGCCGTAGCCGAATCGGGTACCGTGACGCTCGTGACGAATGAAGGAAACGCCCGTATGGTCAGTACACTCCCGGATACACAGATTGCTGTGATGGGCATGGAACGAATCGTACCGACATGGGAGGAGCTGGAGGTGCTTGTCAGCCTGTTGACCCGCGCGGCGGTCGGGCAGAAACTGACGAGCTACATTACGTCGCTGACGGGCAGTCGTCTGGAAAATGAAGTGGACGGCCCGGAAGATTTTCATCTGGTCATCGTCGATAACGGCCGCTCGAAGATTTTAGGAACGGAATTCCAGTCCGCCCTCCACTGCATCCGGTGCGCGGCATGTATCAACGTCTGTCCGGTTTACCGCCATGTCGGCGGACATTCGTACAATTCCATTTACCCGGGACCGATCGGGGCTGTCCTTACACCGCTGCTTGATGGGTATGAAGACCATAAGGAGCTGCCTTACGCTTCCAGTCTTTGTGCGGCCTGCACCGAAGCCTGTCCGGTGAAAATCCCGCTTCATGAACATTTGATCCGCCACAGGGAAATCATCGTGGAAAAGGAACAGAAAACGACCAAAGCGGAGCGGCTCGCTATGAACGGTTTTGCACAATGGGCCTCGACGCCTGCTGCTTACAAACTCAGTACGAAAATGGCGGGAACGGTATTGAAACCGTGGACGAAGGACGGGTCGATCAAGAATGGACCGGGTCCGATGAAAGCGTGGACGGCAGCCCGGGATTTTCCGGCACCAGCGAAAAAGAGCTTTCGAACGTGGTTTGATGAACGGGAGAAAAGGAGGGAGAAAGATGACCGTCTATAATCGGGAACGCTTCCTGGATCAACTCGCCGGACAATTGGGAAGGGACCGGAGAACAAGGGCTGAACGACCAGCCTACTCCGTACAGCCTCAGGAGCGGGTCTTCCAAGGAGCAGACCAGGATCAGCTGCTGGGAAAATTAAAGGAACAATGTGAAATTATTCATACGACCTTGGTAGAAACGACAGTTGATGAGCTTGGGGATACCTTGAGGCGTGTATGGGAGGAGGGTCATATTCAAAATATCGTCAGCGCCGGCGGTCCCCGTCTGGAAGCGTACGGTCTTTCTGATGTCTTTGAAACAATGAGACAGGATGGTTACCATGTCCATGTGTGGGATGAGCAGGAAGGACAGAAGAACGTGACGACCGCAGAAAAGGCCGGGGCCGGCATCGTGTTCAGCGATGTGACCCTTGCTGAATCAGGGACCGTCACCCTTTTCAACGATCGTTGGAACGGAAGGTCAATCAGCCTGCTTCCGGAAACCTTCGTAGCGGTTATCCCGAAAAGCACGCTCGTCCCGAGGATGACGCAGGCAGCAAAAATCATTCATGAGCAGGAGAAAAAAGGGGTGCCTGTTTCCTCATGCGTGAGCTTTATTACAGGTCCGAGCAACAGCGCGGATATTGAAATGAACCTGATTGTCGGGGTGCACGGTCCGGTGAAGGCGACCTACATCGTCGTCGATGATAGGTAAAGTTGAACGAAAAAAGAGGCCGTACACGGAACAGGCACGGCCTTTTTCAATCAATCGTGAGTTTTTGCCCGGTAATAGGCAAAGGCACAAACCACGTATAAGACAGGACCAATGGTAAAGAACAACAGTCCTGAAGTTAAGTAATGGTGATGATGGTAATAGTCCCAATTAAAGAAGAAATGAAGCAGTCCGGACGCCAGGGCAGCGATGGCGATGATGTAATGGAACCATTCATCCTTTTTCAATTTGTCTTTCATAGCGGCTTCCTCCTGTCAATCACGTTGTCCTGCTGGTTGTCTTGGCAGGGGCTGTTCCTATCTTACCATATCCACTTGACAGGTCATAGAAAACAGAACACTTTACATAAGAATAGACAATGAGTCTGGGGGAATAGGTATTTTTCATAGAAGTCTGGCCGCTTTTTTAGCTGCTATCAGTTTAAGTATCATTTGGAACATAAGAAGCCCGGGATATGACAATTCGGTCATGGTTTTCGGCTTTACATTCCCGCTCTTTCTAATCGGAGGAACGCTGGCTGACAAGATCATTACATCTGTTCACAAAAGCTTTCCGATACGCTCACCGCTTCGTCTTGTTATTTGGATCCTGGCGGGAGGTGCTGCCGGATGCATCCTGGGTGTTTGCTTTGTGAAATCGGAGGAAGACCTCCTGTTATCAGGCTTAGGGGCGGGCAGTGCCCTGCTTTATGCAGCAGTGCTGAACATGATTAGGTTGTTGAGCTCCCTCATGAACGAAAAGGAGGAGAACTATGAAGACAGCCGGGCGTAAGCTGGAAAAGTTCTGCCGGACGTATGGCGCTCTCCTTGTTTTTATACGTTCGTACATACATGGGGAGAAGGGGGTCTTTTCCTGCCTTGGTTTTTCCTTGCCGGCGGTGTTATCTGCGGTTTGTTCGGCTTTTTTGATCTCCGTCGTGCTATTCCTAGAAGATAATCGTCCACAAAACGGTTTCTGCTTTTAGGCGGGAGCTGTTTTCTTTTTGATGATTCTTATTGAAAATGATTCTCACTTTCACTATAATGTGTGTAACAGATCAAAAAAGGGAGCGGATACATATGCACGACGTGACGATTATCGGCGGAGGACCAGCCGGGCTTTTCTCAGCTTTTTACAGCGGTTTACGAAACATGAAAACGAAAATCATCGAAAGCCACCCGTTTCTCGGCGGCAAGGTGCATGTATACCCTGAGAAAATAGTCTGGGATGTCGGGGGTCTTCCGGCTGTCACCGGACAGCAGTTGATCGATCACCTCGTAAAGCAGGGAACGACGTTCGATCCGGATATCGTGCTGGGAGAAAAGGTAACGTCCATCGAGAAGGTCGACGGTACATTTAAGCTCACCACCCATAACGGACAAGTGCACTGGTCGCAATCTGTGATTGTCGCAGTCGGCGGCGGCATCATCGAACCGAAGAAACTGGATATCCAGGGAGCGGAGAAATTTGAAGTCAGCAACCTTCATTATACCGTGCCGTCCTTTCAGCGCTTTGCCGGCAAGCGTGTGGTCATTTCGGGAGGAAGTCATTCAGCCATCGACTGGGCGAATGAACTGGCTCCCATTGCAGAACGTGTCCATCTCGTTTACCGCCGGGAAGAACTGAAAGGTCATGAAGCGAGTATTGACCTTCTCATCGAACAGGGCGTTGAGCTGAATGAGCAGTCCGCCATCCAGGCGTTGACCGCCAATGAAGCAGGAACGGAGATCAGTCAGGTTACGCTCACCCATCCGGAACACGGGGTAAGAACGCTGGATGTCGATGAAGTCATCATCAGCCATGGCTTCAACCGAGACGCATCCCTTCTTGACCAAAGCCCGATCCCGCTGGAGCGGGTGGATGACTTTTTCATAAAAGGCTCTGCCCAGAGTGCCTCCTCGGTCCCGGGCTTGTTCGCTGCTGGTGACATCCTTCATCACGAAGGAAAGCTTCACTTGATTGCCGGGGCCTTCCAGGATGCAGCCAATGCCGTGAACCTGGCCAAGCAGTATATCGATCCAGAGGCCAGTGCCCGTGCGATGGTCTCCTCCCACAATGAGCGTATGGATGAATACAATAAAAAATGGAAGGAAGAACAGCTGGTTTCTTCCTGACCGAAAAGCCTCTGCTTAAAGCAGGGGTTTTTTCTTATTTCGAACAGGGAAATGCTTCGTTGGCGTGGAAAGAAGAAAAGGGAGTGCTATTTTACATCATTGAAACAAGACAGGAGGAGTAACAAATGAATACAGTCCGATGGGGAATCATAGGATGCGGCAATGTCACAGAAGTCAAAAGTGGTCCGGCGTTTCAACTTATCGACAACAGCTCGCTCACAGCGGTTATGAGAAGAGACGGGGAGAAGGCTGAAGACTACGCCAGGCGTCACGGTGTTCCGAAATGGTATGACAAAGCGGAAGCACTGATTCATGATCCTGAAGTGGATGCCGTCTACATAGCCACACCGCCTTCCTCTCATAAGGAATATACGCTCATGGCAGCAGAAGCGGGCAAACCCGTTTATGTGGAGAAGCCGATGGCAGACCGTACGGAAGCTTGTGCCGAGATGGTGGAGATTTGTGAAAAGCATGGCGTACCTCTGTTTGTCGCCTATTACCGTCGATCACTTCCGAGGTTTTTAAAGGTTAAAGAGCTGCTCGACAATGGAGCTATCGGAAATGTCCGGTTTGTATCCATCCAACAGACGCAGCGTTTAACGGAAAGAGACGAGCAAGGGAACTGGCCGTGGCGCGTCATGCCGGAAACGAGCGGCGCCGGGTTGATTTATGATGTGGGGGCCCATACCCTCGACCTTTTTGACTATCTCCTGGGTCCGCTGAAGGACGTGAAAGGCACCGCCTGTAACCTCGCTGACGTGTACCCCGCAGAGGATACGGTCAGCGGAACGTGGCGGTTTGAATCTGGAGCGGCAGGCACAGGCGTGTGGAACTTCTCCTCTTACAAACATGAAGATAACAACAAGATCGTCGGCTCAAAAGGAGAAATCCAGTTTTCCACGTTTGATGACAAACCGGTGAAGCTGCTTACAGAAGAGGGAGAAGAAGACTTTACTATTGAACACCCCAAGCATATCCAGCAGCCTCATATCGAGTCGATCGTTCATGAGCTTACAGGCAAAGGGACGTGTCCGAGTACAGGGGAGACGGCTCTTCGCACCAACCGTGTGATGGATGAATTGTTAAAAGACTATTATGGAGGTTGAGTTGTGTTTGTCATTATCCCGAAATTGAGTCTTCAGTGAAAGGGCAGGAGACTCAGTTTCGAGATATGAGGCGGAATTGGATGATTTTTGAAAATTTAAAGTAAGCTGATCGTAATATATAAAGAAAGGCGGTGTGAAATATGTCTCAAGACGTGCTGTTTCTCATAGTTATCATATCTATGGCTGCATGGGTTATGGTGTCTAAAGAGGCTGTAAAACCTTCAAATAAAATAAACCGGTGGAAAATGATAACATTATTGTCTGTTGGTTGTTTATCTAGTTTATTTATAACGATCACTCTTTTCCAAAGCCTGTCGTAGTTTCAATAAATGGATTGTAGTAATTGATTCGCACACACCTCGAAATCAAGTCTTCTATAAGTGGAGGCTGAATTTTAAGAGGTAATGTTCATGCGGTGTTTTTTTTATAATATACTTAAAAAAATAAAGGAACATTCTGGTGGAAAAAATTATTGAGCAAAATAAAGATGAAATAATGATGAAGTATATTGTAGTTAGTGTTTTTTCATTGCTGACTGTAAGGAAGTTCGAGAAAGTAGAGAAATTAAGAAACGATTTAAAAGAACAGATAGAACTAAACCATGATTCTAATAGAATATAAGGAATAACATAATATGGAAGATCTCATTTTCCAAAAATAAAAGACGCCCTAAAAAGGGCGTCTTTGCGTATTGCGGCGAGTGACAGCACTCCACATTAGTGCCTTGCCATAAAGGCGCGTCAATCTCGTCTTATGCAATTCAGCTCATCGCTGGATAAGTGTAACATAATGCAGCTATTATGCCAATAGAAAATTCCCCCTTTATTAAAAGCCATTGACGGACGACTTTTTTAATCCCCCCCAGTCTTGGGTACCGCCGGCAAAACGCTGATAGCACAAACTGAGATAATTCCGCTTTTCTGATCCTTACCGTTACTCATTAGAAAAATGAACCATTACTTTAACCTTAGTTACGATCTGAAATTTAAGACAATTACTACTATTATCGTATTTACCACTACCCTATAGTCCTGTACACTTAAATCGAAACGTTTCACCAATCTTTGAAAGGAAATGTTTTTTTGAAAAAGAAGGTTTTCCTTTTGTTTTTTACCCTTATCCTAGTGATGAGTGTTGCCGTACCAGCCGAATCTTCTGCTAAACAGTCCCCAAAGGGAAAAGAGGTTGCTTTAACCAAACAATTGAAAGCGATTTCAAAAAAGACGTACCGTTATTTTGAAGATTTTACAGTGGACGAGACGGGACTTACTTATGATGCTGTCAGATATGATGAAAATGGGGAGATGACAGCACAGAAGCATACTTCACCAACTAATATAGGAATCTATATGATGAGTACGATTGCAGCGGAGGAAGCGGGGCACATTTCCCGTGATACAGCTGTTGAAAAAATTAAGACGACACTTACGACCCTTGAAAGTATGGAAACATGGAATGGGCTGTTTTATAACTGGTACAATACATCCGATGGATCGCTGTATACGGACTGGGGGGAGTTCATTTCAACCGTAGATAATGGCTGGCTTTCTGCAGGGTTGATTGTCGTCGGGCAAGCGTACCCGGAGCTCTATGATCAGTCTGACGAAATCGTAGAGGATATGGATTATTCCACCCTCTATACGCCTGAAGTCGGGCAGATGAGAGGCGGATATGATGTCGCAGCAGAAAGCTATACGTCCCACCATTACGGAGCGTTTTACACGGAACCACGTGTCGCCAGCTACATCGCTATCGGTAAGGGGGATGTTCCAAAAAAACACTGGTGGATGATGTACCGCACGATGCCGGACAGCTGGGATTGGCAAGCTCAGAAGCCGGAAGGATATTTGACGACGTATGATGGTGTGGACGTGTTTGAGGGCCACTATTCTTACAAGGGTAAAAAGTATGTACCAAGCTGGGGCGGAAGCATGTTCGAAGCTCTCATGCCACCTCTTGTATTAAAAGAAAAAGAACTGGGTAAAGACGCCCTGGGACTGAACAATAAGCGTCATGCTGACATTCAAATCCAATATGCGAAAGAGGAAGGATACGCAGCATGGGGAATGTCTCCTGCCGCGACGCCTGGGGATTATTCGGAATTCGCCGCTACACCGCTTGGCATGGATGGATATAAGTCAGATGGCACGGTAACGCCTCACGCCACTTTCTTAGCTCTTGACTACGCACCGATGGAAGCCTTCAAAAATATCCAGCAATTGAAACGTTTCGATACTTACAGCAAGTATGGCTTCTTAGATTCCGTCAATGTAGAAACAGGGGAAGTGACCAATGCTTATCTCGCTCTCGATCAGGGTATGACAATGGTTTCGATCATCAATTATTTGAAAGATGGGGTAATCAGAGATTATTTCCATGAATCGGACATTGGACACGGTCCTGAAGATTTACTGATCAAAGAAGAATTCTCCATCGAATAATCAATAACCCGGTGACTCTCAAGAGAGAATCACCGGGTTATTTCATTTGCTTCTTACAGAAGAGCGTTTCACAAACTCTGTGGAAAGATCAAACGACTGGTCCACCTGCTCTCCGGCAAGCATTTGGAAAATGGTATGGACTGCTAAAGCGCCTGCTTCATACTTTGGTTGCTTGATGGTTGTCAAAGGGGGGGTTACATATTCCGATAACTGGATATCATCAAATCCGACGATAGAAACGTCATCCGGAATAGATATCCCTTTTTCCGAGAAAGCTTGAAGGCCACCGATGGCCATCTCATCATTAGCATAAAACACAGCATCTGGCAATTGCTGCTGGGCAATAAGCATTTTGGTTGCCCGGTAACCACCTTCACGAGTGAAATTCCCGCTAATTTTAAAGCGGGATTGAAACGGGAGGTTATTGTCTTTCAAGGCATCTGAAAAGCCTTTAAACCGTTCCTCATTGTCGTGGGAATCATGGGGACCACTAATATAGGCGATCGACCTGTGCCCATTCTTGATCAAATGCTCCGTGGCTTGATTGGCTCCATGACGGTTATCAACTTTCACATGGATTGCAAACGGATTTTGAACTTCCCGATCCAGCACGATGATAGGGAAGTCTTCACGTGCAGACTCCTCAATTAACTGGGTGCTGACATTATTCGCAAGAATGATGGCTCCGTCCACTCGTTTCTCCCGCAGGAATTTTGTCGCAGTGGATCGATCGCCCCCAAGGGAGCTGCAGGCGATCAAATCATACTGATGGCTGGCGGTCACTTCCTGGACCCCTTTGATTAACTCAGAAAAGTAGGGCCCTGACATATCACTCAATATTAAGGCGATGGTATTCGTTTTGGTCCGTTTCAGATCGGAAGCGAACCCGTTCTTTTGATAATTTAATTCTCTAGCGGCCTTAAGCACCTTTTCAATCGTCGATGCACTCACTTTTTGATTGCCATTTAACGCATAGGAAGCTGTCGAAAGAGCAACCCCTGCGCGCTTAGCCACATCTTTAATTGTAGCCATATTAAATCCTCCATCTGTCCATTCATATACTTAAACTATAACACTTCTCACAAGAAAACCGTCTTATTTGATTCCCGACATGGTAAAACCTTCCACAATATACTTTTGAAAAAAAGAAAAGATGATGATGATGGGTACGACCATGAAAGCAGCCCCTGCCATTTGCAGGGCAAAATTATTCGCATATTGTCCCTGCAGTAAGGAAAGTCCCACGGATAAGGTGTAAAGACTTTCATCGTTGGCGATGATCAACGGCCAAAGGAAGCTGTTCCACCCTGCGATGAAGGTCAGAATCCCTTGAACAGCAAAAATCGGTTTCGCAATCGGAATGACCAGACGGAAAAAGATGTAAAATTCTCCCGCGCCATCCAGCCTCGCTGCTTCAATCAAATCATCAGGGATTGTCGTCATGAACTGACGGAATAAAAAGATGCTGAAGGCGACAGCCAAGCCCGGTAAGATAATACCTGTCATCGTATTCGTAAGTCCCATGGCATTTAACAACAGATACACAGGAATCATGGTGACCTGACCGGGGATCATCATTGTCGCCAAGACGATATAGAACACTTTTTCCCGGCCTTTGAAATCATATTTAGCGAAACCATAGCCCGCCATCGCATTAAATAATAACCCGAGGAAAGAGAAGAACACAATGACGAGTGTATTCCTCAAATAGACGGCAAAATTCATGTTGGTAAAGAGGTTGATGTAATTTTCAAGGGTTGGGTTTTCCGGAATGATGGTCGGTGGGATCGCCAACACTTCACTTTCAGGCTTGAAAGAACTGGAGATCATCCAAATGAATGGAATCGAAACGAGAATGCCTCCCGCTACCATAATAAAGATGACAAGCGCTTGTTCCCACTTGTTTTTCTTAGTCGCTGCTGCCATAACTGCTGAAACCCCCTTCGGTTAATATTCAGTATCTGATTTTCTCAATTTGAATTGGATCATCGTTACAACGATGATCATGGCGAAAAGCACAAAAGACCCAGCTGCTGCATAACCGAATTCACTGAATTGAAAACCTTCCTTGTAAATGAAAAGGGCAATGGAAATCGTGCCGTCCAACGGCCCGCCATCAGTCATGACGAACGGTTCTTCGAAAAACTGCATCCAGCCAATCAGGGTGGTCACGGTCACGAAGAACGTAGCGTAGCGTAGGAGCGGCAACGTCACATGAAAAAGCACCTGCAAACGGTTTGCTCCATCCATTTCGGCTGCTTCATAATAGGATTTAGGGATGCCCTGGAGAGCCGCCAAGAAAATGATCATATTGATCCCGATCCCTTTCCAAACCGCTAAGATAATCAATGAAATCTTAGCGATGGTCGGTTCCTGCAGCCATGGGATGTTTTCAACTGTAAGCAGGGAGAGAATATAGTTGAACAAGCCGTATTCCGTGTTGTATAAATAACCCCAGATCACAGCGACAGCAATGATATTCGTGATCGAAGGCATGTAGTACACGGCCCGGAACATCGAGAAAAGCCTGCTGGTTCCATAGTTCAACAGCAAAGCGATGGATAACGAACATATGATGACTAAAGGAACACCAATAACCACGTAAAAGATAGTGTTGAAAATGGACTTGATAAATGTATCATCTGCGAATAGGGTTTGGTAATTTTCAAATCCGATGAAGGAAATCGAAGACCAATCGGCCAGACCTTTCAAGTTCATATCCGTGAAACTGATAAAAAAGGCAATAAGAATCGGAATCAAACTGAAAAGGGATAACAGGAGAACAGCTGGAGATATGAACAGATAAGGATATCTATTTTTTAATTTCATGAAAACCCACCTACCTTGTTATGACATGGATAAAAGAAGATGGAATGGGGTTCCATTCCATCCTTCCATGGATGTTTTATTCTTCAATCAAGCTTTGAGCTTCCTGGTTGAATTCTTCAAGCTCTTTTTCTACGTCGGCTCCACCTACAGTAATGCGCTCGATATGAGCCAATAGTTCCTGGGCAATGCGTTCAAATTGTTCGGTCTGCAAACCAGGCTTTGTATTCTCCAGCTGCTCTCCGAATGTTGCATACATCGGATCTTCCTGCATCACTGGATCTTCCCACGCTTCCGTCCGGGAAGGGAGAGTGTTGGACTCTTCCAACCAGCTCAATTGTGTATCTACATCTGTCATATAGGAAATGAATTTCAGTGCACCTTCCACGTTGTCGGAACTTTCAAAGATGGATAGGTTCGCGCCACCCATGCTGGACGTATTCGTTTCTTTGGTCGGCATGACAGCGGTCGCCCATTTTCCTTCTAGGTCCGGGGCCTGATCATTGATGATATTGATCATCCAGGGACCACTGAAGAACATTGGTTTCGATCCCTCCTTGAAAGCTTCCACGATGTCTTTGCCTTCCTGTTTCTGACTGATTCCTTCTTCGAAATAACTGGTATAATATTGCATCGCTTCTTTGAATTCCGGAGAATCAAAATTCAAATTCCCTTCTTCAAGGTCCGCCTCATAACCATTCTGCCATGCGAAAATGAAAGGGGTGATCTGATCATTTCGATCGATATCCAGACCATACATATCCTCGCCACGGTCCGCTAACGTTTGAGCGGCTTCCTTCAGCTCGTCCCACGTTTTCGGTGCTTCTTCATAGCCTGCTTCTTTCAAGATATCCTTCCGGTAGTAAATAACCCGTGTATCGGCATACCAAGGGATTCCTACGATCTCGTCATCATGTTCCATCGTCGTTACAGAACCATCGAAGTAATTTTCCTTTGCGAAATTCGGATAATCCTCCATATATTCGGATAAATCGAGGAGAGCTCCTGCTTCTGCGAATTCCGGTACCCATGTTGTGCCCAGTTGGACGACATCGGGTCCATTTCCTGAGGCCACCGCTGTTAACAATTTATCATGGGCTGTATCCCATGGAATAGCTTGCACATCGACCGTCAAACCTTCGTTCTTTTCCTCGAAATCTTTACTGAACTGTTTCAGTTTTTTACCTTCTTCTCCCATCGCCCACACCGTTACCGTGTTTTTATCCCCTTCAGAGGATGAGCTGTCCGAGCATCCTGCCAACATCAATGATGTCATAACAACAACGATCAACAACCATAGTTTTCCCTTCACGTAAAGCACCCCTTTTTGAAAAATCAAAGTTTATTGAAACGTTTCGATAAATGAATTATAATTGACTTTGTATCCGCTTTCAACTACTTCTTTGATTTTTTTATAAAATTTAATAAAGACTTATTTAATGAATAAATAAAGTAGTTGACGGATAATAATGGTGACATTATACTGCGAATATACTTATTCGAAACGTTTCACTAATTCTTAAACTGAGGGGGAACATTCATGGGAGAACATCAACTGAAACACTTATTGGATCAAATGACTGTAGAAGAAAAGGTGGGACAGCTCGTCCAATTGGCCACACCCTTTTTCAAAGGAGCTTCCGATCGAGGGGAAATTACAGGTCCGATGGTTCATATGAATATAGATGAAGAAGATATCAAACGTACAGGTTCAGTACTAGGAGCTTCAGGAGCGAAAGAAACGATCAATATTCAAAAGGTTCATATGGAAGAGAGTCGGTTAGGCATTCCTTTGTTGTTCATGTCGGACATTGTTCATGGGTTCAAGACCATCTTTCCTGTACCCTTAGCAATCGGCTGCTCCTGGGATATGGTGCTGGCTGAAAAGAGTGCTTCCATTGCAGCTAGAGAAGCGGCTGTCGCCGGCGTGCACGTCACTTTCGCTCCGATGGTGGATTTATCACGGGAACCCAGGTGGGGGCGAATCATGGAAAGCACAGGGGAGGACACCTTCCTGAACAGCCAGTTTGCCCGGTCATTCGTCCGAGGTTTTCAAGGAGATCTGGAAAATGATCCTCACAAAGTAGCTTCCTGCGTCAAACACTTTGCTGCCTATGGGGCGCCGGAGGGCGGACGTGATTACAATACCGTCGATATGTCCGAATGGCAGCTGCGTGAAAACTACCTTCCCGCCTACAAGGCTGCGTTAGATGAAGGTGCGCAAATGGTGATGACAGCCTTCAATATTTTAAATGGTATGCCATCGACAGGGAATGAACCGTTAATGAGGGGCCTTCTCCGAGATGAATGGAAGTTTGATGGCGTGCTCATTTCTGATTGGGGAGCGGTGAAGGAATTGATCCCTCACGGCGTCGCAGAAAATGAAAAGCAGGCAGCGGAAAAAGCAATGAAAGCGGGCGTCGATGTCGAAATGATGACGTCCTGTTACGTCAATCATGTAGAAGAACTGATCGAGGAGGGGAGATTGGAAGAAAGCACCCTCGATGAAGCTGTGCTGCGTATTCTGCAATTGAAACAGAAACTTGGATTGTTTGATAATCCTTACCGGGGAGCGAGTGAACAAGAGGAAGACACCCATATTCTCTCCACGGAAAACAGAAAGGCTTCCCGTGAACTGGCCGCTAAATCGATGGTACTCCTGAAAAACGAAGGGACTCTACCTTTGCAGAGGGATCAAAAGGTCGCTTTGATCGGTCCATTCGCCGACAATACCGATATTCTCGGGCCGTGGTCATGGGGAGGTTCAGCCGATGATACTGTTACCGTTGCTTCCGGCTTCTCCCAATACTTATATGTAAACCAGCTCCTAACTTCAGCAGGGACCGGCATTGAAACGGGAACGGACGAACAAATGGAAGCGGCACTGCAAAAAGCCGCACAGGCAGAATCCATCGTTGTAGCGCTGGGGGAGCATTCTGATATGAGCGGGGAGGCTGGATGCCGGGCAGACATCCGCATTCCTGAGGTCCAGCTAGAGCTTCTGAAAAGAATCAAAGCATTAGGGAAACCTGTCACTGCCGTTCTATTCAATGGACGTCCTCTGGATCTACGCGAAGTCATTGAAAATGCCGACGCCGTCATTGAAGCCTGGTATCCAGGAACCGAAGGCGGGAACGCGCTCGCAGATCTCCTATTCGGCGAAGTGAACCCATCGGCTAAACTGACGATGTCGTTACCTTATTCCGTTGGACAAGTTCCGATCTACTACAACCGTTACAACACAGGCCGTCCTAAAGGTGCGCCGGATGCCCAGGAGCGCTATGTATCTCAATATCTCGATATCCCGAATGAACCATTATTTCCGTTCGGGTATGGATTGAGTTACAGCCGATTTGAATATGCCCAATTGATGGTTTCCTCGAAGCGGATCCAACAAGATGAATCACTGACAGTCTCTATACAAGTTACCAACACAGGTGATTATGCTGGAGAAGAAATCGTTCAGTTATATGTGAGAGATTTGGTGGGAGAGGTTGTCCGACCGTTGAAAGAGTTGAAGGATTTCGAAAAGGTTTATCTCCATCCTAATGAGAAGAAGGTCATTCATTTCACTCTTACAGAGGATCAGCTCAGGTATTATCATTCGAACATGGAACATAAAAGTGATGCAGGGGAATTTGAGGTTTTCGTAGGACCAAACAGTCGGGATGCACAGTCTGTAAGATTCTTTCTTGATTAAATCCATCTTCACTCCAGAACCACATGGAATCTTTCCATGTGGTTTTTTAAGTTGATCTTTATAGAATCATACATGCCTATTCATTTATAGGTAAATTACTGAAGAAGGTTCGCGCAGAGTAATTCCTACCTGCCTATTCCTAAGGGGTTGTTTTTGTAGGTGCATATATAAAGGGGGGGATAGAAAAAACTCCGGTTGGTAATAACCATCGCTGGTTTGCGATTCAAATGCAAAAGCATCAACCTGAAATACTTTATAGCTGGGTGAATCTTTCTTAATGAATAATAAGTACCATATTTTTGTTTATTTTTTGTAAAAAAACTAGGTTATTTAGTTTTTATATGTATAATAGGGTTAGTTATCCTTATCAGTAAAATATTACATGATAAGGATAATTTTTTAATTTTGAGAAAGGAGTACAAATCATGTAACGCGCGCTTTTCATATAGCTGTTTTCTGAAGCCTATACCATACATATCAGCAACGCAGTTTCAGGCGAAAAATACTTAAAAAGGGATGATGAGATGAAATGTCCACAATGTAACCATGAACAAATATCCGGGAAGTTCTGCGGAGCCTGTGGTGCTCCGTTGGATCAATCCACTCCGGTAGGAAACGCGGAACAGGCTGCAACAGCTTCTACCATGGGAAATCAATCAGCCGGATCCGGCAAGGAATCGGTGGAGAAAGTTAAAAAGATGTCGGGAGACTATGGTCAAGGAGCTCTGCGTTTTCTAAAGCAGCCTTCCTTAGCCTTCCATACAGGAGAATCGGCTTTTGCTCAAGGCCTTGTCACGCTGATCATCTATATGGCGGCTTTTTCTATGAGTCTTTATTTCTTAGCTAATTCATTATTCAAGCTTATGGGCATGGGTTTTGGAGAACAGGCTTCTCTTCCGTTCTTCAATATCAGTTCCAGATTATTTTTAGTTTCTTTGATTGGACTGGTTATTTGTTTGGCTTCTCTGTTTATGATGGCAAGGTTTATGGGGCTGTCATTAACGATTAAACAACTAATTGCTCAATATGGCTCCTTAGTCACTCCGTTTGCTGCTATTAACGTGCTGGCCATTGTATTTGGACTTAGCGGGGCCGTGGTTATGACAATGTCGTTATTAGGGATTTCCACCACGTTCGTGCTTACAGTGGTACCAGCTATATTTATTTATCATAAGGGACTTTTGTTGAATGCGGATCGAAATGTGTTTTATTGGAGTACAGGAACCAGCTTATTGATTTTGTTTATTTCCTACTTGATTTGGGATTGGATTATTTCGGATATGTTGGATAAAGTCGATTCATTTCTATCCTTCTTTTAATAGTATACAAACGCAATCTATAGAGTTATAGAATAAAGGAGCGGTACAATTGAAATATTGCACGAAATGCGGGGAGAGTCTTGAAGAGAACCAAACGTTTTGTATTTCCTGTGGATCTAAGCAGATGGAAAATCAACCGGAGGCTCAAGCAAATGTCGCACAGCCTGTTCAGCATCGTCCTCCAAGTAAGCCGATGTCAAAGAAGAAAAGAGTCGGGATTTTCTCAATTATTGCTTTAGTCGTTTTATTAACGAGTGCACATTTTATTATTTCATCGGTAACCGATCCGTTAAAGATCGTTCAGGCAATGGATCGAGCGGTCACTGATCAAGATGCAGAAGCGTTTTTTGATGAGGTGGATGTTAATGAGACCGCATTGATTAATAAAGAAGAATATTTATCTTATATTCATTCTTCTGATTGGGAAAGCATGCGAATCCAGTTGACGGAAGGGTTCGAAAGTGAAGATGGGCAAACGTTTGATTTCTCCATTTACGAATATGGTGGAGGTAAAGTGTTCACTGTAAAAGAGCATCCTAAGGTGTTCGGCTTGTATTCCACCTATGATATCGAAGCCATCCCCAATCAAGTGGTCGCTTCTGCAAATGTGGAAGATACGAGTGTTTCCATTGAAGGAGAAACTTTGAGAGTGAAGGGCGTTTCTGAATACCAGGATCTTACTCTGGCCTATCCAGGAGAGTATGACGTTAAGGGAGAGGCTGAATCCGAGTTCGGAACTTTTGAGTACAGGGGTACATGGAGTGTTTTTCCCAATGAATTAAACGAGTCTGAGTTAATGATTGATTTTCCAAGTAATTCCTACACCCTGGATACAAATAAAGAAGACGCTATTTTATTTATCAATGGAGAAAGTACGGATAAGCCTTTGTCAGCCTACCCGGAACTCGGGCCGTTTCCCGTAGAGGAAGAAGTGACGGTTCACGCTGAGTGGGAAGATGAAGATGGGAAGACTCATACAACTGAAAAGGTGGATACACAATCCAATCTATGGGGGTCAATACCATTATATTTTGAGGAGTTGGAAGCGGAAGAAGTCCATGCGGACAGAGAGCCCGATACCAATACCAACACAACAGAGGATGCGGATAATAGCCAGGGGGAGACTATTGAAAAGGCTGAAGTGGAAGATTTCATGCTGCAGTTTTTGGGGCAGAGCATAGATGCTTTAAATTCTAAGGATTTCTCCATTGTGGAACCATATTTCAGTGCAGACGGAACTGGTAAAGCAGAATCACGTGATTTTATAGAATCAGGTCGAGTTGAGAGTGAAACTTTACTGGATGGAAAAATGCTCAATTTGAAAGAAGTGGACGAAGGTGAATATGAGGTAACCATGAGTGAAACTTATGAAATTGATTACTCAGATGGAGACTACAAAGAACCGACTTTTGAAGCGACTTATCTCCTCAAAGAAGAAAATGGTGAATTAAAAGTCGATTCCTTTGTGGAAATCAATTGACTTGTAAACATTAAAAGTGGGAGTGTAACCAAACCGATGGGGAAGGGTTCCACGTTAAGACGTGGAACCTTCAACTTGTAGAGGAATTTTTGTTTCTTTACGAGCTTTTTTCTTTCTTACCTCCAGGAGCGAAAGCCCCTTTCCGTGGCCGAGCTTCCTCGCAATACCTACGCTCGGCGATTTCGGACTACTCGTTCTTTAAAATCGAAAAAGACTCTTCTTCACCCGGATCACCCTTGCTGGATGGAGGACAACCTTTTTCATATTCCGGCAGGCAGCCGTCATCAGCGCAGCCCATGCCGTACTTTTGAATCTGCGAACCTGCATAGGGTGCAACCTCTCTCCTCTATATTCTAACGTCGGCACGAGGAGCGTTCGGTGGTGATGCCCGCGGCATTCATCCAACGATAAGCGGAATGTGATCCCTTTACACGACAATTGGAAAACTCTAACTGGTTAGCACAGGCTTTTTCTACAGCAAAAAGGTTCCACGTTTAAGACGTGGAACCCTTTTGGTTTTATTTGGCGTTCGTGAAGCCGCCGTCGATGCGGACCACTTCGCCATTGATATACTGAGCTTTCGATGTAAGCAGGAAATTGACAAGCTCGGCCACTTCTTCTGGTGTTCCGAGCCGCTGCTGCGGAATTCCTGCTTCTGCGCTTTTCTTCATTTCCGGGTTCGCCTCAAAGTAGGAAGCGACCATTGGTGTTTCGGTCGGACCTGGGGCTACGGCGTTGATCCGCAGACCGTCTTTGGCATATTCGGCCGCCATACTCTTCGTAATTCCTACAAGGGCGTGTTTCGTGGCGGAGTATGTGACAACCGTTGTCTGTCCGATGACTCCGGCACTGGAAGCGGTGTTTACGATAGCGCCTCCGCCGTTTTTAATCATCACATCGGCTACATAGCGGATGCCGTACATGCTTCCCATTAAGTTAATATTGATGATCTTTTCAATCTCTTCGATATCTGTATCTAAGTAGTATTTTCCGCTCCCGGAGATGCCGGCGTTGTTGAAGAAGTAATCGATGGTACCGAACTTTTCGACGGTTTCATCGACATATTTTTTCACTTCTTCCGCTTTGGAAACGTCAGCCTGTACAAAAATCGCATCAGGTCCGATTTCTTTTACCAGTTTGACGGTTTCCTCTCCCGCTTCCTCGTTGACATCAACGACGGAAATGTTGACACCTTCTTCTGCCAGTCTCAGTGCAGCGGAACGGCCCAGGCCACTGCCGCCTCCTGTAACAATTGCAACTTTACTCATCATGATAACCTCCTATGTCAATAGTAGAAATGATGTGTTTCCGGTGTTTCATGTTTATTATAGAAGTCCTTGATGAAAAAAGAGAAGCAAACTGCTCAGAGTCATACGTGGTTAAATTTTCCTATAGAAATATATGGGTGAATACCGGTTCGTTTGCCAGGGTTATCTTGTAATAAACAACTTAATTGGTAAACTATGTTATTATTTTCATAAGAATGATAAAGCAGGTTTTATTCTTTATCGATGGGGATGAGAGAGGGAGGAGGGGTGTTATGATATTGCATTCGATCATAGAAGGGGAGGGAGATCCTGCCGTTTTTCTTCACGCAGGGCTTCAGACGGGGGAGAGAGATTTTGTGGAACAGCGGAAATCGCTGAAATCTACCATGTGTGTCATTGCTCTGGATTTAAGAGGGCATGGAAAATCAAAGAGTGATGATCTGGGTCATTATTTTGAAGCATGCGCGGAAGATATCAAGGATACGCTCGATCACTTAAAGCTGAAGCGCGCCCATCTCATCGGTGCCTCTATGGGAGCCTTGGCTTCGGTAGTCTTTGCGAAACGGTTTCCGGAGTATGTGGCTACGTTAACGACTTCAGGGATCATGGCGGACAAGCCGGATCACTGGCTGGAAATCCATGAAAAAGAAGCGTCTTTTCAAAGACAGCTGCGTAATGATAAAGACATAAATCAACATTTCACAGAATTGCACGGACCAGGTTGGGTGAAGCTGCTGGACCTTGCTCAAGATGAGAATTGGTATCCATTTTCTTACACAAAAGACTTGGACGGGGGAAGTATTCCTGTTCTTTGTATCGCCGGTGAAGAAAATGAGTTTGAAACAGCCACTGTTTTGAAATATAAAAGAAATCATAAGCATGTTCACGGAGCGGTGGTCCCATTTGCCTCCCATTTGGTCCATCAGGAGAAGCCGGAGGAATTCAATCGTTTCCTCCATCAGTTTTTAGAAAGCTATCCGTTAAAAAGATTCCAAGAGGTGGATGGTTTAGGTTTATAGATGATCCATCCATGGGAAAGGAAGTCCTTTATGGGTTTAGTGCTTATTTTTATTATTATTGTAACGGCCATATCCATTGAACTGCAGCTGCGGAAATTGAATAAAACCAACGAACAGATTTTGAAACACCTTCAAGAAGGGAATAGAGAAGGAAAAGAACTTACGTAGTCAGGCTTACAGGTAAAACCTATTCACAAAAAGGATGATGAATCATGAGAAGGCTGCAGGCAGCAGCGCTTGTAGGACTGATCATCTGTCTCGTGCTTTATCTGACGGGGTATAAGAACACCTTGATATACGAAATGGCTTTCTTCATTACTATCGGACTGACACTATGGTGGACGGTGGTCAAATGGAAGTGGAGACGCAGAGAAGTAGAAAGAAACCGGACTTGATGGGTAATCAAGTCCGGTTTTTTCATGCTGCCTGGTCAGCGTTCTTTTCTTTTTTATCAACGACGGCGGATCCGACGATATCACCAAGCACGTTAGAGGCTGTGCCGGCCATGCCGATCAGTACATCCACGCCGGCGATGAGGGCGACAATTTCAAGCGGCAGGTTGAACATCGTCAATACCGCAGACAGGGTGACGAGCCCAGCCGCCGGGATGCCTGCTGTTCCGATGGAAAGCAGCGTGCCGACAGCGACGATGGTAATAAAATCGACCGCAGAGAGATCGAGTCCAGTAATGTTAGCGGCAAAGACGATGGAAACCCCCATGCGCAGTGCGCCTCCATCGGAATTGAAAACCGCTCCGATCGGGAGGGAGAAGTGGGCGGTTCGTTCGGATATGCCTGCTTTTTTAGCCGCTTCAACAGCCACCGGCAGGGATGCAATACTGCTGGAAGTGAAAAAGGCGGTCACGTAAGCATCTTTTGTCCGGCTGAAAAATTGTCGGATGTTCACTTTGGCATACATCAGAAAACCGGTATAGACGAAAATCCAGAGAAGTGCGACGCCTAAATAGAAAACACCGGTAAAGGCGAACAGGGACTGGAAGGTTTCCCATCCTTGTGTGGCAAATGTGGAGGCTCCAATAGCGAAAATCCCGATGGGTGCATAAAGCAGGATTCCTTTTAACAGAAGGAAAAACATTTCATTAGCGGCACGGAAAAAGCGGTATAGAAGATCGCCGTATTCCTTATGCTCCTCTGTTCCACGGAAACGCATTATGGATAACGTCAAACCGATGATGACAGCGAGAAAAAGGATGCCCATCAGTTCACCTGAGGAGAACGCCTGGAACAAGTTGTTCGGGACGATATTCAGCAATACATCAGAGAATCCCGGTGTCTCCGGCTTCTCAACATCAGCAGCAGGGAGGGTGAGGCCTGTGCCCGGGTTGATCCAAAGCGCAAGTCCGACCCCGATTAAAACAGCGGCCGCTGTCGTTATGCCGTAATAGCCGAGCAGCTTACCACCAAGCCGGCCGAGGTGTTTCGGACTGATTTCATTGATAGCCAGGACGACGGTCAGGAAAATGACGGGAACGGCGATCAGATTGAGCAGATTGATAAGGATGGTTCCCAGCGGCTGGACGATTTCCATCTCCGGTCCGACGACAATGCCCGCTGTAATACCAAGGACGAATCCGATGGTCATTTTTAATAGAAAAGAAGAATGTTTGTATAACTGCCAGATTTTTTTCATAGGTTACCCCTTTCTTTCTTGTACAAAAGTACATTATAACAGCAACTCATCCAATCCGGTAATCATTCATCCTTGAAAGATTGAAACCCGTATATTTCCTGAAACGTACAAGAAATGGAAGGGAGAGTTTTCATGATTGCCGATATGTATAAAAGAAGAGAGCGGACCGCGTACAGTCTTTTAATCCTTGTGCTGCTCATTACAGCTGGGGTGATTATTTTTATGAGGCCGTCAGGAACAGAAGAGTGGATGGAAACGGGATTCTTTCTCTTTCCGATCCTCCTCCTGATTTTCATTTCGCTTTCAAGCCGGAGGAAATACAACAAAGTCCGAAATATGGCTATCGAAGATTCCACTCGTTCATTAAAGGAACTGGATCATCTCGTTATCCAGCCGGATGCAGGCTTGTACCCGAGGCTTCTCGCTTTTGAGAAAAACGGAGCATATGTAGGAATGTTGAAAGTGGATGACCTGCCATGGTGGAGCCGCCCGCTCGTTGCCTTCCGTTCCTCTTTTCTGTCTTTTATTCCCTGCACCTTTCGTTTTTACTCCAATGAAGGGAGACCGTTGTTTTCCCTGCATAGGAAAGGGTTTAAGGAAACGGTGGTGGCAATTGATAATGAGAAGGAGGAAAAGGTGGGCTCTTACATACAAAAGGAATTCAAAAGCCTTATCCATATGAAGGGGATGATAAAGAATTCACGGGGGGAGGAGGTCTTATTCGTGCAGGCTTCCGGGTTATCCGGGGATTTCACACTCAAGGATGAGACCGGTCACACCTGGGCCCATTTTTATAACGGACGCTTTCCTATCGAATATACCCGGATCTTCCGTGATATAGACAATGATATGGTAGAGTTATCGGATACGCTGACAAAGGAAAACAAGACACTGCTGCTTGGAACGATCAGCTTTTTATTCATCGAGCGCCTTTTACGGAAATAAAAACGCTTTCGTCCTGTGAATTAAGAAAATAGGAGGGAGATCCTCAGATGGTTCCTCCTGTAAATGACCCCGCTGCTCTTCATGAAGCAGCGGTTTTTTTGTGACTATAGTCCTGCGTGAAATAGAAGGGAGGGATGATGGATCAACATTTTGTTTCTTTTAAATTTTGCAAATATTCACCGGAGCTTATATACTATACAACATCCATTTTAGGAAATCTTTACGTTTCATAGGCAGGGAAAAGAAACTATGAATACATATTCAGGAGGATTGTATCGTATATGAGTGTACCAGCAGAGAAGACAGAGATGCAGCATGAGAAAAAACGCCGGTGGGAGATGCCGGATACGTACGTCATTTTATTTGCCGTTCTCCTTGCTGCATCCATTGCTACCTATTTCGTCCCCGCTGGAACGTTTGAGCGGGAAACCGTTGAGGGGGTGGAACGTGTGGTTCCTGGCACCTTTAGTGCCGCTGACGGATCCCCGGCCGGATTTATGGACATTTTCATGGCGCTTCAGGAAGGAATGATCCAGTCTGCCGGGATGATCTTTTTAGTCTTGTTTGCCGGTGGAGCCTTCGAAGTGGTTGAACGTTCAGGCGCGGTCAAGGGAGGAATCCTGAGAGCGGTCCATTTGACCCGGGGGAAAGAGTTCTGGCTCATCGCTGTCGTCTCCACGTTATTTGCCATTGGTGGAGCGGTCGGTGTAATTGCGAACGCGGTCATTCCGTTCGTAGCAATCGGAGTCATCATTGCCCGGGCGTTGAAGCTCGATGCGATTGTGGCGGTATCGATTACGTTCGGAGCGACGTTTGCCGGGTTTAACGTAGGTTTCCTGAACCCTTACACCGTAGGAATTGCTCAGTCGATTGCTGACATCCCTTTGTTTTCAGGGATGGCGCTGAGAATGACTGCGTTCGTCGTGATCGTCGGGGTGACCATTGCTTATACGTGGAGATATGCGAAAAAGTTGTTACAGGATCCGTCGAAAAGCCTGATGGGTGTCTTGGATGAAGGGGAGGAAAAGGGGGGGTTAAAAGCACCGTTCACCACCCGCCATAAATGGCTGCTCGGTTTTGTCGGGGCCTGCCTTGCCTTTTTCATTTACGCTACAATCCAGTTTTCCTGGACGATCAATCATATGTCCGCCTTCTTTATCGTCATTGGTCTTGGAGCGGGCATCATCGCTGGTATGAACTACAATAAACTGGCACTGACGTTTCTCGATGGATGTCAGAAGCTGGTGTACGGCGCTCTGATCATCGGTGTTGCCCGGGCTGTGCTTATTGTGATGGAGAACGCCAAGATCCTTGATACAGCTGTACACGCCCTGTCGGTTCCTCTGCAGGAACTCACCCCCGTCACAGCTGCGCTCGGTATGTTTGCGGCGAACGGAGTCCTGAACTTTCTCGTCCCATCCGGAAGCGGTCAGGCGATGATCGCCATGCCGATTCTATCCCCGCTGGCGGATATGGTCGGGATTACCCGCCAGGTTGCCGTTCAAGCGTATCAATTCGGGGACGGGTTTACAAACAGCATCTTCCCGACGTCAGGCCCGCTGATGGCCAGTCTGGCCGTTGCAGGAGTTCCGTGGATCAAATGGGCGAAATGGATGCTTCCCCTGATGCTGATCTGGGTCGTCATTGCTGTCGTGATGCTCTCCATCGGGGTTGTCATCAACTGGGGACCTGTATGATCACAGGATTTTGAAAAGGAATTTCTCTTCTTCATGTCGAATAAATAAAAGAGCAGGACAAGGTCGTCCTGCTCTTTTAGAAACTCAAGTATGATGGAGGAGGAATGCATCATGTCCGGGGTATTTTCTATGGAACAGACGGTTGATGTACTAAAAAATAAGGGGCTGTCCAATCGGGATATTCTCTCCAACGTCGACAGCAGTCACTTTCCATTTGAACAGGAAGATATCGTTATGGCCTTCATTGATCTGCAGATTGAGTGTTCTTCGGACGAAGATTATGACAAGCTTGTGAATTACTTATATGGATTTAAAAACAACGCCTCCTAACTTCAGCCTCCGGCACCAGCTGCCGGGGGTTTTCCTATGCCTTTTATAAAAAATCAAGTTGAGGGTGTGGTATTTTTTTGAAATAATGGATAGGTCCGATTCAGGAGGTGTCAGTGTGAAGGAATATATCCGATTCTTTATATGGATGATCGTTGGAATGACGATCTTTCTGGTTCTTTTTTCAACGTTTGAGGACGGATGGATGGAGATTGCAGGGACAGCTGTTGCTGCCACCTTCTCCAAGTGGGCCATCGATAATTTCATGAAGGATCGAAAGAAAACATCAGAGAATCACTAAATGAGAAGGAAAGAAGTGATCATTCATTGTTTACCAGCCACAGCAAACTGGAAGTTAAGCCGCAATCTCTCTATAAAAGTCAGAAGCAGCAGTTTTCGATTCGGGCAGGTGGGGCGTTGATCGGGATGATCGAAGAAACAGCTGAGTCGGCGTCCAGCTGGAAGGATCAGCTGCTTCAATGGGTCAGCTTACATTTTATATGCAGTAAACATTTTCGTATGACCAACCCTAAAGCTGAGCCTGTGGCTGTTTTTAGTAAAAAGAGAGGACTGAATCAGCAGATCGATATTTTTGGCCGGGATGGGAAGCGGGTGGCCGTCCTTGAGCAGAAATTAAAATTCAGTTCTCAACGGTTGAGCGTCCGGGATACAGTTGGCCGCCTGCTGCTTTCGGCGGAGGGAAAGAATGGGTCACTGGATTTTGTGGTATATGAAGAAGGTGATCCTTCCTCAAAGCTCTCGACTATCAAAAAACGGTCGATTCCATATCCGACAACAAAGGAAGCTTTAGTGTCCATGGATCATTATGAGGTCAACAACCGTAGTGATCTTTCTGAGTTTCAACAGCTGTTGATCCTGATGATCCCGGTCATCGTCTTTGATCAGTTACATAATGCTTGAAACGTACTTGGAGTCCCAATCTATAAATCTGTCAGGGTGGTGTGTGTATGTATGGGTTCGAGCATGTGCCTCAATGGTACTATTGGAGTGCCATCGTTGTCTTTATTCTTTTCTTTATTATAGCGAAGTGGTGGATGGATAGAGATTAGAAGGGTTGGATGAGAAATCAACCGCCGGAACCAATACCAATGGGGTGAAAGTGGATTCAGAATGTGAACGACTATAAGAGGTGAAACTTTCATCCGTATCCATTGTCGAAAGGGAAGTTGTATGGAGAACATAGAAACAGAAGTTCAAGGGGTATTAACGTTTAAGGATGTCCACACGTTTATGCGGTTGAAAATGCAAAGATCAATAAAGCGTGTGGTCTTATTCTCTTTTTTAATATTAACGGGATTCTTTATCTCATGGTCTCAGGGACACTGGCTGGTCAACATTGTGTTTTCTGTAATGGAAGCTTTATTGTATACCTTTTTCCTCTGGCTGTTATGCCGGTTATTCGTCTATATGACCACACGTCTAACTTATGCGAAAAACCGGCATTTACAATCACCCATCACTTATCAATTATCTTCAGAAGGTGTTATTCAGAAGGGAAAAAACGCGTATTTATTACTGGAGTGGGATGAACTCACCTCTATAATGGAAAGAGAAGAGCATTTCTTCTTATCCGTTTACCGCACGAAAATTTTTATTGTGCCGAAGCATTTCTTTTCATCTAAAGAGCAGGTGGTTAATTACCGCAAGGCTTTGGATGAGTTTGCGGGAAGCAGAACGAAAGTGGATCTGAAAAAAGGATAGATAGGAAAGTATCGACTGGCTTTAGGACGGTCATTGTTCCTGCTTTTTAAGGAGGTGTTCTGGATGTTTGATTGGGTGTCAAGGGGGAGAGAGAGGTTTTCCATACACGTGGACGAACACACAAAACTCAGACTGCTCCATCCCTCAGATCAAAATGAGTTATTTCAGCTGATTGATTCCTCAAGAGAGCATTTACGAGTATGGCTCCCATGGGTGGATGCAGTCACACAGCCTGAACACTCCCTGCAGTTTATTCAACGCTCGCTTCAACAGTATGCGGATAACAACGGTTTTCAGGCAGGAATCATCGATAAAGGAGAACTGGCAGGGGTGATTGGTCTGCATGGCATCAACTGGGAACACAAATCCACTTCAATTGGCTATTGGATAGGAATGCACTTTCAAAAGAAGGGGTTAATGACAGCCGCCTGCCGGCAAGTCGTACGCCACTGCTTCCAAACGCTGAGGTTGAACCGAATTGAACTCCGGGTCGCTGTTGGAAATGAGAGCAGTTCGGCCATTCCCCGGCGGCTCGGTTTCGCATATGAAGGACGAATCCGTGAAGCAGAGATGCTCGGGAAGACGCACGTGGATCATGATGTATTTGGACTGTTGGAATCAGAGTCCGAGTTTACATGCAAAGCAAAAGGAGCTCATGGTACGATAGGGGATAGACAGGAGGAAGAACGATGACAAAGAAATTGTATTACGAAGATGCGTACCTTACGAGTTTTCATACATATGTAAAAGAAACCGGAATGGATGACCGCGGAACGTACGCGGTTCTTGAGGAAACGGCCTTTTATCCGACAGGAGGAGGTCAGCCTCACGATACCGGCACATTGAACGGGACTAGGGTTGTTGATGTCGAGGAAATCGATGGGGAGATCCGTCATTACCTGGCTGAAGCCCTGCCGCTGGAAGACACAAGTGTCCATGGCGTCGTGGACGAACAGCGGCGTAATGACCATCGGCAGCAGCACAGCGGACAGCACATCGTATCCGCCATTTTCCATGATGATTACCAGATTCCAACGACAAGCTTTCATTTGGGTGACGATACGGTTACCATCGACCTGGATACCCCTCAACTCAGTGAAGCCGTCATGAAGGAAGCAGAAGCGAAAATCAATAAGGTCATCCGCGCTGGTTATCCGATTGACACGAAATGGGTGACAGTGGAAGAAGCAGACACCTATCCACTTCGCAAATCGTTAAGTGTGGAAGGGGACGTGCGTCTTGTCATCATCCCGGAGATCGATTACAGCGGCTGCGGCGGCACACACCCCTCATCGACCGCGGAAGTGGCAACAGTGAAATTCCTCGGCTGGACGAAGAACAAAGGGCAGGTCCGTCTGGAATTTGTCTGCGGCGATCGTGTTTTGAAGCAGCTTGAAAACAAACATCAGGTCATCCAAGGAGTCAAGCATCTGATTTCCCGTCCGGAAGCGGAGCTGGTAGATGAGGTGAAGTCTCTCATCCAAGGTGACAAGGCAAAAGATAAAAAAATCGCTGAACTGGAAGAGGAGCTGTTATCTTATGAAGCTTCAGAGCTGGCAGCCGCTCATCGGGAGGAAAAGCTCATTGTGAATGTGTACAAGGATCGTTCCATCAAGGCTCTGCAGTCTCTGGCGCAGGCCGTGCTCAAGAAGACCTCTGACCATCAGGTTGTCTTTGTGAGTGAGCAGGAAGATCAGCTTCAATTTGTTATGGCAAGAGGGGAATCCCTCGATGGGAATATGAATGCGGTCGCCAAACAGGTGATGCCGCTGATTGAAGGCAAGGGAGGCGGCCGGCCTCACTTTGTTCAAGGGGGCGGCCGGAAGCTGATGTCCGGCGAAGCATTTGCTCAAAAAGTGAAGGAACACCTCCTTGCTCCTGCTGATTAAATAAAAAAGAAGCGTACCTGAAAAAGATCAGGTACGCAGTTTGTAGAGAAACCCCTGTTTCTTTACAAGCTTTTTATCTTTCTTACCGCCAGGACCGAAAGCCCTTGGAGGTTCTTTAACATCGACAAAGACTTTCCTTCACCCAGCTCAACCTTGCTGGATGGAGGAGAGTCTTTTTTATATTCCGGCAGGCAGCCGTATCAGCGGCTGTTCCTTCCCTTTTTCTTTTCCACGCAAGTGCGCAACAGCGCAGCCCATGCCGTTCTTTTGAATCTGCGAACCTGCTTCGTGCACAACCTCTCCTCTATATTCTAATGTCGGCACGAGGAGCGTTCGGTGGTGATGCCTGCGGGAACAGCACGGGCCGAAGATCCACTTGGGCAGGCGACCTTCCTGACCAAGTTAGCTGAGGGCGTGCCCGCGGCATTCATCCACCGATAAGCGGAAAGTGACCCTTCCCACGACAAATGGATAACTCTACCTGATTAGCACAGGCCTTTTCTACAGCCATCGTACCTGGAAAGGATCAGGTGCGCTTCTTTTTATGATTGAATCGTTTCTGTCTGCATGTTCTTCGAAGGCTGGACGTGCTGATTCTTCCAAAAATAACCGACCAATCCTCCGATCACGGCCGGCAGTATCCAGCCAAGGCCGATATCGTAAAACGGCAGGTAGGCAGCATAGAGGGTGTTGACTGATTCCAGCCAATCGGCTGCAATTGATGGGATCGTTCCCACGAGGGCATTGTATCCATCGATGATGCTGACGAAAAAGGTGAGCCCCATGGCTCCAGCATAAACGGTCTGCTTATGGTTGAACATTTTAGAGCTGAGACCGAGCAGAAGAAGAACGATGGCCAGCGGATATAAGAACATCAGTACAGGCACTGCATACTCGATGATATTCGTCAGCCCAACGTTTGCTACGATAAAGGAAAACAGGGATAACACAAGGACGAACGTCTTATAGCTGACTTTCGGATAGATCGTATGGAAAAATTCACTGCAGGCAATGATCAGACCAATGCACGTTTTCAAACAGGCCAGGATGATGATCAAGGCAAGCAGAATGGAACCATAGGACCCGAAGTAGAACTGAGAAACCGCTGCAAAGGTCAATCCGCCGTTTTCAAACTGGCCGACGGCTGCTGTACTGGAGGCCCCCATATACGTAATCAATCCGTAAATCAGCGCCATCAAACTCATGGCAAACAAGCCGGATTTCCACGTTGTACTCGCAATCGCTTTGGAGTCGGTGATCCCGAGACGGCGGATCGCATGAATGACCACAATCCCGAAAGCGAGGGCGCCGAGCGCATCCATCGTGTTGTAGCCTTCCTTGAAGCCGGTCATGAACGGCATGGCTTCATAAGCTCCGGTCGGGGCACCGAAGCTTCCCATCGGCTTGATGATGGCTGTAACGATAAGAATGGATAAGAACAGTAAAAAGGTCGGAGTCAGATACTTCCCGACGATATCCATCACTTTTGCCGAATTAAGAGAAAAGTAGTAGGCCGCCGCAAAAAAGATAAAGGTGAAAACGCCGAGCCAGATAGCCGCTGATCCTTGGTCAAGGAAAGGTTCGAATCCAACGACAAATGGGACGGTAGCTGTCCGGGGAATCGCAAAAAACGGTCCAATGGTTAAGTATAATAAAAGAGCAAATCCCGTGCCGAATAATGGATGAACCCGGCTGGCCAGGTCATGCAGTCCGCGGCTTCCGGATAAGCCGATGGCAAGGATACCCATGAACGGAAGTCCGATGGCTGTGACGAGAAAACCGATCAAAGCCGGCCAGAAGGAAGTTCCAGCAAGCTGTCCAAGCTGAATCGGAAAAATCAAGTTCCCGGCCCCGAAAAATAACCCGAACAGCATGGTTCCGATCATGATGTAGGTGGAAATGGAAGTTCGTTGTTGCATATGCATGTTCCTTTCTTCGATGTAGTCGTCATTCGCTGAACGAATAAAGATTATCCTACCAAGAATCGATGGAAGGAACAATAGGCTTACCGCAATTCGTTGAAATTATTTGTCTTTTTCAAAAATGGCATCGTTTTCTTTGGAACGATCTGGATAGAGACCCGTTTCCACCCTTGCTATTAGATGATTTTTTTGACTTTCCCAGAGTGGTCATGCATGATATTTCCGTAGGAGATTTTTCCGGCTGTACGGAAAATGGGGGATCGTCCAGGCGGGTCATCGTGGTTGAATGGCCGAAGCCTGAAATCGTACACAGGGAGGAAACATACATGAAAAAAACGTGGATCTGGATGGCTGTTGCAGCCGCCGTTGTCATTGTGATCGGCGCCATAGCTTTATTAAGCGGGGGCCAGTCAAGTGAAGATACAGCGGATCGTTATGAAAGCCAGCCTTACTTAGGTGAGGAGAGCGCAGAAGTAAATATTGTGGAATTCGGGGATTACAAGTGTCCGTACTGTAAGGATTTTGAGTCTGGATTCTTTCCATTGATTGATGAACAGCTGATTCAAACCGGAGATGTGAAATTTTACTTTATTCAATATCCATTCATCAATGCGGATTCCGACCGCTCTGCTGAATTTGCTGAAGTCGTTTATGAGGAGCTTGGAAACGACACCTTCTGGGAATTTCATGAATTGATGTATGAAAAGCAGGAACCGGGAACCGAGCAGCAGGAAGTTTACACCGAAGATTACTTATATGACACACTGGCAGAAGTCGTCAGTGAAGAAGAAGCGCAGTCTGTTCTTACCGCCTATCAGGATGGTGCTGGAGAAGAAGCGCTGGATCGTGATCTTGACTGGGCTGGTGATTGGGATGTCACTGGAACGCCGACGCTCTTCGTTAATGGTGAAAAGTTTGAAGGCAGCTCTATCGATGACCTCGTTCAAATGGTTGAGGAAGCAAAATCGGAATAAAAAGAAAAACCTGCAGCAGGCTAAGTTCAGGCCTTGCTGCAGGTTTTTTTATGGTTCCAAATCTCCATAGGTGGTTCCCCACTTATGCATCTGTTCAAGAATCGGCATCAGCGTTTTTCCCATATCTGTAATGGAATACTCGACTTTTGGAGGAACAGTATCATATTGGAAGCGGATGATGAATCCATCCTCCTCCAGTTCCTTCAACTGCTGACTCAACACCTTATGCGAAATGCCGGGAAGCAGGTTCCTCAAAGCGTTGTAGCGAAGCGTGCCGTCTACGCTCAAGTGCCAGAGGATGACGGTTTTCCACTTGCCGCCGATCTTTTTCAATGTATATTCAATGGAGCATTTAAGCTTTCCATTATCGTCCATCGGTGCCTTCATAAACGGGCTCCTTTCTAACTTTTTGGTAAGCCTCTTACTTTAAAGTGCGTTCTTCTCAAACGTCTAAATCTAACTATAATGGAATTTGTAAAGGAAATAAAACAAGGAGGAATAAATAATGATGACTTTTCCAAGATCTTTTTCCCATATTGGACTTTCTGTCCCGAATTTAGATGAAGCCGTTAAATTTTACACGGAGGTATTTGGCTGGTATGTCATTATGGAGCCTTCAGAAGTGAAAAATGATGACACAGCCATCGGCCAGATGTGCCGTGACGTCTTCGGAAACGAGTGGGAGCAGTTCCGCATTGCCCACCTCGCTACAGGTGACCGTATCGGTGTCGAGATGTTCGAATTTCCGGAGAACGAGCAGCCGGAAAACAATTTTGAATACTGGAAGACAGGCATCTTCCATTTCTGCATCCAGGACCCGGATGTAGAGGGCATGGTTGAAAAAATTAAAGCCCACGGTGGAAAGCAGCGCATGCCGATCCGTGAATACTATCCTGGAGATAAGCCGTACCGGATGGTTTATGTTGAAGATCCGTTCGGCAACATTTTTGAAATTTACTCCCACAGCTATGAGCTGACGTATTCTGACGGAGCTTATTAATAAACGAACGCCCTTGTCCTTGCAGACAGGGGTGTTTCTTTTTATGGTAGGGAGAAAGGAGGGAGCTGGATGAACGTGATGGAACTATTACGCACAGGGTCTGAGAAGCAGCGGCACGTCCTGCGGTTGTTTCACAAACTGAACATCGCTGCACAATTCAAGGAAAACCACCCGGTCATCTGTGGAACCATTCCACTCGGGATTGATTTGGAGGACTCCGACGTTGATATCATCATGCAGACAGAAAACCATTCCTTTTTATTGGAAAGATGGGAGAGATTGTATGGAGGCTTTTCCAATTTTAAAATTGTAGAAAAATACATACGAGGGCGTAAGGTCGCAAAAGCCAATTTCCGGTACGGGGGACTGGAGTGGGAATTGTTCGCTCAGAACCAGCCGGTGACCGATCAGCATGCCTGGCTTCACATGTTTATTGAATACCGTATCCTCCGGGAGGATCCTGCTCTCAAACCCATCATTCTTCAGAATAAGAAAGACGGCTTTTCCACGGAAGCCGCATTCTGTGATCCATTAGAAATCGAAGGGGATCCATATGAAGGGCTGCTTGCTTATGGAAAAAAGAAGGGGTGGATTTGAAAATAGTCTGTTTATTGCGGGCGTTCTGTTTTATAATTATATCAAATAGATATATATCATATTGATATAAAAGGAGCAGCCTATGAAGGAGAATCATACCCCTTATGCCCTGCTTGGCTTGATGACAGCAGGATTTCACACAGGCTATGAGATGAAGCGGATGATGGATGGGAGCTTGAATCACTTTTGGAAGATCAGCTACGGACAGATTTACCCGACGCTTAAGAAACTGGTGGAGGAGGGAAATGCAGAGGTTCATGTCACCTCACAGGAAGGCCGGCCGGATAAGAAGGAGTACATCATCACTCCGTCCGGTGAGGAACAGCTCCGGTCCTGGCTGATGAAACCGGTGGAGGATCTCCCGGTGGAGAAAAATGAACTGTTGCTGAAGCTGTTTTTCAGCCGGAATCAGCAGAAATCCGTCATTCTTCATCAGTTGGAAAGCTACAGAAAAAAACTGTATGAGAAGCAGCATACGTACCAGAGCATCAAAGAACTGCTGCTGAGCGAGGAGTGTCCGTCGGAAGACGCGCCGTTCTGGATCATTACCCTGGATTACGGACTCGCTACGACGGAAGCGGCTGTCGAATGGTGTGAGAAAACGAAATCCCGTATCGATGAAATGAAGGAGGAGTAACGTGGGGAAACAAGTGTTTCAAGGACGTTATACGACACAAGCGGCAGGAGAGCAAGGGTTTGTCGTTTTTCTCATCGGGATGCGGATCAATAAATGGCGGGCGGTACACAAATGGCTTCCTGTGCTCCGGGCGATGCCGCCGATGATCAAGGAGCTTTATACACATAAGGACATGGGATTTCTTGATATGGAGAACTTCTTTACAGGCCGGACGGTGCTGATGGTGCAGTACTGGAAATCTGAGGAGGCCTTGATGGACTATGCCCGTGGGAAAAAGCATCGGCAGGCGTGGAAGAAGTTTTACCAACTAGCCGGGGATACAGAAGAAGTCGGCATCTATCATGAAACGTATCTTCAGAAACCGGGGCAGTTTGAATCGATCTATGGAAACATGCCGAAATTCGGGCTGGCTAAAGCCATCGGTCATACAAAAATCAGCCCGCAGACCGTTTCAGCGCGCCGGCGGTTGAAAAGGCAGGAGGCTGTGAAAATGGATGAATCCTCCCGCGGCCGGTTGTGAAGAAAACGGATGTTTTTTTGTAATTCAGGAGTCCAGCGATTCTTCTATCATGTTTATGGAAAACAGGGAGGAGCTTCTGTCTGACAGAAGCTCCTCCCTGTTTTCTTTTTTGATTTGGTGATGTTACGAATTTTGTCCGGTCCTTTCATGGCTTTTAATTATACATCATTACAAAATGGAGGACGGCCGGCTCATCGTAGGGGTTATGATACCCGTGGAGCTGATCAGCACTGAATTTAATCGCATCATACGGTTTTAGATCATAGAAGTCGTCCTGGATCTGAATACGGGCACGTCCTTCCATCACTGTGATGTATTCGACCACTCCGGATTGGTGGGCATCGGTGACATATTCGGTTCCCGGCTTTAAAAAGGCGCGGTGCGTCTCGATTGCGTCAAAGCTGCGGGTGGAAAACATCGGTTCAAGTGTTAAGGACTCATCTGCACTCAGAACTTTATTTCCTTCATGTTTTCTTGATATGACAATTTCCTGCTCCTCGGCAAGCAGCGTGGAAAGAGGGATCTGCAGACCGTTGGCAATTTTCCACATGACGGTAAGGGATGGATTGGCTTCTCCGCGCTCGATGTTGCCAAGCGTCAGTTTACTGACATTCGTGAGGTCGGCCAGGTCCTGCAGACTGAGCTGCTTTCCTTTTCGCAGGCGCCTGAGCGTCACTCCGGCCTGTCTGGCCATTTTTTCAGCATCGTTCTTTTGGGGATCGCTCATCATTTTTCCTCCTGTAGATGGTTTTCATTTGATCATTCTTTTGGTATATTATGATGTATCATCAGTTAAATATAATATATAAAGGTGTGGTGGAGATGAGAGAGATTTTGCTCGGTGTAACGGCCTCGATGTTTTTTGCTGTCACCTTCATTCTGAATCGGTCGATGGAACTAGCCGGTGGCAGCTGGATGTGGAGTGCATCCCTGCGCTTTCTATTTATGGTCCCGTTCCTGCTTCTCATTGTACGTGTAAGAAAGAATGGGAAACAAGTGTTTATAGAATTGAAAAAGCATCCGGCCACCTGGATCGGATGGAGCTTTGTCGGATTCGTTCTGTTTTACGCTCCCTTAACCTATGCCGCTGCCTACGGTCCTGGATGGTTGATCGCCGGGACCTGGCAGGTGACTATTGCGGCCGGTATCCTCCTCACTCCGTTTTTCCACACGACTGTGTACATCGGGAATCGTCCTGAAATAAGGCGGGAGCGGATTCCGATGCGCTCGCTGCTTATTTCCTTTCTTATTTTAACAGGAGTCTGTCTGATTCAACTCCAGCATTTGGAGAAGGTCACACCACTGGAACTAACAGCAGGGATTCTTCCTGTTCTTATCGCTGCCTTCTGTTATCCTCTTGGAAATCGGAAAATGATGGCCTTCAGCAGTGATCGTCTGGATACCTTCCAGCGCATTCTAGGCATGACGCTTGCCAGTCTCCCGTTCTGGTTGATTTTAAGTACGACGGCTTTGGTCACAGCGGGACCGCCGGCGCAGGGGCAGGTACTCCAGTCCTTCATTGTCGCCGTCTGCTCCGGTGTGGCAGCCACAACCTTATTTTTCATAGCAACAGACCGCGCCAGGCATCAGAGCGGAAAGCTTGCAGCTGTCGAAGCCACGCAGTCCACCCAGGTTCTGTTCGTCCTTCTAGGAGAAGTGCTTCTATTGTCTGCGCCCCTTCCTGGTTCAACGGCCTTTCTGGGAATGGGGTTATTAATCACAGGAATCATTCTGCACAGCCTGTCCGTTAAAAAAGGGAGTGCGCCGGTACAAAGCGGCGTACAGATGAAAAGAGCTTGAATATCCAGAAACCCGGATCAGCTGTTCCGGGTTTTTTCATTTTGTTCTTGCCTTTCTTGAAACGTTTATGCTATGTTCTATGTAACCGGTTACACAATGCAGGAGTGAAGCTATGGTAACGATAAAAGATGTAGCGAAACATGCGGGGGTGTCCGTGGCTACGGTATCACGCGTGTTGAATAATAATGGCTATGTAGGCACAGAAACACGGAAGAAAGTGATGGCGGCTATTGAAGAGCTGAATTACAGCCCGAACGAAGTGGCACGGTCGCTGTATAAGCGGGGCTCCAGATTGATCGGCCTGCTTCTTCCGGATATAACAAACCCGTTTTTCCCTCAGCTGGCCAGAGGAGTGGAGGATGAGGCCGGCCGCCAGGGCTTCCGTCTTCTACTCGGAAACAGTGATGAGGATATCGAAAAGGAAATGGACTACATTCAAACCTTTGTCCAGAATAATGTGGTTGGTATGATTACGGCGACGAACCACGTGGATTATGATATGTACCAGTCGCTCGATCTCCCGCTGGTCCTGCTTGACCGTACGTCAAGCAGTTATCCCGCTGTGTACGCAGACGGCCGGGAAGGAGGAAGGCTCGCAGCAGAGACCCTCATTAAAAAAGGGGCGCAGCGGGTGACGCTCGTCAAAGGCCCTGCCCATGTTAAACCCGCAGTTGATCGCTACCGGGGTGCCATGGAGGTTCTTGGGGAAGCGGACGTGGATTTTTCCGTCATGTCAACGACCTCCTATGCCTTTGAGGAAGCTTTGAACTGGGCCGAGGAGCTGTTTCAGAAATTTCCTGAAACCGACGGCATCATTGCCAGTAATGATATTGTCGCCATCGCCATCGTCCATGAAGCGTTGAAGCGGGGGAAAAACATCCCCGGGGATCTGCAGATCATCGGCTATGACGATATCCCACAAAGCCGTCTGTCCTATCCGCCGCTGACGACCATCCGCCAGCCGGCTTATGAAATGGGTAGAAAAGCGGCTGAACTGTTAATACAAAGAATTGGACAGCCTCAACAAGAGCACCGGTCCATTCAAATGCCGGTGGAATTGATCGAACGACATACAACACGAAAGGATGATCAAGAATGAAAAAGCCGACCATCGCTGTCATTGGCAGCTCTTCCATGGACCTTGTCGTCTCCTCTGACAAACGGCCGGAGGCAGGTGAAACCGTATTAGGTAAAGCATTTGATACCGTGCCCGGGGGCAAGGGGGCGAACCAGGCGGTCGCAGCCGCCCGTCTGGGAGCTGATGTCTATATGATCGGATGTGTAGGGGAAGACACTTACGGAGAAGAAATCACAGCCAATCTGAAGAAAAACGGTGTACGAATCGACTATGTGGAACCGGTTACACATGAAAGAAGTGGAACAGCCCACATCATCTTAGCAGAAGGCGATAACAGCATCGTCGTCGTCAAGGGAGCGAACGACCATGTCACTCCGCAGTATATTGAAAAAGCAGAAAAACTTTTGAAGAACAGTGATCTTGTGATGATTCAGCAGGAAGTGCCGGAAGCAACGGTTGTTCATGCCGCAGAGCTGTGCTCCCGTTATGGCGTGCCTTTGTTGTTAAATCCAGCTCCGGCAAGACCTGTACCACAAGTGGTCCTGGATCAAGTCAGCTACGTCACACCGAATGAACATGAAGCCGCTGTATTATTCGGAGGCCTGGCTTTATCAGAGGCGCTCCAGGCACACCAGAATAAATTGTTCATCACCGAAGGCGCAGCCGGCGTCCGTTACCATAATGGAAGGGAAGAAGTTCTCGTACCGTCCTTCCCGGTCAAGGCTGTCGATACGACGGGAGCGGGGGATACGTTTAATGCCGCCTTTGCTGTCGCTGTTGCCGAAGGAAAAGAGATGGAAGAAAGCCTGCGTTTTGCCAACCGGGCGGCCAGCTTGTCTGTCACCGGCTTCGGAGCGCAGGGGGGAATGCCGTCCCGTGAGGATGTTGAGGAGGCGATGAAGCCATGAAGAGACACGGCATCTTGAACAGCAGCATTAGTAAAGTGCTCGCCGATCTCGGTCACACCGACCGGATCGCCATCGCTGATGCGGGCCTTCCGATACCGGCAGGAACATTGAAGATCGACCTTGCCTTAAAAGAGGGAGTACCCGGGTTTATGGAAGTGGTACAGGTCGTGCAGGAGGAGATGTGTGTAGAAAAAGTGACCACAGCGGAAGAGATGAAGTCCAATCCGGCTGTTCAGCAGGAAATGAGAGACATGTTCACAGCTGTCGAGATGGACGAACGTTCCCATGAAGCGTTCAAGCAGGAGCTGACAGATGTTAAAGCTGTCATCCGCACAGGTGAAATGACGCCTTATGCCAACTGTATCCTGCATGCCGGGGTCATTTTCTAAAAAGGGGTGAGACGATGCATATTACGATGAATCAGATTCATAAAGCGTTTGGAACGAACAAAGTGCTGGAAGGCGTGGATATCGAAATCAAGGAAGGGGAAGTCCACGCCCTCATGGGAGAGAACGGGGCAGGTAAATCAACGCTCATGAATATCTTGACCGGCCTTCACAAAAAGGATCAGGGGACGATCCAGATTGACGCTCAGGAAAAAACGTTCTCCAACCCAAAAGAAGCGGAAAACTACGGCATCGCTTTTATTCATCAGGAGATGAATGTCTGGCCGGAGTTGACCGTTCTGGAGAACCTGTTCATTAATCGGGAACCGGTTACATCTTTTGGGATTATCCATACGAGAAAAATGAAAGCGGTTGCGAAGGAACAGTTTGAAAAGCTCTCCATTTCCATCCCGCTTCATAAGGATGCCGGACAGTGTTCGGTCGGGGAGCAGCAGATGATTGAAATCGCCAAGGCGCTCATGACCGATGCCAAGGTGATTATTATGGACGAACCGACAGCAGCCTTAACCGACAGAGAGATTGAAAAGCTGTTCGGCGTGATCCGTTCCTTAAAAGCCTCGGGGGTTTCTATTGTTTATATTTCCCACCGGATGGAGGAGATTTTTGACGTCTGCGACCGTATCACCGTCATGCGGGACGGCCGTACCATTGATACGACACCGATTCCGGACACGAGCTTTGATGAAGTGGTCCGCAAAATGGTGGGGCGTGAACTCACCGATCGTTTTCCAGAAAGGCAGGCCGATGCGGGAGAAACCGTCCTTGAGGTGAAAAACCTGACACGTCCGGGCGTATTCCAGGACGTCAGTTTCCAAGTGAAATCTGGTGAAATTGTTGGGGTTGCTGGATTGATGGGGGCGGGAAGAACAGAGATCATGCGGACGATTTTCGGACTGGATGGAAAATACGAGGGAGACATCCATGTGAACGGTCAGCGTGCCGTTATGAAGAATCCGGGCCAGGCGATCAAACTCGGACTTGGGTTAATTACAGAAGACCGGAAAGACGAAGGACTCGTGCTTGATTTTCCTATTAAAGATAACATCGCTCTCCCCAGCCTGAAAAGCTTCACAAAGCGTTCGCTCATCCAGGATGGCAGGGAGCTGGAATTCGTGGAGATGTTGATCAAGCGCCTGACAATCAAAACCGAATCCGCCCAAACCGAAGCGAAGAACTTATCCGGCGGGAATCAGCAGAAAGTGGTCATTGCCAAATGGATCGGCATCGGGCCGAAAGTGTTGATTCTTGATGAACCGACACGTGGAGTGGACGTCGGGGCAAAACGGGAGATTTACCAGTTGATGAACGAGCTGACCGACCGTGGAGTAGCTATCCTGATGGTGTCCTCTGAACTGCCGGAAGTACTCGGCATGAGCGACAGGATTCTCGTCGTCCACGAAGGCACCATTTCCGGTGAACTGGACCGGTCGGAAGCGACACAGGAAAAGATTATGACATTTGCGACAGGAGGGAACGTCCATGATGAACGCCATTAAAAAAACGAACAGCATCGGCCAGTCACTGCAGAAGCTGGGGCCGCTGGTCGGGCTTCTTGTACTTATTACCGTTGTATCCATTATAAACCCAAGCTTTCTGGAACCTTTGAACCTATTAAACCTGCTACGTCAGGTTGCCATTAACGCCCTCATTGCCTATGGGATGACCTTCGTCATTCTCACCGGCGGCATCGATTTGTCCGTCGGATCGATTCTTGCTTTATCGAGTGCCCTGATGGCCGGGATGATGGTATCCGGCATTGATCCGATTTTAGCTATTCTGATCGGATGCCTGCTTGGTGCGCTGATGGGAGCTGTCAACGGACTGTTGATTACAAAAGGAAAGATGGCTCCGTTTATTGCTACATTGGCAACGATGACGATGTTCCGTGGTCTGACTCTTGTCTATACCGACGGAAACCCGATTACAGGACTTGGCGACAGCTATGCGTTTCAGCTGTTCGGCCGCGGCTATTTCCTCGGCATCCCTGTACCTGCGGTGACCATGCTGCTCGCTTTTGCTGTTCTTTGGGTGATTCTTCATAAAACACCGTTCGGACGTCGGACGTATGCGATTGGTGGTAACGAAAAAGCGGCGTTCATCTCAGGAATCAATGTTTCCCGGGTGAAAGTCCTTGTCTATTCTTTAGCCGGTCTATTGTCTGCACTTGCTGGGGCGATTCTTACCTCACGCTTGAATTCAGCACAGCCGACTGCCGGTACATCCTATGAACTGGATGCGATTGCTGCCGTTGTGCTTGGCGGGACGAGCTTATCCGGAGGGCGTGGTTTGATTGTCGGTACATTGATTGGCGCCTTGATCATTGGAACGTTGAACAATGGACTGAATCTGCTCGGGGTCTCCTCCTTTTTCCAAATGGTTGTTAAAGGTGTCGTCATTATTATTGCCGTCCTCATGGACCGGAAGAAATCAGCGTAGGAGGGATGAACATGATCAAACGATTGTTACTTATCATCGGTGCAGTCCTGCTTTTTCTTAGCGGATGTTCTCTGCAGCCGCCGGAATGGGCCAAACCGAACAATAATAAAAATCCGGAAGATATTAAAATAGGATTGTCTGTGTCGACTTTGAATAACCCATTTTTCGTTTCCATGAAGGACGGGGTGGAGAAAGAAGCAGAAGCCCAGGGGATGGATGTTGTCGTCGTTGATGCACAGAATGATGCAGCTAAACAAGTCAGCGACGTGGAAGACTTGATCCAGCAGGGGGTCGACGTCCTGCTGATCAACCCGACCGACTCTTCGGCGGTTTCAACGGCTGTCCAGTCTGCCAACAGCCTCGGCATTCCCGTCGTTACGCTGGACCGTTCTTCTGAAAAAGGAGAAGTGGCCACTCTCGTCAGTTCGGATAACGAAAAAGGCGGGAAGATGGCCGCTGAATATATGGTGGAACAGCTGGGAGAGGACGCCAAAGTGGCAGAGCTTGAAGGTGTTCCCGGAGCCTCTGCAACGAGGGAGCGGGGAAGCGGCTTCCATACGGTAGCTGATGAGCAGTTGAATGTGACGGCTAAGCAGACCGCGAACTTCGATCGTACAGAAGGCTTGAATACGATGGAGAACATTCTTCAGGGAAATCCGGATTTGGAAGCAGTCTTCGCCCACAATGATGAAATGGCTCTGGGCGCCTATCAGGCCATTCAAAGCTCCGGTCGTGATGTACTAGTCGTTGGTTTTGACGGAAATGAAGATGCAATGACGAGTATTCAGAACGGCAATCTTTCCGCAACCGTCGCCCAGCAGCCGGAACAGATCGGCTCGCTGGCTGTCCAGGCAGGCGCAGATGTACTGCAGGGAGAGGAAGTAGAGGAAACGATTCCGGTTCCTTTGAAACTGGTAACCACAGAGAACATCGGCGAATAACTGGAACTCCTGCATATTCGTCAGTGGGATTGATCAGTATCCGTACTCACGTTCCATTTATTGATGAGGTTCTGTTCCCGCAGACGTCACCAGTGTACGCTGTGGATCCCTGTAAAGCCTGCCGTGAATTTTCGAACCACTTTGAAGAGACAGCCATAGAGCTGTCTCTTTCTGTTTTTACTTGTGTTTTACCATGTGGTTTGTAATACTGACAGGACATAGGACGAAGGTAGGATTGATGACAACCGGCCCCGGTTTGACGAAAACCCGGATTCTTGAAACTATTGGACCTGGCTTCCGAAAGCAGAGGGGGGCAGGGCCGTTTTCTTTCCTTCAGCTTGCGAAACGATCGATCTTTATTTACGCGCGTTTCAATTTTTCAATACGAGAAATAATCTATGAAACGATGCACAACAGAGATAGGAGGGAGTCCTTTGCGTAATATTCTAATCAAATTTATCCGCCTTGATAAAACGACGCTGCTGATCGGCTCTTTCCTGATTATTTTCGGCAGTACGTTCACCATCATGTGGATCGAGCCCGAAACCTTCACGAGTTTTCACGACAGCCTCTGGTGGGTAATGACGACGATATCGACCGTCGGTTATGGAGACATCTCCCCACAAACAACCGCCGGTAGAAATTTTGCCATGCTGCTTTACCTTGTGGGTATCGGTGTGCTGGGTGTTGTCATCAGCCTGATTGCCAATGCGATGGGGATTTTTAAAAAGCGGAAGGAGGAAGGGAAATTGAGTTATCACGGTAAAGGCCACATTGTCATCGTTGGCTGGTCCAAAAAAGCGGCGCTGGCCATTGATGAAATCCTGCTGGCCGATAAAGAGACAGAAATTGTCCTCATCGATGAGGTAGAAAAAGAACCTCTCAACATGAAGCGTGTCCATTACATAAACGGCAGTCCGATGAAAAAGGATGTTCTTGACAAAGCCAATCTTGAAGACAGTAAAAGTGCGATTGTTTTTGCGACAGACTGCTCGGACAGTTCGAGGCTTGTCGACGGCAACTCGCTGCTCGTTGCTGCAGCGTTGGAAAAGAATGCCCCTCACGTCCATACAACGGTCGAGGTGCTCGACCGCGACCACGTTCCGATGTTCAAGCACAGCAAAGTAGATGAGGTCGTTTTATCCGATGAGTTTGTCTCCCGAATGCTCGTCCGCTCTTCATTCCAAAAAGGCGTTTCCGGATTATTCAATCAGCTTATCAGCCGGGAGTCCGGTTATGATCTTCGCCAGATTGAAAGAAAAGAAGAATGGAAGACCTACCGCGATGTTGTCGAGGATGTCACGTCGCAAGGGGGCAATGTCATCGCCGTCGGAGAAAACATGGACATCTATAAACACTTGGATGAGCCGCTCCCTGAAGGGGCGCATATCCGTGTCGTCTGTGATAAACAAACGTATGATGCGCTCTGCTGATCCCTTAGAGTATTGAAAAATCCGGCTGAGTACGGGATAATGGTCCGGGATTTTCCGTAAGAAAGGGGGGAGGAATGTTACCTGTACTAAACCATTCCGGTCTAATGGTCATGGTCGTTGTCCATCTGCTGACAGCTGTCATTCTATTTGCTGTGTCGTATACATATGAAAAGTCAATCATTACCGATCGGAAAAACAAGTGGCTGTTTTTCATCATCAGTCTGATCTACAGCTGGATGGGGACAATGATTATTGTAGACAGCCTGTTTGATCTGCATAGAGACCATGAACTCTCTGTTTTTATGTACCGTAATAGTCTGGTGCTCTTATGGATCGGCTTTATTCTGGTACAGCTCCTCGTGTACAAATGTTTAAACCAGGTGGAAAGCAGAGGAATAAATAAAAAAGGAGAGGGCCCTGAGGTCCTCTCCTTGTCTGTAGAAAAAGCCTGTGTCAACCCGTTAGCGTTGTCCATTTGTCGTGGGAAGGGTCACACTCCGCTTATCGGTGGATGAATGCCGCGGGCACGCCCTCAGCTAACTTGGTCAGGAAGGTCGCCTGCCCAAGTGGATCTTCGGCCCGTGCTGTTCCCGCAGGCATCACCACCGAACGCTCCACGTGTCGACGTTAGAATATAGAGGAGAGAGATTGTGCACGAAGCAGGTTCGCAGATTCCAAAGAACGGCATGAGCTGCGCTATTGCCGCTTGCGTGGAAAAGAAGGGAAAGAACAGGCGCTGATGACGGCTGTCTGCCGGAATATGTAAAAGATTGTTCTCCATCCAGCAAGGGTGAGCGGGGTGAAGGAGAGTCTTTGGCGATGTTATAGAACCCCCAAGGGGCTTCGCTCCTGGCGGTAAGAAAGAAAAAAGCTCGTAAAGAAACAGGGGTTTCTCTACAAGCTGAGGAGAGGACCCCGGGGCCCTCTCCTTTTCTATGATTCCGATCCGGTTTTTATAGGAGTGACTGTCCTCTCCAGCTCCTTTGTCACCTGATCCTTATATTTGGATTCCACTAGAATATAAAGGAAGTCTCCAGCTTTGATTTCTGTTTCACCATAAGGGGTGATGACCTGATTATCACGAATGATGGCATTAATGTTCGCATGGTTCGGGAAAGACAAATCCCGCAGCCGGCTTCCCACCACCGCTGATTCCTGGCTTGTCTGATACTGGATCATTTCCACAGCCACCTTCCCCATCGATATCAGCTCGATGGAATGGTGTGGGGTATCCTTTTTCGGCCCGACAAGGTTTAAGCGGTCCGCCATCCATGAGATCGTCGAGCCTTGAATCAACGCTGACGTCAACACGATAAAGAAGACGATGTTGAATAAGGTCTGACTGTTGTTCAATCCATCTACGACCGGAAAAGTAGCGAGGACGATTGGAACGGCTCCCCGCAGTCCGGCCCATGAAATGAACAGTTTTTCCTTGAACGTATAGTTGAGGCGGATCAAGGAAAGGAAGACAGCGGCCGGCCGCGCAACAAAGATGAGCAGCAGAGACAGGATGATGCCGTCATACATCACTTCGGATGAAAACAGCTGGTCCGGAAAGACGAGCAGCCCGAGGATGATGAACATGAGAATTTGTGCCATCCAGGCAAAGCCTTCATTAAATTGAAATATGGAATACCGGTATGTCAGTTCCCGGTTTCCAATAACAAGCGCGGCAATGTAAACAGCCAGGAATCCGCTTCCGCCGACGAACGCGGTGATTCCGTAGGTCAAGAGCGCAAATGCAATCGATAAGATTGGATAAAGGGCACTTGATCCGAGTCGGATGCGGTTGATAGAAAAGGAGGCTGTCCAGCCGAACAGGACACCTAACACGAGGCCCAGGCCCATCTGAAGGAAAAATGTGGGGATGAGCATCCAGATGGAGCTCCCTTCATTGGAAATCAATTCAATGAAAGAAAGCGTCAAAAAGACGGCCATAGGATCGTTGGTGCCGGATTCCGCTTCCAAGGTCGCTCCCATTTTCGCTTTGATGTTCCGTTCTTTTAACACAGAAAATACAGCGGCGGCATCGGTCGAACCGACAATCGCTCCGAGCAGCAGTCCCTCCATCAAGCTTAAGTCAAGCAGAAGAAAAGCCGCCGCCCCAATTAACGTCGATGTAAGGACAACGCCGATGGTAGCGAGGGACAGAGAAGGCAGGGCCACCGAGCGGACGGTCGACCATTTTGTGTGAAGCCCGCCTTCAAACAAAATCAGAACAAGGGCGAAGACCCCGAACAACTGAGCCACTCCCGCATCATCGAAATAGATGATCCCAAGGCCGTCACTCCCGATAATCATTCCGACAATCATAAACAGAATCAACGCCGGCAGCCCCCAGCGGCTGGAAAACTTGGCGGCCACGATGCCGCTGAAAAGTAAAAACGCGGTAATAAGTACAAACGCATCCGTTCCAAAAGCTTCAATAAACATTCCATAACTCCCTTATTCAATGTGTAGATGAAGGACCATGCCTGCAGCTCCAAGCATGGTCCCGTTTTTACAAACTTATGATCTGCTTCAGCTCTTTCGTATTGACCATGTCCCAGGAAAAATCGATCCACCAGGAGGACCAGTCCGCTCCGTTTAGAGCACCGAAGAACCAGACAGACCCGAAAAAGCATAGATAGATAAATAGAACGACCACGGCATAAAGCCCTGTGTCTTTAGAATTTTTCAACGCGCTGTCTCCTTTATATGGAATCGTGTGGATCCATGAGAAAGGAGCATTTATGTATAGGTTGAATTCGCATGCCTGGCAATGAGAAATCCTCTGTTTTCACCCTGATAACCAAACACCTGGTTCTCAACTAGTTCATGGAACTGGACAAGGGAGAAAAGGGGAGCGTTTAAAAACGCAGAAGGTCCCTCATCATCCTGGTCCGGAGGCAGAGGAAAGGATAGAGGCTGGAAAAAGACGGCCGCGCCGTCCGACAACTGAACAGATGACGCGATATTCAAATCGTCAGACCAGCTGTAGGCAAGCTCCAGAAATTTTCCATGCGGACTTAAAACCGCTGCAAACAACAGCATGCATCCTGCGATAAAGAGACGCATCCTTTTCCTCCTTCCAAACAGGTGATCTTTCTATTATATCAATCGATCCAATTAAAGTCATTGGAGAAGAACGTGGGAAAAACAATGGCGAAAGTGAAACGTCCGCCGGCTTCAATCGTATAGAAAGGCAGAGAAAAAATGTCCGGGGGGAATTCATATGCTGAGATGGCTGATTTATTCGTTCGTAATCATCATGAATGGCTCGTTTCTGCTTGCAGTTTTTAACGTGTGGACGGATCGAACCGCTTTTGGGGTGATGATCACAGGGGCAGTAGTCATCATAGGAACCTTTGAAGTCCTGCATCGGCGGGGAAAACTGACAGATCTGAATAAGGGAGCGTCTTAAATGCGTCATCTACTGCCGGTGATTTTAGTTATGGCAGCTATAGGTCTTCTGATTAAGGTTATAGATATATTTCCAGCCGGTTACACCGTATTTATTGGAGTCGTGTCAATCTTTCTAATGTATGACAGCGTTAAAGCGTGGAAGGATCGCTCATTCATAACAGCAGTGAGTAAGATGCTGATGTCGGTGCTGCTGTTTATGATGATGGTCACACGTGTTTTTTAACAACAAGGGAGGTGGACGGACGTGGGTTTTGCTTCCTGGTTTATATTGTTGTTCACCTTATTTATGGCGATCGGTGGTTTTAAAAAGAAGAATAAGAAGAGATGAGAATAGAGAAAGCCGCTGATTATGAAGCGGCTTTCTTTTTTTGGGAGCGTCGGAACCACCTGTCTCCGGTTTCATTGACAACGATGGAAAAGAGAATCAGGCCGATGCCCGCCCACTGCAGGAGGGTCACCTGTTCCTTTAACACCACCATAGCCGATACAATGGCGACCGGCAGTTCTACAGAGCTGAGAATATTGGCCAGCCTCGCAGAAATGTGCGGGGCCCCTCCAGCGAAAAACAATGGGGGAATCACAGCACCAACCATCGCAATACCGAGACTGATCAGCCAAAGCTCTCCTTCGAAGACAGGGAACGTTGGAATGTCCCTGGAAAAAACTATCAGTACGAGCAGGAGTGAGCCTGTGATCATCCAGGAGCTGCGGAGCACGGAATTCACTTCCGGTGCGGCCTGTCCACTCGTATAAATAAACGCCGCATAGGAAAGTGCAGATAAAAGGCCGAGGATCAAGCCGGCAGGAGGGAGTTCACCCACGCCTCCCGAAAGCACCTCGGACGCCAGAATGACACCCGACAATGTAATCGCAAGGGAGACGAAATGCACTTTTTCCGGTGATTTCTTTAAAAAGACCCATTCAATCAGCATTCCGATCCAGACAAATTGGAAAAGCAGGAGTATGGCCATGGAAGCGGGAATATACTGCATCGCTCCGTAATAAAAAATACTTGTTAAGCCTACGGACGACCCGGCGCCCATCACCTTGAGCCGGTCAATGTACTTTATTTGCCGGATCTCCTTCCAATGCGGGAAGGACAACAGCCACAGCAGAATGAACGCGATCATCATCTGTGCGATGTTCAACTGACCGAGCGAATATCCCTCAGCAAATCCATGCTTCACAAAAATCGGGGTGAAACCGAAACTTGCTGCTCCGGTAAATACCAGCAAGGCTCCTTTCTTTTTCATACCGTCACCTTCTTTCTTTATCCATCCTCCACTTTATCATGAACGAGAAAAGACGGCATCCGGGATAAATAGTTCTGTCCATGAATCTGCTGAATAAGATGAAGATGGGGATTTCTTGAAAGGGGAGTGGCACGATGTATCCAAACGAAAATCCGGAGCAGCTGGCGTGGCAGGCGATGAAATATGATATGCTTTCGAATTACTACAAGTATATTGACCCGAATAAGCATATCCACTATTACCATAAGCACCTGCAGTGCATGCAGCAGTGGGTGATGTGTGAACGCAGTGAAGGGATGGGCATGGGTGGCGGTGGAACAGCAAAAGTAAGAGTTCTTCATGCTTCACCGGATGCACCGAACGTGGATGTCTATGTGAACGGTCAGAAAATATTGGAAAACGTCCCGTATAAGCAGCAGAGTGAGTATTTGGAAGTTCCTCAAGGGCAGTACCGCATAGATATTTATGCCGCTGGTGACACTTCGCAGCCTGTTCTGACCCAGACTGTAGCTGTTGAAGCAGATCAATCCTATACGGTGGCCGCAGCTGGAAAAGTCAATCAGCTTCAGCTCATCCCGGTTGTCGACAACGATCACACCGCGTACGGCAATGCCAAGGTCCGTTTCTGGCACCTGTCTCCAAACGCACCGGCTGTAGATGTAGCTGTCAAAGGCGGAGATGTCCTGTTCAGAAATGTGCCGTTCGGCCGGGCGACCCGCTATATCACGGTTCCACCGACGACAGCTGATTTAGAGGTCCGGGTAGCGGGAACGAATCAGGTCGTTCTCGAAGTGCCGGGGGTAACCTTGAACCCGAATGAAGCTTATACGGCTGTTGCGGTCGGATTAGCTGGTGAGCAGCCGCCGCTCGAAGCGATTTTTCTACAGCCATAAAAAAGGAAGCGTTCATGATGAACGCTTCCTTTTTTATTCAGAAGCCTGGCCGGCTTTCTTCTTGCTGTAATGCTTTCTTGCTTTCATCCGGTTGCCGCAGACGTCCATGGAACACCATTTGCGCCGTCCTTTTTGGTTCACGAACAACGCCAGACAGTCATCGTTCTGGCATGCAGAAATCTTTTCCCAGATGCCGGCTTCCTTGTGATGGAGCATTTGATAGGCAAGGAGTGCCAGCAGCCCGTCCGAACCCCCTTTTAAAGGGACGGGTACAAGCGCACCCTGTTCGAACATGAACTGCAGCGTTCCTTTCGTCCATTCACTCAGCATGTGTGTGAATCCTTCTTCATTCTCTTTCCTGTAAAAATAAGAACGGCTTCGATCACGGAAATCGCGGAGTTTATCAGTGTGAAAGGCTTCCTGTTTGAGAGCTTTCATCTGCTGATCCGAGAGGAGTCCGTGGTAAGACATGAGGTCAAGCCATTGATACACCTCTTCTTCTGTCGTTAAATAATCATTCGCCTGATCCCAGTGGCTGTTTATCGTATTGAAAAAGTTAATAAATACATAAGAGGAAAATTGGGACAGTGTCATCCGATCCTGCATCATAAAAACCTCCGAATCCTTTCTATTGACTTATAGTTTAACATACCTTATCATTCTAACCGTAATAAAATTATTTACAGGTTAGAAAATAACCGGCAAATGGAGGAATATATCATGGCAGTTACAAACGTAACCGATGCAGACTTTGCAAATGAAACCAAAGAAGGCCTTGTCCTTGCGGATCTTGGTGCCCCATGGTGCGGACCATGTAAAATGATCGCCCCTGTTCTTGAGGAACTGGATGCTGAAATGGGCGAACAAGCGAAAATCGTAAAACTGGACGTTGACCAAAACCCTGAAACTGCGCAGGAATATGGAGTAATGAGCATCCCGACACTTCTTTTCTTCAAAGACGGAGAGCTGGTTGATAAAAAAGTCGGCTTCAAATCAAGAGAAGAACTTGCTGAAACATTGAATCAACACCAATAATGAGTAACGGAGGCTGCGGCCTCCGTTTTTTTTATGGGGAAAATGGAGAAAAATTGATATATCGCGAAATTAATTGATATAGACTGGAAAAAATCGATATATCACAAATTTAGTTGATATATTCTAAAAAAATCGATATATGTGGAAAAAGACTGATAGCCCCGCCTGACCGACCGATATCACCTCCGGCAAAAAAGTTTTCGCTTTGACATCTTCCTGACTTATTTCTTTTTTATGATGAACATGTACCAAATACATGAAGTCTACAGGAGGACGTAAAGACATGAAAAACCTACTATCGAAAAAAGCGCTGACAGGGGCTCTTGCATTGGCGATTGCCATCCCGGGTATCTCTTATGCGGCGACAGATGCAGAAACAGATACGGGTTCAGAAGCCGCGCAGGAATCGGTGGAAAGCGGGGAAACGGAAATCCGCAGCCTGCTCCAGCAGTTTAAAAACGGGGAGCTGAGCGAAGATGAAATTCTTGAAAAGCTGCAGGAGCAGAAACGCTTTTTCTTCCAAACAGGCGGCCACCCTTTTGAGGACGTAGATGAAGAAACCAAAGAGAAACTGGAAGAGATCAGGTCCAAGGTGGAAGCAGGCGAATGGACGAAGGAAGAAGCGAAAGCAGAACTGGAGGAGCTCGGGATTGAGCAGCCCCGTCATCGCGGTGGAAAAGGTCATCGCATGGGCGGAGACCTGACTGAGGAAGAGCGCACCCAGGTGAAGGAGATCCGTGAGCAGGTCAAAAGCGGTGAACTGACACAGGAGGAAGCACAGGCCCAGCTCGAGGAACTTGGCTTGGACATAAAACCTCGCGGTCAGGCCCCGGATACAGAGGAAAGTGAAGAAGCAGAACCTACGGATTCCGCTGTATAATCTCCTCTTGCGAGTAAAGAAGGCTTTTCCCACAAAGCCTTCTTTTTTTATGATTTTTTCTCACCGGCCCTGGTTACCCTTTATAATGGAAGCAAAGGAGAGCTGAAACGATGAACAAAGTATTGATTGTAGAAGACGAACCGACCATTTCCCGTGTTCTCCAAGCCTATTTATCCAAAAATGACATGATCACTGAACAGGCGTGGACGGGGAATGAAGCCATGGAAAAATTCACTGCACAGCGCCCGGATCTCGTTCTGCTTGATGTGATGCTTCCGGACAAGGATGGATGGACGGTGCTGACGGAAATCCGTGAAAAAAGTGCCTGCCCCGTCATCATGCTGACCGCGCTCGGCGAAATCGATCATAAACTGAAAGGGTTTGAAACAGGGGCAGACGATTACATAGCTAAACCATTCATCGGTGAAGAAGTGGTGGCAAGAGTGAAAGCGGTCCTGAGCCGCCCTCCGGCAAGAGTGGAGGACCAGCTTCTCCGCATAGGATCACTTGTCGTCGACCCGGCTGCTCATACCGTCCATAAAAATGGAGAGGAAATTGAACTGTCTCCAAAGGATGGCAAGCTGTTTATTTTTCTTACCCGTCATCCGAACCAGACCTTCACACGGGAGCAACTGCTTGACCGGGTATGGGGCTACGAATATGAGGGGAGTGACCGCGCGGTGGATTTGTCGATCAAGCGTATCCGTAAGGCGCTGGGAGACTCAAAGGAAGAGCCGTATGACATCAAAACACTGCGGGGATTGGGGTATCAGTGGAGTGTACAAACCTGAGAAGCGTAAAACGATTTTCCATTATTGGTCCAGAAGATACTTAGCTACGCTTCTCATCGGACTGATTCTCATAGCCGCAGGGTCCGTCTGGTGGATCAAGAAGACGACCGTTGATCACCGGTTGAATCTCATGCACATTGTCGGACAGGAAATCGCTGATAGAATTGTGACGACAAATGGCCGGATTCTTTCGGGGCCGTTGTTTGAGGAGATTTTAAGAAACCGCGCAGGAGAATTGGATGTGGATGAATCTCCGGCCGCACTGATAGTCACCGATCAAGGAGAAATCCTCGTTTCGAATCAGCGCGGAGGCCAGATCAGGAATGCCGGCGATTATGTCGATGAATCGTTGTATCAGACGACCGAGTCTGTAATTTCGCTGGATCAGAATCAGCGGGCGTACGTCATCAGCGAGCCGATTGTCAGCGGAGAAGAAACGCTTGGGTATGTCGTTTTAGTCAATGATAAGGAAACGCTCAGCCGTCTGAATCAGGAATACGGACTGCTGGCTCTGCTGCTCGGTGGTGTCGGTCTGCTCGGCTGGGGGGTCATCTATTATTTGACAAGACAGCTCTCGAAGCCGTTGAAAGAGACAGCCCGTGCAGCCCGGATGGTCAGTGAAGGCAGCTATGATATCCAAATGTCTTCGCCGCCGAAGGAAAAAGAACTGGCCGAATTGATGGATTCCTTTACGGATATGGCCGCCAAGCTGAAGCAGTTGGAAGAGATGCGCACCGAACTCCTGGCGGGGGTGACTCACGACTTGAAAACCCCTGTCACTTCGATGAGCGGTCTGATCCAGGCGGTCAAGGATGAGATTGTCGAAGGGGAGGAAGCCAAAGAATATCTTGATTTATCTCTGCAGGAGGTGGAACGCCTCCAAGTCATGATTCAGGATCTATTGAGCTTTAATACGTACGCCGCAGGAGCCCTGCCGATGTACAAAAAGCATCAGCCGCTTCGTCCGATTCTGACCCAGTTTCAAAAACAGTGGCAGTCAGATCCGGATCACATACCCTTGGACGTGCGGTTCCCAGCGGAGGCTGTCCCTCTTTCTGTTGATGATCACCGGCTGAAGCAGATCTTATTCAATCTTGTTCAAAATGCCGATCAAGCAGTCGAGGAAGGAAAAGTCACTATAGATGTCAGCCGGGACGAATCCGATCTGATCATGAAAATTTCCGATACCGGAACAGGCATTCCGGATGACGAGCAGACGCTCATTTTCGAACGTTTCTACCGAGGGAAAGACAAAAAGCTGAAACAGAGAGGCCTCGGACTCGGTCTTCCTCTCAGTCGTATGCTTGCCGAGGCGCACGGAGGACGTCTTGAGCTGACTGAATCATCGGAGAACGGCACAATTTTCACGTTGAAGCTTCCTCTTCTGGAGGAGTAGGCGTACGATAGTCTCCTATTTATATAAGACCCTGATCAACACCTGACATCCAAATGCTGTCAGGTGTTTGTTTTGTCGAAAGAAAGGGAAAGGATTGGTAACGTTCGAGGGGGGATAATTTTGGAAACCCGTATGTGGAACATTCAACGCTACAACGAACAGTACGGGCAGGAGGAAGAAGACATCGTAGCTGTCGAATACCCGTTGACCATCGTTGTCAATGGAGAGGAATTCGCTACGATGGTCTGCACACCGATGGATATGGAAGACCTTGTCATTGGTTTTCTTGCTTCGGAAGGTGTCATTCTTTCGTATAGGGAATTGACGAGCCTGACGATCGACGAGGAGCGCGGCTTTGCCTATGTGGAAACATCCCGCAGCGTTCCGTTTGTAAAAGAAGGGCAGAAACGCTGGCTTGGAAGCTGCTGCGGAAAAAGCCGCGCCTTTTACTTTCAAAGTGATGCGGCTACCGCCAAGACGGCCGTGGATACGACGTCGTTTTCTCCAGAAAAGTGTTATCAGCTGATGGAATCCTTTCATCAGGAAGCGGGCATGTTCAAACAGACTGGAGGCGTCCACCAGGCTGCCATTGCTGGTGTTTCGGGCATTTTGAAGGCGTATACAGATATCGGCCGTCATAATGCTCTTGATAAATTATATGGGTGGATGCTGCGAAAGCAGGTAAGTCCAAAAGAAAAGATCGTGATTTTCAGTGGCCGGATTTCTTCGGAGGTTCTTTTGAAAGTATCCAAAATGCGTTTCGGACTGCTTTTGTCAAAATCGGCCCCCACAGATCTGGCGCTGCAACTGGCTGATGATCTGAATATTACAGCCGCCGGGTTTGTCAGAGGAAACCGGATGAACGTGTACACCCATCCCGGCCGTGTAAAGGAAGAAAGTAGAGGAGGAGTTATGATTGAATGAACATACCGTCGTAAAAATAAACGGCACAGAATACCTTGCTGATCATCCGGACCAGACACTCATCCAATTAATGAATAAAGTCAATGAGCAGGTCCCTCAGATTTGTTACAACGAATCCCTTGGACCGATCCAGACCTGCGATTCCTGTATCGTTCAGGTCGACGGAGAGCTTGTCCGGGCGTGCGGGACCAAAGTCAGGGCGGGGATGAAAGTGCAGACGCAGCTTCCACATGTACATAAAGCACAGAAGGAAGCACTTGACCGTGTTCTGGAAAAACATGAACTGTACTGCACGGTCTGTGATTATAACAATGGATCGTGTGAAATCCACAATACAATGGCAGAATTCGGCATTGAGCACCAGGAACGTCCATTTCAGCCAACAAGCTATGAAAAGGACTACTCCGGCACGTTTTACCGTTACGACCCTGACCAGTGTATCCTGTGCGGCCGCTGTGTGGAAGTTTGTCAGGACGTTCAGGTAAATGAGACGCTGACGATAGACTGGGAGCGTCAGGAGCCGCGTGTCATCTGGGATAATGATGTTCCGATTGATCAGTCTTCCTGTGTCAACTGTGGGCAGTGCTCCACCGTCTGTCCGTGTAACGCCATGATGGAAGTCGGCATGGAGGGAGAGGCCGGATTTTTGACGGACACCGAGCCTGGAATCCTGAAATCGATGATCAACTTAACGAAGAAGGTGGAAACCGGTTATGGTCCATTGTTCGCTGTATCTGATTCTGAAGCAGCGATGCGTGAGGAAACGATCAAGAAGGAAAAAACCGTGTGTACCTACTGTGGTGTCGGATGTTCCTTTGATGTATGGACGAAGGACCGCCAGATTCTGAAGGTGGAACCGAGTGCCCAGTCACCGGCCAACGGCATATCCACATGTATTAAAGGGAAATTCGGCTGGGACTATGTAAACAGTGAAGACCGTCTTCAGAAACCTCTCGTCCGCCGCGGTGATCATTTTGAAGAGGTGGAATGGGACGAGGCGATGCAGTATGTGGTCGATCGTATGAAGAAGATCCTTGCTGAAAAAGGACCGGATCACCTGGCCTTCATCGCATCCTCCAAAGCGACCAACGAGGAATCCTACCTGATGCAGAAGCTGGCCCGTCAGGTGATCGGAACGAACAACGTGGATAACTGTTCCCGTTACTGCCAGGCACCGGCAACGAAAGGGTTGTTCCGTACGGTGGGGTATGGCGGCGATTCCGGATCCATTGATGATCTCGGAGACAGTAAACTTGTCATTACCATCGGCTCCAATACAGCGGAGTCCCACCCAGTTCTTGCTTCGCGCATCAAACGTTCCCAGAAACTGTTGGGACATAAGCTGTTCGTCTTTGATTTGAGAAAGCATGAAATGGCGAAGCGTGCGGATCGTTTTTATCAGCCGAAATCAGGAACCGATCTTGTCTGGCTTTCCGCTGTTACGAAATACATTCTTGATCAAGGCTGGGAAGATAAAAACTTCCTGGACGACTGGGTCAACGGCTTTGATGAATACCGGGAAAGCCTGGAGCCGTTTACGATGGAATATGCATCTGAACTAACCGGTATCCCTCAGGAGGAACTGAAGCAGGTGGCGGAAGAAGTGGCCACATCGGAAACGGTAGCGATCTGCTGGGCGATGGGCGTGACGCAGCATATGCTTGGCAGTGATACAAGTACAGCGATCAGTAATCTGCTGCTTATTACCGGAAACTACGGGAAGCCGGGTACAGGCGCTTATCCACTGCGCGGCCACAACAACGTACAGGGATGCAGTGACTTCGGAAGTATGCCGAACTTCTTCCCCGGCTATGAATCGACAGAGGATGAGGAAGTCCGGGCCCGTTATGAAAAAGCCTGGGGAACAGAGCTTCCGAAAGAAACCGGCATGGATAACCACGAGATGATTGAAGCCATTCATGACGGGGAGCTTTCCATGATGTATGTCATGGGTGAGGACACAGGAATTGTCGATGCCAATATTAATTATGTAACAGCCGCCTTTGAAAAGCTCGATCTGTTTATCGTACAGGACTTGTTCCTGACCAAGACCGCTGAATATGCCGACGTTGTGCTGCCGGCCTCCCCAAGTCTTGAAAAGGACGGCACGTTTACGAATACGGAACGACGTATCCAGCGTCTTTATAAGAGCTTTGACCCGCTGGAAGGCACAAAGCCGGACTGGGAAATCATCCAGCTGATGGCCAAACATTTTGGTGTGGACTGGGGCTATGAGCATCCATCTGAAATTATGGCAGAAGCGGCCGGACTGGCACCATTATTTGCAGGTGTTACGTATGACCGTCTGGAAGGGTACAATTCCCTGCAGTGGCCTGTAGCCGAAGACGGGACAGATGAACCGCTTCTCTTTACGGAAGGGTTCCCGTTTGAGGATAAAAAGGCGAAGCTTTATCCACTGACGTATGAGCTGATGTACGACACCAATGAAGAGTATGACCTTCATGTGAACAACGGCCGGCTGCTGGAGCATTTCCACGAAGGCAACATGACTTACCGAACATCGGGCATCCAGAGGAAAACACCGAATGCCTTCATAGAAGTTTCCGAGGAACTCGCCAAAGAGCGGGGCATTGAAGAAGGAGCGGAAGTGAAGCTGATTTCTGAATCAGGAGAAGCGACCGGACAGGTGACGGTTACTGACCGTGTCCGTGGAAAAGAGATCTTCCTGCCGTTGAACAGCAATGGTAAATCAGCCATCAACTATCTGACTGATAACCGTGTCGATAAAGATACCGATACACCGGCGTATAAGGAAATTGCTGTGAAAATGAAAGTGCTGAAGAAGAAAGGGAAGTCGCCGATTCCGAAAAATAACCACCGGAATGGAAACCCGGTGCCGCAGATTAGTGTGAAGGTCCAGAAAAAATGGCAGCGGGAAGATTACACATTCCCAGGCAGGGGGGCTCATTAATGGCACGGGCGATCACCGATATCAAACGGTTGGAGAAATCGCGGGAAGAAGTCATTGAAGAAAATGTCCAGGAGGTCAAAGAAGCGGTCGCAGACAACAAGGATGCGATCCTGGAAGGCATCGAACTGCTCAGCGCCTTTCAAAAAGAAGGAACGCTCGAAACGCTTTCGGCTTTTGTGAAGGCGAAGGATGAAACCCTCGCCAATGTTGTCAGGGAAATTGACAAGGAACAGTATACACCACTGTTGAACAATCTTCCTGAGCTTGTTTTCCTGCTTGGCGACTTGAACGTCAGTGGCATCCGCAGCTTGAGCAGCCGCCTGAATAATGGTCTGGAGCGTATGGAGGATGAAGGAACGACGAAAAAGATGAACATGCTTGATTTTGCCAAAGTATTGAAAGATCCGGAAATCAACCGGAGCCTGACAATGCTGATGTCCTTTTTAAAAGGGATGGGACAGAAGTAATCAGCAAATAGAAGCCTGAACCAACATGTGGTTCAGGCTTCTTTGTTCAGATTCGTCATCGGGAGGAGAGGATGAACTATGTTGAATCAAACCATTGCCATTGTTACAGGAGTGGGGAGGGAAAAAGGCATCGGTACAGCGGTATGTCACGCACTGGCGTCTGCTGGAGTGGATATTTTCTTCACTTATTGGTCGGCTTATGACCGGTCGATGCCTTTTTATGACAGAGATAAAGATGAAGGATGGCCGGATAAACTGGAAGCGCAGATTCAACAATCCGGGGTCCGCTGTGCGTCACTGGAGCTGGATTTATCGGAAAAAGAAGCCCCGGAAAAATTGATCGATGAGGTGGAAGAACGCCTCGGGAGTCCTTCCATTCTTATAAACAATGCGGCCTATTCCATTGACGCAGACTTTAAATCTATGAATGCAGCTATCCTTGATGCCCATTACGAGGTGAATGTCAGAGGCACCCTTTTATTAACGACGGCTTTTGCAAGGAGAATCGAAGGCAGACACGGAGGAAGGGTGGTTCATATGGTTTCCGGACAGGATCAATCGCCGGAACCGGGAAACCTTGCCTATGTATCGACGAAAGGGGCTGTCTCTGCCTTCACGAAATCTGCAGCGGTTGAACTGGCGCCGCTGAATATTACTGTTAATGCTGTCGACCCGGGCCCGACGAACACAGGGTGGATGACCGGGACGCTTAAAGATGAACTGAAGCCAAGATTTCCAATGGGACGGATCGGTGAACCTGAGGACGCGGCCCGCCTGATCTGTTTTCTAGTCGGAGAAGATGCCGGGTGGGTGACGGGGCAGATCATCCATTCCGATGGAGGCTTCCGTTCATAAAAAACCACCCTTGGAAGCTGACAGGGACGGTCATGGCTTTTCTTATGAAAGACGGGCCGTTTCTTTTACATAATCACGCGACATTGAAATGAACTCCCGCGCTGAAAAGGCGAGGTACTTATTCTTCTTCCATACCAGCCCGAGCTCCAGGCGGAGGTTGGGATGCGACAGAGGAAGAACAGCGATATTTTTGTCAGCCGCTTCCCGTGCAATCTGACTTGGAAGCAGGGCGGCGCCGACTTTTGCCTCCACCATCTCCATCATAAAGTCACGGTGGGAGCTGTGGCAGACGATATTCGGGTGAAAGCCGGCTGCCCGGCACTCTTCAATGATGCGGTCGTGAAGAGTAAAATCCTCCCGGTATAGAATGAAAGGTTCATCCTGGAGTTCACCTAGATGGACGGTTTCCTTAGCAGCCGTAGCTGTATCTTTATGGACAAGAAGCATCAAAGGATCGTCCACAACCTTTAACGTATGAAATTGCGACGATTCCACAGGCAGGTTGCATACGAGTCCAAAATCCAGTGAACCGTCTTCAACGCCCTGCTTGATCATCTTCGATCCGACTTCACTTAAGAGAATGTCCACTTCGGGATATTTGTCACGGTAATAACGGATGATTTTTGAGAAAAAAGCTGCCCCTGTGATCGGTGGTATGCCGATACGAATCTTCCCTTTTTTCACGTTCGTAATATCATCCAGCTCCGCCGTCAAATTGTGAAAGGCATCCAGTACTTGAATGGCATGGGCGAGTACAGCTTCTCCGGCATCGGTCAGCTGCAGGACCTTGGATCTGTAAAACAGCGGCACACCAAGCTCTGTTTCCAGCTGCTTGACCGTTTTACTTAACGAAGGCTGGGACACATGCAGGGTAGAAGCGGCTTTTGTGAAGCTCATTTGTTTAGCGACTTCTGCAAAGTATTGCAAATGACGAATATCCATATCCATTCCTCCCTGTAAAAATCAGGTCATTCAAATGTCCTGGTATAACTAAATGGAATAATAGTGATTCCAAATATGTATTTTAGATATGCTCACATCTATTATATGATAGAAAGCAACCAATAGATAGAAATTTCCGACAATTATTGGAAGCGTTTTCTGTCGGATGTTCTTTCCATTTATGAAGGAGGAATAAAGAATGCAGGACTATGTGAAAGTGGGAAACATTCAGGTCGCTCCTGTGCTGTATGAATTTATTAATAAACAGGCGGTGCCGGAAAGCGGCATCTCCAGTGATGACTTCTGGTCCGGTCTTGAAGCCATCCTGGACGACCTCACTCCAAAAAATAAGCAGCTGCTGCAAATCCGTGATGAGATGCAGGAAAAAATCGATGATTGGCATCTCAACCATGATCTATCCAACAAAGAGGCCTATACGTCGTTTTTAAAGGAACTGGATTACATCGAGCCGGAAGTCGGGGACTATTCCATTTCCACAGAAAATATTGACGATGAAATCTCCCGTCAGGCAGGTCCTCAGCTTGTGGTGCCTGTAAACAATGCCCGATATGCCATCAATGCTGCCAATGCCCGGTGGGGAAGCTTGTATGATGCGTTATATGGGACGGATGTGATCAGTGAAGCAGATGGAGCCGAACCTAAAGGGGACTACAATCCCATACGCGGCGAAAAAGTCATCACCTATGCAAAATCGTTTCTTGATCGGACATTCCCACTTGCTGAAGGCTCACATGAAGACGTCGAAGGTTACAGGATATTTGACGGCCGTTTGCAAGTGAAAACGTCAGCAGAACCGACGGAGCTGAAATATCCGGAGCAGCTGGCTGGATTCACTGGAGGACCAGATGCACCGGCGGGCGTGCTGCTTGTCAACAATGGTCTCCATGTCGAGATTCAAATCAACCGTAATCATCCGATCGGTCAGACGGACAAGGCTGGTGTGAAAGATGTGCTTGTGGAATCAGCAGTGACGACGATTATGGATTTTGAAGACTCCGTGACGGCCGTTGATGCGGACGATAAGGTCGAAGTCTATCAAAATTACCTCGGTCTGTTAAAAGGCGGTCTTTCTGTCACTTTTCAAAAGGGAGACCGTGAGATCAAGAGAGAGCTGAACCCGGACCGGACGTATACGACGCCGGACGGAAGTTCCCTGATTCTATCCGGGCGCTCTCTTATGTTTGCAAGGAATGTCGGGCATCTCATGACGACCGATACGGTTCTTGATCAGAACGGGGAGGAAGTGCCGGAAGGAATCCTCGATACCGTTGTCACCGGACTGCTGGCAAAACATGATTTGTTGAAAAATGGGCCGTATCAAAACTCCGCCAAAGGGTCTGTGTATATTGTAAAACCGAAGATGCATGGCTCCAAGGAAGTGGCGTTCGCCAACGAGTTGTTCAACCGGACAGAGCAGCTGCTTGGCTATGAAAAAAACACATTGAAAATCGGCGTCATGGATGAAGAACGGCGCACAACCTTGAATTTGAAGGCCTGTATCAATGAAGTGAAGGAGCGCATCGCATTTATTAATACCGGATTTCTTGACCGGACCGGCGATGAAATCCACACATCTATGGAAGCGGGGCCTGTCATCCGCAAAAATGATATGAAAGATTCGCCATGGCTGCAGGGCTATGAAAAATCGAATGTCCTTGTCGGCGTCCATGCCGGATTCCGAGGCCGCGCGCAGATTGGAAAAGGAATGTGGGCGATGCCGGACCGAATGGCAGAGATGATGGCCGTGAAGGACGGCCAGCTGAAGGCGGGAGCGAACACCGCATGGGTGCCTTCCCCGACAGCTGCAACTCTTCATGCCCTTCACTATCATGAAGTAGATACAGCCGATGTACAAAAAGAAATTTCCGGGGACCCTGCCGTTCTTCAGCAGGACATTCTGAAGGTTCCTGTATCAAAGGACAGAGACTGGAGGGAAGCGGATATCCAGCATGAACTGGATAACAATTCCCAGGGAATTCTCGGCTATGTTGTCCGGTGGGTCGAGCATGGCGTCGGATGTTCGAAAGTACCGAACATCGACGACGTTGAATTGATGGAAGACCGGGCGACGCTTCGGATTTCCAGCCAGCATATGGCGAACTGGCTCCACCATGGTATCGTCCAGGAAGATCAGGTCATGGAAACATTGAAGCGGATGGCGAAGGTCGTGGACGAACAGAATGTGGATGACCCTGAGTACAAAGCGATGTCCCATAACTATGAGCAAAGCGTGGCCTTCCAGGCGGCCTGTGATCTTGTGTTCAAAGGAAAAGAACAGCCGAACGGCTATACCGAACCGATTCTTCATAGACGACGCCGCGAAGCGAAACAGAAACAATATGCCAGCCATTAAGAAAAGGGAGCCGGAATTCCGGCTCCTGTTCTCTTTCCGGCAGGGTCTGGTAGGAAACCAGAAGGGAGGAGCCTGATGGACACTCAGGAACATGTGAAGCTTAAGGATATCTATGGAAATAGAGGAAGCCTGCTTCATGAACCCGTAACGGAGGAAGGAATCAGGGAACTGCTGACACAGGCCCATAAGGAAGGGCCGCACGTGGCTGTTGAATCCGGAGGCACGAAGCGGTTAGCCTACGGATTCGGGCGTGATCTCGTCATCGGACTACGTGTGGTCTATCCTGATGGACGGATCATCCCTACAGGTGGGAAGGTCGTAAAAAATGTTGCCGGTTATGATATGAATAAATTGTTGAAGGCATCCGTGTCTGGGAGTTTGCTTTATTTGCTGCTTTTGCCATGACCATTCCGTATACCATCGTTGCAAACCTTCTCGGACCTGAATTTCCGTCTATGATTGGCGGATTGGTTGGACTGGCCATCGTCTGGACGGCTGAAAAAGGGATCTTCAATCTTGGCTCTATATTAGCCGCCATGATTATGACCGCGCCCGTCTATGTAATCGCCACCCATCATAAACGGCTTCCGGAAAGCCGGCTTCGGAACCTGAAAAACGTACGTGCAGCCAAATAAAACTACGCCCGGGATGCAGGCTGCATCCCGGGCGTGTTTTTAAATATCGATGAAGAACCAGATGACCATGATTAGTGTGATGACAATTTTAGCCGCGGTACCACTAAGGAAGCCGAATAAAGAGCCGATAGCGGCCTTGAAGGCATCCTGGCTTTCCCTCTTTTGAACAAGTTCTACAATGATGACAAGGACAAAAGGGACGACTAAGATCCCAAATGGCGGGATAATAAACGAGCCGATAATGACGCCGATGGCCGCTGCCCGCTCGCCCCATTTGCTTCCCCCATACCGTTTCACAAAATAACTATTGGCGATGATATCGGATATGATAAGCAGAATCGTAAGCACAACCGCACCGATCCAGAAAAAGACCGACAGTTCGTTCCCATCTACAAAAAAGAAATAGATCAGGAATCCAATCCATAAAACCAATGGTCCTGGAATGATCGGGAATATGACACTGGCAAAACTCGCCACGAAACTTGCAATGATGAATACCCATATTAGAATTTCCATTGTTCCATCCTCCTCATTTACACTACGCTTCTATTACGATTCACAACAAAAAAGGTTTCTAAACTTTTCTTTCTTCAATGCTTAGGTTTTGTTTAAAAGAGCAAAGTGAGCTCTCATAAGGGACCATAGCTAAGGAAATTCCGTCTCATCACCTTGTGTGTACGGACGTCCAAGGTGTCTTGGCAGCACGAACTAAGGGATTTCAGTCGTTCCAGCGGTTCTGTAATCTTCATATTTTGCAAGTGGATAGGCCTGTATACGGACGGTTTGTAAAAACTGTCGAGGTTGTGTGTACGATAGACTTTTTCCGCAGAAGATTTCTTAGATTTTCTATAAAAAAAAAGCGGCCTTCTATTATTTAGAAGGCCGCCTCTTTTCCCGCTCATCATTTGGTAAGGTCACGAGAAGCGTTCGGTGGTGACGCCTGCGGGAACAGCGCGAGCCGAAGATCCACCCGGGCAGGTGTTCTTCCTGCCCGAGTTAGCTGAGGCCGTGCCCGCGGCAAGCATCCACCGATAAGCGGAACGTGACCATCTGGACATATGGTCACGTTCCTACGATTTGAATGATCGTATTTCTGAAATTTACAGACCTGTGTAAGCATCCGACTTTAAAGGTTTATTTTAGACCTAGTTCCTGGCGGTCCGGTGGAGCCATGAATTCAGGACCGACCGGGTCGTTGACATGCTTCAATAAAATCTCATCAATATCATGCATCGTCTGCTCGTCGATCTGGAAATCACTGATACCTTTGACAGGATTGAGCTGGTCCGGACGACGTCCGCCCATTAGAGCAATACCGGAGCCGGGCTGATCAAGCACCCAGCGCACCGCAAGCTGAAGGACCGATTTTCCGAACCGTTTCTCAGCAAGCTGTTCCAGTTCCTGTACAGCGTTTAAATACTGCTTGAACCGCGGCTGGTTGAATTTCGGATCATTGTTTCTCAAATCATCGCCTTCAAATTCCCGATCGGTGGACATTTTTCCGGAAAGGAGTCCGCGGCAGAGGGAACCGTAGGAGATCGTTGTGATCTCATGATCCTGCACGTATGGCAGTGTTTTGGATTCAATATCACGTTCAAATAAATTGTAAGGGGGCTGGAGCGTGTGAAGCGGTGCAGCTTCACGGAATATATCCATCTGCTCCGGCGTGAAATTACTCACTCCGATGGCACGGATTTTTCCCTGCTTATGCAGGTAGGCCAGCGCTTCAGCGGTCTCATGGATCGGTGTGACCGGGTCCGGCCAGTGCACCTGATAGATATCGATGTAATCCGTCTGCAGGCGTCGGAGTGAATCTTCCACTTCCTGGTGGATCCGCTCTTTGCTTGCATTACGGAAGACCGTTTCTTCGTCTTTCCAGTCCATAGCTACCTTCGTCGCTAAGAGAAGATCTTCGCGGCGTCCATACTGGCGGACGGCTTCTCCGACAATTTCCTCTGATTTACCAAACCCATATACTGGGGCTGTATCAATTAAGTTAATGCCTTGATCGAGAGCGGCATGAATCGTTTGGATGGATTCCTTCTCATCTGTGCCGCCCCACATCCAGCCGCCGATGGCCCATGTGCCGAGGCCGATGCGGCTGGCTTCCATTGATGTATTACTAATTCTTACTTTTTCCATTATTTCTTCACCTCCACAATCAAACACATTATGGTCTGTACCCGATTTTTGCAGAAATTAACCACACCCATTTGTAACTTTTCCAGCCGAACCTATCCACTTTCCAGATGGCAGGTTATAATAATGGTAATGACGAAAGGGGCTGGGGGAGTGGAAACAGCGGGAAAGTTTCATACAGAAAAACAAAAGCACCGGAAAAAATGGAAAAGGCCTGTATTTTGGACGCTTGGAATTACGATTTTTTTAATGATTGCTGTCGTTATTTTTGTAAACGCTTACACTTTGAGGAGCCTTCCTGAAACAGAAGGTGACGTTTCGCTGCAGGGGTTAAACGGACAGGTTGAGGTGCTCCGTGACGAAAATGGTGTGCCTCATATTGAAGCGGAAAGCCTGGATGATTTATTCATGGCCCAGGGCTATGTTCAGGCGCAGGACCGGATGTTCCAGATGGAGCTGGCCCGCAGGCAGGCGTCCGGCCGGTTGAGTGAAGTGGTTGGTGAAGCAGCCATTGAACAGGACCGGTATTTCCGGACATTGGGACTTAGACGGGCGGCGGAGAAATCGCTGGCTGTATATCCAGAGGAAACGATGGAACTGTTGCAGGCTTTCGCAGACGGAGTGAACGCTTATATGGAAACAGAGCCGCTCCCACCCGAATTTGCCATGATGGCCATTGATCCCGAGCCCTGGACACCGCTTGATTCATTAACAATTGGAAAATATATGGCTTTTGACCTGGGCGGGCACTGGGAACGCCAGGCGTTCAACTATTATATTCTGGATAATTTTTCTGAAGAGGAAGCCTATGAATTGTTTCCCGCTTATCCGGAAGGAGCTCCAACCGTTCTAGCGGATGCGGAAGGGCTGGACGTGGAAGAAAGTCTGGCTCATGCGGTTATTCCACACGAATTCAACGGCAGTAACAACTGGGTGGTCAGTGGCAGCCGGACGGCTTCCGGTTCGCCGATGCTGGCTGATGATCCTCATCTCGGAATGGCCACCCCGTCCATTTGGTATCAGATGGATTTAATGGCTGATGATTACCAGGTTTCCGGTGTCATTTTTGCCGGTATCCCGGGAATCATCCTCGGCCACAACAAATCGGCAGCCTGGGGGGTGACGAACGTCGGCCCGGATGTGCAGCAGTTGTACATGGAAAAAAGAAATCCGGATAATCCGGAGGAATTTTTGTATGAAGGCCGGTGGGAGCAGGCGGATGTGATCGAAGAAACCATTGAGGTGAAAGATGGAAGCGATGTTCAGATGGATGTACTGGAGACAAGACATGGTCCTGTGATCAGCGAGTTCAGTGAAGGAGCAGAGGGAGATACGGTCCTGTCGCTCCGGTGGACAGCACTGGATGCAACGACAGAGCTTGATGCGATACTGGAAATCAATCAGGCGGATGACTGGGAATCGTTTGAGAAAGGCCTGGAAAAATTTTTAGCTCCTGCACAGAATTTTGTTTTTGCCGGGAAGGACGGCACGATCGCCTATAAAGCGAACGGCCGTATTCCGATTTATGACAATCCGGATGATGCCCTGCTGCCATTAAGAGGATGGGAAGCAGAGGATGAGTGGCAGGGCTATATCCCTTTTGATGAGCTGCCTACGGTCATCAATCCTGAGGAAGGGTTTGTGGCTACAGCCAACAACAAAGTCGTTTCCGATGATTATCCTTATCACATCAGTCATAACTGGGCTCAGCCTTACCGGTATAACAGAATTGCTGAGATGCTTAAAAATCATGAATCGGTAACTTTGGCTGATATGCAGGACATGCAGATGGATGTCAAAAACCTGCAGGCTGAAGAATTTCTGCCTTATCTGTTGGAACATACGGAAGCTGAAGGAAACTTGGAAAAGCAGGCGGTCACCCTGTTGGAAGAATGGAATTTTGAAGATGATCGGAATCTCCCACAGCCGCTTCTATTCCATCTCTGGATGGCCGGCATCGAAAACGAATTGTATGAATCATCCATTCCCAAGTCCATTCAAAGTCTTTTCCGAGGTTCAGCTCAAACGACAGATGAGCTGTTGAGAATGGACAGGGACGGTGGAAATTCTTTATGGATGGAGAAAGCCGGAGGAAGTTCAAAGGTGATCACGACGGCTTTTGAAACCACGGTTCGGGAATTGGCTGAGGAATATGGGGAAGATCCTTCTGCGTGGAAATGGGGAGAGTATCACGCCGTGGAATTTACTCATCCGTTATCCAGTATTGGTTTTCTGGAGCGTTTCTTAAATCCAGGCGATCCTTCCCCTGTCAGTGGAAGCCGGGTAACCGTCAGAGCCGCGGGTTTTAATGAGAACGGCCTCGTCAATCACGGTGCCTCCTGGCGTTTTGTCATCGATATGGCCGAGTCACAGAAAGGATACCATCTCGTTGGTCCCGGGCAGTCCGGGCATTTCCGAAGCGCCTGGTACCATGATCAGCTGGAGGACTGGGTTGAAGGCGACTATCATGTAACAAGCCTGGATGAACAGGAAGGCGGAGTGCTTACGCTTAGCCCGTAACATGAATGCTTAGTCCATCCGGGTTTGGGGAATGACTAAAGATGTCATTTTCTAATAAGGGGGCATCCTGTTGTGCATGGGTTTCATGATGTTTTCATCCAGATTTTAATTTTATTAGCGATTTCCATTACCGTTATCGCGATTGCCAATTTGTTAAAGGAGCCGGATTCGATCGCGCTCGTCCTTGTCGGTCTTGTGCTGGGATTGACGGAACTTCCGGTGATCGAGGAAGCAGAACGGTACATCACACAATCGGAAGTGTTCCAAGCGACGATCATCTCTTTGTTTCTGCCGATTTTACTGGGTGATGCAACGTTGAAGCTGCCGTTTCATCATTTGTTTTCCGAAAAGAAAACCGTCATGGGACTGGCCTTTATGGGAACGTTCATTTCAGCGATTTGTATCGGGACTGCGTCCTATTTCTTCCTGGACCTTCCTTTGGCTGTTGCTTTCACGTTCGCTGCGCTCATGAGTGCGACGGATCCCATCAGTGTCCTGTCCATTTTTAAGTCGCTCGGAGTACCTCAGAAGATGTCGACGATTATGGAAGGCGAGTCTCTATTCAATGACGGGATTGCGGTCGTATTATTCAAAATCGCGAGCATTTATCTGCTTACCTACATTGAAATGGGATGGTCTGGCCTTGGCAGCGGAGTTTTCATGTTCCTGAAATTCGCCATTGGGGGGGCGCTTGTCGGTCTTGCCCTTGGATTTTTCTTCTCGCAGATCATTCGTTTCTTTGATGATTATCCGCTCGAGGTGGCCTTCAGCGCCCTCTTGTTTTTCGGAAGCTATTTCATTGCCGAGCATTTCCATACATCCGGAGTTATCGCTGTCGTTGTAGCAGGGTTTGTTTTTGGAGATTACGGGGCGAAAGTCGGCATGTCCAAGCAGACAAAAACGAACATCAACACGTTCTGGGATTCGATCACACTCCTTGCGAATGCGTTGATCTTCCTTATGGTCGGTCTGGAAATCCGGAACATCAATCTATCGGAAAACTGGGCCTATATCGCAGGGGCTGTCGTGATTGTACTGATCGGCCGGACGATCGCTCTTTATATCAGTACGGGTTGGATCAAGGAGCTGAATGCCAAGGAGCGTCTGCTGATCAACTGGGGCGGTCTGCGGGGAAGTTTGTCTGTCGCCCTTGCGCTCAGTCTGCCGATGGATTTTTCCGGGAGGGACCAGGTGCTGCTGTTAACCTTCTCAGTCGTGCTGTTTTCATTGATTGTCCAAGGGCTGACATTGAAGCCGCTGATCAAAAAGCTTGGTCTTGTCTGAGTCCCGAACAAAGACGCCGTTTCCCGGCGTCTTTTTTTATGTCTAAAAGTTATAACCCCATGTTAAATGAGCATTTTCGGAACGGTTCGAACTGGTTTTATACTGAACCTGTACCAAACACATGCCTGAGTCGTTGAAAGGCAGAAGGAGAGGCTGCCGCAAGATACATGTCTCTGAAGAGGGGTCGTCCTTCAATGGGGAGAAAAGTAATGCCTCTGTATTCCATATGTTTTGCCATCCATTCAGGAAAATAAGCGATTCCCATGCCCTGGGAAACAAAACCGGAGTGGGCATGTTCATGCACCGCCGTGCTTTCGTAAGAGCCTCCCATTTCTTCAGCAAGGGACTGGAAGCGGCTTGTGAACCGCTGGTTTTCAGCAGGAAGAATCTGATGCTCCTTCAAGCATTCCTCCAGGGATACGGTCTCCAGATCAGCAAGAGGAGAGTCATTGGAAACCGCAGCGACAAAGTGATCCCGGAATAGAAACGAAGCGTACAGCTCTTCCCATTCCGCTGGGGTCGGCGGACCGGTGGGGATGGGGACGATCCTGTCTGTCCTCCTTGCCGGGCCTTGTATCGAACTCTGGTCCACCAAGACAGCCGTGCTCCTATCTTCATAAAAAAAACGACCAGCGCAAACTGGTCGTTTTCTTTTCTACGTTATGCTCGTCAGGATCTTTGGATAGGCTTTAAGGAAAGCCTGTTTGTTGTGTGAATGTGCTGTATTTACGAACAGCTTATTGGTGGTGACGGCTGCAGCAGACATCCACCGATTCTCAGGTCCCTATTTTAAAGAAGCTCTTGAAGCTGTTGGACGGCACAGGAAAGATCCTCATGGAGAACGATATCAAACCAATTGTCCTTGTCTGTAGGTTCATTATTGATCAGGATCGACGCCGCTCTGCCGTGTTCCCGTGCGAAATAAGGAAGAAGACTGAATGGCGTAACCTGCAGGGAAGTTCCCATAACGAGAAGCAGGTCAGCCTCCCTGATGATCCGCTCGGCTTCGTCATGAGCTGTAATCAGGTCCCCGAACAGCATGACGCCGGGTTTCAGCGTCGTCCCACACTCCCTGCACACAGGAACCATCCTCTCCATCACACTTTCCAACGAATAAGAGCGTCCGCAGTCCTGGCAGAACGATTGGTTCAACGTTCCGTGATACTCGAGAACAGATGAGCTGCCAGCGAGCTGGTGAAGACCGTCGACATTCTGGGTAATGACAGACACATTACGTCGCTCCGATTCAAGCTCGTGAATGAATTGATGGACGTCGTTTGGACGATACTCCTGTAGAAGCTTTAAACGGAAAATGGCTTTGTACTTTTTCCAGAAGTCATCCGGATGCCTTTGGAAATAATCGCTGGACATGTAGTATTCCCGCGCATGATCTTCTGTCCACAATCCTTCACTGGAGCGGAAATCAGGTATTCCGCTTGCCGTTGATACACCCGCCCCGGTGAGAACGACGATCCGCTCTGCGCGTTTTATCCGGCGGGCTGCTGCTTCATAGGACATGAGGATCTCTCCTTACTGTTTATTGAATCCTTTTCTCTTCACGATACCGGTCACATCCATACGCATCGGTTTTGAGAAACGACGCCGCATCTGGTCCGTCCATGAGTCGCTTCGGTTGTTCGTCTGACGGGCCTCGTAATAAGAAGCAATTTCCTTGTCAAAAGCAGCAAGCTCCTCTTTGTGGTCCCGCTTGTAGCTGTTTTCAAAGTAAACAGCCTGTTTTGGCAGGCGTGGTTTAAGATCGGGCTCGTGATCCGGGACGCCGATGACCATGCCGAATAAAGGCAGGACATGCTTAGGCAGGTCAAGGATTTCATCAACTTTATCCAGTTGATTCCGAAGGCTTCCAATATAGCAGATGCCCAGTCCCATCGCTTCAGCGGCAATGGCGGCATTCTGGGACGCAAGCGCTGCATCGATGGCGGACACGAGAAAATGTTCGCTGTTTTCCAGGTTGGACAGCATCTGCTCATACTCAGATGGTGTGGCGTACAATGTATGGCGGTATAAGTCCGCACAAAAAACCAACAGGTGTCCGTTGTTTTTTACATAACCCTGGCCCGAAATTTCGGCCAGCTGGGATTTCTTCTCCTCATCCGTCACACCGATGATGCTGTAAGCCATCATGTAACTGGATGTGGAAGCCTGCTGGGCTGCTTCAATAATGGTGTTCAGTTGTTCGTCTGTCAACTTTTCATCTTTGAATTTACGGATGGAGCGGTGGTTCAACAAAGTCTCTATCGTCTGGTTCATTTTCCTGCCTCCTCAAAAGTGCTGCACATGGATCTTTTTCATTTTCTTCCTTTAAGGTAACAAAATCGACAGGAGAATGGTAATGATATGGCTGTTTTTATTCTTACAGGAATAGAAGGAATCCGTTAGAGGGGTGCAGAATCTTAAGGTATAGGAAAAAGACGAGGTGGTAAAAGTGGCGGAACTTTACAGCTTCCATTCTTTTAAAAAAAGGAAGGAAACAATAGAACTGATCCCGGATAAAAGGCTCCCCGTAGCGGTCTATCAGAGTGTGCTTTATTATATTCATCTGGATGTCACGGAACTTCAGCAGCCAGCATTTGAATACATGTCCACCCAGGGCAGTCTGCAGGAAATTTATCATGATAACCGCCTGCTTTTTCTGCATACCTTTCAATCGCTGCTGGTCCATTGGAAACTCATCTATACACCGCATGTTCTTCCGGAAAACCCGTTTGCTGTTTTTGGGACCGTCGGAGATTTATGCGCGTATATCGAAAAAAGGGTGAAAGCTCTATAAGACGATGATTACTCATGTCTTACAGCTTTCACCCTTTTTACATTGACGACTCCTAAGTATATCTGGGTAAGTCCGACACCGAACAGGACGGGAGCGGCACCAGTGACAAGGTAGGTGCTGATCATTGTCTGGATGATCCCCATGCTCATCATTAGTAGATACTTTTCCTGTTTAAAACTGAAGTAGGTCCCGATGAGGGAAAGAATGGCTAGTCCGACAAGCAGCGGTGCTGCCCATGGATAAAGGTATAAAGCTTCCATAATTATTTGTACCTCCTGATTGTTTTCTGAATTTTATAAAAGTTTATCATCTGAGTGTAATGGCTTCAACAGTGAAAAACGTCTAGTTTTGACGCTTTTCTGTTGTTTGAGGTATGGATAGGTATTCCCGTGCTGCTGCTTATTTAAACTTGTTCGTACAACATTTTTTTACATAGAGAGGGTGTTGGAAGGATGAATGGAAAGATTGTCGTTGATCATTTATCTAAAACATTTAAAAAAGGCGGGGTTCAAGCTGTCAAGGATGTTTCTTTTAACGTGGAAGACGGAGAGTTCTTCGCCTTTCTCGGTCCAAACGGAGCTGGGAAATCAACGATTGTGCAGATTTTGACTACCTTGATGAATGCAACGTCTGGATCGGCTTTTGTTGCAGGCTTTGACGTAATCAAGGAACCGGAAAAGGTGAGGCGCCATATAGGTGCGGCCCTTCAGGAAACAGGGGTCGATCCGGATCTGACCGGCCGGGAAATGCTTGAGCTGCAGGCATGGATTTTCGGGTTCGGTAAAAGGGAGGGGCGTATTCGCGCAGAAGAGCTTCTGGATATTGTGCAGCTGACGGAAGCTGCTGAGCGAAGAATCGGACGGTATTCCGGAGGCATGCGCCGGCGTCTCGATCTGGCGCTTACCCTTGTACATGAACCTGCCATCCTTTTTCTGGATGAGCCGACAACAGGGTTGGATCCCTCCAACCGTATCGCCGTGTGGGAGGAGTTGAGGCGGTTGAATAAAGACAAGGGAACGACCATTTTTTTAACCACCCAGTATTTGGAGGAAGCCGACAGTCTGGCTGACCGGATCAGCATCATTAACGATGGAGAAATCGTGGCTTCTGGAACACCCAGAGAGCTTAAGGCTCGAATAGGGAGTGACCTTATCGCCCTCACTCCTGTGGATGGAGGAGATGAAGACAGGACGCTCCACTTGTTGAAATCCGGTCTGATCGATGCGGATGTTATTAGAAAACAGGAAAAGATTTTGATTTACGTTGAGGAAGGGACGAAACAACTGTTGGAAGTGACACGTATTCTCGATCGGGAAAATATTGAAGTCGAGGATATCCAATTATCCTCTCCGACCCTGGATGATATTTTCCTGAAGATTACAGGAGAGGGGAAGAAAAGCTATGAGCAGTAATGTGTGGAGAGATACGTGGCTGATGACAAGAAGAAACGTGAAAACGACCTTAAGAAATCCGTTTTCTTTTATTCCCAATCTGATGATTTCCGCTTTTTTTCTATTGGTCTATGAAGGAGGGCTGAGCGGGATATCTCAGCTTCCAACGTTTGAGGGAGCCAACTACTTAGCTTTCATTCTGCCTGTATCCATCGTTTCGGCAGCCATTGGTGGAGCCGGTGGGGCGGGGCAGAGTATTGTGAAGGATATTGAAAACGGGTTCTTTTCCCGGCTGCTGCTGACGCCTGCCTCGCGTCTTTCGATTGTCCTTGGTCCGATCATTGCGGGGATGCTCCAGCTTTTTGTGCAGACGCTGCTTATCATCGGGATAGCTTTTTTGCTGGGTCTTGAAGTCCGGACAGGCGTGGGAGGCGTCCTGTTTGTCCTTCTGATCGCCATCGGATGGGGACTTGCCTTTGCCGGGTACTCCGCCGGTGTTGCTTTACGGACAGGGAACGCGCAGGCTGCTCAGGCCGGAACGTTTATCTTTTTTCCTCTTATATTTTTAAGCACTACGTTCGTCCCCTATGAGCTCATTGACGCGCAGTGGCTCAAAATTGCTGCGGTCATCAACCCGACCACCTATATTTTTGAGAGTATGCGGACAGTTCTGATTGATGGGTGGGTCTTCTGGGATATGATGCAGGGGGTCATCGCCATTACCATCGTCAGTACATTGACCATTACTTTTGCGGCAGTCTCAGCGAAGCGGGCGGTTTCCCGTGGATAATTAAGGAAAAAGGGAGATTCTGGCCTTCCTCGTATGGTAGACTAAGGATAATAATGAAGCAAGGAGTGGTGTTTATGTCAAATAACAGACGATTCATAACAAATAGCATCCAACAAAACAGAGGAGGACACCACTCGTAGCGTCCTCCACATATTCAGGAGGAATGGAATGAAACGGAAGGATTTTACAACATACTTTAAAGAACAGCTGCAGGATGGAGAAAAGGCCGGCAGGGTGACGACATCCACCCACGGCATTTACACAGTGGCCGACGATGAAACGGAGCGCTTCGGTGAAGTATCCGGACGCTTCCACTATCATACGGTTGAAGACAGCGGTTTTCCTGCTGTAGGGGACTGGGTTGTCATTAAGCCCTGTGATCAAAGCAGGCGTGTGAAAATCCAGCGTGTATTAAACAGGAATACGGTCTTATCCCGGAGTGCTCCTGGACAGACCCACAAAGAGCAGGTGATAGCGGCCAATGTGGACGTTGTCTTTATCGTCACAGCTTTGACTCAGGAAATGAATCCGAGAAGAGTGGAACGGTATATAGAGCAGGTGTATGAGAGTGGGGCACGTCCAGTTATCGTTTGTACGAAAAAGGATGTATCTGCGTCGCTTCATAAACAGCTGCTTCAGGTTGAACAAGCAGCCCCGGGAGTCCCTGTGTATCCTGTGAACAGCCTTCTTGGAGAAGGGCTGGAGCCATTGAAACAAGAATTAACACCTGGATTGACCGTTTCTTTGATCGGTTCTTCGGGGGTAGGGAAATCCACGTTAATGAACGCTCTGCTTGAACAAGAAGTACAGGAGACACAGGCCGTCAGGGAAGAAGATGATCGCGGGCGTCATACGACGACACATCGAGAGTTGTTCCGCCTGCCTGACGGCTCTTATATGATCGATACGCCGGGAATGAGGGAGCTTCAGCTCTGGGGAAACGGTGAAGGGAATCTTGATTATACGTTTTCTGATATTGAAGCTTTAAGCGCCGGGTGCAGGTTTCGGGACTGCCGTCACGAAGAGGAGCCGGGGTGTGCGGTCAAAGCGGCCATTCAAAGCGGAGAGATGGAAGCGAGCCGGTTGAAAAGCTACTATAAATTGAAGCGTGAACGGAGACGTCTGGAGTTGAAGGATCAGTACGGAACTCATCGGACGAATCGTATGCTGCATGGTCCCAACGCTGTCAAAGAATAAAGACATCGGTATCAACAAACGCCCCCTGAGAACAGGGGGCGTTTGTTGATACCATATAAGAAAGCATCTCCCGATAGGAGATGCTTTTTGTCGTTCTTATTTATTCATATACTTTTCGATTTCCCATTTACTGACCTGCAGGGAATACTCTGTCCATTCTTTGCGCTTTTCTTCAATATAGGCACCGGATGTGTGATCACCAAGGGCTGATAGAAGAAGCTCGTCTTTCCCAAGGGCGCCAAGCGCTTCTTTCAAGTTTGTTGGAAGTGTTGGAACACTATCGTCCTCGACTTCATACAGGTTACGGCTTTCTGCTTCACCGGCGTCCATTTCTTTCTTGATTCCGTCAAGACCCGCCTGGATCAGGACAGCAAGCGTCAAGTAAGGGTTGGCAGTCGGGTCCGGGTTCCGGACTTCGAAGCGTGTTCCTTTTCCACGGGTTGTTGGTACTCGGACCATACAGCTGCGGTTGGAGTGGGACCATGCCACACTCACCGGCGCTTCATAACCTGGTACAAGACGCTTGTAAGAGTTTACGTTCGGGTTCGTAATCGCAGCGATTCCGCTTGCGTGGTGAAGAATACCCGCAATGAACTGCTTCATTGTTTTGGAAATGCCGTCAGAAGCATCCTCATCAAAGAAGGCGCTGTCTCCGTTTTGGAACAAGGATAGGTGACAGTGCATTCCAGAACCGTTTTCACCGGAAATCGGCTTCGGCATGAAGGTTGCATGATAGTCATGGTTGGTGGCGATATCTTTGACCACGTTTTTGAATGTTTGAATGTTATCGGCTGTTTTCACCATGCTGTCAAAACGGAAGTTGATTTCGTGTTGTCCCATAGCTACTTCGTGGTGGGACGCTTCCATTTCGAATCCGTATTTCTTAAGGGTACGCACGATGTCACGGCGCACTTTATCTCCTTTATCTTTAGGAGAAGCATCGAAGTATCCGCCGCGGTCGTTCATTTCGCGGATTGGGTAGCCGGCGTTGTCCAGTTTGAATAGGAAGAATTCCGGTTCAGGACCAACGTTAACGGTATAGCCCATGTCTTCCGCTTCCTGCATCGCACGTTTAAGAATGAAGCGTGGATCGCCTTCAAATGGCGTTCCGTCCGGCTTGTAGATGTCACAGATGAAACGTGCACTGCGATCTTCGTCCACAAGGGAAGGAAGAAGCAGGAAGGTGTCGAGATCAGGATAGAGATACATGTCACTTTCCTGAATATCCGAGAATCCGGAAATGGAGGAGCTGTCAAACATTGCTTCATTCTCAAGAACCATTTCAAGCTCTTCAACTGGAAGTTCTACGTTTTTCGTATCCCCAAGCATGTCCGTGAATTCCAAGATAAGAAATTCAATATTGTTTTCCTTTACTTCATGAATGATCTGTTCTTTCGTGTATCCCATTGATTTACCCTCTCTCTTTATAATTTGTAAGTTTTGTATCCATTTCACTTTGGATATGTAGCTCTTTTTTCTTTATGTAAGGAATTCTAACATAAAGTGTAGAGTAATCTCAAACCCTTTTAGGAAATTCCCCAAAAAAATATTCTGAAACTTGTGTAAAGCAAGAAAATAAGATGGGAATCATAAACTTAAAGGGAAAGGGGATGGCCTGTCATGATAAAATTCATCCATTTATGGAAGGTTTTTTTCTGTTTTTTATACCTGTTCCTGCTCAGCGGCATGCAGCCGTGGCTTCAGGAAACGGCATCCGAGGGGCACATTTACAGGTATCTGCTTATGATGCAGACCGCCTATATTCCCGTGGGGATGATCCTTGCCCTTCCGGTGAATTTCTCTTCCTTTCATTTATCAAAGCCGGCCTTTACTCTGCTTACCTTCTATGTCATACCCTGTTTTCTGTTTCTTTATGTACCTTTTTTATTTCCAGGGTTCATGATCTTTCCAGAGGTTCTTCATGCCGACCCTTATGCAGGTATGATGGTGCAGGTGCTTCTTGGGTATGGAATGCTCTCCGTCTTGAAGGAGTGTGGCCCGTCAAAAAATGGAGGCCGTAATGGACGCGGGCGTTAATCTATTTTATAATCGTATCGGACAAGCAAACTTACATAGAAAGGATGATTTTAAATGAGTAAGACATTTATTTTCGGTCATAAAAACCCGGATACCGATACGATTACGTCTGCACTTGTGTATGCAGATCTGAAAAAGGCTCTTGGCGAGGACGTGGAACCTGTCCGCCTTGGTGAAGTGAACGGGGAAACACAATACGCACTGGATCAGTTTAACGTAGAAGCGCCGCGTCTTGTCGAGCGTGTATCTGATGAGGTGGAACAGGTGATCCTTGTCGATCACAACGAGCGGCAGCAGAGTGCAGCAGACATTGACGACGTTACGGTTCTTGAAGTCATTGACCACCACCGTATTGCCAATTTCGAAACGAAAGGCCCGCTTTACTACCGTGCAGAACCGGTCGGTTGTACAGCAACAATTCTTCTTAAGCTTTATAAGGAGAAAGGACAGGAGGTTTCCAAGCCGATGGCAGGGCTGATGCTTTCAGCTATCATCTCTGATTCCCTTCTATTTAAATCTCCGACATGCACGGAAGAAGACCGTCGTGCAGCGGAAGAGCTTGCTGAAACCGCCGGTGTCGATACAGAAGAGTACGGCTTGAACATGTTGAAGGCCGGCGCGGATATCAGTGATAAAACAGCGGAAGAATTGATTTCCCTTGATGCCAAGGAATTCGATATGGGGGGCAGGAAAGTTGAGATCGCCCAGGTGAATACCGTCGATACGAATGATGTCCTTTCCCGTAAAGCAGAACTCGAAGCAGCAATGGATATAAATGTGGCTGAAAAAGGACTGGATTTATTCGTGCTTGTCGTTACAGACATTCTTGAAAGTAACTCCACTGTCGTTGCTGTCGGTAGTGAAACAGCAGCTGTCGCCGAAGCTTTTGAAACGTCCCTTGATGGAAACCAGGCGGTCTTGAGCGGCGTTGTTTCCCGTAAGAAACAGGTCGTACCACCGCTTACTACGTATTTTGGATAAGGAACACAGAACTCCCCTTTCATAAGGGGAGTTTTTTTATGTCATTGACAGCCTGTGCAGAAAACTCTATAATTTGCGATAATGATAATCATTTTCAATAAGGGGTTGAACATGTTGACCATCACGGACATAAAAATTACCGAACAGGAAAAAACAGAAACCTTTACGTTCCGGCCCTTGAGTGAAAAGGATACCGATACGCTGTTTGAATGGATGCATCAGAGGCACATTGCCCCTTTCTGGAAGCTCAATCTTCCGATGGAATCGTTTAAAGAGTGGGTGCGGGCATCCATCACTGCAGATCACAAAGACTGTTATCTTGTAGACTGGAATGGGGAGCCGGCGGGATATCTTATTGCTTACTGGGCGGGAAAGGATCCTGTTCACCACTATTATGACCACGAGGCGGGGGACCTCGGCATGCATGTACTTGTAGGTCCGGAGAAATTTTTGAACAAGCAGGCAGGACGGCAGCTGCTGCAGTCCATGATTCAGTTTTTGTTTTTTACCTATCGTACAGAACGGATCATAGGAGAACCGGATATCCGCAACCGTATCATTATTCCCATTATGAAGGGTCTGGGAGGAAAGGTTCTTCACCGGATTCAACTCCCACATAAGCGGGCAGCGCTTATAGCAGGAGAGAAGCAGGCGGTTGAACATGTCCGTAAAAGCCAGGGGATCCAAGTTGCCTTCCGGATTTCAGAAGAAAAGGAGGGTGTATATGGAAAAGACGCATCAAGTAGATGAACAGGTGCTTGAATTATTACATAAAATCGGCCGGAAAATGCAACAACTCCAGCATCCACCTTTAGATCTGTTGACAGCCCGACAGTCGCGCGAGTACTACAAAGTCGCGCGTACGTATTTCCCTGACCTCCCTGCCCAGGGTGTGAATACAAGGGAGGACAGGGTTTTGTCTGCCGATGGGCATGAGATTCCTGTCCGCATCTATACGCCTTCAGGTAAAGAAGAACTCCCTGTACTTGTCTATTTCCATGGCGGGGGATGGGTGTTCGGGGATATTGACAGCGCTGATTCGGTCTGCCGTTATCTCTCCTCCCATTCAGAGGTCACCATCGTTTCTGTCGGATACAGGCTTGCACCGGAGCACAAGTTCCCGGCAGCATATGATGATGCACGTGCCTCCGTTTTATGGGCCCGGCAGCAATGGCCGGACGCTCCGGTCTATTTAGGGGGAGAAAGCTCCGGTGGTAATCTGGCCGCAGCCGCTTCTGGATATTTCAGGGATAATCACGAGGTTTCTATTGAAGGGCAGCTGTTAATTACGCCGGTCCTTAATTACGATTTTTCGACGTTCAGCTATCAGGAAGACTTCCGCTATAACTTGACAACGGGAAAGATGAAATGGTTTTTCAATCATTACTTACATATGGAGGAAGAGGGAGAAAAAGAAGAAGTTTCTCCCCTTCGCCTGAAGAATAAACGCGGGCTGCCTGAAACACTGCTTGTTACAGCCCATTTCGATCCCCTGCGGGAGGAGGCCGCTGCCTATCACAGACAGCTGCAGGAGTCCGGTGTCCAGGCATCAAGGCTCCATTTCGAAGATCTCGTTCACAGTTTTATCAATATGGCGGGCGCGGTGGATTGTGCCCAAGAAGCCCTTGGGGACATAGCCGCTTCTTTCAAAACCATGATTCATCAAAACGAATCCTGACAGGAAGGACCAGGAGAACACGGCACTGCTTCGCACATCCTATGGAGAAATCCTCTTTCGGTGATCCGCATCGTTTATTCATCACCGGCGGCTTTTTTCATACACTAATAGTCGAGGTGAGGATATGCCGAGAATTCAATATAATAATTCCGACGTTGACTTGATGGCCCGTATGATGAGGGCGGAAGCGGTAGGAGAAGGAAAACAGGGGATGTTGTATGTAGGGAATGTCATTGTGAACAGGGCCAAGGCAGATTGTCTGGATTTTAGAAATGTGCGGAATATCAATGACGTCATTTATCAGGTTCAAGGCGGGAACTATTCGTTTGAAGCTGTTCAAAAAGGCAACATGTTTTATAACCGGGCACGTTCTACAGAAAAAAGACTGGCAAAAAAGAATCTGGATTACTGGCGGCAGCATCCGGCTAAATATTCCCTCTGGTATTTCAACCCCTACGCCCCATGTCCAGACACATGGTACGGCCAGCCCTTTGCAGGACAATACAAGAAGCACTGTTATTATGAGCCGGCTCCTGGGTCATGTGACAGTGTGTATATTGGAAGTTGAGCAGCAAACATGCAATGAGGCCCTTGAACGGGTCTCTTTTTTCTATAGCAAAGGGGTGGATGGAATTGCCAGCCAAGAGTTTTTTTGAAACAATAGAAGCAGGGTGCAGCCTTACATATATCCTTTAGAGGTCATGAAAGCTGATTCGGCAGTTTTTCCTTTTTATTCCATAGTTCATGAACGTTTGATAAGGACTCATTTAGGAAAGACAATCGGAGTGCGCTTCTGCAGGCTTCCGGAGTACGAATCCGGCTTCGACTGTAAGGAACGAGGAGGGTAAAGGAATGAATACAATAGAGAGCTTGTACGAGTTTTCCATCGCTGTCCTGCTTCTATGCAGTCTGCTTTCCATCCTGCAGTTGAGAAAAACGAAAAAGGAAAGAAAGCTGTCCTTGTTTGAAACCGGTCTTTATGCGGCTATGCAGGGAGCCGCTGCCTTATGGGTCGGAACCTTTCTTTATATTTATTATATCGGGTAGGGCCCCGGATCGTTTCGAAAATCTCAGCGCGCGGTTCATATGAAAACCTGCTATACTTTTTATAAAAGATTTCGAACCTGCCAAACCGGCGGGAGAGGAGGAGCCATCGTGTTAAAGGATAAATACTTAGAACTGCTTGCCAAGGAATACGATAGTGAAGAAAAAGTGATTACCGAACTGATCAATCTGAAAGCTGTCCAGAATCTTCCCAAAGGAACGGAGCACTTCGTCAGTGATCTGCACGGCGAATACCAGGCCTTTCAGCACGTACTCCGCAATGGGTCAGGCAAAGTCCGTGAAAAAATCAGTGACTTGTACAAAGGCATTCTATCTGAACAGGAATTGAACGAATTCGCTACGCTGATTTATTATCCTGAAGAAAAAATGCAGCGGATTAAAAATTCCTTCGACCGCAGGGAGGATCTTGAGCTGTGGTATGAGGTCATGATTGAGCGGATGATCAAGCTGATTTCTTATGCCTCTTCCAAGTACACCCGCTCCAAGCTCCGCAAAGCCCTTCCAGAGCCTTTTGTTTATATTGTGGAAGAACTGCTGTACAAAACCGAGGACTTTGCAAATAAGGAATCCTACTATAACAAAATCGTCCAGCAGCTGATCTCCCTCGATCAGGCTGATCAGCTGCTTATCGGGCTTTCGTATACAACACAGCGGCTCGTCGTCGATCATCTGCATGTTGTCGGGGATATCTATGACCGTGGCCCGGAGCCGGATAAGATCATGGAAACGTTGATGGACTACCATTCCCTTGATATCCAGTGGGGGAACCATGACGTTCTCTGGATCGGCGCATATGCCGGCTCACAGGTATGTCTGGCTAACATCATCCGTATTTGTGCGCGCTATAATAACCTCGATATTATTGAAGATATGTACGGCATCAATCTGCGTCCGCTGATGACCCTTGCCGAAAAGTACTATGATGATAACGTGCCTTTCCGGCCGAAAATCCAATCCGGTTACCAGCCGTCGGAGGATGAAATTGTCCAAATTTCAAAAATCCATCAGGCCATAGCCATGATCCAGTTCAAACTCGAGAGTCCAATCATTAAACGGCGCCCATATTTTAATATGGATGAACGCCTTCTACTGGAAAAAGTCGACTATGAGCGGCAGGAGATTACGCTGCAGGGAACCACGTATCCGTTGGAAAATACCTGCTTTGCGACCATTGATCCGGAAGACCCGTCCAGGCTGCTGCCAGAAGAGCAGGAAGTCATCGACAAACTGTTGTTTTCTGTCCAGCATTCTGAGAAGCTGGCGAGACATATGAAATTCTTAATGAAAAAAGGCAGTCTTTATTTGAAATATAATGGCAACCTGCTTATCCACGGGTGTATACCTATCGATGAAGATGGAAATATGGAAGAGATGAAGATTGAAAACCAGACATACGCGGGAAGGGAACTTCTTGATCAATTTGAAAAATTCCTGCGTCAGGCCTTCGCAAATCCGAATACCATCGATGACCTCGCCACTGACATGGTGTGGTATTTATGGACGGGAGAACATTCCTCCTTGTTCGGGAAACGGGCCATGACTACGTTTGAACGTTATTTCATCAGTGACAAGGCGACTCATAAAGAGAAGAAAAATCCTTATTATTACCTTCGTGAGGATGAAGAGATCTGCAGGAAAATTCTAAAGGAGTTTGATATGAACCCAGACCAGGGTCATATTATTAACGGTCATACACCTGTAAAGGAGATTGAAGGGGAAAATCCGATCAAGGCCAACGGGAAAATGGTCGTCATCGACGGTGGTTTTTCAAAAGCCTATCAGCCTAAAACCGGAATCGCCGGTTATACGCTCCTTTACAATTCTTACGGGATGCAGCTCGTCGCCCACCAGCACTTCAACTCGAAGGAAGAGGTTCTTCGTGACGGAACCGATGTATTATCCGTGAAACGCCTCGTAGACAAGGAACTGGAACGGAAAAAGGTGATGGAAACGAATGTAGGACAGGAGATTCAGGAAGATATCGATAACCTGGAGCAGCTGTTGAAAGATCGTTATTTGAAGTAAGGGAGAAGATATAATGAGTGAAACAGGGTTACTCGGGGCAGGGAGTATTCTCGTAGGAGACCTGCTTGTCCAGGGCTTGTTTTTTCTGATTCTCGCCGCTGCTGTCGTTGGTGTGGTTTCTTTTTTCATTACATCGAGAAAAAAGAAGGATAGGCTGGACCTCATAGAAGAAAAGCTGGATCTGCTCATCCAGGAATGGAAGGACAAAAAATGATAACCAAAGGAAGGCTGTTTTACCAGCCTTCCTTTCAGTCTGTAGAAAAAGTTCGTCCTATCCAGTTAGAGTGGTCCGTATGTCCTGTTGAGAAGGCACGTTCCGCTTATCGGTGGATGCCTGCCGCGGGCACGGCCTCAGCTAACTTGGTCAAGAAAACCCTCTTGACCAAGTGGATCTTCGGCTCGCGCTGTTCCCGCAGGCGTCACCACCGAACGCTCCTCGTGCCGATGCAGCTATACCCTATGATAAAAGAGAACGTTGAGCATCGCTCCTTCGTCGTTTCAAATGAACAGGACAAGCTGCGTTACGGCCGCTTGCGTGGGGAAAATCCTATTCATGACCAAGTATTGGTGATCGTTCCTTTGGAGTCACTAGAAAAAAAGTTTCTCTACAAGCTGAAAAGGAAGGCTGTTTACCAGCCTTCCTTTTTTAATGGTGTCCTTCATGGGTTGTCATGTCGGCAGGGGCCTGATCTTGAAGATACTGAATGTCTTCAGGAGTCAGTTCACCTACTACAACCTGGGTCATCGGTGAAATGGTTGAGCCTTCATTGGAGGCATGAACCTTTACAAAGTACAGGCCTTCGGTTTCCAAGCTTTTTTCTGAACGCCATGATCCCTCTTTATGATGGCTCATGGCGTTCATTCCAGATGACGTTCCATCCCGATTTGTCCATTCGATATGTACGAAATCAGGGTCTGTTACCGGCTGTCCGTCTTGAGTGAGGGTGACAGTTGTAACAGCTGATCCACCTTTAACTAAATCTTGAGGTATGGAAATTTCCGCTTGGAGGGGGTGTGTAACCTTATACATGGATGCAGCATCTTCCTTCAACTGACATCCCGACAATAACAGCAAAGCTCCAATGATGATGGATATTCCATTAAGCTTCATGGAAAAACCTCCTTAAGGTTCCCACTCGTCTAATGATCAGCTGATCAATGAGAAGGGCGGCCAGCAGGGACAACCCCGCCAGTGGAAAGAATAAGCCGAGAAGAAGCAGTAAGGTGAAGAATGGCTTCACGCTTCTTTCTTTTCTCTCTCTTGGCGCACCCATGCTGTGACTGGGCTTCTTTTTCAACCATAGGTAAACGCCGCTGACAACTACGAGAATAATTCCAAGGCAGATGAAGAGGCTTAGAAGCTGGTTGACTATGCCGAACTGAGTTCCTTTGTGAAGGGTGATCCCCAGAGCGACGGTCTTTCCGATCCAGCCATAATCTTCAAACTGATAGTTGGCAAGAACGGCATTGGAATATTGATCGATGTGAACCGTTGCTTCATCTTGAGCACGTGGTGGAAAAGCGGATAAGGTGTACACGCCTTCCGGGGTGCTTGGGTAGTAAACACTATACGTCGGGTGAATATCCAGCCGTTCCGCTTTTTGAACCACATCATTTATGGAAACAGGCGTCAGCCCCTGGACAGCAGAAACGGGAACATCCAGGGTTTCTGCGGCCCATGGCACTTCCGCAATATCCTTTGTTTCCATATTCGAGGTCGGAGCGCTGCCTGTCCAGACGGAAGGGGGATAGCCTTCCCCAGTATTTGTGGCCATGTTTTGGAAGTTGGTGCCCCAAAGCCCGGACCAAGGAAGACCGGTCATTATTAAGAAAAGCATGCCGGCAGAAATCCAGAAGGCAGGAACCGTGTGCAGATCCCGCCGGAAAATATTCTTCCCTTTATTGAAACGCGGAATCCATATACCCCAGGGGCCTTTCCTTTTCCGGGGAAACCATAAGTATATGCCTGTCACGATTAACACAACACCCCAGCTCGCGGCTAATTCAACAATTCTGTCGCCCGTTGTGCCAGCCATCAGCTCTCCGTGAATTTCTTCTATTTTATCCATAATGCGGTCTTCATCTTTTAAAGTTCCCATGGTTTCGCCTGAGTAGGGATCAACGAATACCGTAAGTCCATCCCCTTCAGTCTGTAGGTTGACTTCACTGGAGCGGATGGGAGATTCTCCTGGGCGGAATGCAGTAGTAGTTCCTTCTGGATATTCAGCTTCCGCTGCCTGCACCTGTTCGGATGCGGGTACCTTTTGGCCTGTTTCTGTTACCTCATGATACTCACTGTAAAGAACAGCTTCAATCTGGGGTTTGAACAGGTAAACAGCTCCTGTAACGGCCAGTATCAGAAGAAATGGGGCGAAAAGGATACCTGCGTAAAAGTGCCATTTCCATATCGTCTGGTAGAGGGTCGCTCTTTTTTTCTTTTTTGACTGCTTATCTGCTGGAAGGGGATGATGGCTCATGTGTCCGGCTCCTTTAACATTGGGATGGTTTGGTTTTTAGTCGGCATAAAGATTACGAATGAACGATCCAACTGGATCAATATGCATAGATAGATTTTGAGGATGGAGAAAAAAGCTGCATCTATCAGGATATAAAAAAAGGACAACCCCTTCAAATAGAATTGGATAAGGAAGAAAATTACGAGATGATTGTGCGATTCTTGTCATGAAATAGTCACAGAACAGACAAAAAAAGCTCTCCATAAGGAGAGCTTAAGAGTGTATTCATGTTCAGACCTTTAAAGGGAGCGGCGTTTTAGTAGTTTTCATTAAACTGCTGGATGGTTGTGGTCAGCTTGTCGAGCTGCGATGAGTTTTGTATGGAAAAAGAAGGGTCGTTTACCAACGTTTTGATTTCTTCCTTCAGCGTTCGTAAGGAAGACGCCAATGCTTTATTGTCTGCATCTGTCTCCTGTTCGAAGGAATGGTGGGTGATGATTCCGTTCAGAGTGAACAGGGCGTTATTGTACTCGTTGAACCATCCCTTTTCAAGCAGGGCTGAACGCTCGGCCGTATTTAAGAGGCGTTGGTTTCCCGTCAACCGCTGCAGACTTTTGGTCAAAAGGGCCGTCTTCATTTGGGCTCCAGCCTCTCCAGAGTCCTGGTTGTGGTAGGATTCATAGCTGATCGCTACATCTTCCAACATAAAGGGGAGTTCTTTAATGATGGATTCAGAGGCGGCCACTGAAAATTCATCCACATCATCCGCCCGGCTGAAATCAAATGCCAGATAGGAAGAGAGGAGTGTTGTGAAAAGAAGAACGGCACTGATCAGTTTCCATCGATTCATGTTTGGTGCTGCCACTCTTCCCGAAGAACCCCCATGCGGATAGAGTCATAATAGTCACCCTGATAGATACGGACTTTCCGCATCCTTCCTTCAATTTTCATCCCCAGCTTCTCCCCGACACGCATCATTCGTTCATTCCGCGACCACGTCGTAAGCCCTATCCGGGCCAGTGGGAGGTTCTCGAATAAATGCCCGATCCAAAGCTTGAGCGCTTCTGACCCATAGCCGCCGTTCCAGTAGACAGGGTCGTATATCCCGATGCCGACCTCGAGCCACAGCGAAGGCTTGTGCTCCCAGTAATAGGAAACGGTGCCGATGATGACTCCGTTCACTTCGATGATCAATCTTGAATCGGGTTCATCGGGGGCGAGCCTGCGCTTTCTGGCGTACTCATGACTTCGATAGCTGTCCATTGTATGAGGCTCCAGAGGATAATAAGGAGCATCCCATTTTTTCCATTCCGCGTTTTTTCCATAAATTAAAGGATAAAGAATGGGTATATCTTCTTCTTCAATACTTCGTAGTGTAACGAGCTGACTGGTCAATTTTAGTGCCTTATTCAGTTTTTGCAAGCGCATCCCCCTCCGTTCACACTTTTTTCCATCGTACCATAATTGAAGAGGGTTGTTTGAAAAAATGGAAGTGTGGAATTAAAATAAGGAAACGTACATAAGCAGGGCAGGTGAGAAGATGATTCATGTTATGGCCTATTCAAAAGAAAACGGCCTGAAGGAAGGTTTATCGGTGGATGACCTGCATAACCAGCAGTGGGATTGGTACTGGGTGGATTTTGAAGCCCCGACCGAAGATGAAGTGAAACGGTTGGAAACAGATTTCCATTTTCATCCGCTCGCCGTGGAGGACTGTCTCCATGGATTGCAGCGGCCGAAGCTGGATTATTATGATGATCACACATTTCTCGTCATCCATTCAGTCGACAGCACGACATTGGAACGGAAGGAAGTGGATATCTTTCTCGGGGAATGTTCCATCGTCACCTTTCATAAGGAAAAGAACGCCCCCCTGGATCAAGCGCATACTATCGTAAAACGGACGCGCGATTTCACCCAGGTGGATGAATATTATATTTTCCATCAGATTCTGGATAAAGTGGTCGATAACTATTTCCCGATCATTTACGGAATTGAAGATCATATCAATGATATTGAGGACAATACGAAAAACCTGTCGATGGAAAAGCTGCTGGAGCAGTTGTTTGACAGGAGGGGGGAACTGTTGACATTAAGGCAGACGGTTCACCCGATGCGCGATCTTTTGTATCGGATTTTGAACTCTCATCATTTGGAAGGGGTGTTCGAGCGGAGGGAATACTTTGCGGATATCCATGACCACCTGATCAAAGTGGCAGATATGATTTTGTCCAACAGGGAAATGACGCAGGATATCCGGGACAGCTATATGTCTTTAAACTCCCATGAGACGAACCGGACAATGCAGATTTTGACCGTCATCAGTGTCATCTTTATGCCTTTGACATTCATCGTCGGGGTGTATGGCATGAACTTTCAACATATGCCGGAGCTTGGATTCCAATACAGCTACCTGATCGTCTGGATCATTATGATCGGTGTTGCTGCAAGCATGTTCTTCTGGTTCAAAAATAAAGGATGGTTTGATTAAGGAAAAGGCGGAGAATGAATCTCCGTCTTTTTTCCGTCTTAAGGAGGAGAAAAGTTCACTCGTCCGGCCGTTATGGAAATGAGGGGGGCGTTCTATACTGGAGATAACTACAAAACAAAGGAGATGAAAGCATGTGGAACCCTTTGGAAATCTCCATTGATATGGAAGAACGCCGGCCTCGATAAACGAAAAAAAGCGCCTGGAGATCACCTCCAGGCGCTTTTGACTTTAATCTTCCTGATCAAACCAGAGCAGTTCGTCGTCGTCGACGAAACCATTATAGTTAATGAAGATTTCTTCATCCGCTTTGATATCTGTATAAGCATAAAAGTCAAACGTATGCGTATCAAAATTAATGACATAATTCGCGTTCGGTTTATAGGAATGATTGAACATCATCCCGTATCCAAGAACGAAGGCGGTATGGTTTTCCCCGTATTCAAAGGCATAATCGGCAAGCATTGTTTTTTCAATATGCTCGTGTTCTTCGTTCGGATAAGGAATAACCGGTGCCCTGTGGATCAATTCGTCCTTTTGAATATTACGGACAGCAAACATTCCGCGTCCCAGTTCGTCGTCTTCCAGTGTGGAAGTCCGTACTTCGATCATTTCGTTCACCTGCACTTTCTGTTGAGCGGTCTTCTTCCCTAGTCTGACAGGTTGAAGGGAAAAATACAACTTTCCCTTTCGAAAGAATAAGAAAAACAAGCGGTTGGATACTATACGTGACTCATCAAATCAAGGGAGGAGCATTCCCGTTGCTGAAAAAATACAACATGGTGTTCAAAGTATCCGCTGCTATTATGCTTGTGCTGGTCGTGTTCGGGGTCATATGGCCGGACGCGCTTGAACAGACGACCTCATCCATAAAAACACTCATTGCCAACACCCTCGGGTGGTATTACTTAATTGTTGTCACCTTGTTTCTTCTCGTTTGTTTATCTTTTTTAGTCACACCTTTGGGAAGGATCAAGCTCGGAAAGAAGGACGATAAGCCTGAATTTTCCCGTCCGACATGGATTGCGATGCTGTTCAGTGCAGGTATGGGAATTGGGCTTGTGTTCTGGGGAACAGCGGAGCCGATCAGTCATTATGCTGTCAGTTCACCGACAGGGCAGACAGGAACTGAGCAGGCCATTAAAGATGCTATGCGCTTTACGTACTTTCACTGGGGCATCCATGCGTGGGCGATTTATGGCATCGTTGCTCTTGTGCTCGCTTATTTCAATTTCCGTCATGAACAGCCGGGGCTGATCAGTGCGACACTGAAGCCGCTGATCGGTGAAAAAGCAGCGAAGGGCGCGTTCGGCCAGGTCATCGATATTCTGGCTGTGATCGCTACTGTAATCGGGGTTGCAACCACCCTTGGGTTTGGTGCCGTTCAGATAAACGGAGGTCTTTCGTACTTGTTTGACCTTCCATCCGGCATTCTTGTCCAATTTATCATTATCGCTGTCGTGACGGTCTTGTTCATGATTTCCGCCTGGTCAGGACTTGGAAAAGGAATTAAAATTCTCAGTAATGCCAATATGGGACTGGCGAGTCTGCTGTTTCTGCTCGTCTTCATCCTTGGGCCGACCATGTTTATTTTGAACTTATTTACGAACTCAATTGGTACGTATGTACAGAATCTGCCGATGATGAGCTTCCGGATTGCTCCGTTAAATGCCGAGACGAGAGACTGGATTGACGCGTGGACATTGTTCTACTGGGCCTGGTGGATTGCCTGGAGTCCGTTCGTCGGTGTGTTCATCGCAAGGGTTTCCCGAGGCCGGACCATCCGGGAGTTTGTCTTTACGGTCCTCGTGGTACCCTCGATTATCGGGTTCCTGTGGTTTTCCACATTCGGGGGGACAGCGATTGACATGGAGCACAGCGGTCTTCGTATGATATCGGAACTGACAGCTGAAGAATCCCTGTTCGGAGTATTTGAAAATCTCCCGCTCAGCTGGATGGCTTCCATTACAGCCATGACGCTTGTGGCAACCTTCTTCATTACCTCTGCGGATTCCGGGACATTTGTCCTCGGGATGATGACGACAGGGGGATCGGAGACTCCGGGAACTTCTATCAAACTGACGTGGGGCGTGCTTCTTTCCGCAACAGCGGTTGCTCTTCTATACACGGGAGGCCTGCAGGCTCTGCAGAACACGATGATCATTGCTGCGCTGCCGTTTTCCATTATTATGCTGCTGATGGTTATCAGCTTTATCAAGGCGATTTATAAGGAGGGAAGGGAACTGGGCGTCGGCCGGTTCAACCCGCCGCATAAAGATAAATAGAAGAACCCCACGGCCGGTACAGGGCTGTGGGGTTCCGTTTTGTTCAGTTCTTCAGGATATCGTGATCGACATACCGTTTTCCGTTCAATTCGCTGATGATATTGACGGCTGTTTCTGCACCGTGGCCGGCTGTAATGATGGTGTGTACACTTTTTCCAGCAACTGTCCCGGCTGCCCAAGCTTTCGGGAGGGATGTACGCCCATGCTGGTCTGTTTCAATGATTTTAGCGACCCGTGGTTCGGTGCCATCGGTCGTCTTTACGCCAAGCTGTTCAGCCGCCTTCACGGACATTCCGGTAGCAAACAGGAGATGTTCCGACTCATAGCTGCCTTCCGTAGTTGTGATTTCATAATAGGCGCCATCCTTAAAGGAAAGATTAGTCACTTCTTCAGACTTTAACTCCGCTCCGAATTTTTTCAGCTGCTGATGTCCCGTTTCAAGAAGGGCCGGACCTTCGATCGCGTCCACCCCATAATGATTCTCGACCCAGGCTTTTGCGGTTATACTCTTTCCGTGATCGAGTACGAGCGTTTTTTTACCTGCTTTCGCTGTAAATAGACCAGCTCCGGCCCCGGCTGGACCGGCACCAATGATTGCAATATCGTACATGCCTGTCACTCCTCTACATAAAATTGGTAGACAATTCAATTATATCGGAATGATTAGAAAAAATAAATTTCATATTTCGTGAGCAACCCCGTTGCTTTATCCATAGATGTCACGTATGATTCATTTCGGAATGCGAAATAAAAGGAGGAGAGATCATGAGTGAAGAACAAACGGTCCGCAATCCGAGGGGATTACTGATCTCTCTTTGTGCGGTCATGATGATGTCTGTGATGAACGGGACAATGTTCAATATTGCCGTTCCGGATATCGCTAAAACGTACCAGCTGATGCCGTCAGAAGTCAGCTGGGTAATGACTGGATATATTATGGTTTATGCTGTAGGGGCTCTTACTTACGGCAAGCTTGCTGACTATTATCCGTACAGAACGCTCATTACGTTCGGACTAACGGTTTTTGCCGTGGGGTCTCTGTTCGGTTTCTTTGCCCAGAATTATGCCATGGTCCTCATGGCCCGTGTTATTCAAGCTCTTGGAGGTGCGATGATCCCGGCGCTTGTTTTCCTGGCTCCCATCCGGTATTTTCCGAATGAACGCGGAAAAGTACTTGGGATTGTATCTTCAGTCATGGCTTTTGCGTCGGGGATCGGTCCGATCGCCGGAGGATTTATCGCTGGCTTTCTTGACTGGCGCTATTTGTTCCTGACATCAGCGCTGATCATCATAACCCTGCCGTTTCTGAGGAAGAATCTGCCTCAGGAAGAAGCGAAGAAGGGATATATCGATTACGTGGGTGCTGGTTTGATCGGAGGTTTCATCTCTACCCTTCTTCTGGCGATTACACTCGGAGTGACGTGGCTTTTTGCCGTATCCGCCCTGTTTTTTGCCTTGAACCTTTGGCGGATGAAGATGATTGATGAACCGTTTATCCCGCCTCATCTATTTAAAAATGTCAAATACACAGCGACGATCGTTACGAGCTTTTTAGGTGTTGTGTGCTTGTTCGGAATGATGTTTATGCTTCCGATTATGTTCAGGGATGCCTACCAGATGGATACGATGACCATCGGTCTGATTCTTTTCCCTGGTGCGATCAGTGCGGCCCTGATGGGACAGAAGGGCGGAAACCTTGTTGATTCCAAAGGGAATACCTTTGTCCTTTATCTTGCTTTAACGCTGTTGATCACGGGATTTGCCGTTCTGTCCACCCTCGTCGGTGCCCATCCGTATGTGTTGAGTGCCGCTATCATTATTTCATACATGAGCTTCCCGCTCGTTCAGGCTTCTTCTGCCGATATTCTGGCCAACCTGCTTCATAAAAATGAAACAGGGGTCGGGATGGGTGTGTTTAATCTATTGAACTTTGTCTCAGGAGCTTTAAGTGGAGCGGTCATCGGAAAAGCATTGGATCTGTATGACCCTTTCCAACCTATAAATGTGCTTGGATTTAACGGGAACACAGCCATTTACAGTAACGTCTTTTTAGTTTTTGCTGTCATCATTGCCGTTGGTTTCATTCAGTTCAGGCTGAACTACAACAAAACGAAAAAGCCGGCAGCACAAGAAGAACCCGCCTCCTTATAAGGAGCGGGTTCACAGCTTGTAGAGAAATCTCTGTTTCTTTACAAGCTTTTTTCTTTCTTGCCGCCAGGAGCGAAAGCCCCTTCCCTTTCCGCGGACGAGCGCCCGAGCTTCCTCGCAAAACCCACGCTCGGCGATCTCGGCCCACTCGTTCTTCCGCAGGAGTGGAAGGGGCACCGCTCCTTGGGAGTTCTTTAACATCGACAAAGACTCTCCTTCACCCAGCTCAACTTTACTGGATGGAGGAGAGTCTTTTTTAGATTCCGGCAGGCAGCCGTATCAGCGGCTGTGCTTTTCCTTTTTCTTTTCCACGCAAGCGGAAAGTGACCCTTCCCACGACAAACGGAAAACTCTAACTGGTTAACACACGCTTTTTCGACAGCCAAAGAACCCGCTCCTTATAAGGAGCGGGTTCTTTTTCATTTCGTATGATAAAAGAGTGATGATTGCGTAAAGCGGTAAGTATGCCTGTTAAACAGGGATGGATGTTTCGTCCGTGACCATGGAAGAACTGTATTTCCTGCGGCAGACACTGTTTACGATGGTGTCGTCAAGAAATGCGGTGATCTCCTCGTATACATCTTCTACACAGCGGCCGTCAATGATCAGCACGAATGGGTCATCTATATTCATGAATAGGAAAAAAGACAACATTTTGGGAAGGTGTCCGGCATCTGCAATCAATTGATTCTGATGGATGTATAAGTCGCATCCATGCTGTTTGACGGTATGGTGCACCTTCATGATTTCATTCGTTTTTAAAGGACGGTTCAACTGAATCTGGTAAGATGACAGCTCATTCACTGTCGTCACCTCCGTATTAGTTTGTTGATATAACGTTACCCCGGTGCTGTTTATACTAAACATCGACGCATTTACTCTTCATATATCATTTTCCGTGTCATTCCACCATCGACCACAAGGTTTTCCCCATTCACAAAATCGTTCTCCGGATCGGTCAGGTAAAAGCAGGCTTTCGCCACATCCATCGTCCGGCCTGCACGATTGGATAAATGCTGGAGGTGGTCACCTTCTGTCAACTCCTCGGAGCCTGTGTGGATCCAGCCGGGGCTGATGCAGTTGACCCGGATGGACCACGGAGACAGGGAAGAGGCCATGGCATGAGTCAGCGCTGTAATGCCGCCTTTGCTGGCTGCATAGGCTTCTGAATCCGGCTCACTCATCAAAGCTCTCGTGGAAGCCATATTTACGATTCTTCCGTTCGTCCCATTCTTTTTCCACAGTGCTGCAGCGAGCTTGGAAAAGAGAAATACGCTGCGGAGGTTGGTATTCAGTATCCGGTCCCAATCTTCCACAGACAACTCGAACATGGATGTAAAGGTGCTTTCTCCGGCATTATTGATAAGGATCGAAAAGGAACGGCTGTCTTCATTCAACTGTTGAAAAAGCTCCGCTGTACTATCCGGGTCACTGACATCACAATAATAAAAAGCGCCTCTTCCTCCGGGAAGGCTTTCGAGTGCTTCTTTTCCTTTTTCCCGGTCCTTATCCACCCCGATGACCTGAAAGCCTTTTTCTGCATAAAATCTTGCTGTCCCAAAACCAATTCCATCTGCCGCACCTGTGATCAGGACGGTTTCATTGCGTTCGCTCATGGGTTGTCCACCTTTTTCTCTAGATTGGAATAGCTTTTCAGCCTTGTTCAAAAGCAAGCCTCATGATAAGCTTTTTTTTAACAAAAGGATGCACGTTCTCTCCCGTAGAGCCAACCATATTAGGGAGAGATTGGAAATCGACGGAGGTGATCGTATGGCTCGTGTTACCCTGGTAGATGTATTTAAGCACAGAATAACACAAAAGTATCTTCAACGCTCAGGCATTCATCACGCGGTCACCGTGGCAGGTTATGCGTTTGATATGGCGGTTGAAAAAGGAGTGGATCCAGATCTTGCAGCGAAATCAGCCCTGCTTCATGATATGGGGCACTATGAATGGTACAGGGATGGGAAATGGGATTATGATGAATACCGCCGACATGACATCCATGCCATCAAAGGAGCAGAGAGGGCTCATAAACTGCTGATCCGGCTTGGGGAAGACCGGCTGACTGCGAAGGATGTATCCGTCGCTGTTCTTCTGCATACGGACAGCTACCTTCCGTTTGGACTGGATGAAAAAAGAACCCCGCTCCAGCATGTGGTCGCCAAGGCCGATGAAAAAGATGAACAGCCGATGGGGCTGCATCATTATAAGGAAATGGATAAAAGTGAAGCATTGAAACGTCTGCACGAACTGGACCAGAAAATCGAAGCCTTTTTCGATGAGAAGGATCCTGAATCTGTATGAAGCGTTTCAGAAAAGTCAAATGATTTACACAAAAAGGTTTACAATTGGAAAAAAGCCCTATATACTTTCCATTGTAAGAAAAAATTCTCAGAAAGCGAGGTCGGAAATCATGAAAAACACAAAAACGGTTTTCCTGAATAATTTCATACCATCGACCTGCGCTCGGAATAATTTCTGAGACCAACGACTATTTTACCTACAATGAATCATGATAGCCGCAGGAGGTGCATATTGTATTCCTGTGGCTTTTTTAATGGATTTGAATGTTGAAAAGCCGCAGACCTCCTGCGGCTTTTTCTTATGCTGTCAAAGAGTAATTTTACTCTTTTGATATAAAATTACACTATATTTATGAAGGAGTTGACACGTATGACGATTCATTTTTTCCTGTTTACGATTCATGTGACCAAAAAGAAGCAGCAGCGTCTGCAGCCGGTTCCCGGGTACCAACCCACAGTCAAAGACGAATGGCTCGACCGTAAATCATCCGCTTTTAACCGCTACGTGTAAATACAAGAAGGAGGAGAATAAACAATGACACAAACATTCAAGATGGTCTTTATGAGCTGGTTCAATGCGGAGAAGGATACGGATTAGCCTCATTACAAAGAGGAGGTAGAACGATGAGATTGAATATGCTGATGTTTACGATTGTTATTGAACGGACCAGTCGTAAAAACATGGATCACTCCATCCAGCGTGCCCGCGCGATTGGGAAGAAGATCAATGATGTGAAATCCAAATACCACATATGATGCAAACCCCTGCTGTGCAGGGGTTTTTCTTTGGCGTATCCTGATTTTGGTATCATATTGAAATGTAGAGCGGTGAAGAATAAGGACGAGGGGAGGGAGTCGAGATGGCTTCAGGGAATAAAAAACTTGCTGAAACCGGCAGAAAGAAACCAGCAGAACGTAAACGAGGACGTGGCAGAGATCAGGGGGAGACAGCCGTGAACCACGTCGTCAATGTCTATGACCCCATCTAACAGAACAATGACAGGGTGAGTTGTATAAAGGCTGCCGGTACATACACCGGCAGCCTTTTTCTTATGGTTATCCAATACCAAGGGATGATCCTTGTTCTTCTTCTGTGAAGTAGGGACAGAGGTGCCTCATGGTAGACGTGTTTGATGATCTCTCTGCATGATTCAGGGGAAGGGGGGAATCCCTTTCTCCTGAATCTGACTGGAGGAGCCTGTCGGTAATTACTTCCGCAGCAGGTCCATCACACACAAGGTTCCGGTATCATCGATCTATAACGTAAGGTCCGTAAGAAAACATGGGCTGTCCTTATGTTTCAGAATCGTCTGTAAAGGGAAAAAATGATTACATTCGACAACCTTTGAAAAAGTTGGAAAAATGCTTTATGTTCTAAGAAGCGTATCCATTTTACCTGATCACAGAAAGGAAAGAAATAGATGGCACATTTACATAGAACACCTCTTCCCGTCCTGGATGCTGTGGAAAGGGTCATGCAGTATAAACGAAAGGGCGGGGTGGAAAAGAAATTCCTTCATGAAAGTGGTGGACGAGTGCTGGCAGAAGATGTATCTGCCACTCATGCCGTACCTCCTTTTCATAAATCTCCTTACGACGGTTTTGCTTTGTCTTCAGCGGATACAAAAGACCTGTCCCGCGAAAATCCGGGAACGTTCCAGGTTATAGAAACGGTGGCTGCAGGACACCGGGCTTCAAGGGAGCTGCGGCCGGGGGAGGCCGTCAGAATAATGACAGGTGCTGAAATCCCACAGGGGGCGGACTGCGTAGCTATGTTTGAAATCTGCACCACGGGAGAAGATCAAACAGGGCACCCGGTTATGACGCTTAAGAGGAGGATGGATGCAGGGCAGAATGTAATTCAGAAAGGCTCGGAAGCAGAGCAGGGAGAAGTGCTCGTACCGGAAGGAGCTAAAATAAATCCGGGGGTCCAAGCCCTGCTGGCCACGTTCGGTTATTCTGAAATCAGCGTATATAAAAAACCCAGGGTAGGTGTTTTTGCCACAGGTACAGAACTGCTGGAAGTGGATGAACCTCTGGAACCTGGGAAGATCCGCAATTCCAATGCATCTATGATTCAGGCTCAGTTGCAGAGGTCCGGGGCAGCGTGTACATATTTAGGAAAACTGGATGATGATTTTGATTCCTGCTATGAAGCGGTCTCCAGCGCTCTTGGAGATTACGATGTATTGGTGACAACAGGGGGCGTCTCTGTCGGGGATTATGATCTGATGCCGGATATTTACGAAAAGCTGGATGCGGAAGTCTTATTCAATAAGGTGGCGATGAGACCGGGGAGTGTTACAACGGTCGCTGAGCATCGCGGAAAACTGCTGTATGGACTGAGCGGAAATCCTTCGGCCTGCTATGTCGGGTATGAATTATTTGTCCATCCGATCCTTCAGCATTTTATGGGGAACACACGTCCCTATCACACCCGGGTGCAGGCTGTTCTTGGTGAGGATTTCAAGAAAGCCAATCCATTTATGAGGTTCGTCCGTGGGAAACTGCACTACGAAGAGGGGAAAGTCGTCGTTTATCCCGCCGGCATGGATAAATCAGCCGTTGTGACCTCACTGGCCCATACAGATGTTTTCATCGTCTTAAGAGGCGGAACAAGGGGATACAGCAAAGGGGACATGGTGGAAGCCGTCCTTTTGGAAGACCAGACGGGTCAAACACAATTTTAAAGGGGTGATCCTATCGATTCCCGTATCATAGACCGACTAGGAAGGCCGATTAAAGATCTGCGGATATCTGTTATTGATAAATGCAATTTCCGCTGCAGCTATTGCATGCCTGCCGAGATTTTTGGACCGGATTATTTATTTATGCCGGAAAAAGAGCGGCTCAGCTTTGATGAGATCATACGTCTTGTCCACATCTTTGCCCAGTTCGGTGTCGAAAAAATCCGTCTGACCGGAGGGGAACCTCTGCTCAGAAAGGATCTGGATGTACTCATCCGGCGTATCCGGGAAATTGACGGAATCAAAGATATCGCTTTGACGACGAATGCGGTGATGCTTGTGAAGCAGGCAGAAAAATTGAAGGCCTCGGGACTAGACCGGGTGAACATCAGTCTTGACGCCATTGAAGATGAAGTGTTCAAGAAAACCAACGGCCGAGGAGTTCATACGGATCCGGTCCTGCGTGGAATTGAAGCCGCGAGAAAGGCTGGACTGGGAATTAAAATAAATATGGTCGTAAAAAAAGGAATGAATGAGGATCAGATTCTTCCGATGGCCCGTTACTTTAAAAAGACGGGGGACAACCTTCGATTCATTGAGTTTATGGAAGTCGGAAACCATAATGGGTGGAATATGGATGCCGTCGTATCAAAAAAAGCCATCGTTGATGCTATTCATGAGGAGATGCCTTTAATTCCGGCAGAAGCTAATTATTACGGAGAAGTGGCCTCCCGTTATCAATATGAAGATGGGTCAGGGGAAATCGGCATCATTTCATCGGTTACTGAAGCGTTCTGCTCCAGCTGCACGAGAGCCCGTTTGTCAGCAGACGGGCAGTTGTATACCTGCCTGTTTGCGGATTCAGGATACGATCTGCGTGGACGTCTGCGGGAGGATTGGAGTGACGAGGACCTGACCGATTATTTGATGGCTGTATGGGAAGGACGTGCCGATCAATACTCGGCTGACAGAGCCCGGGGAAAACCGATGAAAGAGCGGAAAATTGAAATGTCCTACATCGGAGGATAGAAAAAAGTAAGATTCAGGCTTTTCTCACCCCCTCCTTTTCCTCTATAATAAGTTATAATGATGAATCCCGGAGGTCATTCGGATGAAAACCTTTAAATTGATTTCATTGGACATTGTCGAAGAGAAGAACGAAGACATTACGCAGCGGAGAATCAAGCTGCAGGATGGTTTAATCATCAACCGTGAAGATGATCACGGGCGCTGGGTGATTGAGGCCTACATGGATAACAGCTACCGTTCCTTTTTTGAGGATATGTACCGGAACGGGGATGAGATTATTATCCAGGCGAAGATTACGAAACAGACAAACCGCCCCGCTACGTTTATGGTCAAACCGATCGATTTTAATGAAATTGGTGGTTCAATGAATGTCATTTTCATGGGAACGATGATGGATCGTCAACAGGAACAGGTTGAAAAAGTGCTCAAACAGCTGCTTGATGAAGGATATCAAGGGGAGGATCTGTTGGAGCAGTTCAAGCAGAAAGGCAGCGAATCGAAAGCTTAATTGAACGGACAGAGGCGTCTGGGATCCCCCCCCAGACGCCTTCTATGTGCTTCTTTTATCAGCTTTTGTAAATTCATAAATCATGGAAGTATTATGTCGATTATCCTGCTATACTATGAATGATGGTCATCATCGAACAGAAAAAGCAGCATCAAAAGGAGTTTTAGTATGTGGGTGAGAAGAAAAGGCCTGCGGTGGCTTAACGATTTAACACCATTTCAGTTGATTGCAGTGTATTACCTGCTCGCTGTGACCATATCTTCCATCTTGATCGCTCTGCCTGTAGCTCACCAGGACGGCGTGAAGTTGGATTTTATTGATATATTATTTACAGCTGTCAGTGCTGTCAGTGTAACAGGGTTGACAACGGTCCCTACAGCCGAGACTTTCAGTACACCGGGCATATTCATCCTCGCTATCGTCCTGCAGCTTGGCGGGATCGGCGTCATGACGCTTGGAACACTGATCTGGCTTGTCCTCGGGAAGAAGATCGGCCTGAAGGAACGGCGTTTGATCATGACCGATCAGAATCAGACCTCCTTCCAGGGAATGGTACGGCTTGTGAAGGAAATTGTCCTCGTAGTGCTTTTAATCGAATTGATTGGATTTTTAGTGCTGGGTACGTACTACCTCCAGTATTTCGATCCCGGGGAAGCTTACCTTCAAGGATTTTTCGGGACAATCAGTGCCATGACCAACGGTGGTTTTGATATTACAGGACAGTCGCTCGTCCTCTTTAAGGACGACTACTTTGTCCAGTTCATTAATATGATTTTGATTATCGCAGGGGCGATCGGCTTTCCCGTCTTAATTGAGGTGAAGCAGTATCTCCTCCAAAATCAGGAGGAGAAGACGATTCGTTTTTCCTTGTTTGCCAAGCTTACAACCCTGACATTTTTTGTCCTGGTTGTGTTCGGGACGATCATGATTGTCCTGCTTGAGTTCAATCATTTCTTTTCTGATAAGACCTGGCATGAAATATTCTTTTATGCGCTTTTTCAATCCGTCACCACACGGAGCGGCGGCTTATCCACGCTGGATATCAACCAGTTTACAGAGCAGACCCAGTTGTTCATGTCCTCGCTGATGTTTATCGGGGCGTCTCCAAGCAGTGTCGGAGGCGGGATTCGAACGACAACTTTTGCTCTTGTGGTCATTTTTGTGCTCACTTTTGCCCGCGGAGGAAATAACATCCGTATTTTCCGTCGTGAGGTTCATCCGGAAGACTTGAATAAAGCCGTTGTCGTTTTAATTGTTGCTCTATTTGTCTGTCTGAGCGCTGTAATTACATTAACGATTACAGAACCATTTACTTTGAATGAACTTGTATTTGAAGTAACATCTGCATTCGGAACCGTCGGGTTATCCCTGGGGATCACCCCTGGAATGACAACATTCGGGAAGTGTGTGTTAATGCTCCTTATGTTCTTAGGAAGAATAGGTCTGTTGACATTCTTGTTTACGTTCCAGAAAAACGATGCCAGGGGTAATTACCATTATCCGAGAGAAAGAATCATCATTGGATAAACAACAGGAAGAATAGGTTCAAAGCCGGATTCAGGATCTACTCCTGTTCCTTATGGTAACCGTGGAAATCGTCCACGGCGCCGATCATGCAGCGGGCAGCTATTCCCAACGCACACGGTTTTGATGCTGCAGATAAAGACAAAGAACACAGCGCTTGGGCTGTGTTCTTTTTTAATAAGGTATAGGATGAGTCTGTAGAAAGGGGACAGGGAGATGACATACCCTCCTGTTCCCGAATTTTCTTTTCAGACCGGCCCGGCCGCCTGATCTCACTGCGGCAGTTTATGACCAACCCATCAGCAGTAAAATGCTGCACCTACAATAATAAGCAGGATGAACAATACGACGATTAAAGCAAAGTTGTTGCGGTAGCAAGGTCTGTGGCATTGTCTTCCTCCGTAAGGATAGCCTCCGTACATAAGCTCACCTCCTGTTGTTACATTCGTAGCCTATGCAGAGGGAGGCTGTTGTGTATGGTCATTCACCCAGAAAGATCAGTTCATAAATGTCGGTGGAGATAACTTCGTAATGCTGCTCCTTTGGTGAAGGGCATCAGCCTGCTGCTTCTGCTGATGGCTGCATTGGTCGAGCTCTTCGCACCAGTGGTTTATCTGTTCATTGTTATACTGGTTATGGGGCGGATGCTGAGTCGAATGAGAAGGGTAATAAGGTCCCGAAATTCTTTGGTTTGCATACATAGACAGTCCTCCTTCGGCTGTATTTTTCCCATAATTCATGATTTTATCCCGTTAAAATCGGTAGAGGAGAAGGTTTTTTGACACATGTGTCGAAAATAATTAATGTGAATGCTCTTATGTAGGTTATAGAACAACGAAGAAGGGTACATCATGTGTATAGGAAAAAAGACCGGCACATTGAGGAAGTACATTGAATAGCCGGCTTTGTACATATTTTGTATAATGATTGCACAATAGATGTCACATAAGAGAAGGTGAACGTAATGAAAAAGATCGCTGTGATTGGTGCCGGCCCCGGAGGGCTTGCATCGGCTATGATTTTAGCCGCAAAAGGGTACGACGTAGACGTTTATGAAAAACAGCCGTTTGTAGGAGGACGAAACGGTCATTTTTCTTTAGGAGAATATACGTTTGATATTGGACCGACATTTTTAAGTATGCCGCAGATCATGGAGGAGATCTTTGAGATGTCAGGGAGGAACGTCCATGATTATCTCGATTTAAAAGAACTGGCACCAATGTATGAGCTGCAGTTTGATGGGAAACGCATCCCGATGTATCGCGATCGGCAGAAGATGGTGGAAGTCATCCAGAAACATTTCCCTGGAAATGAACACGGGTATGAGCGGTTTATGGAGGAGACAGGGGAGAAGATGCAGGCGCTGATGCCGCTGCTGCAGACGAAACATAACCGTCTGACGGACTATGTTTCCAAACGGGCGTTGAAAGCCCTGCCGAAGTTGTCACTGGGTAAATCCGTGTACGATGTCCTCTCCGACTACTTTACGGATGAGAAGTTGAAAATAGCCTTTACATTCCAGGCTAAATATCTCGGCATGTCTCCGTGGGAATGCCCGGGAGCTTTTTCCATTCTCTCGTACATGGAACACGAATGGGGCGTATTTCATCCCATTGGAGGAGTCAATCAGCTTTCCAAGGCGATGGCCGCAGTGACAGAAGAACACGGTGGGAAGATCCATTTGAACAGTGGAGTAAAACGAATCCATACAGATCATCAGGCCATTTCGAGCCTGGAACTGGATTCCGGCGAAATTGTGAAGGCGGACGAATACATCATCAACGCCGATTTTGCAGAGGCCATGACGAAACTCGTTGATGACGGCGTCCTCCGCAAGCATTCGAAGAAGAAGCTGGAGAATAAAAAATTCTCCTGTTCCACTTTTATGATCTATGTCGGCCTGGACAAAAAGTATGAAATGCCTCATCACACGATCCTGTTCGCCGAAGATTATAAGAAGAATGTGGAGGAAATGACCAAAGACCTCGTTTTATCCGATGAACCCTCCATCTATATTCATAACGCCAGTGTCACGGATGATACACTGGCACCCGAAGGTCATTCGGCTGTTTACATTCTGGCCCCTGTACCGAACAATTATTCTGAAATCGACTGGGAGGATAAGGAAGATACTTTTAAACAATTGGTCTTTGACGAAATAGAAGCAAAAACCGGCTTTTCAGACATTCGGGATCATATCGTCGTCGAGAAAGTTCTGACACCGAAACAATGGGAAACGGACCATTTTGTTCATCAGGGAGCTACGTTCAGTCTTGGTCACCAACTGTCGCAGATGATGTACTTCCGCCCTCACAACCGATTCCAGGAGCTGGATCACTGCTGGCTTGTGGGAGGAGGAACGCACCCGGGAAGCGGTCTTCCTACGATTTTGGAATCGGCACGAATCACCACCGGATGGATTACCGAGAAAGAGGTGGAGCCGGTATGAGACGTACAGCCATTGTCGGAGGAGGAATAGGCGGACTTGTGACCGCTTTGTACTTGTCCAAACAGGAAGGACGACACGTGTCGATTTTTGAGAAGAACGATTTTCTAGGCGGGCGTTTAACTTATGAGCGTCACGGCAGTTTCAAGATTGACCAGGGCCCGACCATCGTCCTTCTGCCCGAAATGCTGCTCACCATTATGGAGGAGGCGGGAATTCCGAGAGAGGAAATCCCTATGGAACCGTGTGATCCGTTATATCATATTCATTTTAAGGATGGGTCCATCTATACGAAACATAGAAATCCAGCTCTTCAGAAGGAAGAACTGGAAGCGAAATTTCCAGGGAACGAACAGCATTTCGACCGGTTCCTTCAGGACATGAAAACGAGGTTCCTGCAGGGGAAAGCACAGTTTCTTGAAAAGTCTTTTGTCGAAAAACGGACGTTCTTTTCGGGGAAGAACATCAAAACGCTGATGAAACTGAAAGCTTATCAAAATGTGAAGAAGATGATGCGGACGTACTTCGATGATGAACGTCTTGTAGAAGCGTACACACTCCAGACGCTGTACATCGGCGGTCACCCCGAGCAGTCTCCGGCGATGTATTCGCTCGTTTCCTACAGTGAGCACGAACACGGGATCTGGTATGTCAAAGGAGGGTACGCCCACCTTGTGGAGATCATACAAAAGGAATTGGAACGCCGCGGCGTTTCGATACACACGAATGCGGAAGTGAGCCATGTGGAGGTGGAGGGGGGAGAAGCTTCTTCCATTACCGTCGATGGAGAAACACGTTCTTTTGATGAATATATCCTGAATGGTGACTTTCCATTAATGGATAAACTGATGCCCGAGAAGAAGCGTCTGAATCGAAAATATACGGCTTCCTCCGGATGTCTCCTCCTCTATATGGGTCTTGACCGTATTTATGAAAACAACACGATGCACCAGTTTTTCATGACGTCTGATTTCGACCATCATATGAAACAGGTATTTATGGATAAAGTGCTTCCTGATGAACCATCCTTTTACACGTTCCACCCATCCATTATCGACGGCTCCCTGGCTCCGGAAGGAAAAGGGGTATTGTATACGCTGATTCCAGTACCAGCTGGAAAGGACGTGGACTGGAACGGAAAAGAAGCATTGATCGAACACGTCCTGGATGAAATGGAAGCCCGCGGTTTCCCTGAACTCCGAAACCATATCGAATGGATGCATGTCCGTTCTCCGGAGGAAGCGGCAAGAGACGGTTTGTTTGAAGGCGGCAGCTTCGGGATTGCCCCCACCCTGTTCCAATCCGGTGTCTTCCGACCACAGCTTCAGCCTTATCCGGTCAGGAATGTATATGCTGTCGGAGCGTCTGTTCACCCCGGCGGGGGCGTCCCTATTGTTATGCAGGGAGCAAAATTGTTGGCAGATTATTTGCAATATGGGTCTAAAAAAAGGCATAATTACAAGCGAGGTGTTTAATGATGACGGATTTGAATCAAGCATACCATCATTGTCGAAGGATTATTGAAGAACATTCCAAGACATTTTCCAAAGCATTCGCTATGCTGCCCAGGCAGCAGAAAAGGGCTGTCTGGGCCATTTATGCTTTCTGCCGGCGTGTGGATGATATTGTTGATGAAGGGACGAACCCGAAAGCAGAGCTGGAGGCGTTCGCCTTTGAATTTGACCAATTCCTTGAGGGAAAGCTTGAACTGAATGATCCGTGCTGGCTCGCTCTGGACGACGTTTTCCGACGTTTTTCTATAGATCCGGACCCATATTACGATATGATCAAGGGGCAGCGGATGGACCTGTATCCGACTTTGATTGAGACGAAGGAAGATCTTCTTGACTACTGCTATCATGTAGCGAGTACCGTTGGTCTGATGCTGCTGCCTGTCATTGCTCCCGGGCGGACGGCTTCTTTAAGGCAGGGGGCTGTTGAACTCGGTTATGCGATGCAGTTGACCAACATCCTGCGGGATATTGGAGAAGATGTGGAAATTGACCGTGTATACTTACCGACACAAGTCATGGAATCCTATGGTTATACCTCTCGGGATCTGCAGAATGGAAAAGTAAATACCGCCTTCATACAAATGTGGGAGGACCTGGCTCATGACGCAGAAACCTATTACGAGAGGGCTTTGAAAACCATTCCCGATTATCCGGTGTATTCCAGAGCTCCTGTGGGGGGAGCGGCGAAGATGTATCGTGCGATCCTTCCCACCGTTCGAAAAAATGATTACCAAGTGTTCGGCCGCCGGAATTACGTTTCGGACAAGCAGAAGAAGCAGATCATTGCAGAAATGCAGTGATGCTGCTTCTTTTTTTATGTAGGAAAGGATCCTGTTCTGCCCGCATAAGCTGATAGAGGGGAATACGAGTGAGAATATTATCGATAGTCAGTGCCCTGCTTCTCATTTGCTGGGGAATCGGTTTATGGATGCAGAAAAAACAGGATGGGCATGAAAAGAAAAGCCGAGGTCTGCGGTGGTTGGAAAAAGTACGTCTGATGGAACAGTTGTGGGAACCGGTCAAGGAAATTAAAGGGGTGGCAGTTGCACCGCCTTTAAGAATTGTTGCCGTACACACCCGTCTTGCCGACACAGAAGCTATCCGAAGGCTGAAAACAGCATGGCTGATGGACTGGCGGTACGAAGGAAAAGGGCTGGTGACAGAGTCAAACTCTGTGCTTTTTTACTATGAAGATGGACGTCCATACTGGGCCTTTCATGAGCTGTGGAATAAACCAGGATCTGGTAAAACAGCAGAAGGCTATCACGATTAGCAGCGGGCGGAGGAATGACCGCTGCTTTCTTTATAGGACAAGACCGTGGCGGCATAGAAAAAGGAGGAAGCTATATGACGCTTGTGTTATGGATAGCAGGAGGCTTATTCGTGTCAGGACTGTGCTTGAATAAGATATTGAAGAATGTTCTAGTTTTATGGATCTCTGCTATCGGAATCGGCTCCGCTTGCGGAGCCGTTGTTTCTTCGGGTATTCCGGGACCGCTCCTGCTGGCCTCCTATGGGATGATCTTTCTTGCCGGAGCGGGGGTGTCAGGCGGGATTCGTTCCGCAGTCGATTGGACAAAAAGGGAAAGCGGATGATTCATGCGCCGGGGCGTCCACAGGTATAGTTTTCTATAATATAGCAGATACTTGTAACTACGATCTGTTGTTTATAGAAAGGAGCGTCCTGATGCAGGAGAAGTATTTGATCTACTATCAGGCAAAATCTGGTGTAGTCAAACGTGTTCCCGTGTTTGCTGCTCACCGGGAACAAGCCCGGGAAAGCCATTTGAGAAAGTTTCCTGAAACAAAAATTACACACATCCGATTACTTTAGAAAAGAGACGAATAGCATCCGTCTCTTTTTTTTATGGGTGGTGAAGGGAATAAAAGGGAACACAACAAGGAACAAAAGGACTAGACAGGAGGGATTGGATAATGACGAAGGATGAAGAGATGATTCAGCGGGCGCTTATCATAGCCCGCCGTTCTAAAAAACAAGGAAATGCGCCGTTTGGTGCCCTTCTCGTGAAAGAGGGTGCTGTAATCATGGAGGAAGGAAACCAGGTGCATACAAACAGCGATCCCACCCATCATGCAGAGCTTGCCTTAATCAGGCGTTTCTGCCGGGAAACAGGGGGGACAGACTTGAGTGACTATACGTTGTACACAAGCTGTGAGCCGTGCGTCATGTGCGCCGGTGCTATCGTGTTTTCCAGCGTCCGCCGGGTGGTATACAGCGTTTCAAATAAGCAGATGGCTGAGAAGACAGGCTCGGGAATCATGGTGCCCTGTCATGACGTTTTCAAAAACAGCCCCCATCAACCATCGGTGAAAGGGAACGTGTTGAATCGGGAAGGAATAGAGCTTTTTAGTTGAAAACCGCTGGAAAATCCAGCGGTTTTTTGCATCCCTTTTTGTCGAACACCGGCTGTTTTGCCGAGGAATCGAGGGATTCTGCGGTTTGAAATAATATTTCATAGTTCGTTTTCCTTCTTGAAATTATTCCTTTTTATTGGTAAAGTTATGAGAAAATTAGAAATATTAACACATAATGACTAGGGAGGAAAGAACTGTATGAAGCTGTATCTTTCTGTCGACATGGAGGGAATTACTGGGGTTCCCGATCACACCTTTGTCGATTCGTCCAAACACAATTATGAACGCGCTAGAAAAATCATGACACAGGAAACGAATCATGTGATTGAAGAAGCATTTCGAAATGGGGCCACTGAGATTCTCGTCAACGACAGTCATTCTAAAATGAATAACCTGCTTATTGATGAAATCCATCCGGATGTGTCGCTTATTACCGGAAGTGCGAAACCTTATTCGATGGTTCAGGGACTTGATGCGGGCTTTGACGGCGCGGTGTTTATCGGCTATCACGCAAGAGCGGCCCAAAAAGGGGTGCTTTCCCATTCCATGACGTTTGGAGTGCGTCACTTTTTCATTAACGACAAACCCGTTGGAGAACTGGGGTTCAATGCTTTGATGGCCGGCTACTACGGCGTGCCTGTCCTGATGGTGGCTGGTGATGATTGTGCAGCAGCTGAAGCCGAAGACCTGGTGCCGAACATCGTGACGGCACCTGTGAAAGAGACCATCTCCCGTACAGCCGTGAAAAGCCTCACACCGAAAAAAGCCGGTGAGCTTCTCCGGGAGCGAACCGCACTTGCCATAAATAGACGGGGGGAAATAAAGCCGCTCACGACAGCAGCACACCCTGAGCTGAAAATTGAATTCATGAACTATGGACAGGCAGAATGGGCCCATTTGATGCCGGGAACCACACTTGAACCAGGTTCAACAACGGTTCATTTTAAGTCCGTCGATCTACTGGAAGCCTACCAGGCGATGCTCGTCATGACAGAACTTGCGATGCAGGCGACATCAAGCTGAGGGGAGGAAAAACGATTGGTTACATACATAGTGAAACGTTTGGTTTACATGGTTGTTACCGTTTTTATTATCGCTACGTTAACATTCTTCCTGATGAACTTGATTCCAGGATCACCGTTTAACGAAGAAAGGACCACTAATGCAGCGGTTCAGCAGAATCTGGAGGAGCATTACCACTTGAATGAACCGCTCGCTGTCCAGTATGTGCTTTATTTAAAATCCATCATCACTCTTGATTTTGGTCCTTCGATCAAGCAGCCGACCGAAACGGTGAATTCTCTGCTTGGCCGTGGTTTTCCTATCTCAGCTGAACTCGGAATCTGGACGGTTCTGATCGCGCTGGTATCCGGGGTGGCTCTCGGAGTGTTTGCGGCTTTAAAACATAACCATCTGATTGATTACATGGCCATGACTATCGCCGTTCTCGGCATTTCCATTCCAAACTTTGTCCTGGCTACCATGCTGATCCAACAGCTGGCTGTACAGCTGGAATGGCTTCCGGCAGCGACCTGGAGTTCTCCTGCTCATATGGTTCTCCCTGTACTCGCCCTTGCAACAGGGCCGATGGCGATTATCGCCAGGCTGACACGATCGAGCATGTTGGAAACCTTGACCCAGGACTACATAAAAACAGCCCGTGCCAAAGGGCTTTCTCCCTATAAGGTCGTTGTGAAACATGCATTGAAAAATGCCTTGATGCCGGTCGTGACCATTATGGGGACCCTCCTTGCAGGAATTTTAACAGGCACTTTTGTTATCGAAAAAATCTTCGCTATTCCAGGTATGGGCAAATATTTCGTAGAAGGGATCAACCAGAGGGACTATCCAGTCATTATGGGAACGACCGTATTTTACAGCGCTTTTCTCGTATTCATGCTGTTCCTTGTTGATATTGCCTATGGCTTTTTAGACCCGCGCATCAAACTTCATAAGGAAGGGGGGAGCAGCTGATATGTCTGCTTTAAAAGAAAAGCAACGGGATGATTCCCATTCATCGATTCCGGATGAGTGGTTCCGGCCAAAAGAGAAAAACATCGATGAGGCTGAGTCTGTGGTCCGTCCTTCCCTTTCATACTGGGAAGATGCCTGGCGCAGGCTCCGCCAGAACAAATTAGCCATGGCAGGGTTTGTTTTCCTCATTCTGCTTGCCGTCATGGCGGTGATCGGCCCATGGATTTCCCCGTATACCGTGTCCGAAGCTTCCCTGGCTGATCAAAACCAGCCCCCGTCTCTCAGTCACTGGTTCGGGACGGATGAACTCGGCCGTGATGTGTTTACAAGAACGTGGTATGGAGCGAGAATTTCTTTGTTTGTCGGTTTGATGGCCGCCCTGATTGATTTCTTTATCGGAGTCGTTTATGGAGGGATCTCCGGTTATAAAGGCGGCCGTACGGACAATGTGATGATGCGGATCATTGAAATATTGTACGGCCTTCCTTACCTGCTCGTTGTCATTCTTCTGTTAGTCGTTATGGGGCCGAGCCTTTTGACCATCATTATTGCTCTTACAGTAACCGGATGGGTGGGGATGGCAAGGATTGTCCGTGGGCAGGTGCTGCAGTTGAAGCACAACGAATTTGTGATGGCTTCGCAGTCCTTTGGTGCCAAAACGAAACGGATCATCCAGAAGAATCTGCTGCCTAATACGATGGGGCCCATCATTGTACAAATGACGCTGACCGTTCCGACGGCGATTTTCGCCGAAGCCTTTTTAAGTTTTCTCGGTCTCGGCATCCAGTCTCCCTATGCCAGCTGGGGAGTCATGGCGAACGATGCCCTCGGCGTCATTTTGTCGGGGGACTGGTGGCGGCTGTTTTTCCCGGCCTTCTTTATTTCAGCAACGATGTTTGCATTTAATGTGCTCGGGGACGGGCTGCAGGATGCGCTCGACCCACGCTTAAGGAGGTGAGGATGTTGAACAAGATTCTTGAAATTCATGACCTGCATATCTCCTTTAAGACGTTCGGAGGAGAAGTGCAGGCGGTGCGCGGAGTCAATCTCGACTTGTACGAAGGAGAGACGCTTGCAATTGTCGGAGAATCCGGCTGTGGAAAAAGTGTGACAGCCTCAAGCATTATGCGCTTAATCCCGACCCCTCCGGGACAGATCAAAGAGGGAAGCATTCTCTTTAAGGGAAAGGACATGACGAAACTGTCCGACAAGAAAATGAGAGGGATCCGTGGTGTCGACATATCGATGATCTTCCAGGATCCGATGACAGCCTTGAACCCGACGTTGACTGTCGGTGATCAGCTTACAGAAGGGCTCAGACAGCACCGGCGTGTGACGAAAAAAGAAGCGGAAGGCCAGGCTGTGGACATGTTGAACCTCGTCGGCATTCCGAATCCTGATGAACGGATGAAGCAGTATCCGTACCAGTTTTCCGGCGGAATGCGGCAGCGGATTGTCATTGCTATGGCTCTTATCTGTGAACCGGAGCTCTTGATAGCCGATGAACCGACGACTGCCCTTGACGTAACGATTCAGGCGCAGATTCTCCAGCTGTTTAACAAAATTCAAAAGGAAACCGGAGTCTCGATCATCCTGATCACACACGATTTGGGTGTGGTTGCGAAAGTGGCGGACCGGATCGCGGTCATGTACGCAGGGAAAGTCGTCGAAACAGGTACAAGGCGGGAGATCTTTTATGAGCCGCAGCATCCCTATACAAAAGGGCTTCTGCATTCTGTTCCCCGTCTGGACCAAAAAGGAGAAAAGCTGATTCCGATTGACGGTACGCCTCCGGATTTGTTTTCACCACCGGAAGGCTGTCCATTTACCGCCCGGTGTCCGGCTGCTATGGAAGTGTGCAGCAGGATTTATCCATATCCAACGGTCCGCAGCGAAACCCATGAGGTGGACTGCTGGCTTCAAGATGAGCGGGCGGAGAAATACTCAGCAACCATTCAATCATGATCAAAGAGAGGGGTAGTACGATGAAAAAGTGGCTGCATGTTTTATGGGGGATTGCAATTATTGCTGTGCTGGCGGCCTGTACAGCCAACAGTTCTAGTGAAGAGGACAATGCGGAAGGGGAGCAGGCAGAATCAGGAGACACTAAAACATTACTGCTCAATAATGGGGAAGAGCCGACGTCCTTTGACCCTCCGATGGGATTTGATTCCGTTTCCTGGAACGCTTTGAACAACCTGATGGAAGGAATGACCCGGCTCGGGAAGGATCATCAGCCTGAGCCTGCAGCGGCAGAGGAGTGGGAAGTTTCTGAAGATGGTAAGGTTTACACGTTTATGATTCGTGAGGATGCCAAATGGTCCAATGGTGACGACTTAACAGCAGGAGATTTTGAATTTGCCTGGAAACGTCTTTTGGATCCTGAAACGGCCTCTCCGGCTGCGTTTCTCGGCTATTTCATTGAAGGTGGAGAAGCGTTTAACAATGGGGATGGATCAAAAGAAGATGTGATGGTCGAGGCCGTAAGCGAGAAGGAGCTGAAAGTGACCCTCTCCTCACCAACCGGTTACTTCCTGAATATTATCTCCAACCCGGCGTTCTTCCCGATTAATGAAAGTGTGGCGGAAGAAAATGCCGAATGGTATGCGGAAGCGGACAGCTTTGTAGGAAACGGACCGTTTACGTTGGACGAGTGGAAGCATGACAGTGAAATGACGTTTAAGAAAAATGAAAACTATTGGGACAAGGATACAGTCAAGCTGGATGAAGTTCACTGGGCCATGGTCAATGATACCAACACAGAATACCAGATGTATGAAAGTGGGGAACTGGACACGACGAACATCCCGGCTGATATGTCCGAAGAGCTGATGGAACATGAACAGCTGAAAGTTCAAGACCAGGCGGGCACCTATTTTTATCGTTTTAATGTAAACGAAGAGCCGTTCCAGAACAAGAAAATCAGACAGGCGCTTGCGATGGCTGTCAATCAGCAGGACATCGTTGATTATGTAACGAAAAACAAAGAAGAACCTGCTTACGGATTCGTTTCCTATGGATTCGAAGGCCCTTCCGGGGAAGATTTCCGTGAACAGAATGGAAACCTTGTAGAGTTCAACGCTGAAGAGGCGCAAAAGCTGCTGGAGGAAGGGATGAAGGAAGAAGGCTATGAAGAACTGCCTCCAATCACTCTTTCCTATAATACAAGTGAGTCACATAAAAAGGTTGCGGAAACGATCCAGCAGATGTTCAAGGAAAACCTGGATGTTGACGTCACCCTGGAAAATGCAGAGTGGAACGTATTCCTCCAGAATCAAAAAGATTTGAAGCACCAGTTGTCACGCAGCTCCTTCATCGCCGACTATGCCGATCCGATCAACTTCCTGGAAAGTTTCGTCACCGATTCATCCATGAACCGGACGGGCTGGTCCAATGACGAGTATGATCAATTCATTGAACAGGCGAAAAATGAAACCGATGAAACGAAGCGGTGGGAGCATATGTATGAAGCAGAGAAGATTTTATTTGAAGAGATGCCGATCTTCCCGATCCATTTCTACAACTTCGTTCTGCTCGAAAAAGAAGGCATATCCGATGTCATCCGTCATCCTGTCGGCTATCTGGAATTGAAATGGGCAGATAAGGAGTAACAACCAAAGGGGCACCCGGCTGAGCCGGGCTTGCCTCTTCTCTATGGAGGAGTCTATGCAGAAACCAAACCGATTACAAAAAGGAGATACGGTTGGAGTGATTGCTCCAGCCAGCCCTCCGGATCTAACGAATTTAACAAATGCGCTGCCGTTCCTGCATTCGCTGGGATTGAACGTTATGATCGGACCAAACGTTAAGCGGACATACGGCTACTTGGCTGGCACAGACCGTGAACGACTGAACGACCTGCATCAGATGTTCAGAGATCCAGCCATTAAAGGGATTTTCTGTGCCGGAGGGGGGTATGGGACCAGTCGTCTGGCTGCTTCCATCGATTACAGCATGATCCGCAGAAACCCCAAAGTATTCTGGGGCTACAGCGATATTACTTTTTTACATACCGCCATCCAGCGTCAGGCAGGTCTTGTCACATTTCACGGACCGATGTTGAGCTCGGATGTCGGGAAGCCCGGCTTTGATGATCGTTCAAAACAGCGGTTTACCCAGCTGTTTCATCCGGAGACATTTACGTACACCAATAAGACATCACCGTTACAAGTAATCTGTAAGGGGACGGCTTCGGGCAGACTTGTGGGGGGAAACCTTTCCCTTCTTGTCAACTCCATCGGTTCCCCTTATGAAATCGATACGAAGAACCGGCTTCTGTTGATCGAGGATGTCGGTGAGGAACCTTACCGGATTGATTCTTTCTTAAGTCAATTAAAGCTTGCAGGTAAACTCGACGACGCTTCCGGTATCGTCGTTGGTGATTTCAGTGAGACCGATCCTAAAAAGAAAAAAGAAACGATCGAAGTTCAGGAAGTATTCCGTCATTATTTTGCTGATCTTCAAAAACCGGTCCTGTCAGGATTTAGAATCGGTCATTGTCTGCCTCACTATGCTGTGCCTCTCGGGGTGGAGGCGGAGCTGTGCAGCAACGCGGAATATTTGAGGATTGCCGCAGGTGTTCAATAACGAAAGGGGGGGAAAGCGATGAAAATCCAGTCCGTAGAAACAATGAGGGTGGCCGTTCCACTACACAAACCATTTATAACCGCTCTTCGTACGGTGACCGTCGCCGAATCGATCTATGTGAAAATTGAATTTGATAATGGTCTGACAGGCTGCGGGGAAGCCCCGCCCACACATGTCATCACAGGGGAATCGCTCGGAGGTATTGAGCACACGATCAAGGAGATTTTGACACCGGTGTTAATTGGCTCCGACATATTGCAGAGAGAAGCTGTATTTGAGTCTCTCCATAGGAGCTGTGTAGGAAACACCAGTGCCAAAGCAGCCGTCGATATGGCATTGTATGATGGGCTTTCTCAAGCTGCCGGACTCCCTCTTTATCAATTTCTTGGAGGGTGGACGGACCAATTGGAAACGGATTATACCGTCAGTGTCCATACACCAGAGGAAATGGCGGAGGACGCTGACGCCTATATCCAGCGAGGATTCCGCGTCTTGAAAGTGAAAGTTGGTAAAGACAGTATCCACCATGACATTGAACGCATACAAGCCATTCATCAAAGAATAGGAAAAAAAGCTGCCATACGACTTGACGCTAATCAAGCGTGGACAGCAAAAGAAGCTGTCTACGCGATCCGTGAGATGGAAAACAGGAAGCTTCCGATCGAACTGGTGGAGCAGCCGGTCAAAGCGGGAGACATTGATGGACTTAAGATGGTGACCGATGCAGTAAGTACGGTAATTATGGCTGATGAGAGTGTGTTTTCTTCAGAAGATGCGATACGTATTTTGAAAACAGGAAGCGCAGATATGATTAATATTAAATTGATGAAAAGCGGAGGGATTCACCAGGCCTTGAAAATCAATGCGGCTGCTGAAAGTTTCGGCGTCCCGTGCATGGTGGGGAGTATGATTGAAACGAAACTCGGCATTACCGCAGCGGCCCATTTTGCTGCCAGTCAGAAGAACGTAACGAAAGTAGATTTCGATGCTCCTCTCATGCTTACCGCAGACCCTGTTGAAGGAGGCGTGCATTACAATCAGGCGGTTATGACTCTACCAAAAACGCCGGGTCTCGGCGTTTCCAGGCTCTCTTTAAAGAATACCGGGATTTCATAAAAGGAGGAAGACCATGACAAAGAAACCAGCAATCGAAACAGTCTGGGTGGTGGCCGTTCCAGTAGCCACGGTCTGGACGGCACCAGACTCCCCGAGAGACTGTGATGAAGCAGGCCTGTCAGCGGTCAGTTCGATGTCCGAATGGCTGAACCAGCTCGATCATAAACAGAAACTTGCACTCTGCGATGACAATCTCGTTCAATCCCAGCTTTTATACGGCGAAGAAGTGATCGTCGATGACATGAAGGACGGGTGGGCACGGATTATTATTCCGCATCAGGCTTCGAAAAAAGATGCCCGGGGGTATCCCGGCTACATACCTGAAAGGCAGCTCAGTGCTCTGGCGGATTCCAAATGGCAGGGAAATGGCATGCTCGTTGTCCATGATAAACAGACGATGCTTCTGGATGAAAAACGCCAGCCGTTCCTGGAGCTCAGTTATCTGACCTCTCTTCCGGTCATTCAAGAGGAGGGCGTGCTGATCAAGGTCCGTACCCCTCATGGAGAAGGCTATGTATCTGCAGAGGCTGTATCGGTTTACCCTTCTGGTGAAGCGGTCCCGAAAGGCAGTGGAGCAGCCATTATAGAATCAGCAGAAACCTTCCTTGATCTGCCTTATTTCTGGGGAGGGATGAGTGCATATGGGTTTGACTGCTCAGGTTTCGCTTATGCGCTGCACAAAGCTCATGGCTACATCATTCCGCGTGATGCCACTGATCAAGTGACCAAAGGAGTGGAAGTACCGATCGATCAAAAGCAGCCTGGCGATCTGTTGTTTTTTGCCTATGATCAAGGTCAGGGGCGTGTTCACCATGTCGGGTTCTATTATGGAGACGGAAAAATGCTTCACTCTCCGAACATAGGGAAGAGCATTGAAATCATTGAGCTGAACGACACGATTTATGAAAAAGAACTGTGTGCGGTACGAAGATACTGGGAAGAAGCGGAGGAGGCAGGATGACGATGGAAAAAGTATTGGAAGTCAAACAATTGAAAAAGCACTTTGACATCGGCAGAAACAAATCGTTGAAAGCTGTGGACGGCATCAGCTTTGATGTATATGAAGGGGAGACGTTCGGCCTTGTCGGGGAGTCCGGGTGCGGCAAATCGACCACAGGCCGGACGATGATGAACCTGTATTCCGCCACAGATGGAGAGGTTCTATATAAAGGGAAAAGTGTTCATGATCGTAGTGAACAAGAGCAGTTCCACTTGAAAAGAGAGATGCAGATGATCTTTCAGGATCCTTATGCTTCTTTAAACCCAAGATCCACGGTCGCGGAAATCATTGCGGAACCCATGGAAATTCACAAGCTCTTCCGAACAAAGCGGGAGCGGATGGAACGGGTGTATGAACTGCTTGAAGAAGTCGGGTTGAACCGTGATCATGCCAATCGATATCCACACGAGTTCAGCGGCGGACAGCGGCAGCGGATCGGGATTGCCCGCGCTCTTGCTCTTGATCCATCCGTCATTATTGCAGACGAACCTATTTCTGCGCTCGACGTTTCTGTCCAGGCTCAGGTGGTCAACCTGTTGGAGAGGCTGCAGGAGGAGAAGGGGCTCACGTATTTGTTTATTGCCCACGACTTGTCTATGGTGCAGCATATATCGGACCGCATCGGGGTGATGTATTTAGGTCACCTCGTCGAGCTGACAACCAGTGATCAGCTTTATAAAAAACCCCTCCATCCTTATACAAAAGCGCTGTTGTCTGCGATTCCAATTCCTGACCCGGATTTGGAAGATGAGCGCGAACAAATGATTATTGAAGGGGAAATTCCCAGTCCGATCGATCCTCCAAGCGGGTGTGTGTTCCGGACAAGGTGCCCCGCAGCGATGGACCGTTGCGCAGAGGAAGTTCCAAAATGGCAGGAGGTTGAAAGTGGACACTATGCAGCCTGTCATTTGTATAACGAAGACGATCCGTCAGGGAAGGATTTACATAGCCGATCAATCTCCCTTTCCTGATGCATTTCCTATTTTTTTTTTTGAAACGATTGGCTGCTTGTTTCGTATAGACAGAAGAAGGAGGCAGCCTGATGAAAAAGTATTTGATTTTTATAAGTAGTTTTATCGTTCTCTATTTTCTCTATCAATATCTCACTGGTATAATTTTGACGATCCAATATGACCCTGGGACAGGCGGAGCTGGGAGTGGTCCATCCCATCTGTTGATCCTGGTCGTGGTGGCCACCGTATCCTATTTCCTGTCTTGTCTTCCAAAAAGAAAACAAGCATAAACTTACATAATAAAAGAGGCTACCATTTCCGGCAGCCTCTATTTGCAGGTGTGGCATTCATTCGATATGGACAATTTTTCCGATGATTTGATTAGCTACGTTTTCTCCACTGAGAACGACCATCGGGGAACCACCACCAGGATGGGTGCTGCCGCCACAGAACCATAAGCCTTTCAAGTCCTGGGATTTGTTGAACGGCCTCATAAAGGCCTGACTCCTGCTGTTGGAGGAAGGGCCGTAAAGCGAACCACGATAGGCTCCGAATGTCACTTCAATTTCCTCCGGTCCGATGACCTTTTCATATACAAGATGATCACTGATGGGGATGCCGGCCTTTTTCAGCTTTTCATAGATCAGCGCTTTGTAATGGTCCTTATTCTGCGGATGCCCGCCAACGGCTGGAGCATTGACGAGAATAAAACAATTATCCCCTTTAGGAGAAACATCAGGATCTGATTTTGCTGACGTACAGATATAAATCGTCGGATCGTCGGCATACCTTCCACGGGACAGCTGCCGGAACTCTTTTTTGTAATCACCCGAAAAGAGCAGATGATGGTGGTGCAGCTGGGGAAGATAGGTATCCAGTCCTGCCATGATCACAAAAGCGGAAATGGAAGGATCGTAGGAAGCGAGCTTTCCGTCACTCATTTTTTTCCTTTCCTTCTGATCGATGAGGTCCGGGACTGCCTGGAGCAGATCGCCGTTTACGATGACATGATCGGCTTCAAAGAAATCGCCATCCCCTGTTTCGACGCCTACGGCACTTCCTTGATACGTATGGATTTTTGATACGGTGGTGCCGCTGTAGAGATGGACGCCGGCAGCTTCTGCTGCTTGAACGAAGGCTTCCGCAATTTTCGTATTGCCGCCTTTCACATAATACACCCCCTCATTCCATTCAAGGTGGGCAATCATACTGAATGTGGCCGGAGCTTGATAAGGATTGGATCCGATATACGTCGAGTACCGGTTCAAGGCCTGAATGATATCAGGATTGGTAAAGTACTGTCTGAAAAAATGATCCATCGATTGGAGCGGGCGTACCTTCATCATGCTCTTCATAAGGGCGGGAGACAGATAATCCTTCCATCCGTTGAATGTTCTGTGCAGAAAATGCTTCCGGGACATATGGTAGAGCCGCTCGATCTCCTTCAGAAACGGTTCATAAGCCTGGTACCCTTCAGGATCAAGCTGCTTCAGCTGTTTTTTCATAACATCCTGATCGGTGGAAAAATCAAAGGTCGTGCCATTCGGAAAGACATTTCTCGTATGAGTGTCAATCTTTTCAAAGTCGAGAAGATGGGGGGAGAGTCCAGCTTTCGACAGCACTCTTGTGAATACATCCGGCATTGTCATAGTATTGGGGCCAAAGTCGAAGTGATAGCCTTCTTCGTCTACGGCCATCATTTTGCCTCCAAAATGGCTGTTCTTTTCAAACAATTTCACATCTACGCCTTCACTGGCCAGGTGGACCGCAGCGGAAAGACCGCCGAGTCCACCCCCGATAATGACTGCTTTCATTGATACGACCTGCCTTTCCATTGATAAGTACGTCCTCGTTTATGTACAAGCATGGATGCCCACATCATCGCAATCAGCAGCACTCCTGCTACTGGCATGAGAAACGACAGCCACAAGGGGTGTCCTGTCCGTGCATCCACATACATTTTGAACGTAATCAGCAATACATAGGGAAGCAGCAGGTAAAAGGCTCCCGTGAAGACACCGAAAACGGCGAGGCCCCCTGGGAGTATAAAAAGGATGGCATACAACACGGTTAGGAAAACGACCATCCATGTGGAACGTCCGATGCCGGTGTATAGATTCTTCTTAAATCCTGCCCACGTTTCTTTGTTCGACTCGTACATATACGACAGAGCAGATGATGTAATATTGGCAAGGATCATGCGGTAACCGTTCTTTTTCACTTCACGAGCGAGATGAACATCTTCTACAAGCGAATCCTTTACCGATTCATGACCTCCGACCGCCTGATAAGCCGACCGTTCAATCATAATAAAAATGCCGCAGGCTGCTGTAAACATCGGCTTTGTCGTACGGTTGGCCATAAAAAGTGGAAGGTGAAGCAGCACGACCATATGCTGAAGCGGCACAAGCATATGGCTGAGAAAATGATGATTCGGGTAATAGGGAAATCCGCTGAGCATAGAAGCTTTTCTTTTGTTCATTGTTCCCAATGTTTGCTGGATCACGGATGGGGCGACACGGGCATCTGCATCCAGGAAAAACAGGTAGTCGCCCCCTGCTTTTTCTGAAAGCTGGTGGCAGGCATGAACTTTCCCGTTCCATCCATCCGGCAGCTCTTTCCCCTGCAGAATCGTAAACCGGGCATCCTCCGCTGTGAGAGAGAGTAGTTTTTCATAGGTACCATCCTCGGAATGGTCATCAAGAAGAAGCATCTCAAGATTTGGATAGGTGAGTGATGATAGCGAGTGGATCAAGCCCTCCACGTTATCCACTTCATTCCGGAGGGGGACGAGCAGGGAAACTTTTTGATCCGCCTCTTCGTGTTTACCTGCCCGCAAAGGATATAGGAATAAACTGTTAACCATTGTCCATACGTTCATGACGACTAAAAGAAGGACAAAGATAAAAAACCATAGCAATGACGGCAGCCTCCTTTCTGTTTAAATAGGGCGGAACAGCTGATGGTCTTCCTGTAGGACTCGTGTCCGGAGTTCATCCAGCTGCTTCGTGGCGGCTGTTTCAAAGTAACGGGTCATAGATTTCCGGTTCAAATCGGAGTACCCCTCCTGTGGAAGGGGGTCCCCGATTGTTATGTAAGCATTCGGTTTTCGTTCATGCTCCAGGGCATAATAGATGGAAACAGGCACCACGTTGACGTGTGGAGCTTTTTGCACGATATAACTGATGCCGGAAAAAAACTCAAGCGGACGTTTTTCCAAAGGCTGTTCCGCCCCCTGGGGGAAAATCCATACCGTTTTTCCTTTAGATAACAGATCCGCACTATAGGAAAGGGATTCTATAAGATGCTTGTGGCTGCTGCTGTTGATGGAAAAGGCGCCAATGCTCCTGAAAAAGGGGAATTTCTGCAGCCCATCCTCATGCATCATACCGTATCCGTCGGAATGGACGACCTGGTCATTGAGATAAAAGATGAACAAAGGGTCCCACCATGCTGAGTGGTTGATAAGAAATAAGGTATTCTTTTTTGGAACGGTTTCCGGGGCATCCAACAGGATCCGGTTGAAATGTTTGTTCAGGAACATCCGGTTGAAACGGGTAAACCCCCACTCGATGATCGGACGTTTATGAGACGGCTTGAACATGTTTTTTCCTCCAAAAATAAAGAGCGTACCAGCAAGCGGTTAAGAGAGCGACAAGCGTGATAGCCAAATACAGCCCCCCGGTAAAGGCCATACAGATAAATAAGAACACCATCAGCCCGAACACCAAAGCCATTCGTTTCGGCCATGTTCCCTCATTCACCAGGTTATCCGGATTCCATATCAGGAATACGAGATGGAAGAAGGCGGCGGTGACAAACCAGCCGGCAAAGTTGCTGAAAGGAATGTCATAATAAAAGCCGGGTTCCTGCCAGATCCAGTATTCTTTTACTTTATAGGATACTGGATCGAGAATAAGATCGATCGTTACCGCACACAACGCTCCCGTCAAAAGAAACGTAAGGAAGCGGGGGAGGGATGGAAGGCCGCTGGAAATAACACGAGCGATTTCGTGGGAGCACCCGATGATCAAGAGCCAGGCAAACCCAATGGTGACAGGGGTGTCGGCGATCTTTATCCCAAAGTCCTGCGTGTAGTCATAGGTTCCGAACAGGAAGTTGTAGGCCACTCCTAAATGTTCGATATAAATACTGGCAGCTATAATGAACAGGCTGTAGAGGATGCCTGTTCTTTTCCCATACATATGTATAAAGTACAGCCCGGCGACAATACCGGCAGCGATTAAAAATACACTGTTGGCCCATTCGAGCCAGGGGGGCAGCCAGTCAAAGGTAACCAGGAATACGCCGCATATGTACCAGAAAATAAAAAAGCGGAAAATATAAGTGGACATGAACGCACCTCAATTTCTACGAAGAATATCAAATATATAACAGGGTCGAGACCTCCTTTCATGATACCTCATCCATATAGAAAATAAACAATATTTTGTATTCAAATGGAATCCGGATACAGGGGTTCCTTTCATGCACAAAGAGCAGGCATGGGCCTGCTCTTTGTGTTTGTCTATTCTGTTACGTATGAGCCAGCTGCCCTTTTCGGATGTGCGGCCGGCGTTTCTGCATGAATGGAACGATCCAGTGATCCAGGCCGTACCGCCCGGCGTTGATACCAGCAGCAAGGATAAAGACCGTCAGGATGACCATCTGTGGATTCGTGCTGACTGTACCACTGAACAAGAAAGCAAAATTCATCAGGATGCCTCCAAAGGCTGCAGCTGTTGTAAATAATCCAAGGATAAGAGCGATGCCCGCAAGAATTTCTCCCCACATGACGAGCTGTGCGAATAATGGATGATTCGGAAGCGCGAACCCTTCAAGGAAAGCCGCCCACCATCCTTGTACGGCCGGGTGATCGCCTGCCGCCTGACTGATGGCTCCCTGGAGAAATCCCTGGACTTCAAAACCATCGGTCAGCTTACCAATACCAGCTTTCAGCCACGTCACACCGATATAAACCCGGATGACCGCTAACACAGCAGCCGCTATTTTATTGGTTCTCAGGAAATGATTCAACATGTTCCTCACTCCTTCGTTTATTATGTTCATTGTTTCACATGATTGCCGGCATCTTTGTTACAACTCCATTATATAATGAATCATGAGCATGGATGGTGTATTGCTCACTATTTCACAATATAGCCATAAACATAAGAACGAATGGTGAACAGTGAGTGGCAAAGGAAGGTTATCGGGAAAGAATCCCGTATAAAGAAGAGAGAATGTCTAAAAATAAACGAAGCAGATGAAAGCGTTTTTTGTTAAAATGGGAGCAGAGAGAGGAGTGGGAAGATCATGGAAATGGTCATGAATGTAGTAAGTATTGTCGTTATGCTGGGATTGATCGGCCTCACGATTTTTGATCACGGTTAATACGTAGAAAAAAAGAAAGCCCGGGAACCTGTCATACAGGTTCCCGGGCTTTTTTCTTGTTAACGCACGCGTACGCAGATGAGCTGTTTATCTAGTTGAATTAAGCTAGGACGCGCTTGTATAGCGTGATGCAGTAGGTACCGCTGTCACCAAGCGCAGAGGTAATCGTAAATGAAGTCGGGCTGTTGACGCTGACAGAGTCAGTAACACCTGGAGCTGCTGCAAGAACCCCTGCGGGTGTACCTACGACTGCCCCTGCTACAGGAGCGAGACTGGAAGCGGAGTTGAAAATCTGGAAGGTTCCGGAGACGTAGCTTCCTGCAGGAGCGTTCCACACTTCTTCAGCTACAAGTGCTCCATTGAAATTCCCACAAATTTTTTCCTGAACAATCTGCGCCTGCGGACAGCAGGCCGAATGTGATTGACACATAATTATATTCTCCTTTGTTTTATTAAGCTAAAACACGTTTATACAACGTAATACAGTACGTGCCGGTTACCCCGGCGAGGGTGGTTACCGTAAATAATGTCGGGTTGTTAACACTTTCGGAAACCGTGTTCCCCGGCAGGGCTGTCAAAACGACATCTCCGGCTGTGACAATGTTCCCTGCACTTGATGCTGAATTAAATACTTGGAACGTTGCAGAAACATAGCTGCCGGCTGGAGCCTCCCATAAAGTATCAGCGACCAGCAGTTCATTGATATTCCCACAGATTTCCTCCTGGACGATCTGTGCCTGGGGGCAGCACGCGGACCCGGAATCCGAATAGACACCACACATATTCATTCCTCCTTGCAGTCTCAAATTTCACTTCTACACTATAGTAATAATCTATGTCATTTCGTAGAAACAGCTTGTGTATCCGTCTATGAAGACTTACCATATTGTAATTTGGGCCGCAGAAAAAATAGGCCGACACCTATTTGTCTTTCACTTCGATTATAGAAGTGAGAGGAGGTGAGAAATATGGCCGTAACCAACACACGCATGGATTCCCGGCTGCAGCTTGTATTAGCGGTTGGACAGGATGAAGAGGGAAACATGGTTTACAAGACGAAATCATTTAACAACATGAAAACCGAAGCAACGGATGAACAGCTTTACCAAACCGCAGCTGCGCTTGCACCGCTTCAACAGCACATCATGGAAGAAGTCGCCCGAGACAACCGCTCGATTCTTACTGAAGAATAATAACAAGGAGGTCAAACGATGAAAAAGCTCGAGCTTAAGTTTTTAAATGAAGAAAACAGGACAGTGACAATCAGTCTTGATGATCCAGTAGAACCAGTGGATCCGGCTTTGGTGAACGCTGCGATGGACGAAATCCTCGTGCAAGACTGTTTTACTTCAACTGGGGGAAGTCTTGTATCCAAGAAAGAAGCCCGTATTGTGGAACGGAACGTATTTGATATTGCGTTGTAAATGAAGAAAGCCGCCCGGGAGATGCGGGCGGCTTTTTTATCAAAAGGAGGATGCTGCCCTTGGACACGTGGATATCCATCATGGCGGATGTCGGTTTTCCGGTTGCGGTGACCTTTTACCTGCTTCACCGGATCGAAGGAAAGCTGGATCAGTTGATTGAAACGATGCATCAGTGGCCGGAAAAGCTGATCGATCAAAAATAAAGAACATCCAGCCATGACAGGCTGGATGTTCTTTTTAATTGGTAAGCCCCCATTGATTGAATGGATAGATGACCAGTTCTGTACGGCCGATGATCTCATCTTCTTCGATAAAGCCGAGACCGTTGCGGCTGTCTTTACTGATGGAGCGGTTATCTCCCATGACAAAGTATTTCCCGTCTGGAACATCCACAGGACCGTAGTCTCTCGTAGCGGAGGCCGCATCTTCACTCAAGTATTCCTGCGTCTGCTTTTCTCCATTAACATAAAGCTCGTGGTCCCGGATTTCGATGGTATCCCCCGGCTGACCGATGATTCGTTTCACATAACTTTTAACAGGACGTTCAATGATCACGATATCTCCACGCTCAGGTTCATCTATATAGTAGATAATTTTATTGAACATGACTCGTTCACCGTTTTGAAGAGTAGGATCCATACTGGCACCCTCTACGATAGACGTGGCGAAGAAGAACGTTCTTAGAATGAAGGCCAGCGTGATGGCGACGGCAATGGCTTTCAACCATTCCAGCCATTCATTTTTAGATTGTTCAGACAATCTCATCTTCCTTTCTCGATGAACAGAAATGATTTCGCTTTTATTTTACCATATTGGTTTAGAAATGAAAGGGAGATCGATTTCAATGTAATGGATATGTAACATAGGAAAGGGGGAATCTTCGTCAACCTATGTCGAATTGTAAATTGTTTTAGCATATATCTTTACAAATGGAATGAAAATTGAGATAATTTTTTTCGTGCAGGTTGGACAGGCGAACAAACATTCCTTTTGCTTACGTATTTGAAAGAGATAAAGACAAAAAGATAGGACTGGCAGGAGGTCGTCGCACGTGCAGGTCATGGATAAAGAGACGATGCTGGAAGAGATTGAGCACCTTCGAAAAAGAATGATGGAGGTCGCCAATGAAAAGGGATTCTCCAGTGTGGAATCGGTTCAAATCAGTCAGCGGCTGGATACATTACTCAACGAGATTCAACAACAATCATAAAACTTACAGAGCTTACCGTTCTGTAAGTTTTTTTATGTAGCTGCCCTCAGCGATGATGTCATCTATACATAAAGAGCAGATCAGTTTTTTTCTGTTTGATTGGAACAGGAAAGAGGATCGATCAAAGGGCGGGGATCACATTCCTGAGCAGTCACAGCAATGGTGGCAGGGTGAATCACTTTGACCGACTGGCAGATATCAATCAGCAGTTCCAGGCAGAGGCAGTGTTTGATTTTCGTAATCATTTGTACCCTGCAGGTAAAATGGGTCACTTCACATTGGATACTCGTGCCTGGCGGGGCACAGAGGAGCAGTTTTTCAATTTGCGAAAAGGCACACACACAGACGCATCCATTAGGGAGTTTGACACCCAGACAGCCTTCTTTACATAAAGTAACTTCATGAAGGATGATTTTTTCACCAGACGGCAGAAGAACCGGGACTTCTTTTCTCTGTCCAATTTCCCTGCAGATAATGGAGTCAAGACCTGATTTCCTGCAGCACCCATCCGTTAAAAAGCAGGTGTAACATTCACAGTCGAGAGGCAGTTCTTCCTTTCCTTGGGGAAGGATGTAATTTAAATCCAGGCAGTATTTTCCTCTCAGTACCATATCCCCCGTACGGACAACTTCAAGGCTCTGAAGACCTTGAACAGTCCTGCTGAATGTTTTCCCTGTACCACTATTTACTTTTTCGCCATTAATAAAAATAAAAAGATCGCTTAAATCTCCCTGCTGAAGGGTGAGGACAATGGTTCCTGTAATCGGTTCAGTCAACAGCGACTGCCAAAGCAGTTGACGGGAATCATTCGTCAAGGTGAAGTTGCCGCAGACCTCATCCATAAGGATATCATCACGAAATGAAATGGTTAAACACTTCGTAAATTGAAGAGGTGCGGTCACCCAGTCATACACTTTTTCTGTTTGTATACAATGCTTATCCATAAGATCCCCCCTTTTAGAATAGTAGCCGGCACCTGTAAACATTCATGCTGGTCCCTCTTTTTTATCATTCGTAACAAACGCTCCTCCATCTTCTTCCTGCAGGGAACCATAACGGCTCATGGACAGATCGGTTTCACGGGTTCCGGATCTTCGCATCCGGTGATTCGCAGATTATCCAAAAAAGCAGCCGAGTTAAACACCCGGTCAATGACATCAGCCACTCTGATCTGAAGGGTGATCAGTTCACAGCTGTAGCAGGACAGGTCAAGCTCCGCTGTGTAGATGTCCGTAGTCACAGCGTTATACGTAACATCATTAGGTGTAGGGAAAGGTGGAAGAGGTGCCATGGAATTCCCATTCGGCATATTGGAAAAGGGCGCAGCATTCGTAACCGTTACAGGATTTCCATCCGGGAGCAGGGCAATATTTTCTGTCCCGAGAGAAGTGAAGACATCCGCCCGGAAATAGTCGGCAAACGCTCCGACAAACTGTGGATTTTCCTCGGTACCGAATTTCCAGTCGAATGTCAGCTTGCCGGGGTCTTTCGGCAGAAGGAATTGAAGCCTGACGGTGACAACATCAAGAGACACCTGCCCATCCGGGGAACCTAAGGGGTCTCCGGCGGGCACGATGGGCCCGCCTGTATTTTCAGATACGAAAGTGGTGGCTGTTCCAGGAGTAAGGCTGGCAAAACCGCTGCTTAAAACGACAAATTCATTTCCATTCGTCGGAAAACCCTGGAGCGCCGTAGAGAAAATTTCACTTTGAACAGACGGGCCTGTCACTGTAGCATTTACTAAACAGCACTTTGTCAAGGGAGTGACCAGTGCTTCAACAATTTCATCTATTGTGGCCATACCGGCACACTACCTTTCCTATAAAGATTGAATTTTGGGATAAATCGGAAAAGGCAGGAGTAAAAGGTATCCTGCCCCGCCATTCATAATCGATAATTCGCGCTGATGCAGTATTTTCCACGGCATGCGTTTCCTGCTGCCGCCTCTGTATTACAAATGATCCGGACTTCATCAAAGGTCTGGACCGTCACTGATCGTGTGTTTCCGTTACTCCCAAGTGTTGCCAGAGGGATCGTAAAGGTTTCCACCACCACTCCACCATTCGCTACATAAACAGTCAATGGATCCGCACACCCGGTATCATAAAAGACACTGATGGTACCGGCATCAATCGAAAAACTTGAGGTCCAGACCGTTTCTGCAAGGTCGAATGCCGGGTCTGCCGTATCAGTTAAACAATCGATTGTGAAGTTTCCGCAGAACTCATCCATAGCAAATTGACCACCGCGGTCGGGACAACAACAATTCGCCATTCGTTTTCCTCCTTGAATCGTTATAGTACAGCCTATGATAAAAAGAAGAAGCTGCATAGGTTTGTGTACTAGAGGAATGAAAGTTTTTAAAATCAGGCATTTCTAATAAAAAGACACATCCGTCATGGATGTGTCTTAAAACAATTTGGCCCAGGCCGTCGGTTTTCCTTCGTTTCTCTAATAAGGGGCTTGTTTCTGTAATCTTGTAAATAAAGGTTTGTTTTGAGAAACGTTGATCGCAATTAACCATGGATAAAGGCTTTGATTCACAAAGACTTAGTGACGATGCAAACATCCAGCGTTAAGTCGCACGTGACCATCTACACATGAGGCCTTTGCATCTGCAAGCTGTCACACGTGTTTTTGTTATTTCAAATATTTCTCAAGTCGATCGAGACCTTTTTTCAGTGTTTCCATGCTGTAAGCGTAGGAAAGTCGCATATATCCTTCTCCATAGCTGGAAAAAGCATCTCCCGGCACGAGGGCCAGGCCGGCTTCTTCCACCAGCTCGACGGCTTTATCTGTGGTCGATTTACCATCCAGGGGGAATTGGATAAACAAATAAAAGGCACCGTCCGGCTGAGCGAATGATAATCCCATTTGTTTGAGTCGATCTGCTGCATAATCGCGACGTTCCTTATAGGCATCACGCATGTTCTCCGCTTTCTGCTTCTGATTGGACAGTGCTTCCAGAGCAGCATATTGGCTGATCGAGGTGGCGCAGGACACGTTATATTGATGGACTTTCAATAGATGACGGGACAGCCATTCCGGTGCAAGCAGATAGCCGATCCGCCAACCTGTCATGCTGTGGGACTTGGATACTCCGTTCACGACGATGACGTTGTCGCGGACATCCGGAATAGAAGCAATGGATGTATGCGGCTGTTCGTAGACGAGCTCGCTGTAAATTTCATCAGCAATGAGGAAGATGTCGTTTTGCTTGATGACTTCAGCGATGTCCTCCAACTCTTCTTTTGTTAATGAAACACCGGTCGGGTTGGAAGGGTAGGGAAGAATGACCGCTTTAGTTTTTTCGGTGATATGTGACTGAATAATGCCGCCGGTGAGCTTGAATTCCTCAGCACTCGTATCTGCAAATACCGGTATGCCGCCGGCGAGCCGGATCAATGGTTCATATCCCGGATATACAGGGCCGGGGAGGATAACTTCATCTCCAGGATGGAGGATGGTACGCAGGGAAAGATCCAGCGCTTCGGATGCTCCGACCGTTATAATGATTTCCCGTTCGGCGTCATAAGAAAGACCATAGGATGCGGCCGCATGATGCTGGACCGCCTGGCGGAGCTCAAGGAGACCGGCGTTATGTGTGTAGCTCGTCTGGTCTCTTTCAATCGCCTGGATACCCGCCCGCTTGACAGCTTCAGGGGTAGGGAAGTCCGGCTGGCCGATGGTCAGGGAAACGACGTCCTCATAATGGCTGACCATATTAAAAAAGCGGCGGATGCCTGAAATTTCGATGTTTTTAACTGTTGGGTTGATCAAATGCTCCATTATAGCTCTCCTTTTTACATAAAGTTAACAAAATGTTCAAACAATTTAAGTATATCATTTGTTGAATTTTGTTATAATTCAAACTAAGACAAGGAAAGGAAGTGTAGAATGAGGTCGATTCACCGTTTATCTTTTGAAGAACTTGTTGATCGTAACAAGCAGCAGCTGCTGCAAGACGAAGAAGCGATTGAAGAAATTGAAAGACAAATAGATGAAAAACATACAAATAAACTTCGTCCTGACCATGTTGTAAATTAATGACTGTACTAAAAAAAGCGGCCGCCTGCAAGGGGCTGCTTTTTACATTTTCATAGGAACGTGGGAGAATGTAAAGCATAAACCATAACTATTTTCAGGCAGGTGATCCATATGAACGATGTTGGTTTAGTGTTGGAAGGCGGGGGGATGCGGGGAGCATATACCGCAGGAGTCCTGGATTATTTTCTCGATCAGGGTCTGCATTTCCCCTATGTTGTCGGAGCTTCTGCCGGCGCGTGTAATGGCAGCTCCTATGTAGCGAGACAGCGGGGCAGGAATTACCGGGTCATTGTTGAATACGGGGATCATCCCGAATACATATCCTATAAGCGAATGCTGACGAAACGGCAGTTGTTTGGCATGGACTTTCTTTTCGACAAGCTTCCAAATGAACTGGTCCCTTTCGATTATGACTCATTTATGAAACAGACGACGAAGTTCGTCGTAGCGACAACAGACATGGATTCCGGCAGACCGGTCTTTTTTGATTCCTTCCATGACAGGGAAAGTCTTCTGAAGGTCATCCGGGCTTCCAGCTCGCTTCCGATGATTGCTCCCAGCATTGACTTCGGTGGATTTCAACTCATGGACGGCGGTATTGCCGATCCGATCCCATTGCAGCGTTCGATTGATGACGGTAATCAAAAGCATGTGATCGTCCTGACAAGAAATGACGGGTATACGAAAGAAAAATCCAAAGCGGGCTGGTATTTGAACCGGCGGTATAAAAAGTTTCCGAACTTCGCTAAAACGATGACAGACCGCCATTTAAACTACAATGCCCAGTTGGAACACGTAAGAAAATTGGAGGAGGAGGGCAGGGCTCTCGTCATCCGTCCCCGCCAGCCGCTGGTGGTCAGCCGGATTGAGAGGAACCGCGACCGGCTGCACAACCTCTATACGCAGGGCTATCAGGAAGCAGAGGATCTTGGAGGACAGCTGGCCGATTTTCTTCAGATGGATCACTTAGAAATGAGCCGGACATGAGACCTGAGTATATAGCGTCTGAAATCAATGAAGCCTTGGCGGAACATAAGGATGACCGCCAACGGCAGCCGATGGAAAACTATATGAAAAACCACTTTCCATTCTATGGAATCCAAACGCCCGAAAGGAAAAAAATCCTGGCTCCTTTTGTGAGCGACAGTAAAACCTACCATGAGAAGGAACGATTCGGATTGGCGTTTCAACTTTTTCAGATGCCTGAGAGAGAATGTCACTATGCAGCCCTGGCTGTCTTGGAAAAAGGGAAAAAGGCGGTTTCTCCGGAGGCGCTGGAGTTTTACAGAGAGCTCCTTTTGATGAAACCGTGGTGGGATACTGTTGATATGATCGCTTCCCATCTGTGCGGCGAATATTTTAAGCTCTACCCGGAACAGCTGCGTCCATATACAGAACAATTCCGTGATTCGGACTTTATGTGGCTGCGTCGTGCCGCACTGCTTTTTCAACTGAAGTACAAAGGGGAGACAGATGAAGCCCTTTTATTTGAAACCATCCTCCGTTTAAGAGAGGAGAAGGAATTTTTCATCGAAAAAGCCATCGGATGGGCCCTCAGGGAATACAGCAAAACCGATCCGGATGCTGTTATCGATTTTTTGTCGACGCACGAATGCCGTCCCCTCAGCCGCCGGGAGGGATTGAAGTGGCTGAAGAACAAGCAGCCTCACCTGCTGGACCGTCTCTAGGTTTATTCCTTAAAGCTCCTGTTCATAATGGAGAAGAGAACAAGGATAAAGGAGACGTACATGATGAATATGGGTGAATGGCTCGATCCTCACTTTTTGGAAGAACCGATCCAATGGCTGGATGAAGATATCCTTCAGATATTTGGTATGGAGCCGGAATACATCCAGTTTCTTCTGGTGTTTGCTTTCATGGGGGCTTTGATGTGGGTGGTAAAGCCGGTGGTCGAGTGGCTGATGCTGCGAAACTGGCTCATCTTTTTAAGTGGCGGGGCCTCTGTATTGATCGCGCTCGTTTTCCTGCAGATGGTGGACAGGTATGCCATGTCAGGAACAACATCCACCCTGCCGGAATACTACTGGTTCATCTGCCTTTCCGCTATCAGTGGATACGGTCTCACCCTCGCCGGGTGGCTGACGGTAAAACAGGCGTACCTCAGATTCACGAAGCGTAAAAGAAGGAAGGCTGCTTGAACTCTCTTTTAAAAAGAGAGTTTTTTTCTTCACCACTGGACGAGTCCTGCCGATACTATAGGAGGATGTTTAGAAGAAAGGGCGATGTTCATGAAACAGGACCAGGGAATTTTACTGGAGAGTGGTACCAATGAACTCGAAATCGTAGAGTTTGGAATTGGTGAAAACCGCTTCGGTATGAATGTGATAAAAGTGAAAGAGATTTTAAACCCGCAGCCAATGACAAAAGTGCCTCACTCCCACCCCTCTGTAGAGGGGATCATCGATATACGCGGTGAAGTCGTGCCCGTCGTCGATGTTGCGCATGCGCTGGGATTTCCAGCCTCTGATCGTCCGGAAAAGGATAAGTTTATTCTCTCGGAATTCAACCAGACGAAAATCGTTTTTCACGTCCATACGGTTACTCAGATTCACCGGATTTCATGGGAACAGATTGAAAAACCGAATCAAATGTATCAAGGCCTCGACACGCAGATCACCGGGGTCATCAAAAGAGAAGAGGATATGCTGCTTCTGCTTGATTTCGAAAAAGTGGTCGCTGATATCAACCCGGAAACGAGTATGAAAAAAGAACAGCTCCGGGAGCTGGGACAGCGGGAGCGTTCTTCGAAAAAGATTCTTATAGCTGAAGACTCTGCCATGCTCCGTGCGATGCTTCAGGAAACGTTGAGTGAAGCCGGGTATGATCAGACCGTCAGTTTTGAAAACGGCAGGGAGGCGTGGGATCATCTCGAAGGAATGATGGAAGAAGGAAAAACGATGACCGAGGAATACCAGCTGATCATTACAGATATCGAAATGCCTATGATGGACGGTCATCATTTTACGAAACTGTTGAAAGAGCATGAGCAGCTGCAGGTACTTCCTGTTGTCATATTTTCCTCCCTTATTACAGAAGATCTCCGACATAAAGGAGAACGAGTAGGGGCAGATGCCCAGGTTTCCAAACCGGAAATCGTGGAGCTGGTCAAAATCATCGATCAAAACATCTTGTAACATAAAGAAAAATCCGCTGGAATCAGCGGATTTTTCTTTATTTCTTCAGTCGTTCAAACAGTTCGTCATGCCAGGCATAGGCCTGTTTAGAAAGGGTTTCCGGTCCTTGTTTTGTAGGGGATGATTCTACAATCAGGCTTTTTTCATGATCGGATAGATGCTCATAAGAAGCTCTCATTTCTGTGGTATACTCCATATACTTTTTCAAGTGCCATAGAAAATCGTCCATTGGATTCATCGTCATAGTGATCCTCCTCCTCTGGTACTTTCATTCCTTCTTCCTGAAAGAACGAAACATCAAAAAGGAAGAGAATTACATTCATCTTCTTGGGCGCTGATTCCAAGGGGTTTCCGTCCTTTGGCCGAGCAGGGATGGCTGCGGAGTGGAATGAAAAGCGCGGGGAGAGCTCTTTTTCGGCTGCTTCCAGTTTAAATATTGGTATAAGGTCCGTTTCGCACGGGACAAAGACAGCTTCGGCTTAGGGTTGCGGTAGGACTGGTCGACCCGGCCAAGGTGTTCCAGGTGCTGGAAGTCATCCTTTGCTGCTGGTACGTGAAAATAATACCCGCCAATTTCGATCAGAAGAGTGGAATGCTGCTGACTTAAACGAGGATGATCAGAATAATGAAGACCAACTTTCCTGGCCCGTTTCTCCTTCAGCAGGAGGTCGATGGTGTGTTTTTTTATGTCATATAAATGTTTCGGCTCAGGAGCCGTTTTTGCGTGGCGGTTTACGATGAATAATGATTCGGCAATTTCACGGTCGGATAGCTGCTTTCTGTTCATCTAAGATCTCCTTTCCATCCAAGTATAGCGTTCCCTCTATCGATTGACAACATTTTACATTGGTCACTTTTTATATTCTTTTAAATCTTTGATGATCTCGTTGATGCTGTCGGCACTTGTCCCACTGTAATTCTCTAATATGTCCCCGTCAGGACCGACAAGAAAAAAGCTCGTTCCGTGGGCCATCTGATCGGAATCTTCCATTTTCTTGACAGGGGATTGAAAGGATTTGATTGACCATTCTTTGACATCCTCATAGGAATAGCCCGTCAGGAAGTCCCAATTGTCGTAGTCTGGCTGATAGGCATCCGCAAAGCTTTTCAGCACATCCTTCGTATCATTCTCCGGATCCACACTCACAGATACGAGCCGGGCGTCCAGATTTTCCGATTCCAACTGCTGCTGGAGTCTGGACATATGTCCGGTCATTGGAGGGCAGACGGTTTCACAATTGGTGAAAATGAAATCAACGATCCAGTAGTCCCCTTCATAGGACTGGGGGAGGGTTCGTTCTTCTCCGTTCTGATTGACAGCGTGGAGGGGATTGACATCCTGCGATCCGCATCCTGTTATAAAGAGAACGGTACATAGTAGTCCAAACCAAAGTTTTGCATTCATGTTCCTGCCTCCATGTCTTTAGATGAGTCTAGTGTAACATTCAGGGGAGAAGAGAGGCGCCGATTCTGTCATCTGTCACAAAACTGTACGAGTCAGGAACCCTTATGCTTGAGCTGGAAGACGGAATATTCCGGCCTGCAGAGAAAACGGTAAGGGAGTCTTGTCGTACCGATCCCGCGGCTTACATATAAGTCGAAGGTTTGTGTGATTGTATAATGTCCTTCCACATACTTATCGGCATAAGGCGGTGTAATCAGATGACCAATCAAAGGGAGCTGCACCTGACCGCCATGACTGTGACCAGAAAGCTGGATATCGACAGCTCTGTCTGTGAAGCGGTCGGCTACATCCGGCTCATGAACCATCAACAATGTGAAAAGCTCTTCATCCGCCCCGTATAAAGCTCTGGCAATGTCCGGTTTCCCGAGCATCACATCATCCAGTCCTGCCAGAGTGAAGGAAGCGTTCCCGTTTTTTATGGATCTATGCCCATTTTGGAGCAGTTGAAAACCGGAGGCATCCATCACCTGCTGAATTTTCTCGGTCCCATAACCGCCATGGTCATGGTTGCCGTAAATCCAGTATTTCCCTTTGGAGGCGTGGAGTTTTTTGAGTACATCCACAAGCCTCGGTGAAAAAGGATACGTCTGCGGTTCATCCACCAGGTCACCCGTGAACAAAAGCAGATCAGGCTCTTCTTCATTGATTTTCCGGACAAGCTTCTCAAGTTGTTCCAAATCATAATGAAACCCGAGGTGGGTATCGGAAAACTGCAGTATTTTAAAGTTATGAAAGGCACGAGGTACCTTTGGATGCTCGATGACATACATTTGTCTGGAAAGCAGACGCGGCTCTATATACCAGGCATAAGAATAACCGAGCGCACCGATCCCCACAAATCCGGCTATTCCGGTGGTCATCCGCTTGATAAACTGGCGGCGTGTTAAGTTCATAGCGATTCTCCTCTGAAATTCTTTCGTCATTATATCACGAATTACTGTAAGAAGAAGTCGAATGATCGATTAAATTTCTAAAATGAACAGGAATTCATTTTCCTTTTGTGGAATGTAAGTTAAGAAGTCAAAAAGATGGAGGTACATGATGAAGGATCAAGTAATCATCGTTACTGGTGGGTCAAGCGGTATGGGGCTCCATATGGGGAAACGTTTCGTTTCCGAAGGAGCCCGTGTAGCTATTACTGGAAGGAACGAAGAACGTCTGGCGGCCGCTAAACAGGAAATAGCAGGCGGAGATGAGTCTGCTGTTCTGACCATTCAAATGGATGTCAGAGAAGTGGAGGATGTACAGCGGATGGTACAGGAAACCGTAGATGCATTCGGGACCATCGACCACCTCGTCAATAATGCGGCCGGTAACTTTATAGCTCCAGCTGAAGAACTTTCACCAAATGGCTGGAATTCGGTTATTAATATAGTCCTCAATGGTACATTCTACTGCAGTCAGGCCGTTGGCAAGTACTGGATTGAAAACCATATCAAAGGGTCGATCCTGAACATGGTGGCTACATATGCCTGGAATGCCGGGGCCGGCGTCATTCATTCTGCCTCAGCGAAAGCCGGCGTTCTCACAATGACCCGGACCCTTGCGGTGGAGTGGGGAAGTAAGTATGGAATCCGGGCCAACGCCATAGCTCCGGGACCGATTGAACGTACGGGAGGGGCCGATAAGTTATTTCAGTCCGAAAAGGCTGCGCAGCGTACGATTCAATCGGTGCCGCTCGGACGTGTCGGAACTCCAGAAGAGATTGCCGGACTGGCAAGGTTTATTCTTTCTGAGGAAGCGGCTTATATGAACGGAGAGTGTATCACCTTGGATGGTGGTCAGTGGTTGAATAAGTTTCCTTTTTAAACGTTTATCATCCCATTGTGTATAAATGCCGGGAGGAAACAGACCCAATCGGTTCTTCCATGAGCAGGCATGTCCTGTATGAATGAAGACAAACCTATAATCGGAAACTGCCGGGGAAAATTCCCGGCAGTTTTTTGTTTGTTTCAAAGGTTCTTATGCTTGATGGACTTGAACAGCAGGCCTTGTACTTAGACTCCCTCGCTTCTTTGATTCCTTGTTGACGAGGATCCAGCCGTTGATCGGCTATACAACATTCAAGACTTTCATCATCTGAGGATGGTAAGCCATTCGATCAGTTTTTTATATAAGATGTCACTTTTGTATACCCCCGGTAAGTAATTATGAAAATATGAAACCTACATAGATTTTCAAACGTTTCTTTTGACTATCTATACCTATACCGGGTATATTAAGCTTATCAAAGGAGGCGGAGAACATGTGTGAGCACTCATTACCTGAGAACAGCGGGAAAGCCCCGGTGACGCCAAGAACCGACGATGAAAAGCAGGCCGTCGTAAACAGGCTGCGGAGAATTGAAGGTCAAGTCCGTGGTATCCAGAAAATGGTCGAGGATGACCGTTACTGCGTCGATATTCTCGTGCAGATTTCTGCTATAGATAAAGCCTTGAAACGTGTCGGCTATTCTCTTCTTGAGCGGCATACACACCACTGTGTGAAAGATGCTATTCAAAAGGGAGACGGAGACGAAGCCATTGATGAATTAATGAAAGTCGTCCAGCAGTTCTCCAAATAAGGAGGGATCATGATATGTCAGATACAAAAGAAATACAATTTGGTGTAACAGGAATGACATGTTCCGCCTGTGCTTCCAGAATTGAAAACGTGTTAAATAAAATGGATGGCGTGGAACAGGCAGACGTCAATCTGGCCATGGAAAAAGCGTCTGTTTCCTACCGTAATGATGAAGTCGATGCCAGTCAGATCAAAGAACGGGTGGAGAAACTCGGCTATGGTCTCCGCATGGAAAAGCTGGAACTTGATATTGAAGGGATGACATGCTCTGCCTGCTCCTCCCGCATCCAAAAAGTGCTGAGCCGGACGGATGGCGTCAATGAGGCAGCCATTAATCTGGCGACAGAAGCGGGAGTCGTGGAATATGACCCATCGGAAGTCACGGTCGATGATATCATTGCCCGCGTGAAAAAGCTCGGATACGGTGCTGTAGTGAAACGTGACCGGGAGGATCAGAAGGAAAAGAAAGAAGAGGAAATCCAACAGAAGAAACGCCGGTTATGGATTTCGGCTCTCCTTTCCCTTCCTCTGCTATATACGATGGCTGGTCATCTTCCTTTTGGTCTTGCTTTTTACGTGCCTGAACTGCTGATGAATCCGTGGTTTCAATTTCTTCTGGCAACTCCCGTCCAGTTTTACATCGGGGCGCCGTTTTACAAAGGGGCCTGGCGGGCGTTATCCAATAAGAGTGCCAACATGGATGTACTCGTTGCGCTGGGTACCTCGGCGGCTTATTTTTACAGTGTTGTAGAAATGATCCGCTGGATGAGCGCATCAGACGGGATGCCGGATCTTTATTTTGAAACGAGTGCCGTCCTCATTACGCTGATCCTCGTAGGGAAGTTGATTGAAGCCCTTGCTAAGGGAAGAACAACAGCCGCCCTTTCCCACCTGCTGAATCTGCAGGCGAAGGAAGCTGTCGTTTTTAGAGACGGAAAAGAAGAGAAAATTCCTGTTGAACAGGTTCAGGTGGGCGATGAGCTCATCGTTAAACCTGGAGAAAAAATACCCGTCGACGGGACGGTCCGCTCCGGGATGACTTCCATCGACGAATCGATGATTACCGGTGAATCGATTCCGGTCGAGAAAATGGAAGGAGAAGCGGTCATCGGATCCACCATCAACAAGCATGGTACAATCCGAATGACAGCGGAAAGGGTAGGGAAGGATACCGCTCTTTCCGGCATCGTGAAAATCGTCGAAGAGGCCCAGGGGTCCAAAGCTCCCATCCAGCGTACAGCGGATCGGATTTCCGGAATTTTCGTGCCGATTGTCGTCGGAATCGCCTTGATGACTTTCTTAGTATGGATGATCTTTGTATCTCCAGGAGAATGGGGGTCTGCTCTGGAGGCTGCGATTGCTGTCCTTGTTATTGCCTGCCCTTGTGCTCTTGGTCTTGCTACGCCGACCTCGATCATGGTTGGGACCGGTAAGGGAGCAGAACACGGCATTTTATACAAAGGCGGAGAATATTTGGAGGGGACACATAACCTGACCACTATTCTGTTGGATAAAACGGGGACCATTACGAAAGGGAAACCGGAAGTCACGAACTTTGAATCGTTTGATGATCGTTTTGATCTGCTGCATCTCGCTGCTTCTGCGGAATCGGCATCTGAGCATCCGCTTGCGGAAGCGGTCGTTGACTATGCGGGAAAGCAGGAGACAGCGCTGGCAGAACCTGAGCGATTTGAAGCCGTTCCTGGCTATGGGGTCATTGCAGACATAGAGGGACACCACATTATGATCGGTACGAGAAAATTGATGGAACGGGAACAGCTGGATTATGAGGCATATGAATCGAAAATGGCAGATTTTGAGCAGGAAGGGAAAACAGCGATGTTCATTGCTGTCGACGCTGCACTTGCAGGTATTATGGCTGTGGCTGATACGGTGAAGGAATCCTCAAGGGAAGCTGTTGCCGATTTGAAGAAGCTTGGTCTGGATGTGTACATGGTCACAGGAGACAACCGCCGGACGGCTGAAGCGATTGCCAAGGAAGTAGGCATTCACGGCGTCTTTGCAGAAGTGCTTCCAGAAGAGAAAGCGGAAAAAGTGAAGGAACTGCAGCAGGAAGGTCATAAAGTAGCCATGGTCGGGGATGGAATCAACGATGCTCCTTCGCTTGCTGTTGCCGATATAGGGGTAGCGATCGGGACTGGGTCGGATGTTGCGATTGAAACCGCAGATATTACTCTAGTCGGAGGAGACCTTGCCCATCTCAGCCAGGCCGTTTCCCTCAGCAGGAAGACGATGCGCAACATCCGCCAGAATTTATTCTGGGCACTCGCCTACAACAGTGCAGGGATTCCGGTGGCGGCGCTCGGGCTGCTCGCGCCCTGGGTGGCTGGTGCGGCCATGGCCTTCAGCTCGGTCAGTGTTGTAACCAATGCTCTCAGACTGAAGCGGGTTAAATTGTAAAGGAGGAACGATAATGGAAATGATGCTCCAAGTAGAAGGAATGACATGTGACCACTGCAAGAAAGCGGTGGAAGGAGCTTTAGCCGGACTTTCCGGTGTGGAACAAGCCGATGTCAACCTGAAATCGGGAGAGGTCCGTGTTTCTCATAACGATACGGTCTCCAATGAAGCTTTGAAAGAAGCAGTCGAAGATCAAGGATACGATGTAGTCTAAATAAAAAACGCTGCGCATAAAGCGCAGCGTTCAGGCTTTAGAAAAAGCCGTGTTATCCAGTTAGAGTTGTCCGCCTGTCGTGTTGAGGGTGACACGTTCCGCTTATCGGTGGATGCTTGCCGCGGGCACGGCCTCAGCTAACTTGGTCAAGAAAACCCTTTTGACCAAGTGGATCTTCGGCTCGCGCTGTTCCCGCAGGCGTCACCACCGAACGCTCCTCGTGACGATGCCTGTGGGAAGACAGCTTTACCCTCGGATAAAAGAGAACGTTAAGCATCGCTCCTCCGCCGTTTCAAAAGAACAGGACAAGCTGCGTTACTGCGGCCTGCGTGGGAAAAATCCTATCCATGACCAAGTATTGATGACCACTCCTTTGGAAAAAGGTTTCTCTAAAAGCTAAACGCTGCGCATAAAGCGCAGCGTTTTTTTATCCGATGATATAAAAGAAAATCGTGAAGAAGTGAAGGATCGACCCTCCGAGTACGAACAGGTGCCATACCATATGGTGGTAGGTGAAGCTTCTCCAAACGTAAAAGATGGAACCGATGGAATAAAGGACGCCTCCTACGACGAGGTAGGTGATGCCGGCAGCTGGTAACTGGGCAGTCAAAGGCTCCCAGGCGAGAACGATGAGCCAGCCCATCAGCAGGTAGAAGACCGTGGACATAAAGACGTACTTTTTCACGAAAAATACTTTGAAAACGATCCCCAGAATGGCAATTCCCCACACGATTCCGAAAAGCGTCCAGCCGAGGGAACTTCTCAGTGGAACGAGGAGAATCGGTGTATACGTCCCGGCAATAAACAAATAGATGGCGGAATGGTCGAAAATCTCAAAGAGATCTTTGGCGCGGCCGGGAGGAAAACTATGGACGAGAGTCGAAGAAGTGTAGAGCAGGAGCATCGTTACTCCGTAAATCGTCACACTTGTAATGTGCCACGCATTGCCTCCGAGACTTGCGAAAACTATCAGCAGGACAAGCATAGCCACACTCAGGACGGCTCCAATTCCGTGAGTTACGGCATTTGCGATTTCTTCCTTTTTCGTAAATGTATGTGTCAGCATCGATTCAACCCCAATATTGTTCAGTTATATTCATTATAAGCGGTTAAGAAAAAATTATAAAGACCAAGTGTGTTTTACAGGTTTTGACAGCCTGCGAATCGGGGTATCAGATAATCGTCAACCTGGTCAGAGAGAGATTTGTCGGGAATTGCGGTTCGAGTTTTAGGATGATGTATGATAAACTGTTTATGGTCCAATGAACGTCTCTTTCTGCTCCTTCAATGTTTGTGAAAAAAAGAGGAGTGAAGTAGAACATGGTAAGTTTACAAAAAGAAACACTGCGTATTCCATTAGTATCTGAGCTGATGATTCCATCTGAGAAAGTGGCCCACGTACAAATCAGCAACCCGTTGGAGCATGCCCTGCTCGTATTAGTGAAATCCGGGTATTCCGCTGTTCCTGTACTGGACCCATCCTATACATTTCAAGGTGTGATCAGCAAAACGAGAATTTTAGAGGAAACGATTGGTATAGAAGAATTCGAGATGAACCGTCTTTCTGAAATTATGGTTAAGGAAGTCATGGATGATCAAGTCCCATGCCTCACCAAGGAGCAGACGATGATTGATGCGCTTCACAAACTGATCGATCATCCTTTTGTATGTGTAACAGACGACAAAGGCGAATTCGACGGTATTGTGACCCGTAGAACGATATTAAAACAATTCAGCAAACACTATCATGAAACGTTGAAGTATACCATGCTGGAGACAACATAATCTTCCATCTATGGTAAAATGGATGACATCCACCGGGTGTCATCTTTTTTTATAACGAAAAAGGTGGAGATACATATGTCGAATACACAACAAAATAGAGGACTGGTCCTCGCTTCGATTATGCTGGCGATGTTTCTGGCGGCTATTGAAGCTACCATCGTTTCAACAGCCATGCCGAGTATCGCTGCAGACCTCGGCGGTTTCCGATGGTATTCATGGGTGTTCTCCGCTTATCTTTTGACGAATGCGGCCACCGTTCTGCTCTTCGGCCGTCTCTCTGATGTTTTTGGTCGGAAACCCGTGTTTATGACCGGCATCGGTCTGTTTCTAACCGGAGCGGTTTTATGTGCGCTTGCGCCTTCAATGGAAGTCCTGATTGGGGCAAGGCTGATACAGGGACTTGGTGCAGGGGCTTTGATGCCGATAGCAACCACCATCGTCGGAGATATCTATACAAAAGAAGAACGGGCCCGGATCCAAGGATGGCTGTCCAGTGTGTGGGGCATATCTGCAGTCGCAGGACCGCTGCTCGGCGGATTGTTCGTCGATGTGCTCAGCTGGCCTTATGTCTTCTGGATGAACCTGCCTCTCGGTATGCTGGCTCTGCTGGGCATTTTATTCTTCTTTAAGGAAGAGAAAACGAAAGAAAAACGGAGCGTAGACCTGCCCGGTTCCGTATGGGTGATGATTACGATCAGTTCCTTGATTGTCATTTTGGTTGAGGGCGGGACAAGCATCCCGTGGCTTTCGTGGGGGATGGCTGCACTGGGTGTGATTTCCACAGGAGGGGCCCTGGCTTTTATTATTCATGAAAGAAAGATGGAGGACCCGATGATGCCGCTCGACTTGTGGCAGATCCGGTCCATCCGTTACTCCAATGCCACGTCTCTGATTACAGGTATGATTTTGATCGGGGTGAGCAGTTACCTTCCGGCTTTTGTCCAGGGCGTGATGGAGCAGTCCGCTACAGTGGCAGGATTTACCCTTACAACAATGTCGATTGGCTGGCCGGCGGCATCAGCAGCTGCCGGACGGTTGTATTTGAAGATCGGTTTCAGACCTACAGCTCTCGCCGGCGGTGTTTCTCTTATAGTGGGAAGCATTCTCTTTTCCTTGCTTTCTCCTGAGAAAGGACCTTTATTCGCAGCAGCTGGTTCTTTGTTCATTGGAATCGGGATGGGATTGACGACCACTTCTTTTATCGTCTCCATTCAAAATAGTGTAACTTGGGAGAAAGAGGGATCGCTACGGCTTCCAACATGTTTATGAGGACGATCGGAAGTGCGCTTGGAGCAGCCCTTCTCGGCGGTCTGCTGAACAGCCGCGTATCTGAGGCGATTGAGGAGGCCGGCATGGGCAGTAAATTGAGCATTAACGATACGAACGCCCTGCTCCGGGAAGAAACACGGCTGTCTTTAGGTGAAGAAGCTCTTGCCGTACTGCAGCATGGACTGACCTCGGGACTTCATATCGTATACATCAGTCTGGTCCTTTTAGCGGCCGTAAGTTTTCTACTGATTCTGCAAATTCCGAAAAAAGATTGATAACCCCGGACATCCTTTGATAAAGTAAAGGATGAAAGATACATAAAGGAGGAAGAAATGACTGATGAAACAAATGGATGCCAACGAGATTATTTCTTTTATCTCAAACAGTGAAAAATCTACACCTGTAAAGGTTTATCTTAAAGGTAACAATCTGGAAAGCCTTGAGTTTGGTGACCAGATCCAGGACTTCATTACTGGAAATACAGGTGTCATTTTCGGAGAATGGAAAGTCATTCAGCCACTTCTTGAACAGTATGAAAATGACATTGAGGATTATGTCCTTGAAAATGACCGCCGCAACTCTGCCATCCCGCTGCTTGACCTGAAGAAAGTCAATGCACGGATCGAGCCGGGTGCTGTGATCCGTGATCAAGTGGAAATCGGTGATGGAGCGGTGATCATGCTGGGAGCGATGATCAATATCGGATCCGTAGTCGGAGAAGGCACAATGATTGATATGAACGTCGTTCTCGGCGGCCGCGCGACGGTCGGTAAGAACTGCCACATCGGTGCAGGCGCCGTTCTCGCGGGAGTCATCGAGCCGCCTTCTGCCCAACCGGTTGTAGTAGAAGACGGCGTTGTCATTGGTGCCAATGCGGTCGTCCTTGAAGGTGTCACAGTTGGAGAAGGTGCCGTTGTAGCAGCTGGAGCGATTGTAACTGAAGATGTACCGGCAAACACACTCGTGGCGGGAACCCCGGCTAAAGTGATCAAGGAAATTGATGACCAGACAAAATCAAAAACAGAAATCAAACAGGAGCTGCGTAAGCTGGATAACTAATTCCACTTCATAAGCTTTATACAGGCGTAGTCCAAAGCGGGCTGCGCCTGTCTGATACCCTGCGGTCTGCAGGGTTTTTCTATAGAAGGAGTGAGTGTTTTGCAACTGGATCAACTGATAGACATCCGCAGGGAACTGCATCAAATCCCTGAATTGGGATTTGAAGAATTTAAAACACAGACCTATTTACTTTCCTATATTGATACACTGCCTCAGGAAAGGTTAACGGTAGAAACGTGGAGGACCGGTGTATTCGTCTATGTGAAAGGGACAGAAGGGAAGCGGACGATCGGGTACCGCGCAGATATCGACGGCCTGCCTTTGACAGAAACCACCGGTTATCCGTTTTCATCGATCCATGAAGGGCGTATGCATGCGTGTGGGCACGATTTTCATATGACCATTGCCCTCGGTGCATTGACCCGGCTGGCTGAACAGCCAGCAGAAGACGACATTGTATTTCTCTTCCAGCCGGCGGAAGAAGGCCCGGGCGGAGCCGAGCCGATGCTGGCCTCTGAGCCAATGAAACGAATGAAGCCGGATATTATTTTTGCGCTGCATGTAGCTCCTGACCTTCCTGTCGGGACAGTGACTTCGCGTCCGGGCCTGTTGTTTGCCAACACGAGTGAACTTTTCATCGATTTCAAGGGGGTAGGAGGGCATGCCGCCTTTCCTCACCTGACGCATGATATGGGTGTGGCGGCAAGTACGTTTGTTACACACATCCAGCAGATTGTGGCCCGCCGGATGGATCCGCTCGACAGTGCCGTCATTACCGTAGGGAAAATCGAGGCCGGCACTGTACAGAATATCATCGCAGAAACAGCAAGGCTTGAAGGAACGATCCGCACTCTTTCTCCAGCATCCATGAAGCTTGTGAAAGAAGAAATCGAAAAAATCGCGCGCGGGTTTGAAATTGCCCACGACTGCAGCATTTCCATAGATTACGGCTCCACTTATCATCAGGTGTATAACGACAAGGAGCAGGTGGAAGCTTTTCAAAAGGTGATGAATAATCTTTCCTATACGTTCAAAGAAGCCCCTATGGCCATGACAGGGGAAGATTTCGGATACATGTTGAAAGAGATTCCGGGTTTTATGTTCTGGCTTGGGGTGGACTCGGAGGCAGGTCTGCATCAATCTTCTTTAATGCCGAAAGAGGAAGCGCTGGTTGTAGGCGTTGACACTGTCGAACAAACGCTTCGTTCTTTGTAAGCAGGCGTATAGCTTCCCCGCTTATGTGAACACTAGAGAAAGGTGTTTAGAATACGTCAGTAATGGTAAAACATGTGTAGGAGAAGTTCACATAAGCAATGATCGAAAAAGAGGAGGGACGACTCCTCTTTTTCTATAGTGGAGGGGATCGGCTGAAATGGAATCGGTGTTGAAGTTATCTGCAGTAGCGGTTTTAATCATTTTGACAGCTTTCTTTGTAGCGAGTGAATTTGCAATCGTAAAAGTGAGAAAAACACGGATTGAGTCGGCTGCCTCCGATGGGGATAAACGGGCGGGCAACGCCTTGAAAGTGTTGAATGACCTGGATTACTATCTATCGGCGTGTCAGCTCGGAATCACGATCACAGCCCTCGGTTTAGGGTGGCTGGGCGAACCGACACTGGATGTCCTGCTCCGGCCTTTGTTTGATCGTTTTCCGCTTCCTGAAGGAGTTACCCACACGCTCTCCTTTGCGATTGCGTTTTTCGTCATCACATTTCTTCATGTCGTACTCGGGGAACTCGCTCCGAAGACAGTAGCCATCCAAAAAGCAGAAGCGCTCACGCTGGTCTTATCCAGGCCTTTAATGCTCTACAGCAAGGTCATGTACCCGCTGATCTGGCTGTTGAACGGCGCTGCCAATATCTTTGTACGGATGATGGGATTTCATACAGCGAATGAATCTGAAGAGGCTCATTCTGAAGAAGAACTGCGCCATATATTATCCCAAAGCTACCAAAAAGGCGAAATCAACCGTTCAGAATATACGTATGTCGACCGGATATTTGAATTTGATAACCGTACAGCCAAGGAGATTATGATCCCCCGGACAGAAATGGCTGTGATCAATGTCCATCAGCCGGTGTCCAACATCATACGTGAAGTGAAGCAGAATCGTTTTACCCGTTATCCTGTTATAGATGGGAATAAGGATGAAGTGATCGGAATCATCCATATGAAAGAGCTGTTGTTTGATGATGCAGAACATCATACATCCCTCCGGCCTTTCATGAGGCCTGTGATGAAAGTGTTCGAAAATGTGCCCATTCATGACCTGTTGGTGAAAATGCAGAAGGAGCACAACCATATGGCTGTTCTGATTGATGAGTATGGCGGGACGGCCGGTATCGTGACGGTCGAGGATATCCTGGAAGAGATCGTCGGGGAAATCAGGGATGAATTCGATGCAGAAGAGGAACGGGACATCAAACGCTTGAAAAACGGCCACTACCTCGTCGAGGGGAAAACAGCGGTTCAGGATATTAATGAGTACTTCCAGGTACATCTTCACCATGAGGACATTGATACAATATCCGGCTGGATTTATACGCAGGACTATGAGGCTGAAGAAGGGACAGTTGTCGTGAGCAGCGGCTATTCCTTTAAGGTTGTCGATATGGTGAAAGGGCAGATAAAAAAAGTGGAAATATGGAAAGTGGAAGAATGAGAAAACGCCCGGATCAAATCATCCGGGCGTTTTTCTGTTATTCTTCGTTTTTATGAACGTAGACTTGATGAGGGAACGGAATTTCAATGCCTGCAGCATCAAGCGCTTCTTTCATCGCTTTTCTCAAGTCGCGTTCCACGGCCCACTGTTCCATGTTTTCCGTCTTACCAAGAATACGGATGACGATATCGGATGATCCGAGGCTTTGGACACCAAGGACGTCCGGACCTTCTTTGAAGCGTTCATCCTCTTGGAAGTCCTGAGCCACTTTCTGCAGGACAGCCATTGCTTCGTCAATGTTCTCATCATACCCGATGCCAATGTCCACAAGGGCACGCATGTTGCCGCGGGAGTGGTTGGCTACACCTGAAATGTTGCGGTTTGGAATGAAGTTCAACGTTCCATCAAAGCTCCGGATGCGGGTTGTGCGGATGCCTACTTCCTCGACAATTCCGTCATAACCGCCGGCGGTTACGTAATCATCCACTTCCACTTGACGTTCAAGCAGGATGAAAAAGCCGGTGACAATGTCTGACACAAGACCCTGGGCTCCGAAACCGATCGCAAGACCAACGATTCCTGCACCGGCAAGGAGAGGGCCGATTTCAATGCCGACAGCACTGAAGAGCATCATGACGAGGATGAAAATAAGAGCATAGGAAAAGAGGTTAACAGAAAGTTTCTGTAACGTTTTATTCCGTCCTTCGGAGAGTTTCCTCTGGGTACTTAAGCGGTTGATGGCCGATTCGATGGCTTTACGGCCGAGTGGTTTTGCAATAGCATAACCGATCAGGAGTACGAGCACTTTCAAGCCGACTTGAATGAGCAGTTCGACAAGCTCTGAGAGGTTAAATTGCATTCCTTCTTCAAATAAATTCATAGCTGCATGGAGCTCCTTTCTTTATGTCCTTGTACTGACCTCTCTAATAGAATAGCGGAACGTAAGGGATGATTTCAATGATTTGTCGAAAATACGCATAAAACTTCGCATATCCGCTTGCGTTTTTTACATTTCTTTCTATTTGCCAAGAGGCGTATAGGGACACCCTAATCTTGTGCATATAATGGAAAGACATAGGCAGGCGTGAGCTGTTCAGGCTGGACAAGATCCAAAAGCCGGGGAAGGGAACCCAGGAGCCATTTGCTGAGATCCTGCGGTAAAGCGGGAAAGGGCTTAACAGAAAATTTTAAAAATTATTTCAAATGGGTGGCAATTTATTTCGATACCCGATATATTTATAAATACGTTGACAGCGAAGGAGGTCATGATTTGGATACGTTCAAAAAGTTGAAACAGTTTTACTGGCCGTTTAAAAGTTATTTTTTATGGTCCATGTTCGCCCTGCTTTTTGTTACAGCTATTACCGTGGTTTATCCGATTGTCTTGCAGAAAACGATTGACGATGCCGTATCAGGGGAGCAGTACAGCTTAATTCCCTATTTATGTGCTGCTTTTATCGGACTTATGATTGTTAAAGGAATCGCTACATATTTCAACCAGTATTATGGAGATTATTTCGGCATACGTTCGGTTTACACACTCAGGGATGAAATTTACAAGAAACTGCAGCGTCTGCCTTTCCGTTACTATGACAACGCGAAAACGGGGGATCTGATGTCCCGTTTGACAGCGGATGTGGAAGGCTTCCGGTTCTTTTTATCCTTTGGCTTTTCAGAACTGCTCCGGATTGTCCTGTTGATTGTGATCAGCTTGATTGTCATGTTTTACTATTCCGTTCCTCTGGCACTGGTCACGATGGCTGCAATGCCGTTTCTTGGGATAGTCGTCTACCGGTTTGACCGCCGTGTGCACCCGGCTTTTCGTAAAATCCGGAAATCATTCGGTAAATTGAATACAAGAGTACAGGAAAATATCAGTGGAATGAACACGGTAAAATCTCTTTCCAGAGAGGATTTTGAAATCGGTCGTTTCTCCAACCGCAGCAATGACTACAGGACGAAGTATATCGACACCTCCAACATATGGTCGCGTTATTTTCCGCTGATGGAGTTTATCGGAAACGTGTCGGTTGTGGCACTGCTGGCCTATGGCGGGTATCTTGTCATCAATGGCTCGCTCCAGCTTGGAGAGCTGGTGGCCTTTTTCAGCTTTGTATGGTATATCCTCGGTCCATTGATGAATCTGGGGTTTGTCATCAACCAGTTTTCACAGGCCAAAGCATCCGGCGAGCGGCTGCTTGAGATATTAGAAGCTCCGGAAGAGATTACCGAAAAGGAGGATGCCATCCATCAGGAACGACTGAAAGGCCATGTCACCTTCAAGGATGTCACACTGACGTATGTGGAGGATGATGACTCAGCACTAAAGGAGATCAGCTTTGATGCCCCACCTGGGAAAACGATCGGGTTAATCGGAGCTACAGGGTCAGGCAAGACGAGTATCACCCAGCTGATTACCCGTTTTTATGAACCGGAAAAAGGGGAGGTGCTTGTCGACGGCCGGCCGGTTTCGGATTATGGATTGAGAACCCTCCGGAAGAATATAGGCTTCGTGCTCCAGGAATCGTTTTTATTCTCGACTTCGATCAAGGAAAATATCGCCTATGGTAATCCAGATGCGACTATGGATGATGTGATTGATGCAGCCAAAAGAGCCCAGGCTCATGAGTTTATCATGGAGTTGTCCGAAGGCTATGATACGCTCCTTGGAGAGAGGGGCATGGGATTATCCGGCGGACAGAAGCAGCGGATTGCGATTGCCCGCGCGATTCTTATTGACCCTGCTGTTCTCATTTTGGATGATGCGACCTCAGCTGTGGATATGGAAACCGAGTTCAACATCCAAAAAGCTCTACAGGAAGTCATGAAAGGCCGTACGACATTCATCATTGCCCACCGCATTTCCTCGTTGAAGCACGCCGATGAAATCATCGTTCTCGAAGATGGAAGCGTGAAAGAACGCGGGGTGCATGAAGAGCTGTTGAGCAATGGAGGACCGTATCAACGCATTTACGATATTCAATACCAGGACAAAGAAAAGATTCTAAATACAGCTTCCCATCGATGAAAGGAAGGAGGGACATTCTATGGCAGGAAAAAATAAACACTTAAACCGTTTCAAATATTCACAGGATCAGGCCATTGAGAAGCCTTTTAACTGGGCACAGATGTGGCGTCTGCTTACGTACATCAAGCCGTATACAAAAAAACTTCTGCCTGTATCCATTATTTCCATGCTGATTTCCACGCTCGTCCGGCTGATTGTACCGATTTTAATTGGTAAGGTGGCTATTGATACTGCGATTGCAGAAAGAGACAACGGTTTATTGATCCAGCTGGTGCTGGGAATTGCAGGCTTGTATGTTCTCAGCTACATCGCCAACGCCTTGAGGATTAAGTATGTCAACATTCTGGGGCAGAACGTGATTTATGATCTCCGACAGCATTTGTTTTCCCATGTCCAAAGGCTGTCGCACAAGTTTTTTGATTCAAGATCTGCCGGTTCCATTCTCGTGCGGATTATGAATGATATCAACTCGCTTCAGGAACTGTTTACAAACGGGATCATCAACCTTCTGATGGATATTGTTCTCTTAACTGGGATCATCGCTATTCTGCTGGCACTCGATCCGAAGCTTGCCCTGGCGATTCTCGTGATCATGCCGCTGATGTTCTATATTTCCACGAAGCTGCGCCGGAATATCCGACGCTCCTGGCAGCAGGTACGAATCCAGCAGTCCAGGCTGAATTCCCACTTGAATGAAAGTCTGCAGGGCATTCGGATTACCCAGTCCTTTACACAGGAGAAGGAAAATACCGAATACTTTGACGGGGTGAACACGGATAACTTTCTCGCATGGAAGGAAGCGACGAAAAAAAGTGCGATGTTTCGTCCGTTTGTCGAAATGAGCAATGCCATCGGTACAGTCATCCTCGTTTCATTTGGGGCCTGGTTGATTCTTCAGGGAGATATCCAGGTCGGAACGTTTGTATCGTTCGCCTTCTTCCTTGGGATGTTCTGGGAACCTATATCCAGACTGGGGATGATGTACAACCAGCTTCTTATGGCGATGGCAGCCTCTGAACGGATCTTTGAATTCCTGGATGAAGAACCAAATGTCGAGGAGAAGAAAAATGCCGTGGAACTGAAGGATATGAAAGGTCACATCGAATTCGACCACGTTCAGTTTGCCTACGATTCCAAGCGGATTGCTCTTCATGATATCAACCTTGAGATGAAACAAGGAGAAACGGTGGCCCTTGTTGGACATACGGGATCAGGGAAATCTACGATTGCCAACTTGATCAGCCGTTTTTACGACCCAACCAAAGGTGCCGTCAAAATCGATGGGGTGGATTTGAAGGATGCTTCCATTGATAGTATCAGACAGCAGATCAGTGTCGTTCTTCAGGACACGTTCATTTTTTCGGGAACGATTATGGAAAATATCCGCTTCGGGCGTCCGGGTGCTACGGATGAAGAGGTGAAAGAAGCGGCAGAAGTGGTAGGAGCGGATGGTTTTATCCAGCGCTTGAACAACGGCTACGAAACCGAAGTAGAGGAGCGGGGGAATATTCTTTCAGCCGGAGAACGGCAGCTTCTCTCCTTTGCCCGGGCCCTGCTTGCCAATCCGAGAATTCTCATTCTGGATGAAGCAACAGCGAGTATAGATACAGAAACCGAATTGAAGATTCAACAGGCTTTGAAGAAGCTCCTGAAAGGGAGAACAGCCATTATGATCGCCCACCGCTTATCAACGATACGTGAAGCCGACAACATTTTCGTGCTCGAGCATGGAAAGATTCTTGAGCAGGGATCTCATGATGAACTTATGGATCAGCACGGTGAATATTATGAACTTGTAAAAGCCCAGTTCCAAATGCTGGATGCCATATAATAAATCACCCTGTAGAAAAATTCTACAGGGTTTTTTCTTTTGAACAACGTTAGAAAAGAACGGAGGAGGGGAACAGGCAGATAGGTCGACAGGACGGATGGTGTGCGGTACGATAAGAATTGAAAAGACTTTGTGAAGTTTGTCACAAAATAGTCATCATCTTGAATACCACAACGGTGTTTTACGTTTTATACTAATCCCAGAACAGATTTTGAGATTATTCCTGGGTAGGAGGGAACGAATTAAGATGTTTGGATTCGAAACCGTCGAAGTGAGTCGTGCGCTCACTGCGATGACATTACTATTTCACGCCATTTTCGCAACACTGGGAGTCGGGGTCCCCGTCCTCGTGTCCATTGCGGAATTCATCGGAATCAAGCGGAAGGATCCGCATTACACTCTGCTCGCCAGGCGCTGGACGAGAGGGTATACGATTACGGTCGCTGTCGGAGTTGTGACAGGGACGGCGATCGGTCTGCAGCTGTCACTCATCTGGCCGAGCTTCATGAGGCTTGCGGGGAACGTGATTGCTCTGCCGTTATTCATGGAAACCTTCGCCTTCTTCTTTGAGGCGATTTTCCTAGGGATCTACTTATATACGTGGGACCGGTTCAAGAAGCCGATCTACCACTGGCTGTTATCCATTCCTGTGGTCATTGGAGGAACGATGTCCGCCTTCTTTATTACAACGGTGAATTCGTTTATGAACACGCCCCAGGGTTTTGAGCTGGAAGAGGGCCGTTTTACATCGGTGGATCCACTTGCGGCGATGTTCAATCCTGCGACACCGACGAAGGTCTTTCACGTCATATCTTCCTCTTATTTAACCGCTGCAGCGGTGCTTGCAGGGATTGCTGCTTTCATCATTTTGATAAAAAAAGGATCCCTCTATCACAAAAAAGCATTAAAACTTACAATGACTGCCACTTTTATCTTTGCCATGCTTACAGCGCTTGCCGGTGATTTATCGGCGAAGTTTCTGGCTGAGCATCAACCCGAGAAGCTCGCAGCCGGGGAATGGCACTTTGAATCCGAAGAAGGCGCAGACCTTGTTGTATTCGGTACCCTGAATGAGAACAATGAAGTTGAAAACGCGATCAGGATTCCCAATGCTTTAAGTTTCCTCGCTCACGGCGATTTTAATGCAGAAGTGGAAGGGCTCGAGGAAACACCTGAGAACGAGCGGCCTCCCTTATGGATCCACTATATGTTCGATCTGATGGTATCGATCGGCTTTTACACCCTGGGGATTTCTCTGCTCTTCCTTGTGCTCTGGAAATGGAAGAAAGGAAACCCGTTCCATCCTATTCTCTTGTGGGGAGTAGCAGCGGCTGGTCCTTTGACGATGCTCGCGATTGAGTTTGGCTGGATTTATGCCGAAGTCGGAAGACAGCCGTGGATTTTGAGAGGCTTTATGACTGTTGCGGAAGGTTCGACGACATCTCCGTACATCGGCTGGATGTTTGCGCTGTTTGCTGCCGTCTACCTTGTGCTCGGTGTTGGATGTCTGCTTACGTTACGCAAAATATTCAAAGGCAAGCCTGCCGAGCTTGAACTGGAGCACCGCTTTCCGAATACAGCCGCAGCCAGCAGGGAGGGACAGTCATGAGCTATGAAATCATCGGGATATCCGTCCTCTGGTTGTTCCTTTACGGATATTTGATCGTCGCATCTGTAGATTTTGGTGCTGGCTTTTTTGCCTATTATGCAAGAATAACGAAAAAGGATCACTTGATTAATCAGCTGATCTCCCGGTACCTCTCTCCGGTATGGGAAGTGACGAATGTTTTCTTCGTCTTTTTCTTCGTCGGTCTTGTCGGATTCTTCCCGGATATGGCGTATTATTTTGGGCAGTCCCTGTTGATTCCGGGAAGTATTGCGATTGTTCTCCTTGCTATACGGGGATCCTTTTATGCGTTTGAAAACTATGGATCCAAAGACAACTCCCTCTACATGTTCCTTTACGGAGCGACAGGGCTGCTCATTCCGGCCTCTTTATCCACCGCTCTGACGATTTCAGAGGGAGGCTTTATTGAAGAAACGGAAAATGGTGTGCAGCTTCTTTTCGGAGAACTGTTCTCAAGCCCTTATTCATGGAGTGTCGTTTTTCTCGCCATCGTTTCCGTTCTTTACATCAGCGCGATGTTTTTAACGTATTATGCCCATCGTGCAGGAGACCGCCCGGCACTTGAAATTGTCAGGAAGTATGCCCTGTTCTGGAGCTCTCCGACCATCATTGCCAGCCTCACGACATTTATTGCTTTGAGTCAGCAGAATCCAGAGCATTTTCAACGGGCGATTGACTTGTGGTGGGTGTTCGGAATTTCTGTAGGGTTCTTTATAACTGCATTGTTCCTCGTCTATACAGAAAGGTTTTACGGATGGGCCTTTATAGCCGTCATGCTTCAGTTCTTCGTAGCTTTCTTTGGGTATGGAGCGTCTCATCTTCCGTATCTGCTTTATCCGTACGTGACGATTTCCAATGCGGTGACGAATGAATCGATGGCTGTGGCGCTTGTCATTGTCTTTATTGCAGGTCTTTTCCTGCTGATTCCATCGCTGATTCTCCTCATGCGCATGTTCTTGTTTGATGCAGATTATGTGAAGGGGAAAAAGTAGCAGAGCTCCTTCTCTACGCTTACTGAAGAAAAACACCTGCATCATGTAAGGTCACGGATCGCTTATTGGCGGATACCAGCCTGACCAAATAGATATCGATAAAAGGGGAGAACCTCTGTTTGACAGACGTTCTTCCCTTTTTGCTCTGCAAGACCATAGTGGTAAAGAACATGTCCCTTATGAATACCCCGCCTTTCCCCGGTCCCGTCTGAATGGTAGGAGCTTCTTTAGGCAGTGGAAGAACAAGTGGTTTCTACTTTTTTATGTGATGGACACAATTGTGTGATAGAATAAGCATAGATTTTTTACGTGATAGATGGGGGTCGGGAAAGATGAAGAAAGAATTTGCCGTCATTGGTCTTGGACGATTCGGGGGCAGTATATGCCGCGAATTAAGCCGTGAAGGAATGGAAGTGCTGGCGCTTGACCTTGATGAGGATAAAGTCAATGAATACAGGGATATCGCGTCTCATGCCGTCATTGCAGATTCGACGGATGAAAATGCCCTGAAAGAACTTGGATTCCGCAACATTGACCATGTCATTGTTGCCATAGGTGACAATATACAGGCCAGCATGCTGACTACTTTGATTCTAAAAGAAATGGGCATCAAAATGATTACGGTCAAAGCCCAGAATGATTACCACGAAAAGATCCTGAACAAAATCGGTGCCGATCAAGTCGTCCATCCGGAAAGAGATATGGGGAAAAGGATTGCTCATAATATCATTTCCAATAATATTCTGGATTACATCGAGCTTTCCGATGACCACAGCGTTGTCGAGGTGAAAGCCGGCAGTAAAATGGGCGGACAAACATTGGTGGACCTCGATATCCGTGCGGAATATGGGTGTAACGTCGTTGCCATTAAGCGGGAGAAGGATGTGATTGTCTCCCCGATGGCTACGGAGGAAATCAGGGAAAGTGATGTCCTGATCGTCATTGGTGCAGACAAAGATATCAGCCGCTTTGAAAAAAATCTTGTTGTTGAGGACTAAACCAGAAGCCCCGGTTCCTATATGGAATCCGGGGCCTTTATTATAAGTGTTTATAAATAATAATAAGGACATGCCGCTCATTGGTCTCATTCGGAGGCGAGATTCAATCAGCTTTTCCTTTTTAAACAGCAGCCCCCTCGTTTAACAGGACGCTCGACTTTATTTTTCGTCGTTTCAATAACGATTGGGGTTGGGGTTTGTTTCATGGTCCGGTTGACCTTAACCAGTCTTTTTCTTCTTTTTTCTTTCATAGCCACCTCTCCTTACACCTTGATACTGTAGTATAAGCACACTATGGAAAAAGGGAAGGGCGCTTAACGCTCCCCGATATGAAATGGGTGCTTTACATAGCGGCCGTCCCATATGGAGTAGCAGGCGGAGCGTGGAGAATGGAATTTGTAGGAGATGATCACCATTTTTACCGTGCTGTCCTGGTGACTTTGAAGATCATAAGAGGAGGGCACGGGTGCTGTTCCCGGATGGGTATGATAAACGGCCAACACCTGCTGCCCTGATTGTTCAATGGCTTCAAGGGTGGAAGAAACGATGGTCTTACTGACAAAAAAACGGCGGGGGGAAGGGCGTTCGTTCACAAGCGGCCAGATTTGCTCAACCTTTTCACCGTGACCCGAGATCAGTCCGCAGGCTTCATTCGGCAGGCAGGTATACCCGTGATCGACCATTTGCTCATATAACCTCTGATCAATCCTCACCATTATCCGTTCCACTTCTGAAAGATGGAAAAGATCGAAGAGAATTCCCGTTTTTTAGCAGGGGTCTCCTTCTCCAATAATGGTTCTGACCCAGGAGAGACGATTTCCGGCTTATGCCTCTGCGTGATGTTAGCCTTTTCGATTGAGACAGGGGAGGTGCGTTTCATCCCCTTGGAGGCCTGTTGTTCAGGGAGAGTTGATTCCTCTGCTGGAATGGCCGCGATGGTATGAGCGATGGTTTGAACCAGCGCTTTTTTATTTTCAGGCTCTTTCTGAATTGTAGTTACCGCCGGCGGAGTGTGGGAACTCACGGTCTGGGCGGGTTCTTTATCGTTTTTTTTTGAAGTTGACTTTAAGATGGTATTTTTGACAGGTTCTATAAACGGGTGGCGGGACGACCGTTTATGTCCTCTCCGGGTCGACTCTTGTGCGGTTGGATAGTTTTGCTGATACTGGCCCGGTTGTGGTGGATAGTAGGAGGCAGGGCTGGAATATGGATAAGGCTGCTGGGGAGGGTAATAGTCCTGTCTCTGGGCTGGATACATGGGCGAGGAATGCAGCATCGTCTTCAGTCTCCGATACTCTGAAACTTTAGGTCCTGCCTGCTCTTTCGCCGTCGTCTTCTGTTCGGTGTATTCCTGCATCTTCTGCGCTTTCATTTCCGCTTTTAACTGATCAATTTCACTTTTTAACCGGTCATTCTCAGATTGCTGCACTTGTTCCTGTTCACGATCGTCCTGCTGTTCAATAATCACATTCATTTTCTGAATTAAATCTTTCAATTGCAGGCGGTCAAGCTTTTCCTTGATGTCTTCCACATCATCTTTCAATAGATGAACATGCTCACTCAGTTGCTGAACTTGAGCTGTGAGCTGATTCGTTCGCAGCTCAAGCTGCTGGTTGAATTCTTCCATTTTGTTGATAACTCCTTCTAACAATAACTTATAATGAAGCGGATCTTTTCCCCTGTACCCATCCTCCACCGTCCAGTCACCATTTTCCAGAGATTGGACCATCTCCTTAAAAAGGTTGATGTTCCATTTTAGGAGCTCCACATGGTCCGGGCCTGTATGGCTGAACTGTCCCATCATTCATCACCCTTACCAGCACAGTATTATAGTATTGATTCGTTCCTGATCCGTGACACATCGCTGAGGTGTTTTTAAGACACCTGCCCACGGTTGTGAAACGGCTCTTTTTACATATCAGCCTATGCCCGCCTTTGGGATGTTATGTGTGGAACATTTCCTTTGGGCTGGACAGACACCATATGAGGTCTCCTGCATGTAATATAGGTGTTCGCACAAAATTGTAAAATCCCACCAAACATCAGCGAATGTACTAGACCCAAGCTTTTTTCCAGACATATGCTACGAATGAAAGAAAAATCTTATTCGGAGGTGTTTGCTAACCATGCAAGCAAAAAATCTTAATGGGGGCCAGGAGCTCCTATGTATCAACACAACAAAAGTTTATGACTGGGTAATCAATGAGGCTTCGTTTGATCTAACAATCGGAGACTTTGAGCTTCCCGTCGGTCCCTCAGGAGAACAGCTTGAGTGTGATGACATTGAAGAAGTCATCTGTACAGTAGAGCCGCGTGAAGACGATCCGATTGAAATCGTCGGACGCGTCGATCAGGAGCTTGTCGTTGACGGAACGCTGTTGACGCTTCAGCTTGTGAACATTCGTAAATACTTTACGGTAACCATCGCTGTAGAATTGACAGCAGAAAATGGTGGAGCAGTTGTAGAAGTAGGAGAAGCTGACTTTGTCCGCTGTGAGCAGGTACTATTGTGTGCGCCGGAAGGAACAGACGTGGAGGTTACTTATACAGACCTTGACTGTTTTGTTTGTAACTTCACGTGTGAAGAAAATGGAACAGCTGGAGATTCCCTTGATGACATCACGGTATCCGTGCGTCTCTGCCAAAGCATCCAATCCACATATCCAGTAACGCTTGAGCTTATTGCTGAGTTCTGTGAGCCGCGTGATCTGCTTCCAATCCCACCTTGCCCGGCACCAACAATGCCGCCACAATGTCCGGTATTGTTCCCAACGGCTGACGATGGTGATAATGCGTAAACCAGCTGCATAAATACAAGAGAGGAATCCCTTCTTCTCTTGTATTTTTTTTGGAGGTGGCATGATATGGAACGGTTGTTGCAGTTGAAAAAACAGCAGGAGGCCCGCATCAAGGACATCCGTAAAAAAGTCACCGCATTGAAGGCAGGACAGCACAGGGCTGTTATCTGTTTTTTTACGTATTCCATCCACGTTTCCCATGATTCCGATCAGGAAAGTATGATGATCGCAAGTTTTCATATCCGTAACCTGGGTCACCAGGTGATGCATGACCCTTACATCTGCCTTAAGATGTCAGAGGATTCCCCATTTCAATTCTCAGGAAAATATATACATAAAGCTCAAGTCGCAAAAATGAAGGCAGCAGGTGCCTGGCTTCGGATGGATGAAGAACAGGCGAAGAACGAATTCTGGTTAAAACCCCTGGAGCAGAACATGATTGAACCTGGAGGGTCCCTGACCTTCGCAAATTTTCAGCTGAAATGGAAACCGGAGAAATCCTATGCTTCCATTATGCAGGGATTTGCGTATGGAAAAGGGTGGGAATCCGGTGTACCCTCCTTGAACCAGATGAGTGCAAGTGGTGTGAAAGGGGAGGGAGATTGATGGCGGAAGAAAATGTCCAGCAATTTATAAAGCATTGGCTTGTTGAAAAATTAAAACAGAAAAAGAGTGCCAAGCGGACAGATGACCATAGTTTTGTTTTTCTGGAGGAGGACTCCTTGAAGCTGCTTTTCCTATACCTGATGCAAAAACAGGAGCAGGGGGGAGAGCTGGAAAAGTCTCCTCTTGTCGATGAGGTGGAACAGTGGATGGGGGATGTACTGGTACAGCTCGAAGAGATTGAGGCCCTTTTAGATGAGGGGGAAGAATGAAAGAATCTTAAGAACGGGACGGAATCCCCGTTCTTTTTTTGTTTACTGAATGAGCGATAAGGAAATACAAAGGATAGACGAGAAATTCAGCAAGTTGAAAGGATGAAGCATATGTTTGAAAAACGTACAGGAGCATTACTGACACAGCAGTTGATCGACTGGGGTGTGGATCATGTATACGGCATGCCTGGTGATTCTATAAATGAATTGATTGATGATTTGAGAAAAAGGAAGGACGAGATCGAATTTCTTCAGGTCCGCCACGAAGAGACAGGTGCTCTGTCGGCAGCCGCATATGCGAAGCTTACTGGAAAACTTGGTGTGACGATGGGGATAGCCGGTCCGGGAGCCATCCATCTATTAAATGGACTTTATGATGCGAAGGCTGATGGTGCGCCTGTCCTTGCTATCGTGGGGCAGGTACACAGCGAGGAAATTGGAACCGGAGCATTTCAGGAAATTAATCTGGAGCGCATGTTTGATGATGTATCGGTTTTTAATCAACGTGCGGAAACGGAAGAACAGCTCCCGGATCTGCTGGACCAGGCAGTGAAGGAAGCTTATGCCAATAAAGGCGTGTCTGTATTGATTGTCCCGGATGACTTATTCGCTAAAAAGCAGAGCGATAACACGAGACGGACATCCGGTGAATTTTTCAAACCGGAAATTTTCCCTCGTCAGGAACATTTAAATGAGGCAAGGAAGTTGATTGAGAAGTCCGAAAAACCGTTGATTCTGGCAGGACAGGGGACGAAGTCTTCAGCCAGTGAACTGATTGCCTTCGCCGAAACCATTAAAGCGCCGATCATTATGAGCCTGCTCGGAAAAGGGATCATTCCCGATAATCATCCCTATTGTCTGGGCCAGCACGGTCAAATTGGTACCAAACCGGCGTACCATGCGATGAAGGAAACCGACCTTCTCATTTTAGTCGGCACCCAGTTTCCTTATCGTGACTTTCTCCCGGAACAAGTGAATGCGATTCAGGTTGATCGGGAGCCCGCTCACCTTGGCAAGCATTATCCGATTACAACAGGCCTTGCCGGGGACAGCCGGGAAACACTGCAGGCGCTGACCGATGTGATGGAACCAGTGGAAGAACGCAGCTTTCTGTCTTACTACCAGGAAAAGATGAAGGATTGGCGTATTGCTGTACAGGAGGAAAAGAGAAGGGAAGAGGATCCTCTACATGCTCCACAAGTAATGTATGAATTGGAAAAACATTTGAAGCCGGGGGCAGTCGTTTCCGGAGATGTTGGGAACGTTACCGTATGGCTCACACGCTTCCTTCATCTCGTCAACCAGAAATTCCTCATTTCCGGCTGGCTTGGAACAATGGGGAGTGGACTCCCTGGTGCCATAGCAGCGCAGAAAGCTCATCCGGAGAAGCAGGTGGTCGGAGTATCCGGAGACGGAGGGTTCTCCATGGTCATGCATGATTTCGTCACCGCTGTTAAATACGACCTGCCGATTAAAATGGTTGTTCTGAATAACAGTAAAATCGGGATGATTAAGTATGAGCAGGAACAGATGGGACACTTGAATTATGCAACAAACCTTGGTGAAGTGGACTTTGCCAAATTTGCTGAAGCGTGCGGAGCAGAAGGCTACCGCATTGAATCCTATGAAGAACTTGGGACCAAAATGAAGCAGGCATTCCTCTCAGATAAACCGGTTCTGATTGATGTAGTCATTGAAGACCAGGCTCCGCTTCCAGGGAAAATCGATTACACATCGGCGGTGAATTATTCGAAGTATATCGTGAAGGAATTCTTTGAATCCGGAACGCTGGACCTTCCTGACCTCAAGAAATCCATTCAACGTTTATTATAATACCACATCAAAAAAGCCCGCTGTCGAGAGACAGCGGGCTTTTTCATTACACTTCCATAATGATTGGAAGAATCATCGGACGGCGTTTTGTTTTTTCAAACAGGAACGGCGCGATGGTATCTGTAATTTCATTTTTAATTTCAGACCATTGAGTCGTACGGCGCTCCATCACTTTTTCAACGTGGGAGCTGACGAGCTGCTGGGCTTCTTTGATCAAGTCCTCGGATTCTCTCATGTAGACAAATCCACGGGAAATGATGTCAGGACCTGAAGCAATCTTAAATTCCTTCATGTTGATACTGACTACAACGATGACAAGACCTTCTTCAGAAAGGATGCGTCGGTCCCGAAGAACGATATTACCAATATCACCGATTCCGCTTCCGTCTACATAAACAGACCCGGATGGGATCTTTCCTGCCACAGAGGCTTCTTCCTTGCCTAGGGCAAGCACATCACCGTTATCCATAACGAAGCAGTTCTCTTCCTGAACGTCGCAGTCCAGACTCAATTTCACATGTTCTTTCAGCATGCGGTATTCACCGTGAATCGGCATAAAGAACTTCGGCTGCATAAGGCGGAGCATGAGCTTCATTTCTTCCTGACTGCCGTGTCCGGATGTGTGGATATCATTCAGTGGTCCGTGAATAACATCGGCACCTGCACGATACAGCTTGTTTATGGTACGGCTGACACTAATTGTGTTTCCAGGGATTGGGGAAGAAGAGAACACAACGGTGTCGCCTGGTTGAATTTGAATCTGACGGTGGGTGCCGTTGGCGATTCTTGACAGGGCGGCCATTGGTTCACCTTGGGATCCGGTACAAAGGATGACGACTTCGTTTGCCGGCAGACGATTGATCTGCTGGGCATCAATGAATGTATCCTTAGGGGCACGGATATATCCAAGTTCCTGACCGATACGGATGGAAGATTCCATACTGCGGCCGAATACGGCAACTTTACGGCCATGTTTAATAGCGGCTTCCACGACCTGTTGAAGGCGGTGGATGTTCGACGCGAAGGTCGCAAAAATTAAACGGCCGTCCATACGCGTGAAGATGTCATGGATGCTTTGTCCCACAACACGTTCTGATTTAGTGAAACCAGGAACCTCACTATTGGTACTGTCGGAAAGGAGGGCAAGAACGCCTTCTTTACCGATTTCAGCCATTTTAGCAAGGTTGGCCGGTTCACCTACAGGAGTGAAATCAAACTTGAAGTCACCCGTGTGAACGACGTTGCCTGGTGGTGTTTTTACAACAATTCCATAAGAATCAGGAATGCTGTGTGTCGTCCGGAAAAAGGATACGGACGTTTTGCGGAATTTAATCACGTCTTCTTCCTGAATCGTGTTTAATTTCGCACTGCGCAGCAGGCCGTGCTCATCCAGTTTATTACGGATTAAGCCGATGGCAAGCTTCCCTGCATAGATTGGAATATTGAGTTCACGCAGAAGGTAGGGAATACCACCGATGTGATCTTCGTGACCGTGCGTGATAAACAGACCTTTGATTTTATCTTGGTTCTGCACGAGATAAGTATAATCCGGAATGACATAGTCGATACCGAGCAGTTCGTCTTCCGGGAACTTAATCCCTGCATCAATGAGGATGATTTCGTCTTGGAATTGTACGCCGTATGTGTTTTTACCGATTTCACCGAGGCCTCCAAGGGCAAACACGGCGGTCTGGTCATTTTTCACAAATTTCATCGGTTAAAACTGCTCCAGCCTGAAATCTTCGGATTGCTGCTCATATGCCAGGTGATCCTCATCAAGCACCTGGATATATTCGATATTAAATCCTGCATTTTTTAATTTTTCACGTACTTGTCTTTCGGTTTCCGCTTCGAGGTACATGCTGTCTGTACGTTCGCGGACAGGAACTTCAGTATCAAGTCCCTGATACAATACTTTGAATATCATTACGTTATCGCTCCTAACTAGATATAATTTCCACATTCTTGTCCTCTCATCATCATAGCACGATTCCAGCGTGTATGGTAATGATTCTTGTATGCGCAGGTGGCCGTACACCTGAAACAATGATTTACGCGTATGTCTTCCGCTTCATAAAATTTTTCCAACGTTTTCTAAGCTTTCTTCTCAGACGCTTCATCATTTGCATCCATCCCCTTTATGTTGATGAAGAAAACGCCAAAAACGTTAAACCGCCCAATCCCTGTTATCTCTAGTATAATACGGTTTGTGAAAGAATGAAACATTTACATTTTATATTTTGTCATTATGGTGTGTTTTTCTTCTCAAACCTATCCACTCATGCTACAGTATAGCCAAAGAGCAGGACATGCTATGATAAGAGCGCAGAAATGAAAGAATTTGAATATGCAGGAGGAACGCTTATGGATAAGAAAATTGCCTTTTTTGATATTGATGGAACACTGCTTGACCACGATAAAAAGCTTCCGGAGAAGACGAAAAAAGCGGTTCAGGATCTGAAGGATCAAGGCGTTTACTGTGCCATTGCCACCGGACGTGCTCCTTTTATGTACAAAGAGCTGAGAGAAGAACTTGGAATCGATTCCTATATCAGCTTCAACGGTCAGTATGTTGTTTTTGAAGGGGAGGAAGTCTACACGAACCCCCTCTCAGGACCTGATCTTGAAAAGCTCCATGCTCATGCAGAATCGAATAATCATCCGATGGTGTTCATGAACCATGAGGAGATGAGGGCCTCCACTCCGGATCATGAAGATATTTCTTCCAGCCTCGGAACATTATACATTGATCATCCGGATGAAGATGCGTCTTTTTATAAAGGAAGAAACATTTATCAGTCCCTGATTTTTTGTGAAGGCGATGAAATTGAAGAGTACAGGGAAGCCTTTCCGGCCTTCGATTATATCCGCTGGCACCCGGTGTCCTGTGATGTGCTTCCCCGTGGAGGGTCAAAGGCAGAGGGGATCAAGAAACTCGTAGAAGCCGCCGGCCTTAAGATGGAGGACACTTTTGCCTTTGGTGATGGATTGAATGATATTGAAATGATCCGGGAGGTCGGCACCGGTGTAGCTATGGGGAATGCCGTGTCCGAAACGAAGGCTGTGAGCGATTTTGTTACGGTTGATGTTGGAGAGGATGGCCTGTCCCACGCGATATATGAACTTGGCTTATTAAAATAATGAAAAGAGCGCCGCTGAATGATCAGACGGCGCTCTTTTATTAACGATCGGCGGGTGTGGCGTTTTCCGGTTCTTTGAACGGCTGCTCCTGGTCGATGTGATCGTAGAACATCACTCCATGAAGGTGATCGATTTCGTGTTGGAAGACAATGGCTGCGTAATCCTTCAGCCGCAGTTTCACATCATTCCCTTCCAAATCTGTCGCTTTTACTGTGATTCTCCGGTACCTTGGGACATATCCGGGCACTTCACGGTCGACCGAAAGACAACCTTCTCCAGTGGATAGATACGTACGTTCCACTGAGTGGCTGACTATACGGGGGTTGAACAGACCGTAACTGTATAGTTTATCTTTCATATCTGTAAAATGTACGGCCAGCATCCGTTTGTTCACATTGATCTGAGGTGCTGCAAGGCCGACACCGGGACGCAGGCCGTAGCGGCTGCACACCTGTTCATCCTGGCTGTTTTTTAAGTATTGAACCATTTCCTCCAATGTTTTCTTATCCTCTTCAGAAGGAGGGAGGGTTACTTCTTCCGTTACTGTCCTTAATGCGGGGTGACCCTCGCGGACAATATCGTCCATTGTGATCATGAAACAACATCCTTTCAAGCTTATATCTTCCTCTGTATTTCCATTGACAGGACAGGTGAATGAATTCGGTACTTTTCAATTCCTGCCAATTATTATACTATTGTAGATATGCTTAGTTTACAATAATGTGTCAGGGATTACGAGGGGGAAATGTTGTGCGATTACATACGATGATCGGAGCGCTTGCCGCAGCGGCCTTAGTTATGACAGGCTGTTCCAATCAAGCGCCGGAAGAACAAATTTACGAGCATTTGGAAGAAGCCGTTTCACAGGAAGAAACGTTCCGTGAACAGCAGGAGCCGATGGTTGAACTGGAAGAGCAGGAACAAAAGCTTTATGACGAAATCATTGCCTTGAATATGGATCAGTTTGATCAAATCAAAGAAAAATCAGAAGAAGCCGCCGGCATTGTGGAAGAGCGACGGAATAAGTTGGAGCTCGAAAAAGAAAGCATCGATGCAGCTAAAGCTGAATTTGATGAGATTAAATCTCCTGTAGAAGATCTAGGCGAGGAGAATCAGGAAGCTCAGGAAAAAGCGCAGGAGCTTATAGATGTCATGGAGAAACGGTACCGTACATATGAGGAGTTATACAGCGCCTATGATGAGGCACTCACGCTTGATGCGGAATTGTATGAAATGACGCAGAAGGAAGACCTGAAGGAAGAGGACTTGAAATCTCAAGTTGAGAAGATTAATGAAAGCTACAATACGGTTATAGAAAAGAACGAAGCGTTCAACCAGTATACAGATGAATACAATACATTGAAGAAAGAGCTTTATGAAATGATGGAACTCGATGTGACCTATGAAGAATCCGAAGAGGACACAACAGAGGAAGAAGCTTCTTAACAACAAAGGACCCGCTTACATACGCAAGCGGGTCTTTTGTTGTTTTTATGATGACGCTTCAACCCTCCCCGTTTTGACACCTGCCCATGGGCGAGGGGTGACCGGAGTCTTAAGTCCATCCATGCCGCGAAGAAGGGTGCTTTACGCACCGGATATGATTTACGCTGACTGGACTGCCCGGAAATGCCTGCCTATTAAAGCCTCCCATTTGATTATTAAGGAGAAAAAACATAAGATTAATACAGGCTTAAATTTTGGGTGATACAGTGTTAGTTTTTTTCACCGCAGGATCTGCCGGGTTTCGACTGCTGTGCAGCGGCTCTTTCCTCATCTGGATATTATCTGCATCGAAGTGATTGACGAATGATGACGAATTGAGCTAAACTACAAAGTGGATTGACATTGTACCATTGAATCTTAGTTAACAATTGTAACAGTTTTAGATATCTCCTCGTCATGATTAATCCATGGATGTGAGGGGTAAAACGTAAAGAGCAAATCGGTACAGTTTTTTTCATAATTGGGAAAGCTACTTACAGCATCCATTTTTAAAATACGAAAGGAAAGGGTGAATGACTTGAAACGAACTCTAGAGAACATTGAAAACCAGTTCGAAACGTTTCAAATCCTTAACGAAGAAGGCGAAATCGTAAATGACGATTTCATGCCTGACCTATCAGATGAAGATTTAAAAGAAATCATGCGCCGTATGGTATATACGCGTATTTTGGACCAGCGTTCTATTGCGCTTAACCGCCAGGGACGTCTAGGTTTCTACGCTCCAACAGCAGGGCAGGAAGCTTCACAGCTTGGAAGCCAGTTTGCATTGGAGAAAGAAGACTTTATCCTGCCGGGATACCGTGATGTACCACAGTTGATCTGGCACGGTCTTCCACTTCACCAGGCTTTCCTGTTCTCCCGTGGACATTTCAAAGGAAACCAAATGCCTGAGGGCGTGAACGCAGTAAGCCCGCAGATTATTATTGGTGCACAAATTACACAAACAGCCGGCGTTGGTCTTGGCTATAAAAAGCGCGGCCAAAACGCTGTAGCGATTACTTATACTGGTGACGGCGGTGCCTCCCAGGGTGACTTCTACGAAGGTATCAACTTTGCAGGTGCTTTCGGTGCCCAGGCGATCTTCGTTGTACAAAACAACCGTTTTGCGATCTCTGTACCTGTAGAGAAGCAGTCTGCGGCTCAGACCATTGCTCAAAAAGCAGTCGCTGCTGGTATCGAAGGAATCCAGGTTGATGGTATGGATGTTCTTGCTGTTTACGCGGCTACAAAAGAAGCTCGTGACCGCGCTGTAAACGGTGAAGGTCCTACATTGATCGAAACTCTTACTTACCGTTACGGCCCTCATACCATGGCTGGTGACGATCCTACACGCTACCGTACGGAAGATGAAGACAGCGAGTGGGAGAAGAAAGATCCAATCGTGCGTTTCCGTAAATTCCTCGAAGCTAAAGGTCTTTGGTCTGAAGAGGAAGAGAACGAACTGATCGAAAAAACAAAAGAAGAAATCAAAGCAGCGGTTAAAGAAGCTGACAACACTCCTAAGCAGTCGGTAGCCGATCTTATCGGTATCATGCACGAGGAACTTCCATCCAACCTACAGGAGCAGCTGGAAGAATATAAGGAAAAGGAGTCGAAGTAAATCATGGCACAAATGACAATGATTCAAGCCATCACAGACGCGATGCGCACAGAACTTAAAAATGATGAAAACGTGCTGATCTATGGTGAAGACGTTGGTCAAAACGGCGGAGTATTCCGTGCTACTGAAGGTCTTCAAAAAGAATTCGGCGAAGATCGTGTATTTGATACACCCCTGGCTGAATCCGGAATCGGCGGTATGTCCATCGGACTTGCACTAACCGGCTTCCGCCCGGTACCAGAAATTCAATTCTTCGGCTTCGTTTACGAAGTCATGGATGCGATCAGCGGCCAAATGGCTCGTTACCGCTACCGTTCCGGCGGTACACGTCCAATGCCGATCACGGTTCGTTCTCCGTTCGGCGGCGGTGTTCACACGCCTGAACTTCACGCGGACAGCCTTGAAGGTCTAATGGCACAGCAGCCTGGCCTGCGTGTAGTTATTCCATCCAACCCTTACGATGCCAAAGGTCTTTTGATCTCTTCCATCCGTAATAATGATCCAGTTATCTTCCTTGAGCATATGAAGCTCTACCGTTCTTTCCGTGAAGAAGTACCGGAAGAAGAGTACACGGTGGATCTGGATAAGGCAGCCGTTAAGCGCGAAGGTACAGATGTAACTCTTGTTGCTTATGGTGCAATGGTTCATTCTTCCCTTAAAGCGGCAGAAGAACTTGAGAAAAATGGAATCAGCGCTGAGGTTCTTGACCTTCGTACGGTTTCCCCTGTGGACTACGAAACAATCCTTGCATCTGTGAAGAAGACAAACCGTGCCGTTGTTGTGCAGGAAGCACAAAAGCAGGCCGGTATCGCTTCCAACATTGTAGCTGAAATCCAGGAAAAAGCGATTCTTCACCTTGAGGCCCCGGTTCTGCGTGTAGCTGCACCAGATACGGTATATGCATTTACTCAAGCGGAAGAAGTATGGCTTCCTAATCACAACACGATCGTTGAAAAAGTCAACGACGTTATGAACTTTTAATTATCTCTAATTACTAGGAGGGAATACCCGTGGCATTTGAATTTAAACTGCCTGATATCGGTGAAGGTATCCACGAAGGTGAAATTGCAAAGTGGTTCGTCAAACCAGGCGACGAAGTAAAAGAAGACGATGTACTCTGTGAAGTACAGAACGACAAAGCCGTTGTTGAAATTCCTTCCCAGGTGGATGGTACTGTAAAAGAGATCCATGTTGATGAAGGCGAAACAACAACCGTAGGTACTGTAATCATCACAATTGATGACGGTTCCGAGGACACTGGTTCTTCTGAAGCTCCTCAGGAAGAGAGCGCTGAGGAAGAAAAAGCAGAGGCTCCTAAAGAAGAAAGCAAAGAAGAAAAAACTGAACAGCCGGCTGCATCTTCTGCAGATGCAGATGTAGACGAAGACAAGCGCGTCATCGCTATGCCGTCTGTACGTAAGTTTGCCCGTGACAATGACGTTGAAATCCGTCAGGTCCAGGGTTCAGGCAAAAATGGCCGTGTTCTTAAGGAAGATATTGAAAGCTTCATGAACGGTGGACAAGCGGATACAGCTTCTTCTGAAGCTCCAGCTCAGGAAGAGAAGCAGGAAGAAGCCTCCAGCAAACCGGCAGCACCAGCTGCAGGCGAAGCTTATCCAGAAACTCGTGAGAAGATGAGTGGAATCCGTAAAGCGATCTCCAAAGCTATGGTGAACTCCAAGCATACAGCTCCTCACGTAACATTGATGGATGAAGTGGATGTTTCTGAACTTGTTGCACACCGTAAGAAGTTCAAGAGCGTTGCTGCAGAACAGGATATCAAGCTGACTTACCTTCCATATGTTGTGAAGTCCCTTGTTTCTACACTGAAGAAATTCCCTGTTCTAAATACGTCCATTGATGACAATACGGATGAAATTATTCAGAAACACTACTATAATATTGGTATTGCTGCAGATACAGAAAAAGGACTGATGGTTCCTGTCGTTAAAGATGCGGATCGTAAGTCTGTATTCTCTATCTCAAGTGAAATCAATGAACTGGCTGTTAAAGCCCGTGATGGTAAACTTTCTGGTGAAGAGATGAAAGGTGCTTCCACAACGATTACGAATATCGGCTCTGCCGGTGGTCAGTGGTTTACACCAGTTATCAACCACCCTGAAGTAGCTATTCTAGGAATCGGCCGTATCGCTGATAAGCCGATCGTACGCGATGGTGAAGTCGTAGTGGCTCCAGTTCTTGCTATTTCCCTAAGCTTTGACCACCGTATTATTGACGGTGCAACAGCTCAGCACGCAATGAACAACATCAAGCGTTTACTGAACGATCCACAACTAATTATGATGGAGGCGTAAAGTATGGTAGTAGGAGATTTCCCAATTGAACTAGACACATTAGTAGTAGGTGCGGGCCCAGGCGGTTATGTTGCTGCCATCCGCGCCGCCCAGACGGGTCAGAAAGTAACCATCGTTGATAAGGGCAACCTTGGCGGTGTCTGCTTGAACGTCGGCTGTGTACCTTCAAAAGCATTGATTCAGGCGGGTCACCGTTACGAGCATGCTAAAGGTGCCGACGACATGGGTATCCAATCTGAAAATACAACGGTTGACTTCTCCAAGGTCCAGGAATGGAAGAGCGGCGTTGTAAACAAACTTACCGGCGGTGTTGAAGGTCTTCTTAAAGGAAACAGTGTAGACATCGTAAAAGGTGAAGTATACTTTGTCGATAAAAACACGGTACGCGTTATGGATGAGAAAAACTCTCAAACCTATACGTTCAACAATGTGATTATCGCAACAGGATCCCGTCCAATTGAACTTCCAAACTTCAAGTTCTCTGACCGCGTGCTTGATTCTACAGGAGCTCTTTCCCTTCAGGAAGTTCCTAAGAAGCTTGTCGTAATCGGAGGAGGATACATCGGTACGGAGCTTGGTACAGCGTACGCAAACTTCGATACGGAAGTAACCATCCTTGAAGGTATGAAAGATATCCTTGGCGGATTCGAAAAACAAATGTCTTCCATTGTGAAGAAACGTCTGAAGAAAAAAGGAGTGGCCATTGAAACAAACGCGATGGCTCAAGGTGTGGAAGAAACAGAAAATGGCGTAACAGTTACGTATGAAGTGAAAGGCGAAACAAAAACCGTTGATGCTGATTACGTTCTTGTAACGGTTGGACGCCGTCCGAACACTGATGAAATCGGTCTTGAAGATCTTGGATTGAACATGACGGATAAAGGTCTGATTGAAATCGACAACCAGTGCCGCACAAACCTTGATAACGTGTATGCGATTGGTGATATCGTAGCTGGACCTCCGCTTGCTCACAAAGCTTCCTACGAAGCGAAAGTGGCTGCTGAAGCTATTGCAGGCGAGAAAACAGAAATTGATTACCACGGCATCCCTGCTGTAGTATTCTCTGATCCAGAACTTGCTTCTGTTGGTTATACTGAGCAGGAAGCTAAAGACGCAGGATATGAAGTGAAAGCTTCTAAATTCCCGTTTGCAGCTAATGGTCGTGCCCTTTCTCTTAACGACAGTGACGGTTTCCTTAAACTCGTTACGCGTAAAGATGATGATCTTGTTATCGGTGCTCAAATTGCCGGTCCAAATGCCAGTGACATGATTGCTGAGCTTGGTCTTGCCATTGAAGCTGGAATGACTGCTGAAGACTTGGCTCTTACCATCCACGCTCACCCTACACTTGGTGAGATTACGATGGAAGCTGCTGAAGTTGCTATCGGTCAGCCGATTCACATCACGAAGTAATGATAAAGTAAAAACTGCCGGACAAAAAGTCCGGCAGTTTTTTTATGTTTCCACATAAAACGGGGGATCAGCGCCCCTGAATTAAAAAGAAGCAGTCCGCCGGGAGCGGGTGCTTCTTTTTGTTTGGAGGTATGTTGTTTATGTTCCTGAGAGCACGAGTGCTTCCTCCAGGGTGGATGAAATTCGATGTTCGGTTTCAATACCGGAAAGCCGGGTAATCGTACGGCCTTCCTTTTTGACAACGAGCATAGGGAGAGAAGCCCTTTCAATATCTTCGACTTTGTGGGAGTCTGTGGTCGTTTGTTTGAATTGCAGGCGGTTTTGGTCCTGATGCTCTAGTTTCCAATTCAGAAGGGCGCTCATGTAGTTTTCAGCCTTTTCCTCCTGATCTGGATTCGTGTAGAGGTATAAATCATAATCATCAGGAGATGTAGAAAGGACCTGGACTTCTTCAGACTGACCGATACAGCCCATTAATAGGAGAAGGACGGTGAAGATCATAAGTTTGTTTGTTTGCATGCAGCTTCTCTCCCTTATCTGAGTTCATGTTCAGTTTAACAGATGAAGAAGATGGATCCCGGGTTGTTATGGATTTGTCACAGGAATGAAAGCCTGGTGTTTTATAATGAAAAGAGATGTTAAAGAGGGGAGGTTATCATGGAGAGTAGGATTGGATATAAAAATGCCCGGGTATTTTACCCGGGCGTTTTTATTGAGCTTATCGTTTTTTCTTAAGGTCGACTTTCTTCGCTTCTTCCTGGAACGTTTTCAACAGGGAGAAACAGATGAGAATTAAAATGAATGTGAACGGGAAGGCTGCGATAATGGCAGCTGTTTGAAGGGCTCCCAATCCACCCTGCCACAGCAGCACAGCAGCAGCTCCTGCCTGAATGATTCCCCAAGTGAATTTCACCTGGTTTTTAGGATTCAGGCTTCCATTTGTCGTCTGCATACCAAGAACGAAGGTTGCAGAGTCGGCAGATGTGATAAAGAATGTGCTGATTAACAGCAGTCCGATGACACTCATGACAGCTCCGAGCGGAATGTGCTCGAGCATGGAGAATAGAGCAACTTCTGTACCAAGTTCATTAACGTCAGAGATGATATCTATACCGTCAAAGTATTCAAGAGAAATTGCTGTTCCGCCGAATACGGAGAACCAAAGGGCACCGAAGATCGTTGGAACGAGCAGGACACCAAGAATGAACTCACGGATGGTACGGCCGCGGGATACACGGGCAATGAATGTACCTACGAATGGTGCCCATGAAATCCACCATGCCCAGTAGAAGATCGTCCAGCCCTGAACCCAGGAATTATCCTCAGCAAAAGGCGTCAGACGGAAACTCATATAAGGAAGGTCACGGACATAAGAACCGAATGTCGTCGTGAAGTAATCCATAATAAAGTTCGTAGGACCTGCAAACAGTAGGAAAACCATTAATGTAATCGCTAGTACGATGTTTGTATTACTCAGGTATTTAATCCCCTTGTTCAATCCTGTCATAGCAGAAACCATGAACAATACGGTAACAGCACAAATGATGATCAGCTGCAGTGTAAACGTATCCTCAAGTCCATCGATGACAAATGCAAGACCACTTGAAATCTGCAGGGCACCAAGTCCGAGTGATGTAGCGACACCAAAGATTGTGGCAAATACAGCGATAAAGTCCACGATTGTACCGATTGGACCTTTTACTCTCTTCTCGCCTAATACCGGTGTAAGAGCCGCACTGATAACACCAGGGGCATCTTTTCTGAACTTAAAGTAGGCAAGGGCAAGAGCAAGTACAGCATAAATGGCCCAAGGGTGGAGTCCCCAGTGGAAGAAGGAATATTTCATGGCAGCCTGGGCTGCTTCTTCACTCATAGCCTCCTGTCCTGGAAGTGGCGGCGTGTGGAAGTGGGAAAGTGGCTCCGCAGCTCCCCAGAATACAAGGCCGATCCCCATACCTGCACTAAACAGCATCGCAAACCATGTAATGTATGGATATTCCGGCTCGTCGTCAGGCTTACCAAGCTTCAGCTTTCCGAATTTAGAAAAGACGAGGAAGATGGCAAAGATTAAGAAGCCTGTAGCAGATAATAGATAAAACCATCCGAATTTATCGGTTAGAAATCCCTGAATTGTAGATGTAACGTTGCTTAAGTTCCACGTGGGAAGGGTGGATTCAGGAATAACACCCCATCCAATGAATAATAGTGCAGCGACAACTGAGATATAAAACACTTTCGTCACTTGATTCATGAAGAAAATCCCTCCTATTAAGTATTATGTTTGATTCCCCTCATAAAAATCAGGTCTAAAAGTAGCACCTTTTCACGACATGCATCTGTTTTTCTGACAAATTTTGCAATTCTTCCAGAACATCGTGAAAACAAAGCATTTCGTAGATTAAAATGGTTTGAGGGGGTAAGTGATGCCTGTACCCGGTCTGTTTCACGACATGTTCTTCTTTCCATTTCCAAAATGCTTCATCCAATTGATGCACCATATTGAATTGTTTCTCCCTGATCGAATGAGCCGGGTCAAACAGTACATTGACATATTCATCCGTCAGTTCGAGAAGCAGATTTTTTTCGCTTTCCGTAAAATCAGAGGCTTTTGTCTGGACATACTGCAGGTTCCCCAAATGATAGGCAATCTGCTGAAAAGCGGCAAGCTTTCGCTGTGAAAGCTGAAAAGAAACCATCTCTTCGTCGGTATGACGATGGTACTTCCACTCCTCACGCTGATACCGTGACAGCTGGTTCGTTGTTTCCAGATGGGCAGTGAGTTGTCGGTATGACCGCTGAATCCCACGGGATTTCTCTTTAGAATCTGCCGTTACATTCTCGATTATACGCCTTAAGAGCAGACCAGCTTGATTATACAGACCATTGATGTTTTTGTAAATCGTGGGGGAATAGTTGGGTGGAAGCAGGAAAAAATTCACAAATGTCGATATGATGATCCCAATGGATGTAGTACCCAATCTTGTGAAAAACGAAACAAAATACTGGTCCTGAAAATCGGGAATCATAGCTGTAGCTGTGATCGTGGCCACCAAAATCCCATCATCAAGCTTTAATTTGTGGCAGACGGCAATCGTAGCCATGGCGACCAGTGCGAATGTCAGCGCACCTTTACCGAATAATCCATAAAAGGCAGTTGCAAGTAAAGCCCCGATTGCTGATGCAGGAAACCGGACCGCTGCCTTCTTAATGGAATCTGCTGCCGTATGCTCGATGGTCACTATAGCTGTAATAACAGCAAAGATGATCGGCAAATTAAAAAAACCGCATATTAATGCAGTCAAAAAGACAGAGATTCCCGTTTTCAACGTCCGGCTTCCTAAAATCTTAAATTTCTTCAATGTATGAAGCATAACCATCACCCATATGTCGTGTCTTCTGACCACGGTTCCTTATTATATAATAAATTACCCAAAAACGATAGAAAAAATGTCGGATAATCTATTATAATGATAAAAGTGGAAATACATAACAGTGGAGGGTCAAAAATGAAACGATGGTTTAGTGTGTTCCTGCTTATGCTTGTATTCCTGGCTGCCTGTGGCGGCAACGAGGGAACATCAGGGGCAGAAGAAGATCAGACAGCGTCAGATGAACCGGCTGCTGAGCAGCAGGAAAAGGACAGTACGGAGTCGTCAGAAAACCCTGAAGAAGGGGAAAAGGAAGAAGAAGAAACGCAGCAAGCGTCAGATGAGGAAGAGGCTGCGCAGGAAGCTTTCGTGCAGAAAGAGGCTCAATATGAAATGACAGACACCTGGTCTTTCCAGCCGATTGCAGATGCTGATCCGAAGGTGGCTTTATTAACGATTGATGATATACCTGATGAACATGCCATGGAGATGGCTGAAACTTTGAAAAAGAAAGGTGCCCCCGCCATTTTCTTTGTAAATGGACACTTTTTAGACACTCCGGATGAAGAACTGGCAGAAAAGAGAAAGCAGTGGGTGAAGGACATTCATGACATGGGCTTCCCAATCGGAAACCATACTTATTCCCATAAGGATCTTAAAACAATGTCCGAGGAGGAACAGCGGGAGGAAATCCTGACAGTAAGTGACCAGATTGAAGAAATTACCGGGGAACGGCCGGTGTTTTACCGTTCGCCGTTTGGCTCGAATACAGACTATGTCAAGCAGCTCGTAAAGGAAGAGGGCATGCTGCTGATGAACTGGACGTATGGCTATGATTGGGAACAGGAATACCAAAATGCGTCATCGCTCGCTGATATAATGGTTAATACACCATTGCTGGCCAACGGCGCAAACTTGCTGATGCACGACCGTGACTGGACGAATAAAGCTCTCGGGGATATCGTAGATGGATTGAGGGATAAAGGATATACCCTGCTTGATCCAGCGCTTATTCAAACCCCTTAAATATTGACCATCACTTAAAAAAAGGAAGCCGCCCGGCTTCCTTTTTCTTTTATTCTTTTTTGAAGAACAGGATCATATAATGGTAGGTGGGCGACTTATTAGTATGACATATATTTTAAAAAGTTATACTAAAAGGGTTGATTTTCACAATAAGCCATATTAAAATAAAACTACATTGAAAACGATTACAAAAATGAAGGGGTGGATATGAATGGGAACAATCGTATGTCAAGACTGTCAAAAGGTGATTGAGCATTACGAAAACGAGAAGGTTTCTACTTTATACAGCACATGCCCGACATGCACGGATACCGAAAAATAAACCTGAAAAAAGCCGGACGCTGTGATGCGTCCGGCTTTTTTAGGTTTACTTGAAGGCTTTCTGCTCACGGATGACTCGGATTGTTTCTAAGGTATCATCAACGGGTCCCTGGACAGGGAGTCCTGCCTCCACGTTTTCATAAATGTAATCAATGTTATCGGCGGTAATGATTTCTCCAGGGATGAAAATAGGGATTCCCGGGGGATAGACCATCACAAACTCGGCACTGATTCTGCCTGCTGCCTTTTTCAAAGGAACCGTCTCGGTGGTGGAGTAGAACGCCTCTCTTGGAGAGAGCGCAAGAACAGGGATGTCAGGAACTTTTACAGAAACGGGTGTTACTTCGGCCTCGGTCCGGCACAGATCTGTTAAATGATGCAGCGCTTGTACAAGTTTTTCGACTTCCTGCAGGCTGTCGCCTGAAGTGATGATACAAAGAATATTGTAAAGGTCGGAAAGTTCCACCTCAATGCTGTAATTCTCCCTTAACCACACTTCAACATCGTAACCGGTCATGCCGAGATTTTTCACTGAAATAATCAGTTTGGTCGGGTCATAGTCGATCGTTGCGCTGGACGATAAAATATCAGCACCTGGACAGAAAATGGCTGGAATTTGATTGAGCTTTTCACGTGCGCGATCGGCCAGCAGAATAGCATTTTCCATCAGTTGATGTCCATGAATGGCAAGATGACGCCTTGCTGTATCCAGGGAGGCCAGCAGAATATAGGAGGTCGATGTCGTATGAAGCATCGACAATACAGCCTGTACACGCTCATGAGACACAAGCCCTTCTCTTACATTCAAAACAGAGCTCTGCGTTAAGGACCCGCCCAGCTTGTGGACGCTGGTGGAAGCCATATCCGCTCCGGCCTCCATAGCGGACATAGGCAGACGCTCATGGAAGTGTATATGCACACCGTGAGCCTCATCGACGAGGACGGGTATATCGAAGCTGTGGGCAATATCCACAATTCCTTTTAAATCAGCCGACACACCGAAATACGTCGGATTGATAACGAGCAGGCCCTTAGCATCCGGATGTGCCTCACAGGCCTTCTTCACGGCGTCTGTCGTAATGCCGTGGGAAATGCCAAATCGTTCATCCAGTTCCGGATGGATAAAAACAGGCTTGGCCCCGGAAAAAATGATGGCAGTGGTTACCGACTTGTGCACGTTTCTTGGAACAATGATTTTGTCGCCCGGCTGGCATACACTAAGTATCATCGTCATAATGGCTCCTGAGGTCCCTTGAACAGAAAAGAACGTGTAGTCGGCTCCAAAAGCCTCTGCTGCAAGCTCCTGTGCCTCTTTGATCATGCCTTGTGGATGATGGAGATCATCCAATGGCTGTATGTTAATTAAATCAATCGATAATGCATTTTCACCGATAAAGGAACGGAATTCCTCGTCCATTCCACGTCCGCCTTTATGACCGGGGATGTGAAATTGTACGGGATTGCGCTCCCGGTGTTTTTTCAACCCTGTAAACAGGGGGGTTTCATGTTGATTCATGTATGGGAACACCTCTTTATAATAGCAAAGCAAATGAATTATAGCAGAGTCCAGAACCTTGCGCCAGTCTTTTATGTCTCCTTTTTCCAATCGTGCTAAACTAGAAGTATGGAGGTGGAGCAAATGAAATGGAATACACGAGTGACGGAACTTTTGGACATTACATACCCGGTCATACAGGGAGGGCTGGCCTATCTGGCCTATTCGAATCTGGCCGCCGCTGTTTCGAATGCCGGCGGGCTTGGTCAGCTGACAGCTATGAGCATGGAGGGACCCGAACACTTGAAAAAAGAAATTAAGCTGGTCCGGGAAAAAACCAACCGGCCGTTCGGGGTCAATTTTGCGATCGGCCAGCACGGGCGCCCTTTTGAAAAAATGGTGCAGACAGCCGTGGATGAGCAGGTGCCCGTGGTTTCTGTTACTGGAGGGAATCCACAAGGTGTTTTGGAAGCGCTTAAAGGTACCGGCATTAAAACGCTCGTCCTTGTTGCTGCGCGGAGGCAGGCGGTAAAAGCTCAGGAGCTTGGGGCGGATGCTGTGATGGTGGTCGGTCATGAAGGGGGAGGCCACCTCGGGCGTGATGATGTGGGGACGCTCGTCCTTACTCCACAGGTCGTCGATGCCGTCGATATTCCGGTTATTGCTTCCGGGGGAATTGGAGACGGCCGGGGTTTAATGGCTGCGTTGTCCCTTGGTGCGGAAGGAGTGGAAATGGGAACACGTTTTATTGCTACAAAAGAGTGCACCCATGCGCACCCCGCCTACCAGGACGCCCTGATTAAAGCAGATGAAACGTCAACGACCGTCATTAAAAGAAGTTTAAAAGCTCCGGCCCGGGCCTTGAAAAATGACTGGACAACTCGTATTTTAGAATTGGAGCAGGAAAATGCCGGCTATGACGGTCTCCGCTCCTATATCAGCGGGGATGCGAATAAAACATTTATATACAAAGGACAGGCCGGTCAAGGCTTTGGATGGGCCGGACAGATTGCCTCCCGCATCCATGATGTCCCAACGGTCGAAGAACTCTTTGACCGGGTGATCAAGGAAGCGGAGGATATCCGCACCCGCTGGTCCTGATGAAGGAGGAAAAAAGATGAGTTATACTTATCCAATTGATGAAATCCACTGGTCAAAGGAAGAGATCATCGATGTTGTGAATTTCTACAGTATCGTTGAACAAGCGTATGAGCAGGGAGTGAAGCGGGACGACCTGCTGCTGGCTTATACACGGTTTAAACAGATTGTGCCATCGAAGAGTGAAGAAAAAACACTCTGCGGGCAGTTTGAAAAAGATTCCGGATATTCCTGTTACCGTACCGTGAAGCAGGCGCGCAGTCTCTCAGAGGGTGACCGATTGAAAATGTAAAGAAAAAAGAGACACACGTCAGACGTGTGTCTCTTACTTTTCTTCCAGTTGTTTCGTAAAACGATACAAAGGCTCCAGCGTCTGGAATGTCTCCCGGCAGAATTCAATGAATGCCTCAGGATCCTTCAATCGGTCATCTCCACGCTGAAGCTGACGTCCACAAAGGATCTCGGCTTTCTTGACGGTTTTCAACCGTTCCGTCATTTTGGAGAATGTCTCGTCGTCCACATCGCTGTGAGGGGCCGCTTCGGGCTTCGTATGATCGACAGACCACACAAAATCCTCTGGAATGTGCGAAAGGATATCCTCTTTATTTTCTTCCAGCTTGGAAGCGAAGTCTACTTTGATTGGACTTTCATAAATGACGGCAAACCATACAAATACGTGGGTTTCCCACAAGCCGATCTGGAAGTGGGGAAGTTTTTTATAGCCGCGTTTACTGGAGGCAAGAGCGGCCCACGTATCGTTTGGCGGATTGGTTTTGCGACGGGCATGCCTGGCGACGTGGACAAACATTTCATCGCCTGTCATAGCTGTAACATCCGCTGAAAGTTCCTGTGCTGCCGCTTCAAGTTTAGGGGAGATCCTTTCCCGCAGAGCTTCCATTCGATTTTCCAGTCCGGGAATGGAAAATACGTCAAAGTCTTCTTGTTTAAAACCTGTAAAAGTCGTCAAACTATCATCTCCTACCATTTCTTCCATAATAGTTTAACACAATTCGACAAAGTTACTAAGGGATGTGTTTGACTGGTTTGAATGCGTGAAAAATGGGTTACATATAAGTAATCTAAATGAAACTTCTGTCGTTAAAGCCACATATATATAAGGTAAGGATTTAAAAGGGAGGGATTGCAATGAAACATGTAATGGAAGCGTTGCGTAAGAGAGAAGCTGAAGAGAAGCTCCCGGTAATCCGTATGGAGATTGATTATGAACTGGTCACCCTGCATGATGCCATGATTGCAGGAGACGCCGAGCAGATGTCAAAGACAAAAAGGCGTCTGACTGAACTTCGTAAACAATTGATTGAATGGTCGATCTAGAACCAGGCAGCGATAGAGTTGCCTGTTTTTTTTGTGTTCCTTCCCTGTAAAGGGGTGAATCCTGTACCGCGGGCCTCCCTCTACCAATGGCAGGAAGCGTGAAAGATTTGTGATGGAAGGGGATCAAGCATGCATTTGTTGCCTGCATTTGGTACGATTAAAGGTGAGACTGATAAAAGGGGTACGATGCTATGGATCAACAGACAAAGAATGAAGTGTTCGATCAAGCTAAAGCATGGATACTGGAAGCGGGCGAGCGGATCAAATCAAAGATTGATGCCCCCCGATCCATTGAAACAAAATCCAATCCGAATGACCTTGTAACAGAAATGGATCAGCAGACGGAACAATTTTTCGCAGAGAAAATTAAAAATGCCTACCCGGATCATTATCTGCTTGGAGAAGAAGGTTTTGGGGATGAACTGGAAGACATCGGAGGGACCGTCTGGATTGTGGACCCTATTGACGGCACGATGAACTTCGTCCACCAAAAACGCAATTTCGCTATATCCATCGGCATTTACGTAGATGGTATAGGGGAAATCGGCTTTATTTATAACGTCATGGAAGGGACTCTTTACACAGCGAAACGAGGGGAAGGGGCATGGAAAAACGATGTGCAGCTTCCACAGCTCAGCAAAGACCGTCCGTTAAAGCAGTCGATTCTCGCTTTGAATACAACCTGGCTCATTCCTGAAAACCCATTTATAGAACATAAAGGGGTGGAGGAGCTTGTGAAGACGCTTAGAAGCACGCGTTCTTACGGGTCTGCCGCTCTTGAACTTGCATTCGTGGCTGAAGGTATTCTCGATGGATATTTAACGATGACGCTGATGCCGTGGGATTATGCAGCAGGTAGTATCCTCGTCCGCGAAGTAGGTGGAATCGTTACCCGTGCAGACAAAGAAGAACTGGATTTATTAAATAAAACAACCGTGCTTGCCTGCCGGTCCAACATTCATGATGAAATCATCAATGATTATGTACAACTGAAAAGATAGAACAAAAGCGACCTTGGGAAAAGGTCGCTTGTTTTGTGTGCGGATGAATTAATCGGCATGAACTTCATCCCGTCTTCTTTTGCGGCGGAGACCGACGCTCATGAGAGCAAAGCCGGAGAAGAAGAGGAGTCCGGCCAGCCAGAACAAATTCTGGCCGATGGCGAATCCGACAAAAACGAAACTTAAAATGACAAGAACAGCAAGCATTGCATTGTTCACCATAATTTTTGAATCACCTCTATTCGATACCAGTATATCGGATTTGAACACGGATGAAAATGGTTTCACGGGTAGCAACCCAGTCTCTTTTCTAGTAATATAGAGAAAAGGACAGGATCTCTTGAGGAGGAACATCATGCAGGATACATCGACACTTCCAGTACCGACGGATTTATGGCCGGTGGCCGACTTTTTCTTCCGCGGGCTTGGAAGCGAAGTGAACTTAAATGATGAAAGCGAAGTAACGATGTTGTTTCGCTCATTTATGCTGTTATACTTAACGACTGTCATTTTAACGGTCATTACCTTCAAACTGGGATTTGCAAAGAAGCTCCCTTTGCTGAAGACCATTGTTGTTTATGCCGTCCTTATTATCGGTACATTCGTGTTGACGTTGATTCTGGGACTGAATCTGCCCGTACCAGAAAGTCTGCTTGCAGCCGCATTAATTCTTGGTATATACAGGGTGAGACTGCACAGGGAGCGTTCGGCCAGGCATCAGGGAGAATCGTAAAACGGGAAAAACCCGGCTTCATTCATAAGCCGGGTTTTTTATCGTTAACTTAAATGTTTTTCTCTTTTACGCTCGCGGTGGAATTTGAAATCACCCGTGGCCAGTCTTTTTTTCGTATTTTCAGCTATCCGCTCATGACATGGCTGACACATATACGTGTTGATCCTCCGGTTTCTTAACCGTTTCGCCTGAAGACAGTAGCTGTCTATTTTTTCAATATGATCACAAATTACGCATTGGACACGCATATACTCACCTCTATTTACTTAGTACGGTTGCCTCTAGTGTAACACATGTGAAAATTTAGAAATAGATGGAGTTTCCACGTTTTAACGGAACTGGGTTTGGGAACTGTTATTATAGAAGTCATGGAAAGGATGATAATAGTGAGAAAACGCTGGATGGTTACAGCAGCAGGCGCCGTGGCCGGCGGGGTGGCTGCCTATTTTCTTAAAGACGGTGACAACAGACAGAAAGTGAAGGACAAGGCAGGTTCCCTTCAAAGCCGCCTGAAAAAAGGTGACGATATGCCGATCGAAGAAGCGGGCAAACCGGAAACCGCTGACTTGGAAAACTCTAAAATGGTAAATGAGGGATCCCAGTTCGGAGTTCAGTACTATAATGAACTGACGGAAAAAGAAAGAGAAATTTTGGAAAAAAGTAACAGCTAAATCCTTTTTAGGATTTAGCTGTTTTTCTGTACTAATCCGAATGCGATTGTTCCTTCTCTATTTGATCCAGCTGCTTCTGTTCTTTTTCCGGAATGGAGTCCTGGCTGCCATTGGACTCCGGTTCTTCATTTATAGGACCTTCAGGCATGTACCGGGCAATAATCTGACTGAGTTCATCGGTCAAGGCCCCGATTGGGTGTCCTTGAGAGGCTTTGTCCCCGATCCCCCTGAGGCGTTCGACGACATCAGCATCCGCAAATACGGCGGCCTGCTTTCCGTAAGGATCATTTTTCAGCGCTTCAGCAACTGAATATTTAATAACACCAACTCTGGCCCGGTCGAGGTCTTTGTCTACATCAATGCCGACCGCTACATAATCACCGAGGACGACAGCAGTCGCATCATGGACATCCGGAACTTGTACAGCCAGCCCGGCTAAATGCTCGGCTGCTTCTTCACTTGTCAGTGTCTTTTTCTCAATGGGATCGGAATCAGATACGTATTTGTACTTTGGATCGCTCTGCTTTTCTTCCAGGAGGGATTGTTCATTATCACCCTGCTGACAGGCACTCAGAAGTAGGAAAACAGCTATCAATAGGAACTTGTTCAAAGGAAACCACCACTTTTTTTACTTATAGTCTGTGTCTGAGGAGAGATAATATACAAAAAGGACAGCTGCAGGCAGCCGTCCTTCGTCTTTACTGAAAGATGATTTTCTTTATTCCTTTGACAGGAGTTTCGCGGTTGGATCCATCACCGAAGTATAGGTGAACAGGGCCCTCCGTCTGTAAAGGTTTTCCGTTTTCAGCAAATAAAAGCAGGGCATCTTTCAAATCATCGGCTTGGATGATTTCTTCTCCCTGATCAGAAACGAGCGCCGCTTTTTTCGAATCCGCGGAAGGCTCACTGGTTTGCAGGAAAGGGAGAAGGGGCATTAGGAAAGTGCCGTTCATAATTCTCTGTTTTTCGTACCGGTTGATGCTTTTATTTACAGGTGGATTCAGTTTCTGCTGGTAAACTTCTCTGTCGAAGCGGAGGGATTTCCGTTTCATTTCATCTTCCTCCTCAGGGGAGGTTTCCGGGGATCCCCCTTCAAATGCTTCAGTAAATGTTAATTTGCGGTCATCAAAAATCCATACGGTGGGGTCTAAAGTAATCGGGAATTTTACTTTTCCAGTTAGTTGAACAATCATGGCTGAAGCCACCTTTCAAAATAGTAAGAATCATCCATCCAAAATCATAGCAGATAATGAATTCGATTTCATTAAAGGAGGCTCTTTTCTTTGATTAAAGATATTTCCGAACAAGTATTAAATGAGTGGCTTGAAAATGTCCGTCCCTACGCCTATGATGGCCAGGTGGCCGATTATATCCCTGCACTGGGAAGACAGAATCCTGAAGACCTGGCCGTTGCCATCCATTACCAGGACGGGGACACGGTAGAAGCGGGACAGACAGAAGTCCGGTTTACGCTTCAAAGCATATCAAAAGTCATCTCCCTGGCCCTGGCGCTAATGGACAATGGGGAGGAGTATGTGTTCGACAGAGTGGGAATGGAGCCGACTGGAGATCCGTTCCACTCCATTTACAGACTGGAGCAGATCCCCTCCAAGCCGTTGAATCCGATGATCAATGCCGGAGCGCTTGCTGTGACCAATATGATTCACGGGGTGACACCTGATGAAAAAGTAGGCCGTCTATTGAGCTTTGTTCATGATTTAACCGATGATCACAGCATCCGCTACAACGAAGAAGTGGCAAGTTCAGAATTCGAAACGGCCTTTTTGAACCGTTCTCTGTTGTTTTATATGAAACAGCACCAGATCGTGACCGGCAGTGTAGAGGAAACGCTCGATGCTTATACAAAACAATGTGCGATTGAAGTCAACGTCTGTCAGCTTGCACGGATCGGGGCTCTGCTTGCCAATGAAGGGCGGGACATTTCTTCGGGACGCCGGATCATTCCGAAACATCTTGCCCGTATCTGTAAAACTTTTATGGTCACATGCGGGATGTACGATGCTTCCGGGTCCTTTGCCATTAAAGTTGGAATTCCTGCCAAAAGCGGTGTCTCCGGATCGGTGCTGGCTTCTCTGAATAATTTCGGAGGAATAGCTGTCTATGGTCCAAGCCTGGATGAAAAAGGAAACAGCGTCATAGGTTTGAAGCTTCTGGAAACATTGTCCAATCGATATGACCTCTCCATCTTCTAGGCGGCGTCCATTCCAATGTTGCAATTTTCACGCCGAAACGATAATATAGTGAGAAGAAAGACTTGTGTAATGGAGGGGATTTCAATGTTGTCTGATGTGGCTGTGGATCATCGGGAAAAAGCCTATGCCCTTCTGAAAGCTGACGCTGATAAAATATTAAGACTGATTAAAGTCCAAATGGATAATCTCACAATGCCCCAGTGTCCACTATATGAAGAAGTTTTAGATACACAGATGTTTGGATTATCCCGTGAAATACATTTCGCAGTTCGCTTGAATTTAATCAGCGAAGTAGAAGGTAAAGATTTACTGGATAACTTGGAAAAGCAGCTGAACGTTCTGCACGAAGCTGCCCAGAAGTCATAACATAAAGCTCAAATTGCGACAGATCCTGTTGTAGTTTGGGCTTTTTTTATGTCTTCTCTTAAATGGAACGGAAGCTTCTAGTCAGGTTAAATGTAAAATTGTCAGATTTGAAGGAATTTTGCCACAGTATAGAGAATCTAGGTAAGCGGAGAAAAAGATTTTACGTACATAGAGGGAGTGGGAAAATGACAGAGACAAAGAAGATCAGTAAAGTACTTGTAGCGAACCGTGGAGAGATCGCCATCCGTGTATTCAGAGCGTGTACAGAGCTTAATATCCGTACAGTAGCGGTGTATTCCCAGGAAGACACCGGTTCCTATCACCGTTATAAAGCTGATGAGGCTTACCTTGTCGGGGCAGGAAAAAAGCCGATTGATGCATACCTTGATATTGAAGGCATGATCGATATTGCCAAAAGTGTAGGCGTGGATGCCATTCATCCGGGCTATGGTTTTCTATCTGAAAATATTCAGTTTGCCAGACGTTGTGAAGAAGAAGGGATCGTTTTCATCGGTCCGACCAGTACCCATTTAAATATGTTCGGGGATAAGGTGAAAGCAAGGGATCAGGCTGTTCAGGCAGGCATACCGGTGATCCCGGGCAGTGATGGACCAGTGACTGGATTGAAGGAAATTTACGATTTCGGAGCCAGGCATGGTTTCCCCCTTATGATTAAAGCGGCTATGGGCGGGGGCGGCCGGGGAATGAGGGTGGTCCGAAGTGCTGAAACACTGGACGAGTCGTATGACCGTGCCCGTTCGGAAGCGAGAGCAGCTTTTGGAAGTGATGAAGTCTACGTTGAAAAGCTGATTGAGGAACCCAAGCATATCGAGGTGCAGATCATCGGAGACCGCGAAGGAAATATCGTCCATTTATATGAACGGGACTGCTCCGTGCAGAGACGTCATCAGAAAGTCGTAGAAATTGCTCCGAGTGTGAACTTGAGTGACCAGCTCAGGGAAGAGATTTGTCAGGCAGCTGTCAAGTTAATGGAAAACGTTTCTTATATCAACGCCGGAACAGTTGAGTTTTTAGTGACAGATGAAGAGTTCTTCTTTATTGAAGTGAATCCGCGTGTCCAGGTTGAGCATACCATTACGGAGATGATCACAGGAGTGGATATCGTCCAGACTCAGATCATGGTGGCGGAAGGCCGCAGTCTGCACAGCAGCCCTATAGGAATTCCGAAGCAGGAAGAGATCCGCACCCATGGTTTTGCTATCCAATCAAGGGTTACAACAGAAGACCCGCTCAATAATTTCATGCCCGATACCGGAAAAATTATGGCTTACCGTTCAGGTGGAGGTTTCGGTGTGCGTCTTGATGCGGGCAATGGATTTCAGGGAGCGGTTATTTCCCCGTATTATGACTCCCTGCTCGTGAAGCTGTCTACGTGGGCGCTGAGCTTTGATCAGGCGGCCCATAAAATGCTGCGGAACCTGAAGGAATTCAGAATCCGCGGGATTAAAACGAACATCCCTTTTCTGGAAAATGTTGTGCAGCACAAGCAGTTTCTATCAGGAGAGTATAATACGACGTTCATCGACAGGTCTCCGGAACTTTTTGTATTTCCTAAGCGGAAAGACCGTGGGACGAAGATGCTCACGTATATCGCGGACAGGACAATTAATGGATTTGAAGGGTATGGAAACAGGAAGAAGCCGGTGTTCCCTAAGCCGCGCATCCCTGTGATCAATCATTCTGAACGGATGCCCGGCGGGACGAAACAGATTCTTGATGAGCAGGGACCAGAAGGCCTCGCCGCATGGTTGAAAAGTCAAAAGCAAGTACTTCTGACCGACACCACCTTCCGTGACGCGCATCAATCTCTGCTGGCTACTCGTGTCCGTACAAAAGATCTGGAAAATATTGCGGAACCGACGGCACGTCTGCTGCCGGATTTGTTTTCGCTTGAGATGTGGGGAGGCGCAACTTTTGATGTATCCTACCGATTTTTGAATGAAGACCCGTGGGAAAGACTGTTGAAGCTGAGAGCCAAAGCCCCGAACGTGCTGTTCCAAATGCTTCTCCGCTCATCCAATGCAGTAGGTTATAAAAATTATCCGGATAACCTGATCCGTGAGTTCGTGGATAAGAGTGCATCCGCGGGGATTGATGTCTTCCGGATTTTCGATTCCCTGAACTGGGTGGAAGGGATGAAGCTGACAATCAATGCGGTTCGGGAATCCGGTAAAGTGGCAGAAGCGGCCATGTGCTATACCGGTGACATCCTTGATACAGGAAGACAAAAATATGACCTGGCCTATTATAAAAAGCTGGCGGAGGAACTGGAAGAGGCTGGTGCCCACATCCTCGGAATTAAGGACATGGCGGGGCTGTTAAAACCGGAAGCCGCCTATCAGCTGATTTCCACACTGAAGGAAACCGTAGATATTCCGATTCATCTTCATACACATGACACCAGCGGCAATGGACTGCTCACCTACAGTAAAGCTGTTGATGCAGGCGTGGATGTCGTTGATGTTGCTGCAGGTTCAATGGCCGGCCTTACTTCACAGCCGAGTGCCAACAGCCTCTACTACGCACTGGAGGGGCATGAGCGTAAGCCTGAGCTGAATATCGAATCTTACGAGAAGCTTGGCCATTACTGGGAAGACACTAGAAAATATTATCAGGATTTTGAGAGTGGCATGAATGCTCCACATACTGAGGTGTATGAACACGAAATGCCGGGAGGGCAGTACAGCAACCTTCAACAGCAGGCAAAAGCTGTCGGTCTTGGTGAGCGCTGGGACGAAGTGAAGAGCATGTACCGCCGGGTGAATGATATGTTCGGCGACATTGTTAAAGTCACACCATCCTCCAAAATCGTAGGAGACATGGCTCTTTATATGGTACAGAATGAATTGAATGAAGATGACATTTATGAAAAAGGGGAGTCCTTTGATTTTCCGGACAGCGTCATTGAATTTTTCCAAGGATACCTCGGTCAGCCTTATGGAGGGTTTCCGGCTGAATTACAGCGGATCATTTTGAAAGGAAGAGAACCTATCCAAGTACGTCCGGGCGAACTACTGGAGCCGGTCGACTTCAATAATTTAAAGGAAACACTCTTCCACTCTCTGGACAGACAGGTGACAAGCTTTGATATGATCAGCTATGCGTTGTATCCGAAGGTATTTATGGATCATCAAAAATTCAGAGACCAGTATGGAGATATGTCTATGCTCGATACGCCGTCCTTCCTTTATGGAATGAGACTCGGGGAGGAGATCGAAGTCGAAATCGAGCAGGGGAAAACCTTGATCGTAAAACTTGTTTCGGTAGGTGAACCTCAGGTCGACGGAACGAGGACGGTATACTTTGAGCTCAATGGCCAGCCCCGGGAGGTCGTCATCAAAGACGAAAATGTAAAAGCGGCTGTCCAGGAGCGTCCAAAAGCAGATAAAACAAATCAGAAGCATATCGGTGCGACAATGCCCGGCACGGTGATTAAAGTTTTATCCAGTAAAGGGGAAAAGGTGAACAAAGGCGACCATTTGATGATCACGGAAGCTATGAAAATGGAAACCACCGTTCAGGCTCCTTTTGATGGAGTGATCAAAGACATCTTCGTCAATAATCATGCAGCCCTTCATGTAGGCGACCTTTTGATTGAGTTTGAATAAAAAGGATTCAACGGATAACCGGCGGCTGGATAAGCAATAAATCCCGGTACCCTGCCTGTGTGTTCTTAAAGAGCACACAGGCAGGTTTTTTTATAGTGCAGGAATTTCCCTTTATATTTGAGCGGAAGCATGTAGGAACATTCAGTTATCAGGGCAGACTGATAGAAAAGGACATTTTTGTCATAGAACGTTCACTCCTGATGGTCCATGTTCCCGATACGGTCATGTAAAATAGACGGAGCGGAATTTACAACCGTATGACAGATTGAATGCAACTTCATGTACAACAGGCTGGCAGGCAGACGAAATTTCAGCTGAACATTTCAATGAACGTCGTCAACACTCCGGAAAGGGAGTGGAAATAAGCGGGCGTGGTAGATACTAAGAGGGAGGAGGACAGGTTTCACAAATTTGTCACAAATTCATAAAATTATCCGGTTTAAATAGATAGAAAAAACATTACATGATACAATTATTTTGATGTTTCTTGTCACTGGGATACGTGCAAGGACGGAAACATCTCCTGTTTCGTCATGAACTTGTTACAATGATGAATCAGGGGAAGTAGAAGGAGGAAGATAAACGATGGACAATCCAAGAACAGTCGAATCTGCTTCTACAGAAATGATCCAAACAAAAACCCAGGAAACTACTTTGTTAGCTGATATAAAAAGTTTAATCAAAGTTGGTATTATTAACTCTAATTTGATTACCGCGTTTACAGGGTTCTGGCTGGCCTTATATTTTACAGGCACTCTATTCACAGACCAGTGGGTCACTTTCCTGTTAACGATGCTTGGTACCGCTCTGGTGATAGCGGGTGGCTGTGTTATTAACAACTGGTATGATCGGGACATCGATCCGATCATGTCGAGAACTCAAACGCGTCCCACCGTTACAGGCTCCATATCACTGCCTGTAATTAAAAATATGGGAATCGCTCTCTCCATACTGGGGTTTGTTGTTCTGCTTTTCACTACATGGCAGGCAGCATTATGGGGGGCATTCGGATGGTTTGTCTACGTCGTCCTTTATACGATGTGGTCAAAACGCCGATACACGATCAACACGGTGGTCGGAAGTTTTTCCGGCGCTGTCCCGCCGCTGATCGGCTGGGCTGCGGTGGATCCGGGCCTTCAGCTTGAAGCCCTGATTCTATTTCTGATTATGTTCATCTGGCAGACGCCTCACTTCCTGGCGCTTGCCATGAAGAAAAAAGATGAATATAAGGCTGCGGGTATTCCGATGCTGCCTGTTGTACACGGGTTTAAGATGACAAAGCGTCAGATCGTCGTCTACGTCGCATGTCTCCTGCCCCTGCCGGTATATCTGGCATCTCTGGGTCCTGTTTTTCTTGTCACAGCTTTCCTTTTATCCTTTGGCTGGCTGGCCCTGGGTATAGCTGGTTTCTTTATGAAGAATGATGATAAATGGGCCACATGGATGTTTGTTTATTCTTTGAATTATATGACCATCCTGTTTTTTATGATGGTAATCGTGACACTGCCTTTCCCATTTTAATGAACTGACCCCCGCTCCGGGGGTCGGTTATTAAATAAATCATGCATGACAAAAGAAAGAGAGGTATTTCAGATGAGAGGTTGGATGGGAAAATTCCGTTCGTTAATACTCTTTGGTGCACTGACACTGATTCTTACCGGTTGTGGTATTGAAAATGTTAGCGCTTTAAAACCAAAGGGATACGGATCGGAATTATTATTTGATCTAATGATGATCAGCATTGCAATCATGATTTTTGTCTTTGTTATCGTCATGGCAATCTATGCTTTCGTTCTATTCCGATTCCGGGAGAAAAAAGGACAGGAAGACAGGATTCCGAAGCAGACGGAAGGAAACAAGGCGTTGGAAGTGATCTGGACAGTCATTCCAATTATTCTCCTGCTTGTACTTGCAATCCCTACGGTTCAGGCAACGTTTGATCTTGCGGATCAATCTTCCCAGGATGATGAAGGGACACTGACGATCGATGTAACAGGGAATCAGTATTGGTGGCAGTTTACATACGCCGACCAGGAAATTTCAACGAGCCAGGAACTCTATATACCTACAAATGAAAGGGTATACTTAAACATGAAATCCAGCGATGTGATCCATTCATTCTGGGTTCCTGCTATTTCTGGTAAGATGGACACCAACCCTGGTGAAAACACGAACACGATGTACTTAGAAGCTTATGAAGAAGGGGTTTATGAAGGGTTCTGTGCAGAATTGTGCGGTCCTTCCCATTCATTGATGTACTTTAAAGTCGTAGCGGTCAGTCCTGACCAATATGACCAGTGGGTGGAGGATATGAAAAATGTGGATCCTGAAGCTGAACCTGAAACCGCTTCAGCTCAGGAAGGGCAGGAATTGTTCAACAACAACTGCATGAGCTGCCATGCCATTGGCGGAGGTTCTGCGGGGGTAGGCCCCAACCTGGCCAACTTTGGAAACCGTTCCAAAATCGCCGGTATTCTTGAGCCTACAAAAGAAAACCTGAAAGACTGGATCGTGCACCCTGATGAAATTAAGCCGGGCAACCAAATGCCTGCAGAGCTCGTGACAGAGGAAGAGGCTGATAAGATTGCTGACTATCTGCTGGAGCTGCAGCATTCGGATGTCGGTCAGGACGTTCCTGTCATTGAAGCAAGCGAATAAGTTTTGAGAAAGAGGTTGAAAAGGGAGGTTAAAGCGTGAGTACTGCAACAGCACAAAAGCGTGGGCTCGGCGCTGCGATTTGGGATTACTTAACTACGGTTGACCACAAAAAAATAGCCCACTTATATTTGGTAGCCGGCGGATTGTTTTTCTTAATCGGCGGACTTGAAGCCATGTTAATTCGTATTCAGCTGATGAAACCGGATAACAATTTCATCTCAGCTGGACTCTATAATGAAATGATTACGATGCATGGAACAACAATGATCTTTCTGGCAGCTATGCCGCTTATATTTGCTCTAATGAATGCGGTCGTCCCTCTGCAGATAGGGGCAAGGGACGTTGCCTTTCCATTCCTGAACTCACTCGGCTTCTGGCTGTTTTTGTTCGGGGGTCTTCTGTTGAATGTTTCCTGGTTTACAGGAGGGGCGCCGGATGCGGGATGGACCAACTATGCACCGCTCTCAACATCCTCCCCGGGACACGGCGTGGACTACTATGTCATGGGGCTGCAGATCTCAGGGGCAGGGACGTTAATCGGGGGGATTAACTTCCTTGTAACCATCGTCAATATGAGAGCGCCCGGGATGACTTATATGCGTATGCCGCTGTTTACATGGTCTACGTTCGTAACCAGCACATTGATTTTATTTGCTTTCCCGGCTTTGACGGTCGGTTTGTTCCTCATGATGTTTGACCGGATGTTCGGATCTGCATTCTTTGATGTCGGTCTCGGTGGTAACGTTATTATCTGGGAACACCTTTTCTGGATTTTCGGACACCCGGAAGTATACATTTTAATTCTTCCGTTATTCGGAGCATTCAGTGATATTTTCTCCAACTTTTCCAAGAAACGCCTGTTCGGTTATTCCGCTATGGTATTTGCGACAGTCCTGATCGGGTTCCTTGGATTCATGGTATGGGCTCACCATATGTTTACGGTCGGGATGGGACCGATTGCCAACTCCATCTTTGCTGTAGCAACGATGGCCATTGCCGTACCTACAGGAATTAAAATCTTTAACTGGCTGTTTACGATGTGGGGCGGTCAGATTAAAATGACCTCCGCCATGCTCTGGTCCATCGCTTTTATCCCGTCATTTACAATTGGAGGAATGACAGGGGTTATGCTTGCGGCCGCAGCAGCGGACTATCAGTATCACGATACGTATTTCGTTGTTGGACACTTCCACTACGTTATCGTCGGAGGGGTCGTCTTCGGTATATTTGCATCCCTTCACTACTGGTGGCCGAAAATGTTCGGTAAAGTTCTGAACGAGAAACTTGGAAAATTGGCATTCTGGCCGTTCTTCATCGGTTTCCATCTGACGTTCTTTATCCAGCACTTCCTTGGTCTTATGGGAATGCCGCGTCGTTACTGGGTCTTCCTGGAGGGACAGGGTCTCGATGCAGGAAACTTAATCAGTACGATTGGTGCATTCCTGATGGCTATTGGTACAGTCATCTTCCTGATTAACGTTGTGTACACGTCTGTAAAAGAGAAAAAGGTCAGCGGTGATCCTTGGAACGGCCGTACGCTCGAATGGTCCATTCCGTCACCACCGCCGCACTACAACTTCGTTCAAACACCACTTGTACGTGGTCTTGATCCGCTATGGGTGGAAAAAATGGATGGAAAAGAAGGCATGACACCGGCAGAACCGCTGGGGGATATTCATATGCCTAACGCTTCAATTCTTCCATTTACGATTTCTCTTGGGCTGTTCATCGCAGGATTTGGATTCATCTACCAGGTTGATGATCCAGCATGGCTTATCGCCGTCTTTGCAGGTATGGGAATCACGCTTGGTTCTATGCTGATCCGCTCACTGAAAGACGATCTCGGCCATCATATTCATAAAGAAGAACTGGAAGAAGATATTAAGAAAGGGGTGGGCAGATAATGAGTCATGAAGACGTTCTAAATCCGAAGCATATGCCCCATGATCCAGAAAAGGCCACCCTTGAAGGAAAAAATAAATTTCTGGGCTTTTGGTTCTTTCTTGGAGGAGAAACGGTGCTTTTCGCGAGTCTTTTCGGTACCTATCTCGCTCTGAATGGATCCACACAGGGGGAGAATACACCTGACCACCTGTTCGGCCTGGAACTTGTGTTCATCATGACGATGCTTCTCCTTACAAGCTCATTGACCAGCGTTTATGCGATGTACCATATGAAAAACCATAATTTCAGCAAGATGCAGACGTGGCTTGCCATTACGGTCTTTCTCGGTCTCGCGTTTCTTGGATGTGAGATTTATGAGTTCTACCATTACATCCATGAGTATGGATTCACGTTCCGTTCTTCAGCGTTTGGATCCGCATTCTATACGCTCGTTGGTTTCCACGGCGGACACGTATTGTTCGGACTCAGCTGGATTACGGCTCTTCTTCTCCGGAACCGGAAGAGAGGACTGAATCTGTACAACGCTCCGAAGTATTATATCGCCAGCCTATACTGGCACTTCATTGACGTCGTATGGGTGTTCATCTTCACCGTTGTATACCTTATGGGAAAGGTGGGTTAACGGATGGCTGATCAAACACAATCCAAACCGATGCACAAAGTGGAATATGAGAAGCAGCAGCATAAAGAGGAAATGAAGCACCAGGTCCTGACCTTTGCTTTAATGATCCTGTTTACGCTGATTGCCTTTGGTATGGTCGTCATGGAAGTGAATTCCTATTTCATTATTCCTACGCTGATCATCCTTGCTATCGTGCAGGTCGCTTTCCAGCTTTACTATTTCATGCATATGAAAAACAAGGGGCATGATATGGTTGCATTAATGATGTACGGGGGAGCAGCTGTCGCTCTTCTGACGATTATCACCTTTACTTCGATCATCTGGTGGTAATCACTAAAAATCAGATAGGTGAAAAGCAAAAAGACCGGATATCCGGTCTTTTTGCGTCTATCAACAGTTATGGCTAAATTATGAACAATCGTAAAATTCTGCCTGGAAGGCTCGTTTTTTATAGTTAAATTAGGTAAAATGAAAACGTATAAGTCTACAATCTGAGGTGAGACACCAATGTGGTTGGAACTACAAATATTCGGGTTTCGGGCGTTATGGAGTCCTTTTTACTTTCTGTTTGTCCTCGGACTGGCTCTGGTCTATTTCTACATCACAGGCCCCGGCAGGAAAAAGGGGGAGGAGAGGCCCAATCCAGCCCGGCAGTTTATGTTTTATACAGGCCTTGTGCTCTTGTATATCGTAAAAGGATCTCCTGTTGATTTACTGGGGCACATCATGTTTACGGCCCATATGACGCAGATGGCTTTGTATTACCTTTTGTTTCCGATCCTTATCATCCGTGGGATTCCCGCATGGATATGGGAATGGCTGTTCAAACAGAACGTTGTACGTCCAGTGATGAAGCTGTTAACGAAGCCGCTCCTATCTTTGATTTTGTTTAATGGGTTGTTTTCGCTTTACCATATGCCGGTTATTTTTGACTACGCTAAATCCAGTGAAACCGCCCATGCGGTGATTACTACCGTCATTTTGATTACCGCCTTTTGTATGTGGATTTCCATATTTCCACCTCTCGAAAGTATGGATGCTCTCAGTCCCATTATGAAAATCGGGTTCATATTTGCGAATGGGGTACTGATTACACCTGCGTGTGGATTGATTATTTTTGCAGGGTCCCCGCTGTATGCGACCTATTCAGAAGCAGGCGCCTGGCTGCAGGCCATGAGTCTGTGCGTACCCGTTAACGTGCTGTCGGACTTATCTGCAAGCTTAAGCGGTCCGGCTTATTTCACTCCGATGCCGCTTATTGAAGATCAGCAGCTGGGTGGCATCATTATGAAGGTGACACAGGAAATCATATTTGGTTCCGTCATCGCCTATATTTTCTTCAGCTGGTTCAACCGTGAGCGTGATACCATTGATCCGCTTCCTGGTGAGCTGTCGTCGGAAACATAGAGAGATTTGATTGAGGAGAGGTGAAGGTATGCCTTTGCTGCCGACGTTGAGTACATTTTTCATCGTTTTGAGCGCTGTTTTAGTTGCAGTCGGCTGGGTGTTGATCGTAAAGGAAAGAAGGGAGCCGCACAGGAAAGTGATGATAGCGGCCGCTGTCAGTGCCCTGACATTTTTCATTATTTACGTAAGCCGGACCATTGTTGTAGGAAACACAAGCTTTGGCGGTCCGGACGACATTAAAATTTTTTATACTATCTTTTTAATTTTCCACATCTTCCTGGCAACAGTGGGGGCGGTCTTTGGAATTGTTACACTCGTCCTTGCTTTTAAACGGAAGATCAGCAGGCACCGGCGTGTGGGGCCCGTGACAAGCGTGATCTGGTTCTGTACAGCGGTTACCGGAGTAGCCGTCTACCTGCTCTTATATATCATCTATGATGGTGGAACGACCACAAGTATGATCAAGGCTATACTTGGAGGGTGAGGAAACAACGGACCGTACGAACGGTCCGTTGTTTTTATTTTGAAAGAAGTGTTTTTATTGTTTAAACCACGGGGATAAAAGGAATAGGAGAACCGATGGACATAATCTGCCTACATAATGAAAGGGATGGATAAAAGTGGAAATTAATACAGGAAGGCTGCGGATTTTTCCGATCACCCTTGATCTGGCTCAAACCTTAATGAAGAATTCATTGGCTTTTTATTATCAATACCAGCTCCCCTGGAACAAAAACTGGCCTCATGACGGCTTGAAAGCTATGCTGCCTATTTATACGGAACGATTGGAGGAGCGTGCAGAAGAAATGGGGTTTGGTCCCTGGGTGATGATGGACGCCGCAGGGGAACATGTCGTTGGAGATATCGGCTTTAAAGGGAGCCCTGATGAGGATGGGAACATCGAAATCGGCTATCATGTCGTTGCCTCGGAGAGGAATGCAGGCTATGCTTCCGAAGCCGTCGGCGAGTTGTGCCGTTGGGCATTCACCCAGCCGGGGGTGGAAGGCATTGAGGCTCAGTGTGATAAAGGAAATATTCCGTCACAAAAAGTTTTGATCAATAATGGTTTTTCTCATACAGGAAGAAGCCAGGACATTCTGGTCTTCAAGAAGGAAAAAGCAAGAAATGACCATAAACAGAATTCATATAAGGCTAAATAAAGCAGCAAAAAACCTGAAGCACCGCTTCAGGTTTTTTGTTTGTATAAAAAGTACCCCCGTAAGGAAGTGTTCTGTTTGGTTTCTCCCGGCTGCCTTTGGAGAGGGTGTGATCTACATACAGATGTCATTGATGTTAAAGTTTATAGTTCCATTTGATAATGCCGGCTTCTTTGGCTGAGTTAAAGGCAATAACCACGAGCGGTCCAAGGATGAATCCAAGCAGACCGATCAGCTGCAGACCAAGATACATAGCAATCAATGTAGCCAGCGGAGATAACCCGATGTGTCGTCCCATCACCTTTGGCTCTACAGTTCTTCGTATGGCAAGCAGGATTACAGCCAGGACACCCAGCTGTGTTCCCATGGCAATATCCCCGACAATGAACATGTACACGGACCATGGACCGAGAATAACTATGGAACCAATTATCGGGACAAAATCAATCGCCCATATAATCAGCGACATGATGACGGCCACCTCCGGCGTAATCCAGAGCAGTCCAATAAGGGAGACGACAAAAATAATGATACTTACAAGAAACTGTGCCTTTAAAAAGCCAAAAACGACATACCCGAGACGGGCGTTCATGAACTTCACTTTTTCAGATGTGGCTTCAGTAAAAGAGTCATGCATCTTTTCACGCAGACGCGGAAGTTCAAGCATGAACAGAAACAACGCAATCAAGTAAACGAGGAAGCTGACAAGCAGTTCCGGGATTTTTGCTGCTGCAGCTGCAATGTTGCCCAGCTGCAGCCTTTCTGAAATGGCCGTAGTGGTCCGGTCGACGGTGTTGTATATTTCATTGGTCACTTTATCGACGAATTCCTTCGGCATATTTTGAGTGAAGCTGGCCATGTGTTTTTCCCAGTCTAACAGCACATTGTTTATTTGATTAATGTATAACGGTGCGTTATCTGCCAGCTGGACCACCTGCGTGACAGCTCTTGTGACAGCAAAAGCTCCAAGCAGTCCGAGTAGAATGAGAAACAGCAGAAAGACAATCGTCACCGACATTTTTCTGTTGATCCGGAACCGGAACTGCATCAGACGTACGGCTGGGTTTAAAAACAGGGCCGTCACAAACGCAAGGATCAAGGGAATGGACACAGGCAGGATGAAGTAACCTGCCACGATGAGCAGGATGGAAAGTATAAGTAGAATCCATTGTTTTTTTGAAAGATAGCGTAACAATTTATGTAATTTTCTCCTTTCCCCATTAAAATCAAGTGATTTTCTTATCCGGGGGATTCCGGTTTTAAAAAAAGCCGCTCACCATACAATGATGTGCGACTAAAGAAATCACTTATTGGGTGAACCTCAGCGGCGGTCCGGGTCGTTTGAAAGCTCTTCCACTTTTTGCAGGACTTCGTCGTTTTCGTTTTCCTGTGCCCATTTTTTCAGCTTGTCCAGGACAACGTGCTCCGGTACCTGGCTGTGGTATTTTTTCGCAGGTTCAGCTACTTTGGCAATCAGTGCTTTGGCTTTTTGGATCATGTCATCTGAGAAACCTTCCTGATGCCCGTATTCTACACCGTGAGGGTAGTAATGACGGCCGAGCAGCGGCTTCATCAGACGGATCACCGCATCTCCTTTATCAACGTCTCCTTCAAGGGCAAACCCTTGAATCCGGACGTAGTGGGTAATGTTTTTCTCAGGAGCCATTAGTTTGTAATCATATGTAACACGTTCATAATCCCAGGAACCGCCCAGGATAAATCCGTTTTTCTCCATGATTTCAGTCAATGGTTTGTAATCGACCACAAGACCTTCAAGACCAGTGCCTTCTAATTTCATTACTTTCCACCTCACCTATTTGGTATGTATCTTCCTTCATTTTAGTATGAAATGACCCAGGTTGCAATTCCTGGCAGAAACACCAGGGCGTGTCAGCAGTTTCCTCATCATTATACTATAAATAGACAGAGGCTGCATGTAATAAATTCGGTCGATCGGGGACACTAAACAGTGATCATGATCAATGAGGAGGATCTTTGTATGAAAACTGTAAAAGATATCATGACGAAGGATGTTTCCGTTTGTCAGACGAGTGACCAACTAAGTGATGCAGCCAAGCTGATGAAAGACAAAAACGTCGGGGCTGTTCCTGTCTGCGACGATCAAGGCAATGTGATGGGTATGGTCACAGACCGTGACTTGGTTATCCGCGGCTATGCGGATAAAAAACCGGATTCAACACCAATTCAGCAGGTGATGAGTGACCGGATGTACAACTGCGCACCGGATTGTTCCCTGGAAGAAGCGAGCCGTATCATGGCTCAACACCAGGTCCGCCGCCTGCCTGTTGTTGAAAACGGACGTCTGGCCGGAATCATCTCCCTTGGTGACCTGTCCACAGATGAGATGTCTGATCATGCAGCAGGTGTGGCGCTGCAGGATATTTCAGAACGGCCTGAACTTCATTAATAATGGAAAGCCTGCCTGCCGCAGGCTTTTTTTATTTCATCCATGAAGGGGATTTTCCGTTTAGATGAACGCCTGCCTCCATGATGCATAGGCTATACTGTTAGTTTTTAAGTGTGAGGTGGGATGAGGATGAGTACAGGGGAACTGCATCCATCTGTCCAGCAGTTCAAAGCATTTGTCGATCAACACCCCGGCGTCAAAAATCAATTGAGAAAAGATCATAAGCTTATTCAAAGCTATTATGAAAAGTTTATGATCCTCGGTGAGGATGACCCTTTTTGGGAAAGTCTGCCTGAGGCGGAGAAGAAAATTGATACGACAAAGAAGATGGATTGGCTGAAACAACTGGGTGTCCTTATGGAAGATTTGAACTGGGAAGAGGTCTCGAAGCAGATAGAGGAATTGAATGGAGCGATCGGGCAGTTTCAGCAGTTTATGACGGATGTAAGAAAAACACGCCAAAAAGATGAGCAGGAATTTGAATATCCGTATTATTAATTTCTTGCAGGTGGAAAGTTTCTCTCATTTCCATCTGCTTTTCTATTTGATAAGATAGAGAGGGAGGTGGACATACAGTATGTTAGCAACAATGGAAATTGTCGATCTTTTGGACCGTTCAGAAACGATTGGCCAGATGGTTCTACATTCTGAAACGATGCAGCAATATCAGGAGGCAAAATTTGCTCTTGAACAAGATAAAGAGGCGCAGAGACTCATTAAAAGCTTTGCAGATATGAAAGATCATTATGAGGATGTGCAGCGATTTGGACGCTACCACCCTGATTATAACTCCATCATGAAGCAGGTCCGCACCGTAAAACGCGAGATGGACATGCATGAAACGGTGGCCCGGTTCAAGCGGGCAGAACGGAATATCCAAAAACTACTGGATGAAATCAGTGAGAGTGTTGCCTTCAGTGTGAGTCAGCAGATCAAAGTGCCTAAGAACGGCATGGCCCTGACAGACACAGGCTGCAGCGGCGGCTGTGGCAGTGGGGGAAGCTGCGGGTGTGCTTCCTGATTACGGGTTCGTAAAACGGATGCAGTCGTCACAGAAATTGCCGCAGCAGAACATTTTTCTCTGCGGGACGAGAAACCGCACACGGTAAACATAAAACGTCTGAGTCCTGCGTACATAATTCATCGCAAGGCTCAGGCGTTTTCCTTTCATCGCTTTCGCCGCACACCATTTTAATTGTTCTTCCATCTCCTTTTGTGAGGTGTTCTCTTTTGGATACACATAGACAAAAGGAAGACCTGTAAACGATTTGAACTCTGCTTTTAATAGGAGATCGGATTCATTCAGCAGCTTTTCAAACAGCTGCACGGCTCTTTCGTGGTCAGTCCACATCCAGGACACTCCTTTCTGAAATTGTCTGATTTCATTGCCCCCGTCCTGAGGATTTGGTACACTTACGTTAGAAATCAACGTTCCACAGGGAGTCGAGGGATGGTATGAACAAAACAAACCGGCAAGGTCTTATCGTATATTTTCAGCATATGAAAAATATTAGACAGATAAAAAAACACGGTCACTTGATCTACGCCTCCAAAAAGATGAAGTATGCGTTACTTTATGTGAATCAAGAGGATGTTGAATTCAAGATGGAAAAACTGGAGCGGTTACCTTTCGTTTCCCGTGTTGTCCCTTCGCATAAACCGGAAGTGCGCACGGATTATGAAAATTCCAAGCCTGATAAAGCGAAGCAGTATGATTATAAAATGGGAATATGATTCCACAAAAAAAGCGCCCTCCGGGGCGCTTTTTTCAGCTTAATGGAGCAATGTACCGGTTCATCCGTAAAATCCCGATCAAATGCTGATAATATAATTCCGTTTCCGGAAACAGGGAGGAAGGTTTGATGGTAAACTCATGAACTTCTTTATCCGCCTGCTTCACCATCTTTTGAAAAAGCTCAAACCGCTGATTCGGAATCTCATGCGGATTAGGGATTCCTTCACGACATATGTAAATCGGCTGGAATTTCCCGTTTGCCGTCGGGTTCATGACCAACGCGAGGGAAGCGGAAGGTCTTCCTTCTTTCTCGCAGTAAAAGGCGATGGCATGCTGAATGCGATCAGGCATCCGCTCCCCCATTTCAATCAGTTCATAAATATCGGCGTAGCCTTCGCCGAGTTCAATAAATTTTTGTATCATGAGCATGTACGTCCTTTCTCGTATCCATTAAACTAAACGTAGCATGTTTTTTTCTAAATGTGAACGATAAATATACTAGAAGCAGCAGGTGGGTTGCCCTATGAAGTTCTTTGTTAGGATGGCCTCCATCATTTTGATCGGCGGCATGTTGGTCTTATTATACCCATGGAGCGGGTTAGAGAAGAAGGGGGAAGAGCCAGAGGAGTCAGGAGAGGTGGGCGTCCATGTAAAAAGGAGCATGCTCCACATTTCTTATACGTTTCACAACCTGGCGCCGGGCATTTACAAAGTTGAATTACCGGTGAAGGCCGGGGAGCTGTCCTGTTCTTATGAAAACGGCCGTTCCTGCTGGATGGACCATCAGCAGTTGAACTACGAGGGCGGGGACCCTGTGACTGTTCACTATCAACAGCCTTTTGAAGAGGGTTTTGTCGATCAGTCATGGCTTTTGAAACTTCACAAGGATGGTGAATACCAGGATATCCCTTTCACCTTGACTGTAAAGGACTTCTCAAAGGAAGCTTTGATATGGACGGCTCCTGTGAAGCTGGAGAGCAGCATCGCTATGGAACATGTCCATTATTACCGCTTCCAGGTGGCGGAAGAGCCCTTTCCTTTATTCGCTGCTGATCAAACACAGCAGGATGTATGGGACGTTGAACATAATACGGTCATCTATGAAAAGGATGAGCCCCTTACCTATGAACAAAAAGCAGACCTCCGTCGGGCGCTGGAAGGGCAGATCGGGAGGATTGTTGAGCTGGACCGCAGCCATTCAAGAATTGCGGAATCTCTTGTGACACGGAAAGACAGGGAGGTGGAGAAGCTTGAAGGAGAAATTCTCACTGCCCACCTTCAATCATTCGCTGACGGATTATCTGATTTTCACAAACAGGTTATCCAGGACGTGTATCGTTCTGACCCTCCATTGACAGAAGCTGGAGAACAGATAAAGTCAGGCTTGTCGACGCAGGAGCTCCAGTCCTGGAAAGAAGTGCTCCTATCTGAAGATCAGGTGGAGAATGTTCCGGTTTTCCTTGACGACACGCTTTCGGAAATAACACAAGGGACGACTCATTACTTCCAAAGGGCAGGAGTCAATAAGGATGTTCCCTTCTTTTTCACCGTAGATCAGGCTCTCCAATTCCAACGAGCCCGTCTGGAGGGAAGGGCGGTCCGGTACAAGCAGGCCTGGTACTACCCACTGGCTTCCATTTTAAAAGCGTCCGGTTTTTCATGGAGCACCCTTGAAAACGGAAAGGGGTATCGAATACAGACAGATGATAACCATTTTCGTTTTTTCGTGGATCAGGATTCCTTTATCGTGAATGAAGAGGGCTTCGGCACGGGAGAGGAAGTAGTTAAGTCCCTGGGAGGGGTTGTGTACATGAAAGAGGAAGAGCTGGAGAACCTCCTCGATATCCAGGTGGTAAAGGATGAAGGCATGATTACTTTCCAAAAAAAATAGGGCTGTCCATAAAGGACAGCCCCGCTTTTTTGTATCATGCGAAATGAAACAAAAAAGTAAAGGGAGAGGAGAAACCGGAGGAAGAGCTTATGGGGATGTAAGCCTTCTCCGTTTTCAGAAGCAGTATCATCCGCTTCAAAAACTAGTATGGACGGAGGTCTTTTCTTTTATTCACGATGGGTGAAATTTTTTCTTGCTCCGTCATCACAGGGTTGGACTTCCCTGGTTGTTCGGATTTGTGGTAGGATTATGGGGAATGCTGACAAGTGAGGTGTACTGGATGCGAGTGATTGCAGGCGATTTTAAGGGAAGACCGTTGAAGTCTGTCCCTACACATAAAACACGTCCAACGACAGATAAAGTGAAAGAAGCTGTGTTCCACGGGATCGGCCCTTTTTTTGATGGAGGCAGGGCTCTCGATCTTTTTGCTGGAAGCGGAGGTCTCGGAATCGAAGCACTCAGCCGGGGTGTAGGTTCCTGTGTATTTGTTGACCAGCAGCATCAGGCGGTCAAAACCGTATATGAAAACATTGAACTGCTGAAGCTGGAGGACCGCACCGAGGTTTTCCGTACGGATGCGTACCGGGCCATGAAAGCAGCGGGGAAACGCGGGCTTCAGTTTGACTACATCTTCCTGGATCCTCCTTATAAGAAGTTTTCCTATGAGGAGCTGATGGAAGCGCTTTTAGAACATGATCTTGCTGCTGAAGGAGCGAGAATTATCTGCGAGCATGATGCTTCGGAAAAAATCCCCGAGCAGGTAGGTCCGTTTAAACGGGTGAAAACCGATCATTATGGCAGTAATATCGGTGTATCTATTTTTGAATGAGGAGTGAAACGTATGACACGGCTGGCAATCTGCCCGGGAAGTTTTGATCCCGTTACATATGGACATCTGGATATCATCCGCAGGGGAGCGAAAGTATTTGACCACGTCATTGTGGCGGTGTTTAATAACCAGAGTAAATCCCCGCTGTTTGATGTGCATGAAAGAACAGCCCTTTTAAAAGAAGTGACTAAAGATCTTGATAACGTTTCTGTGGATGCATGCAATGGTCTTTTAATGGATTACGCAGAAGAAAAGGGCGCCCAGGCTATTATCCGTGGATTAAGAGCGGTTAGTGACTTTGAATATGAAATGCAGATTACGTCCATGAACAGAAAACTGAACGATGATATTGAGACGTTTTTTGTTATGACGAATAATCAGTATTCTTTCCTGAGTTCAAGCATTGTGAAGGAAGTAGCGAAATACCGGGCCAACATCGGTGATCTTGTGCCACCACCCGTGGAAAAAGCACTTTCTGAAAAATTTTAATCAAAAGGTATAATAAATATACGGATAAAGGCTGTCGAGCTGATGCTCGGCAGCCTTTCTATTTAATGATTTTTTACTGCCTGGGTCCGCCAGCGGATGATAATCATCAGCAAGATGGCACTCAATGTCAGCGGTGGTCCGTACTGTTGGAAAAATGCAAGGATGGAAAACGGATCAGAACGGGCAGGGTTCCAGCTTGGAATGGTCGATGTCTGAAAAGGCTGATACAAAACGTACATCAGGTACGTCAGACAGGCAGCAATGACGGCGTGCGCGCACCTGGCGAGAGCGTAGGGAAGGAAACGTATATCCGTCTCTGCCAGGATGCTTGCAATCTGGGCTTGTATAGAAAAGCCGTGAAATCCGAGGATGAAACTGACAGCCGCCAGCTGAGCCGGGAGTGATTCATGGGACTGAGTGACAGCACCGATCCCTGTCGTCAGTTCAAGCATCCCTGCAGTTAAAGGGACATGAAACCCTTCCGGGAGTGCGGTGAGGGCCAGGAAATGGGTGAACAGGTGGATGAGCCCCGTCTGCTTCAATAATTCGGTCAGTACGGAAAACAGCATGATGAAGCCGCCCACCATCAGCAGGGTATCCACAGATTTGGTCACTGCATCCCCCAGCAGTTTTCCGAGCGTCCGGCCGTCCCTTAATCTGGAGTGGTGCATCGTCCAGAAGGCCTCTTTGAGAGAAGAGGAGGTGTGATCCCTCCTTTGTGTCCGGTCCTTTCTTTTATAAAACCTCATCAGGATACCAATGATAAAGTTGCCGCCGTAATGGGCTGCAGCAATTAAAATTCCGAGTTCTGCATCGTGGAAAAAGCCGACCGCTACGGCCCCGAAAATAAATAGAGGGCTGGAGGCGTTCGTGAAAGCTACGAGCCTTTCCGCCTCGGTTCTTGTGACCTGTCCGTTTTTGTAGAGGTCAGTTGTCCACCTGGCTCCTGCTGGATATCCGCTGGCCATTCCCATGACCCACACAAACCCTCCGCAGCCGGGGACATTGAACAGCGGACGCATGATCCGCTCACTGACAGCACCGAGGCCGTGGACGACACCGAACCCGATCAAAAGCTCAGCGGTGATGAAAAAAGGAAGAAGGGATGGGAAAACGACTTCCCACCAAAGATCAAGGCCTCTCAAGCTCGCGGTTAAAACGGGAGTAGGGAATAAGATTAAAGATGCAGCCAGTCCGACTGCAAATACAGCGAAAGTGATGGTTTTTATCACAGGTAAGGCCCCCTCCTTTCCGCCCGCAGTTTCCTGTACTTATGATTGTGGAAATAGTAAAATGGTGATAGATTTCGACAAAGTTACCACTTGTCCCTATATCATTTGTACGCTCATAAGGGAATGGTTTATTCCATAAAATAAACCACATGATGAAGGGGGAGTATCCGTGAATAGACCTGTTATCGGCCTTGCGCTTGGTTCAGGGGGAGCGCGTGGGTTCGCTCACCTGGGTGTTATTAAAGTCCTTCATGATCATGATATTCCTGTGGATATGGTGGCAGGCAGCAGTATGGGAGCTCTCGTCGGCTCTTTTTTTGCTGCCGGACAGAGCATTGATGATATGTATAAACTGGCCTTAACCTTTAAACGTAAATATTACCTTGATTTTACTGTGCCTAAGATGGGCTTTGTACAGGGGCGCAGGATTAAAGAATATATCCGGCTGTTTACGTTTGGTAACAATATCGAGGATTTTAAAATCCCTCTTTCGATTGTAGCTACAGATCTGTATGCCGGAGAAAAAAAGATATTCACGACAGGACCTGCTTGTGATGCTGTCCGGGCAAGTATCGCTATACCGGGAATCTTTGTGCCTGAGAAAATCAATAACCGACTGTATGTAGACGGTGGTGTGATTGACCGTGTTCCTGTTTCTGTTGCCAAACAGATGGGTGCTGATTTCATTATTGCCGTGGATTGTGCCCATTTTGATTCCGACCCCAACATTCATTCTATTTATGATGTGATCACCCAAAGTATCGATATTATGCAGGATGAACTCGTCAACGCCATCGGGGTGTCCTCTGATGCAGATGTGATGATCAAGCCTGATGTAGCGGCCTACAGTTCACGAGCGTTTACGAACCTTGAGGAAATCGTGAAGGCAGGTGAAAAGGCGGCGGAGGATCGGATAGAGGAAATCAAGAGAAAGCTTGCGGCGTGGAAGGAGTTAAATGATTATGAGAGCGAATAGAAAACTGGTTATTACAGGGATTATCGTTATTTTAGTGACGGTCCTGTTAACCTCATGGCGTCTGCCTTATTACATATACAAACCAGGGACTGCGGATGCACTGGACGACATTGTAGAAGTGGCGGGAGGCTACCCGAGTGAAGGGGACATGCACCTCGTAACGGTCCGGGGTGGACAAGCGACGCCGGTTCTCTGGCTGCTTGCCCAGTTTCAGCCATTTCATCAAATTTACCCGATCGAAGACATCCGTCCGGAAGGGGTAAGTGAAGAAGAGTATTACCATGCACAGCTGCAGATGATGGAATCCTCTCAAGAGGCATCTAAAGTGGTCTCTTACCAGGCGGCAGACAGGGATATTGAAATCAATTACGAAGGTGTTTTCGTGATGAGTGTAATTGAAGGGATGCCGGCGGAGGAAGTACTGGAGACCGGAGATCAAATTACAAAAGTGGATGGCAATGACATTCAGGAGACGAGTGACCTGATTGACTATGTGAATGGTAAAGAAGCTGGATCAAAGGTTACCTTGACGCTCATCCGTGAAGAAAAAACCTTGGAGCGTGACATCGAACTGGCTCCTTTTCCTGATACGCCGGAAAAAGTAGGAGTAGGGATTTCGCTTGTAACCGACAGGACGGTCAAAGTAGATCCTGAAGTAAATGTGAAAAGCGGGGAAATCGGCGGGCCGAGCGCTGGATTGATGTTCTCGCTTGAAATCTATGATCAATTGACAGAACAGGATATTACTCAAGGACTTGAGATCGCTGGAACAGGGGAAATCAATTACGAAGGAATCGTCGGACGCATCGGAGGCATTGATAAGAAAGTCGTGGCAGCCTCAGAACATGGAGCCGATGTTTTCTTTGCCCCTAATGAAGAAGGAAGAGAAGGATCGAACTATGAAACCGCCAAAGCGGCAGCAGAAGAAATCGATACAGAAATGGAAATCGTCCCTGTCGACACTTTCCAGGATGCTCTGGAATATTTAGAAAAACGGAATGCTGATCAAAGCTGACTGTCATAAAAAGCCGTGCCCTGGAAGGGGCACGGCTTTTTTTAAGGGTGGGATGGCAGAATGACAGGCGCCTCAAATTCTCTATTCAGCCGGTTTACCCGCACAGCGGCTGGGAAGAGGCTGTAATAGGCAGCGGCCGCACGTGCTTCAAGGTCAAGAAGCGGATGCTGCATCGCCTGTGGCTGGGTGATGAACGGAATGCGTGTTTCTTTTTTCGCCCATTTCAAATATTTTCTTCCGGACTCGTTCATACCAAGGATGCGGGCATAGGGAGGGGGCGTCTCTCTTAAGCCCCTTCGTGCGTCCTCTTTGTCTGTCCCGACGAGCACATGGGTCATTGTCCGCTGAAGTCTCGTCCACGTATAGCGTTTCGTTTTGACACGGTTCATGAAGTCCTCGAAGGTGACTGCTTTTTTCATCGCTCGTTTTAAGCGGTATTCAAGCCCCTCATCTACGCCGTGGAAACAGCGGAGTGTGTCTTCATCCATCGTCAGGATCTTATATTGGAGCAGGTGGAAATAAGCTTCCCACTCATGCCAGCAGCCGTACATCTGTTTATAATCATCCAGAAGGGACGGGACGGACGACGGCAGGGTCTCTTCCGTTTCCTTGGTCAAAGTTCCGGCCTTAAGCATCTGCCTCCGGATGCTTGTAGCGCTTGCAATCGGACCGGTGATGTTTTCATCATGATAATGGCTGTTCTTCCTGTGAATGGTTAAAGGAGTGACAGAAGGAGCGTGGGACAGGATCTGTTTGACATAGCTGTAGCCCAGGATGTTATTGGGCTGGGAAAGATCGACCGCTCCTGAAGGGAACTGGATGGACTCATAGGCCAGGCGGGAGGATTCAGGGAAAGAATGTCCTTCGTTCAGGTGACTTTTCAAGGATGCGTTAAATTCATCCTGGTGGTCATTCATATGGCTGTATGCGTCCATGAAGGCACCGATATCCCCGCTTTCACTTCCGAAACATATCGCGTCGACCCCGGCTTCTGCGAGTGTCTGAACAGCTCCCTGGCTGAAATAGTCGCTGTGCTGGACGGCATAAAGGAACGGCAGTTCAAGAACAAGATCCGCCCCGTTTTTCAAGGCTGTTTCCGCCCGGTGCCATTTATCCATTATGGCTGGTTCTCCGCGCTGCAGAAAATGACCGCTCATAATGGCGATCATCACATCCGCCCCGGAGTGCTCCCTGGATTGCTCCAAATGATAGTAATGCCCGTTATGAAACGGGTTGTACTCGACAACAACCCCGCATGATCTCATAAAAAGCCTCCTTTAGCTGATTTCCGCTGTTGAACATGTGTTTGGTTTATTTTATCATGGAATAGGGGAAAATTCGCTTGTTTCCCTGTAAATATGTTATCTTTATTAAACAACACAGCTGAAAGGAAATGCTGTAAAGAAAAAATATTGACAAATCAGCGAAATCCTTTTACAATAACTCTTGTTGCCATGAGGTGATAACTATGAAATTTCCTCTACAAAAACTCAAACAGACGGGTGATGATCCGTTTTACTTTGAGGAACATGTAGATATTCGCGAATTAGAGCAGATGAACAATGACATTCGCAGGATTTCCCCTGTTCATGTCAAAGGTCAAGCAATCACACGAGGAAATGATATAACGGTAACTTTTTCGATTGATGGAGAAATGGTGTTGCCTTGTGCCCGGACGTTAGTAGATGTGACTTACCCATTTCACATTGATGCTCTGGAGGCATTCAATCTGTCACCTTACCATACAGAAGAAGATGACTCTGAAGTTCATCCCGTGAATGGAGAAGTGCTTGACTTAACGCCTTATATCAAGGAAAATGTACAACTGGAGATTCCGACACGCGTATTTTCCGAAGATGATGAGGCTCATGAAGCAGCCCCTGATGAAGGGAAAGGCTGGCAGGTGGTTACAGAGGAACCAGAGGAAAAGAAAGTGGATCCTCGAATGGCTAAACTGCAATCATTATTGAATGACAAAGAGAACGAATAAGACTATCTTCATGGTTCTCAGATTCTTACTTAAAGGAGGTGTACAACATGGCAGTACCTAAGCGCAGAACGTCTAAGAAAGTCAAGAACCAACGCCGTACGCACAAGAAACTTCACGCACCAGGAATGGTGAAATGTGATAACTGCGGCGAGTTCTCAAAACCACACCATGTTTGCAAATCTTGTGGACAATATAATGGAAAACAAGTGGTGAACAACTAATTCACCAGGAAAGCCTGACTTCGGTCAGGCTTTTTTTTATGGCCGTATAGGATTCGGTGTCATGATCTGGTACATTGAAGGAAGAAAGGGAAGGGAGAGGTGTGCATGAGCCACGTTATCGTCAAACGCCGGGAAGGAATGGCTGAAGTGATCCTGAACAGACCGGAAAAACTGAACGCCCTATCTTCAGAAATGGCCTCAGAACTGAAATGGCAGCTGGAAGAACTGAGGGAAAAAGAGGATGTAAGTTTTGTCGTTCTTACAGGAGCTGGAAAAAAAGCGTTCTGTGCTGGTGGGGATTTGACGGAGTTCCACGGTCATTTATCGATGGGGGAGGCATATGAAAAGCTGAATCGGATCAAAGAGGTTGTCTACGATCTCCTGACGTTTCCCACCCCGGTCGCAGCTCTTTTGAACGGACAGGCAAGAGGGGGCGGTTGTGAGCTGGCGACGGCCTGTGATTTTCGTTATGGGTCGGAAACGGCGTCCTTTGGATTCGTCCAGGGCAATCTCGGTCTTGTGCCTGGTTTCGGGGGTGGGGAGCTGCTTTATGAAAGGATCCATCCAACACGGGCCGCCCACTGGTTAATGGACGCAGAGATGTACACAGCAGAAGAGGCCCTCCGGATCGGATGGCTTCATAAAGTGTGGACGGAAAAAGAAGTGGAAGGCCGTATGTTCCAGGGGTTTATGAACAAAACGCCCAGACAGATGAGGATTTTGAAAGGGCAGTATTTAAAGCGCATGGATACAGGGAATCTTCTGGACCGTATGGAGGCTGAAGTGCTGCAGTGTTCCAGACTCTGGGAATCTGCGGAGCATAAAAGAGCCGTAAAAAAATTCTTGCAGACAAGAAAAAGATGAAAGGTTACGATTCTATCAATCATCCCTCCTGCATAACTATAAGCAAACGATAGAGGAGGGATGTTTATGGATGCCCCTAGGCAGGACGCGTGGAAAGATGATGAGGACCTTCTGCTCGCGACAACGGTCTTAAAGTACATCCGGGAAGGGAAAACGCAGCTGGAAGCTTTCCAGGAGGTCGCGGCTCATCTGCACCGTACTCCGGCAGCCTGTGGCTTTCGCTGGAATGCCACAGTGAGAAAGCAGTACCATAAGGAAATTCAAGAGGCGAAAAACAGCCGTAAAGCCACTCGCACTCTCTACACCCCCCCGGCCACTGCGGAAGAAACCCCCATGTCTCTGGATGCGGCGATCTCATTTTTGAAAGAAATGAAATCAAGACAGCATGAGGAAGAAGGAAAGGCGAGTCTCGAAGATCAACTGAAACAGCTGAATGAAGACAATGAAAAGTTAAGGCAGGAGCTTAAACAGTGGGAAGCTGCCTGGAATGAAATGGATAAGCTCGTCCACTGGGTCAAGAAGCAGCGAACAAGTGAAAGTGGTGTGTGATTCATACGGCCTGTGAGATTGGTTTTATTATCTGTTATCCCATCTATCCTCAAAAAAAGGCCCCTACAGCAGAGTGTAGCGGCCTCATTCTCCTTCATCAGTATTCTCTTTCCTCCACGCCGGAAGGCATCCAGATGAGCGGATTTTCTCCTAAATCTCTTTCCATATCATACTGAGCTTTTTGGAAGCCCGTCTTTTCCCAAAATCCGTGGGAATTGATTCTTGGGTTGGTTTTTATTGGGAGCTCAAAACTCTTAGCGAATTCTACCAATGACCGGCCGAAGCCCTGACCCCTGTAATCAGGAAGAACTTCCAGCTTCCACAGTTCAAGGTAATCCTGAGCGGGATCAAAATAGTGATCGTATTTAGCTCTGACTCTGTACAGGCTCATCCGCGCAACTAAAGCGCTTCCATAGTAAATGCCGTAAAAAGGTGATTCGCTGTCGTTTTCCACAATGTTGCTTTCCAGATCTTCGAGCATTGCAAGTTCCTGATTGCCGTATTCTTTAAAGCGCTTGAATTCTTCCAGTGTTTTGTAATTGACTAATAAAGGTTCTACTTTTGTTTTTGTCATCATGAAAGAAACCCCTTTCAATTATCTATATATACACTCATTATAATATAAAAATATTCAGAAAGAAATGAATAATTACCAACGGGACAGGAATCGACTGCAATTGTGAAAAAGTTTCTGCTACAATGAGAACTTAGATAAGGATGAACGGGGGAGAGGGGATGAGAATAGGGGTTATCGGCGGGGGTGCTGTCGGGTTATTAGCCGGAGCTTATCTCGGAAGGACACATGATGTACATATGGTGGTAAGAAACGAGGAACAAAAAGATATCCTCTGCCGCGAAGGTATCTGGTGCGATGCACTGTCTTCAGCTGTTTTTGTAGAAGCTCATGTATATCCGCGGATGCCCCGGGACATGGACGTCTGGCTTGTCAGTGTGAAGCAGTATGATCTTAAAGGGGTTCTATCTCTGCCTCTTCCTGAAAACGGCAAGTATCTTTTTCTCCAGAATGGTATGAGCCACCTGGACCAGCTTCAAAGCCTCAATCTGGATACGTTTGCTGCCGTGGTGGAACATGGAGCGCTCAAAGTTTCCTCCAATGAAGTGGCCCATACAGGGAAAGGGCGCATAAAAGCGGCTCCATTCACAGGTTCGCTTCCTGATATGGAAGAGCTGGCAGACTCTCTCCATCAAGAGGATTTTCCTTTTCTTGTCCATGCTGACGCGGTGGAAATGCTCTCAGAAAAGCTGGTGGTCAACGCAGTAATCAATCCACTGACTGCGTTATTCAAGCAGAAGAACCGTGCGGTCAAAGATAATCCTTATATCCGTTCACTCGGGTACCGGCTTTGTGAGGAAGCCTGCCGTACGCTTGGTCTGGATGTCCAGCACCAGTGGGACCGGGTGCTTTCTATTGCGGAACAGACCGGTGGAAACCAGTCATCAATGTGGAAGGATCTCCAAGAGGGACGTCGAACAGAAATAAAAGCTATTTCCGGATTTATTCTCGACCGTTCCCGTGAAGATCTTCCTGTTCATCAGTTTATCCTGGAAGCTGTGCACGCCATGGAATATGAAAAGGGGGTGATCGTTGATGAGTGACTGGCTTGCCTATAGTATCGGTGCTGTCCTTACCCTTCCTCTTCCATTCCTGGTTGTCTTTTATTTCTTCGCAAGGAAATGGAGTAAGCATAAGTGGAAAGCCATCCACCGGACGGCCGGCTTCACGGCTCCTGTGTTTGTTCTGGCTGTCCATGTTCTGCTGATTGTTCTGTTTGACCGCAGTTTTTTTCCTTTCATTCTAATCTTTCTTCTCCTTCTGCTGGGGCTGTCCATCATTACCCAGTACAAATTAAAGGAAGAGGTCCGGCTGTTCCGGGCTGTCCGTGGTTTTTGGAGAGTGAGTTTCCTTTTGTTCGGCCTGTTTTACATCGGACTGTCGACCTTCGGATTGATCTTCCGGTTGTTTTTCAGCTGAATCCTCCGCACGTGTAGTCCTGCACAGGACCGGGAATACTAAAGCAGCAGACTGCTCTCTATCAGGAGCAGTTTTTTTATGACTCTTTACTTTTCACCTACAGGGAATGAGGACAGGGGAAATAAGAAATGTTCATCTTATAAACAGATAAGGTGAACTCTTGGCTGGTTTTTTGTACAATACAATAGGATACATACTGTAAAGTGTAATTCTGCCTACAAAGGAGCCTTAATATGCGTATTGATTCTATGAACATGGAGCCGAAACAGACGCTGTTTCGTGATTATAAATATAGCTATGAAAAAATTGCCGACCGTTTTTCCTATTCTCCTTACGACGAAAATGTCTGGGCCGACCGCCTGGAGGATTTGAAAACCAAGACGTACCAGAGAGAAGCCCTCTCAGGAGTATTGAAGACAATGAACGAAAAGTGGGAGGTCCCTAGAGAAACGCTGGAAAATATAGAACGGCTGAAAGATGAAGAGAGTGTTGTGGTTATAGCGGGTCAGCAGGCGGGTCTGCTTACAGGCCCCTTATATTCGGTTCATAAAATCATTTCAGTCCTGCAGCTGGCCGGACAGAAAGAAAAGGAACTGGGCCGGCCGGTCATTCCCGTTTTCTGGATTGCCGGGGAGGATCATGACTTTGATGAAATCAATCACATCATGATGAAGCAGGAAGGACGGATGGAGAAGAAAACGATCGGGCATGAACCTGAAGTGAAATCCTCCGTTTCCGAACTGCAGATGGACCAGACAGAAGCGGATGCGTGGCTTGAAGATGTGTTCCGTATGCTGCCGGAAACCGAGAACACGAACCACTTCTACCAGCTGGTACAGGATCATCTGCACCAGTCCGACAGCTATACCGATTTTTTCGCCCGGTTAATCTATCAGTTGTTCCCGCATGAGGGTCTTGTATTGATCGATGCCCATGACCCAGAGGTGAGGAGACTGGAGACTCCCTATTTCACAACCATGATTCATCAAAACAGGGAAATGGCCGGAGGTGTTTTTTCTGTTCTTCAGAAAAACCGTCAGGAAGGCTATGAAACGCTGCTGGACAGTGAAATGCAGGATGCCCACCTCTTTTACCATGATCGCGGCGATCGTATTCTTCTCGTCCGTGACGAGGAGGGAAGATTCAGAGGGAAAAATAACGAAGTGGTTTTGTCTAAAGAAGAACTTCTTCATATTGCTGAGGAATCGCCTGAAAAACTGAGTAACAATGTAGTCACACGACCATTGATGCAGGAATCCTTGTTCCCGGTCCTGGCTTTCATCGGCGGTCCTGGTGAAATCAATTACTGGTCAGCGCTGAAGCCGGCATTCGATGCCGCTGGTCTCTGTATGCCGCCTGTCCTGCCGCGGTTATCCTTTACGCTGGTAGACAGGAAAACGGATCGTAGTCTTCGTCACTTCCAGCTTTCAGTTGAAGATGTGGTGAAGAATGGCGCGGCGGAGAAGAAGATGAACTGGATCAGTGCTGTGAGCACACCGCCGGTGAAGCGGCTGAGTGAGCAGGTGAAGGATGAAATAGCCCGAATCCATGCTCCTCTCCGTGAAAAAGCCGCAGAACTTGGGGGAGACCTCGGCCAGCTTGCCGATAAAAACCTTGCCTATCTACAGGAGACGGTGGCTTTCCTTGAAAAGCGGATGCTCCACTCGCTGGAGGATACGTATCGCAGAGAGCTCGACCAGTTTGATGATATCGATATCACCCTGCATCCGGCTGATGGTCTCCAGGAACGCATGTGGAACATTCTCCCATGGGTGAATGGATACGGCTTGGCTTTGTTCCAGGAGATGAACAGACACCATCTGAGCTTTGAACACGACCATTATGTCGTTTACTTGTAGGACGTGTCCCCACCTTCTCCCACCTTTACAAAAACGTGTGATTCCTTTGAAAATCCTGCCTTTACAGGCAGGATTTTTTTTGTGGGGGGAGAATCATAAAAAAGTAAGTGGAGAAAAGTGGGGCGATGTGGTAAGGTGAAAATAGAAGGTGGGGGACCTCTATGTTCATGGGAGAATTTCAACACAACATTGATACGAAAGGGAGAATCATCATCCCTTCGAAATTCCGTCCCGGCCTGGGCGATTGTTTTGTCCTGACGAGAGGATTAGATCAATGCTTATTTGCCTATCCTATGAACGAGTGGAGACTGCTGGAAGAGAAACTGAAAAAACTTCCCCTTACTAAAAAAGATGCCCGTGCTTTCACCCGTTTTTTCTTTTCGGGAGCTGTAGAGTGCGAAGTGGACAAGCAGGGACGTATCAATATCCCCGCCCCTCTGCGTAAGTACGCTTCCCTGGAAAAAGAATGTGTGGTCATCGGCGTTTCCAACCGTATCGAGTTTTGGAGTCACGATGAGTGGGAAAGTTACTTTGATGCATCAGAAGAATCCTTCTCTGAAATTGCTGAAAACATGCTGGATTTTGATATTTGATATTTGACATTTGACAGATTAGAAACGAGTGAAATTTATGTTTGAACATTACAGTGTACTAAAAAATGAAACCATTGAATCTTTGAATGTGGACCCGGAAGGCATCTATGTCGACTGCACCCTTGGTGGCGGAGGGCATTCGGAAGTCATCGCCTCTGCCTTGACAGGAAAGGGAAGACTCATTTGTTTCGATCAGGATGAAACAGCCCTGCAAGCAGCAGAAGAGCGTCTGAAACCTTATGAGGAGCACATTACGTTTGTCCGTGCCAACTTCCGCCAGTTAAAGGAAGAGCTTCTTGAACTCGGTCTTTCAGAAGTTGACGGAATTATTTACGATCTGGGAGTGAGCAGCCCTCAGCTGGATGTCGAAGAACGCGGCTTCAGCTACCATCAGGATGCTCCACTGGATATGCGCATGAACCAGAATAGTGACTTAAGCGCCTGGCATGTCATCAATGAATGGGCGTATGAAGATCTTGTGCGCATTTTCTTTAAATACGGGGAAGAAAAGTTTTCAAAGCAGATCGCCCGTAAAATTGAAGCTGCGAGGGAAACCGGCCCGATTGAAACGACAGGCCAGCTGGTTGAATTAGTGAAGGAAGGAATACCTGCACCGGCAAGAAGAAAAGGTGGACATCCGGCCAAACGGATATTCCAGGCTGTGCGGATTGCTGTTAATGATGAGCTGGGTGCTTTTCAGGACAGCCTTCAGCAGGCAGCTGAAATGGTCAGCGTCGGCGGCCGGGTAGCCGTCATCACGTTCCATTCCCTTGAGGACCGGTTATGTAAGCAGGCCTTCAAAAAATGGAGCTCGAACCCACCACTTCCAAAAAATATTCCAATGATTCCAGAGGACAAACAGCCACCTTTCCGTTTAGTCAGTCGAAAGCCTATAGTAGCGGAAGAGCGCGAATTGGAGGAAAACCGCCGTTCCCGTTCAGCGAAATTGAGGATTGCCGAGAAAGTCAAACCTTGGAATAAAGAATTCGAATTTAATGAAGGGTGGAAACAAACATGAGTGCTGAAAAGATTAGAAAACAGCAGCCTTTACAGCAGCCTGACAGACAGAAACAGGTCAAGGTAAAGGTACATAAAAAGAAATGGTTAAGTACCGGCGAAAAATTTTTGTATTCCATAACCACCTCTGTAGTACTGGCGGCTTCTGTTTTTTTAATCCATACCTCAGCAGAAACGGATGCCATCAACCGTGATATCCGCAGTTTGGAGCAGGACATATCCAAACAGGAATCCCAGAATGAAAATCTGGCCTACCAGGTGAAGGAATTAAGCAACCCGGACCGAATCCTGACGATAGCCAAGGAGAACGGGTTGAACATTCAGAATGCCCAGGTGAAACAGGCCGGCAAAATCAGTCAAGAATAAACGCTGGTGATCATCTATGATGAACAATAAAAAAAACCTTAGTTCCTTAATATTAATCGCCGTGTTTTCCTTGTTCTTCCTCGTCATCGTGGGGCGCTTCCTCTATATAGAAACCGCCGCCACCATCGAAGGGGTGGATTTGTCCGAGTATGCAGAGGACATCCGTACAAGCTCCTATGAAATCGATGCCGCCCGGGGGAAAATCTACGATAAGAACGGAATGGTCCTTGCTTATGACCGCCCGACCTACAGGCTTTATGCTGTTGTAGATCCCTCCTATTCCAAAAACCTTCCTGAGCCCCAGCATGTCGACGATATCGACGAAACCGCTTCGGGGCTTGCGCCTTTATTAGGGATGGAAGCGAGTGAGATTGCGGACAAGCTGAGATCCGCTCAGGAAGACGGCCGTTTTCAGGTAGAGTTCGGGACGAATTCCAGTTCTCTCACTCAAGAGGAAATGGAAGAGATCAAAGACCTTGAACTGAATGGCATCTCCTTTAAGGAAGAATCCAAACGTTATTACCCGAACGGTGTGTTTGCCTCCCACTTAATCGGTTTTGCCCGCACCCAGGAAGGCAGCATTTCCGGTGTGACCGGCATCGAGAAGCAGATGGAGGATTACCTTCAGGAGGAAAAAGGGAAAATCAGTTATGAACGGGATAAATACGGGACGAAGCTGCTGAATCCGAATGAAATTATGACCGAACCAGAGGATGGCAGCGATGTGTATTTAACGATCGACCAAAAAATCCAGACATTCCTCGAGGACGCGATGTCCCAGGTGGATGAACAGTACAATCCAGAGAAAATCATGGCTGCTGTGATGGACCCTGAAACAGGAGAGGTTCTTGCCATGAGTAACCGCCCAAGCTACAATCCGAATGATATCGGTGACGTGGATAACTGGTACAACGACTTGATTTCCTATCCGTTTGAACCCGGTTCCACGATGAAGATCTTTACATGGGCAAGTGCCATGGAAGAGGGCGTCTATAACGGGAATGAACTCTTTGAATCCGGAACCTATAAAGTGACGGAAAGCTCCCCATCCATTGGCGATCATAACAATGGACAGGGGTGGGATGATATTTCATATGACGAAGGTTTCCGCAGATCTTCCAACGTGGCTTCCTCGAAGCTTGCCTATGAGGTGCTGGGACCGACGAAGCTGAGGGAATATCTATCCGATTTCAACCTCGATCAGAAGACGGGGATTGATCTGCCGAATGAAACGACTGGGAAATTTGTGTATGAGCGTCCCATTGAGCAGATTACGACCTCCTTCGGCCAAGGCTCTACATTTACGCCGATCCAGCTCATGACGGGGGCTACAGCCATTGCCAACGATGGGGAAATGATGCGTCCATACATGCTTTCCAAAATTACTTCCAGTGACACAGGAGAGGTGATCGAGGAAGGGAAGCCGGAGAAGATTGGTGAGCCGGTTTCTGCTTCGACAGCCGAGCAGATGCGTGAATTGATGGGCACGGTGATTACCTCAGAAGATGGAACGGGCCAATCCTTTAAGCTGGACGATTATTCCCTTGCAGGCAAGACAGGAACCGCCCAGATCAGTAAGCCCGGGGAAGGGTATCTGACCGGCCGGAACAATTATGTCTTTTCCTTCCTGGGAATGGCTCCTGCAGAAGATCCCGAGCTGTTGATGTATGTAGCTGTCCAGCAGCCGGAACTTGAGGTGACAGAGCTCGGATCTGAGCCTGTTTCCTATATCGTTCGGACCGTGATGGAAAACAGCCTGCATTATTTGAACATTCAGCCTGATAAAGATGCAGAAGAGTCTTTGGAACCTGTCACGATTCCAGACGTATCTGGAAAGTCCGTTCAGGAAGCTGAGGACACGCTTCAAGCTTCTTTCCCTCATGTGGAAGTGATTGGTGACGGAAACACCGTTGAAGCTGTTCTCCCCTCATCAGGAGAGCAGGTCGTGGAAAACCAGCGGGTGTTTATTGTAACCGATGAGCCGAAGATGCCGGATTTGACAGGATATTCGCTCCGCGATGTCCAGCGTCTGGCAAAGCATTTCAACTTGAAAATGGAAATTATGGGCAGTGGTTATGTAGAAACACAAAGCATTGCTGCTGGTTCTGAAATCAAAGATGATGGTTATTTAGTCGTTGAACTGGCTGTGCCGGAACAGCCGTAACCCCTTGTCCAGGCAGTGTTCTAATCGTTTTTCGATTGCATATAGTGATACAAGCTGACTCTACGACTTGTTAAAGGAGTTATGGAGATGAGACGAGTATCACAGGTAATCGTAAAGAAACGATTAGTCACTGTCTTTTTTGTGGGCATGTTTATTTTCATGGTCATTGCCGGAAGGCTCGGGTATGTGCAGTTCTTCTTGAGCGACTTTCTCATTGCGAAGGCTGAAGAGTCCTGGAGCAGGGATATTACCTTCGAGCCCGAGCGGGGGAAGATTCTTGATACGAATGGAGAGGTGCTGGTAGGAAATCAGTCAGCGCCGACAGTCATGGTTGTACCGAGGCAGATTAAAGAACCCGAACAGACAGCGAAGAACCTTTCGAAGATTTTGGATATGAGTGTGGAGAAAGCCTACACACACGTAACGAAGCTGATCTCCATCGAAAAAATTCACCCGGAGGGACGGAAGATTTCAGAGGAGCAGGCGGCGGCGATTCAATCGTTGAATATGCCGGGTGTCTATATTGCTGAGGATTCAGAGCGGTACTACCCGCACGGCTCTTTTTTATCCCATGTGCTGGGTTTCAGTGGCATCGATAACCAGGGTCTTCTGGGACTTGAAGCGTATTATGATGACGAGTTGAAAGGCGAAAAAGGAGCCTTATCCTTTTTCTCTGATGCCAAGGGAAAACGGATGCCGGATATGGCGGATGTGTATGAGCCTCCTATTGACGGGAAAGACCTCAAGCTTACAGTGGACTATCAAGTGCAGTCCATTATCGAACGGGAACTGGATATCGCCCAGGCCAAATATAACCCTGACGGAGCGGTAGCGCTTGCTGTCGATCCGGATACGGGCAAAGTGGTAGGGATGGCGTCCAGGCCGAACTTTGATCCGGCGGATTATCAAAAAGTGGAACCCGAGGTGTACAACCGCAACCTTCCTGTGTGGAGTACATATGAGCCGGGATCGACCTTTAAGATTATAACCCTGGCTGCAGCACTTGAAGAGGGACTTGTGGATCTTGAAGAGGAACACTTCCATGATTCCGGTGCTGTAAAAGTGGACGGGGCGACCCTGCACTGCTGGAAAAGCGGGGGGCATGGAGATCAGACGTTTTTAGAAGTGGTCCAGAACTCCTGTAACCCTGGTTTTGTGGAACTTGGAGAACGCCTTGGCAAAGAAAAGCTGTTCGACTATATCGACTTATTCGGCTTCGGCTCGAAGACAGGGATTGACCTGGAAGGAGAAGGCAGTGGTATTTTATTCAAACGGGAGAATGTGGGCCCTGTCGAACAGGCGACCACTGCTTTTGGACAGGGAGTATCTGTCACACCGATCCAGCAGGTCATGGCTGTAGCCGCCGCTGTGAATGGAGGCTATTATTATGAGCCATACATCCAGGAGGCCTGGCTTGATCCAATATCAGGAGAAGTGCTGGAAGAAAATGAGCCGGTGATGAAAGAACAAGTCATATCAGAAGAAACCTCTGCCCAGATCCGTCATGCGCTGGAAAGTGTTGTCGCACAGGGGACCGGCCGGGGCGCCTATGTAGAAGGGTACCGTGTCGGTGGGAAAACAGGTACAGCGCAGAAAGTCGGACCGGACGGGAAGTATATGGAGAATAACCACATCGTTTCCTTTATCGGTTTTGCCCCTGCGGATGATCCGGAGCTCGTTGTTTATCTTGCCATTGACAACCCAAAAAACACCGTTCAGTTCGGCGGCGTCGTAGCAGCACCGATTGTTGGAAACATCATGGGGGATAGTCTGCGGGCCATGGGGGTGGAACCACGCAAGGATGGTTTGGAAAAAGAATACGCCTGGCCGGAAGAGCCGCTCGTGGAAGTGCCGGAAATTACAGGGATGGACAAGGAAGATTTGAGCCGGATGCTGATGAATTTAGAGGTAGAGGTCAGCGGTGAGGGGACGAAGGTCGTTACTCAGGCACCAGAAGCAGGAGTAAAGGTTCCTACAGGGTCTACCGTCCGTGTTTTTCTTGGGGATTGATGTTTTTTCGTCATTCATTAAATCTGTAAACGGGGGAGGGTGACAGTGTTGAAATTAGAAAAGGTACTCCGCTTTGTCCCTTTTTACCAAAGTTCACGGTCGTTGAAGCACGTCAGTATTACCGGTCTCAGTATGGATTCACGCGCAACCTCACCTGGAGACATGTTTATCTGCATGCGTGGGGTGAACATGGATGGTCACCGCTTTGCGGCTGACGCCGTCAAGCGGGGGGCGGCAGCTGTGGTAGCTGAAGAGCCGCTGCCTTTGAATGTTCCAGTTATTCTTGTTAATGATACAACCAGGGCGGCTGCTATGACAGCCGCCGCTTTTTATCGCAACCCTTCAGAAGGTCTCCATGTGACAGGAATTACAGGAACCAATGGCAAGACGAGCATCAGTTATCTGCTTTATGATATATTCCAGAGGATGGAGAAGAAGACAGGGTTAATTGGAACGATTGAAGTGGATATTGCCGGAAAGCGGCGGCCTGTGAAAAATACGACGCCTGATACCTTAACCCTCCATCAATATTTCAGCGATATGAAAACAGCCGGTGTGGAGCATGCGGTGATGGAAGTGTCATCTCATGCGCTCGATCAGGGGCGGGTGTACGGATGTGATTTCGATGTGGCGGTATTTACAAACCTGACGAGGGACCATCTGGATTATCATGACCATTTTGATGATTATCTTCGTGCGAAGTCCCTATTGTTCGCACAATTAGGGAATGGGTATAATAAACAACGGGAGCGTTTTGCCGTTATAAATATTGACTCCCCTGCAGCTCCGAAGTTTATCCGTTCTACTTCGCAGGGACTGCTGACCTATGGCGTAAAGGGCAGGGCTGATGTTCAAGCCCGGGACTGCCGCCTGACGGAAAAAGGGACTTTTTTTCAAATGGAGACCCCGATTGGAACGATTAAGATTGAAAGCCCTTTGATGGGGGAATTCAGCATTTATAATATGCTGGCTGCAGCTGCTGCTGCCATCCTGTCCGGCGCGCCACTTGAGACGATTCAGCAGTCTTTTCTTCATACCAAAGGGGTGAAGGGGCGTTTTGAATCGATTCGGGAAGGGCAGCCTTTTGGAGTGGTCGTCGATTATGCCCATACCCCTGATTCTCTTGAGAATGTGCTGAAAACGGCAGCAGCTGTCACTACAGGGAAGATCATCCTCGTAGTCGGATGCGGCGGGGACAGGGACAGAAGCAAGCGGTCCGTGATGGGGGAAATCAGTGTCCAGCATGCAGATCACGTAATTTTCACAACAGATAACCCCCGCTCGGAAGACCCCGGTCAGATTTTTGCGGATATCACCGCAGATCTGCATGGGAATTACCAAATTGTCGAAGACCGCAGGGAGGCGCTCGAAAAGGCCGTTCGTTCTGCTTGTGACGGGGATATGATCCTCATAGCAGGAAAAGGCCATGAGACGTATCAGGAGATTAAAGGGGTCCGTCATCCCTTTGATGATAGTGAAACGGTAAGAGAGATAATAAGAGAAATGAAGGAGCATTCATAATGATTTTTGACGTTCAGGAGCTTACACATCTATTTCCAACCTTTAAAGGAGCCGGCAAAGATAAAATCGCTGTCTCCTCCATCATGACCGATACAAGAAAGGCGGCTCCGCAGAGTTTGTTCGTCCCCATCGTAGGGGAGAGCTTTGATGCCCATGCCTTTGCCGGTGAAGCCATTAAACAAGGAGCGGTGGCTGCCTTGTGGCAGGAAGACCAGCCGCTTCCCGCTTTGATCCCTACCGATTTTCCGATCTTTTATGTAACGGATACGACCAAGGCGCTCCAGGATCTCGCCTCCTGGTACTTAGAAAAAGTTGATCCGATTGTCATAGGCGTCACAGGCTCCAATGGAAAGACGACAACAAAGGATATGACTGCCGCTGTGCTCGGAGCGAAATTCAACACCCATAAAACAGCGGGAAACTTTAACAATCATATCGGTCTTCCTTTGACGGTCCTGGCTATGCAGCCGGACACTGAAGCCGTCGTATTGGAGATGGGCATGGACAGAGCGGGTGAGATTTCCGTATTGTCCCACATCGCACGGCCGGACCACGCGATCATTACAAACATCGGCGAATCCCATATCGAAAATTTAGGTACCAGAGAAGCGATTGCCGCCGCCAAGCTGGAAATTACAGATGGACTGGCGGAGGGTGGCTGCCTGATTATCGACGCCGATGAGCCGCTGCTTGATCATGTGAAAACAAGAGCAGGTACAATCGGCTGCGGTTTCGGGCCGTCGTCTGACTATAAAGCTGAAATTACAGCTATGACGGACGATGCTTCTTCGTTCCAGCTGATGGAAGAAGCGTATGAACTGCCAATGACAGGCCGCCACAATGTGAAAAATGCTTCGTTTGTCATCGCCCTTGCCAAACGCCTTGGATTGACAAAAGAGGAGATCCAGCAAGGGTTTCAGCAGATGCAGATGTCTGCCATGCGTTTTGAAAAGCATCAGGGCCATAAAGGATCCCTCATTATAAATGATGCCTATAACGCCTCCCCGACATCAATGAAGGCAATGATTGAAGTCGTCCGACAGTTGACATCCAAAAGAAAAAAGGTGTTAATATTAGGGGATATGTATGAGCTCGGAGAGAAATCAGAGGAGCTGCACGCCGGTGTAGCCGAAGCGGTAGATGAAAAGATTGACGCTGTCTTTACAATCGGCGTCCATTCTGAGAAAATTTCAGAGGCTGCTTCCTCCCGTTATCCGGACATGGAAGTCAAACATTTCAAAGAAAAGCAACAAGCAGGTCATCATATCCGCCCGTTATTAACAGCGGATACCGTCGTACTCATGAAAGCATCACGTGGAATGAAATTGGAAGACATGCTGCCAGACCTTGTGGAGTGATCGACAGGCGATGATGTTGCAAAAGGAGGAAAACAAACGATGAATGAATACATACTACTGTTAACAATGGTCCTTTCATTCGCCATCACTGTAGTCATTTCGCCGATGATCATTCCATTTTTAAGACGTTTGAAATTCGGTCAAAGTATTCGAGACGAGGGACCCCAGTCCCACCAGAAAAAATCCGGCACCCCGACGATGGGTGGTGTCATGATCATTGTATCTGTCGTGATCACAACATTGATCTCATCCTATTGGTTTAACCCGGACACGGGGAACATCCAGTTGTTCCTTGTGTTATTTGTTTTAGTCGGCTACGGCCTTCTGGGCTTTTTAGATGATTATATTAAAGTAGCCCTGAAAAGGAACCTTGGATTAACATCCAAACAAAAGATGCTCGGGCAGATTGTCATTGCTCTTGTCGTTTACATGATTCTGCGGCAGTCCGATTTCCCGACGTATATCAGTATTCCCGGTACATCCATTGATTTTGACTTGGGCTGGGGGTACGCCCTGCTGATTTTATTTATGCTCGTAGGAGCATCCAATGCGGTCAACTTAACCGATGGCCTGGACGGTCTTCTGGCCGGAACTGCGGCGATTGCCTTCGGTGCATTCGGAATACTTGCATGGACAGGCCAGCTGAATGTAGAAGTCACCATTTTTTCCCTGGCTATTGTCGGTGCCCTTCTCGGGTTCCTTGTATTTAATGCCCACCCTGCCAAAGTATTTATGGGGGATACCGGTTCCCTTGCTCTCGGCGGGGCGATCGCAATCATAGCTATCCTGACAAAAATGGAATTGATCTTAGTCGTGATCGGCGGAGTTTTCGTCCTGGAAACCCTCTCGGTCATCATCCAGGTCATATCCTTTAAAACAACTGGGAAACGCGTGTTTAAAATGAGTCCCCTTCACCACCATTATGAACTGAAAGGCTGGTCGGAGTGGCGTGTCGTAACGACGTTCTGGGCGGTCGGACTGATTTTTGCCGTGCTTGGTATTTATATTGAGGTGATGTTTGGATGAAGAAGCTAAGCGGATTTCCTTATACCCATGTTCTTGTTCTCGGTCTTGCTAAGAGCGGGACCGCAGCGGCACAGCTGCTGCTTGACAGTGGAGTAAGGGTGAGAATCAACGACTTCAAAGCAGATCCGGACAGTCCGGAAGTGCACTATTTAAAAGAGAGCGGTGCGGAAGTCATTACAGGCGGGCATCCATTATCTGTACTGGATGACATCGATTATGTTATTAAAAACCCGGGGATTCCTTATGAAAATCCGGTTGTGGCAGAAGCGGTCAACCGCCATCTTCCTGTCGTCACGGAAGTGGAATTGACAGGCTGGCTGCATGAAGGACCGATGATTGCTGTTACAGGTTCCAATGGAAAAACGACGACGACAACGCTGATCCACGAAATGATTCAAGCGGATCGGGAACCTGTTTCCCTTGCCGGAAACATCGGTCACGTCTCCTGTGAGGTAGCCAGAAACACGTCTGAAGCTGAAACGATGGTCACGGAACTGTCTTCCTTTCAGCTACTTGGCACCCAGACCTTCCGTCCGGATATTGCTGTCTGGCTGAATCTCTACGAAGCCCATCTGGATTACCATCATACGCTGGCCAATTATCATAGAGCTAAAGCGCGGATTACTAAAAATCAGACAGAGGAGGACGTACTGGTCTACAATGCGGATGACGCAGCCATTGCATCCTTTCTGCCTGAAGTGACCGCAGAGCTTGTTCCTTTTTCTTTGAAAGAGCAGGGGAAAGGGGCCTGGGCGGACGAGACTTCCATCTACTTTGAAAATGAAGCCATTATGAAGAAGGCGGATATCGTTCTCGTAGGGGAGCAGAACCTGCAGAACATTCTCGCGGCTGTGGCAGCCGTGAAAGCCAACGGAATAAGCAGTGAAGCGATTGTAGAGGTACTCTCGACCTTTGCTGGAGTTCCCCACCGGCTGCAGTATGTGACGAAAAAGAACGGCCGTTTATTCTACAATGATTCAAAAGCTACGAATCTTCTGGCCACCTCATACGCTCTACGGTCCTTCGAAAAGCCTGTCATCCTTTTGGCCGGCGGTCTGGACAGGGGAACGAGCTTTGACGGCCTGATTCCTTACTTAGCTGGAGTGAAATCCATGGTTGTCTTTGGTGAAACCGCAGACCTTCTTGCCGGAACCGCGGAGAAGGCTGGCATTTCTGATGTCGTGAAGGTCGATACGATGCAGGAGGCCGTCAAGGAAGCGTATCAGCGTTCTGCTGAGGAAGATGTTATTCTTTTAAGCCCTGCATGTGCCAGCTGGGATCAATATAAAACGTTTGAAGAAAGAGGCCACATGTTTATCGAAGCTGTGCATACCCTTTAATAAGGGCTTATGTGACAAGCTTAAGCCCTGTTTTCCATTTCAGATGGGAGGTAGGGCTTTTTTTATGGAAACGACAAAAAAGCCGGATATATGGTTGATCACCGCTATTCTCGGCATTTTAATCATGGGAATTGTAATGGTATACAGTTCCTCCAGCATCTGGTCGGAGTACAAGTTTGATGACCCGTGGTTCTTCGCTAAGCGTCAGATTCTCTTTGCAGCAGCAGGTCTGATTGCCATGGTCGTTCTCTCCAGAATTCCTTACTATGTCTGGCACGCGCATTCGAAAAAGATTATGATCATCTGCCTGCTTTTTCTTGCCGCTGTTCTGATTCCCGGTGTTGGAATGGTGAGAGGTGGGGCAAGGAGCTGGATTGGTGTGGGGATGTTCAGTATCCAGCCGTCAGAGTTTATGAAGCTGGGGTTGATTCTTTATCTTTCCCGCTTTCTTTCTGAGCGGCAGAAGAAGATGAATTCGTTCCAGGAGGGATTCCTCCCTGCCCTGGCTCTGATCCTTTTTCCTTTTGCCCTGATTATGCTGCAGCCCGATTTAGGGACAGGCGTCGTCATGGTGGGGACATGTCTCGTGATGCTGTTTACTTCCGGCGCGCGGATCAGCCATTTTATGTGGATTGCAGCTGCTGGAATGGCAGGCATGATCGGTTTAATTGCTTCAGCTCCCTACAGGATCAAAAGAATTACAGCTTTCCTCCATCCATGGGAGGACCCGCTTGGGGCAGGTTTTCAAATCATCCAGTCGCTGTATGCGATCGGTCCCGGCGGACTGCTCGGTCTTGGTCTAGGAAACAGCATGCAGAAATTCTTTTATCTGCCTGAGCCGCAGACTGATTTCATTTTTGCCGTGCTTGCTGAAGAACTGGGATTCCTGGGTGGTTTTTTTATTCTTTCGCTCTTTTTTATTGTGCTTTGGAGAGGCATACGGACAAGCCTGCTCGCTCCTGATTTGTTCGGGTCGCTTCTTGCTCTTGGAATCGTCGGTATGGTCAGTATTCAGGTGATGATTAACGTGAGTGTTGTCACAGGTTTGATTCCTGTGACGGGGATCACTTTACCGCTTGTCAGCTACGGGGGATCTTCCCTCACTTTGACACTGGCTTCTCTTGGACTCCTGCTCAGTGTGAGCCGCTATTCCACCCGGTAAAACCGCTGCCCTTTACGGCAGTGGTTTTTCCATTTTTACGGGGAGGCAAAGTCCAGAAAAAATTGGCAGGAGGAATAAGGTTTGTCCGGGGAAATACCGGGGTAATTATGTGGGCGGTGCGTTTCTTTGCGGGAAGGAAAGAAGACCCTTTCGACATAACAATCAAGAAAGGTACGGCTTCTGCACAAAAATGTTAGGAATCTAGTAAAACTCACTCAATCTCCCCCCCTCATTTTGTGATATAATGGGAACCAATTAGGTGTATTTGGAAATCCGAGACACCTTTGCGAGGACTATCATTCTTTCAAACAGCTAGATGGACAGCAGAAGGGTGTCTAGCCAGAAGGAGAAATGCCCGTTATGGAAGAAAGAAAAGTAGTTTCCATAGAAGACCGTATACCAAAACTGAAACAGACGAGGCGTAAAAAAGCCAACCGCCGATTAATCTTATACTTAACGATTTTATTTTTTCTGATTGCTGCCGTTGTTTACCTGCAGTCTCCACTCAGTAATGTACGGAATATCACCGTAGAAGGCGAATACCATGTGTCTGCAGAGGAAATACAGACCCTTTCAGGAATCACGACCGAAACGAATTACTGGAGAATGGATCCGGAAGAACTAAAGGCAAAGGTTGAATCTCACGAAGAGATTACCTTTGCATCGATCGACCGTTCTTTTCCAAACGATGTAACAATTGAAGTGGAAGAAGCGGAACGGATCGGATACGTGCAGAGCAATGGTCAGTATTATGTCATCATGGAAGACGGTTCGAGGCTCGATGAGGAAACAGCTCTTCCTGGTGGAGACGCTCCGGTTTTAGCAGGATTTGATAAAGAGATGTACTTGAAGGAAATGTCCGGGGAATTAAAAGAACTGCCTTCGAGTGTAGCGGACTTGATTTCAGAAGTTCACTGGGAACCGGAGGACGGAAACCCTTATAAAATCCGCCTGTATATGAATGATGGATACCAGGTGGAAGCTTCCATACGGACATTTTCGGAAAAAATGCCGGCTTATCCTTCCATTGCCGCCCAGCTGGAAGAAGGGGCGGAGGGTATCATCCATATCGATGTAGGGGCTTATTTCGAAGAATTCAGCACAGCTGAAGATAATGAAGAGAACCCCGGAGTGGAAGAAGATGCTGGTTCAGAGACAGAAAGTGAAGCGCCGTCTGAAGAAGGTGGAGAGCAGCCCGCAGAGCCGGAGCAGGAAAACACAGCCGCTGATACAGAAGGGGCACAGGATCCGGTCGTAGACGAACCGTTGAGGCGGGAATAAGGTGCTGCCGGGCTGGATGGTGTGTTTTTTCCAGCCCTTCCCAAAACCTTTTCCCCCGTCCGGAAATTACTAGTGGAAAACATAAAAAAAAAGCGTATGTAAGAGGAAATTAACGAAAGTCTGTGGAAAACAACTAATGTACTGGTTTTTTATACGATATCAAGGGATATGACCCATGCAATATATCATTTCATTTACGTTTATATTGCAATGATTGTATTTTTTACATGAATTCGATATGCTTTGAACTACTCATATGGCTTGTAACAGGAGGTGCGTCACTGGTGAATCAAAATGAAATACTAGTAAGTTTAGATATAGGCACAAGTCGAATTAAAGTTATTATTGGTGAAATTATGAATGACAGCCTCAACATCATCGGGGTTGGTACAGCAAAATCAAATGGAATGAAAAAAGGGGCGATCGTGGATATCGATCAAACCGTTCATTCGATTCGATCAGCCGTCGAACAGGCGGAGCGGATGGTGGACATGAAAATCGACCGTGTCGTCGTAGGCGTCAACGGCAATCATATACAGCTGCAGCCATGTCACGGAGTCGTGGCGGTTTCCAGTGAAACGAGGGAAATCGGAAATGAGGATATTACACGGGTCATTGATGCGGCTCAGGTTCTGTCTATTCCGCCGGAACGGGAAATTATCGATGTGATTCCGCGCCAGTTCATTGTGGATGGTCAGGATGAAATTACCGACCCGCGCGGTATGATTGGTGTCCGTCTTGAAATGGAAGGTATGATTATCACCTGCGCTAAAACCGTTTTACATAATACACTCAAATGTGTGGAACGAGCAGGGCTGGAAGTACTCGATGTATGTCTGCAGCCACTTGCCTCCGGGACCGTTTCCCTCTCCAGCGACGAGACGAATCTCGGCGTAGCTCTAATTGATGTAGGAGGCGGCTCGACAACCATCTCCGTTTTTGAAGAGGGGCACTTGAAAGGAACGAGCATGATTCCTTTCGGCGGGGATAACCTTACCAAGGATTTATCCATCGGTCTGCGTACATCAACAGAAGAAGCGGAACAGGTGAAAGTGGAACATGGACACGCTTTTTTTGACGATGCGAACGAAGATGAGAATTTTTCCGTCACAATTATTGGCAGTAATCGTCAACAGGCATTCAATCAATTGCAAATCTCTGATATGATTGAAGCTAGACTAGAAGAAATTTTCGTCTTTGCAGCACAGGAACTTCAGAAAATGGGTGTTCGTGAATTACCAGGAGGTTTTGTTCTCACCGGTGGTACGATGAATATGCCGGGAGTGCTTGAGCTTGCCCAGGATGTATTCCACGCTAACGTCAGACTGGCTATTCCTGATTATATCGGCGTTCGTGAACCGCAGTTTACCAGCGGCGTAGGCATCTTGCAATTCGCCTATCGTAATGCGAAAATACAAGGAAAAGAGATATTTCCTTCTGTCTCAGATGAATTTCAGGAAAGACCACAGCCGAAAAAGCAGAAGCGTTCGGCAAAACCACAGCCTAAAGAAGAAAAAGAAAAAACAGAAAAGAAAAAAGAGTCAGGCTTCAGCAATCTCTTAAAGTATTTCTTTGATTAAATCACAAGTTTGAGTCGGTCGATCGACGGACGAAGTAATAAATCTTGTAATCTCGTGTATTAGGAGGAACGGAAGATGTTAGATTTTGATACAAGCATGGATCAGCTGGCAACTATTAAAGTAATCGGTGTAGGAGGCGGCGGAAGCAACGCCGTCAACCGAATGATTGAACATGGAGTCCAGGGCGTAGAGTTTATCGCTGTCAATACAGATGCCCAGGCTTTGAACCTTTCCAAAGCAGAAGTGAAAATGCAGATTGGTGGAAAATTGACACGCGGACTAGGTGCCGGAGCGAATCCGGAAGTCGGTCGCAAAGCGGCTGAAGAAAGCAAAGAGCAGATTGAGGAGGCCCTTCAGGGAGCCGATATGGTCTTTGTTACCGCTGGTATGGGCGGAGGAACCGGTACGGGTGCTGCTCCTGTCATTGCACAGGTTGCTAAAGAACTGGGTGCCTTGACTGTAGGGGTTGTTACACGTCCATTTACGTTTGAAGGACGCAAGCGCTCTACACAGGCTACAGGCGGAATCGAAGGCTTGAAAGGCGCGGTAGACACATTGATTGTGATACCAAACGATCGTCTTCTTGAAATCGTAGATAAGAATACGCCTATGCTTGAAGCCTTCCGTGAGGCGGATAACGTCCTTCGTCAAGGTGTTCAGGGGATTTCCGACTTGATCGCCGTTCCCGGCTTGATCAACGTGGACTTCGCCGACGTGAAAACGATCATGGTGGACAAAGGTTCTGCTCTGATGGGCATCGGTATTGCTACAGGAGAAAGCCGCGCAGCAGAGGCTGCTAAAAAAGCGATTTCCTCTCCGCTGCTTGAAACTTCCATTGATGGTGCCCACGGGGTGCTGATGAACATCAGCGGAGGAGCGAACCTGAGCTTGTATGAAGTACAGGAGGCCGCTGATATTGTAACGTCTGCAGCCGATCAGGAAGTGAACGTTATCTTTGGTTCCGTTATCAACGAGAATCTTAAAGATGAAATCGTCGTAACGGTTATTGCAACTGGATTTGACGAGACTCAGCTGGCACAGGGACAGCAGAAAAAGCGCCCGCAGATCAACCAGCAGAAGCCTGCTCCTCAACAGCAGCAGCCGGAACGTGAGCGCAGTACTGTTCGTGAAGAACAGCCGCGCCGTGAAGCGCCGCAGCCACAGCAGAAAGGGAATACGCAGGAAGAAGATACCCTGGATATTCCAACATTCCTAAGAAATCGTAACCGCCGCCGCTGATGATGGCAGAAAGCCGCCGTACTCTCCATGAGTACGGCGGCTTTTTTTTCGGTTTCAGTCTTCTACAAAACTTGCCAGCAGCATGATCAGATTGCGACAGACTTTTCAATCGGACGGACTTATACTCGGTGTAACAGCAGAAAAAGGGAGGGAGAAAGGATTTTATATTTGGATGCTGTCTGGCTGCTTAATCTTTTGATGGACGGCATGATCCTGTCGCTTACCCAGGGTCTCACCCGTGCAGGGTCCTCGAAATGGAGGATGGCTGTCGGAGCTTTTACAGCATCGCTGATTGTACCGGTGACCATTTATATGCCGGATTCATGGCTGGTGGGCAGTGCAGGGAAACTGCTGTTTTCCGTAGGCATTGTTCTGACTGCCTTTTCCTTTACTTCCCTCCGTGCTTTTTTTGTCCAGTGGGTCACGTTTTATTTCGTAACGTTTGCCATTGGAGGAAGTATGATGGGGGTCCATTTTTTTCTCGCTTCAGAAGTCGACGTCTTGAAGGGAGCGGTCGTCACGTTCAGCGGCGGGTATGGGGATCCGGTAAGCTGGCTGTTTGTTGCCGCCGGCTGTCCTTCAGCTTATCTGTTTACCAAATGGAGGTTCAACCAGCTCCAGATTCATCAATTGAAATATGAGGATGTTTATGAAGTGGACATGGTATGGAACGGTCAACATGCTGTATGCCAAGGCCTTGTGGATAGTGGGAATCAGCTGATTGATCCAGTGAGCAGAAAAATGGTGTTTCTCGCTGATCCATCGGTGTGGAAGCAGCTTCTGGCCGATGGGGAACTGGATCAGTTGAAAGAGGAGGAGGTACTCGCTTCTCTCCATGAGCTGCCCGAAACGCTGCAGTCTGCTGTAAGGCTTGTCCCTTATCAGGCAGCCGGGATATCCGGCAGGCTCCTCGTAACACTCATGATCGATCAGATTACTGTACAGACAAATGAGGGGCCGCTGGTAATCAAACAGCCTCTCGTCGGTGTCCAGCATCAACCGTTAACCCGGGACGGGCTTTATCAAATGCTGATCCACCCCCATGTCATGATCAAAGGAAAATCAGCGTAAGGGAGAAGGAGGATTCCATGTTCAAGTGGATGTTCAGAGCGCGGCTCTGGTATTACCGGTTGTTAATGAAGCTTGGGATTAAGCAGGATGAAATTTACTATATCGGTGGTAGTGAGGCACTTCCGCCCCCCCTTTCCAGGGAAGAAGAAAAAGAGCTTCTGGAACGTCTTCCTAAAGGGGACAAAGCTGCACGGGCCATGCTGATTGAGAGAAACCTGCGGCTGGTCGTTTATATTGCCAGAAAGTTTGAAAACACAGGGTTAAACATAGAAGATTTGATCAGTATCGGGACCATTGGTCTGATCAAGGCCGTAAATACCTTTGACCCGGAGAAAAAGATCAAGCTCGCCACTTACGCCTCCCGCTGTATAGAAAATGAGATTCTGATGCACCTGCGTAAAAGCAATAAGCTGAAAACCGAAGTTTCCTTTGATGAGCCTTTGAATGTCGACTGGGACGGCAATGAACTGCTATTATCCGATATTCTCGGTACGGAAGAAGATCTGATTACAAAAGGAATTGAAAAGAAAATCGATAAAAAGCTTCTCAAATCTGCACTCGAGCAGCTGAATGACAGGGAAAAACAGATTATGGAGCTCCGTTTCGGCCTGATTGGAAAAAAAGAAAAAACCCAGAAGGATGTAGCCGATATGATGGGGATATCCCAGTCCTATATATCAAGGCTGGAGAAGAAAATCATCCGCCGTCTGCAGCGGGAGTTCGACAAAATGGTCTAAAAACCTCATGTAAAGCCGATGCATAAAATTCCCACCCAGGGAGATACTGAGAACTGATTACAGCTTCCTGGGAGGGTCTTACATTGACACGACATAAAGTAGAGATATGCGGCGTAGATACATCAAAACTTCCGGTACTGAAAAACACAGAAATGAAAGACCTGTTTGTACGACTGCAGAGTGGAGAGCTTGAGGCCAGGGAACAACTGGTGAATGGAAATCTCCGCCTCGTTTTATCCGTGATTCAACGCTTTAACAATCGTGGGGAATATGGCGACGATCTATTCCAAGTGGGATGTATCGGCCTTATGAAGTCCATAGATAACTTCGATCTTAGTCACAATGTGAAATTTTCCACTTATGCTGTACCGATGATCATCGGAGAAATCCGACGATACTTAAGAGACAATAACCCGATCCGGGTTTCACGGTCCCTGCGCGATACAGCCTATAAGGCCCTGCAGATGCGGGAGAAGATGATCAGTGAAACCAATAAGGATCCGGCTCCACATGAAATTGCCGAACGGATGGGTGTTCCCCACGAGGATGTCGTATTCGCTATGGACGCTATTCAGGATCCGGTCTCTCTGTTTGAACCGATCTACAATGATGGAGGCGACCCGATTTTTGTAGTGGATCAGCTGAAGGATGATCGGGAGAAAGATACCGTATGGATCGATGAACTGTCCTTGAGAGAAGGTATGAAAAAACTGAACGACCGGGAAAAAATGATTTTGACCAAACGCTTTTTTCAGGGGAAAACCCAGATGGAAGTGGCCGAAGAAATCGGAATTTCCCAGGCGCAGGTATCAAGGCTTGAAAAAGCAGCCATCAAAGAAATGAATACCTCCATGTTTCAATAAAAGAACTTTTCTGCCGCCGGGCAGAGAGGTTCTTTTTGTTTCCAACACGTTAGTCACAATGTGGGAATATCCTTAAGAATACAGGGAAACGAGCCACTTTTTCTATTCTCCACAGCCGCTGCATATAGTAAGATAAGGAGTGTGAGCTGAAATGAAAATCACCGAACTGCAGATGAAGGACGTCATCGCCATGGAAACAGGAGAACGACTCGGGTACATCAGCGACCTTGATATTGATACGCAGCGGGGCCGCTTGAAAGGGCTTGTACTGACGATGAAAGGAAAAGCTATGGGTCTGTTCGGAAAAGAAGAAGAAATGACCATCCCATGGGATCAGATCGTAAACATCGGAGCGGACGTTATATTAGTGAAAAAGTCTGCCTATAAAGGACTGCCTGCAGTTCAAAAGACAGATTCAGCAGAATAGAGCAAGAAATGAGAAGGAAAATGTGTTAAAATGAATGAAATTGAGGTGGTGGGTAAGAAATGGAACCCTTCAAACGACAATCAACGAGACAGCTCTCTTGTTTCCAACAGTATCCTGAAATCATTTCCGGAATAACGACGAGGAACGGAGGGGTCAGCCGTGGTTCTTTTGCATCCATGAATATGGGGCTCCATGTCCATGACGACAAGGACCTGGTCATAGAAAACCGCAGACTTCTTGCAGAGGAAATCGGTATCCCTTTGTCCCGGTGGGTCATAGGGGAACAGGTTCACGGCACAAAAGTAGCTGACGCCGGCTCCCTGCCGGCTGGTGCTGGTTCCGAGTCATTGGAAACAGCCGTTCCTGGAGTGGACGGGCTGATCACAAAAGAAAAGAATCTGGTTCTTGGAGCTTTTTATGCCGACTGTGTGCCCCTGTACTTTTTCGATCCCGAATCCCAATGGATTGGAATTGCTCATGCAGGATGGAAAGGAACCGTTCACGGCATGTCCGGCCGGATGATTGCTGCGCTGGAGGAGAAAGGGTCCTCCAGGGAGGATATCCAGGTTGTGATCGGTCCATGCATCAGTCCAGAGCGGTATGAAGTGGACGACAACGTCATCCGTCACATACCAAAGCCCTACCACGAAACATGCGTTTCGAATAAAGGCGGCGGTCGGTATCAACTGGACTTGAAAGAATTAAATAGACACATGTTAATCGAATTGGGAATGCAGGAATCCGCAATTCAGGTTTCCGGTGCATGTACATACGAGAAGGAAGATCAGTTTTACTCCCATCGCCGTGATCAGGGTGAAACAGGGCGGATGCTCGGTTTTATTGCTTTGAAAGCTTAAGGGACGGGAAGGAGTTCAGCAATGTCTGTAGCAGAAAATCTAGCAGAAATTAAAGGAAATATTGAACAGGCCTGTCAAAGGTGTGGACGTGATGCCAATGAAGTATCCATTGTGGCGGTTACAAAATACGTGTCCACCGAGCGGGCGCAGGAAGCATTGGAAGCAGGGATACACAACCTTGGGGAAAACCGCAGGGAAGGGCTGCTTGAAAAATATGAGGCGGTCGGCGATCAGGCCACCTGGCATTTCATCGGCACGCTGCAGTCCCGGAAAGTGAAGGAAGTCATCGATTATGTGTCGATGATTCATTCCCTTGACAGGCGCTCCCTGGCAAAGGAAATTGATAAAAGGGCGTCTGCACCTGTACCATGCTTCGTTCAGGTGAATATCAGCGGGGAGGACTCCAAGCATGGGCTCCCTGCCTCAGAAGTGGAAAGCTTCATAGAAGCTGTGCAGGACTTTAAACATGTAAAAATCGTTGGTCTGATGACAATGGCTCCGCATACAGAAGATGAGGAGCGTCTCCGCGGCGTCTTCCGTCAGCTTCGGGCCTTAAGGGACCGGATCAGGGATAAAGGGTATGCCCATGCCCCTTGTGAATACTTGTCCATGGGAATGAGCAATGATTATGCGCTGGCTGTAGAAGAAGGAGCTACTCACGTACGACTCGGTTCCTGTCTTGTCGGCGGACAATAAAACAATGAGGTGATGGAAATGAGCATGAAAAATAAATTCCGTTCATTTTTTACGTTAGACGATGAATATGAATACATTGAAGAAGAAGTGGAAGAAGATGACGAAGAGTCCCATCAGCCCCAGAAAAACACGAAGAAGCAGGACAGTAACAACATTGTCAGCCTGAAAAGTGCAAAGTCCTCGTCCAAAATGGTCCTGAGTGAACCGAACAGCTACAATGAGGCGCAGAATATTGCGGATCAGCTGGTGAGCCGACGTGCCGTTGTCATTAATCTGCAGCGCGTCGATCACAATCAGGCGAAGCGGATAGTAGATTTTTTAAGCGGAACCGTATATGCTATAGGTGGAGACATTCAAAAACTAGGTTCACAAACCTTCCTCTGTACACCGGATAATGTAGAAATTTCCGGATCGATTTCTGATATTATCACAGCAGAAGAAGAGGACTTGAATAGAAGGTGGTAAGTCATGGCTTTTGTTTTTAACATTTTAACGACAGCACTACAATTATACAGCTGGATCTTGATCATTTACATCCTGCTTTCCTGGTTTCCGGGAGCACGTGAATCCAGCTTCGGGCAGATACTCGGCCGCCTGGCGGAACCGTTTCTCGAGCCTTTCAGGAAAATCATTCCACCGCTTGGGATGATCGATCTTTCCCCGCTCGTCGCCATTATCGTTCTGCGGTTTGCTTCGCAGGGATTGAACCAGCTTTACTGGATGCTTGCAGGGTTATAAAAGAAGGAACAGAAGCTAGGGCATTTCCCGCTCTTTTCTGTTCCTTTTGGTAGTTATGGAGGATTTTTATGGACATGTACCAGCATTTTAGAAAGGAAGAGCATCCGTTTATCGACCAGGTGGTTTCCTGGCGGGAGGATGTGGCTTTAAAGTACCAGCGGCGTTTATCAGATTTCCTCGACCCGCGTGAGCAGAAAATTGTCAAAGCAGTGATGGGCAATGACGCGGATTTAATCTGTCAGCTTGAAGGCGGTGCGGAAAACAGTGAGCGGAAGCGGGCGGTCATTGCTCCTGATTATGAGCAGATCGACAAGGAAGACTTCCGGCTGATCCTGCTTCAGGCCGAATACCCGGTGAAATTCGTAACGATGGAACACAGAGATGTCCTCGGGGCTTTTATGTCTCTTGGCATCCGCCGTGAGAAAATCGGGGATGTTGTCGTCAAGGATGGAATCATCCAGCTGACGGCCGCTGCTGAAATCAGCGATTATATCAAAATGAATTTGACGGGAATCAAGCGTTCCACCGTCGAATTCAAGGAGGTTCCTTGGACGGGTCGTATAGAAAGTGATGAAACGTGGACGAAAAAAGAAACGACGGTTTCTTCGCTTCGTCTGGATGTCATCGTGAAAGAAATCTACGGCATGTCCCGAAAGAAAGCCGGTCTATTTATTGAAGGCGGCCATGTGAAAGTGAATTTCCGGACCGTGGAAGACGGTGCATTTTCTCTGGAGCCCGGAGATTTGATTTCTCTCAAGGGAAGAGGGAGGAGCCGTCTGGATGAAGTAACGGGCCAGACGAAAAAGGACAAATACAAAATTATGACAGCACGCCTGAATTAATCCTGCTGAAAAGAAGGAAATCGCAGGTTGTTGTCGAATCTTTAACATAACGAGTAGATGGGGAGGTGGCTGGTGTGCCTTTAACACCATTGGATATTCATAACAAAGAATTCACCCGGGGCTTCCGTGGGTATGACGAAGATGAGGTCAACGAATTTCTGGATCAGGTCATTAAGGATTATGAAATCGTTATCCGTCAAAAGAAAGAATTGGAGCGCGAAGTGACTCAGCTGAATGAGAGACTTGGTCATTTTAATGATATTGAAACGACATTGAATAAATCCATCCTTGTGGCTCAGGAAACGGCCGAAGATGTAAAAAACAGTGCAAACAAAGAGTCGAAGCTCATTATTAAAGAAGCAGAAAAGAACGCTGACCGTATTATTAATGAAGCACTGGAAAAATCACGCCGGATCTCCATTGAAGTCGAGGATATGAAAAAGCAGGCTAAAGTATTCAAAACGAGGCTCCGTATGCTTGTGGAAGCACAGATTGATATGATTGAAAATGATGATTGGGATCATCTGTTTGATACAGAGATTGACAATGAGCAGGAAGTGGAACGGAAAATGGAACAGGAGTACAGCTCCCAGCCTTAACAGCATTCTACATAAACTGGTCCGTGCCATTCATCAGGCACCGTTCTGTGCAGCGGTGCCTTTTCCTATGGGAACAGGTTTCGCCTGTCGAAATGTGGTACAATAGCCAGGGATAACAATTGTTTGATGGAGGACGCGTATGTATGTGTATTATCTGACAGCCTTGGTGCTGATCATACTGGACCAGTGGACGAAGTATCTGGTCGTGACTAAAATGGAAATAGGACAAAGCATCCCGGTTATCGAGAATTTCTTCTATTTAACATCACACCGGAATCAGGGAGCTGCCTGGGGAATTCTCCAGGGGCAGATGTGGTTTTTTTACATTATTACGGTAATCGTGATTGGATTTGTCATTTACTATCTTCAGCAGATGGGAAAGCAGAGCCGCCTTGTAGGAGCCGCCCTTTCCTTGATTCTCGCCGGAGCTGTCGGCAATTTCATTGACCGGATTTTTCGGAAGGAAGTCGTGGATTTTGCCAACACGTATATTTTCACCTACGATTTCCCAATCTTTAATGTCGCCGATTCGGCGCTCGTCATCGGTGTTGCTTTCATCATGATCGCTGCTTTTTTAGACGAGCGTAAAAAGAAAGGAAGTATAGAATCTTGAGTGAACAATACAACGTAACAGAAAAAGACCAATCCACCCGGATTGATAAATTATTAACAGAAGTCATTGAAGAGGTGTCCCGATCCCAGATCCAGGGATGGCTGAAGGATGATGTCATTCTTGTGGACGGAAAAGCTGTCAAAAGTAATTATAAGGTTCAGGAAGGGGAAACCATTACATGGCATGTTCCTGACCCGGAGCCGATGGATATTCTGCCGGAAGATATGAACTTGGACATCGTTTATGAAGACTCCGATGTGATCGTCGTCAATAAACCTTCAGGGATGGTCATCCACCCGGCCGCCGGGCATTATTCCGGCACACTCGTCAACGGGCTGCTTCATCATTGTACAGATCTTTCCGGCATCAACGGGGTGGAACGGCCGGGTATTGTCCATCGAATTGATAAAGATACGAGCGGGCTCCTTATGGTGGCTAAAAATGATAAGGCCCACCGCTCTCTTGCAGACCAGCTTTCCAAGAAAACAGTGGAGCGGAAGTATGAAGCGGTCGTCCATGGAGAGATCAGTCATGAATATGGAACCATTGACGCCCCGATCGGCCGTGATACAAAGGATCGTCAGAAGATGACGGTTGTCGATGGCGGCCGTGATGCCGTGACCCATTTCCGGGTCATCCGTCTTTTTAATGATTTTACCCACGTCGAATGCAAGCTTGAAACAGGGCGCACCCACCAGATCCGTGTCCATATGCGGTACATCAGCCATCCGCTGGCCGGTGACCCGAAATACGGACCGAGAAAAACTCTCGATCTTAATGGTCAGGCGCTTCACGCCAAAGTGCTGGGATTTGAGCATCCTTCCACAGGAGAGTGGATGCACTTTGAAGTGGATCCTCCCCGGGAATTTACGGATGTTCTTCGTGAACTCGAGCTTCGTGAAGGGTAAATCCAGTCTTGACAAAAGATGAATGCTTTGACATAATCCTTAATAGAATATAAAGACCTTTAAGAGCAGTCCCGTGAGGCTGAGAAGGTACGGTAATTTTACGAGTGATCTATGCGTAAAAAACCCCTTTTCTGCCTACACGTGGAAAAGGGGTTTTTTTGTAAAGGAGCTTGCCCATGAATCCGAAAGCTACGGTTCTGGACGATGCAGCCATCCGGCGGGCACTCACCAGAATCTCCCATGAAATCATTGAGAAGAATAAAGGGATTGAAGATCTTGTTCTTGTCGGGATAAAAACACGCGGTGTTCCCATTGCCGGGAGGATAAGAAATAAAATAGCCGAAATTGAAGGCCGGGAACTGCCGGGGGGAGAACTGGACATCACGTTATACCGGGATGATCTCACCCCTGAGAAACAGACGTCCGAACCGGAATTAAAAGAAACCAATATTGAAACGGATATTGATGGAAAGAAAGTGATTCTCGTCGACGATGTGCTGTATACAGGACGAACGGTGCGTGCCGCAATGGATGCACTGATGGATCACGGTAGACCGAAGGAAATCCAGCTTGCTGTTCTCGTTGACCGGGGACACAGGGAACTCCCTATCCGTGCGGATTATGTCGGTAAGAATGTGCCGACTTCCCTTGAGGAAGTCATCACCGTAACGCTTGCGGAAACGGACGAGAAAGACGAAGTGAAAATTTTCGAAAGATAACTGAATGAACACGCCCTTTAAAAAAGTCCCGTGAGGCTTAAAAGGAATCGTATGGACCTTTCGTGTAGCAGCTACACGTGTGCCTCTTTACGCCTTTTAAGCGTAGGGAGGCTTTTTTTACGGGCAGAGGAGGAATGAACAAATGGAAAAACATCAACCAGCATTAGACATTCATGAAGTTCCGGCAGCCGGGAAGTGGCTGACTTTAAGCCTGCAGCACTTGTTTGCGATGTTCGGCGCTACCATCCTTGTCCCCTTTCTGACAGGACTTTCCCCAGCCGTCGCTTTAGTATCCAGTGGATTTGGAACTCTCGCCTATCTGTTAATCACAAGAGGAAAGGTACCGGCCTATCTTGGTTCAAGCTTTGCTTTTATTTATCCCATTATTGAAGTATCGAAGACGAGCGGAGCAGCCGGGGCCATGGTCGGAAGCTTTCTGACAGGCCTTGTATACGGGGCGGTCGCTCTCTTCATCACTGTTTTTGGAACGAAATGGCTGATGAATCTGCTGCCGCCGATTGTCGTAGGCCCGGTCATCATCGTCATTGGTCTTGGGCTGGCTTCCACAGCGGTCGATATGGCCATGTACCTGCCTGGACAGGAAGAGAATGTATACAGCAGTGTACACTTGACGACAGCTCTGGTCACCTTAGGGTTAACAGTCATCGCATCCATCTTTTTCAGGGGGTTCTTCTCCCTGCTGCCCATCTTGTTCGGTATTGTCGGCGGATACATCTTTGCCTTATTCCAGGGTATTGTGGATACAACGGCGATTCAAGCAGAATGGCAGGCACTCACTTCAGCAGATTCTTTGACAGGCTTTCTCGGAGCGTTCTTCCAAGTTCCTGACTTCATCGTTCCCTTTGTCGACTTCAGCCCATGGGAAGTGATCAGCTGGGAAATTGCCCTCCTGATGGTGCCTTTTGCCCTTGTTACGATTACTGAACATACAGGGGACCAAATGGTTCTTTCCAAAGTGGTAGGGCGGAACTTTTTGAAAAATCCGGGGCTTGATAAATCGATTCTCGGCGATGGAGCGGCCACTATGATCGCATCCTGTCTGGGCGGGCCTCCGAATACAACGTATGGGGAAAACATCGGCGTGCTTGCCATCACAAGAGTCTACAGCGTTTTCGTTATCGGAGGGGCAGCAGTCATCGCAGTCATCTTCGGTTTTATCGGAATGGTCACGGCTGTGATCGGGTCTGTCCCGTCGGCCGTTATGGGAGGGGTTTCCATTCTTCTGTTCGGAATTATCGCTTCCAGTGGACTACGCATGCTGATTGATAATCAAATTGATTTTGGAGAAAAACGCAACCTGATAATAGCATCCATCATCCTTGTTCTCGGCGTAGGAGGCGCCTTCGTACAGGTCACCGAGGAGGTTCAGATCGCCGGGATGGCTCTGTCAGCAGTGATCGGCGTCTTCCTTCATCAAGTGCTGCCAGGAAAAGAAAAAGGCTATGGCAATGGAAAAATGTTTGAAGAACCTGAAGTGGAAGAGAAAAAAGAACAGCATGAAGTGGCATAACCAAGAACACACGTTTTAATCGGGTCCCGTGAGGCCCGGAAAGGTGTACCAGGGAATGGCTCGTCTGCCTGCGCAGCGAGTGAGGCACCCCCGTACACCGGGGGTGCCTTTTTCTTTGTATACCGGTCAAAAATCAAGAAGATCGGAGTGAAGGATATGCCTGTAGTCCAGCCATTACAACATCTATTATCTATGAAGGAACTGAGCCCGGCGCAGATATTCCAGCTTATCGAGAGGGCGGAGCGTCTGAATAAGCCCGGGGATCGTCCCTCTTACCATGGCAGGTTTGCTGCCAACCTTTTTTTAGAACCAAGCACACGGACCAAAGTAAGCTTCCAGATTGCTCAGCGAAAATCAGGGTTTGAGCTCATCGATCTGGAGGGGCGGGAGTCCAGCCTGACGAAGGGGGAAAGTCTCTATGACACGTTGAAAACACTCGAATCCCTTGGAGTCGAACTGGCAGTCGTCCGTCAGTCACAGACGGGTCTGCTTCAGCATTGTGCTTCACATTTGAATCTTACTCTGATCAACGGAGGAGATGGTTGTGGCGAGCATCCCACACAGAGTCTCCTGGACTTGTATACCATTTATGAACAGTTTCATAGTTTCAAAGGGCTGCGCATCTGTATCGCTGGTGATATTAAACACAGCCGGGTAGCCAGGTCGAATGCTGCCGCGCTTTCCCGCCTTGGAGCGGAGGTTTATTTTGTCAGTAAACCCGAATGGCAGGACGCAGCCATAGCGGATCATTACATTTCTATGGATGAAGCTGTCACAAACTGTGATGTACTGATGCTCCTGAGAATCCAGCATGAGCGGCATATCCATCGAGAAGACACGGCCACGTACCTTGAGCAGTACGGATTGACGAAAGAAAGGGAAGCGAGAATGGATGCGCACAGCATCATCCTTCATCCAGCTCCTGTCAATCGCGGAGTTGAAATCGATCGTGATCTTGTAGAGAGTGGTAAGTCAAGAATTTTCAGGCAGATGAGCAATGGAGTTGCTGTTAGGATGGCTGTTATGGATTCGTTAATGAAGGGGGAACTGTAAATGAAGGTAAAAGTAATCAATGCTCGTATGCTGCAAAGCGATGGAAAGATGGAATCCACAGAAATGGTGATGGAAAATGGGAGGATCCAGGAAATAGGGCAGAACCTTAACCAAACGGTTGTCGACCGTGTATGGGATGCGGAAGGTCTTTTCATCAGTCCCGGCTTTGTTGATGTACATGTCCATCTGCGCGAACCAGGTGGAGAAGCGAAGGAGACGATTGAAACTGGGACACAGGCAGCAGCGAAAGGTGGATTTACGACCATCTGCGCCATGCCGAATACCACCCCTGTCCCTGATGATGGGCAGACCCTGGATGAGCTCCAGCAGCGAATAAAAGAGACGGCCCATATCCGTGTCCTGCCTTATGCTTCCATCACAACCCGCCAGGTCGGCCGGGAACTTGTGGATATGAAAACACTGGCAGACAAAGGCGCCTTCGCCTTCACTGATGATGGGGTGGGAATTCAGGATGCGGGAATGATGCTGGAAGCCATGAAAGCTGCCTCAACGGCCGATAAAGCTGTAGTCGCTCATTGTGAGGACAATTCTCTTGTACATAAAGGGGTGTGTCATGAAGGGGATGTGAGTCAGCGTCTTTCGCTGCCGGGCATCATGTCAACGGCGGAATCTGTTCAGATTGCCAGAGATGTCCTGCTCGCTGAACAAACCGGCTGTCACTATCACATTTGTCATGTTTCCACCAAAGAATCCGTACGTATCATCCGCAACGCAAAAAAAGCGGGGATCCATGTAACGGCTGAAGTGACTCCCCACCATCTTGTCCTGAAGGAAGACGACATCATCGAGGATCATGGGTTTTATAAAATGAATCCACCGCTTCGCAGCAGAGAGGACCAACAAGCCCTTCTTGAAGGTTTAAAAGATGGCACGATCGACTTTATCGCTACAGACCATGCTCCACATACAGAAGAGGAAAAGCAGCAGGGCTTTTTAGACGCCCCCTTTGGGATTACAGGATTGGAAACGGCTTTCCCTCTACTATATACACACCTCGTTGAAGAAGGATTCTGCACTTTGAAGGAACTGGTGGATTGGATGACAGTAAAGCCGGCAGCCGTTTTCCATCTGCCTTACGGTACGCTTGCCCCTGGTGCTCCTGCAGATTTTACTATGATTGATTTAACCAGTGAAAGGGATGTGGTGCGGGAAACATTCCTTTCGAAAGGAAAAAACACGCCATTCAATGGCTGGACACTGAAAGGCTGGCCGGTGTTAACCGTAGTCAACGGAAATCTTGCGTGGGAGGAGAGTACACATGAAGCAGCTCGTACTTGAAGATGGAACAGTATTCAAAGGAGAAGGTTTTGGAAGCGAAAGGGAATCGATCGGCGAAATTGTTTTCAACACAGGAATGACAGGTTATCAAGAGGTCCTGTCCGATCCTTCCTACTGCGGTCAGATTGTGACTTTTACGTACCCGTTGATCGGAAACTACGGCATCAACCGTGACGATTTTGAAACGGTTCACCCCGCTGTGTTCGGAGTTGTTGTGAAGGAGCACTGTGCAAGGCCTTCAAACTTCCGCAGTGAGGAAACCCTGGATGCTTACCTTGAGGCAAGGAACATTCCCGGGATAAGCGGAGTAGATACGAGAAAACTGACCAAGATCATCCGCCGTTACGGTACGATGAAAGCGATGATTGCCTCCAGTGAGCGATCCCCCTCAGAAGTTATGAAAATGCTGGAGGATTCACCTTCTTACAACAACCAGGTGCAGCACGTATCCACTGTGAAACCGTACGTTGTACCCGGCCGAGGGAAAAGGATTGTTTTGATGGACTTTGGAATGAAGCATGGTATTTTAAGGGATTTTGCCAAGCGCAGCTGTCACGTCACAGTTGTCCCGTACCATACCAGTCATGAGGAGATCTTAAGGCTGAAACCGGACGGCGTTATGCTCTCCAATGGCCCGGGAGATCCGAAAAATGTCCCGGAGGCTGTGGAAACCGTACGGAACCTCATCGGGCGTGTTCCGGTTTTCGGCATCTGTCTCGGCCACCAGCTGATTGCTCTTGCAGGTGGCGCCGATACGATGAAAATGAAGTTCGGACATCGTGGGTCCAATCAGCCTGTGAAAGATCTTGAAACGAATCGAACTTTCATTACCTCACAGAACCATGGGTACACCGTAGCGTTGGAATCTCTTGAAGATACGGAATTGATGGCAACACAAGTATCTCTGAACGATGAGACAGTTGAAGGGCTGAAGCATCGCACACAGCCCGTTTTTAGTGTGCAGTATCACCCCGAAAGCTCACCGGGACCAGAAGATACAGCGTGGTTGTTTGACCACTTTCTTGAAAACATCGAACAGACGAACAAGCGTACAAAGGAGGAACCTCAATGCCTAAACGTACAGATATAAATAAAATCCTCGTCATCGGATCCGGTCCCATCGTCATCGGTCAGGCGGCTGAATTTGATTATTCCGGCACCCAGGCCTGTCAGTCTTTGAAAGAGGAAGGGTATGAGGTCATTCTGGCAAATTCCAATCCAGCTACGATCATGACGGATCATACGTTTGCGGATCAGGTCTATATGGAACCTTTGACTCTTGAATTTATGAAAAAGATTATCCGTAAGGAGCAGCCGGATGCCGTGCTTCCGACACTGGGAGGCCAGACAGGTCTGAACATGGCCGTCGAACTTCATGACTCAGGCATTCTCGATCACTACCAGGTGGAGCTGCTCGGTACACCGTTGGAAGCGATCCAGCGCGCGGAGGACCGGGAGAAGTTCCGCTCCCTCATGCACGAATTGGAGCACCCTGTTCCGGAAAGTGATATCGTCAGTACAGTGGATCAAGCGTTACGTTTTGCCGATCGTATCGGCTATCCAGTCATCGTCCGTCCAGCTTATACGATGGGCGGAGCCGGTGGAGGGATTTGTGATCATGAAGAGCAGCTGAGGGAAACGGTGAGAAGCGGACTGTCACTAAGCCCCGTCTCCCAATGTCTCGTCGAGAAAAACATCGCCGGATTCAAGGAAATTGAATACGAAGTGATGCGGGACCGTGCCGAAAATAAAATTGTCGTCTGTAACATGGAAAACTTTGATCCAGTCGGAATACACACGGGTGATTCCATTGTAACCGCCCCATCTCAAACACTTAGTGACAGAGAATATCAGATGCTTCGAAACGTGTCTTTGGAAATTATCGAAGCTTTGAAGATTGAGGGAGGCTGCAACGTGCAGCTGGCTCTCGATCCCGGCAGCTTCCAGTACTATGTGATTGAAGTGAATCCAAGAGTCAGCCGTTCCTCCGCGCTTGCTTCAAAAGCGACGGGTTACCCTATCGCAAAAATTGCTGCGAAAATTGCAGTAGGGATGACGCTGGATGAGATTCAAAATCCGATTACAGGAACCACATATGCCTGCTTTGAACCTGCGCTGGATTATGTCGTATCCAAAATTCCCCGTTGGCCGTTCGATAAATTCGCCAAGGGAAACCGCGTTCTGGGCACACAGATGAAAGCGACAGGCGAAGTGATGAGCATCGGCAGGACTTGGGAAGAGTCCTTGTTGAAAGGCATCCGCTCGCTTGAAGGGGGGACGGAAGAACTGCGTCTGGCCCACGCGTCCCGTTTAACCGCAGAGGAATTGAACGAACGGATTGTGAAAGCGGACGACGAACGGATTTTCTTAATTGCCGAAGCTTTCCGGCGGGGCTTTTCTATAGAGGAACTTCACGAAAAAACAGCGATTGATGAGTTTTTCCTTTATAAATTGGAGCAGATCATCCTTCTGGAACAGCAGCTTGAAACAGAGGGAGTGTCTGCTTCTCTCCTAAGGAAAGTGAAACAGCTGGGGATGTCCGACCAGCAGATTTCCCGTGCAGCAGGAGTCTCGGTCGATGAAGTCCGACAGAAGCGGAAGAGTATGAATATTGAACCAGTCTATAAAATGGTAGATACGTGCGCAGGGGAATTCGCATCCGAAACGCCGTACTTTTACAGCAGCTATGAAGAGGAAAATGAATCCCTTCCCTCATCAAGGAAAAAAGTGCTCGTCATTGGATCCGGCCCGATTCGAATTGGTCAGGGGGTCGAGTTTGATTATGCTACGGTGCACTCGGTGCTTGCGTTGAAAGATATGGGCTATGAAGCGATTATTATGAACAACAATCCGGAGACGGTTTCCACTGACTTCAGTGTCTCCGATAAATTGTACTTCGAACCTTTGACCCTTGAAGATGTTCTCAATGTCACCGACCTTGAAAATCCTGAAGGCGTAATCGTTCAATTCGGTGGACAGACAGCGATAAATCTAGTAGAAGGGCTGAGCCGGCATGGCATCCCGATCCTTGGAACAACGATGGAAGCCATCCATGAAACAGAAGACCGCGACTTGTTTGAAAAGCTGCTCAACCGTCTGAATGTACCGAAACCGGGAGGAGAAAGTGTGGCTGGTGAAGCAGAAGCTGCAGCCGCAGCTGAGAAAATCGGTTATCCCATTGTCGTCCGCCCATCCTATGTCCTCGGTGGTAGAGCAATGGCCATCGTGTATTCGCGTGAAGAACTGGCTTCCTATCTGGATGCCAATGCTTTTGTTCATAACGGCCACCCCATTTTGATCGATAAGTATATGACAGGGATGGAAGTGGAAGTAGATGCCATTACAGACGGTGAGGATGTGTTCGTACCCGGTGTTATGGAACATATTGAACGTGCCGGTGTCCACTCAGGTGACTCCATGGCTGTCTACCCACCCCGGCGGTTGACTCCTGCGCTTGAAAAGCAGTGTCTGGACATCACAGCTGATATCGCAAAAGAATTGAAGATGAAGGGTCTCGTCAATATCCAGTTCGTCATTTCAGATGGGACCGCTTATGTGTTGGAAGTTAATCCCAGAGCGAGCCGGACCGTTCCTTTTCTCAGCAAAATAACCGGTGTTCCGATGGCCGGGCTGGCAACGAAAGTGCTGATGGGGGGGAAATTGACCGACCATGGCTACAGCACGGGAACGGCCCGCAAGCCGAAAGGGGTCTATGTGAAAGTGCCGGTGTTCTCCTTTGAAAAATTAAGAAGTGTCGATACGACGCTTGGACCTGAAATGAAATCGACAGGGGAAGTCATCGGGTATGATGAAACGCTGGAGAAAGCCTTATACAAAGGCATGATATCCTCTGGATTAAAAATACCCGTCCAAGGATCTGTCCTCTTAACGGTTGCTGATAAGGATAAGGAAGAAATGGTGCGCATCGCCGGGACCTTTGATGAACTCGGTTTCCGTTTGTTTGCCACAGAAGGCACGTCAACCGTAATTGCCCAGGAAGGTCTTCCTGTAGAAGCGGTCGGTAAAGTTGGTTCGGCAGAGAGGGATGTGCTGGACCTTATTCAGAACGGTGAAGTTCAATTTGTCATCAATACGTTGAACAAAGGGATGCGTGCAAGGTCTGACGGGTTCAGAATCCGCCGGGAAGCTGTGGAAAACGGCATTGCTTGTCTGACGAGCCTTGATACGGCAACGGCTATCGTTGAAGTCATTAACGCCATGTCTTTCTCGGCAAGAGCCATTACTCCGATGGAAGGGGTGGGGCAGTGATCAGAGAAGATCTGACGGTTGTGGATCATACGCTGGTTGCCGAAGATACGTACCAATTAATTCTTTGCGGGCGTATGGTGCATGACATCAAGCAGCCTGGACAATTTGTTCACATTCGGACAAGTGCGGACGAATATTTACGTAGGCCGGTATCCATCTCGGATTACAATATAGATGAGGAAACAATCACCCTGTTGTACAAAGTGATTGGAAAAGGAACAAAAGCTCTTACAGCCTATCAGATAGGTGATTCTCTTGATGTGCTTGGTCCCGGAGGCAGAGGTTTTCCTGTAAAAGCTCTGCCTGGAGAGAGTGTCCTTCTGACAGGGGGAGGCATCGGTGTTCCCCCTTTATACCGGCTGGCACGTGAGTTGTATGAAAAAGGAGCGGACCTTACTATTATTCTCGGATTTCAATCCATCCGTCACGCTTTTTTGAAGACTGAATTTCAACAATATGGGAAAGTCCACATTATGACAGATGACGGAACCTCCGGAAATAAAGGGTTTGTAACAGACGGGATTGCCGGAATGTCTGGTTCGTTTGACCGCTATTATACGTGCGGACCTACGCCCATGCTGAAAGCAGTGGTCAACCAGCTCGGTGATACAGAAGGATATATTTCCATGGAGGAACGGATGGGATGCGGGATCGGCGCTTGTTTTGCCTGTGTAGTGCCTTCCCATGATGAAAAAGGCTACAAGCGAATCTGCTGTGACGGTCCGGTCTTTCACCATAAGGAGGTTGTGCTTTCATGAATACGATGATTCAACTGCCCGGCCTATCTTTGAAAAATCCGATTATGCCGGCTTCCGGATGCTTTGGTTTTGGTCGTGAATATGCCCGCTTTTACCCGCTCGCTGAACTCGGGGCTGTCATCATGAAGGCTGCCACCGGTGAAAAGAGATATGGCAATCCAACTCCGCGGGTAGCAGAATCAACGGGAGGGATGCTCAATGCCATTGGTCTTCAAAATCCAGGGGTCGAGTCGATCATTCAGGATGAAATCCCATTTCTAAAGGCCCAGCAGGTACCGATCATAGCAAATGTCGCCGGCAGTACGGTAGAGGAATATGTGGAAGTAGCAGAAAAAATCTCTGTTCATGTTGATGCTCTCGAACTGAATATCTCCTGTCCGAATGTCAAGGAGGGCGGCGTTCAGTTCGGAATGGATCCAGTGCTTGCGGAGGATGTTACACGCAGAGTCGTTCAAGTAAGCCGTGTTCCGGTATATGTGAAGTTGTCGCCGAATGTAAGCGACATCGTCGTCATGGCCAAAGCGGCTGAAAGGGGAGGAGCCTCCGGCCTGTCTATGATCAATACGCTGACCGCTATGCGCATCGATCCATCCTCGCGGAAACCTGTTTTATCGAACGGGACCGGAGGATTGTCCGGAGCTGCCCTGAAGCCTGTCAGTATCCGGATGATCCATCAAGTTTATCCCGAAGTCGGTATCCCCATTATCGGAATGGGAGGGATTGAAACGGCAGCCGATATTGTCGAGTACCTGTTGGCAGGAGCGAGCGCGGTGGCTGTAGGCAGTGCGAACTTTAAAAACCCACTCATATGCAGCGAACTCGTGGAACAACTGCCGGAGACGTTACACCATTATGGATTTCAATCTGTAGAAGAAGCTGTAGGAGGTGCGCATCGTGAAAGAGTTGAAGCCGGTCTACTTCGCCCTTGATTTCCCCTCAGGCCGCGAAGCGTTTGATTTTTTGATGGAACATCATCTGGAAGGTGTTCCAGTTAAAGTAGGCATGGAGCTTTTTTATAAAGAAGGCGCCCCGTTCATTGCCGAACTGAAAAGACGGAACCACGCAGTTTTCCTGGATTTAAAGCTTCATGATATACCGGAAACCGTCCGCCGGGCGATGAAAAACCTTGCCGGTCTCGGTGTAGATATCGTTACGATTCATGCGTCCGGCGGCAGCCAAATGATTGGAGCTGCCCGGAAGGGGTTGAACGAAGGCGCAGATGGAGGGCCCCCTCTTTTGTTTGCCGTCACCGTCCTTACTTCCATGGACGAATGGTCATTGAGCAGGGAATGGAAGGTAGAAGGATCAACGAAAGACATGGTCCTTCATTACAGCCTCTTAGCGGAAGAACATGGGGCGGATGGAGTCGTGTGTTCTGTTCATGAAGCATCCTTGATCAAAAAAGAATCAGGGCTTCTTACGTTGACCCCGGGGATCAGGCTCCCGGGAGGGCACGTGCACGATCAAAAACGGACAGCCACTCCTGCAAAAGCCGCTATGGAGGGAAGTGATGCCATCGTCGTTGGCAGACCTATCCGGAACAGCGGTGAACCTGAGGATACATATCAAACCATCAAGGGGGAATTTCTGCATGGAAAAAAATCAGTTGATTCATAAACTGCTGGATATTGGTGCTGTCAAAATGTACGAGGAGGATTACTTCACATGGACCTCGGGCATCCAATCCCCGATTTATTGTGACAACCGTTTGACGATGTCTTATCCCTCCGTGCGTTCGTCTGTTACAGAGGCGTTTGTGGACATGATCCGGAAACTGCCGGGAGAGGTGGATGGAATAGCCGGATGCGCCACAGCCGGTATTCCGCATGCAGCATGGGCAGCCGATCGTCTCAATCTTCCGATGGTGTATGTGCGCGGGACCGCCAAAAAACACGGGCGCAGAAATCAGATTGAAGGAGTGGTTACCAAAGGCAGCCGTGTAGTCGTCATTGAGGATTTGATTTCCACTGGGAAGTCTTCCATACAAGCTGCAGATGCCCTGCGGGAAGCGGGGGTGGAAGTGGCAGGGATTTTATCCATTTTCACCTACGGCCTGGCGGAAGCGAAGCAGGCGTTTAAGGAAAAGGAGTACCATGTTCAATCGATTGCCAGCTATGATGATCTACTGGATGAGCTGTACCAACAGGAAGAACTGGATGACCTTCAGCTGGAGAAACTGAGAGTGTGGAGGGAAGACCCTTACGTTTTTACAAATTCTTAAATGAGGGAAGAGTTGCTATTTTCATCTTGTCCTTGTACCATTAATACAACACAACGTATTGGTGATGACGATGAAATCTAACAAACATTCCTTTTTTATTCTCATGAATGCCTCCCTCGGACTATTAACCTGCTTCGTTTATTTATACACGTGGGTCGCTTTTTCCTTTATGGAATCCATGCTGTCATGGGAACCCCTGCTCAGTCTGGCAGGGTCGCTGACGATATTTATATTATGGAATATGTACATGTTGAAAAAGGAAGCGAAAAGATACTGGGCCCAGGCGGTTTTTTCTTATGTGGCCTCGATTGCCGTTTTTGCTTATTTTTTAACTTGAAGCTGCGATGCCGATCGCAGCTTTTTTCGTCCGGGGCTTTTGATGGAATGTTCTTACAATAGAAAACGTCAGGACGTGAGAGTTGTCCTGACACTTAAAAATCGATAAGATAAATGACTATACATACGAAAGAGGGGAGCATCAATAAATGAAAGATTTAGTCAAACAGTCCTACTGGCTGCGGCGTCTGCTCGCCTCTGATCCGGGCAGGCGGAGACTGGCCCAGGCGGGGAAAGCTACGCTGAGTTTGATTTCATCGGTTTTTACAACGATGTTGATCATGAACGTCTTTGCCATCGATCCGCTTTTTCCTGCGATCATCTCCGGGATTGCCGGTCTGATGGGCATTATGATTGTTATGGATGATACAAAAAGAAAAAAACAGGTGACAACCCTTCTCCTGGGAGTGGCTGCATGTTCAGGGGTGACGCTTGGGTCCTTGACTGCTTCAAGCCCCGTCCTGGTAAGTATCCTGATGATTGCTTCGATAGGTGCAGCTTTTTATTTTTCGCAGCATGGAAGCCGGTATTTTTCTCTTGGAATGATTGGGTTCTTCACAATTTATTTCTCCTCATTTCTTCAGCTGTCACCGTCCCAGTTTCCCTGGTTTTACCTCGCAGTAGGTATCGGCATTCTTTATGCCTTTCTTTACAATTTCTTCCTATTCGAAGACACAAGGCAGATGCTGCGGAGAAGCACGGTTTCCTTCCACAGGCAGGCAAACTTGACGTTCGACCTGCTTATTGAGGTGATTAAAGACCCCGAACTCCAGCCGTCCCGGTTGAAGAAGCTGGGCAGCAACGTAAGTAAATTAAGAATTTACGCCAACCAGGTCGCCGCTGATCTACACCAGCAGGACAGCACAGAAATCTGGCCGGGGCTTCAATCCGGCCGGCTGCGATTATATATTTTCGATACGACCATGTTTGTTATGACGCTTTCGGAAAGCCTGCAGAAATTGAAGGAAGACGAGGCATTGGATTTGAAGGAGCTGCGCTATCTTCTCGTCGATCTGCTTCTGACGTTGAAAGATGCCGATGTGCTTGACCCACAGCCGGAAATGAAGAGTCTTCAGGAGGCTGAGAAAGTGGTCGCAGGTATCCGGCATCAGCTTGATCACTGGATGATGAATGCAACCGATCTCCCTGATGGACGGCTTTATTTGATCAGAAGAATTGAAACAATGGCTTCCCACGTGACAGAAGGCGCCTCGGAAGTGCAGCGGGATATTCACTTCAATGAAGCAGTGGAACATCCACCGGCAGCAGATGAAGAGGCGGTGGATGAGAAGGAAGCGGGGCCTGCCGGACTGAAACCTGCTGAGAAAAAAGCCGTGCAGGCGTTGATTGCAGGAAGCATAGCTATTGTTACGGGCTATATCATTTCTCCGATTCAGCCGTACTGGGTCCTGTTGACCGCTTTTATTATCCAGCTCGGTACGGAAACCGTCGGCAGGACGTACTTAAAAGCTTTTGAGCGTTCCGTCGGCACATTCTTCGGTGCTTTCTTCGGTTTTCTCGCTGCTTTGTGGCTCTCCGGCCACCCTTACCTTGAGGTTGTCCTATTGTTTCTGGTTATTTTTACAGCTTTTTACTTTCTTACGGTTTCCTATACGGTGGCAAGCTTCTTTATTACGATGATGATTGCCTTTATTTATGATCTGATTCTCGGTGGAGTTACGCCGGAGCTTCTTGGAGCGAGGGTCATTGACACAGTGGCCGGAGCTGCGATTGCTCTTGGTGTTTCTGCTTTCGTCTTTCCCACGAGTACTAAGGACAAGCTTTCCGAGGCCTTTCGTGAATATTTTACACAAATGTCTCAATTAATCAGCCAGTATTTAACCAACATCAAGGGTACGAAAGGAGTTAAAGGTCTTGCGCAGCAGGCCTTGGATCTGGATGCGAAAATGCAGGAAATTGAGGAAGAATCCAAGCCTGCTGTACAGGATCCTATTTTCCGAGGGGACAAAAACCTTACAGCCGTGCTGACCGTGATTACAGCCGTCAATTATTATGCCAAGCACCTTGTCGCCTCTCCATACCCCAAATACACGAATCACAGTCATGAAACACTGGAACTTCTAACAGCGGTTCAGGATAAACTGGAAAAGAATCTGCAAGGTTTGATCCATCAAATTGAAACAGGAAATCATTCCGATCCGGTTTACGACCTGCTGGAGGAAAGGGAGCAGGTGGAGTTGAAAGTGCAGCCGGGAACAGAGGATAAGGAAAATCTGCTCCATCACCTTTATTACATCTGGAAAATCAACCGTTCCATTACGATTCTCAGGGACAGGCTTGATCATATGAGGAAAAGATAACCGTCTGGTTTGAGTCCAGGCGGTTTTTTTATAGAAAGCTCTGTTAAAGTCTGTTGTTGTTATTTTAAACGATTACTAAATCGTCTCCGTCTGGAATCAGGGGTCCGGTCCGTTGTTTACTCAGAGCATGGGATGGCAGGGAAAACCGTCCGCTTTCCGAGGGGAACGATGAGCCTCCTCGAACTTCGTTCTCCGGGGTCTTCCCTTGTTCCTTTTTCCCGCAGGAGTCTACCTGTTTTCCCTGCCATCCCTTTCGTAGTGGTGTAACGGACTTCGGTTATGTCCTTTCTAACTACCCTACTTTGAAGAGGCGGCCTTGGGAATGGCGGGACTCCTGTGGGATGAAGGTACATCGTGAGACCCCGGAAGGCGCTGCCTGAGGATGCTCACGGTACCCCACGGAAAGGGAGTCATTCCCAAGGCCGCCTCCTACAAACCCCATGAGAGAAAGGGGTGATAGGAGCTCACATGTTAAATAACAACACCAAGCAATAACAGAGCCTTATAGAAAAAAGCTGCCGAGAAATTTTCTCGACAGCTTTCCCGACGCGTGTACGCCGGCGTTTTGTCATGGGAACTCTGACTATTGCTCTTCAACGGCCATCAAAAGATCTGCCCGCTTTAGAGATCGTTACGCGTTCTTCACCACTGCTGGGCTGGACCGCGTCCCGGCTCTTCTTTGGGTTGCGTTTTGATTTTGAGTTCTTTGGCATGACTGCAGCCTCCTCTACTAAGATCAAGGTGCTCTCTTAGTATGGCTGCCTGTTCCTGTTTTATTCCTCTGCCTGTTTTTTCATCATCCGGACATAGGAGGCATCCGGAGTTACAAACAGGGTCTGCTGATGATCATAGGTAACGAAACCGGGTTTTGCTCCGGACGGTTTTTTCACATGCCTGATTTGTGTGTAGTCAACAGGCACGGAGGACGACCGGCTCGATTTACTGAAGTTTGCCGCCAGCTGGGCGGCTTCAAGCAGTGTGTCTTCACTTGGGTTCTCATCTTTAATGACTACGTGGGAACCCGGAATATCTTTGGCGTGCAGCCAGATATCAGATTTACCTGCCATCCGGTTGGTTAAATATTCATTCTGTTTATTGTTGCGCCCGACATAGATCATCGTCCCGTCACTGGATCGGAAGGTTTCCGGGGACGGTTTTTTAGGCTGGTTTTTCTTACGCCCCGGGGAGGCGTTCTTTTTCTTCATATAGCCTTGTTCCCGGAGTTCCTCCCGGATTTCTTCAATATCTTCTTCCCTAGCTGTTTCGACTTGTTGAATCAAACGTTCGAAGTAGGTGATTTCAATGTCCGCTTTTTCAATTTCCTTTTGAACCACCTGCTTGGACTTCTTCAATTTCTGGTACGTCTGGAAGTAAGACTGGGCGTTCTCACTTGGCGTTTTATTCGGATTCAGCTCGATTGACATTTCCTTTTGGTCAGAATCGTAGTAATCAACGACCGTTACACTTTCGTCTCCATTTTTAACGAGGTGCATATGAGCGGTCAGCAGTTCGCCGAGCTTTTGATAATCCCCGGCTGCTTCAGACTTTTTCAAGGTATCTTCGTGTTTTTTGATTTTCCTCTGGTTTTTGTCGCGTTCATTTTTCAGAAAGCGGAATAAATCACCAGCCTGCTGTTTGACACGATCCCTTTCGGCTTTCCCTGAATAAAAAGCGTCCAGCATGTCACTCACCGTAGAGAAAGTTTCTCTTTCTTCTCCAAAGGCCTTCAGCGGCAGTACATAAAATTGTTCTTTGTCCCCGCGTTTCACCTGTGGTTCATACGAGTGATCCAGTATTCGGTTCCGTACTTCCTCATAAGCAGCTTCGTATCCTGAGGGTCCGTTCATTCCTGCTTTTTCTGCGATCTCCTTTGTAATCATGGGGGAAAAGCCCATGACAATGGAGAGAATCTGTTTGTCCAGGCGGCCCGCATTAAAATCCAGTTTTTTAAGGAGTTGGGCCGGTTCGAGTTCCAACGGGCTTATTTTGCCCTGCTCCGGCGGCCGTTTATAGGGCTGGCCCGGCATAATCGTCCTGTGCCGGTTCTGGGAAGGGGGAAGGTGCTTGATGCTGTCCAGAATATGCCCCTCCTGTTCGTCGACAAGAAGAATATTGGAGTGTTTCCCCATCACCTCAATGATCAAGGTTTTATACGTTTCGTCGCCGATTTCATTCCGTGTGCGGATATGGATCTTGACAATCCTCTCCATATCCACCTGTTCAATTTTCTCTATAAATCCTCCTACAAGATGCTTGCGCAGGAGCATACAGAGCATCGGCGGTTCTTTTGGATTGTGGTATTGATCATTGGTTAAATGAAACCGTGCATAGGATGGATGAGCGGATAATAGAAGCGTATATTTCGTCCGCTGGGAGCGGACAGTGAATACAAGCTCTGTATCCGTGGGTTGATAAATTTTCATGATTCGTCCGGACTGAAGAACATTGTTCAGCTCATTTGTCGCCGCCCGGGTTACAATTCCGTCGAAAGACATAGTCTCTTCACCTCTCTAAAAGGTCATTATAGCATGATTTTACGCCGGATTTCTAAAGAATCATACCAGTCGCTCTGAAAGAGGAAGTTTGGTAAACTAGACAGTATCAATGAAGAAGCGGCAGGTGAAGGAGATATGGTTGACAGTATGACCGGATATGGACGGGAAATATCAGAGCAGGAGGGAACACGGATCGTGGTGGAAGTCAGATCCGTGAATCATCGGTTTCTTGATGTTCATATGCACCTTCCTTCCTCTTTGTTATTTATGGAGGACCCGGTAAGGAAACTTGTTAAAGAAGCCCTGCACCGCGGGCGGGTCGATGTGTACATAACGATGGACGGCGGCGGCCTGCAGAAAAACGTCGAGGTGGACTGGGCAGCAGCGGAGCAGTACATTCAGGCGTTGGAAGATATGAAGAGCCGGTTTCATTTGACGGGTGATATAACTATTGATATGGTATCCAAGTTAGAGAATGTCTTCGTTACTAAGGAATCGGATGACATCCCGGATTCTTTTCAACAAAAGCTGAAGACGTCGGTGGAACAGGCTCTGCGGCAGCTGAAGGACATGAGGGGACGGGAAGGAAAGCAGCTTTCAAAGGACCTCCTATCCAGACTCAAGGCTGTCGCCTGCTGGCTTGACATGATGGACCAGCGCCGCCCTGAAGTGATAAACGAATACAAAGCGAGAATACGCGCCCGAATTGAAGATTACGCTGCACAGCCCCTTTCCCAGGATGAACCAAGAATTCTCCAGGAAGTGGCCCTTATGGCTGAAAAAGGGGATGTCACCGAAGAGTTCACACGGATGCATTCCCATCTTCAACAGTTTGAGAAGGCTCTGGACCAGCGCGGGTCCGTCGGGAGACGTCTGGATTTCATCCTTCAGGAAATGCACCGGGAAGTGAACACGATGGGGTCAAAATCCAATGACACCCTCCTGATGGAGTATGTACTTAACGTGAAGGGTGAATTGGAAAAAATGAAGGAACAAGTGCAAAATATCGAATAACAATTGTGTTCTGTACGGTTTTTTTCATATAATAGAGTTAATGATTAAGTGCTTGGCCATAAGAAGGAGGAGTCAGCTTTGAGTTTAAAATTGATCAATATCGGGTTCGGGAACGTTGTGTCTGCCAATCGAATCATTTCCATCGTTTCACCGGAATCCGCTCCAATCAAACGTATCATTACTGTCGCCCGTGACAATAATAAATTAGTAGATGCTACATATGGCCGCCGTACACGTGCGGTCATTATCACAGATAGTGATCATGTCGTTCTGTCTGCTGTTCAGCCGGAAACCGTCGGCCAGCGTGTAATCAGTAATGATGAGATTTCAGATGAAAACTAGGAGGACTATTTGCAGTGATTGAACAGAAAGGTATACTATTTATACTTTCCGGCCCATCAGGTGTCGGAAAAGGAACTGTACGGAAGGCTCTGTTCGAGCAGTCGACAGACCTGCGATATTCTATTTCCATGACGACGCGTGCCCCGCGTGAAGGGGAAGTGGATGGTGTCGATTATTTCTTTAAAAGCAGAGATGAATTTGAAAAGCTGATCACAGAAGGACAGCTGATTGAACATGCCGAATATGTGGGCAACTATTACGGCACGCCGAGACATTATGTGGAAGAGACGTTGAACCAGGGGAAGGATGTATTCCTTGAAATTGAGGTTCAGGGCGCATTGAAAGTCCGCGAAAACTTCCCGGAAGGTGTGTTCGTATTTTTAATTCCTCCTTCTCTTGAAGAATTAAAAGACCGAATCGTAAGCCGGGGTACCGAAACAGAGGAAAAGGTGAAAAACCGTCTGCTGGCGGCTAAAGAAGAAATTGATATGATGGATGCCTACGATTATGTCGTTGTCAACGATCAGATTAATCACGCCGTTCAGAAGGTCCAGTCCATCGTAGCCAGTGAACACTGCAAACGTGAGCGCGTGGCCCATCAATACAAAAAAGCATTGGAGGAAAATTAATTATGATGTTAGAACCATCCATTGATTCCCTGCAGAAGCAGATCAAATCAAAATATACACTTGTCACACTATCAGCACGAAGAGCCCGCGAACTGAAGCAGGGAAGTGCTCCTATGGTCGAAAACCCAACCTCTCATCAGCAGGTTGGTGTAGCTCTGGAGGAAATCCGCGACGGGAAATTGAACTATATTGAAGCGGAAGAGATCCAGGAAAGAACGGAAACCACATAATAGCATTGTTCCCGGAACAACGTAGGAAAAGCCGCGCATCTGTCTGACGATCAGCGCGGCTTTTCCTACGTATTTTATCGTAAGATTTTCACAGGCAGGGAGGTCCATCACATGTTAAAAGATAAAAAGATTGTCCTGGGCGTATCAGGAGGAATAGCTGCATACAAAGCGGCGGCCCTGACAAGTAAGCTTGTCCAGGCAGGAGCCTTCGTCAAAGTCATTATGACAGAGAGCGCAAGAAATTTCGTCGCTCCGACGACCTTTCAGGCACTGTCCAGACAGCCGGTCTATACCGATACGTTTGATGAACAGGACGCCACACAGATCCAGCACATCGATGTTGCCGACTGGGCCGATTTATTCCTGATTGCGCCCGCTACAGCCAATACGATTGGCAAGCTTGCCGGCGGGCTGGCGGATGATATGCTGTCAACGACACTGCTTGCGACCGAGGCTCCCGTGTACATTGCACCGGCGATGAATGTGCACATGTACAGCCACCCGGCCGTCATAAACAACATGAAACAGCTGGATGAATGGGGCTTTCGTTTTATTGAGCCTGGTGAAGGGTATCTGGCCTGCGGATATGTCGGGAAAGGAAGGCTGGAAGAACCGGAGAGCATCGTTAAAGTACTGGAAGATGAGTATCGGAAAACCGAGTGGTTGAAAGGCAGAAGGGTCCTGATTACAGCAGGACCAACGCAGGAGAAAATTGATCCGGTCCGGTATTTCACGAATCCTTCGACCGGAAAAATGGGGTTTGCTCTTGCGCGGCAGGCGGCTCGAAGCGGTGCTGATGTCACCCTGATCACCGGACCTGTCTCCCTTCATACGCCAAAAGGGGTGGAGCGCATTGATGTAGTCTCTGCTCAGGAGATGTATGAAGAAGTGCTGAAGCATTATCCAGCGGCCGATCTTGTGATCAAATCCGCCGCTGTCGCCGATTACAGGCCAAAGGAAACCTTTGAACACAAAATGAAAAAATCCCCGGGAGGATATGCGGTTCAAATGGAGCGCACACACGACATCCTGCAGGAGCTCGGTACACGGAAGGAACATCAGTATCTGATCGGCTTTGCCGCCGAGACGAATGATCCTGAGCGTTACGGAAGAGAGAAGCTGGAGAAAAAGAACCTGGATGCCATAGTGATCAACAATGTGGCCGAGGAAGGGTCCGGCTTTGGTACGGATACGAATGCCTCCCTTTTCATTCAGAAAAGTGGTCGTGAAAAAATCTATCCCATGATGACGAAGGATCAACTGGCAGAAGAAATCCTAAAGGAAGCCTCTCAGGAGATGACGGGGCGTGACCGCACGTGATTGCCAATGTCATTGTGGACGTAGCCTCACAGAATACCAACAGACCCTTTGATTATGAAATCCCTGAAAAATTTGAAGGAATTGTACAGCCCGGGGTCAGAGTCATCGTCCCCTTCGGACCGAGGAAAATTCTCGGCTATGTGATCGCCTTGTCAGAAACGTCCAGCTTCCCCTCCGTGAAAAAAATCACTGATGTACTGGATGTCATTCCGACGTTGACGGAAGAACTGCTTCACCTTGGGAAATGGCTGTCCAATTATACGTTGAGTTATTATATATCCTGTCTACAGGTCATGCTGCCGCAGGTTATGAAAGCCAAATATAGAAAAGAGCTGTGGAAACTCTCGGATGAACCGCTGGATTCAGCCCTGGATGCTGTGTTTGATGGGAGGGGCGTCATGGATTTTGAAGAGTTCGAACAGTCCGGTGTCAGTTACCATATCCTTAGAAAACATATGAACGAAGGCGAAGTGGATGTTCACTATGAAGTAAAGAGCAGGGAAACGAAAAAGCTGAAGGCTGTGGTTGCGCCGGCTGTTTCTCCTATCGATATGGAAGAAAAGCTGGAAGACCTCCCGCCACAGGCAAAAAAACAGCGGGCCATCGTTGAATATTTCCTTCAGCATCCAGAGCCACTGGACAAAAAGCGTTTGCTGGGTAACCTTCAAACTACTCCTGCTGCGTTGAAGCCTCTTGTGGAGCAGAACGTGCTCAAAGAGTACAAACAGGAAGTCTTCCGCGATCCGTACGGAGGACGGGAATTTAAACGAACGACGCCTTTTGAACTAACCGAAGAGCAGGAAACCGCCATCCGGCCGATTCTTTCAACCATCGAAAAACAGGAGCACGACGTGTTTCTCCTTCACGGTGTAACGGGAAGCGGGAAGACGGAAGTATATATGCAGTCGATTCAGCAGGTGCTGGATAAAGGGGAGGAAGCCATTATGCTCGTCCCCGAAATTGCTTTAACCCCTCAGATGGTGGAGCGGTTTAAAGGACGTTTCGGCTCCAAGGTAGCCGTCCTTCACAGTGCTCTGTCAGCTGGAGAGAAATACGACGAATGGCGTAAGATTCAGCGTCAGGAAGTACAGGTCGTTGTAGGAGCCCGGTCTGCCATATTCGCCCCGTTTACGAATCTTGGGCTGATCATTATTGATGAAGAGCATGAGACGAGCTATAAGCAGGAAGACAGGACGAGGTATCATGCCCGCGATGTCGCTGTCCAGCGCGCGAAAACACACAACTGTCCAGTCGTTCTGGGAAGTGCGACCCCGTCACTGGAAACGTATGCGCGGGCTGCGAAAGGCAACTATCAGCTGCTGACACTAAGCAAACGGATGAATGAGGCTGTGATGCCTGAGGTGGAGCTTGTGGATATGAGAGAAGAGCTTCACAGCGGGAACCGATCCATGTTCTCGATTCCATTAAAGGAAAAAATCGAAGAGCGGCTGGCTAGGAAAGAACAAGTCGTGCTGTTTCTTAACCGACGGGGATATTCCACGTTTGTCATGTGCAGGGACTGCGGCCATGTAAGCGAATGCCCGCACTGTGATATTGCATTGACTTATCACAAGCGGCAGAACCGCTTGAAATGCCACTACTGTTCTCATGAAGAGCCCATGCCGGAGAAGTGCCCGGAATGTGAAAGCAAAACGATCCGATACTTTGGTACAGGAACTCAAAAAGTCGAGGAAGCCCTGCAGGAACTGATTCCTGAGGCGCGGATCATCCGGATGGATGTTGATACAACGAGGAAGAAAGGCGCTCACGAAAGACTGCTTACACAGTTTGGCGAGGGAAAAGCGGATATCCTGCTTGGAACACAGATGATCGCCAAAGGACTCGATTTCGGGAATGTCACACTTGTCGGTGTGCTGGCTGCGGATGCGATGCTGAACCTGCCGGATTTCCGTGCCTCCGAAAAGACCTTTCAGCTGCTGACCCAGGTGAGCGGACGGGCCGGACGCCATGAGAAAAGCGGGGAAGTGGTTGTCCAGACGTATACACCGGAACATTACAGTATAGAGCTTGCGAGTACGTACGATTATGAACAGTTTTTCCAGGAGGAAATGAAGCTTAGAAAAGCATTCCGGTATCCGCCTTACTATTATTTGACGTTGTTTACAATTTCGCATCCCAACCAGTTGAAAGCGGAGGAAGCCACCCGTAAGATTACGATGTTTATGCAGCAGAAGCTGTCCGAGCAGGCGCACGTACTGGGTCCAACCCCTTCTGCGCTGGCCAGGATCAATAATAGATATCGCTATCAATGCATGGTAAAATACAAGAAGGAACCCGAGCAGCGGAAGTTTGTCGAACGAATACTGCACTATTATGAAGATGAATTGAAACAGGAAGATGGTTTACAGATTACGGTTGATTTTCAGCCGTATCAGTTGATGTAGGAAGGAGCCGTCAGTTATGACACGAATTGCGTTTATGGGAACACCGGACTTTGCGGTCCCTGTTCTTGACCGGATTATGAAAGAGGGATATGAAGTGGTGGTGGCTGTGACCCAGCCGGACCGTCCAAAGGGGAGGAAGAGGGTTCTTACACCGCCGCCGGTGAAAACAGCAGCCTTGAACCATGGTATTCCGGTGCTGCAGCCCGAAAAAATCAAGCATGAATATGAGGATGTCCTCGCCTTTGAGCCGGACTTGATCGTCACAGCGGCTTTCGGACAGATCCTCCCGGAAGCGCTGCTGAACGTTCCGGAATACGGATGCATCAATGTCCATGCCTCGCTGCTGCCCGAATTCCGGGGAGGAGCTCCTATCCACTATAGTATTCTGGAAGGAAAAAAAGAAACCGGCGTCACTATTATGTATATGGTGAAAAAACTGGATGCCGGCGATATGCTTTCCAAAGTGGTCGTTCCGATTGAAGATACCGATCATGTCGGCACACTGCACGATAAATTATCAGCAGCGGGAGCCGATCTTCTGGCTGACACCCTGCCTGAATTGCTGGCTGGGAACATCACTCCTGAAGTTCAGGATGAATCCAAAGTCACATTTGCCGGCAACATTAAACGTGAACAGGAGCTGATTGACTGGAGCAGAGATCAGCAGGACGTCTACAACCACGTCCGGGGTCTTCATCCCTGGCCGGTGGCGTTCACGTACTGGAATGGTAAACCGATGAAAATCTGGTGGGCCGAAAAAGTTTCCGGACACTTTTCCAAAGCCCCGGGAACAGTGGTCAAAATCGAGGAGGACGGTTTCCTCGTTCAGACAGGAGACGGAAAAGCGTTGAAAATTGTATCCCTTCAGCCTTCAGGAAAGAAAAAAATGGACGGGCAGTCGTTCGTTAATGGCGCCGGCCAATCTTTAAACGAGGGCGACGTATTGGGGGAGCAGCATGGCTAAGTATGTATTAAGAGAAACCGCGCTCCATCTATTAACAAGAATCGGTGAGCAGGGAGGCTTCAGTCACGTCCTGCTCGACAGAGAAATGTCCAAACAGGAGCTCTCCCGTCAGGACGGGGCACTATTGACTGAAATTGTTTACGGAACTCTGCAGCGCAGAGACTTGATCGACTATTATATTCAGCCTTATACAGCCGGTCAGAAGAAAATTAAACCGTGGGTACGCTGGCTGCTTTACATGTCAGTCTATCAAATGATCTTCCTTGAACGGGTACCGGACCATGCGGTCATCCACGAGGCGGTGGAAATTTCGAAAAAACGCGGACATAAAGGAATCTCCTCCTTTATGAACGGCGTTCTGCGCAATGTACAGCGAAAAGGTGTTCAAAGCCTTGATCACATTGAAAATGATGGTACACGTCTGGCGGTTGAAACCAGTCATCCTGAATGGCTTGTGCGGAGGTGGGTGGATCAGTACGGCATGAAAACGACGAGGTTGATGTGTGAAGCGAACAACCACCATCTTCCTATGTCCATCCGCGTGCAGCCACTCAGAATCAGCCGCGGTGAGGCAGCCGGCCAGCTGCGACAGGAAGGGTTTTCGGTAGAAGAGAGTCCATTTTCCACACAAGGCCTGGTTGTAAAAGATGGGAACATTATAAACCACAGGCTCTTTAAAGAAGGCTTGGTAAGCATTCAGGACCAGAGTTCCATGCTGGTTGCGGAAATGATGGACCTGGATGAAGGGATGGCTGTCCTTGATGCGTGCAGCGCACCAGGAGGCAAAACCACGCACATAGCAGAAAAGATGAAGGATAAAGGAAGCGTGACGGCTTATGACCTTCATGAAAAGAAGGCAAAGCTCGTCAGTAAAAAAGCTGAACAGCTCCAGCTTACTTCCATCAAGGCCGGCCAGGCGGATTCCCGGACGCTCACATCGCTGCATGCGTCTGAGAGCTTTGATCGGATCCTGCTTGATGCCCCATGTTCAGGTCTTGGTGTACTGAGAGGCAAACCGGATATTAAGTACCATAAGAGTGAGGAAGATATCTATAAGCTCAGGAGTATCCAGGACGACTTGTTCCACGAGGTGGCACCGCTCCTGAAATCCGGTGGAAAACTGGTCTACAGCACATGTACAGTGGATCGGCATGAAAACGAAGAAGCGGTCCGTCATTTTCTGGATCAACATCCGGAATATGAACTGGATCCATCCTTTGTCAACGATCTTCCGGATGCTCTTCGTCAAGGGGAAGGCCTGACCGGAACCGGTCTCCAGCTGTTTCCCCATGAGTGGGATACGGACGGCTTTTTCCTGACGCGATTGGTGAAAAAATAAAGGCACCTGCTTCCTGTTGATGGAAGCAGCCGGCCTTCTATGGATGACAGTAACTGAAAAAGGCAGGTGAACGTCCATGATAGAGTACTACCTCACAGATCAAGGCAGAGTAAGGGCTCATAATGAGGATGCAGGCGGCGTGTTCAGAAATCATTCCGGTCAGGTGCTTGCTGTCGCAGCCGACGGCATGGGAGGGCATCAGGCAGGTGATGTCGCCAGCCGGATGGCTGTTGATGTTTTACATAAGGAATGGGAGCATACGGGTTCGTTTCAAACTCCGAATGGTGCTGAAGAGTGGATAAAAGAAACCATCCGTTCCGCCAATAATGAAATCAAAACCTATGCTTCTGAACATGAAGAATGTGCCGGCATGGGGACGACAATAGTGGCAGCTATCTGCACGGACCAGTTTGTCTCCATTGCCCACGTCGGAGACAGCCGTTGTTATTTAGCGAATGCTTACGGATTCAAAGCCGTTACGGAAGACCATTCACTCGTCAATGAACTTGTCAGGTCCGGACAGATTACAGAAGAACAGGCCGAGCATCATCCTCGCAAAAATGTTCTGCTGAAGGCGCTCGGCACAGAATATGATCTTTTCCCGGATGTCCAGAGTATGGAGTGGGATCCGGATAACCGGGTTCTTCTTTGTACAGACGGTCTGACCAATAAAGTGAGTCATGAAGAATTGAGTGGTTTAAGTGATCACAAAGGAGACTGGTCCGATTTCGCCCACTCTCTTGTTGAGCGGGCCAATGAGCGGGGCGGAGAAGACAATATCACTCTTGCCATTGTCCATCATCTCCCACCCCAAGGTGAGAAGGAAGGTGTGGATTGATGCTCAATGACCGTCTTCTTAATGACCGTTACCGTGTCGATAGAATGATTGGCGGCGGAGGGATGGCGAACGTTTATTTAGCTCATGATACCATCCTGGACAGAAGCGTAGCCATCAAGGTACTAAGGCTGGAACACGGAAATGACGAAGAGTTTATTGCGCGTTTCCACCGGGAAGCCCAGTCCGCCACCAGCCTTTCTCATCCGAACATCGTCAATATATATGATGTCGGGGAAGAGGACGATTTATATTATATGGTCATGGAATATGTTGACGGCATGACACTGAAGCAGTATATCCAACAGAACAGCCCCGTTGATGTTTCGGAAGCGGTGGATATTATGCGCCAGGTAACTTCTGCCATCACCCATGCCCATGACAACGGCATTGTACACAGAGATATCAAGCCGCAGAATATTTTGATTGATCATTACGGCCATGTGAAAGTGACAGATTTCGGAATTGCAATGGCTTTGAGTGCGACCGCTCTGACTCAGACAAATTCAGTTCTTGGTTCTGTTCATTATTTGTCTCCTGAGCAGGCGCGTGGGGGAATGGCGACGAAGAAATCCGATGTTTATTCGATGGGCATTGTTTTCTTCGAACTGTTGACTGGACGTCTTCCTTTTTCAGGCGAGTCTCCTGTATCCATAGCCCTTAAGCACCTGCAGCATGATACACCTTCGTTGAAACGATGGCATCCTGATCTGCCGCAGAGTGTGGAAAATGTCGTATTGAAAGCAACAGCGAAAGATCCGTTTCACCGTTATCCCACCGTGGTGGAAATGGAACAGGATATAGAGACCTCACTTGAACCTTACCGACTGGGTGAAAAACCCTTTGAACTGCCGGAGGAAGATGAAGAGGAAAAAACGAAAGCCATCCCCGTCATTACGAACGACGCCTACGGGGATCACACAGAAGATCATACAATCATCCATACCGGCGAGTATCAGCCGGTCAAGGATACAAAAGTGCATCATCAGCAGCCGGCAGAGGAAAAGCAGCCGGTCGATAAAGAAAAGAAAAAGAAGAAAAGAAAGATCTGGCCATGGATCCTGACATTCCTGCTTCTGATCATACTAGGGGGCGGAGCTGCCCTGTATTTTACACCAGGCATCATTCAGCCTGCCGATGTGACCATTCCTGAAGACCTTGACGGAAGGGAATATGAAGAGGTCTACAGTGAACTGAGTGATTTGAACTTGATGGTCAGCCGTGAATCTCAGTTTTCAGATGAAGTGGAAGAGGGTCTTGTTATTACGACAGATCCTGAACCCGGCAGGACAGTGAAGGAAGAAACAGAAGTCACGATCTATACGAGTAAAGGAAAAGAACGGGAAGAATTCCCGGATTATGTGGGTGAAGAATATGACCAGGTCGATAAGGAACTCCAGGATAAGGGGTACGCAGGGATTGAACGTATTCCTGTTTCCAGCGATGAACCGGCTGGTCAAATTGTCGCCCAGCTCTCTCCGAACCCGGGAGCAAGCGTAATTCCGGAAGAAGAGGAAGTCATTTTCCGCGTCAGTACCGGACCCCCGACCATTAATCTGGGCCGGCTGGACAGGATGACCCAGGAACAGGCGGAGAAATATTTAAAGGATCGCAGCCTGGAGGTTGAAGTTGCTGAGAGCTACTCGGAGACTGTACCTGCCGGAGAGGTGATTACACAGGATCCGGAGGCGTACACCGATGTGAAAGAAGGGTCAACGGTAACTATCACCATATCCAAGGGGCCGGAGGAAAAACCTCCAAGAGAAGAAAACGTAACGCTGGAAGTTCCGTTTAATGAGGAATCGGAAGAAACAGAACAGCAGGTGTTGATTTATGTCGATGATTATGAAAACGATATGGAGACACCAGTCGTGGAAGAAACCATCACAGAAACCACCTCTTTTGATGTAACACTGATTATAGAAGAAGGCGGGGAAGCGTCTTACCGTGTGCAGCGAGGTGATGAAGTGATCGATGAAGGAAATGTTCCTTATTAAGAAGGTGATCAAGTGGCAACCGGAAAAATTATAAAGTCCCTCAGCGGTTTTTATTACGTGCTTCATGACGGAGAGGTTTATCAATGCCGTGGGCGCGGAAACTTCCGTAAGAAAAAAGTGTCCCCTCTCGTCGGGGATATGGTGGATTTTAAGGCGGACAACTATGAAGAGGGCTACATCTTATCCATTCATGACCGGAAAAATGAATTTGTAAGACCGCCGATAGCCAACGTCGACCAAGCGTTGATTGTTACATCAGCCATCCATCCTGATTTTAATTCGCTTCTTCTGGACAGATTTCTCGTTCTCGTTGAGGCTAAACGGATCGAGCCGTTTATCGTGATTTCCAAGATGGATCAGCTGGACAGCGCTATGGTGGAAGCAATGGAGGAGTATAAGGCACAGTATGAGAAGGTTGGATACCCGGTCATTTTGTCGGCTGTGAACGATTCCGCTTCCATGGATGAGATACAAGCGCACCTGGCTGGACGGACAACGGTGATTGCCGGGCAGTCCGGAGTCGGTAAGTCGTCGCTGCTGAATTCCATCGACCCCCGTCTTTCCATCGACACGGATGAAATCTCTGAAAGTCTTGGAAGAGGAAAGCATACGACACGCCACGTGGAGCTGTATGACATTTCCGGTGGGTTAGTAGCCGATACGCCGGGGTTCAGCTCCCTTGAGTTCGGGGATTTACAGCTTGAACAGCTGCCGGAGTGCTTCCCGGAATTCGTAGAAGTACAAAATGATTGTAAGTTCAGAGGCTGTCTGCATCATAAAGAGCCTAAATGTGCGGTGAAAGCCGGTGTGGATAACGGCGTTATATCAGAGCACCGCTATGACCACTACCTGCAGTTCATGCAGGAAATCCAGAATAGAAAGCCGAGGTATTAAGGCATGACAAAAATTGCACCTTCCATCTTATCTTCTGATTTTGCAAGACTGGCTGAAGAGATCCGGGATGTGGATCAAGGCGGAGCGGATTACATTCATGTGGATGTTATGGACGGCCATTTTGTCCCTAATATAACCATAGGCCCCTTGATTGTTGATGCGGTAAGGCCGGTCACCAATCTTCCGCTTGATGTCCATTTAATGATTGAGAACCCGGACGCCTATATAGAGGCCTTTGCGAAAGCGGGAGCGGATATCATCACCGTCCATCAGGAAGCTTCTCCTCACCTCCACCGCACCCTCCAGCTGATTAAAAGCTTCGGAGTGAAAGCGGGCGTGGTCATCAATCCGGGGACACCGGTCGAAATGATCCGTCCGGTTCTTAAGGATGTGGATCTTGTTCTATTGATGACTGTGAATCCAGGATTTGGCGGTCAGGCATTTATTCCTGATGTGCTTGATAAAATCAGTCAGGTGGCTCAATTAAGAAGCGATGCCGGACTTTCCTATGAAATTGAAGTGGACGGCGGTGTCAACGAGAAGACCGCCCGTCTCTGCACAGAAGCGGGTGCGGATGTTCTTGTGGCAGGCAGTGCGGTCTTTAATCAATCGGACAGAAAACAAGCCATTGAAAGGATCCGCGCCTCGTTGTAAATCACAGCGGGAACCAAGTGACTCTGCATGTAGAGTCTTAGTCGAAAGAGCTCAGAGGATTGGTCAGAATCCTTTGGGCTTTTTCTATAGAAAGGGTGAGCATACGTGAAAAAAGTTATCGTAGTCGGCGGAGGGCCGAAAGCCTATATTCCCAGCTTCCAAAGATGGGCAGAGGAAGATGTAGAATGGATCGGAGCAGATCAGGGAGCAGAAGTGCTTGTAGAAGCCGGGATAACCCCTGATGTGGCCATCGGCGATTTCGACTCCGTCAGCGCTGCTTCCTATCAGAAGATTAAAGATGAGGCCCGAATGATACATACCTATCCGGACGAAAAGGATGAGACAGATTTGGAGCTTGCGATCAATGAGGCACTGAACCGGAAAGCCGAGCATATCGTATTACTCGGAGTAACAGGGGGAAGGATGGATCATTCCCAGGCGAACATTCAGCTGTTGTATCCGTTAATGAAAAAAGGGGTGAAGGCGGTTATTGTGGATCATCAGAACCAGGTGGAAATAGCAGGGTCCGGTTCGCATAAAATCAAAGAGGACCCACAGTATCCCTATCTATCTTTTCTTCCTGTGACCCTGGAGGTGAAGGAGCTTACACTCAACGGCTTTTATTATCCACTTTCCCGGGCGTATCTGCCCTTCGGGTCCACCTTATGCATCTCCAACAGGCTCGTTGAAGATACAGGTACTTTTTCATTTGAGTCAGGCATACTCTTAGTAATAAGAAGTACAGACTCAATGGATCACGGAAAAGGGCGTTCGCATTAGTTCACTTAGGAGGAGGGGGCTCTTTTGAAATTTTACACCATTAAACTCCCGCGTTTTGTCGGGGGGATAGTGCGCGCAGTCATAAGTACTTTTAAAAAGGATTAGCTCCGGGCCATACGTGCCTGAAGGGAGAGAATAAGTGTCTCCCGGAAGGCCCTGATGCGATTCGGTGGTCTTTGGGAATGGAGGAGATGGTCCCGGGGACTGCCATAATCATATAAAGGCAAGAAAAAAAGCACCCGCAGAACGGGTGCTTTTTTCAACTTGTCATTATACGCGCTGGACTTTACCAGATTTAAGTTCACGCGCTGTTACGTAAACTTTCTGAGGCTTGCCATCCACAAGGATACGTACTTTTTGAACATTTGCTTTGAATTTACGTTTATTAGCGTTCATCGCGTGTGAACGGTGGTTACCTGCGCGTGTACCTTTACCAGATAGAACACTTCTTCGTGCCATGAAAATCCCTCCTGTTACATACAAAAATCATCAGATACTTAGTAACTTTATCATATGTATGTAGGCTTTGCAATAATCTCCGGACAATTATATCAAGAATTTTTTCTTGACAGACAGATTGAATTGTTTCAAAGTATATTAGGGGATAACCGGCTTATTTTCAACAGTCAACACAAATTCAACACCCTTCACTTGTGTTATAATTAGGAGAGAAATTGAGGAATCTAAAGGAGGATCTATATGTCTGTGGATTTGAACAACCAATACGGCCATATAACGATTAGCAATGAAGTTATTTCAACGATTGCTGGAGGAGCAGCTGTAGAGTGCTACGGAATCGTCGGCATGGCTTCTAAAAACCAGCTGCGGGACGGGCTGGCTGAAATGCTCCGTAAAGAGAACTTTTCCCGGGGTGTCGTTGTCAGACAGGAAGAAGATCGCCTCCACATTGATATGTATATTATTGTGAGCTACGGTACAAAGATATCGGAAGTCGCTCATAACGTCCAATCCCAAGTAAAATACACATTAAACAAAACAGTCGGATTGTCCGTTGACTCTGTCAATATTTTCATCCAGGGAGTCCATGTGACAAGCGAATAGGTTGCAGTTGCAGTCAAAGGAGGAAGTAAGTGTGACGTTACAAAAGCTTGACGGCAGAACATTAGCCGAGATGATTTTACAAGGAGCGCATTATTTAAAGCAGAATTCGCAGATGATCGATGCGCTGAATGTATTTCCTGTACCTGACGGGGATACAGGAACAAATATGAATCTTTCCATGACCTCCGGAGCGGACGAGGTGAGAAACGTTTCCCAGGACCATGCAGGAGCAGTTTCCACTTCTCTGTCCAAAGGTCTTCTTATGGGTGCGCGTGGAAATTCAGGAGTAATTCTTTCCCAGGTCTTCCGCGGCTTTGCAAAAGCCATTGAGAATAAAGAAGTGTTAACGACCCGGGATTTCTCTGAGGCCCTGCAGGGTGGTGTGAAAACAGCTTATAAAGCTGTGATGAAACCTGTGGAAGGGACGATCTTAACTGTTGCCCGTGAAGCAGCGGAAGCATCTGTGGAAATAGCTGAAAAAGAAGTGGATTTCATTCCTTTCATGGAAGGTGTCGTAAAAGCAGCCAAAGCTTCCTTGAAGCGGACACCAGAACTTCTTCCGGTTCTAAAGGAAGTCGGTGTGGTCGACAGCGGCGGCCAGGGACTCGTTACCATTTATGAAGGATTTCTGGCCAACTTGAAAGGCGAGGAAATGCCGGATGTTGAAGAATTGGTTTCCATGAATGAAATGGTAAACGCCGAACACCACAAACTTGCCCAGGATTTCATGAATACCGAAGATATCCATTACGGCTATTGTACGGAGTTCATGGTGAAATTCGAAGAGGATAAGCTTGCTGAGAATCCTTATGATGAAGAAGCTTTCCGTAATCAGCTGAGTGAATTCGGTGATTCCCTGCTCGTCGTGTCTGACGAAGAACTGGTCAAAGTTCACGTCCATGTCGAGTACCCGGGTGAAGCTATGACGCTTGGACAGAAGTATGGAAGCCTGATCAATATGAAGATTGAAAACATGAGGGAGCAGCATACGTCCCTCGTAGGTAATAAGAAAGAAAAAGCCGTGCCTGAGAAAAAAGCGCCATATGGTATTGTCACCGTCAGTATGGGCGAGGGGATGAAGAAACTTTTTGAAAGCCTCGGAGCCACAGTAATCATCCAGGGTGGTCAAACGATGAATCCTAGTACCCAGGACTTATCGGAGGCCATTAAAGAAGCGCATGCAGAACGCGTGTTCATTCTTCCGAATAACAAAAACATCGTGATGGCAGCAGAACAGGCTGCAGAGATGGCGGAAGCGGAAGTGGCTGTCATCCCGACGAAGACCATTCCTCAAGGGATGAGTGCTATGCTTGGTTTCAATCCTGAAGCAGATCTCGATACGAACAAAGAAGAAATGACCAGTTTGATGTCAGAAGTGAAGACGGGGCAGATTACCTATGCCGTCCGGGACACCCAGATTGACGGACTTGATATTGAAAAGGGTCATTTTATGGGGATTTCCGACGGGAAGATATCAGCTACCGATAAAGACGCCCTCACAACAGCGAAAACACTGCTGAACCAGATGATTGATGAGGATGAAGATGAAATCCTTACTATTCTTACAGGGGAAGATGTGGACGATAAGGATGTGGCTGAACTGGAAGCTTATGTGGAAGAAACCTTTGAAGATTTAGAGGTGGAAATCCACCATGGTGGCCAGCCGATTTACAGCTATATCTTCTCTATCGAATAAAATGCAGCGCTTCTGGATTTAGAACAGCGTTCGCAGGCTGTCGGGATTTTTCCCGGCAGCCTTTTGTAATGGTCTATGGTCTGAATGCAGGAGCGGAGATGAAAGAAATGGTTTCACAGAGGATATTGATCAACCATTAGACAAACGCCTTGGCGGTTTGTTTTCTAAGCTTGTCATTCTATAAGCTGAAAGCGCAGTTCTCCATTAGAACTGCGCTTTTTTTAACCGTGTTTCCGTCTGCGGGTGCCGGTGCCGTTGAATATATTTTCGAACTGAGAAGATAACGGCAGCAGCATATCCGGCAAGAAGCAGGCTGTAGATGATAACTAAGGTCTGTTCACTCCATGTGGCATAGGTGAGCAGGGTCCGGCTGTTCGTCAAGATGATAAATCCACCCGCCGCTACCCCAAGCACGAGAGGGGGGAGTTTTTTCACAAGCCAGGCAGCGAGGGGGGCTGCAATAACGCCACCGATCACAAAGGCGAGCACAAGCATCCAGCTCAGCTCTTCCCACCCAAGGAAGATCAGGAAGCCGGCCGTAGCAGATAAAGTAACGATGAATTCACTTGTATCTACGGTGCCGATGACTTTTCTGGGAAGGATTCCTTTGCTGGATAAGAGAACAGGTGTATTTACCGGCCCCCAACCCCCGCCGCCCACGGCATCAAGAAAACCGCCCAGAAAACCTAAGGGAAACAAGAAGCGCCGTCGAAATGGTCTTTTTTCTGTATGCAAGGGCTTCACTCGATTCATCAGTAAAAAGCGGATGACCACATAAACGCCAAGCCCTAGTAAAAAAACGGAAATGTACGGACGGATCAGCTCACCTGGAATCCAGCTGAGCAGAGCAGCCCCGGCAAAGGCACTGATCCCTCCGGGGAGAGCAAGAGTCAAAACGAGACGCTTATCCACGTTGCCGAATTTATAATGGGAAAACCCGGAAGCTGCCGTTGTAGCAATCTGGGACAAATGAATAGAGGCGGAGGCCACCGCCGGAGCCATTCCATAGGCGAGGAGGATGGTGGAGGAGCTTAAACCAAATCCCATTCCGAGGGCTCCATCCATCAATTGAGCAAAGAATCCAACCAGTGAAAATATAAGTAATTTCTTCATCGTACCTCTCCTTTTGATTAAACACATAAGATTACTTGGTTTTAACCATGAAGAGGCATAAAAAAACCTCTTCATCCAGAAGAGGTCAAGCTTCCTCTCCTTATCTTTCAGACCACCGTCTGCTGGAATGAGCACCTTTTCCAATGTGAGGTTGCTGCGGGATCATCAGACCAGTTTCCTCCCCCGGCTCTTTATAAGGATATATGTAGCCCGCGCTGAAAGCGGAATTCCTAAGTACATGAATAATATATTCAAAGCTAAAACATGGATGACGATTTGTCAATGGTTTACAATAAAATAAACAGAAAACTAGTAATATTTAAAATGCATGTTGACATATCTTTAAATCGGGTCTAATATTTGAATCAAATCTTTTGAACAAAATCTGGAAACATTTTTCTTATCGAGAGAGGTGGAGGGACTGGCCCTTGGAAGCCTCGGCAACGGATCTGTCGTCATGAACAGAAGCTGTGCCAATTCCAGCAGGTGATCAACACTTGGAAGGATAAGAAGAACGGTTGAATCATGTATAATGACTCTCCTTTCTTCTTACCATCAGAAGAAAGGTTTTTTTGTTGAAGATAAGAAAGGAGGAGCTTATGAATACGAGTGCACCGACATATGGAACATTCACCGGGGATCCTTTACTTTATATGGATATTGATGATGGACACAAAGGGGCAGAGAGTGTGATTCAATGGGCTTACGGGCATTATGGAAAACAGCTCGTTTATGCGTGCAGCTTCGGTGCTGAAGCGATCGTACTGCTTGACTTCATTGCAAAGGCACAGCCGGATGCCGACGTCGTTTTTCTGGACACTGGACTTCATTTCCAGGAAACCTATGATTTGATAGACAAAGTGAAAAAGAGGTATCCGGATTTGAACATCCATATGAAAAAGCCGGAATTGACAGTGGAAGAACAGGCAGAGGAATATGGTCCGGCCCTTTGGAAAAGGAATCCCGACCAATGCTGTGCCATCAGAAAAATCAAACCGCTGGAAGAAGCCCTGACAGGAGCGGCGGCCTGGATGTCGGGATTAAGAAGAGAACAATCTGCAAGCCGGAGTCATACGAACTTCGTCAACAAGGACGAACGCTTCCAGTCCATCAAGGTATGCCCCTTAATTCACTGGACATGGGAAGACGTATGGACTTATATCCGACTAAATAGCTTGGATTACAATGAATTACATGACCAAAGCTATCCAAGTGTCGGCTGCATCCCCTGCACAGCGAAAGCGCTGGATGACGGCCGTTCAGGAAGATGGCAGGGATTTGATAAAACCGAGTGTGGACTCCACACAGCGGGAGATACGAAACAATAAAGGAGAGATGAATGATGTCCATTATTCAACCGCATGGCGGGCAGTTAATCAATCGTTTTACAGCACAGCCGGATACGCTTCCGGAACAAAGGATCGAGCTTGATGCGATGGCGTTGAGTGATATCGATTTAATCGCTAATGGGGCATACAGTCCGCTTCAAGGATTTTTAACAAGGGAAGATTATGATCACGTCGTTGAAAATCTTCGTTTGAAAGACGGCACTCCCTGGAGTCTCCCGATCACACTGCCTGTTTCTGAAGAGCAGGCCCGTTCGTTACATGGTCAAGCGGCTCTTGTGAAAGATGGGGCAATCTACGGTGTGATCGAAATCGAAGACATTTACAAGCCGGATAAACAGAAAGAAGCTGCAAAGGTTTACTTAACGACAGAAGACGCTCACCCGGGGGTCAGTAAACTTTACAAGCGCCCGGATTATTATGTCGGTGGCAGAATTGAAGTATTCCATCGTCCGGAGCGGGAGCATTCAGACCATTACTACCTTGATCCCGAAGAGACAAGAGAACGATTCCAACAGGCCGGATGGGAAAAGGTTGTCGGTTTCCAAACGCGTAATCCTGTTCACCGTGCTCATGAATATATCCAAAAAGCGGCCCTGGAAAGCGTAGATGGACTATTTCTGAATCCGCTCGTAGGAGAAACGAAAAGCGACGATATCCCGAGTGATGTGCGCATGAGAAGTTATGAGGTACTCTTGGATGAATATTATCCGGAAAACCGGGTGACGCTGGCTGTTTTTAATGCGGCCATGCGCTATGCAGGCCCTCGGGAAGCCATCTTCCATGCGATTGTCCGGAAGAATTTCGGCTGCTCCCATTTCATAGTCGGGAGGGATCATGCAGGTGTCGGCGATTACTATGGTACATATGACGCTCAAAAAATCTTCAGCCACTTTGAAGAAGGAGAGCTGGAAATAACCCCGGTCTTTTTTGAGCACAGCTTCTACTGCAAAGCCTGTGAAGCAATGGCTTCTCATAAAACCTGCCCCCACAGCAAGGAGCATCACGTAATTTTATCAGGAACAAAAGTGCGCGAGCTGCTTCGGAGCGGCAAGAAACCACCGAAAACGTTCAGCCGTCCGGAGGTCGTGGAAGTGCTGATTGAAGGGCTTAAACAACAGACAGCGGATGTAAAGGGGTGAATGGAATGGCAACGAATTTAACATGGCATGAAGCTGCCGTCCAAAAAAAGGATTACCGGAGTAAAAATGGTCATTTCAGTGGTGTGCTCTGGTTCACCGGTCTCTCAGGGGCTGGTAAATCCAGCATTGCCAACCATTTGAACCGCCTTCTTTTTGAGCACGGCATCCAAACCTACCTGCTTGACGGGGATAACGTTCGTCATGGATTAAATCGGGATCTTGGTTTTTCTGAAGCCGACCGGACAGAGAACATCCGTCGGATCGGTGAAGTATCCAAATTGTTCACAGACAATGGTTCCATCGTTTTGACGGCTTTTATTTCTCCATACAGGGAGGACCGTGACCGGGTCCGATCCCTTTTGGAAGAGGAAGAATTCATGGAAGTCTTTGTCGACTGTCCTGTGGAGGAATGTGAAAGCCGGGATCCTAAAGGACTGTATAAAAAAGCAAGGGCTGGGGAAATCTCCGGTTTTACCGGGGTGGATGCTCCTTACGAGGCACCGGTGAATCCGGAATGTGTCGTTCGGTCTGACCAGCATTCCATCCAAACCTGTGCGGAACAGATTTTTCAACTTCTTATTGATAAAAAGTGGCTGAACGACAAGGAGGGATAACGTGACCAAAGTATATATCGTAGGTGCAGGTCCTGGAGACATTGATTTGATTACCGTGAAAGGTCTTAAAGCTGTCCAGAAGGCTGAAGTTGTTCTGTATGACAGGCTCATCAATCAGGATCTTCTTGAGGAAACGAAAGCAGGGGCAGAGCTCGTCTTCTGTGGGAAAAGGCCCGATCATCACGCACTGTCCCAGTCAACCATCAATCATCTTCTTGTCAAATACGCCCTTCAAGGGAAAGTGGTCACACGCCTTAAAGGAGGAGATCCATTTGTGTTCGGCCGCGGAGGGGAAGAAGCAGAAGCTCTTGCAAAAAGGTCCATTCCTTTTGAGATCGTTCCAGGAATTACATCCGGGACGGCTGCCCCTGCGTACGCCGGCATTCCGGTCACCCACAGGGAATACAGCTCGTCGGTCGCTTTCATATCCGGGGTCAGTAAGAAAGGAACAGATGAAGAAGCGTACTGGGAGCGGGTCGTCAAAAGTATGGATACGCTGTGCATCTACATGGGTGTCAAAAGACTTCCGGAGATTTGTGATCGGCTGAAAAAATATGGGCGGTCTCCAGATACGCCGATGGCCCTTATCCAGAATGGAACGACGAACAGCCAGAAAATGGTGAAGGGAACAATCGATACGATTGTAGAAAAGAGCCGTTTTATCGAAAACCCTGCCATGATCGTTGTGGGGGAAGTGGTGGAGCTGAGCAGCCACCTCCAATGGTTCGACCCGGCCGGTGAGGACGCCCGTGTATCTGCGGAAACGATTGTAGGCTAGGAAGAGGAGGATGAGGATGGAAGCTGTCCTGTATGTAAGTCACGGAAGCAGAAAAAAAGCAGCCACCACCCAGGCAGAGGACTTTTTACACCGTGCAGCGGAAGCGCATGATCTGCCTTATGAGATTTGTTATCTGGAACTCGCTGAACCTGATATATCAGAAGGGGTGCGGCGCCTTGTGGAAAGGGGAGCATCCAGCATCGTTGTACAGCCGGTCCTGCTTTTGAGTGCTGGTCACTATTATAAAGATATCCCTGAAGAGATTGATCAAATCTCCCGCCTTTACTCCGGCCTGACGTTTTCCTATGGAGAACCTCTGGGAGTGCAGCCATCGATTATAAAAGCGCTCGCTGAACGTGTGCAGGGAACGGATGTACCGGTTCAAAAAGGAACGAATATCCTCTTGGTGGGAAGAGGAAGCCGTCACCCGGATACACCAGAAGCCGTCAAAAAAATTGCGCAGCTGCTGAAGGATGAAATCAATCATTCCCACGTGGAGGTCTGTTACCTCGCGGCTCTTTCCCCGCGTTTTCCAGAGGCTTTCCACCGGTCCATCGAGGATTACGAACATACAATCGTTGTGCCATACCTTTGGTTTACCGGTGTATTGATGGAAGAAATTCAAGAGGAAGTCTATCAGGCTGTCCAACAAGGATATTCAGCTGCTGCCGCCCATCATCTGCAGGATCACCCGGCGATGGAACATTCACTTCAATTCAGGGTGAAGGAAGCGCTGAACCGAATGTCCAGAGCGGAGTGAACGGTTAATGAAGCCTTTATCCATCGATTTACACAAAAAGAAGGTCGTTATTGTCGGAGGTGGCAGAGTAGCAGAGAAGCGTTTGAAATCTCTCTTGTCAGAGGGTCCGGAACTGACGGTGATCAGTCCGGAATTGACAGAAGCCCTTCGTCAGTTATGGGAGAAGGGGGGATTTGAGTGGAAGCAGAAGACTTATTTCAAAGGGGACGCGTCCGGTGCTTTTCTGCTCATTACGGCTGCTGATCAGCCTGAGGTGAATGAACAAGCGGCGGCTGAGGCCGGAGACGTTCCGCTGCTCAACCGTGCAGACAATGGAGGCGGGAATGTTCATTTTCCTGCCCATATGAAGAGGGGAAGACTCTCTGTTTCTGTCACAACAAACGGGGCCAGCCCTTCGTTGTCAGCCGAAATTAAACAGAGGTTTGAAGAGCAGTTTCCGGAGGATTACGGGAGTTATGTCGATTTTTTGTTCACGTTAAGGAATGAACTTCGACATGCCGGCTTTTCATCTGACCGGAGGCGTTTTTATCTGGAGGAGGGATTGAAAGAATCCTGTCAATCCAAGGTGAATCAGCAGTTATTGCTGGAAGAAATACATAAGGAGAAGGAGGCGGATGACTGTGAAAGGTCTGGCCGGTAAAAAGATAGGGGTGGCAGCTGATCGGCGCGCGGATGAAATTGCCAGGCTGATTCGTAATATGGATGGACGCTCCGCCGGCTATCCCATCCAAGGCTCTCAGCAATATAATCAGGAAACGGCCCGTCGGGATGTTCATCATTATTTAAAAAAGCCCTTTGATTATGTTTTGTTAACGACTGGTATAGGGGCTCGGACATTGGAAGAGGCTGCTGCAGGCATTGGTCACCGCCGTTCATTTGTAAAAAAATTATCTGATGAAATCCTGCTCATCCGCGGTCAAAAAACTGCTGACTGGTTGAAGGAACAAAACCTCGCTTATGAATGGATCGCTGAAGACGGGACAATGGCAAAGCTGTTGTCCTATATGGAGAATAATACCGCAAAAGCAGGAAAAAGTGTGTATTTACAAGCCTATAACCTGGATGATGCTGCCTTAAAAGACCGTCTTGAGGAAATGGGATACGATGTTTATTTATCAAAACCCTACTCATTCCTGCCTCCGGATCCCGATATTTTAGGTAGGCTGCGAAGAGAAATTACAAAGGAAAATCTTGATGCGGTCGTTTTCACCAGTAAAACCCAGGTAAAACAGCTGTTTTCGAAAGAGCAGCAGCCGGTCGTCGATGCCTTTAATCGAAATGTTCTCGCTGCTGCTGTCGGAAAGGTAACGGCAGCCGCTTTGGAAGAGCAGGGGATTTCCTATGTCCTGCAGCCTGAAAAAGCGAAGATGGGCGCTATGATTGTAGCGCTGGAGCGTTATTACCGGGAGGGCGCGCACACGGCCGCTCATTTTTGACTATGGAGGTGACAGAATTGTCGTTACAAGTAATCAACAGTCCGTTCAATAAAGAGCAGACGGAGTTACTGAACCAGCTGCTCCCAACATTGAATGAGCAGCAGAAAATCTGGCTCAGCGGCTATCTGGCCGCAGGGGCAGACCGTGGAAGTGGAGCAGCACAGGAAACAGAAGCAGGGGTCCCGGCAGTGGAAACAAGACACGTCACCCTTTTATATGGATCGCACACAGGGAACTGCCAGGAGCTTGCCGAAAAGTTTTCCGGCAGGTTGAAGGAAAACGGACTGCAGGTTTCTGTCGAAGATATGGACCGGTACAAACCGAAGTCCTTAAAAAAGGAAGAAGATCTATTGATCATTACCAGTACCCATGGAGACGGCGATCCTCCGGATAATGCGCTCTCCTTTTATGAATTTCTTTACAGCGGGCGTGCACCAAAACTGGATGGTGTCCGCTACAGTGTGCTTGCCCTTGGGGACAGCTCGTACGAATTTTACTGTCAGACAGGTAAAGACTTTGATAAACGTTTGGAAGAGCTTGGAGCAGAACGTATCGTAGAACGCATGGATTGCGACCTCGATTATGATGAAGAGGCGGAGGACTGGATCAATAAAGTCATCAATTCTCTGGAAACAGCTGAAGAAGGTAAAAAGGTGCAGGCCGCTCCCAATCCCCAATCATCCGGACCGGTGTATACGAAGAAAAATCCGTTTTCGGCGGAAGTGCTGGAAAATATCAATTTGAACGGCCGTGGTTCCAATAAAGAGACCCGGCATCTGGAACTGGATCTGGAAGATTCCAATCTTGCATATGAGCCTGGGGACAGTCTTGGAATCTACCCGCTTAATGAAGAGAAGCTGGTCGATCAATTAATTACTCTGATGCAGTGGGATCCTGAGCTTTCCGTTACCCTTAATAAAGACGGAGAGGTCCGTGCATTAAGGGAAGCCCTTTTGTCCCATTTCGAGATCACTGTGCTTACTAAACCGCTGCTCGAAAAGCTGGGAACCTTCACCAGTAATGAAAAACTGCAGGAAATCCTTGCATCCAAAGAGGCGCTTCAAACGTATATGGACGGTCGAGATCTTCTCGATGTTCTCACAGACTTCGGTCCATGGAACCTTGGAGCAGAAGAACTGGTGCAGCAACTTCGCAAAATCCCGCCTCGTCTGTACTCCATAGCGAGCAGCTGGAAAGCGAACCCGGACGAAGTTCACTTGACTATTGGCACGGTTCGGTATGAGAGCCACGGAAGGAACCGGCTTGGTGTATGTTCAGGCCAGTGTGCAGAACGGATGGAGCCTGGCGGAAACGTAGATGTATTTGTCCAGAAAAATTCCAACTTCAAGCTGCCGGAAGATGGATCTGCTCCTGTCATTATGATTGGTGCTGGAACTGGAATCGCCCCGTACCGGTCATTTCTGGAAGAGAGAGAAGAAATGGGATTAGAAGGGAATACCTGGTTATTCTTCGGAGAACAGCATTTCACGACGGATTTTCTTTATCAAACCGAATGGCAGCGCTGGCTCAAAGATGGCGTTTTATCCAGGATGGATGTCGCCTTTTCGAGGGATAACGAAGAAAAAGTGTATGTACAGCACAGAATGACCGAGCGCAGCAGAGAACTCTTTGAGTGGATGGAAGCAGGAGCTTACCTGTATGTATGCGGGGATGAAAAACATATGGCCAAAGATGTCCATCAGGCCCTTGTATCCATCGTTCAGAAGGAATCCGGAAGGACTGAGGAAGAAGCAGAAGCCTATATGGCAGACCTTAGACAGCAGAAGCGTTATCAGAGAGATGTGTATTAACCATCATTGAAATGAAGAAAACGAAAGGAGAGGACAAAGCATGACAAAATCCGATCACCCCTCTCACCAGACACAGGGACCACCGGACGCAATGGAAAAAATCAAGGAGGAAAGCCGGCTGCTGCGCGGATCTCTCGTGGAAAGCTTTCAGGATCCCATTACCGGGAGCATCCCGGATGACCAGACAAAACTGTTGAAGTTCCATGGAAGTTACATGCAGGATGACCGGGATATCCGGAATGAACGAAAAAAACAGAAACTTGAACCAGCGTATCAATTCATGGTGCGTGTCCGGCTTCCAGGAGGCACAGCCACACCGGAACAGTGGCTGACAATGGATGAACTCTCTGATCAGTATGGAAACGGAACATTAAAACTGACGACAAGACAGACCTTTCAAATGCACGGCATTCTGAAATGGAACATGAAGAAAAGCATTCAACGGATGGACCAGGCGCTCATGGATTCCATAGCCGCCTGCGGAGACGTGAACCGGAATGTCATGTGCAACGTATATCCGGATCAGTCCAATGTTCATCACGAAGTGTATGAGTGGTCGAAGAAAGTAAGTGAGCACCTTCTTCCGAAAACAAGAGCTTATCATGAAATCTGGCTGGATGAGGAGAAAGTTGCCGACGGCAAAGAAGAGGAACCAATCTACGGCCCTGTATATCTTCCGCGGAAATTCAAAATCGGTGTGGCCGTTCCCCCTTCCAATGATGTGGATGTTTTTTCGCAGGACCTGGGTTTTATCGCGATTGTGGAAGATGATCAACTCACCGGCTTTAATATCGCCGTCGGCGGAGGGATGGGGATGACTCACGGCGACGAACATACGTATCCCCAGTTAGCGCGTGTCATCGGCTTCTGCCCGGTCGATAAAATAGTCGAAACAGCTGAAAAAGTCGTCACCATCCAGCGCGATTACGGCAACCGGTCCAACCGTAAAAATGCACGGTTTAAGTATACCGTTGACCGGATGGGGCTGGACTGGATCAGGGAAGAGCTGGAAAGCCGTCTCGGCTGGGAACTTGAAGAAGCAAGGGATTACCATTTCGATCATAATGGGGACCGTTATGGCTGGATCAAAGCCGCTGATGGCACTTGGCATCACACCTTCTTTATCCAAAACGGCCGGATTAAAGATGAAAAAGAATACCAGTTGAAAGCCGGATTGAGAAAAATTGCCGGTATTCACGAAGGCGACTTTCGGTTAACTCCGAACCAGAACGTGAGCATAGCAGGTGTGACCGATGCAAAGAAAGAGGAAATATCAGCGGTCATCGATGAGTACGGACTGACCGATGGCAGGCAGAATTCAGCGCTGAGGAGGAATTCCATGGCGTGTGTCGCTCTTCCGACCTGTGGACTGGCGATGGCAGAGTCGGAGAGATATCTCCCGTCCCTCGTCGATAAATTGGAAGATATTCTAGATGAATACGGGCTCTCAGATGAAGAAATCATTATCCGTATGTCGGGCTGCCCGAATGGATGTTCCCGGCCGGCTCTTGGTGAAATTGGATTCATCGGGAAAGCACCGGGGAAATACAACATGTATTTAGGGGCTGGATTTGCAGGAGACCGCTTGAACAAAATCTATAAAGAAAACATCGGGGAAGAAGAAATTCTCCTCGAGTTAAGGCAGATGTTTAAGGAATTTGCGCTTAACCGTTCCGAAGGTGAAAAGTTCGGGGATTTCGTCATCCGAGCCGGTTATGTGAAGGCCGTTTCGTCAGGCACAGAGTTCCACACCTCCTGATCATGTGTCACCTGCCGGCTTTCTCTGCATATCTTGTAGGGGAAACGACAGGCAGAGAGGTGTAGTAACATGGATGATAAAAAGAGTCAGCTCCCCGGTTTTTTTGAGCATACGTTTATGGATCTGGTTCGGGCCGTGGACTCGTTTTTTGATCAGTCCCTTCATGCAGCAGAATCTTTCTCCCAAAAAAATGCGATTCCTATCGATGTTTATGAATCAAACGGAGAGATCGTCGTTGAAGCTGTCCTTCCGGATGTGGATGAAAATCAAATCCGTATTGACCGCTCCGGCCGGCAGCTGCGCATTCTTATCGAACAACAGCAGCTGCGGGAAGTGAATGATGAAGGGCGCGATTACTACAGCCGGACCCACTTCAGAAAGACCCGGGAACAGATGATCGAGCTGCCATTTGAAGCTGACGTCACCAGCAGCCGTGCTTCGTTCCATAACGGGGTATTGAAGGTTGTCTTTCAAAAAAGAGGGCCGTTGGAGTCCATACAAATTGAAAGGTAAAGGGGAAGTGTAGCGGCTTCTCTTCTTTTTTTAGTGGTATATATGAAGGGGAAGGGGGGAGGCTGTGCACCGTTACTGGGTTCCCTATAGCTGGAGGCCGGTCACTCCGATTTATGAAAGACCCGGACCTTCATATCCAGAGGTGGAAGTCTCTTTGTTCAGAGAATCCGCCGTTTCAATGGAGAAACTCATCAAGGATGCGGAAAGACTGGTTGGGAAAATTCACGACGATGCATCCTATGCTGAGCAGATCATGATGGCGGCTCAACAGTCCAATCATGAAAAAGTGGACGGTCTGCTTGGTGAATATGTATCAAGTTCATTTCAGACCACATATAATCCGGATCGTCTGAAGGTCACCCTTGGATCACAGGACAGCAGACGTGACTGCTGCCGGCTGACACTCGTACTCCGCTGGAGATAAAAAAGCTTGAAGAGAACGTCATGACGTTCTCTTCAAGCTTTTTTTAAACTACATGAATCATTAATGTCCAAGCGAGCGTACGATAAATTCAACGAGAAAGATCATGGCGATGAATACGACAGGGGTGGACAATTCCCGATGCCTGCCCAGGGCAAGCTTTACAATCGGATAGGCTATAAAGCCGAAGGCCATTCCGTCAGCGATGGAATACGTGAAAGGAATCATCACGATAATTAAAAACGCCGGCATGGATTCAGAAAGCTGATCAAATGGAATTTCCTTGATGTTCTGAACCATTAGGGCTCCAACGATGATCAGGATCGGAGCAATAGCTGAAGATGGAACCATGGAAATCCATGGGATCAAAAACAGGGTGGCTCCGAATAGAACGGCCATGGTCAGCGCCGATTTCCCTGACTTTCCTCCGGATGCAATGACAGCAGCACTCTCTGCGGAAGAAACCGTCGGTGATGTACCCAGAAATCCAGTGGATAAGGCGGAAAATGCGGTTGCCTGATAGGACCGTTTAAATTTGTCCTCCTGATTGAGCATGGAAAGCTGACCGTGGATCAGCCCCATATTCTCGAAGATGAGAACGATCGCCAACGGGAAAACCGCCATCCAGAAACCAAACCCGAAGATTCCGGAAAAGTCCGGCAGCATCAGAAAGCTCTGTTCCTGGATATCGATGCTTTTTCCACTTTCCCCGAGCAGCCCCGTGAAGTGGGCCAGTACGGTCCCGGCAATCATCGTCACTAAAAAGTTGCCGGGGACGTTTCTTGAGAATAGAAAAATCCCGATAAATAAGGTGATGACACTGGTAATCACCATGGCAGATGACGGGTTGCCAAGCGTGATCAGGGAATGTTCCCCCTTGACAACGAGGCCTCCCTTTTCGAGTCCGATCAGCGTCAGGAAAAGCCCAAGCCCGACGGTGATGGCATGCTTCAAAGAAGCGGGAATGGCATGTTTCAGCCAATCGCCGAGCTTTGTGAAAGCAGTGATCAGAAAGATGATGGAAGCCATCGTCACGACAGCGAGTCCTTCCTGAAAGGACATGCCCGTTCCTTCGACAATCGAGTAGGCGAACAACGCATTGACGCCCATCCCGGGGATGAGAACCATCGGTGCGTTCGCATAAAAAGCCATGATCAAGCAGCCTAACGCGCTGGCAAGGATAGTAGCAACCATACCGCTCTCAAGCGGCAGCCCCGCACTCTCCAGAATCTGACTGTTGACGGCTACAATATATACCGTTGTGAAATAACCGATCAAACCTGCCAGTCCTTCTTTTTTCCAGCCCGCCTGTTGATGTTGCTGATTGAGCATTTCAATCCCTCATATGAAATTATCCCTCTCCCGCCCGGTTACCGAGTAACCCACAATCTATTATTCTACTCTCTCAAAAGAAAACAATCAACCAGTCAAAATATGGAGGGAACGAAAAGGAAGGAAGATTAAAGTGGAATGTGATAAGATGATAAAGGAATGTTAGAATGTAGTAAGCGTTTTCATCACTTACCTGTTCAGGTTTATATAGAAAGGAAAGGGATCTTAATGAAGTATAGATCTGTGTTTGACATCATCGGTCCTGTTATGATCGGGCCTTCCAGCTCGCATACTGCAGGAGCGGCCCGCATCGGCAGGGCTGCCCGCCATTTATTCGGAAGGGAGCCGAAGTACGCCCATATCCATCTTTACGGGTCATTTGCTAAAACCTACAAGGGGCATGGGACGGATGTAGCCATTATTGGTGGTCTCCTGGACTATGAAACCTATGATGAAAGGATAAGCACTTCCCTTGAAACGGCCAGAGCTTCAGGCATGAAAATCCGTTTTCACGAAGAGGATGCCCATACCGATCATCCAAACACTGCCCGTGTAAAGATCGGCGATGAAGACGGGGAACTGGAACTTGTCGGCATTTCCATTGGAGGAGGCAAGGCTGAAATCACGGAATTGAATGGTTTTGAACTCCGGTTATCGGGGAGCCACCCGGCTATCCTTCTTATTCATAACGACCGTTACGGAGCTATTGCATCAGCGACAGCGGTCCTTGCAAAAAATGAAATCAATATCGGCCGGATGGAAGTATCCAGAAAAGCCCAGGGGGAGCAGGCTTTGATGGTCATTGAGGTTGACCAGAATATTGATGATTCCATACTTAATGAACTGGAACGCGCAGACCACATTACTCAAGTGGCTAAAATCTCAGACTAGACATACAAAAGGAGTGTTCGCATGTTTCGCAATGTAGCAGAACTGATCGAGCTTGCTGAAAGTGAGCAGATACAAATATCTGAAGTGATGATTCGTCAGGAAATGGAAGTGAAGCAGCTTTCCAGGGAAGAGGTCTTTGCCCATATGGAAAGGAATCTCGACGTCATGGAAAAAGCAGTGGAAGATGGTTTGAAAGGTGTGCAGTCCCACAGTGGATTGACCGGAGGGGACGCTGTACTCATTCAGGATTACATGAAAAACCATACCCCGTTGTCAGGTCAGCTGTTGATGGACGCCGTCAGTAAGGCAGTGGCCACGAACGAAGTAAATGCGGCTATGGGCACCATCTGCGCCACGCCGACAGCCGGCAGTGCGGGGTGTGTGCCGGGTACTTTGTTTGCCGTTAAAAATCAGCTGAATCCATCACGTGAGCAGATGGTCCGGTACTTGTTCACCTCAGGTGCTTTCGGTTTCGTTGTTGCCAATAATGCATCGATATCAGGGGCTGCGGGTGGATGTCAGGCAGAAGTCGGCTCCGCTGCTGGAATGGCTGCCGCGGCTATTGTGGAAATGGCAGGAGGCACGCCTTCCCAGTCTGCCGAAGCTATGGCGATCACTTTGAAAAATATGCTTGGATTAATTTGCGATCCTGTTGCTGGACTTGTCGAAGTCCCGTGTGTGAAACGAAATGCCATGGGGGCTTCCAACGCTGTTGTAGCGGCAGATATGGCCCTTGCCGGTGTGAAGAGCAGAATTCCATGTGATGAAGTGATTGATGCCATGTATAAAGTAGGGCAGCGGATGCCGTCAGCTTTCAGGGAAACCGCCCAGGGTGGACTGGCTGCGACGCCGACCGGACGCGAACTCGAAGCAAAAGTGTACGGAATATCTTTAAAGAAAGAGTGAATGATGTGCTGCAGCAACCGATTAGTGAAATCAAAGGAGTTGGCGAAAAACTGCAGTCCCATTTAAACGAACTGGGGCTGTTTACGGTGGAGGATCTTTTGTTTTATTTTCCACATCGTTATGATTCCTATGAAGTCAAACCGTTGACGGAACTGGATCATAACGAGAAAGCGACCATTGAAGGGGAGATTGTCTCCGAACCTGTCGTCAGCTATTACGGACGGAAGAAATCAAGGCTGACCTTTACCCTGCAGGTGGAGCATTTTGCTGTGAAGGCGGTCATGTTCAACCGGGCCTTTGCGAAGAAGCAGCTGCAGCAGGGGGACACCGTCACAGTGACAGGGAAATGGGATCAGCAGCGTCTTCAAGTGACGGTCAGTCAATTCAAAAAAGGGGAGTCGAAAAGTCAGGCGCCGATCCAGCCCGTCTACACATTAAAGGAAGGGGTGAACATGAATACCCTCCGGAAAGTGATGACGGCAGCTTTCCACGAATATGGTGGATCGGTTAAGGAAATCCTTCCGGAGGATCTTGCTCTCGCTTATAAGCTCCCACCCCGGCAGGAGGCCCTGCATCAGATGCATTATCCGGAAAACCGGGTGATGCTCAAACACGCCAAGCGCCGGTTCGTATATGAGGAATTTTTAATTTTCCAGCTGAAAATGCAGCTGCTGCGTAAGCATAACCGTGAATCGACGCAGGGCATTGTTCAAAGGTATGATAATCAGAAGCTGACCGGTTTTGTCCAGTCCCTGCCCTTTGAACTGACTGGGGCACAGAAGCGCTCGCTTGCGGAAATTTTGAAGGATATGAAACGTCCCCACCGTATGAACCGCCTGCTTCAGGGGGACGTAGGCTCAGGGAAAACCGCTGTTGCGGCGATTGCTCTCTATGCTTCCATCACCGCTGGATACCAGGGGGCTTTAATGGTTCCGACGGAAATTCTGGCGGAACAGCATTATCAGTCTTTGTCGGCCATGTTTGAAGGCCGGGCAAGGGTGGAGCTTCTGACTGGTTCTATTAAAGGGAAGAAACGCCAGGAAATCCTCGAAGCAGTCAAAGCGGAGGAGATTGATATTCTTGTAGGAACACATGCGCTCATTCAAGATGAAGTCCTATTCAGTCATCTCGGCTTTGTCATTGTAGATGAACAGCACCGCTTCGGTGTAGAACAGCGGCGGACCTTGAGAGACAAAGGTCTTTCCCCCGATGTATTGTTCATGACGGCTACACCTATCCCGCGGACGCTGGCCATTACGGCGTTTGGTGATATGGATGTCAGTGTCATTGATGAAATGCCGGCGGGACGTAAGCCTGTAGAGACCTACTGGGTGAAAGGTGAAATGACCGACCGGGTCTTGAATTTCATCAAGAAGGAAATCGATCAGGGACACCAGGCCTACGTCATCTGTCCGCTTATTGAAGAGTCGGATCAGCTGGATATTCAGAATGCCATTGATCTGTACCATCAGCTCAGCAGTGTCTTTGAGCCGGATATTTCTGTTGGTCTGATGCATGGCCGCCTCCATAATGATGAGAAGGAAGAAGTGATGAAGGAATTTGCAGAGAATCATCTGAATATCCTTGTTTCCACAACGGTGGTGGAGGTAGGTGTGAACGTTCCCAATGCCACGATGATGGTGATTTATGACGCCCAGCGTTTCGGCCTTTCCCAGCTTCACCAGCTGCGCGGAAGGGTCGGGCGTGGATCTGACCAGAGTTATTGTATTCTTCTTGCTGATCCAAAAGGGGATGTCGGTAAAGAACGCATGCGGATCATGACGGAGACGAACGATGGCTTCGAACTGTCTGAGCAGGATTTGAAGCTCCGGGGTCCAGGGGACTTCTTTGGGAAAAAGCAGAGCGGATTACCTGAATTTAAAGTAGGGGATATGGTACACGATTACCGCGCGCTTGAAACGGCAAGAAAAGATGCAGCCGAAATGATTGAAGAAGACATCCTGGATCAACATGAATCTTACAGCTCGTTAAAGGAAGTCGTCTATAAGGATAAGCAGATCATGGAAAATGTTCTGGATTGAGTGGAAAAGGGCACGTCCTGACAGGGGGCGTGTTTTTTTCGTTTCCGCTTTTCCTAGGACGGGCATCCGTATTTTTTCAATGAATGGGTTTTCAATCCTTGCGTTATGGTTTCCGGTATTATATATTACTATTAGTACCTAGTCATAAAAACGAGGCTTATGGCTGGATGAACGGTGGTATTTGTGTGAAAAAAACCAAGAGAGTACGTCAGGAAGAACTGAAGACACGTATTGAGCAAATGCCTTTCACAACGGATGAAGAACTCGCTAAATCCTTTGGTGTCAGCATACAGACGATCCGGCTGGACAGGATGGAGCTCGGAATTCCCGAGCTGCGGGAGCGGATTAAATCGGTGGCCACACAGGAGTGGAATGAGACGGTGAAAGCTCTGCCGGTTGAAGAAATCATTGGAGAGGTCGTTGATTTAGAGCTTGACGACCGTGCCATTTCCATATTGGATATCCGTCCGGAACACGTTTTTTCAAGAAACCATATCGCCCGGGGGCATCATCTGTTTGCCCAGGCCAATTCACTAGCTGTCGCTTTGATCAATGATGAACTGGCTTTGACAGCCCGGTCGACGATTCATTTTTCCAGACCGGTCAAACTGGGTGAACGCGTAGTAGCGAAGGCGACGGCCAAAGGTGAAGATGATAAAGGGCGAACGATCGTAAGCGTCCACAGTTTTGTTGGAAACGAGGAAGTGTTTGCCGGTACGTTTGAAATGTACCGCTCGAATCAGTAAAGGAGTCGAATATTCATGAAGTTAGCCATTGATGCAATGGGTGGGGACAACGCCCCTGAAGCCATTGTGAAAGGAGCTGTCAAGGCAGCTGACACGATTGATGGTTTGTCCATCACACTCGTAGGAGACGAATCACAAATCCGTCCGTTTTTGAAGGATCAGCCGAATATAACGGTCTTACATACAACAGAAGTGATTACTTCGGAAGATGAACCTGTACGGGCTGTTCGCAGGAAGAAAAAAGCTTCCATGGTCATGGCTGCGGCAGAAGTGAAAGAAGGACGCGCGGATGGATGCATCTCGGCTGGTAATACCGGCGCCCTTATGAGTGCAGGTCTTTTCATCGTCGGCCGCATGCCCGGCGTAGAACGTCCGGCTTTAAGCCCTACCCTCCCGACGATGGACGGAAAAGGCTTTTTAATGCTGGATGTTGGAGCGAACGTCGATGCCAAACCGGCCCATCTGCTGCAGTATGCCGTCATCGGTTCGATTTACTCAGAAAACGTCCGTAAAATCAACAACCCAAGAGTGGGGCTGTTAAATGTCGGAACGGAAGGTGGAAAAGGAAGCGACCTTACGAAGCAGGCGTTTCAGCTCATGAAGGAAGCGCCGATTAACTTTGTCGGGAATGTGGAATCCCGCGATCTCCTTAATGGGGTGGCTGATGTCGTCGTTACAGACGGATTCACAGGAAACGTCGCTTTGAAAACAATAGAAGGAACGGCTCTTACGATGTTTTCCATGATCAAGGAGACATTTATGAGCAGCTGGAAAACGAAAATCGCTGCCGGACTCGTGAAAGATGACCTCCGCGGCTTGAAAAACCAGCTGGACTATAGTGAATACGGCGGAGCCGGGTTGTTCGGCCTCGCCTCCCCGGTTATTAAAGCCCACGGCTCCTCGAATGAGCGTGCTGTGCTGAATGCGATCCGCCAGGCATGTGAAATGGTAGAGCTGAATGTGACAGAAACCATCTCCAGTACGCTGGACCGGATGAAGGAAAAGGAGGAATCAGAATGAAAAAGATTGCAGTCGTTTTTCCAGGCCAAGGCTCCCAGGAAGTCGGAATGGGACGGGCGATGTATGAAGCCTATCCTTCTGTGAAAGAATTGTTTGATAGAGCTGACGAAGGACTCGGGTATTCCCTTACATCCCTGATGTTTGAAGGCCCGGCCGAAGAACTTACGAAAACGGAAAATGCCCAGCCGGCCCTGCTGTTAAACAGTATCGCCATCCAGCAGGTGCTGTCTGAAGAAGGAGTCAAACCAGACATGACGGCAGGACACAGTCTTGGTGAATACAGTGCCCTCACAGCCGCCGGCGCGCTGGATCCGCTTGAAGCGGTTCAGCTTGTCCATATCCGTGGAAAGCTCATGGAAGAAGCGTACCCGACCGGGAAAGGTACGATGGCCGCTGTACTTGGACTTTCCCAGGAGGAAATCGAGGATGTCCTGACAGGGTTCGACGGAGAAAAAGCCGTTGATCTCGCTAATATCAACTGTCCGGGACAGATCGTCATCTCCGGTACGAAAGAAGGCGTGGAGGCAGCTGGTGAACAATTGAAGGATAAAGGCGCAAAACGCGTGCTTCCTTTGAACGTGAGCGGACCTTTCCACTCCCGTCTTATGGAGCCGGCGAGTGAAGAATTTGCGGGTCATCTCAATGACCGTACGATCAGAGATGCCTCCATCCCGGTATATGCCAATGTTTCGGCAGAAGCCGTCACAGAAGCGGAAACGATTGAGCGCCTGCTTGTAGAGCAGCTGTATTCGCCTGTGCGTTTTCAACAGATTCTAGAGGCATTTGTCGAAGAAGAAGTTGATGCCATCGTAGAAGTGGGGCAGGGAAAAGTTCTCAGCGGGCTTGTGAGAAAAGTCCAGCGTCGTATGAAGACGTTCAGCGTCCAGGATCCAGATTCATTAAAGGATTTTGTAAAGTGGTATAAGGAGGAAGCCTGATGTTACAGGAACAAGTAGCTCTCGTTACAGGAGCATCACGTGGCATAGGCCGTGCCATCGCTTTAGAACTTGCCCGCCAAGGAGCTAAAGTGGCGGTCAACTATGCAGGAAGTGAAGATAAGGCGGAAGCGGTCGTGCAGGAAATCATTGCCGGCGGCGGTTCAGCGATGAAGATACAGGCCGATGTTGCCAGCGAAGAAGATGTGAAGCAGATGGTGAAAACAGTCGTCGATGAGTTCGGCCGCCTGGACATTCTGGTCAATAATGCCGGAATCACCAAGGATAACCTTCTCATGCGTATGAAGGAAGAGGAATTTGATTCTGTTATCAATACGAATCTGAAAGGGGTTTTCCTCTGCACGAAAGGGGTTACCCGTCAGATGATGAAACAGAAGTACGGCCGGATCATTAATGTAGCCTCCATCGTCGGCGTTTCCGGCAATCCGGGACAGGCGAACTATGTGGCTGCCAAGGCAGGCGTTATCGGGATGACAAAATCCAATGCCAAGGAATTGGCGGCCCGTAATATTCAGGTGAACGCTGTAGCTCCCGGTTATATCACCACCGATATGACGGATGCTCTTACAGAAGAACAGCGTGAGCAGATGCTTGCCCTTATTCCATTGAAACGTCTGGGAGAAGGGGAGGATGTGGCGAGAGTCGTCCGTTTCCTGGCCTCAGAAGACGCCGCATATATGACCGGTCAGACGCTTCATGTGGATGGCGGAATGGTGATGTAAAAACCACTATGGTTTTTCTCTGCAAAATTTACTATAATGACTGAAGGGAGGTGAGGTTCCAATGGCAGAAACATTTGATCGCGTAAAACAGATTATCGTCGACCGTCTAGATGTTGACGAATCCAAAGTAGTTATGGAAGCTTCCTTCAAAGAAGATCTTGAAGCAGACTCTCTTGACGTAGTCGAGCTTGTAATGGAGCTCGAAGACGAGTTTGATATGGAAATTTCTGATGAAGAAGCTGAAAAAATCAATACAGTTGGCGACGCTGTGAATTACATAAGCAGCCAGTCATAAAAAGGTCAGCTGTCCGTTGTTCAACGGGCAGCCTTTCCTGTATTCAGAAACTTTTAGTAAAGGACAAGGTGATTTATGGGTGATTTCTCCAGTTTCCAGAAGCAGATAAATCAATCATTTCAGAACATTTCGTTGCTGGAGCAGGCTTTCACGCATTCATCTTATGTGAATGAGCATCGTAAAACCGACCGGGAGGACAACGAACGTCTTGAGTTTCTCGGGGATGCCGTTTTGGAGCTGGGTGTTTCCCAGTATCTCTACCGGGAGTTCCCGGATATGGCCGAAGGGGAGCTGACGAAGTTCAGAGCCTCGATCGTCTGCGAAGCCTCATTGGTCGAGTTTGCCAATGAACTGAATTTTCAGGACTTGATTCTTCTCGGCAAGGGCGAGGAATTGACGGGCGGCCGCAACAGGCCTGCGCTATTGGCAGACGTATTTGAAGCCTTTATCGGAGCTTTATATCTGGATCAGGGGTATGAGGCGGTTATTCGTTTTTTGAAGACCTACGTCTATCCAAGAGTCCAAAAAGGTGCTTTTTCTCATGCGATGGATTATAAAAGCCAGCTGCAGGAGTTTATACAGCGGGATAAAAATAGTAAAATTGAGTACGAAATTGTGGAAGAAAGAGGCCCAGCACACAGCCGGGAATTTATCGCTCACGTGATGATCCAGGATGACATCGGCGGTATCGGCGTCGGGCGTACGAAGAAGGAAGCAGAGCAGAAAGCGGCTCAGCAGGCTTTAGAGAATCAAGGCGCTCGATTTTAAAAAGGACCGTCATCAGCCTTAAGCGGCTGTAGACGGTCCTTTTTTTCATCGCCGGTACCGGCCCAGTTCCTGGACAAACGCCTGGATTTCAGAAACACTGAGCTGTCCCTTCATATTAATGATGTCGTAGAGGGATTTGATTTCCTCATATTTGTCTAAATCATAATCCTCCGGTTTCATAAGGGAACGATTGACCACCTGAAGTTTTTCGGCCATATCGTCAATGATAAATGCAAGATTTTCTTGTTTTGGTTCTTGTAAACTCAAAAGCTGATTCCTCCTTCGGCTGACTTCATCCGGTTTAGTACATATGATAAAGGACTTTGTCCAATTATGAAACCCTTTGACGGAAGGAAAAGAACGCTGGAGGCTTCCTACCGTAGGGAAAGCGTTTATGATAAAATATATTAGTTGAGTGAATGAAAGATTGTGAAGATACAGGAGGATGACTATGTTCCTCAAACAGTTGGATACTATTGGATTTAAATCATTTGCCGACAGGGTGACCGTGGATTTCGTTTCAGGCGTTACATCTGTGGTCGGTCCGAACGGCAGTGGGAAAAGTAATATAACAGATGCCATCCGCTGGGTGCTCGGAGAGCAGTCGGCCCGTTCCCTGCGCGGTGCGAAGATGGAAGATATTATATTTGCAGGGAGCGACTCGCGTTCTGCCCTGAATATGGCAGAAGTGACCCTTACGCTCGATAACGAAGATCAGACCCTGCCCCTGGATTACCAGGAGGTCAGTGTAACAAGAAGAGTTTACCGATCAGGAGAAAGTGAATTTTACATCAATAACCAGACATGCCGGTTGAAGGATATTATCGACTTATTTATGGATTCTGGTCTTGGGAGAGAAGCTTTTTCCATCATCAGCCAAGGGAAAGTCGAGGAGATTCTAAGCTCGAAGGCTGAAGAGCGCCGGACCATTTTTGAAGAGGCGGCCGGTGTCCTCAAATATAAACAACGGAAGAAAAAAGCCGAATATAAACTGGCGGAGACTCAGGAGAACTTGAACCGTGTGGAAGACATCATTCATGAAATCGATGGACAGCTGGAGCCTTTGAAAGAACAGGCTGCTGTGGCTGAAGACTACCTGGAGAAAAAAGAAGAATTGAAGCATATCGAAATTTCCCTTTTAATTACTCAGATTGAGGGTCTCCACAAGGATTGGCAGGTTGTTTTAAAGGAACTGGAAGAGGTCAAGAGCGGAGAAGCGTCGTTGAGGGCTGATATCACTGCCAGGCAGGAATCTGTGGATTCGAAGCGGGACCGCATTCAAAAGCTGGATGAGTCTTTGGAAAGTCTTCAGGAAAAGCTGGTGGAGCTGACGAGGGAACTCGAAAATCTGGAAGGTAAAAAGCAGCTCATGAAAGAGCGGCATAAACATTTCGAAGAGAACAAATCCAAACTTGAAGAAGCCTACGAAGAACTCTCGAACAAACTTGAAACGCTGAAGGCCGTTACGACAGAAGAATCATCCAAATTGGAGGAAGTGCGGGAAAACCGCCGGAAATCCAAGCAGGAGCTCAAGGAAACGAATCAGGCGCTCAATCAGAACCTTCAGGAGATGGAAGACCAGATTGAGGATTTAAAAAGTGATTATATCGAACTATTAAACAAGCAGGCCGCGAAACGTAATGAAAAACACCTTCTGGAGAAGCAGCTATCAGAACTGCATTCTAAAAAAGATGTTCAGAGTGGAAAATTCCAAGGCCTCAGAGAAGAGCGGGAAACGCTTGAAAAAGAGCGCAGCCGGTTAACCGCAGAACTTGAAAAACTGGCGTCGGAACGCAGCGAACTGGAAAGCAGCCTCCAGGAAGTGTCGGCTTCGCTTGATGAAAACAAGCAGGCGTATCAGGAATGGCAGGAAAAACTGTACAAAGGGTATCAGTATCTTGAGAAGATGCGTTCCAAAAAGGAAATGCTGGAAGATATGAAAGAGGACTTCTCCGGTTATTTCCAAGGGGTCAGGGAAGTTTTAAAAGCGCGGCAGAATGGACGCCTCTCCGGTATAGAAGGGGCCGTCCTTGAGTTGATTGACATTCCGTCCGCCTACATGACAGCCATTGAAACGGCCCTCGGAGCTCAGGCCCAGCACATTGTTGTCCAGGATGAAAAAGCAGGAAGACAGGCCATCCACTGGCTGAAAACCCAGCACAAAGGCCGTGCCACCTTCCTGCCCCTTTCAGCCATCCAGCCCCGGTATGTAACCGGTGCCGGTTCGCTGAATCAACAGGATGGATACGTAGGAGTCGCAGCTGAATTGATTCACGTCCCGGAGATGTACGCCAAAGCTGTGCAGCACCTGCTTGGTCATATCGTTGTAGCGGAAACCTTGGAACACGCCAATGCGATTGCCCGTGTGCTGAACCGGAAGTACCGGGTCGTCACGCTGGAAGGAGATGTCGTCAATCCCGGTGGTTCTATGACGGGAGGAGCAAAGAAACAATCCGGCCAGTCGTTGTTTACCAGGGAAAAAGAGCTTCAGGAGACAACCGGAAAAATAAAGGATTATGAAAAGAAACTGCAGGATGTTGAACAAAAGGTTATGCAGCTGAAGCAGAGCCTGAGTGAACAGGAACAAGCGAAGGAGTCCTATGCAGAAAAGCTTTCTCATATGAAAAATAAAGAGTATGAAAAACAGTCCGATGCCAGGGAAAATGAAGTCAAATTGAACCATATTAACAGTCAGCTCCACCTTTACGATCAGGATCAGGCCCAGTTTGATCAAGATCGTACACAGGCGGATGACAGGCTTCAAACCCTGACAGAGAACCTCAGCTCTCTGGAGGAGGAACTTGGCTCGACCCAGCAGCGGATCGAAGCCCTTACTGCAGCAAAAGACAGGCAGAAAGAAGATGAGGAAGCTCTTCAAAAACGGCGTCAGGAACTACAGATCAAGCTCGCCGAGCAGGAATCGGCCGTCCATAACCAACAGGAAAAGGTCAGTCGATATGAAGAGGAGAAAGCACTGATTGAGCAGGAACTTCGTGGAAATAAAGCTTCTTATCAGCAGCTGATGGAAGTGGTGGAATCCAATCAAACCGAAGAAGAATTAACAGAGCTGATCAAAAATGCTGGACAGGAGAAAGCGGCAGCCTCAGAAGACATTCATTCCCTTCGCAAAGAACGGGCGGATATCAGTGCCGATGTGCATAAAGAGGACGCATCTCTGAAGGAACACAACCGGCTGCATCAGAACTACCTGCAGGATATCCAGCAGAAAGAAGTGAAGGCCAATCGTCTGGACGTGGAGCTTGATAATCTCCTCACGTACCTGCAGGAAGAATACGTAATAACTTTTGAAAAGGCGAAACGGGACTACGATACCGTTGAAGATGTGGATCAGGCTGCAACGAGAGTGAAACTGATCAAACGGTCCATTGAAGAGCTTGGGACCGTCAACCTTGGGTCTATTGAGGAATATGAGCGGATCAAAGAGCGCTACGAGTTTCTCAAGGGCCAGCAGGATGACCTTTTGGAAGCAAAAGGAACCCTTCATAGTGTCATTAATGAAATGGACGGGGAAATGAAACGGAAATTCGAAGATACCTTCACGAAGATCCGTGCCGAATTCAATGAAGTATTCCGGACGCTCTTCGGAGGAGGACGTGCCGATCTTCAGCTGACTGATCCGGAGAACATGCTGGAAACCGGAGTGGATATTGTCGCTCAGCCGCCTGGCAAGAAGCTTCAGAACCTGAGTCTTTTATCTGGTGGAGAAAGAGCGTTGACAGCCATTGCTCTGCTGTTTTCTATATTAAGAGTCCGCCCTGTGCCGTTCTGTGTTCTGGACGAAGTGGAAGCAGCTCTTGATGAAGCCAACGTCGACCGGTTTGCCCGGTTCTTGAAAGAATTCAGCAGAAATACACAGTTTATCGTGATCACCCACCGTAAGGGAACAATGGAAGAATCGGATGTCCTGTATGGAGTAACGATGCAGGAATCGGGCGTGTCGAAACTTGTTTCCGTCCGTTTGGAAGAAACACCTGAACTATTGGAAGCATAGAAAGGAAGATTGGATGAGTTTTTTCAAAAAGTTGAAAGATAAATTTGTGAAGGGGCAGGACGGCGAGGAGGAAAACAAGGATCAGCACCCTTCTGATCCTGCAGAAGGCAGCGGCTCTGTTTCTTCAGAGGAGGAGTCTCCTGAAGTTTCTGAATCCCTTCCTGAAAAAGAGGAAGCACCCGTGAACGTAGAGCCTGCCGGGGAGGAAGACGCTGATTCCCATGCTTCCAGAACGGAAGAGGACGATGGGGAAGAGGATGTCGATCCAGGTGTACCCGGGACCGAAGAGGACAAGAAGGAAGAAGAAAATGCCGGAACTGAAGCCGGCAATCCTGTGGATGACGACGAGGACGAACGTCCATCCGAGGCTGTAGAGGAAGAGGAAGAGAAAGAAACGATCGCTTCCAAGTTTAAAAAAGGACTGGCCAAAACGAGGAATTCCTTCTCAAGTAAAATCAATGACCTTGTGGCCCGCTATCGTACTGTAGATGAAGATTTCTTTGAAGAATTGGAGGAAGTGCTGATTTCCGCTGACGTAGGAGTAACCACCGTCATGGAAATGATAGAGGAGCTGGAATTGGAAGTGAAACGCCGGAATGTCCAGGATCCACAAAAGGTCAAGGAAATCATTTCTGAAAAACTGGTGGACATTTATTATGGAGACGACGATGCAGGAGAAGTGGAAGGCCTGACGGAAAATCCGGATGGTCTGACCGTGTACTTGTTTGTCGGAGTCAACGGTGTCGGAAAAACGACGACTATCGGGAAGCTCGCCCACCGTTTGAAATCAGAAGGGAAAAAAGTCACTCTGGCTGCCGGAGATACGTTCAGAGCCGGCGCTATTGAACAGCTGGAAGAGTGGGGGAACCGTGTAGGAGTCAACGTCACGAAGCATTCAGAAGGCAGTGATCCGGCCGCCGTAGTTTATGACGGCATAAAAGCGGCTGAATCCCGCGGCGCGGATGTACTGATTTGTGATACCGCCGGCCGCCTGCAGAATAAAGTCAATCTCATGAATGAGCTTTCCAAGGTGAAGCGGGTCATCGAACGTGAAATTCCGGGTGCTCCTCATGAAGTTCTGCTTGTTCTCGATGCAACCACTGGTCAGAATGCCATGAGCCAGGCGAAAACGTTCGCAGAAGTAACAGACGTATCCGGTATCGTCTTGTCGAAGCTTGATGGAACGGCTAAAGGCGGGATCGTCCTTGCCATCCGGAATGAATTGGAAATTCCGGTCAAGCTTGTCGGGCTTGGTGAGAAAGTGACCGACCTGGAAACGTTTGATGCCCACGCCTTTGTCTATGGCCTGTTTGCTGACATGATAGAGGAGTACGAAGAGGATTAAGAAAATACGCTGTAAACCTTGACACACATGGACCTGCTCCGTTAATATTTATGTGTAAAGGTATTTCACTTAACAAGGAGTGCTACAAGCGTGCTTGAAAAGACGACAAGAATCAATTACCTATTCGATTTCTACCAATCGCTGCTGACTCCTAAACAGAGAAATTACATGGAGTTGTACTATCTGGAAGATTATTCTCTTGGTGAAATATCCGAGACCTTTGATGTATCCCGTCAAGCGGTGTATGATAATATCCGCCGGACGGAAACCATGCTTGAAGAATATGAAAAAAAGCTTCATTTATATGAGAAATTCCAAAAACGCCAGCAGGTAATAGCGGAAATGGAAGCTGCTGTTGATAAACAGGAACTTCCAAAGCACACGGCCGTCTGGCTTGAACAATTACAAGAATTAGAATAGGAGGGTTTCTTCGATGGCATTTGAAGGTTTATCCGACCGTTTGCAGGAAACGATTAAAAAAATCAAAGGCAAAGGGAAGGTAACCGAACAAGACGTAAAAGAGATGACGCGGGAAGTCCGTCTCGCCCTCCTCGAGGCCGATGTTAACTTCAAAGTAGTGAAGGATTTCGTCAAACGTATCCGTGAACGGGCAGTCGGCCAGGAAGTTATGGAAAGTCTGACTCCGGGCCAGCAGGTCATTAAAGTCGTTCAAGAAGAGCTGACCGAGCTCATGGGCGGCAATGAAAGTAAAATTGCCGTAGCCAAGCGTCCTCCAACCGTCATTATGATGGTTGGTCTTCAGGGTGCCGGTAAAACCACGACCACGGGAAAACTGGCGAACCTTCTTCGTAAAAGTTACAACCGTAACCCGATGCTGGTTGCTGCTGACGTCTATCGTCCGGCCGCCATCCAGCAGCTGGAAACGCTCGGGAAGCAGCTGGGCATGCCGGTGCACGCTGAAGGGACAGAGGCAGACCCTGTGGATATTGCGCGTAATGCGGTTGCCAAAGCGAAAGAGGAACATCACGATTATGTTCTTATCGATACCGCCGGCCGCCTTCATATTGACGGAGATCTTATGGGCGAACTGCAGCAGATCAAGGATGCTGTCAATCCGGATGAAATTTTCCTTGTCGTCGACTCCATGACCGGACAGGATGCCGTCAACGTAGCGGAAAGCTTTGATGAACAGCTGGATGTCAGCGGCGTTCTTTTGACGAAGCTTGATGGCGACACCCGTGGTGGTGCAGCACTGTCCATAAAGGCCGTCACTGGAAAACCGATCAAATTCGCCGGTATGGGGGAAAAGCTGGATCAACTTGAAGTTTTCCATCCCGAGCGTATGGCCTCCCGTATCCTCGGTATGGGAGATGTGCTCACTCTTATTGAAAAGGCTCAGACACAGGTCGATGAAAAACAGGCCAAAGAGCTGGAATCTAAAATGAGAAATGCTTCTTTCACGTTTGAGGATTTCCTTGAGCAGATGGAGCAGGTGAAGAACATGGGGCCCCTTGATGAGATTTTGAATATGATTCCCGGGGCCAACAAGATGAAGGGACTGCAGAATGTCTCCTTTGACGATAAGCAGATTGTCCATGTGGAAGCAATTATTCAGTCTATGACCAAGCATGAGCGTCAGGATCCGTCCCTGATGAATGCAGGCCGTAAAAAACGGATTGCCAAAGGTTCAGGTACATCTGTTTCAGAAGTCAACCGTCTTTTGAAACAGTTTGAAGAAATGAAGAAAATGATGAAGCAGATGAGCAATACCAAAGGGAAAAAAGGCCGCGGAATGAAATTTCCGTTTATGTAATGGAAAAAACCTTTACACACCCTTGAAGTTCTGCTAAAATCTAATTCTGTGTGAAACAATTAATTAAAGAAATTTTGGAGGTTGTTAAATATGGCAGTAAAAATTCGCCTAAAACGTATGGGATCCAAGCGTAACCCATTTTATCGTGTAGTAGTTGCAGATTCCCGCTCTCCTCGTGATGGCCGCATCATCGAGCAGATTGGAACATATAACCCGGTTGTAAACCCAGTTGAGGTTAAAATCGACGCTGACAAGGCGATCGACTGGATGTCCAACGGTGCCAAGCCGAGCGATACAGTCCGTAACCTATTCTCTAACGAAGGCATCATGAAGCAGTTCCACGATAAGAAAAACCAATAATAAAATAGTGGTGATATCATGAAAGCCTTAATCGAAACGATCGTCACTCCGCTTGTCGATCATCCTGATGACATCAAGGTGGATGTGAAAGAAGAAGAGCACAAAATGGTGTATCATCTTTCCGTCCATCCGGATGATGTCGGTAAGGTGATCGGAAAAAACGGGCGGATAGCGAAAGCGATTCGAACTGTCGTGTATGCGGCAGGCTCTGATTCTGATAAAAGAATCTATTTGGATATCATGTAAGAAGGGAGAGGGAGAACCTTTCCCTTTTTTACTATGTAATCTTAAGGATAGGGAGGCGGTCAGCGCATGCAGATCATTAGAAAAGTACCTGTCAAACAAGTCCTGACAGATTCCAGCCGGGCCCAGCTTAAAGAAAGGTTCAACCAGAGGGAGCGCCAGCTTGATGAAGAATGCCGGCAGCTTGCTTTTGAACAGAAAAAACTGGAGCGCAAACCCGGTGTATCCAAACAGGAAGTGGAGCGGAGGTTTTCCCGTGAGATCAGCCGCCGGAGAGATCAGCTCAGGTGGATGGAATATCAGCGTAAACAGCTCGATATCCTTCCGGATGGAAGTGAGCTGGAAACGGATGAAGTCGACACGCTAGTCACGATCGAGGAAGGTGACGTGTGGGAAGACATTATCCAGGACCGCCAGATCACCATTAAAGATGGAAAAGTCATACGAGCGAGGTAATAACATGGATAGACAAATGTTTAATGTCGGAAAAATCATTAACACACATGGGATCAAAGGAGAAGTGAAAGTCCATCGAATCACGGATTTCGAGGAACGCTTCCAGCCCGGGCAGCTTTTGTATTGGGTAAGTGATAAACAGGAAACAAGAACTTTGGTCGTCCGCAGTCACCGGGTCCATAAAGGATTCGACCTGATCAGCTTTGAGGATCTTCCATCCATTAATGATGTGGAACCGTTGAAGAACGTGACCTTGATGGTTTCAGAAGAGGAACAGGAAGAACTCGGGGATCATGAATTTTATTTTCATGAGATTATCGGATGTACCGTCTACCTTGAATCAGGGGAAGAACTAGGGGTTATCAAAGAAATCCTGACACCGGGCGCCAACGACGTATGGGTCGTGCAACGCCGGGGAAGCAAAGATCTTTTGATCCCTTATATCGAGCCGGTTGTGAAGAAGGTAAATCCAACGGAAAAAACGATCATCATCGATCCAATAGAAGGGCTGCTGGACTGACATGCATATCGATATATTAACGCTGTTTCCAGAAATGTTCGAAGGTGTCCTGCAGAATTCCATTATGAAGCGGGCTCGGGAGCAGCAGGCTTTTTCATATGAATATGTGAATTTCCGTGATTACACAACAAGTAAGCATAATAAGGTGGATGACTATCCTTACGGGGGTGGAGCCGGTCTTGTACTCTCCCCTCAGCCGATTTTCGACAGCATTGAGGCCATCCGGGAAAAATCGGAAAAGCCTCCACGCGTCGTCCTGCTTTGTCCGCAGGGGGAACCTTATTCCCAGCAGAAGGCGGAAGAGCTTTCTGAGGAAGACCATCTTGTATTTATCTGCGGCCATTATGAAGGATATGATGAGCGCATCCGCCAAGAGCTCGTGACCGATGAAATTTCCATTGGAGACTACGTGCTCACTGGTGGTGAACTCGGAGCTATGGTTGTCATTGATTCCGTTGTCCGTCTGCTTCCCGGGGTGCTCGGAAATGAACAGTCGGCTCCGATGGATTCCTTTTCCAACGGCCTTCTGGAGCATCCTCATTATACACGGCCGGCGGATTTCCGTGGGATGAAGGTCCCTGATGTCCTTCTCTCGGGCAATCACGCTAAAATTGATGAGTGGAGACACAAAGAGTCTTTGAAGCGTACGTATGAACGCAGACCGGATCTCTTAGAGAAAAAAGAGCTGTCGGATCAGGAAAAAACGTGGCTGGAAGAGTGGAAAAAATAACAGCCGGCGGTTGAAGTTTTTCTCCCTGTATGGTATATTAAATTTTGTGCTTAAACGATCGGTTTAAGTGGAAAACGATGTTCCGCTGCCTCTTAGAAGACAAGAGCATTAGTTAAAAAGGAGTGAAGATCATGCAACAGTTGATTCATGACATTACAAAAGAACAGCTTCGTACAGATCACCCTGACTTCCGTCCTGGTGACACTGTCAAAGTACACGTGAAGGTTGTCGAGGGCACCCGTGAGCGTATCCAGGTATTCGAAGGTGTTGTTATTAAACGTCAGAACGGTGGAATCAGCGAAACATTCACAGTTCGTAAGATTACTTACGGCACAGGTGTTGAGCGTACATTCCCAGTTCATTCACCACGTATTGCTAAAATCGAACGTTCTCGTCGTGGTAAAGTACGCCGTGCGAAACTTTACTATCTACGTAACCTTCGTGGTAAAGCAGCACGTATTAAAGAAATTATCTAAACCGGTGAAAAGGAGCTTGCGTATGCCAAGCTCCTTTTTTCTACTTTATAATAAGTTCCAGCTGTTATACGATGAAAACAGCGGAGATGAACGTCATAAGACAGGGAAGTGGGGAAATGAAGCAACAGTGGTTGGACTGGGTCAAAGCATTTGCCATCGCTGCTGTTCTGGCAGTGATTGTACGGGTATTTATTTTTGCACCTGTTGTCGTCGAAGGACCGTCTATGCTTACGACACTTCATAGTGGAGATCACCTCATTGTGAGTAAGCTGCATAAACGTCTGACTTCTCCTGATCGGTTTGATGTCGTCGTTTTTCATGCAACAGAACAGAAAGATTACATAAAACGGGTCATCGGTATCCCAGGGGATCACATCGCCTATGAAAATGATCAGTTATATGTGAATGGCGAACGGGTGGAGGAGCCCTTTCTTGAGGAAAGAAAGGCACAGCTTCCGGAAGGCAGCATACTGACCAGCGACTTCAGGATGGAAGAGGACATTCCAGGTGGTTTTGAGGAAGTGCCTGAAGGTCATGTCTTTGTTCTTGGGGATAACCGGGACAACTCCACCGACAGCCGCGTCCTCGGCATGATTCCGGAAGAACAGCTGGTTGGAGAAGCTGTATTATCCTACTGGCCGCTGGACCGCATCCGTATCGTTAATTAGGAGGATTTACATGAGTATACAATGGTTTCCCGGGCACATGGCAAAAGCGAAACGGGAAGTAGCAGAAAAATTAAAGCTCGTCGACTTTGTCATTGAACTTGTCGATGCCCGAGCACCTTTATCTTCACAGAACCCGATGCTTCACGGGATTCTTCAGGAAAAGCCGAAAATGGTTGTGCTGATGAAAAAGGATCTGGCTGATCCTGCAGTCACAGAGCAGTGGATTGACTATTTCCAAAACAAAAGTATTCCCGCTGTTGCGATTGAAGCCAATCAAAAGCAGGATGTCCAGCGGGTAATTCAGAAGGCAAAAGCCCTCGGGAAGGAAAAAATCGATAAGCTCGTGGCCAAGGGCATTCGTCCAAGAGCATCAAGAGCGATGATTATCGGTATCCCGAACGTCGGAAAATCGACGCTGATCAACCGTCTTGTAAATAAAAGAGCCGCCAAAACGGGAGATAAACCAGGGGTTACGACGAAACAGCAGTGGATTAAAGTGAAGAAAGAATTTGAACTGCTGGATACACCGGGAATCCTCTGGCCTAAATTTGAGGAAGAAGAGGTCGGATACCGTCTCGCGTCCATCGGAACGATCAAGGATCAAATTCTGCCTAAGGAAGATGTGGCTGCCTACGTGATTGATTTTCTCAGCCGGGAATATCCAAGTATGCTTGAACATCGTTTCGGGCTGGACCAGGTTGATGATATGATGGACGTTTTTGAGCACATTGGTAAAAAACGGGGCTGCCTGGAAAGCGGGGGCCACGTGAATTTTGAAAAAGTGTCCGATATTATTCTTCAGGATTTACGCACAGGAAAACTCGGGCTGATCAGTCTGGAAACTCCTGAATAGATGCAGGAATGAGCGCTGCAGGCCCGTGCCTGGAGCGCTTTTTTTATGGGTGTGAACCTTGTAGATCCGACAGTCGAACGAAAAGAAACGGAGGAGCCATCATGTCCAAACGTACAATCAATGAAATTAAAGCCATGCTGCAGGCACAGAAGCCGACAGAAGCCGAATGGGAGGAACTGTCCGGGGATACCCGCAAAGGGGTACAGCAGCTGTTAAAGCAGTATACAGACAGGCAGAAGAAAAGAGAAGCCCTTCGAAAGCAGTATGAAGACATGCTCGAGTTTGAAAAAAAAGCCTGGGCAGGTGAGCGCCAGTATGTATGCGGTATTGATGAAGCCGGCAGGGGGCCGCTTGCTGGGCCGGTCGTCGCAGGAGCGGTTGTCCTTCCCGATGATTATTATTTGGAAGGTCTCTATGATTCCAAGCAGCTTTCAGAATCCAGGCGGGAAAGTTTCTATGAACAGATTACGAGAGATGCCGACTGGGCAGCCGGTATTGTATCCAGCAGGGAAATCGATCAGCTCAATATCTATCAGGCCGCCAGGCTCGCTATGAAACGGGCCGTATCCCAGTTGAAACACGAGCCGGATCACCTTCTGGTCGATGCGATGACGCTCGGTGACGGATGGAGTGAAACGAAACTGATCAAGGGGGACCAGCGGAGTGTATCGATCGCTGCAGCCAGTGTGGTTGCCAAGGTAACGAGGGACCGGATGATGGCAGAGCTCGATGAAGTGTATCCGGGTTACCAGTTCAAGTCCAACCAGGGCTATGGAACAAAAGATCATCTTAGGGCCCTTGAAACCTATGGAATCACCCCTGTACACAGGAAAACCTTTGCTCCCGTTAAAAACATGCTCTAGAAGGAGGGGGCGTTTTCGTTATTGAAACAGCCTCTTCAAAGGAAGCAGGAACAGGGGGGAGCCGGATCGGACCGGTTCCTGCTTCCTTTTGTTTACATAAGATAATTTTTGTTAATCTATTGAATTTTTCGACAGATATCACGCTTTTTATGGACAATTGACAGCGTTTTTTTATACAATGTACATGCAGTGAAAATTGATGGGAGGATGAAACATGAACATTCATGAGTATCAAGGAAAACAAATCATGCGTGATTTTGGCGTTTCTGTGCCAAATGGATACGTAGCTTATACAGTCGATGAAGCTGTTGAGGCAGCAGAGAAGCTTGGCAGCAGCGTTACTGTCGTGAAAGCGCAGATCCATGCAGGTGGGCGTGGAAAAGCGGGCGGAGTGAAAATCGCCAAAAATCTTGATGAAGTCCGTACATATGCCGATGACATACTAGGTTCAACGCTTGTCACCCATCAGACTGGACCAGAAGGCAAAGAAGTTAAGCGCTTACTCATCGAGGAAGGGTGCGACATTCAAAGTGAATATTATGTCGGTCTTGTCCTTGACCGCGCGACAAGCCGTGTAACGATGATGGCCTCTGAGGAGGGTGGTACGGAGATTGAGGAAGTGGCATCTGAAACTCCGGAAAAAATCTTCAAGGAAGTCATTGATCCGGTTACAGGTCTGACTCCTTTCCAGGCAAGACGTCTGGCATTCAATATCAACATCCCTAAAGAAGCCGTCGGTAAAGCGGTCAAGTTCATGCTTGGATTGTATGATGTGTTCGTTAAAAAGGACTGCTCCGTAGCTGAAATCAATCCCCTGGTCACGACTGGAGACGGAGATGTCCTTGCCCTGGATACAAAATTGAATTTTGACGACAATGCTCTATTCCGTCAAAAAGATATCATGGAGCTTCGTGATCTGGATGAAGAAGATCCGAAAGAAGTGGAAGCATCCAAGTATGATCTCAGCTATATCGCCCTGGATGGCAATATCGGCTGCATGGTTAACGGCGCTGGACTGGCTATGGCGACGATGGATACAATCAAGCACTACAGCGGTGATCCGGCGAACTTCCTTGATGTCGGCGGCGGTGCGACGACGGAGAAAGTCACCGAGGCTTTCAAAATTATTCTATCCGACGATAACGTAAAAGGGATTTTCGTTAACATTTTCGGAGGCATTATGAAATGTGATGTCATTGCTGAAGGTGTCGTTGCAGCGACGAAGCAGATCGGTTTGACGCTTCCGCTTGTTGTCCGACTCGAAGGAACCAACGTCGAGGACGGGAAGAAAATCCTTGATGAATCCGGTTTGAACATTACTTCTGCAGATTCCATGGCAGAAGGCGCACAAAAAATCGTGGAACTAGTGAAGTAGGAAAGGCGGGGAATGAGATGAGTGTATTTATTAACAAGGATACTAAAGTGATTGTTCAAGGGATTACAGGATCAACAGCCTTGTTTCACACCAAGCAGATGGTGGAATACGGCACACAGATCGTCGGTGGAGTAACACCAGGCAAAGGCGGTACAGAAGTGGAAGGCATTCCCGTATTCAATACCGTGTCAGAAGCGGTTGAAAAAACAGGTGCCAACGCTTCGGTCATCTATGTACCTGCCCCATTTGCTGCAGATGCCATCATGGAAGCGACAGATGCAGAAATGGATCTGGCCATCTGCATTACCGAACATATTCCTGTTCTGGATATGATTAAAGTGAAACGGTATATGGAAGGCAGGAAGACCCGTCTTGTCGGGCCGAACTGCCCGGGAGTGATTACGCCGGATGAATGTAAAATCGGCATCATGCCTGGATACATCCATAAGAAAGGCCATGTTGGGGTAGTATCCCGATCCGGTACATTGACGTATGAAGCCGTACACCAGCTGTCCGAGGCAGGGATCGGTCAATCAACAGCCGTCGGTATCGGTGGTGACCCTGTAAATGGAACCGACTTTATTGATGTCTTAAAAGCCTTCAATGAGGATGACGATACAGAAGCGGTCATTATGATTGGTGAAATCGGAGGCACTGCTGAGGAAGAAGCGGCTGAATGGGTGAAAGCGAACATGAACAAACCTGTTGTCGGCTTTATCGGAGGCAGAACAGCCCCTCCAGGGAAACGTATGGGGCACGCGGGTGCCATCATTTCCGGAGGTAAAGGAACAGCGGATGAGAAAATCCGTGTCATGAATGAGTGTGGGATTCAAGTGGCAGAGACTCCGTCTGTCATGGGAGAAACCCTTATTGAAGTGTTGAAAAATGAAAATCTTTTCGATAAATGTAAGACCCATTAAAAGGTAGCCCGGGGAGGCCGTATCTATACAGATGCGGTCTCCTTATCATGAAATCCAATACAAATGAGGTGCTGTATGAATTCCAAACGAATCAGACTGATCGGCCTGCACAGCCTTTCGATAATAAGCAGAGCACGAATAAGAACCCTGCTGACATCGGACCCTGAACTTGATTTCCTCACAAACCTTTCCCCCAAAGAATTCGCTTCTTTAACAGGCACTCCTATCCGCACCTCCCAAATGATTTATCGAAGGCTGAAAGACCCTAATATAATGAAGAAACTCGACAACTATCTTCGGAGGTATACCATTTTAACGTGGTTTGATGACCAGTTTCCTCCTATGTTCCGCACCATTCCCGACCCTCCTCTCGTGTTATATATGGAGGGCCATCCCCATCTACTCTCCAACGTTTTTTCCCTCAGCGTTATCGGTACAAGAAAACCCTCTTCCTACGCTTTCCCGGCAATGAAACAGGTGCTCACCCCACTCATTCAGCAGGGAGCTTTGATTGTCAGCGGGATGGCTTATGGAATTGATCAGTATGCGCACACCCTCGCTGTTTATAATGGGGGGAAGACGGCTGCTGTTCTTGGGTCGGGTTTTGAGCATATTTACCCTTCAAACAATCTTTCTTTGTATAAACAAATGGCTGATCATCATATAGTCATTAGTGAATACCCTCCTGATATACCGCCGAAGAAATATCACTTCCCTGAACGTAACCGGCTTATTTCAGGATTGAGCCCAGCCACATTTGTCATTGAAGCAAAAATGAGAAGTGGGACAATGATTACGGTGGATCAGGCTCTGGAGCAGGGGAGAAGTGTGTATGCCCTTCCAGGTCCGGCGGGAAGCCCGACAAGTGAGGGGTGCCACCACCTTATAAATGAAGGGGCCAAGCTTGTTCACACGTACCAAGACATAGCTGAAGACTGGTTTGAAAAATTTGAATAATCGGTGACAAAGGTGGTACAGTACTAAGAAGAATTAGTCGTTATTCCCTAATAAAGAGAGAGGACCGGTTTGACAAACGGTTTCATTGTATTTAATAATAGGGAAGATTTATTTTATGTAAAATTTATAGAGAAAACACCTCTATGGGAGGAACCTGTATGGCAGATTATCTTGTAATAGTGGAATCACCTGCAAAAGCAAAAACAATTGAACGCTATCTTGGAAAAAAATATAAAGTTAAAGCTTCCCTCGGGCATGTCCGTGACCTTCCAAAGAGTCAAATGGGTGTGGACGTGGAACATGAATTTGAACCGAAGTACATTACGATACGAGGCAAAGGTCCGGTATTAAAAGAGTTGAAGACGGCCGCTAAGAAGGCTAAGAAAGTCTATCTTGCAGCCGACCCCGACCGTGAAGGGGAAGCCATCGCCTGGCACCTTGCCCACAGCCTGGACATTGATGACCAGTCCAAATGCCGTGTCGTATTTAATGAGATCACTAAAGAAGCCATTAAAGATTCCTTTAAACAGCCGCGGAGCATCGATTCCGATCTTGTGGACGCTCAGCAGGCCAGACGTATCCTTGACAGACTTGTAGGATACAACATCAGCCCGATTCTCTGGAAAAAGGTGAAAAAAGGGCTGAGTGCCGGGCGCGTACAATCCGTTGCAGTAAAAATTATTATTGACCGCGAGAATGAAATTAAAAAATTCCAGCCGGAAGAATACTGGACGATTGAAGCTGATTTCCTGAAGGAGAAGGAGCCTTTTGAAGGGTCTTTCTACGGTGTCGATGGTAAGAAGCAGGAACTTAAGACTCAGCAGGATGTGGAAACGATCCAGTCCCGTCTGGATGGCAGAAACTTTACAGTAGACAAAGTAAACAAGCGGGAAAGGCGGCGGAATCCTTCGCTTCCATTCACAACGTCCTCCCTCCAGCAGGAAGCAGCGCGAAAGCTCAACTTCCGGGCTAAGAAGACGATGATGATTGCCCAGCAGCTTTATGAAGGGATTGATCTCGGCGGCAAACAGGGGATCACTGGTTTGATCACCTATATGCGTACCGACTCCACACGTCTTTCGAATTCTGCAAAGGATGACGCCAAACAGTACGTGGAAAACAATTTCGGGAAAGAGTTTCTTGGTGCCGGCAAAGCGGCTAAAAAGCAGGAAGGTGCACAGGATGCCCACGAAGCGATCCGGCCGACAGGGGCTGATCGAGACCCTAAAGCGATGAAGAGTATCCTCTCCAGGGACCAGTACCGTCTTTATAAGCTGATCTGGGACCGTTTTATAGCCAGTCAAATGGCACCGGCTGTCCTTGACACGATGACCGTACACATGACCAATGAAGGGGTGGAGTTCCGTGCGACGGGCTCTGAGGTCAAATTCAAAGGTTTCATGAAAGTCTATGTCGAAGGCAATGATGACAACAAGAAGGAAAAGGATAAACTCCTGCCTCATCTCGAGGAAGGCATGACGGTGAAGGCAGAGGAAATCAAGCCGAACCAGCACTTCACTCAGCCGCCTCCACGCTATACCGAAGCGCGCCTTGTAAAAACGCTGGAAGAACTGGGGATTGGACGCCCTTCCACTTACGCCCCTACGCTTGATACCATCCAGCGCCGCGGATATGTCGCATTGGATAATAAACGATTTGTCCCAACCGAGCTTGGCGAAATCGTCCTTGATCAGCTGCGCGAGTACTTTCCGGAAATCATTGATGCGGCGTTTACGAAGGAAATGGAAGATGACCTGGATGCCATTGAAGAAGGCAAAGAGGAATGGGTCAACATTATCGGCCAGTTCTATCAAGGTTTTCAGCCGAGACTGGAAAAAGCAGAAAAAGAAATGGAAGAAGTGGAAATTAAGGATGAGCCGGCAGGCATTGATTGTGAAAAATGCGGCCATGAAATGGTTTATAAGATGGGACGCTATGGAAAGTTCCTCGCCTGTTCCAACTTCCCGGAGTGCCGGAATACGAAGCCGATTTTGAAGAAAGTCGGAGTCACTTGTCCGAAGTGTAAAGACGGAGAAGTAGTAGAAAGGAAGAGTAAGAAAAATCGGAAGTTCTTTGGATGTGAAAACTATCCGGACTGCGACTTTATTTCCTGGGATAAACCGATCAGCCGGCCATGTCCGAAATGTGAGTCGCTGCTTGTAGAGAAGAAAGTCAAGAAAGGTACCCAGATCCAATGTACCAGCTGTGATTATAAAGAAGAACCGCAGGCTTGAGTCCTGTTATATTTTCAAGAGCCTATGACTATCCTTATAGTCATAGGCTCTTTCCAATTATTTTAATTGACACGGGTGGAGTTGGACGCTATAATTACGCTTTGGTAAGGCTACATACTTGACAGCACTGATGGCACAGTAGCTGGAACCGGAAATCCTGTAATCTTTTCCAATTAATTGTTTAGACTTGGAAACAATTCAGAATTTTGTTACATTTTAATTAAATCCATTGTTTATTCAGTCAATGGTGTGATAAAATTTAATCGCCTTTGTGAGGTGAAAAACTCATGCATTCCTATAAAGAATCGTTTATGGAGTACCTTCAGATCGAAAAGAACGCGTCGCCTCTGACAATCAAGCATTACGGCAGAGATATTGATGAGTTCTATACTTTCCTTCATGCGGAAGGGACAGCCATTGAGAGCTGTGATTATTCGACCGTCCGAGTATTTTTAACAAAGCAGTATGAAGCAGGGTACGCGAGAAAAACTGTTTCCAGGAAAGTGTCCAGCCTCCGGAGTTTTTTTAAGTATTTAGAAAGGGAGAATTGGTTTGACAACAACCCGTTCGCCAATGTGTCGCTTCCTAAAGCGGAAGCTCCTATTCCTAATTTCTTTTATGAACAGGAACTGGATCAGCTTTTTCAAGTCAGTGATCTGACAGATCCACTCGGACAGAGAAATCAGGCTCTTCTCGAACTGTTGTATGGAACGGGGATTCGTGTGAGTGAATGTGTCCAGTTGAAAACAGGAGACCTGGACTTTTCCCTGAACACAGCTCTTGTCCTCGGAAAGGGAAGAAAAGAGCGGTATGTTCCTTTTGGAAAGTCAGCTTCACAAGCGCTCCGAACATACATGGAAGACGGCCGTCTTGACTTATCGTCTAAACAAAAGGACCCTGTCCGGACATTGTTTCTCAATGCCCGGGGTGGACCGCTTACGGCTGATGGAATTCGTTTGATTTTAAATAAAATGGTGAAAGAAGCTGCGTTAACTGTGGATGTTCACCCTCATAAGCTCCGGCATACGTTTGCTACACATATGCTGAACGAGGGGGCTGATATGCGGTCCGTTCAGGAACTGCTCGGCCATGAGCATTTATCTTCCACGCAGATCTATACGCATGTAACCAAGGATCGACTGAGAAATGTATATATGAACAGCCATCCAAGAGCGAATAAGAGGTGAATCATATGGATCAGCAATTTCACGCAACGACTATTTTCGCCGTCCAGCACAATGGGAAGTCAGCCATGAGCGGGGACGGACAGGTGACATTAGGAAATCAGGTAGTGATGAAGCATACAGCCAGGAAAGTGAGAAGACTGTTCAACGATCAGGTACTCGCCGGCTTCGCCGGTTCCGTAGCCGATGCTTTTACACTTTTCGAGAAATTTGAAGGCAAGCTTGAAAGTTATGACGGCAATCTGGCAAGAGCCTCTGTGGAACTGGCCAAGGAGTGGCGCAGTGACCAGGTATTAAGGAAGCTTGAAGCCATGCTGATTGTAATGGATAAGGAAAAAATGTTTCTCGTCTCCGGAACAGGGGAAGTCATTGAACCAGATGACGGAATACTTGCCATCGGATCCGGCGGAAACTTTGCGCTCAGCGCCGGACGCGCATTAAAGAGATACTCCCCGGATCAGTCCGCTCCGGATATCGCAAGAGCTGCGCTGGAAATTGCCGGAGAAATCTGTGTGTTTACAAATGATCAGATCGTTTTGGAAGTTCTCGAATAAGGAGGACCAGGAATGTCTATACAGTTAACCCCTAAACAAATTGTAGAAAAACTGGATCAATACATTATTGGACAGGACAGCGCCAAACGCTCCGTCGCTATTGCTCTTAGGAACCGTTACCGCCGTATGCAGCTGACCGATGAGCTGAAGGATGAAATTGTTCCGAAGAATATTTTGATGATGGGTCCGACAGGCGTTGGTAAAACAGAAATCGCCCGCAGGCTTGCCAAGCTTACAGGCGCTCCTTTTGTAAAAGTAGAGGCCACCAAATTCACGGAAGTCGGCTATGTCGGCCGTGACGTCGAATCCATGGTGCGCGACCTCGTCGAAATGGCGGTCCGTATGGTCAAGGAAGAGAAAATGGAAGCGGTCAAGGACCGGGCCGAAGAACAGGCGGATAAGAGACTGGTTAAACTTCTCGTTCCATCCAAGAAGAAGCAGAATAATAATTTCAAGAATCCTTTTGAAATGCTGTTTAACCAAAATGGCCAACAGGACAACCAACCCGACGAGTCCCAGGAAGAAGCCGAAATCGAAACGAAGCGGAGCCGGATCCGCCACCAGCTCGATATGGGTGAGCTGGAAGACCGGATGGTGACGATAGAGGTCGAAGAATCGCAGTCTTCCATGTTTGATATGCTCCAAGGTTCAGGAATGGAACAGATGGGGATGAACATGCAGGATGCATTCAGCCAGTTTATGCCTAAGAAAAAGAAAAAGCGCCGCCTTTCCGTATCAGAAGCGAGAAAAGTTCTGACCCAGGAAGAAGCGGGAAAACTTGTGGATATGGATGAAGTTGGACAAGAAGCGGTTTATAAAGTAGAGCAGTCCGGGATGATCTTTATCGATGAGATTGATAAGGTCGCGGCAAAAGGGGACAACCAGGGGAATGTATCCCGTGAAGGTGTACAGCGTGATATTCTTCCGATTGTGGAGGGATCCACGATTGTAACGAAGTATGGACCTGTAGCGACCGATCACATCCTCTTCGTAGCAGCGGGCGCCTTCCATATGTCCAAACCCTCCGACCTGATCCCTGAATTACAGGGCCGCTTTCCGATCCGAGTGGAGCTTAACAAACTCAGTGTGGCCGATTTCAAGCGTATATTAATGGAGCCTTCCAATGCGCTTTTAAAACAATATAAAGCTTTACTTGAAATTGAAGGTATAAAGGTTGAATTTTCTGACGATGCTGTTACCAGACTCGCAGAAATCGCTCATGAAGTGAATCAGGAAACAGATAATATCGGTGCCCGCAGACTTCATACGATTCTCGAAAAACTGCTTGAGGATCTTTCGTTTGAAGCTCCGGATGTCATGATGGAAACCATCGAAATTACACCACAGTATGTAGACAGTAAATTATCATCAATTGTTAAAAACAAAGATCTCAGCCGATTTATCTTGTAGGAGAGATCAACAAGGAGGAAATGCACATGAAACTACTAGATCGTGCACGTAAGATCAACGCAATGCTGCAGAAAACAACAGGAAAGTCCGTCGACTTCAATGATATGTCCGCTACCATGCGTGATGTCATTGAAGCCAACACATTCGTACTGAGCCGTCGCGGAAAGCTTCTCGGCTTTGCGATTAATCAGGAGATTGAGAACGAGCGTATGAAGGCGATGCTTTCTGACCGCCAGTTCCCTCAGGAGTATACCCAGAGTCTGTTCAATATCCAGGAGACAACCCCTGATATTGATATCGACAGTGAATATACCGCCTTCCCTATTGAAAACCGCGATTTGTTTGAGAACGGTCTGACAACCATCGTTCCAATCATCGGGGGCGGACAGCGCCTCGGTACATTGATTCTGAGCCGTCTTAACGGAAATTTCAATGACGATGACCTGCTTCTAGCCGAATATGGTGCCACGGTTGTAGGCATGGAGATTCTTCATGAGAAAACAGAGGAAATCGAGCAGGAAGCACGGAGCAAAGCTGTTGTGCAAATGGCGATCAGCTCCCTGTCCTACAGCGAACTTGAAGCCATTGAACACATTTTTGATGAACTGGAAGGCAATGAAGGCCTGCTGGTGGCAAGTAAAATTGCCGACCGCGTGGGAATCACCCGTTCTGTCATCGTAAATGCACTTCGCAAACTGGAAAGTGCAGGAGTCATCGAGTCCCGTTCTCTTGGGATGAAGGGAACCTATATTAAAGTTCTTAATAATAATTTCTTGCTGGAGCTACAGAAGCTTCGCACAAACTAAAAAAAGCAGGCCGTGTGCCTGCTTTTTTTTAAACCCTTTTTATAACATCCTGCCTCTCTTTGTGCCTATTGGATTATTTTTTTATATTCTAATAAATACATACTATTCGACACACTTTTATGACATAATGTTCATTATAAGATTCTATTCGACAATTTTTCCATTATCATACACTTTATAAGGTATTTAATCATAGTTAATATGTACTATTTGTAATACTCTCGTAAAAAAAATCAGGATTGTATAGACAAATTTTAAGTAATTTTTTTAAAATTGAAGATGGGATATGGAAAAAATGTCGAATGAAGGATAGAGGTGGAAAGGTGAGCCTGTTTAATGACACGTTTACGTCCCTTCAGGGTGCTCTTGATTATTCTGCGGCCAAAAACAAAGCGTTATCCAATAATATCGCCAATGTAGATACGCCGGGATATAAGGCAGAAGGGGTGGCATTCAAAGATATCCTTGCCAAGGAAACGTCGTTCCAGACGAAAACTACACATGCCGGACATATCAACTTCAGCGGTGGCGCTGGTCAATCCTATACTACATATAAGAAAAACGATTCATCCTATCATCCGAACGGAAACAACGTGGATATAGATAAAGAGATGAACGAGCTGGCACAGAATCAGATCCAATATCAAGCGCTCGTGGAACGTATGAACGGGAAGTTTCAAAGTCTTCAATCCGTATTAAAAGGTGGTGGTTAATCGATGAGTATATTTCAGGCTATGAACGCCAGCGGCAGCGCATTGACGGCCCAGAGGCTGCGTATGGATGTCGCATCATCCAACATTGCCAATGCGAATTCCACGAGGGCTTCCATCAATGAAAATGGAGAGTGGGAACCATACCAACGGAAGATGGTTGTTTTGGAACCGGAGAAGCAGGATTTCAAGCACGTCCTGCAGCAATCCACAGAGACCGGCCGTGCATCAGGTGTGAAGGCTTCGGAAATTGTGGAGGACGAAGAACCTTTCAAGATGGCGTACAACCCGTCCCATCCGGATGCGGATGATGAAGGATATGTTCAAGTTCCCAACGTGGATCCCCTGCAGGAAATGGTGGATATGATGAGTGCAACACGCTCATATGAAGCAAGCGTTACATCGCTGAACGCTTCGAAAAGCATGCTGATGAAAGCTTTAGAGATTGGCAGATAAAGAAAGGGGATAGATAACGGATGGCAGAAATGATTCCATTAACGAGTGTGAAATCCATATCCGAACCTGTGCAGTCACAGTGGCAGAAAGGGGTTTCCCCGAGTGAGGCCCATCAGTCATTTTCCGGTCAGTTAAAGAACGCCGTGGATCAGTTGAATCACGTTCAAGTCGTATCAGACGAAAAAACGAAGGCTCTTGCCACCGGCGACATCGATGATCTCCATGATGTCATGATTGCATCCCAGAAAGCCGGTATTACGATGCAGACAGCTGTGGAAGTGCAGAGCAAAGTCATCGACGCGTATAAAGAAATGATGCGCATGCAGGTATAGCAGTTCATGAGAAGATTTGCATTATACGATTCGGTTGAATCGTAATTTTTTTGGGGGCAGTTATGAAAGAGCAATTACATGGATATAAAGAGCGGCTGACTGCTTTTTGGAAAAGCCGCAGCAAAGGACAGCGCAGCTTGATGACAACAGCAGGAGCTGTGCTGGTTATTGCTTTAATCGTGATCAGTGTGCTGGCATCCAACACGGGGATGGTACCTCTCTACAAGGATATTACTGTTCAGGAGGCCGGACAGATTAAAGCGGAACTGGATACACGCGGCATCCCTTATGAGCTGGACCAGGGGGGGACAAGCATTCTTGTTCCTGACTCAGAGGTGGAAGGGCTTCTTGTAGATCTGGCCGCTTCGGGCATTCCGAACAGTGGAACGATCGACTACAGCTTTTTCAGTAATAACATCTCGTGGGGGATGACAGACAATGAATTTGATGTCATCAAACTGGATGCTATGCAGACGGAACTGGCTGGATTGATCACAGGTATTCAAGGGATCGAAAATGCAAAAGTGATGATTAACATGCCTGAAGAACAGCTTTTTGCTGCAGATGCCGAAGCGAATGCTTCGGCGTCTGTTGTCCTTGATGTCCAGCCGGGGTATCAGCTGGAAGCGGGCCAGGTTGAAACGCTTTATAACCTGGTTTCCAAGTCTGTACCTGACTTGTCTAAAGATAATATCGTCATCATGGATCAAAATTTCAATTATTTTGACAATCAATCTGAAATGGCTGGACAGGAAGAGATGTATACATACCAGCAGAAGGTCAAATCAGATATTGAAAAAGATATCAAACAACGGCTGCAGCATATGCTCGGAATGATGATCGGGGAGCAGAAAGTGATTGCAACCGTAACGGCAGATATTGATTTTACTAAAGAAAACCGTGTGGAAGAGCTTGTGGAACCGGTGGACCCCGAAACGATGGCAGGGCTCCCTGTAAGTATGGAATTGATTGAAGAGACATACGAGGACGGTGCTGTACCCGAAGGCGGAACGGCCGGAACAGGGGACGAAGATATTCCGAACTATGAAGCCGGCGAAACCGGAAGCGGCGATTATGAAATGAAAAAAGAAACGATCAATAATGAATTCAACCGGATTAAGAAAAATATAGAGGAAAGTCCGTATAAAGTACGTGACCTCGGTATTCAGGTGGCAGTGGATAATAAAAAGTCCGTGAACGAAGACGGCTCTGTTGAGTATTTGACTGCAGCAGAAGAGCAGACCGTTCAGGAAAGTGTTCAATCGATTGTAGACTCGATGATTACAACATCCATCAATGAAGAATACGAGCAGGAGAATACCGACGGAAAGGTTTCGATCGTATTCCAGGAATTCAGCGGCCAAGTGGAATTTCCAACCGGTGAAACGTCTACGGGGCTTCCGTTGTGGGCCTACATCGTGGCTGGAGGCCTGCTTCTGGTCATCATTATTCTAATCTGGAGATTATTGAGACGGAACAAGGAAGAGGAAGAAGAAGAATTTTACGTGTATACAGAGGAAAGCGCCGTACCTGAAGAAAAAACAGAAATTCCGGAAATAAAGGAAAAAGAAGATGAATCAACTCAAAAACGGAAACAGCTGGAAAAGATGGCGAAAGAAAAGCCAGAGGATTTTGCGAAGTTACTGCGCTCCTGGATTTCGGATGATTAAGGAGGTCTGAAGATGGCTTTGAACAAGCAGACACTGACAGGAAAACAAAAAGCAGCCGTCCTCCTCATATCTCTGGGACCCGACGTTGCTGCACAGGTATATAAACATTTGACAGAAGAAGAGATTGAACAGCTCACTTTGGAGATTTCTTCTGTTCAAAAAGTGGAAGCTGACAAGAAAGAAGATATTCTCGATCAGTTCCATCAAATTGCTTTAGCCCAGGACTACATTTCCCAGGGAGGCATCGGATATGCCAAAACGATCTTGGAAAAGGCACTGGGTGTGGAAGAAGCGTCTAATATCATCGGGCGTCTGACTTCTTCTCTTCAGGTGAAACCGTTCGATTTTGCAAGAAGGGCGGATCCCGGACAGATTTTAAATTTCATTCAAAATGAACATCCGCAGACGATCGCTCTCGTCCTTTCATACCTGGATGCCGAGCAGGCTGGACAAGTCTTATCAGAACTTCCACAGCAGCAGCAGGGCGATGTGGCGAGGAGGATTGCCGTAATGGATTCGACGTCTCCTGAAATCATCAGTCAGGTGGAGCAGATTCTTGAAAAGAAATTATCGGCCACCGTCACAAACGATTACACGGAAACGGGTGGTATTCAGGCCGTTGTCGAGGTATTGAACGGGGTTGACCGCAGCACAGAGCGTACCATTTTAGATTCCCTGGAAACCCAGGATCCAAACCTGGCAGAGGAAATTAAAAAGCGGATGTTTGTCTTTGAAGATATCGTCGCCCTCGATAACCGGGCTGTCCAGCGTGTAGTCAGAGATGTTGACCAAGATGATCTGCGTCTGGCGCTTAAGGTGTCCAGTGAAGAAGTGAAAGAAGTTGTCTTCAATAATATGTCCGACCGTATGGCCCAGACCTTTAAAGAAGAAATGGAGTTCATGGGTCCTGTACGTCTGCGTGATGTGGAAGAAGCTCAAACGAGGGTCGTTTCCACTATTCGACATTTAGAAGACATTGGCGAGATCATTATCGCCAGAGGCGGAGGAGATGACATCATTGTCTAACTATCCACAGGATACCGGCAGGGTCATTCAAATCAAGAAAGTAAATCCAGTCCCCCATCCTTCTGAAGAGGAATACAGCTCAGAGAATCTGGAGAACCACAAGGATTCCCTTCAACAGGACATCCATCATCTGCAGACTAGAAAGCAGGAGCTGATCCAGCAGACGGCTGCCGAAATTGAAGCAATGAAACAGACCTGGGAGGAAGAAAGAAAAGTCATTGAAAATGAAGCCTTCCGGAAAGGCTTTGAAGAAGGAACATCTAAAGGGCAGGAGGAAGGCAGACAGGTGTATGAAAGCCGGATCGAACAAGCGAATCTTGTCGTTGAAAAAGCCGGGATCCTTCAAAAAGAAAAGGTAAAGGAAAGTGAACGTATGATCCTGGATCTTGCCTTGACGTGTGCGGAGAAAATCGTAAAAAAACAACTGATGGAACAACCGGAAGCGTTCCTTCCTTTGGTCAGTGCAGCCATTGAAGAAGTGCAGGCGCAGCCAGAAGTGACCATCTATGTTCACCCGGATCAGTTCGGTCTTTTACAAGAGCAGAGAGAAGAGCTTCATGAAGCTGTTCGTCACAATACAGACCTTTCCATATACGTTGAGGCAGAACTTCCTCCTTTTACATGCAGAGTTGAATCCCCATTTGGAATTATCGATGCAGGAATTGACACACAGCTGACAGAACTTCGTAAAGCCGTCTTGAAAGCTGCAGAAAGGGCGGATGCAGATGAATGAATCTTTTTTTGAATCCGTGATCCGCCGGGCAGATACGTATAAGCGCTACGGTAAAATTCACCGCGTCGTCGGTCTGATGATTGAGTCCAAAGGTCCGGAGGCTTCGATCGGAGAAGTGTGTACCATCCATTCGCCGATACATGGACAAGCAACGATCCAGGCGGAAGTGGTCGGCTTCCATGATGAAAACATTCTGCTTATGCCTTATCAGGAAGTGACCCATATCAGTCCTGGAAGTCTTGTGGAAGCTACTGGATCCCCCTTGAACATTCATGTGGGCAGAGGCTTGATCGGGAGTGTTCTGGATGCCTCCGGACAGCCGCTGGACGGAAGCCGTCTGCCCAAGGGTTTGAAGGAATATCCGACGATTCAGGACCCCCCGAACCCTTTATCGAGGCCGCCGGTAAGAGAGCCGATACAAGTCGGTGTCCGCGCAGTAGATTCCTTGTTGAGTGTGGGCAAAGGGCAGCGTGTAGGAATTTTTGCAGGCAGTGGTGTTGGAAAAAGTACGTTGATGGGCATGATTGCCCGTAACAGCTCGGCGGATTTGAATGTGATCGCCTTAATCGGAGAGAGGGGCCGGGAAGTCCGGGAATTTATCGAACATGATCTTGGAGAAGAAGGCTTGAGGCGGTCCATTGTTGTTGTGGCAACTTCAGATCAACCGGCTTTAATGAGAGTGAAAGGGGCTTATACTGCGACTGCCATCAGTGAGTATTTCCGTGACCTTGGCTATAACGTCAACCTGATGATGGATTCCGTCACAAGGTTTGCAATGGCCCAGCGTGAAATCGGTCTGGCCACAGGCGAACCCCCCACTACGAAAGGGTATACGCCTTCTGTCTTCGCTCTCCTTCCAAAGCTTTTGGAACGGACAGGGGCTTCCAGCAGGGGAACGATCACAGCCTTCTATACTGTTCTCGTAGATGGGGATGACTTAAACGAACCGATCGCTGATACAGTCCGTGGTATTCTGGACGGCCATTTTGTTCTTGATCGTAAACTGGCTGAGCAGGGAAGGTTTCCGGCAGTCAATATCCTGAAATCCATCAGCCGCGTGATGAAGCAGATTGTCACAGAGGAACATGCTCATGCAGCATCCCAGCTCCGTGCTCATCTGGCAACGTATGAAGAGAACAGAGAATTGATTCAAATTGGCGCTTATAAAAAAGGGTCCAGCCGGGACATTGATGAATCGATTTCCTACTTTCCGCACCTGGTGAAGTTTTTAAAGCAGGATGTATATGAACCGGCAAGCTATGAAGGTTCGGTGGAAGATTTGAAAGGGTTATTTGACTAGGGGGATTTGTAAATGACGGCCGTTGTCCAAACCTATCAAAAGATTAAGGACTTAAGAGATAAAGACAAGCATGAAAAGCAGAAAGAGTACCAAAAAGCAGTAGAAACCTTTGAAAAACGGGCCCGGGAACTGTATGAAAGGCTCAGGGAAAAAGAGCAGGCAGTTGAACAGTTCAACGACTCCTTATCACGGGGGACTCTCCCGGCCGGCGCTTTCGTTCAACACCGGCAGTATATTGAACATTTAGAAGCCATCGTCGATGATCTGCAGCCGTTCGTCCAACAGGCCCGTATGAAAATGGAGCACGCTCAAACTGTTCTGACAAATGCTTACATCGAAGTGAAAAAGTATGAAAAATTAATAGAAATGAAGGAAGAAGAAGAAGTGCAGTGGATGAAATACGAAGAAAATGCACGCATGGATGAACTGTCCATGAATCAATACTTAAATTTCTTAAACAGGTGATGGTATGGCTGGAAAAATAAAAAACACCCCAACAAAAGAGCGTTCCTTAGGTAAAATCATGCTCGCTGTCTTTATTCCCGTTATCTTTCTTGCTGTCCTCGCATGGGTAGTACTGACACTGTCAGGGATGAACGTTTCCAAAGAGGTTGGAAAAGCGGCGTCTGCCATTCCCGGACTTTCAACAATCACTTCTTCCAATGAAGCAGAATCGACCGGTGAAACAAGTGATCGTCTGGAGGCAGCACTGGCAAACAAAGAAGCTGAAATCAACCAATTGAAGCAGGAGTCTTCAGACAAAGAATCATTGTTGGAAGAGAAGGATAGACAAATCCTTCAGCTTCAAGCCGATTTGGAAGAAGCTTCCCAGCCGGCCGTGCAGGAAGAGGAGGCTGAAGATTCTGTCAAGGATCTGGCCTTGTCGTTCCGTGAGATGGACGCAGAAGATGCAGCGCCCATTTTACAGGAAATGAATCAGGATAAAGCTGTACTCGTTCTAAAAGAGATTACGAATAAAGAACGTGGAACGATTTTAGGCGCTATGGAATCGGCAGCCGCAGCCGAGATTGCCGTCCGTTTAATGGATGAATAAACGACACATTCGATAAGGAGGTGAAGAAGATAACCACACTATTTTCATTAGTACCAACGTCGGTACCCATGCAGCCACTCACGAGCTCTTCTTCTAAGACTGATGGAATTTCATTCAAACAAGCGCTTCAGGCTGTGAAAATGTCTGAGATGGGTACAGCTTCACGGGCGGATACCAGCGAGAACGGTGGCTTGGAAGAACTGACGAATCGAATGCAGCAGTTGATCAATGAAGTTGGACAGCAGGTAGAGTCTGTGTCCCCAAAGGGTGTCCCGGAAAACGACGGATGGGATATACATAATCAATGGGCCCGGATTCAAGGAGAATTCCAGAAGTTTCTTTTGATGCATACCGGCAGATCATCGAGCATCAAGGCGGATTCGCAGACGAAAATAAAGCCGGTGCAGGGTATACCGTCCGAGGTTTCCAACCAACACCCTCTTGTGAAAGCCGGGGCCGCCGGTAATGAACAATTACTGGAAGTGTTAAAGAAATTAGTTTCAATTGGTACGGCCTCTCCCAGCCAGTCGGAAGAACAGAGGGCGGGAAGTCCTCCGATCGTGGAAAAGGACCCGGATTTGGATTATTATTTGACATCGTTTCTACCGAAAACATCCGGGCTCCTATCGTCACCTTCTCACGAATCGGTTCAGGAAGAGGTGACGGCAGGTTTGAACAGACGGTCTCAAAGAAAGGGACAGAGAGATGTTCCCTTCTCATTTGATTTTCAAGTACATTCCTTGATGAAAAATGAAGAAACAGGCCGGATGGTTGAGAAGGTTAGCACAGAAGGAAAGGGCCCTGCACAGGATCGTCCACTTTTTGTAACAAAAGAAGCCGCCGTGACTTTCGTTTCTCAACTGGAAGGTCTATTGGAAACATTGAATCCAATGGCTGGTGCGGATGAAGACCAGGCAGCGATGACAGATCTTGAAGATCAGCTGCACGCAATTGGAGTTACGCAGTCCCTGTTCATCCCCAGGGAAACAAAGGGTGATCAATTCCGAATGACTCCTAAAGATGAACCTACAAGTTCAACCCCTGCCCTTTCAAGGGGATGGAGAGATTTTCATCAATCACTCATGCATCAGGCTTCCGGCAGGGAATCCGGTGAAACCATAGACTCTCTCATCGGGAAGTTTGCTCCTGTAGCGGCAGCTTTGCAAAACATGCACCCGGATGATGCAGCGGTTGAAATGGCTTCTCTTTTTCAGGAAAGCCACCCTAAAGTGAAGGACATGCTTACAGCCCTGGTCAGAGGGGGGCAAGTCATTGATGCATCTGCCAGTGTAGAAAAAGGAGACGTTCTGCCTCAGAGTGTTCTCAATCGTGTGCCTGCAAGGGGAGCTCTGGATGTTGAACCCACGCTGATGTCCTTTTCAAAACAGTTCAAGAGTTTGGTTGAGGCCTTCAGGAAGGGTGAGCAGCCAGGATCAGAGTTGAAAAAAATAGTGATTCCGCTGACAAAATCCGTTCAACAGGCTTCCATGGATGTTGGGAAACAGGACGTCGTCGACCGGCTTTTCCGTGATACTCCGGTTGAGAAACAAATTTTTCTACAGCTTGCTGCACGGCTGGACCAGCATCAAAAGCTTCCTCAAGCCTACCAGCAGCACCCTTTGACGGGAAGAGAGATGGGCAGGTGGGCCCAGGAAGCGTTAAGAAACACGGCTGGTGCGGATGAAGCCCAAACACCTTCCTGGCCGGGGACTTCTGGAGTGATGTCTAAAGTCGAACAATTGGTCCTCCACGTGAATCAAACGGGAAGTGATCAGACCCGTCCTGCTGGTTTTCTGCAGGAGCTGGAGCGGATGGTCCATAACAGCCGCTTGTTGACACATGCTTCCGGGATGAAGGAAATGCAGATCCAATTGAAGCCCGGGAGCCTCGGAAACATGATGGTACAGGTGACCCAGCAGAATGGTGAGATGATTGTCAAACTAATGGTGCAGACCCAGGCAGCAAAGGAACTCCTTGAAGGGAACCTTCATCATTTGAGACCTGTGTTCTCCCCCCAGCATGTAGTGGTTGAAAAGAATGATGCCCTGGCATTCGCGCAGCACCATTCCAGCGGACAGGCAGATGATGAACAGGGATCGTCTGATGAGTCCCACAGGGAGAAAGAAGACAGTCCGCATGTGAATGAAGAAGAGGAAGAGGATGCCGCCTCTTTTGAAGATATTTTATTGAATGAGAAAGTGTAGGTGGTTCCGTGACTTCGATCGATCCGTCTTATTATCTGAAAAATCAGCAGACCCAAACATCCGGAAGCAATATCCTTGAAAAGGATGATTTCCTGAAAATCCTGATGACTCAAATTCAAAATCAAAACCCGCTTGATCCTATGAAAGATCAGGAATTCGTTTCGCAAATGACGCAGTTTTCAAGTCTGGAGCAGATGACGAATATGTCGACAGCGTTCCAATCCTTCACAGAGCAGCAGAACATGTCATCCTTGATTACCTACAGCCATCTGATCGGAAAGGAAGTTACGTATACTTCCAAGGATCAGGGAGATTTGAGAACAGATGTCGTTGCTGCTGTTAATCAAAAAGAAGATGGCACATATGTTGAACTGCAGTCCGGAGGTCTCGTATCAGTGCAGGATTTGACAAAGGTGAGTCAAGAGAGCGGATCAGGAAAGCAGGAAACCTGATGGACCCGCGCATCCATGCTGTCCAGCCCCCTCTCATGGGAAGGCAGACCAGCATAAGGACAGAGAAAGAAACGTCGGCTTCATTTAAGGATGCTCTGGAGGAAGCAGCGGGGTTGAAAATCAGCAAGCATGCGGAGCAGCGTCTGAAAACAAGAAACATTTCCATTGCGCCGTCTTCCTGGGAACAGATTTCTGCAAAAATGCAGGAAGCTGAAACCAAGGGCGTGACTGATTCTCTTGTATTGACAAATGAAGCAGCGCTGATCGTCAGTACGAAGAACCGGACCGTCGTAACCGCGATGAACCGGGAGGAAACGCAGTCGCAGATTTTCACGAATATCAATGGCACCATTTTTATCAATGAATAGGCTGGACCCGTATGAAGGGAAGCCGCAGCTGGGGCGGAAGGACAGAAGCACCGGCATTAAAAACCGAAAGGAATGTTGACTACATGCTACGTTCACTATATTCAGGAGTTTCTGGAATGAAAGGTTTTCAAACAAAATTAGATACGATCGGCAACAATATTGCCAACGTGAACACATACGGCTTCAAACAGGGACGCGTCACTTTTCAGGATATGATGAGTCAGACGATGTCCAATGCCCAAGGTCCGATTGCCAATGATAATGGTGGCAATGTGACAGGGGGACTGAATGCAACCCAGGTCGGTCTTGGGACACAAATCGGCTCCATCGATACCATCCATACACAGGGGAACCGGCAGTCCACCGGTCGTCCACTTGATCTTGCACTTGAAGGAGACGGCATGTTTGTGCTTGCGGAAGCGGGAACGGCTGGCGTTAACGTTGGTGGAGAAAACACAGATCTTTCACAACTGCAGGTCAGTTTCACAAGAGCCGGGAACTTTTACTTGGATGATGATGGCTCACTCGTCAATAACAGTGGGAAGTATGTCATTGGTAACGAGGGTGCGATTACTATTCCTGATGACGCACAGAGCTTCAGTGTCCAGACGGATGGAACTGTCAACTACATTGACGCTAATAATAACGTTCAGCAGGCGGGTCAAATTATGCTCGCCAAATTTTCCAATCCCGGCGGTCTTGAGAAAGTCGGCGGAAATGAATATCGTGCCACGCCCAACTCTGGTTTTATAAGCAGTAATGCAAATGACGATGAGTTGAATGACGTGTCTGATCTATCCGTTGCCGGTCAGAATGGGACAGGCGGCATGATTGCAGGGGCGCTTGAAATGTCCAATGTCGACCTTGCCGATCAGTTCACTGAAATGATTACATCCCAGCGTGGATTCCAGGCCAATACGAAAATCATCACCACTTCTGATGAGATTCTGCAGGAACTAGTCAATCTGAAGCGATAAGGAGAGACGGAGGGTGCCGACCCTCCTCCTTTCTATGATTACATTGACAAAGTTAAACGGGCAATCTTTCACCTATAATGCGATTTACATAGAACAGGTCCAGTCTAATCCGGATACGACCATTACCACTGCCCGCGGGCGTACATTTCTCGTGTTGGAATCAGAGGAAGAAGTGGCTCTGAAGGTAACGGACTATTTTCGCAGCATAGGCCTGACCCAGGCTGCAGATAAGGCAGGTGAGTAAAAAGATGAACATTTTCAAAGGAATGATCATCACGTTAAGCACCTTAACGATTCTCGGTGTTGTAGCGCTTGTTTTCGTCCTGAACGTCAATGGCGGAGAAGAAGGATCCGGAGAACGCAGCATTGATGATATCCGGGAGGCCTCTTTTGTAACAGAGGAGATCACCACGGACTTGAAAGATGGAAGCTATGTGAGGATCAGCTTTCAAGTCGTCACAGACAGCACAGCTACGAAAAAGGAACTGGAAAAGAGAGATTTCCAAATCAGCAATACATTGATTAAGGAATTATCTGTGATGAAGTCGGAAAGCTTTCAATCTGGCATTTCTGATTTAGAGGAAAAGATGAAATTAAAGATGAATGAGCTTCTTACAGAAGGTAAAGTCACGGACGTTTATACCGTAAACAAAGTCCTTCAATAATCGAAGGAAGGGGGAGAAAATTTGGCGGAAGAGGTTCTCTCACAAAATGAAATAGATTCCCTTCTATCTGCACTGTCTTCAGGAGAGATGGACGCCGAGGAATTAAAGAAAGAAGAAAAAGAAAAGAAAGTCAGAGTGTATGATTTTAAGCGGGCCTTGAGATTTTCCAAGGATCAGGTCCGAAGCCTGTCTAGAATTCACGAGAATTTCTCCAGGCTGCTGACGACTTACTTTTCTGCGCAGTTACGCACGTATGTAGACATACAGGTAGCGTCCGTGGACCAGCTTCCTTATGAAGAATTTATCCGGTCGATCCCGGCCATGACCATTTTGAATATTTTCAGCGTCCCTCCACTGGAAGGGCGCATTCTGCTCGAAGCCAACCCCAATGTCGCCTACGCCATGCTGGACCGCGTCCTCGGAGGCCGTGGGAGCAGTGTGAACAAGGTGGATAATCTGACCGAGATCGAAACGACGATTATGTCCCACTTGTTCGAACGAGCGCTTGAAAATTATCAGGAGGCATGGGGATCGATTGTGGACATCGACCCTATGCTTGAGGATTTCGAGGTAAACCCTCAATTCCTTCAGATGGTTTCTCCCAATGAAACTGTTATCGTCGTTTCATTGAACACGACGATCGGAGAAACGAGCGGCATGATCAACGTCTGTATTCCACACGTTGTATTAGAGCCGATCATTCCGAAGCTCTCCGTCCATTACTGGATGCAGAAAGAACAGTCCAAAGAAAGAAATCCGGAGGACTATGAAGCGATCAGCCGGACGATACAGGGAGCAGAGCTTGATATGCTTGCTGTCCTTGGCGAGGCGGATATGAGTATTGAGCAGTTTTTGAACCTTGATGAAAATGATGTCATCCGTCTCGACCAATCCATCGAACATCCGATGATTATGAAAGTGGATGATGAACCGAAATTTTACATTCAGCCTGGACAGGTGAAAAGTAAAATGGCTGTTCAAATATTAGACGAATTTACAAAAGGAGGCGGGGAAGATGAGTGATGACATGTTATCCCAGGACGAAATTGATGCGTTATTGAATGGCGGGGCTGACGCAGGAGACGATAAAGCTTCAGATCTGTCTGCCAAAGAGTCGCATCTGGCCATTCTTGAGGAAGATGCGCTCGGCGAGATTGGAAATATATCGTTTGGAAGCTCCGCAACTGCGCTGTCTTCTCTGCTCAATCAAAAAGTAGAGATCACCACGCCGGAAATCGCTGTCGTGTACCGGAAGGATCTGGCGGACGAATTTCCCAAACCCCATGTCGCCGTCGGAGTGACTTATACAGACGGATTCACAGGAGAAAATGTGTTTGTTATGAAGACGAAGGATGCAGCCATCATCGCTGATTTGATGCTCGGGGGGGATGGTCTGAACCCGGATGAAAACTTGAATGAAATCGCATTAAGCGCCGTTCAGGAAGCTATGAATCAGATGATGGGGTCTGCAGCGACCAGTATGTCCACCATCTTTAATAAGAAAGTGGATATTTCACCACCATCGATCAATGTGCTGGACTTGGAGGAACAATCAGGGGAGGATATGATCCCTGAGGAGGAAACCTTGGTCAATGTAGCTTTTCAACTCAAAGTAGGAACATTGATCGACTCAAAAATCATGCAGTTGATCCCGCTGAATTTTGCGAAAGACCTGGTAGAGCAGCTTCTCGATCCGGAAGGCTCACAACCAAGCAAAAACATTTCAGATGAAAAACAAGTGCTGGAACAGACCGGTCCTGCTTCACCTGAAGAACCACAGACGTCACCGGAGCGTGAAGTTACAGAATACGAAGAGCATCCGGCTGATCCGCAGTATGTGGGGGGGCCTGCAGGCCGAAGTGCTCAGGATGCAGATGTGCAGCATGCACAATTCCAACAGTTCGAGCAGTCTCCATCCATGACAGGAACCGCTCATAAAAACCTTGATATGCTGATGGACATTCCGTTAAAAGTCACGGTGGAACTCGGAAGGACGAAACGGACGGTGAAGGACATTCTTGAATTGTCTGCCGGGTCTGTCGTGGAATTGGATAAACTCGCCGGTGAGCCTGTTGATATTCATGTAAATGAAAAGTTGATGGCTAAAGGGGAAGTCGTCGTTATTGATGAAAATTTCGGTGTGCGGGTGACTGACATTTTAAGTCCAAAGGACCGGCTGACAAAATTACGTTAATACAGGAACGAAATGACAGGAGGAAGAGAAATGGGAGAAAGAATACTGATTGTAGATGATGCAGCGTTCATGCGTATGATGGTGAAGGACATTTTAACAAAAAACGGATATGAAATTGCCGGGGAAGCAGAAGATGGACAGAAAGCGGTAGAGCTTTACAAAGAAGAAAAACCGGACCTTGTCACGATGGATATCACCATGCCGGAAATGGATGGGATTACGGCCTTGAAGGAAATTAAGGCGGTTCATCCAGACGCAAAAGTCATTATGTGTTCAGCTATGGGGCAGCAGGCGATGGTTGTGGACGCAATCCAGGCCGGTGCCAAGGACTTTATTGTGAAGCCTTTCCAGGCCGACCGTGTGATTGAAGCGATTCAGAAAGCGTTAAGCTGAAGCGGGGAATATGATGTTTTCTGCACCAAGAGTATCAGCAATGTTGATGTTTACGGTCCTCCTGCTGACGTTTTTGCCTTTGCAAACGATGGCCCAGCCCTCTGTGAACGAATGTTTATCAAATCCGGAACTCGAGGGCTGCCCTGGTGCAGATGCGGATATGGATGCATCTGAGCCGGCTGAAGCAGCACAGGATCAACCTTCGCTTTTGTGGAACTTCATGAAGCTCGGACTGGCCTTGGTTTTCGTCGTGGCCTTGATTTATGGATTGCTGAAATTGTTCAACCGTAAAAACCAGTGGGTGAACCAATCAAGAACTATGGAGAACCTGGGAGGGATGAGTCTCGGGCCTAATCGTTCCATACAGGCGGTAAGAGTAGGAGAGCAGGTGTTTTTATTAGGTGTAGGCGATACGGTGGAGTTGATCACGGAAATAACGGATCAGGATACGAAGGCCTCTTTTCAGAAAAAGGACCAGGGCCCTTCCATTCCAAATGCTTCCGTGCAGAACCTGCTGCGTAAAATTCCCGGTCATCAAGAGCCGAAAAAGGATACCTCGACGTTCCAATTCCAACAGCTTTTTGAAACCCAGCTGAACGATATGAAACAGAAACAGAAAAAAGCAGCGGAGAGAACGAAAGGGGGGCAGGATCATGAATGAATTTGTAGATATCTTTACAAGCTCAGATCCTGAAAACATCGCTACCTCTGTCAAACTGCTGCTGTTGTTGACGGTTTTATCACTGGCCCCGGGTCTGTTGATCTTAATGACCAGTTTTACAAGGATCCTTATCGTTTTATCCTTTGTCCGGACATCGCTGGCTACTCAGCAGATGCCTCCCAACCAGGTGTTGATAGGAATCGCTTTGTTTCTGACGTTCTTCATCATGGCTCCTACGTTTGAGGAAGTCAACGAGCAGGCGTTAACCCCATTGTTTAATGAGGAAATCACCTTAGATGAAGCGTATGATGAAGCGAGTGCTCCGATGAAGGAGTTCATGGGCAAACACACCAGACAGAAGGATCTGGCCTTATTTATGAATTATTCAGGTCTGGAAGCCCCTTCTTCTATCCAGGAAGTCCCGCTTACTACACTGGTGCCTGCTTTTGCCATCAGTGAACTGAAAACCGCTTTTCAAATGGGGTTCATGATTTTTGTCCCATTTTTAGTCATTGATATGGCTGTCGCCAGCGTGTTGATGTCGATGGGAATGATGATGCTTCCACCCGTCATGATTTCCCTGCCGTTTAAGATTCTGCTGTTTGTCCTTGTGGACGGCTGGTTCTTAATAACGAAATCATTGCTGGAAGGCTTTTAAGGAGGAACCACGATGAATAGCAATATGGTTATCTCATTTGCCAAGGAAGGCATTTATACGGTGCTGCTGATTTCGGGGCCCCTTTTGATTCTTGCCTTAACGGTAGGACTGGTCGTGAGTATATTCCAAGCTACAACGCAGATTCAGGAACAGACGCTTGCCTTTATCCCGAAAATCGTCGCCGTTTTAATTGGACTGATCGTCTTTGGGCCTTGGATGCTTACCAATATGGTTGAATTCACAGCGGAAATCTTTAGTAACTTGAATATGCTGGTGGGCTGACTATGATCGAATCAATTTCGCTCGTGAATCTGCCGGCATTTCTGCTGGTCTTCGTCCGGGTGGCCGCTTTTTTCGCATCCCTGCCTTTGTTTTCTTATCGGACAGTACCGGTCACTCATAAAATAGGGTTCAGCTTTTTTTTAGCCGCCTTGATGGTTTTCACCCTTCCCGTTCCTGAACTGACGGTGGACGGGACCTATTTTCTTCTGCTTTTAAAGGAGGCGGCCGTTGGACTCGGGGTCGGCCTTTTGGCTTACATTATTCTGGGCGCCATCCAAATCGCTGGAGGGTTCATCGATTTTCAAATGGGCTTTGCCGTCGCCAATGTGATTGACCCTCAAACAGGGGCTCAAAGTCCTTTGGTGGGCCAGTATATGTATATCATTACATTGCTGTTCATTTTAGTCGTCGACGGCCATCATTTGATGATTGATGGAATTTTTTACAGCTATCAATTCATCGGCCTTGAGCAATTCCTTCCGATGAAAGAAGAAGCCTGGATCATGTTTGTCCTACAGTCGTTCAATAAGATGTTTATGATTGCTTTTTTAATGGCGGTACCTATCGTTGGGTGTCTGTTCCTCGTTGACATCGCCCTTGGAATCGTCGCCAGGACCGTCCCACAGTTGAACGTGTTTGTTGTGGGGCTGCCTTTGAAAATTTTTGTTGCGCTGTCTGTTCTCGTTATTGCAATGAGCTTTTATGTCTATTTGATTCAAATACTGTTCGAAACGATGCTTGAAACCATGAGGGGATTTATGGATGTACTTGGAGGCTGATGAACAATGGCATGGATGAAATTGGATCTGCAATATTTCGCAGCCGATGAAAAGACGGAAAAAGCAACACCAAAAAAGAGGCAGGATACGAGAAAAAAAGGCCAGGTACCTAAAAGTCAGGATGTAAACACAGGGATCCTGCTGTTGTTTATGTTCGGCGGTCTTTTCCTCCTAGGCGGATATATGAGGGACGCGGTATTACAAATGTACCGCCATGCTTTCACTTATTATGTGCACCAGGACTTAACACAGGAGCAGACCCATACCATTTTTGTTGAAATGACGATGGAAACAGCGAAGGTGACAGCCCCGCTCATGGGTATTGCAGTCGTTGCAGGGATCGCTTCCAATCTTCTTCAAGTAGGAGTCATGTTCACAGGGGAGCCTTTGAAGGCGGATTTGAAAAAAATCGATCCGATTAAAGGAGCCAAGCGGATTTTTTCTGCACGGGCCCTTGTGGAATTGTTGAAGTCTCTGCTGAAAATCAGCGTCGTCGGTGTGATCACCTTCTCTATCATTTGGGTGAACAAAGATCAGATGATGATGATGTCGCAGAAATCGGTGGAAGATGCTGTGTCTTTCTTCGGGACGATTACTGTCATCATGGGAATCGCTTCCGCTCTGGCCCTGCTGGTCTTATCTGTTCTCGATTATACATACCAGCGTTATGATCACGAGAAGAACATCCGAATGTCCAAAAAAGACATAAAGGATGAGTATAAAAACATAGAGGGTGACCCTCAGATCAAAGCGAAAATCAAAGAAAAGCAGCGCCAGATGTCAGCATCGAGGATGATGAGTGAAGTGCCGCAGGCCGATGTCGTCATCACCAACCCGACCCATTACGCTGTTGCGGTGAAATATGATGACCAGAAATCCGACGCTCCGATCGTTGTAGCCAAGGGCGTGGATTTTCTCGCCCTTAAAATTAAGGATATTGCCAGGGCGCACGACATTGTAACCGTGGAAAACAGACCGCTGGCCAGATCGCTTTATGCCAAATGTGAAATAGACAAGCCGATTGATGAAGAGTTTTTTAAAGCGGTGGCGGAAATACTCGCCTACGTCTACCGGCTGCAGGAAAAGATTTAAGAAAGGAGTGCCCTTATGTCACCAAGAGATTTATCCGTCCTGTTAGGTGTAATATTGATCATCATTATGCTTGTTATACCTTTACCTGGGTGGCTCCTCAGCTTTTTTATTCTTATTAATATCACGCTCGCTCTTATCGTTATTTTAGTATCCATGAATATGGATGAGGCGCTCCAGTTTGCCGTCTTTCCGACCCTTTTGCTGCTGCTTACGTTATTCCGTCTTGGTTTGAACGTGTCCACGACGCGTTCGATTCTTTCTGAGGCGGAAGCCGGTGGTGTTGTAGAAACCTTCGGAACTTTTGTGATTGGTGGTAATCCTCTCGTAGGTTTCGTTGTATTCATCATCCTTGTTATCATACAATTTTTAGTTATTACCAAAGGGGCGGAACGTGTGTCCGAAGTAGCTGCTCGCTTCACTCTTGATGCGATGCCAGGAAAACAGATGAGTATTGATGCCGACTTGAACGCAGGCATGATCAATGAACATCAGGCTAAGGAACGACGCGGAAAAATTGAAAATGAGGCCGATTTTTACGGAGCCATGGACGGAGCCAGTAAGTTCGTAAAAGGAGACGCTATCGCCGGAATTATTATCGTGATCATCAACATCATTTTTGGATTGATTATCGGCATGGTCCAGATGGGCATGTCTTTTAATGAAGCTATTGATACATATATGCGTCTGACCGTTGGTGATGGACTCGTCAGTCAGATTCCGGCTCTGCTCATATCGACCGCAACCGGAATTGTAGTCACAAGGGTCGCCTCAGAAGGGAATTTGAGTTCTGATGTGACCAGTCAGCTGCTCCGCTATCCAAAGCTTCTTTATATTGCAGCCGCCTCCATCTTCCTTCTCGGCCTGACCCCGATTCCCATTTTCTTAACGAGCCTGATCGCCGGAGTGCTGGCGTTTGGAGGGTACCGCCTTTCCAGGCAGTCTGAAAAGCAGGACATTGAAGAACCGGAGGAAACCGATGAAGCAGAAGGGGATCAAATGCGGTCGCCGGAGAATGTGGTTGATCTTATTAGTATGGATCCGATTGAATTTGAGTTCGGTTATGCCTTAATCCCCATCGCCGATACGAGCCAGGGGGGAGATCTGCTCGATCGGATTGTTATGATCCGGCGGCAGCTCGCCATAGAACTCGGCCTTGTCATTCCTGTTGTGCGTATCCGTGATAACATTCAGCTCAGTCCGAACGAATACCGGTTGAAAATCAAAGGAAACCAGGTAGCAGGTGGAGAGCTTCTGCTGGATCATTATCTGGCCATGACCCCGGGTGATGAGGATGACGGAGTCGAGGGCATGGATACTGTGGAACCTGCGTTTGGACTCCCGGCAAAGTGGATCACAGAAGATATGAAAGATGAGGCGGAATTGTCAGGATACACGGTTGTCGATCCTCCATCTGTCGTTTCGACTCACATAACGGAAGTGATTAAGCGTCATGCCCACGCCCTCCTTGGCCGTCAGGAAACCCAGCAGCTGATCGATCATTTGAAGACCTCCTATCCAATATTGGTTCAGGAAGTCACCCCTGATCCACTCAGTGTCGGAGATGTTCAAAAAGTGCTGGCCAAACTGCTGCGTGAAAACATCTCGATTAAAAATCTGCCGGTCATTTTTGAAACACTGGCCGATTTTGCAAAGATGACCAATGATACAGAACTGTTAGGTGAGTACGTGCGCCAGTCTCTGTCCGCACAGATTACGAGTCAGTTTAAGGGTGGGAATGATCAGATGAAAGTGATTACCGTCTCCGGTCAAGTGGAGAAACTTGTTGCAGACCATATTAAGCAGACGGAGCATGGCAGCTATCTTGCCCTTGATCCTGAAAAACAACAGGCGGTGTTACGCTCTGTAGCTGAACAGGTCGAACGGGTCACCCTTCAGGAGGAGACGGCGGTCGTCCTTTGTTCGCCGGCCGTGCGAATGTACATGAAGCAGCTGCTGGACCGGGCACTGCCCCAGGTCGTCGTGCTTTCGTATAACGAATTAGATCCAAGTGCCGAAGTCCAGAGTGTCGGGGTGGTGAATGTATCGTGAGAATAAAAAAGTTTCACGGAGTATCGATGCCGGAAGTTATGAAAAAAGTGAGAAGTGAATTTGGGACAGAAGCCGTAATCTTAAGCTCAAAAGTAATAAAAAGTGGAGGCTTTCTCGGGTTGTTTAAAAAAGAAATGACAGAAGTGGTCGCAGGTATGGACCCGGAAGTTCCTGTTGAACGAAAGAAAGCCATGCCCTCTGAACCACTTCTGGATAAGGGGAACAATGGAGAAAACCAGAAGATTCTGGATGAAATAACTCAGTTGAAAGCCATCATTCAAGATAGGTCGACAGGGAATTCGGCTTTGTCCCCGTTGATGCAGGAGTTGGAACGGTATTTATCAGGACAGGGGCTTCAAAAGCCATACGTTCAAACCCTTGTATCTTCCATACTGGAAAAGTATGAACCCCCGGACAAACGTGGTGAGGTCAAAAGAATGGCGGTAGAGGAACTGACGGACATGCTCCGGCAGATTCCGTCCGGGCATACGTTTCAGAAACGGTACATCCACTTATTCGGACCGACAGGGGTCGGAAAGACGACTACCCTGGCCAAGCTCGCCGGAGATGCGGTGTTGAATAAGGGGTGGAGGGTTGGTTTCATTACAACCGATACGTACAGAATTGGTGCAGTGGAGCAGTTGAAGACCTATGCCGGAATTCTTAATGCCCCGGTTGAGGTGGCTTATAACATAGAGGATTACAGGCAGGCGAAGGAAAAGCTGGCGGATGTTGATCTTGTTCTCATTGATACCGCAGGGCGGAACTATCGGAATCGTGCATTTATAGAAGAGCTCCAGAACGTGATTGATTTCGAAGAGCAGGCGGACCATTTCCTTGTCTTATCCTTAACGAGTAAATATGCGGATATGCAGGCGGTTTTTAATAATTTTTCTTTCTTACCTGTGGAGAAGATTATTTTTACAAAAGAAGACGAAACATCAACGCTGGCGGATGCTGTCAATTTGATTTTGAAGAACAAACGGGGGGCAGCTTATATCACAAATGGACAGGACGTGCCCGACGATATCCAAAGCATGTCTCCCGAACATATAGCTGTCCAGCTTATGGAGGGGTATACCGATGAAGGATCAGGCTGAACTTCTTCGGACACGCATGATTTCCCGTGAATCCAGTCCCCCTGCGCGGGTGGTAGCCGTTGCCAGTGGAAAGGGAGGGGTCGGGAAATCGAACATCACGATAAATATGGGGTTATCCCTGTGCCGCTCAGGAAGAAAAGTGTTGGTGCTGGACATGGATGTCGGGATGGGGAATGTGGATATTCTTTTAGGACGAACATCGGCTTGTAGTCTTCCTGATCTTATACGGAACCGGCTGACGTTTCAGGAAATTATACAACACGGACCGGGCGGGCTTGATTATGCTGCAGGCGGGTCTGGTTTGACAGAGTTGTTCAATATGAATGCAGTGGACTACGAATTTTTGGACGAGCAGCTTGAAGACGTCTCGAAAATATATGATGTCATCCTTCTTGATATGGGAGCGGGGATTACGGAAAGCAGCCGTTCATGGCTGCTTTCCGCTCATGAAGTCATTATTGTGACAACGCCGGAGCCTACGTCGATTACCGACGCTTATGCCCTGATGAAGCAGCTGGTTCATAAAAACCCCGTACTTCCATTCTCGTTTATCGTCAACCGGGCGCAGACCAGACCATCGGGGGAACGCACGTTGGCACGTCTTCAGGAGGCTGCGCATAGATTCTTACATGTTGACGTGCATCAACTAGGTGTCGTTCTTGAAGATCGGCAGGTTCTTGAAGCCGTTTTGAACCAGGTCCCTTTTCTGATCCATGCCCCTTCAGCAAAAGCGAGCCGGGCCGTGCATCAAATCACCGGACGGTTTTTAAACCGGACATCATCCAGCATCCATTTGGAAGAACCGGGATTCTTGGAAAAATTAAAACGGCTCGTAAGGAAGGGGGAAGCGCAGTGAAAGAAATCAAAGTACTGGTCGTCGATGACTCAGCCTTTATGAGGCGGGTGCTGAGCGATATGCTCCAGCGGGATCAGCGTATCAAGGTTGTGGGTGCTGCCAGGAATGGACAGGATTGTCTTCAAAAACTGAAGCAGGTTCAACCCGATGTGATTACGATGGATGTGGAGATGCCCGTCATGGATGGTCTGTCCACTCTGGAGTGGATCATGAAGGAAACACCGCTGCCAGTCCTCATGGTGTCCAGTCTTACTAAAGACGGGGCTGAGAGCACGTTGAAGGCGATGGAACTTGGCGCCGTGGATTTCATACCAAAACCTTCGGGCGCGATATCTCTTGATATGGAAAAAGTAGAAGCTGAAGTAATAAGGAAAGTGAAAGGCGCGGCGGAAGCAAGGGTGGGAACATTGCCTTGGAGCCATCCTGTTGAAAATCCTCCCCCTGTTTCGTTCCAAAAAGGGAAGAAGAAACGGGTCGTAGCGATCGGCACCTCTACGGGAGGACCGCGAGCTCTTCAAAAGGTTCTCGCCGCCCTTCCGGAACAACTGCCGGCGCCGCTTTTGGTCGTCCAGCATATGCCGCCGGGATTTACTAAGACCCTGGCTGATCGGCTGGATAAGCTTTCTTCCCTTACTGTCAAAGAGGGAAAGCATGAAGAAGAGTTGAAAAACGGTGTCGCTTATATTGCTCCGGGAGGAACGCATATGACGGTTGTTCAGAAAGGGGAAGGGCTTTTCCTTGAATTAAATGGACAGGCACCTGTGAATGGACATCGGCCGTCCGTCAATACATTGTTTCAGTCCCTTGCTGCTGTACAAGGATGGATGGTTACAGCGGTTGTGATGACCGGAATGGGCACGGATGGACTGGAAGGCATGATCAAGCTTCGAAGCAGTTGTCCGACCTACACCATTGCAGAATCTGAACAATCCTGTGTCGTCTACGGGATGCCGAAAGCGGTCGTTAAGTCAGGACTGGCTGATGAAGTGACAGATGTCTCGAATATAAGCGCCGCAATCGTGCAGGCGTTGGAGAAGGGGTAAAGAAATGGAAATGAATCAGTATTTAGAAGTCTTTATTGATGAAAGTAAAGAACATCTCCAAGCCATCAATGATCATCTGCTTGTTTTAGAAAAGAACCCGCTGGATACTGCTGTCGTCCATGAGATTTTCCGTTCAGCCCATACCTTGAAAGGAATGGCGGCGACAATGGGATACCAGGATTTGTCGGACCTGACCCACAACATGGAGAATGTGCTGGATGCGGTCCGCAATGAACAGCTTCAAGTGAATGAAGGGGTGCTGGACACCGTCTTTGATGCGGTCGACGACCTGGAAGCAATGGTCCTTGATATTGCTGATGGCGGGACTGGAGAGCGGAATGTAGAAAACGTAGTCCGAAGACTTGAGGCGGTTGAAAAAGGTGGAGAGCAGCTGTTAAAAAGTCAAAATCCCATCGGTGTAATGCAGGAAACAGAGCTCCAGATCGATGCATTTACAAAGAACGTGATCCATATGGCAGAAGAGTCCGGGAATAAGGCGCTGAAGATTCACATACACCTCCGGGACGACTGCCTGTTAAAAGCTGCGAGAGTGTATATGATTTTTGAAGTTCTTGAACAAGCGGGAGAGGTCGTCGCTGCCTCTCCTTCTGTTGAAAAACTCGAAAATGAAGAATTTGAGCACAGCTTTACCGTCCTTTTCATTACAGAGGGGTCAGAAGATGACATCCAGGCAAAAATTGAAAAGGTGTCAGAGGTGGAGCACGTTTCTGTAGAGCTGTATAAGAAAGAGGAAACACAGGCGATGGAACAAATCCCGGTTCAGCCTGAACCAGAAACAAACAGCAAGGCAGCGAAAGAAGCGGGTAAACCATCCTCCAGCGGGCGTACGATCCGGGTGAACATTGACCGTTTGGATGCTCTTATGAACTTGTTTGAAGAACTTGTGATTGACCGGGGACGCTTGGAACAAATTTCTGCAGATCTTGCCCATCCGGAGCTTCAGGAAACGGTGGAGCATATGACGAGAATATCCAGCGATCTGCAGAGCATCATTTTGAACATGCGTATGGTCCCGGTAGACCAGGTGTTTAACCGATTCCCGCGTATGATCCGCCAGCTTTCAAAGGATTTACATAAACGTCTGGAATTAACCATAACGGGTGCGGACACAGAATTGGACCGCACCGTTATCGATGAGATCGGAGATCCCCTCGTCCATTTAATCAGGAATGCGGTGGATCACGGCATTGAGAGTCCTGACGAGCGTGAAGCCAAAGGGAAACCTGCGGCAGGAAAAATTGAATTAAAGGCTTATCACAGTGGCAATCATGTTTTCATCGAAATCAAGGATGACGGAGCAGGGATCAACCGTACGAAAGTGGTCGAGAAAGCCGTCAAAAATCAGGTCGTTACAAAAGAGCAGGCCGAAGCAATGTCTGATTCCCAAGTGTTTGATTTGATTATGGAAAGTGGATTTTCCACGGCTGACCAGATTTCGGATATTTCAGGGAGGGGTGTCGGCCTGGATGTTGTCAGGAACACCATCGAATCCCTTGGCGGGGCTATAACAATCGAATCGGAGTTTGGAGAAGGCAGCCGGTTTTCCATCCAGCTCCCTCTGACACTTTCCATCATCTCTGTCATGTTGGTCGAGGTGCAGAAAGAGAAATATGCCGTTCCGCTTTCTTCTATTATAGAGACCGCTATTGTGAAGAAAAAAGATCTGCTGCACGCCCATAACAAAAGGGTGATGGATTTCCGCGGCAGGGTCATTCCTCTTGTCTACTTGACAGAACTTCTGCAGGTGCCTGTGGAGCGGGAAGAAGATGATGAATATTCTGTTGTCATCGTCCGCAAAGGTGACAAAATGGCAGCTCTTGTCGTCCATTCATTTATTGGACAGCAGGAAGTAGTTTTGAAGTCTCTCGGTGACTATCTATCCGGAGCGTTTGCTATATCAGGCGCCACGATTCTGGGTGATGGTCAGGTGGCATTAATCCTGGACAGCAATGCGTTAATCAAATAAAAGGAGGGGTTTTCATGACAGAATATAAAGGGCACGCGCAGAAAGTCATCGTTTTTCAAATCCAGGACGAGGAATATACCCTCCCTGTCCAAACGGTGGGGTCGATTGAAAGAATGGTGCCGATCACCCGGGTACCGGGAGCCAGGCCTTTTGTAAAGGGAGTCATCAACTTAAGAGGGGTCGTCACTCCTGTGATCGATCTGCGGGAGAGGTTCGGCTTTGAACCGGCTCCGGAAACCGAACAGACGAGGATCATTACGGTCTCAATCGAAGATATGAACGTTGGTTTGGTGGTGGATGCTGCCAACGATGTTCTCGACCTCGAAGACGATCTGGTCGAGCCGCCTCCTGAAGTTGTCGGTACTGTGGAAGCCGCTTATATTCAAGGCGTGGCGAAAATGGAGGACCGGTTATTTATCCTTTTGAATCTGGAGAAAGTGCTGGACAAAGAAGACGTGTTGGAATTGGAAAAGATGTATGGATAATTCCTGGACCATTTCCGGACAATCCCGGGTGATACACGACCAAAAGAAGCGTATAAGAATCGGGATTGGCCAAATGGCTGCTGCAGGAACGGATGCCTTACTCACCACAACTGGACTTGGATCCTGTGTTGGAGTGGTACTGTACAACGGGAACGGCATGGCCGGCATGATCCATATCATGCTGCCGGAGGCACAAACGGCTCTCCATGGTCGTGTTAACCGGTGGAAGTATGCAGATACGGCTGTTGATGCTCTTGTTGATTCTCTCATCAACAAAGGGTGCAGACCCGGGAGCTTAAAAGCGAAGATCGCGGGAGGGGCTCATATGTTTTCGGTGAAAGATCAGAGTTCAAGGATTCGTATAGGAGAGCGGAATGTGAGTGCGGTGAAAAGCCGCCTTGCGGATCACTTTATCCCGATCATTGCGGAGGATACAGGGGGACGGACCGGAAGATCCATCCTGTTTAATGTGGAAACCAGTGAAATGAACATAAAAAAGGCCGGCGTCGGTGAGCTTCTATTATGAGAGGGCGCGTGCGGGTCTATGAAAAATTGAAAAAATGAAAAAATGCGGGGAGGATGAAAATGGCAGGTGGTTTATCTCCTCAGGAACAACAATGGTGGAATTTATGGACGAACGAAAGAGACGGTGAGGCGGCCAACCAGCTTGTCCAGCTTTACGATTATCTGGTAAATTATCACGTCCATCGGATTACAGCACATTTACCGAAAAATGTGAGCAAAGACGATGTAAGAAGTCTCGGAATGCTTGGTCTATATGATGCTTTGAAAAAGTTTGACCGGTCCCGGGACTTGAAATTCGATACGTACGCTTCCTTCCGCATCCGCGGTTCGATTATTGATGGTTTGAGGAAGGAAGACTGGCTGCCGCGTTCGGTGAGGGATCGGACTAAAAAGATTGAACAGGTGACAGAGGAGCTTGAGCAGAAGCTGCAGCGTCCAGTCACGTCCAAAGAAGTGGCAGAAGCCGTCGGAATATCCGCCCAGGAAGTAGAAGCGGCTGTCAAGGACTCCTTGTTTGCCAATGTCCTTTCTATGGAAGAGAAACCGAAAGACGGGGGCGAAGATCATAAGGAAGGCATCGGATACTCGATTCCCGATGAGGAAACCGGTTCTCCGGATTCCTCGCTCATCAAACAGGAAAACTATAAGGAACTGGCGGAGCAGATTGACCAGCTGAAGGAAAAAGAGAAGCTGGTGATCAGTCTTTTCTATAAAGAAGAGCTCACGCTTACGGAAATCGGCCACGTTTTGAATTTAACGACGTCCCGGATTTCACAGATCCATGCCAAGGCGATTTATAAACTAAAGCAGTCCCTCCAGAATGTGATGTAGCTGGGCAGAGGATGAGAAAGAAAGGATGTGACTCTCCTTGACATCATTTTTATTAGTGATCAGTTTTCTCATTGACGGATTAATATTATTCGGCCTTATGATAATGATGAAAAAAATCCGCCGGACAGAAGAACTGGAGCTTCGACAGGAAAAGGTCGCTGCGGAGATCGAAGACTTATTTTCCTCTTACCTGTATGAAATCAAGGAGGAAAACAGACGGATGGAAGCATGGGCATCTTCAGGCACCGGTTCAATGGAAGGGACCATGAGCCCTGTAAATGAAACGAAGGCCGGCGTGTACGAGCCTCCCCTCCCGGATGAAGGAGCAGGAGTGGAGCAGCCCTCCATTCATTCTATGGTCATGAATATGAAGAAGGATGGGTGGTCTGTGGAAGAAACAGCGAAGGCATTGAACAGAGGTAAAACAGAGGTGGAACTGATGTATAAGTTTAATCAGTAAAAATACTGAAAAAACTTGAACCATCCATACCTTTATGGTATATTTACTGACGGTGTCAATACACACGCCTTTGGATCTGCTTGTGAGGTTGCTCCGATACGGAGTTCACAGGAAGGAAATGAAAAGGGCGGAGGATACTAAAAAAACCAAAACAGGAGGAACAAACATGTCTGTAATTTCTATGAAACAGCTTCTAGAAGCTGGTGTTCACTTTGGACACCAAACACGCCGCTGGAACCCGAAGATGAAGAAATACATCTTCACGGAGCGTAACGGCATTTATATCATTGACCTTCAGAAAACCGTGAAGAAGGTTGATGAAGCATTCAACTATGTGAAAGAGGTCGCTGCTGACGGCGGTAACGTTCTTTTCGTAGGTACGAAAAAACAAGCACAGGATACTGTACGTGATGAAGCTACCCGCTGTGGTATGTACTACATCAACCAACGCTGGTTGGGCGGTACCCTTACAAACTTTGAAACCATCCGCAAACGTATTAACCGTTTGAAAGATATCGAGCGTATGGAAGAAGACGGTACTTTCGATGTACTTCCTAAAAAAGAAGTCGTTGACATGCTTAAAGAAAAAGATCGTCTTGTTAAATTCCTTGGCGGTATTAAAGAAATGAAGAGTCTTCCTGATGCAATGTTCGTCATCGATCCTCGTAAAGAGCGCATCGCGATTGCTGAAGCTCATAAATTGAATATCCCAGTTGTAGGTATCGTTGATACGAACTGTGACCCTGACGAAATCGATTATGTCATCCCTGCAAACGATGACGCAATCCGTGCTGTCAAACTGCTTACTTCCAAGATGGCTGACGCTGTCCTTGAAGCGAAGCAGGGGGAAGAAACAGAAACAACTGAAGAAACTGAAGCTGCTGTAGAAGCTGCTCAGGAGTAAGAAGGGTCTAAAGGTGATAAGGGGGTATACCTTTATCACCTTTTTTCAAGAATTCCTTTTATTCAACCAGTTCCGGTACAAGGCCGGACTGTTTAACCTTGTACATTAAAAAGGAGGCTTTCACAATGGCTGTAAATGCTAAGATGGTAAAAGAACTACGTGAAAAAACAGGTGCTGGAATGATGGATTGTAAGAAAGCACTGACTGAAACTGATGGTGACATGGATAAAGCGATCGAATGGCTTCGTGAGAAAGGGATTTCCAAAGCGGCTAAGAAAGCAGACCGTATCGCAGCAGAAGGTTCTGCAGCAATTGAAGTCTCCGGAAACACGGCTGTTCTTTTCGAAGTAAACTGTGAAACAGACTTCGTTACGAAAAACGACCAGTTCAAGGAACTTCTTAAAGATCTTGGGCAGCACCTTGTTTCCCAGAAACCTGCCTCTGTAGAAGAAGCTCTTGAACAGAAGCTTCATGGAGAAGGCGAAACACTAAGCACATACATTACAGAGCGCGTAGCGAAAATCGGAGAGAAAATCTCCCTCCGCCGTTTCTCTATCAAAGAGAAAACAGACAACGACGCATTTGGTGCCTACATCCACATGGGCGGCAGCATCGGCGTATTGACTGTTCTTGAAGGTTCTACAGATGAAGCTGCTGCTAAGGACGTTGCTATGCACGTAGCTGCTGTTAACCCTCGTTATGTTTCCCGTGATGAAATTCCTCAGGAGGAAGCAGAGAAAGAGCGTGAACTTCTTAAAACACAGGCCTTGAACGAAGGCAAGCCTGAAAACATCGTTGAAAAAATGGTGGAAGGCCGTTTGAACAAGTTCTTCGAAGAAATCTGCCTGCTTGACCAGAGCTTTGTTAAAGATCCGGACCAGAAAGTGAAGCAGTATGTTGCTTCCACAGGCGGCCAGATCACGAACTTCGATCGTTTCGAAGTCGGCGAAGGTATGGAAAAACGTGAAGAAAACTTCGCAGACGAAGTCATGAGCCAAGTTAAAAAATAATGATGGTGAAAATAGGGGACACTGCAGGTGTTCCCTATTTTCAAAAAGGCTACATACATGATATACATGCTATGAGCAGCCATGTTCGACTTTTAGAAAAACACACGGGAGGTAACTATGACTACTGCTCGCTATCGGAGAATTGTATTAAAATTAAGTGGAGAAGCCTTAAGTGGAGAAGCAGGATTCGGACTTGAGCCAAGCATCATAAAATCTGTGTCACGTCAGGTGAAGGAAGTAGCTGAACTGGGCGTGGAAGTAGCGGTTGTTGTCGGTGGCGGCAACATCTGGCGCGGCAAAGTCGGTGCTGAAATGGGCATGGACCGTGCAAATGCTGATTATATGGGAATGCTTGCTACAGTCATGAACTCACTGGCTCTTCAGGACAGCCTGGAAAACTTAGGGATCCCAACCCGTGTCCAAACTTCTATCGAAATGAGACAGGTGGCTGAACCTTATATCCGCCGTAAAGCCATCCGTCATTTAGAGAAAAAGCGTGTAGTTATTTTTGCTGCCGGAACAGGAAACCCGTATTTCTCAACAGATACGACAGCTGCCTTAAGAGCGGCTGAAGTTGAAGCGGATGTCATTCTTATGGCGAAAAACAACGTGGACGGCGTCTATACAGACGATCCGAAAACGAACGAAGATGCCGTGAAATATGATGAGCTATCCTACATGGATGTTTTAAATGAAGGGCTGGGCGTAATGGATTCAACGGCTTCTTCATTATGTATGGACAACGATATCGATTTACTGGTATTCTCGATTACGGAAGATGGTAATATTAAAAAAGCCGTTATGGGCGAAAACATTGGAACTATTGTGAGGGGGAAATAAATTATGTCTGAAGCTGTGATTAATGAGACGAAACAACAAATGGAACAAGCGGTGCAAGCTTATTCCCGTCAACTTGCCACGGTAAGAGCGGGTCGTGCGAACCCTTCCATCCTTGACAACGTATATGTGGATTACTACGGTGCAGCTACACCGTTGAACCAACTGGCGCAGGTATCAGCGCCTGAACCACGTCTGCTTGTTATTACTCCATATGACAAAACAGCCATTGCAGAGATTGAAAAAGCGATTCTTAAGGCAGACCTTGGTCTTTCTCCATCCAGTGATGGGAATGTTGTACGTATCAACATTCCGGCACTTACGGAGGAACGTCGTAAGGACCTTGCAAAAGTTGTAGGAAAGTATTCGGAGGAAGCGAAAGTACAGGTTCGTAACATCCGCCGCGATTCCAACGACCGTTTGAAGAAGCTTGAAAAAGACGGGGAATTGACAGAAGACGATCTTCGCTCCTATCAGGACGATGTGCAGAAGCTCACCGACCAGAATGTAGAGAAGATTGATCAACTGGCTAAAACAAAAGAAGAAGAAATCATGGAAGTTTGATTTTTCTTTAACCTCATATGCCATAAAGTGGTAAAGCCGCGCTGTAGATGTTTGGCAGCGCGGTTTTCTTTTTTTCACCAGCTGTGGGTCTCGGCATATACGTTCATTTTAGTATATAATAGAAAGATGGAAGAAACGGACTGGAGGATTAACGATGCCAATCAAGTTTCCATTCGCAAAAACAAAAAAACAAGCAGAAACACAGTCGCTCGGCCTTGATCATACTCATCTGCCGAAGCACGTGGCCATCATTATGGACGGAAACGGCCGCTGGGCTAAAAATAGAGGAATGCCGCGGATTGCGGGTCATAAAGAAGGCATGGGTGTTGTCAAAAGGATTGTCAGCTATGCTTCTGACCTCGGTGTTCAGGTTTTGACGCTGTATGCTTTCTCCACAGAGAACTGGAAACGACCGAAGAATGAAGTGGAGTTCCTCATGAAGCTTCCTGTAGATTTTCTGAATACATATCTGCCTGAATTGATTGAGAAAAATGTCCAGGTCCGTACCATTGGTGATTTTGATGTTCTGCCTCCACACACGAAAAATGCCGTCCAGGAGGCCATTCAAAGAACGAAAGACAACGATGGACTTGTACTGAATTTTGCCTTGAACTACGGCAGCCGTTTTGAAATGGTGCACGCCGTCAGGCAGATCGCAGAAAAAGTGAAAGAGGGCGGCCTCGATCCATCAGATATCAGTGAAGAAATGTTTTCATCAGAGCTGTATACGTCTGAGCTGATTGAGCCGGATCTTCTCATCCGCACAAGCGGGGAGCAGCGCTTAAGCAATTTCCTGTTATGGCAGCTGGCCTATGCAGAATTCTGGTTTACAGAGGTGTATTGGCCTGACTTTAATGAGAGCCATTTCGAAAAAGCTCTTTATGATTTTCAAAATCGCAAACGTCGGTTTGGCGGAGTATAAGGTGTGAATGAAGGAATGAAACAACGAACAATTACTGCTGTCGTAGCAGCACTTATTTTTATCCCGATCGTCCTCCTGGGAGGATGGCCGTTTAAAGCTTTTGTCTATTTCATAGCCAGTATCGCTCTCCTCGAGCTGATACGCATGAAGAAAATCGCCCGGTATTCGGTCGCGGCAGGTCTTGGTCTTGTCTTGATGTGGGCGCTCATGTTTCCGTATGGGGTCTTCGACAATGTGGTGGACTCCGATGACCTTATAACGAAATCGGAAATCACTCTGCTGGCCGTCCTCGTCCTGCTGAGTTATACCGTGCTTGTGAAGAACCGGTTCACCTTTGATGATGCAGGCTTCCTGCTGCTCTCATCCATTTATATTGGAATGGGCTTCAACTACTTAATCGAGACAAGGGAAGCAGACTTACCGTATATTCTGTTCGCCCTATTCATCGTATGGGCAACAGATACGGGTGCCTATTTGTTCGGAAGGTCGTTTGGGAAACATAAACTGTGGCCGCAGATCAGTCCTAAGAAAACGATCGAAGGCTCTATCGGCGGCGTGGTCCTTGCCTGTGTCGTAGCCTTTATTTTTCATCTGATCCAACCCCTGGAGCATTCTTTGATTGTCGTTCTTCTTGTAACGGTGCTCATATCGATTGCGGGGCAGATTGGAGATCTTGTTGAATCAGCTTTCAAGAGACATTATGCAGTTAAGGACTCCGGAAAGATCCTTCCCGGGCACGGTGGTGTTCTTGACCGGTTTGACAGCTTGATATTCATTCTTCCAATTCTGCATTTGATCAACTTTATTTAGTAATCAAGAAGGGATGGGGAATATGAAACACATTTCATTATTAGGAGCGACAGGCTCGATCGGAATACAAACCCTGGATGTCATCAGACTCCACCCTGAACAGTTTTCGCTGTACAGTATGGCATTCGGCCGTAACGTTGAAAAAGCAGTCCCGCTTATACAGGAATTCAAACCAGCAGTCATCGTGGTGCAGGACGAGGATACGAAGCAGCGTTTGAGGAAGGAAATCGATCATTCCCGCATTTTAACCGGCGGAGAAGGTTTAATTGAGGCCGCTTCTGCCGATGATGTGGATGTCGTCGTCAACGCTGTGATGGGAAGTATCGGTCTGCCGGCCACTTTAAAAGCCATTCAGGCCCGTAAACAAATCGCCATCGCTAATAAAGAAACCCTCGTAACGGCGGGTCACCTCGTCATGGCAGAAGCCGAAAAATACGGGGTGGAACTGCTTCCAGTGGACAGCGAACATTCCGCGATCTTTCAGGCTTTAAATGGTGAGAACAGGAAAGAAATTGAAAAATTGATTATTACCGCTTCCGGCGGCAGCTTTCGTGATAAGACGAGAGATGAACTGAAAGGCGTGACGGTGGAAGATGCGCTGAACCACCCTAACTGGAGCATGGGGGCCAAAATCACGATTGACTCAGCTTCCATGATGAATAAGGGACTGGAAGTTATTGAAGCCCACTGGCTTTTTCAAGTGCCATATGAACAGATTCATGTTATTCTTCATAGGGAAAGCGTGATTCATTCCATGGTGGAGTACGTGGACAGGAATGTCATTGCCCAGCTGGGAACGCCTGACATGAAAGTGCCCATCCAGTACGCCTTGACCTATCCGAACCGGATGGACCTTCCAATTACAGAGCATTTGAATTTAGAAGAAATTGCGACCTTGAATTTCGAGAAAATGGACATGGATCGTTTCCCATGCCTGCGTATGGCTTATGAAGCAGGCAGAGCAGGGGGATCGATGCCGGCCGTTTTGAACGCAGCGAATGAAGAAGCCGTTCAAATGTTTTTGGAAGGACGGATTTCCTTCCTGGAAATCGAATCATACATCGAAGAAGCGTTGGAAAGGCATGACAAGATTCATAACCCGGACTTGTCTACCATAATTTCTATTGATGAGGAAACAAGGAAGAGAGTCCGTTTCCATTTAAATTAAAAGGAAGGTGCTTCATTTGACTACAGTGATTGCATTTATACTCATGTTCGGATTATTGGTGTTCGTCCATGAGTGGGGGCATCTCATATTTGCCAAACGGGCAGGTATGCTGGCGCGGGAGTTTGCCATCGGCTTCGGGCCGAAAATATATCATTTTAAGAAAAATGAAACCTTGTATACGATCCGTCTGCTTCCCATCGGCGGCTATGTCCGTGTAGCCGGGGAAGACCCTGAACTTGTAGAATTGAAAGCCGGTCATCATATCGGCCTGGAATTCAATAACGACGGGAAAGTAAATCGGATCATTGTGAATAACAAATCCAAACATCCGGAAGCCCGTGTGATTGAAGTCGAAAAAGCGGATCTCGACCATCGGCTTGTTATTGAAGGTTATGAAGTGGATGAAGATGAAAAGCTGTTTTTTGAAGTCGATCCAAAAGCGATGTTTGTGATGGATGAAAATGAAACACAAATCGCTCCCTATAACCGCCAGTTTGCATCCAAAACTGTACCGCAGCGGGCGATGCAGCTCTTTGCCGGTCCCATGATGAATTTCGTCCTTGCGATTATCCTGTTTATGATTTTAGGTTTCATTCAAGGCGTGCCTTCAGATGAGGCCAAGCTTGGTGAAATTCAAAATGGTACACCAGCCCAGGAAGCTGGTCTGAAGGCCGGGGATGAAGTGACCGCTGTGGACGGCGAATCCGTCAGTACATGGGAGGAATTCACGGCTATCATCAGGGATCATCCTGGTGAAGAAGTTACATTAACGGTGGAACGGGAAGGATCCGTCCAGCAGATGAATGTGACCCCTGCATCCATAGAAGATCGTGATATGACGATCGGCCAGGTGGGTGTAGCGAGAGCGTTTGAGGAATCGTTTACTGAAAAACTAACGTTTGGCTTTACTCAGACGTATGAGTGGGCCGGATTGATCCTGACGAACCTTGGTAAACTTGTGACCGGTCAGTTTTCACTGGATATGCTTTCAGGTCCTGTCGGTATTTATGATGCTACGGACCAGGTCGTTCAGACAGGATTCACCAATTTCGTCATGTGGACAGCCATCTTGAGCATTAACCTCGGGATCGTCAACCTTCTTCCGCTTCCTGCCCTTGACGGGGGCCGCCTGATTTTTGTAGGGCTTGAGGGTGTCAGAGGGAAGCCGATCGATCCGCAGAAGGAAGGTCTCGTCCATTTCATTGGATTTGCTCTTCTGATGCTGCTCATGCTTGTCGTAACATGGAACGATATTCAACGCTTATTCCTATGATGAATCCTACAGCTGGAAGTCTCAAGGCAACAGGCGTTACCTGGACTTCCGGCTTTCTTTTATTAACATTGAATTGAGGTGTAGATGATGAGACAAAGTCATATGTTCATTCCTACTTTAAAAGAAAACCCAGCAGACGCAGACATTAAAAGTCATCAGCTTTTAGTCCGCGCCGGCTACATACGCCAGATTGCCTCGGGGATTTATAGTTTCCTTCCGATCGGGCAGCGTGTGCTGAGGAAAGTTGAAAATATTGTAAGAGAAGAAATGGAAAAGATCGGTGCTCACGAAATGGCTATGCCTGCCCTTGAACCTTCAGAACTATGGAAGGAAACCGGCCGCTGGTCTACGTTCGGCTCCGAGCTGATGCGCTTGAATGACCGTCACAACCGTGAGTTTGCTCTGGGAGCGACGCATGAAGAGGTGATTACAAGCCTTGTACGTCATGAAGTGAAAAGTTATAAGCAGCTTCCATTGACGGTTTTCCAAATACAGAATAAATTCCGTGATGAAGCACGTCCCCGTTTTGGCCTGCTCCGCGGCCGCGAATTTTTAATGAAGGATGCCTACTCCTTTAACGAATCGTATGAAAGCCTTGACGAAACATACGAGAAGATGTTCCAGGCCTACTCCAACGTGTTCTCCCGTCTGGGCTTGAATTTCCGTGCAGTCATCGCTGATTCCGGTGCGATGGGCGGAAAGGATACGCATGAATTCATGGTCCTTTCCGAAGTCGGGGAAGATGTAATCGCCTATTCAGACACTTCCCGTTATGCAGCCAATATAGAAATGGCACCTGTTACAGCTGTTTATGAAAAGTCTGCAGCAGCTCCCGTCGACATGGAGAAAGTCGAAACCCCGGGCTGTAAAACGATGCAGGAGGTTGCTGACTTCTTTGGACACCAGCTTGAGGAAGGTTTAAAAGCCATCCTGTTCAAAGTAGACGAGCAGTTTGTTCTGGCTGTCACAAGAGGAGATCATGAAGTCAACGATGTGAAACTGAAAAACCTTTATGATGCCGGCGTCGTAGAACTTGCTTCAGCAGAGGATACGAAGCGTCTGATGGGTGCAGGCTTCGGATCCCTCGGACCTGTAGGAGTGCCGGAAGAAGTGGATGTTGTGGCGGATACAGCTGTTGAAGCTCTTGTGAACGTCACCTGTGGGGCCAACGAGGACGGATACCACTATAAAAACGCGACACCAGAAAAAGATTTCCACGTATCCCGCTATGCAGATCTCCGCTTCATTCAAGAAGGAGATCCTTCTCCAGACGGGGAAGGGGTTATCCAATTCGCCCGAGGGATTGAGGTGGGTCATGTATTCAAACTTGGCGAATTCTATTCGCAGCGTATGAATGCAACTTTCCTCAATGACCAGGGGAAAGCGGAGACGATGATCATGGGATCTTACGGGATCGGTGTATCCCGGACACTCGCGGCTGTCGTAGAGCAGTATAACGATGACCGCGGCATCACGTGGCCGGCTAATGTGGCACCATTCCAGGTTCACCTTCTTTCCATGAATCCGAAGAAGGAAGAGCAGAAGGAGCTTGCAGATCAATTGTATGACCAGCTGCTTGAATCCGGCATCGAAGTTTTATATGATGATCGTAAAGAACGAGCCGGTGTTAAATTCGCCGACAGTGATCTATTCGGAATCCCGGTTCGTGTGACGGTTGGAAAGCAAGCCGGTGAAGGAATTGTGGAAGTGAAAGAACGAGCGACTGGAGAGCAGAAGGAACTTTCCGCTTCAGAAATCGCTGACTATATAAAAAACTGGTACAAAGCTTAATTGTTTCACAGAAAATACCCTTGCTTGGGATAAGATGAGCAAGGGTATTTCCATGAACGAGCTTAGTCCTTATGGTAAAGGGAGGAATCACGATGAGTGTGAACAGTCAGGAGAAGATGCACTATTTACTGGAACAGATCCAGTTTCCTCATAATCTGATTGAACCTCATTTTAAAGAAAGCCGGATGGAGAAGCTGGTCGTCTTCAAGGAAAAGAAAGCGTGGCATTTTCATTTTGCCATGCAAAGGCCGCTTCCACCTTCTGTTTATGAACTGTTCACAAGTAAATTGGTCCATGCCTTTCGTTCGATTGCTGAAGTAGACTGGACCATTGAAACAGCGGATAAAGAGCTGGCCGGTGAAGATATTGTAGAATACTGGCAGAACTTTATTAAGACGCTGACAAACCTGACTCCGGGATACAAAGATCTGCTGTTGGAACAGCAGCCTGAAGTTAACGGGAACAAGATTATGTTAACTTGCAGGAATTTAGCTGAGAGCCATGCCGTACAGAAAAAGCTGGAAGAGCCTCTTAAGCAGTATGCGCAGCGTGCAGGTCTCCCTGCATTTGTTTTATCCACACAGGTGAAACATGAAAAAGACGAGATCAAGAGGTTCCAGGAAGAACGGCAGAAAGAAGATAAAATCCTTGTCCAGCAGGCTGTGAAGGAACAGGAGGAGCGGGCGAAAGATAAGGACGACCAAAGGCCTAAAGGTCCGATTGAAATTGGTTATAAAATCCAGGATGATATCATCCCTATGGAAGAAATTCAGGAAGAAGAAAAACGGATCGCTGTCCAGGGGTATGTGTTTGATGCGGAAGTGAAGGAACTCCGCTCAGGCCGGCATCTTCTGCTGCTCAAGGTCACGGATTACACCGATTCGTTCTCCATCAAAATGTTCTCCCGCGGCGATGATCATGCTGACATGTTCAAGCTCGTCCAGGCGGGAATGTGGATCAAAGCCCGCGGCGGCGTACAAACGGACAGCTTTACCAACGAGCTGACGATGATGGCCAATGATATCAACGAAGTGAAGCCGAAGCTGCGTCAGGATGAGGCACCTGAAGGAAAGAAACGGATTGAACTGCATGCCCATACGACAATGAGTGCCATGGATGCCCCCGTGTCTCCATCCCGTCTGATTAAGCAGGCAGGGGACTGGGGACATGAAGCGATTGCCATCACCGATCACGCTGTCGTTCAAGCTTATCCTGATGCCCACAGTGCAGGGGAAAAGAATGGGGTTAAAATCCTATACGGTGTCGAAGCCAACCTGGTTGATGACGGAGTGCCGATTGCCTATGGGGAGCAGGACCGCGATTTGGAAGATGCCTCTTATGTTGTTTTTGACGTAGAGACGACAGGTTTATCTGCTGTTTACGATAAAATCATTGAACTGGCAGCTGTCCGTATTCAAGGAGGAGAGATTGTCGACCGCTTCGAATCCTTCGCGAATCCTCACCATCCCCTGTCCCAGACGACCATTGATTTGACAGGGATTACGGATGATATGGTGAAGGATGCACCGGAAATCGAAGAAGTGTTAAAGGATTTCCATACATGGACAGGGGATGACATTCTCGTTGCCCACAACGCAAGCTTTGATATGGGCTTCTTAAATGCCGGCTATCAGGCCATCGATCTTGGGAAAGCGGAAAACCCGGTCATCGATACGCTGGAGCTGGCCCGGTTCCTTGTGCCGGAACTTAAAAATCACCGGTTGAATACCCTTTGTAAGAAGTTCGATATCGAGCTTACCCAGCACCACCGGGCTATTTACGATGCTGAAGCAACCGGTTATCTTTTGTGGAAACTTCTAAAAAGGGCCATGGAACGGGACATTACCAATCACCAGAATTTGAACGATTATATGGGGGAAGGGAAAGCTTATCAACGCTCAAGACCTTCCCATGCCACACTGCTTGCGACAAATAGTACCGGCTTGAAGAACATTTACCGCCTGGTTTCTGAAGCGCATGTGAATTATTTCTACCGTGTGCCGCGGATTCCCAGGTCGCTGCTTAAAAAGTATCGGGAAGGCATCCTTATCGGATCCGGCTGTGATAAAGGTGAGGTCTTTGAAACGATCATGCAGAAATCGGAAGAAGAAGCTGAAAAAGTGGCTGACTTCTACGATTACATTGAAATACAGCCGCCGGGGAACTATTATCACCTTGTCGAAAAAGATCTCGTTCAGACGGAAGCACAGATCCTTGATATTCTGAAGCGTCTCACCGCTCTTGGCGAACGGCTCGGCAAAACGGTCGTGGCTACAGGGAATACCCATTACCTTGAGCCTCATGAAAAGCAGTACCGTCAGATTCTCATATCGTCACAGAACGGAAATCCTTTAAACAGACAGACCCTTCCTGAGGTGCATTTTAAGACGACGAATGAAATGATCGATGAGCTTTCCTTCCTGGGAAAAGAAAAAGCTGAAGAACTCGTCGTAACGAATACGCATAAAATCAATGATATGATCGGGGAAGTTTCCCCTGTGAAAGATGATCTCTATACACCGAACATTGAAGGAGCGGATCAGGAAATCCGTGATATGTCCTACAATAAAGCGCGGAGCATCTATGGCGAATCCATCCCTCAGTTGATCGTGGATCGGTTGGAGAAGGAACTCGATAGTATCATTGGAAACGGCTTTGCGGTCATCTATTTGATCTCACAAAAGCTTGTGACCAAATCCCTTGAAGACGGATACCTTGTCGGTTCACGGGGGTCGGTCGGCTCGTCCTTTGTTGCGACAATGACAGAAATCACCGAGGTTAATCCGCTGCCGCCCCATTATGTCTGCCCATCGTGCCAGTACAACGAATTCTTTACGGATGGTTCCGTCGGTAGTGGGTTTGACCTGGATGAAAAAGACTGCCCGGAATGCGGGACATCTTTAAAGAAAGACGGCCAGGATATACCCTTTGAAACCTTCCTTGGGTTCAAAGGAGATAAAGTCCCGGATATTGACTTGAACTTCTCCGGTGAGTATCAGCCGCATGCGCACAATTATACGAAAGAGTTGTTTGGGGAAGATAACGTGTATCGTGCCGGAACGATTGGTACGATTGCTGAAAAGACCGCTTATGGCTATGTGAAGGGCTATGCCGGTGATCATCAGCTGCATTATAAGAACGCGGAGATAGACAGGCTTGTCCATGGATGCACAGGAGTCAAGCGGACGAGCGGCCAGCACCCTGGAGGCATCATTGTTGTGCCGGATGATATGGAGATTTACGACTTTTCCCCCATCCAGTACCCGGCAGATGATACAAAATCCGAATGGAGAACAACGCACTTTGATTTCCACTCCATTCACGATAACCTCCTCAAGCTGGATATACTTGGACACGATGATCCGACCGTTATCCGCATGCTTCAGGACTTAAGTGGAATCGACCAGAAGGAGATTCCTGTCGACGATCCAGAAGTTATGAAAATCTTCAGCGGACCTGAAGCTCTCGGAGTAACGGCGGACCAGATCCTGTGTAAAACCGGAACCCTCGGTGTGCCTGAATTTGGTACGCGTTTCGTAAGGCAGATGCTCGAGGATACAAAACCTAAAACCTTTGCCGAACTTGTCATCATTTCCGGTTTGTCACACGGAACGGACGTATGGCTTGGAAATGCGGAACAGCTGATCAATGACGGCATTTGTACACTTCCCGAGGTTATCGGCTGCCGTGATGATATTATGGTGTATTTAATGCATAAGGGCCTTGATCCATCTCTTGCCTTTAAAATCATGGAATTTGTAAGGAAGGGTCGCGGCCTGCAGGACGAATGGATTGAAGAAATGAAAAAGCACGGGGTCCCGGACTGGTATATTGATTCCTGTAAGAAAATCAAATACATGTTCCCGAAAGCCCACGCCGCTGCCTATGTCCTGATGGCCGTTCGGATCGCCTATTTCAAAGTCCATTACCCGATTTACTTTTATGCGGCCTATTTCACCGTCCGTGCCAGCGATTTCGAACTGGAAACGATGATGAAGGGATCCGAAGCGATCCGTACCCGTATGAATGAAATCCAGAGCAAAGGGTTTGATGCGACACCGAAGGAGAAAAGTTTGATGACCGTGCTGGAAATTTCTCTTGAGATGTGTGAGCGTGGGTTCAGCTTTAAAAATGTGGACCTGTACAATTCAAGTGCTACGGACTTTCTAGTGGAAGGCAGTCAGTTGATTCCACCATTCAATGCGGTTGACGGACTGGGTACTAACGCGGCCATCAACATTGTTCAGGCCCGTGGTGAAGGAGAATTCCTTTCCAAGCAGGATCTTAGAGAACGGAGCCGTATCTCGAAAACGGTTCTGGAGTATCTGGATAACTTCGGATGCCTGGAAGGAATGCCGGATGAAAACCAGCTCTCACTTTTTTAGGGGCGTGGTTTTCTCCATCATCTGGCCTCCGGTTGCAAACCATAGGCAGTTATGATATATTTTTTATGGTGAGAAGAGCGATAGGAACGCCGAAAGAGTGGGGGAACCCGCTCTTTTGTCATATTTCAGGCTCTTACTTTTGTGGAAACTTTTCAATGCAGCAGGGGTTTGTATGCCCGCGAAGAGAACCGCTATGATCCATGTCATAGCGGTTTCTCGTGGCCTCTGTAACTGGAAAGCACTGGTACTTAAATGAAATCAGCCCGACCATCTCATACTAAGGGGTACGAAACAATGAACAGGCCAAAGGAGGGAAAAGCATGAGCAATCATGTGACATCCGTAGCGGAACGTCTTGTCCAGCCAATCTTAAATGATATGAATTTGGAACTTGTCGACATCGAATACAAAAAAGAAGGACAGAACTGGTATCTGCGCGTCTTCATTGATAAGGAGGGCGGCGTTGATATTGAGGAATGCGGTCAAGTATCGGAGCAGCTGAGTGAGAAGCTGGATGATGAGGACCCTATTGATATCCCATATTTTTTAGAGGTTGCTTCTCCAGGAGCGGAACGCCCGTTGAAAACGGAAGCGGACTTTAAGAAGTATACCGGTCATTACGTTTATATGAAGCTGTATGAACCGATTGATGGGGAGAAGGAGTTTGAAGGGACGCTGAAGTCTTTCGAAAATTCCACAGCTGTCGTAGAAATCCGTATAAAAACAAGAAAAAAACAGCTGGAAGTTCCTTATGAAAAGATAGCCAAAGCAAACCTAGCTGTTACGTTTAATTAAGGGGGAGAAATCGTTGAGTAGTGAACTATTTGATGCCATGGATTATCTGGAAAAGGAAAAAGGCATCGACAAGAATCTGTTATTGGAAGCGCTGGAAGCAGCACTTATCTCTGCTTATAAGAAAAACTTTAATTCCGCAACCAATGTTCGTGTGGATATTAATGAACAGGAAAGTACAATGAAGGTACTTGCGAGGAAAGAAATCGTAGAAGAAGTGATGGATCCACAACAGGAAATTTCCCTTGAGGAAGCCAACGGGATCGATCCAAACTACGATATTGAAGACGTCATCGAAGTGGAAGTAACACCGATGGACTTCGGCCGGATCGCAGCCCAGGCGGCCAAGCAGGTGGTAACCCAGCGTGTCCGTGAAGCAGAGCGGGGCATTATTTACGGGGAGTACGTGGATCGTGAAGAAGATGTGATGACAGGAATCATCCAGCGAAAAGATCCTCGTTTTGTTTATGTAAACCTTGGTAAAATTGAAGCACGCCTTCCTGAAGGTGAGCAGATGCCTACAGAAACCTATGAGGTTCACGATCGTTTGAAAGTATTTGTGACGAAAGTGGAAAACAGCAACAAAGGACCTCATATATACGTGTCCAGAACGCATCCGGGTCTGCTGAAGCGTTTGTTTGAAATGGAAGTACCTGAGATTTATGATGGCACTGTGGAAGTCATGAGTGTTGCCCGTGAAGCGGGGGACCGTTCCAAGATCTCTGTGTACGCCCAAGATCAGGATATTGATCCGGTGGGCTCCTGCGTAGGGCAGCGCGGGCAGCGTGTCCAAACCATCGTAAACGAATTGAAAGGTGAAAAGATTGATATTGTCCAGTGGTCTGAGGATCCTGTTGAATATGTTTCCAATGCGCTGAGCCCTTCCAAAGTCGTGGAAGTTCTTGTCGACGAGGAAGATAAAGCGACAACCGTCATCGTTCCTGATTACCAGCTTTCCCTGGCTATCGGAAAACGTGGCCAGAATGCCCGTCTGGCAGCAAAGCTGACAGGGTGGAAAATTGATATCAAGAGCGAAAGCGAAGCACGTGAACAAGGTCTTCTTTCTGAAACAGCAGAAGAAAGTGACGACTTTGATGAAGATCTTTTAGAGGATTAAGGAGGGGGAAGACAATGACCCGTTCCAAAAAACAGCCGCTTCGGAAATGTGTCGTCACTCAGGAGATGCTACCGAAGCAGCAGTTAATCCGAGTCGTCCGTAATAAAGACGGAGAGGTATTTGTGGACGACACTGGAAAAATGAATGGCCGTGGGGCCTATGTAACTAAAAGTCTGGATGTTATTGAGCAGGCAGAAAAACAACAGCTGCTGAACCGTCATCTGAAAGCTTCTGTCAGTAAGGAAGTTTATGAGGATCTTAAATCCAAAGTGCAGGCGGATCCATCATGAGTGGAAGTTACTTGAACCTGATCGGTCTTGCCGTCCGTGCGGGGAAATGCACGTTTGGAGAAGAATCCATCGTTAAGGATATCCGCAAGCGGAAAGCCAAGCTGGTTCTGATTGCCAATGACACTGGAAAACAAACAAAGAAAAAGCTGACAGATAAATGCAGCTTTTATCAAGTACCCTGCTACGAGGTGGATGACAGAGAAGTTCTGTCACAGGCCGTCGGTAAAGCGGGGAGAGTCGCGATCGCAGTTCTGGATCAAGGATTTGCGAAAAAGTTGCAATCGCTGCTCGATGAATCTATTCGGGGGTGAAAGATATATGAGTAAAATGCGCGTATATGAATATGCCAAAAAGAACGAACTATCAAGTAAACAAGTGATTGAGAAACTCCAAAGCCTGAACATTGAAGTGACCAATCATATGTCTACATTAGAAGACGGATCAACTGAAAAGCTGGATAAAGCGTTCGGGAAGTCTGCAGGGAAGCAGAAGCAGGATAACCAACGTGGAAATTCCAAGCCGAACAACAATAATAAAAAGCCTGGGAACCAGAAATCCCGCGGGAACAACCAGAAGAGACAGAAGCCTTCTTCCCAGCAGCAGGCTCCGAAAAAGCATAAGAAGCAGCTGCCTGAGAAAATCACTTTTATCGGCAGCTTAACCGTCGGTGAACTAGCAGAAAAACTGGGCAGGGACTCTTCTGAAATCATTAAGAAGCTGATGTTCCTCGGCGTAATGGCAACAAAAAACCAGGAACTGGATCCAGAATCCATTGAGCTGATCTGTGAAGAATTCGGTGTAGAAGTCGAAGAAGAAATCGTGATTGATGAAACAGATATCGAGAACATGACTTTTGACGACGAACCGGAAGATCTTCGTGAGCGTCCAGCTGTTGTAACGATCATGGGTCACGTGGACCACGGTAAAACGACACTTCTTGACCAGATCCGTAACACGAAGGTAACCGAAGGGGAAGCCGGCGGAATTACCCAGCACATCGGTGCCTATCAAATTGAAGAAAATGATAAGAAGATCACTTTCCTTGATACTCCAGGACACGCCGCCTTCACAAGCATGCGTTCCCGTGGTGCGCAGGTGACAGATATTGCCATTCTTGTAGTTGCAGCTGATGATGGAGTTATGCCGCAGACAAAAGAAGCCATCAGCCACGCCAAAGCAGCGGAAGTCCCGATCATTGTTGCTGTCAACAAAATGGACAAAGAAGGGGCCAATCCGGACCGCGTCATGCAGGAGCTTATGGAGTATGAGCTTATTTCTGAAGAGTATGGTGGAGAAACGATTTTCGTTAAAATGTCCGCCGTTCAGGGAGAAGGTATTGACGAGCTTCTTGAAATGATCGTTCTTGTTTCTGAAATGGAAGAACTGAAAGCGAACCCTGAACGTCATGCGTACGGAACTGTTATTGAAGCAGAGCTTGATAAAGGACGGGGCCCTGTTGCCACCCTTCTTGTTCAAAATGGTACGCTGAACGTCAGCGATTCCATTGTTGTAGGTAACACATGGGGCCGTGTCAGAGCGATGGTCAACGATATTGGGCGCCGCGTGAAGACGGCAGGACCATCTACTCCTGTTGAGATTACCGGATTGAACAATGTTCCACAGGCCGGGGACCGTTTCCTTGTCTTTGATGACGAGAAGAAAGCCCGCTCCATCGGAGAAGCCCGTGCCCAGAAGCAGCTGGAAGTCAACCGTGGTTCCAACGCCAGAGTAAGCCTTGATGACTTGTTCAACCAAATCAAGCAGGGTGAAGTGAAGGAAATCAACTTGATCCTTAAAGGAGACGTTCAGGGTTCTGTAGAAGCACTGGCCGGATCTCTTGAAAAGATTGAAGTAGAAGGCGTGAAAGTTAAAATCATCCACACAGGTGTCGGTGCGATTACAGAGTCTGATGTAAACCTTGCATCTGCGTCCAATGGAATCATCATTGGTTTCAATGTGCGTCCTGACGGGAATGCTAGAAAAGCAGCAGAATCTGAGGATGTAGAGATCCGTCTTCACAACATCATTTATAAAGTTATGGAAGAGATCGAATCAGCGATGAAAGGGATGCTTGATCCTGAATTCGAAGAGAAGATCATCGGTCAGGTGGAGGTTCGCGAAATCTTCAAAGTGTCCAAGATCGGTACCATTGCCGGTTCTTATGTTACGGACGGTAAAGTCACCCGCAACTCCGGCATCCGTGTCATCCGCGACGGCGTCGTTATTTATGAAGGTGAAATTGATGCCCTGAAGCGTTATAAAGATGATGCGAAAGAAGTGGCACAGGGGTATGAGTGTGGAATTACCATCAAGAACTTCAATGACCTTAAAATCGGTGACATTATTGAACCGTATGAAATGCAGGAAATTGAACGCAAATGATAATAAGCGCAGAAGTGGATTGCTTAATCTATGATGCGCAGTCGTTGAAAAATAAGCGTGCTGTATTAAAAAGGATCAAAACGAGACTGCACAATGAATTCAATATCGCTGTCAGTGAATTGGAGTTTCAAAATCTCTGGCAGCGGACACGTCTCGGTCTGGTTACGATTGCCAGTGATAAAACAATTGCTGAGCAGACGATGCAGCAGGCGCTTACTTTCATCGATTCTTTTCCGGAAATTGAACGGACGGAAACACAGATTGAATGGCTGTGATGTTTTGTTTGGAAGAGGTGAATGAACATGAACGATTTACGTGCCAGCCGCGTAGGGGAGCAGATGAAAAAAGAGATGACGGATATCATCAGCAAGAAAATCAAAGATCCCCGCGTAGGCTTTGTCACCGTTACAGAAGTAAAAGTAACCGGTGACCTGCAGCAGGCAAAAGTATATATTTCCGTATTAGGGGACGACAAACAAAAGCATGACACGCTTGTTGGCCTTGCCAAAGCAAAAGGGTTCATCCGCTCTGAAATCGGGCAGCGGATCCGACTTCGGAAGACCCCGGAGATTATGTTTGAGTTTGACGAAGCCATCGAACGAGGAAATCGTATTGAAACGATTCTCCGCGATCTGAACGATACAGAAAGCTGATAGGAATCCGTGCTGCTACAGCACGGATTTATCTTTGAAAAAATAAGGATGCTGGAGGTGGGGGTATGGATGGAATTCTGCCGCTTTGGAAGCCGAGGGGCTTTACTTCCCATGACTGTGTAAGTAAGGCTCGCGGGATGCTGAAAACTAAGAAAATTGGACATACCGGAACACTGGACCCGGATGTGGAAGGTGTGCTTCCGCTTTGTGTCGGAAAAGCGACGAAAATCGTTCCTTTCCTCATGGATACAACGAAAGTATATGAGGCTGTCGTTACCCTTGGATACTCAACGGATACGGAAGATGCCTCCGGAAACACTGTAGAAATAAGCAGGCTGGACGAGCCGCCTGAAATTCAGGGTATAAATGAGGCTCTCGCCGCTTTTACAGGAGAGATCACTCAGACCCCTCCGATGTACTCGGCCGTCAAGGTGAATGGGAAAAAGCTGTATGAATATGCCCGTGAAGGAAAGACGGTTGAACGTCCTTCCAGAAAGGTATACATAAGTGAACTGCATGTAACATCTCATGATGCGTCTCTTGAAGATGGTACGTATTCATTCGGCGTTCGTGCCGTCTGCTCAAAGGGAACGTACATCCGGACGCTATGTGTGGATATCGGAAAAGCGCTCGGCTTTCCGGCTCATATGAAGAGTCTCATACGCACAGAAACGGGGGACATTCAAAAGGAGGACTGCTTCACTTTCGATGCCGTGCAGGAAGCAGTGGATCAAAACCGCGGTGCCGAGCTGTTGCTGCCGCTTTCCAAAGGGCTCTCACACCTCCCGTCGATTGATGTAGACGAAGAAACGAGAGATATGGTTAAGCACGGCCGTGTCCTTGACGAACCTGATGATTTGGAAGCTGATACGTTTACGATTCAGCACGGACAGGAAGTTGTGGCAGTTTATCAAAAGCATCCTACGAAACCGGGGTACATCAAGCCGGTGAGAGTATTTTAAAATTTTGTAAAGCGGGTGACTGCAGTGGAGACCTTTTACTTAACTTATAAATCTGCTGATTTTCCGGTTCCCGATCCTAACGTTATGGCCGTCGGCTTCTTTGACGGTATTCATAAAGGCCATCAGAAGGTTATTGAAGCAGCAGTGAACGAAGCTGGACGTACAGGTGTCCGCAGTTCAGTGATGACGTTTGATCCGCATCCCTCTGTTGTACTTGGCAGGGGGCGTCCGCACGTTTCGTACATTACACCTGTTCAGGAAAAAGAACGTATCCTGAGCGCCATGGGCGTAGACTATCTGTTCATCGTAACTTTTGACAGGGAGCTCGCAGCCCTTTCCCCACAAGATTTTGTGGACCATTTTTTCGGGTCATTACAGGTGACGCACGTTGCTGCGGGTTTTGATTTCACTTACGGCCATAAAGGAAAGGGCACAATGGACGATCTTCCCCATTACGCAGCCGGTCGTTTTACACAAACGACTGTAGCTAAAGTGGAGGAGGATAAAGAAAAGGTCAGCTCGACGAGGATACGCGGACTGTTGGAAGCGGGAAATATCCAGGAGATCAACCATCTTTTAGGGAGGCCTTTTTCTGTGGAAGGGGAAGTGTGGAGTCCCGGAAGCCGGAACGTCCGTTTTACCCCTTCCAAACAGTATTTATTTCCGGCGGCAGGGGCGTATTACTGTCACCTGAATATTCACAGGGAATCCCGCCCCTGCCTTGTTACCGTTCCGGAACAGGCGGATGCCGGCTGGACAGCAGCTTTGCTTGATGAACTTCCAGTGGAGAAAAGCACAGCGGCCCGCATGCAGTTTTCAGCACGGTCCGAAAGCCCAGAAGAGCCGGGCAGAGAGGATATTGAAAGATTTTTCGGCATAGAATAAGGGTTTCTCTTGCATTTCGCGACAAAAAATTGTACTCTTTAATATGGAACCTTCGCTTGGCGGTTCGTAACTCCGACGACCGCTCGGGGAATGGGAATTCTTAAATATTTACAGGAGGTGTAGTCAACATGGCTATCACACAGGAACGTAAACAAGAACTAATCAACGAGTACAAAACTCACGAAAACGACACAGGTTCTCCAGAGGTACAGATTGCTGTACTTACTGAGCAGATCACGACATTGAACGAGCACCTGCGCGCTCACAAGCAGGACCACCACTCCCGTCGCGGACTGCTTAAAATGGTAGGTAAGCGTCGTAACCTATTGAACTACCTTCGTAATAAGGACATTACACGTTACCGCGAGTTAATCAAGAGCCTTGGCTTGCGCCGTTAATGAGTGGAAAAAGCGGGAGTATTCCCGCTTTTTCTGTATGTTTACATACAGAAGGGTGTAAACTTACAATAGTCCCTTCAGTTGAATTAGAGTTATTGAGAGGAGTTTAGTTCTTTATGGCAGAAGAAAAACAAGTGTTTTCGATTGATGTCGCCGGCCGTACTTTTTCAGTGGAAATTGGTGAACTGGCGAAACAAGCGAATGGCGCAGCACTCATCCATTATGGTGATACAACGGTGCTTTCCACGGCAACTGGTTCAAAAGAACCGAAGGACCTGCCGTTTTTCCCTTTAACCGTAAATTATGAAGAGCGTTTGTATGCCGTTGGTAAAATTCCAGGCGGCTTTATTAAAAGAGAAGGACGTCCAAGTGACAAGGCCGTTCTTGCCTCCCGTTTGATTGACCGTCCGATCCGTCCTCTTTTCCCTGACGGTTACCGGAATGATGTACAGGTGATCAGCTCCGTGATGAGTGTGGATCAGGACTGTTCATCTGAAATGGCGGCAATGCTTGGATCATCTATTTCCCTTGGGATTTCAGATATTCCATTTGAAGGACCGATCGCCGGTGTCATCGTCGGCCGTGTTGATGGAGAATATGTGATCAACCCGACGGTGGAGCAGCAGGAAAAGAGTGATATCGACTTGACTGTTGCCGGTACGAAAGATGCCATTAACATGGTGGAAGCTGGAGCACAGGAAGTTTCCGAGGAAGACATGCTCGAAGCGATCATGTTCGGACATGAGGAAATCAAGCGTCTTGTAGCTTTCCAGGAAGAGATTATTGCAGCGGCCGGCCGTGAAAAGATGGAGGTCAAGCTGTTCGATCTTGATGCAGAATTGAAAGCGAAAGTAGAAGAACAGGCGAAGGCTTCTCTTGTAGATGCCATTAAGACGGAAGAGAAAAAAGCCCGTGAAACTGCAATCGATCAGGTGAAAGCCGATATTACTGCGCTTTATGAAGAGCAGGAAGCTGATGAGGAAACATTGAAGCAGGTCGGTTCCATTCTTGATGATATGGTGAAGACCGAAGTGCGCCGCCTGATTACGAAAGATAAAATCCGTCCCGATGGCCGTGGCGTCGATGAAATTCGTTCATTGTCCTCCCGTGTCGGGCTGCTGCCACGTACACATGGATCTGGATTGTTTACACGTGGACAGACGCAGGCATTAAGCGTATGTACACTTGGAGCTCTGGGGGATGTTCAAATCCTTGATGGTCTTGATCTTGAAGAATCCAAGCGCTTTATGCACCATTACAACTTCCCTAAATTCTCTGTTGGTGAAACAGGACCCATCCGCGGACCGGGCCGTCGTGAAATTGGACATGGTGCTTTAGGTGAGCGTGCCCTTGAGGTTGTGATTCCATCAGAAAATGATTTCCCTTATACCATCCGTCTTGTTTCTGAAGTGCTGGAATCCAATGGCTCGACTTCTCAGGCGAGTATCTGTGCAAGTACGCTTGCGATGATGGATGCGGGTGTGCCGATTAAAGCACCAGTAGCCGGTATTGCTATGGGACTTGTGAAATCCGGTGAGGATTACACGATCCTTACAGACATTCAGGGGATGGAAGATGCTCTTGGTGATATGGACTTTAAAGTAGCTGGAACAGCTAAAGGTGTAACAGCTCTTCAAATGGACATTAAGATCGATGGTCTTTCAAGAGAAATCCTCGAAGAAGCACTCGCGCAGGCGAAAAAAGGTCGTATCGAGATTCTTGAGTCTATGCTGGCGACGCTTCCGGAAACTCGTTCCGAGCTTTCTCAGCATGCACCGAAAATCATGACGATGAAAATTAATCCGGATAAAATTCGTGACGTTATTGGACCAAGCGGAAAGCAGATCAACCAGATCATTGATGATACAGGTGTTAAAATTGATATTGAGCAGGATGGGACGGTCTTTATTTCATCCACGGATGCCGGCATGAACGCAGCCGCTCAAAAAATCATTGAAGACATCGTCCGCGAAGTTGAAGTCGGCGAAGTTTACAATGGTAAAGTGAAGCGTATCGAGAAGTTCGGAGCTTTCGTTGAACTGTTCAAAGGCAAAGAAGGACTTGTTCACATTTCTGAAATGGCTGAAGAACGCATCGGTAAAGTGGAGGATATCGTATCCATCGGAGACTTTATCAAAGTGAAAGTAAAAGAAATCGACAATCAAGGACGTATCAACCTGTCCCGTAAAGCTGTTCTGATCGATGAGAAAAAAGAACAGGAATCCAACGTCGAACAATCCTAAACTTTAAAGAAAAGAAACTGGCTTGCCAGTCTCTTTTTTTTGCCTTTTTTTCCTTTGAAGCCAAAGTAGAGGCCGGATCCTGTATGTTCTAAGGTCTAACATCCATCCTTCTTCCATACGATGATAGCAGGGGGGATTGTCCATGAAGTTCCGAACCGCTGCGGCAGGTATTATCATTCTTTCTTTTTTAACAGGTGTGGGACTGGCTGTTCTTACAACAGATAAAAACGTCCCTGTCTACAAGGAAAGCTCCCTGTACCAAAAGATCCTGAATGAAAAAGACCGCTATGAACTAAAGGCGGAGGATGCTGTGATCGATTCGGTATGGAAAAAAACACCGGGGATTTCCGGGCGTGAGGTGGATGTCGAAGCTTCTTATCGGAAAATGAAGAAAGAAGGATCTTATAAAGAGGACCACTTGGTATATAAGATGACCCGACCGGATGTATCTCTTGATGATCTGCCAGCTGCACCGATATACAGGGGGCATCCGGATAAAAAGGCGGTCTCGCTTTTTATCAATGTATCATGGGGAGAGGAGTACATTCCGGAAATGATTGACGTGTTGAATAAGCATCAGGCTAAAGCTGCCTTTTTTATTGATGGGGCATTTGCCAACGAGTTTCCTCATTTAATACAGATGATTGAGGAAGAGGGGCATACCATTGGAAGTCATGGATACGGACACAAGGATATGGGGCGGATGTCAAAAGCCGAGGCAGCAGATAATTTGAAGCAGGCCGATGATATTCTCTTTGCATTAACAAAGCAGAAAATAGAATATTTTGCTCCTCCATCCGGCAGTTTTCATATGGAAACGGTGGAGGCGGCAGATGAACTGGGGATGGAGACGATGTTGTGGACCGTGGACACGATCGACTGGCAGAAGCCAAGCAAAGACGTTCTTGTCACCCGGGTGCTCAATAAAGTACATAACGGGGCGACGATTCTGATGCATCCGACACAGGTGACCGTTGACAGTCTGCCACAGCTTATAGAAGGCATCCGCAAAAAAGGGCTGCAGATCTCGGACCTGCCGAAAATGTTAAGTGAAGAAAGATAGGAGGGCATGGGGATGAGAATGAAGGCGATGGCAAAGAAAGAAGTCATTGATGTGGAAAACGGGGAGAAACTTGGGGTTTTGGGACGGGCGGATTTGATTATTGATCCAGATACCGGCCGGATCATTTCACTTGTCATTTTAAATCATGGGTTGATTGGAATTGGATCTTCCAAGCGGGAAATGACGATTGACTGGGAACAGATACAAACAATCGGAGAGCATACGATTCTATTGAAAAGAAAGTGATGGGCCGCAGCGTGTGCTGCGGCTTTTTTTGTTGGTGGTTGAAATCACTAACTCCGCATTCCGGCATAGGATACAAGGAGATAAGACATTAGAAAAAGGAGACATCCGGGATGCTAACAGGATACCATATTGCAGTTATTGGTGGCGATGCCCGGCAGATTGAGCTGATAAGAAAGCTTAATGAATGGGGTGCCGCCGTTTATCTTGCAGGATTCGATCAACTGAATGAAAGCTTCAGGGAAGCTGTCGACCTTGATCTTGATAGTAAGCAGGTAGAACAGCTCGATGCCATCATTCTTCCCGTACCTGGAACGGATGGGAATGGAAATATAGAGGGGATTTTCTCCAACCAGTTGATTCAATTAAAGGAAGAATGGTTAAAGAAAACACCTCCTCACTGTCAGATTTATACCGGAATCGCCAACGAACATTTATACACACTGGCAGAACGCGCGGACAGGAAATTAATCCCACTTATGGACCGGGACGATGTAGCGATCTACAATTCCATTCCTACTGTAGAGGGGACATTGATGCTTGTGATCCAGCATACAGACTTCACCATTCACGGGTCGAAAGTAATGGTGCTTGGACTCGGGCGTGTCGGGATGAGTCTGGCCCGCACTTTTCATCACTTAGGCGCTGACGTCAGCGTCGGTGTAAGAACAACGAGCAGCTCCGCGAGGGTGCATGAAATGGGGCTGACACCGATTGATATGAAAGGGCTGGAAGGTAGAGACATGTCTTGTGACATCCTGATCAATACAATTCCGTCACAAGTTGTGACACCGGGGATCATAAAACAGCTTCCTTCGCATGCCTTAATTCTGGATCTCGCTTCCAAGCCCGGAGGAACGGATTTTCGATACGCCGATAAGCGCGGGATTAGAGCACTGCTGGCTCCGGGTCTCCCTGGTATTGTGGCACCGAAAACAGCAGGCCGGATCATTGCTGATGTCGTTTCCAGGCTGATCCAGGATCATTCCAGAAAGGAAAATGAAGCATGATAAATTTAAAAGGCAGAGTCATTGGATTTGGATTAACCGGTTCTCATTGTACGTACCACGAGGTTTTCCCCGTTATGCAGGAGCTGGTCGATATGGGGGCCACCGTTGTTCCAGTGTTATCCTATACGGTTCAAAAAACAGATACACGTTTCGGGGAAGCCGCGGATCATCTGAAGAAAATTGAAGAAATTACAGGGGAAAAACCGATCATGACCATTCCGGATGCGGAGCCGCTCGGGCCTAAGCGTCCGCTTGACTGTATGGTCATTGCCCCATTAACCGGGAATTCCACAAGTAAACTGGCCAATGCTCTAACCGATTCTCCTGTATTGATGGCAGCTAAAGCTACTCTCCGAAATGAAAGCCCCGTCGTGCTGGCCGTGTCGACAAATGATGCGCTCGGACTGAATGGCATCAACGTGATGCGCCTGATGGCTACGAAGAATATTTATTTCGTTCCGCTCGGTCAGGATCATCCATATAAAAAGCCGAATTCCCTCGTAGCGGATATGACCCTGATTCCGGAAACCATTGAAGCAGCTCTGGAAGGAAAGCAGCGGCAGCCTGTCCTGATTGAAAGATATCCAAATTAATTAAAAGTTTCTTTTCAGTGATTCTTCCATTTATGATAAAATAACAAAAATAGTGACATGTTTTACTATTCTTACAATAAAACAGCGAAGGAAGGGTGCCGAAGATGAATGATACAAACCAATACAATGTAGCCGTCGTAGGAGCAACCGGAGCGGTAGGCTTGAAAATGCTCGAAACTCTGGAAGACAGGGATTTTCCTATTGGAGAACTTAAACTCCTTTCTTCCAGCCGGTCTGCCGGTCAGAAATTAACGTTCAAAGGCAGAGAATATGTCGTGGAGGAAGCTGTACCTGAGAGTTTTGATCATGTGGATATTGCCTTGTTCTCTGCAGGGGGATCGGTTTCTAAAAAGTTCGCCCCTGAAGCTGTGAACAGAGGCGCAGTCGTCATTGATAATACCAGTGCATACCGGATGGCAGAAGGTGTACCGTTGGTCGTGCCGGAAGTGAATGAAGCGGATATTCAAAAACATAAAGGCATTATTGCCAATCCCAACTGTTCAACGATCCAAATGGTTGCTGCACTTGAGCCTGTAAGAAAGCAGCTCGGCCTCAACCGGGTGATCGTTTCTACCTACCAGGCAGTGTCCGGCGCGGGGAATGAAGCAGCTGATGAGCTGAGGGAACAGTCGATGGACTTTTTGAATGGCGAAGATCTAAAAGCAGAAATCCTTCCGGTTAAAGGGGACGAAAAGCATTTTCCGATCGCCTTCAATGCGCTGCCGCAAATTGACGTTTTTCAGGAAAACGGGTATACCTTTGAAGAAATGAAAATGATCAATGAAACGAAGAAAATCATGCATGCCCCGGATCTATCCGTCGCGGCAACGTGTGTACGTCTTCCGTTCTTTACTTCCCATGCAGAAAGTGTCTATGTTGAAGTAGAACAGTCCGGAGTGAGCGTTCAGGATATTCAGGATCTGCTGAAACAGGCACCCGGTATCACACTCGAGGATGATCCTTCCACCCAGACATATCCAACGCCGCTGACAGCTGCCGGAAAAAAAGATGTGTTTGTAGGAAGGGTCCGGAAAGATCTTGACCACGAGAAAGGGTTCCATATGTGGGTTGTTTCTGACAATCTCCTGAAAGGTGCTGCATGGAATTCCGTTCAGATTGCAGAGCGTCTCGTTGCTAATCAATGGCTGTAAACTTCTTATGAGTTGAGGTGGCCGAATGAAATTGATTGTACAAAAGTTCGGAGGAACATCAGTCCGGGATCTGGAAAGCAGATCCCGGGCTGTCCATCATGTGAAAAAAGCGTTGAATGAGGGTAGTAAAGTAGTGGTGACCGTGTCGGCTATGGGGCGCAAGGGGAGTCCGTATGCCACAGATACGCTGTTAAGCCTGATTCATTTTCCGGACATTGATGTATCACCAAGGGAACAGGATTTGTTGATGTCCTGTGGGGAGATTATCTCCTCGATTGTATTCTGTCATGAATTGTGCAAAGAAGGGATCAAAGCGGTATCCTTGACTGGTGCCCAGGCTGGAATCGTTACCAATGATGATTTTACAAAAGCAAAAATCACGCAAATGAATCCAGGCCGCATTTACAGGGAATTGAAACAGGTGGATGTTGTAGTCGTCGCAGGATTCCAAGGGCAGACGCTTCAGGGAGAGACTACGACGATCGGCCGAGGAGGCAGTGATACAACGGCTGCCGCACTGGGAGCTTCACTTCAGGCGGAGTACATCGACATATTCACCGATGTGGAAGGTATTATGACCGCAGATCCGAGGCTTGTCGAAGGTGCCCGGCCCCTCCAGAGCATTACGTACAATGAAATCTGCAACCTGGCTTATCAAGGTGCCAAAGTCATCCATCCCCGTGCTGTTGAAATTGCCATGCATGCGAAAGTCCCCATCCGTGTAAGGTCGACCTATTCCGATTCCCCGGGTACATTGGTGACGGGATTGAGAGACCATGCCTCCGGCCGTGATTTAATTGAAAGAACGGTGACCGGGATCGCCCATATCAACGGGCTTACTCAAATTAAAGTTCAGTCCAAGGAAGACCCTTCCAAACTTCAATCCGATGTCTTCAAATCGATGGCATCCGCCAACATTTCTGTCGACTTCATTAATATCTCTCCAAGCGGCGTTCTCTACACCATCAGCGACCTCTATACGAAAAAAGCCCGCCGGATTCTTCAGGATATCGGTTACGAACCGGAAATTCGGGAAGGCTGTGCGAAAGTATCCACAGTCGGGGCAGGCATTACTGGGATTCCGGGCGTCACGGCCGACATCGTTCAAGCACTGACAGACAAAGGGATTCAAATTCTTCAGTCCGCAGACTCCCATACCACCATCTGGGTTCTGATAAAAGAAGAACATTTGATCCAGGCCGTCAATGCCCTTCACGACGTCTTTCAGCTGAGTCATACAACAAGAAAGGGAGAAATGCAGCCATGAGTTTTGGGAAAGTTTTAACGGCTATGGTCACTCCTTTCGATGAACAAAACCGGGTGGATTTTCATCAAACCTCCATCCTTATTGAACACCTCATAAGCAGCGGCTCCGACGGCCTTGTCGTAACGGGGACCACAGGAGAATCTCCGACGTTGACCCGAAGTGAAAAAATTTCCTTATGGAAGCATGTCGTCCAGGTCGTTCATAAGCGAATTCCGGTCATCGCAGGCACGGGCAGCAACAACACGAGGGATACGATTGAAATGTCCCGTCAGGCCGAAGCAGCAGGCGTCGATGCGGTTATGCTCGTAGCTCCGTATTATAACAAACCGGATCAGGAAGGCCTGTATCGTCACTTCAAAGCGGCAGCCGAATCCGTCTCTCTCCCCGTTATGGTTTACAATGTACCCGGGCGGTCCGTAACAAAAATAGAACCGGATACGGTCGTGAGGCTTTCAAAAATCAGCAACATAACATCTGTGAAGGAAGCATCCGGTGACCTCAATGCCATTGCCTCCATCGTATCCCGCACAGGCCCCGGATTTGATGTGTACAGTGGTGATGATCATTTGACACTGCCGGCCTATGTGATTGGCGCTTCAGGCATCATTTCTGTAGCATCACACGTCATCGGAGATGAAATGCAGCGGATGCTTCGTCTGTTCGACCTTGGAAGAGGACGGAAAGCAGGAGCCCTGCACCGGGAACTGCTTCCGATCTTTGAGGGCATGTTTTCAGCGCCTTCCCCTGCACCCGTAAAAGCAGCCCTGCGCTGTATAGGTATTGAAACCGGCGGTGTGAGGCTTCCACTTCGTGCGTTGACGGAAGAGGAAGAGAAAGATATCCAAACACTGCTGGATCATTCTTCTGTACAGAGTTGACCGGCTGATAGGCCGGTCTTTTTCTTTTCCCATCCGCATTCCGCTCCCACAGCATTGGATTCTCTGTATGTTTCTTTCCGTTTTCAGTCATACTACGGGAAAAGAATGTGAAAGGAGCGGAACAGATGAAAGACGAACCTTCCAAAGAAAAAGATCCATCCAAATCCCAGTCATCCCTTGTTGACAAAATCCAGCAGCTTGGGCAGAGCAATGTCCCTCAGCCGGCAGATTCAAATATCCATGTCCTGCCGATCATCGGCCAGGTGGAGGGCCATGTCCAACTGCCTTCACAAAACAAAACGACTAAGTATGAGCACCTCATCCCACAGCTGATCGCTATTGAGCAGAACCCGAAAATCGAGGGTCTTGTCGTCCTTTTGAATACAGTGGGCGGCGATGTAGAAGCCGGATTGGCTATATCAGAAATGATTTCTTCGCTTTCCAAGCCGACGGTATCCATCGTGCTTGGAGGAGGCCATTCCATCGGCGTCCCGATATCCGTATCAGCCGACTATTCATTTATTGTGGAAACAGCCACGATGACCATTCACCCGATTCGGATGACAGGTCTTGTTATCGGAGTGCCGCAGACGTTTGAATACATGGATAAGATGCAGGAGCGTGTCATCAGTTTCGTCACCAAACATTCCAATATTCCCGAAGAAAAATTCAAGGAACTTATGTTTGATAAAGGCAACCTTACTAGGGATATCGGAACAAATGTTGTTGGTCAGCAGGCGGTGGATCACGGTCTCATAGATGCAGTGGGCGGTGTCAAGGAAGCGATGGCTAAATTGAACGAATTGATTGAAAGCAATAAAAATGCGGACAGTCAGGTGGTCCAATGACGATTTTATATACCCCTCTAAGTGAGTATGATGTGTTTCCTGACGAATCCACCATGGAGATGGTGTATCACGAACACGAAGACTGTCCCATGATGTGCAGAAAGGGGCAGGACGGTAAAAAGCAGATTGTCCAGATTCTCTCTACAGATCCTTCTCATTTTCTGGATCCGTCTTTACAGCCGGGTCAATGGTTGGACTCGTAACAAGAGGACAAGCTGTGGTATAATATAAGAACTGAATGGCGGGATGTCGGTCGTTTTTCTTCAGCAGTGTATGAAGGAAGCACCGGCATCCTTCTCTTTTCAGTTTTAGTCAGGAGGTGGAATTATTATGGCTGGAAAACGCAAAAAAAAGAAAAAGCAATCCAATTTGAAGAGCCATGTAAAATTTGAGCTCGTGGGTCTTTTGTTTCTTTTTCTTGCTGTGATTGGAAGCGGGGCATCAGCGATCAGCGATGGAGCCATCCCGGGTGGATTGGAAAGGTTCTGGCAGTTCCTTTTCGGCGTCTGGTATTTTATCGCTTCGCTGTTCTTTCTCATTGTAGGGATCTTCTTAATGGTGAAGAGAAGGTGGCCTTCGTTTTTACATAAACGCTTATTTGGTATTTATCTGATTCTTATATCCCTCATTCTGTTTACGCATCTGGAGACTCTGTCTGCTGATTTAGGAACAGGAAATGGATCCATATTAACGATGACATGGGAACGGATTACAGAAATGATGCGCGGAGAGCGCTCCTTCTACAGTGCTGGAGGCGGGTTGACAGGAGCTGTTCTATTATCCATCACCTATTATCTGTTTGCCCAGGCCGGGGCAGCCATCGTCGCCTTTTTCCTATTTATCACAGGCATATTGTTTGTGAGTGAATGGTCGCTGGGGGAGCTGTTTGCGGTCATTGGAAAGAATATGAAAAAACTGGGCCGTGAACAGGTGGCCAGAATGAAGAATCAAAAACAAGACCGGAAAGTGAAGAAAGAAGAAAAAGCAAAGGAACAGGAAGAAGAAGAGGAATCTGTGGTCTATGACATCAGTGATTCGCCTTCCGTTGTGGAAGAAGAATCGAAGAATGAACCGATCATACAGGATTTCACAGAAACCGCCTATGCAGCTCAGGAAAAAGAACAGCCTTCTTCTACCAAGCCTTCAGCCGGTAAACCGGAATCTGATGGCGAGGACGCGGCGCTTGAAAAATCCATGCCGACAGCTGAACTGGAAAACCATGATTATCATCTGCCTGGAATTGAACTGCTGGATGAACCCACATCATCCCCTCAGAGCCAGGGGCGTTCACACATCCAGGCTACGGTAAGAAAACTGGAGAAAACGTTCCAGAGTTTCGGCGTGAAAGCAAAGGTAACCAAAGTTCATGTCGGGCCTTCGGTCACAAAATATGAGGTTTACCCGGATGTAGGGGTTAAGGTTAGTAAAATCGTAAACCTTAACGATGACCTTGCTCTTGCTCTTGCAGCCAAGGATATCCGGATTGAAGCACCAATTCCGGGAAAGTCTGCCGTCGGAATTGAGGTGCCGAATCAGGAAGTGTCGATGGTTTCTCTGAGGGAAGTACTGGAAACAGGCAGGTCAAATCCTGAATCCAAGCTCAGCTTTGCTCTAGGGCGCGATATCTCCGGTGAAGCCGTGATGTCCGAATTGAATAAAATGCCGCACATGCTTGTCGCCGGTGCGACAGGAAGTGGTAAGAGTGTCTGTATCAATGGCATTATTACGAGTATTCTTATGAGAGCAAAGCCCCACGAAGTGAAAATGATGATGATAGACCCGAAAAAAGTGGAACTGAATGTGTATAACGGTATTCCTCATCTCCTTGCGCCCGTTGTGACGGATCCTAAAAAAGCCTCCCGGGCCTTGAAAAAAGTGGTATCGGAAATGGAGCGGAGGTACGACCTGTTTTCTGATACCGGAACAAGGAACATTGAGAGCTATAATGAGTACATTAAAAAACACAATCAGGAACAGGAAGATGAGCAGCCGCAGCTGCCTTACATCGTTGTCCTGGTGGATGAGCTTGCCGACTTAATGATGGTAGCTTCCAACGAAGTAGAAGACGCCATTACACGGCTGGCCCAGATGGCCCGTGCCGCCGGCATCCATTTGATTATTGCGACCCAGCGTCCTTCGGTGGATGTCATTACCGGTGTCATTAAAGCCAATATTCCATCCCGGATTGCGTTCAGCGTATCCTCACAGACCGATTCAAGGACCATCCTCGATTCCGGTGGAGCCGAAAAACTGCTCGGCCGGGGAGACATGCTGTTCACGCCGGTCGGTTCCAACAAGCCGACACGTGTCCAGGGGGCTTTCTTGTCTGATGAGGAGGTGGAGCGGGTCGTGCAGTTCTGTGTCGACCAGCAGAAAGCCCAGTACCAGGAGGAAATGATCCCTGAAGAAGAAAGTGAAGTAAAACAGGAAGTGGATGATGATCTCTATCCTGATGCGGTACAGATGGTCATAGAAATGCAGAGTGCGAGTGTTTCCATGCTCCAGCGCCGTTTCCGTGTCGGGTATACACGGGCTGCGCGCCTGATCGATGCTATGGAGGATAACGGTATTGTCGGTCCTTATGAAGGAAGCAAGCCGCGTTCTGTCCTGGTATCCCAGCAGAGTGAGGAACAGCATACATCATGAAAAAAGACAGCCTGGTTAACCAGGCTGTCTTTTTTTAATAAGCTCTGTTAAAGTCTTTTGTTGATATTTTAAACGATTACTAAATCGTCTCCGCCTGGAATCAGGGGTCCGGTCCGTTGTTTACTCAGAGCATGGGATGGCAGGGAAAACCGTCCGCTTTCCGCGGCTCATGGTACCCCGCGGAAAGGGAGTCATTCCCAAGGCCGCCTCCTGCAAATCCCATGACAGAAAAGGGGGATAGAAGCTCACATGTTAACTAACAACACCAAGCAATAACAGCGCCTTTTAATAAGATGAACATGAAGAATGTGTTCAAAAATATGATCATTCTTAAAGTTTCACATTCTGTCAAAAATGAAGCAAAATTCATAAAAATGAACTAAGTCTATTTATTTATCTGTTGAATAGTGTTATATTATTGTCAAAATATGATGTGTCGAACGTCAGAGGTCAGATCACTGCTGTGACACTGGCTGATCCATAGATTCCGGGGTGAAACATATGTCAATCAAACAGGATACACGTCACCTTTATTTACAGGTGATTGAACAAGTGAAAAGAGATATTGAAAACGGTATCTTTAAAGAAAAGCAGAAACTGCCTTCCGAGTTCCAGCTTTCTAAATCGCTCGGTGTTTCCCGAGCTACTTTAAGAGAGGCGCTGCGGATTCTTGAAGAAGAGGGAGTCGTCACAAGACGTCACGGGGTGGGGACGTTTGTGAACCCGAAGCCTTTGTTTACGTCAGGCATTGAAGAACTCGACAGTGTGACAGGCATGATAACGAAGTCGGGGATGACACCAGGGACCCAGTATCTTTCTGCTGATTTAGTAGAAGCGACCGAAGAAGATAAAAAACGTTTTTCACCTTTGGATGTCGAGCACCTGGCCAAAGTGGAGCGTGTGCGGACAGCGGACGAGCATCCTGTCGTTTACTGCACAGACAAGATACCGGAAGGGCTGCTTCCCATTGATCAGATCCGAGAAGCGGACTCTTTGTTCAATGTACTGGAGAAATACACTGGAAAGAAGATCGGCTATGCCGTCACGCACATTGAACCGATCGGCTTCCATGACCGGATTTCACCAATTCTGAACTGTGAGCCGGATCAGTCGCTGCTCCTGCTTAAACAGATGCATTATTCCCAGGATGATATCCCGATGCTTTTGTCTTCCAACTACTTCAGGGCTGATAAATTCAGCTTTCACGTTTTGAGAAAAAGAGTGTAAGCGTTTACAATTTGATAGCTTCAGGGAGGTGAGGCCTCTACAAACTGCCGTAAGTTTCTCTTGCTTCAACTTATACTTAAACCAATAGGGGGGTAAACGTTTTGTTGAAAAGTCGTTTTCTTATGGTATTTGTTTTGTTAGTAACGTTAGGAATGATCCTTGCTGCCTGTGGTTCATCAGATAGTGAAGAAAGTACTGGAGGAGATTCCGGTGAGAGCTCTGGAAATGAAGAGTCAGGCGGGGACGGCGGAAGTGGAGACTTCTCAGTGGCAATGGTTACCGACGTCGGCGGTGTTGATGATAAGTCCTTTAACCAGTCTGCATGGGAAGGTCTGCAGGCGTTCGGGGAAGAGAATGGATTGAGCAAAGGCGAGGGGATTGACTACGCTCAGTCTGAAAGTGATGCGGATTATGCGACAAACCTGAACCGTCTTGTTCGTCAGGATTACAACCTGATTTTCGGAATCGGCTACCTTCTGCAGCCGGCTATTAAAGAAGTCGCCGGGCAGTACCCTGATACAAGCTTTGCGCTTGTTGACTCCGTTCAGGAAGGGGACAACATTGCAAGCATCGTATTTAAGGAACATCAAGGTTCCTTCCTTGCTGGAGTTGCTGCTGCAAAGAAAACACAATCCAACCAAATTGGTTTCATCGGCGGGGTGGACGGAAGCCTGATCAACAAATTCGAAGCCGGTTTTGTAGCGGGCGTTAAATCCGTGAATGCGGATATTGATGTAGAAATTGAATATGCTGAGAATTTCAATGATCCAGAAAAAGGACGTGCTTTAGCCTCCAATATGTATTCCAAAGGTGTGGACGTGATTTATCATGCTTCCGGCGGAACTGGGAACGGAGTCTTCGCAGAAGCGAAGGATTTAAAAAATGCCAGTCCGGATGAAGACATATGGGTGATCGGTGTTGACCGTGACCAGTATGAGGAAGGCCAGATCGGTGATGCCAACGTTACACTTACTTCCATGGTGAAGCGGGTGGATATCGCTGTTCAGGATGTATCGGAGCAGGCGATGAACGGGGAGTTTCCGGGTGGAGAAGTCATTGAGTATGGTCTTGAGGACGATGCTATCAGCATCGCTGAAACAAATGAAGAAGCGATGACGGAGGAAATTACTTCTTCTGTTAATGAATGGAAGGAAAAAATCATTAACGGCGATGTAGAAGTTCCGAGCACTCGTGAAGAACTGGAATCCTTTGTAGACGCACTGTAGGGAGAAAAGGCTGGTGAGAGCCGGCCTTTTCTTATGTCAATGAAAATCATCAAATGAAAAGCTGTTCCGGCCCTTTTCCTTTGGTGATTTTTATAGGTCAAACGGGGGAGGAAGAGAGATGGAATATGTTATTGAAATGCTGAAAATCAGAAAAGAATTTCCAGGCATTGTTGCCAATGACGATATTACGCTCCGGGTTCAAAAAGGAGAGATTCATGCGCTGCTAGGCGAGAATGGAGCGGGGAAATCCACCTTGATGAATGTTTTATTCGGTCTTTATCAGCCGGAACAAGGCGAAATAAAAGTCCGTGGTGAACAAGTGAAGATTACGGATCCGAATACAGCCAACGCCCATGGTATAGGGATGGTCCACCAGCACTTTATGCTTGTCGATACATTTACGGTCACTGAAAACATCATTCTTGGCAGCGAGCCTAAAAAAAGCGGTACGGTCGACATAAAGAAAGCGGAAAAGCAGGTCGCAGAGTTATCGAAACAGTACGGGCTGAATGTAGACCCGAGTGCTAGAATCCGTGATATATCCGTCGGTATGCAGCAGCGTGTAGAAATTTTGAAAACGCTTTATAGAGGGGCGGATATCTTAATTTTTGACGAACCAACGGCCGTTCTGACTCCTCAGGAAATCAAAGAACTGATAGAAATCATGAACAATCTGGTGAAGGAAGGCAAATCCATTATCCTGATTACCCATAAGCTGAAGGAAATTATGGAAGTGTGTGACAGGTGTACAGTCATAAGAAAAGGGCGTGGAATCGGAACGGTGGATGTGAGCGGTACGACCCCTGATCAACTGGCAGCGCTTATGGTCGGCCGTGATGTCAGCTTTTCAACGAAGAAAACAGCCGCTCACCCGAATGAAGTCTACCTCTCTATTAAAGATCTTCATGTTAAGGACGGGCGTGGGGTCCACATGGTCAAAGGACTGAATCTGGACGTCCGGTCTGGAGAAATCGTCGGTATTGCCGGTGTGGACGGTAATGGACAGTCGGAGTTGATCGAAGCTGTTACAGGCTTGAGAAAAAGTGAATCAGGGACGATTCACCTGCACGAAAAAGTCATCTCCAATCTTACACCGCGGAAGGTAACCCAGTCCGGCGTCTCCCATATTCCGCAGGACCGCCATAAGTTTGGTCTTGTCCTTGATTTTCCGATTGGAGAAAATATGGTTCTTCAGACCTATCACAATGAGCCGTTTTCTAAAAAAGGTGTGATGAACTTTAAGAACATATATAAAAAAGCGGCAGATTTGATCGAGGAATATGACGTCCGGACTCCTGATGCCTTTACAAAAGCAAGAGCTCTATCAGGCGGGAACCAGCAGAAAGCGATTATCGGCAGGGAAGTGGACAGATCACCAGATTTGATAATAGCCGCTCAACCTACAAGGGGGCTGGACGTAGGAGCGATTGAGTTCATTCATCGAAAACTGATCGAAGAACGGGATAAAGGGCGTGCCATTCTGCTTCTTTCCTTTGAACTGGATGAAATTATGAATGTCAGTGACCGGATTGCGGTTATGTTTGATGGTTCCATTATTCGAGAAGTAGCTCCGGAAGATACGAATGAGCAGGAGCTCGGACTGCTTATGGCTGGAAATACTGGTCAGAAAGCGGGGGGCGTCTAATGTTCTCCAACCGGATGATTAATATCTTGATCCCCGTGCTTTCTGTTATCCTCGGTCTTGGTGCTGGTGCTGTGATTATGCTTGTATTCGGATACAACCCGTTAGAGGGGTTCACAGCTTTATGGAAGGGGGCTTTTGGGGATTCCTACTTCTTTGGTGAGACGATCCGGCAGGTGACTCCCTACATCCTATCGGGGCTGGCCGTCGCTTTTGCCCTCAGATCAGGCCTGCTTAATATCGGCGTTGAGGGGCAGGTGTTTGTAGGCTGGCTGGCGTCCGTCTGGATTGGGATATCTTTTGAGCTTCCTATGGTCATCCATCTCCCTCTGGCGATTACTGCAGCGGCTTTTGCCGGGGCAGTGTGGGGCTTCATACCCGGACTTCTGAAAGCGAAATTAGGTGTCCATGAAGTGATCGTTACGATTATGATGAACTACATTGCTCTTTATGTCTCTAACGCCGTAATACGAAGTTTGTTGACCGATGGTGCTGACCGGACGGAAAATATCGCTGCTACTGCGTCATTGAAATCAGAATGGCTGGCTGAGATGACGTTTTATTCAAGGATCCACTATGGATTTATTATCGCCATTGCTATGGCGGTCGTCATGTGGTTTATATTGAACCGGACAACGAAAGGATTCGAACTGCGGGCCGTCGGGTTTAACCAGCATGCATCCAACTATGCAGGAATGAATGTGGGGCGGAACATTATAACCGCTATGGTCATATCCGGAGCTTTTGCCGGCCTGGCGGGTGCCATGGAAGGCCTTGGTACGTTTGGTTTCATGTCGATCAAATCAGGCTTTACGAATATCGGTTTTGACGGAATCGCAGTCGCCCTTCTTGGAGCAAATACAGCTGTAGGGGTGGTTCTTGCCGCCTTCTTATTCGGCATTCTGAAGATAGGTGCCCTCAATATGCCGACAGAAGCCGGTGTGCCAACCGAACTCGTAGAAATCATCATCGCTCTTATTATTTTCTTTGTAGCATCCAGCTATATGATTCGCTGGGTCCTTCTACGGTTCAAGAAGGAGGGGAAATAAAATGGAATTTATAGAGGTGTTCAGCCGTATCCTCGGATCCGCTGTTATTTTTGCAACCCCGTTGATTTTCACAGCGCTCGGCGGAGTATTCAGTGAGCGTTCCGGTGTTATAAACATCGGGCTGGAAGGTCTGATGATCATGGGGGCATTTGTAGGGATTGTCTTTAACCTGACTTTCCACACGGTTTTTGGTGCTGCAACTCCCTGGATATCCATGCTGGCGGCAGTGATCGTATCCGCACTGTTTTCCCTCGTCCACGCGGCAGCATCGATTACCTTCCGCGCTGATCAGGTTGTCAGCGGTGTGGCCATCAACTTTCTTGCCCTGGGCATCGGGCTGTTTCTTACAAAGCAGTGGTATGACAAAGGGCAGACAGACTTCATCAAGCAGCCTTTTTACTCTTCGGATGTTCCTGTTCTTAACGATATTCCTATTGTAGGGGAGATGTTGTTCAGTGGCTGGTACTGGACGTCTTACCTTGCTATTGCCATGGCGTTTGCCGCCTGGTTTGTGCTGTACAAAACTCCGTTCGGCCTTCGGTTGAGGTCGGTGGGCGAACATCCGATGGCGGCGGATACGAACGGTATTCATGTATACCGGATGCGTTATATCGGCGTGATGATTTCAGGTGCCCTGGGGGGACTGGGGGGTTCCGTTTACGCTATGACTGTAGCGTTGAACTTTTCTCATGGCACCATTTTAGGGCAAGGATTCATCTCGCTTGCCGCCGTCATTTTTGGAAAGTGGCATCCCCTTGGGGCTCTTGGAGCAGCTATCTTTTTCGGCTTCGCACAAAGCCTGAGCATTGTGTCCTCCGACATTGCCTTTTTAGAAGATGTCCCTTCGGTTTTCATGCTGATCGCTCCATATGTTCTGACGATTCTCGCACTCGCTGGATTTATTGGACGGGCGGAAGCACCTAAATCCCTTGGAGAAGCATATATTAAAGGAAACCGATAAATATCTGTCCGGTGCTTTGGTACCGGGCTGATTTTTTTACTTTTGTCCACATTTCCCTTACTATAAAACTTAGTTATAATGGATGAATATGGACATGTGCGTCTATACTACTAAAAAGTACAAGGAGGATGGAAATGAAAATTACAAAAGAAACGATACTCGAAAAAGATGGGTACCGTCTACATATTTTACCAAGTAAAAAGTATAAAACGATGAATATCGTAGCCAAATTCAAAGCTCCTTTAAAACGTGATGGAATTACGGAGAGGGCGCTTCTTCCGCATGTGCTTCAAAAAGCTACAAACCAGCACCCATCTGTAAGGTCCTTTCAGGCAGCATTTGAAAATCTTTATGGAACAGCTTTATCCAGTGATGGTTCGAAAAAAGGCGAAAACCATGTCATTAGTTTCCGGATGGAAGTGGTGAATGAATCCTACCTGAATGACAACGAACCGATTCTGGAGGAAGCATTCCAGCTGTTCCACAATGTCCTGTTTGATCCGAAAACTGTGGAGAACGGTTTTGACCCTGAAATCGTCGAGCGTGAAAAACAGACACTTGAACAGAAAATCACTTCTATTAAAGATGATAAGATGAGCTATGCCAACCTTCGTCTCATGGACCACATGTGTAAAGGGGAGCCCTACGCCCTTCACGTCCATGGGTATCAGGAGGACATGTCCTCCATTACTCCGGAATCGCTTTACACTTATTATCAGCAGATGATCCAACAGGATATGCTGGATGTATACGTAATTGGAGATATGGATGATAAAGATGTGGAAACATTAACAGACCGTTATTTCCAACGCAGTGGCAGCACGAACGAAGATAACGATCAGGTTTCTGTGTCCAAAGATGTCCAGGAATCTGCAGAGATCATTGAACGTGAAGAGGTCAATCAGGGAAAACTTCATCTCGGCTATCGTACATACACGAAGTTCGGTGATGATGACTATTATGCGCTGCAGGTCTTTAATGGTATTTTCGGTGGATTTCCGAGCTCGAAGCTGTTCATGAATGTGCGGGAAAAGCACAGCCTCGCGTACTATGCGGCATCTAGATTTGAGAGTCATAAAGGCCTTCTGCTTGTCTTCAGCGGGGTGGACCCGAAGGACTATGATCAAGCGAAATCCATTATTCTGGAGCAGATGGAAGCGATGAAAAATGGAGACTTCACAGTAGAGCAGGTGGAGGAGACGAAGGAGCAGGTCATTAATCAGCTGAAAGAGACGATGGATAATGCCAATGGATTGATCGAAGTGCTTTACCATCAGATGCTTTCCGGAATCGACATGCCGGCGGACCAGCTTATCGAAAATATCCGCGGAGTAACCAAAGAGCAGGTCGTTCAAATGGCGGAAAAGATTAAACTGGACACCATTTATTTCTTAACAAGTCACGAGGGAGGGGAAGAGTGATGGAAGAGTTAGTCTATCAACAATTGAATGAAACGGTTTATCAGGAAACACTCGACAACGGTTTGAAGGTATTCCTTCTATCAAAGCCTGAAATGGCAAAAACTTTCGGGATCTTTACAACCAATTACGGTTCTATAGATCAAACATTCACGCCGATCGGTCAAGATGAAAAAGTTACAGTTCCAGAAGGGATTGCTCACTTTTTGGAGCACAAGCTGTTTGAAAAAGAAGACCGGGATGTTTTTCAGGATTTCACCCGCCTCGGGGCTTCTGCAAACGCCTTTACGTCCTTTACAAAAACCGCCTATTTGTTTACAGCGACCAGTCAGGTGGAGAAAAATGTCCAAACTCTGCTGGATTTTGTACAGGATCCCTATTTTTCGGAGGAATCGGTAGAAAAAGAAAAAGGGATTATTGCACAGGAGATCCGCATGTATGACGACCAGCCGGACTGGAGATCCTTTTTCGGAACCATCCAGAGCCTTTACCATAATCACCCGGTAAAAGTCGATATAGCCGGTACGGTGGAAAGCATTCAGGAAATAACGAAGGACGACCTATATACGTGTTATGAAACGTTTTATCATCCGTCCAACATGGTTTTATTCGTGGCCGGTAACATTGAACCTGAATCCATGATGACATTGATTCGTGAAAACCAGGGACAGAAAGAATTCCCTCCAGCACCTGAAATCAACCGTTCCTATCCGGATGAACCTGCTCATGCCGCCCGGAAGGAACATTCCATTACGATGCCGGTAACAACGGCAAAAGCCATGGTTGGTGTTAAGGAGGATGTCAGCGGGTTGAAAGGAGAAGAACTGCTGCGGCGGGAACTTCTTTCCGGCATGATTCTTGATTATTATTTCTCCAAGAGCGGAGCCTTTTATGAAGAATTGTACAAAGCGGATCTTATTGATGACAGTTTCCAGTTCGAAACAGAACTCGACCGTCACTTCGGCTTTACGATTCTTGGCGGCGATTCAAGAAAACCGGATGAAATGGCTGGCCGGGTGAAGGAAATGCTGCATGAATTAAAAGACATGCGGATAGCTGATGAAGACTTTACTCGTATGAAGCGTAAAAAAATCGGTCAATTCATGCGTGCGCTCAATTCACTTGAATTTATAGCGAATCAGTTCACTCATTACCATACGCTTGGTGTTGATCTATTCGAAGTGCTTCCGGTGATTGAATCATTGACAGCTGACGATGCTGAAGAATACCTCAAAGACTGGCTCAATGAAGAAGCCATTGCTGTTTTCCAGGTAAAACCACAGTCCAATGAATCGTAAACGCTGCCTTATCCTTGGAGCGAGCGGGGGGATTGGTGAAGCAATTGCCCACCGGGTCGTCGAGGATGGCTGGGCCGCAGGCGTGCAGTATTATACCAACGAAGAGAAAATCCGTTCGATGCAGCAGGATGTTCCGGAAGATCAATGGGCGGGCGCTTTTCAAGGTGATCTTTCGACAGAGGAAGGTCTGAATGCCTTTCTCGACCTGCTTCCAGCTGAATGGGATGCGGTTATCTTTGCCGGCGGCCATATGTACAGCGGATTGTTTCAGGATATGGATGCCGGGGATATGGACGCGCTGTATTATGTTCACGTGAAAGCCCTGTGGATGACAACCCGGCATATACTGCCGTATATGATTCAGCAGAAACAAGGGAATATCATCGTTATATCCTCCATTTTCGGTACAGAAGGAGCAAGCATGGAAGTTGCCTACAGTTCCGTCAAGGGAGCACAGAATGCATTTGTGAAAGGACTGGGACAGGAGCTTGCTCCCAGTCATATCCGGGTAAATGCGGTGGCTCCTGGTTTGATCCAGACGAAGATGAACGAACACCTTACTTTGGAGGACCTTCAGGCTCTCGAAAATGATATACCTATGGGTCGTGCCGGAACTCCAGATGAGGTGGCTGATGCTGCCGGATTTTTACTGGGCGGAGATTCCCGCTATATGACGGGACAGATTCTCCATGTCAATGGCGGCTGGTCTTAATTTCATGAATAAGACCTGTTCTTCCTTCTCATACTAAGCTTGAAAAAATTCAGAGGAGGGAACAGACATGTCTGTGCTCGATAATTGGGATTCTTGGAAAGACTTTCTTGGTGATCGTCTCCATCAGGCGGAAGGACAGGGGATTAATAACGGAGCCGTTTCCGAACTAGCGTATGAAATCGGAGGGTACCTGGCCAATTCTGTAGACGCTAAAAATAACGAGGAAGCCGTTCTTCGTGATTTGTGGAACGTCGCAGATGAAAAAGAACAGCATGCAATCGCTAATATGATGGTGAAGCTTGTTCAAAATAACGGTTCCCAGCAGTAATCGAAAAAAATCCGTACAATTTGTACGGATTTTTTATTTATGTATTTCTGCTATTTTTTTGCAGAGATCATAGTTCCCGCCTTTCCTATTTAAAGAAAATCCTTTATGATAGATAAAAGAGTAGATCAATCCAAATATCACTCATCTTTGACAAATACCGACATTTTTTTAGAGGGGTTGGAACATGGATAAAACAGAATGGTATCTGGAATATGAAATTCAATACAACCGTCCGGGACTTCTGGGGGACATCTCCTCCCTGTTGGGTATGATGGCCATTAATATCGTGACGATCAATGGAGTTGAAAATTCGCACAGGGGCATGCTTCTTCTCTGCAAGGATGACGAGCAGATCACCCGCTTAAAATCGATTTTAGATACAATGGACACGATTAAAGTAACGAAACTCCGCCGCCCGAAATTAAGAGATCGTTTAGCAGTCCGTCATGGAAGATACATACACAGTGATATCGACGACCGCAAAACCTTTCGTTTCAACCGGGAAGATCTTGGACTCCTGGTTGACTTTATGGCGGAATTGTTTATGAAGGAAGGCCATAAGCTTGTCGGGATCCGTGGCATGCCGCGGGTCGGTAAGACTGAATCGGTGGTGGCGGCAAGCGTTTGTGCCAACAAGAGGTGGCTGTTTGTCTCCAGTACATTGTTGAAGCAGACGGTAAGGAACCAGCTGATCGATGAGGAATACAGCGATGATAACCTGTACATCATTGATGGAATCGTTTCTGCAAAACGGGCCAATGAGAAACACTGGCAGCTCGTCAGGGAGATTATGCGTCTTCCGGCGACCAAAGTCATTGAGCACCCGGATATTTTTGTTCAGGAAACCGAATACAAGCTGGATGACTTTGATTACATCATTGAACTTAGAAACAATGAAGATGAAGAAATTACTTATGAACCTGTGGAAAAACCGGAAATGAAGATGAATGAGGGATTTTCCATGTTTGATTTTTAAAATTGGATGGTGTTACACATGGAGATTGGAGCTAGATTAAAGGAAGCAAGGGAGACGAAGGGACTTTCGCTTGAGGACCTTCAAGAAACAACGAAAATACAGAAACGGTATCTTCAAGCTATAGAAAGTAATGATTTTCAAGTTCTTCCGGGGAAATTTTATACCCGCGCATTCATTCGTGAATATGCTTCTGCTGTCGGTCTGGATCCGGAACAGGTGATGGAAGAGCACAAAAATGAACTGCCCACATACGAAGAGGAAAATACGGTCCAGTTCAGCCGGGTACAGAAATCAAAGCAGGAAGCCGCTCAGAAAAGCGGAGGCACTTCCCGCTTCCTTCCTACTTTCCTTACGGTAGGGCTTGTCGTCGGTGTGATATTAGTCGTTTGGATTTTCATGCAGAGCGGCAGTGAAGACAGCGGAGCACCTGCGGACAGTTCATCATCAGATGAAATCAGTGTTCCGGCCGGTTCTGAAGAAGACACGGCTGAAGAAACGTCCGGTGATGAAGAAGAAGCACAGGCGGATGAGCAGGAGCAGAACGAAGACAGCGGTTCTGAGGAAGAAAAGGCTGAAGAGAAAGAAGACGATCGTGAGCCTGAAGAGTCCGGGGAAGAACAGCCGGGCGTGGAACTTTCGGAAGAGGGGACAGGTTCATTCCCGATGCACACTTATGAAGTGGTGCCGGCTGGAGATTCCAAAGTAACTGTTGAATTTTCCGGAAATGTCTATATGGAGGTTCAATCCCCGCAGGGGGGAGAGAATCTTGTGACTCCCCGTGAATATACATCTGCTGACTCTCCTGTTACCATTGATATAGGAGACAAGCAGGAAGTATACATTAAAACCGGAAATGCTCCCGGTATGACGGTAAACGTGGATGATCAACCAGTCACTTTCCCTGATCCTGAGCTGACAACGCAGAAGTTATTGTTGCAAATGAAGGAATAAAATCTATATAATCATGAACGGGCTGCCCTTTCAATATCGACAGAGTGACAAAGCCTCTCGATTGACCGGGCAGCCTTTTATTTACTGTGTAGTAGGAGTGTGGAGAAATGAATTTACCAAACAAGATTACGTTATCCAGAATTTTTCTAATTCCCATTTTTATTATTCTCATGAGTGTACCTTTTGGATGGGGCACGCTGGAAATGGGAGAAAGAGAACTTCCAGTGGCTCACCTTGCCGGTGCGGTTCTCTTTATTATTGCATCCACTACGGATTGGATTGACGGGTATATTGCCCGTAAATATTCACTCGTGACCAACCTCGGGAAGTTTCTCGATCCTCTGGCCGATAAACTGCTTGTAAGTGCGGCCCTCATCCTGCTCGTAGAGATTGGACTTGCTCCGGCATGGATTGTCATTCTCATAATCAGCCGCGAGTTTGCTGTTACAGGGCTGAGGCTTGTCGCAGCTGGTGAGGGAAGTGTACTGGCTGCCAGCCAGATGGGTAAACTGAAAACATGGATTCAGATCATCGCCATTTCAGCACTGCTTCTCCATAACTGGCCATTTGCTTTTATCGGTTTTCCCTTTGGTATGATTACGCTGTATCTTGCCTTAATCATTACGGTGTATTCCGGCTATGATTACTTCAAGAAAAACTGGCATGTGATGAGAGATTCTAAATGAGAACTGAAATTATTGCCGTAGGAACAGAACTGCTTTTAGGTCAGATTGCAAATACAAATGCCCAGTGGATATCACAGAGAATGGCAGAACTCGGACTTCCTGTATACAGTCACGCCGTGGTTGGAGATAACCTCGACCGTGTCGCGGGTTCTTTCAGGGAAGCATCGAGACGTTCGGATATTATTATTGTTACAGGCGGCCTCGGACCGACAGAGGATGACTTGACAAGAGATGCCGGGAGTATGGTCCTCGGAAAGTCTGTCCATGAACATGCTCCGTCTATGGAAAGAATCGAAGCTTATTATAAAAAAAACAATAAAACAATGAGTTTGAATAATAGAAAGCAGTCCCACGTTTTTGACGGGGCATTCGTACTGGATAACAAGGAAGGAATGGCCCCCGGCCAGATCATTCAACAGGGAGAAGTCATCTGGGTGTTCCTTCCAGGGGTGCCCCGTGAGATGAAGGCGTTAATGGAAAGCGGAGTGATTCCTTTTCTTCAGAAGTCCTTTTCTCTTCAATCAGAGATTGTTTCGGAGATGCTCCATTTTATAGGTATCGGGGAATCGGATCTTGAAACACAGCTGCAGGCGCTCATTTCCCATCAGACCAATCCGACCCTTGCCCCTCTGGCCAGTGAAGGCGAAGTGGGTTTACGGTTAACTGCAACAGGGGAAACGACAGATGAAGCAAAAGCGAAAATTGCTGAGTTGAAAAAGGTTGTTCTTGATAAGGTTGGGGATTTTTATTATGGAAGTGACGATGAAACGATCGAAAGCACCGTTCAGCGCCTTCTTTCCCGCCGAGGATATCGTCTTGGGGCAGCAGAGAGCTTCACAGGTGGAAAGTTCATAGAACGTATGATTGCCCTTCCTGGTGCTTCAGCGGTCTGTCAGGGCGGTCTGACGACTTATACGGCCGAAATGAAGGAGCAGGTCCTTGATATTCCAAAATACCTGATCAGAGAATATGGAACGATCAGTCATGAGTGTGCCGAGATGATGGCTCTGAATACCCAGGCCCTGCTTCATGTGGATGCTGCTGTCAGTTTTACAGGAGTGGCCGGACCGGATTCAAGTGAAGGGAAGGAGCCTGGAACCGTATTTATCGGCCTCCAGATCAGGGACAAGAGTCCTGAGGTCCACCGGTTCCAGTTCCCGGGTGGTCGTGATCAAGTAAGGGAACGTGCAGTGAAGAAAGGCTTTGAGCTTTTGTTTCATCACTTGAAAAATTGAATTTTGAATAATGGAACGCAAAAGGTTTTTGATATTCTCTCTGGGAGAGCATCAAAAACCTTTCGTTCCCAACAGGTAAAAAAACGGGAACAAATATTCGCTTTTCGGTTGGCAAATCCTTTAAAACAAGTTATGATAAGTATAGAAATTTTGAAAGGCGGTATACAATGAGCGATCGTAAACAAGCATTAGATATGGCATTGCGTCAAATAGAGAAACAATTCGGAAAAGGTTCGATCATGAAGATGGGTGAAGGTGCGGAGCAGAGGGTTAACACCGTTCCCAGTGGATCACTGGCTCTTGATGTGGCCCTTGGGGTCGGCGGCTATCCGCGCGGCCGGATTGTGGAAATATACGGACCAGAATCTTCAGGTAAAACTACTGTTGCCCTTCACGCGATTGCGGAAGCACAGAGGAAAGGCGGTCAGGCGGCATTCATTGATGCGGAGCACGCCTTGGACCCGGTCTATGCAAGAGCTCTGGGTGTCGACATTGAAGAACTTCTGCTTTCCCAGCCGGACACAGGGGAACAGGCTTTGGAAATCGCTGAAGCCCTCGTACGCAGCGGGGCCGTAGATATGGTGGTCATTGACTCTGTGGCTGCTCTTGTTCCAAAAGCAGAGATTGAAGGGGAGATGGGTGATTCCCACGTGGGTCTGCAGGCACGCTTGATGTCCCAGGCTCTTCGTAAGCTTTCCGGTGCGATTAATAAATCGAAGACGACGGCTATTTTCATCAACCAGATTCGTGAGAAGGTCGGCGTAATGTTTGGTAACCCGGAAACGACTCCCGGCGGGCGCGCCCTGAAATTCTACTCTTCTGTCCGTCTTGAAGTTCGTCGTGCAGAAACATTGAAACAGGGGAACGAAATGGTGGGGAATAAAACCCGCTTGAAAGTGGTTAAGAACAAGGTGGCACCGCCATTCAGACAGGCTGAAGTAGATATTATGTACGGAGAAGGAATCTCCAGAGAGGGAGAACTTGTTGATATTGGAACAGACCTGGATCTCATTCAGAAGAGTGGATCATGGTATTCATATAATGACGAACGTCTCGGTCAGGGTCGCGAGAACGCCAAACAGTACCTGAAAGAGAACGTTGAAGTTTATGAGGAAGTGAAACGTCTGATCCGCGACCATTATGGTATGGAAGCTGACGAGGAAAAGGCTGAAACTTCCAGTAAAGACAGCCAGGAAACGCTGGACGTATAAACCGTTTCTGCGGGCAGAATGAAGAAAGCAGCGCTGAAAAAAGCGCTGCTTTTCCAATATTTCCAGAAGCGGGAATAAACTGATAGTTTTAAATTTTTGCATATGTCAGCAGATACATAGCGGGATTCCTTGACATTCCGCATAGTCAGGCATAAAATGAATGTGTATCATTTTCATCTTTATACCCTTAATTTAACAAATGAAACTGAAAATGAATCGTTTGTATTTACCGACAAACGGACCAAGTTCATAGCAAGAGGAGGTGAAATTATGGATTTGATATCCTCGCTCATCTTCATTTTGCTTGCCCTTATCATCGGTTCTGTTGTTGGTTATCTTATTCGGAAGTCGATAGCGGAAGCGAAAATTTCCAGTGCTGAGGAATTAGCCAGACAGATTGTGGAGGAAGGTCACCGCAATGCTGAATCGGCCAAAAAAGAAGCTCTTCTTGAAGCGAAGGAAGAGAATCAGAAATTCCGCCAGGAGGCTGAAAGTGAAGTTCGCGAACGCCGCTTGGAACTGCAGAAAACCGAAAACCGTTTGAATCAGAAAGAAGAGAATCTTGATCGTAAGAGTGGAACGCTGGATCAGCGTGATCTTTCACTCGAGAAGAAAGAAGGAACTCTTGCCGAGAGACAACAACAAATTGAAGAAATGGAAAGCAAAGTGAAAGCTATGCTTCAAGAACAGCAGACAGAGCTTGAAAGAATTTCAAGCTTAACATCTGATCAGGCCAAACAGGTTATTTTGGAACGTGTTGAACAGGAAGTCTCTCATGAATCGGCGCTTATGATTAAAGAAGCGGAGAACCGGGCGAAAGAGGAAGCCGATAAAAAAGCAAAAAATATTTTATCCCTTGCTCTCCAGCGTTGTGCCGCTGATCACGTAGCCGAAACCACCGTATCTGTTGTCAATCTGCCTAATGATGAAATGAAAGGTAGAATTATCGGCCGGGAAGGACGAAATATCCGTACGTTGGAAACGTTAACTGGTATTGATCTTATCATTGATGATACACCTGAAGCGGTTATTTTATCCGGTTTTGACCCAATCCGAAGAGAAACAGCACGTATGGCTCTTGAGAAACTTGTTCAAGATGGACGTATACACCCTGCGAGAATTGAAGAAATGGTTGATAAGTCCCGCCGCGAAGTGGATGATTACATCCGCGAGGTCGGGGAGCAGACAACCTTCGAAGTCGGGGTTCACGGTCTTCATCCAGACCTTATCAAGATTCTCGGCCGCCTTAAATATCGTACGAGTTATGGTCAGAATGTCCTTAAGCACTCCACGGAAGTTGCCTACTTATCCGGTCTTCTGGCCGCAGAACTAGGTGAAGATGAAATGCTTGCCCGCCGTGCCGGACTTCTGCATGACATCGGAAAAGCGATAGACCATGAGGTAGAAGGAAGCCACGTTGAAATTGGTAAGGAACTTGCCATTAAGTATAAGGAAAACGACACGGTCGTAAACGCAATCGCTTCCCACCATGGAGATGAAGAGCCTACTTCAATTATTTCTGTACTCGTTGCGGCTGCTGATGCCTTATCTGCAGCACGCCCGGGCGCAAGAAGTGAAACGCTCGAAAATTACATCAAGCGTCTTGAAAAACTTGAGGAAATTTCTGAGTCTTACGAAGGTGTGGAGAAATCCTTTGCGATTCAGGCAGGTCGTGAAGTACGTATTATGGTCCGCCCTGATGAAATTGATGATCTTGAAGCAACAAGACTGGCGCGCGATATCCGGAACAGAATCGAGGGAGAACTCGATTATCCGGGACATATTAAAGTAACGGTCATTCGTGAAACGCGCTCTGTCGAGTATGCGAAATAAATAAAGCGGCCTTAGCGGCCGCTTTATTTATTTTGTAGAGGAAAAACAGGAAACATTACACAACTAAAGGAATGAATGATCTATGAGAATTTTATTTATTGGAGACGTTGTAGGTTCTCCGGGCAGAGATATGGTAGAGACGTATCTTCCAAAATTGAAAAAAAAGTTTCAGCCGGCCGTCACGATTATCAATGGGGAAAACGCAGCCTCCGGAAAAGGGATTACGGAAAAGATTTACCGTCGGTTCTTGGAACTGGGTGCGCAGGCAGTGACTCTCGGGAACCATGCGTGGGATAAGAAGGAGATTTTTGAGTTTATTGATAAGGTGGATTATCTTGTCCGACCGGCCAATTTCCCGGAAGGTACGCCGGGGCGGGGCCTTACGTACGTAAAGACTCCAAAAGGGGAAATTGCTGTGATTAACCTTCAGGGGCGGACGTTTATGGCACCTAACGATGATCCGTTCCGAAAAGTAGATGAGTTAATAGAGCAGGCATCTAAGCGCACCTCTTTAATTTTCCTGGATTTTCATGCGGAGACGACCAGTGAAAAACAAGCCATGGGCTGGTATGTGGATGGGCGCGTCAGTGTTCAGGTCGGCACACATACCCATGTTCAAACGGCAGATGAACGGATTCTTCCGGAAGGCACAGGATATATTTCAGATGTAGGAATGACGGGTCCTTACGATGGAATCCTTGGAATGGATAGAGAAGCGGTGTTGAAACGTTTCAAAACGAATCTTCCTGTACGTTTTGAAGTACCTAAAACGGGAAGAGCACAACTAAGCGCCTTCTTGGTGGATGTGGATGATAAAACAGGGAAAACGGAAAAAGTAAAGCGGATCTTAATCAACGACGACCATCCTTTTTTTGAGTGATTATTTGAATTTTGCGACAAATTCATTCATAATGAAAAGGTAATATCCTACATCTCCAAGAATATAGTAGTTATGGAACAACTATAGTGATTGAAGGAGGAACTAGTAATGGAAGTCTTAAAAGTATCAGCAAAATCCGTACCTAATTCTGTAGCAGGAGCTTTAGCGAATGTCGTAAGAGAAAGAGGATCAGCTGAAATGCAAGCCATTGGTGCAGGGGCTCTAAACCAGGCTGTAAAAGCGGTAGCCATTGCTCGAGGATTTGTCGCCCCCAGCGGAATGGATTTAATATGCATTCCAGCTTTTACGGATATTCTAATTGACGAAGAAGAACGAACAGCGATTAAACTGATTGTCGAACCCAGATAACTGATCCTTCAGGGAGATCCATTACTTTACATTACCTGTTTCATTTTAACGGATAAACCGCACTTAATCAGTGCGGTTTTTTTATATGGATTCCCCGCAGCACCCGCCTCTATCGAAAGCGGTATCATTTTATGATCACTTGTGTTTTTACAGTGGACATGAGAATTTGATTATTTACCTATTCATGTTAGAATGGCTTTATAAAGGGATAAAGATGAAATATATTCAGGGGAGATGTTCACTGTGAATGGAAAGATGAAAGCAATCATAAAACATTACCGCGGACCCGGAGCGAAGCTTGAGGAAGTGGATATTCCTCAGGTTAAGGATGATGAAGTGCTCATCCGTGTCAAAGCTACCTCCATCTGCGGAACGGATGTACATATTTATAACTGGGACGAATGGTCAGAAAGTCGTGTCCAGCCGCCGTATGTGTTCGGGCATGAATTTTCCGGAGAAATTGTGGAAACAGGAACAAATGTGGAGCATTTTAAAACAGGGGATTACGTCAGTGCGGAAACACATCTTGTCTGTGGACACTGCCCACAGTGTTTGACAGGAAAGTATCATATCTGCGCCCATACAAAAATCATTGGCGTTGACACACAGGGGTGTTTTGCTGAATATGTGGCTCTTCCAGCGGAAAATCTATGGAAGAATCCGGAAGATCTTCCTTCCGATATCGCCTCCATCCAAGAGCCGATGGGAAATGCCGTTCATACCGTCTTGAACGGGGAAGTAACAGGAAAAACCGTTGCGGTTATCGGCTGTGGTCCTATAGGCCTGATGGCTGTCGGAGTAGCTGTCGCTGCAGGCGCCTCCCAGGTGCTGGCCTTTGATTTGAATGCATACCGTCTGGAACTGGCGGAGAAGATGGGCGCAACAGCTGTTATTCACTCGTCTGAAGAAGATCCCGTGAAAAAAGCATTAGCACTGACGAATCATGACGGAGTCGATGTAGTCTGTGAAATGAGCGGGCACCCTGTAGCTATGGATCAAGGTTTTAAGATGGTGACTAATGGAGGGCGTGTTTCCATTTTGAGTCTGCCGACCAAGCGGGTCAGCCTGGATGTCACGAACGATATCGTATTCAAAGGAGTGGAAGTCCAGGGGATCACGGGCAGGAAGATGTATGAAACGTGGCAGCAGGTCTCCCGTCTTCTGCAATCCGGTCAGGTGAATGTGAAACCGATCATCACCCACCATTTGAAACTGGAGGAATTTGAAAAAGGTTTTGAATTAATGAATGAAGGTTTATGCGGAAAAGTAATTCTTCACCCATAATTAAAGGAGGATGAACGATGAAAGGTTTTGAGTATTTACAGAAAGAGCTGGATGAAATGCAGGAACAGGGAACATTCCGCCGCTTGATTCCATTGGAATCCGCTCAAGGGTCCAAAGTGACAATCAAAGGAAAGGAAGTTATCCAGCTTTCTTCCAATAACTACCTGGGGTTGACTTCCCATCCAAGGTTAAAAAAAGCGGCAGAAGAAGCGAATGCGGAGTATGGCGTTGGAACAGGTTCCGTGAGAACCATTGCAGGTACATTGAAGATGCATGAAGATTTTGAAGAAAAACTGGCTGCATTCAAACATACAGAAGCTGCCCTGGTCTTCCAATCCGGGTTTACTACCAACCAGGGTGTATTATCCTCCATTCTTGGTAAAGACGATGTTGTCATCTCTGATGAGTTGAATCATGCTTCGATTATAGACGGAATCCGCCTGACTAAAGCCGACAGGAAAATTTACAAGCATGTGAACATGGAATCTCTGGAAGAGGCATTGAAAGAGAGTGGGGACTACCGCACACGTCTTGTTGTGACGGACGGTGTTTTCTCCATGGATGGTAATATAGCGCCGCTTCCAGAAATTGTCGAATTGGCTGAGAAGTATGATGCGCTGATTATGGTGGATGATGCCCACGCGAGTGGTGTGCTTGGTGATAATGGTCGAGGCACAGTGAATCACTTTAATTTAGACGGTCGTGTTCACATCCAGGTGGGGACTTTGAGTAAAGCCATCGGTGTGCTCGGCGGTTATGTAGCCAGTACAAAAACGCTGAGAGAGTACTTGATTCATAAAGGACGTCCATTCTTGTTCAGTACATCTCATCCACCTGCTGTGACTGCTGCCAATGAGGCTGCGATCGATGTCCTCCTGGAAGAGCCGGAATTAATTGAACGCCTCTGGGACAATACCTCTTTCTTTAAGGATGGTTTAACAAAGCTTGGGTTTGATACGGGTATCAGTGAAACGCCGGTCACCCCGGTTATGATTGGCGATGACGCTCTGACTCACACCTTCTCCGATGAATTATTTAAAGAAGGCGTTTTTGCCCAGGGCATTGTCTTCCCGACTGTGCAGAGGGGGAAAGGTCGTATACGGACGATTGTAACGGCGGAGCATTCCACGGAAGAGCTCCAGCAGGCTTTGAACGCTTTTGAGAAAGTGGGAAGAAAGCTGAATATTATCTAAATCAAGAGGACGTATGTAAGTCTCTGTGATCAATTGCAGAAAGACAGGTAAATAGAAAAGTCTAAAAGGATCGTTGCGTTAGGTCACTGCCGGAACGGTCCTTTTTGTTCTGTATTTTTCCATTTGACTTAATTTATCATGAAAAACTTGATATAATGAGACAGTTAGAAGGATCGGCTTGAAAGGAGATTATAATGAACGAACAGCAGAGAAAAGAAATGTCTCAGATCCGTCAGACTGATATTTCCGCTGCAGATCAGGACAATTTGAACCGATTGAAACAGCAGTCAAGTGAAGATTACGTTAAATATTTCCAAACGACCTATCAGCCTCCGAATATGAGGGATGCCCAGCGCCGCAAACGCAAGGAAACAGATATCCATTATGATTTTGAAATACCGGAAGATATGGATCAGGCCGGCCGTGGAAAGAAATATATGATTCGTACATATGGATGCCAGATGAATGAACATGACACAGAAGTTATGGCCGGTATTTTTGAAGAAATGGGCTATGTGTCCACGAATGACACGAAAGAAGCAGATATTATCCTGTTGAACACGTGTGCCATCCGCGAAAATGCTGAAAACAAAGTTTTCGGAGAAATCGGACACCTTAAACCGTTGAAAATGGAGAATCCGAATCTGATTATTGGAATCTGCGGCTGTATGTCACAGGAGGAATCCGTAGTCAATCGTATTTTGAAGAAGCACCCATTCATCGATCTGATCTTTGGTACCCATAACATCCATCGTCTCCCGCAGCTTGTAAAAGAAGCGATGTTCGGGAAGGAAATGGTCATTGACGTATGGTCCAAGGAAGGCGATATTATTGAAAACCTCCCCCGTTCACGAAAAGGGAAAATTAAGGCATGGGTGAACATTATGTACGGCTGCGATAAGTTCTGTACATACTGCATCGTTCCGTATACCCGCGGGAAAGAGCGGAGCCGTCTCCCTGGAGACATCATCCAGGAAGTCCGTCATCTCGCAGCGCAGGGCTATAAGGAAGTGACGCTTCTCGGCCAGAATGTGAACGCTTACGGAAAAGATCTGGATATGGAATACGGACTCGGGGACTTGATGGATGAACTTCGGAGCATCGATCTTCCCCGTGTGCGTTTTACCACCTCCCATCCAAGGGATTTCGATGACCGGCTGATTGAAGTGCTCGCTAAAGGCGGCAACATGCTGGACCACATCCACCTTCCTGTCCAGTCCGGGAATACAGATGTTCTGAAAATTATGGGACGGAAATATTCCCGGGAGGAGTATCTGGAGCTTGTCCGTCGTATTCGCAGCGCTATGCCGGGAGCTACGCTTACCACAGATATTATCGTCGGTTTTCCTAATGAAACAGAGGAACAGTTTCAGGACACCCTTTCCCTTGTAGAAGAGGTGGGATTTGAAGCGGCTTATACGTTCATCTACTCCCCAAGGGATAATACACCTGCAGCGAAGATGAAAGATAATGTATCGATGGAGGAGAAGAAAGACCGTCTCCAGCGTCTGAATAAATTGGTGAATCAGCAGTCAGCCGAAGCGATGAGTCAATATGAGGGCGAAGTGGTGGATGTTCTTGTCGAAGGGGAAAGCAAAAATAATCCAGACGTCCTGGCCGGATATACGAAACGGAACAAGCTTGTGAATTTCCGGGGGCCCCGTTCCATTGTCGGAAAGATCGTACCTGTAAAAGTAATCAAGGCAAAAACTTGGTCTCTGGATGGAGAACTGGTAGAATCTAGCGTAGAGGTGAAATAAATGGCACAATACACACGTCAAGAAGTAGTCGATGAAGCAAAAAAACTGGCAAAAATGATGGCTGATATAGAAGAGATTGACCGTTTCAAGCAGCTGGAATCCAAGTTGAATGAAAACCAGAAGGTGCAGTCGCACATTAAGAAAATTAAAGCGCTCCAAAAACAGGCCGTGAACTTCCAGGCTTATGGAAAAACGGAGGCGCTGAACCGAATTGAAAAAGAAATTGACCGTCTGCAGGATGAGCTGGATGAAATCCCGGTCGTGGCTGAGTTTAAAGAAACACAGACGGTCATCAATGATATTTTACAGATGGTTTCGAGTACGATTTCCCGTGAAGTTACCAATGAGGTGATCCGTTCCACAGGAGGAGATCTTCTTCAGGGGGAAACGGGTTCTTCCAACAATCAAAGTCATGGCTGCAGCCGTTGATGCATACACTTCCGTCAGAGGGGTTTCCCTCCGGCGGATTTTTTTTCGTACAATTTTATAGGCTCGTGCATACAATGAAGTAAACACGTCCTTAGGCTTTTCTCATGGAATCACCATTCGCCCAGACCATGCATAGGATGGGTGGTAGAATAAGGAGGAATGAGAGCTCATGTCTTTTTTTGAACGGGATTACAGAGAAATTATTACCAAAGCTGTAATCGGTAAAGGTAAAAAGTTTACAGAATCCACGCACACCATCAGCCCTTCCCACCGTCCAACAAGTATTCTGGGATGCTGGGTTATCAACCACATCTACAACGCGAAGAAGAAAGGGGATCACGTAGAGGTATCCGGCAGTTATGACATTAACGTCTGGTATTCCTACAACGACAATACTAAGACAGAGGTCGTAACAGAACGGGTGACCTATTGCGACTACGTTAAGTTGAGTGTGAAAGACGACAACTGCATTCATGATGATTTTGAAGTCATTGCGAAAGTCGTCCAACAGCCGAACTGCCTGGAAGCTACGATTTCCGGCAACGGCCAGAAAATTGTAGTAGAAGTAGAAAGAGAGTTTGTGGTTGATGTCATTGGTGAAACCAAGCTTTGCGTAAAAGTGGACCCGCATGGCTGCGGACACGATGACGACTATGAGCAGGATTTGTCATCAGATGATTACTCAGCGATTGAAACGGACTTCCTTCCATCTTCTTCAAGCAGTGATGACCATGACGATAAGCATTAACTCCCTGATCTTTCAGCAGGGGGTTCTTTTTTTGGGAAAGGCTTTGAAACACAGGGTTCTGCGTCAATGCTCTGCGTTTGGCATGGAGATTTCTTAAGGTTTACCTATGAGCGATTTGTTAAAGAGGGTTGTTTCCATGTGCTATAATGGATGAAGAATTCTACGTACGTTTTGGAGGATTGACCGAATGGCACAGTATACACCAATGATGCAGCAATATTTAAAGATTAAAGCCGATCAGAAGGACGCGTTTTTATTCTTCAGGCTCGGGGATTTTTATGAGCTTTTTTTTGAAGATGCCCTGAAAGCATCGCAGGAACTTGAAATCACCTTAACAAGCAGAGATGGCGGGGGAACTGAACGCATTCCGATGTGCGGCGTCCCGTATCACTCGGCAGAAAACTACATAAGGCAGCTGATTGAAAAAGGCTTCAAGGTGGCGATTTGTGAACAGGTGGAAGACCCGAAGGAAGCCAAAGGCGTTGTAAAAAGGGAAGTCGTCCAGCTAATTACGCCGGGTACCGTAATGGAAGGCAGCATGCTGGATGAGAAGGAAAACAACTACCTTGCTTCATTGAGCGCTTTTGAAGATGGATCATATACCGTGAGCTACAACGATCTAACTACCGGAGAGAATAGCACAGCCTTAATTCCCGGAGGGTTTGACGCAGCCTTGAGTGAATTGTACAGCCGACCTGTTCGTGAAGTTGTCGTTGCCTCCGATTTTGATGAAGAGCAGCAGTTGATGCTGAGGGAGCGCCTCGGTTACACACTCTCCCACCAGGATGAGACGACCATTCATCCGGACCTCTCGTCACTGACGGCAGGAATCCAGCAGGACAAGCTGTTAACAGGATTCGGCCGGTTGTTGAACTACATCCAGCATACGCAGAAGCGCTCGCTCGATCATTTGCAGCCGGTAAAAGTCATTGAGCTGAAACAGTATATGACGCTCGATATGTACTCGAAAAGGAACCTTGAGCTGTTGGAAACCATCCGTAAGCAGGGGAAAACAGGCAGCCTGCTTTCAGTGGTAGATAAAACGAAGACATCCATGGGCGCACGCATGCTGAAAAAATGGATGGAGCGTCCGCTTCTTTCGAAACAGGCCATCGAAACACGGCATGAGCAGGTGGAAGGTTTCCTTGATCAATTTTTTGAACGGGAAACGCTGCGGGAACAGCTCACCAACGTGTATGATCTGGAACGTCTGGCGGGGCGGGTAGCTTTTGGAAACGTCAATGCCAGGGATCTTCTCCAGTTGAAAAATTCCCTTGCGCGGATTCCTGAAATACTTGCTACGCTTCAGCAGTTTGACAACACTTCAGTGAAAGAACTATATCAGACGATTGATCCTCTGGAGGAGCTTAAGGATTTGTTGGAGCATAGTATTGCCGAAGATCCTCCTATCAGTGTGAAAGAGGGTGGGTTGATTTGTGACGGATACGACCAACAGCTCGATGACTATCGCTCAGCTTCGAAAAATGGTAAGCAGTGGATTGCTGAGCTTGAAAAGAAAGAGCGGGAAAAAACAGGCATTAAATCCTTGAAGGTCGGGTATAATCGTGTCTTCGGCTACTATATTGAAGTGACAAAAGCCAATCTCCGCTACCTGCCCGAAGGCATGTATGAGCGGAAGCAGACATTGACCAACGCAGAGCGCTTTATAACACCGGAATTAAAGGAAAAGGAAACGTTGATTCTTGAGGCGCAGGAAAAGAGTGTGGAACTTGAGTACCAGTTGTTCCTCAACGTCAGGGAGAACGTCAAGTCCTATGTACAAAGACTGCAGCATCTGGCTGAACAGATCAGCCGCATTGATGTGCTGCAGGGTTTTGCCCAGGTGGCGGAATCGTATCAATATGTCCGCCCATCTTATAACGACCGCCGCATGGTCGATATTCAGCAGGGCCGGCATCCGGTGATTGAACGGGTCATGCAGGATGGAACATTTGTACCGAATGACATCTATATGGATGATGAAACGGATGTCCTTCTGATTACCGGTCCGAACATGTCCGGTAAGAGTACGTACATGAGGCAGCTTGCTTTAACAGCCGTTCTTGGTCAGATGGGAAGTTTCGTTCCGTGCGGTTCTGCCTCTCTTCCGATATTCGATCAGATTTTCACACGAATCGGAGCGGCAGACGATATTGTGTCCGGGCACAGTACGTTCATGGTGGAAATGCTTGAAGCCAATCACGCCCTTACACATGCAACAGAAAACAGTATGATCCTGCTGGATGAGATCGGAAGAGGAACGAGCACCTATGACGGAATGGCGCTGGCTCAGTCCATCGTAGAGTACATTCATGGAAGAATTAAGGCAAAAACATTATTCTCCACCCACTACCATGAATTAACATCATTGGAAAATGAACTGGATCGTTTGAAAAACGTCCACGTAAGGGCGGAAGAATACGAAGGAAATGTCGTCTTTCTGCACCAGATCAAAGATGGCCCAGCCGATGAAAGTTACGGCATCCATGTTGCAAAACTGGCCGATCTTCCGGATCCGCTGATTAAACGGGCGACAGAGCTGCTGGAACACCTGGAAGGGGCATCCGGGCCCAAAGAATCGGCTGCAGGGGATGAAGAAGAGCAGCTCAGTTTATTTGTAGAAGAACCAAAAGAAAAACCGAAACAGGAAAAGCAAAGCGCCAGCCAGATTTCAAATCTTGAAAAGCGGCTCTCATCTCTTGATTTAATGGAGATGACACCGATGGACGCTATGAACGAACTGTATCAGCTTCAAAAAAGCTTGAAGAAATAAAGGAGGTTCACGTATGGCACGCATTCGACTGATGCCTGATCACCTGGCCAACAAAATCGCAGCCGGAGAAGTGGTCGAGCGGCCTGCCTCTGTCGTAAAGGAACTGGTGGAAAATAGTATTGACGCAGGTGCATCCTGGGTGAAGATTGACTTGATGGAAGCCGGTCTTCAGCGCATTCGTATCATCGATAACGGAGCAGGGATGGAGGAAGAAGACTGTGAGCGGGCTTTTCACCGGCACGCAACGAGTAAAATTCTGGATGAAAATGATCTATTCCATGTGCGCACCCTCGGCTTCCGGGGAGAAGCTCTGGCAAGTATCGCTGCCGTCAGCCGGCTCAGCATTCAGACGTCTACAGGTGAAGAAGCCGGAACAAAACTGGACCTTGAGGGCGGTCACCTTATGCAGAAGGGACGAGGAGACGCGAGGAAGGGTACAGATATCACGGTGGAAGAGTTGTTTTTCAATACTCCGGCACGGTTGAAATATATGAAGACGATCCATACAGAACTTGGTCATATTACAGATGTATTGAACCGGATTTCCCTGGCCCATCCCGAAGTGCAGTTCGTTTGCACGCACAATGAGAAGCAGATTTTCAAAACCAACGGACGCGGGGATCTGCTGCAGGTGATTGCCAGCATCTACGGCATGAATACAGCGAGGAAAATGGTTCCTGTGGAAATGGAAACGTCGGATTTCAAAGTGAAGGGGTATATAGCGAAGCCGGAAGTGTACCGGGCTTCCCGGCAGTATATGTCCACGATCATTAACGGCCGCTATATTAAAAGCGTGCCTTTGAATAAAGCCGTTCAACAGGGGTATCATACCCTTCTGCCAATTGGGAAAAATCCAATTGTTGTCCTGAATATTGAGATGGATCCGATTCTTGTTGACGTCAACGTCCATCCATCTAAATTAGAAGTACGGTTCAGCAAGGAAAAAGAGCTGTATGCTCTCCTTGAAGAGACGATCCGCCATACATTTCGTAAGGAAACCCTCATTCCTGATGTTCAGGAAACGAAAGCGAAACCGAAAAAGGAGTATTCCGAACAGAAAACGTTTGCGTTTCATGAAACAAGGAAAGAAGAAGCTCATAATCAAAGAGAGTCTGCTGCCGATCATCTGCTGAAAGAAGAGCCGCCGGCTGCACCGGAGATGAAAGAAGAGCCGTCCCCTGTTTTTGCAGGAGAGCAGGAAGCGATGCTGAAGGAAATGACGGCTGATTTTAAACCGGAAACCACCGAGGAAGAAGCTGCTGGAAAGCCGGATGAACAGGAAAATGAAGCGTCGTCTAAAAAGGAAGGCGGCCGCCGCGTTCCCGTCATGTACCCGATCGGCCAGCTTCACGGGACTTATATACTCGCCCAGAATGAAGAAGGGATGTATATCGTCGACCAGCATGCAGCACAGGAAAGGATCAAATATGAGTTTTTCCGGGATAAACTGGCTCAGGTTGATCATGAGGTCCAGGAGCTGTTAATTCCATTAACCTTTGATTTTTCTAAACAGGAAGCATTGAAAATTGAAGAATATAAAGAGGAACTCGAAAAAGTTGGCTTGTTCTTTGAACCATTCGGTGACAACACGTATATCATCCGCAGTCACCCGACATGGTTTCCTGCTGGATTTGAGCAGGAAGTCATTGATGATATGATCCAGCAGCTCGTTCAGGATGAGCGGATAAACATTCTGAAATTGAGGGAGGAAGCAGCCATCCTTATGTCCTGCAAGCGATCCATCAAAGCCAATCATTACTTGAATCAATCCGACATGTTTCAGCTTCTTGAGGAGCTGAGGACGTCGACGGATCCATTTACCTGTCCACACGGACGACCGATTATTGTTTTCTTCTCTGAATATGAGATGGAAAAAATGTTCAAGCGTGTTATGTAAATAGAAAAAAGACAGCCGGATTTAGATCCGGCTGTCTTTTTTTATGGACAATATATAAACAGATACAAGTAGTTTACGTAATATTATTTCTGTATGTCTGCATTAATTTTCAAGAACAGGGGAGGGTCAGGAAATGTTTTTCTGCTGGAGCAGAAAACGAAAGTAATTATCGATCTGCTTAATATCTTCCGGCTGTATTCCGAACCAGGCTTTTTTATCAAAAAACACAGGTTTTGAATATCCCTTCGTTTCCAGAAGGTGCTTGATTTCCCTCATTTCATCTTCCAATTCGTCGCTCAATCCAAGGAGATAATCTGCAGTGGTATGAAGAGCATGAGCAATCTTCGACAAGTCTTCTAGATCAGGGGATGTATAGCTGCGCTCCCAGTTGGATACCACTTGGGGAGAAACACCGACTTTTTCAGCCAGCATAGCCTGAGTCAAACGTCTTTCTTTGCGAAGTGTGCGAATCCTTTCATGAACCACGGTAGACGCCTCCTTTTTTTATACTATAACACAAACTAACGATATGCGATAGTAAGACTAACGAATATTTTGAATTTAACTAACGGAATCCGTTACTATGACTAACGGATTCCGTTGATTAAGTCGTTGAGGTATGATTGTAGAGCCATTCATGTATAATAGAGATGGAACAAAGGAGGTGGAAGTTTGAAACCAATGGTAGCTGCTGTTGTTGGACCGACCGCGGTCGGTAAAACAAAGCTGGGTGTCCAGATTGCCCAAAAGTTTAATGGAGAAGTTATCAGTGGCGATTCCATGCAGATCTACCGGACTATGGATATTGGAACAGCCAAAGTGACCCGGGACGAAATGCAGGGAATTCCTCATCATATGATTGATATCAAGGATCCTGAAGAGTCTTTTTCTGCAGCTGAATTCCAAAGGAAGGTCCAGTCATTAATATATGAAATTCAAAAGCGGGGGAAACTCCCTGTTTTAGTAGGTGGAACCGGCCTTTACATACAAGCAACCTTGTTTGATTTTGAGTTTACAGAGGAAAAGAAAGACGAAGCAGTAATGAAGCGGCTTGAAGAAGAGGCAGCCGATCAAGGTCCCGTGCATATGTACGAAAAGCTTAAAAGCCTGGATCCTGACCAAGCAGCTAAAGTCCATCCAAATAACAGCCGCCGGGTGCTGCGTGCGCTCGAAATTTATGAAACAACTGGGAAAAAGATGAGTGAGCAGGAGGCGGCGAAAGCCTGGGATTCTCCATTTACCCCTCTTTTGATCGGTCTTGAGATGGACCGGGAGCGTCTCTATGAGCGTATTAACAACCGGGTGGATCAAATGGTGGAAGAGGGTCTTGTGGAGGAAGTCCGCCGCTTATATCAGGCAGGACTTAAAGATGCCCAGTCCATGAAGGCCATCGGCTATAAGGAATTGATTCCATTCCTGGAAGGGGAGGTGGACCTTCAGGAAGCGGTTGACCTTCTTAAACGGAACTCCAGGCGCTATGCCAAGCGGCAGTACACGTACTTTAAAAACAAACTGGATGTCCACTGGTATGAGGTAACACCTGAGAACTATGAGGATAAATTTCAAACGATTTTCGCAGATTTAGCAGGAATGATCGATAAAAGCGGCGAATCGTAATATTACAGATAGAAAAGAGGAGGAAGATCCATGGCTCAATCCGTAAACATTCAAGATAACTATTTAAATCAACTACGCAAGGAACGTATGCAGGTGACAGTCTTTCTTACCAACGGCTTCCAACTGCGTGGAGTAGTGAAGGCTTTTGACAATTTCACTGTTTTATTGGAAACCGAAGGGAAGCAGCAGTTGATATTCAAGCATGCCATCTCTACATTCGCACCAATCAAAAATGTATCGCTGGATAAGGAATAAGGCTTACATAAGTCTTGAGTGAATGGGAAAAGCGGATGCTCTTGAAGCATCCGCTTTTTTGTGGTTTTATCAGACTGTTTTTGCTGTGGGCGTTTGTCACAGGTTCTTTCCCTGATGCGTATGATGAAGCAGAGTAAGGAGGGATCCACGTGTATCCGCAAGCTAAAACAGCAAGGCCTGGTACGATTAACATTGTGCTTCAAGATGCAAAGGCAGGGCCTGCACCAGAAAGCAGGGTCCTCACCAAGGAACTGTCCCCCCCGCCCTTCCAGATGATTGATGATTTCTTTTCTTCCATAGTAGGTCTTGAAGGTTTGAAAAGGCAGATGAAAGAGATCTATGCGCAGGTGGTCATTGCTGGGAAAAGGGCTGATGCCGGGTTGAAAAAGAACCAGCAGGTGCTTCATATGGTGTTTAAAGGGAATCCCGGAACCGGAAAAACGACATTGGCCCGTATGGTCGCCCGCCTTTTTCATGAAGCGGGAGTGCTTGAAAAAGGTCATTTTATTGAGGCGGACAGAAGTGACCTGGTGGGAGAATACATTGGGCACACCGCTCAGAAAACAAAGGATTTAATCCATAAAGCCCTTGGAGGGGTTCTTTTTATTGATGAGGCGTATTCACTGGCGCGTGGTGGTGAAAAGGACTTCGGTAAGGAAGCGATTGATACCATTGTGAAATGCATGGAGGATCACCATGATGAACTCGTCATCATCCTTGCCGGGTATCCGGAAGAAATGGAAGATTTTCTAACCATTAACCCCGGCCTATCCTCCCGGTTTCCATTAAAGCTTTCCTTCAAGGATTATTCGTGGCGTGAGTTGTCTTCCATAGCCGGAGGGATGCTTAAAGACAGGGAATACCAGTTGGCTCCTGCAGCTGAGGTGAAACTTCACGAACATCTGCGGTCCGTCTGCTCCCGCTCCCGTTTGAATTTTTCCAATGCCAGATATGTGAGGAATATGATCGAGGAAGCTGTCCGGAGGCACGCGTTTCGTATCATGACAGAAGAGTCCCCGGCAAAAGCGGTACTGATGACGCTTGAAGCCGAAGATTTTTCATTTCCAAAAGACGAAGGGCGTGTCCATTAAAAGGGGATGATACTCATAGATCCCCTTTTTCTGTTATGATGAAGGTGGATGATACAGGTGTAGAAAAGAAGGTGTTTAGATGAGCGCAAATGAACGCGTCATTTTAGTAGCAAGAAAAGATCCGGCGGAGCTGGAGGAACGCTTCCAGTCTTCTTTGGAAGAACTGCAGTCCCTGACAGAAACCGCCGAGGGAGAAGTGTGTAAGATTATTACACAAAAGCGTGACCGGGTTCATCCGGCCACGTATCTTGGTGAGGGTAAGCTGCAGGAAATTAAGGAAGCCGCCGAAGATAATGAGGCGGAACTGATTATATTCAATGATGAGCTTTCTCCAGGACAGCTTCGAAATATTCAGGACATCGCTGAGGTCAGGGTCATTGACCGCAGCCAATTGATTCTGGACATATTTGCCGGCCGGGCACGGACGAAAGAAGGGAAGCTTCAGGTAGAGCTCGCACAGCTGCAGTACCTCCTTCCACGTCTTTCCGGGCAGGGAACGTCACTGTCCCGACTCGGGGGTGGAATCGGAACCCGTGGTCCTGGTGAAACAAAACTTGAGACAGACAGGCGTCATATCCAGCGCCGGATTGATGATATCAAACGACGGCTGGATGCTGTTGTGAAGCAGAGGGAGCAGTATAGAAAGAGGAGAAAAGAAAACCGGGCGTTTCAGGTGGCTATTGTAGGTTACACCAACGCAGGAAAATCGACATTCTTCAATAGAGTCACAGACAGCCGGTCGTTCGAGGAGGACCTTTTGTTTGCGACGCTTGATCCTTTGACACGGCAGATGAGCCTGCCTTCGGGCTTCCAGGCGCTCGTATCGGATACGGTCGGTTTCATTCAGGATCTTCCAACAACGCTGATCGCCGCTTTCCGTTCCACATTGGAAGAGGTAACGGAAGCAGATTTTATCGTTCACATGGTGGATGCGTCCCATCCGGATCACATCCAACAGGAGAAAATCGTGCTGCAGCTGCTCGGAGACCTCGGTGCTTCGCAGCTTCCCATGCTTACGGTCTATAATAAGATGGACCTTCTGAACGAAGATTTCATTCCGGATTCATTTCCTTCTATAACTGTGAGTGTCCATGATTCCATCGATTTGAAGCGGATCCTTCATAAACTCGAAGAGGTACTTAAAGAAGAATGGGACGAGTATGACGTCTTCATCCCTGCTTCTGAAGGGAAACGTCTGCAGCAGTTCAAAACGTACAGCATGGTCACATCGCTTACGTTCCATGAGGATAAGGAAGGGTATGCCCTTCACGGATATATCCATCCCGACCATCCATTGAAACATCAGATTTATTAATAGAAAGAGAGTGCAGCATGAATATTCAAGCTTTGAAAGAACAAGTAGAAACACAAATTACAGATCAACACAGACACATTGCGCGCATCGTTGAAGAAAACCAATCCAAGGTCCTTGATGCCTTTCAAAAACTACGGGTCAGTGATTCCCATTTCAATCCAACAACAGGATATGGGTACGATGATTTCGGCAGAGATACCCTGGAAGCCTTGTATGCCCGGATTTTTAAGGCGGAGGATGCCCTTGTCCGTCCTCAGCTTATTTCAGGCACGCACGCGATTACGACGACACTGTTCGGCGTGCTGCGCCCGGGAGATGAGCTTCTCTACATATCCGGGGATCCTTATGACACGCTGACAGAAGTGATTGGTACAGAGGGTGGAGAGGATAAAGGTTCCCTTAAAGATTTCGGTGTAACGTATCGGTCCACCCCTCTGGATGAGGCGGGTGATTTTTCCAAAGGAAAAATCAAGGAAGCTGTATCGGAGAAAACAAAGGTTGTCGCGATTCAGCGCTCCAAAGGCTATGACAACAGACCTTCCTTCCCCATTAAAAAGATAGAGGAAATCATTTCGTTTGTTCGCAGCTTGAAAGAGGATGTCATCATTTTTGTTGATAATTGTTATGGCGAATTTGTGGAGACAAAAGAACCTCTTGAAGCAGGAGCAGATCTTATCGCGGGATCTTTGATTAAAAATCCTGGTGGAGGGATCGCCCGCATTGGCGGATATATAGCCGGGAATAAAAGTCTCATTGAATTGTGCAGCTACAGGCTGACAGCTCCGGGGCTCGGTAAGGAAACCGGGGCCAGTTTGAACAGTCTCCAGGAAATGTACCAGGGGATTTTCCTCGCTCCCCACGTCGTAGGGGAAGCGCTGAAAGGAGCTGTCTTCACATCCAGATTTTTAAGTGAATTAGGCTTTGATACGAATCCGTCCTTCGATGCTCCGAGAACGGACTTGATCCAATCCGTCAATTTTGAAAGTGCCGATCAGATGATCCGATTCTGTCAGGCTATTCAGCAGGCATCTCCGGTGAACTCCCATGTAACCCCACAGCCGAGTGCCATGCCTGGTTACGAGGATGAGGTCATTATGGCTGCGGGGACCTTCATACAAGGGGCGAGCCTGGAGCTCACGGCCGACGGTCCTGTACGCCCGCCGTTCACCGCCTATGTACAAGGCGGACTTACGTATGCTCATGTGAAAACAGCTGTGATGAAAGCGGTGCAGGGTCTTGCCGATGAAGGAATGGTAAAGGTGGATTCCAGAGCCTACTAAAGCCCTTACAAAAAAGCGCGGCTATAGTGTAAACATTCCTCACATATGTTGACATCTTCCCTCTGTCACGTATAATAAAAGTATCATCTTTACGGGAGGAGGCACATCGATGAGTGATGAAATTCGTCGTTCTATGCCGTTGTTCCCGATGGGGATTGTTCAATCGTTAACAGACCTTACAGCCAGGCAGATCCGTTATTATGAGCAGCACGAGCTGATCCACCCTGCCAGGTCTGAAGGGAACCGTCGTATTTTTTCCTTCAATGATGTTGATCGACTGCTTGAAATCAAGGACCTCATTGACCAGGGAGTGAATATGGCGGGAATCAAAAAAGTTCTTAAGCTTGAAGAACAGCCCGAGAACGAGGTATACGATGGAGACCGTGTGAAGGAAGTTCACAATGAATTGACCGATAAACAGCTCCGCCGTATGCTGCAGCAGGAACTATTCACCGCGGGAAGACAAGGAAAACTAGCCATCAGGCAGGGAGAAATGTCAAGATTCTTCCATTAATGAATTTTTGTTGGAGAGGGGTATTTCTATGGGTTTAACAAGAGAAGAAATATTTAAGAAAATCGACGAGGAAAATGTCAAGTTCATCCGTCTGCAGTTCACGGATATGCTGGGCACAATCAAAAATGTGGAGATTCCACTAAGCCAGCTCGACAAAGCACTGGACGGAAAAATGATGTTTGACGGATCCTCCATTGAAGGATTTGTTCGTATCGAGGAGTCAGATATGTACCTGATCCCTGACCTGGATACGTTTGTCGTTTTCCCATGGACGTCAGAAAAAGGGAAAGTGGCCCGATTCATCTGTGATATTTACAACCCGGACGAAACTCCTTTCGAAGGATGCCCGCGCTATAACTTGAAGCGCAACATTAAGAAAATGGAGAAACTCGGATTCTCTGCCTTTAATATCGGTACAGAACCTGAATTTTTCTTGTTTAAATTAGACGAAAAAGGCGACCCATCCCTGGAGCTGAATGACCGTGGCGGTTATTTTGACCTCGCTCCTACCGATCTTGGGGAAAACTGCCGTCGTGATATTGTGCTGGAACTTGAGGAGATGGGCTTTGAAATCGAAGCCTCCCACCACGAGGTTGCCCCGGGTCAGCATGAAATTGATTTTAAATATGCAGATGCTGTGAAACACTGTGATGATATCCAGACCTTCAAGCTTGTTGTTAAAACGATCGCGCGTCAGCACGGTCTGCATGCAACCTTCATGCCGAAGCCTCTGTTTGGTGTGAACGGATCTGGTATGCATGCCAACATGTCCCTCTTTAAGAATGGGAACAATGCGTTCTTTGACGAAAGTGGAAAGGAACAGCTTTCCGATGTGGCTTATCAGTTCACAGCAGGCATTATTAAGCACGCAACAAACTTTACAGCGGTGACCAACCCGACTGTAAACTCCTATAAGCGTCTCGTGCCGGGATATGAAGCGCCATGCTACGTAGCCTGGTCCGGACAGAACCGCAGTCCGCTTGTTCGAGTACCGACGTCCCGTGGCATCAGCACACGTATTGAAGTGAGAAGTGTGGATCCAGCCGCCAACCCTTACATGGCAATGGCTGTCCTGCTTGCTGCAGGTCTTGATGGTGTGGAAAATGGACTTCAGGCTCCAGCACCAGTAGACCGCAACATTTACGTTATGGATAAAAAAGAACGTGAGGCTCACGGTGTCAAAGACCTTCCTGCAACATTATATGATGCATTGGAAGAGCTTCAGGAAGACCCGATCATGGTGGAAGCTCTCGGTGAGCACCTGTTCGAGCATTTCATTGAAGCGAAGGAAATCGAATGGGATATGTTCCGTACCCAGGTTCATCCTTGGGAGCGCGAGCAATATCTGCAGACCTATTAAATAGAAAGACAGAAGGCCCTGACTTACATAAGTCGGGGCTTTTTTATATTTTCCTCAGCATCTGCCGTTGGAATCACCCCGAATCCTGGGAGAAAATCTAACATGGTTCATCATTTTATAGGAAAGGCCGACACCAACGTTCTTATCCAAGCATACATTTGGAGTAGGATGATAGAAGAATGTCCTAGTAAACCCCCTTTTCCAGGAAGGAAGAGTGGAGAGAGGGATGTATATGGCAAGATTAATCAATCCAACAGGGAAATGGAATGGACGTACAGTAGCTTTGGATGATGGACATGGAATGGAAACTCCGGGAAAAAGAACGCCATACATTCAGGAATTAGGCAGACAAATCAAGGAGAACGAATTCAATCGTAAAGTTGTACAGTATTTATCGAACATTCTGCTGGATCATGGATTCCGCGTGCTTCTCGTAGCACCGACAGATGAAGACACACCATTATCCTACAGGACGAGAGCGGCCAATGAGAACAATGCGGATATTTATGTATCCGTTCACTACAATGCTTTTGATGGGTCCTTTGGCGGGGCAGATCCAAACGGAATCGAACTTTACGTCTATCCCGGATATTTGAACCGGTCCGCCGGGCGTCTTGCTTCATCACTTGCGAAATACTTACGCCAGGGCACCGATCAAAACTTCAGAGGGATTAAAGAAGCGAACTTCCACGTTCTACGTGAAACGGATATGCCGGCAGTGTTAACAGAGAACGGCTATATGGATAACAAGCGGGAAGCATTATTGATGATTGACGAACGCTTTCAAAAAGAAGTTGCAGAGGAGCACGCCCGGGGCATTTTAGAATACTTTGGAGTTCCGTTCAATGGCGGAATCGACTATCTTTCGCTTGGGGATACCGGCGCGGAAGTCAAGGAAATGCAGGAGAACTTATTAAAACTGGGTTATACCATGAATGGTTATGGAGCTGACGGCAGCTTCGGTCCTGCCACAGAAGCGGCAGTCAAGGCTTTTCAAAAAGACCAGAAGCTTGAAGTGGACGGCTTTTATGGACCGAAAACGAAAGCGGCTGTGCAGAAAGCCTTGGAAGACCTGGATAAAGGAGAAGAGGAAATGGAAAAATTGGCAGTTGTCATAAATTCTTTTGCGGATTTTCCTGCCGTTGAAGCGCTGGCAATCCGTAAAAATGCATTAATTGCACTTAGAGCCGTAGCAGAAAAACGTCAGGTGGCTGAACAAATTATTGTGGCTGGAGGAGGCACAGATAGGCTTAAGGGGAGTAATTTTATTGACTTGACGGGAAAAACCAGATTGGAAACCTCCCAAAACATTAAAAATTATTTAAGTAAATAAAAGAGCTGCAAAACATTCCAGTGTACATTTCCCTTGTTCCTGCATATAATAAATGTAGAACAAATGTTCGGTTAAGGGGTGTGCAATATGGAAACGATTTTCAAACAGTCTGTAGAAAATAAGAAGATCATCGATATGATCTATTTATCTAAGGGGAAACATTGGTCTCAGCGTTCTGTAAGAGTGATTAAAAACCATCCTGATGCCATCCTTGCTTATTGTCTGCAGAAGAAGAGCGTCCGCACATTTTTGAAGAAGAATATTTATTCTGCTGATTTCCGGAGACGGAATAAAAGAAATCGTACGGGGGCTTCTTAACGTTCATATTCTCATGTTCAATACAAAAAACGGCGGGATTGCTCCCGCCGTTTTTTGTATGTGTATTAATGAACGGTACGGTATAAGCCGACGACTCTTCCGAGAATGGATACATCATTTAAAATGATCGGTTCCATCGTGGCATTTTCAGGCTGAAGACGGATGTGATTCTTCTCTTTAAAGAATCGTTTGACAGTAGCCTCTTCCTCTTCCGTCATAGCCACAACTATATCCCCGTTCTGGGCAGTCTGCTGCTGTCTGACAATGACCATGTCCCCGTCAAGAATGCCCGCCTCAATCATACTTTCTCCTTGAACGATAAGGACGAACGTATTGTCTTCCGATCCTGCAAGCGTATCCGGGAGGGGAACATATTCTTCAATGTTCTCTACCGCCGTAATCGGTGAACCAGCCGTAACTTTACCGATGACAGGGGCATAAGTGGCTTCCCCGCGGGGGATACTGTGGTCTTCTTCCAGCTCAATCACTTCGATGGCCCTTGGTTTCGTAGGATCCCTGCGGATATATCCCTTTTTCTCAAGACGGGATAAATGACCGTGGACGGTGGAACTGGAGGCCAGCCCTACAGACTGACCGATCTCCCTTACAGATGGGGGATATCCTTTTAGTAGAACCTGTTCTTTTATGAAATCTAGTATTTCCTGCTGCCGCTTTGAAAGTTTGCTCATAGATTAGCACCTCGTACATAGGATTATAGTAACCACATTGTACCATGCCATCCTCAAAAATACAAACAAGCGTTCGAAAAAAGTCGTTGACAAGAACATACATTCGTCTATAATAGGTATTAGAAAACGCGAACAGAGGTTCTTAGGAACGTTCGTTCTTAAATGGAGGGTTAATTATGTTTAATAAACTATCAAAACTGGACTACACTTATATCGTTTTGTTTATTGTTAGTTTTGCTATTCTCTATTATTCTATGGTTACAAGCGGATAAATCTTGAAAACCAGTAGAAGCGGGGACATACATCATGAGAGTAATCCTATATTGTCGCGTAAGTACGGAAAAGGAAGCCCAGGTCAGCTCCTTGAAAAGACAGAAGGCAGAACTGTATGCCATGGCCGAACACCATGGAATGGAAGTGGCCGCCTGTATAGAGGAGCAGGCGAGCGGGTATGAGATTGAACGGGAAGGTGTTTTCCAGATGCTTGATGCTTTTTCCAATCACGAAGCAGAGGCTCTGTTGGTTCAGGATGAGACGAGGCTGGGCAGGGGAAATACAAAAATCGCTTTGTTCCATCAATTGAACCGGTTGAATGTTAAGGTTTATTCCTTAACCCATAACGGGGAACTGCATCTTTCCGAGTCAGACTCCATGGTTCTTCAGATTGTGGGCATCGTTGAGGAGTACCAGAGAAAAATTCATAATATGAAAATCAGGCGGGGGATGCAGAAAGCGGTCGCCGAAGGCTATGATCCATCTTCGAACCTGTCCAATCAGCATCTGGCAGCGGGGAGAGAGAGGAAGGAATTTCCGATCGAAGAGGTTGTCAGGCTCAGAGGGAGTGATTTGACGTTCAAGGACATTGCGGCAACACTAAGAGGGCTTGGGTATGATGTATCCAAGGCAACGGTTCACCGTCGCTATCAAGAGTACATATCACTTGAAAAAGAAGAATAGGCAGGTTACTATAGGAACATAAGGGAGACAAGAGTCTTAGGGCTGCTTGTCTTTTTCATGTTCTAAAGCTGATCCAGACTATAAAAAAAGGAGAAGGATCTATGTTATCTCAAGAAAAATTGGACCGTATAAACGAATTAGCCAATAAATCAAAGCAGCTGGAATTATCGGAAGAAGAGAAAAGCGAACAGAAGAACCTGCGTCAGGAATATTTACAAAGTGCCCGTAAATCATTCAAAAACCAGTTGAAAGGTGTCACGGTTATCGATCCTGCCGGGAATGATGTGACTCCTGCCAAACTGCGTCAAATGCAGGAAAACGAAAAGAAAAACTAAACGACTGAACCGATCCGCATCTTCTTTAAAAGGTGCGGATTTTTTTCGTTTAATTCTACAGAAACACGGGGAAATTAAGGAAGGGCGGAGGACAAAAGTTTGCACAACGCCTTGTTTCATTATAGGATAATACATGGTACATATACCTGTACAGAAAGGGGATTATTGGAAATGGCAAAAAGTCTTGAACAAACTTCAATTGATACCATTCGAACACTAACGATCGACGCAGTAGAAAAAGCAAGTTCCGGTCACCCGGGTATGCCTATGGGGGCTGCTCCAATGGCTTATAAACTCTGGACGGAATTTATGGATCATAATCCTAAAAATTCAAAATGGTTCGACCGCGACCGTTTCGTCCTCTCCGCAGGACATGGATCCATGCTTCTATACAGCCTTCTGCACCTTTCCGGCTATAACGTGACAATGGATGATCTAAAATCATTCCGTCAGTGGGATTCTAAAACTCCCGGACACCCGGAATATGGACATACAGACGGTGTGGAAGCAACAACCGGTCCTCTGGGACAGGGACTCGCAATGGCAACCGGAATGGCGATGGCTGAAGCCCACCTTGCCGGAAAATACAACCGCGAAGGCTACAACGTCGTGGACCACTATACATTCTCCATCTGCGGTGACGGTGATTTGATGGAAGGAGTTTCCCAGGAATCTGCTTCGCTTGCCGGCCACCTTGGTCTTGGAAAGCTGGTTGTCCTTTATGACTCCAACGATATTTCTCTTGATGGAGATCTTGACCGTTCCTTCAGCGAAAGTGTTGAAAAACGCTATGAAGCATATGGTTGGGAAGTTATCCGTGTCGAGGATGGTACCGACGTGGAAACGATCGGACAAGCGATCCAGCAGGCAAAAGCCAACACATCCCAGCCTACGATGATCGAAGTGAAGACTGTGATCGGCTATGGTTCTCCTAACAAGTCCGGTAAATCTGATTCGCACGGTGCTCCACTGGGCGAAGAAGAAGGAACAGCTGCCAAACAGTTTTACGGATGGGAACACGAACCATTCCATGTTCCTGATGAAGTATACCAGGACTTCCAGGATAAAGTTCAGAAAAATGGCGAGGACAAAGAGCAGTCCTGGAACGAATTGATGGCTTCCTACAAAGAAGCTTATCCAGAGCTTGCTGAAGAACTGGAAGCCGCTATCCGTGGAGAGCTGCCTGAAGGATGGGAGAAGGAACTTCCATCTTATAAAGTCGGCGAAGACAGTCCGGCTACCCGTGCAGCATCTGGTGACGCCATCAATGCATTGTCCAAAGCCGTTCCATATTTCTTTGGTGGAAGTGCGGACCTTGCAGGATCCAACAAAACGGCTGTGAAAGGCGAAGAAGATTTCTCCCGTGAGAATTACGCCGGCCGCAACATCTGGTTCGGTGTACGTGAATTCGCTATGGCAGCTGCCCTGAACGGTATGGGGCTTCACGGCGGATTGAAAGTTTATGCTGGAACATTCTTCGTATTCAGTGACTACCTTCGTCCAGCGGTTCGACTGTCAGCTCTTATGAGTCTTCCAGTCAATTATGTGTTCACTCACGATTCCGTTGCTGTAGGGGAAGACGGCCCGACCCACGAACCTGTGGAACAGCTGGCTTCTTTAAGAGCAATGCCGAACCTTTCCGTGCTTCGTCCGGCGGATGGGAACGAAACCAATGCAGCTTGGAGGCTTGCTCTTGAGTCCGAAGATAAGCCATCAGCCCTTGTGTTGACTCGTCAGGGACTTCCTACACTGGAAGGAACAGAAGAGCATGCATACGAAGGTATGAAACGTGGGGCTTACATTTTGAGTGATTCAGATAAAGATGAGCCGGATGCCATTCTTCTTGCTTCTGGTTCAGAGGTTCAGTTGATTGCTAAAGCTCAGGAAGAACTTAAGACAAAAGGCTATGATGTCCGCGTCGTGAGTGTGCCTTCCTTCGACCGCTTTAATGAGCAGTCCGCTGAATATAAAGAAAAGGTTCTTCCGAACAGCGTGCGTAAGCGCCTGGCTGTTGAAATGGGAGCTTCCTTCGGCTGGGAGCGCTATGTAGGTCTTGACGGATCTGTCATTGGTATCGACACATTCGGTGCCTCAGCTCCAGGTAATACAGTCATTGAGAACTACGGCTTTACGGTTGAAAATGTTGTCAAACATGCTGAAAACCTTATGAAGTAAGTGGAGAAGGCTGTTCCTATAGGGACAGCCTTCCTTATACATATGTGAATCTCATGTGATAAACTTTTACGATAGAAGCATCCAGCCGTTTTATAAGGAACAAGCTTGTGACCTTTTCGAAAATGGCTTGACTTATGGTATAATAAAGAGTAAGAATGAATGTTGTTTCTCCCAGAGGACGGAAACCGGGTACTTTACTCATCCAAGGGGTATCTTCACCATTGGAGTCGTTTATGAAGGCTGCAGAGGTGGAGAGGAGGCCGCGTTAGAAATGGCTATTGTATTCTATTAATCGTTTTACTATACTGTTATGGGAGACAACACGAAGGAGGAAGACGAAGACATGACATTGGGGATCGTTTGGGTTATCATCATTGCTCTATTGACTCTTGTCGGTGGTGTTGCACTAGGCTTCTTCATCGCCAGAAGATATATGATGAACTATTTGAAAAAGAACCCGCCAATCAATGAACAAATGTTACGTACACTGATGATGCAGATGGGGCAGAAGCCTTCTCAGAAGAAGATCAATCAGATGATGCGTTCCATGAACAACCAAATGAAATAATTAATCAAGCCTTCTTTCCCGGGAAAGAAGGCTTTCTCTATGAGGGCCGTTCAACAGATGTTCACATCGCCGTGTCCTTTTAGCAGATTCATCTGCTAAAATAGACAGCGGATCATATCATGAAATAGGAAGGGGAGACTGATTATGGATGTTAATTTATTCCTTGCCTTTGGAGCAGGCTTTTTATCGTTTATTTCCCCATGTGTCTTTCCTTTATATCCCGCCTTTCTTTCGTACATAACAGGAATGAGTGTGCAGGAATTAAAAGAGGACAATGGCATGTTGAAGCGGACCAGTTTTATACATACGCTTCTTTTTCTGCTGGGCTTCACAACAATTTTCCTGATTTTAGGTTTTTCCGGCTCGTTCTTTTCCCAGTTTCTTATCCAAAACGAAACGATCATCCGGAGACTGGGGGCCATTCTCATTATTTTCTTCGGGTTTGTCATTATTGGTGTATTCAATTTCGACTTCTTAATGAAAGACCGGAAAATCACCTTTAAGAACAGACCATCCGGGTACTTAGGGACATTTTTAATCGGCCTTACGTTTTCGCTCGGGTGGACCCCGTGTACCGGACCGATTCTTGCTGCTGTCCTTTCCCTGGCTGCTGATTCACCTGATTTGTTTCTCGTGATGATGATCGCCTATTCCCTGGGTTTTTCAATTCCTTTTTTTGCGCTTTCCTTCTTCATCGGACGTCTGGGATGGATCAGAAGGCACAGCGCGGGTATTGTAAAAGCAGGTGGGTACATTATGATTGCCGTAGGAATTGCCCTGTATTTCAACTGGATGTACATGCTTACGTCCTATTTAGCCGGCTTGTTTGATTTTCAAGGGTTTTAATGCGTGGATTTTACCCGTTTTTTGTATTATCATGAAAATAGAAAACATATCACTAAAGGAGAAATCGTATGACCCGGACCAATGACATCATTTTACGAACCACTACAACGCTGATCGCCTTCATTCTGCTTGGATTTTCAGCCTACTTGTTTTTCGCCGGCCACAATGCGCCGGGAGGAGGCTTTATTGGGGGCCTCATGACATCAGCGGCTATTGTGCTGATGTATATGGCCTACGGAATCAAATCGATGGAGAAGATTCTTCCGATCAATTTCAGGCATGTGATTCCTGTTGGACTGTTGATTGCAGCATTGACGGGTATCGGTGGTCTTTTATTTGACCAGCCGTTTTTGACCCAGACCTTTGCCTATTTCCAGCTTCCTGTCCTGGGTAAAACCGAGCTTGCTACAGCACTGCTGTTTGATCTTGGAGTGTATCTTGCTGTCGTAGGCGTGACGATGACCATTATTCTCACCATTGCGAACGACCGCGGGGAAGAGGAAGGTGTGTAAGGACCTGTGAAATCACGGGAACTTTAGCTGAAGGTGAAAGGGACCGCGGTGATCCTCAATTCTTGATCCGTACTAGATGGAACAGAAAGAGTGGATTTATATGTTTTGGTTGATTGCAAGTACGGTGGCAGCCGCTTTCATGGCTACAGCGATGATCTTCGTGCGCCTGAGAGCAGCTAGAAAGCCTGCCAGTGTGAAAAAAATTATTCTACCGCCATTCTTTATGAGTACAGGCGCCTTGATGTTTGTTTTACCGATTTTTCGTGTCGAGTGGACGCAGGTTCTCGAGGCTGTATCCATCGGAGCGCTTTTTTCTATCTTCCTCATCCGGACCTCGAAATTCGAAGTCCGGGATGGCGATATTTACTTAAAACCTTCAAAGTCATTCATCATGATTTTGTTCGGACTTCTTGCTGTAAGGATCATTTTTAAATTGATCGTCGGCCAGCATGTGTCTCTGGGAGAGACGAGCGGTATGTTTTTCCTGCTCGCCTTTGGCATGATTATTACCTGGCGCCTTGCCATGCTGAAACAGTACTTAAGCCTGGAAAAGAAGATACAGACAGGAAAGGACCCCGCCTGAACAGCGGGGTCCTTTTTTCAATTCTCCAGAAGCGTCTGGTACGGAGTCATATCGATTTCTTTTTCATTCAACTTCCTGACCAGAAACTTATGGTCCCTTTTCGGTGTGGCAAGAATGTAGCCTTCGATGAGAATTTCTTCTGTGATTTTTTTCTTGCGGCTGCTGAGGGCAAGTTCACCAATGCGGCCGGCAATTTTCTGGCGTGCTACATCCCTGAACAGTTCTGGAACAGGAGAAATCAGTTCCTCCAAGAGCTCCTTCTGATCCTTCGACCACATATGCCGGGTCTTGTCCACATAGTATTCTTCCCAGTCTATGGTCGATTTTCCATCCTCTTTTGGGAGTCGTTTTAAAAATTTCCGGAACATAAAAAATCCGCCGATGGCCATCAGGCTGACCATAATGATTATCCAGCCGACTATAAAGAGTGCAAAACCACCTGACATAAGATCACCCGTTTCATATTCAAATCTTTGTTAATTTTATTATAATTCGAAGTGTAAGCAAACTCAAGTAGAGATGGAATGTTGTTTTTTGTTTAAAAAACTCCCAATTCAGAAAAATTTGCTGTCATTCATTTTACTTATAAATCGTTTTCATTTACAATTAATAGTGCGGATTTGATACCTGGGTAATACATAAGGGTTCAAATGTACAAATTTGGGGAACAATGACGCCTCTATAAAGGCCATTGTTTGAATATTGATGAGGGGGTAAAAGGAAAATGGCTAGCAATGCATTTCAAGCTCGCAAACAATTTGACCTAAACGGCCAAACCTATAACTATTATGATCTGAAAGCCTTAGAAGATGCGGGACACGGCAAGATTTCCCGTCTGCCTTTCTCCATCCGTATCCTACTGGAGTCTCTGCTTCGTCAGCACGACGGACGTGTCATCAAAGATGAGCACGTGGAGAGTCTAGCAAACTGGGGAACTGAAAAATCAAAAGGGGAAGATGTACCATTCAAACCTTCCCGTGTTATTCTGCAGGACTTCACCGGCGTACCGGCTGTTGTTGATCTTGCTTCCTTGAGAAGAGCAATGGTCGACATGGGCGGAAGTCCAGACAAAATCAACCCGGAAGTACCGGTGGATCTTGTCATCGACCACTCTGTCCAGGTGGATAAATACGGCACACCTGATGCACTGAATGTGAATATGGAGCTTGAGTTTGAACGAAACAAAGAGCGTTATGAATTCCTTCACTGGGCCCAGAAAGCTTTTGATAACTACCGTGCTGTTCCACCGGCAACAGGTATTGTCCACCAGGTAAACCTTGAATATATTGCAAATGTCGTTCACGCGCTGGAAGCGGAAGACGGCACCTATGAGGCTTACCCGGATACACTTGTAGGTACAGACTCCCATACGACGATGATCAACGGTCTCGGTGTTCTTGGCTGGGGTGTTGGTGGCATTGAGGCTGAAGCTGGAATGCTTGGTCAGCCGTCTTATTTCCCTGCACCGGAAGTCATCGGGGTCAAGCTGAATGGCAGCTTCCCACAGGGGACAACAGCTACGGACCTTGCATTGAAAGTAACCCAGGTGCTTCGTGAGCAGAACGTTGTCGGGAAGTTTGTGGAGTTCTTTGGTCCAGGACTACAGGAAATGCCATTGGCTGACCGTGCTACGATTTCCAACATGGCACCGGAATATGGAGCTACATGCGGCTTCTTCCCGGTGGACGGGGAATCTCTGGAATATCTCCGTCTGACTGGACGAAGCGAAGAGCAGATCAACCTTGTCGAAGAATATTCCAAGCGCAACAACCTCTGGTATGATCCATCTTTCGAAGATCCTGAATTTACGTCATTGGTTGAAATCGATCTCGGGGAGCTGGAGCCGAACTTGTCCGGTCCTAAGCGTCCACAGGATTTGATTCCATTATCCAAGATGAAGGACTCCTTTGAAAAAGCGATCACCGGCCCTGCCGGCAACCACGGATTCGGACTTGATAAGTCTGAATTTAAGAAAGAGGCGGAAGTCCAGTTCGAAAACGGCGACAAAACGGTCATGAAAACAGGTGCTCTTGCAATCGCAGCGATCACGTCCTGTACAAACACCTCCAACCCGCACGTTATGCTTGGAGCCGGACTTGTTGCGAAAAAAGCGGTGGAAGCCGGACTGCAGGTTCCTGACTATGTGAAGACGTCCCTTGCACCGGGCTCCAAGGTTGTAACCCGCTATCTTGAGGATTCAGGATTAATGGATTACTTAAACCAGCTTGGCTTCAACCTTGTCGGGTACGGCTGTACCACATGTATCGGAAACTCCGGTCCGCTTCTTCCTGAGATTGAAAAAGCGATTGCTGACAGTGACCTTACCGTGTCCTCTGTTCTTTCCGGTAACCGGAACTTTGAAGGGCGTATCCACCCGCTCGTGAAAGCCAACTACCTGGCTTCTCCGCCGCTTGTTGTTGCGTATGCACTGGCTGGTACGGTTGATATCGACCTGAAAAATGAGCCGATCGGTAAAACAGCGGATGGAAAAGGTATCTACTTTGACGATGTCTGGCCTTCCCAGGAAGAAATTAAAGCGGAAATCGCCCGCGTAGTGACTCCGGAAATCTTCCGTAAAGAATATGAAAGTGTCTTCAATTCCAATGAAAAATGGAATGAAATCCAGACGACAGATGAGCCATTATATGATTGGAATGATGATTCCACATATATCCAGAACCCGCCGTTCTTTGAAGGTCTTTCCAAAGATCCCGAGACAGTTAAACCACTGAATGGAATGCGGGTTGTTGGTAAGTTCGGTGATTCTGTTACGACGGACCACATTTCACCGGCAGGAGCGATTCCAAAAGATATGCCGGCAGGAGAGTACCTGCAGGATAAAGGAGTCAGCCCGCGTAACTTCAACTCCTACGGTTCCCGCCGTGGTAACCATGAAGTTATGATGCGCGGAACGTTCGCCAACATCCGGATCCGTAACGAGCTTGCGCCGGGTACAGAAGGTGGATTTACAACTTACTGGCCGACAGAAGAAGTCATGCCGATTTATACGGCAGCTATGAAGTATCAGGAGGATCAAACGCCTCTGATGGTCATTGCCGGTAATGATTATGGTATGGGAAGTTCCCGTGACTGGGCGGCCAAGGGGACCGACCTTCTCGGCATTAAGACAGTAATCGCTGAGAGCTTTGAGCGTATCCACCGTTCCAACCTTGTCATGATGGGAGTTCTTCCACTGCAGTTCAAACCGGAAGATTCTGTTGAATCCCTTGGTCTTACAGGTCGGGAGACGTTCGACGTTGAAGTCGGTGAAGACGTGAAGCCGCGTGACCTTGTTAAGGTAACCGCTGTGGATGAAGAAGGCAATAAGAAAGAATTTGATGTCATTGCCCGTTTTGACAGTGAAGTGGAAGTGGATTACTACCGCCATGGTGGAATCCTGCAGATGGTTCTGCGTAATAAGCTTAAATAATGGGAAAGAGAGGCCGCTCTTTTGAGCGGTCTTTTTTTATTCCCGGCTTTACGGACATAATCTTTTTTTATATTCTTATACATAGAATAAGGACAACCAGAAGCGGGGGAAATCTATGCAGAAATGGATCGCTGGTCTTTTTTTAGCCGGACTTCTCATATTCGGCCTCTTTTCTGTAACACAGGAAAAAAGCGCGGAACATCAGACTTCAGATGAGCCTGGAATCAGCGGCAGTCAGGACGGTACAGGGATGACGGCCCCCAATGCTCCTGAAGGGCTGCAGGTGGGAGATACTGCTCCTGATTTTACGTTGGAAACTCTCGAGGGTGAAAAGGTCAGCCTCTCTGATTTTAAAGGGAAAAAGGTGTTTCTGAATTACTGGGCGACATGGTGTCCGCCGTGCAGGGAAGAAATGCCTGAAATGCAGCGTTTTCAGGAAGCATATGGAGAAGAAGTCGTTATCCTTGCTGTGAATGGGACAGGTTCTGAAAAAAGCATAGAGAATGTTGCTACGTTCGTAGAGGACGGAGGCTACACGTTCCCAGTGCTGCTGGATAAGGAATTATCCTTGAATCAGGATTATCAGATCATTTCGATACCGACCACCTATTTCATCGGGACAGACGGCACTATCCAGGAGCCCCGGATCGTAGGGCCAATGACATATGAGGATATGGAAAAAATGAAAAATGCGCTAAAATAGGAATAATTTTTGTCCAAAGTGGAAATCATACCAGTAAAGGAGAGATTTCCATGAGAAAACATAAACCTGTTTCTTTTGAAGAGCGTGTAAAAGAAAACATAAGAACGATTGAGTCTGATCAAAAGCTGATGGATCAGATTGATGATCGTATAGAAAAAAGACATAAGGACCGTTTAAAGCAGATTCCGTCATAAACCGGAATCTGCTTTTCTTTTTTTACGTGTTCATAAATCCGTCCTTTATGGGGAAAGTAAGGATGACTCCATGAGGATGGGGCGATTGAACGCAGACAGGAGGGTTTTGTATGTCTCATAAACAACAGCATATGGCCAATCAAAAACCAAATCCAGATAACCGTGCCGACAATGTAGACCGGATTCAGGAGAAAGTGCAGAACACGATTGAAAACATTGAAGCTTCTCATGATGCTCTTGCGTATGCTACAGAAGAGGAACAGCATAACATTGAAGACAAAAACAAACGGAGAAATGAGTCTCTCCGAGCGATGAGGCAGGAGATCAAAGAAGAGTCCGCCCATTCCCGACATCAACAATATTAAAGAGCTGACCGCTTCTCTAAAAGGAGAAGCGGTTTTTCATATCGTGTGCATCTTCATCTACATGTTCCGGTGACTATGATAAAATGTAAACCGGTGATAGAAAAGGAAGTGATGTAGATGCTGAATACGTTGAGACAATGGAAAAGTATAGATCAGGCCCCTCCTATTACAGAGGTGGAGGCCCTCCGGTATGTGAATGAAGGGACGGAGGACAAGGAACTGAAAGCGGTCCTTTATACCGCCCTTGCTTATCACAGGATGAAAAGACACCCCGGGGAAGACCCACTGGCTGATCAGTTTATTGATGAAGCCCGCCGGCTGGAAGGGTCCCACTCCCTGGTTACCGACCTTTATGAGTCAAAACAGCTGATGAAGGCGTACGCCATACTGAAGGAGACACCTTTGGAGCAGTGGATCCTCCACGAGACGGACCATGACTCTGCAAAAGCTAAAAAAGTAAAATCGATACATGAAGATGTGAAAGAAGTCATCAGTCAATGGAATCATGACCTGGCAGAAAAGCCCCTGCTTGATGTTTCCAGTCGTCTGAAAATTTACCAGGATATTTATAACGAGCTGGTAGAGCTGAAGGAGATGCTTGAAGAAGCCATCCATTCCATTGAGAATCGGAGAATCCGTGTACCGGTCAAGGAAGTGAATGAGCGGACAAGGCAGCTTTCTGATAAACAGGATGACATCCACCGGCGGCTGCCGGAGTTTTTAACGGAAACAGCAAGCCGTAATCCGTTGGAAGCCCTGGATCAAATGGTCGGCCTGCAGGATGTAAAAGACTACATCCACCGCTACTACCGCTTCCTGCAGTATCAGCAGGAACGGAAAAACTTCGGCTTTACCATGGTGGATGAACCAGGGTTACATATGATCATTACAGGTAACCCGGGGACAGGGAAAACGACGATGGCCCGACTGTTGGCTAATATTTACCATGAGCTTGGTATTCTTGATACGAAAGAGGTTGTTGAAGTCAACCGTTCGCATCTGGTCGGTTCATATGTCGGACAAAGTGAAGAGAACACGATGAACTATGTGAAACAGGCCATCGGTGGGGTGTTGTTCATTGACGAAGCCTACAGCCTGCGCAGGGAAGGTCAGACAGGCAATGATTATGGACAAGCCGTCATAGACACCCTGGTGTCTGCCATGACAAGCAAGGAATACGGCGGAAAGTTTGCGGTCATCATGGCTGGGTATCCAGAGGAAATGCGCCAGTTCTTATGGTCCAACCCAGGACTAAGGAGCCGATTCCCGGAGCAGAATCACATTGAACTCCCGGACTATCAGATGGATGAACTCATGAATATAGCCGAACAGACGGCGCTTGAGAATGATTTCTTTTTTACAGAACAGGCCAGAAAGCAGTTTGACTCCCTGATCGATAAAGAACGGGTCGATGATTCATTCGGGAATGCCAGAACGGTAAAAAACCTGGTGTTAAAAACGGTGTTTCACAAAGGAGCACAGGAAGCAGAGCGAGATAAACAGCACTGGCTTGATCATATGCGGATTACGACGGAAGACTTATCGTGGGATAAGGACGATAAGCTGGAAGAACGTTCCCCTATGCAGCGGCTTGATGAATTGATCGGTCTTTCAAGTGTTAAAACAGAAGTCCGGAAGTTGTCATCATTCGTGCAGGCCCAGCAGAAACGGAAAGAAAAAGGATACCCGGTTGTACCTATTCAGCTTCATTCCGTTTTCTCAGGAAACCCGGGAACAGGGAAGACAACCGTCGCCTCCATCTATGCCGATGTATTAAAAGAATGCGGTCTATTGAAGAGGGGGCACATGGTTGTCGCATCCCGATCTGATCTTGTAGCCGGCTATGTCGGTCAGACCGCCATAAAAACCAAACGAAAAATCAGAGAAGCGCTCGGCGGCGTTCTTTTTATCGATGAAGCGTATGCCCTTTATAATGGGGGACGTGATGATTTCGGAAAAGAAGCCATTGAAACACTTGTAGATGAGATGACAAAGCATAACGAGAACCTCGTTGTCATTTTAGCGGGTTATAAGGTCGAGATGGAGCAGCTGGTTGAAAGTAATCCAGGGCTGTCGTCCCGATTCAAGAAATACTTTCAGTTCCCTGATTATACAGAACAGGAGCTGTTGGAAATGACCCACTACCATGCACAGAATTACGGTTACTTTTTCAATGAATGGGCCGAGTCGTACCTGCTCGAAAAATATGCCGGGCACTATATTCGCGGAAACGGACGTTTTGTTAATAATCTAGTAAATGAAGCCGTCCAATACCAGGCCATCCGTATGCTTGAAGATGAGCCTGAGGATATGAACGAGCTTGAACTGCCAGACTTGGAAAAAGCCTGGAGTGCAGTGAGAAGGGAGTCTTAGTGATGAAAATTGTGGAAACACCAATCCAGGTCAGGTATCAGGAGACCGATATGATGGGGGTCGTCTATCATGCCAATTATTTGATTTGGTTTGAAATCGGCCGGACCGCTTTTATCGACGGCCTGGGGTTCAGCTATGCGGAAATTGAAAAAGAAGGAGTCGTTTCACCGGTCATTGACGCACAGGTCAGCTTTAAAAAACCTGTCCGCTACGGAGATGATGTCTGCGTGCGCACATGGGTGGAGTCCTATGACGGTCTCCGGGTATCCTACGGGTATGAAGTGGTGCACGCTGACGGGTCTACAGCCGTGACTGGTGTCACCAAGCACGTAGTTGCAAAAAGCGGCAGTTTCCGCCCGGTGTCTATCCGAAAAAGCTTTCCTGCATGGCATGAGGCTTATCTTTCAGCAATGGAGACGACAGGCTGATGGCGTTCGGTGTAAAAAGGGAAGAGCTGCAGGCGTGGAAACATCAAGTCCAGAATGGGGAAGTGGCATTTCTTACACATTTCTGGATCGATGATCGTTTTCCAGGCTGTGATACCGTGACAAAAGCCGGATGCAGTGACCTGGATGCATTAAAGAAGTGGGGAAGCCGCTACGACCTTCACCCGGGATGGATCCATCTTGACCCTTATCCTCATTTTGATTTGTTCGGAAATAAACAGTATGAGATATTAAAAGCGGAAGGCAGATGGGATCATATTGAGCGTTTCGCGCTCAGGAGAAAAGAGACATAAATAAAGACGCCCCAAGGGCGTCTTTATTTTTTATATTCGAAGGAAGGTTCTTCCCATTTTGTATCATATTGAACTTCCAGGGAATGATCATCAAAATACCAGGCATCATCTGATTCTATAAAGAAATGAATCCGTCCTGTTTTTGTTTCGGCGACCGGTTCAGTAGGTTCCTCCAATTTAATTGCCAGGGAAAATCCAGGCTGAAGGCCCCCGGTCCCACCGTACCTGACGTAAAAACGGAGATGGGCCTGTTCATCAATATCGAGTTCATTTTCGTACCATTCGGCAGCTTCTTCGGTTACAGTTAAATTCATATCTCAGCTCAACTCCTGTCATTAAAAATCATCTATATCCTGCTATATCCGTAAAGAGGAGAAGGTAAACGTTCCGTCTCCGCTTTACTTGTCTGCGTGTTCTTTTTTCATCGGTACAGGGTCGAATCCACCCGGATGGAAAGGATGGCATTTTAAAATCCGCCGCGCCGTCAGCCATGTTCCTTTAAAAAAGCCAAAGCGCTTATAAGCCTCAAGTCCGTATGAGGAGCAGGTAGGCTGAAAACGGCAGCTCGGTGGAAAAAAGGGGCTGATTCCCTTTTGATAAAAACGGATCATGCCGATCATGACCTGTTTCATCGTTCTTCCTGTGTACGCTCCAGCTTCTTGTCGTAGCTCAAGGAAGCCACTGCGTCGTGAAGGTGAATCGATTCCTCATTCCGGCACTGAACTTCAAAGGATTCCACAAATGGATATTCATACAGATCGGCAGCGACAAGACGGACGATATCCTCGACAAACCGAGGGTTCTCATAGGCCTGCTCCGTGACCATTTTCTCATCCGGACGTTTGAGCACCGGGTGGATCCTGGCACTTGCATTGCTTTCAGCGGCTTCCAGCAGGGCAGCTTTCCAATCGATCTCCTGTTCATTGAAGTCGTCTGTCAGTTTGACCGTCATCGTCACATTCCCGCGTTGATTGTGCGCACTGTACTCACTGATTTCCTTCGAGCATGGGCACAGCGTCGTAATTTTCCCAGTCAGGGATACCGTGACATCATGACTGGTCTCCTGATCGTACTCCACCCGGATAGTGGCATCCGCATGATTCATTCCTGTCAGGTCGGAATAAGGACCTTTCCTCTCAAAGAACCATGGGAAGGTGACTTCCACTTCAGCGTCCGTCTGTTTCAGGCGTCCGGCCAGTTCTTCGGTGAACTGCTTCAATGTTTCAATATCTATGGCAAAACCTTCGTTGTGATATTTATCAAGCTGTTCAGTGAACCGGCTCATATTCGTTCCTTTACTGCCTTTAGCAATCGAGGAACCAAAGGAAAAAGTACCGATGGTCGTTTGAATCTGCGGGGTCATGCTGCTTGGGATACGGATCGGATGCTTCACGTTGGAAATACCGACCATATCAATATCGAATAGAAAATCTTTTCTTGAATTTTGAAGATCAGCCATCTGATCTTTTTCAACGGGTTTCGTGCGCGGACCTGGATCGACAGACCCGAATAATTTATGTCTTTCTTCTTTAGTAGGCAGCTGTTTTGTCTGATTTAGTTCGGTTTTATTCATAGCAAGGACTCCTTTCAGGCCTTCTTTCTATGTCAAAGTATACCTTATGTATTTCTTTAATGACAATGGAATGCTTATGGAAATGTGCCGTCTATCTAGGATGCTTCAATTAAAGAAAGCCTATCCTTGGAGGACAGGCTTTCGTGTTACATCCACGTGATTTTAGGTTCTGTCTTATTGATGATTCTTTTAATATTAGAGCGGTGCCGGTAGATGACAAAAATCGTAAAGACAGATATCACCATCGTCAAGCCATACTCCTGCAGAAGGATGGAAGCTGTTATCCCGACAAGCCCGCACACCATTGAGGAAAGGGATACATATTTGGTCAAATATAATAGGATGAAAAACGATAGCACAAGTACAAGAAACACCAGAGGGTTCACTCCGAGAATCACGCCTCCGGACGTAGCGACGGCCTTCCCTCCCTTGAACCCGGCAAATACGGGATACATATGACCAATCACGGCAAAAATACCTATAATAAGCGGGATGACTTCTGCTCCGAGAAAAAATGGAAGGGCGGCAGCCAGCGTCCCTTTTAAAATATCGGCAATCGTAACGATCAAGCCGGCTTTTACTCCGAGAACGCGGAACGTATTCGTCCCACCGAGATTTCCGCTGCCATGTTCTCTGATATCTGTGCCATAACCCACTTTTCCAACGATCAGTCCTGATGGAATGGAGCCGAGGAGATAGGCGGTAAGGGAATAGAGTAGATATTCCAATAAGTTCAACTCCTTCATTACTTTCTTTTATTTTATCATGACGACGTTGGAGAAAGAACGGAAAATTCTATCAGCTTCTCTTTCTTCCAAGAACCTCTATGTATATGACGGAAAGCTGCAAATCAAACGCCGCAACATCTTATTATACCAATCAGAAAAGTTGTGACAAGGCTTTTCCACCGCTTTTGTGCGGGAAGGTTGAATAATTGCAATAGGTTTCAAGGTGTGTGAATGTGGGTAAATAGTACGGTCTTTAGTTTATGAAGGAGGAAATGCATGATAACTTTTACAGATGTGTCCAAAACGTACCCGGATGGGACGGCGGCTTTAAAACATATAAATCTCGAGGTGAAAGAAGGGGAACTGCTCACCCTGATCGGTCCGAGTGGATGTGGAAAGACAACGACGATGAAAATGATCAACCGGCTCATTCATCCAACTGATGGGACGATAGCGATACATAATAAGGACATTAAAGAATACAACGTTCATGAACTGCGTTGGAACATCGGTTATGTTCTTCAGGAAATCGCCCTCTTTCCACACATGACGATTGAGGAGAACATCGCCATTGTTCCTGAAATGAAGAAATGGAAGAAAAAAGATGTATCCGCGCGGATTGATGAGTTGATGCAGATGGTCGGTCTTGACCCTGAGAAACACCGGAAACGTAAACCGAGTGAACTTTCAGGTGGACAGCAGCAGCGTGTAGGGGTGATTAGAGCATTGGCAGCGGACCCGGATATTATCCTCATGGACGAACCGTTCAGTGCCCTTGATCCAATCAGCCGGGAGCAGCTTCAAAAGGATATCCGGAACCTGCAGCAGGAAATTAAAAAGACCATTGTGTTCGTGACGCACGATATGGATGAAGCCCTGGCCCTGGGAGACCGCGTCTGCCTGATGAAAGAAGGCGGGATTGTCCAGGTCGATACACCGCAGAATTTCCTTCTCCATCCGGCGGATGATTTTGTCCGTGATTTTATCGGAGGCAGGAAATCCCCATGGCTGACAGCTGTGGATATCATTATGGATCAGTCCGGAAGCAGGATTTTCCCTTATCACGACTTTCAACAGGGGCTGATTCCGGACAACGGATCGTATGTTCTCACCTCAGAAAAAGGTGTGTATCAAACAGGCGTCACGGACGGCAGGGAAGTCATGATGCCGGTCCTGAAGAACGGAACGGTTCTCCGGGAAGCCGTCTCTGAATTTGAAAAAGGCTCCCACCGGGTTCTTCCCGTTATAAAAGGAGACCAGCTCGTCGGTACTCTTTCCTATAAAGATATCGTTCATTACTTAAAAGAGAAATCTGATGAGGAACAGGGGGCTGTTCAGCTGTGAATGGATTTATTCAGGTTTTTGCAGAACGACAGGATGTACTGTGGGAGAAAGTGTGGGAGCACCTGCAGATCTCCATTATTGCCCTTGTGATCGCAACATTGATTTCTGTACCGCTCGGCTTGCTGTTAACGAGAAAATTGAACATTGCTGAACCTGTAATCGGGGTGACAGCGGTTCTTCAGACTATTCCCAGCCTGGCCGTCCTCGCTTTCTTGATTCCATTTTTCGGAATCGGCGAAACGCCCGCCATCATAGCTTTGGCAGCATATGGACTGCTCCCAATACTCAGAAATACGTACACTGGAATAAAAGAAGTGGATCCGGCATTAAAAGAAGCGGCTACCGGGATGGGAATGAGTTCCTTCAGACGGTTATCCCGCGTCGAACTTCCGCTTGCGATGCCGGTCATCATGGCGGGTATCCGGACATCGATGGTCTTGATTGTGGGTACGACGACCATTGCCGCACTCATTGGAGCTGGAGGCCTTGGTGACTTGATCCTGCTCGGTCTTGATCGTGGAGGCGATGCCAATTTGATCCTTCTCGGAGCGATTCCTGCGGCTCTGCTTGCGATTCTGTTGGATCTTATCCTCCGATTGTTTGAACGGACATCAGCAAAGTCCGGGTTCCGCTCGCTCGTCAGTCTTCTTGTTATTGCCGCACTCATCGCTGTAGGACCGCTGCTGTTCAGCAGCAAATCGCAGAATGATCTCGTTCTCGGGGCTAAACTCGGGTCCGAACCGGCCATTTTAATCAACATGTACAAACTTCTCATCGAAGAGGAAACAGATCTTCAGGTTGGTTTAAAACCAAACCTTGGGAAAACAGACCTTGTTTTCAGCGCTCTTGAAGAAGGAAGCATTGATATTTATCCTGAATTCACAGGAACTGCCATCGTTTCCCTTATGGGAGAACAGGCGCAAAGTAACAAGGAACAGGAAGTTTACCAGCAGGCAGCCGATGGAATGAGTGAACAATATGACATGGCCTACCTGGAGCCGATGCAGTTCAACAATACGTATGCTGTCGCAACGACGGAAGAGCTTGCCGGGCAGTACGGACTGGAAAGCATCGGGGACTTGAAACAAGTGGAAGATCAAATAACAGCCGGATTCACCCTCGAATTCAATGACCGCCAGGACGGTTATCAGGGAATGAAGGAAGTGTATGATCTTGATCTCGGGGAAGTAAGAACAATGGATCCAGGTCTCCGCCAGGGAGCGATCTCCAATGGCGAAGTGGACATCATTGATGCCTATGCCACAGCAGGGTATATGGTGGACTTGAACCTCAAAGTGCTGGAAGATCCGGAAAATCTGTTTCCTCCGTACCAGGGTGCCCCGTTGATGAGACAGGAAACACTTGATCAGTTTCCGGAAATCGAAGATGCTTTAAATCAACTGGGCGGTAGGATTACCGGAGATGAAATGCGGGAAATGAACTATGAAGTGGATTTTGAAGACCGTTCACCAGAAACGGTGGCCCGTGAATATCTCGTTGAAGAAGGGCTTATCGAAGAATAGGAGGAATGGACATGCCATTTGAACATCCGTCTCCAGAGGAGATTAAGAATGTATTAAAAGAATCTAAAACAATTGCGGTTGTCGGACTATCCGATAAACCACACCGCACGTCCTACCAGATCAGTGAAGCCATGCAGGCGGCAGGGTACAAAATTATTCCCGTAAACCCGACGATAACAAAGGTGCTTGGCGAACCGGCCGCCGCTTCGCTTCAGGAGATCGAGGAGCCGGTGGATATTGTAAATGTGTTCCGCCGGTCTGAATACCTGCCGGGAGTGGCCGAAGAAGCCCGGAGCCTTGGGGCGAAAGCTTTCTGGGCTCAACAGGGAGTGTATCATGAAGAAGCGTGGGAACAGTTGAAAGATACTTCCACAAAGGTGATTATGGACTCCTGTATCAAGGTTGCGCACAGCTTATACCGGTGATCAAATAAAGATGAATTTGAAAAAATCCCTGTCCTTTCAGGGATTTTTTCACGTTATCTGGAAGAATTATGTTTGCGAAACGATGTAAAATCGCTACAATATAACAAGCAGTGTTTTTTTGAGAGCGGTTGTATAAACAGCATCCATTTCACGAAACGATATAAGAAGGCATAAGACAGGCAGCAGAATAGAACGGGAAAAACCCTCTGTTCCACTGCGTGTCTTATAACTGAATCTGCCCGTGTAAACAGGAAAGTCATTTACACAATCGAACGTTTGTTCTATCATGATAATTAGTTGCTGTGTAAGAGAAAGGAGCCGATTGGAAATTGTCGAGTCAAAATCATACGTATTCAGATGATTCTATACAAGTATTGGAGGGGCTGGAGGCTGTCCGGAAGCGACCGGGGATGTACATTGGATCTACGGACCACCGTGGTCTTCATCACCTCGTCCACGAAATCGTGGATAACGCCATCGATGAAGCTTTATCTGGATTCGGACAAAAGATGACGGTTACCCTTCATAAAGATGGAAGCGTTTCTGTGCAGGATGAAGCCCGCGGCATGCCTGTAGGGATGCATAAAACCGGTAAGCCGACACCGGAAGTGATTTTAACCGTTTTACACGCCGGAGGTAAATTCGGCCAGGGCGGATACAAATCCTCCGGCGGTCTTCACGGCGTCGGAGCATCTGTGGTTAATGCCTTATCCGAATGGCTGGAAGTTCATATCTGCCGTGATGGGGAGAAGTACTATCAGCGTTTTGAAAAAGGGGGCGTGCCTGTTACCTCCCTGGAAAAAAAGGGAGCCACACGCAAAACAGGGACAACCATCCGGTTCAAGCCGGATCCTGAAATTTTTTCTGTAACGAAGTTTAATTTTGAAACCCTTTCGGAAAGACTGAGAGAAGCGGCTTTTCTTCTGAAAGGCTTTCGTATCATCTTAGTCGATGAGCGTAAGGATGGAGAGAAAGAGGAATACCAGTATGATGATGGACTGGTTTCATTTGTTAAATATTTAAATGAAGAGAAAGACACCCTTCATCACGTCGTATCGTTTGAAGGCATACAGTCAGAGATAGAAGTGGACTTTGCGTTTCAGTTTAACGATGGATTCGCAGAAAATATTCTTTCCTTCGTCAACAACGTTCGTACAAAGGATGGCGGAACGCATGAATCGGGAGCGAAGACAGCCGTTACCCGGGTGTTTAATGATTATGCACGCCGAACCCAGCTGTTGAAGGAAAAAGATAAGAACCTCGAAGGAAACGATATCAGGGAAGGCTTTACAGCGATCATTTCAGCAAGAATCCCTGAGGAGCTTCTTCAGTTCGAAGGCCAGACGAAAAGCAAGCTGGGGACATCCGAAGCCCGGTCGGCTGTTGACAGTGTGGTAGCCGAGAAACTCACTTATTTCCTAGAGGAAAATCCCGATTCGGCCTCGATGCTGATTAAAAAGGCGATCAGGGCGAAAGAAGCAAGGGAAGCCGCGAGAAAAGCGAGGGAAGACGCCCGTTCCGGTAAGAAAAAGAAGCGGAAGGATACGCTTTTAAGCGGGAAACTGACCCCGGCGCAGTCAAAAAATGCGGAGAAAAACGAACTGTATCTTGTAGAGGGGGACTCTGCGGGCGGTTCAGCCAAACAGGGGCGTGACCGCAAATTCCAGGCTGTTCTTCCTCTCCGCGGTAAAGTCATTAATACAGAGAAAGCTAAAATTGCGGATATCTTTAAAAACGAAGAGATTTCTACGATTATTCATACTATCGGTGCAGGAGTCGGAGGGGATTTCACCCTTGAGGACTGCAATTACGACAAAATTGTCATCATGACCGATGCGGATACAGATGGTGCCCACATCCAGGTGCTGCTGCTTACCTTCTTTTACCGCTATATGCGGCCCTTAGTGGAAGCCGGCAAAGTGTTCATCGCCCTTCCACCGCTTTATAAAGTATCCAAAGGCAAAGGAAAGAAAGAAAAAACCGAATACGCCTGGGATGAGGATGGGATGCAGAAAATCCTGAAGGAATTCAAAAATGGGTATACGATACAGCGCTACAAAGGTCTTGGTGAAATGAATGCCGACCAGCTGTGGGAAACGACCATGAATCCAGAATCCAGAACGCTGATCAGGGTTACAATTGATGATATTGCCCGTGTGGAACGAAGAGTTACGACATTGATGGGAGACAAAGTAGAACCTCGCCGAAAATGGATTGAATCCCACGTTGCCTTCGGTCTTGAAGACGAAGCAAACATTCTGGAAAACGATAAAATCCAATCATAAAAGGGGGACGTTCTGTTGGCTGAGGCAGAGAAATTTTTAGATTTACCTTTAGAGGAAGTTCTCGGAGACCGTTTCGGGAGATACAGTAAATATATTATTCAGGAAAGGGCCCTCCCTGATGCCAGGGACGGGCTTAAGCCTGTTCAGCGGAGAATCCTGTATGCGATGCATCAGGAGAAGAATACGCACGATAAAGCGTACCGGAAATCCGCAAAAACGGTGGGTACCGTTATTGGTAACTACCACCCTCACGGAGATACATCGGTGTATGATGCCATGGTACGTCTGAGTCAGACATGGAAAGTACGCAAACCGCTTGTGGAAATGCACGGAAACAACGGAAGTGTCGACGGCGACCCGCCGGCTGCCATGCGTTATACAGAAGCAAGGCTTTCAGCGATATCGTCTGAACTGCTGCGGGATATAGAGAAGCAGACCGTTGAATTCATTCCTAACTTTGATGACACGATTGAAGAGCCGACGGTGCTCCCGGCGAAGTTTCCCAACCTGCTGGTGAATGGATCCACAGGAATTTCAGCCGGATATGCAACCGAAATTCCCTCCCATAACCTTGGCGAGGTCATTGACGCGGTCATCATGAAAATTGACAAGCCTGAGGCGGAAGTATCGGAGCTGATGACCAAATTAAAAGGGCCGGACTTTTCCACTGGAGGAATCATTCAAGGCGTAGACGGAATCAAAAAAGCCTATGAAACAGGGAAAGGGAAAATCATTGTCCGCGGCCGCGCGGAGATCCAGGAACAGCGGGGCGGACGTGAACAGATCGTCATTGATGAAATCCCATTTGAAGTCAATAAGGCCAGCATGGTTAAGCGGATGGATGAACTCCGTATCGATAAAAAAGTGGAGGGCATTGCAGAAGTACGTGATGAAACAGACCGTACAGGCCTGCGCGTTGTGATTGAATTGAAAAAAGATGCCAACAGTGAAGGTGTCCTGAATTACTTATACAAGCATACCGATCTTCAAATTTCCTATAACTTCAACATGGTCGCGATCCACGACCGGACTCCGAAGCTTCTCAATCTTCCGATGATGCTCGATGCCTATATCGCACACCAGAAAGAAGTCGTGACCAGACAGTCCATTTATGACTTGAATAAAGCGAAACGCCGTGCACACATTGTGGAAGGCTTGATCAAAGCGATTTCAATCCTTGATGATGTCATCACTACAATTCGTGCGTCCAAAGATAAGGCAGATGCCAAGGCACGGCTGATCCAGGAGTACGCTTTCAGTGAGGAACAGGCGGAAGCGATTGTAACCTTGCAGCTGTACCGTCTGACAAACACAGACATTACAGCTCTCCAAGCAGAAGCGGAAGAGTTGAGGAAGCAGATTGAAGAGCTCGAAAAGCTTCTCACAAGTGAGCGGGAAATGCTGAAAGTCATCAAGTCCGACCTGCGGGCCATGAAGAAAAAATACAAAGATGACCGACTGACAAAAATTGAAGATAAAGTGCAGGAACTGAAGGTGGACTTGGATGTAATGGTGGCCAGTGAAGATGTCCTCGTTTCCATTACAAAACACGGCTACATTAAACGGACGAGCTTGCGATCCTACGCGGCATCAAATGGCGAGGATTTTGCTCTGAAGGACGGTGACCACCTGCTGCGTCTGGTGGAAATGAATACAACCGATACGGTTCTGCTGTTCACGAATTTAGGGAAGTACCTGTTTCTACCTGTTCATAAACTGCCGGATATCCGTTGGAAGGATTTGGGTCAATTTATATCCAACATCGTTCAGGTGGAAAAAGACGAATACCTTGTGGAAGCTATTCCAATACGGGAATTCAATGATGAGGATTTCCTGATGTTCTTTACGAAAAACGGCATGGTTAAAAAGAGTGAACTCCGTCTTTATCAGGCGCAGCGGCATTCCAAAGCCCTCGTGGCTGTGAATTTGAAAGGCGATGATGAAGTCGTCGATGTTCATATGACGGAAGGGACAGGGGATATTTTTCTCACCTCCAGCAAAGGTTACGGCCTCTGGTACAAGGAAGATGAAGTCAATACCGTGGGACAGCGGGCGGCCGGCGTCAAAGCCATGACATTGAAAGAAGGCGAACGGGTCGTATCCGGACAGATTTTCAAAGCGGAAGAAGACCCTTCGGTCGTCATGACCACTCACCGCGGGGCTGCCAAGCGGATGAGACTGAAGGAATTCGATCGTACGTCCAGAGCCAAGCGCGGTGTAATTATGCTTCGGGAGCTGAAGAAAAACCCGCACCAAATTGTAGATGTTCATCTCGTTCAAAGGGAAGACCAGATTGTACTCATGACAGAAAAGCAGGAGACGACGACGGTTAATCCGATGGACTTGAAAGCGAATGACCGGTACAGCAACGGATCTTACGTCCTCGATGTAGATCAAAAAGGAAGTGTTGTCGAATCCTGGGTGAAACCAGGGTACGAAGTGCCTTTTAAGCTGGAAGATGAAAACAGCCAGTAAAAATCAACGCCGACGGTTCAAAGCTCATGAACCGTCGGCGTTCTTTATTCAAACTTAGTAGCAACTCCGATATATAAAACAAAAAAACCATCAATAAGAAAAACCGGAAAATCAAAAGAATATACGTTTTTGACGCAGGAAAGAAATTGGATATGATTGTATTTTCAAAATACTATGATAAAATGAAGGTATATTCAGTTGAAGGGAGATGATGTATGAGCCGCTTACGCAGCACCATTCTCGAAACTTCTCTGCGGTTATTTGATGAACATGGTTTTCACGGTGTGACGGTTAACCAGATTGTAGCAGCCTCGGGGACATCCAAAGGGGGCTTTTACCACCACTTTCAATCCAAGGATGAACTCCTATTTGTGATTCATGACACCTTTATTACATACGTATTGAAAGAGGCTGGAGCAGCCAACGTGATTCACACCTCACCAACAGCCAAAATACAGGCTGTCATCCATTCTTTTGTGAAAGTTTTTGATTTATACAAACCACATATTTCTGTCTTCTATCAGGAAAGCAACTACTTAAAGCCGGCCTACGAGGAAAAAATTAAACGGAAACGGGATGAATTTAAGGACATCATTTTCGGGATCATCCATGAAGGTCAGGCGGACGGTGATTTTAGAAAGGAACTTCCTCTTGAAGTAACCGCTATGGCTGTCTTAGGGATGGTCAATTGGATATACAAGTGGTATCAGCAGGATGGAAGGTATTCCATTGATGAAATTGCGGAGGTGTACATTGATTTAATCCTTCACTTTTTACTGCCCGGAAGCAGCGAGCAGCTCATGCATCATATGAATAAAGTCCCTTTTTTTTACGATGTTAAGTAAACGCTTTCATTCTTTTTGTGTGCTTTACAGACCAACCAGTCGGTCTAAAATACAGCAAGGGGGAGTAAAATGAACTTTGAACTGACGAAGGAACAGGAAATGACACGGAAAATGGTACGGGACTTTGCGAATGACGTTATTGCACCAAGAGCGGTGGATATTGATCGAAATGCGGAGTTTCCGAAGGACATTTTCGATGAGATGGGGAGACTCGGTCTACTTGGCATTCCATTTCCTGAGGAGTACGGCGGGTCCGGCGGAGACACGGTCACGTACGCTCTGGCTGTTGAGGAAATCGGCCGTGTATGCGGGTCCACAGGGCTGAGTTATGCTGCAGCCGTATCTCTTGGAGCGAGTCCCATCTATTATTTCGGTACTGAAGAGCAGAAACAGGAGTATCTTATTCCGCTTGCTAAAGGAGAGGGACTTGCTTCTTTTGGTTTAACAGAGCCAAATGCAGGTTCGGATGCCGGCGGTACGAAAACACGCGCTGAATTAGTGGGGGATCATTATGTGATCAATGGAGAGAAATGCTGGATTACCAACGCAGAGTATGCCAGGTCCATTACGGTGACGGCAGTCTCGGGAAAGCGTGAGGACGGAAAAAACATCATTTCCGCGTTCATCATTCCTAAAGACACCAAAGGCATGAACATTACCAGCCCTTACGAAAAAATGGGTGTCCGTGGTTCCAATACTTCAGAAATCATATTGGAAGATGTGAAAGTACCGAAGGAAAACATTCTTGGTGATCCTTCCAAAGGGTTTCATCAGTTTTTGTATACATTGGACGGCGGCCGTATATCCATTGCAGCCCTTGCTGTCGGTATTGCTCAGGCGTCTTTGGATAAAGCCCTTGCCTACGCGAAGGAACGGAAGCAGTTCGGGCAGTCCATATCAAAATTTCAAGCCATTCAATTTAAACTGGCGGATATGGCCATGGAAGTGGAGCTTGCAAGGAACATGGTGTTGAAAGCCGCCTGGTTAAAGGATCAGAAAAAGGATTTCACGAAGGAATCCGCGTATGCGAAACTTTTCGCCTCTGAAACAGCGTTCCGTTCATCCAATCAAGCCATCCAAATCCATGGCGGGTATGGATACATGAGGGAATATGAAGTCGAACGTTTTCTAAGAGACGCCAAGCTTCTTGAAATAGGAGAAGGAACATCTGAAATACAGCGTATGGTCATCGCACGCCAGCTGGGATGCTAATTGAAGGAGGACGAGAGAATGACACTGCTCGAACAAACAGTCGGACAGCTGTTGGAGGAAAAGGCTTCGCTATATCCAGATCAGGAAGCTTATGTGTATCCCGAAAAAGGGATTCGTAAAACGTATGCGGCATTTAATGAAGAAGCTGATGCGGCCGCAAAAGGACTGATGGCTCTAGGGATAGAAAAAGGCGATCATCTGGCTGTTTGGTCTGATAATAAGCCGGAGTGGCTGATCACGCAGTTCGCTTCAGGGAAAATGGGCGGTGTGCTCGTTACCGTAAATACGAACTACCGCGCGCAGGAGCTTGAATATTTGCTGAAACAATCGGATGCCTCTACGCTCATTCTTGCTGAGGACTTCCGCGGAGCCTCCTATATGAACATTTTGAAGGAAATCTGTCCGGAACTGGAATACTCAGAGAAAGGCAGCCTGCAGAGTGAACGGCTTCCTTTTTTAAAGAACGTTGTTGTTCTGAGTGATACTCCGCATAAAGGGTGCTATTCCTGGCAGGACGTTATCGATATGGGGATGACCATTCAGGACGAGGAGCTTGAGGCAAGAAAACAGTCGCTGACGTCCACAGATGTCATCAACATGCAGTACACCTCTGGCACGACCGGCTTTCCTAAAGGAGTCATGCTCTCCCATTATAATATTGTGAACAACGGAAATCAGGTGGCCGGCAGCATGAACCTGACGCATCAGGATCGTTTATGCATTCCTGTCCCGTTTTTCCACTGCTTCGGATGTGTCCTGGGCACGCTTGCTGCGGTATCCAAAGGCGCGGCAATGGTCATTTTAGAACAGTTTGAACCGAAAAAGGTCCTGCAGGCAGTGAAAGATGAGGCATGCACAGCACTGCATGGGGTCCCGACGATGTTTATCGCAGAACTCAATCACCCAGAATTCGAAGACTTAAAACCTACGACCCTCCGCACGGGTATTATGGCGGGTTCGACATGCCCGATGGAAGTGATGAAAAATGTCATTCATAAAATGGGGGCGGAGGAAATCACGATTGCTTACGGGCAGACCGAGTCCTCACCAGTCATCACCCAGACCAATGTGCATGATCCTGTCCACCTGCGGGTCAGTAGTGTCGGCCGTCCTCACTCTAATGTAGAGGTGAAAATCATTGAACCGGCTACGGGTGAAGAAGTGGAACCAGGTGTACCAGGGGAACTTTGTACCCGGGGCTATCTTGTGATGGAAGGCTATTACAAAAATGAGGAAGCGACAAGCGCAGCCATAGACCCTGATGGATGGCTCCATACCGGGGACCTCGCTGTCAAGGATCACGAGGGCTATATCGAAATAACCGGAAGGATGAAAGACATGATTATCCGCGGCGGAGAAAATGTGTATCCAAGGGAAATTGAAGAATTTCTGTATCAGCATCCTGATGTACTGGATGTCCAGGTGGTCGGTGTGCCGGATGAAACGTACGGGGAAGAGATTATGGCCTGGATCATTCCAAAAGAAAATACGTACATAAATGAAAGCGATATCAAAGAATTTTGTGAAGGGCGGATTTCCAAACATAAAATTCCGCGTTATATCTTATTTACGCAGGAATACCCGATGACTGCCAGCGGAAAAATCCAGAAATTCAGATTGAGGGAAAATGCCCTTGATCTATTACAGACAGGAAAATGAGGGAGGAATTGGATGTTCAAAAAAATATTGATTGCCAACCGCGGGGAAATTGCAGCCCGCATCATCCGTACATGCCGGCGGATGCAGATCCAAACCGTTGCTGTTTATTCTGAGGCCGACCAACAGGCTCCTTTTGTAAAAATGGCGGACGAAAGTTATTTGATTGGAAAACCCAGGGTCAATGAGTCTTATTTGAACATCGATAAGATTTTGGAGGCGGCATTGAAATCCGGGGCTGAAGCGGTTCATCCAGGATACGGATTGTTAAGTGAAAATGCGGGGTTTGCACAACGAGTAAAAGAAGCAGGCCTCACATTTATTGGACCAGAAGCTGATGTCATCGCAAAAATGGGAGACAAAATTGCTGCGCGTGCCGAAATGAAGCAGGCCGGTGTGCCTGTCGTTCCAGGTACTGAAGAAGCGGTGGCTTCTGTAGAAGCAGCGAAAGCAGCAGCTCAAACGTTCGGATATCCGGTTATGTTGAAGGCAGCTGCCGGCGGAGGCGGGATCGGTATGCAGGCCGTCCATTCTGATGAGGAACTGGAAAAAGCATTCGAAGGAAATTCCAAACGGGCCAAAGCATTTTTCGGAGATGGAAAAATGTTTATTGAAAAGTTAATCGAAGAGCCGCGCCACATCGAAATTCAGGTTCTTGCGGATCATCACGGCCATGCTGTTCATTTGTTTGAACGGGAATGCTCCATTCAAAGAAGGCATCAGAAAGTGGTAGAGGAAGCTCCTTCCCCGGTCCTTTCAGAAAAAACCCGCCGGGAAATGGGAGACAGTGCCATCAAGGCTGTGGAGAGTCTGCAATACACCAATGCCGGAACGATTGAATTTCTTGTGGACCGGAATGAAAACTATTATTTCCTTGAAATGAACACCCGTCTGCAGGTGGAGCATCCTGTAACAGAGGAAATATCAGGTGTGGATATTGTAGAGCAGCAGCTGAAGATAGCCGCTGGTGACAAACTACTCCTTCAGCAGGATCGTCTGCAGATCAACGGACACGCGATTGAAGTACGCATATATGCTGAGGATCCGAATACGTTCTATCCATCACCGGGGACGCTTTCGAACCTGGTGCTTCCGGAAGGGCCTGGAATCAGGCACGAACTGGCCGTGGAAAGTGGATCAGAGGTCACGCCCTTTTATGATCCGATGATTGCTAAATTGGTTGTTCATGGCAGTGATCGAAACCAAGCGGCTGAACGTCTTGCCAAAGCACTCCATGCCTATGAAATTGAGGGAATCAAATGCAACCTGACAATGTTAAAACGCATCATCACCCATGATAGGTTCCGTGAAGGAGATACAACAACAAGCTTCATTCAAAACTATTATCTACCTACTTTAACCAACCACTAAAAGGAGGACTACACATGTTTGAAGTAAAAGCATCGATGGCAGGAAGTGTATGGAAAATCACAGCAGAAGAAGGGGCTGAGATCAATGACGGGGAGGATGTCGTTATCCTAGAATCGATGAAAATGGAAATCCCCATCTCCGCAGAAACGTCCGGGACGATCAAAGAGCTGAAAGTAAGCGAAGGGGACTTTGTCAACGAAGGCGACGTTATTGCGATTATTGAATCATAGGAGCGGATGGTATGCTGAACCTGCCTGATCATGTAACGATAAAGGAAGTCGGACCAAGAGATGGTCTTCAAAACGAAGCAGAGGAAATCCCAACCGAAAATAAAGTCACTTGGATCAATCTGTTATCTGCAACGGGATTGTCTTCGATAGAAATCAGTTCGTTCGTACATCCGAAGTGGATCCCGCAATTGAAGGATGCTGCAAAGGTGGCCGCATCCATAGAACGGAAACCTGGTGTTACGTATGCCGCTCTCGTTCCGAATCAAAAAGGTCTGGAGGCAGCTTTAACGACTGATGTCGATGAAGTCGCCGTCTTTATGTCCGCCAGCGAAACCCACAATCTAAAGAACATTAATAAAACGATTGATGAAACGTTCCCTGTGCTGGAAAACGTTGTACGGACAGCCAAACGCGAAGGGAAACAGGTGCGGGGCTATGTGTCTACAGTCTTCGAGTGTCCTTATGACGGGAAAACCTCACAGGACCAGGTCCTCCGGGTAAGTGACCGATTGTTGCGCATGGGCATTGATGAGTTATCCATGGGAGACACTCTCGGGACAGCGGATCCAAAGCAGGTGGACGAAGCGCTTGACTATTGGAAGCAGCACCTTCCATTAGAAAACATGGCGATGCACTTTCATAACACGAGAGGAATGGCGCTGGCGAACATCGTGGTATCCATGCAGCATGGAATCACCACCTTCGATGCGTCTCTGGGCGGTCTTGGCGGCTGTCCTTATGCGGACGGAGCCTCCGGAAACCTTGCAACAGATGATCTTGTTCATATGCTCCACCAGATGGGGGTTCACACAGGAATAGATGAATCCGCTCTCCAAAGAGCAGCGGATTACATGCAGCGTGTCCTTGGAAAACCGCTTCCCAGTCACGGCATGCAGATCCTGAATAAGGAAAGGGTGTAAGTCATGAATGAACTCATCCGTATGGAAGAGCCGGCGGCCCACGTTTGTCAGCTTACATTAAATCGACCGGACGCGGCCAATGCTCTTTCTCATGCGCTTTTAGATGAGCTGTCTGAAAAAATCGACCATATTCAGTCCCGCTCCGATATCCGGGTCGTCTTACTTACAGGAGAAGGAAGCAAGGCGTTTTGTGCGGGAGCGGATCTAAAGGAAAGGTCCGGAATGTCGGACGAGGAAGTCGTCAAAACCGTGCGGAAAATCGGGGATACTCTTCGTAAATGGGAAAAAGTCACTGTTCCTACGATTGCTCTCATCAATGGAGCGGCTTTCGGAGGCGGACTTGAGCTTGCTCTGGCCTGTGATTTACGTATGATGAGTTCTTCAGCGAAAGTGGGGCTCACGGAAACATCCCTCGCGATCATCCCCGGGGCAGGCGGTACCCAGAGACTTTCAAGATTGATCGGTCCGGGGCGGGCAAAGTCGATGATTTATACAGCCAAACCTGTGGAAGCAGCCAAAGCATTCCAGATGGGGCTCGTTGAATATATGTATGAACCGCAGATGCTTATGGAAGAAGCACAGGATTTGGCTGCCTGTATAGCAAGAAACGGCCCTTTAGCTGTAAAGGCTGCCAAAAACGCAATGGATACCGGGTTTGACATGCCGCTGGAGGAAAGCCTTGAAATTGAGCACGCCGCATACAAGTCGACCATCCCGACGACAGACCGGGTCGAGGGTCTGAACGCTTTTAAGGAAAAACGCAGACCGGAATACAAAGGAGAGTGAGCACGTGGAAAAAACGATGTCGGATCAGCAGTCGTTTGAAGAACGGGTGAAAAAAATCGCCCGGGGCGGCGCAGAAAAATATCATGAAAAGAACGCAGAAAAAGGTAAGATGTTTGTTCGCGACCGCCTCCAGTTGTTGTTTGATGAGGATATTGATATCGAAGATGCTTTTTTTGCCAACTGTCAATCAGAAGGACTTCCAGCAGACGGGGTCGTTACAGGAATCGGCAGGATGAACGGCGAAACCGTGTGTGTGATGGCCAATGACTCTACAGTAAAAGCAGGTTCCTGGGGCGCAAGAACAGTGGAAAAAATTATACGTATTCAGGAAACCGCTCTGAAAATCAATGCTCCAATGCTTTATCTGGTCGATTCAGCGGGGGCAAGGATCACCGATCAAGTCGATATGTTCCCAAACCGGCGCGGAGCGGGACGTATTTTCCATAACCAAATCAAATTATCCGGACGAGTTCCCCAGGTTTGTCTGTTATTCGGACCATCTGCTGCAGGAGGGGCTTATATTCCAGCCTTTTGTGACATTGTCGTTATGGTTGATGGCAATGCCTCCATGTATCTTGGTTCTCCAAGAATGGCAGAAAAGGTAATCGGGGAGAAGGTATCCCTTGAGGAGATGGGTGGTGCGTCCATGCACTGCTCTGTATCAGGATGCGGAGATGTGCTGGCATCAGATGAGAAGGAAGCCATAGGGTATGCCAGGACCTATTTGAGCTACTTTCCAAGTTCCTATCAGGAGCGTCCGAAAACAAGGGAAGCAAGAGAACCGCAGGCGTTTGAAAAAACGATTGAAGAGTTGATACCTGAAAACCAGAATGCTCCTTTTGACATGTATCAGTTCATCGACCGGATTATTGATGAGGACTCCTTTTGTGAAATTAAGAAGAAGTTTGCTCCGGAATTGATTACAGGACTCTCCAGGATCAACGGAAAATCTGTCGGCATCATCGCTAATCAGCCCAGGGCCAAAGGAGGCGTGTTATTTCCGGATTCAGCAGATAAAGCCGCCAAATTCATTCAATTGTGTGATGCCTTTAATATCCCTTTGTTGTTCCTCGCGGATATCCCGGGCTTCATGATTGGAACGAAAGTGGAACAGGCGGGAATTATCCGTCACGGGGCAAAAATGCTGGCGGCTATGAGTGAAGCGACGGTTCCTAAAATCTCTGTCATTGTCAGAAAGGCGTATGGCGCAGGGCTGTATGCCATGGCAGGCCCCGCTTTTGAACCGGACGCTTGCCTCGCCCTGCCTACAGCTCAAATCGCTGTGATGGGACCGGAAGCGGCTGTGAATGCTGTCTACGCCAACAAGATTGCTGCCCTTCCGGAAGAAGACCGTCCTGCCTTCATTAAAGATAAGCAGGAGGAATATAAGGAAAACATCGATATTTACCGGCTGGCTTCAGAAATGGTCGTCGATGATGTCGTGAAACCCGGCCGCCTCCGTCACGAATTGAGTACACGCTATGAAGCCTATACACGTAAAGATGTCCAATTTACAAATCGAAAGCACGGGGTCTACCCGGTTTAAAAACAAACGCCTGGATCTTTTTTGAGATCCAGGCGTTTGTCATGATTCTGTGCCGGCTTTTCTACCAAGATCAGAGATTTCCTGTACACTTTCAGGGTTTTCAAGGGCGCTCAAATCTCCTGTGGACTGGTTTAAATAAGCAGATTTAACCGCACGGCGCATCACTTTGGCATTTCTCGTTTTAGGAAGGTCTGATACCAGGTGGATGATGTCCGGTGACAAAGCTTTTCCGAGCTTCTGATGCAGATGCTTTTTCAATTCTTCAATCAAAGACGCTTGCTCCACCGGTTCATCGTTAACCACTACAAAAGCGACCGGTTCTTCCCCTTTGGTTTCATGAGGGATACCGATGACGCCGGCTTCCAACACAAGAGGGTGGTCCACGAGTACCGTTTCCACTTCCGAGGGACCCAGCCGTTTACCTGCTACATTCAATACGTCATCAGACCGACCGGTAATTGTAAAATAGCCTTTATCATTTTCTACCACCCAGTCTCCGTGCACCCATGTATCCGTAAAGCGGCTCCAGTATGCTTCTTCGTACCGCTCGTCATCTTCAAAAAAACTGTTGGTCATGCCTGCCCATGGCTTACGAATCGCCAATTCACCCACTTCATTAATCACACGTTCTCCTTGATTATTCAATACGACAGCATCCATGCCAGGCAGGGCAGCATTGAAAGTGACCGGCTGGATCGGCTTGATCAGGATATTTCCAAGAATGCCTCCGGATATTTCTGTCCCTCCTGAATAATTAAAGATCGGTACCTGTTTATGACCTGCATGTTCAAACAGCCAGTTCCATGGTTCTTCATTCCAAGGCTCTCCTGTAGATGCAATCAGTTTCAAGGAGGTAAGAGAATGACGATGCAGCCATTCAGGCCCGTACTTCATCGATGTGCGTACCAGCGTTGGAGAAAGACCGAGATGTGTCACGTTATACGTGTCGACAATCTCCCATAAGCGGTCAGGTCTGGGATAATCCGGTGTGCCTTCAAACATGACGATGGAGGCGCCGTTAATAAGACCTCCGTAAACGAGGAAAGGCCCCATCATCCATCCCATATCGGTGTACCAGAACAAAGTATCCTCCTTAGTAACGTTCATACAGATTCCCGCATCAAAAGCGGCTTTTATCGGAAAACCCGCATGTGTATGAACCGCACCTTTCGGTTTACCTGTCGTACCTGATGTGTAAATCAACATGAAGGGATCACCGGCTTTTGTAGCGGCTGATGGAAAAGGACCCTTTTTTTTCTGCAGTGAAGACCAGGCAACGTCCCGCGGCTCATGCCACTGGATATCCGTACCGGTTCGCTCAACAACAAAGACATGCTCCAGAGAGGGACACTGCTCTGCTGCTGCATCTGCCTGATCTTTCATTTGAATGGTTTTCCCGCGCCGGTAGAAGCCATCGACCGTTATCATGGCTTTTGCTCTTGAAGCCTGGATTCTTGCAGCTACGGCATCTGCTTTATATCCGGAGAACGCAGGGGAAAAGACAGCACCGACTTTAGAAAGGGCAAGCATACTGATCAGGGTTTCCGGAATCATCGGCATATAAATCGTCACAATATCCCCTTCCGCTATACCATAGCGCTGGAATCCGTGTGCAGTCTGATCGACAGCTTCCTGAAGTTCTATAAAAGAATAGGAGGATGAATCGCCACGATCTCCTTCCCAGAACAAGGCCGTTTTATTTCTATGCTCCGGGTCTTCCGCCCATTTGTCGAGGGCATTATGAGCCGCGTTGATTTCACCTCCGACAAACCATTGGGGATACGGGAGGCCCCGGGACAAATCAAGCGTCTTTTTGAAGGGAACAGACCATTCGATGCCGAGTTCCCGGCATGCTTCCTCCCACATCCATTCCACCCGGTCTGTTGTGACTTTATGAAAGGTATCATAATCCGTAAAGCCTGATCTTTTCATCCACTGAAACAAGCGGGTGGATTCTTTCTGCTTTTGTGTCGGATTCCATACATTTGGATATGTACGCATAGAAACTTCCTCCTCATTCAGGAATGACTTGAATCCATTATATAATAAAGCGTTTTCATAAACTACAAATGTACAGATTTCACAAACTTTATAAAAAAATCCAGAAAATCTGAAACAAAAGGAGGGGGTTTTTCGATATGCTAGACAGCCCTTCTTTTTACAAGGGACTAATGGAAGGAGTGGATGGTATGTTCGAGGGAGCTTTAACGGTTATTATTCTGGGAGTTCTTGGTGCTGCCTTAATCATCGGCGGAATTGTAACCTTTATTATTTTCCGTCTGCGTTATAAAACGGCAAGTTCCAATGAAGCTTTGATTGTAACAGGGCCGAAGCTTGGAGATCCGGAACAGGAAAAGAACGTGTTTGAAGATGATAACGGAAGGTCGGTTAAAATCATTCGGGGCGGCGGGTATCGTCTCCGGATGTTCCAGACAGCAACACCCATTGATTTAACGTCCTTTCAACTGCAGGTCAATTCTGAGAAGGCCTACACAAAGGAAGGGATTCCGGTACGCGTAGCCAGTACAGCCGTCATCAGTATCGGCAGTGAGCTTGAGATTATGGCGAACTTTGCTGAGAAGTTTCTCGGGAAGAAGCAGAACGAGCGGGAATCAGAACTGAAGGATGTACTGAATGGACATTTGAGGTCCATTATCGCCTCCTTGCCGATTGAGAAGATTTACAACGACTTTAAAGAAGTCAATACGCAGGTGAAGCGGATTGCAGAAGCAGACTTGAAAGGCATGGGTTTTGAGATTACATCCTTTGCTTTGAATGATGTGGAAGATGTAGACACCGAGAACGGCTACATAGATGCGCTCGGGCGCCCTCATATCGCTGAAGTACAGAAAAAAGCGAATATGGCGGAATCGGATGCAACGAAGGAAACACGCATTTATCAGGCTAAGAACGATCAGGAAGCGCAGGATGAGGAAAACCGACGCCTGACGGCTGTTGCATCTTCCACTAAAGAAAAAGATATTAAGGAAGCGGAATTCCAGACTGAAACAAACCGGGCGAAAGCGAATGCCGACCAGGCTGGTGAACTGGAACGCCAGAAGCTTGCCCAGCAGATTAAGGAAGAGGAATTGAAAGTTCAGTATATTGAAAAGCAGCGGGCCGTGGAGCTTGAAGAAGAAGAAAACAAGCGGAGACGATCCATTGCTGATGCGGAAGCTTATGAAGTCACGAAACGGGCCCAGGCAGAAGCAGATAATGAGCGGATCAAAGGGGAGTCTGACGCCGAAGTTATCCGTCAGCGCGGTATAGCGGAAGCGGAATCGAAAGAACGGATGGCCAAAGCAATGGAACACTACGGTGAAGCGGCCATTATGGAAATGTTGATTAAGGTTCTTCCTGAATATGCAGAGAAAGTGTCCGCGCCGATCAGTCAGATCAAGGATATGAAAGTGATTGATATGGGTGGAGCAGACTCCAGAGGTGGCTCCTCTAAAGTTGCAGGCAATGTAACCTCGACAATGCTTGGGATACAGGAGTCTTTGAAGGAAACAACAGGCATGGATCTGAAAGCGATGCTTGAGAGCTATGTTTCCAGAGGAACCGTCAATGGTTTTGCTTCTGAGGATAAAAAAGGCGCAGAGGAAGCGGCAGCAGCAGCTGAATCGCCTGAACAGGATGAAGAATCATCAGGGGACAAGCCAGAAGAAAACGAAGAAAAAGAAGAATGACGAAGCGGCGGGGAGCGGATGATGCTTCCCGCATTTTTTATCATTTCAGGTTTAAACTATTGGGATCGTGGGTAAAATCTCATTTAGGTCTCAAAGTCCGACATATTTCGTTTTCTTCTGAGTGTTTATGGAGTTTACAAAGAATTAATTGTTTCAAAATTGAATTAATGGTAAAGTCAAAAACGTAGAGACCATGACTGAACAGGAAAGGCATACCGGTTTGGTGGAATCTTTCCAGTTTTCGAACATTAGTCAAAAGTGTTACTCTATAAAAGAGAATACGAGTATGCAAGATGTAACTAGGAGGTAGATTATGAGAATTATTGTAGCAGGGGGAGATGGTTTCTGCGGATGGCCGACTGCCCTGTACCTATCCAAGCAGGGTCATGATGTAACCATCGTAGACAATTTAGTACGCAGAAAGTATGATGACGAGCTTCGCTCCAATTCAGTAACACCCATTGCCACACTTGAAGAGCGGGTGGCCAAATGGAAAGAAGTATCAGGGAAAGAGATTAAAACCTTTATCGGCGATCTCAACCACTATGATTTCCTGAGTGAAGTTTTCCGTCAGGTGGAGCCTGAGGCGTTCGTTCACTTTGCTGAGCAGCGTTCTGCTCCTTATTCCATGATTGACCGTGAGCATGCGGTGTATACGCAGACGAACAATGTCATGGGGAACTTGAACGTTCTTTATGCCATCAAGGATTTCGCACCGGAATGCCATTTGATCAAACTGGGCACGATGGGCGAATACGGCACACCCAACATTGATATTGAAGAAGGATATATTGAAATTGAACATAAAGGAAGAAAAGACACGCTTCCATACCCTAAGCAGCCGGGCTCTTTCTATCACTTGTCCAAAGTGCATGACAGCCATAACATTACGTTCGCCTGCAAAATCTGGGGTATTCGTGCGACAGATTTAAACCAGGGTATCGTTTATGGTTTACATACCGAAGAAACACGTATGGACCCGGTGCTTGTGAACCGTGTGGACTATGACGGTGTGTTCGGGACGGCTCTGAACCGCTTCATCAATCAGGCAGCAATCGGGCATGATATTACGGTGTATGGTTCAGGCGGACAGACGCGTGCGTTCCTAAACATTGAAGATACCGTGCGCTGTGTGGAAATCGCCGCGGAAAACCCGGCAGATAAAGGGGAATTTCGTGTATTCAACCAGTTTACAGAATGGTTCTCCGTTCAGGAGCTGGCTGAAAGAGTTTATAAGATCGCGAAGGAGGAAGGTCTTCAAACAGAAGTGAAGAAGATTGAAAATCCTCGTATTGAGAATGAAGACCATTATTATAATGCGGTCAATACGAAACTCCGTGACCTTGGTCTGGAGCCTCATCTGCTGACAGACGATGTGATCCGGGATATCCTCCGTACAGCTGTTGAAAACAAAGATCGTATTATCCAGGAGAATGTTCTGCCATCAATTACCTGGAAGTAAGGAGTTTTCCGCTTTGAAAATCGCCATCATTACAGAAACTTTCCTGCCATCAACAGATGGAGTAGTTACAAGACTGAAGGAAGCCATTACGTATCTCCTCAACCAGGATCATGAAGTGGTTGTCATTGCTCCAGATCTTGGTGTGAAGGAATACAAAGGAGCGATTGTTGAAGGGGTTAAAACGACAAAACTGCCTTTTTACAGGTCCAAGGAATTCAGCCTGCCTCAAAAACGGGTGAAGGATCTGCTGCAAAAGCACGATCCTGACCTCGTTCACGTGGTCAACCCAGCCCTCGTCGGGGTTTCTGGTGTGTATTATGCGGATAAGCTGAATTACCCGCTGATTGCTTCATACCACACACACGTGCCGAAATACCTGGACTATTACAGGCTTTATCCATTTAAACCGCTTGTATGGTGGTACTTCAGAAAGCTTCATAACTACGCCCATGTCAACTTATGCACATCACAGGCGATTAAGACGGAGCTGGATGATAAGAATTTCCATAATGTCAGCGTATGGGACAGAGGTGTAGCTGTGGATCATTATCATCCCGGACACCGGACCGAGTCTATGCGCAGCCGTTTATCCAACGGTAAACCAGAAAATAAGCTGCTTGTGTTCGTCGGAAGACTGGCACCTGAGAAAGAAATTCATAAAATCAGGCCGCTGCTGGACGAACGGGAAGACATTTCTCTTGCGATTGTGGGGGATGGTCCTGTCAAAGGAGAACTCGAGGAGGCCTTTAAAGGGACGAATACAGTGTTTACAGGCCTGCTTCATGGAGATGAACTGGCTGAGGCATTTTCTTCTTCAGACGCGCTTATTTTTCCGTCGGTGACCGAAACACTGGGTCTTGTTATATTGGAGGCTATGGCGTCAGGTTTACCCGTCATAGCAGCCAAGAGTGGTCCGACAATGGAGCAGGTGGAAGATGGCCGCACAGGGCTTTTATTTGAAAATGAGAATACCGAAAGCATGATTGAAGCCATCAACCGTTTGGAAGATACCTCTCTTTATGCCGACCTTTGCAGGAATGCCAGGAAGGAAGCTGAAAAACACAGCTGGCAGAAGCCTTCTGAGCAGATCTTGGACTATTACTACAAAACGCTTCGCGTGTACGAGGAAAGTACAGCTCAAACACCAAAAAAATCGAAAGTTAAGGTCACAGAGTAATAACTCTGTGGCTTTTTTATGCAGTTTTAACTCCAATGAAAGGATAATAACGGAATAAGAACATACGTTCTATACCCGAAAAAGAGGCACATTTTACACTTTATCATAATATTCTTACTTATTACTTAGTAGCAACTCCAATAAATAAATAAAAAAAACCATACATAACACGTAACAAATCGGAGGGAGGTCAAACTAGTACAAATTCATATTCAAATCAAGGAGCTGTTTCAATGAAATGGCAGGGAAAATTGGCATCAGGCGCTTATATGAAGGAAACGAATCCGTGTGACATGCAGCAGATTGAGCATTTTCAAATCAAAATACTTAATGAAGATCAATAGATTCATCTAAATGAATATTTGAAAAAACAAAGAAATGATAAAAGTCATGGGTTAACCATCAATGAACATATGCTGGTGCCGTTAAATAGGATGGATGTTCATAGGATTTTGTTGGAAGATGTTACGGCAATTTGAAATTTCATCAATCAACTGAAAGATACTCAATGATCATTATGTGCTGCGATAAAACAGTAACATTTGATTTTTAATTGCATGCGGAATGTCTACAATCCTGTTTCATTTTGTTTTGTCTCAATAACATGAGTAAACTTAATATTTGAGACAGGATTACATGATTTGCACTAGCTTAGTATAATATATATTATGTTAACTAGATAAAAAGTAAAAATTAAGAGGATCATGAATCATCCCCTTTTTTATGGTTCACCAATTTTTCAGCTGCCCTTCGGAATTCCGGGTCTTTTCTCAACCATGTCCGATACGTATTTACAAGAATGACTACTTCTTTGCATGCATCCAATTCAGAAGCATGTTTGCTCAGCTCATGTAAAACGATTTCTTTTCTTTCTTTTACGGCCAAACTTGTTTTTAAGTGTTTAAGATCTTGGAGTTCTTTATAATCCATTTCTTCTTTATTGAATTCTGCCAGTTTCCGGTCTATACATAAGTCATGATTTTCATACATCCATCTGCTGAACTCAAATATAGACTTCCGACCACTGACTATAACCCGCACATATGGACCACTGGGCTTCGCATAGCATGAACGATTCAGACCCTCCAACCATATTCACCTGTTTTTTTGATCATTAATGTTTCCATCACCATCAAAATAACCGCGGACAAAATGATTGAGATATACTCCAGGTACAAGAGAAAACTTCAATTTCATGGATTTATTGGGGACCATGTTTTAAAGTAATGCTCGTTGACGTGATATTTACGTTTCCAGCTGCCGCGGGGACGCATAGGCACATTCATCTTTTTCAGAATAAGACGAATGGCGGCCGGAGTAATGCCCGCCTCTCCTGCAATCACTGTTGTACTTTCCCCATGTTTGTACCGTTCTGCAATTTCTTCATTCGTCAGCCGGCGTCTCCTTGAACTCGATCCATTCGATACCATGATCAGCCTCCTTAGACTAGTTAAGATCATTATACCGAACATTTGTTCCTGTATCTATTTTTCCGCACTTTTACATGCCACACCTTTTTTTTCAATCCTTTAAGTAAGCGTATACATCATTGCTGTTAAAGGATTCAGCTGAGATGCTCAAAGATACTTCGCTTTCGAGTATTTGAAATAACTCAGCGATTGTGAGGAGCGCCTTCCAATTCCCATTGTAATCACTTCCTGTATAAGTGGCTTGATAAGATACCCAAAGTTCTTCAGGAAGAAATCGTTCAAAATATTTACCGGAACTGCCGACAGAGACTGAAAAATCATGTTTTGAGCCAATGTACCAGCTCATCATTTGGTGCAGCATCCTTCTCACAGGACCCTCCAACATCGTTTTAGCATAAGGCAGCTGCTTCCGCTCCAAGCCTTTAGCCACATACAGGCTGACCCACCAGAATTCATTGCTGCAGCGATAAACCTCTTCCTGTACAGGTTTCTCAACGATGTAATCGCTGTTGTCTGGAGCAGGAATTTCCGGAAGACACCCATCTTTGTCGAGCAGAACTTCCGTTAAACTCTCGAATGTTTCAGGAAGATCGTGGACGTCAACGAGAGTCAAATCAATTCTTGTCCCATCTGTAAACTGCATCAAATAAGCAAACCGTCCCCTCCTTCCATCCTCATCGTATAAAGGATAATGATCAGGCATCTGTGTGATCAGCCGCTCCCCGAAAACATCAATCCATGTGTGATCTTTCATAAAGGACGAAAAATCAGACACGATACTGAATGTCGTAATCCTGAAGAGCGTCATGTTCTGCACTCGCATTGACCCTTGATCCATTTAACAGCACCGCTCGTATCCGCTCATCCTGCTCAGCCGTATGTAAAACCAAATCATACATCTCCTGTTCTGTACGCACCTTTAAACCCCTCTCCGATAGTTGTCATTCTTTCATCCATTGCTTACGATAAGAATGAGGTGGTGTATTATGAAAAAAATGTCCGTTTTGATCATTACCATTTTCGTTTTTATTCTCTATCGTCCTAAAAGAGTCCATTCCTGTACATTCGACCCTGCAGAGGTGTTACCAGGAGATGTATTGTTTTCTCCTATTGGTAAACGGGAGTCCAAATATGTAGGCCATGCAGGTATTGTCACGACAGATAAAAAGGTTCTACATTCCATTCCTTCCGGTTTGGTCAAGGATGAACCTGACGTTTACAAAAGAAAGTTCCGCAGAGTTTCTCACTACCGGGCACATGAGGAAGACACAGGCCTGCGTTCTGCTGCGTTTGCTGAATGTTTATACCAGAGATACCCTGAAGCTTTGTATCGTATTCACACCCCCTTAAATGGCCCTGAGGACGTTCAGTACTGCACAAAAATTGTCTGGCAGTCCTATTACGCTGCTGGAGTTAATTTAGGATTTCTGCCTGAAAAAGCCAGAGCCGTCCACCCCCTTTGGTTAAGGGACAGCAAGCATTTATATCCATTAAAGAGGCGTTCAAACCGTTGAACGCCTTACATAATTCAGGAAATCCGCTTCTGATAAAATCTCGATCGATGCTCCCTGGCTTAACAATGTCTCCGCTCTTTCCAATTTGGACGTTTTTTCTCCTGCGGTGTACCGCTCATACGTTTTGGTTCCAACGACCACAAAATTGGTGGCTGCTTCAATATCATAATGAAACACTCCTCCGTGCTGAATCACCTTCTCAACAGCTTCCTCCCTCTTCATATGGGAAAGCCGTCCGGTAAAGGAAACCGAAGCCTTGTACAAAGGATGAGAAGGATCCAATTCTACGGATGCTGCTGTGAAAGAAGAAGCTGATGGCTTCTGTGCTCTCCGCTTTTTATTCAACCGCGCCGGTTCATAACCCCCTTCATACATCATCCCGTTCGTTGTCCCTGATTTATCCACGAGATCTTTAGAGTCGGCCGCTTGCAGCTTTTCTTTTGCCTTCATGAAAATATGAGCCGCTGCTTTTGCATCTTCAAGAGCATGGTGATGGGAAAATGAAAAGCCCAGATGATCCGCTACACGATTCAAATTGTATTTAGGAAGCTGCCACGTCTTCCTTGAAATATTCAATGTACAGTTGTAGGCAAGCATGGGATAAGGAAGGTTGTACTCATCGAGGACGGCTCTTAGAACACCCATGTCAAACTGGGCATTATGAGCGATCAAAAGCTTTCCTTCCACCATGGATTTAATTTCATTTTCCCACAACGTATGAAATTCCTCGGCATCTTTGACATCTTCCTTGGTAATTCCGTGCACGCGTACATTTATGGGAGCAAAATAATTCTTCTTCGGTTTCACCAAACGGTAATATTCCCTGACAAGCCGTCCGTTTTCATACTCCACAAGCCCGATGGAACAAACCGACCCTTTGGATGCATTAGCCGTTTCAAAATCAAGCGCTGTAAAATTCATAACAATCTCCTTTCCCCTTCCTTTCTTTATGATAAAACGCTTCGGATGATTCGTCTAATATAATCCATCCGGACTGCATAGAGAACCCATCATCCGCTTATGATAAGAAGGAAAGGAGTGGCATAAATGACCTTCGATTTCGCACGCCTCCCCTCAGATCAGCTGCAGCAGATCAAACAGCTGGAGGAGAAATACAACATTGTATTGATTGCTTACGATGACAAATACATGAAATAGAAAAAGGTGCCTGATCCTATGGGCACCTTTTGTTTATCCACCCGCATAGATTTGCGGATTCTATAAAAACTAATGAGGATAAAGGAGGGATGATGATGAAGCGTAGAGGAAAACGGACATTTTATAAAGGAGCAGTCTTTCTTATGGCTCTTTTGTTTCTTTCCGTGTCCTTCAACCACGTGTTTGCCCAGCCTGATTATGCCAAATGGGGGAAAGCAGCGGTTGAGGAAACGGATAAGAACTATCCAGATTACGACCTGGTGAATTATGATTATCAGGGGAAAGTGGCCATTGCAGATAACCGGGAGCAGTATACCTTCCTTTTTACTATGGATCAAGCGGGCACAAAAAAGAACGTACGCGTGTATGTCCTGGTCAATCCTGCAGAGGATCAATTGATTGAGATCCAGTTTGAAGACATAGCGTCTTCTTCTCCGTAAAAAAGCACACCTCCTGAGGGGTGTGCTGGATTTATGGTGTATAAAGGGTGAATTTATCGTCTATGGACGTCCTTTTTTTAGGTTCTGGTTTTTCGTCAAAGTACCCCATGTGAATGAAGCCGACAACCTTTTCATCCGGCTGAATCCCAAGCAGTTCATGAACCTCCGGGTCATAGATGTGCGGATTCGTCTTCCAAACCACGCCAAGGTCTCTTTCCCATGCCAGCAGCTGGAAGTTTTGAAGCAGACAGCTGACGGCGCCGAAATTCTCCTCCCACACTTTCTGCCTTGGATCTTCATCCATCACAACAATTAAGAAAGCAGAAGGCTTGCTGAAATAATCTCTGCGGTCTTCCTTCCGTTCTTCCGGAAACGTCTCGACGAGGGAAGATACAAAAGCCTCTTTCTGCTCAGAAGGTACATAGATGAACCGCCATGGTTCACGCATCCCGTGGGTTGGTGCCCATACGGCATCCTCCAGAAGTTCCTTCACGAGTTCTGTCGGTACAGGTTTATCCAGATAGCCGGTTTTGATGGAGCGTCTTTCTCTAATAACCTCTGCTAATTTTGATTTGGTTTGATTCATGCCTCTCACCCTCATTATCATCATTATTTATGGTAATGATAATCGTTCTCAGTGATGTTGTCAAGGCCGCATTCTTTAAAGTAGAAAAAAGACAGGGATCCCCCCCTGTCTTATGCTTTATCAAAGACCTCTAAGAACTCCCCGTAACCTCTTTCCTCCATTTCATCAACAGGAATGAACTCAAGAGCGGCACTGTTCATGCAGTAGCGGAGCCCGGTCGGTTCAGGTCCATCATTGAACACGTGGCCAACATGGCTGTCTCCCCCTTTACTGCGCACCTCTGTCCGCATGCCGAAAATGCCCGGATCGTCTTTCGTGACTATATTCTCTTCCACCAGCGGCTTTGTAAAACTCGGCCATCCGGTCCCAGATTTGTATTTATCCTGCGAGCTGAACAACGGTTCCTTGGAAACAACATCCACGTAAATGCCTGCCTGCTTGTTGTTCCAGTATGCATTATCGAACGCCTTTTCTGTTCCATCCTGCTGGGTGACTTTGTATTGGATGTCACTCAGTTGATCATTCAGTTGTGCCTTTGTCCATTCAACAGTGTCCCCGTTATACATTTCAATCGTTTTCGTGCCGGCTGACGCCTTTTTTTCAGGATCGGATGAAGCCCCCGTGTTTTTACTCCATGTGAAAAGGCCGATGCCTGCAACGACGATTATAAGGGAAAGCCAGATCGATAGACTTTTCATAAATCATCCTCCTTTGATCGGATTATTTTTATTTTAACATGCAGCAGGAACGATGAATAAATTTGTGCCTGCTGCATGTGTTATAAACAAGAGACAACTCGGCTATCCTGATTAACAGACAGGAGGTGCAATTCAATGCATACATGGATCTTGCTCATATTTTCTGCCTTCATTCTCCTTACTGCCTGCGGAGAACCTGTCGGTGAAAAGGAAGCAGAGACAGCCGAACTTAACGCCGTAGACAATATATCGTATGAGTTGGCGGATTCGACCGCCGGTGCTTTTTCATTTACTGCCTTTAATCTCGATGTTCACTATCCCGGAGGTGTAACCTACCGCGTGTACTATTCAGCTTATGATCAAGGAGCGCAGGCGGTTGTGTACGAAATGGGCAGAGAAAGAATCTCAGGGACGAAAGCCATGAATCAGTTGACGCCCCTCTTCCGGGAAATGAGTTTTGATGCAGATTCCCCAAATGCCCTTGTCATCAACGACGTCCTGCACATTTTTGGACTGGATACCGGATATGAACACTTTTCGCTGCGTGTCACCTATGCAGACGAGCCGGAGCGGCATTATGAAAGCAGTAAAAAACAGCCCCTGTCAAACCAATGACATAGCGGCTGTTTTGTTTTTTTGTTTAGGATTGGAGTTGCTACGAAGTTCGAAGTGCAGATACTCAGTTATGCTTTATAACGGTGCGTCCGTCTTTCTGCTCAATTTTGTCCTGTTTCATCAGCTGGCCAAGCGCACGTTTGAAAGAAGCCTTGCTGATTTGGAACGTTTCCCGGATTTCATCAGGAGAGCTTTTATCATGAAGCCCCATGACTCCGTCGTTCTCCTCAAGGAATTGGAAAATCATCTCGGCATCTTCAGACATGCTTTCCTGTTTTAACGGTCTTAGAGATAGATTGATTGTACCATCTTCCTTGACGTCAATGACACGGCCCTCAATCGTCTGTCCGAGACGCGGTTCTTCTTTACGCTCATGCGGATGGATAAACCCGCGGTAGCCTTCGCCTGTCAACACAGCTGTACCGGCTTTTATGGCCCGGTAAACCCTTGCTGTCACTTCTTCCTTCAACAATTCCGCAGGGGCCGGCTCAAGATCGTCCATCACTTCCTGCTCGCTGATCGGTTCGCCTGTCAACCGGCCTTTTTTATCCAGTTCCAAACTTATAAATAAGTGATCCCCTTCTGCCGGCCAGACTGATTTAAACAGGGGCAGATGGTCAGAGGACACAAGAATATCCTTATCCGGAAGTCCGATATCAACAAATACCCCTGTGTTTGGAGAAATTTCGACAACTTCGGCCCAGCCGTAGGAGTCACGGGTGATTTCCGGAAGATCTGCCACCGCTGCCGCTTCTCCCTTTTTATTCATATATAAAAAGCATGACAGTTCATCACCAAGTTCAACAGACTCGTCCACTTCTTCATCAGGAAGGAAGTATTCTTCATTTCCTGCCGTCACCTTGAATCCATGGGTCACTTTTTTTGTTAAAACAGCTTTTTTTACTGTTCCTAAATATTGTTGTTTACTCACTTTATTCACCCTTTTTGACAAGTCATGTCGTCCATTATATCCTAGTTTGTCTCATTTTAAAATATCACGGGGAATGGAAGCATAAAAAAAGCACGGGGGAAACCCGCGCTTCTGCTTATTAGCACCACCAGGAAGCTCCGACAATAATAAGGAGAATGAACAATACAACGATCAGCGCAAATCCTCCACCATATCCTTTACTCATACTTATTCCCCCTTTCCCTTTTATATATGAGAAAAAGGAGGAATTGGTATGGGTGAATGACTCATTTTTCTCCCGAAGCCATTACGTACGGAACTGTTCAGCAAGCAGACGGTAGGATTCTTTCTTATCCTCCAAGTCGTAAATATTCGTAATGATGAGGAATTCATCAGTCTGGTATTGCTCTGACAATTCGAGCAGACGCGCCTTCACCTGCTGGGGGGAGCCGATAACCGCACGCCGGCGGTTCTGCTCGATTTTTTTCTTTTCGATTTCAGAATACGTACAGCTTTCCGCCTCTTCTATAGAAGGAACACGGGTCTCGAGTCCTTTTTCAACCCGAAGGAGCCACAAATCCTGACTAAGCGCCAGCTTTTCTGCTTTTTCCTCTGTCTCTGCACAGACAACAAAAATACAAACATTCACATCCGGCTGGTCGAGCGAGGGGGAAGGCTTGAACTTTTCCCGGTAGGCCCGCAGTGCATCCTCACCATTGTCTGGACTGATAAAATGTCCGAGTGTGAATCCGGTGCCATTCACTGCTGCATGACGTGCCCCGCGTTCAGACAAACCGAGAATCCACGTTTCCGGCTGTCCCTCTGTTGAAGGCCTTGCGGTCACACCGTAGTAATCGCTTCCCTTAGGCATGGTCCCGTGCAGAAACTGCTGCAGCTCTTTCACCTGACGCGAAAAGGAGCTGAGCGGCTTTTCCAACCCATCCGTCAAGGCCAGTCGTGTTTTCCGGCCGCCCCCGGGTGAGCGTCCAAGACCAAGGTCGATTCTCCCCGGATAAAAAGCCTCCAGCACTCTGAAATTTTCCGCTACTTTCAACGGACTGTATTGAGGGAGGAGGACTCCCCCGGAACCGACACGCATCCGGCTGGTAGCTGCCGCAATCTGACCGATCAGGATTTCCGGAGAAGATCCGGCCAATCCATTCGTGCTGTGATGTTCGGCCACCCAGTACCGGTAATAACCTAGTTCCTCCGTCCAACGGGCCAGCTCAATGGTGTTTAGCAGCGCCTGTTCGGCAGAATCCCCTTTGGATATAGGGCTTTGATCAAGTACACTCAGTCTCACTTGTTGTCATCCTTTCGGGCTTAACGATACACATCTTTCATAATCTGGTTCAATATCTGAATCTGTTCTTCAAACAACAATTTATACCGCTTCTTTAAAACGTCAAATTCTTCTTTCCCCTGGTCGGTTAAATAATACCAGTAAACCTTCTGACGTTTCTTATCGTGGGATTTATAATCTTCTTTCCGATAGAGTAACCCCTGCTCCGTCATTTCATGTAACGTATCCAGAAGTGTTGAAGGTGCCGGAATCCAGTTCTTCGTCAGTTTTTTAAACTCCTGCTTAAAATGTTCACTGATCATCGGCTGGCGGATTTGTAACAAGTGCATGATGTAAAATTTGGTGAACTGGGCTGCGCTCATATTTAATGCAAAACGCTTCGGGTTGTTTTTATGTGACACGGCGATCCTCCCCTTCCTTATTGAATACTTTCATTCTACAATAAATGATGGTAGATTTGTCCAATCATAAGCACATTTGTTCGCTTGATGATGGTTTTATTTTTCATCTCGGAGTTGCTACTAAGTAATAAGAGAGAATATTATGACATTTGAAAGCCGATTTTACCGAAGTTTTTAGTATCACGGATGTACGTGAAAGCTTCCTCCGCTTGATCCAGCGGGAATATCCTGTCGATTTCCGGACGGATGTTATGGTGTTCGATACAAGCGATCATCGACCTCAGCTCCTCTGCACTTCCCATCGTAGACCCCAGCAAATTATACTGTCCGTAAAAGAACGCGCGGATATTCAAGGTGACTTCGTCTTCCGTACTGGATCCGAATGTAACAATCGTTCCCCCTTTACGGACAGCACGCAGTGATTTATTGAATGTCGCGGCTCCTATACTCTCAATCAATAGATCGACGCTCTCACCAGCCAATTCTTCACTCCAATCCGATTCGGTCAGGACTGCTTTATCCGCTCCTGCGTCCAACGCCTGTTTGAGCTTCTCCCTGGACCGTGACGTAACGATCACTCTGGCCCCTTCTGCCTTAGCGAATTTGAGCGCATACGTCAGGACGCCTCCGCCGATTCCTGGAAGCATCACGGTGTCTCCTGATTTAAGGTTCCCTCTTGTGAACAAAGCTCTAAAAGCCGTCAATGCAGCCAGCGAAAGGACCCCTGCTTCTTCCATAGTCAAGTGCTTCGGTTTCATCTCCAGATGGTCTTCTGTACATATGTAAGTCTCCGCAAACGTCCCGTGGTCAGGAAAGCCGACGATCTCAAACCCTTCCGGGGGAACATCACTGTTTTTCTGCCAGCCGAGTCCGGGATTGACTATGACTTCATCCCCTTTTTTAAAACGCGTCACATCTCTGCCTGTTTCCTCAACGATCCCTGAGGCATCTGAACCGGGAATGACAGCTGGATCTTCACCTTTATGCCTTTTTGTAACCACTGCAAGATCCCGACGATTCATCCCTGCTGTATGGATGCGCACCTTCACTTCACGGGAGTCCGGCGTTTTCTCCTCCATCATTTTCACCTGAAGACCTTCCAGACCATCTTTTCCTTCATGTACAATCGCTTTCATCATTTGTCTCCTTTCCAACTATAAGATGTCTTAAGTCTATCAATAAGACTTCCTATATAAAAGAAAAAAGACCTTTTCAGAAGGACTGAAAAGGTCTTTTCGTTTGATAATATTGAATTTAGTCCGCAAGTACCTGTACTTTTACAGTCTGGCGTCCGAAATCAAGAGCGTCACCGCGGTCCTGCATATAAAGATCAACACGGTTTCCGTTGATGGCACCGCCGGTATCACCAGCAATGGCTGTTCCGTAGCCTTCCACATATACTTTAGAACCTAATGGAATGACGTTCGGGTCTACAGCAATAACTTTCTGGTTTGGATTCGCATTTAAATCAATACCTGTGGCTGTTACGCCGCTGCAGCCTGTGCAGTTTGCCGTGTAGGCCGTTGCTTCAGCTGTGATTTCCTTAACTACATCATTGCTCGTTCCTTTGTTTGTGTTCGCTTGAACAGCTTCAGTGGACTCAGCAGATGTTTCTTTTGCGGAAGCATTGCTGGAGCTGCTTGATTTCTGGCTGCTCTCACTGGACTTGGCTGTGCTTTCTTTGGCAGGAGCTGTAGATGTCTCCGCAGCTTTCTGTCCGTCAACCTTGAATTGTTCCCCTGGGTAGATGAGAGTGGAAGATAAATTGTTCCAAGCCATCAGCTGATCGACGGAAATATTGAATTTTTGGCTGATCGCGAACAACGTATCTCCGGATTTAACCGTGTACGTGGATGCGTTCGAAGATTTAGTAGTAGAAGTAGATGCTTGATTGTTATGTGCGTTAGATACGGCTAGTGTTTGACTTGGATAAATTAGATTGGAATTCAGATCGTTCCAAGATTTCAGATTGTTGACAGATACGTTGTATTGTTGAGAGATGCTCCAAAGAGTATCCCCTTTATTGACGGAATATTGTTCAGATTCGTGAGCACTCACAGATGTGGCAAATGCTCCAGTCAAGGCTACGGTTGCTGCAACAGAAAATACAGTTTTTTTCATAGGATAGTGCCTCCCCTTGTTTGTTCGATCACTTTGTATTTTTTGATGTGATCAATTCACAATTACTAGATTACCAGATATTTCGTATAAATGAAGAACAAACAAGCAACAGTTTCGTTGCAAACGTAACATCTATATTTCACTATCATTACAACAGGCAGAAAACCAGCGCCTTTTCGATGATAAAAGCGGAAGATTGACAAAATCCGTCACGCTTCAAGGCACGTTTCAAGGGGATTTAGTCATTCAAAAGGTCGAACAAGGAGGAAATCAAGGGGGAAAAAGAAGAAAAAAAGCCTGTCATTTTGACAGGCTTTTCAGTATTTATGCGTATTGAGCAGCGACCTGCTTTTGAATTTCCGGATCATTCAAATAATCATCATACGTCATTTCCTTGTCTACAAGACCACTTGGCGTCAATTCAATGATGCGGTTGGCGATCGTTTGAATAAACTCATGGTCATGAGAAGCAAAGATAACAGATCCTTTGAAATTGATCAACCCTTTGTTCAAGGCTGTAATGGACTCAAGGTCCAGGTGGTTGGTTGGTTCATCCAGAAGAAGAACGTTTGCACCGGACAGCATCATCTTAGACAGCATGCAGCGGACTTTTTCTCCTCCGGACAAGACGTTCGCTTTCTTCAATGCTTCCTCTCCGGAAAACAGCATACGGCCAAGGAATCCGCGCAGGAACGTTTCTGTTTCATCTTCCGGTGAATACTGGCGGAGCCATTCAACGAGGCTGCGCTCAGAATCGAAGAACTCGGAGTTGTCTTTAGGGAAGTAGCTTTGAGAGGTCGTAACGCCCCATTTATAGCTTCCTTCATCCGGTTCGATCTCACCCATAAGAATCTGGAAAAGCGTGGACTTGGCCACTTCGTTCGCACCTACGAGAGCCACTTTATCATCTTTGTTCAATGTAAAGCTGATGTTGTCCAGCACTTTCACACCATCAATGGTTTTGGACAGGTTTTTAACCGTCAGCAGGTCATTCCCGATTTCCCTGTCCGCCTGGAAGGAAATATACGGATACTTACGGGAGGAAGGCTGGATATCATCCAGGGTGATCTTATCCAATAGTTTCTTCCTGGAAGTTGCCTGTTTGGATTTCGAGGCGTTGGCACTGAAGCGGGCCACGAACTCTTTGAGATCCTTGATTTTTTCTTCCTTCTTCTTATTCTGCTCCTGGGCCAACTTCATTGCAAGCTGGCTGGATTCGTACCAGAAATCATAGTTTCCGACATAGACCTGGATTTTCCCGAAGTCAAGATCGGCGATATGGGTACAGACATTGTTCAGGAAGTGACGGTCGTGGGATACAACGATTACAGTATTTTCAAAATCGATAAGGAAATCCTCAAGCCACTGGATCGCTTTAATATCCAAGTGGTTGGTCGGCTCATCGAGAAGCAGAACATCCGGATTGCCGAACAGCGCCTGGGCAAGAAGGACTTTCACTTTTTCCGAACCGGCAAGCTCACTCATCTGCTTCGTCTGCAGTTCTTCACCGATTCCAAGTCCTTTAAGAAGGCGGGCCGCATCGGAATCCGCTTCCCACCCGTTCATTTCTGCGAATTCACCTTCCAGTTCAGCCGCACGCATGCCGTCTTCCTCGGAAAAATCACCTTTCATATAAATGGCGTCTTTTTCTTTCATGACTTCGTACAGGCGTGTATGGCCCATAATGACCGTTTCAAGCACCTGATATTCATCGTATTCGAAGTGGTTCTGTTTCAAGACCGCCAGACGCTGGTCTTTTTTCAGGCTTACATCTCCGATTTGTGGTTCAATTTCTCCGCTCAAGATTTTAAGGAACGTGGATTTACCTGCTCCGTTTGCCCCGATTAACCCGTAGCAGTTTCCCGGGGTGAATTTTATATTGACGTCTTCGAACAGTTTCTGGTCACCGAATCGAAGCCCTACGTTATTAACTGTTAACATGTCTGAATCCTCCATTGCTTTCGTTTGTAGAACAAGAAAAGTATATCATTCATCCGCTTCATAGAACAGTCATCACGGAGATTTCACGTACTCATTTTCACGACACCATTCGAGAAACAGCTGATAATCCGTGCTGACTCTTTCCTTGTAATGCCTGGACCATAAATTGAGCTCTGTCTGGAAATCCGCCTTATGCCCGCGAATAACCTCCATAATGGCATCCTCACTATGATAGGAAAGGATACCTTCATCGATATCTGCATCCGCCCGCGCATGAATTTTGGCACTGATCTGAGCCATTGTTTTCAGTGTCTTCTTCAGCCGCTTCTCCTCCAACAGATGTTTCGGTTTAAGATCTTTGGAATAAGGCGAACGTTCGCGCACATAATAGTCGCTGTTATTCATCGTAAAGTACCCAAGATACGGGTCGGACAAATGGTGCATCGCCTGCTGGGTGTGAATCACCCGCCGTCCCTGCTGACGATGTTCCGTCCAGAACTGTTCATCATATGGGAAGAAGTAGGCTGGAATGGGCGTGCGCGCTTCCTTGGCTTCCAGTATGATGTCATCTTCATGACTGTCCCCCGATTGGCCTTCTATCAAGATGTAATACCGGTTGAGGCCGGTAGAGCCGATCCCCGAGCCTCGCTTTTTCACGATATCTTTGATCCGGTAAAATTCACGCGGCCGGCGCAGTTTTTGATCAAGGGACTGGTAGTAATCGTCCCATGCTTTAACCAGCTGCTCATATTCCTGTTTCGGTACCGATGCCAATTTCTCTTTGCCGATATCAAAGGAACGGATGGAATCATGCTTGACGATCGTCTGTTTCTCCAGTTCATGGGAAGCCCGGCGTTCTTCTACTTTTTGAATCGCTTTTTTTACAGCGCCTTTACTTTCCTCTTTGGTAAAGTACATCGTCTGTGGATCCTGATCTCTATGATGGAAGGCTTCCATCTGCTTCACGTAATGTTTCAGATAATGATCGACCATCGCATCATGACTGTCTTCAGGATAACCCAGTTGATCCATAGTTAAACGGATACTGACAACCATACGCATCACGTCGTATAAATACGAACCGAGATAGCCCTCATCGAAGTCATCCACATCAAAGACGATATCCTTGTTTTCATTTTGAAACACACTGAAATTATCAAAATGGAGATCTCCCATGATCCATGTCGGCGTTTCATCAGGGGTATGGAACCTGAACGGCAGTTCCGTGGCATCGTGAAAGAATAGATAGGCGCTCCCTCTGAAAAAGCTGTAGGGACTCTCCATCATCTTTTGATACTTCTGCCTGCGCTCCTTCTTCGATAATTTCATTAAATCCCCGTCAAAGCGGTCCAAAATCGTGCCCAGCGTATTTTTTCTGAGTGCTTGTTTCGTTTCCAGCATCTGCTTTACTTTGTTATCCATGGCTGGTTTCTCCTCCTCTCACGGAAAAAAGCGACCGCCCGTGAGCAATCGCTTTTTTTACCATATCATGACTGAGATTTATAATACAGGCTGTTGTTTTCCACAACTTGAAGGACTTTGTTTTCTTCCTTCATATCGCTGCCGCACATTGGACATTTCTTCTCATTGTTCGTACGGAAATTATCCCTCTGCCAGCAGTTGCAGTCATCGGATGAACAAACCCAGATTTTTGTGTCTTCTTCTTTCACTTCAGCTTGATTTTTCTTTCCGAATGCCATTGAAGCAGCCCCCTTTAACTCAATTATGATAGAAAAAAGACTGACTTGCTAAAGCCAGTCTTTTTATGATTTTATAATTTCGTTACGTTTGCAGCTTGTGGTCCGCGATTTCCTTCAGTTACTTCAAACTCTACAGCTTGACCTTCTTCAAGAGATTTGAAGCCTTCTTCGTTGATTGCGCTGAAGTGTACGAATACATCGTCTTCGCCTTCAACCTCGATAAAACCAAAACCTTTTTCCGCGTTAAACCACTTCACTGTACCTGTTTTCATGGAATGGATCCTCCAATATTTCTAAATTAATATGCGTTTTGCTTTAATGAAAAAATCACATATTATAAAAAGTACCAATAGAATTGATCACTCTTTATAATAGGTGATTAGGAAGAATGAACTTCTTAATATTGGTAATTCAACCTTTATACTTACTATACTACGCCTGCGGTTTGAAGTCAAGTACACTCCCTTCACATCACTCTACTTCCATTATATCCGTAAAGGAGGAGCATTATTCCTCCCCATGATGATTTATCCGGATTGAATGACGGCACAGGCGATTCTTTTCCCTGAGCGTCCGCTGGGCTGGGACTGATAATCATCCGGACCTTGATGAATGATGACACTTCTTCCGATAATATCACGGACTTGAAAACGATCGGTAAAGAAAATCATCCGTGCCCTTCCCTGATTGGAAAAAAGCACAGGGAAATCTCCCGCATGATTGCCGTGCGGCTGCTGATCAGGATTCCAGTGCCCCCCGGCCGTTGCAAACGGATCGCTCCCGTCCCCAATTTCACACAATCCCTTTTCGTGGATATGAAAGCCGTGAGGGCCCGTCTGAACTCCGTTTTTTTCCTTTTTAAACGAAGGCAGTCCTTCCACATAAACGAAAACCTCAACACCATATGGCATCTGGTAAAACTGAATACTCCCCTTCAGTCCGGGGGCAGTGGGGCTTGACGAAAACTCAGCAGAAGCTGTCTGTGATGCATACTGCTGCCGGTACATTCCCTGGTTCGGATTATACAACATGTTCGTCACCCTCCTTTCCTGTACACTGTATGCGTCTGATCAGCGGGTGATGATAAAAGAATTTCCCCGGCCGGGGAGGAGGAAGAGAACCCCGGCCGGGGAAAATCGTCTTAGTCTATGGTATGTTTTTCTGTTCTCATTTAGACCTTGGAAAGCTGATCCCAGGCTTTCTCCACCTGTTTCCGGTTTACAGGGGTCCTGTAGTGATTGATCAGCTGATCGAACTGCTTTGCTGTTTCATCGATCCAGGAGCGGCGGGCCGTCGCATATACATCTGCCCATTGAGTCTGGTAATAAGGCGTTACGTCTTTGGAAATCTGCTCCAATTGCTGATGCAGAACATCCGATGCACGTGGAGCGGCCGCTTCTTTCATTTTTTCTTTTTCATTTTTCTCAAAGAAGGATTTCGTCCCCTTGAACATTTTCCTGATCTGATCCTGTTCCGCGGCCGTAAGCTCGATCTCCCCTTCGATCTTTGGAATAGGCATATCAGGAAGCTCAAGTGTATCGAGATGGATGGACGCTTCGATGTGATGGAGGTTTTTTTCAATTTTAGCCCTCGTCTCATCGAGATGCTGTGTAATAAACTGCTCCACACGGACACATACAGCCTTGACTTCCTCTTTCATGTCAAAGGTCATCTCTTCAAACAACTGTTTTTGTGCCTCTTTCACCTGCTCTTTCACATCCTGGTGCCATCCATTAATAGCCGCAGGGTTGAAATGGCGCTTGAACAGATCGTTGAATTGAAGCATCATCCGTTCATGGACATAATGAAGCTGCTTATCCATTTTGTTCTGCACCGCTTTTTCAGCCCCGCCGTCATACTCTTTTTCGAAAAGATCCAGCGCCTGCTGCCTGCGTTCTTCCAGTTGTGCCTTTTTCTTTTTTCTTTCTCCTTCATCCATGTGGCTGCTTTCCACCATGGATTGGACATAATTTTTCACACGCTCCAAATCACTTTCAATGGAAGCCGTCATCACTTGGGATAACTCCTCTTCCAAAAAGGAAGAAAAACCGTCTTCAAATGCCCCCATACCGGAATTTTCATCTTGATGGTATTTTTTCTCTTTCAACCCCAGCAGACTTGAGACCGGGTAAAGCCTCGGATTCCGAATTCCGAATGCACTCAGCTGGGTTTCCACATAGCTTTCCACCTGCTGCAGTTCTTCCTTGGACTGCGCAAGGTCTTTGGCATTGATCAGGAAGAACATCTTATCCATGGCAAAACTGTCCTTGACCCTGCCCAGTTGTTTCAGAAACGTTTCATCTGCTCTTGAGAACGGGTGGTTGTAATAGGTGACAAATAAGACAGCATCGGCATCTTTAATGTACTGAAAGCTGACATTCGTATGACGGGCATTGACGGAATCGGCCCCCGGTGTATCAACAAGCGTCACGCCAGCCCTTGTCCACGCACAATCGTAGTACACATCCATCGACTCGATAAAACAGGACTTGTCCTCTTGGGAAACAAAAGCAGCCAGCTGCTCCCAAGGCACAGACATCCTTCGTCCCAGATGTTTCTTCATCTGCGGATATCCATCGTAAAAGGCTTTTAGGAATGAGCGCTCTTTCTGCTCCCGTGATTTCCACTCCTCCACTTCCATTTCATCCAGTTCCTCCCAGGCTGTTTCCAAGGAAGAAAAAGATGCGTACACAGCAGCAATGTCCTCCAGCATATCCATTTCTGACTTTACGGCAGCTTCTGCCGATTGGTGCGGATGATCACTTGATACAGGAGATATCCGGTTGATGGCTGCTGTTGTCGGATTGGGGGACACAGGCAGAACGTCATCTCCGAGAAGCGCATTGCCAAACGAGGATTTCCCCGCGCTGAAGGCACCGAATAAAGCTATTGTAAACGTCCGGTTGTCAAGCCGGGTCACTTTTTCCTCCAGCCGGCGGGAAAGGTCATCCATGCTTTCCAAATCCTGAATAACAGCCAGGGCCTTCTCTGTCCTGTCTTTCACCTGATCCACAGTTGAACTTGGAGAGGGAGCCGGCCTGCCTTTGGATGGTTCTCCCACTATAAGGTTCTCATCCTCGTCCATGACGCCTGCTGGATGTTCAGGAGCATCAGACACCCGCTCTTCCATGCGCTCCTCATCTTCTTCTGCCTGTTTCCTGTTTTCTGCAGATATCGTGTCAGAAAAACTTTCATGAAGGCGGTTGGAGAACTGCCGGACCTTTTCAATGATGAATTCCAGTTCCTCGTCGATCTTCTCTAAGTCTTCATACGCAGAGAATGCTTGGTCATGTTGATGCAGCACATCCTGTTTTTTTGCTGATACTTCTTCCAAAAAAGCTTTTTTCCATTCTCCGAGAAAGGCTTTGGCCTGCCGTTGAATATCAGCTTCCACTTCATCGGTATATCGAAGAACATAAGCCCCTGTAACCGAAGCCCCTGATTGAACCAGTGTTTCCAGACGTTCTTTTGGATAGTGAAAATCCATTTCCTGAACGATTTGAAGAAGCTCCGTGGAATGGATGCCGTAAGCGTCCAGCAGTTTCATCATCCGTTCCCGCACCGGCCATTTCAACTGTTCTTCCATCGTTTTTTCCAAGGCCTCGTAAAAAGCGTCTTCCCTCATCTGTTTTTCTTCCTCGGTTTTTTTCTTCGCAAACAGCAGACCGACTTTAAAGTCCGGCTGCCGGGAGTGCAGGTAAGCTTCCGCATACTCACGGAGGGCGCTCGGCATCAAGTAGGCATTGGAAACAAACTGATAGATCCGCTTTTCAAACACCTCGTCGGCCGCTTCTTCCAGTTCGCTGTACTCACGGATCAGATCCGGATCCATCGGACTTTCGTCAATGGCCGATTGAAGGTTTTCTCTCTGTTCAAGAAGTTCTTCCCGCTTCTCTTCAAAGGTCTCTTCATAATCTCTGACGGTTTCTTCCATTAAAGCAGCGGCTACGTCATCCGCCTGCTGTTCTATGAGGGAAAAATCCCTGTCAAACAACTGTTGGAAATGGTATTTCAACTGCCTGTACTCATTTTCTTCCATTGCAAAGTCTCTCATGGATGTATAATAGACCGATTCCGGGTGAATCCCCCACTGTTGAAAGGCCGCTTCAACACTTTTTTGGTAGTCGCCAAAAGTAAGCTGGTCCTCTACATGCTTATCCACCTGGTTGATCACCACGGTAAAAGGGGTGTTCCTCTGCTGCATTTCCAATAAAAACAATAGATTTACTTCCGACTGGACATGGTTGTAATCCATAACATAATACATGTAGTCCATCACGTGCAGAGAAGATTCGGTGATCAGCCTGTCTGCATCATTCGTAGAATCTACGCCAGGGGTATCCAGGACAGAAACGTGGGGTGGAAGGAGACTGTCCGGACGGCTGATTTCCAGTCCGGTCACACGTTCACCGTCCCTGCACCATGCCTGTATCGTCTCCGGCTCTACATCCGCTTCGTATTTCACAGGCGCATCTGAAGTGAAATACGCCTTTGTATAGACGGGCCCTGTTCTCAAACGGACAATATTGGCGCTCGTCGGAATAGGACTTGAAGGAAGGAGCCGGCTTTCCAGCAGCGTGTTGATCAATGTGGACTTGCCGGCGGAAAAATGGCCGGCAAAACCGATGACCATTTCCTCCTGCTTGATTTTTTTGATCAGATCCATAACCTTATCTTTTTGTCTGCTCATCCCTTCTTGTTTTAAAAAGGCATAAAGGTTTTGAAGTTTCATGGCATTTTTACGTGTCGTTGTCTGCATCAAAGGTCTCCTTTACGGTTTACGTCTATCCTTATTGTACGCCGCAGACCCCTTCATCTCAATATGGTTTTTCAGGTGATGCCGTCCAGATAGGGAATATCCATAACTGTATCAATCCATCCGAACATTTTTTTAACAGGGGAACGGCGTCCCTTGATCCAGTTGTCGAAGGAAAACGAAACAGCCTGTGCATCACCGCCAAGTCCGAATCGGAGAGAAAGCGTCTCCGGGGAATAACCAGCTGTATGAATCGTACCCGAAGACCGTTCATACTGATCAGAAAAAATCGGACCCGAACGATCGTTCAAAAATTGAAAGGCGTCTTGGGCATCCCACTCCTCCTTCTGTCTGACGATCATTTTGGAAAGCCGCGTTTCTGAATCTGACAAGTGTCTGCGGTTCTCCTGGGGCATGTGGGAGAAATGGTTGGTACAAGCCTGTCCTTCTTTCTTGATCACCCCTCTGGGGGATCCTTCCAAAATAGAAGATCTGCCGGCTTTATCAAAAAGGACATAATTGAATGAATGGCGGTGGGGGAGCTCTTTCAGCAGCTTCTCTGCTTCAACGGTATCCCGGCAGCTCTCCAAAAGAATTCTAGTCAATGTACAGCAGATGAATCCATCTTCCGGGTGAAGACGATTGACGAAGTTGTAGCCAGCACATAATCCATGTTCATTCATGCCATCGGTGCGTCCGATGATCCGCTGACCCGGACCGATGGATGCGGTCCCGTTATCCGGCTGGTAAATCAGGAACCGCCCTTCATAGGTTTTCGGGTTGTAGTCATAGTTGCGGATCATATAGTTGCTGCCAAGCATGATAGAGCATCCGGAACGATCCCATTCCTGCTGCCAGCCGCTGTATTCATGAACGGTTTCTTCAAGGGACCATTGCAGACCTTCCGAAAGCCCCCTCAGCTCTTCCCATAGGAGCGGCGCCCAGTGCATAAGCATCGCTTTCACATGTTCTGTATCTGTTTGATAATGACGGATGGACCGCGGTCTGCGCTGGAGGTGACTTTCATAAAGGAGGGTCTGTTTCAGTCTTTTTCCCTGCTCATATCCGAAATCATCGGCCCGGCCCTTGAACTGGATGACTTCACTGGACAGTTTTTTCATTGCCAGACTCGTCCATTTCTTGAATGATTTTATGAAATCCAGCGTCATACAAGATGTCGTTATGATCGGCCCCTGGAAGAATATCGACTGGACGTTCCCAGATATCTTCCGCCCACTTCTTCAATTTCTCTGCTTCGATAACCTCATCCTCACTGCCGACAGCAATGGTCACTGGTGCCTGCACACCTTTCAGCAGGCCGGGGGTCACTTTCTCGGGAAATCGGGAAACCAACAACCGGAAGGAAAGGGACAGACGGCCGGTATCGGCGAATTCGTCAGGAATTTCAGCGGCTGGAGCCTTTTCAAACCGGTGGATATTCATTTTATATAAGGTCATTAACACCATGACCTTTTTCGTATAGACGGTGTACTCGACATCATCTCCTTCTCCGGAAGGATCAGTTGCGTCGTTTTTATAAACGGGAACGGCCGGATGAAAAAATGGAGCCGTGAAGATGTAGGCATCTCCGATGGCAGGATTTTTCTTGATCAGGCGCAGCAGGTTGGCACATCCCATGGAATGCCCCATCAGTGTGATCCGCTTGTACCCTTTTTTCCTGATATAGTGAATGAAATCAAACAAATCATCATCATACTGTCCGATATAATCCAGGTCACCGCGCTTATTTTTATGATCATAGCCTCTGAGGACCGGAAGAAAAACGTCCGCATCTCTCCGGCAGGCGGAGGCGAACTTTTTCTGCTCCGTTAATTCTGCCGTGATGCCGTGAATGATGATTACCGCCTCGTCGCTATGGGCGGATTGATGGTAAGACATATAGGAAAGCGTAGAAAAATCACGCGCTGTATACATTTTCCATGTGGCTTCAGTCATAGGAACGGCTCCTTTTCTCCATGTATTCTTGGAAATGCTGCACTTTTAAATCATCGAGGAACCTTTGTTTCAACGCCTCGATGTACTCCGTGGATAAGTAACGCTCTCCGCCGCGGACAATCTCTTCAGCATAGTGGAAGGGCGGAGGTGAGTCTTCTTTCTTAGAGAGCACGGTGAATGTGACAGCCTGCAGGACTGAACCATCATCCGTTTTCACCGGCACGATGGCAGGTCTGTATGCCCCTGCTTCCACCCCTTCCCGTAAAAAAAGGTATTGAAGGGCCTGCTTGTTGATTCGATAAAGGACACCTTCCACTTTTTGCTTCACGCCCTCTCTGATATCCGCTCTTGCTCCATCATTCAAATGGTAAGAAAAGGCTAAACAATAGTCATCCAGCGTTCCTCTTCCTATGACATCCCCAAAGAGATGGTGGACCTTCTGGGTAATGAACCGGGCATCATCCATGCAGGACCCGTAGGCGAAATAAATGTAGGAGTCTTGCTGAAGGAACTGATGAACCTTCCAGTCGTTATGAGGAATCGATTGCTTCGCCACTCCGTTCCAGTAATAGGTTTCTGCCATAACGGAGTCTGTGTCCCAAAAGACTTCTGTTTCTTTCCTATACCAATTCCCATCCCCACTTCCTGGTTGAAAGCCTTCGAAATTATCAAGCAAAGATAATAAAGCGGGCGGAATATGATAGAGTTCTCCATACGTCCATGTATGCTGGTCTTCCAAAAGAAGCGGTTCATATAAGGGCCCGGAATGAAGCGTGCCCCTTACAAAGGCCTGAGCGGATACAAGCTCTGCTTCTCCCAATAGGTGATGATTGTCCTGACCTGAACATAAGGATCCATAAACAAATACGTACACGGGTGTCATCCTTTCTTGTGAAAATCCTTGGCTGCTGGATATTCTTCCGTGGAAGCACTGGACAGCACGGCATTCAGCACCGCTTTTTCCATACACCATGCAGCAGCAGCCGCTAGAGCGTTCGGGTCACAGGGAACCTGATTGTCCGACATACAGAAAATCGTATCCCCGTCCACAAATGTATGGGAAGGGCGGATTGTCCTGGCCAGACCGTCATGAGCCGCATCGGCCACTTTAGATGCCTCTGCTTTCGTCAAAGCCGCATTTGTAAGGATGGTCCCAATGGTCGTATTTCCTTTGAAACGATTGGTATCCGTATCTTCCATTTGACGAAGAAGCTGCTTTTCTGTATGTAAAAATTCATTTCCTTCATAAAGACCCGCGATCACTTTTCCTGTGGCCGGATCGACCACATCGCCAAAACTGTTGACCGCTGCAACAGCTCCGATTTCCACTTGCCCGATTCGGCAGGCCCAGCTTCCGATTCCGCCTTTCATGCTGTGTGTCTTTCCCAGCGCTTTTCCTACCGAAGCCCCGGCGCCCGCTCCGTAATTTCCCATTTGGAACGCAGGTGCCTCATAAGCGGACCGAGCAGCCTCATAGCCGAGTTGGGCGTCCGGACGTTCGACGGCGGGATCGTCGGTCAAGTCAAACAAAATGGCTCCTGGAATAATCGGAACTTTAGCCACCTGCACATCAAAGCCGATTCCTTTTTCTTCGAGAAATTTCATGACACCGGAACCGACATCAAGTCCGAAAGCGCTGCCGCCGGAAAGGAAGAGGCCGTGAATGTGCTGGACAAGGTTTTCCGGCCGCAGCAGGTCGGTCTCCCTCGTCCCCGGCGCACCGCCCCGGACGCTTACACCTCCGACAGCACCTGTTTCATGAAGCACAACGGTACAGCCGGTACGGCCTGATGGATCTTCTTTCTGTCCGATTTTAAACGGGGACAAATCCGTAATCTTCATTTCTTTCATCCTTCTTCCTCCTTATTGAGGTTTGCCTGCAGGGGGACGCAGGGAATTGTTCAGAGAGGAACTGGAGGTGCTGACACAATGGAAAATAATAGAATTCTTGTACATGGACGCGTTCAGGGAGTCGGTTTCCGGGCTTCTGCCAAGCAGATGGCTGAACAACTCGGCGTAACGGGCTGGGTCAAAAATCAGCCGGACGGAACCGTCCTGATCGAAGCTGAAGCTGAAGAGGGTCAGTTGAAACGTTTCATTGAAAAAATCAATGAAGGTCCAACTCCTTTCAGCCAGGTTGAATCCCTTGATATAACTAGTCAAGATGAAATTCAGGGTTACAGCAGATTTAAAGTTGTCCATTAAAAGATGACCGCTTCCCGCGGTCATCAATGCTTGTAGAAAAACAGAAGTTTTTCTACAAGCTTTTTTTTAGATGTCTCTTTTTGCTCAGGCCTGATGCAGCGGTCGTACAATGATTTCATTTACATTTACGGATTTCGGCTGTGTCACAGCATACGAAACGGCGCTGGCAATATCTGCAGCTTCAAGGGGCTGCATACTGCGGTCCTTAAACATATCCAGAACTTCTCCGTCAGTGATGTGATCGGTGAGCTCTGTTTCTACCGCCCCGGGAGAAATGTTGGTGACGCGCACACCGGTTTTGGCCAGTTCTTTTTCCATACCCATGGACAGCGCTTTTACTGCGTACTTGGTCGCGCTGTACACCGTGCTGGAAGGAAACACTTCATGGCCCGCCACTGAGGAAACATTGATGATGTGGCCGGAATCCTGTTCAAGCATAATGGGCAGTCCGGCATGAATGCCGTACAGCACACCTTTAATATTCACATCCACCATCTGTTCCCATTCGTCTACATGATCATTTTTCAGGAAGGAAAGCAGCATAACACCGGCATTATTGATGAAAATATCCAAACGGCCGAAGGCATCTTTCGTTTCCTTCACGAGATTTTCGACATCCTCCCGCTTCGTAACGTCCGTTTCGACCACTTTCGCTTCTACTTGATACTGACTTGTAATTTCGTCAGCAAGCTCCTGCAGGCGTTCCGCGCGGCGGGCTGCCAATACGACATGAGCTCCCTGTTCTGCGAGGGAGTGAGCGATCGCTTTACCGATTCCGCTGCTTGCCCCTGTAATAACTGCTGCTTGATTTTGTAACGTTGTCATAAAATAGCCTCCTATGTCCGAATTCTTTATGTATCTACCCGGAATTCAAGATAATTATTCATTGGAATGCTGTGAAGAAATGGGATAATAAAAAACGCCCTCCTTAATCGTAAGGAGGGCGTTTTTTTGTATGTGCCTTATTGTTCTTCGAAGAACTTGCGGTTGATTTCGATGTATGGGGTTTCCTCTTCAGGAACTTCATCCTCGATATAAATAGCTTCTACCGGACACACAGCTTCACATGCGCCGCAATCTATGCAGATGGCAGGATCGATATAGAACATATCTTTTCCTTCCTCGATACAGTCAACCGGGCACACATCCATGCATTCTCCAGCTTTTTCATCTTTACAAGGGGATGTAATAACAAATGCCATTTCGTTTTCTCCTCCTTTAAGTGGAATTAAGTGTGCTTACATTTCTATATTCACCTTGAATAGCTAAGATAAACACCACAATCTATCATAACGATTTTATGTCAAAATCGCAATCCGAGGTCTGACAACAGAAGAAATAAAGAAAGGAAAGATGACAGCCGAGCTGTCAATCTTCCCAAATACGTTCCACAATATATTCTCCGCCCTGTTTCTGGACAAGAAAAACATCCGGGCGTGACAGCCGTTTCCAATCATAAAATCCAATTTCACGGTTATACTTCTGCAGCAGCAGAGCAAGAAGATTCCCGTGCGTTACGAGGAGGACATTTCCACAGTCTTGATTTTCCAGCTCCTCAATGAGCGAGAGGACCCGGTCCTTCGCTTCTACAGAGGACTCACCTCCGGTTAACTTCAAATCAGGATCCTGAAACGTATCGTGAAGGACTTCTTCCCAGTCATCCAATGGTTCGTGACTGAGGACCCTTTCCTCCAGGCGGTCGTCTCTTTCAATTTCCATGTCCTTGGACCGGGCATAGGGTCTGATGGTCTCAACGGCCCTCAAATAGGGACTTGAGATAATACGGTCAATGGTTACACCAGACTGATCCAACAGGACCGCCAGTTTCTGTGCTTGACGTATTCCAAGCTTAGTTAAGGGTGAGTCTTCATGCTGCCCTTCTGTTTCACTGTGGCGGACGATAATTAGTTTATCCATTTCTACCCATCCTCCCCTTTCCGTCACCTTACTCTTATTATGGATGATGGAACGAGTGTTTACAAGAAAAGTCGTACTTATCTTTTATAGACCCTTTGTCCTCTGTGCCAGGTTTCCAGGACACTCAACTCGTGCAGGTGCTCCGGTTTGATTTCCTCGGGATGCTGATCCAAAAGAACAAAGTCAGCCTGATAACCACCTTTAATGATGCCCTTGTGATCTTCATTGTATTCAAGTTCCGCCGGTGTTTTTGTAAATCCGGTGTAGGCCGCCTGAAGGCTGATCTTTTCCTGCGGCATCCATCCACCTTCAGGGCGCCCGTCCAAGTCGGTCCGGTTCACCGCTGTAAAAATCGTCACAAAAGGATCCAGGGCGCCGATAGGAAGGTCCGAGCTCAACGTAATCGGAATCTGTTCTTTCAGAAGAGTTTCATAAGCGTCAGCGTATGGAACGAGACTTTCCGGCGACCAGTGGTGTTTTTTATCCCATTCATCAAGCAGGAAGGAAGGCTGTGTTTCAATATAAGGGGCAGCCTCTCTCATGCGTTGGATAAGATCAGGAGCGAGCGTCTGGGCATGAATAATCCGGTGGCGGAACCTTTCCGTTTCTGCTTCCGGCTGTTCAAGGGCTGTCAACGCCTGCTCCACCGCCCGGTCTCCAATCGCATGCATAGCTACCTGCATCTTTTGTTCACTCGCATAACGGACCATTTCATTCAATTGATCCTGGGTATAAATCAAAATGCCGTCCGTATCCGGCTGAACGGGGTAAGGGCTGCGCATGGCTGCTGTAAACAACCGTTGTGTCCCGTCAAGGAAGATTTTCACTGATCCTACCCGCACCCGTTCTGTTCCCCCGCCCGTACGGAGGTCATTATGAAGGCAGTAGTTTTTCAAATCATCGATATTGAATATATAATGGTGCAGATGAACATCGATGGGAAGTTCCCCTTCTTGTTCAAGCTGTGTATACGCTTCCCACAAGCGTTGATAAGACCCGATGAAGTTGATGTCATCGGTATGAACCGACGTGATACCACAGCGGCTTAAATAAGGTATTCCGGTTTTCAGCGCCTCTTTCGCATCCGCAGCGGAACGGCCCCAGAAATGGTGTTTAATGTAATGAACAGCAGTATCCTTAAAGCGTCCGTTCCATTCCCCGCTTTCATCTGTTTCCTTGAATTCATCCGGTTCCTGTTTAAACGCTTCCTCCTCTTTCAAACGCTCCAAAGCTTTCTGGCTGATTACGCACTCATGTCCATCCTGATGCATGAAGTACATATTGGCATCAACGTGAATCTCGTTCAAATCCTCAGCGGTAAGCAGACCATCCAAATCGTCAAAGTTCCCATCATTGAACCCTTTTCCATAAATCCAGTCATTCTGTTCAATCTTGTCATAGTGGTCCTCGACCATCTGTTTCATTTCCTTCCAGCTTTTCGCTTCGGTCAAGTCCAGCTCCTTTTTCAAAAGACTGTAGCGTAAAAGGTGCATGTGGCTGTCATTGAAAGAGGGGGCTAGGACTTTCCCTTTCCCATCTATGACCTCCCCGCCTTCTAAAGGCTCTTCAGAGATTTTTTCGAACGTTCCGCCATTTATTTTAACCGCATACGTTTGATCATCATAAGGGTGGGAAGGATCGTAAATTCGGACATTATTTATAATCATAAAGAAGGCATCCTTTCTTCTTATAGGCTTATACCCCCATACCCCCGCCAATCTTGACTGTAAACGTCCAATTCTCACAATATTCGACATTCGTACAGCCAATAAAAAAGCTGAAGGGCATCCCTTCAGCTTGTCTCATACTTCTTTGAAGTAATCTTTGTAGAAACCACCGATTCTGCCGGAGTTGTCTACTACAAAGTAAAATTCTTCGCTTTCATTTTTAACGTCGTACACCTTACCTGGGGTGAGGACGTTGTTGACAACGAATTTAGCGGCGTCATTATGGACGCATTCGATTTGTTTTATCGTTTTATTGTTTTCCCAATCTTTATGAATCACAGCACTACCTCCTTTGTTCCCTGCCTTCTATCATACACGGAACAAGGATGTGACTCAATACAGACACCATTAAAACTGCGCCGCATACCACTCGGCGGCTGCCCGTACTTCCTGTTCAGTCAACTGGTGCCCCATCCGCTCCCAGTGATCCGTGACATGGGCTCCGGAAGCTTGAAGCAGTGATTTTAAATCATGGGTTTCAGAAGCCGGACAGATCGGGTCGTTTTCACCGGCACCAATAAATACGGGAATTCCCGTCTGATCAGGAAGCTCTATCCCCCGTCTTGGCACCATCGGGTGGAACAACACCGCACCAAGCAGACTCTTTTCATAATGAAACAGAAGGCTGCCAGCAATATTCGCCCCATTGGAGTATCCTGCGGCTACAATCTGATCCCGTCGGAAGCCGTAATGAGCGGCAGCTTCATCCAGAAACTCGGATAATTCCTTCGTCCGCTCAACCAAATCCTCTTCATCGAAAACCCCTTCTCTAAGCCGCTTAAAGAAGCGCGGCATTCCGTTTTCAGAAACGTTCCCCCGGACAGACAAGACGGAGGCTTCAGGATCGATCATCCCGGCGAGTGGGAGAAGGTCCTGTTCTGTCCCCCCTGTCCCGTGCAGAAGCAGAAGAACTTTCTCATTCTGCCCTTCTTTGAAGATGTGCTTCATATTCATGTGAATCCCTCCGTTTTTTCTTTATCATCATATCTAAAAACATGATATCTTTAATTCAAGATATTGTCAAAGAAAGAACCGCCTTTTTAAAAAGCGGCGGGTTCATTCGTTTCTTTGGGACAAACCGTGTTCCATCATATGGAACAATTGCTGCGTCATATCCTCTGCTCCGATTTTTTTTCGGTTGGAAAATAAAATCGAATGAAAAATAACGTCGGAGATGAGCGTGGAGGAAACATCTGTCGTCCACAACCCAGCTTCTTTCGCTTCTTCAATCCAGCTGCCCATAAGTTGTTGGGTTTTCATGAGATCCTTATGAACTTCGGTTTTATATAACAGGGCTACCTGCTTATCACTCGTTTGAAGTTCGTGAATCATTTGATCAATGTGATACGTATCGGCGTGCTCCAGAAAAATGTGAAGCAGCTGCTTTAATTTTTCGTTGGGAGGAAGATCCGGCGGCACCGCCTCAATTTTTCGATTCATTTCATCCATCATCGCTCTCATGTACGAGAGAATCAGTTCCTCTTTATTTTTGAAATACTCATAAAGGGTGCTGCGGCTGACTTGAAGCTCTTCAGCCAGTTTTTTGAAATAAACCTCCTGGATACCACCGTTTCGCAGTACTTCCCCGGTTACGGTTAAAATTTCATCTTTGGTTAGGATTCGTTTTCTGCCCAAGGTCCGTTCCTCCTCATCCAATCATTATAGCATTGGATGACAGCTGCTTCTAACCCTGACTCTCTGAACAAGCCATTCAGCGGAAAAGATGCTTCAAATATCCGTATCCTTTTTCGTCCATCTGATCTTTCGGAATGAATTCGAGCGCTGCAGAGTTTATGCAGTAACGAAGTCCTCCCTGGTCTACAGGGCCATCGTCAAAGACGTGTCCGAGATGCGAATCGGCTCCACCGCTCCTGATTTCCGTACGGAACATGCCGTGGGAAGTGTCTACTTCCTCTTTGACCTGCTGTTTCTCAATCGGCTTGGTGAAGCTCGGCCATCCACAACCGGCGTCATATTTATCTTTCGAGCTGAACAGCGGCTCTTTAGAAACAATATCCACATAGATGCCTTCCTCTTCATGGTCGAAATATTCATTATCGTAAGGACGTTCCGTGGCATTCTCCTGTGTTACTTTATATTGAATATCACTCAGCCGTTTTTTTAGATCTTCAGGATCCTTTTTATAACTCCAGTTGTCCTGGATAAATCCAGCACGTCCGGATCCTTTTTTGTAACGCTTGTAGTGGAACGCGTTCTTCTTATAATACTCCTGATGCTTGTCCTCCGCTTCATAAAAGACGGCAGCGGGAAGGATTTCAGTAACAATCGGCTGGCTGAATCTCCCTGATTTCTCCAGATCCTGTCTGCTTTGTTCAGCGACTGCTTTCTGTTCTTCGTTATGGTAATAGATGGCTGTTGTATAGGAATGGCCCCGGTCAGCAAACTGCCCTCCGTCATCTGTCGGGTCTATCTGCTGCCAGAATAGTTCTACGAGCCGTTCGTAGGGGAAGATTTCCGGATCGTATACGATTTGAACAGCTTCTCTATGTCCGGTTGCTTCTGAAACCACCTGCATGTACGTCGGATTTTCCGTATGTCCTCCGGTGTATCCAGAAACAATGGATTCGATCCCAGGTCGTTCATCGAAAGGTTCCACCATGCACCAGAAGCACCCTCCGGCGAATGTTGCTTTTTGTAATGTATTAGTCAATATGAAGCCTCCTCCGGCATTGTGTAATCAATAACCTTTGTTCCTATTCTTGCTAATTCATAAAAAAAAATCAAGCCACACGCACAGCCTAAATAAACAATTTAGGCTGTGATGTTCCTTGACTCTTTTTCTTTTTATGCGATTTGGAGGTATGTTTACTCCTCCCTTTCCCCCTGCTGGAGCTTTCTCTGGACTCCCAGCTGTAGGAGGAGGATGGTGATTCACCCGATTTTCCTGATGACTCATCTACCTCTTCTTCATCCGGCTCATTCATGATTTTCATCATATTAATCATTGCTGGGATATTTTTGATCATCGGACCGTACTGCTGCATCATCGGCGCGGCAGTCTGGACAGCCTTCAGCGCTGTCTGCATATGCCCAAGCCACCCGGCCCCTCCTGTTTTGGCAGCGGCGCCGGCCGCATTAAACGCATTGGAACCAAGGCCTCCGCCACCGAGAAAGCCCGCTCCGGGTACAGATCCTAATCCGGCATTCCCGAAAAACCCGGGAGCTCCAGCACCAAAACCGCCTTTACCAAGCAGACCCGGCAGACCTCCGAATCCACGGGAACCAGCATTTGCGAGAGGTCCCATAGAACGCATCATCTGTGGACCTGCTGCTTGTTGAAAGCCCGGGAACGCCCCCATGGGAGGGTATGGTGGTTGACCAGTAGGAAACATAACAACCCCTCCGAAACTTTAGAATACTGTAACATATGCCCTGGGTAACCGTATGGTCTGGGCTCAAGCCTCTTCAGGATTGACTGGAAGCGCCCAGTTCACAGGAGATTCCCCATGCATGTTCAGAAACTCATTAGCCTTGGAAAAAGGGCGGCTGCCGAAAAATCCACGGTGGGCAGCAAACGGACTGGGGTGGGAAGATTCGAGAACGAGATGGCGCTCCCGGTCTACAAAATCAGCTTTCTTTTGAGCATGTTTTCCCCACAATAGGAACACCACAGGCTGTTCTCTTTCATTGATCTTCTGGATTACAGCGTCGGTGAACTTTTCCCAGCCGATTCCTTTATGGGAATGAGGCTCATGCGCGCGCACCGTCAAAACATCGTTGAGCAACAGGACACCTTCCGCAGCCCATGACTGGAGGCATCCGTGGTTGGGTTTCTTTATGTTCAAATCTTGTTCCATCTCTTTATAAATATTACGAAGAGAAGGTGGAATAGACACGTGGGGACGGACCGAAAAGCTGTATCCATGAGCCTGACCCTCATTGTGATAAGGGTCCTGTCCCAGGATGACGACTTTCGTATCTGAGAGTGCCGTTCCCTTCATAGCGGCTAAAACGTTCTCGCGCTCAGGGAACACGTGCGCCTGTTCATATTCTCTTTCGATTTCCATTTCAAGCTCCCGGAAATATTCTTTCTGCTTTTCCTGCTGCAGCACCGGTTTCCAGTCATTTTCAATCGTAAGCAATCCGCTCTCTCCTCTCTGTCATTGGCAGGGGTGGAGCAACTATTTCCCGGGCAAGCGCATCATTAGACAATAGTCTTAGAGCCGGATCTTCTCCTCGGGACGAATTTTGTTGGACAACGTCACTCCCTGCCCTTTTCCCGCAGGTTTTGCTCCTCAACCAAAAAGGAGCAGCCCTGTTCTTTACCGGTTATTGAAAAATAAATTGAAGCGAAGACCCTTTAGGACCGCTATATACTTGTAGTTTGGCCGGGATTTCCTCTTTCAGCTGGGACACGTGGGAAATAATCCCGAGCATGCGGTTTCCATCCTGAAGTACCCGCAGACAACCGATGGCCTGCTCCAGTGATACTTCATCAAGGGTTCCGAACCCTTCATCAATAAATAAAGTATCAAGCTGAACCCCTCCCGCATGGGATTGGACAACATCAGCCATACCCAGGGCGAGACTGAGTGAGGTTTTAAAGCCTTCCCCGCCCGACAATGTCCGTACAGAACGCTGCTGTCCTGTATGATGATCGATTACTTCAAGATCCAGGCCGCTCTGCGCACCTCTTTTGGCAATTGCCCCGCTCCGGACCAGCTGATATCTGTGGTCCGTCATTTGATCAAGGCGGATATTCGCCTGGACTAGAATTTCATCAAGGAAAGAAGCCAGCACATAGCGTTCAAGCGAGAGCCTCATAGGGTTATCTCCAGCAGCAAGCTGGGCCAGTTCAGCCACATCATAATAATCAGCAGCCAGTGCTCCAACTTCCTCCACGAGACGTGTGATATTTTTTTCGACGTCCCTGTTCTGCTTCAACATCACCTGAATTTCATTTAACTGCTCCTGCCTGGCGTCCCGGGCCGCCTTTTTCTCCTCCAATCCCTTATGGAGAGCATCCATATCAGGTTTTTCGGTTTCTTTCAGCTCACGGTTCAATACACCCAGCCGTTCTTCTACCATTCCTTTCCGCTTATCATGTTCAAGAATTCTTTTCTCCATAGCCTCCCGTTCAGAAGAAGGTTTAAGAGCCTCCCTGTACGCCTCTATAGAGGGGAAGGAAAATTGGTCAAGCGTTTGATTCATTCGTTTTTCCCGATCCTCCACAGCTGCTTTCATTTCCTCTACATACGCACGGCCTTCCTCTACGGCAGTCTGGACCTGCTGCCGTTCTTCCCGTTTCTGCTGATAAACGGCCTGTGCTTTCTCCCAGCTTTGTTCTGCTGCAAGATATAAAGCTTCCTGATTCTCTGTTTCCTTTTTCAACGTTTCTGCATCGGTCGTTTCAAAGGCTCCATTCTTTTCCATCGCATGGATGTCAGCCTGAACATCAGCAGTCTTCTGGCGGGAAGACTGGAGAGCTTCCTGGAGATTCTCTGCCTCCCCGCGGAGCTGGACGATCGTACCCTCCAGTTCTTCCAGCTGTTTGTTTTCCTTTTGGAGGCGTGCTCTCTTTTCTTGAAGACTTTGAAGTTCTTTATTGTAAGAGTCAAGATGCTCCCCGGCTGTGTCCACAGCTTTTTGAATCGATGCATCCGTCATGTCTGTCATATCGTCCTGCAGTTCCTGGTACAGACGGTCGGTCAGCTGCCGCTGGGTTTCGCCTGCTGATTTTACCTGGACAAATTCCTCTTGAAGCTTGGTGAGCTTCTCGTCGTGTTTTTCATAGACTTCTTTAAGCTGCTGGATCTCCGCTGCACTTTTAACAGCTGCCGGTTGCCGGGCAGGTTGAGGATGGTGGTTCGAACCACATACCGGACAGGGCGTGTTCTCCACGAGGTTCATGGAAAGCGTATAGGCATGGTGCCCCTGCACCTCTTCAAGAGCAGATTCATAGGCCTCCTTGGATTTCTGCTGGTCTTTCTTGGCTGAGTCAAAGCGGACCATGAACGATTGATAGGTTTTCCGGAGCTTCTTCAACTGCTCCCATTCCCGGCTCAATTGCTGGAGCTTCTGCTTTTTATTACCCATGTTTTCCTGCTTCTGCTTTAATGTGTATTCTTTTTCAGCGAGAGAAGGATCTTCTTTAACGCTTTCCTTCAGCTTCTCAACTGTTTGAGATGCGTCCAGCAGCTTTTTTCGATTGGTTTCGACAGCTTCCTGATCTCGGCGGAAATTTTCCTTATGCTGCTTGAGCACCTCCACCAGCGAAAGGTATTCCTTCAGCAGTTGTTCTTCTTCCTGCTTCTTTTTCCATTTATTTTTCAACGCTTCGCGATGCGGGGCGTTCTGTTCCTCTGTACGGTATTTTTCTTCAGCTTCCTGATACTCCTTTAACAGGGAAGCTCTTCGCTCTTCTTTCTGTTGGAGGCTCGTCTGCCACTTTTCCAGTTCAGCTTTACGATTTTTATAATCCTTTTCATAAGGAAGGACCTCCGCAGCCTTTGCCGCCCACTGTTTTTCCTCCTGCAGCCGATTCACTTCAGGCTGCCGGTCTTGAAGCTTCTGCTGTTCACGGACCAGATGCTCTTTTTCCTGAAAAAGTTCTGTCACCCGCTGCTGTTGATAGACATGTTCCTGGAAAGCGTCTGTCTCCTTTTTGATTTCCTGCAGCTTCTCCTGCTTTTCATGATAATGATTTTCCTGGTCGATAATCCGCTGTTGCAGACGTTCTCTCACTTTTGAAAGCTCCTGGATTTCTTCTTCTTCCTGCTGATCCGGGTGCCAGTGAATTTTCTCTTTCTCCTGTTCGATTCTCCATTCAAACTGCTTCATCTCATCTTCAAGTTTTTTTGCTTCAGCCTTGAAATGAGAGGTCAATGCGTCAAAAAATTCAGTTTTAAATATGCGTTGGAGAATTTCTTCTCTTTCTTTACTATTTTCTGAAATCAGTTTCCTGAATTCTCCCTGCGGAATCATGATCATTTTTCGGAACTGCTCATAGTCCAGCCCCATCAATTCCTCGATGGTATCGTTCACTTCCTTGATCTTTGAAGCAAGCAGCCGCTCCTCATCATCCATGATCTGATACAGCTCTGCCCGGGCCGGCTCTTCTTTATATCCTTCGCCCCGTTCCTTTTTCTTCTGCTGTTTCGGAAGACGCTTGATGCGGTAGGTTCTGCCTCTCAATTCGAATAGATAATTCACATAAGTGAGGTCCTCGGGAGAAGCAAAATGACTTCTTAAGGTATCCTGATCGCGGTCACTCCCGCTGGCCCGCCCGTACAGGGCAAAACACATCGCATCAAAAATCGTCGTCTTGCCGGCTCCGGTCGGTCCTGTAATTAAAAAGATCGATTCGCTGCCAAGGGTCGTAAAGTCGACCGTCTGCTTATCTCTATATGGTCCGAAAGCATTCATCGTTATCGTTATGGCTCTCATATTACTGCTCCCTTTCCTTTTTCTTTAACGCATGAACGGCCTGTTCAATCATGTCCTTCCGCTTTCCAGGCAGGGGATCTCCTTTGATATCTTCATAGAAAGAGGCGAAAAGTTCCGAGTGAGAGAGAGTCTGTCTTTTCTTCACATGCTCCAGATCGTCCATTTCAGGGTTGGACATCGATCTTTTTCTTTCTAAATGAAGGATGTTCGGATAAACTTGACGGAGTTTTCCCATCGGATCAAGCAGTTGTCCGTCATCCAATAGACGAACATGCAGATAGTCCTCTTGATTGGACACTGCATCACCCGAAAGAAGATCTTCAAAATACCCTTCAATCACTTTGAAATCCCGCAGCGGATGTAAAGGGATTTTCTCTATCTCACACGTGCCGTCCTCATCCATATGGACAAAGGTTACGGATTTATTGTGACTGGCTTCCGAAAATGAGTATTTCAGCAGCGAGCCGCTGTAGCGGATATAATCCCGGGTCACACGCTGGGGTTGATGCAGATGACCGAGTGCCGTATACGCAAAATCCGTAAACAAGGAGGCATCCACATAAGGGCTGCCCCCGATCATTGAAAGCCGTTCTTCTGATTCGGATTCCATCCCTCCGGCGAGGAACGAATGACCGATCCAGACATGTCTCTCCGCTGAATCAAAGCGCTGTTCGATATCGTTGATGATTTTCTCAGCTGCCTGGTGATGGGATTTTATCGAGTCATCATCAAAGACCTTTGCTGCTTCTGCCGGCTCTAAGTAAGGGATTAAATGAAAATGGACAGGCCCGTGATCGTCATATAACGTGACAGGCTTCCGATCTTTCTTTAATTTAGAATCTAAGAACAATCCCTGCCTGCGGAACATTTCGCTTCCGAACTGTAAACGATCTGGACTGTCGTGGTTGCCTGAAATCGCAAGAACAGGGATCTGCAGTTCATTGACCAACGTCGTCAGTGTATCGTTCAACAGCTCCACAGCCTCTTTAGGAGGTATGGAACGATCGTATAAATCGCCTGCGATAATAATACAATCCGGCTCTTTTTCTTTGACTATATCAATGAACCGCTCAAGCATATAACGTTGATCATCCGTCATATGTACATAGTTGACGATTTTTCCTAAATGCCAGTCGGCGGTGTGAAGGAACTTCATTGGATCACCTCATTCTTCTACTTTTTCATATTCATCATAAAGCCGGTCAAAAAGGCTGAGAGCCCCTGCAAAAGGAGCATTCCACTCCAAATAGCGGCTGATTTCATCATAGGAGACCGACTGTTTGGGAAAGCTGTGATCTTTGAACATCCACTCAGCCAGCTGCTTCTCCTCATCCATTTTTTTGTTTCCGCGGTAACGCATCATATAATGATAAAAAGATTTCATACAAATCCTCCTGTCTCTCTTTCTATAGTTTTATCACGAATAAAAGAAGCCGGCAAAAAATTCAAGCCGGTCTTCCTTGAAGAAAAAAGATCCCCGGCCGGGGATCTTTCCTATTCTTCGATATCCGATTCCATAAATTCTCTGTGCTTTTCAAGCTTTTTCCGATAAACCATCCGCGATAAAACGATACTGATTTCATATAAAATAATTAAAGGCACGGCCACGACCAGCTGCAGAATGAAATCCGGCGGAGATATAATCGTGCCGATAATGACCAGCACAAAGTAGGCATACTTTCTGATCTTCACGAGCAGGACAGGGTTAACAATACCCAGGCTGGTTAAGAACATGACGATGACCGGAATTTCAAATAACACCGCAAATGGAATCGTCACCCGGAATAAAAATCGGAAATATCGTTCCACTGTATAAATCTCATTGAACATCCCATTGTTCAGCGACAGCAGAAATGGAAGGATCAACTCTACGAAAACGAGATACCCGAACGTCAGCCCTCCCAGAAACAAGATGAAGATGGCTGGTATGTAGGAAAGAGATGCCTTCCGTTCCTTAGGGGTCAACGCAGGTTTAATAAACAGCCACAGCTGCAGAGACAGAACAGGAAGAGTTCCGACAACGGCAACCAGTGTGGCGAATGTAAAGATGATCCAGATGATTTCACCTGGACTGGTCATGTTCAGTTCAAAGGGTAGATCTTTGATGAAGAAGTATTGAATTTGATCTACGTAGAAGAAGCCGGCAATAAAAAAGGCGGCAAAAAAGACGAGCGTCCAGATTACGCGTTTCCGTAATTCACTTAAATGGTCGGTTATGTTCATTTCGATATCTTGAGATATATTTTCGTTGGACAAATCATTCACCTCCAGGCTTCCTCCAGCCTGACAAAAAGGAAGATGCAAGGGGAAACCCTTACATCTCCCTTATTCATTTAGTCTGTCTTTTTCTTTTCAGTTTTCCCATTGTCCTCATCGGACATGATATCGCCGGTCGCTTTTTTGAATTCCTTCAGAGAGCTTCCAAAGGCCTTGCCGATTTCAGGAAGCTTGGAAGGGCCGAAGACGACCAGAGCGATGATCAAAATCAGAATCAGCCCGGGTACTCCAATACTTGATAACATGGAAATCACTCCGTTTATGCAGGGTGGTGGTTATTTTTCGGTCTCCTTTTCCTCTGAATCACTAGTCAGATCGCGGGCCGAATTCTTGAATTCCTTTAATGTCTCTCCGGCAGCCTTTCCGATTTCAGGAAGTTTCTTTGGACCAAATATCACCAAAGCAATCGTCAGAATTAAGATCAACCCCGGAATACCAATACTTGAGAGCATATCCTCACCGCCTTTTTCTCAAAACGACTAGTCCTTGACCCGGAACCGTCGTTGATGCTTGGAAAAATTCTCTTGATAGCCTTATCATATCATTCATGACGGGGGTTTGTCTCTATCCCTTCGTCTTTTTTCAACCATTCCTCCGCCTTTCTATAATCGGACGGTGTATTCATGTTGAAGAAATGCTTGTCCAGGACATTTAGAGGGATGGGAGAAAAATCGTTGATGTCCTTCGTTCGGATCCCGGCCAGGAATTCTCCTACTTTTCTTCCACCCTGCTGTATGAATGTGTCCAGGGTATGTACCGTCCGTTTGTGATACAAACCGGATAATGGATGTCTGCGGCCGTTATGGCAGGGAATCACCGCGTCCGTTTGGGAATCCGCATACGTTAGCAGATGGCGGTAAACCTCCGCGGAAAGAAAGGGCGTATCACAGGCCGTAACGGCTATCCACTCCGCTTCCGCATGGTTCATGACAGCATGGATACCCCCGAGCGGCCCCGTCTGCTCAAAATGTTCCGGAACTGTCGGATAGACCGGGTGTGCATCGTGTTGATTAATGATCAAATGCGGCGTCAATACAGCAAGGCGGGACAAAATTCTTTCCAGCACCGATGTGGGGCCGAGCCGCAAAGAACTTTTATCCATACCCATCCTCGTCGATCCCCCTTCATTCAGAACAGCTCCGCATACGGGCTTCATGAAATCCGCTTCCGGTCGTAGGTTCGGAAGTAATAGTCATAAGGGTTTTTCTCGTCCTTCATGCCTTTCGTTTCGGAGGATAACGTCCACTGATCATAATTGAATGGCGGGAAATAGGTGTCGCCTTCGAATTCAGCGTCAATATAAGTGAGATACATACGGTCGGCATAAGGAAGCATTTTCTCGAATAATACACTGCCTCCGATGACGAACCATTCCTTATCGGGCTGCTCCTGCTCCAGTTTCAGAATCTCATCCGTGGAGTGTATGACGGTACAGCCTTCCCTGTCATAGGATTTGTTTGATGTCAAAACAATATGCTTTCGTTCAGGAAGCGGACGGCCGAAGGATTCGAAGGTTTTTCTTCCCATGATGATGGTTTTCCCCCAGGTCATATCCTTAAAGAATTTAAAATCGTTGGGGATATGCCAGGGAAGGTCGTTATCTTTTCCGATTAGTTGATGACGATCCATCGCAAAAATAAATGAAATCACAGTCTCACAGCCTTTCTATGGTTTACACCGCTACCGGTGCTTTTATTCCCGGATGAGGGTCATAGTCTTCGATTGTAATATCCTTCATCTCAAAGTCGAAAAGACTTGAGATTTCACTGTTCAGGTGAAGCTTCGGCAGCCTTCGGGGTTCTCTGCTGAGCTGTCGTTGAATCTGGTCTATGTGATTGGTGTAAATATGGGCATCTCCAAGCGTATGAATGAACTCTCCGACCTCGAGGCCGCATTCGTGGGCGATTAAGTGTGTCAAGAGGGCGTAACTGGCGATGTTGAAAGGCACACCCAGGAAGATATCGCCGCTCCGCTGATAAAGCTGGCAGGAAAGCTTACCATCCGCTACGTAAAATTGGAACATGGCATGACACGGAGGCAGTGCCATATTGGAAGGAACGTCCTCCGGGTTCCATGCCGTTACGATATGGCGGCGGGAATCAGGGTTGGATTTGATGCTTTCCACCACATTTTTCAATTGATCGATGCTGCCGTCCCTGCTCGTCTTCCATTCCCTCCACTGCTTTCCATAAACAGAACCAAGCTCACCGTAGGTATCAGCGAACGTATCATCGGTAAGGATTTTCTCCTTAAAACGATTCATCTGATCTTCATAAACCTTTTGGAATTCCGGATCCTGCTGACTCCTGCGGCCGAAGTCCGTCATATCCGGCCCGTGGTAGTCCTCACTTTCCACCCAGGTTTTGAACGCCCATTCATTCCAAATATTGTTATTGTGCTGCAGAAGATATTTAATGTTTGTATCTCCTTTAATAAACCAGAGCAGCTCACTCGCAATCAGACGGAAAGGCACCCGTTTGGTCGTTAAAAGAGGGAAACCTTCTTCTAAATCAAAGCGCATCTGATGGCCGAACACAGAATATGTACCTGTCCCTGTCCTGTCGGATTTTTCACTGCCTTCTTCCAATACGAGCCGGCACAAATCAAGATAGGCCTGTTCGTTATTTGTCATGATGATGAACCTCCTCATTGGTGATGAAAATATCATTTTGCATTTCTTCAAGGAATTGTACCATAAATGAATGGCGCCTGGAGGCCTCATTTCTGCCTGTTTCCGTATTCATTAGAGAGACCAGTTTCAGTAACTTTTCCTCAAAATGACTGAACGAATCGCGGGATCCATCTTCTGAATACAACGGCTGTCCATGTGCTCCACCATAAGCAAACGTGCGTGCGATACCAATGGCACCTATCGCATCCAGCCGGTCAGCATCCTGGACGATTTTTCCTGTCCACGTTTGAGGGATACGTCCTTTTGAAAACGACACATCACGGATTGATGCATCCAGTTCTTTTACCTCGCTGTGGGTCAGGGACAGGGAAAGAAGAAACGAATCTCTTTCTTTCAACGCCTGTTCAGGATGTTTTGTCAGCTTCCGGTCTCCAATATCGTGGAGCCAGCCGGCCGCTTCACACATAAAGGGGTCCCCCTTCTCCTTCCTGGCAATCGCAGCCGACCAGAAGGCGACCCGTTTCATATGCTCGTAATCATGGCCGGTCGCATCCCCTGAAAACTGCGAGGCCGTATAGGTCCGGATTCTTTCCAACATCTCTGTCTTCTTCATAGAACCTCCTAAAAATTGAATAAATCCATCTGTCTTGGATTTAAATCGTTGTAATGGATGTTCAGCATTTCCTGAAACTGTTTGGCATTGTCTGCGGCATCCCCGCCGGAATTATTGTTGAATAGGAGCGTAACCTCAGGGGTCTCCTGTTCGAGCTCCCGGGCCCGCTCCGCCCATTCGGCAAGCTCATCATGGCTGTACCGGTAAAGAAAACGGACTTTACGCCAGTCTTTCCGGCCATTTTTGTTCCATCCGTGTGTATTCCGTCCATGAAAACGCACGAGCGTCTTATTGGGATGGGTCGGCACAAGAATACGGGGAACGGACCCTTCTCCTGCCTGTGGTTCATCACAGATGCTGTGAATCCACTGCTGGTCCTTCATAAAGGAAAGCGTCTGTTCTCTGTACTCCTCCTGAAACCACGTTCGGTTCCGGAATTCAAGAGCGATTGGATACGGCTCCAGCCACTCCCGTATATACCTCAATTTGCGGATGTGCTCTTTTCTTACATCAAACCACGGAGGGAACTGAAACAGCAGGGCGTTTACTTTTCCAGCTTCCCATACCGGCTGGACCGATTCCTCATAACGGAGCATAAGATCTCTCGCTTCCTGAACGGACCTGGATTCCCTGTCATGTCCTGTCAGCTGGTTGAATGCTTTAATAACAAAAGAGAATGAGTCCGGTGTCTCTTTCAGCCACTTTTCGTAGCGGGACAGCGGCTGAATCGCATAAAAAGCTGTATCCACTTCCACTACAGGGAAATGGGAAGCATATTCGGAAAGCTTGTTTTCTGAACGCGTTTTCTCCGAATAAAGAGAGGCGTGATCGCCCCACCCGGTAAGTCCAATATTAATCGTCATCGATGTCCCTCCTCTTTGTATAACAGCGTCCACAGGAAGATGATCAAAGATTAGAACAATCCTTTTACAACTCCGGACGCATCAACATCCATCTGGAGAGCTGCCGGATTTTTAGGCAGCCCCGGCATCGTCATGACATCTCCCGTCAAAGCTACCAGGAATCCAGCACCGATGGAAGGATATAAATCTCTCACTGTAATCGTGAAATTTTCCGGACGTCCAAGCTTCGATGGATCATCGGAAAGAGAGTACTGGGTTTTGGCCATACAAATCGGCAGATGGTTGAAGCCCAGGTTGGTCATCTGGCGTATTTGTTTTTCAGCTTTGGATGAGAATTCAACGCCCGAGGCTCCATAAATCCTGCGGGCAATTTTTTCTATTTTCTGCTCTATGGCATCTTCGAGCTCATACGTGTAGGCAAGCGGCTGATGTTTTTGGTCTGCTGCAGCTATGACTTTTTCAGCAAGATCCAATCCACCGCTGCCGCCTTTCTCATGAACCTGGACAAGAGAAACGGACGCACCCTCCTGCCTACACCACGCTGTCAAGGCATCGATCTCTGCTTTAGTATCTGTCGGAAACTCATTGACAGCAATCACATAAGGGACTTGGAACTGCTCTATCGTTTCCATATGTTTTTTCAAATTGGCAGCCCCTTCCATTAAGGCGGCTGTATTTTCGTTGTGAAGCTCTTTTTTGTCCACTCCTCCATGCATTTTCAAGGCACGGATCGTTGCTACAATCACAACGGCATCAGGTTCAAATCCGCCTGCACGTGTTTTGATATCAAGGAATTTCTCTGCACCCAGGTCTGCTCCAAACCCGGCTTCTGTTACGGCGTAATCGCCGAGTTTTGCAGCCATCTTCGTAGCCTTGACACTGTTGCATCCGTGCGCAATATTGGCAAACGGCCCCCCGTGTATGATTGCCGGAGTATTCTCCAAAGTCTGAACCAGGTTGGGTTTAGCAGCATCCTTCAATAGGAGAGTAAGAGCGCCTTCATAACCGAGTTCCTGAACGGTTACAGGTTTTCTGTCATACGTATACCCGATGACCATGCGGGCCAGGCGTTCTTTTAAATCCTGAAGATCTGAAGCCAGACAAAGAACAGCCATAATCTCAGAGGCGACGGAAATCATAAACCCATCTTCCCGCGGTACACCTTTGACAGGCCCTCCCAGTCCTACGACGACTTCTCTTAAGGCCCGGTCGTTCAAATCCACCACCCGCTTCCATGAAACACGACGAGGGTCGATATTCAGCTCGTTCCCCTGGTGTATGTGATTATCTATAAAAGCCGAGAGGGCATTATTCGCAGAAGTAATCGCATGAATATCTCCTGTAAAGTGCAGGTTGATTTCCTCCATCGGGACCACTTGGGAATACCCACCACCGGCGGCTCCGCCTTTCAATCCCATTGTCGGCCCAAGGGAAGGTTCCCTCAAGGCGATGACCGCCTTTTTGTTCAGCTTGTTCAAAGCCTGCCCAAGCCCCACAGTAACTGTGGACTTCCCTTCACCGGCAGGCGTCGGGTTAATGGAGGTTGTGAGGATGATTTTCCCGGATGACCGGCCTTCCAGCTTTTGTTCAAGTTTGTCAGACAGCTTTGCTTTGTAATGTCCGTAAGGTTCCCAGTCCTCTTCAGAGAGATTCAATCCGGCTGCTATGTCCTTGATAGGTTTCATTTGTGCTTCAAGGGCTATATCAATGTCTTTCTTCATATGTATCATCCTTTCTATTTTCCACCTCTATTGTACCTTACACCGTTTGATAGTTATAGTCATCCACTCTTGCGGACCCTCCCAACGTGTATCCGTTTCCTTATCTTGATTTAAAAGGTTTTTTGAAGAAAAAAGTATAGTCTGAATGTTGACGCTTTTTTTCTCATAAGATATATTTGTAGTAAGCAAATATCACGATCGGAAAGATAAATGACTGGTAAAGCCCATAGGAGTGACCGGAATTTATGTTCCGCACTTGTATGGTTTTTTTATTTCGGTCTGTATTTGTAATTCCCACGTTTGACGTGCAAGATTTAGGAGGAAACAACATGCAGAATGGTACAGTAAAATGGTTTAACGCTGAAAAAGGCTACGGCTTCATCCAGGTAGAGGGCGGCAACGATGTATTCGTCCACTTCTCTGCGATTCAGGAGGAAGGCTTCAAATCCCTTGAAGAGGGACAGGCCGTAACATTTGAAATCGTTGAAGGCGACCGTGGTCCACAGGCGGCCAACGTTGTAAAAGCATAAATCTCCAAAAAAAGCAGTCTCTTTTGAGATTGCTTTTTTTCATTTGCCGTTATCCTTGCATTCCTGCCTGTTCCGTCGTATAATTTAGCGCTGTTGTACGCATACGCGGTTCGGGAACTCCCGCGTTACCAAAACTAGGAGGAATAACAGCATGAATAACGAAATGATATGGCTGATTTTTGCAATCATAAACTTCATACTTCTGCTTGGTGTGTACCGGATATTCGGTAGAACCGGCTTGTTTGTCTGGATCGGTATGGCTACAGTGGTGGCCAACATCCAGGTCGTGAAAACCATTGAGTTGTTCGGTCTACAGGCGACACTTGGAAACATCGTCTATGGAACAGCCTTTTTAGCTACAGACATATTAAATGAAAAATACGGAAAGAAAGAAGCTGGAAAAGCGGTTTGGCTCGGATTCAGTTCTCTGCTTGCCATGACTATCCTTATGCAGGGGGCTCTCCTGTTCACGCCAGGATCCAATGATATCGCCCACCCCGCACTGGAAACATTGTTCGGTATTGTTCCGAGAGTAGCAGCCGGAAGTCTGGCCGCCTATCTGGTGAGTCAATATTTTGATGTGTGGCTCTACGCCCGGCTGAAGAAACGGTTTGCAGATGATAAATTTTTATGGATCCGCAACAACGGAAGCACCATGATCAGCCAGCTTCTGGACACAGCGGTTTTCTGCTTCATCGCCTTTTACGGCGTTTATCCATTTGACATATGGCTGGAGATATTCCTGACCACCTACATCATTAAATTTATAGTATCCGCTTTGGATACCCCATTCTTTTATATAGCAAAAAAATTTCCACGCTCTGAGTGAGGAGGGCCTTCATGATTGAAATATACACCGATGCTGCCTGCAGCGGCGATCCGGGTCTGAGCGCCGCAGGGATTGTGATCAAAACCAACAATCAAACCGAAGAACACCAGTGCTTTCTTGGGACATGGACCAATCATGAAGCGGAATTCCTTGCGGTCAGCCGCGCTCTGGAATTGTGCCGGTCGTATTATCCGGGTGAGATCATTTCCATCCGGTCTGATTCAAAAATCGCTGTCGATACACTGGATCGGAAATATACGAAAAACAAAAAGTTCCTTCCTTTATTCGAGCACATTCAGGAGCTGGAACAGTCCTTTTCCTTTGTATTTTATAAATGGATCCCAGATAAACAAAACCGGCATGCAGACAAGCTCGCCCGCGAATGCCTGTTGAAACACGCACAAAACCCAGATCAATCCTGATCTGGGTTTTGTTATGACTTCTTTAAAGCCAGCTTCTGCTCCACCACTTCATAGGCCCGGCGCTTGTTTGTAATCGATGCGTCTGCAATAAGTTCCAGAACACTGATAAAGAAGCTGGCGTCAAAGGACTGCTGTGCTTTCAGTGTCGTCCGGACGGCAATAATGGTTTTCCATTCAGCTGCATTCGTCGAATTTTTACCAAAGTAAATAAACTGTACATCCTCATCACTCAGTTTAAAGCCTCTGCTCCATAGATCCTCAAGAAAATAAGCCAAGTCATGTTTTCGATTCATAGGACGCTCCTTCGTGCATAGATCGTTGAAACCTTCACGTTCGCGAAAGAGTGCAAAACCACTCTTTCTGTCCGCCCCCATTATAGCATCTTTATTCGACAAATCTCTTCTCTCTCTGCTTCTTTTTCAAAAATAAAGCCAGGTCCCAGGGCCTGGCGGAGATGGATGTTTCCTATTTTTTTCTCGTTTCCTCGAGGGATGCACGTTTTTGTAATTTCAATCGGTCGATGGCAGGAGCAGCCCCGACATGAGCTGTTATATAGACCATAAGCACACTGTACACCATCATCACAGCAAGAAGAAGCAGAACCATCATCTGCACACCTTTCTAATTGAAAATGATTTTCATTTCTATTTAGAAATTATAGCAGAGCTTCGGCAGGTCCGCAACGGAAAATCCCTCCTATACCCGCTCCTTCAGCGCTTTTTCTTCTTCCGGGATCCGGACCGTTAAAACCATGAGATGAAGAAAAGGAAAAACAAGGGCAGTCGCATAAGCATGAAACAATACAGGAATCACCAGCAGCTCAAAAAATACAATCACATAATTAGGATGCTTCATATATTTATATAATCCACGGCTGATCGGTTTTTCCTCAGGAAGAACGAGAATCCTTGTGTTCCACCTTTTGCCAAGCGTAGAAATGCACCATATTCTCATCCCTTGGAGAACTATAAAAAGAAAAAAGGCGGGATAGAAGATTGGTTGAAACACAAAAGTAGTAAACGTGTATTCTGCTATGATGGACAGAAAAAACAGGGCATGCAGAAGGATGAACAGATAATAGTGATTACTTCCCCATTCTTTCGCACCTTGAGAAAGCATCCATTTCCGATTTCTTGCTGCCAGAATAAGTTCACCCAAGCGCTGAAAAATAATCAGCGAAAAGATCAGCCACAACAGCATCTCCATCTATACCCACTCCAAACTGATAATTTCTGAACTAAAGCCAGGCCCGAGAGATGTCATCAACGAACGCGTGCCCGTTTCAGGCCGCTGATCCATGATATGCTCCAGGACAAAATGGACGGTTGGTGAGGACATGTTTCCATGCTGCGCCAATACGTGTTTGGAGGAAATCAGCACAGAATCCTCCAGATGGAGAACTTCCTTATACGCCTCCAGTACTTTCTTCCCTCCGGGGTGAGCGACGATAAATGGAAGCCCGCTGACATCCCATTGGTGTTCATTCAATACTTCACGTACATGGACACTCCAGAAATCCTTCACTAACCGTGGAATACTTTTTTTGAATATCACTTCAAAGCCATTGTCCACAACACGCCATCCCATTACATCTTCACTATTCCGTTTTGTTTTGGAGCTGGCACTAATTATCGAAGGAACCGCTTCTTGAACCTGATTGTTCATTTTCCATGTATCACCTGAAACAAGCACGGCAGAAGCACCGTCTCCGAATAATGCTGTTCCTACAAAGTTGCTTGTTTTTGCATCATCCAATTGAAATGTCAAACTGCAGAGCTCCACACAAACCACCAGCACGCAGCTATCCGGATGTCCCAGCAGCCATTCATAAGCTTTTGCTACTCCACTCGTTCCACCTGCACAGCCAAGACCAAAAAGCGGGGTTCGTTTCACACTTTCTTTAAGATGCAGTTCATTCATTATGTAGGCATCGAGGGTTGGAGTGGCAATTCCTGTTGATGAGACAAAAATGACGTGATCGATGGTTCCATAGTCAAAATCTCCTCCAAACACCTTTCCTACACAATTTTTCACTGCTTTTAAACTGTACTGGAGAGCTTTATCGACGTACAAGTCATTTCTTTCCTTTAATCCGTGCTGTTTTTTATACCAATCCAATGGCTGCGCAAACTGTCGTTCATGTACTTCCGCATGTTCAAAGATGGGAAGCAGTCGTTTCATTTCGTGAGGTTTCATGGGAAACAGTTCTTTTACGAGATGCTGGACATCTGTTTGAGGACAGGGATATTCCGCACGGGCCGTTCCTGCAGCAATAATGTAAGGCATTGTCATCCTCCTTTTTCTTACTATGTGTAAAAAAAGGAGATTTATGTTTGTATCGATTTCTTCTTATTGATGGTTTTTTCTTTTTTTATAGTTCGGAGTTGCTACTAAGTTTTAAGTTAGAGTTATAAAGCATAGATTGCGCCATGGATGATAGCTGTTTTGTTCGTTTTTTAGAAACCGTAAATGGTCATGCCTCCATCTACAAGGAGTGTCTGTCCTGTCATATAATTGCCGGCATCTGAAGCAAGAAATACGGCTGCGCCGCTGAGTTCTTCCAGCTTCCCTATCCTGTTTAACGGCGTCCGTGCGAGAATTTCTTTCACATACTCCTCATCCTGAAGCAGCTTCTCTGTCAGGGAGGTTGGAAAATACCAAGGCCCGATTGCGTTCACATTGATGTTGTGCTTCCCCCATTCAAGGGCAAGATTCTTAGTCATCTGAATGAGTGCACTTTTCGTCATGGCATAAACCACACCAGTACGAAGAGCGGTGTGCCCTCCCACAGAAGAGATGTTAATAATCTTACCTGCCCTGTTATCCATCATGATCCGTCCGGCATATTGAGAAAGAAAGAAGGCGCTTTTCATATTGGTATTGATGATCTGGTCCCATTCCGATTCGGAGACGGAGGCAGCTTCACTCCGGATATTCATGCCGGCGTTATTCACCCAGATGTCAATGGGTCGCCCCTGCCTTATGTTCTCGACTTTTTCAATGATAAGGTCATAATGATTAATGTCTTCTACTATTGGAAAAGCCCGCTGCCCCAGTTCCTCTACGTCATCCTTCACTTGGTCAAGCTCCCGGCTGTTTCTGGCAATGATGATGACGTCTGCACCGGATTCAGCAAAGGCCAGTGTAATGGCCCTTCCGATCCCTTTCGTTCCTCCCGTGACAACAGCTAAGCGGTGATCCAGTCTGAAATTTGGCAGATACATAGGTTATCCTCCTGTTTATTCGATGAATTTTCAGTATATTGTAACATTTTTGCTAATTCTTTACATTTTCCTCCTGCTTTTTTACAATAAACGTTGTAACTACATAAGGGGGTCATAACTTTGAAAAAATGGTTGATTGCTCTCGGTGTAACTTCGGCATTGATAACAGCCGGTTGCAGCGGAGACACAGAAGAAAGCAGTGATTCAGAAGGACAAAACGAAGAAACGGCTGAAACTGAAGAAGATAACAGCCAGGATCTTAAACAATCACTGATGGATGCCCAGATGGAATTGACCGATACATTTAAACCGCACCAGCAGAAAATTTCCGCCTATCAAGCAGCGGCTGCTGAGGAAGAGCCGGATACAGAAACCATTACATCAGCAGGCGAAGAAGCGAAAACAGCTGCTGGTGAAGCAGCGGCTGCTGCTTCAGACTACACAATAGAAACCGAACTTCCTGATGAAACGAAAACAAAAATCCAGGAAGCCATGCCTTCTCTTCAGGCCTACTACGAGGAAGTAGAAAAAGCATTGGATGAAAACATAGAAGAAGCCGACTTCTCAGCTGCCGATGAAAAAGCAGCGGAATTCAATGAGCAGTTTGGTCAGATTCTAAAAGATGCAGGCTTCCCAGCTGCCCCGGATTTAATTGGTGAAATGTCATAATGATAAGATACCCAGCTGCATGCAGCTGGGTATCTTTTTAATTACTTGGATAACTTATAGATGTTCTGGTATTTTTCAGTGACGTACGTAATGAGGTAATCGGGGTTCAACCCTTCTCCTGTCACATCCTGGATAATTTCAAGCGGCTTCTTCATTTTTCCATACTTGTGAATGTTCACCGTCAACCACTCCTGAATCGGTTTGAAATTCCCTTTTTCCATACATTCATTCACATCAATATCTTTCCTCATCGCCGCGTTTATCTGGGCTGCGTACATATAGCCGAGAGCGTAGGAAGGAAAGTAACCGAAATCTCCCCCTGACCAGTGGATATCCTGCAGCACTCCCTCACCGTCGTTGGAAGGGATGATGCCAAGGTAGTCCTCCATCTTCCTATTCCATAACTCAGGAAGATCCTTCACTTCAATTTCCCCGCCGATCAAGGCTTTCTCCAGCTCATAGCGGACCATAATATGAAGGCAGTAGGTCAGCTCATCCGCTTCAATCCGTATGAATGACGGCTTCACTTCATTTACAGCTTTATAAAAGTCACTTAAAGGAAGCTCCTTAAAGCTTTCGGGTGCATAGTTCTTGAAGACAGGGTAATGGTTTTTCCAGAAGCTTTCACTTCTTGCGATAAAGTTCTCCCAGAAAAGGGACTGGAATTCATGGATTCCCATGCTTGTCCCATCCGCCAGAGGAGTGAAGGCCAAGTCTTTTGAAATGTTCTGCTCATACAAAGCGTGCCCCCCTTCATGAATGGTCCCGAATACAGCGGTCCGAAAATCTTTCTCATCATATTTCGTCGTTACCCGCACATCCTTCTGGTTCAATCCGATTGCAAATGGATGGATGGTTTCATCCAGACGTCCCGCCTCAAAATCATAGCCCATCCGCTTCAAAATCTCCTCACTGAAGGCTGCCTGCTGATCTTTAGGAAAATGTCCCTCCAGAACCGATGGGTCGGGTTTATTATCAGAAGCTTGAATATCAGAAAGCAGACCTGTCAACGCTTCTCTTACCTTAGGAAAAACCTCATCAAGAATCCGGACGGTCATGCCAGGCTCATAACTGTGCAGGAGCGCGTCATATTTATGCTCTTCATATCCCCAATATTCAGCAAAGCGTCGCTTATAGTCCACCAGTTCTTCTAAATAGGGCTGGAATAAGGCAAAGTCATTGTTGTCCTTTGCTTCCGCCCAGACCGCTTCCGCCCGGCTCTGCAGTGTCACGTATTCCCTGTATTCTTCTGCCGGGATTTTCACCGTGCGAAGGTACGTTTCTTCCGCTTCCTCGACTGCTCTCTCCATCAGCCGACTGGATGTCCGCCCCTTCAATTCACTGATCATCGTTTTCATATGATCAGAGGTCTGGATTTCATGCACTTTGGAAGAAAGGACTCCAATCACCTCTGAACGTCCTTCTATCCCTTTTTTCGGTGCTTTCGTCCGCATATCCCAGGCCATTAACCCAATAGCTTCTTCATAGGACGCCTGTTCCTTCAGCAGAGCTTGAAATTCCTTCTCTGTATGACTGCTCACTATACCCTCTCCTTTTTACATCATCGTTATGTAGCTGCCTTTTCATTATAGCAGTCTTTCTCTTTACACACAGGAATAGAAAAAGACCGCCCGGTCATCCGGACGGTCTTCTCCTTCACTCTTTAAAACTCTTTGGCTGTCTGTTTTTTCTTCTTCCCGAAATATTGATAATAGTCCGTCTTGATATATCCATTGAAGAGCTTCCTCTTCTTTGTAGCGGACTGGCCGTACAGCTTTTCGAATCCTTCGTGGGACGTCAGGATGTAAACGCTCCATGATGGATAATCACGCATGATCGTACCAAGATCTCTGTACATCTGCTCCACTTCTTCACGGTCACCGATCCGCTCCCCGTAAGGTGGGTTGGATACAATATATCCCCCATCATGCTTCGGCTTCAAATCATTCATCTGCATCTGCTTCCACGACACAAGCTCACCAAGTCCCGCTTCCATCGCATTTTTTCTGGCGATTTCAATCATTTTCGGATCAAGGTCTGACCCTGTAATGTCGAGAGGCTGATCATAATCGGCGGCATCCTCCGCTTCCTGAAAGGCATCATCCCAGGCTTTTTGAGGAATGAATCCCCAGCCTTCCGATGCAAATTCGCGATTAAACCCTGGTGCAATATTCTGCCCGATCAAAGCGGCTTCGATCGCGATGGTTCCAGAACCGCAGAAAGGATCGACAAACGGCTTGTCCGGATGCCAGTTCGTAATCTGAACGAGTGCTGCGGCCATTGTCTCCTTCAACGGGGCTTCCCCCTGTCCCACTCTATATCCGCGCTTATGGAGACCTGAACCGGATGTATCGATTGTAAGAAGGGCTTCATCTTTATGAATGGCCACTTCCACTCTGTAAAAGGAGCCGGTTTCCTTCAGCCACGAGGCCACTCCATGCTTTTTCTTCAACCGTTCCACAATCGCTTTTTTAACAATCGCCTGACAATCCGGAACACTGTACAGTTTCGATTTAACCGATTTTCCTACAACGGGGAATTCACCGTCTTCTTCAATGAACGTTTCCCATGGCAGGGCTTTCGTTTCTTCAAACAATTGATCAAAGCTTGTCGCTTTGAACCGGCCGACCAGCAGTTTAACCCGGTCTGCTGTCCGAAGCCACAAATTCGTACGCGGAATGGCTGACACATCGGCTTTGAAAAGGACACGTCCATTTTCCACTTCCACATCCTCATACCCGAGCGCTTTCACTTCTTTACTGACGATTGACTCCAGGCCCATCGCCGCTGTCGCAATTAACGTTACTTTTCCCGCCATATTTTCTCCCTGCCTTTCCATTTACATATGAAAGTCAAAATAAAAACCCTTCTAAAAAGCATAGGGCTTTCCAGAAGGGTAGCTTATACATAATGAACGACCTTTGAATACTCTGTAAGCCATGTTCTGTTCCATCGTACTGCCAGCGGTGGTCAGCCTCGTACTCCGGTGGCAATCATCTATCTGCCGTAAAACGGCCTTTTCTCCGGTTCGTTTCCCTTCAAAAAGTGCCCCTACCTAAATTTGGGTTGCTCGCTCGCGGGGTTTACCTCGTTCCACCCGGCATATTTCTATACCGGCTCCGTCACTGTGGCACTTTCAAGGTAGTCATTCCCTATCCTTAGACGTAGGAATTTTCCCTGCCGTAAGTTCAAAAGAACTCCCCTGACTTATGATTTCGTCAGGCACGAACACTACAGACATCTCAGTACTGTGCGAGCATGGACTTTCCTCTGCACAGTCAAGCTGCGCAGCGATTACCCGAGTATTCAAATGTATGTTGTCATCTGTTTCATTTACGCTTTAATGACGCACTGATAGAGTATACCAGAATCCTTCGCTTTTGTCATGTGGATTTTTTTGTCATTCTTCGGCGTATTTGTTTCCGAACACAGCTTTTTCCAGATTGGAGACCCGCTTCAGAATGTCGTAATTGACCTGCGGTGTGCTGCCTGTGTTCTGCTTCTGCCTGGAAGCCGTCTCTCTTGAGGACATTTTCTTCAAACGTTCATTTTCGTGTTGGAGGCGTTCAATCTCCTGCTGGAAGCGGTCATAGTCCTGAATAATTAAGTCCAGATACTCATCCACTTCTTCCTGGTTGTACCCCCGCATGGATGTTTTAAAGTCTTTTTCCAGTATATCCTTACCTGTCAAATGATACTCTTCTAAGTTCATTCTTTTCACCTCTGTTCCACACATTACCTACATTTTTTCAAATGGAGACCCAATTGTCAATTTCATTTTTGTATAAAAAATCACTGACTCCAAAAATCCGGATCAGCCATCCGCATTTCCTCAACGGTTTCCTCCAAATCAAACGGGGTAATATATAGAATCTGATAATTTCCTTTTTCCACAGCTTTTTCCGCCATATTTAGAAAGAAGCGTGGACTGCCCTCGGTCTCTTCATTATATAAAACGAGGCAGGCATCCGAGTGTTCAATAAGAAACTGATCTCTGGCCTTGAACTGATACGGTCCTTCATACCCCTTATTATAAACAGGTTGGAAAAAATCAGCCGTCATCGTAACTTCCTCATAAATCATCTGCAGATCTTCCGGCCAGCGCTCCTGCTGGTTCTCAAAAGGAGGAATGATGCCGAGGTTGACCGCATAATCTTCATCCTTCAGGTCAAGAACGACTTCAGCGGTCCAGAGTTCCACACCCATCTGCCCGGAAACAAGCACCCATTCAAGACCTTCATCGATATATGTAATCAGACGCCTTTTGATGGTTTCCTTTATAAAGGAGACTTTATCATCCTGTTGTTTGAATATCCCTATTTCCATAGGTTTGTAACCGGTAACCACTAACGTTCTCACAGACGCACCGCCTTTCATTTGTTCCTTGATTTCTCTATTTTACCCATGTTTAAGACAAAAAGAAAATAAGCCACTGGTGTGGTGGCTTATTGATTTACTCTCCGAATCCCGGACCCATCATCGGCATCTGGCCGCTCATCCCAGGCATCTGCCCCTGGTTCATCATCGGCATCTGGCCGTTCATTCCAGGCATCTGACCTTGATTCATCATCGGCATCTGGCCGTTCATCCCAGGCATCTGGCCTTGGTTCATCATCGGCATCTGGCCGTTCATTCCGTTCATTCCCGGCATCTGGTTCATTGGCATTTGTCCGTTCATATCTGCCATTTCGCCTTCTTCCATATCTCCCATAGGGCCCGCACCCTGCTGGTTCATGTTTTCCATCCAATTATAGTCTGGAGAAGACCCTTGAGGGTAGGCAAATTCCTGCGTTTGGAAATTGTTTTGTTCGGAAACCATGTATGGGAAGTAATGGTTATTGTTCAACAAGTGGTTATTTCTTACGAGAATGTGTGTCGGGTGAATGTAATCCTGATTTTCACAGAAAAAATTGTCTACAACACAATGTTGGACCGGACATACAATTGGACAGCGGTTGCTGCACTGTGACATCGGTCCACAGCCGCACGAGTCATGCATTGAATGGTGATGCATTCTCCTTCACTCCTTGTTCTGTTATTCCTTATCAGCGTATGTCATAAACGGGAAGGATGTACTAGGCGAAATCATCATATCTCCCGCTCCTTCTGCTTGTACACCAATAATTAGAAAGAAGAACAAGCTTCTTTTGAACGGTAAAAAGCCCACGTAAATCGCTGACTCACATGCCGATATCCAAAGAATGTCAGCGAATACATAAAAGAAAGACTGCCGTAATTTCGACAGTCTTTCTCGTCATTCAAATCCATTACTCTTCCGGAAGATCAGAAGGCGCAAAGGAAAACGGCAGGATTTCATCCATCGTAAATGTTTTGGAATCACCGTTTAAATTGGTTGTATAAATCGCTACTGAGGAATCGAAAAATTCACTCATCACCTGGCGGCAGGATCCACAAGGAGGTACAGGCCTTCCTGTGTCAGCCGCTACAGCAAGAGACTTGAACTTTTTATGTCCATCGGAAATGGCTTTGAATATAGCGACGCGCTCTGCACATAAGGACACCGGATACGCGGCATTTTCAATATTACACCCTGTATACAGGCTGCCGTCTTCTGTAATGAGCGCTGCTCCTACAGGAAATTTGGAATAAGGTGTGTAAGCCGTACCTCTGGCTTCAACGGCATGTTTCATCAATTGTTTTTGTTCCAACGTCATCCCTCCCTATTAGTGGGAAGGTCATTATATATGAATGAAAAACAAAAGTAAAGCGATTTCAATAGAGGAAACCCGGCACATTGAGCAGGTTGATATTTGACACATGTGTCGGAAAAAAGCGTATACTGGAGAAGCACATAAAGAATAAGGGAGGAAAGCACATGAAGACACTATTACAATACAACAAGATTGTATGGGTATTTATTTTACTATTATTGTTTACAGGTATCTTCACGTACCTGCAGCTTCCCAAACGGGAAATTCCTGAAATTAACGTGAACGTCGCTTCCATTTCCACGGTTTACCCTGGAGCCACGCCCCAGGAAGTGGAAAGTACCATTATCAACCCTCTTGAAGAGGAATTATCTTCGCTTGAAGGTGTGGACGAACTCACTTCCGCCTCTACATCAGGTTTCGGGTCTGTAACAGCGTCCCTGGCAGGCGGGGCCTCTGTAGATACGGTGAATTCTCAAATCAGACAAGCCGTATCCGATGTTTCCCGCGGGTTCCCTGATGAGGTTCAGGAACCTGAAGTCAATACAGACACGACTATGTCTGCTGTCGCTTCCTATAACCTGACTGCTGATGAACAGGAAAGTCTGTATGACCTGCGCAGTGACATAAAGGTGTGGGAAGAAAAACTCACCTCCATCACAGGGGTCCAGTCGATTTTGGTCAAAGGGCTGCCGGACGAGCAGTTGACCGTTTCACTAGACAATGAATTCCTCGAGGAAAACCAGCTCACACCTGTGGCTGTCATTCAAAAACTCCAGCAGGAAATCAGTCCTTCCGCTATTGGAACAGAGGAAACCAATGGTGAAATTAAGCAGCTGCTGTTTCAAAAGTACGAAAGTGCAGAGGAACTGGGCGGGTTAAATATAGGCACCAGCCCTGACGGATCCCCTCTTTCCTTATCCGATGCAGGGGAAACGACAATCACAGACAAAGCATTGGAAGATCGTATTATCTATAAAGGAAAGCCGGCTCTTTCTGTAACGATTCTCGCTGAAGAAGGAGTCAACATATCCGCACTGCAGGAACAGATCACCGGACAGGTCAAAGAATTGAGCGGGGATCTGCCTGAAAACATAGAAGTCGAACAATTTTATACCCAAAGTACCGTTATTGAAGAAGTGTTTACGAACTTAATCACTTCCTTTGGAATATCGCTGCTTGCTGTTATCGTAATCATGGTCCTGGGTCTGCCTCTATCATCGGCCGTTCTGGTCGCCCTGGCTATACCTGTTTCCATCATAATCGGCTTGATTCCGCTTCCGTATGTAGGCGTTGACCTTAACCAGATTTCCATCATCGGCATGATCATAGCCATCGGTATACTGGTTGATGACGCCATCGTGGTCAACGATAATATACAACGCAGGTTTCAACTGGGAGACGGTCCTCTTGAAGGAACGGTACGAGGAGTAAGAGAAGTAGGAAAATCCATAGTGACCTCTACATTAATGATCATTTTCAGTTTCTTTCCGCTCATGTTCCTTTCAGGGACTAACGGCGATTTCATTCGAGCGCTTCCTTCTGTATTGATTTTTACAATCACCGCTTCCACCATCATCGCACTCACACTGATTCCAACGGTCCAGTATGCGAGGAAACGGAAAACCAAACAAAAGAAAAAATCTAAAACAGGCTTGCTGGGCGGGCTTTTCGACCGGCTTGAGCGTGTCTATGCCGGCCGTCTGCTTCCTAAAACGACGAAACGGCCATGGGTGACGGCTGGATCCGGAATCGTGATCTGCATCCTGCTTGCCCTGCTTGCCGTTAAAATTCCATTTGAATTTTTCCCGGCTGCCGACAGACCTGAAGTGACTATCAATGTGGAAAATCCGAAAGGAACAACGCTTGAGGACACAGAAACAACCCTGCAGGATATGGTACGCTTTATCGAGGATTCGGAGGAACCCGTAACGGAAACAGCCACTTACGCAGGTACAGGCCTTCCGAATCTGTTCAGCTCCGGACTCCAGCAGACTGGAGAAAATACCGGACAGGTGCTCATCCGGGTGGACAGGGAAGAAACAAGCGCTTCCGCTTTTATTGAAAAATGGGAGGAACCGCTTCGCAATGAGTTTCCAGATGCGGAAATATTCCTGGAGACCATCGTATCAGGTCCGCCGCCTTCTCCACCTGTTCAAGTGAAGATTCAAGGCCCGGATATCAATCAGTTGTTTGAAACGGCTGAGCAGGCTGAGCAAGAGTTTGCCTCTATTGAGGAATCCGAAATTGTAACCATCAACGCCGATAAAAATCAGCCGTTTGTTGAATATATCCCTGACAGAGCTCTGCTTGCTGAGAATGGCATTGCCGTTGATACCGTTGTATCCCAGCTTCAGCTGGCCAATTCAGGCGCACCGCTGGGTACATTCGACAATGGTGTCACACGCCTTCCTCTCCAAGTCATCCTGGATGATGGCAGCGAAGAAGGAGCAGTTCTTGAAGAACTCCGCGTAGCTGCTTCAAACAGTGAAAACGGGCCGCCTGAAACGTTTACACTGGATGAAGTAGTCTCTGTTGAGGAAACGGAAGGCATCGGAGTCATCCCTCACTTAAACGGAGAACGCACATTAACGATCGAAGCCTATCCACAGGAAGGTTCCGAGGATGAATTTTCCAGTAAAGCTGAAGAAGTGACCGCCTCCATTAAAGAGAACCTGCCTGAAGGTTATTCTCTTGTAGAAACCGGACAGAATGACGCGCAGACGGAATTCTTCATTGAAGTATCCAAGTTATTTGTAATCGTTCTGTTCCTGATCTATTTAACCATTGCCGTTCAATTCAACTCCCTGTTTATGCCGCTGCTGATTACTGGAACGGTATTCCTCGCTGTCACGGGTGCCATTGTAGGACTATTCGTTTCAGGTGAACCACTCAGCTTCCTGGCTGTTCTGGGTATCGTATCCTTGTCCGGCATAGTCGTTCGAAATTCCGTCATTCTGGTGGAATTCATTGAGCAGAATCTCGGCTCCTATGCGACGACAACAGAAGCCGTCATTGAAGCAGGACGTGCTAGAATCCGTCCCATTGTCCTGACTTCCCTGACATCCATCGCTGCATTAACACCGATCATCTTTTCCGGCGATGTCTTATTCAGGCCATTAGCTGTATCGATCGTTTCCGGGCTTGCTTTTTCCACAATACTCACATTACTGCTCGTTCCTTCGTTCTATTTGATTTTCGCAAAAGTGACGAAAAGGGAAAAGCGGGCCTAACAAATAAAACCGGAGCTGACTTCATCAGCTCCGGTTTTATTATTTTCTTACGATGACCTTTTTTCGATATCACTCAAAATCATATCCAGCACATAATGGGATGACTGATATAATTCCTTGAACCGTTTGCGATCCACATCCAGGTAATAGCTGTGGAGAATGATCATCTCAATATTTTCATGTGTCGATTTCACCTGATTCGGGTGAACGGACGATTCTCTATTTTTCACAAACTGCTCCGCTTCCTCCATCCATTGATGGTTGACCTCGAACATCGGTTTCGTTTTTTCCTTCACATGTTCGAAGAAATCCCGGTTGTTTCTGTCCACAGGTCCATCTGTCTGGAGAAAGCGTTTATGCTGTTGATCGATCAAGGATTTCAATTCCAGTGTATATTCTTTTAACGACATCCTCCCACACCTTTCCTTTCTACTCTATCATGCGGGCAGGGATGGCATCAATTTTATCCGACAGACCTTTTCTTAGCCTGCTGCGCGATTCTTCCCATGTAAGCCTGGCGTTTTTCTTTTTTCATATGCCTCAACTCACCCTGCAGGTTCAAAACCTCTTCCTTTAAATCATCCACTTCTTTCCGGTGGGCGACCGTCATGGAGAAAACAATTTCATCCGCTTTCAAGGACATTCTTCTTTCAAGGAGTGAGAATTTTTCCTGCAGCTGAAAAAGCTGACGCTCAAATTCCTCAGGCGTGACGACAATCGGCTTGGTCATGGGCATCTCCCCCTTTATTGGATACATAACAAATTCTCTTCCCCATGCATATCTCCTTTAGGAATGACAAGACTAGAACTAAAGCAACAAAACAAGTCAAAACCATCATTACCTTCGACATTAAAGGAGGAGTACACATGGCAGGAAAAAAAGATAAGAAGAAGAAAAAACCGGTGAAAGCCGAGACTGACAATCCTAAGCTGGCGGGAGAAAACCGACCGGCCACATAAGGATGATGCTGCTGCTATTTCTTTTAGCAGCAGTTTTTTTATCCTCACAAACGTAAAGGGATTTTCGAAGGACTATATATACAGGTTTAACATGTCTGTTCATAGGGAAATTTCCCTGGTGCTGAATCTTTCTGTGTCGGAATTGTGACAAAATGAAACTTTCCTCTGGTTCAAACGTCTATAAGAATTGAACCATTAGTATATATGCGTGGAGCGTAAATTTTGGTATGATACTCTCATGGCTACAGGGAGGGAAAAACATTGAATTATCCCAACGGGAGACGCAGCCCAAGCCGTCATGCTGCTCCCCAAGGAAAGACAAAACCAGAATTCAGCAACAGAGGAATGACCCTTGAAGAAGACATTAATTTAACGAATGAATATTATCTGCAGGCCGGAACGGCGGTCATCCACAAAAAACCGACACCCGTACAGATCGTTCAGGTGGATTACCCAAAGCGCAGTGCGGCCGTTATTAAGGAAGCTTATTTTAAACAGGCGTCCACGACAGACTATAATGGTGTCTATCGTGGCAGGTACATTGATTTTGAGGCAAAAGAGACGAAGAATAAAACGTCTTTTCCACTCAGTAATGTCCATCAGCATCAGGTGGATCATATGAAAGCCGTGGAAAAACACGGGGGCATCAGCTTTTTCATTATTAAATTCACACCCAGGGATGAGGTCTACCTTCTACCCTCTTCGACGCTGTTCGCCTATTGGGATGATCAGCAGAACGGAGGTCGGAAATCGATCCCCTACAACAGTATTGACAAGGAAGGTTTTCGTATTCCTTTTCGTTACCAGGCCCGGATTGATTACGCCGGGGTTTTGGATAAGCTTTATTTCTGAAATGGAGGATATGTAACATGGCAAACGATAGCCAGTCGCGTACAGCACGACGAAAACAAATGAAATCATCGAAAAAAACTAAAGGAACATCAAAGTTCAAAAAAATCTTTATGACCCTGTTAACCATAGGAATCGTTCTGATGATCGGTGTCGGTGCATTATTTACTTATTATGCTGTTTCCGCCCCCGCTCTGGATGAAGAGAAATTATCCGATCCTTTTTCTTCGAAAGTGTATGACGATGACGGTGAGCTTATTGCTGATCTCGCAGGAGATGAAAGGCGTACAAAAATTACGTACGATGATATTCCTGCGGTCATGGAAGATGCGGTGCTGGCAACGGAAGATGTCCGCTTTTACGATCATATCGGTATTGACTTCCAAAGAATCGGCGGGGCCATTCTAGCCAACATCACAGGCGGATTTGGTGCCGAGGGTGCCAGTACAATTACCCAGCAGGTTGTCAAGGAGTCCTTCCTGACAACAGAAAAAACGATTAAGCGAAAAGTTCAGGAACAGTATCTGGCCATTAAACTCGACCAGGAATATTCCAAGGAAGAAATTCTGGAGATGTACCTGAACAAGATCTATTACGGCGCAGGTGCCTACGGGGTAGCAGAAGCCGCAGAAACGTATTTCGGTAAAAAAGACCTGAATGAACTAACTCTGCCGGAAGCCGCTTTGCTTGCCGGTCTGCCCCAGCGTCCAAGTGGATACATGCCTTTTGAGAACCCGGATCTTGCCAAAGACAGGATGAATACCGTCTTGAGCCTGATGGTCCAGCACGGGAAAATCACAGAAGCCGAGGCTGATGAAGCGAGAAATGTTGAAATTGAGGACATGCTGGTCGAAAGACAACAGGAAGAAGCGACTCCCTACCAGGCCTTCATTGACAAAGTAGCCAAGGAAGTTGAAGAAAAAATGGATGGCGCCGATATTTACAAAGACGGATTGAACATTTATACAACCTTGGACACGGATACACAGGATTATGTCCAGCAGCTCCTCAGCGATGAAGGCGGTATTTCCTGGCCCGACGATGAACTGGAAACCGGTCTTGCTGTAACGGATACCCAGACAGGTGCTGTCAAAGCCATCGGTGGAGGACGGAACTATCAGAAAGAAGGCTTCAACTTTGCAACGGACATCAACCGTCAGCCCGGCTCCACTTTCAAGCCGATTGCTGCTTACGGGCCGGCGGTTGAATACAATAAAATTTCCACCTATCATCAGCTCAATGATGAACAAACAGACTTTGGTGACTGGTCGCCGAATAACTTTGACAATCAGTTTAGAGGCTGGGTTTCTGCCCGCTATGCCTTAAGCCGCTCATTGAACATCCCTACCATTAAACTTCTGCAGGAAGTCGGCGTGGATAAGGCTCAGGACTTTGCCGAAGGACTCGGCGTTGACTTTGGAGAAGAAGGCATGTCCTTGAACGATGCCATTGGAGGAGGATCGACAGGAATGAACCCTCTCCAGATGGCAGGCGCTTATGCGGCCTTTGGCAATGAAGGCGTCTACGTGGAGCCTTACACTGTTGAAAGTGTTGAAATTCCCGGAGAAGGTACGATTGACTTAAAACCTGAACCGTCTTCAGCTATGAGCAGTGCCACCGCTTATATGGTATCCAACATGCTGCAGACCACGATGAGTGAAGGTTCAGGTACGTCCGCCAACGTGCCCAGCCTTCCAGAAGCCGGGAAAACAGGAACCACGAACATTGGAGATGTAGCCAACAACTCATGGTTCAGCGGTTATACGACGAATTATTCCATCTCCATCTGGACGGGGTACGGAGAAGATAACTCCCGTGGACTGTCAGATGCAGCTAGAAATATTCCTAAACAGATATTTAAACCTTTGATGACCCAGATTTCTCAAGGTAAGGATACGGCTGACTTTACGAAACCTGATTCCGTATCCTGGGTGGATGTTGAGGAAGGATCCAATCCCGCCCGCCTTCCGAGTGATTACACCCCGGAAAGCCGGATCGTTACAGAGCTCTTTCATGTAGACAATCAGCCTTCCAAAGTGTCACAGGTATTCCAGAAGCTTGACCCTGTTGAAGGGTTGTCCGGTCAATTCAATGAAGAGTCATCGACGATTGATTTGAACTGGAATTATGGCAGTACTGATGGCGTAACTTTCCGTATCGCTGCATCCATTAACGGCAGTGAAAGCAGACAGCTTACAACGACGAAGGATACCAGCGTGGAAATTACCAGCATCGACCCTGCTGCCACCTATGAATTTTCCGTCGTTGCCATCAGCGATAACGAAGAAGCTGAAAACAGCGATCCTGCCACTGTCCGTGTTCAGACACCTGGTTCTATCGGAGATGAAGAACCGGAAGAAGAACCGGAGGAAACCGAAGAAACGGAAGAAACCGAAGAAAATAGTGATGAAGAACCACCTTCTGAAGAGCAGGAACCAGCAGAAGAAACCGAAGAAGCTGATGAAAACTCCGATGGAGAAGAAGGAAACGGGGAGGGAAGTGAAACTCCTCCTGAAGAAGAACAGGAGAACAATCAAGAGAACGAAAACAACGAGCAGAATAACGAAGATAACAGCAATTCGGACACTGATAATGGAAATTCCGGAGAAAATTCTGGTGAAGGAGGCGGCTCAGAAGAGCAGCCTCCTCAGGAAGAAAATGATACAGAGCTGCAGCAAAATGAAGAAGATGAAGAAGAAGAGTAAAAAATACCCGTACGCTTTTATGCGTACGGGTATTTTCATCCGTTTTTTTCTTTCTTTTTCATTCTCTTCTGCCCCTCCCTGCAAAGGGAAAGCAGTGAACATTCTTCACAGTTGGGACGCTGGGCTTTGCAGTGATAGCGCCCGAAAAAGATCATCCGGTGATGCGTGACGCTCCACTCCTCTACCGGGACTTTCCGCATCAATGTTTTTTCTACTTCAAGGACGGAATCCTTCCAGCGGCAGATGCCAAGCCGCTTGGAAACACGTTCCACGTGTGTGTCCACGGCGATGGCTGGTTCATCAAAAGCGACCGAGGCAACAACATTTGCCGTTTTCCTCCCCACCCCGGCGAGGCTTTCCAGCTGTTCTTTTGTGGGGGGAACTTCGCCGTCATACTTTTCAAGCAGGGTCTCCGACAACTTTTTAATATTTTTGGCTTTGTTACGGAATAGTCCAATCCGCTTGATGTCATTCTGGAGTTCTTCCAGCGGTACGTTCACATAATCTTCCGGACTTTTATATTTGGCAAATAAATCCGGAGTCACTTTGTTCACCAGCGCATCCGTCGCCTGAGCGGACAAGACGACAGCTACAAGAAGTTCAAATGGATTGGTGTGGTTTAATTCACATTCAGCCTCCGGATACATCGATTCGAAAATATCCAAGCAGTAACGAATTTGTGATTTATTTAACATGAGCCTTTTTTATGAATCCTCCTCCAGCCAGTTGTAATAGAGAGAAATATCCCTCTTTTTTCTTTCCTGATTCTGTGTCCGCTGAGCGGGCTGGCCCTGACGGAACTGTTTCCCCTGCTCTCTGGCCTGCTCCACCGTGCGGATCCCTTTTTTCTTCCATTCCCTCAGGATACGGTCGATGTATTTGAAATTAAGCTTGCTCATCAATACAGCTTCTCTTAAAGCAGCTTTAATTAAAGCTGGCGACTGTTCTTCCTCATCCAGCCAGATGTTGATCGTTTCAATCTCAAATGGTGACAAAGGTCTGCCGAATTCCTGTTCAAATAATGGAAAGATGTTATCATCATAATTCGTTTCCTTTTGCGGACGCGCCTTGTTCACGGTGAACAGTTTCTCCCATAATGGTTCAAGAGAATAACGCTCATTGAGGACCTGATGTTCGTTATGGTTCTGCTCAATGGTCATCAATCGTTTTTGAATAAGGCTGCGCAGAACTTTTGAACAGTCCTGGCTTGTGATAGATAAATGCTCTGCGATTTGTTCAGGTGTCGGAAAATCATTTCCTTCTGTTCCGAACCTGTGAATCTGCAGCAGGACAACCAATTCGGTTTCATCCATATTCAACTGGTGATAATGCATCAGCAGCTGTTTGGGAACGACTATTTGGTTATCAAGGATGTCTTGAAAGCTTTGGTATTTTCCCAAATGAATTCCTCCGTTCCTATACTTGCTCATAGAATGAAAAACACCGATAAGCCGTAGGCTTAACATCGGTGTTTTTCTCTGCCGTCTATTTTATCATGGATACAGGCGGTTAAGCAGACGTGGGAATGGAATCGTTTCACGCACGTGTTCGACACCTGCGATCCAGGCGACTGTCCGTTCTAAGCCCAGTCCAAAACCTGAGTGAGGCACGCTGCCATACTCACGAAGCTGCAGGTACCATTTATAGGCATCTCCGGAAAGGCCGTGTTCTTCATAACGCTGTTTCATCAGCTCAAGATCATCAATACGCTGGGATCCACCGATGATTTCGCCATACCCTTCAGGAGCGATCATGTCTGCGCATAATACTACTTCCGGACGTTCCGGATCCGGCTTCATGTAAAATGCTTTGATTTCTGCCGGGTAATTGGTGATGAACACCGGTTTGTCATAAGCTTCGGCAATAGCCGTTTCATGCGGTGCACCGAAGTCTTCTCCCCACTCAATGTCATCAAATCCTTTTTCCTTCAACAGCGTCACGGCATCATCGTAGCTGATTCTAGGGAACGGTGCCTTGATTTTTTCCAGTTTTTCTGTGTCACGGCCGAGTGTATCGAGCTCGATTCTGCAGTTGTCCAATACTGACTGGACCACATGGCTGACATACTGTTCCTGAACTTCCAGGCTGTCCTCGTGATCCATAAAGGCCATCTCCGGCTCAATCATCCAAAACTCAATCAAGTGACGACGTGTTTTAGATTTTTCCGCACGGAACGTTGGTCCAAAACTGAAAACGCGTCCGAATGCCATCGCTGCCGCTTCCATATAAAGCTGTCCACTTTGAGAGAGATAGGCATCCTCTTCGAAATACTTCGTATGGAACAGTTCCGTGGATCCTTCTGCTGAGGAACCGGTCAGGATTGGTGGATCAATTTTTGCATAGCCGTTTGTATTGAAAAATTCATAAGTTGCACGGATAATTTCGTTCCGCACTTTCATAACCGCATGCTGACGTTTGGAACGGAGCCACAGGTGGCGGTGATCCATAAGAAATTCTGTTCCGTGTTCCTTTGGCGTAATCGGGTAGTCGACGGCTTCCTGAATTACTTCAAACCCTGTCACCTGCATTTCATAGCCGAGGGGGGACCTTGTATCCTCTGCAATGACACCGGTCACATAAAGAGAGGTTTCCTGGGTAAGTCCTTTGGCCTCCTGGAACTTTTCTTCGCCGATGTCCGCTTTAACGACGATCCCCTGCATGAATCCTGTACCGTCACGGAGCTGCAGGAACGCGATCTTTCCGCTGGACCGCTTATTACTTAACCAGCCACCAATGGTGACTTCTTTTCCAATTTGTTTTGCTGCTTCTGAAATCGTTGTTTTCACACGAATACCTCCAACACTGCTTTATGATTGATGTTTCTCGACGAACCGCTTGATCCGTCCGGCTGCTTCCTCCAGCTGCTCCAGGGAGGTTGCATAAGAAAGCCTTACGTTCTCAGGACTTCCAAAACCGGATCCGGGAACCAGAGCGATTTTTTCTTCATCCAATAGTGCTTTCACCATGTCGTCAACAGATGAAAATCCGCATAGGGAAGCGGTCTCCTGAACGTTCGGGAACAAGTAGAAGGCACCGGAAGGTTTGGCACATTTCACTCCAGGAATCTCCAGAAGGAGCTCATGAAGAACGTCCAGCCTTTCCTTGAATGCTTTTTTCATTTCCACTACTTTTTCTTCTGAGCCTTTATAGGCGGCAAGTGCCGCATACTGGGCAATAGAAGTTGGATTTGATGTGGAATGGGAAGCCATATTGGTCATTCCTTTTATAATCTCTTTTGGACCCGCTGCGAATCCGATTCTCCATCCTGTCATAGAATGGGATTTGGATACCCCATTGATGATCACTGTCTGATTGTATAACTCATCAGATAGCTGCGCAATGGAAACATGCTTTTCTTCGGTATAAATCAATTTTTCATAAATTTCATCCGACACGATTAACAACCCGTGTTCAAGACAGATTTCTCCAAGAGCTTTCAGTTCCTCTTCAGAATACATCATACCTGTCGGATTGCTCGGTGAATTGATAATCACCGCTTTGGTTTGATCGGTAATGGACGCTCTCAACTGCTCTGGAGTCAATTTAAAGTGATTGGCTTCTTCAGCCGGCACAATGACCGGATTCCCCTGTGCCAGTTTGATTTGTTCCGGATAGCTCACCCAGTAAGGAGCAGGAACGATCACTTCGTCCCCTGGATTCAAAATAACCTGGAAGAGCGTAAACAGGGCGTGTTTGGCTCCTGTTGTTACAATGATTTGTTCGTTGGAATACGTCAGCGCCTGATCGCGCTTCAATTTATCGGTGATGCTTACTTTCAATTCAGGAATTCCACCCGCTGGTGTGTATTTGGTCAATCCATCATCCATGGCTTTTTTTGCAGCGTCCAGAATATAAGAAGGCGTATTGAAGTCCGGTTCTCCCGCTCCAAGTCCGATGACATCGTGTCCTTCTGCCTTCAACGCTTTCGCCTTGGCTGTAATCGCTAATGTAGTGGATGGTGTTAATGATTGTACACGTTCTGCTAACTTCATGAACCTCACTCCTTAATTGTTTTGTCGGAACGCAAACCTCTGATCAAAGGATTCTCCACTTAATGTAAAATAATCAAGTACATATCTGCCCTGCTCATCAGTATAAACGAGCTCATAGACAGGCTGTTCCTCTTCGTATCCGTAGGAGACATCCTTGAAACGGCAGTCCGGACAATTCGAGGACCACCGGCTGATCAGTTGTTCTTCTGAGAGAACTTCAGCTTGATTCACATCGGTCAAAACCGTGTCGACTGCTTCATTGATGAAAACGAGCGAGGCTTCTCCGTCTGACGCTTCCCCTTTTACGACGAACACTTCTGTTTCCCCGTTGTACGTTTCAACCTGATCCACGGCCGTCATATTCGTTTTCTGCAAGGCAAAAGCTGCGGCCTGTTCATGCCCTGCGGTTCTGTCCTGATTAATTTGTGTATACATCCAGATGAAAAAAATAAGTAAAAGAAGAACAAGTCCAGCGAGAATTCCGCCGCCCCATTTGACCCACTTAGGTACGGTATATGGTGAAGACTGCGGTTTCAGCATCGTCATCATCCAGCGCCATTCCAAACATTAGGTTATCTTCTTTCAATGTGCGATTCAATGTGTCTACCACTTTATAGAGGTCATCTGTCTTTTTAATTTTAACTGTAGATAACGTTTCTATTTTGTTTTCCATCGTTTCTTCCTCCCTTTACCAGGCCTGTGCCCGATTGTAATTATAACAGCTCTTTCCGCACCAGGGTATCGGTTACAGCCAGTTTTCAATCCGGTCCATTAGTTTTTTTGTCGAATCATAAACGACCGGTATATCAGGAAGGGATGATAAGAAATACTTCCCATACTTCGATTCCATCAGACGCTGATCACACACGATGACAACGCCTCGGTCACTGCTGCTTCTAATCAGCCGCCCGAACCCCTGTTTAAATCGGATGATTGCCTGCGGAAGGGACTTTTCCATAAACGCATTTTTCCCTTCCTGCTTCAGACGTTGATCGATCGACTTCTGCACAGGTTGATCCGGGGGTGCGAAAGGCAGCCGCACCATCATGAGACAAGACAAGTCATCCCCTGGAATATCCACACCTTCCCAGAAGGAACTCGTCCCGAGAAGGATGGCCTGATCGAATGCCTGGAAATTCTTTTTCAAACGGTCTCTGCTTCCGCTCGAAATCCCTTGTGCAAAAATCATAAATTCTTCAGGGTCTATGAATTCCTTTAAGAGACTGTATGTCCGGCGGAGCATATCATAAGAAGTGAAGAGCACCATCATCCGTCCGTTTGTGACATGTGCTGTTGAATAAATCGCTTCACTCAAAGCTTCAATAAATGTATCGGGATCGGTTTTAATATCAGGAAAGTCATCCGGTACCAACAGCTGCACCTGTTCGTGGAAAGGATATGGAGAAGGAATCGACGTCTCGATGACATCAGGTTCATCTCCAAGACCCAGCGATTCACGGATGTACTTGAAAGAATCTCCGGTTGTAAGCGTGGCACTGGTCAGTACGACGCTCTTCTTCTGATTGAACAACCGTTCCTTCAAAATGCCGGGAGTGTTCAATGGTTCGCTGTACAAGTAAATCGAATTGGCTGCCCCTTCCCCTTCAATTTCAATCCAGCGGACACTCTCTTCATCCTGACTATCAAAATAGTTGATCAACTGATGCCGGATATCCAGACAGACTTCCTTTTGCGTGTGGATTCTCGAAAGAAGGATAGGAATGCCATGGTCTTCTTTTAATGTAAGAAGAATCTGCAGTTCATTCTGCATGGACGTCAACTGCTCGGTTATGACAAACACCGCAGACAAAAAGCGGTTCGACATTTCCTTCGCACTCTGCATGAACGAAGCGGACCGTTCTTTTTCCAGAGTCATCTGTGTCCGCCCTACATCACTTCTGCCTCTGTTTGAATTTCTTTGCTTTTTCACATGCTGGTAAATGTACCTGGAAAACTGGCTGAGTTCTTCCTTAGCTTCATCCACGGCCTTTTGGAGTTTGTTCAGGTGACTGTAAAAGGACTGCGGGACAGGCCATCCCTTATACAGACTTTTCTGGGCAAGTTCCGTCGTCTGCGTTAAATACCTCTGGAGATCCCTGTAGTTCATCCGCAGGCCGAAATACCTTCCGGCTACGGCTTCCAGGTGATGGGCCTCATCCACAACGGCACGATCATAGGAAGGCAGGGATGTTTCTTCTTTGATGATATCCAGACAGAACAGAGCATGGTTTGTAATGATGATATCAGCCTCTTCCGCTCTTCTCAACGCCCACTGGAAAAAGGAATCATCCGTATACCCGAGCTGTTCCGTTTTAGAGGACTGCTCGGCTGAAACCTTATGCCAGAATTGACGGCCGTTCGAAGGAAGCTGAACTTCATCAATATCACCGGTTCGTGTTTTAGTGAGCCAGACGAGAAGCATAGCTTTCGTCAGAGCTGTATCATAATTATCCTGATAGCTGCGCTCAAGCTCATATTGAAAGTGAATCAAACTGATGTAATGACCTTTACCTTTGTATAAAACGGCACGGATTGGTCTTGGAAACATACGTTCAATTTTCGGAATTTCTTCTTCCAGAAGCTGTTTCTGCAGGCTGTTGGTATGTGTCGTTATTAAAATACGCTCATCATTTTTCACCGCATGATAGACCGCAGGAAGAAGGTAGGCGGCGGACTTCCCGGTACCGGCCCCTGCTTCGATCACAGCGTGACGGTTCTCTTCCAGAGCCTTGTGGACATGGGAGGTCATTTCCTGCTGTCCCTTCCGGATTTCATATTCCGGAACCATTGATTTCAGACCGTTCTCCCCTTCATATACCTCTTTGTTCCACTGCTCAAAAGGTGGAAAGATTGAGGAAGAAGCGGAACGCACCTCATCCGGGCGGCGGCTCCGGACAGCTATACCGTACAAAATTTCGATATCGGTGTCTTTTTGATTCCGATACCTCGCTTCCTCTACCGCAGACTCGAAAAAGGACCTCAGGTCACTTTTCAGTTTTGCCTCGATTTTCAGTAGCTGGGATAGTGTCCTTTCCGGAAGGGCCTGCATCTGTTTCAGCAGATACTGCAGCAAATCAGCAGTCACCTGGGCATCTGAGAGCGCTCTATGCGGGCGGTCATGGCCCATGTCCAGCTTTTCAGCCAGATGTCCGAGTTTAAAAGCAGAGGAAGTCGGAAGCATGATCCTGGCCAGTTCTACTGTATCAATGATGGGATTATGTAAGCGTGGAAATCCGCATCTCTGCAGTTCATCATTTAGGAAACCAAGATCAAATTCAATGTTATGCGCCACGATATAAGCATCTTTGAATAATGGATGAATGTCCCCAGCTATTTCTGAAAACAATGGCGCATCCATGACATCCTCTTCATCAATCCCGGTCAGAGACGTAATAAAAGGTGGAATTTCTCTTTCCGGATAGATCAAAGAAGAGAATTCACGAATCACGGAACCTGCTTCATTCATTAGAACGATTCCGATTTCAATGATCCGGTCTCCTTTAGGTGATGCGTTTCCTGTTGTTTCTAAATCTACGATTGCAAATGTTGTCATGTTACCCCTACTTTCACCACAAAAAGGAAGGACCCTGCCTTCACGGACAGGCACAGATCCTCTTCTCATGCTTTAAGCTTTCAATAAAGTGGAAGCGTTGATAAAGGCGGCTCTTCCTCTATCATTTCCACCACCTGATTCTGTTCATTCATGAGAGCAATTTTTGGACGGAATTCCCCAAGCTCTTCCTCACTGAGCATGGCATAGGCTACGATGATTACGATATCACCCGGCTGCACGAGACGGGCGGCTGCTCCGTTCAGGCAGACGACGCCACTGCCTCTTTCTCCGGCTATCACATAGGTCTCCAGCCGGGCACCATTATTATTGTTGACGACCTGGACTTTTTCGTGGGGAAGAATCCCCGCCTGATCCAGAATATCCTGATCTATCGTAATGCTTCCCACATAGTTTAAATTCGCTTCCGTAACACGGGCGCGATGAATTTTTGATTTCATCATCGTTCGAAACATCTTGTTTCCTCCCTGTGCCTCACCCTGTTGTTATCTTTCCATTCCGGTCAAAAACCACATTATCAATCAGCCGGGCCTTTTCATAGAAAACGGCAGCGGCCAGAATAACAGGCCTGTCTATGACGTCCACAGATGTCAATTCAGGATAAGATAGTAATTCAATATAGTCTATTCTACCACGAGTTCTGCTTTCGAGAAACTTTGTAACCGATTCTATGATTCGGGCGGGGCTCCTCTCCCCATCCTCCACCATCCGCCTTCCTGCCTGCAGCGATTCCTGAATCGCCGGGGCCTCATCTCTTTCCCCTGCTGTGAGGTGAACGTTACGACTGCTCTTGGCAAGGCCGTCTTCCTCACGCACTGTAGCTACAGGGACGAGTTGGATATCATAATTGAAGTCGTTGATCAGCGCATCAACGACAGCCACCTGCTGAGCATCCTTCATCCCGAAATACGCTTGATCGGGCATCACGATGTTGAATAATTTAGTCAAAACCGCGGCCACCCCGTCAAAGTGTCCGGGCCGGCTTTTTCCACACAGCACATCCGTCCTTTTCGTGACAGACAGCTGAATCGACATAGGCTCCGGATACATCATGGCTGTGGTTGGGAAAAATAAAACATCCACGCCGTGTTCTTCCGCTAGGTTTCTGTCCCGTTCTTCATCGCGGGGATATGTATCCAGATCTTCTCCAGCTCCAAACTGCAGGGGATTGACGAAAATGCTGAGGATAACTATGTCATTTTCGCTCCGGGCGGTCTCGATCAACTTCAGATGTCCTTCATGAAGGTAACCCATCGTTGGAACAAACCCCACGGTCCGGCCTTCCTTTTTCACCTGTTTTACATGCTGCTGTACATCTCTAATGTTACCAAATACTTTCATTCCCAATCACTTACTCCTTTGGAAGACCCGACATATTCATTGTAAACGTATGTTTTTCCTCAGGAAATGCCCCGCTTTTAACCTCTTGGACATAGCGGGTAATCCCGTCCCCAAAAGCTTGATTTCCATCGGTGTAGGACTTCACAAATTTAGGGAGACGCCCCACTCCATAGTTGAGAAGATCATGGTAGACCAGAACCTGCCCGTCACAGTCGGCTCCCGCTCCAATCCCGATGGTAGGGATGGCCAGCTTTTCGGTTATGAAGGAGGCCAGTTGACGAGGAACACATTCAAGAACGAGCATCATCGCCCCGGCCCTCTCGATTTCCAATGCCTCATCCAGTAAACGCGCAGCGGTTTCCTTGTCTTTTCCCTGCACTTTGTATCCACCGAGCACATTGACCGACTGCGGCGTCAGTCCGATGTGTCCGACAACCGGAATGCCGGCTTTGACAAGCTTAGCTATGGTTTCAGAGACTTCTCCGCTTCCTTCCAGTTTCAAAGCCTGTGCGTCTGTTTCCTGGTACAGCTTTTTCGCGTTGCTGAGTGTATCAGCTGTGGAAATGTGATAAGACATGAACGGCATATCTACAACTTTGAACGTTTGGCCTGCCCCGCGGCTGACCGCTTTTCCGTGATGGATCATATCCTCGACGGTCACAGGAATCGTGGATTCATAACCGAGGACGGTCATACCAAGACTGTCGCCGACTAAAATCATATCAGCTCCCGCTGCTTCCACTAGTTTCGCAGAAGGATAATCGTAGCTTGTCACCATCGCTATTTTTTCTTGATCGTGTTTCATTTGAAGGAACTGCTGTTTGTTAAGCAAGGTATCCACCTTCTCCCCAATGAATTTCCGCTGAATACAATTTCTCTTCTTCCCCTGTCTTTCTCCTGGCGCGCAGAGCTCCATCCGGTTCGATTCCGAGAAGAGTCGCTTCCCACGTCTCTTTCATCGTCGAAATCGTGACGTCCTCCCCGATCTTATATCCGTACTTCTCCCAGTCTTCTTTGACCGATTGGAAGCCATCACAGATGAACTGGTCGTAGGAGGATTCAAACAATGTAAGAAAATGCTGGATCGTTTTTTGTATGTTCCAATCAACACCGGACTCGGTTTTAAAGGAAGAGGCTTTATAACGGATATCAGAAGGGATGTCTTCCTCCTCCTGATTGACGTTCATGCCGATGCCGAGCACGATGTACTGGATCGTATCCTGTTCTGCCTGCATTTCTGTAAGAATTCCCGACACTTTTTTGTGATGGATCAACACATCGTTCGGCCACTTGATCTGTGGCTCAAGCTCGGAGCGCTCATCAATCATTTTAGCAATAACCGTAGCTGCAAGAAGGGTCAACTGCGGCGCTTCCACGGGTGGCAGATCCGGCTTCAGCAGAAAGCTCATCCATATCCCTTTGCCTTTCGGTGAGTCCCAGCTACGGGCCATGCGTCCTTTTCCTCCGACTTGTTCATCGGCGACCACAACGGTTCCATGTGGTTTCCCCTGCTTGGCCATCTGATGGACGATTTCCTGTGTGGAATCCACCTGATCATAATGATACAGCTGGTGTCCCATCCACCGGGTTTCAAGACCCCACTGTAATGTGTTTTCGCTGATCTTGTCCGGGAACCCTTGGATTTTATACCCTTTCCGTTGAACCGCTTCGATTTCATAGCCGTCTTTTTTCAATTCATTCATATGCTTCCATACAGCGGTCCTTGATATATTCAGCTGTTCAGATAACTGCTGTCCGGAAATATGACCTTCCTGCTTCGTCAATAATTCAATCAGATGTTTCCGGGTGGATTCCATGTGATGACCCACTCCTTTATTTTTTCATAATCGTTCTCCAGCACCCCTTCGACTACATTGCGCTCCACGGCCTTCATCGTTTCTGATATCCAGGGGCCTTTCGTTTTTTCCGGGTGCAGGGCAATCAAGTCCATCGACTCAAACTGAAGGTCTTTTCTATGGCCGATAGGCAGGTGATGCTTCTGATCCAACAGGCGTTCTTTTATGCCACGATCCATTCCTGCCGCTTCCGTGACACGGTCAAATGAACTGTACAATGATTCGGGAAGACAGTAGGCCAGCCATGCGGTCACATCTTCTGCGTCCGTATAAAGGGTCATGGCTTCCATCAGTTGATCCGTTTCTCTTTTTTCCTGATTCGATCGTTTCCATGTTTTAAGAAAAGCAGATGCAGGAAAAGAAGAATCCTGAAGACAGAGAAAGTTTGCTATCTCCGGCCACGATTTCAAAGGGCTGAGCGGAGGATTTTTAAAAAGCCCCGTTTCTTTAAGAAAAGGAAGCTGATGTAACAGACCGGTTTCCTCAAGAAGCCCCAGCGCATTCTTTATGCCTTGACCAGCGAAGGTTTTTCGTGTCTCTTCCGCCACTCGTTCCATCGATATGTTCGCGAGTAGTGGAGCCTGCTTTATCAGCGCCTCTTTTGTGGCCCCTGTCACTTCAAAACAAAGCTGGCTCGAAAAACGGACCGCCCTCATCATTCGTAAAGGGTCTTCCTGAAATCGGTCGCAGGGATTACCGACAGCCATTATCTGTTTATGTTTTATTGCCTTTCTCCCATCAAAAGGATCAATGATCCTGCCCTGTCTGTCCATGGCCATAGCATTCATCGTAAAATCCCGCCGGGCAAGATCTGTTCGAATATCAGAGACGAAGGTCACCTCATCGGGATGCCTGTAGTCCTCATATCCGGATTCTGTTCGGAAGGTCGTCACCTCATAGGAGATGGATCGGTGTCTGACGATGACCGTGCCGTGCTCGATACCAACAGGAATGACCTTTTCAAAGATTTCCTGGATTTTCGAAGGAGGCAGGGATGAAGCGATATCGATATCACCAACCGCTCTACCACTTACATGATCCCTTACAGCACCACCGGCTATATACGCTTCGCCACCGGCTTCCTCAATTCTCTGCATCACCTCAAAGGCTTGTTCAAAAAGAGGGTCATGCTTCATCAGCAAGCACCTGCCGATACAATTCTTCATATTCATTCAAAATGGTGGCTGTGGCAAATTTATCCTGCACGACTGTTTTCGCCCGTTTAGACATTTGGTGATGATGGTCCGTGTCAGCAAGGATTTTATTGGCAAAATATGCCGTCTGTTCAATATTCCCCAGTTCAGCTATATAACCCGTTTCACCATGATCAATAACTTCAGGTATCCCTCCGATATTCGTGCCGATGGACGGAACACCGCAGGCCATCGCCTCAAGGAGAACCAGACCGAAGCTCTCTTTTTCGGACAAGAGAAGCTTAAGGTCAGCAATGGAAAGCAGATCACTGACATTCTCCTGCTTCCCAAGGAATAATACATCCCCATCCAATCCGAGGTCCTGAACAAGCTGATAACAGGCGGAATACTCCGGACCGTCACCGACGAGAAGGAGCTTTGCAGGTCTTTCCGATCGGACTTTGGCAAAGGTCCGGATCACATCAGGCACCCGCTTAACCTTCCTGAAGTTGGAAATGTGAATCAAGACAGCATCCTCATCTTTGATGCCGTAATGGTCCTTCAAGTGCTGGTTCGACTTCCGGTAATATTCACGTTCATCAACGAAGTTGTAAATCACATCAATGGAACGATCTGTATGTAGCATTTCCTGTGTCTGGTCCACAAGACTATGAGAGACAGCGGTCACACGGTCAGACTGTTCAATACCGAATTTGATCATTTCCTGAAGGCTCGTATCGATCCCCAGTACAGTAATATCCGTCCCATGAAGGGTCGTTATAATTTTCACATCACGGTTACACATCTGCTTGGCTAAAATAGCACAGACCGCATGCGGCATCGCATAGTGCACATGAAGAATATCCAGTTCTTCACGATTGATGACATCCGCCATCTTTGCTGCTAATGCCAAATCATAGGGTGGATGCTGAAAGACAGGATAGCTGCTGACCTCCACCTCGTGGTAATAAATATTCGGATACACCCGGTTCAGCCGGAAAGGTACCTGTGAGGCCACAAAATGTATTTCATGCCCATTTTCAGCGAGCAGCTTACCCAGTTCTGTTGCGATGACACCTGATCCCCCGACAGTCGGGTAGCAGGTGATTCCTATTTTAGCCATACTACGTTCACTCCTGTTTTCTGTTCTCTTCTATGATGCTGTTCCATTCAATATCGTCATGATCGAGAGCTCTTACCATAATCTCTGCGCCTGCCAGGTTCGTTGCAACTGGAATCTGGTGGACATCACAAAGGCGTAGAAGAGCGCTGATGTCCGGCTCATGAGGCTGGGCAGTGAGCGGGTCTCTGAAGAAAATGACCATCTGCATTTGTTCGTCTGCAATTCTCGCTCCGATCTGCTGATCCCCGCCGAGCGGGCCGGATTGGAAACGAGTCACGTTCAATCCAGTTTCATCCGCAATCCGCATACCTGTCGTTCCCGTTGCGAAAAGTTCATGCTTCGAAAAAACAGCGGCATGCTTTTTTGTAAACTGAATGATATCTTCTTTCTTTTTATCGTGGGCAATTAAAGCAATGTTCATGGTCAAACTCCCCTTTTAATCGAGTAGATGTTCCAATCCATAAACCAGCGTATCCAGTTCAACAGCTTTTTCAACAGCAAGCTTCACTCCACTCATGAAAGACTCCCTGTGAATGGAATCGTGCTTGATTGTGAGGGTTTCTCCAAGTCCACCGAAGACGACTTCCTGGTGAGCGACGAGCCCCGGAAGACGCATACTATGAATTCTCATTCCCTCTTCATCAGCACCACGGGCGCCCTGCAGGGTTTCTTTTTCATCCTTGTGGCCCTGATGATGAGGATTGCGGACTTCCTTAATCAACTCCGCCGTCTTCACCGCTGTACCTGATGGGGCATCAAGCTTCTGGTCATGATGTTTTTCAATGATTTCAACATCAGGAAAATGCTTGGCGGCCCATTTGGAAAACTGCATCATTAAAACGGCGCCGATAGCGAAGTTCGGTGCAATCACGGTACCCAGCTGTTTTTCTTCGGCAAGGCTGGTCAATTCCTGAAGCTGCTCCTGCGTAAACCCCGTTGTGCCGACCACCGGACGCACGCCATTGTTCAATGCAAGCTTCGTATGGATATACCCGTTATCCGGCGTCGTAAGATCAATCAGTACGTCCGCCTCCACCTCATTCAGGCAGACTTCGGCATCCGTGTAGATCAAAGCGTCCAAGTCAGGGAGTCCCTGGATATCCCTGATATTCATGCCGTCATTTTCCCTGTCAATACATGCGGCCAGGCTCAAGTGCTGCTCCCGTTGTATCATATTCAAGGCTTCACTGCCCATTTTACCACGAGGTCCTGCTACAATCACCTTAATCGTTTCCATTACTCTTCCTCCTTTTTAGTCCAACGGTCTTTATCCCGAGTTTCTATTTTGCTCATGGACTGCTCAAATGCCTCAGACAGGTCGATATCAAGAGAGTTTGCGAAACAAGTCAGCACAAAGATGACATCGCCAAGCTCCTCTTCCAATGCTTTATCCTTTTCGGTCTTTTTCTTAGGTTTCTCCCCATATCTGTGATTGACTTCCCTTGCCATTTCTCCAACTTCTTCTGTAAGCCTTGCCTGAAGGCTGAGAGGTGAGAAATACCCCTCTTTAAATTGTGATATGTAGTTATCGACACGTTTTTGGATGTCCTGTGTTGTATATTCCATTATAAGTCCCTCTTTTCCTTCACGGATTCTCTCTAAATGTTAGCCAAAAGGAGCTCATTTGACAAATTTTCCGTTTATTCCACCTTCTCCTGCCTGTTCATATTGCCGCTCATTCGACAAACAACTATAATGATAATCGTGCAGATGACCTTGGAGGTGGACATATGAAAATTTTCGGACTGCGTGTGAAAAATATAACCCTGATTATACTGGGGTCCGCTGTGTTTTCGTTCGGGATCGTTCATTTCAATATTCAGAATGAACTCGGTGAAGGCGGCTTCACAGGGATCACCCTTTTACTGCTGTATTTATTCAACTGGGATCCTGCTGTGATGAACATTGTTTTGAACATTCCCGTCCTTTTTATCGGATGGCGGATTTTGGGACGTACGACATTCTTGTACTCCTTGATTGGAATTGTCGCGGTTTCCGTATTTATAGCTCTGTCCCAGCGGTATATGATTACCATCGATCTTTCGGATGATCTTACACTGGCTTCGCTGTTTGCGGGGGTGTTTATCGGCGTCGGTTTAGGAATCATATTCCGATATGGCGGAACAACCGGTGGTGTGGACATCATCGCCAGACTCATCAACAAATACCTTGGCTGGAGTATGGGCCGGGCGATGTTCGTTTTTGATGCTCTCGTGATTTTCATTTCTGCCATTACTTATTTAGAACATGTCCGAGGAATGTATACGCTTGTCGCGGTTTTTGTCGGTGCGAAAGTGATTGATTTCATCCAGGAAGGTGCCTACGCTGCCCGTGGAACGACCATCATATCGGAAAAGAGCGAAGAGATCTCACAAAAAGTTATGCAGGAGATGGATCGAGGTGTGACCGTACTTGACGGCCGCGGATCGTTTTCCGGTTCTAAACGGGATGTTTTATATTGTGTTATAGCGAAAAACGAAATTGTGCGGCTAAAGACCATCATCGAACAGATTGATCCCCATGCGTTTGTAGCCGTCAGCCACGTCCATGATGTGATGGGTGAGGGGTTTACTTTGGATGAAAACAAAAACCCCATTGACTAGGACCATCCTGGAAAACAAAAAAAGACCTCCGCTGCCGGAGGTCTTTTTTCCTGTCCTTTACTCTTCGTTCATCCCAATGAACATGAATACAAAGCGGAGAAGTTCGGCAAGGGCAACGAGTGCACCCGCCACATATGTCATTGCCGCAGCATTGAGGACCTTCTTCGTTTTCCGTTCTTCATCATTCCGGATGACGCCGGTCGACACCAGCTGTGCCATGGCACGGTTGGAAGCATCGAATTCCACAGGCAGTGTAATCAGCTGGAACAGCACGGCTGCTGCGAAGAAGACAATCCCGACAAAGACAAGACCTGTCATCTGAAGCAGCATACCACCAATCAATAGGAAGATAGAGATATTGGAACCAAAGCTTGCTACCGGGACGAGGGCGCTTCGGAAACGAAGGAAAGCATAATCCTCCGCATCCTGTATGGCGTGCCCCACTTCGTGTGCTGCCACTGCTGCACCGGCTGTGGAGCGTCCGTGATAAATGTCTGAAGAAAGACGAATCACTTTGGAGCGCGGATCGTAATGGTCTGTCAAATGGCCGCGGACTTCTTCCACAGCTACATTAAAGAGGCCGTTGTCATTAAGAATTTTTCGTGCTACTTCAGCACCTGACATGGACGATGAAGTAGGGACTTGTGAATATTTTTTGTACGTAGACTTCACTTTAGACTGAGCCCACAAAGGGATAATAAAAATCAAAGCAAAGTAAATGATAAAACTCATTTGTCATTCCTCCATAAGAATGGTTCTTAGGTCAATTTTAGTCAAATCCCTCTGGAAAATCAACTATTATGTTCTTTTATTGTGTGTCTAATTTTTGAACGGGAAGGGTGCTTCATCACCCCTACATAAAAAAGAACCGCAAGGATAAATCCTCCCACCCCGGCAGCCGTTCCCTGCAAAGACACTCCTTCACCACTGCTGCCCTGAACCAGCGCATCGACCATTGCAGAGGAATAGGCAGCCGTTTCGGCCGTCGGTTGAAGATGATGCTGTTCAAGTGCCTGCCGGAGCTGTCTGGTATCTACAGTGTCATACACGTGCATCACGACCGGCTCAAGGTTCTCCCAGTCCAGAAGAACCTGCTCCGCCGGAGTACTATACAATGCCTCATGGAAAGCTGCTAATTTTTGTTCCACTGCTGTTTCTCTGTCTGGTGCAGTAAGCACTTCAAAGAATAGGAGAGCCGCTTCCGACGGCCGGTCTCCATTTTCGGACATGTTCAAGTTCTCCCAGACGGTTCGGTCCTCTTCAGACACCCCGCGCATATAGGTTTCCATATCCGTCCACCTGCTATGCAGGAGCCTCTCTGCTGCCTCAATTTTTCCGTCATGAAGAAGTGACCTGTACTGGCTGTAAAATCGTTCCCACTGCTCCGGGGCTCCCTCACCCCACCCATCATGCAGGCTCAGCGGCATGAGTGTGAAAATCAGGGATATGAACACAACTTTACACACCTGTCCCATTTCACTTCTCCCCTCTCATTATCCCGATTAGTTACATGTTATGAAAGGGGATCCACATTTAGACGTTCTGTATCTTTTTCATAAGGGAATAGGCTGCACCTATACAGATCAGACTCAGCCAGAAGGTGAAATAGCCGATTTCCTTCATATGCTCCATAATTGCCGGATAGACAGGCATCTGTTCAAAGACATAGTCAATGACATCATTATGAAGCGTCCATACAGCAGCAAAAAGAATATGCCTGATCCGCATTGCATAAAAGGGCGCATACAGAACCCCCTGAACAGCCATGGCACTATGAGAAAGTATAAGCATGTAACCGGTCCACGGCAGAGCGCCATATTCCATAAAGGTAAGACCGTTCATCACCACCGCCCATACCCCATATTTAAGCAGTGTAATGAGCGCGAGCGCTTCTATATATGGGACATTCCTTCCGAATAGATAAAAACCAAGAAAGATTGTAAAAAACAAACTGGCTGTGGGGCTGTCAGGAACAAACAGGAGGAAGATCGGTTCTGTTACCTCCAGCTGCGGTTCATACCATAGATACCCGTAAATCGTTCCTCCGAGATTAACAAAAAATAATACGATTAAAAAAAGCCGGTGCGTCAAAATATATGTCAACATCTGTTTCATGCGAACCTTCCTCCTGTAACAAAAGAAACCGCGCATGTTTCAGCGCGGCATTCATCAATCTATTTTGTTCATTCTTCAGAAGACCCATTCTCTTCTTCTGAATCTTCACCATTCTCTCCTTCAGAGGAACTTTCTTCCTCGGAAGATTCTTCTTCAGAGGAGCTTTCTTCCTCGGAAGAGCCTTCTCCTTCGGAAGAACCTTCTCCTTCGGAAGAACCTTCTCCCTCAGAAGAGCCTTCTCCTTCAGATGAGCCTCCTTCACCACTGCCTGCCCCGACAACAAACTCAGCAAGCTGCTGAAGTTCCTCATCCGTTCCGTTAAAGATTCCAGCCGGCATGGCGCCTTTACCATTCACTGCAATGTCCTTCACTTGGTCAACCGTCAGCTCTGCATCAATTAATGATGGGTAGCTTCCCTGACCTTGAAGGGCATCGCCGTGACAGCTCAGACAGTTGGCTTCATAAACGGCATAACCCGGAGCTGATTTATCAATTGTGGATTCAACCGCTTCCACGTTCACACCATATTTCTCCGCACGCATTTCGTAATCTGCATGTGTGACGGATTCATAGGTAAGCCAAAAGGTGGCTGCGAAACCAAGAAGCATCAGGCCTACAGCAATTGGACGCTTGTGAGGACGTCGTTCCGGTCCACGGTCCAGGAACGGTGCCAGCAGAAGTGCACCGAAGGCAAGACCCGGCATAACAATCGCTCCGAGAACAATGTAATCCCCGCCGGCAAATTGATATTTAAGGAATTGATACAAGAACAGGAAGTACCAGTCCGGTAGCGGAATGTAACTCGCGTTGTTTGGATCCGCCTGCTGCTCCAGCGGTGACGGATGGGCAGCGGTAAGTATTAAAAACCCGATCAGAAAGACCGATCCTACCAGCCACTCTTTCAACAGGAAGTTGGGCCAGAACGCTTCCGTGCGGCCTGGATATTCTGAATAGTCTTTTGGTAAATTGGCTTTTTGTTCGGCAGTGACCCTTGAATCACCGACGAACTTCATCCCTTTTCCCCTATGCACAGCTTTCCCTCCTTCTTTTGCTATTTTATAGTGGTCCGGAAATACCTTGTTTACGGATTAGGACAAAGTGGAAGGCCATTAATCCGAACAATGCTGCCGGAAGGAAAAATACGTGGATAGCAAAGAAACGTGTAAGCGTTTGAGCACCAACAATCGATGGGTCACCGGCAAGCAGTGTACGGATTTGATCTCCGATAAACGGTGTTGCCGCTGCAATCTCAAGACCTACCTGAGTAGCGAAATAAGCTTTGTTATCCCATGGAAGCAGATACCCTGTAAAACCAAGACCAAGCATGACAAAGAACAATAGGACCCCAATCACCCAGTTCAATTCACGCGGCTTTTTATAAGCGCCCTGGAAGAATACCCGCAGTGTATGTAAGAATAACATCACAATGACGAGACTGGCGCCCCAGTGGTGCATCCCACGTACGATTTGACCGTAAGCAACCTCTCGCTGTAAGTAATAAACCGATTTCCATGCGTTCTCAATATCTGGTACATAGTACATGGTCAGGAACATTCCGGACAGAATCTGAATGACTGTTACGAAGAATGTAAGACCACCAAAACAGTAAACAAATGCTGAAAAGTGATGTGCCGGGTTGACGTGCTCAGGAACTTCGTGATCCGCTATATCACGCCATAACGGGGTTACATCGACACGCTCGTCCACCCAGTCGTAAATTCTCTGAAGCATGTGTTATGCCCCCCCTCTGTCTTTTGCTTCACCTAAATAAAGCATACCTTCTTTGGTTTCGTGCTCAAAAACAGGTAATGGTGCGGTCGGCGGTGTGCCCGGAACGTTATCGCCGTCTTTTGTATAACGGCCCCCGTGACACGGACAGTAGAACTCATTCGGGTACTCATCATTGGAACCCCAGTCCACTGTACAGCCTAAATGGGTGCAGATCGGTGACAGGGCAACGATTTCATCATTGTCATCCTTGTATACCCAGGCTGTTTTCTGTACTTCAGATTCGTACCAGCCGTCCACCTGGTCGATGGTCCACTCGAAGCGCTGCGGCTCTTTTGTGATCTCATCGACAGAAGCAACCGATTTCAAATCGCCGCCTTCTTTGGACTTCAAAACGGGATCGATTGCGAACCGAACCATCGGAGCAAGCATACCGGCAGCCATGAAACCGCCTACACCAGTGAGCGTGTAGTTCAGAAACTGACGTCGGGACACCCTCTTTTTATCGCTCATACTTTTCCCCCCTCTATGCTGTAATCCATGCAGCATGGATCGATCACACATGGTTTAACTAGGACATTACCATGATAGCGCAATCTTATAGCCTGGTCAATAAAATATCAAACCTTGTCGGAAGTTTTATCCAGTCACCAATAGGCCTGGATCAGTTCACTGATGCCGCGGGCCTGTTCCTTCACAAATGCCTGTGTTTCTGTCGATTTCATGCTGCCGCTCGACATCCCCGGCACCCAGATTAAACGGCCGGCCAAATCATCCTCATGTTTCTTCCAGCCGCTGTCGAACGTAAATAGGAAAACGTGTTCAAACGGCTGTTCCCTGAAACGCCGAATCCACTCATTTAATCTTTCTTTCTCCTTTTCGTATCCACCCTTTAAATAGGCATAGTCAGGGGAAAGAAAGATCCTGCCTCTGTATTCTTTTTCAATCAGGTTCATAAACACCTGATTCAGCTCCCGTTGGAAAGCCTGCCCGACCATCTGCTGGTCCCCGGCGGGGTCAAAGGGTATCAGTGGAATCATTAGCGTGTCCACGTATTGTTTTTCCGGTAAGTACTGGGTCGTATCTGCTTTCGTCCATTTCATAAGTATCCCCTGCCTTTGTTATGTACGTTTTTCTATATTTTACTACATAAAAATAAAAAATAAAGTCAGCGAACATCATAGGATGCTCCTGACTTTATTTTTTAATAAAACGCACTCAGTTCCTCTTTCACTTTTTCGAGCCGGCCGCACAACTCGGTAAAAACCGTCCGTTCCCCATTGATCAGGGATTCATCAATCTGTTCTTCAATCTGCTTTCTCCGATGTTGGAGAAGGCTGATTTTCAACAGGCGGTCTGCTTCATTCTTATCACGGTCATTCAAATAATAATCTTTGGGGAGATATGGATTCTCTTCAAGAACAAGCGCATATTTGGAACACTGCTGGGCATTCTCGAAGTTCATCTGAATATAAACCGGCTCCCCCTGATTCATACGAAGATCATGAAAGGATTTTTCCGCATCGTTGGTCATGACCTGACCTTTATAAAACCGGAAAGGGGGATCAGAGACTCCCTGCGCACTAATTTCCATACCACGGGGACAAAACTTCACTTCCTGGACGAAATGAACACTGGATAAAAGAGATTCATGATTCATTAAATAGTTAAGAATCCAGACACTTTCCCTCTTTTTCAACTGAAAGTGATTCAAAAACCAGCGGACAAAATCTTTTTTCTCATCCACAGAAATTGGTGTCTGCATATGCGCCCCTCCTGCGCTTTAGTTTTCCATTTATTCCTCATTCAGACGCTTAACGAAATCCTCGATCTCAGTATCAGCAGGGTCGATGGCAAGGTATTCCTTGAAGACACGGACACCTTCTTCCATACGGCCGTCCTCAACGAGGAAGTATCCGTAGGATTTGAGGAAGTCGGTGTCTTCCTTAAGGGAAAGATAAGCCTGGCTGTATTGTTCATAGGCTTCCTTGAAACGCTCTTCCTCTTCCAGAGCATGGGCAAGCTCCCATAGATAATGGGGGTCTTCCTCACCTAAGGAAATCAGTTCTTGAATTAAATCGATGATCTGATCATAGTCCTCATCGGATTTAAAGTTTTCAATCAGAAACAGAACAGCTTCTTTATAGCCGGGGTCCAGGGCGACCGCTTCCCGCATGAGACGGTATCCTTCTTCCTTATTCCCCTGACGGTGGGAAAGACTGCCGGCAAGGTGATAAAGTTCTTTGTTGAATTCGTCTTTAGCAAGTCCTTTTCGAGCCATATCAAGGGCTGCCTGAGGCATCCCTTCGGACTCATAAGCCTGAGCCAGGTGTGGATAAACCGATTGGAAGTAAGGATCTTTCTCAATCAGTTCCTCCCAGACGTGAATCGCGATATCATTACGGTTGGCCTGGAAAGCCACAAATCCATAACGGAAGAGAACATCCGGATTGTCCTCTTCCACCTTCTGGAAGAATTCCAACGCCTGCTCAAATTCCCCATTGGCCGCATAGGCTTCAGCCAGTCGTGTGGCCACTTCTATATCACCAATCACAGGCTGATGGTGCATGGCATTTTCATAATACGGGATACTCTTGGAGTACTCCCCATTTGAAAACGCGAGTTCACCAAGAGCAAAATCAATAATGGCTGAGTTTGGTTCCACGTTTTTAGCAGCCAGAAGTTTTTGTTCGGCTACTTCATACAGCCCCTGGGCCTGATACAAATCAGCAAGCTGTACCAGCGCCTGAAGATAGTCTTCGTCTTCAGGTCCGAATTGGTTCAGCAGTTCGATTGCTTCATCATCCTCATCAAGATCGATGTGAATTTCTGCCATCATCACTTTCAATTCCTGTTCTTTCGGATAGCGTTGAATTAGTTCGTGAAGCACCATTTTCGCTTCTTCCAGCATTCCCCACTGCATGTACAGTTCTGCAATGGTAAAACGCTCCTCTTCATCCGCCTCTGGCAGATATGTTGTCAGTGTTTTTATTGCATCTTCCGTCTTATGGGCCTCCATTTGACGAATGGCTTTTTGTATTTCCTCCATGATGACATCCTTTCCACGTTAAGCACATGCATGTGATTCTTCACTTTATTTAGATCGGATGGAGTTTTCCATCCGTCCGCTCGTATTTTTGTTTATTGGAACAGCACTATGATATCTGAAAACATCCTTCTCTTCAAACGTTCCGGCTCTCCATCGGAAAACCACGTCTTTCAGATTAATCATACCATAATGTCCATACAGTGAAGACCACATTTCTGATTAGTCGTTCGACGATATTCCATTCCGCTGACGAATTTTGTCCAAGGTTTCCATTCAGGAGCGGGTAAGATGAAAAGAAGAATAGATGTCAGGGTGCGGATGTCTGTTTATGTACAACAGACCTCTTCATGATGTGGTCATATTCCAGATATCTGCTGCGTAAGCTATTCACTAGGTGTTCAAACCGAAGAAGCAGGTCTCTCTTTTCAGTCATAAGCCGCCGTCACATAATCCCACCAGGCCGAATGCGCTTCCATTACCATAAAAATCTGTACGCCCCATCCCTTTCCTCGTGGTGACCCTCTCTGGTGGACATCCCTGAATCATCTTCTCTTTTCTTTTACGCAAAGAAGCTCTCTACGATTACCTCCACCAGGCAGGCTTTTTATATCGTATGAGAGCTTCAATGAAACTATGAAGTTATTTTAACGGAGGACTCCATTTAAATGCTCAAAAAAGGAAGGATAGGAAATATTGATGCAGTCCTTGTCCTGAATCGTGACCGGCTCAGCACTGATAAGAGAAGCGACAGCCCCCATCATCCCTATTCTGTGATCACCATAAGAGTGGACGCTGCCTCCTGTTAAAGAAGCTCCTCCATGGATGACCATACCGTCCTCAGTGGCCTCTGCTTCAGCTCCGAGCTTCGTAAGAGTAGTCACGACCGCTTCAATACGATCGGTTTCTTTGAATTTCAGTTCTTCAGCATCCTTAATGACGGTTGTTCCTTCGGCTTGTGTCGCAGCAAGGGCAATAATCGGGATTTCGTCAATAAGATTCGGGATCAGCTCACCATCCAGCTGCAGAGCCTTGAGACGGGAGCTTCTGACCCGGACGTCTCCGACCGGCTCGCGCCCGATATAGGTATGGATATCCGTTTCAATATCCGCCCCCATTCTTTTCATCGCGTGAATAATGCCGTCTCTGGTAGAATTCAACCCCACATCTTTAATCAGGAGATCACTGCCTGGAACGATGGCAGCAGCGACAATGAAAAATGCGGCTGATGAAATGTCTCCGGGAACTTTTATATCTGATGCCTGTGGCTGCTGACCACCCTCGATGGTAATGGCAGCTCCCTCTATGTTAAGATCCACGCCGAATTCAGGAAGAAGCATTTCTGTATGATTTCTTGTCTGTCCGAGTTCGATCACTTTGGTCTCCCCTTCGGCCAGCATGCCTGCAAGGAGGAGGGCTGATTTCACCTGCGCGCTTCTGACGGTAAGCTCATGCATAGTCCCTTTCAACTTACGGCCCCTGAACGCGAGAGGAAGCAGACGATTCTCATTCCTGCCGGAGATATCCGCTTCCATCTGCTTTAATGGGACGACGACACGATCCATCGGCCGCTTGGATAAGGATGCATCCCCAAAGGCCATCGTAAATAAAGGCAGCCCCGCCAAAACCCCGCTCATCAATCTTGCGGTTGTTCCGGAGTTGCCGAAATTCAATGGAGAAGACGGCTCCTTGAGGCCTTGAATTCCTCTTCCATATACCGTCAGACGGTCATCCTGCTGATCAATTCTGACACCCATCTCACGAAAAGCTTCGACAGTCCGAAGGCAGTCCTCTCCCGTTAGGAAATTGGTAATATGTGATGTTCCCTCTGCCAATCCCGAAAATATAACAGACCGGTGGGATATTGATTTATCGCCAGGGACAGACATAGTCCCCTGCAGCTGCTTCTGTGTCGGCTGCAATTGTATCTCTGTCATTCTTCTGCCTCCCTTGTTTACTGCTGCACCATAACTTCATATTTTTTCTCCTGCAGGACTTTATGACTCAGCTTCTGCTCTTCGCTTGTAGCAAAGCTTACACGCAGAACTCCTGTAATCCCTTCACGGATTTCGAGGATTTGAATGTTTTTTATGCTGATTCCATCCGCTGCCAAAAGACCAATCACATCATGGATAGCCCCCGGCTGGTCATGAATATCTACATAAATGTCATAAAAAGCGGGAATGGCTCCCCTTTCCTTCACAGGAAGACCGTCACGGTAAAGCTTGGCTTCTTTCAAGTATTCATATGTTTCCTCTTCCGCCTCCTCCTTCAGGAAGGTGCGGACTTTATCCATTTCGTTGATCCAATCCTCAAGCATTGCAATAAGGAGGTCCCTGTTTTGAAAGAAAATATCCTGCCAGAGCTTCGGGTTGCTGGAAGCGATCCGGGTGATATCCTTAAAACCGCCGGCAGCCAGATGTTCAATGTATGGGTGGGTTTCCTGCCAAACCTTCGCCTGATGCACGAGGGAGGAAGCAATTAAATGTGGAAAGTGGGAAATGACCGCAGTCATTTCATCATGTTCACTTGTCGAAAACGTCAGGAAACGAGCGTTTGTTTCGGATAGTAAATCCTTAAGCCTTTCCGCTTCCTTCTTTGTGCCATTAAGGGCGGGCGTGAGAACGTATATCGCATTTTCAAACAGATGAGGTTTCGCCGCTGTATAGCCCTGCTTGTGTGAGCCGGCCATTGGATGGCCGCCCACAAAGGAAAGCAGAGGGTGTGTCAGGCGGTCCGCTGCTTTTAAAACCTGATTTTTCACAGATGACACATCCGTAACAAGCAGCGGTTTAGTCAGCTCCACGTTTTCCAGCTGATGGAGAAAATCGATGGTGACTGAAATAGGCGTAGCCAGAATACATACATCCGCCTCCACCACTGCTTTAGAAAAGTTAAAAGATGCCTGGTCAATGACGCCCTGCTTCAGCGCCATATTCAAAGCTGCTTCGTCTCCGTCCATACCGATGACAAAAACATCTTCTTTCTTAGATACATTCATTGCAATCGATCCGCCGATTAATCCTAAACCGACGATGAGGACCGTCTGTTTCATGACTGCTTAACCATTTCCAGCTTCTTTTTCATGGCCTGTTGAATCTGGAGCATGTCGTCTTCTCTGCCGATAGTCAATCGTATGGAATTCGGCAGTCCAAGCGCTTCGCCGGAGCGAACGATAAACCCTTGAGTAAGGAGGTATTCAAACATCTCATCCCCGCTGATAGGGAGCTGGATCAAAAGGAAGTTCGCCTGGGTGTCATAATAGCCCAGACCGTTTTCATCACAGAAACGCATCAAGGCTCTTTTATTTTTATGGGTGGCTTCCACTGTTGTCGTAATAAATTCCTGATCGTCCAGAGCGAGTATCGCAGCAGCCTGGGCAACTGTAGATGTATTGAACGGTTCTCTTGCTGGTTCAAGTACCTGAATGACCTCCGCTGCGGCCAAGCCGAATCCGATACGCAGGCCGGCAAGACCATAAGCTTTTGAAAAGGTACGAAGAACCATTACGTTCGGGTATTGATTTAATGCAGAGACCGCATCAAAAGAATCTTCCGCTTCCAGGTATTCGTAGTAGGCTTCATCAAGCACGACCAGTACATGTTCAGGGACTCTGGCCAGCACGTCTTGTATCGTTTCTTCGTTGATGTGAATCCCTGTTGGGTTATTCGGTGTACAGATCCATAAAACACGCGTGTTTTCATCAATTTGACGAATCATTTCCTCGAGGTCATGATGACCTTCCTTCAACGGAACTTCCCTCACTTCCGCCCCTTCTATCAAGGCATTGTGACGGTACTGGGGAAACGTCGGAGAAGCCATGACCGTATTGGCACCAGGCTCAAGGAATGTGCGGCAGATGATTTGGACAACTTCATCCGATCCATTTCCAAAAATGATCTGGTCTTCATCCACCCCAAGAAAACTGGAAACCTTCGTCCTCACACCCGCTGCATAGCCGTCCGGATAAATTTCCAGTTTGGAAACGAGCTTTGGAAGCTCTTCCTTCACCACAGGAGAAAAGCCGTATGGATTTTCGTTGGAAGCCAGTTTGACAATACGGTCAAGCCCGTACTCTTTTTTCACCTCTTCAATGCCTTTGCCGGGTTTATAAGGTTTCATCGTCTTAAGAATATCTTTTGCTTTCATGAAAAAACTCCTCTCAACTCTTTAAATCAGGGCGAAGTCGAACGGCCTGATGATGATATACATGCTGAATCTGTGCCTGCTCAATCTCAGTCCGGGCCGTCACCATCACGCGGATGCATTTTTCAAGGCTGCCAGGTACGGGAATCTCCCTCATGCACATGACAGGCACATACGTCCATCCATCTATCTGCCTCAAGCTTTTCGCTGGAAAGGTATCCGTTAAATCTTCGGTAACGGTAAAGTAAACGGAAACGACATCATCCGCATCCAGCTGGTTAGCCGTAATGATCGCCTGCATCATTTCTAATGAACGGTTGACGATTTCATCCTGTTCATTGTTTTCGACGGTCGTAGCTCCTCTGATTCCTCTGATCATCATCCGTTCCCCACCTCTTCTATGACACATTTTAATTCATTTAACAGGAGACTGTCATCCATGGCCTGGACATAAGGATGTCCTACACCATCCAGCAGAACAAAGTTAATCTGCCTGCCGATCGTTTTCTTATCCCACTTCATACGATCCACCAGTTTTTCAGCATCAAGGCCTCTCAATAGATCAAGCGGGTATTCATTTTTTCTTAACCAGTTTACATAATCATTTACTCGTAAATCTTTTCCGCTTGTTATGCTGCTCAATTTCAATGCATATAAAAGCCCGAGGGCTACAGCTTCTCCATGTGTCACTCTGCCATAACCGAGCTCGGATTCAACCGCGTGGGCAAGCGTGTGCCCAAGATTCAAGTACTGGCGGATATCCGCTTCCTTCTCGTCTTTTTCCACGATAGAGGCCTTCACTTGAATGCCTCTATATAAATCTTCCTCCAGCTGCCTGCTTGTCAAGGTATCCAGCGACACATCAAGAAGGCTGTCAAGCCAGTTTACATCACTTAGGAACGCGTGTTTAATGACTTCTCCGTAACCGGAGCGGATTTCCTTCCGGGAAAGTGTAGCGATGGTTTCAAGGTCATAAACGACTTTCTGAGGGTTGAAAAAGCTCCCGATAAGATTTTTTCCTCTGTGATGATTGATGGCTACTTTCCCGCCGACACTGCTGTCATGAGCCAGAATTGTAGTCGGCACTTGGATATAATCGATACCTCTTAAGTACGTTGAAGCGGTAAAGCCCGCGAGGTCGCCAATCATACCGCCGCCAAGGGCGATGATCAATGAGCGGCGGTCCAGCTGATGAGTCGTGCAGGCATCGAGGAGCTGCTCATAACATTCCATACTTTTCGATGCTTCCCCACTTGGGACCACAGCAGTATAGACGTACCGGTCACTGGTAAACGACTGCTTTACATCTTCGAGGTAATAATCCGATACCTGATCATCGGTAATGATCAGGATGGACTGATAGTCTTTTTCCAACATGTCAGGAATCCTATGACGAATCCCTTCTCCAAGGACAACCTCATATTCATGTGTACTTGCCGTGATCTGTAATGTCTTCATCAAAAATCCCTGATTTCTTTTCTGTAATCATCAACCGCCCGCTTAAGACGTGGGAAATAGTCGGATGGAAATTCTTCTGTTATCGCTTTGGCCAGTTCAAAAGCAACGATATGTTCCATTACAACAGACGCTGCCGGTACTGCACAGGAGTCTGACCGCTCGATACTTGCATTAAATGGCTCTTTCGTTTCGATATCCACACTCTGCAGAGGCTTGTATAACGTCGGAATCGGCTTCATAACGCCTTTGACCACAATCGGCATCCCTGTAGTCATCCCGCCTTCAAACCCGCCAAGACGGTTCGTCCTGCGTGTGTAACCTTCCTCTTCACTCCAAAGGATCTCATCATGGACCTGGCTTCCAGGTTTTCTTGCTGCTTCAAAACCAATTCCAAATTCCACCCCTTTGTAGGCGTTGATGCTCATCACGGCCTGGGCAATTTTAGCATCAAGCTTCCGGTCGTACTGGACATAAGAGCCAAGCCCTGCAGGCATCCCTTCTACGTAAACCTCAGTGACCCCTCCGATGGAATCTCCGTCCTTCTTCGCATCATCAATGGCTTTCATCATTTTTTCAGCCGCCTGTTCGTCAAATGTACGGACAGGAGAAGCCTCGGAAATTTCACGGCGTTCGCTCAGGGTAAGATTTTCATCTACATCACTGACGATGCCCGCGATTTCTCTTACATAGCCGGCAACTTCAATGCCAAGTTCTTTAAGGAGAACTTTCGCGACCGCTCCTGCACCTACCCTTGCAGCTGTTTCCCTTGCTGATGAACGTTCCAGAACATTCCGCATATCACGATGACCATATTTCATTCCGCCATTTAGATCGGCGTGACCCGGGCGGGGCTTCGTTACAGTCCGTCGAATTTTATCTGTACCTTCGGGAAGGGGATCTTCTCCCATAATATCTGTCCAATGCTTAAAGTCATCATTATGTACAACAAGCGTAATGGGTGACCCTAACGTATATCCATGTCTTACACCACTTGTAATTTCTACGAGATCTTTTTCGATCTGCATCCGTTTTCCACGACCGTAGCCACCCTGGCGGCGTATGAGTGATTCATTGATCTGTTCCCTCAACAGTGGAAGATGAGAGGGGATGCCTTCCAGTATTGTTGTCAGTTGTTTTCCGTGTGATTCACCAGCGGTTAAGTAGCGCATGAATATTGTACCTCCTGTATAGGTACCCCCGGATATAACGGGGGATAAATTTTAGATACTACTATATCATAAGGAATCCCGTTTGTAACATCGAAAAATTCAATTTTTTTATTAATCTTTCATGAAAACGCTTTTACACCCGAGGCCGCCGATGCTCTATTTACTTTCTGGTAAAAAAAGGTATCAAAAACCTTGAAATGATAGTGTTCCGGCGAAAAAATCTGCTCCGTACTGCCTACAAAGAAAATGCCGTCCGCCTTCAGAGACTGGTTGAATTTAACATACAGTTCCTTTTTGGCCTCTTCCGTAAAGTAAATCATGACATTGCGGCAGACGATCAGGTCGCACTTGGAAGGGAAAGCATCGGCCAGCAGATTGTGTTCCTTAAACACGACGCGGCTCCTGATATCTTCGTGAACACGGTAAAATGGACCTTCTTTAGTAAAGTGCGCCTGCTTTATATCATCAGGAACTTCTTTGAGTGACCGCTCGTGATACACGCCTTCTTTCGCACGCGCCAGAGCTAGAGGATCGATGTCTGTAGCGATAATTTCCAACTGTTCCCGAGGGAAAAAACGCGCAAAGATCATCGCCAAGGTATAAGGCTCCTCCCCCGTAGAACATGCGGCACTCCATATGCGCAGACGCTGATTCTTTTTCGATAAATGAGGAATCACTTTCTCTTCCAGAACATCAAAACGCTGCCGGTTTCGATAAAATTCTGAAACGTTGATCGTGACTTTATTCATCAACTCTTCCAATAGTCCATGGTCCCCCTCCAAAGCTTGAAAGTAGCTTATAAAACTGGGGTACCCTCTTTTGTCACGCAGTGAGGTAAGTCGCCGTTTCATCTGCGTCTCTTTATAGAGAGAAAGGTCAATGCCTGTCTTTGCATAAATATTTTCCGTAAAGCTTAGGTAATCATTTGTCATCCCCGCGCCCCCTGCTTCTATAATCTACCCTTAAGATTACGCTACCGCCTGCTTATTGTAAATATAGAGAGGTAGAAACAAAAAAACCGCCCGCAGGCGGTTTTATCGTTCATTCATAGACCCAGGCAAGGCTGTCTTTTTGATAATCAACCAGTTCTCCTTCGTTGAAGAACAGGGAAATTTCTCTTTCTGCACTTTCTATTGAATCGGAGCCATGGATGACATTCTTCCCAACGATCATGCCAAAGTCCCCGCGGATCGTCCCAGGAGCTGCGTCTGAAGGCTTTGTAGCCCCCATCATCTGTCGTGCGGCCGCTATGACGTCCTCCCCTTCCCATACCATTGCAAATACAGGACCGGAAGTGATGAATTCGACCAATTCACCGAAGAAAGGCTTCTCTTTATGCTCGCCGTAATGTTCTTGTGCCAGTTCCTCTGGAATAGACATCAGCTTGGCACCGGCCAATTTGAAACCTTTCCGCTCGAATCTTCCTGTGATTTCTCCAATCAAATTACGCTGTACACCGTCGGGTTTTACCATTAAAAAAGTCTTTTCCATGACAAACACCTCATCTTATGTATAGTCTGAAAGCGCTTTTAATAAGTGCCATAAAAAGTCTATCAAACAATGAAAGGAAAGGCAATAGAATCATGCCCTTCTTTTTCCAATATACTTGGCGATTCCTTTCAAAGTCTGCTTGGCACGCCCTGCTGGAAGTCCATTGAGTGACTGATAGGCTTTCTGCAGATACAGATCGCTGATTTCAAGAGATCGTTCAATCGAACCATTTGTCTGGATGGTCCGGATTAGAGGCTTCAGTTTTTCTGTCGTTTCCGCTTCTGTGCCTGTAAAAGCTTCCTGAAGCTGCTTCTTGAAAAGCGGGTCTTCCATAGAAAGAAGCACCGGCAGCGTCACATTTCCCTGCAGAAGGTCACTGCCCGCCGGTTTACCAAGCTCCTCTTCAGAAGCTGTAAAGTCCAGCACATCATCGATGATCTGATAGGACATCCCTACATTGTAGCCATATCGGTAAAGCGCTTTTTCCCTCTCCTCGGCAACATTCGCAGCAATGGCTCCCAGGCGGCAGCTGGCCGCGATAAGCAGGGCTGTTTTCCTTTTGATCCGTCGTAAGTAGGTGCGGAAATTCTGGTGGACATTGTATTTGTCCTTAATCTGTTCAATTTCACCAAGACACAATTCCACCATCGTTCCAGCAAGAATCTGATGGGCCTTCGGGTTTTCAAGAACCGACAGCGTTTCCAGAGAGCGTGCAAATATGTAATCCCCTGTATACATCGCAATGCGGTTATCCCACCTTGCTTTAATGGTTGGTTCCCCTCTTCTCAGCTCCGCTTCATCTATGACATCATCATGGACGAGAGAGGCTGTATGGATCAGCTCTAAAGAAACAGCAACGGCTTTCATCCGCTCAATATCATAATCGCCGAATTTGCCCCCGAGAAGAACGAAGACAGGGCGGATCCTCTTGCCGCCTGCCTGGAGAAGCTGACTGGACGCATCTCTTAAAACCGTATTGTTGGACTGAATGGTATCATTGACTGCATCTTCAATCACAGCCAGGTCATTTTTTAGAAAAGAGTAGATCATAGCTAATTTCATTCTAGTTCATCCTCGGTTAAAGCTTTTCACCCATATGCATAGCTGCTACGCCGCCTGTATAGGATTTGACAATGACGTTGGAAAGGCCGGCTTCCTCAAACATCATTTTTAATTCTTTCTTGCCGGGAAAGTCCTTGGCTGATTCATGAAGCCAGCTGTACTCCTGATAACTCTTTGCAAACACCCTGCCGAAAAGCGGCATGATATTTCCGAAATAGAAGTAATACATCCGTTTAAAAAACGGATTTGTCGGCTGGGAGGTTTCCAAACAGACGACTTTACCGCCGGGCTTGACGACCCGGTACATTTCCCGAAGCACCTGCTGGTAATCTGGCACGTTCCTTAAACCAAATCCAATGGTTACAAAATCGAATTGATTATCCTCAAATGGAAGTGCCATCGCATTTCCATGCTGAAACTCAACCTGACGCACTCGACCGGCCAGCTTTTTCTTGATACCGACAGAGAGCATGTTCTCACTGAAATCCAGGCCGGTGACTTTTCCATTGCTGCTGACGGCTTCTGCCAAAGCCATTGTCCAGTCCCCCGTCCCACAACAGACGTCAAGGGCCGTATCGCCCGGCTGGACATTCATGCGCTTCATGACGTCCCTGCGCCAAAGCCTGTGCTGTTGGAAGGAAATAATGGAATTCATACTATCATAACGTCCGTATATTTTCTCAAACACATGGTGTACCCGTTCTTCTTTCGTCTGTGGATCCATAACTTACCCTTCTTCCGCGATCTGTCTATGATTAAATTGATGATGAATAGCTGCATGAACGTAGGATTTCAGCCAGTTGAAATGAATGGGCAGCTGGGCCACCGCTGCCTCAAGATGGTTCACATGACTCTGCAGCATCTGTTCAAGGCTTCCGATCACCTGTCCGTGATTCCCGAAAAGGCCGGGCCTTTTCACAAGGGCTTCAATCAACGGCGATACGTTCCCCTCCTGATAACTGCGTTTTTCCTCCATCAATTTCTTAGCCAGCAGCCATTCCCCTGCCATGTCATTGATGGCTGTTTTTTGAACATAAGAACCTACTCTTTGTATGAGCAGCGATTCAATTTTCTTCACACCATCCAGAAATTCCTGAAAAGACTCCACATCTTTATAGTAGAGTTCCATTTTGAGCTCATTGATTTCCTTTATGGCTCCCGCAAGGGTATGAATCATGGGAATATCATTCAACTGGGATAATAAATAATAGTAGAGCCCGCTGAAATAATCACCAGCCAGAACCGTGAGCTGGCGGTGCCTTACTGTTTCTTTATCATCTTCGTCATCAGTCAAGGTAACCAGATCATGGGTGTCCAGAGCAATTTGTACGAGCATGGTCGTAATAATATACTGCTCTTTCTTCTCCACCGGCAGTGTTGTATGGTTCATAATGGAAGATAAGATAACAAGTTTGTCGTCATCGATGTGCGGCTCAGGTATAAAACGAACCAAATAAGGATGGCGGACCTTGGCTGCGATTTTACTTTTGAGCTGCTTAATATCGTTATCTGAAGAATTCAACATGATCACCCGGTCCCTTCCTGAACACTAATAAACATTCCTATTATAGCATATTTCGCCATTCCCTGTATGTATCGGACACCAGAGGATATCCATCACTCTGTGTCGTTGGTCATTTCCCCGTGGCTCGTCTGAATAACCGCTTTTCCGCGTACCTTCACAGCAGATGTATGCTCTGTAAACTGAGCAATCATCACTTCATTACGGTCCAGCTTTTCGGAATGGTGGAATCTTGTGTCCGTTCCTCTTGTAAGACCAATGACATTCACACCATCTTCCAGTGCTTTAATTACAAAAAAATCGTTGTTGGATGCAGACATCGCAGGAGCCCTCCTTCTTTATCTTAACTATGTCTTAATGAGCCGCCTTTGTCAAAATATCCACCCTGTTGAATGGGCCTGAGATCGCGATTCAACTACAGTATGGACGCATAGCCGGCTTTTTACTATGAAAAAAAGGAAAAGGGTGCAGTGTGCACCCTTTTCCCAAGCCCTATGTAGCTGATTATTTAACCGCATCTTTAAGGGCTTTACCAGGTTTGAACGCTGGTACTTTGCTTGCAGAGATTTCAATCTCTTCACCAGTTTGTGGGTTACGGCCTTTACGTGCCGCACGCTCACGAACTTCAAAGTTACCGAATCCGATCAGCTGGACTTTGTCACCATCTTTAAGTGAATCCATGATAGATTCGAATACAGAATCTACAGCTTGAGTCGCATCTTTTTTAGAAAGATCTGCTTTTTCAGATACCGCATTGATTAGATCTGTTTTGTTCATGACATTCACCTCCTCCCGAGAAGGTTAAACTCATTCAAGCGGTGTTCACCGCTATAAATGTTTATTTAACGGTCATCATTTGATGACAAGCCTTATAATAAACGAGTTTTTCATGAAATTCAATAGACAATCCTTTAAAAATCGCGTTACAATGCGATTTCAACGCTGAATTGTGGTTCACTTTCCATTCAGACGCGAAAATGTCCAACAATTACAAAAAAACCTGCAAAGCCTGTCATGACAACGTTTCTACCAGTATGAACATCTTCTCACAGGTTAATACGACGTTGTTGTAAAAAAATCCTTCATTTCAAAGTTTTTCAGTAAAAAAATTTTCAAATCCTTCGTCCAGAAAGCCTGAAAAGACGCGGTTTTCACATTTCACCCCATTTGAAAGCGCCTCCCGGATTGCAAGGAGCAATCCGGAATACCATCCTTATGTATGCCTTTAGATCAGGTACCAACGTTCTTCCAGCTGCTTTTTCTGATAAAAACCCAAGGATGCAGATCAAAAGCCATAATAAAAATAAAAACGGCTCTTAATAAGAGCCGTTACAGAATGATTGCGATCATACCGCCTGAACCTTCATTGATAATCCGTTCCAGTGTTTCCTGAAGCTTGTAGCGGGCATTTTCAGGCATTAATGCCAGTTTCGCCTGGATACCTTCTCTGACAATAGAACTCAGGGAACGCCCGAAAATGTCAGAATTCCAAATGGAAAGCGGGTCATCTTCAAAGTCCTGCATTAAATATCGGACGAGCTCTTCACTCTGTTTCTCTGTTCCGATAATCGGCGAAAATTCAGACTGCACATCCACTTTAACCATATGAATGGAAGGGGCAACCGCCTTGAGACGCACACCAAACCTCGATCCTTGTCTGATAATTTCCGGCTCATCCAGCTTCATATCTTCAAGAGAAGGAGCTGCAATCCCATAACCGGTCTGCTTTACCATTTGCAGGGCATCAGCCACTTGATCATATTCGCGTTTTGCATAGGAGAAATCCTGCATGATTTCCAACAGGTGATCCCTGCCCCGGATTTCTTCACCTACAATTTCCTTCAGGACATGATCATATAAGTGCTCCGGTGCCTGCAGGTCAATTTCAGCGATCCCTTCACCAAGATCCATGCCCGAAATATGAGCCCCTGTTATATACTCATACTGATCGAAGCTGCCTACGACATCGTCGACATCCCGGAGACGCTTGATGTCTTTGACAGTATCTTCGATCGCCGCCTGCAGGTTCGCTCTCAACCAGTGCCTGGAGTCAAGCACCATCACCCAGCTCGGCAGGTTCACATTCACCTCAAGGACCGGAAATTCAAACAGCGCTTCCCGAAGGACACTCTGAACATCCTGTTCTCTCATACTCTCTACAGAAAGAGCCAGGCACGGGATATCATATTTCTCCGCAAGGGACTCCCGGAGATGTTCGGTGTTCGGATGATGGGGCTGGGCGGAATTGATGATCATAATAAAAGGTTTTCCAACCTCTCTCAGTTCTTCAACAATTTTCTCCTCGGCCTCCACATAATCCTGCCTTGGTATTTCGCCTATCGTCCCGTCTGTCGTGACTACAATTCCAATCGTGGAGTGCTCCTGGATCACTTTCTGTGTCCCTATTTCAGCTGCTTCATGAAACGGGATGGCCTCCTCATACCACGGCGTGTGAATCATCCTCGGCCCGTGTTCATCTTCATAGCCGACAGCCCCGTTAACAGCATAACCCACACAGTCCACCATTCGGACTCTGATATCCAGATGGTCATCTATTGTAATATTAGCCGCTTGGTTAGGGACGAATTTAGGCTCGGTGGTCATAATCGTTTTTCCAGCTGCACTCTGTGGCAGTTCATCCAAAGCACGTTCCCTGTCAGATTCCTCATCCATGTTGGGCAGTACAACAAGCTCCATAAATTTCTTTATAAATGTTGACTTACCCGTGCGTACAGCACCGACAACACCTAAATAAATATCTCCATTTGTCCGTTTGGAAATATCACTGAAGATATCAACCTTTTCCAAAGGATCCCCTCCCAAATGTAATTTCACCACCATACAAGCCTAGACACTCTGATTCTATGACGTTGTCCCAGGTGAATATGCCAGAAATCTATAATCAAGCGGCACAAGCACCTCAGCCTGGGAAAGGAACGTGAAAGAGAAAGACATAAAAAAACCGCTCCCACAGGGGGAACGGTTCAATCAGGAAGATGACGGGGCGGTTAAAAATACCGGCTCTCCCTCTTCCACCGTATAGGCCGTTGAATAGGCAGGCACAATCGGGGTATAATCCGTCAGAAGAAAACGAATGTCCTCTCCTGCCTCATACGCATGGTCCTCTGATCGAAGATACGCATAGAGGTCTTTCCGGTAATCGATATAGACCTGTCCCTGCTCATCCAGGTAAACCGGAAGACGTTGATCAGAATATGGACTGTCCACCATTGGCGGCTCATCCATTCCGATCTTCTCATAATCCAGCTTGTACACCCCTTGGGACACGAAATCTCCTAAAGGAGGATAGCGGTTGTTATCCGTATAGAATTTGACTTTCACCTGGAGTGACCTGACTTCTTCTGTCGTCCGCAGGTCCAGCACTTTCACAGTCGGATCCGTTTCCGGATGAATAATGACATACTGGTAATGGCCCCCGTTCTCAAAAGATGTCCCCGGGAGTTCTCCAAGAATGTTCATTTCCTTCAGCTTGCTGAACTCAATAGGATATTTTTGAAAAAGCGGTGTATCCTGATCTTTCGTCTTAATAGGAAGAAGCCCGTCTGTTCTTTCCTGATAAGTATCGACAGCGTCCTGTACCATGTTCAGCTGCTGATCGTTGGGAACCTGGTTTTTCTGAAGTCTTTCTTGAGGATATAAGCACCCGGTTAACAGGAAAAGAAGAATGAGCAGCCCTGAGTAGTGAAAAATCTTCATGCTGTTTCCTCCTTCGTTAAGCGGTTGGGCCGCTGAGTACAATGTAAAAAATAATCAAGCCGCCCACGATCATAAACAGGTAGGCAAACACGGCGGTAACGGCTGAAAAAATGCCCTTTAATTTAAATCTGCTTAAATAGATGAGACCAATAGCAAGGAATAAGGAGATGATTCCAGCAAAGGATATGTACATATTCAGCATGGATTCAGACATAAATGGCCCTCCTTTGGTGTACATTCGACTTTTGACATTATACCATATCCTGTTCGTAAACGGATACATAAAAAAACCGGGGTGCTCCCACCCCGGGTGACTAAACAATTCCCTGACCAGCTCATGTGTAATGATTGCTGCGTGATATCTTATGCATACGATGGAAAGACCGCCTCCTCAGGCGCCCACCAGTTCGCAATTATTTCAAGAATTTACCTAACGTATTCATATCCAGAGGCATATTCTGACTAATAACGGCTTCAACGATTTTGTCTTCCTTCTGCTTGGATATGTTTTTGCCGGCGACCGCTGACAACTGCCGGACCAGCCCCCGCACCGTTTTTTCGTCCGAAAAGTCTGCGTGCTGGACCTTATCAGCGACCTTGAATACATCCTGAGCATCGATGTTTGCTTTTTTCTTCAGGTGATCAAAAATACTCTTTTGAAAATCACTCATGAACAATTGACCTCCTCGTGCATTAGGTTCTGTGTAGTATATGCACAGAGGTCATGATGTGTCAGTCTTTCAACTGCTGGTCAAGGATATTTGTCAAATCCTCCATTTCATGCCTGCGGATCCGTGTCATTAATTGATCCACGACATCACGCGGACCCTTGTTCTCAAACAAAATCTGGTAGATTCCTGTGGTGATGGGCATGTCGACATTCTGATCGGAGGCGAGTTGATAGGCCGCCTTGGCTGTGCGAACCCCTTCCACAACCATCCCCATATCTTCAAGCACCTGTTCAAGTCCGCTGCCCTGACCAAGCTTATACCCGGCACGCCAGTTTCTACTGTGTGAACTTGTACATGTAACAATCAGGTCACCGATTCCAGTCAAGCCTGAAAACGTCAGGGGATTCGCTCCCATGGATGTACCCAGACGTGCGATTTCAGCAAGGCCTCTCGTGATAAGCGCCGCCTTGGCATTATCTCCATAACCCAGACCATCGGAAATCCCCGCTCCTAAGGCAATGATGTTCTTCAAGGCTCCACCAAGCTCCACCCCGACAAGATCCGGGGAGGTATATACACGGAAATTATGGTTGATAAAGATATCCTGCACTTTTTCGGCCACGGTTAGATCGGCAGCCGATACCGTTACCGTCGTCGGCTGCCGGCGGCTGACTTCCTCTGCATGACTCGGCCCTGACAACACAACAATATCTTCATAACTTTCTTTTGGAATTTCTTCAGCTATGATTTCAGATACCCGTTTGTAAGTTCCGGGTTCAATCCCTTTCGCTGCGTGAGTGAGGATGACTTTATCCTGTAGAAGATCCTTCAGCTGGGTGCAGACCTCCCTTATGGCTTTCGTCGGAACAGCCAATAGGATATGGCCGGCCCCTCGAACGGCTTCAGCCATTTCATGTGTGGCCTGGAGCTGTTCAGGAAGTGCTACACCTTCCAGGTATTTTTCGTTTGTATGTGTGCGGCTGATCTCTTCAGCCAGACTTTTCCGATGTGCCCACAAATGGACATCATGGCCATTATCAGCGAGAACGAGAGCCAGGGCCGTCCCCCAGCTTCCCGCACCTAAAACCGCTATCTTTTCCACAGTATCGACTCCCTTCCTACAGCTTAACTCCGTTTTCTTGCAAAGATTTTAATAGGAGTTCCTTCAAATCCAAATGCTTCCCGGATCCGATTTTCCAGGAATCGTTCGTACGTGAAGTGCATAAGTTCAGGTTCATTCACAAAAACCACAAAGCTTGGTGGTTTCACGGATACCTGGGCAGCATAGAAGATTTTCAGCTTCTGTCCTTTAATGGAAGGAGAAGGATTCATAGCCAGAGCATCCATGATGACTTCATTCAACACGTTGGTCTGCACCCGTTTGGCATGATTTTCGCTGACTTCCAACACTCTTGGAAGCAGGGTATGAATGCGTTTTTTCGTCTTGGCAGACAGATAGACAATCGGTGCATAATCAAGGAATCGGAAGTTATCCCGGACTTTATCTTCGAATTCCTTCATCGTTTTTTCATCAGTATCCAGCGTGTCCCATTTATTCACGACAATAACGACCGCCTTACCGGCTTCATGGGCATATCCGGCAATTTTCTTATCCTGTTCCTGGATCCCGGTATCTGCATCAATCAACGTTAAAACAACGTCGGAACGCTCAATCGCTTTCAATGCACGGAGAATGCTGTATTTCTCTGTAGATTCATACACTTTTCCTCGCTTACGCATTCCCGCGGTATCGATGATGACATAGTCACGACCGTCTTTCGTAAATGGTGAATCAACCGCATCCCTTGTCGTTCCGGCTATATCGCTGACAATCACACGCTCTTGACCGAGCAGGCTGTTTACAAGCGAAGATTTTCCGACATTCGGTCGTCCAATCAAGCTGAACCGGATAGTATCATCATCGATTTCCTCCTCGATCCGTTCAGGGAAGTGTTTAACCACTTCATCAAGCAGATCCCCAAGGCCCAGGCCATGTGTGCCGGAAATCGGGAAAGGTTCACCGAATCCCAGGGAATAAAACTCGTAGATATTCTCCCTCATCTGCGGGTTATCCACTTTATTTACAGCCAGTACGACAGGCTTATTGGATTTGAAGAGCAGTTTTGCCACCTCTTCATCGGCTCCGGTAATGCCGTCACGGCCATTGACCATGAAAACGATGACATCCGCTTCATCTATAGCCACCTGTGCCTGAGCACGCATCTGCACAAGAAGAGGCTCGTCCCCGATTTCAATGCCACCTGTATCAATGACATTAAAGGTGGAGGTGAGCCATTCGGCTTCTGCATAAATCCGGTCTCTGGTTACCCCCGGCGTGTCTTCTACAATAGATATTCTTTCTCCAACCAGCCGGTTGAATATTGTTGATTTACCGACATTCGGTCTTCCTACGATTGCAATTACTGATTTTCTCATGAAAGGATCATCCTTTCTTCATTCTATTTTCATTATTTCATGTTTCAACAGCAGTGAAAAGCAAAAAAAGACTGCTCCCCTACGGCTTGATGGTTTCCGCCCATCACCCGAAGAACAGCAGCAAGCCATTAACTTTTTTATCTTAGCAGACTTTAGGAAAAGAAACAATTCTTTCTTCAACGTTCAGTGCTTGACAATAATATAGAGCTGGTCACTCAACCGGTGGGCGATTCCATCTAAGATGGCTTCCAAATTAGCGGCCACCGCCTCCATCTCCTCTTTTGTTTCACACTTGAAAACAGCAGCACTTCCCTGGACTTTATTATCCAGTGTCGTAATGGAGGCGAGGATCGCTTTTTCCATTTTCATTTGCTATCACCCACTCCGTTTCCCTGGTTTTTGTATCGCATTTTCCAGCACCGGTACATTGGCTATGACTTCTCTGGCACGGGCGGGATCCTTCTCCTGGGGGAGGATGAATACACCGATCCGTCCATCATTCAAGTCACGCTTAATGAGTGGCACAAGAGCCGGAGTCCCGGAATCACGGAAGACCCCGAGCGTTACAGACACATCATGAAGAATTGCCTGCCGCTGGCCGAGGTTGGCAATCGTAGAACGGATATTAAAAGATTTAGGCGTCAGGATAAACCCCATCCCATACCTCAGAATTTCATCCTGCCGTTCAGGGAGACCAATATTCATAATATAAATGTTATCTACGTAAAGACCAGCCCCATCGAACGTGAGCTCCCTCTGTTCAATCGTTACGATATCGCCCAGTTTAGAGCCACTCATTAAGATGGAGGACAATACAAAACAGGCCGCTGCCGCCCCGAGAGCGGCCCACATATTCACTGCAAGGTAGCAGAGCGTTACGATGAAAGATGTAAAGATCACCAGATAATTCCGGCTTTCAAAGGCTACAGCAATCCCTTCGATATACGTGTTCCCACGAGGTACGAGTTCATAGCTGTCCATTTCAGCCAGTGTATTTCTCTCCATGTTCCGCACCTCTCTGAACTGGGACGCAGCCAGCGTCAGAAAAGTAACAGCTGTGAATTCCTTTTCCATAATAGATGGAATGGCAATGGTCCCGAGAGCAGCGGCAATAAACCCCAAAGACAAATGGATGATCTTTCCATGCAGATAGGTCGGATACTGACGGTAATCCGTCCGCATCATAAACACCCTCAAAACGGTTCCTGCGATAATCCCAAACAAAATGGGATATGTATATTCATTCATGCATATGCGTCTCCCTTATGTTTACTTTTTCCTGCTCCTGCATTATTTTTCTTCAATGCACGTAAACCATGCACAAAAAGAAGAAATAACAACCCTTTCAGAACAAAAACAAGCATCGGCTGGGCCGTTACCACCCCTTCCTTCCCATAGAAACGGAGGACAACATAGGTGAGGGTCATACCTGAGCCGTTGATCAACAACCAGAGACCAGCCACTCCTCTCAAATCAGTCACAATCATCCTCAAAAGCAGGACCACGACAAACCCTATCGAAAATCCAGGCAGGTGCATCCAAACCGGATGAATGATGATAAAAAGGCTGGCGGACGCATAACCAATGCTTAAGAAAAACAACCATAAATAAACCACCAGCGGCCTTTTGTAAAAATATATGAGATATAGACCAAATAGGATAAGAAGGGCGAGGTGGGCATAAAGGTAGGCGGATGGGGAAATGATACTCCAGCTGTATGTACACATAAGGATGAAAAGAAAGAACAGCAAGGCTGTTCTTGTTCGGGTGTGTTTCATAAAAAACCAGGCACAGATGACAAGCACCCAGGCATACCAGTAAACCGCCATACTTTCCAACTCCTTCACTGTCATTATGGAAGGTTTTGGACAGCTTTAAACATGGAGCACATAAAAAAAGACCTATGACTTCACTGTCATAGGTCTTTCCCGCGGGTAAGCCCGCGGTCATCTGCTTTTTTCAAGGATGGAACAGGTTTAAGATATACGGACAGACTTCTGATACAGGAAGTATACCTTATAGAAAGCTTTTTCAAGATAAGTCTTCGTTCCCATCACCTCTAACAAAAGAGGATTGATAAAAACACGGCTGCCGTCATAATTCCGGCAGCCCGAGAGATTACCAGCGGCCATTCGTTATCCTCTGCTCCTGCCACGCTTTTGTTTCTCCTGTCAGAACAAAAGGCTTATCAGGAAGTTCTTCAGGGCTGGAGGCGTTTAAAAGCATCATAGCCATCTTCAATTCCTGGTGGATATGATGGATTTCATCGATTAAAGCTTCCCTGCCTTCCTCTAGAAGAACTTTTAACAAAGAACCAGCCATCCCGAATCCGCAGGCTCCAAGAACCATAGCTTTCGCCCCATCCAGTCCGTGTCTGATGCCTCCTGAAGCGAATATGTGCATGTTCTGGCTGCTGCGCGCCTCAAGAATAGAGGCTGGTGTAGGTATCCCCCAGTTATTAAAGGAAGAAAAAGGCTTTTCCCTCCGGAGGTTTTCCACTCGTGAGAAGTTGGTTCCCCCCCGGCCGCCGACATCTATGTAACGCACGCCGATATCGTATAGCGTTTGTGCCGTTTCCACCGACATGCCGTAGCCGACTTCCTTGACGACCACAGGGAGATCCATCCCGTGTGCGATTTTCTGGATGTTCGTCATCCGGGCAGTAAAGTCCCTGTCCCCTTCCGGCATGATTAATTCCTGCAGGGTATTGATGTGGATCTGCAGCGCATTCGCGTCAATCATACTGGCAGCTTCTTCCGCCTGCTGCAATGATGCCTCACTGCCCACATTGGCGAATACCACCCCATCCGGGTTCATTTCTCTTACGACTTCATAGGTTGATCGTTCTTCCGGTCTTTTGATTGCAGACATCTGGGAGCCGACAGCCATTCCTATACCGGTTTCCCTTGCTGCAATAGCAAGATCGCGATTGATTTCTCTTGTCTTTTCTCCGCCTCCACCGGTCATGGCATTAACAAAAAGAGGGGAACTTAATTTAAGTTCCCCCGCTTCTGCCGTTAACGTGATTTGATTGAAATCCAAACGGGCCAGGCTTTGATGAATGATTTTCATATCATCAAAATGGTTATAAGGCGCCCGTTCATGACCTAAAGCATGGCGGATATGATCAATTTTTCTTTTTGATCTACTCATATCCATCACCACGTACGATTTATTTTTTGTATTTATCCAGCTTGTCACCAATCATATCGCTTAGAGAAAAGCCGGAATTGTCTTCTTCTCTTTCATATTGTTCAATATCCGCGCGCGTTTCATCACGCTCCAGTTCTTTCATGCTTAGAGACAGGCGTTTCGCCCCTTCATCCACATCCAGAACTTTCACTTGAACAGTCTGGCCTTCTTCGAGCACCTCATCCGGCGTCCCGATATGGCGGTTGGAAATTTGAGAGATATGCACAAGACCTTCGACTCCAGGGAAAACTTCCACAAAAGCACCGAAGCTTACAAGGCGGCGTACCGTACCTTCAAGAGTTTCTCCGGAGTTCACCTTATTCTGGATATCGTGCCAAGGTCCCGGCTGTGTAGCTTTGAGGGAAAGAGAAATTCTTTCATTGTCGCGGTCAACAGAAAGCACTTTAACCTTCACGGACTGGCCTTCTTCAACCACATCTGCCGCTTTCTCCACATGCTGGTGGGAAAGCTGGGAGATATGTACAAGACCGTCAATACCTCCGAGGTTTACAAACGCGCCAAAGTCAGTAAGGCGCTGTACTGTACCTTCGATGACCTGTCCTTCCTCAAGGGATTGAAGAACTTCCTGCTTCTTGGCTGATTCCTCTTCTTCCACGACCGCACGGTGAGAAAGAATGACACGGTTCTGCTCCCGATCAAGCTCAACCACTTTAAGAGAAAGTGTTTTCCCTTTGTAGTCTTCAAAATCTTCCACATAATACGTTTCAACGAGAGAAGCTGGAATAAATCCACGAAGACCGATATCTACAACAAGACCGCCTTTTACAACGTCCTTGACTTCTGCTTCGAAGATTTCTCCACTTTCGAATTTAGCCTCAAGATCCTGCCACGCCTTATCGGCGTCTACAGCGCGCTTGGAAAGTACGATTTCATCGTCTTCCACTTTTTTCACCTGCAGGGTCAGTTCGTCCCCTTCATTAACTGCGTCTGATGCTTTTTCAACATGAAGGCTGGATAATTCACTGATGGGTACAATCCCCTCGACTTTATATCCAACATCTACAAGGACTTGTTTTTCTTCGATTTTCACGACCTTACCAGTCACGATGTCCCCTGCAGAGAATTCTTTCATTCCTGATACTTCCTGATTCATTTCATCCATACCAAGCTACCTCCTTCAATTTCCGACACAACCTAATAATACAGAAATGCCCTTTTGTCTAACTTCTAATATTTAGAGCATTTTGTCAAGTGATTACGCCATATCATTCATGAATTTTATGCAATTGTCTGATTTCTTCCATGATCCGGTCTGTTACGACCTGGGCCGACGCTTTCTGTTCACGGTATTCCGACATGTCTATCGGTTCTCCATAAACGACCTTCAGACGCTTAAACTTTTGATAAGGTCCGATGATAGCACACGGAACAATCGCAGCTTCAGATCGAAGGGCGAAGAACCCGGCACCGGCAAGTCCCTGACCGATTTCCCCGCTCTTCTGTCTTGTCCCTTCAGGGAACAGCCCAAGGGCGTGACCTTCTTTAAGAATATCCAGACCCTTGCGGAGAGCATTTCTGTCTCTCATCCCGCGTTTAATTGGGAACGCGTGGACTTTTTTCAATATTCCCCCAATCAAAGGGTTTTTAAACAACTCTTCTTTGGCGAGGAAGTAAATATTCCGGCTGCTGGTAATTCCAACCACAGGCGGGTCTACATTCGAAATATGATTGGAACAGATAATAACCGGTCCATCTGCCGGAATATTTTCCTTCCCTACAACCTTAATCCGGTACAGGGGATAGAAAATGACACTGCAGAGCAGCTTACCAATTTTATAGAGGCTCATCGTTATTCCCCCTTTGGACTTTTCTGTTTCACGATTTCCAGGATACGGCCGACGACTTCTTCAATGTTCATCGATGTGGTATCCACTTCAACGGCGTCATCCGCTTTGAGGAGCGGGGATACAGCACGGTTGGAATCCAGCTCATCACGGCGGCGGATTTCTTCTTTTAATTCCTCAAGGTTTGAGGGATATCCTTTTTCCACATTTTCCTTATGGCGGCGCTCCGCTCTTTCGTTGACAGATGCGATCATGAAGATTTTCACTTCCGCATCCGGCAGCACATGGGTTCCGATATCACGACCGTCCATCACAACACCTTTGTCCTTAACCAATTCCTGCTGACGGCGTACCATTTCCTCCCGCACTTTCCTGTGTTTTGCTGTAATAGATACCTGGTTGGTCACTTCTGCCGTGCGGATGCGCTCAGATACATCACTCTTATCTACGAGGACACGCTGGCCCTCATCCGACTGGACAAGGTTCAAATCCGTTCTGTTTAAAAGGGAAAAAAGAGCGTCCTCATCCTCAAGCGAGACATTTTCCTCGATGGCTTTCCATGTCAGAGCACGGTACATAGCTCCTGTATCCACGTAGATAAATGAAAGTTTTTCTGCGACTTTTTTTGCTACTGTACTCTTTCCGGCAGCCGCTGGACCGTCAATTGCAATCGTGATTGTGTTCATCATACGTTCTATTTCCTCCATCTGTCCTGACTACAGGGTGGAAACCGATCCTACCCTTGTAATGACTACTTTTACCATTGTTCAGAATAACACAATCCCAGGGAGAAAATCTATTTAAAAAGCTAATTCAGCGCTTTAGCCCGCCACTTCATCTGTTGTTCAAAGCAGTAGCGGATGATCTGCTGGCGGTCTCTTTCCTCTATATCCGTAAACTCTACCGATATACGGGCCGTTTGGCTGGAAGTAGCCGGGACCACCCGGACAACCGAACCTGCTGCCAAGAGATAAAAATAATCTCCGGCATTCATAGGAAGCACAATGGTGAAGTCCATCCCATCCCCTTGTTGAATGTCATGATGCGGAGGCTTCGTAAACATCATCCCCCCACCACTGATGTCACTGGTTACGGTCGTGAAGGAATAATCAGAAGAGCGCGCGGCTACATCCACGGCTGCATCCACCCGCACGTAACGGCGCCGTTGAATACGCACAAGATCATTCACCCCCGGAAAAGAAAGGACAATGACCGGTATGTTTTTGATTTTCCGCGTCAACACTTCTGTTTTAAACCAGTACACGCAATCATCTTCTCCCACAAAACTCGCATGAAACAGCGTCCCTTCATAAAAGAAACCTGTTTTTCCTGTTTCCGTATGGATGGGATAATCAATGTATATCCGCTCCTGTTCAATATCCACGAGTCTGCACCTGTACTTATCGGGCACATCTTTTGAATGTCCGTCCGGAACCTCCAAGATGACGGATGTTCCTATAGGAAAAATCTCCATTTAAACCCCTCCCTTGACATGAATCAGTTAAGGGAATTATCTCATTATAAAGAAGAAAAAGGAAGAATATAGGCACAAAGTTTTAAGAAAAAAGACACCCTCCTGTTGGAAAGTGTCTTTTTTCTATTAAATTTCCTGATTGAATTTCATTTCTGCTTTCTTCAACGTTTCGACCTTTTCTTCTTCTCCTGTGGATGCATTTATGAATATACGGTAGGTTGTATTTTCCATCGTAGTTAGAAATTCATAACACAGCACCTGTTCCTTCAAATCATTTTCAATCACAGACAAATGATGTTCCTGGACATCCACGTTCGGATTCACTTTGGAGCGTGCTTCTTCCAGTGTAATTTCCGGCTCATTCAAATCCTGGTCCTTATGATAATCGTAATAATCTCTGGCCGACAGCCCCAGGACCTCGCCATTATCCAAGGCAACTTTAACAACGACGGCATCCGGGAAAAAGCGGACATCGTTTTTCGTATAAAGGAAGCGGAAGACACCCATTTTGTCATACTGGTTGCTTTCTACAAGTTCAAGATTGTCAATATCCAATCCGCTGACAAACTCCTTGGCCTTCTCAGAAGCCTCATACAGACTTATTTCAGGATCATTGACGTCCCGGCTGATCATCATAGTCAACGGGTGTCCACCTTTTTCAGTAAGGTCGATATACCCGTTTTTATCTCCTTCCTGGAAGGAGGCTGTATAAGTAGGAACATCTGCTCCTTTTCCTGATTTCGTCAGCGTAAGCTTCTCGGTATCCACTTTTTCAAGCCATTGGGAAGCTGTTTTCTTCGCTTCTTCCTTGGTCAGGTTTTCTCCTTGAAGATTGCGGTAATTTTTCTCAGGCCCGGAACTTCCAAACCCGACCTCTGTAACAGAGCTTTCAAAGCTGTCCATCGATTTTTCAACTGTTTTAAAACCATTGACAATCGTATTATCACCGGCTTCATCATTCGTGGCCAGCGCCAGCTCCACATCCATCCAGCGAAGGTTGTCACTCAACACTACATTCTGCACTTTCCTCAGTTCGCTTTCAATCTCCCCTGACTTTTCGTGCAGTTCTTCCAGCAGTTTAACCTCTTCATCACTCAGCGGTTTTTTCTCCAAGTCCCTCACCGCTGTGAGGTAGGCAAAATCACCAACGTCGTAGAGAAATTCTTCTGTCTTGCTAAACGGAAGCAGCGTCAGGGGCAGCTGCCCGACATCCGAATTAGCTTCAGAAGAAATTTTCCATATGTCCGCGAGCTGCGGGGAAAGACTCTGCTTGGAATTCATAGCCAGGCTGGAGCCGATCTTGTCATGAAGGAGATCGATGTTAAACGTAAGGTCATGAAAAGCGCGTTGATAACTGTTTTCCGCTTGAATAAGAACCGCATTTTTATCCTGATTCTCCTGATACCCCCATACGCCCAGACCGACAGCGGCAATACTTAAGACAACAATAAAAGACCACCTGATCATACTCGCACCTCCTATTTACAAAAGATATGTTTTCCAATCTGCTTGATTTGAGGTCTTGTCCAAATCCAGTCTGAAGTGGCGGTATTTGGATTAAAGTAGTACAACGCCTGTCCGGATGGATCCCATCCATTGATGGCATCCATGACCGCCTCCTTGGCCTGATCGTTCGGCTCGAGCCAGATCTGACCGTCTGCCACGGCTGTGAATGCCCGAGGTTCAAATATGACCCCCGATGCTGTATTCGGGAACGAAGCACTCTGAACTCTGTTCAATATGACAGCCGCAACAGCCACCTGACCTACATAAGGTTCCCCCCTGGCCTCGCCATAGACGGCATTCGCCATAAGCTGAATATCATTTTGTGAATATCCGCTCGGAACGTTGACAGCTGTCGGCTCATCCGGCTGTCCCCCGCCCTGGTCCCCTCCCTGGCTTTCCGGCTGTTTTGAAGATGGAGGAGATTGACCGGAAGGCTGCTTCGTCTGCTGGCTTTTTGGAACGCCGCCATAATGGGTGAAGTCTTTGCCTTCCTGGATCTGTTTTTTCACATATCCTTCATCGTAATTACTGGCTTTGACAAGCTTATCCTTCACTTCCTGACCGGCCAGGCCATCGATGTCCAATCCAAATTCATACTGGAAATTCCGAAGCCCCCAATAAGTCCCCCAGCCGAACACACCATCAATATCGCCATTATAAAAGCCGAGATACTGAAGCCTTGCCTGCAGTTCAATGACATCATCGCCTGTTGCCCCCTGCTGGATGACCTGACTGGAAAATCCATGAACCGGTTTGCTCCATGTGCCATCTGCTATTGGGAATATCAGCAGGACCAGACCTGCAGTAACGACCATTGTTTTCTTCCATAACATCCACCATACACCCCTGACGCAATAATTTAGTTATGGAAGTAGTTTTTTACTTACGCCGGACTTTATACATTCCCGTCATCTGTACTCGATGAAATGGATTTCTGTAAAAACGCCTGCAGGTAATTTTTTGATTGAAAAACAGGTGAATGGCAGTAAAAAAACACCCTCATCAGGGTGTCTCTTGATTTCTATGATAGATGGATTCATGATGATCGTTGGCGAGTCTGATTTTTCGAATTCCGACTATCCATAAACCGACCATAAACGGGGTGATCCAATACGCCCACGTATCCGTCTGAATCGTGATGATGTAATCATAAATCGTATGTAATACAACAGGGATGATAAGCGCACAGGCCAGAGACTTTCGGATATGGACCGTTGTAAACTTCGCCTTACCCATATAATACCCCATGATGATGCCGAACAGGGCATGGGAAGAAACAGGAAAGACCGCCCGGAGCATCGCAATTTCAATCCCTTTATTAAAAAGGAAAAGAACATTTTCGATCGTCGCGAACCCGAGACTGACCGCTCCACCGTAAATGATGCCATCATAGTGGTGATCGAAATGAGAATGTCTGTAGGCGACAAATAATAGAAAAAACCATTTGAAAAATTCCTCCAGGAGACCTGCAAGGAAGAAGGATACAAATAACTGGTTTGTAATGACCTGTTCCGTCTCAAAGGCATACTGGATAAACATGATGGGAAAAACCATAATGACGCCGATAACAAACATCCGTATAATAAGAGGGAGAGGCTCAAGTTCTATACGCTTGCTTAAGTATATGAATGTCATGATGGCCACAGCAGGTGATATGGCAGCGGTCAATATGGCCAAGGTAATCAACCCTCTCTCTTTCTTTCAACTAAGATTCATCGTATCATGAAGAATAAAGAAAAGGAACTATCGATATAGAAAGTTGGTGGATGATTCATGAAGCGCATTTTAATCATACATACAGGTGGAACCATCTCAATGAAAGAAGATAAGGAAACCGGTGAAGTCAATACCTCCTCCCGCCATCCGCTGGAGGAAATCACAACAGTTCTTCAAGGACAGGTGGAAATTGAGGATGATATTCTATTCTATCTTCCTTCCCCGCACATCCGTCCCGACCATATGTTGAAACTCGGCCGCTATATCCATGAAAAAATGGCCAGACGAAATTATGATGGCGTCGTAATCACTCACGGAACAGACACATTGGAGGAGACAGCCTACTTCCTGGATTTGTTCTTACAAACAAGAAAACCCGTCGTCGTAACAGGAGCGATGCGTTCAAGTAATGAAATAGGAGCGGACGGGCTCTACAACCTGCTAAGTGCCATAAAGGTGGCGAGCTGTGATGAAGCCCAGGACAAAGGTGTGCTCGTCGTTATGAATGACGAAATCCACACAGCCAAAAATGTAACGAAGACGAGCACAAGCAATGTTGCGACTTTCCAGAGCCCTCAATACGGGCCTATCGGAATTACGACAAAATCAGATGTCTTTTTCCACCATAAGATGACCCGGCATGACTCCTATCCGATCCAAAACATAGGCAAACGTGTGTCTTTGATTAAAGCATACGCAGGGATGGACGGCGATTTAATCGATGCGGTACGCGAAAGCCGTGTGGACGGGCTGATCATTGAAGCACTCGGACAGGGTAACCTCCCTCCTGAAACGATGGAAGCACTGGAAAGAACAATTAAGGAAGGCATTCCCGTTGTCCTTGTTTCCCGCTGCTATCAGGGAATCGTCCAGGACACTTACGGCTATCCCGGAGGCGGACGACAGCTTAGAAATATGGGCATCATCTTCGCAAACGGCCTGACAGGTCCAAAAGCCCGCATCAAGTTAATGGTGGCTCTGGAGATGACGGCGAATATGACAGAACTCGAGCATATGTTCAGCTGAAAAAAAACGTTCAGGCGGGTGCCTGAACGTTTTTTTACGCTTTTGATTCCGGTGCGATGGAAGCAGCGATTTTCCCGCCGTGGTGGCGTCCGTTTTCAATAAAGATTTCATTGTTGTTATATCCGGCAGCGATGACACCGGCAATATAAATGCCTGGAACATTCGTTTCCATTGTGTCCTCATTAAAGGATGGACGCCCGGTTTCCTCGTTTATCTCCACGCCCATTTTCGTCAGGAAGCTGTGGTCAGGTTGATAGCCCGTCATTGCAAAGACAAAGTCGTTCGCCACACTTTTTTCTTCCCCATTGCATTCATATCGGACGGCATCCTGAGTAATCTCTTTTACGTCGGCACAAAATTCCATGGTAACGATTCCTTTTCTCACAAGGGCTTCAAACTGAGGGAGAATCCATGGCTTGATACTTTTCGAATAATCTTCACCACGATACAGAACGGTTACCCGAGCACCTGATTTTTCCAGTTCCAAAGCAGCATCCGCTGCCGAGTTTTTTCCACCGATGATGACGACATTCTTGTTGTAATAGGGATGGCCCTCTTTGAAGTAGTGCATCACTTTAGGAAGCTCCTCCCCCTGGACACCCATGAAGTTCGGCTGATCATAATAGCCTGTCGCAACGATTACCTGGTCCGCTGCATACGATGATTGTTCACCCGATGATTTTTCTGTATGGATGATGAACCCGCTAGTTTCTCTTTCAACCTTTTGAACCTTTTCGTACGTATGCACCCGCAGGTTCTCTCTCTCCGCCACCGCACGGTAATAAGCAAGCGCCTCATTACGCACCGGTTTCTGCCTTTCAGAAATAAAAGGAATTTCACCAATTTCCAGTTTTTCACTGGAGCTGAAGAAAGTTTGATGGGTCGGGTAATGATAAATAGAATTTACAATATTCCCTTTTTCAATGATTAACGGTTCAATACCAGCCTTCTGAAGTTCAATAGCTGCACTCATCCCACAGGGACCGCCGCCGATGATGATGGCTTTTTCTTGTTGATGCACGTATAACACTCCTCTTTCCAACAACGTTCTTCCGTTCATTTCAAAAAAATGAATCTCCTACCATCATCATGATAGGAGATTCCATTTATAGAATCAAGTTATATCCATCCACGGAAACGGGATGCTTCTGCCATTTTTCTGACCCCGACCATATAGGCGGCCAGTCTCATATCCACGCGCCTTGTTTCTGATGTACGGTAGACATTGTCAAAACCTTTGACGATGACTTTATGAAGCTTCTCTTCCACTTCTTCTTCTGTCCAGTAATATCCCTGGTTGTTCTGTACCCACTCAAAGTAGGAAACGGTTACGCCCCCGGAAGAAGCCAGTACATCCGGCACAAGAAGGATGCCGCGCTCAGAAAGAATTCTCGTTGCTTCGAGTGTCGTTGGCCCGTTCGCTGCCTCTACGACAATGTTCGCTTTCACGTTATAGGCGTTATCTTCTGTAATCTGGTTTTCAATAGCTGCGGGAACAAGAATATCACAGTCAAGCTCCAGCAGTTCTTCATTCGTAATTGTATTGTTGAACAGGTTGGTCACTGTGCCGAAGCTGTCACGACGGTCCAGAAGATAGTCAATGTCAAGACCATCCGGATCGTGAAGCCCTCCGTAGGCATCCGATATTCCGACCACTTTAGCACCTTTATCATGCATGAATTTCGCAAGGAAGCTTCCGGCATTACCAAAGCCTTGAACGACGACTCTTGCGCCTTCGACATTGATGCCTTTTTTCTTGGCGGCTTCTTCAATGCAGATGGTTACGCCCTTCGCTGTCGCGGTTTCCCTTCCGTGGGAACCACCGAGCACCAGTGGTTTACCTGTAATGAAACCCGGGTTGTTAAATTCATCAATGCGGCTGTATTCATCCATCATCCACGCCATAATCTGTGAATTGGTAAATACATCGGGAGCGGGAATATCTTTCGTCGGGCCTACGATCTGGCTGATCGCCCGGACGTATCCGCGGCTGACTCCTTCCAGTTCACGGAAGGACATTTCCCTCGGATCACATACAATACCGCCCTTACCTCCGCCGTACGGAAGATCGACAATACCGGCTTTTAAACTCATCCAGATGGAGAGCGCTTTGACTTCTTTTTCAGACACATTTGGATGAAAACGGACGCCGCCTTTGGTTGGACCTACAGCATCATTATGCTGGGACCTGTACCCTGTAAAGATTTTAATCTGATCGTTGTCCATTCTTACAGGAATTCTTACGGTCATCATGCGGACAGGCTCTTTCATTAATTCATATACTTCATTAGGGTATCCTAATTTATCAAGTGCTTTTTTAACCACGGTCTGCGTGGATTTCAACACGTCAAGTTTGTCATTTTTTTCGTTTGCATTGTCTGCAGGCTTATCGGCTACCATCCATTTACCTCCTATATCATCCATTCGATTAGGGCTCTTCTTTCAGTGAATAGTATACACGTTCCTCTGCCTGTTGGAAAGGTCGAAACCAGCTTTTTCATCCGTTTTCACAAAGAAGTTGTAAGCGATTACACTTTTTTCTCATATGCAGGCTGGGACAGATCCACGAACGATTGGATTAAATCATCATAACTTAAGCCGATCTCTTGAGCGGCATCAGGAAACAGACTCGTCGGCGTCATTCCCGGCAGGGTATTGACTTCAAGAATAACCGGTTCATTTTTATCATTAATAATGAAATCCACGCGTGAATAAACGTCACATCCCAGCAGCTGATGAGCACGAACGGCATCTTCCTGAAGCTTCGCCGTCATATCAGCCGGCAGTTCAGCTGGTACGATATGTTCACTTCCACCTGGTTGATATTTTGAATCAAAATCGTAATAATCATTCTTCGGAATAATTTCAATGACCGGAAGAGCCTTCTCTTCCCCTCGGCGCCCCATGACGGGTACAGTTACTTCTCTTCCTTTTACATAGTCCTCTACGAGAATCATAGAATCCGACTGTGCTGCTGTTTTAACCGCCAGGCCGGCATCTGCCTCATCCTTTACGATGGTCAGTCCCAGTGTGGACCCTTCCTGGTTCGGTTTAATGACATAGGGAACCTGAAACTGCTGCTTGATCGTATGTTCAATCGAAGACCATTGACTCTCATCTGTAACATCAAAAGCAGCGCTCTCCGCTGTGTTCAAGCCGTTAAGGGAAAAGATCTGCTTGGATTTAGCCTTATCCATGGCCAGAGCAGAAGCCAGCACCCCTGAACCAACATACGGGAGCCCCTTCATATCAAGAAGACCTTGAATCCTTCCGTCTTCGCCAAAGCGTCCGTGCAGACCGATGAATACAAGGTCCACATCAAGCGCTGTGACCTGGTCCAGATGATCCGGGGAAAAATCGACGGCCGTAACCTCATGGCCTTTATTTTTCAATGCTTGTATAATTCCCTTCCCTGTAGACAAGGAAACTTCCCGTTCCCCTGAGGTTCCTCCATATAACACCGCAATCTTCATTTCCTACACTCCATTTCCTACCACGATATAGATTTGCCAACCTTTATAGTAACACGTTTGACAATAGGCCTTCTATCCATAAATAAAAAGAACGAGCTTTTCTTCAAGACTCGTTCCTTCATCATTAAGAGAAATGTTTAGTTATTGATTCACAGGCATCTTTGTCCATAATCGATTTCCCATATTCCATCAGCCGGTATGAGGTTACGGCTGTGGCTGAAGCGTATTCAGAAAGCAGGGCAATGACCTGATCCTGGTCCAGGTGATCTATTTCTTTATCTTCCAAAAGCATATAATAGGAATCCTCATAATGATAAATACTTCCCCCTGTCACACCAAGCTGATGCAGGTGGATCCCCGCCTGGATGACGTGTTCGAAATCAGAAAAGGAAAACATCATTTCCTTGCTCTCATCAAGGGTTACCTTCATTTCAAGGTAGTCTTCGTCATCTTCCTCAATATCAGCAGGCTCTGTTCTTGTCACAACGACAAGCATGCCTTGTGCCTGAAGCAGATAAACCTGCACGAGCAGAACTCCTGTAAGCTCTACTCCGAGCTCTATGCCTGCGTCATACATCATATCGCTGAATATCCGGTGTACGCGAGGTAGATCATTCCAGAGTTCCTCGCGGGAGAGGCCCCGGTCCATTAAATCGTCAAAAGTAAGGAAAATCTTGAATTTTTCACTCGTCATTCTCTCTACTCGCATATGATCGCCCCCCTGGTCACGATGTGTTATCTATATAGTATGATGACCGGCGCCAATATGGCACCTTTTTTCAAATTATATCCGACATTTGAAGCCGGGGGCAAATATAATTTCCCAGTCCATCAGTTCATTTGCAGCCACTGTTCCCATGCACGCTTGGAATTTCCAACGATAAACGGCTGTATCCGTTTCTTGTCCAATTCAGAAAGCCGGTCATAGGCATACCCGCCGAGACCTATCTTAAGAGAAGGAAATTCACGCTGAAGCGCCTCGGCCAGACGAATCGTGATCGGTATATTTTTCTTTAGTGTACAGGACATAAACATATAAGCGGGGTCAATTTCATTGATCACAATATCGATATCTCCTCCTGCGATGCTCTGGCCGAGATAGATGACATCATAACCTTTCCGCTTCAAAAAGAGGGCAAAAATAAGCAGGCCCAGTTCATGCCGTTCATTCGGGCCGCATACGAGCAGAGCTTTAGGAAGCATACTGTCCGAAGGAATGGAAAGAAGCATCATGCCTATACGGGAGCGGATAAACTGACTGGCAAAGTGCTCGTGGGCGCTTGTGATTTTGTTTTCCTCCCAGAAATCCCCGATTTTCACGAGAATCGGACCGATAATATCAATCGCCACCGTTTCAGGCGTGAACAGACTGAATGCATGATCAAGATGCCGCTGAGCGTCATTCTCATTAAACGAAAGAAGGCTGTCCAGCAGCTGATCACCAATTTTATCAAGCTGTGTGCGGTTTTCTGAGTGCTCATTATGGGTGACGGCGTCTTCATTGCTTTCCAGGAGTGAAACCGCCTGTGATATCGTAAAACCTTTATCCACTTTTTCCATCAACCATTTTAATATCCTGATATGCTCATCTGTATAAAGCCGATGACCTGCTTCATTGCGGGAAGGACGGATCATTCTGTATCGACGTTCCCAGGCTCGGAGTGTTCCAGGCTGGATGCCCAGCATCTGTGACACCGCTTTAATATTATATTTTGCTTTAGTCGTAGCCATAAGCCTGCCTCCAAGTAAGTCTTTTACTTTAATTATATAGGAATCAAACGGATTGTGTAAAATTTGTATATTCTTTATGCAAGGTTTTTAGAAGAATCCTTTACATATCCGCTGATGTCAATGACGTGACACTCTGCTCTTGTCCCAAGTCTTAACGGCAGAAGGGATGTTCCGTACCCTTCACTCACCAGGTGAGGAACAGAAGCCCTTCTGCTCCATCCTCCGCGCTGATAGGGACCTATGCCGAACAGCCTGATCTGTCCCCCGTGAGTATGACCACTCAATACGAGATCATACTTGTTTTTTTCCTGGAGATTCATCTGACTGTATACATAGGGATCGTGTACGCATAAGATCTGGAAACAGGAAGAATCAGCCAGTTTCAGCGACCGCCTCGGCTTCAGGAAATAAGGGTCAAGACCCGTTACTATGAACGGTGTTCCTCCTATTCCTTCTCCCTCCACATCTTCATTGGACAACGATACAACCCGATGTCTGTCCAATACGGCCGTCAGTGGTTCTTCGATCAGTTCATGATCATTGTTGCCTGGTATAAAGTAAACCGGTACTTCCCAGTGTTTCAAACGTTTCAGGTTCGTCTCAAGTTTAGAAATGGATGTCCGTTTATCCACCAGGTCTCCACCGATAATGACAGCATCCACCATCCCGGCTTTCTTTAATGTTTGTTCTTTAATGATGCGGTTATGTATATCAGAGATAAAGAAAATACGCAGGTGGTCTCCGTCTTTTCCAAAGGCGTTCTGCACCTTTTCCTCTCTGACATGATCTTTACCAGCCAGGTACCTCATATACAACAGCACACTGAGCCCTGCCACAGCCAATACAAGTATCCATATCACCAATTCCATCCCACCTCCTTGTTTTCCGCAGCGAAAATATCATCATAGCATATCCAAAAAAACACCGCTATGCCCGGATAGGCACAGCGGCAGTGGTTATACATGTTTGACGCTTAAGATTCGAAAACCTGACTTTTCAAGTTTTTTCGTAAAGGCTTCTATATTATCATTTTCCTCGATTTTCAAAACGATTCTCCTTGCCAGCTTATCTGTCTCGTCAAAGGTAGCAAGAGAAATCACGTTTTCGTGATAGTTTTTGATGATGTCCCCCAGCCGTTCAATCCGGCCCTCAGACTCTTCTGACGTAAAGGCGATCCGAATGCCTTGTTTCTTTACACCGAAGGCACTCTCAAATTGTTCAATCACATCATACCGTGTCACAAGCCCTTGAAAAACACGATGGTCATCCACCACCGCGAGTACAGCAAAGCCCTTGAACATAGGTAGTGTGCGTTCAAACACTTCTTCATTGGTAATACAGAAATCTTCATATCCGGCCGCTTCCCCAGCAGGGGTTTCTTGCAGGAAAGTCCCCGTGTCTTGCCGACCGTCCTTTTTATAGCAGGATTCATAAATCATTTCCTTCGAAATCATACCTTTGAAAAGGTTCCCCTCCAGTACAGGCACAGCTTCGATGTCTTTCTGCTCCAACAATTCCAGCACGTCTTTCAAACTGGTGTTTACATCTGCTGTAAATGACTGATGAACTGGTTTCATGATCCCTTTTACAAACATACCTGTCACCTCTTTCTTTTATGGTCAGTACCTTATTCGCCTGAAGCCGGCGGTTCTCCTGCCTTAATCAGAATAGGACAACATTTGGACACATATATTTTTGGAGACAAAGGGAGTGTTGAAATATGTATACACCAGTGAAGTGCTACCACCCTTATTACGGGCCTTTTGATCCGTGTCCACCCATCAGGACCAAGTGTTACCAGACACCACCTAATTTATACCTCGGATTCCAGCCAATGAACCTGCAGCAGTATCCTCTGCAGGAAGCTTTGTACAAAGGAACCTTATGGCCCTGTCTTTATGACCCCTACCCGACGCCCGTACCTAAAGGAGGTAAAGGATGAAGCAGGGTCAATCCCACGATCAGGAGCGCTATTCCTTGATGGAAAAAATTCAAATGGTCGATTTCGCTCTGGTTGATTTAACGCTTTATTTGGACACACATCCCGAAGATACGCAGGCGGTTCAGCAGTTTAATCAGCTTGCAGTGGAAAGCCGGGATTTGAAAACCGTCTTTGAACAGAAATACGGCCCCCTCCGGCAGTATGGAGGCAGTTTTTCCGGGTATCCATGGAACTGGTCCGATGCCCCTTGGCCATGGCAGGTGTAAATCTTTGAACTTTAAGGAGGTAGAATATGTGGTTTTATGAAAAGAAACTGCAGTATCCGGTTAAAGTAACGGAATGCAACCCCAGACTGGCCAAATATCTTATCGAACAATACGGCGGAGCGGACGGGGAACTGTCGGCCGCCCTCCGTTATTTGAATCAGAGATATACCATCCCTGATAAAGTCATCGGTTTATTAACAGATATAGGAACAGAAGAATTCGCCCATCTTGAAATGATTGCAACCATGATTTATAAATTAACGAAGGATGCTACACCTGAACAAATGAAAGAGGCAGGGCTTGGTGCGCATTACGCCAACCACGATCACGCTTTGTATTATCAAAACGCAGCAGGTAGTCCTTGGACAGCTACATATATAGCAGCCAAAGGAGATCCCATTGCTGATTTGTATGAGGATATAGCTGCCGAGGAAAAAGCACGGGCCACTTATCAATGGATCATTAATATGTCCGATGATCCGTGCCTCAATGACAGCCTCAAATTTCTCAGGGAGCGGGAAGTCATCCACTCCCAGCGCTTCCGTGAAGCTGTGGAGATTTTAAAATTCGAAAAGGACCGGAAACAATTCTTTTGACCGTTCAGCGCTCCACCGTGATTTCTTCATGGTAGGGCGCTTTTTCATTCAGATTCAGCGGCTGAAAAGATATCCCCTTGAGCCATTCGCCCCATAAAGGATAAGAGAAGATAAAGCAGATGAGAACTATGAATACGATAAACCAAAAACTGATCCAGGCGGTGCTGACTTTCCACCTGATTCTTCCCGTTCTGCTCGTATGGACCTCCTGCCGCGGCGGCAGCCCCAGCACGTCGAGGTCTTCCTGTTCCTTTTCTTCATGGATTTCGCGTTTATCCGTCTGATGCATGCTTCTCCCCCCATTTCCCGAGTCTGATCCAGACACCGAGAACAACATCAATGATGAAATGAGCTGTAATGGTAACAGGGAGACTTCCTGTTACTTCATACATGTACCCGATAAAGAAACTGACAAATAAAACCGATAGCAGCAGCACCACCCGTGTTAAGTAACGGATATGCAGAATGGCAAACAGTACACTTGCCGTTATATAACCGAACTCATGATGGAGGACGCCCCTGAACAGCATTTCCTCGCTTACGGCAACGAGCAGAGTGATGAAGATAATTCCAGGAAAAGACCGGCTCGCAAAAACCCTTTTATTGACTCCTCCATCATCATAAGCCCTCACAGGTAAAACATACAGGAGAAACAAATCAATGAGAAGGATAATAAGTCCTGGAATGACACCGTAAAGCCACCAGTGCCTCCAGTTTATGTGAAATTGCTCCTGCCATTCCGCAAGAAACGAATCAAAAAGAAAGGCACTTGCTACGACAGCGGCAGACATAATGATCATCTGCGTCAAAAGGAGGTGAAAGGTGATTTGTTTGTCTGACATTTCCTGGATCATTTCCTGCTGGGCCTCACGCATGGGGCGGCCCCTGATGAAAAATCATCTGCAGGCGCTCTCTCCAAGATTCTGCTGCCGGAGTTTCCAATGATTCATGAAAGGTCAGATGATTTACAGAAAAACCACAGGCATCACAGCATGGAACATAAGGCGCCCGGATTTGGTCCTGAAAAGATTGGTATAACGCTTCCCTGCGGCATCCTGTATGATGGATCCATGTCAGCATTTCCGTAAGTTTCCCCTGTTTATAGGTCCACCGTTCCCGCAGCAGCGCATGCAGCCGGCTCTCGAAATCCATCGGAAACGGCTGAACCTTTCCATGATCCAGCACGCCCCGCTCTTCTGCCTGGTATTTGATGAAATTCCACTGCGATTCAGAAAGTTGAAGCTGCTCCATGATCGATGCGTCCTCCAAAAGTCCGCGTCCTTCCTGACGTTTCAAATAACCAAGGACCAGATCCAGCTGCTCCCGCTCAGGCAGCTCACTCTGGATAAGCATTTGAGGAAGGTAGTGATCTTTTTTTGTAAACAAAACGAGACTGGCAGAAGGTTTTCCGTCCCTTCCCGCACGACCGATTTCCTGAATAAACGACTCGGTCTGGGCCGGGAGGTGAAAATGAATAACCAGACGGATGTCTTTTTTATCCACGCCCATACCAAAGGCACTTGTACAGCAGATCACATCCAGCTGCCCATTCATAAACTGCTGTTGAACGAGCATACGGTCCGTCTGTTCCATGCCTCCGTGATAGAAGGCGGTCCGGTGGCTGAGCTTCTCTCTCAGCACAAAGCTTACCTTCTCCGCCCACTGGCGGCTGGAGAAATAGATCATCGTCGGTGCGTGTATATGGGAGAGGATGTTTACGATTCTTTCTGTTTTCTCGTCGGGGCTTTGGACTTCCTCCACTGACAGGCTGATGTTCTGTTTATCCATAGGATAGATATGGCGGACCATCCCCGGACGGTTTAGTTTCTCCATGATATCCCCCTGGACTTCAGGTGTAGCAGTGGCGCTCAGAGCAAGTACAGGAGGGCTCCCTATCGAATCAATGATCCGGTGCAGTTTCAGATAATCTGTACGGAATTCGTGCCCCCACTGGGAGATGCAGTGAGCTTCGTCAATGACAAAAAGTGGAACGGTCATTCGTTTAAAGTCCTCCTGGAGCCGTTCATTTTGAAGCATTTCCGGTGAAATATAGACAAGATCATACTGATCAAGGTTCTGAATCACTTGTTTTTTTTCCTTTATGTCCATAAAGCTGTTCAATGCTGTAACCGATTTATATCCGGCTGCCTTCAACTGCTTCACCTGATCGACCATCAAGGATATAAGCGGGGAGACAACGATGGTTGTTCCTTGGAGAAGCCGTGCGGGCAGTTGATAGCATAAGGATTTACCCGTGCCTGTTGGAAGAATCCCCAGAACATCGTTTCCGTCCATCACATCCCGGATGACATCTTCCTGCCCTTCCCGGAACTGATCAAAGCCGAAATATTTTTTTAATGCTGCTGCTAGCTGTGTACTCAAGATAATGGCTTCCTTTCTATGTGCGTGCTCCGCCCATGAGCCAGAGCCAGGCGGATTTCAAAGTAATCATAGACGCCTCCAAGATCCTGATGAATGTGCTTCAGCCGCTGGGTATTCAAATCAACCGCTTTTTGATTGATCTCCACGACCTGGTCCGCCGTCAAAAAGGGAGAGACGTCAAAGTCAGGAGTTACAAGGGCGGCTTCCACAATATGATCCTGTATCGTGCTTTTCTTCAAACGCCGGATAGTCACAATCTCTTCAAGGGAAAGCCCCTGGGCTATAAGCTGATAGGTTTTCCCCGCGGACGCTGTAACGAGATGGGAGGCTTGAAGACCGCGGGTGCATAAATGGAGGACAGGATAGGCATCCTGGTCCATTTTTGCCTGCTGAAATAGATAATAGTACGTATGTCTCAGCCCCAGCAGGACATCCTCCTTGGACATCCTGAATTTTTCTTTAAGCTGATCCATAGTCAGACCTATCCACCCTCCACCCGTAAGGCGGTGAGTAAACAGCTCCGCCTGGATTGGATCATGACCAGAAAGAAGCCTTTCCAGTTCTTCATACAAGGATTGGTTGAGGCGGGCCAGCTTATTCTGGAAAGTGGCGAACACCTTTTTCACCCATAGCTGGGCTTCTGGATTGTCAACAATGGCTACATAGGACTGAATCCCCGCTTCTTTATTTGAAGACGCCTGTACGAGAAGGTTTAAACGGGAAATGAAGGCCGGGACCACTTCATGCCAGGTCATCCCCTGAAAATACGGGAACGTGTGCGGAGACGGCTGCCGGCTGTTTTCTGTTATGTGCGGGAAACTCTGCTCATTCAGAACGATTTCTCCACGATGAGACATCTGGTCGATCACGGTATCCAGTCGTCTGCGGTCCAGCTCTGGAAAAATACCGAACAGATGATCAAGCTGATATGCTTTGGCATCCTGCATGGTCTGGGAGGATCTTTTCCCTGTCAGCATATTAAAAATACCAGATACCGTCCGTTCCCCTTTAAACCGCTGGATGCAGTGAAGAACAATAGATTCAAACATCCACCCACCACCTTTCTCGTTTGATTTTTTCATCGTTCGTACAACACGCCCTGAAAAACAGCTCCTAGTCAACCATTTGAAAAATACAGGGGGGAGATTTACAATAGGACGTGGACCACTTTCATAGACAATGCCTGTCAATATAGAATGGTTAGAAAAAGGAGGGGAAAACCCTTTGGCGAAATACACGATGGTCGATAAAGAAACCTGTATTGCCTGCGGGGCCTGCGGGGCTGCTGCTCCGGACATCTATGATTATGATGACGAAGGACTTGCCTTTGCAGTGATGGATGATAATGAGGGGACGGAAGCTGTACCCGATTTATATGAGGAAGATATGGAAGATGCCTTTGACGGCTGTCCAACCGATTCTATTAAAATTGCGGAAGCTCCTTTTCATGGAGATCCGTTGAAATTCGAATAATATACACCGGCCCCTTTTAAAAAGGGGCCTTTCTTATATGTCACGTGCTATCTTCTCCAAATGGAGTTCTGCCTCCACACGATTCCATGTTGAAAAAAGCCTCGTTCCCGCTCTACTGATGCGGAAATGTCCGCTCCTTTCATTTCGTTCGAGCTTAAAACTGCTTTTTTCAGTGATGACCGTCCACGTCACCGGCAGGGTGGATGGGACTTCCTCCCCGGCGTTTATATGAAGATGGGCAGCCGTTTCCAATATTTCCAGAGGCGCATCGCCCAAGACTCTCCTGATGATCTCACTTTCTCTGAAGAGCGCACAGACCGCTGTGACCGTCGTCCACCCAGCCGTCGTTCGCTGCTTTTCGATTTGAACAAGGGTCTTTTTGGACAGACCAATGATTTCAGCCATACGGTTCTGTGTGTATCCATATTCCACCCGGATAAGCTTCATTTTTCGAGAAATTAATTGCTGTATCTCCATTTGATCCATCTGCATGTCTCCTTTTTCAGACGGTTCTATTTTAACATGCATCAGCCGGAACGTCCCAAAAAAAAACTCCCCTGAACATGGGGAGTTTGGTAAGGATCATGATTCTACATTAAAGGGACCGGGCAGATCGACAGGTTTTGTTAAATCATACCCTCCTACTTCCTCCACTCCCATTCCACCAAAGGTGACCCGGGACATCCCGAAATGGCGGGCCGTAGCTGAAACAGCCTCAATCATCAGAATGAGTTCCTGTTCGCTCTTCCACTCCTGATGAGTAATGTCCAGCTGTACATGCCCTTCTTCAACCTTATCGACGGCAAATTCCACATGGTCTGGTACAGAGGGTCTGATATACGTTCCTCCACCTTTCTCCTTCATCAAGTTCAACACGTCTTCCAGCGATGGTTTCCCTTCCGTAGGAACCGGAGCCAGATAAGAGGAGGACTGGGCGTTATACTGGTACAGCTTAAACATATACTCCCCTTCCGAAATCGGGTCCAGGCTGTTCAGTTCCCCGTAATTCCCCATCGGGACCGAATCATAGGAAGGACGATTCAACGCAATGGTGCGCACTCCTTTTCCTTCCAACTCCCAGCGGATACTTTCCATGAGCATTTGCACATACGCAGTTCCTGCCGGCTCAAATTCATCCGGAAAAGTAACCTCCGCCTTTTTCGTCTCTTCATCAATATCAATCTCGACGTTCTGTAGAAGCCTGTCTGACAGCCCTTTCTCCTCCGCTTTTTCCTTTGTATAAGGAAGAGCATCGTGAGTGGAAACCGGAATAACAACTTCCGCATTCCTTCCCGGATAAGCGAATGTAAACCACTCATCCTCCTTGATAGAGAACGATCCATCGGGCGCCTCAGAAGACTCCCCCTCTTCCTTCGCAGCGGATCCTGCAGAACTTTCTTTTTCAGGGCTCTCCAGAGACGGGGAAGCTTCATCACTGGTCTGTGTGGAAGGCTGGGTATTCAATTGTTGATTCTGTGCCATAAAGACAGGGATAAAGACGGCGAGCAGTACGAGCACGGCACAGACGGCAAATCCAGGCCCCAGCCACGAAGGGATACGTTTTTCCTTCCGGTGTAACTTTTGGTTGACTGCCTTGTAGAGAACATCTCTGGATTGATGATCTTTTATGGAAGGAAGCCTGGATAACTGCTTTTCCACGTTCTGTCTATTAGATTTTTTCATATTCTCCTCCCCCTCCTTCCACTGAATCTGTATATTCTTTCACGGTTTTCAGCGCTCGATGCTGTGTCGTTTTCACTTTACTTTCTGTCCAGCCCGTAACCTCGGAAGTTTCCTTAATCGAAAGCCCCTGGATATAACGGAGGATCAAAACGGTCCGCTGATCGACAGAGCAATGGTTCATCGCCAGGTAGACATGCCGCACATCCTCACTCTGGATAATGATTTCTTCAGGGAGTGGAGCGCGGTCAGGAAGCTGGGCGCCCTTATCGCCCCAGTCAAAAAATTCAGCCACACGATCCCGCGTCCTTTTCTGACGGCGGAAGTGATCGATGGTTACGTGACGAGCAATGGAAAACAACCACGTTTTTTCCGAGCTTTTCCCATGAAAAGATTGATAGGATTTCAACACTTTCACGTAAACATCCTGGACAAGATCCTCCGCCAGGTTACGGTCTTTTACCATATAAAAAATGAACTGAAACAGGTCCTGGTGGTAATGATCATAAAGTTCATCAAAGAACGCTCTCAATGGCTGTACCTCCTGCGATACTTATTTAGACGCTCCTATGTATCAAACGTTACACTTTCATCTTAAAGTCTTCGTTTAGAAAAGAAAACCAGATCTTTCAAACGTCCAAAAAAAACGTAGAAGCAGCCTGCAGCAGGCAGCTTCTACGTTACGGATGGTAAGGGATCTTGAAGGTGAAGGTTGTCCCTTCTTTCAGCCGGCTGTGAACACTGATTGAACCTTCATGAGCCTCTACAATGTTCTTCGTGATGGCAAGACCAAGGCCGGTCCCTTTCTTGTAATTCTTATTTTCACGCTTTCTTGATTTATCTGCTTTATAAAAACGCTCGAATACAAACGGCAGATCCTCTTCAGGAATGCCGAGGCCGGAGTCACTGACCGCCCCCACCCATGCCCCGGTTCCGGCTTCCACACGAATCATGACTTCGCCGCCTGTTTCTGTATGACGGATGGCATTATCAATCAGGTTGGTAAACACCTGCTCGATCCGGTCGGGATCAAAAGAGGCCGTTTCCACTTGAGGATCTATAGCTGAATGAAGGATCACGCCCTTTTCATTCGCAACCCCCTGGAACTTCCTGATGATCTTATGCATGTAGGATTCCATATCCAACGTCTCCATGGACAACTGGATATGCCCCGCCTCCATACGGGCCAGATCGAGCAGTTCATTGACGAGCCTGCCGATCCGAAGCGATTCATCATGGATAATCTGAGCCAGTTCATTCTTTTCCTCTTTGCTTTCCGCGATGTCGTCCACAATAGCTTCACTGTAGCCCTGGAGCATCGAAATAGGCGTGCGAAGCTCATGGGATACATTGGCAATGAAATCTTTCCTTAGTTTATCCAGACGCCTCTCATCTGTCATATCCCTTAGAACAGCCACCGCACCACGGATTTTCTGACGATCGTATAGAGGCGTCATTAAAATCACCCATGACCGCCCCTGCAGAGTTGCTTCTGTCATCAACTCCTGTTCTTCGATAATGACGCGCTGCAGCAGTTCCTGTAATGGTTCAGGAAGATCTACGTGTCCATCTGCCCCTTGATTTTCAAACTCATACGCCTCCAAGTACTGTTCAGCAGGCGGATTGGATACAAGAACATCCCCTTGACGGTTCACGGTAATAACCCCATCCGCCATGGACCTAAGAATCCCGGACAGCTGTTCTTTCTCATGATTCAGGGCATTAATATGAAATTTCAGCTCCCGACCCATCCGATTAAAAGCCATAGCAAGCTCGCCGATTTCATCATGAGTACGGATCGGGATTTTCGTATTGAAGCGGCCTTTAGCAAGTTCAAGGGCGCTTTCCCTCATTTTTATCAAAGGCGAAGTAATTCTCGTCGACAAGAAGAAAGCAAAGATGGTAGTTAAAACAATGGCAATCCCTGCACCAAGGAAGATGATTTTAGTCGTTTGTTCAGAAGTCTCTTCAATCGTATCCAGCGACTGATAGACAAACACCGCCCCCTGACCCTCGGTGAGGGGTGTACCTACAACCATAATGCCGGTTTCTCCGGCACTCAGATCAGCTACCTTTTTCACGTCCATGCCTTCTTCCATAACCGTGGATAAATCAGGGTCGCTTCTAAACCAATCATAATTGATGACAGGAAGATTCTCAGAGGAGCTTTCCGCCGCAATCTGACGGTCCGGGCCCCACGTAATGACAGCCCGGCTCGCAGGATCTTTGACGAGTTCTGTCGTAGACAAAAGAAGATCCTCATCCGACTCATACCTCTCCACCACTTCCGATATTTTATCAGCGGTCTGGAGAAGATGCCGTTCCGCCTCAAGAATGTGGTAATTCTGAAAAAACTCCAATAAAAGGATGGTTAAAATAAACAGAACAAAACATACGAGAAAGAGGATGGTAAACCACAATTTACCTACGACACTACGCCAGAACATCAATCGCCGGAGACCTCAAATTTATAGCCGATGCCCCATACCGTTACAATCATTCCGGCAGCTTCTGCGGACACTTTACTGAGTTTTTCACGCAGTCGTTTCACATGGGTATCGACCGTTCTCAAATCCCCGAAAAATTCGTACTGCCATACCTCTTTCAAAAGCCTTTCCCTATCAAAAACCTTATCCGGGGCCTGCGCCATAAAATGCAGTAGTTCATACTCTTTCGGTGTCAAAGATACTTCATTCCCATCAGCGGTTACACGGTGGGCATCATTATCAATCGTCATATGAGGAAAAACAAGGACGTTGCGGGCAGAGGTTTCCGTTTCCAAAAACTTCGTCGAGGAAGACCTGCGCAGCAGGGCCTTCACCCGCAGAACCACTTCCCTCGGACTGAAAGGCTTCACAATATAATCGTCAGCCCCTGCTTCAAAGCCCTGGACACGATTCGCTTCTTCTCCTTTGGCCGTCAGCATAATCACCGGTGTCGCTTTCTTCTCACGCAGTTCACGGCAGACGTCAATGCCGTCTTTCCCCGGAAGCATCAAATCCAACAAGATCACATCATAATCTTCCTGGACCGCTTTTTGGAAGGCTTCTTCGCCATCCTCTGCCTCCTCAATCACGTAATCTTCTCTTTCAAGATACATACGGATCAACCGGCGGATACGTTCCTCATCGTCCACGACCAGTATTTTAGCTTCTCGTTCCATAATATCTTCCTCCATTACCATTTAAATCGATTGAATGTACAGCAAGGGCAGCACGATTCAAAACCGTCTGCCCTTGATCTTATGCATAAGAATGCAAACCTGAAATGATTAAGTTAACGGCGATCAAATTAAACATAATGATACCGAAACCACCAACAGCCAGCCAGGCAGACTTCATCCCCTGCCATCCGCGGGAAAGGCGGAGGTGCAGATAAGCGGCATAAAAGAAGAAGGTGATCAAAGCCCAGACCTCTTTCGGGTCCCAGCCCCAGAACCTGTCCCATGCCTGCTGGGCCCAAATCATAGCGAAGATCAGTGCCCCGAGCGTAAAGACCGGAAACCCGATGGCTACCGCCCGGTAAGACACTTCATCAACAAGCTCAGGATTAACCTTTTTCAACAGCGGCTGAATGACCGCCGCAATACGTCTGCGGAAAACGAGGCGTAAGCCCCAGTAAAGAACAAGTCCGCCAGCGACAGCCCAGAGGAATGTATTGAATTTCTTCGCTGCATCTTCGCCACGCATCCATTCAGGAGCATCAAACAAAGGAGATACCGCATCTTCAGTCAGTAATTCCCCTCCAGCAGGGCCTGCAATGGCGGGCATCTCATAGGTGATGGTCATCGGCTGTCCTTCGACTGGTGCTTCAAAATCCGCCTGGTAATTAAGAGCACTGAAGGTTGAGGAAAGTACGATAAACGCAACTGTAGCGGCAATGATATAGATGACAAACTCAAGCCACATCGTATGCTTGGATCGTTTCGTCTGATCCACCTGCCGGATAAGAAAGATTAAACCGGCGACAAAGCTTACGGACAGGATTCCTTGACCGAGAGAAGCTGTCGTTACATGAATATAAAGCCAGTGCGACTGCAGGGACGGGACGAGAGGTGAAATCTCTGTCGGAAACATGCTCGCAAATGCAATGAGAAGCAGAGCAATCGGCAGGGCAAACAGACCCAGCAGATCCACACGGTAAATAAAGTAAAGGACAATAAAAGCAAAAACGAGCATCATCCCAAAGAATGTCGTGTATTCAAACAAATTACTGACTGGGGCATGACCACTTGCTCCCCACCTTGTAAAGAAATATCCAAGCTGCGTAAGAAATCCTATGATGGTAATCGTAATACCGATATTTCCAGCCACTCTGCTGCTGCCTTTCTTCTTATCTCTTATTGTTCCCCCGAAGAAGAAGGTAGCCGTCAAGTAGATGAAAAATGCCGCATAAAGCAGGTTACTGCTTATGGTCGTTAAATCTCCCATGTTCATCCTCCTGACTCTATGATTTCATTTCGTGCTGATCGACGGGAGCTTCTATTCCTGTTCCCTCAATCGCTTTATCAATCTCCATCCTTAATGCATACCAGTTTTTATTCGTATGCCCTGCAATCCAGACACCATCACTTCTAGGCTGAAGCCAGATTCTGCGGTGGTTCCAGTACATGCCCTGGGCAACACCGATCATAAAGACAGCGCCTCCAAAAGCAATCAGCCAGAGCGTTTCATCCTTTTTCACGGTCAGACCGGTCACATCCCTGACATCAAATTCAGTCAGACCGAGCTTGTACTCATTTTCACCACCAGCATCAACATTGGCTCCTATACCGAGAAAACTGGTTTCAGGTTCAGACTCCCCTGGAGGAAATAATTGAAAAACAAAGGCCGGGTTCCTTGGATACTTCGACACGGAAACCGGTTCCCCATCTTCCAGTTCATAATCAGGAAAATAGTTGGCGATTTCCACCCTGTAGCCTCCGTCCAGTTCATATGTAGATTGAGGATCTGTCAGATCGACGGTGAATTCTCCATAGTTGGTCGATTCGTCATCCTTGTCATGAATCTTAAAGGACATTTCCTTGAATTCATTCAGCTGATAACTGGCTTGATAAAGGGCATAATCACCGAATTTCAAAGGATTGTTCATCGTGGATGCCCCTTCTTTGACCTGCTCCAGCTCCGGTTCAGCTCCCGGGACATCCGAATTGGTGCGCTCATAGATCACAGCATCCGTCCGGAAGGTTTTAGGAATGGCTCCATTCTGATTTTCAATCGCTTCTTTAAACCGGGCATCATCAGGATTATCCTTGTCATACGTTTCCAGTGTAAAAGCTTTATTTTCAATATAATACTGCCCATCCGTTCCGGAAATTAAAATGGTTTCCCCTTCCCGGACCCAGATGAATTCATCGACATAAAAAGCCGGGACGAATCGGAGAAGAGCCCCGATCAGAAAAATGATCAGGCCGATGTGGTTGACATACGGTCCCCACCGGGCAAACCGGTTTTTCTCCGCCAGCAGATGACCATCCTGTTCAAACACACGAAAACGCCGTTTCTTCAGGTTGGTTTTGAAACGCTCCACATCCACTTTCTGAGTTTCTGTCGTTCCGAACACCCGCTGTTTCTTCATAAACAACTCATGCCGTTTCGGCTTCTGGTTTTTCAAGGTTTTGTATAGAGGAAAAAATCGGTCGATGCTCGCAATAACGATGGAAATACCGATCATGGCAATCAGCAGCATATACCACCAGGAACTGAATAAATCATGAAAACCAAGCTGATAATAAATCTGACCTGCGATTCCGTATTGATCCCGGTAGTGGATGGCCGGATCAGCATTCCCAGGTATAAACACTTCCTGTGGAAAAATCGTTCCTACTGCTGAAGCTATGACAGTAATAAAAATGAGCCAAACGCCCACTTTAACAGAGGAAAAGAAATTCCATATTTTATCAACCATCGTCCGGTTATACGTCTGGGACCTGCGGGCACTGCCATCATAGCGCATGTTCAGCAATTCCTTCTGATCATTGCCGTCAATATGCTGATTCCCCTCGATCGGTTTTCCGCAGGACTCACATAAAACGGTACCTTCGGGGTTTACGTGTCCACACTCACAGGTAATCTCATTCATAATAAAACCTCACAATATATAAGTAGACTCTATTCCTCTGGTGAAATCTCCTGCAGGTACCCCTCCAGTTTTTCCAATGTCAGCGGGCCGATCACCTGCTCTTCAATATCACCTTCCGGATTGATGAATAAGGTCGAAGGGATCGGACCGATGTTATACAGATCCATCACCTGTCCTTTTTTATCCTGAAGAATCGGGAAGGAGAGGTTATATTCATTCACAAAGTTTTCTACAACCAATTCTGTTGAATCCAGGTTGACGGCAAGGATCTCCACACCTTTTTCCTTATACTCGGCGTATAACTCTTCCATATAAGGCATCTCATCCTTGCACGGACCACAATAGGTGGCCCAGAAGTTCAGCATGACTCCCTGCCCTTCCAAATCACTCAATTGAACCGTTTCTTCCGTACCGAATTTCTTCAATTGAAAATCAGGCGCCTCTTCCCCTTTGGCAACAGCCACCTGATCATCTTTTCCATTTGCCACGAGAGCAAAAACGACAAGGCCAATCATAACCGTCAGCATGGCAGCCCGGAAGATCAGCCTTTTTTTCTTTTTCCGGATGGTTTTCTCTTTCATAGCCGTCACTCCCAGATCATTATATCATCGATTGGAAAGTCAAAATATGAACGTTATTCAACATTTTCTTCAGCGAGCTGGCGCAGCTGTTTCACTTCAAAAGGCTTCAGAGGACGATAATCTCCGGCATTCAGCCCTTTAAGGTCCAGCGTTCCGTATCGTTCACGTTTCAGTTTATCTACCGGGAAACCGAGGGTATCGAACATACGGCGCACCTGACGGTTTTTCCCTTCATGCAGAATAACCTGAACGATTGCTGTATTTTTTCTGGAATCCGTAGAGTTGATTTTTGCATGGACAGCTTTTAAATACTCCCCGTCCACCGTGATCCCTTTTTTCAACTGCTTCAACTGTTCCGGCGTCGGAATCCCTTTCGTTTTTGCGATATATACTTTGTTGACTTCATGGCTGGGATGCATAAGCATATTAGCGAAGTCCCCGTCATTAGTGAGCAGGATCAAGCCGGATGTATCATAATCCAGGCGTCCGATCGGGAAAATCCTCTCTTTCACTTCAGGAAGAAAGTCTGTTACGACTTTCCGGCCTTTGTCATCGCTTACACTGGAAATCACACCTCTTGGTTTATAGAGCATGAAATAGACAGGTTCCTCTTTATCGATTGGGACACCCTCTACTTCAACATCGTCGTTTTTTCCAACCTTTGTTCCAAGTTCCGTGATAATTTCACCATTCACTTTCACTTTTCCATCCAAAATCATCTGTTCTGCTTTTCTTCGTGATGCAACACCGGCATGGGCGATCACCTTTTGTAGTCGTTCCTTCTCTGCCATACGACCGTCACCAACTTTCTTCTGTTTCTAAAATCTCTCATGTCCCCTGCAGCTTTCCTTAAGCAAGTGAACATACCATTTACATTATACACATTCTATATAGGTTTGAACAAAAAAATCATCCTATCATTGGAATAGGATGATCACAATTATGATTGATGCCAGTATACCAACTAAATCTGCAAGGAGTCCAACCTTCAATGCATCGCCCATCCGCTTGATTCCTACAGCACCGAAATAGACGGTGATGATGTAAAGCGTAGTATCTGTGCTTCCCTGCATGACGGATGCCAGATAGCCGATGAAAGAATCAGGGCCGAACGTGCGGATCAGTTCTGTTGTCATACTCAATGCGGCCGTTCCCGAGATGGGCCGGATAAAAGCCAGCGGCAGAATTTCCTCCGGTGCGCCGAAAGCATTCATAACGGGTTCGAACAATACGAGCACCGCTCCCATAGCTCCTGAGGCCTGAAAGACGGCGATGGATACCATCATGCCTAGAAGGAAGGGCAGCAGGGACACAGCAATCTGCAGCCCTTCCTTACTCCCTTCTACGAAAACCTCATAAGAGGGAATCTTTTTTATGGTAGCCGTGACCAGTACGAGGCAGATGATTCCCGGAATCAGCCATATACTGATCATAATCCAAGCCTCCGCTTTCTCCTGTAATAAAAATAGCGGTCGATGCAGAGGGCGGCGCAGGTGGAAATGATTGTGGCCAGTATGGTAGCCCCGATGATCGATGTAGGGTCAGAGGATCCATATTTCATCCTGACCGCTATAACGGTTGTAGGAATCAACGTTAACGAGGATGTGTTGAGGGCAAGCAGGGTAATCATGGAACGGCTGGCATGGTCCGAACCGGATAGATCCTTCAATTCCTTCATCGCCTTCAGCCCCATCGGCGTCGCTGCATTCCCCAGCCCGAACATATTGGCCGTCATGTTCGATAAAATGTATCCAAGTGCAGGATGGTTGTCCGGGATATCTGGAAAGATCCGGCGGACTACAGGTTTAAATAACACAGCAAGTCCTCTTAACAATCCAGCTTCTTCCGCGATCTTCATCAGCCCAAGCCAGAACACCAGCACCCCCGCGAGACTGATCGTAATCATAACAGCCTCATCCAGCGTCTGAAATATCGCCTGGTTGACCTCTTTCATTGTGCCGTTGAATGCCGCATAAACAATACCGATGATTGCAAGAAGCGCCCAGATCAGGTTGACCATGGCGCCACCCCCATCATCCGGTGAAGAAAATCACCGACTTCCCGCAGAAAAGACTGCGACGGCCGTTCTTTCCAAACGGCTGCTTCTACGATTGGGACGCGGCCCGACTTGTAATAAGTAACCCCTGCCATGATTTCCGCCCCTTCTTCTACAGGGTAAAACACGGCCTCCAACTGCTCTTTTTCAGATGGAAGTAATGGATAAGCTAAATCTCTCGGTACATAATAGGTTTCTCCCCCCACTTTCACCGTGCCTTTCTTCTGCAGAAGGACGGTTTCAAAATGGGCGAATCCCCACTCGAACATGTTTCTATGATCATTCCAATCGTCCGGTGCATTCAAAGTGACCGCAATCAATTCCATTCCCTCTTTAGCAGCAGAGGTGACCAGCGTCCGTCCTGCTGCCTTGGTGAAACCTGTCTTTCCACCATTTGTCGGATCATAATACTGAGTGAGCATTTTGTTCTTGTTCATCCACGCGTAGTCCCTGTTTTCTGAAAGGTAGGATTCGCTTCCCGTAATTTCACGAAACGTTTCATCTTTCATTGCATAAGCCATCAGCAGGCCTAAGTCGTAGGCGCTCGAAAGATGGAATTCCCCGTCCAGGCCGTGGGGGTTTTCAAACCGGCTGTCATTCATCCCGAGCCATGCGGCCTTATCATTCATCATCTGGACAAAGCCTTCAACACTTCCTCCCACATGTTCAGCTATAGCAACCGCTGCATCATTCCCACTCCGGAGCATGAGACCATAAACAAGATCCTTTAAGCGGATACTTTCTTTTTCTGTTAGATAAATGGAAGATCCCTCTGTATACACGGCTCTCTTACTTACGGAAACCTTCTCATCCATTTTGCCTGATTCAACGGCAATCAACGCCGTCATGATTTTAGTTGTACTGGCAATCAAAGCTGGTTCGTAGGCATCTTTTTCATACAGGACCCGTCCGGATGCTGCATCCATCAAAACCGCGTGCTCGGCTGATACAGACAGCGCTCCTTCAGCTTGAACCGGGTGTAAACTAAACCATTGGAAAGCGAGCAGGGCGGTCAAAATCATATATAAACACCTTTTCAAGAGGAGCTCCTCCCATTCTAGTCGTTTGCTACACCTTATGCCTGAATGTACAGGCATATGAATCATGAAGCTCCCGCCCAGTCGTAAAAAAATGCTGCCCCTGGATCAGGAGCAGCAAGTGTCAGTCTTCATCATTTAATGGATCTTTCTCAAATTTTTCAAAGAAAAGATCGGCATCTCCTGCCATATCCTCAGGGTGTTGCAGGTCCTCAAGAGGTGGAAGGTCGTCGATCGATGTCAAACCAAAGTAAATCAAAAAGTCCTTCGTCGTTCCATAAAGAATTGGACGACCAATAGCGTCCTTGCGTCCTTTTTCTTCAATCAGACCTCTATTGACAAGGGTTTGTATAGAGCGGTCACTTTTCACCCCGCGCAGATCGTCCACTTCAATTCTCGTTATCGGCTGCTGATATGCGATGATCGCCAGCGCTTCCAGAGACGCCTGCGAAAGTCTGGTTGCGCTCGGGGAATCCAGCAGACGTTTGTAGTAGGACGCATGCTCGGGTTTCGTTGTAAGATGCAGGGTTCCCTGGGACTCCATAATCATCAGCCCCCGGGATGGATGCATATAAGCTTCCTGCATACTCTCAATCAAATCATCTACAGAAGATTTGTCTATTCCCAACAAATCCATCAACTTCTTTTTCGGCACTCCTTCTTCACCGGAGGCAAACAGCACCCCTTCTATGATTGCTCTGTATTCCTCTAATTCCATGGGGCATCCTCCATCTTAAACACAATTAACTCTTCAAAATGCTTCTGCTGCACGCAGGTAATATCATTGCTTTTCATTAACTCAAGAAGGGCAATGAACGTAACGACAATATGGGGCCTCGTCCGTTTTTCGAACAACTGGTAAAACGGAGTCCCTTCTGGCGAACGCTGCATTTGATGTAATATTTCGTCCATACGCATCTGGATGGGAATTTCATCGCGCCGGACCCTGGCTTCATCGGGCTGTTTTTCTTTACTACGTTTCATCAGCCTGCCCATGGCCTGGATCATATCATAAATCGATGCTTCTCCCGGACGGACTTCCGCCTTTTCCTCTTCCTGGTCCTCTACACTTAAAGGTGGACGCGTATAGATCCGATTGGCATCCAGCTCTTTCTGCTTCAATTCATCCGCGGCCTGCTTGTATTTACGGTATTCGATCAAGCGCCGCATCAATTCTTCCCGTGGGTCTTCTTCGAGTTCCATATCTTCCATATCTTCTTCCATTTGAGGCTGAGGAAGCAGCATCTGTGACTTTATAGCCAGCAGTGTTGCAGCCATCACCAAATATTCACTGGCAAGATCAAGTTCTAATTCCTGCATCGTGTGAATGTAATGCATGTATTGATCCGTTATCTGTGAAACAGGAATATCATAGATATCAATTTCGTATCGATTGATAAGATGTAAAAGAAGATCCAGAGGCCCTTCGAAGCCTTCCACTTTCACTTGGTAGCTTTTTGTCATGTTATTCTTCCTTTACCACTGATTCTTCACTTTTATCATATCAGAAATGTTCTTATGCCAACAGGTGGTCTAAACGGTGCCCCTTGTAGATGAATGGGTGTATCCTATAAACTATAGAGAGCGGGCACGCCGGTTTCGAATAAATGACGCGGACCAACAGGCTTCCGCTTGAAATGGAGTAATTGCAATGTACCCTTCTCTTTACTTGGAATTTCTGGCCCATTTTCATGGGACAAGGGATTACTTTGAATGCCATGAAGTGCTCGAGGAGCACTGGAAAAATACAGACCCCGGCAACCGACAGTCTGTATGGGTTCTGCTTATACAAACAGCTGTGGCTATGTACCATGACCGGCGGGGCAACCAAAACGGCGCTGTCACTCTTTTAAAAAGGTGCGTCCATCATATGCCTGCACAGCGGGAATCCCTTGTACATCTGGGGATTGATCCAGTCCACATGGAACAAAAGCTTTCCTCAGAACTCTGTCGTGTACGCAGCGGTGAACCCTATGTAAGCTGGAACTTTTCCATTACGGACCCACAGCTTTTACAGGATGTTGATGAAATCTGTCAAAGTTGGGGAGTGGCATTCGGATCACCCAGCAGGATGGAAGATGAAAGACTGATTCATAAGCATAAGCGCAGAAGATAAATTTCCCCATGAGAAAAGAGGTGCCGCAGAGGCACCTCTTTTATCTTACAACTGGGAAGAAGCACTTTCCTCATCACATTTTTCAATGAACGTTTCTGTAGCTGTGTCAGCACAGATTTCACATTGATCTTTAAAGTGAAGACGGATGCTTTGAATCATCCTGCGTCCAATCCCCTGATTACGGTGGGATGGATTAACGGAGACGTGCTGTACGACGGCTCTGCCGTCCTCCAGACGGACGCCCACCGCCCCCAGAATATCTTCTTCTTTCCATAAAAACAGATACCAGTCAGGATCTGCATCATACCGCCGGATGACATCCTGCAGATTGCGGACGTCTGTAACTTCCGGCATAAAGGAAAGCAGACCCATAGCTATCTTTTCAAAAGATTTTTTATATCGAATCAGCATATTAACCCCTCAATTATGAAATAACTAATCGTATTGGTTATCCACATACATTTAAGTCATATCATTCTATTCAAGTAATTGTCCACTTGTCTGTCAGGCCGGACACCACGATTTTACATAACAATGCCAAACCAGTAAAACAGGCCCCAGCCAATGCTGAATAAAGCGAGAATGGTAAACAGTGTCCAGTTTTTCCATTTCATCTTGTATCCCCCGGTCGAACGAATTTCTTATCCCCGTTCAATAAGAATATAGCAACAGGATAAAATATTCAACCCTCTCTCCACAAGCGCAACAGACTACTTAAGAGTGATGATACAGCATGGCGCCTGTGACGGGAATCAGGCGGACACCCGGTCACCTTACGTCTCCCTCTCTCAATGAATGACTCACCGTTCATTTCATAAGCAGATGTAACCGCTCTTTTCCTCCCCGCCGGACAGAAAAAGAGGAGCCGCTGATCCAACAATGGGTCATTGTCTTTTCAAGCCGGCTCATCCAATACCTTATTTATCTTCTACTCTTACCTTCTGCATAACGTCACCGACACGTACACGGTCAACGATATCCACACCTTCAATGACTTTTCCAAATACCGTATGACGGCCATCAAGGTGAGGCTGCGGAGAATGACAGACAAAGAACTGACTTCCTCCTGTGTCCTTGCCTGCATGGGCCATAGACAAGGATCCGCGCTCGTGCTTATGCGGGTTTCCTTCTGTTTCACATTTAATTGTATATCCAGGACCACCAGTACCTGTTCCGTTCGGGCAGCCTCCCTGAATGACAAAGTCAGGAATAACACGGTGGAAAGTCAGGCCGTCATAAAACTCATCGTTGGCCAGTTTCTCGAAATTGGCTACCGTATTCGGCGCAGCTTCCTCATAAAGCTCAGCCACCATTTTCTCACCGTTTTCAAATTGAATCGTTGCTTGTTTCATTTCTCTTTCCCCTTTCCATTCTCGTATGACAAATCCAGTCTGGTCATATCCTGATAACTTTCTCTTTGGACGACCAGCTGATGTTCCCCGTTTTCCACAAACACAACTGCCGGTTTTTGAAAGCGGTTATAATTACTTGCCATAGCATAACCATACGCTCCTGTACTGAAAACTGCAAGTGTATCTCCATGCTCAACAGCAGGAAGCGCCACATCCCATATTAGCATATCTCCGGATTCACAGCACTTCCCGGCAATTGAATAGGTATTTTCTTTAGGCTCATTCATTTTCTCCGTAAGGGCGGCTTCATATTTTGCATTATACAAAGCAGGCCGGATGTTATCCGTCATTCCCCCATCAACTGATAGATAAGTCCGCACGTCCGGAATGTTTTTCACAGAACCTACTGTATAAAGGGTCGTACCCGCTTCTCCCACAATCGCCCGGCCGGGTTCAATCCAGATCTCAGGCATCGGGTAGTCGAACTGACAGGATAAGGCTTTCACCTCTTTAATAAGAGCGTGTGCGTACTGATCCAGTTCAAGCGGCTGATCCTCTTCCGTATACTGAATCCCGAATCCTCCACCAAGATTGACGACAGAAGCTTCATAGTGATAGGTGTCCTTCCACTCGTGAAGGGTGCGGAATAGGCGCTGGGCAGCCATTTGAAAACCATCCGTTTCAAATATCTGGGAACCGATGTGGCAGTGAAGTCCCTTCATGTGTATATTCGGGTCTTCCTGGACTTTCTGAAACGCCTCCTCGGCCTGGCCGCTGCTCAAGTCAAACCCGAACTTGGAATCTTCCTGACCTGTGAGAATATAGTCATGGGTATGCGCTTCTATCCCTGGTGTAACACGAAGAAGCACATCCATCGTTTTATTTTGTTCTTTCAATACAGCGCTCAGCAGTTCAATTTCGAAGAAGTTATCGACAACAATGCATCCAATGCCGCAGCGCACAGCCATCTCAATTTCCTGGATGTTCTTATTGTTTCCATGCATATGGATTTTTTCTACTGGAAAACCTGCTTCGAGAGCAGTGTGAAGCTCTCCCTGTGAAACGACGTCAAGGCTCAGCCCTTCCTGATGGGCGACTTGAAGGATCGCTGTGGAAGAAAAAGCTTTACTGGCATAAGCGACCTGGGCAGGAACGTTATATTCTTCGAATGTACGTACAAACGCCTGCGCATTCGCACGGATTCGGTCGACATCATAGACAAATAACGGCGTGCCGTAGTGGTGGGCGAGCTCATTTGCCGGCACTCCGGCAATCATAAGCTGCCCTTGTTCATTTACTTCGTGATTCATACCATCCCGCCTTTTTTGTTCAAACGTATGTACTTGGAATAAAAAGAAAATGCCCTTTATTGGTAAAGGACATTTTTTAATTGTCTATAATTTATCACATTGCTGAAAGACCGGCAATATGATTATTTCTGCCGCTGGTTATTTTGAGGGTGGACCACACTCGGCCGCACCTTGAGTGACGGCATACTGAGCCGCAGTATAATCTGCAGCGCTGCTTTGGCATTGAAAGGCAGGAAAGGCCAGAGATAAGGCGTGTTCAGCGATTTTGTATGAGCCAGTAGTAGAACGAAACCAAGGAAACCGATCATTAAACCTTTGATACCAAAAGCGGCTACTAAAATGACAAACAGCACACGGGCCATCTTATTGGCCACGGACAATTCATAACTGGGAGTGGAATAGGACCCGATTGCGGCAACGGCTACATAGAGGATAACCTCCGGGACAAACATTCCCACGTCAATAGCAATCTGCCCGATCAGCACGGCCGCAATCAGACCCATAGCTGTCGATAACGGTGTCGGGGTATGAATGGCGGCAATCCTGAGCATTTCGAGACCGAGATCCGCAAGTAGAATTTGAATAATGATCGGTATGGCCGTCTCTTCATTCGGGCCGATAAAAGCCAGCGCCTGAGGGAGCAGATCCGGCTGCATTACGAAAAGCATCCAGAGCGGCAGTACAAATATGGATGAAAAGATTCCAAAAAAGCGCACCCAGCGGACAAATGTACCTACGGCCGGTGCCTGCCTGAATTCCTCCGCATGTTGAACATGATGGAAGTAGGTCGTCGGCGTAATAATCACACTCGGGGAGGTGTCCACCATAATGACGACGTGCCCTTCAAACAAGTGGGACGATGCCACATCCGGTCTCTCCGTATAGCGGACAAGCGGAAACGGGTTCCTCCCCTGCTTGACGAGGAATTCTTCAACCGTCTTATCCGCCATGGAAAGTCCATCGATATCGATGTTTTTAATTTCACTCTTAATCAAATCGACAAGCCCGGGATCTGCGACATCCTTGATATAAGAAATGCAGATATCGGTCTTTGACCTTTCTCCTACTTGAAGAATTTCATGACGAAGACGTTCATCACGAATTCTCCGCCTTGTTAAAGCAGTATTTTCAATAATATTTTCAGTGAATCCGTCCCTGGATCCTCGGATCACTTTTTCTGTATCCGGCTCTTCCGGTGTACGGCCCGGGTAGGTACGGACATCCACGATGAACGCTTCTGTCTCTCCTTCTACAAAAATGATGATCAGCCCGGATAACAACTGGGTGATGCACTGGTTCATATCTGAAGAGGATTCCACCTGCTGGTGTGGAATATCGTTCTTGATCCGCGAGCGGATGGAATCCTCTTTTTCCGAACCTTCATTCAATTCGAACAACTGCCTCATAATTTCTACTATGATGGGTGTCTCTACAAGACCTGTCACATAATACACATTGACTTCTGTTCCAAGAATATGAACGGTGCGGAATCCAAGATCAAAGGATTGTTCAACCCCTATCCTCTCGTTCATTGCTTTTCTATTCTGTTCCAGTTTCATAACGATGGGTGCTTCTTTTTGATCCGGCATTCCTTTCACTCCTTGAGGCATCATTATCCTTTCGGTTTAAAAAACACAGCAACGATAAAGCCAAACAAAATGGCAGAGGCAATTCCTGCAGACGTTAGTTCGAAAATGCCGACAGCTATTCCGATGAACCCATGCTTTTCCGACTGTTCCATCGCTCCGTGCAGAAGGGAATGTCCAAAGCTGGTAATCGGCACCGTAGCCCCCGCCCCTGCAAACTCAATGAGTTTATCATAAATGTCGAAAGCATCGAGAACCGCCCCCGCCACAACAAAGGAGGACATCACGTGGGCAGGTGTCAGTCTGAATACATCAAGCAGGATCTGGCCGATGACACAGATTCCTCCCCCTACGATAAAAGCCCATAAAAAGGTCATGAGGCTCCCTCCCCACGCTTTAATACAACTGCATGCGCTATACCTGGAATCGATTCCTTCTGCTGAATCATCATCGGACTCATCAAAGCTCCGGTGGCTGCGACGAGCACCTTGTTATATTTTCCGTCCATCAAATCCTTTAGCAGTTTTCCATACGTGACCACAGCGGAACAGGCACAGCCGCTCCCCCCGGCAAATACAGGCTGATCGCTGTGATAGACAAGCATGCCGCAGTCTTTATGGACTTCACTAAGGTCATACCCATCCTGCTTCATCATATCTCTGAAAATCGGCGAACCTACAGATGATAAATCCCCCGTCGCTATCACATCATAATCCGAAGGCATTCTCCCCATATCCTCCAGGTGGGTTTTAATCGTATCCCATGCCGCCGGAGCCATAGCGGATCCCATATCGAAAGGATCCTTGATGTTATAATCCATCACCCTTCCGATTGTTGCCGCTTCAACTTGAACAGGGGAAGGAGTCCTGGAAAGAAGAGCGGCACCGCTTCCGGTTACCGTATACGTCGCTGTTTTCGGCTTCTGTCCTCCATATTCCGTCGGGTAACGAAATTGGCGTTCGGCTGTACAATTATGGGAACTCACCGCTACTAAAGCCTGATCTGCAAACCCGCTGTCGACAAGAGCCGCGCCTGACGCCAGGGTCTCCATGCTCGTCGAGCAGGCACCGAACATGCCGAGAACGGGAATACCAAGCTGGCGGGCCACGTAATTTCCAGTCACGTTTTGATTGAGAAGATCACCCGCAAGGAACAAATCGATGGCGGACTGATCGACTCCTGCTTTTTGGAGACACGCGTATACCGCATCAAACATCAGCTTCCTTTCCGCCAGTTCCCAGTTGGATTCTCCACAATGGAGTTCCTTATGGATTACATCATACGTCGACCCGAGAGGCCCTTCCCCTTCCATCGGTCCGACAGCTGTACCTGAAGCCTGTATATAAACTTGATTGGAAAATGTCCATGTGTGCTTTCCAGCTTTACCCATTCCTGTTTCCTCCTAGAATATAAGTGACCAAAGGTATCGGAAAATCCCTAAAACATAAGCAGCCACGACACCGAAGACAATGACCGAACCCGCAAGTTTAAACAGGTTGGTCGCCACCCCGAGAACAAGGCCTTCTGATTTATGTTCAAGGGCTGCACTCGTAATCGAGTTGGCGAAACCAGTCACCGGTACAGCCGATCCAGCCCCCGCAAACTGCCCCAGCTTGTCGTAAACACCAAAACCTGTCGCGAGCGCTGCTAAGAGAATAAGGGTGGCCACTGTAGGATTCATTGCATTTTCTTCATTATAGTCAAACCAATGTATATACATTTGTGATAACAATTCTCCGAACACACAGATGAGGCCGCCTACAATGAATGCTTTTATGCAGTTCATTACATAAGGCGGCTTCGGTTGATAGGATTTGACGGCATGTTCAAAATTCTGCTCATTCAAAGGCTGCTTATCCATACATATCCCTCCAATTTGCGGATTATCTGACAAAAATGATCCATTGAAACAGCGAACCTGCGATTTTCCCAAGCACCAGCGCCATTAATAACGTAAAGAGATAACCATCGACTCCTATCCTTTTAAAAAGCAGAGGAAAAACGTTCAACACTTCTGTGAGAGCCGCTGCAAGCATACCGATGAAGATCCCATGAAACAGCCCCCACACGCCGAGCCCCCACCATGTCATCTGAAGAGGAAAGCTGCCAAATGATAAATAAATCCCGAAAAACACACCAGTGATGACCGCCCATTCGTAATGCCTCAACTTTGATTCCGAATGGCTCAACTGCATGAGACGCGGTACAATACCGAGGACAGTCAGGAATGCTACAAATCCTGTGCCGACGGCAATCCCTGAAGCCAGTCCGATTAAGATTTCAACGATCCACATCCTTTTTTTCCACCTTATTTTCTTTAATGGCTACATAATGATCCAGATCCTCCTGGTAGTTAAAGATCTCCACTTCCATGGGACTCGGTTCTTCATTGAACCTTTTCTGGAACCAATGGTTAAAAAATAAGATCATACCGATTCCCAGTCCGATCGAATAAGGAATTTGTATCCATAATGGATATTCGGCTTCCCGTCCTGTCAGCATCAAGTGCAGCTTCTGCTGCACGGACTGCATGCTGACATCGAAATGGAAATTCATAATAGCCATGGCGGCTCCGATAAATAATAAGATCCAAATAGCACTGATCAACATGGGATTCGGTTCCTTCCCGTGTTTCTCTATATGCACGACGCAGCAGGATGGGCCGATCAATTGGACTTCTGTACCAGGCTGTTGATGAAGGATCTGCTCCACAATCATGAACGCGTCAATGACGACAATGTTCTGGTCCTCAGGTGTCACGGCATGCAGAACGATTTCCTTCAAAGGGGCGATCTGCTGTTCAGCCCCTGTGATTGCAGCCGTATCCTTAAGACGAATTTCTGCCTGAGGATGAACGTAAATGGACTGCTTCAGACGAATATAGACGGGTGCTGTCATCTTTCACGCCCCCTGTAATGGTTAGATACGTTTATTATGCGTGGTGCAGCGGAAATCATACGCCACCCTCTCCTCGCTGCAGCAGGTGTCCAATAAAAAAACTGCACCTTCAGCAGGCGCAGTCCTTTAACTCGTATCATTCATGGTAGCTTTCATATCCGCCAGAATCTTTTTCTCCAGCCGGGACACCTGGACCTGTGATATGCCAAGCCTCTCAGCAACTTCTGTTTGTGTTTGGTCTTTATAATACCTGAGATAAATGATGAGACGCTCCCGTTTATCCAGCCGGCTCATGACATCCTGCAGTGTAAGCTGATCAAACCAGCTGTCATCCTCCTCAGCGATTTGGTCAACAAGGGTAATGGGGTCTCCTTCATTTTCATAAACGGTTTCATAAATGGACTGAGGTGCCCGGCCGACATCCTCTGCCTGGACAATTTCCTCCTTGGACATACCGAGAGCCCCGGCCAGTTCATTGACGGTTGGCGACCGGCCATATTCCTTTAAAAGCTCTTCTTTTTTCGCCCGGACTTTATGATTCAGTTCCTTCAGACTGCGGCTTACCTTGACACTGCCGTCATCTCTGATAAACCGTTGAATTTCACCAATAATCATAGGAACGGCGTACGTAGAAAAACGCACATCATAACTAAGATCAAATTTATCAATGGACTTTAAAAGACCGATGCAGCCGATTTGATAAAGATCATCCTGATCATACCCCCGGCGCAGATAACGCTGCACCACCGACCAAACAAGCCTGGTATTCTTTTCAACAAGAAAATCCCTGGCCTCTTGATCTCCTGCCTGACTTTTCTTAATCAATGCCTTTACATCTTTATCCGACAGACGTTCTTTAGTGGCATCTCCCATAGGCGCAGCCTCAATTACAGAGCGCACGGGTGGACGTCAGCTGCTTGGTCATACGGATGGTCGTCCCGACCCCGGGCTCAGATGTGATATCCACTTGATCCATAAAGTTCTCCATAATTGTAAATCCCATACCGGAACGCTCCCATTCCGGTTTGGAGGTATATAAGGGTTCCTTGGCAAGATCGATATTATCAATACCGCTCCCATGGTCCTTGATAATCAATTCAATTTCTTCTCCATCCATGGCACAGGTAAGAACAATTTTTTCGTCACTCTTTTCTTCATAGCCATGAATAATCGCATTGGTAACCGCTTCGGATACAACGGTTTTAATATCTGTCAGCTCCTCCATCGTCGGGTTGAGCTGACTGATGAAGGAAGCGACGGAAACCCTGGCCAGAGATTCATTGGCGCTGATACTTAGAAACTCAAGGGTCATTTCATTCCGCATGATGCCACCCCCAGACTTTCCAGTGCAGCGGCTTCATTATCCATCAGCTGTATTATTTTGAATAGACCGGACATATCAAACAAGCGTGTAACTTCAGGGGATACAGAACAAACGACCATGACATTCCCTTTAGCCTGTACTTCTTTATAACGACCAAGCATCACACCAAGGCCGGAACTGTCCATAAAGGATAGTTTTTCCAAATTGACGATCACATGTTCTACCGCTTCATTTTCCAGATGTTTCTGCCAGGCTTCCCTCAAGTATCCTGTTTCATGATGATCGAGCTCTCCATTTAAACGAACGATTAAAACATTTTCCCTGACAGCGAATTGACTTTGAAGACTCAAGTGAATTCCTCCTCTGACATTTAAGAGTCCCTAAGTCTTTTCGTCCTTTTCTGAGTCATTTCCTGCTCTGGTACAATACTAGTGGGAAAGTGCTAAAACCTCTGAAAGCTCGTCAAATTCCTCCAGGACCGTTCCCATAACTGGAAAAATCCTGCTTCTTCCACTGGTTCTGTAGTTTCCAGACGTACTTTGGCGACTTCCTCACCACCATTTTTTACAACAACCCATCCCATGTGCGCCCCTTTTTCATAGGGAAGACTTCGACTGTCGTCTACCTTCAACTCTGTTTCATAATCTGTCTTTTTGTCATTTTTCTTCTTCAGAACAACAACATCTTTCTCCGGTTTCAACACCGCTTGACGAGGCTCTCCCCTTGTCAGGTTCAGCGTTGTCATCGCATCATCCTTGGAATAAAGCTTAACACCTTCAAACTGGGAAAACCCATAGTCCAGCAGACTAGAAACATCAGCATTGCGCTCTTTCGGGGTGGCCGCCCCCATAACGACTGCAATCATATGCATATCATTCCGCTGGGCGGATGCAGTCAGGCAGTATTTCGCTTCGGAGGTGTAGCCTGTTTTCAAACCATCCATTCCGGGATAGGTTTTGATGAGCTTGTTCGTATTCACCAGCCAAAATTCATTATCCTGTCCTTTACGCAGGTAATCATCATAAATCTTTGTATAGGTGGTTACTTCATCGTGGAGAAGTAATTCACGGGCCATAACAGCCATATCACGGGCGGTACTCAGGTGGTTTTCAGCCGGTAGTCCCGTCGGATTTTCAAAATGGGTGTTTTTTAAACCGAGCGCCTCTGCTTTTTTGTTCATCATCGCTACAAATTCTTTTTCACTACCGGCAATTCGTTCAGCCATTGCTACGCTGGCATCATTACCGGAAGCTACGGCGATTCCTTTGAGAAGGTCTTCCACTGTCATCTCCTCCCCAGCTTCAAGGAAAATCTGCGACCCTCCCATGGATGCGGCATGTTCACTGACGCGGACCATTTCGTCCAGAGTGATTCCGCCCTTTTCCAGTTCCTCCATGATCAATAAAAGCGTCATGACCTTTGTCATGCTTGCTGGAGGCAGCTTCTTATCTGCATCCTTATCAAAAAGTGTCCGCCCGCTGTTTTTTTCCATCAGCACAGCCGATTTGGCTGAGTTCACAATATCCAATGACGCCTTTTCCTCCGCTGATATGCCCGCCGGAAGGACAGCGGCGGATAAACACATAGCCAGGATGACACCTATTAATTTTCTCATTCCCTAAACCTCCCATATAGCTGTAAGTGCCCCTAGCTTTCCCTTTCCATGATCTTCTATACAAACCTCTTTGCCGCATGTTTTTTATGATCATCCCCATAAAAAAAGACGGAGCCACTGGGACTCCGTCTTCCGGTTTATTTAATGATGTTGTGGATCAACGTAGGTTTTTCCACCTGTTCGTTCGAAATCGTATACGCCTGCTGGACCTTTTGGATCGAGTCTTCCGGCTGTTCATCATCACTTAGAAGAACGACGAGAAGTTCTCCCGCTTTTACCGAATCACCAATCTTTTTCTTCATCGTAATTCCGACGCCATGGTTGATTTCATCATCCTTTGTCGCACGACCTGCACCGAGGTACATAGCGGCAACACCAATGGATTCCGCGTCAATAGCTGAAACGAATCCATCTTTGTCGGCTTTTACTTCTACTTGATACTTCGCCTGCGGAAGTTTGGAGAGATCGTCGATCATGGATACATCTCCCCCTTGTGCTTCAATAAGGTTGCGCAGGGATTGAAATGCCTTGCCGTTTTCAATATTGGCTTCCAGCGCTTCATATGCATCCTCGTAACTAGGGAACTTATCAGCCAGGACAGCCATATGGGAAGCGATTTCCAAGGATAGTGTACGAAGGTCTTCCACAGGGCTTCCCTGTAGTATTTCCGCCGCTTCCTTAATCTCGTTCGCATTTCCAACTTCATAACCGAGCGGCTGGTTCATGTCACTGATCACTGCTACGGTTTTTCTTCCCAGGTTATTACCAATATTAACCATTTCACGCGCAAGAGCTTCGGAATCCTCCAGCGTCTTCATGAAGGCACCCGTTCCTGTTTTTACATCCAAAACGATGCTGTCTGCCCCGGATGCAATCTTCTTACTCATGATTGAACCGGCGATGAGAGGCAGGGAGTTGACTGTTCCAGTTACGTCCCTCAGTGCATAAAGCTTCTTATCAGCTGGTGCCAGATTGCCTGTCTGTCCTGCAACCGCGAGCTTGAATTTGTTGACATTCTCGATGAACTTCTCTTTGCTCATCTCAATTTCAAGGCCTTTGACAGATTCCAGCTTGTCCAGTGTCCCGCCTGTATGACCGAGGCCGCGCCCGGACATTTTCGCAACGGGAATACCAATGGATGCAACAAGAGGCCCTACAATAAAGGTCACTTTGTCACCGACACCGCCTGTCGAGTGCTTATCCACTTTCTTCCCATCAATTTCCGAAAGGTCGATCGTTTCACCAGAGTCGACCATCGCTTTCGTCAACGTTGCCGTTTCCTCCTGTGTCATCCCCTGGAAATAGATGGCCATCGTAAGGGCGGACGCCTGGTAATCAGGAATGTCTCCTTTTGTATACCCTTCCACAAAAAACTGTATTTCTTCTTTGGTGAGTTCCCCGCCGTCACGTTTTTTAACAATTACATCATACATTCTCATGTCCTATCACCCTTTGCTTTTACTAAGAATTTCAGGCGGTGACTGAAGAGCCACCACCTTAGCTGCTTCATTTCAAACACGTCAAACAGAAAGTGTACGGAGCAGTTCCTTAACAAACCCGAGAAAATCTTCACGAACCTGTGCTGTTGTTTCAATCACTTCATCATGGGTGAGCGGCTGGTCAAGAATACCAGCAGCCATATTGGAGATACAGGAAATACCAAGAACTTTCATCCCTGCGTGGTTGGCCACCATGACCTCAGGTACCGTGGACATACCTACAGCGTCTCCACCAAGCGTACGGAGCATGCGGATCTCCGCTCCCGTTTCATAGGCAGGACCCGTGTTGCCCACATACACACCTTTTTGGATGCCAAGGTTTAACTTCTCCGCCGCCTTTTCTGCATGAACAACCAATTCACGGTCATAAGCTTCAGACATGTCCGGGAAACGGGCTCCCAGTTCATCATCATTTGGTCCGATCAACGGGCTGTCCCCCATGTTATTGATATGATCGGTAATCACCATCAAGTTCCCAGGCTCAAAGGAAGTATTGATGCCGCCGGCAGCGTTTGTGACAAATAGAGTGTCAACCCCGAGCTCTTTCATCACGCGTACCGGGAAGGTAACCTGCTTCATCGTATAGCCTTCGTAATAGTGGAAGCGGCCCTGCATAGCAATGACCTGCTGTCCTTCAAGCTCTCCGATGACGAGCTGTCCTTTATGACCCGAAACCGTTGATTCCGGAAAATGAGGAATTTCGGAATAAGGGATGGCTGTAGGGTTTTGGATTTCTTCCGCTAAAACCCCCAGGCCGGATCCTAAAATCAAGCCTACCCCCGGCTGTCCGGTGAGCTGCTGTTTAATAAATTGAGATGCTTCTTTTACTTGCGTTTGATTCATGATCATACCCCTCCCTATTGGATATCCTTTAAGAAACTCTGCCCATGCTCAGGCATTTGAATGTCGAAGTTATCGGAAATGGTGGCCCCGATATCTGCGAACGTCCGGCGCTGCTCCAGTTCTTTCCCTACATCAATTCCTTTATGGTAAACGACAAGGGGAACAAGTTCACGCGTGTGATCTGTACCATGGTGGACCGGGTCATTGCCGTGATCAGCCGTAATGATTAACAAATCATCGTCTTCCATCTTTTCCAATACTTCGGGAAGGCGCTCATCATAAGCTTCCAAAGCTTCCCCATATCCTTGAGGATCACGGCGGTGGCCGTACTTGGCATCAAAATCAACCAGGTTCAAAAAGCTCATGCCACGGAAGTCTTTATCCATGGATTTCACTAACTGGTCCATTCCGTCCATATTGTCCTTCGTTCGAACCGCTTCTGTCACACCTTCTCCATCATAGATGTCGGAAATTTTACCAAGAGCTACAACATCAAGACCTGCATCTGCCATTTCGTTCATGACTGTGCGACCAAATGGTTTCAAAGCATAATCATGACGGTTGGATGTACGTTCAAATGCGCCGGGCTCGCCAACAAACGGCCGGGCAATGACGCGGCCGACCATATATTTCTCATCCTTGGTAATCTCCCTGCAGAATTCACAGATCTCAAACAGTTCTTCGGGTGGAACGACATCTTCATGGGCAGCAATCTGAAGAACAGAATCAGCCGAAGTATAAATAATTAAATCGCCGGTTTCCATATGGTGTCCGCCAAGCTCTTTAATGATTTCTGTTCCTGAGGCCGGCTTATTTCCTACGATGCCTCTACCTGTCTTTGCCTTGATTTGATCCAGCAGTTCGTCAGGAAAACCATCGGGGAAGGTGCGGAACGGCTGGTCGATGTAAAGACCCATAATCTCCCAGTGACCGGTCATCGTATCCTTCCCATTGGAAGCCTCCACCATAGTCGTATAATGCGCCTTAGGTGCAGAAGCTTGTTCAATTCCCTGAATCCTTCTGATGTTGCTCAATCCAAGCTCTCCCATATGCGGCATATTCAAGCCGTTCATGTGGGCGGCGATATGTCCGAGTGTATCTGCTCCTTGATCACCAAACTTTCCTGCATCCGGGGCTTCCCCGATCCCTACGGAGTCCATCACAACCAAAAATACGCGTTTAAATGAATTCATCAACGATCCCTCCTGTTTTTTAATTTCCCAAATTCGTCTGAAACTACCCTTTTTCCATAGATGTAGGATGTCAGACATCTGTAAAGCAAAAAAAGTTTACGCTCGCGGATGATACGAGCGGTAAACATCTTTCAACCTTGTTTTTGAGACGTGTGTGTAAATCTGTGTCGTGGAAATATCTGCATGTCCCAGCATTTCCTGTACTGCTCTTAAATCCGCTCCGTTCTCAAGCAGATGAGTGGCAAACGAATGGCGGAGCGTATGTGGAGTCAGTTCTTTCTCCACCCCCATCTCTCGAGCAACCGCTTTCAGAATCTTCCAAAATCCTTGCCTGGACAGCTTATTCCCATGATGATTCACAAATAATTCTTCCGTGTTTTTCTGTTTGACCAGCGCACCACGGCCTGTATCCAAATAATTTTCCACGGCTTCTTTCGCCATATCCCCTAGAGGAATGATCCGTTCTTTGGATCCTTTGCCAAGGCAGCGGACAAATCCCATCGTCAAATGGAGATCACTGACCTTCAGAGACACCAGTTCCGTTACACGGAGCCCTGTGGCATAAAGCATTTCAAACATGGCTTTATTCCTTGAGGAAAGAGGATCCCTGGCATGGATGTTCAAGAGTTTATCCACGTCATCCGAAGAAAGAACTTTAGGAAGCCGGCGTTCCTTTTTCGGTGTTTCTATATGTAGGCTCGGGTCATGCTCTGTCTTTTTCTCCCTGATCAAAAACTGATGAAAAAGACGGATGGAAGACAGAAAACGTGCCGTCGTAGCCGGAGATCTCCCTTGATCATTCAAGTGGTGGAGGTATTTCATAATATGGGCCCTCGTCACCACATCCCACGATTTAATCTGTTCTTTTTCCTGCATAAACGCCGTGTACTGCGTAAGATCCCTTTTATAGGATTGTATTGTGTTGGGTGAAAGTCCGCGCTCCACCGTTAAATAGTGATAAAAATCTTCAAGAGCATACTGCATCTTCCACCTACTCTCCTAATCGAAAAAATATCGATAGACGATCGGCCCAATCAGAATCTTGAGAACTGGACACCTTTACGGCTGATCCCCCTGGAGGATCATATCGATGCTGCCTTTCGTATTCTCCATGAACCATTCTCAATGCCATGTAAAAGACGAACGTGCAGACAGTAAAAACTAAGAGGACTTTGACTAAATCTCTTAAACTATGCCGAAGCCGGCCCACTCCATCACCCCCACCGCTGTCCTTTATTCAAGGATATGCCGGAAACAGCTCAAAATATACGCAGCGGAGGTGAAAGCATCCGTATCTAGAACACAAGTCCATCTAGCATTAACGTACACGATTTTTCTTCATTTGTAAATAAAAACGAGCAGATGCTTAACATCTGCCCGGTCCCTCTATAAAAAAAGCCACTATGATTCTGCATAGCGGCCTCCGGCGTTCATTTTTTATTTTCTTCCGCAGATGAAGCAGCGACCGCCTGCTTTTGACAGACCCGGCAGATGCCGTGAAAGGTCAAACGGTGATCCTTCACTTCAAACCCCCACTGACTTTCAACTATTTTTTCAACATCAAGTAGAAGGTCTTCCTCGATTTCCTCCACGGATCCACATTCGATGCAGACGAGATGGTGGTGGAAATGTTCGGCCCCTTCTTTTCTAAGATCATAACGGGAAACGCCGTCTCCAAAATTGATTTTGTCGACAACTTTCAATTCTGATAAAAGTTCAAGTGTACGATATACGGTAGCAAGACCAATTTCAGGTGCTTTCTCTTTTACGAGGAGGTAAACATCTTCCGCACTTAAATGATCTTCTTCGTTTTCCAGTAAAACCCGTACAGTTGCTTCCCGCTGTGGTGTAAGCTTATAACTTTGGGAATGCAGCTGCTTCTTTATCTTTTCTATACGATGTTCCATATCGTTCGTCCCTCCCTCGTCTTACCATTCTCATTATAATCAGAGACAGAACGAGTGTCAAATTATAATCATTTTAATCTGTTAATGATAATCGTTATTATCTGGCGGCGGATTTATTCATTCGTAAAGCCACTTTAAAACCAGTTCCAAAATAGAATTTGAAATAAAAACCTCAATCACGGAAGATACCATCAGCACAGCCATCAATGCGCCGAACAATCCACTGTACCGGACGAACCCCTTCATAAGAGGCTGGTGCACCCTTCTTATAAAAAGCTGCTTACAGAGGGTAAGTGAGAATATCAAGGCAAGAGAGCCGGCGATCAGGTAAACGGGAATGATAATCAAATTCTGGGGTGCTATGGAAACGGTGGAAATCAGCAGACCGTACCATCCCATCTGGTTGACAAGAAAGCCGACGGAAAAGCCGAGCACCAGTCCTTTAATGAATAGCAGCACAGTAATGACAGGCATACCGATGACGGAAATGCCCAGCAGAAACAACAGCAGCATATACTTTACATGGTAAAGCACACTGTCCTTCCATAAAACAGCTTTTCCCGTTCCAGGAGACGAAGCCTGCTGCTCAAAAAACTGCTTCAAATAGAAAAAGAGATCTTGTTTTTGTACAAAGTTCATACTGTTTACGATGACAGCCCCGAAAATGATTCCCATAAGAAACAACACAAAAATGAATACGAAAATATTCATATGCGACTGTACATCATTTTTAACCATCCGCATGCCCTGGTGCATTATCCCTCATCCTTTCTCCTACCTGGTCTATGACCAATCTATGAGAAAAAATGAAAAAGTAGACCTGAAAAAGCTAGTGGATCCTCCCGTACTTCCCTCCCCCGCCTTTGGAGATAGAAAGCCGCCCCTGCCTCATATCGATCATTTTTTCAATGGTCGGTTCGGGCAGGATACCGGCCAGGTCCTGTTCGGCTGTGTGATGAATGATATTCATCTCATTTTGAAACGCTTCTATCAGCTTTTGATAGGTTTTCGGGCCGATTCCTGGAAGGGTATGGAGAGGCACCTGTGGAATATATGGCGGCCTTTCCCGCTCCTGACGCTTGTCTGACAACTCACGGATTCGATCGGACACCCCTTTGATCCATTTTCCTTTCCCGCAGGAAGGACAGCGTCTTTCCTGATTGTCAGACTGTTGCTGCAGACAGGCGGCACATACCGTCTGAAAGTATTTGCCCATTCTCGGATTCATACCATAGTTGACCTTCACTTTCCTTCCTCTAAGATTGTGCAGAGCCAGACGCAGCTCTTCAAATGAAGGGGTTTCCATCTGAATGGTTTGGTATTCCCTGGCCATGTTGGCCGTAGAATGGGCGTCTGAATTGGTTACATACGTATAAGGCTGAAGTTCAAAGATATGCGAAGCCATCTCCGTATCCGCACTCAACCCAAGTTCAACAGCATCAATGGCGGTACTGTCCAATACTTCTATTAATGACGTCCGCACTCCCCTGCCATAAAGGCTTTTGAAAGGGGTGAAAATATGGGCCGGGATAAAGAGTCCTCCGTGCTCCCTGACATACGACTGGAGCTCCCGGGCTGTACCATAGAAACGCTGGGAGCTCAGGGAGATGTTTTTCATTTTGTTGGAAAGCCAGCTTGAAAAACGAACCATATCCCTCAAATACGGAAAATAACAGAGCAGATGCACAGGACCTGAACAGGAAGCATCATATACTTCAATCTCTGCTCCAAGAATCAAAACCGTATGCTTGTATTGAATACCGCCATCCTGAAGCTCCTTTGCCTGACCGTTCGTTATATGAGATTGAATTTCATCCTGGACAGCAGGAGACTGGGCATCAATAACCCCTACCATATCCAGTCCTTTGGAATGGGAAGCTTCTTCAACCACGTTCGTAAGGGTCAGCTTCTTGGATCCGGTAATTTTCACAGGACCACCGTTCCAGTCGCGCCCGATATGGATATGTAAATCTGCGAAGTAATCCTTCATTTCTGCTTCAACTGCAGATATAGGAGGGCGTAGGCTGTTTTCGCATCATGGATTCGCTGGTCCTTCTCCAGCTGGACCGCTTCGTCCAGAGTCAGTTCCATCACTTCTACAAATTCGTCTTCATCCCCGTCCGGCTGGATATCCATCGGCTTGATTTGATCCGTGAAATAAACATAGACGAGCTCATCTGCAAAACCCGGGGATGTGTAGAAGGATGTGACCAGTTCCAAATCTTCGGTTGTATAACCGGTTTCCTCCTCAAGCTCTCTCATGGCACATGTTTTCGGTTCCTCTCCCGGTTCCAGCTTGCCGGCAGGAATTTCAACGATACTTTTCTCCATCGCTTTTCGATACTGTTCCACAAGGACGAGTTTCCCTTCCTGGGTCGTCGCGATAACCGCCACCGCTCCCGGATGTCTGATGAGCTCCCGTTTAGATGTATGCCCATCGGGTAAAGTAACACTGTCTACGTCAAGCTGGACAATTTTACCTGTATATATGGTTTCGGTCTGGTAGGTTTTCTCTTCAAATTTTTTCATCGATTTCATCCTCTCTGATTATCTACCGCCATTCTATCACAGGAGTAGCGTCTACAATGAATATTACGATAAACTATACAGGAAAGGATGATTCTATGAAGAAACGACGCCTTGGAAATTCAGATTTATACGTATCAGATATCGGGCTGGGGTGCATGTCCCTGGGAACCGACTACGCTAAAGCAGAAGACATCGTCCACGAGGCTCTGGACTCCGGCATTAATTATCTGGACACCGCTGACTTGTACGACTATGGACAAAATGAAGAAATCGTAGGTCAGGCCGTTAAAGGACGCCGAGATGACGTGATCATTGGTTCAAAGGTCGGTAATAAATTCACCCCCGGGGAAGAAGGCTGGACCTGGGACCCTTCTAAAAAACACATCAAAGAAGGGGTGAAGAGCAGTCTGAAACGGCTCGGTGTGGATTATATCGATTTATATCAACTTCACGGGGGCACGATTGAGGACCCTGTAGATGAAAGTATCCAGGCTTTTGATGAACTCGTGGACGAAGGATTGGTGCGCGCCTACGGAATATCATCCATCCGCCCGAATGTGATTAAACAATACGTGGAAAAATCGAACATCGTAAGCATAATGATGCAGTACAATGCCTTGGACAGGCGCCCGGAGGAGCTTCTCGACTATCTTTCTGACCATAACATCAGTGTATTGGCCCGCGGTCCATTAGCCAAAGGTATGCTTTCAAGCCAGGGGCCTGAAAAAGCAGCGTCGAAAGCAGAAGACGGGTATCTGGAATACAGCAGGGATGAAGTGCTGGCCATCGCTGAAGAGTGGCCATCCTTAACAGATTCAGATAAAAACGCAGAAGCGCTCGCCCTTCAGTATGTCCTCCACCACCCTGCAGTGGCCTCCGCCGTTTTTGGCGCCCGGACGACGGACCAATTGGCTGACAGCCTGACATACAGAACCGCTCCTGCTCTAACAGATGAAACGTACAGGAAGATCCAGTCGTTAACAAAACCTCTTACTTATCAAAAACATCGTTCTTAAATAAGAGCCTCCGGGATCTGCCCGGAGGCTCTTTTTATTCTTTCCAGGTCTGCTCCAGCACCCTGACCCAGTTTTTATTAGTCAGCTGCTCCAGTTCGTTCTTTTTCCACCCTCTTCGCTCAAGCACACTTAAAAGCATGGGAACCCCTGTGACATCCTTCATAGCATCCGGCACCATCGTACCGTCAAAATCTGACCCTAAGGCAACATGGTCTACACCAATCCGGTTTCTGACATAATCGATATGATCAGCAATATCCTCCAGGGAAGCCTCAGGATCCCCTTCAGCACGGGGGGTTACCATATTCGGATCAATGCTGTACGTCACCCCTATCAGACCACCGGACTGCCCTATCTTATCGATTTGAGGATCTGTTAGGTTCCTTGATACCGGGCAGATCCTGTGAACGTTGGCATGTGTAGCCACTAAGGGTTTATCGGAAATCGCTGCCACATCCCAGAATCCCTGCTCATTTAAATGAGAAAGATCAACCATGATACCCAGTTCACTGCACTTTCGAACGAGTTCTTTCCCTTCAGGTGTCAGCCCCGGGCCGGTATCAGGAGAAGAGGGATACCCGTAAGGGACGCCCTCCCCAAATGGATTCGACCTGCTCCAGACGGGCCCGATGGACCGAAGCCCTGCTTTGTAAAACACATATAGCAAATCAAGATCTTTATCGATGGCCTCTGCGCCTTCCATGTGGAGAATCCCTCCCATCCATTCCCCGTCTACGGCTTTCTTCAAATCTGTTATCGTCCGTATCGTTTTGAAGGTTCCCTTTGACAATTCTTCCAATTGGAAAAAACGGGTCATTGACCTGGCAGCAGCAGCGAGCGCATATTCCCTTGAAAGTCTTGGAGGCAGAGATTTCATATAACCTGCCTGAGTATGGACAATGCTGGGATCAGGATCTGATTTTGGATTGGGAGCAAAAACCGCAAAGAACCCGGCCGCAAAACCTGCTTTTCTTCCACGGGTAAAGTCCAGATGAGCAGATGGGAGTCCCGTAAAGAAAGCGTCAGATCCATCATTCAGTTCCAACAGCGTATCGTGATGTCCGTCAATAAATCGAAGCATATGTATTTCCCTTTCCTAATTAATGGATTTGTTTTTTCTTACCAGCGCGCGGATTTGACCTCTGTGATTGATTTCATCTTCCATCACATGAAACCAGAGACAGCAGGGATTACGGACGACACCGTTCGGCCATGTCCTTGGTTCATAAAGCCACTCATCCTCTTTCTCTTTGAGCCTTTCCATTGTCCTGCGGCGGACGTCTTTCAATTGTTTAATATAAAAGGAAACGGGGGCCGAATGGATGGACTCCGCCGCTCCTCTTCCGAGCATCAGGGCATCTCCCCACCGCTGTTCCTCCTCTTCATTCAGGTCTCGCTGTTCAAAACTGATCACCTGATGGACATATTCTACAGCAGCCGTATGAAGGAGGAGAGCTCCAATAGAATTTCCCCCTTCCTCAGACTGAAATTCATAAATAATCAAGATCAGACCTCATTTCTTTTTTACAAAATGTTCATGAATCAGCTAGAATAACAGAACTTTTCTTTTCCTCTGCCTGTTCATTCGACAAAACTATGTGTTTACCTCTCTATTACAGAAACATCCATCGAATTATGTAGATATTTTTGTGGTTTAAAACCGTTGAAATGACGGTATATGCTAAGTACTAACAAATCGGTTCTCTCCGTTCGCCACTTGTCACCAAATCCATTCAAACCCCTGAGGAGGAAAACCAATGAAAATCAAAGTTGGTATTTGGACGCGTTTGACAAACAAGGACAAAATGATTCTCTTAAAAGCAGTAAGCCAGCAGTCCATCTCTAAAAAATCCGCATAAATCTTTCTACTTTACCCATGCCCCGGAAAAGCAGCGGAAACCGACAACCATCCTCCTATACGTATGTTCAAACCTGCCCAGGCAGGTTTTTTGCTGTTTCCAAATGCACATTATGAACGCTGTGTAAAGTTCACTTGGATATCCGCCTCCTCCGCATAATCATTTTTTCAGGCGAATAAATAAATACCAGTAGACATGCGTGAAAAACATGGAGGGGGATAATCATGAAAGTCGCCATTTTCACCGATACCTACGCACCTCAAATCAATGGGGTTGCCAAAACGCTGAAGAAATGGACAGATTTCCTGGAAACCAAGCAGACGTCCTACCGCCTATTCGCCCCGAATCCCCTTGAAACCTGTGATTATAATGAGAACATCCACCGCTTTAAGAGTCTTCCTTTCTGGTTATACCCGGAATGCCGGCTGGCCCTCCCCCGTCTATCCCATATCCGAACGGAACTGGAACAGTTCAAACCAGACATCATTCACGTTGCGACACCGTTCAATATGGGGTTGACAGGGCATCATTATGCCCGGAAATTGAACATCCCTTTGGTCGGGTCGTACCATACACATTTTCACAAGTACCTGGACTTTTACAAAATGTCCTGTTTAACCCCGCTGATCTGGAAGTATATGCGGTGGTTTCACAAGCCTTTCAAACGGATTTTCGTCCCGTCCATAGAGACGAGGGACGAGCTGCTTAAGAAAGGATTGTCCAATGTGTGCATCTGGTCAAGAGGCGTCGACAGTGATCATTTCCACCCACAGCCACAGTCTACTTACCTGCGAGACACATTCGGGGTCACTGAACCATTCATCTTAACGTATGTCGGCCGGCTGGCTCCCGAGAAGGGACTGGACATTCTCATGAAAACAGCTGCCGCCCTCCCTTCAGAATGGCATCCGTATATTCATTGGATGATAGTCGGAGAAGGGCCTTTATATCAAACACTTCAACAGGAAGCACCGGCCAACATGACCTTTACCGGTTACAAAAGTGGCATGGATTTGAGCCGGATCTATGCAGAATCCGCTCTGCTCGTCTTCCCCTCTGCGACGGAGACATTCGGAAATGTCGTGCTGGAGGCCCTGGCATCTGGAACGCCGGCCGTTGTAGCAGATTCCGGGGGCGTCAAGGAAATCGTCCAGCACAGGAAAACAGGGTGGACCTGTACACCAGATGACCCTTCCAGTTTCGTTTCAGCAGTCACACACCTGCTGCAGGATCCGCTTTTACTGAAGGCCATGAGCGAAAAAGCCAGAGCCTATGCCTTAACCCGTTCTTGGGATGCTGTGTTCTATGGATTGCTGCAGGAGTATCAAACCATCGTGGAAGAAGTACCGGTGCTGTCTCATGCGTAAAAAGGAGATGATGATGTGAATAAGCTGGCTGTCATTGGAACAGGGTATGTGGGACTGGTTACAGGAATCTGCCTGGCTTCCCGCGGACACCATGTCACTTGTATGGATGTTGATGAATCTAAAATTGAACAGATCAGCCGGGGACACCTCCCTCTTTTCGAGCCGGGATTACAGGAGCTTCACGAAACATGTACAGCCGCCGGCAGCCTTTCCTATACGACAAGTCCGGAAGAAGCTGTCCAGCATGCAGAAGCGGTTTTCATTGCTGTCGGGACACCTTCGCGCGCAGACGGGGGTGCCGATTTATCGTACATGCATACCGCTGTCCGCGATATAGCTCCATTTCTTCAAAGCCATTCGGTCCTCATCATCAAAAGTACAGTTCCTGCCGGTACTCATGCAGATATTAAAGTTCGGCTGGACCGAACGACCGGCCGATCCGTCCAAGTAGTTTCCAACCCCGAATTTTTAAGAGAGGGCTCCGCCGTCAACGATTTCTTTTACAGTGATCGTATTGTTATCGGTTCAACCGATCCTTATGCCGCTGCCTTCGTTGAGCATATTTACGAGAGTCTCCCTGCCCCGGTGCTTCATACAGATCCACAGACAGCAGAAATGATCAAATATTCATCCAATGCCTTTCTGGCAGCCAAAATCAGCTTTATCAATGAGATGGCGTCCTTATGTGAAGCTGAAGGAGCCGACATCACGATGGTGGCTGCAGGAATGGGGATGGATAAACGGATCGGTGAAAGTTTCCTAAGGGCCGGTATCGGTTACGGCGGCTCTTGTTTTCCTAAAGATACAGCCGCTCTGCTTTATTCAGCCGAGCAGAAAAAACTGCCCGTCCCCCTGCTTTCCTCTATCAATGAAGTCAATCGAAAACAGCCGGGGGCTTTCTTACAAAAGATCCTTGACCGGTTTGGCTCTATAGAAGGAAAAAAAGCCGCTGTGCTTGGTTTAACGTTCAAGCCCAATACAGATGACCTGCGTCTTTCCCCCGCCCGGGAGGTCATTAATCTTCTTACCTCGGAAGGAGCAATGGTCATTGGATATGATCCTCTTATCAGTAAAAGCAGGAAACGGATATGGCAGATTCCTCTGGCAGAATCGATGGAAGAAGCATTGACAGGTGCTGATTTGGCCGTCATCTGTACAGAATGGAAAGAAATCGTCGACTTCCCTCCAGCCTGTTATCCTTCTCTGATGAAGGAGGCCAATATTTTTGATGGAAGAAATTGTTACGAAATTAAACAAGCTTTACATCTGCCTCTTTATTACTCCTCTGTCGGCCGGCCTGTGTATAAAGGAATATAGCAAGGAAGCCTTCAGCAAAGAACTGAGGGCTTTTTTCATATCCCCCTCTTTGTTTACATAACAATATATCCGTCACCTATTAGAGCAGAATGTTTTTCCCGGTGAAGAACACGGCGTATAATGGACGTTTAGTAAGTTGAAAAAGGAGGAAGGAATGTGTCTGAACAGACCCCCAACCGAATCCTGATGGCAGCTTTACTGCTTGCAGGATCGTTTATAACCATATTAAATCAGACGCTGATGATCACAGCCATCCCACCGATTATGGATGAAATGAACGTGTCCGCCAACTCGGCCCAGTGGCTGACAACCGTATTCATGCTTGTCAACGGCGTCATGATACCAGTGACCGCCTTTTTAATTGAGCGTTTTTCCACCAGGCAGCTATTTTTAAGTGCCATGGGAATTTTCACAGTAGGGACCATCCTCGGAGGGATTGCCCCAAACTTTCCTATGCTCTTATTCGGCCGGGTGGTCCAGTCCATGGGAGCAGGTGTGATGCTGCCATTGATGCAGACTGTTTTCTTAATGATCTTCCCTGTCGAACGGCGCGGCACGGCCATGGGTTACATTGGACTGGTCATTTCTTTTGCACCGGCCATCGGCCCCGCCTTGTCAGGGTGGATCACTTCTGAATTCAGCTGGAGATTTTTATTCTGGCTTATTCTCCCGCTGCCCATTCTTATCATCATTGTTGCGTATTTCATATTGAAAAATGTAACAAAACTGACCTATCCAACGGTCGATCCCTTATCCATCATCCTGTCTTCAGCAGGATTTGGAGGACTTTTGTATGGCTTTACACTGGCAGGAAACGCCGGATGGTCTTCGCCATTGACACTAGCCGTGCTCGCCGGAAGCTCAGCTGCCCTCGCTTTATTCATAACAAGGCAGTTGAAAATGGAGCATCCGATGCTGGAATTCCGTGTGTTCCGCTATCCTGTTTTTTCAATAACGACCGGAATTGCCATGATTGCCTTTTTAGGCTTAATCGGATCGGAAACCTTGATCCCTCTTTACATGCAGGACATGCGTGAATTTACAGCCTTCGAATCCGGACTGGCCCTGCTTCCGGGTGCCGTTATTACAGCATTCATGTCTCCGATAACAGGAAGGATTTTTGACAAAATCGGTGCCCGGCTGCTGGCGGTCTGTGGACTGATCATCCTCACCGGTGCCACAGCTGCCTTTTCGTTCCTGGATATCCAGACAACATTCACGACCATTACAGTCCTGTATGCCATTCGGATGTTCGGTCTCTCCATGGTTATGATGCCTGTGACAACGGCAGGATTGAACCAGCTGCCTAACCGGTTGATTCCGCACGGGACTGCGATGAGCAATACTATGCGGATGGTGGCTGCATCTGTTGGCACAGCCGTCCTTGTAACGATTATGACATCAACAACCCAATCAGCTGGAGGTGATCCCGCCATTGATCATCCTGCGATTTTTGGAGTGAACACGGCCTTCATGGTCATTACAGCCTTATCTATTGTGGGAATTGTGCTTGCATTTTTTGTGAAAAAGACCCACCCGCCTGATGAAGCAGAAGCAGCTTCTCCTGCACCGGAAACGGACAAAGAAGAAGCTTCCCTTCACACGTCATAGGGGCATTCCAAATAAAAAAAGCGTGTAGAGAAACTTCATGTTTTTCTACACGCTTTTTTCATAGAAAGTATCCGGACATGGTTCTGAATCGATGTTCAAATAGACTAAATCACAGGCTCTTACTTAAATAAACGATCTGTAGTATAAGGACTGACGTCCATGGACGTATCCTCCCCTGCTGCAAGTGCAGCCAGCTGGGCGCCGACATAGGGTCCACTCGTCAGCCCCGATGCCCCCAAACCGTTGGCAGCAAGGATATGCGGCTGATTAGGCAGCCGCCCGAAGACAGGGAGCGATCCAGGAGTGAAAGGTCTGAACCCTACCTTCGTTTCTACATAGGCAGCTTCCTTCAACCCCGGCGCTGTGCGAAGAGCTTTTTCCAGCAGTTGATGAATGCCACCAGCTGTAACCCGTGAATCATGCTCATGAATTTTTTCTTTCGTCGCTCCGACAACAAGTTTCCCTTCTTCAAAACCAAGCATATAGTGGCTGAAAGGCGGCAGGAGGACCGGCCAGTGCTCCGTTGCATACCCGGTCAGATGAAGGTGGATGATCTGCGCTTTCTCGAAGGTCACCCGCGGGCTCAGGGCAGAAGGCGCAAACAATTCCCGCATCCAGGATCCATTCGTAAGGATCATTTGATCGGAATGCTGCGGCACACCATCAATGTCGACACCTTGTATTTCCCCTTTATATGTACGCAAAGAGGCGTTCCCATAGATAACTTCTGCTCCTTTCCTCTCGGCCGCTTTCAAAAGAGATTCGGTGACACGGCTGCCATTTACTCTCCCCGACCCCGAGAGGTGAAGAGAGCGGTAATGTTCCGCAAGAGGTGGAAACATCTCCCTTGTTTCTTTTGGAGACAGCTTCGATATCTCCCCCATTTCCGGCGTTTCCATTTTCCGCATTTCTGCATAAGCGGCTTTCCGGTCAAGCTTTTCTTCGGTATCGAATATATTGAGTGCGCCCACCCTTTTATAACCCGGATCAGAAATACCGGCTTCCTTAAGATGCTCCACCAGTTCAGGGTAATATCCCGCGCCGTTGACAGCGAGCTGGTACCAGTCCTTACTCGTCCGGTTTGTCAGCCATGGACAGATGATCCCAGCCGCATTCCGTGTAGCCTGTCCACCTTCCCCACGGTCTACAATCGCCACTTTTTCTCCTTTGGAAGCTAAATGGTAAGCTGTGGAAGCTCCCAGTATCCCAGCTCCTACAATGATATAATTCATTCTATACACCTACATTTTCATTCATTTTCTTATGATAGTTTAAAGCAAAAATGTCTGGAAAGATAGGGAGCGCCACTATTTTCAATACACCTCCCACTGCAGAGACTGGTTCTTTGACGCCCGTCAAAATATGATAGGATGGATGAGTAGTTCCAAAAAGGAGTGAATCCGCTCATGAATGAACAATTAAAAACAGGAATTGCCTTGATTGCAAGTTTTTTCCTTGCTTTTGCGGGAGCAAGCCGGATGTTAACAAGCCAGCTGGAAGATATGGCGGTATGGACGGCATGGATGTTTATCATTACCGGTGTGATCGGAATCATCGCCAATGGATTGAAATGGAAAAAAATCAACCGTACCCCCGGGACATCCAGCCCTAAGAGAAACCATAAGTAAAAAAACGTCCAGCAGCTGCTGGACGTTTCCGGGATAATCCTTTATTGATACTGATGAACATCGGTCTTTATTTCGTTACGCAGGTTCAGTACTGTCTCACGGTCCGAAGTAAACGGACGTTGATAGGACTGCTTGTATGTTTCATGACCTTTGCCGGTGATTACAATGACGTCTCCTTCCCCGCCACCCTCGACGGCCGTTTTTATGGCTGAGGTTCTATCAGGAATGATCCGCCCGTGAGACCGGCCTTCTTCTTCATGTAGTTTATAGAGGGTGGCCGTCATTTCTTCATAAGCCACCGCGTTCAAATCATCAAGGGTCAGGATATAGCCGTCACTCCACTCTGCCGAAGCTTGCAGCATAGACGGCCGCTTGGATTCATCCCGATTCCCTCTGAATCCAAATACATGAGTAATATTGCCGTCATACTGCCGGGCAGCGGTTTGAAGGATGTGACGAATACTGTCTGCTGTATGAGCATAGTCGATGATCACATGCACACCATTCGGCGTGGAATACTGCTCAAAGCGACCAGGAATACCTGGGAACGATTCTAAAGCATCGACCATTTTCCCTTTTGAAACTCCTAAACAAGCAGCAGCTGTACAAGCCTGAAGCGTGTTATAGCTGTTGTAGATACCTGTAATGGGGGTTGGATAATAAAAAGAGTTTCCATCTTCAAAGACGCGGACTCCTTCGTCATTGACCTCATCAATTCGGATATCACAAGCGGCATTTTCACCTATAGAGGTAACCGCAAGTCCTTCGTCTTTAAGCAGACTTGAGAGTCTGTCCCCCCACGGGTCATCCACATGAATGATGGCCTGTCCCCTTTCCTTCATCATAAAGAAGAGTTTGGACTTCGCCTTAAAATAATCTTCCATTGATGGATGGTAATCCAAGTGATCCTGCTGAAGATTAGTAAATAGCGTGATATCAAAGGACACCCCCTCCAGGCGATGCTGGTCCAGCCCATGGGAGGAGACCTCCATCACGACCACATCGTCCCTGCTTTCATACAACCATTTATGAAGGTCCACCACGCCGGGGGTCGTCTGGAACCCTTCCACGGATTTCCCATTCATATAATTCCCTACCGTTCCAAAGCGTCCGCAGGAAAAACCGCTGGACTCCAGAAGATGATGAAGCAGATGTGTAATGGTCGTCTTTCCATTGGTCCCCGTCACTCCTATTATCGTTTTGCTTCGTGCGGGATATTGATAAAAAGCCGCTGCCAGTATCCCCAGCGCTCTTCTCGGTTGTTCGACGTACAAAAATGGTACGGGGATATTTTCCGGCTTTTTGCTTCCTACAATGATTGCGGCTCCATTACGGCAGGCTTCGTATATATAATCATGGCCATCTGCCTCATGACCTTCTACCGCTGTAAATATTTGACCAGGGCTCACCTGTCTTGAATCATCTGTAATTCCTGTTATGTCTTTTTCCAGCCCAAGTGTTGTAAAGGGCTGGGGGTCTATGTTTAACAGTTCGAATACCTTCTTGATTTTCACGAGGACGTCTCCTTTACTGCGACATTCATGTACAGCCCTTATTTTAAAACAATTCAGGCTTTCACGTACAAATATTTTCATGATGTTATTGAATTTTAATGTCATCCCCTAAATCCTGGTTCATCAGGAAAATTTGAAACCATCCCCTTCCCCGATCCGTATAGTAATTGTCGATAGAAATTCGATGAACATGTATACTATGGAAGAGATTGAAAGGAGAGTACATATGACAAAAAGAATTACCGCGGCAGTCATTGCCGGTGCCCTGCTGATCGTAGCGATTGCCGTCCAGGCGGCTGGAGCATTTTTATCACAGGAAGATGAGGAAAAGAACGGCACGATGTCCCTTTTCTCCTCCAGTGAAAAGCTGGAAGAAAAAGTGGTGGAGAAAGGGTCTGGATCCAACCGCATCGTAGAAATCAACCTTGAGGGAGCGATTATGGACAGTCCAGGTTCCAACACCAATCCGTTCAGCGGTGGAGGCTATCAGCATGACCGTTTCATGAAAAAACTCGAGCAGATCAAAAATGATCCAACCATCAAAGGTGTGCACTTATATGTGAACTCGCCGGGCGGCGGTGTTTATGAGAGTGCAGAAATCCATGATAAACTGATTGAGATTAAAGAAGAAGACAAAATGATCTATGTGTCCATGGGGAACACGGCTGCTTCCGGCGGGTATTACGTTTCTGCGCCCGCTGATCAAATTTATGCTTCCAACGACACGTTCACCGGCTCCCTTGGTGTCATTATGCAGAGTGTGAATTATCAGGAGCTCGCTAATGAGTACGGCGTCAAATTCAACACGATCAAAAGTGGCGAGTTCAAGGATATTATGAGTCCCACAAAAGAAATGACGGAGGCTGACAGGGAAATTCTCCAGACCTTGGTTGATGAATCCTATCAACAGTTCGTTGACGTTATTTCTGAAGGAAGAGATATGTCTGAAAGCCGTGTGAAGGAACTGGCTGATGGAAGAATTTATTCCGGTAAGCAGGCAGCTGAAAACGGACTTGTTGACCAGATCGGCTTCCGCGAAGATACCCTTGCTGCTTTAAAAGAAGAAATCGGTGGAGACCCACAGGTGTTTGAATACAAGAATACAATCACATCTTTGTTTGATTTCCCAATGGCGCAGAGCTTGATGCCAGACAGTGAGATCCGTTATATTGAACAGCTGATCAGTGAGCGTCAAGGTCCCACATTGATGTACATGTACACAGAATAAGGAGGAGTAAAGATGGAAACTACAGAATTTGAACAACCCAGTCACCCATTATCCACTTTAGTCCTTCAGCAGAAGGATGATATACAGAGAGTCATTTTTGCGGGATTTATCCCCCGCTTTTTTGCCTATCTCATCGACCTTCTCGTCATCTGGAGTGTGAATTCCATCGTAACAAAACCACTGCTGCGCCTCGTTAACCTGGAGGATGCGCAAATGTGGATCCCTTTGTTCAGTGCAGAAAATATCATGACGTCCTTGATTTTCTTCCTGTACTTCATTCTGATGACCAAGTTTTTCCAGGCATCACTCGGGAAGATGGTGTTCGGTCTATCCGTTGTGTCTCTGACACGCAGCAGGATGAGTAATGGTCAGATTATCTTCCGGGAGTGCATCGGACGTTATATCAGCATGGCCCTCGGAGGACTTCCCTATCTTGTCGTGGCCTTCACAAAACGCCACCAGGGCATCCATGATTTATTTGCTGATACTTCTGTCATTAAAAACCGATTTACAAAATTGAACGATCAAATCGAAGAAGACAACCGGTAATGAAAAGCCTGCTCCTCAAAAAGGAGCAGGCTTTTTTCAGCGGTATGGATCTTGTTTTCCTGTACCATTCTTTTCCCCTTTTTCTCTTCGAAGTGCATTTAAATCCTTCTTGCTTTTATTTTTCGCTTTTTTTCCCATGTTCCACCCTCCTTTCCTTCTTATCCTTTGTTATTTTTCTGCAGCTAATGAAGCAGTTTCTTCCATTTCGAAGGCTGTTCCGCTTTTCAGGGTAATCCCTCATGATTGGCTCATACTAATAAAAATTCCAAGAATCTTATGGAGGGCTTTCCGTTGAATGTCAAGGAGTACCTGTCCCAGAAGAAAAACGATGACTGCGTTACGATCAAAACCATCCCATTTGATTCCCACAACATTTATGTTTTATATATGCCTTCTATTACAGATATGACTAAGATCCAGGATTCCATTCTTGCCCCGCTGCTTGAGTGGAACAACCCGGATCACCAAACCGTAGAGCATGCATTTTCGGCAGAACCGCTGACGATCCTTTCTCAAGCAAAGGATATGGACAGTCACCTTCTCAATGGATATACACTAATGCTTGAGAGAGAAACCGTATATGCTGTTGAAACGTGCGGATTCCATTACCGTGCTGTATCAGAGCCTGTATCTGAAATGACTCTCCGGGGCGCCCGGGATGGGTTTATTGAATCACTGGAAGAAAACATCAAGCTCCTCCGTGTTCACTTGAGATCTACACATTTAAAGTTCGAACACCTTTCTCTCGGTTTGAAAGCTTTCACCCATGTAACCATTGCCTACGTGGAAGAGGAAGCCAATGAAAAATTATTGGAAGAAGTAAGAAAGCGTATAAAGGCCGTTAAAGAAGACTACCTCCCGGATGGAGGGGTGGTCGAACAAAGCCTGGAGAAAAATACGTTCTCTTTATTTCCTGAGCTCCAGGAAACCGAACGACCGGCTAAAGTCGCCAACGCCCTGGCTGAGGGAAAGGTGGCCATCTTCGTGGAAGGATCCCCTTCTGTCCTGTTAGCACCTGTAACCTTGAATTCCCTTTTTCAGACATCAGATGATTACAACTTCAAATGGATTCCTGCGTCTCTCATTCGTCTCATGCGGTTTGCTGCTGCATTTCTTGCTGTTATGCTGCCATCTATCTATATCTCCTTGATTTCCTTTCATCATGGATTAATTCCAACAGATCTGGCCATCTCCATATCCAAGACAAGAGAAGGTGTGCCTTTCCCTTCATTCATGGAAGCATTTGTTATGCAGATGACGATTGAAATCCTCCGGGAAGCCGGCATTCGTCTGCCTAAGCCTATTGGACCGGCTGTCAGCATTGTAGGAGCCATAGTAATAGGTGAGGCAGCTGTAACAGCCGGAATCGTCAGTCCATTAATGATCATCGTCGTCGCCTTTGCAGCTATCTGCTCCTTTACCATTGTCGATTACAGCCTCAGCCTTGCGTTAAGGACGGTGAGTTTCGTCATGTTGTTTGTCGCTGCTATGCTCGGGATTTACGGCTTAATCCTCGCCGTCTTTATTCTGAGTATCCATTTGATTCGGTTGAACAGCTTTACAGTCCCTTACCTGGAACCCTTTGCTCCTTATTACCCAAACAGATGGAAAGACACATTGATCCGGTTACGATTTGATAAAGAAGGTGGTTTGGATGAGTGATTTAAGACAATTGACTTCCATTCAGCTGATCGTCATCTTTATATCAGCGATGATCGGCGTAGGGATCATTTTGATGCCGCGTGACCTGGCCAATGCTGTGAACTCCCCGGACTTATGGGTCAGTATCATCATCGGCGCTTTTCTTATGTGCCTGATCGCCACTTTGTATGTTTTATTAGTCACCCGTTATCCAGGTCTCACTTTCTTTGATATGTCAAAAAAGATCACAGGCAGATGGGTCGGAACGCTGATCAACCTCTTTTTCATTTTTCACTGTCTCATTGTAGCCTCCTATATTTTAAGAGTGACCACAGCGATTATAAAAAATTACCTGTTGGATACCACTCCCTTATATATCATCATTGGATCATTTATGCTGGTCAGCCTTTATTTAATCAGCAACGGACCTGGAGATGTCGTCCGTTTCTTCCAGCTGTACTTTCCTGTCATGATGTTCATGTTTCTCATTCTTGCTCTTCTGAGTTTCAAAGATGTGGATGTTCAAAACTTAAGGCCTGTCCTGAAGAGCAATCTTATGACAACGGTCACCCAATCGAAGATATCTTTCTTTTCATTTATCGGCATTGAATTCCTGATGATTTTCTCTCCCCTCATCAAAACGAAAAAAATAAAAAAACTGGCTTTATCTGTATGGACCAGTATTATTGTGACAGCTGTGATCTATGTGATTTTTCACATTTTAACCATCGGGGTTTTAGGCATAGCGGAACTAAAGGAAAGCACGTTTCCCACGATCGAGATGGCCAAAAGCATTGAATTTCAAGGTTTCTTCTTTGAACGTTTTGAATTGATTTTCATTTTCGGCTGGCTGATCACTGTATTCACTTCATTCGTGACTTATACTTATGGGATGATTCTCGGCATTGGGAAAGTAACGAAGCCGGGCTGGTGGTGTATGGCTGCCGCAGGCCTTTTGATTTTCACTATCACCCTTTATCCGGAAGGCCTTACAGAAGTGCTGGATTACTCCTCTCACATTCAATGGATCAGTGCGGCTGCGGTCATCGGATTCCCTGGACTGTTACTGATCGTATCATTGATGAGGAGGCAGACGCATGACACTTAAACCTATTTTCTGTCTGGTTTGTTCGACTTTCCTGTTAACGGGATGCTGGGATATTAAGGAAATTGAAGATGTCGGTATTGTTACCGGACTTGCTTTAGACGTTGCCGAAGATGACCACATGTTAATGATTAATCAATATGTAAAGCCTGGGCAGATTCCTACACAACAGGACAGTTCCCAGCAGGACAGCCCGTATCAAAATCTCGAATCAACCGGAACAACGCTGTTTGAGATGATTCGTGAGAACTCACTCGAGAGTAACCGACCGCCAAACTATACTCATTTAAAATCGATTTTATTCTCAACCAGGCTGCTCGAAAAAGAGAAGCTCAGCCAACTGATTGACCTTTATATCCGCGACCACGAATTCCGCCGGACTGTTCCAGTATTCATTACAATGGATCCTGTTCAGAACATATTCAACGCCCAGCCGGAAAAAGAGCTGTTTCCATCCATCCAAATTAAAGAATTAAGTGAAAACTACCATAAGAATAATACCAACCCTAAAAACTTAACGATCGGAGATATGTCCCAGTATATTTCAGAAAAAAGAAGCTTTATTATACCTGGAATGGCTATGATTAATGGAAATATCAAATCCTACGGAGCCGGCGTCATTTTAGGAAAAACGTCCCAATATATCGGCTGGATTCCACTTGAAAAGATGGAAGGCGTCCGTTACCTCCATAACAATGTGGAAGGTGGATACATTTATTTAAGCGAAAAAAATATCGTAGACGGACCCGTCGTTCTGGAAATTAAGGGGGCGGATTCCAAATTTGACGTTTCCTTCTCTGACGGGGAACTTTCCATGAGTGTTGATGTAAAGGTGACCACATCCCTTGGCGAGGACTGGGGCGTTGACCGCAACGTTTTTAAAACGGGTTGGGAAGAAGGAATCAAGGAAGCCGCGGACAAAAATATCGAGGATAAGATCAATGCCATTCTTCAGATCGCGCAGAAAGAATTAAAAACGGATTTTGTCCACCTTTCCCAGTGGGTACGTATCCATCAGCCGGACTATTGGAATAAACATAAAGAGGAGTGGGATGAAATCTTCTCCCAGATGGATATTGATGTGAAAGCAGAAGTTCGTATTAAGGACTTTGGCACACAGAACTTCAACATGGAGTAACATTTTTTGATTCCTCTTCTTCTTCGGTTTACACTTTAGGAGAGAATGTTGGAGAGGATGATTAAAATGGGACAGGAAATCAAGGGAAAAACCGCCTACATTACAGGAGCCGGACGCGGGATCGGAAAAGCCACCGCTCTCAAGCTTGCCTCTGAGGGCGTGCACGTCGGGTTAATGGCCCGCACAGAAGAAGAGTTAAACAAAACAGCAGACGAAGCAAGGGCTTATGGAGTACAAGCCGCTGCAGTCTCTGTAGATATTGCCCGGCAGTCAGACGTAGAACAGGCGGTTGAACAATTAAAAGAGCGTATCGGCTCTGCCGATATCCTCATTAACAATGCCGGCATGGGGCTTTACGGGGATTTCCTGAATATCGATCCTGAAGATTGGAAACGCACCTTTGAAGTCAATGTATTCGGTACCTACCATGTGACCAGGGCGGTCCTCCCCGATATGATGGAGAAAAATCATGGGGATATCATCAACGTTTCTTCAAGCAATGGTATAAAGGGAACTGCAGGATCCACTTCCTACAGCGCCTCGAAATTCGCTATACAGGGAATGACGGAAGCGCTGATGCAGGAAGTGCGCAGAAACAACATCCGTGTCTTCACCCTGAACCCGAGTCTTGTGGCTACAGAGCTTGTCTTTGGAGATCATTTGGAAGAGCAGGATAAGGAAAAATATATGCAGCCGGAGGATATTGCCGAGTATATGACGGCTCAATTGAAGCTTCATCCAAGAATCTTCATTAAACAGTCCCTTCAATGGGCTACCAATCCATTCTAATTTTCAATGGTGTAAAACCCGTCCTGTATTGGAGACACCTCCACGCGGGACGGGATTTATTATGTCATTTCGCTGCGAATAATCCTCAGCTGAGACAGCTCTTTCAACCACTATGCAGATGGAAGATATCAGTGCCTGTTTAAGTCATTGGTAACCTGCCTCTTCCTTATTTATCACTCCAACGGAAAAACCTCGCGGCTAATACTGTAGAAACGACGGCAATGCCGATCAATACAAACACTTCGAATCCATATTCAAAAATGGGTGCTTCGTTCCACGTCCCACGCAGAAGTTCGATCACATAATAAAGCGGAAGGACTTTGGCTGTATATTGGAGGACTTCCGGCATCATTTCCAGGGGAAAAGTAGCCCCTGACAAGAAAATCATCACATTCAAAAACAATGAACTGATCGCAGCCGCAGACTGTGTATTTTTAGCCAATGATGTAATAAAAAGAGCAAAAGGGAAAAAGGCAGCGATACTTAGAAAAAGAGCAGCTAGTGTGCTTCCCATATAAAGTGGAAGTTCCAGGTCATACATCAACATTCCAAATACAAGAAGGAGCAGAGCAGAACAAAGAAAAATCACCGTCCCTTGAACTGTGTGAGCAGCCAGGATCTTCCACGGCTGTAAAGGGGTGGATTGATATCTGCGCAGGACTCCGGTTTCCCTGTAGCCGGCCAAAACGGTTCCCAAGGTGAAAAAGGAAGTGGTCACGATATTTACTCCGATCCAGGAAGGTACAAATAACGCAGCAAATGAAAAGTTTCCTTCAGCATTGTCTCCAAACATGGATCCAAACAGCCAGATCATGACGACTGGAAATAAAAAGGTCCAGAATACACTGAGACGGTCGCGGAAAAACATTTTCGTTTCCAGCTGTGCAAGCTTCCATACGACATTCATCTGGCTTCCTCCTTCTCCAAATACTGGACAAAAAGATCCTCCAACGTCCCTTTAGCAAATTGGAAATGATTTAAGGATAGATTCTCTTGATGACCATAGGCGAAGAGATGATAACTGGTGAGCTGCAGATCGTCACTGTACACTTTAAACGTATCTTCTTCTTTTTCAACTTTGACCACCCCCGGCATAGATGGAAGCTTTACATAAGGAAAATCATCGCTTTGAAATGTGATCAGCATGGCACCACTCTGCTCAAGCAGAGCGGAGGGCCGGTCCATTGCTTTCAGTTCACCACTGTAAATCATTGCCACCCGGTCACAGAGCTGTTCAGCCTCTTCCATATAATGGGTTGTCAACACGATAGTGCTTCCCTTCTCTCTCAACCGGCGGATCAACGTCCACATTTCCCTTCTGGCGTGGGGGTCCAGTCCCATACTCGGTTCATCAAGAAAAATGATTTCCGGCTGGTGCAGGGTCGCCAGTGCCAGGGTAACCCTCTGCTTCCATCCTCCTGACAAATCTTCGAAACGGACATTCATTTTCTCCTCCAGCCCCAGCATTTCCACAAGCTGTTGTTTCATTACTTTTCCTGGGTAAAAAGCAGCAAATAAATCCAGGGCTTCTTTCACTTTCATTTTCTTTTGAATGGATGTCGCCTGAAACTGAACACCAATCCGCTGATTCAATTGTTGAAGTTCCTTATTCGGCGTAAGTCCCAGCACATCAATGGTTCCACTGTCAGGCTTCAAAATTCCTTCAATCATTTCCAGCGTCGTTGTCTTGCCCGCTCCATTGGGTCCAATGATCCCAAAAATTTCTCCCTTTTTGACGGAAAATGAGACGCCTTTGACAGCCTGCACTTTTCCGAAGCTTTTGGTCAATCGGTCCACTTTGATTACAACCTCCATTTGCTCTCCACCCCTTCTTCGTCCTTTCTGACCCTTCTTACGTATCACACAGAGATAAGTTTCAGAATAGCAGGAAAAATCACGCGCCTGCTATAGTTCCATCATAAGACCGATGGTTGATAAATTCCTCCAGTTCTGTCCGACACGTCAGATCATCCCAGTCAAATACCTTCGTTCTTTCTTCACCTGCATAAACCTCCATTCAAAAAAGCCGCCTTCCAAGAGAAGACGGCTCACATGTTATTCTTCTTTCATCCATTGTGGCTTACCAAAGCCTTCAAACTTTTCATCCATGATTTCCTCAAACTCTTCCGATTCCACAACTTCCTTAATATCCTTCGTAAACTGGGCATCCAGATCTTCGGTCTTGACAGCTACCCGGTTTCTATAATCATCCGGCATATCTTCGAGGGCGAGAGCACTCAGCAGATCCATCTCGGCAGCAAGCGCATAGTTACCAGGAACCATGGATAGATCCTCGCTGTCCACCAGTCGTGGCAGCTGGCCGGCTTCTACTTCAACGAATTCGATTTCTTTTGGATTTTCTACGATATCGTTCAAAGAGGCACGAAGAGGGTCTACATCTTCCTTCAAAGTGACCAGACCTTCATCTTCAAGAATGATCAGCGCTCGGGCCAGGTTCGTCGGGTCATTGGGAATCCCCATCGTACTGCCTGTTTCAACACCATCGATATTCTGATACTCACTGGAATAAATACCCATAGGTGCTGTTGGAACAACAATGACCTCGGACAGATCCAAATTGTGTTCTTCGGCAAAGGACTCCAAATAAATTTTATGCTGGAACAGGTTGGCGTCAAGATCTCCATTGGCTAACGCTTTGTTAGGCTGCACATAATCCGTAAACTCTTTATTGGTTACTTCATAGCCTTTCTCCTCCAGCAGCGGAGCAATCGCTTCGGTGACCATATCACTGTAAGGACCGGATGTAGCTCCAAAGCGGATGGTTTTCTTCTCTTCTGCATCTGCATTTTCTTCTCCGCCACCACAGGCAGACAAAAAAGTAATGATTGTTAAAGCTGCAAACAAGGTTACGATTTTTTTCATTTTATCTTCCTCCTGAACTTCGTTTCGTCTTGGGTTAACTTTTTTTCACTGTTTTTGCCAGGAAATCCCCAGCGTACTGGACTACCTGAACAAGGACGATCAACACAATAACCGTTGTAAACATGACGAAATTATCATAACGGTAATACCCGTACCGGATGGCGAGGTCGCCGATCCCTCCACCGCCAATTGCGCCGGCCATTGCGGAATACCCGATCAAGCTGATGGCTGTTATCGTTAAACCACTGATCAAGCCCGGCTTGATTTCAGGAAAAATGATATCTTTAATAATCAGCCATGGGGAAGCCCCACATGCGATAGCCGCTTCTATGACGCCTTTATCAATATCCCTGGCGGATGATTCTACAATTCTTGCATAAAAAGGAATCGCTGCGGCCGATAAAGCAACGGAGGCGGCAATCGGTCCTGTTGTCGTACCTAAAAGAAAATTAGTAAATGGGAATAAAAACACAAGCAGGATGATAAATGGAATGGAACGGACAAGGTTTACAAAAATGCCCACAGCTCCTTTGATCCATTTGTTTTCCAAAAACAAGTCACGGTCGGTAACAAATAGCAGCAACCCCAGAGGCAGACCGGCGATAACGGCTACGCCAAGTCCGATCCCTACCATGATCAATGTTTCCATAAATGATTTATTCAGCTCGGGCCACAGGTTGATCAGCTGATCGATCATGATTCAGCACCTCCACTTCATCCAGTATCGTTTTCAGATTTTCCACAGCTCTCCCGACTTCCTGCGGGTCACCGGTTAATTCCATAACAAATGTACCGAGGGCTTTTTCCTGTATATAATCCACATTTCCATGAAGGATGTTTCCCTTGATTTTATAGTTCTGAAGCAGATCCGACACAACCGTATCTCCCGCCTGTCCGCCGGTAAACTTCATCTGGACAATGGTGCCGCGGCTGTTTTTCAGCAGTTCTTCCGGAACATGGAAATCGATCACTGTTCGAATAAACCGCTTTGTCAAAGCATTTTGAGGAGAGGCGAAAATTTCGTAGGCCGCCCCCTGTTCTACCACTTTTCCTTCTTCCATGACCGCACAACGGTCGCAGATTTCTTTCACCACTTCCATTTCGTGTGTAATCAATACAATGGTTAGTCCGAGCTCCCGGTTGATTTTCTTTAATAGTTTCAGGATCGACTGTGTCGTGTTCGGATCGAGTGCGGAAGTTGCTTCATCGCACAGCAGCACTTTAGGATCGTTGGCCAGTGCCCGGGCAATACTGACCCGCTGCTTCTGCCCTCCACTCAATTGAGCGGGGTACTGATCGGCTTTATCGCTAAGACCTACAAGTTCCAGCAGACGCCTGGCACGATCATTGCGCTCCTGTTTTGGTTTACCGGCCGCTTTCAAAGCAAAGGCCACGTTCTCCAAAACCGTTTTCCCCATAGCAAGGTGGAACCCCTGGAAAATCATGCCGATGGACTGTCGTGCTTTTCTAAGGTCCTTTTTGGAGAGAGAAAGCAGATCGATCCCATCGATATAAACCTTTCCTGATGTCGGGCGTTCCAATATGTTCATGCATCGGAGGAGTGTACTCTTACCAGCTCCACTGTATCCGACGATTCCATAGATTTCCCCCTCCTGAATATCGAGAGAAACCTTGTCCACCCCGATCACCTGTTTTTTCTTGGATGTGTAAATTTTACTGAGCTCCTGGATGGAAATCATAACCGTCCTCCTTTACCTAATAAAAAAACTCTCTTCCTTATCAAGAAGAGAGTTTCGCATAACTATCAGCCAAACTCTTATCTCCCGGAATATCATTCCGGCGGATTTAGCACCACTCCACATGGAAGGTTGCTGTGACGTCTACGGGCCTTTCCCTCAGTCACTCTTGATAAGAATTAGTTGTTGCTATTCGTTTATGATTTACAACTTTAACGCATCATTCTGCATTTGTAAACAATTTTCCCAACATTTCATTAATGGACAGGGATGTGCCGGGAAGCCTATTACGTTGTTTAAGTGACTGGAAGAGGAAGGAATAAAAGGAATAACAAAGAAAAGGGAGAGTGAAAGAATGAACAAACAAGGAGAAGACCTGCTTAAAGAATATAGAAATGGCATTGAAACCCTGACCGAACACCTGCCGGAGGCCACAAAAGAATACAATCACTTTACCGGCTCGTTCTTTGAAGACGGAGAACTCAGCAAAGGTACCAAGCACTTAATGGCTCTTGCCATCAGTGTGAAAGATGGAGATGAAGCCAGTATGGCCTATCACATGGATCAGTGCGTCGAAGCAGATTGTTCGGACAAGGAAATTTATGAAACGATGGGTGTATCAGCTGCTTACGGCGGGGGCTCTGCCATGAGTCAGGCCGTCACCACAGGTCTGAACATTCTTCAGGAATTCCGAAACCGTTAAGCTGCAAAACCGGGGGGCCTGCTCCCGGTTTTGTTATTGACATATTATTCTGTCATCTGGATAATGATGGCTATATCATTACCAGAGGTGATCAACCATGAAAAACGTAACTGTACAAGGAGCACCTGCGATTTATAAAGCTGAGCCTGGAATTTTAAGGAATATACCGGAATTGTTGGAAAACCAGGCCTTTGCAAAAGCAGGAATCATTCACGGTGAGCAGTCGTGGAAGGCTGCTCAGCCCTATTTTCCAAAGCTGACGATGCCGGTCCAATCGGAAGCCTATAACGGGGAGTGCTCCCATAAAGAGGTCATGCGTCTCAGTGAAGCCCTGCGGGACTGTGACGTCTTGATCAGCATCGGAGGCGGAAAGGTCCTTGATCTCGGAAAAGCCTGTGCCGATCAATTGAATATTCCAGTCGTGCTCATTCCTACACTAGCCTCAAACTGCGCACCTTGGACGCCGCTCAGTGTGTTTTACGATGATGAAGGGAATTTTGAGGAATACATTATTTATCCACGTAGTACATGGATGCTGCTTGTAGAGCCTGATCTGCTCGTTCGTGCCCCGGAACCTTATCTCAGGGCCGGCATCGGCGATACGCTCGCCAAATGGTATGAAGCGGATGTTCTCACGAGGTCTCTCGCCTCCAAACCGATTTCCGTAGACATTGCGCTGCACGCGGCCGGATTATGCAGGGATGTTCTCATACAAGATGGTACAGAAGCTGTGGAAGCCGTTCGTCAGCAAGCCGTCATACCTGCCTTCATGAGAGTTGTGGAAACCATTATTATGGCTGGCGGTATGGTCGGTGGATACGGGGATAGTTATGGAAGAATCGCCGGAGCCCATTCAATCCATAACGGCTTGACCAAAGTACCGGAAACCCACGCTTTCCTTCACGGAGAAAAAGTGGCTTATGGTATTCTCGTCCAGCTTGCTCTGGAAGGCCGCTTTGATGAAATTGAAGCACTCACCCCTTATTACCAGGAGATGAACCTGCCGGTAACCCTCGATGACTTCAACTTGACCAACAAGGCAGAAGCCATCTCCATAACAGCGGAGCATGCTGTAAAACCGGGGGAATCCATCCGATTAATGAACGTCATGGATGCCGCTCAAGTGGAGGAAGCGATGACCCAGATTGAAAATGGTTAACCGCTGATGCGGTTAACCATTTTCAATCTTCTTGTTGCCTGGTATGGAAGAGCATACCCAAGTGAAGCTACTCCATACAACGATTTATATTTCCTGCCCAAGTCAGCACAGGCCGGGACCGCGGCAGGCATCCACCCGTCAGCCGGACGCGAACATCCAGATGAGAAGGTATGATCCAGGAAAAGATATGTTTTTTTCTAAAGGCTAAGGAAAACGGTCGTTTCCTTTACCCTCCTATTACCTCTCCGACATAAATCCCACTAGCCGCTGCCTGGGACAAGGAATGAGTGACGGATGAGCAGTCTCCGACCAGAAAAAGTCCCGGGACGTCCGTTTCAAAATTCCTGTTGGTTGGAATAACTGGTTCGTAAAATTTAGCATCAAGCCCATAAAGCAGCGTGTCAGGATCCACCGGTTCACCTATCGCTGCTTCAAGAGAGGTCAGGAACTCGATGAGAGCCTCTATATAAATATGTGGCACTTCTTCTATCAGCGATCCTTCGTCAGCGGAAAGAGAAGGAATCACGGAGTTTGCATGAATTGAAGTCGTCCCCTTTCCCTTTTTCAAATCTTCAAGACGCTGGACCACGATTCTTCCCCTCGAACGATTGATTCCTCCAATGACGCGTGATGCTTCTTCCACCGCCTGCTTTAGACTCGGAAAGTAACGGGTGACAAACAAAGTGAAATTCAAATTTTCTCCCGGCACCCCTTGTTCTCGTGAATTCTGACCATCAGGCATGACAAGTCCATGCTGATGTTTTCGAATAATCCTGCCTTTGGGATTCATACAGTATGTGTAGGCCGTAAAACGTGACGTTTTTTTCAAAAGTTTCGTTTCAAATGATTCTTTTAGGAGAGCATCCAGCTGGCCGCCCCGCATTTCCAACCGTATACCCAGGTCCAGCCGCGTCTCCCTCGGTTCGATGCCAAGCGGTTCCGTTATCCGTGTGAACCACTCCCGGCCGCTGTTTCCTGTCGCAAGCACAACTTTTCGACTTAGAAACTCCTCACAATCTGTAACGATACGGAAACCTTCACCCACCCGTGTAATGGAATTGACATGGGTGTTAAAAGAAAAGGAAAGCTTATTGACTAAGTGTTCATATAGGTTTTGAAATACCTCCTTCGACAGGGAAGTACCAAGGTGGCGTACCTCCGTCGTTAAAACGGTCAAGTCACCACAAGCAGCCCTTCTTTTCACATGCTCGTTATCTGTTGAATACATGTCCACACGGTCTCCTCCAAAACCGGTTAGAATGCGGTCCACTTCTTTCATAAGGCGGGCGGTTTCCTTTCCGCCGATTTTTCGTGGAAGCTCTCCACCAAAAGCGTTGGTAAAATTGAATTTTCCCTCTGAATTCCCAAGACCGCCAAAGCCTATGTACTGATCGCAGGCTCCAGAGCACGTGCAAGGTTGTCCATGCCCCTGTGCGCAGGATCTCTCTTTCAACGGTTTTCCTACGTCTACGACTTTCACTTGAAGTCCGGGGTGTTTCTGGACAAGGGTGTAGGCCATAAATGTTCCCGCTACACCAGCACCGACAATGGTCACATCATACATGTTCCTGCCTCCGCTCTTTAATTATTGCGTAGACACACGTGTCTGTCAGATGTTTCCCATCCACGGATCGATCATCATTACGCAACATTCCTTCAAGATGGTAGCCAAGTTTTTCGGGAACCTGCCTGCTTTTTTCATTTTCCCTTTCACATCGGATTTCTACACGCGCTCCACCGAGATCATAAAGAGCCAGCCGCGTTATTTCACGCACGGCTTCCTGCATATACCCATGCCCACTCCATTTGGTGTCGATCCAGTACCCGATTTCAAACTTCGGAATATCCCAGTCAATAGTATGAAGTCCAGTCGTCCCAACAAACGCTCCATTCTCCTTGTGAAAAACAAGATACCGGAGTTTTTTTCTTTCCATAAAATCTACATGGGCCTGCCTGATATTGCTTTCTGTATCTTCAATCGAAGGCATCTCCTGCACAAAAGGAAGCCACGGCTTCAACTCCTGTTCCGACCGATGAACAGCTTCATTAACCGCCGGGCCGTCTCCAGCCTCCGGCCTCCGTAGACGAAGGCGTTTCGTATGCAGCACATAGGGAACGTCGATATGTATAGGATCCAAGGTTTCCTCTCCCCTTTCTCACTAATAGAATACCAGACTGTTAACCTCTTTGAAAAAAGATTTACATTCATCTTATATAAAATAAAAAGAGGAAGAAGGGCCTTCCCCTTCTTCCTCTTTTTATTCATTTATGAAACCGCCGCTTTACCCTTCCCTGCAGCGATACGGCAATAATGGTTTTTGGCTTTCCACCTTTGATACCCGGAATAAAAACCGACCCCCAGACTAAACACGGAGAGAGCAACTGCCATAACCCAGGAAAAATCCGTAGTCATAATAGCCGGAAGCCAAACTTGAGCCGATTGGGAAAATGACGAGCGCAGACTATAGAAAAACGGCCGTTCCAGCCAACGCTCTTCCCAAATCTGCCATAATTGTTCATTCGTCTTACGTGCCATTGTTGTTTCATATAAAAACAGCCCGAAAAAGAGCATGGCAGCAAGATAAATGATTCCAGTCACCGATTCAAAGAAAAGCTGAGAAACCCCCACCAGAAAGGCCATAATCAGAAAGTTGTACCACATGGATTTCCGGCTTTTCATCCGAATGGAAATTTGATCCACGCTTTCTTCATCCAACGCTTTTTCCATAACATGCTCCCTTTCTGCCTTTTTTGTTAGGTTACCAAAAAAATACAGAAAAGGAAAACACCCCTTACATCAAAGGTTCCCTTGTTTTGAATCTGCTGGATACGTACCATCTGCATCGTGTTTTTCCCGCCCCTGTAAAGGTGGATTAAACACACAGATCATCCGCATATCCGTGAAGGCACGGAGCACGTGTTCATCATGCTGATCCAAGGCGTATAAAGTGTTTTTGCGAATGGGCCAGGTCCTTTGATCAGAAACAGTCACGACCTCGCCTTCCCCTTCTATACAGTAGACCGACTCGAGATGATGCTTATACCACATTTTCGTTTCCGTCCCCGCCCTGATTACAGTATCGTTGACAGAATAACCCATATGATCTTCAGCAACAAGTAAACGCCGGCTGATCCAGTTCCCTCCATCCACTTCCCTGTTGGATCCAACAACATCTTCCAGTGCTCTCACTTTCATCTGCCATCCCTCCTTGCCTTACTTTATTCCATAGACACCAACGTAGACCCTTTCATCTGCCATCCCTCCTTGCCTTACTTTATTCCATAGACACCAACGTAGACCCTTTCATCACATTCTCTTTCTGTAAACAAAACAGGCCTGAGGGACCATGTTTCGATGGTTCCTCAGGCCTTTCTGCGAGAAGTGGAATGTGCGCTGTTCAGGCAAGCAGACATGCGTGATCATATAGATAAGCGTATCTCAAATCAATGAAAAGAAAATGCTGGTCGGTTAATGGAAAGCTGAATGTGCGGACCATTTCTTTCGTTTCAATATCCGAGTAAAGGTCCGAAAGAAGACCGGCGTGCGTTTCCCTCATTTTCATCACATTTTCCAGAAAATACGGGCGGAAAGCCCAGTTGGATCCTCTTTTATCCGTTTCCATAAACCAGTCGTCTTCTTTTTTACGGAAGTTGGAGGATACTTGTTGACCGTCCATGTGGCAAATGAACATACGGAAGCTTTCATTGTGAAACTTCTCCGTCACCCCATCAATAAACGCATCGGATTTCTTTGGTCCTTCCCACCTGGCCAGGAGCTGTCTCACCTTGGCTTCCCAATGTTTCACATACTGCTGACGATCTTCCAACAGGCGTTTTTCCCGCTGTACAAAGCCGCTCATCCGTTCTTTGATATCCACCGACAGCGCCCCTTTACCTATGGGGTCGAAGGATGGGTGGGCAAGGTAATATCCCTGATAGAATCTGCTGCCGTGCTTCCAGGCAAAATACAATTGAAAATCATCCTCGATATTCTCAAATAAAAGTGCCGCCCCGATCCGATGGGCGAGCATAGATAACGAGTACATGATATCCTGAAAAGCATCTCCATCCTGTCTGCGGATGATCCCTGTATCAATTTTTAAAATATGGGGTTCCAAAAGTCTGATCCGGTCGATATTCGAGCTCTTTGCTCCAACATGATCCACGGCAATCTGGATACCGTACGTTTTAAAATACAGCAGAAGGTGGTTCAAGGTTTCAAAGTCTTCATCAAAATCATGTTCAGTCACTTCAATGACAATACGACTCAGGTCAAATCCCTGGTCCTTGAATTGAAGGAGCGACTGCAGGAGATCATCCCCATTGTTCACCATCAGCTGCTTAGCATTGCGGTTGATAAACAGCAGACCTTCTGTTCTGTTATCCATCATCATGTGGACCGCTTGAGTGAGGACGACTTGATCGACCTCCACTTTGAATTCCTCCGGCACGTCCGTATCATGGAAAAAGGGACCAAGACTCTCCCACGTCTGATTTTCTTTATAACGGGCCAGCACCTCATATCCGATCACATCGTGATTAATTGCACTGACAATCGGTTGAAAGACAGGCTTTATTCTATGTAAGTTCCCTACAATATCCAGTGGATCCATGAGTCTCCTCCTTTTCACGTCATTCTATTATTATACAATACAAGCCGTAGTCAGCTAAAGCATGTGTTTGACAAGGTGATTTTGCCGCTTCATCCATACAAGCATCTAAGAAAACTCATATACTAAAAGAGATTCTTGAAAGGAGAAAGATTGATATGAAAACCATTGTCATTGACCCGGGGCACGGAGGTACAGATCCAGGTGCCGTTTACCAAGGGTATCAGGAAAAGACCTTTAACCTATCCATCGCCCTCAACGTCCAGCGTTATCTTACGGAGCATTATGAAGTTGAAATTGTCATGACGAGAACGTCGGATGTAACGGTTTCCTTGAGCAGGCGGACGGCGGCTGCTAATTCCGTCAACGCTGATTTCTTCCTATCGATCCACAATAATGCCGCCGGTGGAAGCGGATTTGAAAGTTATATTTATAACGGAACTCTTGCTCCGAATACTCAAGCTTACCAGTCCATCATCCATAACACGATTTATCAAACAGCTTCAAAATACAGCGTGAACAACCGGGGCATGAAGCAAGCCAACTTATTCGTCACCCGCGAAACACAAATGAGTTCCCTTTTACTCGAACTCTTATTTGTCGATCATCCCGACGATCTGTCCCTGCTGAGAAACTCCGCGTTCATCAACGACATATCCAGAGCTATCGCGGAAGGAACAGCCAAAGCTCTACAGCTGCCGAAGCTTTCCAGCACCGCAGCGACTGAGAGCTCCACGTTATACAAAGTGATGGCTGGAGCTTTCCAAAGCAGAGAAAACGCAGAACAACGAACCGAATTTTTATTTCAAAACGGTTTCGCTGCTTTTATTGTGCCTGCCTCCATCTCAGGCGGGGTCTATTACCGGGTTCAAACAGGAGCTTTCTCCAAGGAAATAAATGCCAAATCACAGATAGACCAATTAAAGCGGATAGGGATCGCAGACGCGTATATCCTCGCCGGAACAGACAAATCCGAATCCCCTGTGCCGGAAGATGATCTGTACCGGGTCATTGCCGGATCGTTCCGAGAAAGGAAAAATGCCGAGGAACGGATGAACCGGCTTACCGCTGCCGGATTATCCTCGTTTATCACCACTTTAGATATCGGCGGCCTCACCTATTACCGGGTTCAAGCCGGCGCTTTTCAAGAAATGGATCATGCCAAAGCTCTTGTGCATCAATTGAAGTCGTTCGGTATCATCGACGCCTTCATCTGGTCGGGTTCTGATTTCCCAGCCGCACCAGATTCACCTGCCCCCGAAACACAGGAAGACAAGTGGACCATTCTTGGGCAGAGTGTGATTGACGGTTGTCAGCTTGACCAATTTGTCCGTTCGGTCTATCCCGGTGCTCCAGAGCTTGGTCAGTACTATATGGTATACGGAAACCTTTACGGCATACGAGGGGATATTGCGTTTGCCCAGGCCGTGCATGAAACGAACTATTTCCGTTTCACCGGCGATGTACAGAGAGATCAGAATAATTTTGCAGGTATTGGTGCTGTAGGTGGTGGAGTGGCCGGGGCATCCTTTCCGACACCCGAAGAAGGTGTCCACGCTCAGATTCAACACTTATATGCCTATGCTTCCAGCGATTATATTCCTGAGGGGGTGAAGATTGTAGATCCACGATTCGAACTTGTTGCACGGGGAAGCGCCCGCACATGGACCGCGTTGAATGGAAAATGGGCTGTACCTGGTGATCAGTATGGCCAGCTTATTTTATCAATCTATCAACGAATGGCCGAATACACACGGAAGTCTATAGAAACCCAGCAGCAGACCCTGCAAACACTCATTCAAGATTTAAACCAATAAATAGAACCGGCTGCCTTACAGGAACCGGTTTTTCGATTGAATACAGAAACATTACTTCTCTTTAGGTTCTTTTGGCTTCATCATTGTAAAGGATATGAGTTCCCCCCAGCTCCGTCCTTTTTTATCCAATACGGATGTTGCAGCAGAGACAAACAGCCACCATCCATTGGTCAACAGAACCGGGCCGAATCCAAGAACAGCTCTTATCATGGATTGAAACACATGAGGGCTTCCTCCATGCGTCGAAACGACAGACATATTTGTCAGCAGCATGCCTAACGTTCTCCCCTGTAAGAATAATGGCAGAACTATCAACATGGTCAGATGGATCGTGATAAAGGCCTGCCAGAATACAGGGTTGGGATCAAATCCCCTCCCGGTGTCCTCTAGATACGTGTATAGAGCAGCCCCTGTTCCGGATAGGAGCAGCTCCCCGCCAAATCCCAGAAATTTCAAAAACAAGTACTTCGGGCGCATAATCTTCCCTCCTTGTACGTATCCTATGGATTCTTTCCGGAAAAGGTCAGCCCATTATTCCGTCTTTTGTCACGCTTGTAAGCCATCATGAAGTGACAGTTTCGTTAACGTTCGACATCATGAGATGATTTTCAAGCGGATTTTTTATATACTATTCCTGCAGTCTATTATGAGATGGGGTTTTACTTTGGAAATAAAAAAAGATTTTAATTATGTACCATGGGTGGTTGGATTGTCCATTGCTATCAATCTAATTGTCGTGGCCTTGTTGTTCCTCCCGGAAATTGGAAGCGAGACCAGCTTTGACATTACACTGCTCCCATTACTTAATGCCGTATTCAATTCCTTCACATTCGTGTTTCTGCTGGCGGCTTTATTCATGATTATCCGAAAGAATATTACGTGGCATAAACGATTCATTTTTGCTGCCTTTACAACAACAGCATTGTTTTTAGTTTCATATCTCACGTACCATTCCATGTCTGAATCAACGTCCTTCGGCGGCGAGGGTCTGGTGGCAGGTATTTATTACTTTATTCTGATCACCCACATTGTGCTGGCCGCACTTATTGTACCCCTTGCCCTGTTAACACTGTTCAGAGGTCTGGCAATGAAAGTGGATAAACATAGGAAAATCGCCCGCTGGACGATGCCGATCTGGCTTTATGTCAGTTTGACAGGCGTCGTTGTCTATTTAATGATTTCTCCTTATTACTAAAACGAGTCACGTGTCTTTGGATACGTGGCTTTTTTCTTTTTTATATTACAAAAACAATAAGTAAACGGGAAAAGTTGGCTATTTCCCGAGATATTTGTTATTGTAGAATAACAGCCGGTAGGGATTGAATCCGGTTACGTCTATGAAAATATAATGAGCACATGTCCAACCAGCTTACGGCCATAAGGAGACTAACTAATGGACATTCTTAACTTTATCAAGGAAGAAGGATTTACGTCTGCAAGATTCCAATCGTTCGCAGGGAAAGATACGCTCATTCAATTGAACCGGATTACGGATATGAAGGAACTATTCGGCCTGCTTGATATGAACCCGACAACTGTGCGGTACTATCCTTATGAAAAACTTCCTTATCTGGACTGCTCTCAGAATGAAGACAACTTAAAACTAAGATTATTTAAGCCATAAAAATAACCGGGATACATAACACATGTATCCCGGTTTTCTTTATTCCTTTATATTCAGGGAAAAAGATAATTCACGAAAAGTGGTCAGGTTTAAACGAGGGGTGTCTCCTTCAGGTCATCCACTGAGCAGACGCTTGTAAAACACTGTTTGATTCAGCCATCAATAACATCGACACCAATACTCCCGGTCACATGGACGTTCACCTCATGGACAAGGATGACCACAAAACCAGCACTTGCTGCTCAGTAAAGCAAACAGGATCCCAATAACCTCTCTTTTTCCAACATCTACGTCCGACAGAGGCGCTACAGCCTCTCTTCCGTTTTACCATTCCCCTTGAAAAGCATGGATAATTTTCCAACGCTGAACCGCCGTAATTCCTTTCCACTGTTGTTCAGCTGCAGCAAAAGCTTTTGTTCCGTCTCCCCAGTCCCAGCTGATATCCCAGATGCCTTCTTCCTTCAGCGTTTTCAAATAATAACGGATGTTTTCCAAAACTAAAGGTTTGTATTTAGCATACAACGGATGCTGTGGGGACGATATTATGTCAGTCGGAAGCGCACCGTACCCACTTCCCCATTCCGAAGGATCCTGACTGAAACAGTTCTCGCCTAACGTAAGAAGGTGGGACTGCACCTGATCAAGCCCGTAAGGCATTTGATTATGGACGAGTCCTTTATGCTTGTCCACGGAGATTAGTAGATTTTGAAAACACTGCCATTCGTGGAAATCCATCTCACTGACACTCATCAAATGTTCAACAGCTTTAACGGCTCCAGCCACACCCGTTTTCCAGGCTTCTGTTTCCCTTTGAGAGCAGTCGATGAGAAAACCGGCCAATTCCGCCCCCGGGTTAAACATCCAGTTGGACTGCACCCCTTCCCTCCACGACCACCAGGGCGCATGAGGAAAATGGTTGACTTCAGGAATAACCGAAGGCCACATCCCTGATTGACGATCGTATGAGCGAAGGAGGTAGGAAACCATCTGTTGAAGCAGCGGCTCTTTGGAAGATACATTCAATTCAGCAAGCACTTGGGAAGCTGCCCATGTGGCCATTGGAGACGAAGCTGGAAGTTGAAAATCCGGCTCAATTCCGTGACCAAAACCTCCATCTTCATTTTGGAACGCACTCAAGTATACGAGGACCTTTTCTTTAGGACCTCTTTCAAAAAGTGCTTCCCATCTGGCTGCTTCCAATGGACGTGCATACCGCTTCATCCACCTGCTTGTGCGATTCATGTGAGTGTTCATATCTGTCTTCCCCTTCCCATTGATGGTATCCCTTGTCTTCTGATTGTCCGACTCTTTTATTCCACTCAAGATATGACAGATTCTATTATCTTCAGCGTATCACGATTGGAAGATTTTGAAAATGAACTCTATCATTCGTATTCATAAAAAGGAGAATAAACATTTACAAATATTCCAACATCCGCTACGATAGAGTCAATACAAAAAACTGTATACATATGAGGCACTAGGGGAGCTGCTGCGAGCGGCTGAGAGGATGATCCGACCCTTGGCACCCGAACTAGATAATACTAGCGTGGGGAAGTGCAGCCGTTCTATCAATCAGGCCTTTACAGGTTTTATTCATCGATCAACGGACTGCATTCCCATGGGATGCAGTTTTTTTGTGTTTGGGTCTGTTATTGCTTGGTGTTGTTATTTAACATGTGAGCTCCTATCACCCCTTTCTGTCATGGGATTTGCAGGAGGCGGCCTTGGGAATGACTCCCTTTCCACGGGGTACCGTGAGCCTCCTCAAACTTCGTTCCCCGCGGAAAGCGGACAATTTTCTCTGCCATCCCATGCTCTGAGTAAACAACGGGCCGGACCCCTAATTCCAGACGGAGACGATTTAGTACTCGTTTAAAATAACAACAACAGACTTTAACAGAGCTTTGTGTTTAAAAAAAGGAGGAATGATGGATGAATCAAGTTTGTGGTACATCGAAAATTGCTGGATGTTCGTTTTCCATACATCCGATGAGTGATGAGTTTGCGGGTATAATTCTGGAAAGCTTAAAGGAAGTGGATACATCTAAAGTATGGCTCGATACCGATGATGTCTCTACGACGGTACGGGGGCGGATGGAACATATTTTTGATGTGACAAAGGCTATCCTTCTTCATGTATCCAAAGAAGGTGTTCATGCGGCTTTTCATGCGACTTATTCAATCGGGTGCCCGGGAGACTCGGCTGGAGACACGTATATGGCTGAATCCCTGCAACGGAGGAATGAAGACACTTCCCGCTCGATTACCCAGCCATTAGCAGCTAAGTTTTCGCTCTATCCAATGGGAGGGGACAGTTATATGGATACAATATACAAGCAGATTGAAGCGATGAAATCGAAGGGCATCCAAGTGACGCCCGCCCACTATTCTACAAGACTTGACGGAGATACCCATACGGTTTTCGAAGGGTTGGAAAACGTTTTCCGTGAGACAGAAGCTTCAGGGTCGTCTCACACCGTCATGACTGTATCGGTGTCGGTCAACAGCCCTTCCTCCAGGGGGAGCATCTTATGAAAAACTGGAAACTCAAAGAAATCGTTGTTCTATCTGTCTTGTCCGTCGTTTTCGCTGTCGTCTATCTCGCTTTCCTGCCTGTTGGAAAACTTCTCTCAGGTCTCTTTGGTCCAATCGGATATGATTTTATCTTTGGTATCTGGTTTATCGTATCCATCATTGCCGCCTATATTTTACGCCGCCCGGGCGCAGCTTTTCTCTCTGAAACCATCGCAGCGACAATTGAAGTTCTGCTCGGGAATGCTTCCGGTCCCCTATTGATTCTAACGGGAATGATTCAGGGATTCGGAGCGGAAAGTGCGTTTGCTCTGACGCGTTACCGGTCTTATCATCTTTCTGTACTCATGCTCGCCGGCGTGATGGCTGCCGTTTTCAGTTTCGCATGGGGGTATTTCCAATCTGGATACGCTGCGTTAAGTGGTGGATACGTCGCTGCCATGCTGATTGTCCGTATGGTCAGCGGCGCTGTGATTTCCGGAGTATTGGGTAAAGCCGTGGCTGACGGACTTGCCCGTACCGGCGTCCTTTCCAGTTTTGCTCTCGGGCGGGAATTAAGAAAGAAGAAGGCTTCCTGATGAAGACGGCTGTACAATTGGAAAACCTGACGCTTACGTATGAAGAAAATGAAAAAACCGTATTGACGGATATCACCCTCTCCATCGAAAACGAACAGGACACCCTCATCCTTGGCCCGAGCGGTTCAGGAAAAAGCTCGCTTGTCCAATGTATAAACGGGCTTTACCCGGAGGATTTGGATGGCGAGATGAATGGGCGTGCTGCCATTTACGGACGCTCAACAAGCGACTTCAAACCGGGAGAGCTGGCTAAAACTGTTGGAAGTGTTTTTCAAGACCCCGAAACTCAATTTTGTATGCTGACCGTCGAGGATGAAATCGCCTTTGGTTTAGAAAACCTTCATGTACCTGCTGAGGAGATGGAACACAAAATAGATGATGTCCTTGCACAGGTGAATCTACTGGATAAAAAAACGTCGTTCATCCATCACTTGTCCGGCGGACAGAAGCAGAAACTGGCCCTTGCCTGTGTGCTGGTGATGGAGCCGGACATCCTTCTCCTGGATGAACCGACAGCTAATCTGGATCCGCAGTCTGCTCGTGATTTCATTACTATTCTGACTTCCATAAAAAAAACTAGAAGTCTCACCTTGATTGTGATCGAACACAGATTGGAAGGATGGCTGGAACTTCTCAAGCATGTCATTGTACTCCACTCCGATGGCGGGATTCTTACAAAGGGGCCGTTAAAAGAAGTCATCAATAACCAGGGCCGCGCCATCCACAATCAGGGGATCCGGCTTCCCTATGCTGTGCAGTACAGCATAGACGAAGACTGCCCTCCTCCCTATCCATTTACCCTGGAGGAGTTATCGCAGCGGAACATTGAAGTTCCATCAAATGTTCGTAACCCGAACAGACGCGGAAAGGCGCTCTTGGAATTATCCGATGTCCAGTGGAAACATATTTTAAAGGATCTCACTCTCTCCCTTTATGAAGGAGAATGGATTGCTGTGGTAGGGGCGAATGGAAGTGGCAAATCCAGTCTTTCCAAAATAATGGCCGGCATCACAAAGGCGGACAGAGGCACAGTGACTTGGAAAGGGACATCCATGAAAAAATGGAGAGCGGACAACTTACGTACACAGGTGGGGTACGTTTTTCAAAATCCGGAACACCAATTTGTAACCGATGAAGTGTTCGAGGAGATTGCTTTCAGTTTAAGGCAGCGGGGAACACCCGAATTGGAAATACGCCGGCAGGTTGAACATCTGCTCTCCCTGTGCCGATTGAATGGATTAGACAGGCATCATCCTTATCAGTTAAGTCAGGGGCAGAAACGCCGTTTAAGCGTGGCCACGATGATCGTGGAAAATCAATCGCTTCTTTTGCTGGATGAACCGACTTTCGGTCAGGATGCGGTCTCGACCCAACAACTGATGGCTCTGCTTGAGCAGCGCTTTCAACAAGGGACCACCTTATTGATGATCACACATGATGTGGAGCTTGTTCACCAATATGCGACAAGGGTGATTGTGATGGAACAAGGAAGGATCGCTTACGATGGTCTCCCAGAACATCTTTGGAACGATAACCGACTTCCGGGTTGGCCTGTTGAACCTCCCCTTCCTGTTCAACTGAATCGATTATTAATAGAAAGGAGCCGCTTTCATGTCCCTTCATACTCTTAATCCTGCCATGAAAGCCTGCACGATAATAGGACTCGTCTTTGTACTCGCCTTCTTATTCGATCCTGTAACCCCTTTCGTCTTCACAGGATTTACAATCGCTTTGACACTGATTTTCGGCAGGTTTCGGAAACGAGTATATGTCCTATACCTCTCCGCGTTCACCGTATTCGCCTTCGGCATGCTGTGGACGACCATTGCCTTTGCCGATGCACCAGCAAGTCCCGACGAGACTATCCGCCTTGCTGGGTTTCTGTTCCCAAAAGAAGATTTATTGATGGCTCTGGCGCTTTCCTTTCGTGTAATGGCCTTTGCCGCCTTATCTCTTTTGTTTGTATTTACGACAAACATGGTTCATTTCATATTAAGCCTCATTCAACAACTGAAACTGCCTCCCAAGCTTGCATATGGTCTGATGGCAGGATACCGTTTCCTTCCAATGATGAAAGAAGAATTCGATCAGATTCGGGCGGCCCACCGCATACGAGGAGTCACAGAATCCAAATCGCTCAAAGGAAAGTTTAAACAGTTGCAGCGCTATTCCATCCCTCTTTTGGCAGGCGCTGTCAGAAAAGCAGAACGAACAGCTGCTGCCATGGAGTCCAAAGGATTTACGGGGGAACGGTCACGTACGTTTTACAGACCGATGAAAATCAGCGCAAAGGACTGGGGGTTTCCTCTACTCATGTTTACGGTGCTGGGGGCATTGATCGTTCTGTCTATTCACTTAGACTATTTCCAATGGTACAACGGCCAGTTTTAAATCCATGTCCAGCTGGATACCTTCCCGGATATTATTAGAGAAGGATAGAGAGGGCGCCCACCCTCTCTATCCTTCTCTCCACTTTAAATAAAGCGCTTACCTATAACGACGAATTATTCTTCGTCGATGATGGACCGGATGTATGAGGCATCGTTTTGTGACAACTCCGAAAACCGGATACTATTCCACGTCTGTCCACTACGAATTCCAAGCACAGCCCTGTCTTCTTCAAACCAAACCCTTGCGTCCAGAATGCCGATGGACCGTTCCGGACTGATCAACTTCAAGGTTACATCAGGATTTTCCATGTCCACAGATGCCCCTTCCACCGGTTTTTGATGCAGCAGAATAGTGAGCACCGTATCCAGTTCAGCCTGATGTTCTCCATTATGAAGTGTGGCAGCCGTTTCTTTATTCTCCCCTGCTTTCACGGCAGTCAACGTATAGGAAGGTGTGTCACCAACATATACAGCAGCCGCATACCCTCCACCAAAAATAAGTCCAATACCGGCGATCCATAATAAAAGTTTCCCTATGTTCATTGGTTACACATCCCTACTTTAACGTTTACTGAATTCGGTACGCAGGATGGAATACATATAGGCATGATGATTTTCTCCATTTTGAAACAGGTAGCCCCGCAGCAGGCCCTCTCTAAGAAACCCCGTTTTCTCAAGCACTCTGGAGGAAGGAGTATTCGCCGGAAAGGTAACCGCTCCCACCCTGTATAGTCCTAAGTCATCGAACGCATAAGCTAGAACACGTGAAACGGCTTCCGTAATCAATCCCCTCTTCCAATAGCCGGGGTGCAGTTCATACCCTATTTCAGCTTTTCTCCCCCAGAGGCTTATATGACTCAGCCCCACCGTACCGATAAACTTTTCTTCTTCGCTGAGCAAAATGCCCCATCGGACAGCCTTTTCAGACTTAAATTGTTCTTTAAAGGTTTGAATCATTCCGTCAGCCTGATCCCGGTGGGTGAGCGAAGGCATCCCTATATACTTTGTCACTTCGTCTCTGGACAAGATGTGAAAATAGTCATCAATATATCCATCAGTCATTTCCACAAGACGCAGCCGTTCTGTAGTCAATTCCTTAAACTCCATATCGTTCCCCCATCCGCCATCCTGAGCCTGTTCATCTGACTTTCAATCCCTTATATTCGAAAGGATACCATGCTGCCTGCCTTGTCATAATCGATTATACGTACATAATAGCGGGGATCACTGGTTGACCCTTGCGAACCGGGCATTTCCATTACGACAGCCTTATGATGGATGACTCCTGTTCTTTTATTTGAAAACAGATAGGAAAATAAATGATTCATTTGCATTCAAGCATCTTCTTGACTTCTACTTTATCATAATTTTCCAACAACTATAACCCTGCCATATGGAATCAAAGAAGAATAGAATAAAAGATTGACGACTCCATGAGGTTGGAATATTATACAAGTGTAGACAGCTGAAAGAACGCTAACCAGCTCTTCATTATCTCGTGTGAAAAAACGAAAAAATAGCTATTCACCACTCACATCCATCCCCGGATGGAGTCATTTATTCTGATCATGAAGGAGAAATCAGCCTATGCTTGCCAAACTTTTCAGCTGGATCAAAACCGGATTTCCTCAAGTGGATCTAGTCTTATCAGGGAACCAATTCAAACCCGGCGATTCAGTCCAGGGCTCTTTTCACGTAAAAGGGGGACTCACCCATCAAACCATTCAACGTCTGGAATGTGACTTATTTAAAGAGGAAGCAGGAAGAAAACCAGCTTTTATACAGCCCATTACAACCATCTTAATGAATAGAGAACTTGATTCCAACGAAGAAACTGAGTACCCATTCCATTTCGTCCTGCCTGAAGACATGGAACAGACCTCTCCCGATATCGCCTATGTTCTGCAAACGAAACTTGTTCTCGGAAATAATCGTAAAACATCCGATACGGATGAAATTCGTATCACTCTCCTTCCTCATTAGGAGAAAGATCAAAAAAGCGTCACCCACCATGGATGACGCTTTTCAGCTGCGGGCGATTTAAAATTGAAAATCCCCCTCTTTCATCAGCAGGACTTCACTTCCATCCTCGTTTATGCCTGTTACTTCCATATCTCCAGTACCAAAGGTCACATTAACGGACAATAGCGACGTATTCAGCCCAGCTGTCTTCAACTCTTTCTCAGATTGGTTCATGCCGTTCTGAATATTGGAAGGAGAAGCATGTCCAATTCCGATATGACAGGATGTATTCTCATCAAACAGTGTGTTGTAAAAAAGAGTATCCTCTTGAGCAAGTGGGGATGTATGAGAGACGAGAGCGATTTCACCAAGGTATTGGGATCCCCCGTCTGTGTCAATGAGATGCTGCAGCACTTCCTGCCCTTCTGCCGCATAATAGTCCGTAATCCGCCCGTTTTTAAAAATCAGATAAAACCCATCGATAACACGTCCCCCATAAACTAGCGGTTTACTACCTGCCAGTCGCCCATTCACTTTATTTCTATGGGGAGCAGTAAATACTTCTTCGGTAGGAATGTTCGGAAAGAATGGGATATCTTCTTTATCTGAGACTCCCCCGCCGATATAGAGATGGTTTTCAGGTAGACCAACGTGTAAATCCGTTCCCCGGTTATTCTTAAAATGCAGGGATTCAAATTGGCTCTCATTCAGGAAATTCTTCCGGGACTCGAAGGCTGCATGGTGAGTTTCCCAATCCTTTACAGGGAAATCCCCGTCTGCCCGGGCTCCTTTTAAAATCGACGTCCACAAGGATTGTAAAGCTTCTTTTTTACGTAGGTTTGGGAATACCTTCAATGCCCAGTCAACACTCGGTACAGCGAGAAGACACCAGCGTATCTCGTGGGATCTAATCTTCGTGTGATAATCCCTCAATTTGGCACGAGAAGCTTTTTGAAAACAGGCCACCCTCTCAGCAGAAACCTCCTTAAACATTTCCGTATTCTCAGTAATAATATGGATATAAGCGGCGTCTGCCTCTTCCCATTCCCGAAAACGGGCGGCCTGCCAATCCGGATAGTACCCGATGATGCGATCTGGTGCATGTAAGAAAAATTCTTTGGCAGACTGTACATCAGTCCAATCGATATGTACATTTGATGCACCCGCCTTATAGGCTGCCGTTTGAATGAAACGTGCAAACGGTGCATTTTGGATATCACTATGAATAATCAACATCTGCTGTTTTTGTAGATTCACACCAACTTTTACAGCGAGTTCTGCGTACTTGTATAACGCTTCTTCACTTATACATTCATAGATTCCAGTAGTCATTTGATATCTCCCCAGAAGTAGTATGATGATAGATTCTCCTGCCGGGCTCTCTTCTGCTTTGATCTCCCAGCTTTTTATACATGTCTATTTCAATCTTTCTATCCTTAGCAAATTCCTTATAGAAGAGTTTTTCCTTTTCACCATTTTGATTGAAAGTTTCAATCCGGACCATATCACCTGCGTGAGTCCCTTTAATCATTTCTGAATGAATGGGGGGCTTTTTCACATCTTGCAGTCTTTGATTTAGAAGATCCAAAAAAACCTTCCTTTCATTGCATGAGATCAACAGGGAAAGCTGAACCATCAATTCTTAGAGTGGTTGAAACGGTTTCGTAAAATGAGAGATGAGGCGGCGAAAACAGCAAAAGAACCTGCTGATCCAGCAGCCAATAAGAGTTCAAAGTCCCCTGTTGGAGATTTAAATAATAAAGGAACAGATAGAATTAAAACCGCACCGCTAATACTTAAACCTAATATAGAGAAGGCCAATAACTGATTCACAAAAACACTCCTCCGTTATGACTGCTTATATTTTTTATAGATCCCGTTATGGCAGAAGGCGGGCTTTGGATATTTAAGATTTGCGCGAAAATGATATTTCCTTCAACCAGAGGGCGAGTTAACAAAGGTACTATTGATTGCATTCCTATTTAACATTGAATCCTTGTTCAATCCATGATCCTTTCACGTACTTCATTTCACCTTAAATGCAACAGCAAAGGACAGAATAGCAAAAAGCATAAAAAAGAAACAAAGAATGCCATAAGCTGCCCCTTCGAATCCCCTGATGTTAACAAATCCAATATAAAAAAGGATAAGAGCTGCAATACTCAATAAAGCTCCGGGTAACATCCTGATAAACAGAGAAAAACCCTTTTTGCTGAACCACCAAGTAAGACCCAATACAAGGATCTCTGGAAAGAATGATACGAGTAAAGGTCCGTAAATCATCATAAAATTCCCTCCATTTTATTATGTCTATGTGGTTCATATGATACCATAAAATGGATATTAACAGGTTGCATACGGAACCTAAGTGCATAGATTATCTAATAAGACCTTCCCCTCGCTTGTTAAAAATGCAAAGCAGTATTGACATCACGGAATACGGTGTAGGAAAGTAAAACCATTTCCATTCCTATTCCTTTTATTTTCTGAAATACCTTCATGGATTCGAACATCAGTTTGAGAGCTTTGATTCCGAAAGATACAAAGGGAAGATCTTTTGTTAAACAAAAGATCTTCCCTTTTTCAAATGATTATTGGGTGAGGGCACGGGGGTGTTCAGTGGTGATGACTGCGCGCCAAAGATCTACTAGAGCAGGGGCTCGGATGACACCCACCGATAAGCGATACGTTAACGCAACCACGACATGCGGGGCAGCGATTGTTTCTCAACAGACAAAAAGCCGCTGCCTAAGCAGCGGCTCTTTTACTACAATAGGATTTCCTTATCCAACGTTCTGATCAGATACAGGAAGATCCTCTTGTTTTCCTTTTTTCATAAGTTTATCAGCAATCGCAGTAATGGCTCCATCGCCTGTAACGTTCGTTGCTGTACCAAAGCTGTCTTGAGCCAGGTAGAGAGCAATAATTAAGGAAACCATGGTGGAATCGAATCCTAACATCGATTCGAGGAGGCCGATAGCTGCCATAACTGCTCCTCCCGGCACACCCGGGGCTGCAATCATTGTAATTCCTACCATAAGAATGAATGGAAATACATCAGCAAATGTTGTTGCTTGTCCCAGCATATACATAACCGCCATGGCACAGCTGGTAATTGTGATTGTACTTCCTGCTAAGTGGACATTCGCAAGTAACGGTACAGCAAAATCTGCGACACGTTCGCGCACTCCCATTTTCTTCACTTGTTTTAATGTCACTGGAATCGTAGCTGCCGAGGACTGCGTTCCTAGTGCTGTAAAGTAGGCAGGCGTCATTTTCTTCAATAGACTGAATGGATTTCTGCCATGCATACTGCCCGCAATACCATAGATAACGACAAGATAAAGCAGGTGCAGAGCTATGATCATCAAGAACACTTTTGCGAATACACTTAAAATCGTACCGACTTGTCCTGCATACGTCATATTCGCAAAGATTCCAAATATATGAAACGGTAAGAGAGGAATAATGATGTTCTCTATCACCTTTTGGATAATGGAACGAAATTCATTCATGACATGTAACAAAGAATCGCCTTGAACAGCCGTCATTCCAACTCCTAATAGGAAAGATAATATAAGTGCGGCCATGACGCCCATAATTGGAGTCATTTCAACTGAAAAAGGTGCTTCCACCAGGGATTCCTCGGGATTAGCAAAAGCCGCTCCACTTTGTCCCTGCAAAAAAGATGGATACAGGTTCCTGGCGAATAAGAAAGCCGCTGTACCTGCCAGAACTGTGGAGACATAGGCTAATCCAGTCGTCAGACCCAGCATCTTTCCTGCCCCCCGGCCCATTGATGCAATCCCAGGCGCAATAAAACCGAGAATGATTAACGGGATGACAAAGCTTAGGAAATTACCGAATAAACCTGTGAATGTTGCAGCGATTTCAATCAGGATTTCCGGTGCAAACTGTCCTATAATGATCCCCAGCGCTATTGCCAGGACAATCCTTACTAATAATGGTATTCTTTTCATCTCCCTCTTCCTTTCTCCATTTGTAAAAATTTAACGAGTTAATGTGTTATAGAATAAATCATGGTTTATACACTACCTTTTTTTCTATGGTTTGTGAAGTATAAAAAACAACAAAAACAATGGATAGTAAAGAATAAAGCTACGGGCTCATGTTACCGACCTTCGGCGTCCGGTTACAGCTGTTCAGGTCATCCATTGACCTTCGAGCACCGCACCACAGCTCTAATAATGCACTCTATAAAAACAAAAGCGTCATCCTCCAGGGATGACGCCTTTTTATGCGGCAGCTCTTTCTTCCTGATTCTTTTTGATTTTGGAAATGGCGTGGATATTGATTAAAATTCCTGCAGAGAACATCATCATCAATAACGAGGTTCCACCAAAACTGACAAACGGAAGCGGAACTCCCGTCAAAGGAATCAAACCTGTCAATCCTCCCAGGTTGATAACAGCCTGAATGCCGATTAAACCGGAAACACCGATAGACAGCAGCCTTCCGAAGGTATCATGACTGTTCATACTGACATAAAAACCACGCAGGACGATAAGAGCGATCAGTCCGATCACAACAGCCACTCCAATAATCCCCAGTTCTTCCGCTACAACGGCCATAATAAAGTCGGTATGCGCTTCCGGCAGATAGCCAAGCTTTTGCACCCCGGCTCCGAGGCCTGTACCGATAATCCCGCCGTTATGGATAGCGAGATAGGAATTAATCAGCTGGTAGCCTGCGTCATCCGCATATTCAAAGGGTTGGTAGGCACCATCAAACCGGGAGAGCTGTTCTTCACTCAAACCGAATTGGTACATCGTAACGGCAGCCACTAAAACGAGACCGAGCATAAAGAACAAATGGGACTTCTTCAAGCCGCTGGACATAATGATCAATCCGGAAACAGCCAGAGCGATTACTGCTGTGCCCAAGTCCGGCTGCTTTAAAATCATAGCCACGACAAGCATTGTAATGATCATTGGAGGAAGCAGTCCTCGTGTGAAATCCTGTATGTAGCTGCTTTTTTTCGTATAAATAGCAGCCAAGTAGATAATCAGGGACATTTTTGCGAGTTCCGCCGGCTGAAAGCGTCCGATCAGCGGGAGGCTGATCCAGGACTGAGCGTTGTTGGTCGTTTGTCCAATGACAAAAACCATCCCTAGTAGAATGACGGTCACCAGTAAAATGAGTTTAAATAAACGGCGGTAGTTTTTATACGGAAAGATGATCCCGAAAAATAAAGCGCCGATTCCCAGACCCCAGGAAAGCAGCTGTTTTTCAAAGAAATATCCGGGGGTTACGTCATACACCATGACACCACTGACCATGCTCGCGCTGTATACCATGACAGTACCAAAGGCGGAAAGCGCCAGTACGGCGAAAAGGATTGAAAAATCGATGTTCTTTAAGATTCTGACTATCATTGGTAACCCTCTTTCATTTTGGTGCTGATAGATAAATTATAAGGGTTCTCCCCATGTAAAAAAAGCATTCCTTTTAAATTAAATCAAAAGTCTTTATAATATCGATGAGAATGGTAGGAGGTTTGTGGAATGATCTATCTTTATGTCGGCTTCGGTGGGTTTATTGGGGCATCCCTGAGGTACTTGATTGGTCTTTTATACGTAAATACGAGTGGATTTCCTTATTCCACCCTTTTTGTGAATCTGTCCGGCAGCTTTCTGCTGGCTTGGATGACCGCAGGACTGATCAACAAATATCAGCTGACGGCTGAGTGGAAAGCTTTTCTGGGCACCGGACTCATTGGATCTTATACGACGTTTTCCACTTTGACAGCAGATGCGCTTTCGCTGTATCAGCATGGCAGTGAATGGGAGAGCCTTCTCTATATAAGTCTGAGCATCGGGGGCGGATTTTTATGCTCTTTCCTTGGATTCCACCTCGCAGGGAGGAAGACTGGATGACGATACTGTTAGTACTCCTGGCAGGGGCAGGTGGATTCATTGGAGCTGTCCTGCGCTATACCATAAGTAAATGGATCAACAAACGGACGTCCTCTTCCTTTCCTTGGGCCACTTTTGCTGTCAATATGACTGGTTCCTTTATGCTCGGTACAACAGCAGGCCTGCATCTTTCAGAAACATGGATAACTTTGGCCGGAACAGGGATCATGGGAGGTTTGACCACGTTCTCCACGTTTAAACTGGAAGCCCTCCACCTCCACAGGGGAAGGGAATGGAAAACACTTGCAGCTTATACCATTGTCAGCTATACCTTGGGCCTGTTCCTGTATATCATTGGGTATTCCTTCCCTTCCCTGCTGTTACACCTTTAACTGATGGGGCCCGCTTCTTTCCAGTACGACTCTATCTCATCCTGAAGGGGCCCTTTATAATCAGAAATTCCCACCAGCTGGACGACTTCATTAACGAGGTGCTCTGTCTCCTGCAGCGCCTGTGCAGGAGATGCCTCAAAGATATAAGTCAACCTCTCAGACATCCTTTCGGGTTTAACGTCCATCTGCTCCAGGGTATCTTTCATCCATTTAAAGGAAGGGTGTTTGACGTACATCTGGTTTAATCCGTGAAGAATACCGAAAAGATTGTGATGAACCCCGCACATGACAGAATAAAACATCAGCCAGTCCTCTCTTTCACACAACGCCTTACGACTGCGCCAAGGACTGCCAAAATCCAGATGGATTTTGATCATCTTTTCCGCTAAGGCTTCCGGATAAACATTCATCTCCTCCTTCAGTATCTCTCCTACATGATGGCCGTGTAATACGACCCCGTCCTGAACAGCTGCAAGAAGGCACTGCTTTTCATAACTCACATCCAGCTTTTCCTTTACATCATGGATCACCTCTGAAATCGTCCTCGTTAAAAAGCTGCTGATTTCAAACTTCACCCCGCTTTCATCGTGATACGTTTCAGACCACTCCCCCTCTTCATAAGGGTAAAACGTACGAAGGATTCCGTTCCCTCTTTTCACCGGACCCATGCGGTCGGAATCACTCGGCGGCTCTTTCCACAACACATGCAGTTCAATATCAGAATGATGATCACCCAGGTTCCTGGACACAGAACCGGCTAAAATGACAGCTTGCACGTTGTCATTTTCCTGATAGAAGGACGCCATGTATACAGCTTTTTCATTTAAATTCAAACAAATCCCTCCTCCTTTTTCCGTTTTCATTTTCCTTGCCCTGCAAGCAGACCTTCATACTCCGGCAGGGAATAAGGTCTGCAAAGAAAAACCCGCACGATGATCCCATGTTTCACCGTACGGGTGTTATTTTCAGATTCGATTTTACCAAGCTTTAGGTTTATAAAGCTTTATACCATATATTCATATCTTCGAGTCCACTGCCGATCATACTGTTTTGAATCATACATCCCCCGAACGTGAAGCCCTGCTGTCTTGCCACGATATTCATCCCCATGGAAGCTGCACGCGTATAGGAGAACATCGTCTGGACGCCGAGATGTTTCATTTTTTCTTCCAGGTGTGGGTACTGACAGGATAAAAGACCTTTTCCTCTATGAGAAGGAAGAGTTGCGCAGTCTGTAAATTCCGCTGCATTAAATTCACGAAATAGATCAGCGGAACAGGAGCTCACCAGCTGATGCCCGTCATGAATAAGGGAAAAATAAACATCTTCTTTCATCAGCTGTTTAATATAGGAAGGGTCATGAATAGGGGTTGGGTATTTCGGAAAAACCTCTTGGTACAGCTCGGCCATTTCCTCTGCATCCTGCTCTTCTGCCCATCGGATATCATACCCTTCAGGCAGGGGCCTACCCCCGGTCTGCTCCTGAATGTTTAATTCCTTGAGGCGAGGAATCACATTGCCCGTGCCGGCTCTCCCTCTGTCAGGATTCAAATACCTGGCATAAATCAGCGCATCCTCCCCTTGGAAAAAACCTTGGATTTCACCTTCATATATAAAGGAATGCTCCTCTGCAATCGATGTTTCTTTTTGATCCGCCCGCACATAGAAAATGATTTTATCGCAGTCGTTATCCAGAGCCGTCTGAGAAAGGTCATCCAGTTCTTCCTCAGTGATCCAGTCTGGAAGCTTGTACACCTTGATCCGCTTATTGACAGGTTCCAAATGAACATCATCGTTTTCCAAAAGCGTTTGAACAGAAAGATCCACCTTAGACATCATCACTTTTTCTCCCCTTTATGAGTTTCAAGTCAGCTTCATTCACTTGTACTCTTTTATTTTACAGGGGCCTGGATAAAGAAGGAATATGTCTCGAGGGACTAATTATGACGACATTTGTAGAATTTCCGAGAGTGCATCGTCAATGGCAGGATATTCAAAGGAAAATCCCGCTTTGACCAGACGATCCGGAATGACCCAGCGGCTTTTCAACACCAATTCAGTTTCTGTGCGGATAAATGCAGAACCCAGCTCAAGCATCCACTTCGAAGCGGAAAGTCCAGAACTCCGCCCCATTTGCTCCCGCATGATTTCCATGAAATGTTCGTTACTGACCGGCCCGGGGGCTGAACAGTTAAAAGCACCGGTTAAATCAGACCGATCTTTCAGGAATAACACAATCCTGAACAAATCTTCCACGTGAATCCAGCTGAACATCTGCTTCCCACTCCCTTGGACACCACCGAGACCAAACTTGACTAAATTTTTATAAGGGCCCATCACACCTCCCTCTTTACCGAGAACGATCGCTGTCCGAAGCGCGACCCTGCGGACTCCAGGCAGGCTGTGGGCATAGAAGTGATCCTCCCAGGTCGATGCGACATTGACGGAAAACCCACTCCCTGTTTCCCCTGACTCCTCCGTCATCGGCCGGTCTTCCGCATGCCGGTAAATCGTAGCTGTACTCGAGTTCATCCACACTTCCGGCGGGTGGGAACACGCTTTAAGAGCTTTACTTAGAACATGCGTCGTCATGACGCGTGAGATCATAATTTCGTTTTGATTACGTGGATGATACCGGCAGTTCACAGATTTGCCTGCCAGGTTCACCAACAGATCGGCTCCCTCCAGAGCCTGAACAATCCCGTCAAAGTCTTCCCAGTGAATATACCCGGGCTGCCTGGAAATCGTACAGGTTTCAACCCCCATCTCTTCAAATCGCTGCTTAAAATACCTGCCGATAAATCCAGTTCCTCCAGCCAATACCACTTTTTTCATATGTAAACCACCTTCCTGAAAAATAATGAGCGCGCAATGCTCCTTCCTGCGGCTTGTAAGCCATAGGTTTATTTTACCATGAAGGTTACGTTCTTTTCTTGAATTGGCGGGCATGAGATTTGGCAAAATCAATGATCCGCGCATACGTATCTTCGTCAAAATCTTTTTTGGTTGTATTAAAAAGGGCAGCACTATCCTCATCGATGATCTTTATCCTCGCCCCTCCACGGACGTAAAGCGTGACGTAAAGAAAGGGCTCTTTCATGCCCAGTGCCTTTTTCAGTTCAGGTGCAAAATCAGCAGTGATCAAGAGTCTGTCCTCCACCTGCTTCAAGGACAGCTGGCTGAGGAACTGCAGGTTTTCGATTTCTTTCCATACCATGTTTACGCACTCCCTGTTTTTTCTTTTCCTTACCAATATCGTCTTCTTTTAAACATCACAACCACTCCTTCTGTTGAGCGGCCGCTGATAACATGTGGCGCCACCAGTATAACGCCGGGATGTTCATCTTGTTTGAAATTTATGTAAAAATTAAGAAAAGAGGGGGCGCCCCCCCTCTTTGGCTGTAGAAAAGGCCTGTGTTAACCAGTTAGAGGTATCCATTTGTCGTGGGAAGGGTCACATTCCGCTTTTCGGTGGATGAATGCCACGGGCACGCCCTACGCAGGATCCCAGATTAAGCAGAACGGCATGGGCTGCGCTATGGCCGCTTGCGTGGAAAACAAAAAGGGAAAGAACAGGCACTGATAACGGCTGCCTGAAGGAATATGAAAAAAATTGTCCTCCATCCAGTAAGGGTGAGCGGGGGGAAGGAGAATCTTGTTTGATTTTCAAGAACTCCCAGGGAACGGTGCCCCTTCCACTCCTGCGGAAGAACGAGTGGGCCGAGATCGCCGAGCGGTTTTTTTGCGAGGAAGCTCGGGCGCTCGTCCGCGGAAAGGGAAGGGGCTTTCGCTCCTGGCGGTAAGAAAGAAAAAAGCTTATAAAGAAACAGGGGTTTCTTTATAAGCTGAGAGGGGGCGTCCCCCTCTCTTTTCCTACACTTTATGATTCTTTTCTGTAATAACCACTCCCCGCTTCGCCATTTCCGTGATATAAAAATCACCGGGAACAACTCTTTCGGGAGGATGGACCCCACGCTTTGTGATCCGGCCGCTTCCGATCATCTGGGCAGCCACGGATATCGTATTAGCGGTCGCTCTTGCCATCGCCGTTACATTGGCTTCCCTGTCTTTATACGTGATCATTTCATAGCAGCAGGATTGGTCTGCCCCATCCTTCTGTCCTTCTACAAGGACTCTTAAAAGTACAGCGTCATCCTTTTCTTTTAGTTCTAAAAGAGGATCGATGCTTTTCAGGAGAACTTTTCTCGTATTGATTTTCCTCCCGTCTACTTCCACTACGTTCCCTGCCCTTGTGAGGTTCAGGTCGACGAGCAGCTTCATCTTCGCTGCATGACCAGGGTAACGGATCGTTTTATATTCCAGCGTTTCAATATCCGGGTAGGATTGAAGCAGCGTCGATGTCCCTCCGGAAGTGTGAAAAGCCTCCAGAGGGCCGAAACGGTCAAAGTAGATCGGCTCTATTTCTGTCAGAGATTCCACTTCTTCCAGTTTCCCTTTTCTTATTATCGTAGAAGGATCGGAATAGTGGTCCAGCAGTCCTTCCATAGAAAAGACATGATTATACTCAAGCGGAGGCTCAGGGCGGACAGGAATCCCCCCGACGTACAGCTTTATCCCACTCAAGCTGTCCAGTTTTGATGCGCCATACCCTGAAAGGATATTGATCATCCCGGGGGCTACACCGAGGTCAGGGATGATGGTAACCCCTGCCTTTCGGGCGGATTCATCCAGTTCAAGCACACGGTCGGTAATGTGACCGATATGACCTCCTAGATCGACGGAGTGGACACCTGCCTTCACTGCTGTACGCGCAACAATTTCGTTAAACGAATAAAACAAGGCATTGATCACGACATCGTAGTCCTGCAAAAAGCTCTCCAGCTGCTGTTCATTGCCTGCATCAACCTGATAGGCCGAAAGCTTTGGAGAATGCAGCGTATTAACGACAGCCTCGGCTCTTCTCTGATCAATATCAGCCAGACCGACATGTGTTACACCAGGACTGTGAACAAGGTCTCTGGCCGCTTCCTTTCCCATGAGACCGGATCCTAAAACAGCCACCTTCATTGGATCACTCCTTCTGCCCGTTATGAACCTTCCTCAACATCAATCTGCGCCCGCTGCAGGCGGCCGCTGAAATCGACATAAACGGCCTTCCATTCTGTGAATACATCAAGAGCCGCTACTCCGGAATCTCTATGACCGTTGCCCGTGCCTTTTGTTCCGCCAAACGGAAGGTGGATCTCAGCACCTGTCGTTCCCGCGTTCACATAAACGATTCCTGTGTCGAGATCCCGTTGGGCGGCAAACACTCGGTTTACATCTTTAGTGAAAATCGAACTGGACAGGCCGAATTCCACTTGATTATTGATATGAACCGCTTCTTCAAAGCTTTTAACAGGAATAAGGGATACCACCGGCCCGAAAATTTCTTCACGGGCAATCCGCATGTCCGGGGTAACATCTGTGAAAATGGTCGGGGCGAAGTAACAGCCGTTTTTCAATGGGCCTTGGTCCATCACAGAACCTCCTGCAAGAAGCTTTGCCCCTTCTCGTTTCCCAATGTCTACGTACTGCTGAATTTTTTCGAGGCCGCCTCGATTGATAATCGGCCCCACCTTTATCGACTCATCAAGGCCGCTGCCTATTGTCAGCTTTGCCGTTTCCTTGAGCAGCCGCTCCTCCAGCTCTTTTTTAACGTTCTCGTGCACCATGACACGGCTGCAGGCGGTGCAGCGCTGTCCACTTGTGCCGAACGCACTCCACAAAATCCCTTCGACCGCAAGGGATAAGTCAGCGTCATCCATGACGATCACACCATTTTTACCGCCCATTTCCAATGACACTTTCTTCAGGCGGCTTCCGCACTTTCCAGCAATGTGCCTGCCAACTTCGTTCGATCCGGTAAAGGATATAACACGGATGTCATCCTCTTCGATCATCGCTTCCCCTACGGTGGAACCGGATCCGAACACAACGTTCAGGACACCTTCAGGAAGGCCGGCTTCCTGAAGAATCCCTGCCAGTTCAAAGGCCATGAACGGGGTTTCGGTTGCAGGTTTCCAAACGACGGCATTTCCAGCAACGATGGCAGGAAAGGACTTCCACGTTGCTATGGCAATGGGAAAGTTCCAAGGGGTAATAATTCCGACGACACCTACTGGGGCACGGACGCTCATAGCAAACTTATCCTTCAGCTCGGAAGGAGTCGTCTGTCCAAACAGGCGCCGTCCTTCTCCAGCCATATAGAATGCCATGTCGATCCCTTCCTGCACCTCCCCACGCGCCTCTTCAATGACTTTACCGTTTTCCATCGTCAGCAGACGAGCCAGATACTCTTTTTTCTCCTTCATGATCAAGCCTGCTTTATAAAGGACCTCCGCCCGCTGCGGTGCAGGAACAAGCGCCCATTTCTTCTGGGCAGAAACGGCCGCCCTGGTCGCCGCCTTGACGTCCTCTGCGTTGGACAACGGAACGTCGGCTAGTATTTCTGAATCAGCCGGATTATACACCTTGGTCATTTTTTCTGTAGAAGGTGCCTTCCATTCACCATTGATAAAGTTCTTTAACTTTTTTACCTGGGTGATTTCCACGTGCTCACTCCTCTTGGTTACTGATTTGACCGGAGACTTGAAATGGTCCGGTTCAGGGAAATCTGCTCTGGATCACATTCAATTTCAATGACTACAGGGACGTTCGACTGTAGAGCTTTTTCCAAGGCTCCGTCGAATTCCTCCACTGTTTGTACATAGAAACCTTCCGCTCCCATATGACGGGCTATTTTACTGAACCGGACCTCCCCAAGGTCTGTTCCTGCGACCTGATGCGGGTAATGCATTTCCTGATGCATGCGGATGGTTCCGTACATACGATTGTTAAAGACAAGACTGATTACAGGAATGTTGTATCTGACGGCGGTCTCCACTTCCTGCATGGTCATCATAAACCCTCCATCTCCGGAGAGAGAAACGACGATTTTTTCAGGAGATGCCAGCTTCACTCCAAGGGCTGCGGGAAGTCCGTAGCCCATAGCCCCGGAAGTCGGCCCCACATAGGAATGGGGATGACGAAATACAAAAAACGAATGAAGCCATCCCGCAAAATTACCAGCATCGTTGGTAATCACACTGTTTTCTTTAAGTCTGTTCTGCAAACAATCAATAACCCGGCCATTCAACATCTGCCTTCCAGCATTGGTCAGCGTGCGTTCATATTTCAACCGCCTTTGTTCCGCCCAAGAAACCCATCCGGCGGGAACATCCATGGATTCCAGCTTTTTCAATGTTTGTCGTGCGTCAGCGGCCACCCCAAGGAACGGCGGATGCACACGTCCAATCGTCTGTTCATCGATATCTATATGAATGACCTTATGGTCGGGAGTGAGAAGCTTATAGTCCTGTGTTGTAATTTCTGATAAACGGGTGCCGATCGCAACAATCGTATCCGCTTGACGGACCGTTTCCAGAATGTCCGCATCGGTCCCTAACCCGAGGTGACCGGCATATAAACGGTGGTCGTTTGGAAAGCTGTCATGTCTGCGGAAGGCCGTAACGACAGGAAGGCTGAAACGTTCCGCGAAAGAGACCAGCTCTTGTTCTGCGCCTGCACGCTTAATCCCGCCCCCGGCAATCACAACCGGACGGACAGCGGACTTCAAGGCAGTCTTTACGGCTTCTACTTCCTCTTCAGAAGGTGCAGGTGCAGGTATGGTAACCGCCGGACCGAATGTCATAAGGGCTTCTTTTTTCAAAACATCCTCAGGCAGCGAAACCACCACCGGCCCGGGCCGCCCTGTCTGTGCAATCCGGAAGGCACGCTGAATGATTTCTGCTGTCCGGGGCGGCTCTCTGATTTCAGCCACCCACTTCGCGATAGGTTTGAAAAAGGCTTCCAAATCCACTTCCTGAAACCCTTCACGCCCCTTGAAGCTGGAATGCACCTGTCCAAGAAGAACGACAAGAGGCGTGGAGTCCTGCGCAGCCGTATGGACACCAATGGCAAGGTTGGCCGCTCCAACTCCTCTAGTGGCCATGACGACACCTGGGCAGGATCCCGCTTTCCCATAGGCTTCCGCCATAAACGATGCACCACCTTCATGCCTGGCGGAAATCAACTGCATGGAACGTTCCCTTGATATGGCATCCAGCACCGGTAGAAAACTCTCACCCGGGACACAAAAGATGTGTCGGACACCTTCCATTTTTATACACTCCACAATGGCCCTGGCACTGGACATAACCGCTTGCTTCACACCATCACCCTCCCTTCATCGCCTTTTTCATCCTCAGCACAGCCTCATGCAGACGCTCGACGGGGTGGGTCAGACTGATGCGGATGTACCCTTCTCCCTGCTGCCCAAAGGCTGTCCCGGGTGTCAGAATGATTCCGGCTTCATCGAGCATTTTTTCAGCAAAGCTCTGGGATGTAAATCCTTCCGGGACGTGCGCCCAGACAAAAAACGTCCCTCTGGGTTTTACGGCGCGGACATTCATTTCCTCCAGCTCTGGAAGAATAATATTGAAGCGCATTTCGTACGTCCTGTTATTGGCTACGACAGAATCAAAACTGCTGTTTAAAGCAGCTGCTCCTGCTTTTTGAATGGCAGGAAACTGCCCTGTGTCCCTGTTGCTTTTGACAAGACCGAGGCCTTGAATAAGTTCTTCGTTTCCGGCGGCATATCCCAATCTCCACCCTGCCATATTGAAGCTTTTAGACAGAGAGCCGAATTCAATGCCAACATCCTTTCCTCCCTCAGCCTGAAGAAGACTTGGAGATTGATAGTCCCCGAAGGTCACAAGATCATAAGCGGCATCCTGCAGAAGGATCAGTTGATTTTTTTTCGCGAATCGGACAGCTTGTTCATACGTTTCCATGCCAACCGTTCCACCGGTCGGATTGTTGGGATAGTTCAGGATCATCAATTTTGCCCGGGTACAGTCCCGCTCCGAAATTTGATCAAATGCAGGTGCAAAATTTTCCTCTGGGTTGAGAGGATAAGGAATCGTCACCCCATAGGCCAAATGCACTGCTGATTGATACACCGGATAGCCGGGGTCCGGCGCCAGGACGCCGTCGCCAGGATTGAGCATCGACTGGATCAAATGGGCAATCCCTTCCTTTGAACCGATCAGGGCCAAAACCTCCCTGTCCACATCAAGGGATACATGAAAACGGCGGTGATAAAAATCCGTCACGGCCTGCTTGAATTCCATACATCCATGATAAGGGGGATACTTATGGTTTTCCGGCTTTCTGACTTCCTGAATAAGCTTGTCTATAATAAACGGCGGTGTAGAAAGATCCGGAGCTCCGATCCCCAGATCAATCACATCAATCCCCTGCGCCGTAAGAGCCATCTTCTTTTTATGAAAAAGAGAAAACAGATATGCAGGCAGACTCTGCACCTGTTTGGAAAGTGGAATCATTTACCCTACCTCCAGCCTGTCCTATATTCACATTCACCGTACTGTCTTATCCTATTAGCCGGATAAGGCAGGTATGATGATAGATTTTACCCATTCATAGGCTGCCCAGCTTCTGCATAGGATGAGATACAACCCGTAAAGGACAACGTTGAACCGTAATCCCCGCGTTTCCCAAGCCAGTCGGATTCATACCACGTATGGGTTCTTCTGGCTTTTTCTATGGAAGGAAGTGGTCGTATATGGAGACAGCCTTGAAAGGACGTCGGATCCTTGATTTGACCCGTGTGCTGGCAGGCCCCTACTGTTCCATGATCCTCGGTGACCTTGGCGCAGAAGTCATAAAAATAGAGGCCCCGGGCGGCAGTGATGAAACACGCTGCTGGGGTCCTCCCTTCAAAAATGGAGTCAGCTCCTATTTTTTGTGTACCAATCGGAACAAAAAAAGCTTAACGGTGAACCTCAAAAAGCCGGAAGGCATACAGATCATCGAAAAACTCGTCCAAACCTGCGATGTGGTCATTCATAACTTCAAGACAGGGACGATGGAAAAGCTCGGAATCGGATATGACCGTTTAAAAGAGATCCATCCAGGGATCGTCTTCTGTTCTATTACCGGATTCGGTGAAACCGGACCGTACCGGGACAGACCGGGATACGATTTTATCATTCAGGCCATGAGCGGCTTAATGAGCATTACCGGAGATGAAACATCCGGCCCGCAGAAACTGGGAGTAGCGATTACCGATATTCTGACCGGTCTTTACGCGTGTATCGGCATCCAGTCCGCTTTATTGGAACGCGAGGTTTCCGGAACAGGGCAGAAAATCGACCTTTCCCTTTTCGATTCAGCTGTAAGCGCCCTTGTGAATATCGGCAGCAATTATTTAATGACCGGTCATCTACCTGAGAGACTCGGCAGCCGTCATGCCAATATCGTCCCTTACCAATCGTTCTATACGAAGGATGGAGAAATTGTTATTGCTGTAGGAAATGACCGGCAGTTCATGCAATTGGCAGAAATGCTCGGTAAACCCGGGCTGGGATCGGATGAGAAGTTCAACTCCAATACAGGAAGAGTAAAAAACAGGAAGGAACTTTCAGCCATCCTGCAGAAGTTGTTTTTAAAGGAAAATACTTCCTTCTGGGAACAAGCCTGTCTGACTAGGAATATCCCTTTCGGCCCCATTCAAACGTTGGAGGACGTCTGGAACGATCCGCAATTGAAGGTCAGGGAAATGTTTATCCGCATGCATCACCCACAAGCGGGAACGACATCCATCATCGGAAGTCCGTTGAAACTTTCAAAAACTCCCGTAACCTACCGCACGGCTCCACCTGAACCAGGTGCCGACAGTGCAGGCCTTCTATCGGAACTCGGATATGCCCCAAACGAAATACAACGACTGAAAAACGGTGAGATCATATAAGGAGTGATGGTATGGATTTTTCGTTTACACAGGAACAGGACATGCTTCGTAAAACGGTCCGCAGCTTCGTCGATCAGGAAATTATGCCGAACATCAGACAATGGGATGCTTCCGGTCATTTTGACCACGGTGTCCTTCGACAGCTGGCAGACCTCGGACTGATGGGGGTGTGCATACCTGAAGATTATGGAGGAAGCGGGATGGATTATAACGCCCTGGCAATTGTCTGTGAGGAACTGGAGCGTGGCGATACCGCTTTCCGCACCGCGGTATCCGTGCATACAGGCCTGAACTGTATGACACTTCTGCAGTGGGCCTCCGAGGAACAGAAAAAGCGTTATCTCATCCCTCAGGCCAAAGGACAAAAAGTGGGTGCGTTTGGACTCACAGAGCCCGGTGCAGGATCTGATGTTGCCGCCATTCAGACGACAGCTGTCAAAGATGGGACCGAATACGTGTTGAACGGGCAGAAAACCTGGATCTCCCTCTGTGATGCTGCCGATCATTTTCTCGTCTTTGCCTACACAGATAAAAGTAAAAAGCACCACGGTATATCCGCCTTTATCGTCGAACGGACATTCCCTGGTTTTTCATCAAAAGCTCAAAAAGGAAAGCTCGGTATACGTGCGGGGAATACGGGAGAATTGTTTTTTGATGGTGTGCGCGTGCCGGAAGATAACCTGGTCGGGCAGGAAGGCGATGGGTTTAAAATAGCGATGTCCGCCCTTGATAATGGACGCTTTACCGTCGCAGCCGGAGCCTGCGGACAGATTATGGCCTGCCTGGAAGCAAGTGTGGATTACTGCCATGAGCGGAAAACGTTCGGAAGGGAAATCGGCAGGCATCAGCTCGTCCAACAGATGATCGCCCGAATGGAAGCCGGCCTGCAGATGAGCCGCCTGCTCGTCTATAAAGCAGGTGAGTTAAAAAACGAAGGAAAAAGAAACACAAGAGAAACATCTCTGGCCAAATGGCAGGCGTGCGATTTTGCCAACAAAGCCGCTGATGATGCTGTACAGATTCACGGTGCTTACGGATATTCTGATGAATACCCTGTTGAACGGTATCTGCGGAATTCCAAAGCTCCCGTCATATATGAAGGCACACGAGAGATCCATACCATCATGCAGGCCGAGTATGTTCTCGGATATCGGAAAGATAAACCATTAGACCGGACGATGCCGGCGTGGAAATCTTAAATCAATCAAAAAACAATAGCCTGCAGGTGCCCCCTGCAGGCTGTTATTCCTCACTCCTTCCACTCAAAGCTGCTCTCACTTTTCATTTCGATGCGAGGATGATTACGAAGCTTCCCAGCCAGTTGAAAAAGAGCTTCATCTTTTTGTTTCGCCTCAATCATACAGTCGATCTGGTCTACTGTACCGGCGGTTTTCTCAATGAACGCCAGAAACATATCCGGATCAACATAATCAGCATGACTGTTGAAAGAATCCGGACTTTTCGGGCTGGAGATATGCATTTTCACAGGAAGCGGGGAATGGGTCCACGTCCCTAGGACACGGTCCCAATTCTCTTCCCATTCTTTATGCTCATGGTTCGCCATATGATGATGAAGATCAAAAACGAGGGGGATTTGAAGTTTTTCACATACATAGAGACAATCGTCCAGCGTGTAGGAAGTATCATCATTTTCGATCATCACCATTTTCTGGATCCCCTTTGGAACGAGAGCCCAGTTCTCTATAAAACGCTCCAGAGACGATTCTTTGTCCTGGTACCGCCCTCCGAGGTGAAAGACGCATCGATGGGTCGGATCGATCCCCATATGATGCAGAAGGAGATAATGATACTTCAACACAGTGATAGACGATTGGAAAATCTCTTGATTACGGGCGTTCAGCACCACAAAATGATCAGGATGGAAATCCAGCCGCATCCCATTCTCCCGGGCGAAGTCTCCAAGCATCTTCAAGTCCTGCTTAATCGGCCCAAGGTAATCCCACCCTCGTAAAGCCTCATGCGTGGCGAGGGGAACAAGACGGGAACTCAAGCGAAAAAACTGGATATCGTGTGCTTTGTTATGTTTCAAAAGTCTGAGGCAGTTCTGTAGATTGGCAGAAGCGGTTCGCTCCAGTTTCCTTTTTGCAGCCTCCTGATCTTTCATCTGGGCAAATCGTTTATAAGTTACGGTCTGAGAAGGAGAAGCATTGTGCAGATGAACACTCATAGCCACATAGCCGAGTCGGAATAATGTCATAACCATCACCAAGATTCTTTTTCTATATCATCTGTCATGAAATTCCCGCTTATGCATGGTCCATTCGTTTTAACAGCACCCAGCTCATACTGAGAAAAAGAGGATAAAAAACAAGGGCAAGGGCAATCGGCATTACCCAGGTGAACATACTTACACTCACGGGCACGGCTGTTAAAAGGAACCACTTCACCGTCAGCGTAACGAGGACGACACTGGGAAGAAGCACAGCTAAATATCCTGTTGTTACATCCGTTCTCTTCGTGAAATAGCATCCAAGACCTGTACATACAAGAGCACTTCCTACGAGGAACAATCCAAACAAGGTCATTATCATGGAAATACTCAATGGAAACGCCTCCTTATTATAACTCCTTCTAGATGAATGGTGGCATCCCCTGCCATTTTCCTCATTTTTCCACTGGATGTTTTCCAAATGTTTCATTATCCCTCAATCCGGATATACACGTAATGTACACACGAAGAATTACAAAAAAAGGAAAGGGAGTTTTCAGTAATGGCGGATCGTTTTAAAACGGGAGAAAAAGCGCCGGAGAATGGCACTTACAAATTCGCAGGACTTGTTGATGGCGGTAAGGAAGACAGCGTAACAGAAGACGAAAAGCATGTTGAACTGAACAGCGGCGACTCTTTCCCACCTATCAGTTCCCAAAACCAGGCAGCCTATTGGGAAAAAGCGTAACGATACACAACTGAGAATCTACAAGAGGAGGAATTTAAAGTGAAAGACCCAAAAGAGCAGGCAGCAGAGATGAATGAAGAGAAAAAAGATGAAATCATGAGCAACTTCCAAACGTTTAAGGACTACCTCGGTGATAAAGTCCGTAAAGGCGAAAAACTGGGCCTTGGTGAAGAAGGTCTTACAAAGGGCGCCAAACGCGTAGCGGATTATTTAGCTGAATATGAAGAACCAAGAAACAGGGAAGAGAAGGTTCTCAATGAACTGTGGAATGCGGCAGACAAAAATGAGCGGGAGCACATTGCACACGCTCTTGTAAAAATGGCCGACCAAACCAATTAAAAACAGACCCCCCGCGGCTGATCCAGCCGACGGGGGTTTTTTAACGTGGGAGAAGAGGGTGGAACAACGCCCCTGCTGCTTTACGGATCGCTGCCTCCTCTTCTTTTTTATAGCTGATGATAAAACAGGTGGAAGGGCCGGCGGATTTCTTTACATCCAATGAACAATGTTCAGGAAAAGCTGCTGCTAAATCATTCGCCTTCAACATTTCCTGCAGCTCGTAAAGAATTCCTTTGGAGCCGACAGGCAGCATTTCAAAAACGGACGGATGATCGGCGAGCTCTTTAAATAACGACAACGGCGCCATCCGGTCCTCCTTCTCCATCACTTCCTGCCCGACCAGCGGCTCACCGATGACAGCAAAAGCTGCCCATTCCGGTGTACACCCTGCCTTTACATTTGACGGGCTTACTTTCCCTATGACAGTGAGGCTGAGCGCAGACTGCTGCAGGGGGAAATTGGATTCGGTGCTCCCAGTCACGGAAACAGAAAGACCGAGACCTTCAGCCAATTCGTTGATCCGATCCACGCACGGCTGCCACACATCTTCTCCTGAAAAGTTGTGCAGCAGGATGGATAATGGCTCAGCCCCTACTGCGTAATTTTCCATAAAGGCCACCCTGAACATAGATTCCGCCACAAGTGGATAAGGAGCTTGAATGTAATCGGCATCCTTTTCGCCGATATTCGCCGCGTTATCAGAACTGATTACTAGATCGAACTGTTTATCAAAAGGAATAAACGTACTATCCCGCACTGACTTTCTCCTCCTTCGCCCCCATAAGTACCGGTTTTATTTTCTGTAATACAAAGCAGAACAAGATGACATTGATGCAAGCGCCTGCTGTGAGAGCCGGGACAAGGGTCCAGTAAAACACAGAGCTCATCATCCATAAAAATGGGAGTGGTAAAACAAGGCTGTTGAAGGTGATGAAAAACAAATATCCCGTCCATCTGCTCTTATTGTAAATAAAGGGAAACAGCAAAAGAAGCAGGGCCATTTCCACCGAAATAAACAGATGAAAAGGACCGAGTGGAAAACCGCCGGTGAATGCGGAAAGAAGATGGCCGAGACCACCGGTCACCGCTCCACTGACCGGTCCAAGAACAATAGAGGCAAGAAGCGCCGGCACAGCATCAAGCGCGATACTTCCAATGCCGACGGGGATTTTCAACAAGCCGCCTACAGCGGCCATGGAAGTGAACATCGCGGTCCACACGAATTTCTTCACGTATCTTTAGACTTTCGCGGACGGCCTTTGAACACTTCCGCACTGCGGATATACTCTACATCCTTCTCCCCACTGACGAAATTGATGTACCGGCTGACCGCAAAAAAGTAGTCGGATAACCGGTTCAAGTATCGCAGGCACACGTCATGAATGTCCTCGACTTTCGCAAGGGAAACGACGTTTCTTTCCGCTCTCCTCGTAACTGTCCGTGCGATATGCAGCGTGCCGGCAGCCGGTGCCCCTCCAGGCAGGATAAACCGTTTGAGCTCTGGCGTTTCTGCAATATACTCATCCATCCGGTCTTCGAGCCAGTTCACACTTTTCTCTTCCAATTTATAGGGATGATCCGCTTTTTTATTGGCCAGATCACCTCCACAGTCAAACAATTCATGCTGGATCCGTTCCAGTTCCTGATCCACCTGCTGAAGTGAATCGATCGACAAATCCAATTCTGTTCTTGCTTTTCCGACAAAGCTGTTGGCTTCATCAACCGTACCATAGGCTTCTACACGGATATCATCCTTGTCCACCCGTCCTCCGATAACACTCGTCTGGCCTTTATCACCAGATTTTGTATAAAGTCTCATTTGATAACCTCCTGTTTATTTCAATTGTTCTGCAATGCCGAACCACACCACATAAGCATGGGCTGCCTCTTCCATGATCCTTTGATATAAGAAACCTGTCCGGTCGCGCCACTCTCTGTCCGACTTTTCCAATGGAACAATCCCTCTGGTAATATCCGTGCCTATCAGAAGCAGACGGCGCTGAGGGGCCTCGTTCTCCCATGACAACAAAGGTTCCAGCCAGGACCAACCTTCTTCCGTCTCCCTGGCCATAAATTCAATGTTTTCAAGAACGAGCTGATCTGTGTCCGGGATGTGCACCTCCTGGGATTTCAAGTCCATCCACGTGTGCTCCTCATAATGGTTCAGCCACATATCCCGGGCCCATTTTCCTTTTCCGTTATAGGATCCACCTGTAACAAATTCCATGATATCCCCCCTTCCCCTTTTTGCTGAAGCTTAATTTTGAGACCTTCTCCAGGGTGGACTGGATAGGTCCAAAGAGGTGTTCCTGTCACCCAGCTGACCATTTCCCTTAATGGACCTCCGTGGGTAACGACCACAGCGGATTGGACCTGCTGTTTCTCGACCACTCTTAGCAGATACAGCAAAAACCGATTTACTCTCTGTTGGAAATGCGGATATGATTCCCCTCTCGGTGGTGTAAACCGGTCCGGCCGGGACACCCACGCCCTATAGAGGTCATTATCCCTTAAATCCTCATACGTGCAGGTTTCCCAGTCACCGAAATGGATTTCCCTGAGAGAAGAACTTCTTCCGTATCGACAGCCGGGGAACAACAGCTCCGTCGTTTCCACGCAGCGAAGCAGATCACTGCTGAAAACCAATCCCATATCAGGGAGCTGATCCTTGAACATTTGTACACTTGTTTTCCCCTCTTCAAGAAGCGGAACATCACTCCAGCCGATATATTGTCTCTGCTTGTTTCCATCGGTTAATCCATGACGGATAAAATAGAGATCCACCATACGATCCATAACAGTGTTTCCCCTCCTTCCACCGTTGCACCTAATACATCCCCCGTCATTCCCCCGAACGAACGGATAGATCCATTCCGGAAAAGCCAATACATCAAAAAAGCTGCTGAAAACGAGAGGACGGCCGGAATCCAGAACAGATGATATCCAGCAATGAATACGGCCACCCAGATAAGGTTCTGCAAAAGACTGATGATCCATAGTTTTTTTTCATAAGCTGACTGAAAAAGCACGCACAGCCCCTCCTGCTTGGCAGGAGGTGTCCAGGCAAAATGATAAAGAAGGATACTTCTGCTGATCCATGGAAGGACAAGGAGGCCGAAAGCAAATGCAGCAAAGGATACATGCAGGGTTTCCATTAAAAACAGGAAGCGGACGGAAAGGAGAAGGAGAACGGAAAGGACGCCGAAAGCCCCCGTGCGTGGATCACTCATGATCTCCAACCGTTTATCGATGGATTGGTAGGAGAAGAAAGCATCTCCTGTATCCATCCACCCATCCAGATGAATGCCTCCAGTGAACACACCGCTGATAATCAAAGCTGAGAGCGCGATCCCTTCATTAGACATAGGCGTATACACATCCAGCAGAAAGGAAACCCCCAATGCGCATCCTCCGGCGGCAAGCCCGACCCAGGGCAGACTCACCATGGCTCCCCTCAACTGCCTTCCCTCCATCGGCAGCTCACGACGGACAGGTAAAATGGAGAAGAATTGAAAGGCCAGAAGAAATCCTTGAATCCATGCCTTCATGGTACAAGCTCCTCCCCATTTAATAAGCGCAGGAGCGCATCGGTATCCACTTCTGCAGCTAATTCATCCGCTGCTTTGTCATAAGGGTCTTCTTCCTGATCTGCTTCAGGAAGGACCGGAAGATTCTTTTCTTTACGGAGCCTGTTCAACCAGTCTGTTCGAAAGCCATCATTATGGAACACATGATGCAGATGGGTGCCTATTACTCTGCCATCATTCCAGACTGCACCTTCATCACGGCTGTTAAATGTGAACAAAGCTGGAACTTCGTCTTCAGCGGTGACTTCTCCGAGGTGAATTTCATACCCTTCAATAGACTGGGGTCCGAAACCACTGGAAGCGTGCACTTCTCCCCGGACCTGCCTCGTCTGCTTGTCGGTATGAAACACCGACCTCATTGGCAGGATGGACAGTCCTTCATGGGAACCGTGTTGGTCTGTCAGCTGGCGGGTAAGCATTTGATAGCCTCCGCATATCCCTGCCGCTGTCCCTCCCCGGTGTATATAAGAGGTCAAAGCTTCGGCCAGACCTTTGTTTTGCACCGCTTTCAGGTCTTCGATCGTACTTCTTGTCCCCGGAAGAAGGACAGCATCTGGACATCCGAATTCTTCCTTACTGTACACATAGCGGATACTGACATCCTTTTCCCTATAGAACGGATCGACATCTGTAAAATTGGAAACGTAGGGAAAAACGATGACGGCAAGATCCAGAGACTTGGTACCTGTGGACGCCTTAGGGGGACGTAATGATAAGGAATCCTCCGCTTCAATATGATGTTCGATATGCGGAAGAACCCCGAGGATAGGGAGCCCCGTATAGGTTTCGAGCCACTTCCGCCCATCTTCGAACAAGGCAGGATCCCCACGGAATTTATTGATGAGGATCCCTTTGACCCTATCCCTGTGATGCGGGGGAAGCAGTTCCAGCGTACCGACGATGGATGCAAAAACCCCGCCCCTGTCGATATCCGCTGTCAGCAGGACCGGAACGTCAGCAAGGTCGGCGACAGCCATATTCACAAGCTCCCGGTCATTTAAATTCACTTCAACAGGACTTCCGGCTCCTTCAATAACGATATAGTCAAAAGAGTTATTCAGTTTGTCAAGGCTCTGCTTGATAGCTTGAAGCCCTTCTTCATAAAAGGCAGCCCGGTAATTACTCCCTGAGAATGTCTTCATAGACTTTCCAAGACAGATGACTTCCGCATCCTGATCGTTTCTCGGTTTTAAAAGGATTGGATTCATTTCCGGAAGGGCCGGTGTCCTGCACGCCTCTGCCTGGACTCCCTGGGCCCTGCCGATCTCCGTTCCCCAATTGGTTACATAGGAATTATTCGACATGTTCTGCGACTTAAACGGCGCCACTCGATATCCCTGATTGGAGAGCCACCGGCAGATTGCGGTTACAATGAAACTCTTTCCTACATTGGAAGCTGTTCCTTGTATCATTAGTCCCTTCATAGCTGTTGCCCCTTTTTAAGCCGGGCGTGGCCGAACTGCATATGATAGACAAGCTCGGCCATATCAACCAGTTTTACATGGAGGGTTCCCAGCAGTTGTAAATATTCTTCAATCACAGGCGGATGATCGGAAGCATCCGAAAATAGATCATTGGAAACAACGATCAGATGACCTGCCCGTTCATTTAAATGAATGATTTCACCCAGGATCGCGGCCACAAGGTCATCCACACAGGTATCCCCGTCCATCTTCACCCATTCATTCGTCGCCCAGGTCGTTAAACAGTCCAGGATGACAACGCTGCCATCGGGAAAAGAAGCTTCCGATGGTTGGACTGGATGCTCATGAAGAACCCATGTAGATAACGAATTTTCCCTGGCCTTTTGATGATAATCAATCCGGTGCTGCATTTCTTCATCTGTGTTAACCCCTGCAGCAATATAATGAAGGGTTTCTTCTCCTGTACCCTCAGCTTTCCTCTCCGCCATGCTGCTTTTGCCACTCCTGACACCGCCTATCACTACTGTAAGCATACACTTCTCCATTTTTCCAGAGCTTTGAGAAGCAGGTCATTATCCGCCCGCTGTTTCACGGCCACACGGACAAAGGCTCCGTTCAACCCCTTGAAGTTATTCGTATGCCGGACAGTCACGCCTTCCTGCAGGAGAAAACAGATCATGTCATCGGCCTGGCTGTGGAAAGGGTCTCTCATGAGAAAGAAGTTCGTTTCCGTGGATAAAGGAGTGTAGCCCAGCCTCTTCAATTGTAAAAAGAGGAAAGCTTTCTCCCTGGACAGATCAGCAGCTGTCTGCCGGGCGAATCCTTGCTGACTCAAACAATACATGCCCGCTTCCTCAGCAAGTGCGTTGACACTCCACTCCGGCTGCAGGCGCTTCAGTGCTTCAACCACCTTTGCCTCTCCCATTACATAACCGAGGCGGAGTCCGGGTATGCTGTACATTTTTGTGAGGGAGCGAAGAAGAAGAACATTCGGAAATTCAAACAAGTCGGGTGAGAAGAAAGGCTCTCCTGAAACAAAATCATAAAAAGCCTCATCAATCACGACCTGAACGTCGTTGAATTTACAGAGTTTTAACAACCCATACAATACATCAGGCTGATAGGTTCTACCTGTCGGATTGTTGGGATGACAAAGTATGAATAGATCCAGGCTCGGGAGGTGTGGAAGAATATCTGGAATAAAGAGATGAAAGTTCCTCTCTTCCGATACATAAAAGTTGACGATGTCACAACCATACGCTTCACACGCTTTTTCGTATTCGGAAAAGGTTGGTTGAATAATCCCCACCCGCCTGCCCTGCCAAAATCGGGCAATCATATGAATAAGTTCAGAAGCTCCGTTGCCGACGAGTACCTTTTCTTCCGGCAGATCCTGCATCAAAGCAATTCGTTCTGTAAGCCGCTTTTGCTCAGGATCGGGGTATTCATGGATCAAATCCAGATGGTGTGCCATATGACCCTTCAACCCGGCCGGAGACCCGTATGGATTTGTATTCACGCTGAAATCCGTAATCGTTTCTTTAGGTATTTTCCCCTGCATTTGATAAAGTTTATAAGGATTTGCACCATGAGACGGCCAGTTCAAACCCAATCCCCCCTAACCAGAGCAGGACAATCCATGCTGCCACCGTCCGTGTTAACAGTACATTGACCTGCTTGATTTGTATGTCTGTCAATTCATGATGAGGAAAACCAATATACGGGCGGAATGACTTTTCCCCAAAATACGTATTTTCTCCACCTAAACGTACGCCAAGCGATAAAGCGGCGGCGGCTTCCCCCCAGCCACTGTTCGGACTTGGATGATGCGAGGCCTGAGAAGACAGGTGATGGAACCTCCACCGCTTTTCACGGGCTGTTCCATTGGAAACGATGAGCGTCACGCAAGCCGTCAGCCGGCTTGGGATATAGTTAAATAAATCATCCATTTTCGCTGATACATACCCGAAGGCTTTGTATCGCTCTGTTTTGTAGCCGACCATTGAATCACACGTATTCACCGCCCGATACAACACAGCGAGTGGTGCCCCACCGATCAAAGCGTAAAAAAGGGGTGCCGTAACACCGTCACTTACATTTTCCGCCACCGTTTCGACCGTACCACGGACAAGCTCCCTCTCTTCAAGATGGCCCGTATCCCGGCCGACAATCCACCCAAGCTCCCGACGTGCAGTCTCCCAATCCCCTTCCCTCAAAGGAAGATAGACGTTAAGAGCGGCTTCTTTCAGCCCTTTTCCTGCAATCGTCGTCCATATAAGAAGCCCTTCTACAATGACGGACGCGGAATGACTCCATAAAGCGGCAGCGGCTGCCATCCCCCATGCAGTCAGAAAAGCGGAACCTGTAACGACAATCCAAAGAAGCGCTCCTCTCCAAACCTGATACCGGCCCTTGTTCCAGGACTTCTCCAAAACCGCAATAACCTTTCCCATCCCTGTAACAGGATGAGGCATCTTTGTGGGATCTCCAAAAAAGAAATCCAGGAGGCATCCTAATGTGAGGGCAAGCAGATGGGAAATCAAAACCCATCTTCTTTTCGATTGAGGTATCGGGCAGCCGCTTCCTTCGTCGCTTTGTATACAGCTGGACCGACCGCTCTGCCTAATGAAGAAATCGTTCCTCCATATTCCAGCATCGCTCCCTGCTGTGTGCCTGCGATTAAAACACTATCTGTAGAGGTGCCTGTTGCCGCCGTACCCGTTACAGGATCGTTAACAGCCATATCCATCAGAGCCCTCACCTTAGCCTCTGTTGCGGTCATCAGGCTTTGAGCATAGGCCTGTTCAGATAAATGTCCGTCTATGAACACCCAGGTATTGATCGTCCCCGGCACAGTTTCTTGTAGATGACTGCTGCCGTGGACGACATCCACAGCGTTCCCTGTTCCTGCTGTGACGACGACGAGCAGCGTAAAATCTTCATTTTCAACAAACTCGGTCGAAAGATCCTCGACGTCCGCCGCTGTCATCATGCCCACGGTCCTGTGGATCTGACAGCCCCATCGCTCCGCTTCTGTCCTCAAATAGCCCCCTGGATCATCACACCGGAAAGAATGGTCTACCTGGACATTGATAAATTCTTCAAACCAGCCGAAGCCGGGATGAAGAACAGCCGACGAATAACACTTCAAAGGTTGACGACTTTTGTAATAGACCCGCTCCTTTGAAACGTCCAACTGATCTGGTGACAGGATGGATTTCGGTTTATCTTCGTTAAAAGAGGGGACGACATTTGTAAACGGCTTCGAAAAGGAGGGGTGAGCATGGACATGGATATCCGATCGGTAGACGGCTGACAGGTGCTGTTCATTCAGCACCACTTCCGGTTCTTGCAGCGCCTTCACCCTTCCTTGATCCAACAACAGGAGACGGTCGCAGTACAGGCTTGCCAAATTCAAGTCATGAAAGATCGCGACGACCGTCAGTCCGTTTTTCAAGGACCACTGTTTTAATGCGTCAAGCATCTGCTTCTGATAACTGAAATCCAGGTGGTTCGTCGGTTCATCCAATAGAAGAATGCGAGGTTTTTGAGCCAGCGCCTGGGCCAGGAAAACACGCTGACGCTCCCCTCCACTAAGGGATAACAGCGACTGGTGCCTGAACTGTGTCACCCCGGTTTGTTCCATCACTTCTTCTGCAATCTGATAATCCTCTCTTGTCCACTGTTTGAAAAGTCCTTTTTGATAAGGGTAGCGGCCTATCAACACAGTCTGCTCCACTGTTGTGGAAAAGGACACATCATGATGCTGGGGAAGGACTGCCATTTCCTTCGCTGTTTCTTTCGCTGTCATACGGCTGATCGGACGGCCCTGAATGGCAACGTCCCCCCTGACTCCCGGCAGCGTCCCGTTTATCGCTTTAAGTAACGTCGTCTTTCCACTGCCGTTCGGACCGAGGATACCAAACATTTCACCCTTAAGTATAGAAAAGGACAGATCATGAAGAATGTCATGGTCGTAACCGGCATAGAGATGTTGCACGTCAATCATGAACTTCTACCTCCTTTTCTTCTTCGGATTAGTATGGCAGCAAACATCGGTGCCCCGATCAGAGCGGTGACCACACCTATAGGAAGCTCGGATGGGGTGACGATTGTTCTGGCCAGTAAATCAGCGAGAATTAGAAATGCACTTCCATTCAAGACACACAGTGGTATTAGATGCCGGTGATCACTACCAAACAACTTCCTGCATATGTGAGGGATAACCAGTCCGACAAATCCGATGGTCCCGGATACGGCAACAGCCGCACCAGTCAAGATAGAGGCCGCAGACAGGACCACGTATTTTTGACGCTCCACATGAACCCCGAGCTGCCTGGCCCGCTCCTCACCAAAGGTCATCGCATTCAGTTCCTGTCCTGTAAATATGAGCAATAGGACTCCACCAACAAAGAAAGGAAGCATCAAATGGACATAATCCCAGCCACGGTTACCGACACTACCAAGCAGCCAGTTGATGATCTGCCGCAGCTCCTCTCCTGTCAAAGAAATCATAAGGGATATGAATGATCCGAGGAATGAGCTGAAGATAATCCCAGTTAAGATGATCGTCGTCATGGACATCGATCGGTCTACAAGCCTGGCAAAACCTACGACGATAAAAATCGTGCAGATCGCTGCCGTAATACTTACGACTGGAAGCGTAAAAGAACCGGCAAAAGGAAGACTTATGCCCAGGAACAAAACCGCAACCGCTCCCACCGACGCCCCTGAAGACACGCCGAGTGTATAGGGATCCGCGAGCGGGTTTTTAAGCAGACCTTGAAAAGCGGCCCCTGATACAGCCAGTGCGCCGCCTACCAATCCTGCAAGAACGACCCTCGGCAGCCGGATCTGCAGAATAATTGCCTGCAGAGTAGGATCTGTCCCTTCAGACACAGGCAAAAATGGAAGCAGCTGCCCGCCGATGATGCGGGCAATAGCTTCGAAGGAAATCGGGACACTGCCAAGGGAAGCCCCGAGAAAAATGCTGAACACTAAAAACAAGACACTGCCAATATAATGTGTCGTCTTATTCGCTAAAAACGTCTGGATAAACGGCTTCTGCAAGTTCCTGAACCCCTTCAACTAAACGTGGACCCGGACGTGTGACAAGATCGGAATGAACATCATAGACTTGTTCTTCCTCTACAGCAGGTACGGTGTCCCAGCCATCCCGGCTTAAAACACTGCCTTGAGGATCTTCTGTGTAATAGCCATACGTCGTAATGATGACGTCCGGCTGCAGTTCAACAATTGCTTCATTGTTCATTTTGAACCAGCCTTCCTGATCCCCGACAACGTTTTCCGCCTGAATAGCAGCCAGCATTTCATTCAAAAATGTGCCTTGTCCACCTGTGTAGATTTCAGGTTCCGGTGACACTTCCACAAATACATCTTTTTTGTCTTCCTCAGCAATCGCAGCCGCCTTTTCTTCAACCGCTTTCAAGTCTTCCTGCATACCAGAGACGATCTCTGAAGCTTTTTCGCTTGTTCCGGTAATATCTCCAATCGTGGCAATCGTTTCATAGACCGTATCGAACGAAGAAGCATCCTTAACGACATAAACGGAAATCCCTGCATCACGAATCTGCTGAAGGGCTTCTTGGGAAGTATGCGCTCCGGAAGCATGAGCAAGGACTACATCCGGCTCAAGTGAAAGGATTTTCTCTACATTCAAATCCTGTCCTCCGATTTTCTCTTTTTCGGCAGCTTCTTCCGGGTAATTGGCGAAATCACTAACCCCGACCACTTCCTCGTTCAAGCCAAGTGCAAACAGGATTTCCCCATTGCTTGGAATTGTACTGATAATATTATCCGGTTCTTCTTCGATGGTTACTTCATTATCCATAGCATCCGTTAAGGTCAATGGATAAGAACCCTCTTCCCCGGACGTTTCATTTTCTTCTGTCGTTTGGTCGGACTGGTCCTCGGAAGACTCTGCATCCTCATTCCCACCTGAAGCACATCCCGCCAGTAGACCGATGACAAATATCACAGCCAGCAGTTTTCTCCATAAATGTTCCATCTTTATTCCTCCCCTTATTCCTTGGAACACAAAAAAACACATCCCCGGAAAAGATGTGCACCATTAGAAAACACCGCAGACGGGTCCCTTCTAATCTTTCGACACACCCTCCTATCCGCGTAGGTTTTTTTGGTGTTTAAAGCAGGCAGGTCTCCTGACTTCAGGTCAACAAGCCCCGCTCCTTCCCATACGTTTTTGCGTACAGTGGATCATCTGCGGGTCTCTCTCTGTTACAGTGGCGGGACCGTGCTGGAATTTCACCAGCTTCCCTATTAAGCAATTGAGTCGTTCAATTGCGCCTGCTTTTCCAATATGTAGTTCATTTCTATTGTAAACGAAATTTGACTAAATTGCTCCCATTTTCTTTTTTTCCGCCGGACTTTATTTAATCCAACCTGCCTGTCAAAGCTGTCCATCCTCTTGTCATAATCCGTCCATTTCACTAACGTGGACCAAAGAAGCTTGAATGATATACCTTTCAGGCGCGTCTCCAACAAAATTAAACGGGTAACAGGTAGTCAGTGTCAATGTCGGCTCCTTCTTATCCACAATGACAGAGCGGTCGTCTGCATCAGTAACCCAGGTCTTCTCTACTTTGTATTCATAACGCTTTTGTTCATACTCATAAAAAAGGGAATCTCCTTGTTTGATATCGCCCAGGTTCGTAAAAACCGTCTCCCGGTGCCCGCTTAACACGGTATGCCCTTTTTCATCAGGAGTGGTGGTCCACTCACTCACATACATGCCGACGCCCCGTTTCAGTGAATCCTCATCCGCGCCCCAGTAAGTGGTGTATCCTTTGTTAAGCATCGGGATGATCAGCCTTCCCATCTCTTCTCCTTTTTCATATGTAGATACTTGCTCACTGTACACCTTCTCTTTCCCTGCCGTTTTACGATCAGGGCCATCCAAGACCGCCATTTCATTTATTTCCGTGGAAGCTTCCTCCCATGTACTGATTTCTTCTTGGGAGACCTTCTCTACTGCACCGGCAGCATTCCACCATTGAAGTCCATAAAACAGAGAGATGGAAAGCCCGATGGTTATGATCCCAATAAGAAATTTATTCACGAAAAAACCTCCTTTTTCATTAATAAAGAAAGGGAGAAGCCGCTGTGCGGCTTCTCTATCTCCTTCTTATGCTGTCTCTTTTCTTCTGTACAAAAGGACGACTCCGGCAGCAGCGGCAGCAAGTGCACCTGCTAATGCGTAAACCGGTTCATTGGAAGACGTGTCTGGAAGCTCACCGCCGGCAGCCTCTTCGAGTGTCTGGGCATCCAGGACTTCCTGAGGAATTTCAATAGAGCCTACCCCATTGAAGTTGGAAAGAGTGACATCAGAAGTCTGACTGATAGTTACAGATTCACCGCTGTCCTCAAACATCATTTTCATGTCCATCATCATACCTGTCATATAATGGTTTTCTTTATCAATGGTTACTTGATAAGAGAAATCTTCAATTTCAACTTTCTCCATCAACTGCTCCATCATCTTCTGCATTTCAGCAGACTGCTCCGAATCCTGCTGACTGCCGGAAGATTGAAGCATTTGCGTGGACATTTTCAATAGTTTTTCGCCGTCACCTTCATAGGTCAGTACATAAGCGTCATCTTCCTCACTGACGGTCATGTCTGAGGCAAGCGGCATCGCTTGGGACATCTGCCCTTCTGCCATCATGGATTTTTGAAGATTTCCAAGATCTCCGGACATTTTCACCCAGCCTTCCTCAGGCACCTGAACGTGATACCCATCCTCCGTCAAATATGATTCCGTTTCCTGACCGGCAATGGTCGTCATCATATGCATTGTAAGAGGATCAAGCATGACATCCGCCTTTGATTCAGATGTCACTTCGGAGTTTTCTCCGCCTTCCATCCCCGGTACTGTCTGTTCAGAAGACGTATGGATCGTATAGCTGTCCAGACCCATCATCGCTTCGTTCGATTTTTTCAAGATGTCTTCCGCACTCCTATCAGCCGCAGCGGCTTGAAGAGGTAACGCAAACAGAACAGCACCAGCCATCATCGTACTCAAAAACTTTTTCTTCATCCAAACACTCCCGTTTCATATTGGCTTCTACGGTGAGTTTCCTATGTATGTATGATCCAAAAGCTGACCCAACCCACTATTTTCCACCTACAGGTTAATAACCCACCCCTCTCACTTTTAAACATAAAATCCTCATTTTCTGCATTTTTATTCCAGATGTTGTCGAAGGATTGAGTCTATAGTCGTTAGGAACGCCGGTTACTTTCCCGAAAGGTACAGAGATCCATCCTGATGGATTTGGCATGCAGAAATTTCCTTAAAAGAAACAAACCCCTCCGTTTTCACCTGCTCCTGAAGCCATTGTTCGCTGAAACCGCTCTGCTGGAGTTGTTTCTTGACAACTTCTCCATCTATGATCACCAGGTAGGGAGAAGAGGTGGTTTGAGTTAAAAGGTTCATATGGGCAGGAGTGACCGGAGAAGCCTCCGCTTTCCTTAATACACTGACAGTCCCGTCGGTTTCGAGTACAGCTGCTTCCACGTGGCTGAAACTGAAGACACCTTTTTTTCTTAACTCGGCAATAAGTTCATCCACTGTAAAACGTACTTTTTTCATTTCTTCCATCTGAATCTGTCCATCTTTCATGAGTATGGCTGCTTCACTATTGAAAATCCGGCGGATCCAAAGACTTTTCAACGTCAAATGGTCGATAAGAAAAACCAGTCCGGAAAATAAAGCGAGGGCAAGGATGCCACGCGGAAGGGACACACTTGGGGACAGAAACGTCGTCGCTGTCATACTTCCCAGGGTTATACCTGCAATAAAATCGAAAAGCGTCATCTGGGATGTCAATTTCTTTCCAAGTGTCCGGGCCAGTATATATAATACAAAAAATAAAACGATTCCGCTTCCAAGATACATAACCGTATTCATCAGGCACCCTCCTTACTTTTTTCCTTAACCCTAGCGTTCCATATTTCATCAGGGATTATGAAAAAGCCACCGAATTTTATATTTGGAGGGTTCCTGTGTGAATAATAAGCCTTTAAGTTGATGAAATGAAACGGCTCTGAAATAATAAGACCACACCTACTAGAAACGGAGGTATAAACATGGATGCATTTATCCGCTCCGATCAATACCATTATATAAAGAATGAAACCCAGAATCTGCTGAACGGCCACCGGACGACCAATGATTCATCGGTCACTCAGGCACTTACCTCTCTTTCTTCCGAAAAAGCCCTCGATGTTTTTGAAGCGTTAACGGAAGGACAGCACGAATTGATCCGTCAGATTGAAGAGGTGCAGGAAGAAACAGATGCCATTTTTTATTTTTCCAGACTGAAGCATTATGTGATTCCTTTCCCGAAGCTGACCGACGCAGAAATCAGCCTCCTGTTTCCTAAAGTAAAAAAACTTCAGGTTCCGGAATTCGATGAAATGGACTGGGCTGAAATGTCCTATATGGGGTGGAATGACCCTGCAGCCAATCGTAAATATATCATCACGAAAGTCGACGACCGGTATACCGGTCTTTACGGACACTACCTGCCATCCAGGCAGAAGAACATATGCACGCTCTGCCATGAACAGGAGCGTGTCGGCCTGTTTACGGTCACCAGCAAAGGAAAAGATGCTGAAGAAAGCGTAACCCGTGGGAATTATATCTGCTATGACAGCAGGAAATGCAACGAAAATATAAAGTCCAGGAAACCTCTGGAGTCGTTCATCAAGCGTATGATGAACCTATAAAAAAAGCCCATCCGGAATCCGGATGGGCTTTTTTTATGCTTGTTTCTGTTCAGTTTCTTTGTCGTAATCGGGAGAAACCGCCCGCTTAATCGTCAAGGCAATGACCACAGTGATAACTCCCAGGGCAAGCGCAAACCAGTAAGCTTGATGAACGCCGGCTGTCATGGCTTCGGTCATTAGGGCACTTCCCTCCTGTGCCTGTTCTCCATCGAGATAATTTCTCTGCCCCTGGCTCATAATGCTGACAAAAATGGATACTCCAAGCGCCCCTCCGATCGGCTGCAGCGTATTGGCTATCGCTGTTCCATGAGGATACAAGTGCTTCGGCAGCTCATTCAGCGCATTGGTCTGGGATGGCATCATAATGGCTGAAATCGACAACATCAGCAGGATATAAGCAAGAACAAAACTCCACGTCGGGATGGAGGGTGTGATTTGGCTGAAGAAGAACATCACCCCTGTCAGGATAATCGTCCCGGGAATAATCAGCTTCCGTGGGCCGACTTTGTCAAATAACGTCCCCATGACCGGTGACATCAACCCATTAAGCAGGGCGCCGGGAAGTAAAAGCAGTCCGGCGATTTTGGCGGAATATCCAAGGGGACCCTGGAGATACATCGGCATGACGATTTCGGAAGCGAACATCGCCATAATGACAATAACAAAAATAGAGATGCCTCTGGCATAGCTCGGGTATTGAAAAACCCGTACATCAAGAAGCGGCTCATCCAAACGGAGCTGGCGGAAAACAAACCAGACCATGCTGATAACTGCAGCAGCCAGGATCACAATGATCGAGGGTGAGGCGAATCCTGCTTCCGTTTCCCCTGCACTGCTGAAGCCATAGACGATTCCGCCGATTCCTATAGAAGAAAGGACAATCGAAATTGCATCCGCCTTCGGTCGTGTGATCTCACCGACATTCTCAAGGAATTTCCATGCGAAAATGATGGAAAACAAAGCAAATGGAATGACGGTAATAAACAACCAGCGCCACCCCAGGAAATCAACAATGACCCCGGATAATGTCGGGCCGATCGCTGGAGCGAACATGATGACGAGTCCGAATGTTCCCATAATCCTTCCTCTGACCGCAGGCTCATACAGCAAAAGAAGGGCATTCATAATGACAGGAATTAACAATCCCGTTCCCACCGCCTGAATCATACGCCCGGTTAAAAGCATCGGAAAGTTCAATGCGGACGCTGCAATTGTCGTTCCTATTAAGAAGATCGTCATAACTCCGATAAACATCTGTCTCGTCGTAAACCATTGAATTAAGAGGGCGGATATCGGCATCAAGACCCCCATCACCAACATGAAGCCCGTGGCCATCCACTGGACCGTCGGAGCACTTAAGCCGAAAACATCCATAAGTTCTGTTAAAGCTATGTTCAAAAGCGTCTCGTTGAGAATGGCAAAAAACGCCCCGATCATAAACGTGGCCAATATAATTTTTCTATTCTGCGTCGTCTCCATTTTGAACCTCCATCTTCTCTGTCAAAGTACAATCCTTCCCTATGTTCTATAAAATGATCCACTTTTGCAAGGGTTTTGCTTTTCTTTACGATCATTTACACCTGCTTTTACAAAGACTTCCTTATAAAGAAAAGATATCAATCTTTCTTTGACAGAAAGCTCACAATGATGTAAATTACTATTGTACGAACAATAATTTTAATTATTACTAAAATATTCGTGTTTCAGGAGTGATTTTGATGGAAAATGTATTTGATTATGAAGATGTTCAATTAATTCCCGCAAAATGTGTCGTAAATAGTCGTTCTGAATGCAACACCTCTGTTCAATTTGGAGATCATACGTTCAAGCTGCCTGTGGTTCCCGCCAACATGCAGACCATTATTGATGATGAAACAGCAACAAAGCTTGCTGAACATGGATATTTCTATATCATGCACCGCTTCCAGCCTGAAACACGCACCCGTTTTATTGAAACCATGAAGGAAAGAGGTTTAATTTCTTCCATTAGTGTTGGTGTGAAGGAAGACGAATATGAATTTATCGAATCATTGGCTGCGCGCCATCTGACTCCGGATTATATTACGATCGACATCGCCCACGGACATTCCAGCGCTGTCATTCACATGATTCAGCACATCAAAGCCCACCTTCCTTCCACGTTCGTCATTGCTGGAAATGTCGGTACTCCAGAAGCCGTCAGGGAACTTGAAAATGCCGGAGCCGATGCCACTAAAGTAGGAATCGGACCAGGAAAAGTATGTATTACCAAAGTCAAAACCGGTTTCGGTACGGGTGGGTGGCAGCTGGCAGCTTTACGCTGGTGTGCAAAGGCAGCCAGTAAACCTGTTATTGCCGACGGCGGAATCCGCACCCATGGAGATATCGCAAAATCCATCCGTTTTGGCGCCTCCATGGTAATGATCGGCTCCCTCTTTGCCGGTCACGAAGAATCCCCGGGAGAAACCGTTGAAAAAGATGGGAAACTCTACAAAGAATATTTTGGCTCTGCTTCTGAATATCAAAAAGGGGAAAAGAAAAACGTCGAGGGCAAGAAGATGTTCGTAGAATACAAAGGACATTTGAAAGATACCCTTACAGAGATGGAACAGGATCTTCAGTCCGCCATCAGTTATGCAGGCGGTACCGACCTTGATGGCATTCGACACGTGGACTATGTCATTGTAAAAAACTCCATCTTCAATGGAGACAAAGTTTATTAAAAAGAAAACCGGCCGCTTCTACGGCCGGTCAGGCTGTCGGTAACGTTTCCGGCAGCTTTTTTTGTACAATGGATTCCCGATCTTATGAAAAGCCCGTTAAGTATGCCTGCAGAAGCACGATCATTCGAAGATCTGCTTGGTCAGGAATCTCTACCGGAAAAAGTTAACGGAGGCCGTGCTACCGACAGGCTTCTTCCCATATGCGGGCCTTTGCAATCAAGATGACATAAAGCCACCTCTACATGATGTTTCTAAAGCCGGGACGGTCTTCTTCTTTTCCATCCGTATCAATAATCTCGCTGCAGAAGTGGGATGTATATATCAAAATCATGATGATCCATTTCCCTTGGCACCGGGTACTTCTCGAACTTGATTTGCAGATCATCATACTCCACACCAGGTTCACGATGAGGTTGTCTCCCCATATTCTTAAACCATTGATAGACAGCTGTATAGGTATCTGCAACACTTTTTCCTTTCAAATGCTGCACGTGCAGATAGGTTTGTTCTGGAATCGTTTGAAGATTCATCGTCGAGGGAATTTCCACCGACTCGTCAACCTGAATAGTGGACAAATCCATCATCCCTCGTATGATAAGAAAACCCCCATTGTTCAGATAGATGCTCAAGGTCAGCTCTTGCGATCATTTCCGCCATTACACCCTCTATAAACCCTTTCAGATCCGAAAGCTCTGTGTAACTCCCTTCCCATCTCCGGCAGGCGGTCTTCCATTCCGGAAGCGTAATGATTTCCATAAACTCACTCCTTTCCCGTAAAACAAGATTTATCAGTTATGTCAGAGGTTCAATCTGTTTTCTCTACTACGTATGTGCCTCTTTTTCCCCTTTCCAAACCAGCCCATATAAATAATCAGGTCTTCCAATAATAAGCATCCATCTATTCCGTTACCTTGTTTCGCTGGACAGTGCCGCCTGCTCTTCTACACGGTCGACAAACTCCTGGACGACTGTATCATTCCCTTTTTTATTCGCCAGCTTCATCATGGCACGGCCGACAAAGTTGGTCCCACGATTGGACCCGGAGTATATCAACCTTGTTGTTGAATCATCTACTTTTTCCAATCGGAAGGACGCCGTTACTTCAAACGCTCTGCCAATCACAAAAGCGATTTTCTTATGTTTAAATGCCGGTTTGTCTTCATACACAAGCGTATCTACAGTATAGGTTTCGAGACGCTTCCCTTCTCTGTAAGTCTGAAGATGTTTCGCACCAGCTTCCGTTTCTGTTTTTTCGATCAGCTTATGCTCTTCCACCTTAGGCATGATCCGCTTAATGTTTTTATCTTTGAAAAGATCCCACACATCCTCAAGTGAAGCGCCGATCATTTTTTCTTTTTCCCATTCTATCATTCGTTCTCCTCCTTACCAGATTGGATAAAATCATCCAGTTCCTTAATTCTTTCTTGAATATCTTCTGCCTCTTGTTCCATTTTGCTTTTCTTTTCGGCTAACAATTTTTCCAGAATGGTAAAGGAGTCATCGTCCATGACCGTTTTCATTTCCTGTATGGAAAAACCGAACCTCCGCAGTTTACCAAGCAGAAGAGCGAGAAAATAGCTGCCGTCATCATAGTACCTGTACTTGTTTTCGGGATGAATAAAAGCCGGTTCCAACAGGCCCACCTCTGCATAATACCGGAGTGTATCCTTGCTGAGGCCGGTAATGTTTGAGAATTCACTTCTTTTATACATGACACACCCTCCTGCACTTATTATAAACCGTGGGGTACACACCATAGTCAAGGAATCTTTCCAAATGAAAAAAACATCCCCTCCCATTGACCTTATTTCCTCTATCATTACGAATCTTTCACGCTGCACCAGGCAGGATAAAAGTCCGGGTAGTTTTTGTTTCATGTTTAACGTTGAAAGATATTGTCTGAAGTGTGGACTTCAACCCTATTATGCGAAGTAAGAACATGAGGAATTTACCTTGTCATATAATGGAAATTTACATGCGCTTAATCATAAACCTGTTAAACAATCTATCGCAAAGGAGTCCGCTATGCTCACTAAAGTAAAGCAAGTCTTATTTTTAAAGCGCTTGGAAAAAGTGCTGGGATCTTACAGGATAGACGTTCATTGAGCCGGCTATTCAATCGATGACGGTTCACTACTCCAAGGACGTGATTAACAGAAAAATCATCCTCCGTTTTATCAGTCTATTTTTCAAGCAGACGCAGTTTGATCCGCTGGACAATATCATGATCAATATTGCCCCTGCCCAGCGCAAGGATTTTCTACGTAGTCTTGTAACAGGATTCCTTATTCTGCTGGCCTACTTGAACAACAAACCGGGGAATGTTCCTGGAATGCTCGACTATGCCGTCGTCATTTCCACTGCTTATACGGTTTTGTCCCATGGAGAAAACAAACTTCGCCACCCGGATGTTCTCACAGGAAATGTAAGCATGCTGTCCATCGGGGCAGGAAACATTCTTCAAGTAGCGATGGTAACGTGGGCTGTCAACGTCCTTGAGCTTTTAAATGATTCAAATAAAAAAAGAATACTGGCATTCTAAAAAAACAGGAGGTATCACTATGGTATTAAATAAGGATTTCATGATGGGATTTGTATCAGGAACAGTCGTTGGAGCAGTGGGCTACCGGCTCTACGAACAAAACCAGGGTCAGCTTTCACAGCTCATTCAAAACCCCGGCGTTCAATCTATGAATTCACTGCCTTCCCTTTCAACGAACGAGAATGAAGTTACGATGGAGGACTTGATCGCACAGAAAGAACGCCCGGAAGATTATATTGCCGAGAAAAAAGTGAACAGCGCCCAATAAGAAGAAGGCCAAAAGGTACACTCCCCCGGAATGTACCTTTTTTATAAACTTTCGTATAATATTCTGTCTTCACTGTTGACATTTCATGGAGTTAGCTATATATTTTGCACAAAGGAAACTTTTTATGCCAAAAGCAATATTGTCATCTTTTTTTGGGACCCCCATATAGTAAAGGGGTATCTTTTTTAAACTAAAAGTTGCACTCGGCAAATTTAAATGCCCTAATATAAATTTTATGAAGACATGCACGAACCATGCATATAGAAAATGATTAAAGGAGGATCATCATGCACCACCCAGCTATATCCATCAAAGATCTTCACGTTTCCTATTATGGAAATGAAGCTGTCAAAGGTATCAGCCTCTCTGTGCAGCCAGGGAACCTTATCGGCATTATCGGGCCAAACGGCGCAGGTAAATCTACGTTTCTAAAAGCTGTACTGAATCTGATTCCTAAAGATAAAGGAACCATACAGTTATTCGGGAATCCCATTCAGGAAGCACGACGGAAAATCGCCTATGTCCCTCAAAGAAATGATATCGACTGGGATTTTCCAATTACTGTCCTCGATGCTGTCCTGCTCGGCACCTATCCCAACCTGAAACTGTTCCGGAGACCGGGAAAAAAAGAAAAAACCTGGGCACTGGAGTGTTTGGACAGAGTCGGTATGAAAGATTTCAGCAAGAGACAGATCGGTGAACTTTCCGGGGGACAGCAGCAGCGTGTATTTCTTGCCCGCGCCCTGGCCCAAAAAGCGGATATGTTCTTTCTTGACGAGCCTTTTGTAGGAGTCGACGTATCCAGTGAGGAAACGATCGTCAAGATTTTGAAGCAATTATGCTGGCAGGGAAAAACCGTCGTGGTCGTCCACCACGATTTAAGTAAAGCAGAAGAATATTTCGATCAGCTCATTTTACTAAATAAAGAATTGGTAGGTTTCGGTCCTGTCAGTGAAGTTTTCCGTACAGAAACCATCGCCAAAGCTTACCAAGGGCAATTCGCCTTTATGAAAGAGATTGGAGTGTAATTATGGAATTTATTGAAGCCGTCTTTCAATATGAATTTCTACAAAAAGCGCTGCTTACATCGATTATGGTCGGTATCATCTGCGGAGTCATTGGCTGCTTCATTATCTTAAGAGGGATGGCACTCATGGGAGACGCCATCTCACACGCCGTCCTACCTGGTGTTGCCATTTCTTATATGCTGGGAATCAACTTCTTTTTCGGTGCCGTTTTCAGCGGTGTATTGACGGCCATTGCCATTGGATTCGTCAGTCAAAACAGCCGGATCAAACATGATACATCCATTGGAATTATGTTCACCGCTGCATTCGCTGCCGGGATTATCATTATTACACTGCTGAAGAGCAGTACAGATCTGTATCACATCCTGTTCGGGAATGTCCTCGCCGTCCGTTCGTCAGATATGTGGATCACCATGGGCATCGGTCTATTTGTTTTGGCAGCTGTGTATTTATTCTATAAAGAACTGCTCGTTACATCCTTCGACGAAACGATGGGGGCCGCCTATGGGCTGCCTGTACGTATGATTCATTATTTTCTTATGACTCTGTTGACGATGGTAACCGTGGCTTCTCTGCAGACCGTCGGCATTGTCCTCGTCGTAGCCATGTTGATTACGCCGGCAGCAGCCGCTTACCTATTAACAGACCGGCTTTCCATCATGATTTTTCTCGCTGCCGGTATCGGCGTCATATCAAGCATTACAGGGTTGTACTTCAGTTTCACCTACAACCTGGCTTCAGGAGCTGCCATTGTTTTAGCAGCCACCGCTCTTTTTATTCTCGTCTTCCTTTTCTCACCAAAGCACGGACTTCTATGGAAAATGCTGAAAGCAAGGAAAAAGCGGGCATCCCTCGTTTAATGAATGAATAAAGTTAATGGGAGTCATCATTAATGCAGGGAAGACAAGTACCTCTTCCCTTTTACCACTTGTTATCTAAAGCACCATGGTATAAAACAACGATTAACGAATAGTCAGGAGGAATGATATTATGTTGAAAAAGAATTGGATCCTTAGTGTACTCGTGTTTTCCACTCTGCTCTTTCTGGCAGCCTGTGGAGACAATGAAGCAAGCGGTACGAAAGAGGAAGATGAAAAAGTACAGGTCGTAACGACGTACTCCATTATTTATGACATCGTTAAAAATGTCGGTGGTGACAAAGTGGAGATTCACAGTCTCGCTCCCATCGGCTCCAACCCCCATGAATACGATCCACTACCGGAAGATGTTAAGAAAACAACGGATGCTGATGCCGTATTCTACAATGGTTTGAATTTGGAAGCGGGAAATTCATGGTTCAATAAACTGATGGAAACCACCGGAAAAGCCGGCGACGATGCTCCTGTCTTTTTAATGAGTGAAAATGTTGAAGCCATGTACTTAACGACAGAAGGCAAGGAGGGTGAAGAAGATCCTCACGCCTGGCTGAATATTCAAAACGGGATCCAGTATGCTGAAAACGCACGGGACGGCCTGATTAAGGTGGATCCTGAGAACAAGGAAGTCTATGAAAAAAATGCAGAAGAATATATCGCAGAACTGCAGGATCTGCATGATGAAGCAGTGGCCCAGTTCGAGGAAATCCCCGAGGAAGAACGTGTGCTCGTTACAAGTGAAGGAGCATTCAAATATTTCAGTGAGGCTTACAACTTCCAAGCCGAATACATTTGGGAAATCAACCAGGAAAACCAGGGGACTCCTGATCAAATCACTAGAATTGTAGATTTGATCAATGAAAGAGAAATCACAGGATTGTTCCTCGAAACCAGTATTGATGCCCGGAGTATGGAAGCTGTATCATCAGAAACCGATGTTCCGATCAGGGGTAAAGTCTTTACCGATTCCCTTGCTGAACCTGGAGAAGATGGAGACAGTTACATCTCCATGATGGAATGGAATATCAAAACGATTAAAGAAGGATTGACTCAATAAATGATAAAAACGCCTCCCGGCTGATCGGGAGGCGTTTTTTGTACAGCGGGAAGCGGCCGGGACCCACCCCCTGTATATATATTCATTTACGTGTCTTACAGCCTGATTTTCAGTGATTCAAGAGACGTAATAATTGGCTGTCCTGTGACTCTGAAATATTAAAAGGGAGAGTTTCTGGACTTCAGAAACTCTCCCTTTCTTCAAGAAAAGCCTATGATAAGCTCTCTTCCTGATTGCCAGTAGACATCCATATTTTTTTAATAGTCAACGGATGTCCCGCAATAGGAAACCGGTGATCAGGACTTCTTCAATAATAGATAAATAAAATAAGGGGCGCCGATAAGCGCAGTCATAATTCCGGCTGCAACCCCATCGGGTTCTGCGATGTTTCTCCCGACCGTGTCAGCAAACAACAGGAGCCACCCTCCTATCAGGATACTCAAAGGCAGGTACAGCTGGCTTCTCGGACCGATAAGTACCTTGGCCAGGTGAGGAGCCATCAAACCGACAAATGCAATCCCTCCGGTAACGGATACAGCAGAAGCAGCAAGAGCTACCGCGGTCATCAACATAATAAAACGCTCTTTCTTAAGCGGAAGACCAACGCCGATGGAAACCGGTTCACTTGTGTTTAATAGATTCATAACGTTGCTTTTCCAAAGCGCAAATGGAATTAAAACGATGATCCATGGCAGCAGCGCAAGGATGAAAGGCCAGTCTGTGCCCCAGATACTGCCTGCCAGCCATTTGGAGATAAAGTCCACTTTCTCCCTTGGTGCTGATGAAATGAGAATAATCATTAAACCGGAAAGAGCCATGGAAAACCCGACACCGACCAGCACTAAACGGACAGGCTCAAACCCGGTCCTTTTATTATAGGAAAACAAATAAATACCCAGAGCCGTGATCATTGCTCCCCCGAATGCGATCAGTGGAAGAATATAAACGAAAGAGCCTGCATCAATGGGAGCAAACAAAAAGAAGAGCGCAACAGCAGCCCCTGCCCCTGCATTGATTCCGATAATTCCCGGATCAGCGAGATCATTCCGGCTGATCCCTTGAAGAATAGCGCCGGATAAAGCAAGAGCCATCCCCGCCAGTACGGTTATGATCATCCGTGGAAGACGAATCGAAAATAAAACAAATTCCTCTTTAAAACCGCCGTTCCCGAGGATCGTTGGAAGAATCCGGTCATAGGAAACGGAGGAATATCCGAGACCAAGCCCTGCTACAGCGGTTGCTAAAATTAAGAGTGAAAGCAGGATCAGATATAGACGTTGTTTTTTCAAGACAGAAGGATGAATCATGAGAATGCATTCCCCCTTTTTTGTATAACAAAGAGGAAGAACGGCAGACCGAGTACAGCAACAATCGCTGCAACCGGCGTTTCATAAGGGGCGTTAATCGTCCGGGCCAATGTATCCGCGAGGAGAAGGAAAGCTCCACCGAACAAAGCAGACATCGGAAGCACCATCCTGTAATCATTTCCCACGATCGGTCTGACCATATGGGGCACCATCAAACCGACAAAGGCAAGGTTTCCGACCAGCGCCACCGCTGCTCCGGCCAGCAGGGTAATGACGATGAATAAGATAATTTTAACAGTCAGGATATTCTGCCCGAGTCCAACGGCCACTTCCTCATTCAAGCTGATAATCGTCAGCTGACGGGCCAGCAGGACAGCAACGATCGTCCCGATGAATACAATGGGAGCAATCAGCTGTATCTGACTCCAGGACGTTCCGATCAACCCACCGGCCGTCCACATGGATACATCTTTGGACACTTTGAAATAAAGGGCTACACCTTCGGCCACAGCGAACAAAAACGCTGAAATGGCTGCTCCGGCAAGTACAATCCTGAACGGAGAAAAACCGCCGCGTTTAGCTGAACCGATTCCAAACACAAGAACCACTCCGACGGCCGCTCCAATGAAACAGGCCAGCATAATTCCCATGTAATTCGCAGAAGGGAATAAAGCAAGTGTAACCGCAAGTGCAGCATTTGCCCCTGCGGTTAAACCAAGCAGACCCGGATCAGCAAGAGGGTTCCGGGTCAACCCCTGCATAATCGCCCCTGACACCGCCAGCGCCGCACCGACAAGGGCTGCAGCAATCTCCCGCGGCAGACGGATTTCCCTTAACATCGTCGTGGTTGAGTCCAGCGAACTGGTCGTCATGGAAACCCACACCTGCTTAAAGGTGGTGTCCGCCGCCCCGAATGTCATGGCGACAAAGAAAGAAAGGATGAGGACGGCGATTCCAATTATGAATTTATATAGTTGCCTTACTGAAAAAGTCTGCATAAAGTCTCATCTTTTCTACAAAAGGTTATTCGTTCAAAAACTTCTCTTGAAAGAAGCTGAGCTGGTGTTCCAGTGAAAGAGGATCATTGAAGTAGAAAGCTTCGGCATCTGCTTCAAACACTTGATCGTTTTCTACAGCAGGAATATTCTTGTACGTTTCCGTTTCCTGGAAGGAGCTGTCTGCACCATCCGACTTACTGAAAATCATGTAATCCCCGGCAAAGTCTGAGAGCACTTCCGGAGAAATCGCATAGAAACCATCCTCAAGCGCCATTTCCTTCACTTTATCAGGCATCTTCAGTTCCATCTCTTGATAGAGAATTTCTGTTCCGCGTGCCCAGTTATCTCCAAAGACATAAAGCTGCTTATCAAACTCTTCGAATACAGTGACCGTCGCATCTTCACCGATTTCATTTTTGATTTCTGTACCCGCTTCCCCGGCTTTTTCCTTAAATTCATCCACCCACTGCTGGGCTTCCTCTTCTTTATTCAGAAGTTTCCCGATTTCCACATGCTGCTCCAAATAATCGAGCTCACCATACGTGTAGGTGACGGTCGGAGCAATTTCATTCAGCTTGTCCTTGTTTTTCGTGTTCGCCAGCCCGATAATCAAATCCGGGTCAAGCTCAATGATTTTTTCAAGGCTTTCATCAGAAAGCTCTTCTGCATCCGCAAGATCTTCCTCGAACAACGGGTTGCCTTTAGACCATGCGTCCACCCCTACAATGTTCGTATCCAGCGCAAGAACATTACCCGCGAAGGACGAGAGGACAACCACTCGCTCCGGCTCAGCCGGAACTTCAACTTCACCGTTTTCGGACTCATACATTCTTGTTTCAGAATCAGAACTCGTCTCTTCGGTTTGTGTATCGTCTCCGCTTTCATTCCCTGTATTTTCGTTTTCTGTTTCTCCACCACCACAGGCGCTAAGAATGAGCAGCAGTGACAAGAGACCGATCAGCCAGATTTTCTTCATGATTTCTATCTCCCTTTAATAAGTTGTATGTCAAACAAATAGGTTTTCCTGTTCGAGGGTCCGCAACGATTTCAGCATCAATATGAAAGACCCTTCTTAACACGCTTTTATGAATGACTTCCTGTCCGGATCCAGACTTTATGATTCGTCCGTGCTTCAATGCAATCAGGTGATCAGCAAATCTGGCAGCCTGGTTGACATCATGAAGCACCATGACAATCGTCCGTCCTTCTTCTTTATTCAGCCGTTCCAGCAGTTCGAGAACTTCCAGCTGGTGTGCCATATCAAGATAGGTCGTCGGTTCATCAAGCAGGATGAGATCTGTTTCCTGAGCCAGGGCCATTGCAATCCATACCCGCTGCCGCTGTCCACCCGACAAGGCGTCCACCGGCCGGTATTTAAATTCCGTCATTCCTGTCATTTCAACAGCCCAGTCAATGATCTCCCGATCTTTTTTCGATAGACGGCCAAACCCTTTTTGATAAGGAAAGCGTCCGTATGATACAAGCTCACCGACTGTTAATCCTGGAGCACCTTCCGGAGATTGAGGAAGAATCGCCATCTTTTTGGCCAGTTCCTTTGTCGGGTGATGATGAATGCTTTCACCGTCCAGATAAATGCTGCCTTCCTGTTTAGGGATGATGCGTGCAATCGATTTCAGCAGTGTGGATTTCCCACAGCCGTTGGCCCCAATAATCGTCGTTATTTTCCCTTCCGGAATTTCCAGTGTCATATCCTCTACAATGAGTTTATCCTCGTAGCCCACATGGAGACCATCCGTATGTAGACGTGTCATAATAAGGACCCCTTTCGAACATTTAAACCATTTAACAGTGATAATGATTCTCACTCTCGTACATTATACTACGTGCTCCCGGGAAATTTGTCAACGCTTCATTCCCTTTCAAATGTGCGGAATTACCCATTCCATGAAAAAATACGATACTATTCTGTATTTTCCATAAAAAAAGAAGCAGAGCGGTGGCTCTGCTTCTTTTGATCCTCTGCTTAATTGACGCCTACATTATTCCAAGCCTGTGTAACAGCGCTGGCAGTTGAAGATCCATATAGATCCTGAGCTGACTGCTCAAGCGCCTGCTTGGCACTGGAAAAATTACTGTTCGGTGTCAGGTAAACCGTAAGGGCACGGTAATAAATCTTTTCTGCTTTCGATTTCCCAATGCTGTTAATGGTATTGTAAGCAGCTTTGTTCGGAATGCCGCTGTTGATGTGGACACCGCCCCAGTCCCCTGCTTCTGTATTCGGAAGGTTGCGGTATTCATTCATATGAGAGGGCTGGTCATAGGCATTCGGATTGGACATGGAACGCAGCGCATCTCCTGAACGACCCGGCGTATACACATCCTCACCCATCAGCCAGTCCTCTGAATCTACAAAATAACCAAACACATCAGAGAAGGACTCATTTAAAGCTCCCGGCTGATTTTCATACACAAGGTCAGCGGTCGTATCTGTTACAGCATGAGTCAATTCATGAGCGACGATATCGTCAGCACCGGATAGATATGTGAACGTACTGCCGTCCCCATCTCCATAAATCATCTGGTTCCCTGTCCAGGCTGCGTTATTGTAATTCGAACCGTAATGGACAGTGGAACGAATATTGGATCCCTGGTCATCATAACTTTCACGACCGAATGTATCATAGAAATAATCAAAAACTTCTCCAGCATAGTAATGAGCATCTACAGCCGCTTTCTGTCTTTCGCTTGTGAACGTATTACCTGAATCGGTAACATAACTTCCTGGTAGATTACTAAATTGTCCACCATAGTTATCAAATGTTTCAATAACCCCGCTCATTGGCTTTGTCGTATCATATAAATAGTACGTGTTGTTGTACGCGTAGGTGTTAAGTGATTTCGTATCTCCCAATACACCTGTTCCTGTACCTGTAGCTTCATGGACAGCATTGGCAGCTTTCAACACTTCTCCTGACTCCGCATTAATATACACCTTCCAATTGGCAGGATAAGGCTGAGCAAACTGAAGCTCCACTTGGTAAGCCAGCGTATACCCCTGTTCACCATGGAACACAACAAGGTCTGTGTTTTCCGTTAACGTTTCAAAATCTTCACCTACATCACTTTTCTGGACTTTATCCGCTTCACTGCGATCTACGTCAATGTGTTTCCAAGCGAGCATCAACGACTTCGTCTTGCTTACGCTTCGTTTTTCTTCAAGCTTGTCTGGTGCATCCATATGAAATTCACCATTCACAGCTGAAACATTCCCGTTCTTATCGGTATGTACCACGACTTCTGAATCAGCGACAGGGATTCCCTCAATCACCCGTTGGTATGTGTAATGCTTCATTCCAAGTTCACCGGTTTCTGTATCCATTAATTTCAAATCTTTGGATGGATTCAGCTGAAAGTCTTTCGCATTCTGCTTAAAGAATTCCTGGATCCCTTTTTCTGATTTGACATTTTTCGCCTGCCATTCTTTCTGCATAAACTCCGATGCGTTCGGTACCTCTTTTACATCTTTGCCTGTCTCCGCATGAGCGAGTGTCCCGCCAGACACAAGACTCGTACCCAGAACAAAGGTAGCCATTACTGATTTCCAATTCATCGAATCCCTCCTATTTATCTAGCACATTTTTAATATATCATAATTTTCAGTTAATGAAATTGTGAAAGTAATAGGGTTTAAAACCGTTTAAGATTGTCTTTTTTCATCGAACTTGGGAATATTTCTGCGGTTCAACTAACGAAAATATCCTCGACCATAAAAAATCCCGGATGTCTCATCCGGGATTTTCTTCGGTCTATGCGTTTTTGCGAAGCAGTCTCATACTATTGAGGATGACGATCAGAGCAGCACCTGTATCACTTAACACAGCCATCCACAACGTTAAGAAACCTGGAAAAATCAAAATGAGCGCCGCCAGTTTCGTAAGCAGGGAAAACCAAACGTTCTGTTTGATAATGGTCAAGGCTTTACGGCTCAATCGTATCGTATGAGGCAGCATTTCCAGATTATCCGCCATTAGAACTACGTCAGCTGTTTCCATAGCTGTATCCGTCCCAGCACCGCCCATCGCAATACCAAGGTCTGAGGAAGCAAGAGCAGGAGCATCGTTGATCCCATCCCCCACCATAGCCACTTGTTTCCCTTCCTCCTGCAGTTTCTCGATCGCTTTTGTTTTATCTTCCGGCATCAAATCAGCGAAATAACGGTCCACACCTGCTTCTGCTGCTATCCGCTTGGCGGTCCCCTCGTTATCTCCCGTAAGCATAACCAGTTCTTTTAACCCCGATTGCTTCAAGGATTGGATCGACCGGATCGTGATTTCCCTGATAGAGTCAGCGACAGAAATGATCCCATGTATTTCTTTATCCGTACCTATAAGAACGAGGGTTTTCCCTTCTGACTCGAGCTGATCCAATTGATTTTCCACTTCATCCAGATCAACTCCCAGTTCTTTGAACAATTTCGGATTCCCTGCGTAATAGACAGTTCCATCTATCTTGGCCTGGGCGCCTTTGCCAGGCCGTGTGCGGAAATCACTCCCGCGGGCTGTTGATATCTGCCGTTCTGATGCATAAGATGATACGGCTGCCGCTATCGGATGAGTAGAATATTCTTCAATCGTCCCCGCAATCCTGATGAGATTCTCTTTTTCTCCATTAAGAGCAATAACATCTGCTACTTTCGGTTTACCTTCTGTCAGGGTACCGGTTTTATCAAAGGCAATAGCTTGGATGGCACCCGCTTTTTCAAGGAATGTTCCACCTTTGATCAGTACACCATGCCGGGCTGCATTCCCAATGGCCGATACGATCGCTACCGGGGTGGAGATCACCAGGGCACACGGACAGGCAACAACAAGCAGGGAAATCCCTTTATAAAGCCATTCGCTCCATGCTCCTCCTGTAACCAACGGAGGGATGACCATTACTAACAGAGCCAGCATAAACACAATAGGTGTGTAAACAGCTGCGAATCGGTCTACAAACGCCTGGGTAGGAGCTTTCTTTTCCTGTGCTTCTTCCACCAGATGTATGATTTTTGCAATGGCTGTATCTTCGGATCGTTTCGTTACACGGACTTCCAAAGAGCCACTCTCATTAATCGTCCCGGCATAAACTGTATCTCCTTCCTGCTTATCAACAGGAAGAGATTCACCTGTAATGGGTGCCTGGTTCAAGCTGGAAGCTCCTTGGATGATCTCTCCATCCAATGGAACGCGGTCCCCCGGCTTGACAACGATGACCTCCCCGATCGATACCGCTTCAACAGCTTTGCTGACCCACTGACGGCCTTCTTTCACCAACGCTTCAGCCGGAGCAATGTTCATTAAGCTGCGAATGGAATCTCTCGTTTTTTCCAACGATCGATTTTGAAGGGCATTCCCTAACGCAAACAACCAGACGACCATAGCTCCTTCGAACCATTCCCCAATCAGGGCTGCTCCAAGAGCCGCGGAAGCCATCAGCACGTTCATATCAAGCGAGCCGCTTCTCACAGCATAGAAAGCACTTCTTAACGGTTTCCACCCTCCCACGGCAATGGCCAGCGCATAGAAAGCCGTCACCCATACGACAGACAGCGACGTGAAGGACCCGATGAAGCCCAGGGCAAGAAGAAACCCTGACATTGCAGCAGAAGGAAAAGGTCTTCGAGGAATCTTTTGACCTTCCTTAGAGGAACCCCCTTTTTCAAGATAAGCTTCAAAACCCGATTTTCGGACTTCTCTCATGATCTCTTCAGGTTTTGTCGTGTGAAGGACATGAAGTTTACCTGTGGAAAAATTCACGCGTACATCCTGAACACTGGGATGATTCGAGAGGTGCTTTTCAATGGTCACGGCACACGAACCACAGTCCATCCCTTCTACTTTATATGTTTCCATCTCCCTGCCGGTTTGAAGAGGCTCGGCTTCAAATCCCAGCTTTCTCAACTGATTAGGAATTTGTTCATAAACAGCCCGGCTTTCTCCGCCGACAACCATTTTAGCTGTACCATAATGGACGGAAACAGATTGCACTCCCTCTTTTTTTCGGAGACTTTTTTCAATCGTTGCGGCACACGAAGGACAATCCATGCCTTTAATCTGGTATTCTGCAAGCTGTGTCGGAGGTGCCGATGGACCGGAAGCCTCGTCTTCCTCTTCTTCACTGGTTTCACAGCATACGTTCTCCTGATCCTCTTTTCGTTGATTGGAGGGGCAGGAATGTTCCTCATCCCTCCTGCTGGAAATCTCTTTCGAGCAGCAGGAAGACCGGGACTGGATCGCTCCCGGCTTTTGCTCGTGGCTGCCGGAACAGCAGCTATTTTGTATATCTTTTTCGTTCGTACTCATAAACCCCATCTCCATTCTGTACCATCACTCATGTTCGTTGTGCAGTAAGGCGATCGATACTAATTGCCGGACATGTTCATCAGCCAGGGAATAAAAGACGAGCTTCCCCTTCTTCCTATGCTTAGCAAGATTCATATTACGCAGGAGCCGTAAGTGATGAGAGGCCGTAGCGGTTGTCGATCCAATAATATTTGCCACATCACACACGCACAGCTCATCTTCCAGGGTTAGAGCGTAGGCGATTTTCATGCGTGTCGGATCGGAAAGAGCTTTAAAAATCTGCTCCACGCCGGACACCCGCTCCACCTGAGGCTGCACGCGCTGAACAAGCGCCTCGTCATAACAGAAGATATCGCACGTATCTCCGGCTTGCTTTTTCATTACCTTTTCAGGCATTCTGTCCACCTCATTCAAATACATGTTTGATTGTATACCCATCATATGCTCTACGCTTTCAAGCGTCAACATTCAAACGAAGATTAGAATGAAAAAACTGCCTCTCGAGAGACAGTTTTTCCTGGTTTTGTTTTATCTCAAAACCTACTTTATGTATCAAGCTGCTTCCGGAATACCGTACTCACTTTTTCGTACTGCATATGTTTCTCGTAAAATTTATGGGCTCTTTGTCTTGTGAGTCCTGAAGATAAAGCGATGCTTGTAAAACCGGGCTGCTCGGCCCATCCTTCAATGAACTGCAGGAGGATGCTCCCCCATCCCGAAGAGCGCTCTCCGGCAGTTGTGACTAAATCACATACCCATACGAACCGGCCGTAGTACAGCGTCGTCATCGGCTTGAATCCTGCAGCAGCCACAAGCAATCCATCGTTCCATAATCCATAAAGGTGATAACGATCCACAGAGACGGCCTCCTGAACAAGTTCTACAAAGCTCTGCTCACTTAAATGGGGACGCAGCTCCTGCATGACTGGAAAAACAGAACGGAAATCAGATTCCGTTTTCATTTCTATGATTTTGTACCCTTTCATCTTCCCTCTCCTCCTGCACTATTACCCTGTAAAGAAACCACCGTTTCAAGCCCCCGCTGCAACCATGAACCAGACCACGCTTCCTACGACAATCACCAATAAGATGACCATCATCCATATGATCGACTTCATACGATTCACTCTCCTTTTGTTCATTGTAACAAAGAAAGAGGTGAAAAAAATAAACCTTCATCCGGTATGGTCATGCCAGATAAAGGTTTTCCTTTTACTTTTTCTTCTTCATCATTTTCTCCATAGAAGCCATGTCTTTCGGCACTTTGCCATCAAGAATAGCCTTGACGATCATATCTTCTTTCTCCCTGGATACCGGACGATTGGCAAGGGAAGATACTTTCTTAATTACGTTGCGAATGGTTTTTTCATCTTTAAAGTTTGCCCCCTGCAGGGATTGTGCCAGCTTAAAGACTTCATCCATTTTGACGCCTGTCTTTTTTTCAAATTTATCAAACAACGAGAACCCTCCTCCTCCATTCATAAGATTCATACATATCCTATGTGCAGAAAAGAAAGGCCGTATATGCATCTGTCCCTGTTTCCTTGATTCCTTCCAGATAGCAGACACGGGTCGTTTTTTATCTACCTGTCAGTAAAAAGGGAACCCTGATAGATTTCTGATGCACTTTTTTGAAGCAAAGAAAGCATCGTTTCTTCCGGGTGGGATCTATGGTAGGACGCCACCATCCGGTAGCCCAGCTGGTATCCAGCCCACTTCGGAAGTCCCTGCCTTCGACTGCCATACAAATAATTCATATGTTTCTTCTGACCTCTCAAATAGATGGAAGGAAGGTATTTCTTTTTCCAGATCTGCTTCAAATGCCGGTCGGAATACCTTTGTGTCCATGGTGCGGTGTATTCTTCCCCGTAGAGTTCGAGGACTGCGTATTCTCCTAAGCCCTCAATGATAAGGGAATCCAGAAGTGTGACCTTATTCATTGAATAGGCCCCTTGGTGAAGGCGGCAGACATGGTTGTACTCATGAGCAAGTACAGCTTTCCAGTCGTCCTTTTCCGAAACCCCGCCATAAAAGATATACAACGCCTCTTTGAAAGCTGCTCCACCTCTCTCATGTTTTCCGAAGAGACCTCCCGTTTCTTGAAAAGGATATAAATAAACAGGTACATCAGGACCGTGCCACATTTTTTTCAGACGCATGAATTCCTTCTCCAGACGCGAATATAACTCGTGCTCCTCCCACTCTTTCACAAACCTTTCTGCTCTTTGGTAGTTTTCGGGCTTAAATAATCCATAGAAGTGAAGAAGCTGTTGGATTTCTTTTTCTGTAAACTCAGGAAACGGATGATCCTCCGTCCTGCATAACATCTTTCGCTGCATTTCGTTTATATCCACTTTCCTTTTCGCTGCAGCCTTGCAAAATCGTTCCACGGATTCCGCCGTCGGCACCACGCCCATGCCTATCCCCCACTTCAGCTTGAACTTTTGTACAAGTATATGTATCAACTTTGAACTCATGTGAATCTCTGGTGAAGTAGACAACCGCACACGCAGGATTCAGACCTGGACATATGCTATCAGTGTAGAGGAACCATCCTCAATTCATGTCAGAAAGGAGTTTTCCTCAATGGGCTTTGGATATGGTGGATACCCTGGTGGTTTCGGCGGCTATGGCTGCGGTTATGGATACGGTGGATACGGATCGGGCGGCGGTTTCGTACTGATTGTTGTATTGTTCATTCTCTTGATTATCGTTGGAGCAGCTTTCGTCTGCTGATCAACCAGCGGGTGCCCGTCGCAGGCACCCGCTTTCCTGTTTTCCGATCGTTTTATGTTATATCCCGTATGAAAAGGGTATAGGACTAGGAATGAAATAGAAAAGGAGTGTCCAACTTTGACTACATTCAAATTAAACCAAGATGCACCTGATTTCACACTACCAACCATGTCCGGGGAAACCTTCAGCTTCTCAGACACGTTAAAACAAGAAGGAGAAAACTGGAACCTCATCGTCTATTTCCGCGGCTCCTGGTGCCCGGCCTGCATGAGTGAACTTGATGAATTCCAAAACAGCAGAGACTATTTCGACAAACATAACATCCGCCTCATAACTGTCACGCATGACGATAAGGCAGCTCTTGAGAAAATGGTGGAGGAGCATGATTTCACATTCCCTGTGCTTATTGATGAGAACCTGGAATTCCTTTCTTCCTACGGTGTCCATTATCATGATGAGCAGGCGCCGTATGAAGATCATGGAACTCATGGAGAACCGGCCTACTTTCTGACAGATGACCAGGGGAAAGTCTTGTATCAACAGCGTCAGACAAGCCCATTCGGCCGCCCCCACCCAAATGAAATCCGTAAAATCGTTAAGTATATCCGAAGCAACTTGAAATAACAGGCCTTTTCCTATACGACCGCTGAGAAAAGCACCGGTTCTGCGGCTGACGGGGATATTTCCGTCAGCCTTTTTCTAATCCTGATCTGCTGCAGGATTTTGGTCCATGCCCCCCCAGACTCGATCCGTTTTATTCTGAAACGAGCTGTATCAACAAAAAGACCGGTGCCGAACGCACCGGTCTTCCTTATTGCAGCAGGTGATAAAACAATCGTTCCCGATCTTCAATGAACTGCTTCATAATGTGGTAATGACTCGTTTCTTCGACCCCGACTTTCCGGCATCCTTCCTCTGTAAGCTGAACAATGTCTGCATGAGGATAAGCCATAAGAATCGGGGAGTGGGTGGATATGATGAACTGGGATTCATTCTCTACAAGGTCATGCATTCTCGAGAGCATCGAAAGCTGCCTCAATGGAGAAAGGGCGGCTTCAGGTTCATCCAGAATATACAGCCCCTTTCCGAAGAAACGATGATTGAAGGCAGCAAAGAAAGACTCTCCATGGGACTGCTCATGCAGGGAGGTACCTCCAAAGGAATCAATAACCTTCCCCCCTCCCATCGGATCACTATCCATATCCTCAATATTTGTTGCTACATTATAGAACGTTTCTGCCCGGAAGAAAAATTGATCGTCCGGTTTTTTTATCCCTTTAACAAGGCGCAGGTACTCATCAAGGTGAGAGTGCGAATCATAGCTTGTGAAATTGAAATTCTTTGTCCCGCCTTCAGGATTAAACCCATAGGCTACAGCCGCTCCTTCAAGCAGAGTGGATTTCCCCATTCCATTCTCACCTACGATGAACGTGACATTAGGATGGAACTGAAGTTCGTTCAATTCCCTCAGCACAGGTAAATGAAAAGGAAAGGATTGAAAGGATGGAACCTTTTCTCTTAACAATTGAAGCGATCGGATATACATATCATTCCTCGATAATTTTGCCACGGGATGTCCACCTTTCTGATATACATGAAATATTCTTTCTGCCCATACGATGGTAGAAGCACATATGATGAGGGAGGAGCAGATTAGTGAAAAAAATCATCCTGTTCACCGACCCTGGTATTGATGATTCCATCGCCATTATGTATGCCCTGATGCATCCCCAAATTGAAGTGCTCGCCATCGTCTCAAGCTACGGAAATGTAACGAAACAAAAAGCTGTTGATAACGCAGCTTTTCTTTTGAATAAAGCCGGATTCCCTTCCATTCCCATGATCGGTGGAACAAACAGTCCATTGAGTGGTGAAACCCCTGAGTACTACCCTGAAATTCATGGGCCGGACGGACTCGGTCCATTGACTCCTCCACCCTTTAAAGGGAGACTCAACAACTTTTCTGATGTGTATGATATTCTCCTTGCCCATACCGATGTAACGATTGTGGACATCGGGCGGAACACAGCGCTTGCGCATTTATTTCTCCTCGGGAGCGATATAGAACCTCACATTAAAGACATTTTCCTCATGGGTGGGGCCTTTTTGGTTCCAGGCAATGTCACCCCATCTGCGGAGGCCAATTTTTTTGGTGATCCCGTTGCCGCCAACATCGTCCTTCAGCGGGCTGCGACCATCTATATCATTCCCTTGAATGTGACATCAAAAGCCGTCATTACCCCTCACCATATCCAGCAGATCACGGATTATTCTTCTCATCCCCTTGTGCCTATTCTCAAAGAACTTATGGATTACTATACAGAAGCTTATCAAACCCTTATCCCCGGAATCAAAGGGGCTCCTCTCCATGATGTATTGACTTTATACTTGATGATCAACCCTGGGAAGGGAAGATATGTAAGAAGATCCGTCTCTGTTTTAGTCGAAGGGGAAGGAAAAGGAACATCTATTGCCGATTTCCGCCCGGGGTCACACTCCAACCCGGGTGACCCTGCGATTTGTCTTGAATTTGATGTGCAGGCTTTTGTCGATGATTTCATCTTTACCATCAGCTCTTCCCCAATCTCCACCACGACGCACCCGAAAAGGGAGGGCCGCTCATGAAGGATGCAGCAGAAAAGGCCGTTTCTGAAATCACTTCTGCCGTCCAGGCTGAACAGGGCCACGATGGTCACTACTCTTACTGTTTTGAAAACAGTCTTTCCACAGATGTCTCGATGATCCTTTTGCTGCGCTCGTTTACGAATGATGCTTCCACCGTCCAAAGTCTATGCACACGACTTGCTTCCTTACAACAGCCAGAAGGCTGGTGGTCCCTCTATCATGATGAAAAAGGGAATCTATCTGCAACGATCGAAGCTTCATTTGCCCTTCTTTACGCCGGGTTTTATAAGAAGGAAAGTCCGGAAATACAAAAAGCTTTTCATTTCATCCGTGCCAAAGGAGGTCTTCGCCGCTCCCACTCCATGACAAAAATTTTACTTGCCATCTACGGGGAATATGATTGGCCGCATGTCTTCCACCTGCCTGTTCATATCAGCCTCCTCCCCCCTGAATCGCCTTTGTCCTTTTATGATTTCAGCAGCTATGCAAGGGTGCATATGGCACCGATCCTGCTTATGTCCGACAAAAAATTCCGCCTGTTGAAACCAGGGATTCCAGACTTTCACACATTGAACAACCGAACAGTGGCAGATGGATCAGACCATCGTTCTCCACAGCTGCTTGCTCATATAAAAAGGAAAATTCTCCATCTTGCCGGAGCTCCAGAGCAGCTGTACTGGACCGCCAGAAAAAGACTGGAATCCTATATGATTGATCGAATTGAATCGGATGGAACACTTTATAGTTATACGAGCTCCACCGCTTATATGATTTATGCCCTGCTGTCATGCGGGTATAAAGAATCCCATCCTGTCATACAACGGGCCATTTCAGGATTGAGAACCCACCTCTTTCCACTCCAGGAAGGGTATCATATGCAGAACTCCCCCTCAGCCATATGGGATACCGCCCTGGCGGCTTATGCTCTAGGCCTTCCTCCATCATCTAAAGCAGGCTGTACCAAAGCATTATCCTTTCTCCTCCAACATCAGCAGTACAAATACGGAGACTGGGTGATGGGAGCGCCTTCTCTTCTACCCGGAGGGTGGGGGTTTTCAAAAAGCAATTCCATCCATCCTGATCTTGATGATACCACGGCAGCTTTACGAGCTCTTTCCCCTTTTTAAAAAGTCATCCTCCGCTCACGAACCATTATACTCGTGGGTTGAACTGGGTGATGGGACTTCAAAATGAAGATGGGGGCTGGCCGGCTTTTGAAAAAGGGAAAACAAACCCACTCCTCCGCTATGTGCCGATGGATGGAGCTGCGCATGCCGCTCTTGATCCATCCACAGCGGATCTGACAGGGAGAACACTGGAATTCTTATGCACAGATGGTGGTCTTAAACCTGACCATCCAAGCGTAAAAAAAGCCGTCCATTGGCTGATCGATCATCAGGAAAAGGACGGTTCATGGTACGGACGCTGGGGAGTCTGTTACATCTACGGGACATGGGCGGCGCTGACCGGTTTGGCCGCTGCCGGAAAAACCATCGACCACCCTGCCGTTCTCAAGGCAGCTGAATGGTTGATGTCCATTCAGAACACGGATGGCGGCTGGGGAGAGTCATGCCGGAGTGATCAAAATGGAACATACACTCCGTTAGGCACCAGCACACCCTCTCAGACAGCCTGGGCTTTGGATGCTCTTCTTTCGGTTTACAAAAAAAGGACGCCTGCCATTGATCAAGGAGTCTCCAGTCTGTTAACGCAGCTGAAAAACGAAGATTGGAGTACCCGATATCCTACGGGAGCGGGCCTGCCCGGAAATTTTTATATCCATTACCACAGCTATCATGCTATCTGGCCGCTTATCGCCTTGAAAAAATACCTGCAGATGGACGAATAATCAGCCGTGGGCTTCAGGCCCGCAGCTGATGCTCCTCTGTATGTTCACGTACCTCCGGCTTTTTCTCCAGTTTATAAACAAGGACACCACCGATTAAAAGAGCAATACCAAGCAGCTTCTGCCAGGATAAATCGGAAGCAGCAAACCCGAACCATCCTCCTGTATTAATGATGAATGCAAGAACGATCTGGGAAATCAAAGCAATTGAAATAGCATAAGCCGGGCCGATCAACGTAACTCCCTGCATTAAAAAGAAAACGATTCCAACACCAAAGACCCCGCCGAATAGATAAATCGGATTTACATTTCCAAAAGTGAACAGACTTTCCCTTTCAACGGCGTAAAACACCGGCAGTGAACAGACAAGGCCAAGACCGAGCACTAGCGTTGTTGTGGCCCATGGCCCTGTTTTCTCACTGACCCGGGCATTAAAGACATTTTGCAGACTGATCAATATGCCTGCCGCGACGGCAAGAATGATGCCTGACATCGAATTCCTCCTTATTCATAAATATTACCTTTTGCCAGCAGCCGGAGCTCCTGTAAATTTTTTATCATAATCGATCCTCTCGACCTTTCGATAACTTCATCAGCTTCCATCTTTCTCAGGACCCGGTTCAAATGGCGGTAGCTCGTTCCAATCCACTCGGCCAGTTCGGATAAGTTGGACGTACGCATTTCCTGATGAAAAGCGGTCCCTTCACCTACAGAAGAGATGGACAGCAAGTACCCGGCCAGCCGGACTTCAACTGGATAAAGCATATGCATACTCGTAAAATGAGCCTCTGTATAAAATTTATGTGCCACCATTTCCAAAAGGAAACGGAGAATAGCCGGGTGCTCCTTTTCCAAATCCTTCAGTGCTGCATAAGGAAAACCGATCATTTCACCCGAACTGACCGCTTCAACAGAATTAAGTACGGCACTTTGCTTTACATATTCAACATCGCCGATGACTGCGAGCGGTTTTTTAAACCGGTTGATCAGTGACTGGCCTTCTGGTGTGAGGGTGTAAATTTTAATTTTCCCTTCGACTAAGAAATAAAGCCGGTCCAGCTTTTCCCCCGGCACAAATAAATCTTCACCTTCTGTAAAGGAAAACAATTGAAGCTTATCCTTATAGGCTCCGGGAAAATACTGGTCAAGATCATACATGGACAGGTAGTCCATCATTTTCTTTGTGTTTGCTTCTTTCATGGTGATGTCTCCTCTAAATCAAAGTTGAAAAAGGATCACGCCAAGCACCATCATCGTCAGTCCTGCCGCCTGCCTCAGGGTAATCGGTATTTTCTTCTCACCAAACCATCCGCGTGATTCAATGATAAAGGCGGTACCAATCTGCGCGACGAGTAAAACAGCAATAGCAGCAGCCGGACCGATCTGATGGATAGCGGTTAATTCGGAAAAGACGACAATGACACCGAAAGTCCCTCCGGTCAAATATACGAAGGGAACACGCGCAAAGCTCTTCCCTTTTCCATCTCTTACTTTCATATAAATGGAGAATGAAATGGCAAAGGCCACCAAATGAACCATTGATGTTGTATGCCAGCCGCCAATGGAATCACTCATTCTCGCTTTGAAAATACCCTGCAGGGTGATACAAAGACCTCCAAGCAGGGAAAATAATGCACCTTTCATACGTCAACCTCCTGTTCTTCCTATATTAAAAAGGAAGACAGAGCACCCGGAAAGGACATATGTCCTTTTTCGTCATAGATGCAAAAAAATACAGAAACAGACACGTTAGTTGACCGCGTCCTGTTTCTGCTTTTCTTTTTGTTTCTCTTTACTTTTTTTCACCCGCTCCTCCAGTGTCCGCTTCAGCTGGGCCTTATACTTCTCCTCGACAAGGATGTATAAAAAGTCCCCAGCGTGAATCTCTGTCTCTCCGTAAGGGGTAATCACTTCGTTATCGCGTATAATGGCACTGATATTGGCACGGTTGGGAAAGCTTACCTCATGCAGTTTTTTTCCGACAACCGCTGATTCAGCATTGGTCTGATACTGAATCATCTCGGCTTTGGCTTTCCCCATCGATATAAGTTCGATGCTGTGGTGGGGCACATCCTTTTTCGGACCTACCAATGTCATCTTCTTGGCTACATAGGAAATCGTCGATCCCTGCACAAGGGCTGATGTCAGAACCACAAAGAAAACGAGGTTGAACAAGCTCTGGCTGTTTTCCAAGCCTTCTACAATCGGGAACGTAGCGAGAACGATAGGGACAGCTCCCCGCAAACCAGCCCACGATATAAACAACTTTTCCTTATTCGAGTAGTTCATGCCAAGTAATGACAAAAACACGGCGGCGGGGCGGGCAATTAAAATAAGCACCGCTGAGAGCAGAAGACCATTGATCATGATCGGGGCGGTGAACAATTCACTCGGAAAAACAAAAAGGCCGAGAATCACAAACATTAAAATCTGCGCCATCCATGCAAAGCCTTCGTTAAACTGAAAGATGGAATACCGGTATGTCAATTCGCTATTACCAATCACAAGCGCCGCTACGTATACTCCAAGAAAGCCACTGCCTCCGCTGAATGCTGTTATGCTGTAAGTAGCCAGGGCAAAGGCTACCGAGAAAATCGGATAAAGAGCACTGGAATCCAGTTTAATCTTATTAATCGAAACCGAAGCGAGTTTCCCTAACACAAAACCAAATACAAGACCGAGACCCATCTGGAAGAAAAAGCGGGGAATCAGCATCCACAGGGATGTATCCGGTGAAGTAATCAATTCAATGAAAGATAAAGTCAAGAAGACGGCCATCGGGTCGTTCGTCCCTGACTCGGCCTCAAGCGTCGCTCCCATTTTCGCCTTGATATTCCTTTCTTTCAAGGCAGCGAAAACGGCTGCAGCATCAGTGGATCCTACAATGGCACCAAACAAGAGGCTCTCCAACAGACTGAGTTCAAACAGAAAATAGACGGAAAACCCGGCAATCATCGAGGTAAGGAGCACACCAAGGGTGGCGAGTGACAGAGACGGAAGTGCAACAGACTTCACTGTAGCCCACTTCGTATGGAGCCCGCCTTCAAATAGAATAATGACAAGGGCAAACACACCTATCAACTGTGCCGTTGATGCATCGTTGAAATAAACGATGCCGAGGCCCTCACTTCCGAATAACATGCCGATCAAAATGAATAAAATAAGCGCCGGGATCCCCCAGCGGCTTGAGAATTTAGCTACGAATACACCGCTGAAAAGTAATAAAGCGGTTAATAATAAAAATGAGTCTGTTCCAAAAGCTTCGAAAAACATGGAAGGTCTATGCTCCTTCGTTGGTAATGGGGATTTTGAGGAAAAAGACGTGAGTCATCTATAATTATCCTACAGGACCCGGCCAAAATCAAAAAGACTGCCTGTGAAGCCATTTGTGAATCCAAACCGCCGCCTGAGCTCCATCGGCTGCCGCTGTACTGACCAGCTGAGAATGCATCAAAATATCCCCAGCAGCCCAGACGCCTTCAATATTTGTCATTTTCGTTCGGGGCTCCACGAGAACGTGTCCTTTATCATCCTGAATGACACCGAGAGAGTAAGCCAATTCGGTTCGGGGGCGGCTTCCACCAAAAGCAAGAAAGGTTTTTTCCACAGCCCAGGACTCTCCAGTGGAACTTCTCAAGGACTGGACCTGTCCAAGATGATGGGCAAGGTCCGTAACCACCGCTTCATAGACAGGGATTTCCTTATCCTCAAGCCCCCTTCTTTTCTCAGCAGTCAATGGAAGGGCACCATGGTTGACATAAATAATATCTCTCGTCCAGTAATAGATGGTTTCCACCATGTCCGCCCCTGGGTCTCCGCACCCCCAGACAGCTGTCCGTTTGCCTTTCACTTCATACCCGTCGCAATCCGGACAAATATAGACAGAAACCCCCAGACACTCCTGTAAACCAGGGACATACGGGTATGCATCCTGGACACCTGTAGCGAACAAAAGACTTTTACCTTTGTACACGCGGTCTTTCCGGGTCTGGACAATAAAATCTGTGAAAGACTTATGAACACGGCTGACCTCTTCTTCCACACGCGTAACTCCAAGAGCCTCTACTTGTTTCAGACCACGCCTTCTCAATGTATCCCCGCTGACACCGTCCGGAAAACCAAGCAGGTTACTGTATTTCCGGCACGCCGAGGACCTCCCTGAACCAGCATCTACGATAAGGACGCTCCGCATATACCTTCCAAGCTGGACGGCTGCCTGCAGCCCGGCCGGACCTCCTCCTATAATAATGCAGTCATAATTCATCGTATCCACGCCCGTTCAACCTTTTCGCTTACCTTTCCCACGTGCGGATTATTTACTCTTTTTTTCTCCGCACCCTGTCATCCAGCGTCCATCCCCTTTATAATGAGTAAGAGCAATTTTACTACAAGGAAAAAAGGTGTTTACGACTATGAGTTTACTAACAGTAAAAAACCTGAGCCACGGCTTTGGTGACCGTGCGATTTTCGAGGATGTGTCCTTCCGTCTTTTAAAAGGGGAGCACATCGGGTTGATCGGTGCCAATGGCGAAGGTAAATCAACGTTTATGAATATCATTACTGGAAAACTTGAACCGGATGCCGGTTCCATCACCTGGTCCAAGCGGATCCGGATTGGTTATCTTGACCAACACGCAGACCTTGCCAAGGGCATGACCATCCGTGACGTGCTGAGAACAGCTTTTCAGTATTTATTTGATATGGAGCAGGAAATGAACAACCTCTTCGCAAAAATGGGAGAAGTCTCTCCTGAAGAACTGGAAACCCTCCTGGAGGAAACCGGAAGCATTCAGGATATGCTGACCAACAATGATTTTTACACCATTGATGCAAAGGTGGATGAAGTCGCCAATGGGATCGGGCTGGATGATATCGGCCTTGAGCGGGATGTCCACGACTTGAGCGGTGGTCAGAGGACGAAAGTGCTGCTTGCCAAGCTGCTGCTGGAAAAACCGGATATCCTGCTTCTGGATGAGCCGACCAACTATTTGGACGTCGAACATATTGAATGGCTGCGCACTTACCTGCAGCAGTATGAGAATGCCTTTATTCTCATCTCTCACGACATTCCTTTCCTGAACAGTGTGGTCAATTTGATCTATCACATGGAAAACCAGGAGCTGAACCGTTATCCGGGAGATTATGAGGAATTTCAAAGAGTATATGAAATGAAGAAACAGCAGCTGGAGGCCGCTTATAAAAAGCAGCAGAAGGAAATCGCCAGCCTCAAGGATTTCGTAGCCCGCAATAAAGCCAATGCCGCTACAAGTAAAATGGCGATGAGCCGCCAGAAAAAGCTGGATAAGATGGATGTCATCGAACTGGATAAAGAAAAACCGAAACCGAGCTTCCAATTCAAGCAGGCCCGTACACCGGGAAAGTATCTATTTGAGACGAAAGACCTCGTCATCGGCTACGACGAGCCTCTGTCCCGTCCTTTGAATTTATCTATGGAACGCGGCCAGAAAATAGCCCTCTCCGGGGCAAACGGAATCGGTAAGACGACCCTGCTGAAAAGTATCCTCGGGGAAATCCAACCTGTCTCCGGATCCGTGGAACTTGGAGAACACCTGCACATCGGATACTTCGAACAGGAGCTGACCGATGTGGGAAGCCGCACCTGTATTGAAGAAGTGTGGGAAGAATTCCGGCACTTCACCCAGTATGAAGTACGCGCCGCCCTCGCTAAGTGCGGGCTGACTAGAAAACACATTGAGAGCAAAGTCCAGGTGCTCAGTGGTGGAGAAAAAGCAAAAGTCCGCCTCTGTAAGCTGATCAATAAAGAAACCAATCTTCTCGTTCTTGACGAGCCGACCAATCACCTGGATGTGGATGCCAAAGCTGAACTGAAAAGAGCCCTTAAGGAATATAAGGGCAGCGTTCTGCTCATTTCACACGAACCGGAATTTTACCAGGATATCGTGACGGATGTATGGAATTGCGAAGACTGGACGACGAAAGTCTTTTAATGGAAAAAGGCTGCATCCTTGTCAGCAGCTTTCGACCACACGGCAAAAAGGGGAGGTTTTCTGTTGGACAGAAAACCTCCCCTTTTTATTTCAACATGACAGAGGCAGCAGGGACAGGAGTTTTTTTATTCAGGAAGGAGCTCAGACTACTCTACTGCTGCAGAAAAAAGCCTTAAAAGCTGAGTCCGATTTTTGAATTCCGGACTTTTCTAAAGACTGTCATAAGAGCGCAACCGCTTCCATTCCTCTTCCAAAATTTTATGATTGACACCCCCTCTTACACCCTAATAAAATGTGGTGAGAAATTTAGAGAGTGCTGTGCATTTTCATTTGGAAAAGGAAGGGAGGAACATGTATGCTTTACCGCTCAATCGTCTATCTGACCGGTATGCTTATTAACTTCTTCGGTGTTGCGCTGCTTATCAATGCCACACTGGGAGCTGGATTCTGGACGTCATTTTTCATCGGGGTTTCTGACCACCTCGGATTTACGGTCGGTTTCTGGTACGGGGTTTTTCAGCTGATAATTATCTTCATCAATGCAAAGCTCATGAAATCAATGCCTGAAATCCGGGCGGTCATCCCTGTATTCCTGGAAAGTCTCATCCTGGACTTCTGGCTTGAAATCGTCTTTGCAAGTGTAAACTTAACGGCTGCCCCGTTCTTCGTAAAAGTTGTGACTCTGCTTGCCGGTGTCATCATTATCGGTATTGGTGTAGCCATCTACATTCTGCCGGAATTCCCGAGAGCGCCTGTCGATCAGCTTTTCCTTGCTGTCAGTGAACGTTTCCAATTAAGCCTGCAGGCAGGTCAGACGATTGTAGCGGTCATCATGACCTCTCTGGCCTTCCTTATTGGAGGACCTGTGGGACTTGGAACACTGGCCCCTATGCTGTTTCTCGGTCCCGTGATCCAACTGGCTTATACAAAAGTTTATCCGCTGTATCACCGACTGCCGGCAGCAGCAGATCAAGCCTATCAGGAAGCTCCATATTAAAGCATAATCGAATTATTTTACCAACCGCCTGCAGAGAAACCTCATGTTTCCCTGCAGGCTTTTTCATTCATCCTCCTCCCATTCATAACAAAAACCCGGGCTTCTTAACGCCCGGGTTTCTCTCTTTACCATTCACATAAAAAGGGCTGATTCTTTTCATCCAGACACGCCTGAATCCTTTCCAGGAAATTCGTCCATGTGACAAGCTTTTCAGCCTCTTCCAAATTGAAAAATCCAACATCCAGAGCCTCTGCGGTCGTTTTCAATTCTCCTCCAATCACTTTTCCAATGAAAAGGGCATTACAGATAGACCGATCAACGTTTTGAAAAATGCCGCAGAACCGGATCACTTCAATCTTCAATCCACATTCCTCTTCAGCCTCCCTGACAGCAGCTGCCGTTAAGGATTCTCCTTCCTCCACCTGCCCACCGGGAATCTCCCAGCCCCGCTTCGGCCCCTGAATCAGTACAAATCTTCCTTCTTCATTCAATATGACCGTCGCTGCCGATATGATGTGCTTTGGTGCCATTCCTCCCGCGACCTCCCCTTATTCTGTAAACTGTGCGTATGTTCACCTGCTCTTCCTTATGTAGATGACCAGGTGATGGGCAGCACCCGATGTTCTTCAACATAGGATACAAGATCACTGATTACTTCCCCAGCTGAAGTGTCTCTGCTGAGCCTTGGGCTCTGCCCCGACCAGAGGGACATGTATTCCGGGTTTCCTTTGGCTGCGGAGGCCTGTCTGATCGCTTTTGTCATTTGGTTTTGCAAAGGGTATGGGAGCAGGTCCTCATGTCTGCTCAACGATTTTGTAAAAGTGTTACGGATGCCCCGGGCCGGCTTTCCGCTGAAGGCGCTGGTTAATGTCATTTCATCTTCTCTGGCCTTTTGGATCATCTCCTTATGCAACTCATGGGCTCCGCTCTCCCGGCTTGTTACGAAGGCGGTTCCCATCTGGACCCCTTCAGCGCCAAGGGAGAGAGCAGCCGAAAAACCACGGCCATCCATGATTCCGCCCGCTCCAACAACCGGAACCTTCACCGCATCTACGACCTGGGGAATGAGTGAAAAGAGACCGATCATGCTCTTCTCAAAACTCTGCAGGAAAGAGCCTCTGTGCCCGCCTGCTTCACTTCCCTGAGCAACGACGATATCCATGCCTTTCATTTCATTCAAAACAGCTTCTTCAACAGTTGTAGCTGTTCCTATTGTAATGACACCTGAATGTTTCAATGCTTTCATGACCCTTCCTGAAGGGAGACCGAATGTAAAGCTTACGACTGGTATCTTCTCTTCCAATACGACATTGATCTGCTGTTCAAACAATTCCACATCAAGAAAGGGGTCCTGACGTTCGTGTACAGCCAATTTATCATAGTAGGGTTCCAGCGCCTTATGGGCGGCTGTCACCTCTTCTCCACTTACTTCGGGATATTCTGGCACAAACAGGTTCACAGCAAATGCCCTGCTGGTTTTTTCTTTGATATTTTTAATGGCCGACCTCATTTCCTCAGGGTGCATATAACCACCGCCGAGTGTACCGAGACCTCCATGGTTCGACACTTCTGCTATAAGGGACGGAGACGAAACTCCTCCTGCCATTCCCGCCTGTATGATGGGATACTTGATAGAAAGCATATGGACAAGTCGGTGTTGCTTCTCCATTTACCGAACCTCCTCTTTTCAGATGCATCCAATATCAACATTGACAGATCATCAGCAGATTGCCATCCGGATCTTTGAAATTAAAATAGTGGTGGTGCTGGATTTCTGTCACAACATTGATGTTCTGAGACATCATGTAATCATAAGCAGCTTCTATATCTGTCGTATTCAAATGAAAAACCGGAATATCAAATGTTCTGCCGGGTTCATATATCCGGCTGTCCAAAACCGCTCCAGTCCCCTTCATCGGCAGGATGTACAAGTGGTCATGGACGATTTCACCGTCATTGGGTACACCTAATAGGCAGCAGTACCAGTCACGGGATTTTTCTATATCCCGGACAGGGATAAAAACGGTCCCGATTTCATTTTTGACCGGAGTGGTCATATTACTTCCTCCTCTGTTTCGGTCTGCCTTTCAACGATAAAGAGCATCCGTCACAAGGATGCTGTACAAGTAGGAATCCCGCCAGCCTTGATCGAGTTTCAAATGCCCTCTCATCCGTCCTTCCTTCTCCATTCCGTTCTTTTCCAAAACACGGATGGCTGCGGCGTTGCGTGGATCACAGACAGCCTCAATTCTATGCAGGGTCAAGTTTTGGAATCCGTAGGAAATCATCTGCTCCGCCGCCTGTGTAGCGATGCCGCGTCCCCAGTACCCCGGGTGGATCACATAAGAGATCCGGCCGATTTCATTTTCCTTATCCAGAATATTCATTTCAGCAGCTCCGATCAAATGACCTTCTTCAATATCCGCCAGCCCCCAAACATACCTGGTCGGGTCCTCCACGCTCGTATCGGAAAGGACCTGCTCTATGTAAAGTTTCGTTTCTCTCTCTGAATTCGGTCCCCATGCCTGAAAACGACAGACGTCAGAAATGGACGCATAGCTGTGGACCGCTTCCCAGTCCTCTGATGTAATCTCCCGCATAAAGAAATTCGTTGCTGTTTTCATTCGTCTGCTCCTCTCAATATCCATACTCTTCCTTTACCCTTTACTTCTCCCTGGGAACAGAAAAATCCTTTTCCCAACAAAAAAAAGCACAATTCGGGAATGAATTGTGCTTACAACCATCACTTCTGCACGGGGATCCAAATCTCAGAAAAGTAATCGTTCCTATAAGGATCTCCTTCAGGATAGACTTCGAGTTCAGGACCGGGGGCCTGTGTGTAGCTGCTTGAAGGAAACCATTCGGAATAAATTTGTTCCCACTTCTCCTGCATCGCCTGAGGCATTGGACCCTTCACTTCAAATACAGCCCAGACAGCTTTTGGAATGGAGATGGAGGTCATAGAGGCAGGAACTTCGTTCACACTGGCTGCAGCAATCGAGTAATCAATGACACCTTCTTTTTCATCCGACCGATCTTCACAGATCCCCAAAATCCCTCTGACCGGTCCGTTATTCACTGCTGCGATTTCCTCAACCGTGCCATCCGTATTTAATTCCACCCACATCTCAGGGATTTTCTTTAGGTTTTCCCCGTGCAGACAGGATATTTCCCTTTTCACTCCAACAGCCTTAAACCCTTCCTTTTCCTCAATATGAAACTTCATCGGCTCAGCTCCTTTGATAGTTACTTGAATGACGAGGGGATTAAAAACAGTCACCTTCCTTTCAGGAAGCCTTATCTCTCTCGGCGGGCATCCATGCTGTTTTCGGAAGGCCCGTGCAAAAGATTCCGGGGATTCATAGCCATATCGATACGCAGCATCTATGACTCTGGTGTTCCCCTGCTTCAACTCCAGGGCTGCAAGTGTCAACCTTCTTCTTCTGATGTATTCCATTACCGTTGTACCTGTTAAAAGATGAAAAGTTCTTTGGAATTGAAACGGAGAAAGACAGGCCTCCCTGGCCGCTTCCTTCATCGAAAAATCCTCTTTCAAATGGCTTTCTAAATATTGAAGTGCTTTCTGCATTGTTTCAATGCCTTTCACATCTCTCCTCTCCTTTCCTTCTCTTTTACCTTAGCACGAGTAAACATTAAAAACCTGCCCTCCCATGCTCTTGGATGACAGGGTTGACGGTTGTAATGAAAAACCGTTGTCCGTTATCGTTCTGTATTTGGAATATCTTCATATGTTTCTACATCTATCTCGTACACATCACCGGATGCGACGCTTTCTGAAATTCCATAAATGCCCATTTACACAGCGTTAACGTATGGCACCGTTTCTTCTCAGCCTCTTCCTTTCCTATAGTTCGCTTTTCATAGAAGAACCTATCTTTTCACCCTACTGTACGCATAAAAATAAATTCCCTCTGTTGTCCTACATCTTTAAATGATTCCCAGTCCATGCACCCATCTATTGGAGGAAGGATTTGAAATGGAACGAAAACAAGAGATGCATTTCTGCATCTCTTGAAAAAAGAACCGCTATTGTTTTCCTTTTTCCACAGCCTCGTGGATATGCTTTAAATATTTGTTCTGCTCGTCCATCTTAGTAGTGATTTTCCGTGTGTTCTTTTCTATCGTATTCGTGATGGACCAGAGCGATATAATAATGACTACAACAACTATAAGACTGATGACATATCCCTCCTCCGTCTATTACATATCATTTATTGGTAATTAATAACCGCAGGGTTTGGATCCAGCCTCAGCACATCTTCGGCACTCATCACCGGTTCGTCCTTTTTGTAAAAGATTTTAAATCCTCCGTACTGGACAGCTTCATTACGGACGAATTTGCGGTAAAGAGACATTTTAGTCGCTGAATCCCCCCACCCATCATAGTTGAGGACAACTTCAACGTTATCTGTCGGTGTGATGGCTTCCTTGTTTGTCAGCGCTTCATCCATGAATTGGTGGACGAGAATCATTTTATCCGGCAGGTCGTTTTCCTCCACCATCGTTGATAAATAATCCACTGCCTGCTGTACTTCTGCTCCATCTACCTGACCTAGATTCACTCCCGGCGTTTCGCCTTCAGCCACGTGAAATTCCGTATCGATGGCAAGATGGACATGCGGGAGTTTCAACCATTTTTCCAACAGCTTGACCTGATTCATCACAGAATCGGTCCCCAGCTGAACATCAAGCATCAACAAAGCATCATTCTCCTCAGCGAGTTCCGCGTAACGGTCGATATCTTCAGGCGAGGTGCGGTGATAATATTTACCTTCCGGACCAGGCGTGCGCTGCGCGACCGTACTGATCAACTCAATCATCGGAACAGCCGGTCGTTCAGGATCAGCGTTGGAATAGGCTTGTGTCTGTTCCTTTAGATTTTCCATGAGTGCGTCGGGTTCCATTTCCCCAAGGATCCCCATATTTTCAGAATCCGGGTGCCCATAATAAGCAACGATTCTATGATCCTTCAAAGGGCCTGAACTTTCATCTTCAGCCCCTTTCACAAGTGTTTCTCCCACCGGCACCATCCGGGTCCGGTCACCCCCATGCGCCTCTGCAGACGGCATGTTGTTTAATTCTTCTTCGGTTAATCCTTCTTTTAAAGGAGCTGCTGAATCATCCGGCTCTACGGCTTTAAATGGTTGTTCCGTGTGCTGAGTATCTGATGAAGCCGATTCTGTCCCTTCGTTTTCCTTCGTTTCTTCTTCCGTTTCTGTTTTATTGTCCTGTTGATCCGAAGACGATTCTTCTGAGCATGCGGCTGCGAATACTCCCAGAACCAACACAAATAGTATCACTGTAATCTTTCTCATGCAGTCACTTCCTATGTAGTAGATTCAGTTTCCTACCTGATAGAAAACTTCCTATATCTTAACATAAGCCGTTGAATTATTTGATAGGTAGAATCGATTAGATTATTCACAGCAGATGACGATGTTCCCGCTTGTATTATTGCTGTAACCTTGACCGTTTTTTCGTTGATCTCTCTTTTTCCTTCTACACTTATGGAGAAAACCGCCCATAAAAAAACCGCCGGGAGACGGCGGTTTCACTGAACTTTTTCTAATTTATGAACTTCACGTGAGGAGGTCAGATCTTTGGTCGCTTCACGATAGGCCTGATAATGGTCAGAATCGATATGCATCTGCAGCGCCTCCTGGTCCTTCCACGTTTCATAAAAAGCGAATACAGAAGCATCATCAAGAGAACGGTGAAGGACGTAATCGACACAACCCGCTTCGTTACGGGAAGGCTCGATCACTTTTTTCAATTCATTGAACAGTTCCTCCTCCCGTCCTTCTTTCGCTGTTAGAAATGCATGAATCGTTATCATAGTTATTCTCCTTTTTTTACAGCCGGGTCAGGCTGGTGACTTACTGCCTTTTCATTTTACAAAAACTCATGTCAGTAGAGAAATCATCCGCTCATGAAGTGGACAAAGATCCGACGCTTATTGTTCCCCAAAGCTTTCTTTCCATACCAGCATTCATCATATGGTGATTAAGAAAACTCATCCAAGAGGTGGTTCGCCGTTTAAGCAGACGCATGCTGATTTTTACTGGTGAGTGTAAAGAAGAGTACCGCTCCTATAAAGGATGTGCTGAATAAAATCAGTCCCATAGGTACAGCAGACGTTTCATCCAAACCGACCAGCGGTGAAACCACGGCTCCAAACAACAGCGGAAGCATACCGAGAACTGCACTGGCGCTTCCCGCGCGGTGGCCCTGATGTTCCATGGCAAGAGTGAATGTACTCGTCAGCACCATTCCCATCGCTGTCATATAAATGAAAATAGGAGTAACGATGGAATACAAAGGCCCTTCTATCCAAGTCATTACCAGTAGAAACCCTGTGGCGGTTACAGCTGTCAGAACAGCCGTACGCAGCAGGCTGCGCTCATGGATGATTCCTCCGAGACGACCGATCAAAAAGCTCCCTGTGATGATGGCAAGTCCATTCATTCCGAACAAGATACTGAAGACTTGGGGAGATACGTTATAAATGCCTTGATAAACGAACGGTGTTCCGGATACATAAGCGAAGCTTCCCCCGTGGACAAAGCCGATGGTCAACGCATACCCAATGAAGGAACGATCTTTAAGCAGGCGTCCAATCGTCAAAATAGATTCTTTGACAGAGCTTGGAATCCTTTTCTCCTTTGGAAGAGTTTCCGGCATTTTCCCAATGACCGTCAAAACGATAGCCGCTCCGACAATACTTAAGAAAAAGAAAATCGTTTCCCATGTTGAAAATGGCAGCAGCAGAATCGCCCCTCCTGTCATCGGAGCAATCATTGGAGCGGTCGCATTAATAACCATCAATAATGCAAAAAACTTCGTCAATTCGCGTCCTGTAAACACATCACGCACAACCGCACGTGAGAGAACGATTCCTGCCGAAGCAGTAAAACCCTGCAGAAACCTTGCTATAACAAGAATGGTAATGTTCGGTGCCAGTGCACTCAAAAGTGAAGCAACAGAGAATAAAGCCAGAAAAATGGTTAATGGCTTTTTTCTGCCCTGCGCATCACTGATTGGACCTACGACGATCTGTCCAACAGCCAGACCTATAAGACAGGCGGTCAGGCTGAGCTGCACCAATGAAGCACTTGTATTTAGATCAGACGCGATAGCCGGAAAACTCGGCAGATACATATCAATATTCAGCGGACCCAGAATCCCGAGCATTCCAAGCAGAAACGCTAATCCGATTCTTTCTTTCCCTGTTGGGTTTTGTAACATTGTTCAAACACCTTCCTCTTTCTCTCTATCTGTAAATAATCCCTGCTATATATATCTCAATCACCTGTTTGTTAAACTTCGATTTTATCCCTGTTCCTTTGAAAAGTCTATGCTTTTCTGTATGATTCACTGCTCTTGATTGAAAACAGCTTTACGAAAGCGGTTCCTTCATTAGATAAATAACTCTGTTAAAGTCTGTGGTTGATATTTTAAACGATTACTAAATCGTTTCCGTCTGGAATTAGGTTCCGGTCCGTTGTTTACTCAGAGCATGGGATGGCAGGGAAAACCGTCCGCTTTCCGCGGGAAACGAAGTTTGAGGAGGCTCACGGTACCCCGCGGAAAGGGAGTCATTCCCAAGGCCGCCTCCTACAATCCCATGACAGAAAGGGGTGATAGGAGCTCACATGTTAAATAACAACACCAAGCAATAAGAGAGCCAAATAAATAAAAGACCTGACTGTGTCAGGTCCATAATCCTTCCTTCTTTTACATCCATTCTGCCTGTGACTGCCTTTGTTCCGGCTGAGGTTCATAGGTTTGTCCAAAAAGCCTGGCGGGATTTCTGGAAAAGATCTGCTCCAGCTGCCCGCTGGTTACGGCTCCCTCCTCCAGTAGACCAGGAAGAATATGCTGGAATAAATAGTCCGGCTTCCAGTTTTTCAGGAGATCCTTCAGGGGATCAGGCATAACCGGGTCCCGGCCCCACCAGACGTTGACCGTATCATGGGAAAGAAACAGCTGGTCTTCATACCCTGATCCAAGAAGAGCCTTTAAAACAATTGTCCGCTGCTCATCCGAAGGGGCGCCGACTATTCCCTGAAGGCCCCAACGATCCATCGCAAGATTGACTCCGTGCTTCAGCACCTGCAGATGTTCCGTAATATCTGTCGTTCCACACATGTGGCCGATCACAACCTTTTTAGGATCAGCTCCTTCTTCCTTTAGGAAAGCTGCCTGTTCCGGTCCCATGGTTCCCTCCTGCGTATGGGTTAAAAGAACGATGCCTGTTTCTTTCTGCACTCGTACCGCTGCCCGGAAAAACATGCGCTCATACTCCGTAATTTCCCCTTTGCTCGAAGCCAGCTTGATGATGCCCGGTTTAATACCGGTTCCTTCTATCCCTCCGGTTATTTCTGCTTTGAATAATTGATAGATTTCCTCTTCAGCTGTTCCAAGCTGCTGACGGAACTTAAAGTAAGGGGTGGCCCCTTCCCCTTCATAGTAATAACCGGTGGCACAAATAATGTTCAGGCCGCTCGCTTCAGAAACGGCTCTGAGCAGTTCTACATGACGTCCGCATTCATTCGGAGTAGGATCGACGACCGTTTCAACCCCCTGCGTCTGCATCAATTCGGCCACTTTAAGGCCCTGTTGTTTTTTCTCTTCAAAATCAAACCCTCCAAGGGTCAGGTCCCCTTGGAAACCAGGATACCCAAAGAAAAAGTGTTCATGAATCAATGTTTTGCCAAGCTTGTCCGCCTTGATCGGTCCTGTTACCGTTTCAACGTACTGCATGGACTCCTCCTCCTTTATTATACCTACCAGTCAGTATGTTAAGGCCAAAAAATAACCTTATCTCAAGGATAAGGTTATTTATCAGAATATTCAATGCACTTATAAAAATATAGCGGTTAGTCGATGTAGGAGCGCAAAGCTTTTTCAAAAACATTCCAGAACTTTTCCTTGTCCAAATGAACAGCAAAATGGACATTCGGTTCTTTTTTCGTTACACCAAGGAGATCGACACTTGTCATACCCGTAGTATATTCTCCTCTTGTCTCCACGTCCACATGCACATGCCTGCATTCGAAGATGTCTGGTTCTATAAGGTACATAGCTGTACACGCGTCATGAATGGGTCCGGCTTCAAAGTTAAAGACATCTTTATACGTTTTCGAAAAGAATTCCAGAAGCTCAAAAACAAATTGGGCAGCGGGGTGATCGACAGCTGCAACCCTGTCCATAATATCCCGGTCGGCGAGTGCTTGATGTGTCACATCAAGACCAAACATCGTAATCGGAATGCCGCTTTTGAATACGTGCTCAGCCGCTTCTGCATCCACCCATATATTAAATTCGGCCGCTGGCGTCCAGTTCCCGAACGTTCCCCCGCCCATCAAGACGATTTCCTCAATATTGTTCTTAATCCCGGGCTCCTTGATGAGAGCTGAGGCAATATTTGTCAAAGGACCTGTCGGGACGAGCGTGATTTTCTGTTCTGATTGAAGAGCTTTTTCAATAATCAAGTCCACCGCATGCTGTTCAACCGGCTCTTTTGTCGGAACGGTTGGAAGTTCGGGACCGTCAAGCCCCGATTTCCCATGAAAATCTCCTGCTGTCACCGGACCGCCTGTTAAAGGTTTTGCCGCTCCCTCAGCCACTGGAACGTCCAGTCCTATCATTCCACAAACATGTAAAGCATTGGATGTACATTTCTCCACTTCTACATTTCCGCCCACGGTCGTTATCGCTTCGATTTGAAGCGGACTTATTTGAGAAGCTGCTAAAATAATCGATATGGCATCATCATGGCCGGGGTCACAGTCGAGAATCACTTTCCTTCCCATGGTACACACCTCCCCTTCCCACATCAGGAATAATTTGGATCTTTTTCGTCTGTAATAAGCATGTGTCCGGGCGCATGGGTTATCATAATCGAAGGCTGTGCCTGAAGGGCGGCATTCTGCGGAGTTACGCCGCATGCCCAGAATACCGGTGTCATTTCATCCCTGTCGAAGGTAACAGCTTCACCATAATCCGGTTGTTGAATGTCGTCGATTCCGATCTGCTCCGGAGAACCGATATGGACAGGCTCACCGTGGGAAGATTCAAATTGCTGGGAGATTTCCAAAGCCTGATCGACTAAATGATTCGGAACGGCACGCATACTTACAACCATGTCACCTTTGAAGATGCCTGCTTCTTTAAGGGGAATATTCGTATCAAACATTGGGACGACTTTGTTCTGGTCTTGATGGAGCAGAGGAATCCCCCCGTCAAGAAGGGCCTGTTCAAAGGTAAAGGAACATCCAATGAGAAAAGTAACAAAGTCATCCTGCCAGACTTCGTTCAAATCCAGGACTTCCTCTGAAAAGAAGCCGTTTCTATAAATCCGATAGCGCGGGAGATCGGTGCGGATATCCGCATCTGCGGAAGCCGGATTCGTCACCCCCGCTTCCATAACTTCCACAACCGGACATGGTTTTGGGTTTCTCATACAGAATAAAAGAAAATCGAAAGCGTAGGCTTTCGGGAGCGTTACCAGATTGGTTTGTATATACTGTTCACACAAGCCGGAAGTTGTTCCAGTCAACTCCTGACTTCGAAATTTCATTCGTGTTTCCAATGGATTCATACCAACACCCTCTCTTGTCTATGGTTCTATTATAGCGAAAACAACCCTGATTTTTAAATCATTCCAAGTATTCTGCAATTTAATGAAGCAGAACTCTTTGTACATCCAGTCTACCCGGGAGGGCAGGTTTTATCTTTTCCGGCAGAAAAGTTTACGATAACAATCGTACCATACCAAATACCCGGGGAGTGCCCCCGGGTATGCTTCAGGATATGAAGTCTGCTAGAAAGTTGAAAAAGGCGAGCCATGCTAAGGACGCGGCACTCATAGCCAGTACGAATATAGATAATATGGGATGAAACCCTTTTTTATACTGGGCCTGAAATATGAAGAGAGCAGAAACAACGATGCCTGCAGCGAAGGCAAAGCCGAACAATAGATTAATTGCCCCTTCAAAGGTGAAATCATATCTGAAAATGATGGTAAGCATGTATAGAATATCTATAGCAGCCAGAATAATTAAAAGACTTCTCTTCACGAATACTCCTCCAATTGTAATCTGTAGTCCTTCCTCCTTTGCCTTTTCCATAAAAAGATAAACGTACGGATGTTCGAACAGAGCACACAAAAAAACACCTGAGCATCTCAGGTGCTTTCGTCTTATAACAGAAACATTCCAGCAATACTGGCTGACAGGAAGTTGGCCAGTGTTGCGGCAGCGACAGCTTTAAGACCCAGGTTGGCTACGTCTTTCCTCCTGTCAGGAGCAAGGCCGCCAAGGGCGCCGATCTGTACGCCGATACCAGACAGGCTGCCAAAGCCCGTTAATGCAAAGGTCGTCACAATCTCTGCCTTCGCACTTAATTCATTTTTAGCTTCGCCAAGACTGGAAAACGCAACAAATTCATTGGCCATGATTTTCTCCCCAATAAATCCAGCTGCTCTAACAGCCTCTTCCCAAGGGACACCAATCACGAATGCCAGAGGAGCCAGCACATATCCAAGCAGCTGCTGAATGGTAATCGTAAAGCCGAACAAACCACCGATCCAGCTGACCATCCCGTTCAACAGGGCCAGAAGGGCGATGAACGACAGCAGGATCGCTCCGATATTCAAGGCCAGCCGTAAACCGGTCACCGCTCCGTTTGCCACAGCATCGAATACGTTCGACGTATCGCTGTCTTCCGGGTTGATATCAGAGAACTCTTCCGAACGCGGCTCAGTCTCTGGAAGAAACAATTTAGCCATCACAAGGGCCGCCGGTGCAGCCATAAAAGAAGCGGCCAGCAGATACTCTACGTTAATACCGAGAAGTGTATATCCTACAAGCGTTGACCCGGCTATAGAGGTGAATCCACCAGTCATCACAGCAAACAATTCCGATTTGGAAATTTTGGATATAAATGGACGGATCAATAACGGCGCCTCTGTCTGTCCGACAAAAATGTTCCCTGCAGCATTGATGCTTTCCACCTTCGTCGTGCCGAGAACTTTAGACAGGAATCCTCCGATCAGCTTTATGACGATCTGCATAATACCAAGGTGATACAATACAGCAATCAAAGAACTGAAGAATATGATCGTCGGCAGGACTTGAAAGGCGAACAGCATGCCCATCCCTTCCTGATTGATCAGCGGTCCATAAAGGAAACCGATTCCTTCCTCTGTGTATCCGATCAGCTTACTTACTCCGGAAGACATGGCTCCGAGTAGTTTCTGCCCTCCACTGGTTGCGAAAACCAGGAAGGCAAAAGAAACCTGCAGCAGAAGACCTGCGCCAACGGTTCTCCAGCGAATCGCTTTTCTATTTGTTGAAAATAGCAGGGCCAGAATGAAGACGACACTCACTCCGCCTAACCCCCATAAGATATTTATCATGTTGAAACCCCTCTTCCTTTTCATCCACTGTTTCATGTGCTACCGTTTCGAACTAAAGGATAAATGATACCAGTTGAAAAAAAGGGCCGCAATAGGTTTATAACAAGTAAGAATTGTCCGATAATGCAAAAAAATGGACCCCTTCTATGGGATCCATTTTCATTAAGAAGCATTTTTTTCGTAGGCTTTGTTCAGGTGACGACCAGACAGGAACCAGCCACCGACAGCGATACCAAGTAAAAGGGTCCAGAAGATCACCGTCCACACAAGACCATGAGCGAAATGTTCATCCAGTATACCGACATCCTTATGGGATAACGTTATGACAGCAAGTTTCACCCCCACCCAGGCAACAATTAGATAAGCCGTCGTCTCCAAACTTGGACGTGTTTCTAAAAGCTTCACGAACCAGGAAGCAGCGAATTTAATCAAGACCAAACCAGCAATACCTGCTGTTATAACCACGATGAATTGACCACCGTCCATGCCTCCGATTACTGGCAGCGGGGATTCCGGAAGCGCAAGAGCCAGCGCCACAGCAGCAAGGATGGAGTCGATAGCGAAAACCAGATCGGCAAACCCGATTTTCACAACCGTCGGCCAGAATCCCTTTCCTTTTCCTTCCTGTGCTGTTTCTTCATCGTCACTCTCCCTCGATAAAATATTTTTCAAACCAAGGTAGATCAGGTAGGCGGCACCAAGAGCCTGCACCTGCCATACACTGGCGATGAACGATATAGCAAATAAAGCACTGAAACGGAAAACAAAAGCACCGATAATTCCATAATTGATCGCCCGTTTCTTCTGGTCCTCCGGCAGATGTTTAGCTATCACGGCGAGAACAAGAGCATTATCCGCAGATAACAAACCTTCAAGACCGATTAAAATTAACAGGGTCCACCCGTATTCAATCCAAATAGATTCCATGTTTTATTCCCCTTCCTGATGAAGGCTTCTGTATCGTTTACAGAAGCACACAAAAAGACCCTTACCCTGATTGGTAAAGGTCCTGCCAGCAGCATGTATGCCGCCAGTAAAGCCGAGAGTGGAAACTCTGTCATGATGACTTTACTGTTAAAGCTACTCCCCTTCATAACTAGTAAAACTATAGCAGAAGGATAGAGAAGTGGTCAATACAGCTTAAAAACTATACACGGCACAAAGAAGGGATGCCTTGAAGTTCCTGATTCACTTCCGCCGCAATCATAACAGAAATCCTCTTCTGCGATTCTTCTGTTAAACCGGCGATGTGAGGGGTCAGCCTGACGCCTGGTGCATGGAGGATAGGGCTTTCAGGTTGGACAGGTTCATTTTCCAGCACATCGAGAAAAGCACCTGCCAAACGCCCTTCATGTAAGGTGTCAGCCAGAGCAGTCTCATCGACAATGCCGCCCCTTGCGGTATTGATGACCCAGGCAGAAGGTTTCATCATCCGTAAGGCTTCTCTGTCCACAAGGTTTTTCGTGGCCGCATTGAATGGCACGTGAATGGAAAGAAAATCGGACGTCCTCAGTACGTCTTCCCATTCTTTTTTCACAACGCCCGTTTCGTCAATCATATAATCATATTCAGTACGAAAAGGATCATAGCCGATCACATTCATACCGAAAGCCTTTGCCCGTTTTGCTGTCCTGTGGGAAATCTCCCCCAGACCAATGAACCCGAGCGTTTTTCCACTTATTTCAAATCCGGTATGTACCTTTCTTTCCCACTTGCCTTCAGTCACACTCTTATGGGCTTCATGCAGAGGGCGGCGGGCGCTGAGAACCGCCTGCATCACATACTCCGCCACAGACACGGCATTCGCGTTTTTAGCTGAGATGACAGAAATCCCCCGGTTTTCCGCTTCGTTCCGTTCAATATTATCCAAACCTACGCCCAGCCGGCCGATGACCTTAAGATTTGGTGCACAGCTCAACAGCTCCTCATCCACCTGGGTCTGGTTCCGTACAATCAACGCATCAGCGTCCCGAAGATGCTCCAGCAGCCCTCTTCTGTTCTTATACCATTCTTTATCGTATGTTACTTCGTGGCCTTGATTCTCAAGAATCTCCACGCCCTCCGGCCATATTACTTCACTTATGAGAATATTCACAGTTCTCCCACCCTTTCCTTTCTTTCATTAAACCATTTTGTTGGAGAAGGGACAAAGGATGTCGTATGGTTTATCGAATTTGAAGGATAATCAATCAAGGTGACCAACCAGCAGTCAGAAAAAGACTGCGCCGATCCAAGGTTCCTTAGAAAATCCCGTGCGGTTTCCTTTACACCTCTTTCTCAGGATGCCTTTTTAAAATCCGTTCATCTCCGTCATTTCTACTGCTCATAGCCGAATATCACCTTTTGACAGGCTTCACACCTATGAGCTGGAATCTTCCTTACTTTAAGAAGCGCACTTTCTACCAGAACCTCACTACCAAAATCCATAACAATCGAATCAGGCGATTCTGACCAGCAAATCTTCCGCGGAGAGAATATGTATCCCGCTTTAAGTTTTCGGACACAGTCAGGGCATAGCATGATGTCCTTGTTCATTTTTTCAGCACCACCTTTTTAATGCTTGGAAGGGAACAGCGGACTCTTGTGGTTATAAAACGCTTTAACCTCCACATAAATAGACATGAGCTTCCACTTATTCAAAAGACTCCGCTACTAAAACGAGGGTATCTTTAGATAACTGCTCCAGACGACTTTCGAGTTTATAGGTGATAGCTTCTGCCGTCCATTTCAAATATTTTGTGTTGTTATCCACGGCATACTTTCCTGTACCATCACCAACAGCAATCTCTTCCGTTTCCATGCCCTCCAATGGAAGATCTCCCTCTTTCATCGTGGTCAATGTCATGGATTCTCCCGACTCACCATGAAAAATAAACACTAAAAGAGTATCTTTATCTTCCTTCGTTCCAGCTTTTATTTCGACACCATGCACCTCATAAGGCATCACTTGAGGGAATTGGGGCTGAAACGATTCATCAGAAGAACGGGTCTCCAGACTTGAATGGTCATACTCATATAATCCGTCCGATGTTTTTTCCACGGTATCAAAAGCATGCCTCAATGCCTGGCCCTCCGTAAAATAGATCCGAGTGATTTCCCCATCTTCATTTGTGTTTACTCTCCCACGAACATCAGCCGTTTCACCATTATCTACATTCACCTGGTAATCAAAAATATAATCTGTTGCTACGTCGCTTTGCTGGATGTCTTTATTTTCTACTTCCATCTTCACTTCACTGCTGTACGCTTGTTGGTGATACCTTGTAAGCAGATTCGTCTTCATCGCCTGATCCATATAATCCTCCGTTAAATAGGGTGCGAACTGCTCCGTATAATAGGCATGAACCTTTTCATAACTGCCTTCTTCATACAACTCCTTAACCTCTTCTCCCGGTCCTGTGAACAGCTGCGCGAGCACTTTCGATACATCATCTTTCGTTGTGGTATTTTCTTCATGGTCTAAAGAAGACTGGGAAGATGTGCATCCTGCAGTAAAAAAAAGAACAGCAAAGACAATGGAAACCTTTTTGATCATGAAACAACCTCCACCTCTCCTTCTTTCCTGACTCTACGAACACCAGGGGTATCCAGTTTCAAAATTTAGTAAATGATTCCTTATTTTAGAACATATCAAACGTTGTTGACGAAAAAAAGAAGCTGCGTTTAAGCAGCTTCCTTGTCTACTCTTGATTTTTTTGTTTCCCAAAATGGAAAATGCCGACCAATATACCCAGGGCCGTCATGCATAAAGCGAGAATAAGTCCGGCCCACGGACCGACCCCGGCAATGAATGGGACAGAAAGTGCGGTGACGAGGCCACCTCCTAAAAATGGTTCATAAACGAGCTGCTTATATCCGAAAGCTTCAAATGCCGGGGACTCGTTGTCCGGATCGACGATGCGCATCAATAGAAGGCCCGTGGCCGTCACCCCCATGGATTGACCAAAATCTCCGATCCCTCGTTCAAACCAGTAATTTGGAATGATCTTGGGAGCAAGGAAAATAAAGCTGAAGAGGTTCCATGAAATCCCGGCCACAGCCAAAATTAAGAAAGGCACAAGATAGTCCCCGATCACTTCCAGGGAAACCGTTGCGATGGCTGAGATAATTAACAAGTCCAGAGCCAGCCCCTGGATGCGGTTCACCATTCTCCGATCAATCAAATTGTATTTATCATTTTTGTTAAAGAAAATCTGAATGATAATGCCGCCGAACATAGCAACCGGAAACAATGGAATGTATGTCATGAAGCTTGATCCTGTCCAATTGGCAATCGTGATGCTTTCAAGTCCGATCAGCCCTTGTAAAATACCCCAGCCAATCAGAATGGCGACCATTATGATGGAGAGGTGGAAGGATAACGGCTCGATGGATTCAGGGCGGAGAGTCATTTTCCCGGCAGGTTCACGATTCTGATATTCCATAATGCCGCTCTTCCGCAGTTCAGAAAATCCATCAACATCCTTGATGACCTCGGTCTTGTTGTTCCGGACCGCCCAGTTAATCAAGATAATACCAAAGATGACCCCTGATAAAACACCCACAGTGGCCAGGCCGATCGCTAAATCGAAGGCTTCTGAAAAACCTAGCTCTTCAAATGTACTTGCCATTCCCGCCGCTGTACCGTGTCCTCCTTCAAAAGCCACTTCAATAAGAGCACCGGCCATCGCTGGAATATCGAAAAAGGGTGTTAAAATCAGCAGTACGACTAACAAGCCGATGACATACTGTCCCCACCCGACGGCCCAGCCAAAGGCAAGCTGAGGGCCGCCGTAGGTCCACACGTCTTTCAATTTAGGCATAGCCGCTCCCAAGAAGAGAGAAGCAAATACTACGTTAATCATTAACCCTGGAAGGGCTGACCAAACCTGGATAATCGTATCTGTCATAATGCCGTTCGTTAAGAAATGCCCTTCTGCCACAAATTGGGCTGCAATTTTCCCAAGCACCTGCGGACCTAATAATAAAGCTATAAAGCCGCCGATAATCGATGCCGGCAGAAAAAGATCCTGAAATATTTTCACTTTTACTCTGATAATCTTCCCGATGATAAGAAATACACCAATGTATAATAGCGCAAAACCTATTTGTTCCGGACTCATTATCCCATCACCCCGCTGTTTTTAAACTTCAATTCATGAATAACCTTTTCCCCCGATTCCCGCTGAAAAAAGAGTTTTAAACGCTTATGAAAAAAGAAAGACTTTTCAATCATTTCCTTTGAAAAGTCTTTCTTTCTTATACATCCTATCCTAGATCCCAACCGATCCCCTCTATGGAAATCATCCTCTTTCCTGAACCTGATGACAGGCACTGTTCCTGAACGAAATCGATGATTTTTTGGAGGTGTGGATTCTGAGGGGGTTGTGGCCTTATACGATTCATCAACAAAAGCCGAATTGAAAACGAAATGAACTTCGACCATGGGTAACTTCAGCAAAGAACGAGGTTTACGTTTCATCATCGAATGGGGAATGCTTTACCTACATGTATAATTCGGTCTGTATTATTCCGGCTGCCTTAGTAAAAATAATAGAAAACCCATCTGCTTCTCTATCTTTTCAGCGACTGTGATATTCATCTATACCATAGTTCATATCCTGTCATAGAATGTACTATCTTGATATTCAGGAGGTGTATGGTATGAATCATAAACCGTGTAAAAAGGATTCTCATCCCGATGTGGATGTAATCACCTGCAGCTGCTGTGTTACTGGACTAGCTAATCTCATCTCCAGCCGTTTCCGCTGCGGAGATACGATTGGCATCACTTTCTTCGTAGAAGAAGGAGCAGGCATTTTTGTCGGCAGGTATCGAGGACTGGAAGACTATGTTCTTGAAATCGATGATCTACTTGTACCTGGGACAACCAGTTTCATTCCACTATGTGATGTAGGGAGTGTCGAAAAAGGCCTTCCGCTGCAGGAGGAACCTATGCAGATCAGCAAGGTCACCAGGGTGACAGAGTAAACGTATAGATCGACCCTCTCATTGAACAAAGAAAAGGGAGCCACTTTTATCGTGCTCCCTTTTTTTTCGTGATGTAATCTGAAATCCCTTCACTCATCCTGATGCATTAGTGGCTCCAGTTCAGCTAGTAAGCGAGTGGTTTCATCCAACAGCTCTTGGTATTGCACAATGCCGGTGATCAATACGGCTGTGTAGACGCCTGTACCCAGTATAAATAAAACTCCCTTCCAAAAAGGATTCAGACTCGTATCCTTCTCTTTGATGCTGGATTTCAATCTTATAAGTTTAGATAGAGGGAAATAGAACAATAGCAGGACATAAGAAAGGAAGGCCGCATACATTTGTCTTAATTGTTTTTCATTCACCCAGAGATACGTCAGTTCTTCCGGCTTGTCCTCCAGCGACTTCCAGCTTATAACAGTTTGATGAACGGTGCTTCCTCTCCAATTATATTCTTCGACCCTCGTTGTCTGATCTCCCAACTCTTTGACGCCTACCCCAAAAGGAGCGGGAGTATCTCCGAATGATACGACATGATACACAATAAAGATAAGAATGATGAATAGAAAATGGATTGCTTTGTCCATGCTCTCCTCCTCTCCCACCTTGAGACAACACTTTCATCTTCTATTGAATCTATTTCTCTAAGGTTTCCATCAATATGTAAAAGTACCGGGGATCACCTGTGTTGAAGTACGTATACCACGCTTCCAGGGTTCTTTCCGAAAAAACGTCCAAGTGCTTAAGTATAAGATTCGCAAATAAAAGGGCTCCTGCAGAGCTGGCTGTTATAAGGTTCTGATCCGCTACGGCCTTTATGTCCTTGTAATACGCCTCCCCATCATAGTTCGGACGGACCATATAAAGATATTCAAGACTGTTGCTGTTATGGAAACGAATGTTTAACAAACCGGCTTCAGCAAGCATCGGTGTGGCCCCACAAATGGCAGCAACCGTCGCCCCACAGTCCAGAAGCTTCGCTGCTTTATGTATGATGGGTTGATGGATACATCGGTTCCACGTATCTGCTCCGGGCAGCAGCAAAACGGTCGAAGGAGAAAGGAGGATCTCATCCGTGGTTATATCAGGTGTAATCCTCATCCCTCCTTTTGTCGTAATTGTTTCTTTTCCTGCCCCTGCCACCTGAAGTGAAACATCTTCCCGTCTTCTTTTAAAGTACTGCCCCGAGTTCAACTCAGCGGTTACATAGCCAAGTTCCCAGTCTGCCAAGGTATCTAAAGCATAGACATAAACGTTCATTCTACCAACCTCCATTTTTTACGCACTTCCCACCACAATCCCTAAGACAGAAAAACCATTCCTGTTAAGACAGAACACATCGCCTGCTCCCCCATACAAAACCTTCTATAAGGGACTACGAAATGCCTTGTATAAAGTTTCATAATGAAGAGAACCCCTCCACCTATAAGTCTACGTTCATTTTCCCATTATCGTCGAAACGGCGCTGCCTTCTTAACTTCCGCTTTTAAATACCGGTGTATTTTTTCCGAAAATTCTATTGATTCTCACTATATTTTCCTGTAATGTATAACGCAAGCGAAAGGATACACGTTGATCAAACGGATCAGCTGCTTTAAAAATTACATACGAACTTATCCAGAGAGGTGTAGGGACTGGCCCTTTGATACCTCAGCAACCAGCCATTGGCACGGTGCTAAATCCAGAAGGCAGTTATACTGCCTTGAAGATAAGGAGTCTTAGATAAATGGAAGGCCCCTTATCAAAGGAGGTCTTTTTTTAATGGAAATATACACCACTTCTTCTGTTAAAAAGAGCTCCATCAGAATCTGTGAGTCAGCATATTCCTTTAGAAGGATGAGCTTTCTAATATATTTATTCAATACCAAATGGAAAGGTTGTTGTGAAATGAAACGATCATTAGAGCAGAGGTTACAGGATGGACCCGTCATTTGTGGAGAAGGTTACTTGTTTGAATTGGAGCGCCGCGGCTATTTACAAGCTGGATCCTTCGTACCGGAAGTAGCGCTGGATAACCCGGAGGCACTCAAACAGACTTATCGAGACTATATGCTTGCGGGCTCCGACGTTGTGTTAGCATTCACGTATAACGGTCACCGCGAAAAAATGAGAATTATTGGAAAAGAAGAATTACTGGAACCGCTCAACCGTCAGGCAATTCGTCTGGCTAAAGAGGTGGCTCAAGAGCATCCAGAGGAAGAAGCTCTTGTGGCTGGGAACGTTTCCAATACCAACCTGTTCAATCCGGATGATCCTGAAGCTGTTGAGAAAACAAGGAGCATGTTTGCAGAGATGATCGGCTGGTGTAAAGAGGAAGGTGTAGATTTCGTGAATGGTGAAACCTTCTACTACTATGAAGAAGCTCTGATTGCTCTTGAAGAAATTCAAAAGCAGGACCTCCCTGCTGTCATCACATTCGGTCTGATGGGGGAGAACGTCTTGCGGGATGGCTATGAAGTCGAAGAGGCCTGCCGCTTATTAGAAGAAAAAGGGGCGCTCGTTGTAGGAATGAACTGTTTCCGCGGTCCGGCAACGATGCAGCCGTACGTTGAGAAAATCCGTAAAACCGTGGACGGTTATGTTGGGGCCCTTCCAATCCCTTACCGGACAACGGAGGAGCATCCTACTTTCTTCAACCTGCCGGACGGTGGCTGTGCCTGCACGCTCCCAACGGAAACAACGTTCCCAACATCTCTCGACCCGCTCTATACGAACCGCTATGAACTGGCGGAATGGGCTAAGGAAGCTCACGGTATCGGTGTGAACTACCTGGGACTCTGCTGTGGAGCGTCTCCGGCTATGCTTCGTGAAGTAGTCGAAACTGTCGGACGCACAGCTGTAAACTCCACGTATTCACCAGATATGAAGAAACACTTCCTATTCGGCAGTGATGACACGCTGCAGGATCATATAACATCGTATAAAACAAAAGCCTAAGCAAAAAAAACGCCTGTCCTACTTGGACAGGCGGCTTTATTAAAACGAAAACGGCAGGGCTCACAATGCATTTGGATTCCCCTGGTTTTCTTCCCTTTTGTATAAGGTGCGTCCTTCCTTAATTGTTTCTTCAATCTGTATTTCTTTGATCTGCATGGGGTCTACTTGGAAGGGGCTCTGATCAAGGATGACCAAATCAGCTAGCTTCCCTGCATGAAGGCTTCCTTTTGTCTCTTCTTCTCCATATTGATAGGCGGCATGAATCGTAACGGCTTGAAGAGCTTCATACACGGTCGTACGCTGTTCTGCTCCAATCGTTACTCCTGTTCTCGTTTTTCTATTCACAGCACTCCAGATCGTTTGAAGCATGTTCGGCTTGATAACAGGAGCGTCCTGATGGAAATTGACAGGAAGACCTTTCTTTATGGCTGATTTAGCCGGACTGATCCGGTTTCCCCGCTCTTCACCGAGGTTTTTCAAGTGGACATCTCCCCAGTAATACGTATGATCAACAAACATAGAGGGGATCATTCCAATCTTCTTCATTTCATCCAGCTGATCATCACGGACGGTCTGGCAGTGAATCATGACCGGTCTGAGCACATCTTTCTCCGGATCTTCCGTTTCTTCTACAGAAGCTTTATAGCTTCTCAGCAGCTGATCGGCTGCTGCATCTCCATTGCAGTGAGTTAACAATTGAACATCGTCTTGAACCGCCTGTTTTGTAAACTGCTTCACCTGCTCATCGCTGTACCAGGCACTGCCTCTATACGTTTCCTCTCCTTCATAAGGTTCCGTAAGCCAGGCTGTTTTCCCCTGCGGAGAGCCATCTAAGAACATTTTGTATCCACCAAGCTTCAAGCGTTTATGGTATTGCTTCGCATAAAGAGGGTTGGATGCAAAGATCTCATTCGGATTGGTGTCCATAAGAGGGTAGGATACGACATCAATAAGCAGTCGGTCCTCTTCAGCTAAGGCTTTACACAACTCGACGAACTGCTGAGAGGCGGCTCCATCCTGCACAGTTGTTATCCCATTCTGTATATAAACGTTCTGTCCTTCTTCCACCATCTTCAAAGCATCCATTTCCATCCCTTGTTGCAGATACGGTTGAATTAATGAAAGACTTGTTTCCTCAAAATATCCGTTTGGTTCCATACTTTCTGCCATCCGGCCAATGGTTCCACCTTCGACTTCCTCCGTTTCGGAATCAACGCCTGCCATTTGCAGAAGAGCGTCGTTAGCACAACCCATGTGAGCGGAAGCGTGAAAAACAAAGAGAGGTCGATCTGTGACCTCGTTCAGGATATCCTTGGCAGGGTGGTGTCCCTCATCCAATATCGTGTGATCATAGCCAAACCCAATAATCACTCCGTCTTGTTCGTCTTCCTGCTGCTCTATGTATTGACGAAGCGTGCGCTTGACATCTTCAAAGTTTTCGCAGCCGCTCAGATCTGCCATCCGGGAAACCGGACCTACAAAAGAGATATGCCCGTGGGGGTCAATAAACGAAGGCATTAACGTTTTCCCTTTCAAGTCCACTTTTTCCACCTCTGATGGATGTGCTTCCTTCTCGATTTCCTGAAGTGCGCCCTTACGTTTAATCCATCCATCCTCGATTAAAATCGATTCGACAAACGTATTTTCCTCTTCCATAGTAAGAATATTTCCTCCGTAGTAAATCGTCTGCATGGTCATGTCTCCTCTTGTAATCGTCTAGGTCATGGGGGAAAGGTTCTAATGGTTTGATCTCCATTTTCCCCTTAAGTAATGAAGAGGATAGTATAACATGAGGAAAAAATGACCAAAAAGAGACTTTACACCGGGTTCCTTGCTCCTATTCTTTTAGGTCACCCTATTCATCCATCATGCACACATTTCTCCTTCCAAACCTCCCCTGTATGTTCATAATTCGTCTACTCTGCTCCGTTCCTCTTTATAAACACCCGGGTCCTTTATACAGGAAAACGGCTGATCCGCTTACGGGTCAGCCGTTCTGTGCAGGTCTCGGCAATCTTTGCATCATCGTCCATACAGACGCCGTTTTTTTAGAAAAGAAGGAACAGAATCTATCCAATCCTTCCATATTCTGATAGCATTCCATATATCAAATCGTATGGAGGAAGTCACAATGAGTCAAAAGTCTGCTCTTTTTTCAATCGGTACAGGCGCCGCTTTATGGGGAATGATCGGTTTTTTCGTCACGTATTTGTACAGCATCGGGTTCACTCCTGCACAAGTCGTGTCGCTGAGGGTTTTATCAGCCAGCCTGCTTCTGGGGATTTACCTATTATCAAAAGACCGCCGCTTCTTTAAAATAAAAGCAGGCGACAGCCGATACTTTATCGGGACGGGGATCATCAGTATCGTCCTCTTTAACTGGTGCTTGTTCAGTGCGATTGAGGAAACGTCTATTTCTGTAGCATCCATCCTTCTCTACACAGCTCCGGCGTTTGTCACAATGCTTTCACGGCTGATTTTCAAAGAATCATTGACGTTGCGGAAAGTCTCTGCTCTTTTGATTACCTTTACAGGCTGTGCCCTTGTCGTCGGCATCGTTCCACATTCGGAACAATCCATTTCCATGTATGGACTGATTCTTGGACTTGGATCAGGATTCTTTTATGCGTTATACAGTATTTTCGGGAAGTTTGCCCTTGTGCACTATGATTCACTGACGGTTATCTTTTATGCGTTTGTATTCGCATCAATCGCTATCGTGCCATTCAGCGGCCTTTGGAATGAGGCTTCTTTATTTTCAACCGTATCCACATGGCTCTATGTACTGGGGCTGGGGCTCTTATCTACGATGCTTCCGTTTATTCTATACACGAAAGGTTTGAGTTTCATAGAATCGAGCAAGGCCTCCATTATCGCTACCATTGAACCAGTGGTCGCCACACTCATGGGTTTTCTCGTCTTTCGGGAGCAGTTGACCTTTTGGCAGTACGCAGGGGTCGGCCTCGTCATTACGGCTGTCATCATCGTACAGGAATCAAAGAAAAACAGCAGCGCCACCCACCGGGAAACGGAAAGATCAGCCGTCAACCAGCTTCGGGGTTGATGGATCCTTCATTTCACAGCCGTCTATTTCTACATAAAAAGGAACCGTTCATTTTATTCAATGAACGGTTCCTTTTATATGTTATCAATCATTTCCGTTTACTTACTGAGCTGTATATCCACCATCAATAAGAACGGTTTGGCCTGTTACACTCTTCGCCTTGTCACTGGCAAGGAACATAGAGTAGTCTGCAATTTCTTCTACTTGAAGCAGGCGTTTTTGAGGAACTAGTGGATAAATAACTTCCTCCAACACCTTTTCCAGTTCCACGCCACGGGATTTGGCAAGATCCTTCAATTGACCACGTACAAGTGGTGTATCTACATACCCAGGGGCTACAGCGTTAACTGTGATGCCATGTTCTGCACCTTCAAGGGCACTTACTTTCGTCAAGCCGATGACTCCGTGCTTGGCACTATTGTAAGCGGCTTTACCAGAGAATCCGATGACACCGTTAATGGAAGCCATGTTCAGGATACGTCCCTGCCCCTGCTCCTTCATAATCGGGAAGACCGCTTTCGTTGCGATGAATGGTGCTGTCAGCATGATGTCCTGCATCAACTTGAATTTTTCTGTCGGGAATTCTTCAAGAGGAGATACGTGCTGAAGCCCTGCGTTATTGATAAGTACGTCAATGCGGCCATAGGTTTCAACCGTCTGGTTAATAGCGGCATTGATTTCGTCTTCGCTCGTAACATCCGCTTTTACCCCCATAGCCGTTAAGTTCTGCTCGGTCAGCGACTTTGCGGCTTCTTGTACACCGTCTTCATTAATATCAGACAAGACGACTTTTGCACCGTTTTCTGCAAAGACTTTTCCGATTTGGTACCCGATTCCCTGAGCTGCTCCTGTAATAAATACAACTTTGTTTTCAACCATGTCTATCAACCTCTCTCATGTATGTTCTTGATGAGCTGCTGCTTTTAACTCAAATTCGATTGTACCCAAAAACAATTTCCATTTCATGCATTACGAATTATGCGGAATATTCGTTTTTCCCCGAAAAATGCATGAATTCTCTATCTTTCTATTTCTATTGATTACTGTAATGCGTGAGAGTAAGATATTTCTTGTTGCAAAATATTGTCGAGTTTTGTCAAACGCAATTCTACTTATAATAATTACCAAAAGGAGGTAATACCATGTTTGCTATTATCATAGGACTTGTCTCTTTAATGATCATGGCGTACTTAGGCTGGTCCATACTATGGATTGCCCCAATTGCTGCTTCCATCGTAGCGATTCTATCAGGCATGAATATTCTGGATGCATTCACATCTGACTTCATGAGTGGGTTTGCTTCATTTGCGAGAGACTTCTTCCCCATCTTCCTGTTTGGGGCGGTCTTCGGAAAACTTATGGAAGTAACAGGGAGTGCCCGGAAAGTAGCCAGCTTTTTATCCAGAATTGTCGGAAAAGAGCGGGCGATTTTAGGGGTCCTTTTAGGTGCTGCCATCCTAACTTACGGCGGTGTGAGTCTATTTGTTGTCGTCTTTGTTATGTATCCTCTGGCTATTAACTTGTTCAGAGAAGCCGATATCAGTCGGAAAGTCATTCCAGGAACGATTGTGCTTGGTGCGTTCACCTTTACAATGACTGCTCTACCCGGTACAGCTCAGGTCCAGAACTATATTCCTACCGAATACTTTGATACAACGATGATGGCTGCGCCGATCATCGGTATTGTCACCGGATTGATTATGGCTGTCGGCGGATACTTTTATCTTTCCTACCGGGCGAATAAACTGACGAAAGCCGGAGAAGGCTTTACAGAGCCGCAGAATAAGGTTGGAACCGAGAGTTCCGGGAACGATCCCAGCGTCTTTTTATCCTTCCTGCCGCTTCTCTGTGTAGTCCTTTTGATTAACATCTTCAACGTAGAAATGCTGATTGCTTTATTCATCGGAATTATTCTAACGATTATCTTGAATTGGAAAGCATTCCACGAGTTCATCACAGCATTGAATGATGGAGCCAAAGGCGCTGTAACTGCCGTTGTGAATACAGGTGCAGCCGTTGGATTTGGAGCAGTCGTTCAGGCTTCCCCTGCTTTTCCAGCGATTAAAGAAGCGTTATTGAACATCAAAGGCGGCCTTGTCATTTCAGATGCGTTAGCTACTCAGGTGCTGGCGATGATCACCGGATCCGCATCAGGGGGAATGAACATTACCTTGAATGCTCTCGGATCTGACTATTACCAGCAGGCGATGGAGATGGGAATGAACCCGGAAATCCTTCACCGGATTACAGCCATTGCATCCGGAGCTTCGATTCTTCCGCATAACGGTGCCCTATTGACTGTATTTGCGATTACAGGCTTAACCCACAAAGATTCCTATAAAGATATCTTCATCGTTGCTCTGCTCATTCCGTTTGTGGCAACAGTAGTAGGAATTTTGATGTCCTATATTGGAATTGTATAAAACAGACCGAGGAGACTATATCCTTTGCCTGTGAAAGAATTCCTGAAAAATAAGCAGGATCCGTCGTATATTGTTTCGGCGGATCCTGCTTATTTTTATCCATACCGTTTTTTCCAAGCGGGCGGATTTTAACAGCAGAAGTCATAAGGGTGCAGTGGCGGTTCGGCTTGATAGCTCCAGGGAGATACCAATTTTGAGTCATTCCATCCCCATGCGGCAAGAGCAGATCCGCAGGCATCCAGCGTATGGACATGTTCGAGTGATTCTTCCGGAATATCGAGCATATTCATGTGATCCCTCAACCAATCCAGCACTTCTTTTCGGATAGAGCGGTCTTTTTTGTACGAAAGAAAATGGTCTGCGTCATCCACCCGTGTCAGAACAGCTGCACCGGGATGGACTTCAACGACTTGAATATCATACGGCGTATCCAAATGGGAAAGCTCTCTTGATAACCGAATCCCCCTCAGAGTCAGGTACACCATTCGTGTCATAGTCGGAGTCATAATGGAGGAGGATCGTCCTCCTTCTCCCATAAGGAACTGCCGTAAAGAACGGTCTCTCATGCGATCGCCCCCACCATCCTGATAAGACAGTGGCGCATCGATTCCGACCACAACCTTCCCCTCTGATGCCAGCCTGCTCAGTGTATCTATAATGTCCCCGTCACTGGCCGGAGTAACTTTTTCTTTGAAAATCAGTGCATCTTTCCTGTCCTCAAAAATCATCACGACCGTATCGGCATGATTGCTCGGACCTGATAAGTCAATGCCTGCGTAATACACAGTAAATCCTCCTTTTCCTTAGTTCTGTTATACCTTCCAAACCCTTCGCAAAAACAGGAAGCGCATACAAAAGATCTCTTCCTTTTGGCTCAGGAAGAGATCTTCAAGGGGATCAGACGCTTGATATTGCAGAAGCGGTCTTATATTTATAGACCGTTTTGTAAACATTCATGATGTTTTTTGCGGTTTCCTCAACAAGAGGACCAGCATGTTCACTTAAATAATCGAGAGTGGAGGGCGCGTGGGCAATACTGAAAAAGGCTTGAATGCCTTTTTCTTCAAGAAGCGCATAACCATCGCTCAAACTCCCAGCTATACAAAAGACAGGAACGTTAAACTGTTTTGCTCTCATTCCTACGCCCATAGGAGCCTTGCCGAATAACGTCTGGCGATCTGTTTTCCCTTCCCCGGTAAGTACGAAATCCGCACCTTCCAGTTCAGCGTTGAAATCAATACTATCCAGAACGATTTCAATGCCCGGCTTTAATTCAGCGTTTAAGAACGCCATCAAACCAGCTCCCAGGCCTCCGGCTGCCCCAGCCCCTTTTTCATGCCTGATATCCTTATTGAGATATTTGTGAATCTGCATTCCATAATGATGTAACGCCTGGTCCAGTACTTCTACCATCTCCGGCGTGGCTCCCTTTTGAGGGCCGAAAACAGCCGAAGCCCCTTCAGGTCCACACAGTGGATTTTCAACATCACAGGCGGTTATGAACAGAGTAGAAAAAATCCTTTTGTCCAATTGATCCGTCCTGATTTCATGGAGATCCAAAAGTGCTTTCCCTCCATTAGGCAGCAGGCGCCCTTCCCTATCCAGCAGCTCTGCTCCAAGTGCGGCAGCCATACCCGCGCCGCCGTCATTAGTGGCACTGCCGCCTATGCCGAGGATTACTTTCTTTACTCCGTAATCCAGCGCTTTTTTAATCAGTTCACCCGTGCCGTATGTCGTTGTTTCATAGGGATTCAAATCTTCTTCGGCAAGGAGTGTAATACCGGAAGCTGCGGCCATTTCTATGACAGCCGTCTCCCCGTCTCCCAGAATGCCCCAAGCCGCTTGGACTTTTCCACCAAGGGGTCCGGTCACTTCGTTTGTTTGAAGCTTTCCACCCGTGCTCTTCACAAGGGACTCAACCGTACCCTCTCCTCCATCTGCAAGCGGAAATGAACGGACCTCACAGGAAGGAAACACCTGTTTAATGCCTTCTTCCATACTCCGGGCAACTTCAACAGCAGATAAACTGCCTTTATAAGAGTCAGGGGCTACTATACATTTCATAGACGTATCCTCTCCAAATGTCCTCCCGTACTTCGTTTACATAGAGTCTTGATCTTCTTCAAGCACCTCAAGGATTTCATTCCTTGCTCTTTTCCGGTGCGACTGCATCGAGGCCTGAGCCGCTTCTGCGTTACCCGCCTTCATACACGCAGCTATGGCCCTGTGCTCTACAATCGACTGCAGCGGGAGCGGACGTTTATTTATCGTAAGCAGGCGGGCGCGGTACAATTGATCGGCATGAACATCAATCACATTAGCCAGTCGTTGATTCCCTGCATGTTCTATAATTGTAAAGTGAAACAAGTTATCCAGCCTTGCCCATTCATCAAGATCATTGTGTGACAACGCCTGTTCCTGCTGGGAAATAAGTTCTTCCAGATGGTCCAGATCATCACCGTCCATGACTGATACAGCAAGGCCGGCGGCTAATCCTTCCAACATTTCCACCACTTCATAGATTTCTTTCAAATCTTTAGCAGATATCGGTTCAACTTCAAACCCTTTTCTAGGGATCAGGTGGACGACTCCTTCGGTCTGCAGACGGATTAATGCTTCCCTTACAGGAGTGCGGCTCATATCTAAAACTTCTGCAATCTCCCGTTCCAGGATGGTCGGGCCCGGCAGAAGCTTCAGGTTTCTGATTGCCAGTCGTAAAATCTGATACGCTCTGGCCGGCAGTTTTCGTTCGGACACATGATGGATGATCGGCGCCAACCGTTCCTTCATTTCCTCTACTCTTGTATGCGGTTCTGTACTCACTGATGATTGTTCTCTCATAAATTCACCACTCTGACTTTTGTCTTCCTTCCATTATAACAAGAAGAGAGTAAAAAGAGAGCGCACTCCCTTTTTACCCTGTATGGAATTTAGACATTTGCGTATTTGGATGAAATGTGTGAGATAATCGCGTCTGTGACTTCTCTTGTCGAGCTGGTTCCCCCAATGTCTGCTGTTAAGATACCATCTTTCGTTGTAGCACGGATGGCCTCATTAATTAAGTCTGCTTCCTGCTTCAGTCCAAGGTGTTCCAGCATGAGGGCAGCACTGCCGATGGTTCCGATCGGGTTGGCGATTCCCTGTCCTGCAATATCAGGGGCAGAGCCGTGGACAGATTCAAACATACTTGGGAAACGGCCGTCCAGATGAATATTTGCACTCGGGGCGATTCCAAGACTTCCAGCAAGAGCACTGCCGAGATCGGATAAAATATCCGCATGAAGGTTGGAAGCCACCACTACTTCAAGCTCTTCCGGATGAAGTACGAAGCGTGCAGCCATCGCATCCACGAGCCATTGATCGGTTTCGACTTCAGGATAGTCCCGGCTTACGCGCTTGAAAACTTCATCCCACAATACCATGCCGTACTGCTGGGCATTACTTTTTGTGACACTGGTCACTTTTTTCCGGTCTCTCTTCATGGCCAGATCAAAAGCGTGGCGAATCACTCGTTCACAGCCTTCCTCTGTAAATACAGAAGACTGGACGGCCACTTCTTTTCCAGGTCCGCGCCCGGCAAAATTACGACCGCCGATACCGGAGTATTCACCTTCTGTGTTTTCCCGGACTAACACCCAGTTCAACTTTTCCTTATCCGGATGATTCAATTTCCCTTCTACACCTGGCAGGAACTCAACCGGACGAATATTGGCCCACTGATCAAAACCTTGACAAATGGCAAGACGGAGTCCCCAGAGGCTTATATGATCGGGAACGGTCGGATATCCAACAGCTCCGAAGTAAATAGCATCATGATCTTTGATTCTTTCCAGTCCATCCTCATCCATCATCTTTCCATGTTCAAGGTAATATTCACACCCCCAAGGAAAGTAATCGCTTTCAAAAGTGAACTTATTAGAAGTCTTTGATAGATGATCGACGACACGAAGCCCTTCTTGAATGACTTCCTCTCCAATACCATCACCCGGAATTACAGCTAGTTTAAAATGTTGTTTGTTTTCCATCGATACATTCCTCCTGAAAGATTTTTTGTTTAACTATTCTAAATATTAATTAATGTATACGTTAATGTCAAATTAAATTTGATGTAAAAGATAAATATCCCAATTTTTGAAAATAGTTTGACAATAATGTATACGTAAAGTATCATTCAGACATGAAAGCGTTATCAAAAAGGTGAAAGGAAGGGATAAACGGATGTACTTACATTCTGTCTGGGAGCAATTATGGAAATGGGATCGCAGCCTTCGAAAGGATATAAAGCATGTAACTTCTTTTGTATTTGCAAAATCTTCTTCGAATGCAGCTGTACAGGAAGAGATTGATCCATCAAAGGAACTCGTCGATGACAAACCTCCACGACCGGGGAATTATTCCACCCCTCAGAAAATCGGATTGTTTGTGGGACCCCTTTTATATGTGTTGATTACCTCACTGGTTCAGCCGGAAGGAATGAACGCAGAAGCGGTCCAGATGCTTGGTCTGATCAGCTGGATTGCTACATGGTGGGTAACCGAAGCGCTGCCGATTCCGGTCACGTCCCTGCTTCCGCTGCTGCTTTTTCCGTTAACAGGAGTGATGGAGACCGGTGAAGTTTCCTCCTCTTATGGCGATCCTCTGATCTTTTTATTCGCTGGGAGTTTTATGATTGCTTTAACGATGGAAAAATGGAACCTTCATAAACGAATCGCTTTAGCTATCATTGCCTTTATAGGAAGTAGTCCGAATATGATTATACTTGGTTTCATGACAGCGACCGGTTTTTTATCGATGTGGATTTCCAATACAGCCAGTACAATGATGATGGTTCCAATCAGCCTGGCTGTTACGAAACACGTAGCCGAATCCTTGAAAAACAACACAGATGTAACTCCCGGAAACTTCCCTTTTGGTACCGCCATTATGCTCGGAACCGCGTATGCAGCAACCATCGGTGGATTCGGCACACTGATCGGTGCTCCGGCCAACACGATTTTGGCTGCAACGGTGAATAATTTATACGGCATTGACATTTCCTTTGCCCGATGGATGATGTTCGGTCTTCCCATGGTTGTTCTTCTTGTACCTCTCGTCTGGCTCTATCTTGTTAAAGTCGCCTATCCAATGAAAATCAAGAACATTCCAGGCGGAAGAAAAATTATAAAGAAGGAATTAAAAGAACTTGGAAAAATGAGTTACGAAGAGAAGATTGTACTGACTGTATTTTCCCTGACAGCGCTGGCTTGGATTACGCGGAGTCTTGTCCTTGAACGCTTTATTCCCGGTATTGATGACACGATTATCGCACTGCTTGGAGCAGTCCTGCTCTTCTTAATTCCTGCCAAAAATAAAGAAGGAAGCATTCTCGATTGGGATACAGTCCTGAAACTGCCCTGGGGAATCCTCTGGCTTTTCGGAGGAGGTCTCGCTCTTGCTGCGGGTATCGTCAGTTCCGGTCTGGATAAATGGATCGGCAGCCAGCTCGTCAATTACAGCAGCATCCCATTCTTCCTTATGATTGGTTTAATCATCGCCGTCATCACGATGTTAACCGAGTTCACATCAAACACAGCTACTTCTACAATGGTCTACCCTATTGTTGCTGCAGGCGCGGCTGCCTTAGGAACAGATCCTATTATTCTTATGGTGGCTGCTTGTATGGGTGCGACGTTTGCCTTTATGTTCCCTGTAGCGGCACCACCGAATGCGATTGTTTTTGCAACCGGTTACATCAAAATGAGCCGGATGGCTTCAACAGGAATCTGGCTGAACATCAGCTGCATCCTCTTCTCTATTGTCATCGTCTATTTCTACGTCCCTGTTATTTTTGGAGGTTTACTGAACTAACAACCTGACTCAGGGGGCTCTGCTTTGTGCAGGGCCTCTGTTTTATTCTTTTGGAAAGCGGATTACAAATCATGGATTAAGGGAATGGACGTACTGTATTTATTCATGACAAGGAGGGTATGGAATGACTGCAAAGAAAGTGTTGATCATTACTGGAGATGCTGTTGAAGCCCTGGAAGTGTACTACCCTTATTTCCGCTGCCTGGAAGAAGGTTTCGAAGTTGACATTGCCGCCCCTCATCAAAAGAAACTGAATACCGTCATCCATGATTTCGAGGATTGGGAAACGTATACGGAAAAGCCCGGATACTTAATTGAAGCCGGAATTGCATTTGCTGATGTGACACCGGAAAATTATGATGCCTTGATCATCCCTGGTGGACGTGCTCCGGAACACATCCGCATGAATGAAGAAATTCCGGGTATGGTCCGCCACTTTTTTGAAAACGATAAGCCGGTTGCCGTCATGTGCCATGGCAGCCTTGTCCTGACGACTGTCCCTGATGTGGCCCGCGGAAGGAAAATGACCGCATATTCGGCCTGCCAGCCGGAGGTGGAGAGTATTGGTGCCGAATATATGAATGAAATGAATTATGTTGATGGGAATCTCGTATCCGGACATGCCTGGCCGGATCTCCCGAACATTATGAAAGAGTTCGTGAAGCAGGTAAAAGAAACAACCGTCCATACGTAACTATAAAAAGGACACCTTGAGAAGGTGTCCTTTTTATCAGCTTGTGACCGTGAAAGAAACTCCGGTAAGACGCTCGGATTCTGCCCAAAGTTCTTCCGCATCCACTACATCAAGGGTTTCAGTTTTCGGCTTCACGACGACAGGATCTCCTTTCATCTCCATAAATCCTGAAGGTCCAACATAACGGCCGCCTTCAAGGTCCGGATCAGTGGCTGCGCGTATCCCCGGAAGTGCTCCTTCATAGGCACTCTGGGTGACACGTTTCAACACACCACTCAGAGCTTTGTATAAGAAACGGTCTTCAATATGACGGGCGAGATCCGTCTGTGCTCCCCCGGGGTGGGCACCAAGTGATTTGATGGATAGTCCGGCCTGATCGATCCTGCGCTGCAGTTCAAAGGCAAATAGTAAATTAGCAAACTTTGAGCGGCTGTATGATTTCATAGGGGTGTATCCTTTCCCCTGTTCAAACATAAGGTTATCAAAGTTCACAGAGCCCGATTTGTGGGCATTGCTGCTGATTGTCACAACCCGGGAGCCTTCTGTAGCGGCTAACCGTTCAAATAAGCGGGCCGTTAAAGCAAAATGACCCAGGTGATTGGTTCCGAACTGAAGCTCGAAGCCATCCTTCGTTTTACCATAAGGCGTTGTCATCACTCCGGCGTTATTCATCAAGATATCAAGGCGGTCATATTTCTCTTTGAATTGTTCTGCAAAGGAAGCGACAGAATCCAAATCTGCTAAATCCAGCTCCATTACGTCTACTCGAATATCTGACTGTTGTCTCTTTAGCAGATCGGCGGCTTGTTCTCCACGTTTCTTAGAACGTGAAGCCATAATCACTGTGGCCCCTTTTTCACCGAGGACTTTGACTGCTTCCAGACCAAGGCCTCCATTCCCACCTGTCACAACTACGATTTTCCCTTCCATGGATGGTATCGATGGAACGGACCATTCTGTTACGTTCATGCTTTCATCTCCTCCTGAGTGTCCATCATTCATTGGCTCCTGCCTTTACGAGAAAGGTACCTAGTTTAAATCATAAGACAAAGTTCATATAGAAGAAAAGAAAACGACTCGGTTGTCAAAAAATTCTAAAGACATCCATAAAAAAGAGTGGTGTCCAGATAAGACACCACTCTTTTTTAATACCTTTATGGAAAACAATGCCGGGATGAGAACACCCCGCATTGGAATCTGTTCTTTTTACGCTTGATCCTGCTTACGGCGGAAACCGATGAAGGCAGCAAGAACAGCCATACCCATGGAAGCGAAAGCGATCATCCAGGCATTCAGCCCGCCATCATCACTCGTACCGCCCAAGCCGGTTTTCGGCATTTCAGATGGCATGTCGCTGGCAAACATGTCAGGATTCTGCTCCACAATGGCTCCGGATAATCCTTTTCCTACGCCGTACATGTGGCCGTATGCTTCACGTACCTGCTCATAGGCCATTTCGTAGTCACCATTCACATAGTTATCAAAAGCTCCAGTCAACTGCTGCACGTGCATCTGCAGACCTTCTGCTGTATTTTCAGCCATCAATTTACCTTCTGTTGCTGTATCAAGGAATTTGGAGAATTCCTGTCTGTACCCATCAAGAGCTTTCAATGCTTCTTCTTTCGCCTGCTCATCATCATTTCCTGTTGCTTTTACATAATCAACAAAGTAGCCGATGTGCTCGGACCACATGTCTTCAAACTGTGCACCCGCTTCTTCCCCGTAGACAGAGGAAATAGCTGCTGATAAATCTTCTGTGTTATGACTTAGAGCTTCGGCAGCTTCTTCAAAGTCCTCCGCTCCGTCGCCACCTTTCTGCATAGCGAAAACGGCAAGAGCTGCGTGTTCAGAGAGAAGATGGTTCAAGTCAGCACGGAGATCAGCGGCTGGTGTGGCCGGCGTTGTATTTTCAAACTTCTCCGGGAACTGGTCTGTAATGGCTGTTGATAATCCTTTACCAACACCGTACATATGCTCGATGCTCATACGGAGATTTTCGTAAGCTTCGTCAAAATCGCCTTCCTCGTAGCTGTCAAAAGCTCCAACTAGTTGATCTACGTGCATTTGAAGCCCTTCAGCCAAGGCAGAGGCTTCTAATCTCTCTCCTGTTGCTGATTCCATAAAGGATGAGAAATCCTGTCGGTAGTCGTCAAGATTATCAAGGGCGGCCTGACGTCCCTCTTCATCATCTTCCGCTGTTGCTTTTACGTAGTCAACGAAATAACCAATGTGTTCGGACCATAGGTCTTCAAACTGGCTGCCAGCTTCTTCCCCGTAGACAGATCCGACAGCACCGGATAGGTCCTTCGTATTCGCCTGCAGGGCAGCGGCTGCCTGTTCAAAGTCTTCACCGCCTTCCAATCCTTTCTGCATCGTTACGACAGCCAGGTAGGCATGTTCAGAAAGATAATGATCCAGAGTCGCACGAAGATCGGCGGCCGGGGTAGTTACCGTTACTTTGTCCATTTGTTCATGGTCGCCATGATGGTCGGCAAAGGCCGGGCTCGCTGTAGGTATTAATAGAGCTGCTGATAGCGGAAGCGCTGCAAAAGTCTTCTTCCAATTTACTCTGTGTGTCATTGATTCATCCACTCCTCTTTGAATTGGTTTCATACAGCTAACGAGAGGAGATGATATGTGGATCACTATTTCTATGATTTTTTTTGGAAACTAGTCACCCCCACCAGGAATAACGTCTATCAAGCGCTCTATGTCAGGGGACCTGGTATGTTTTCTATCTACTTATTTCATTTCATCTGGCCTGTCACCCTGCCGGAGCAGGGGCACGCGCATACACTATTCCTAAGACAAGATCATAACCTGGAGGTTACGATAACTATGGATAATATAAACAACCCTGTGCAGCCTGGGAAAATTAAATCGGGAAACTTGTGGGTGCTGGATAATTTTAATCCGGAGCTGATTTTGAATGATATCCTCCGCCTGAACTTAAACACTGTGAATGTACCGATCAGGGTGGACATTCCCAGCCGTACATCATTAACCATGACAATCAATGAAGCTCAAAAACAAAAAGCGGTCGAATTGATTGAGGTTTTGACCAGTAAAGGGATTCAAGTGATGCTGGAGCCGTTCCCATTCATCCAAGGAGGACAGTACGGGGAAACCGAATGGAACCCCGCAGATAAAAAACGATGGTTTATGTTGTGGCAGACGACGGTGCTCAATCCTTTAATTACCACCATCGCCATCCCCTATCAAGTCTGGGGATTGAATATTGCCTCCAACCTCGTCAACTTTGAATCCATGGAATCCGACTGGGAGGCGATGATCACAGAAACGAGGCGGCAGTTTGAAGGTATCGTCGTATTGCGTACGAACTGGTGGTATACTGCATCCTGGAGTCCTCAGACACAGCAGGATTTTACAGCAAAAATCAACCGCTCTTATTGGAAGCTTGTCGATTTCATATCTATTGATGCCTGGTTTGAACTGAACAATCAGGCAGTTCCAACTGTCGAACAAATCAAAGCTTCCATGACATCCACAGAGGTTTACAACAGGAAGCAGAACGTCCTGCAGGAAATCCAGCGATTCCATGAAGTCACCGGAAAAGAGATTTATTTTGGCGGATTTAACATTCCAGCTCTTGAATATGGACTGAAGTTTCCTTGGAACGAGGCTGTTTCTCCTGTTAAATCTCCAGCTGTTCAAGCGAATGGCTGGACTGCCTACAAGGAAACGCTGGAGGATCTTTCCTATTTTCTCGGATTTTCCGTATGGGTCATCGGAAATAACGACCCGGAATATTCGTACAGAGTTGAGCCTGAAACTGCTCTGGTCATTCATGACTGGTATTATGATGACACATGCTCGGAAAAGGAGTTAGAAGAGCTGCGTCAGGAATTGGAAACCCTTCAAGGAGAGATCACCCTTCTTCAGGAACAGATTCAGGAGCTTGAGCTTGAGCGGGGGCAGTGGCTTGTAAGAGAAGGGGAACTTGTGAATCGGATTGAAGATCAACAGCAGATCCTCAATGAAATCAGAAGACTGGTCGACAGCGAAACATAACGAAAACAAAAAGAGCTTTCCGCTTATCCACGGAAAGCTCTCTTCTATTAAAGTCCGGCTTGAAGAATAATATCTCCCTGCGGCGTTTGGTTGCCCGTCTGTGGTTCCTTCGTAATGGCAACAGCATCCCACGATTTTTCTTCATTTATCGTAAACGCTACTCCACCACTGCCGGTATCATTCGTTGTAAAAGCACCAGCCGGTTCCGGTGTCTCTCCTTCAATCAGCCATACTTGATACACTTCGCCTGGTTCCAGGTTTTCCAGGTTCTGCGTTTGTACGAGAAGCTCCTGTTTGGTTTCCCGGTTTAATAACGTAGCTGTTCCAGCAGCATTGGTCCCTTCAGCAGAAGCCAGTTCTGTCTGCTGAAGCGGTGAAGCTGTACCGGATTCGCTGTCCTCCAGTTCGGAAAGAGCTGTTTGGATTTCCGTAAGGCTCGATTCCAACTGTTCATTTTCTGAGGCCAGATCGGATACTTCCAGTCCAGTATACACGTTCATACCAATGGAAAGAAGCAGTCCTGCAGCCAGTACACCTGACCAGGCTTTCCACTTCACAGGTCTCTTCGTACGGACAGGTGTGTTGTCTTCCTCCTCATTTGAGAAGACTTCGTCCAATACCCTCTGCTTCATACCTGAAGGTGGTTCCGTCTGCTCCATATATGACGGCAGATCCCCCATCAAGTCTTCCAATTCCTTCAGTTCTTCCTGGCACCGGGGGCATTCGGATAAGTGTTTTTCAAACTGTTTTCGCTCGATATCTGATAATTGATCATTTATATAATCCAGGATGTGGTCACATGGTTTATCGTTCATAAACGATCCCCCCTTCTTTCTCAAGGTGCTCTCTCAATTTCTTCAGCGCCAGCCGGACACGTCCTTTGACGGTACCGAGGGGAATATCACATTTTTCCGCAATCTCTCTTTGAGACATCCCTTGAAAATAAAAGAGACAAATCATTCTCTGTTGTTCGTCCGGGAGCGTATGAACAGCTCTTCGAAGCTGATCCCGCTCCTCTTTATCTTCAATTTCCTGCTCAACGCCCGGCAGGTCTTCTTGAACAGAATCACGCTGATCCCATTCTACTTCCTGAACTTTTTTCTTTCTTATTAAATCAATGGAAGCATTCCTGGTAATCGTCAAAAGCCAGCTGGAGAACTTTCCCCGCCCGCTGACATACTGACCGGCCCCTTTTCCTCTCCACAACTTCATAAATACATCCTGCATGACTTCCTCTGCTGCCTGCGAATCCTTCATCATGCGAAAGGCAAAGGAGTACAGCAATTTTTCATATCGGTCGTAAAGAACTTCAAGGGCCTCTTTATCTTTCTGCCTGATTCGTTCATACAAATCCAAGTCTGTCGGTTGGGCCATTCAGAAATCTCCTTTAAATCCATAATGATACTAGTATATCTGTTTTTATCAAATCCTTCACGTTTTATATAGAATACGGATAAAAACAAGTTTTGGATGTGTCTGAAGCAAAAAAATCATCCACCCCGCAAAACGTGGAATTCACCGTAATGCATGATGGATGCCTTTCCCAAACAAAAACCCCCGCATAAACTAATTATGAACAGGGGGTGAGATCATGAGCTACGGATACGGAGCAGGCTTTGCGCTGATTGTTGTTTTGTTTATTCTCCTTATTATTGTTGGAGCTGCTTATGTTAAATACTAAAATGAAACGCCGGTCAGAGTGCTCCACTCTGACTCTTTTCTACTTTTGCGGAAATGCATGGAGCAACCTGTCCGAAAGACGGCTGACTCTTGCCCGGTTGTAGCGCTGAATCATGATGAAGGGCAGATTAAACAACAATGCATACATAATCATGATCCACCCTGCCCATGCTGGATTAAATAGAAAAAACAAGGGCGCAGGGAAAATCTGCATCCAGTGTGAGAGTTCCGATCTGGTAAGCTGCTCTTCCAGCTCACTATATGCATACACGTTTCTAATCGATGCCGCTGTCTTTCCTCTACCTTTGTTCACCCATTTCCTCGCTTCTGGAAGCATTGTTTTCCATCTATGAATTCCGAAAGACCGGTAAATACGCCCACGACCTTCCCAGCTCTTCGTCCTTAATAATGGATGCAGGAACCGGATAAAGGAAGCAGGTGCCATAGCTGTGATGCCGCTGACAGCTAAATGGATGAACAGCCATATAACTGCATTGAAGACCATCGATTCACCTTCTTTTCTCCTTTTCCATATACATAATAATCAAATCCTTATCAGCTGGTGCTTCTCGGGCTTCGTTTTCCCCTTTTTCCAAAGGTGTATTCACCTCAGCCGGTTTGATTAATGTAGGATATCTAAGGGAACACTACCCTAAAAAAAGAGAGGTCTTTTATGTTTATCCAGTGGATTGCTCGTCTCCTGCGTATGCTTCCTAATAAAGCAGCACGCACGTCTACCATTCAAAAACAGAAAGTAAAGAAGCGGGTCGATGTTTTAGTCGACACTTCGATTGCTCCAGTAGCGGTCACCTATTACGAACCGCTTCACTCTACCTATAATAAACCACCGGTTTATATAAACCTCCACGGCGGGGCCTTCATTATGTATAACAAAGAAATGGATGACCCGTACTGCCGGTACCTGGCTAACAGGACAGGTTGTGTGGTCATCAATGTAGAATACGGCAAAGCGCCGGAACATCCCTTCCCTGCTCCAATCATCCAGCTCTATGAAGTATTGGCCTGGGTGAAAAGCAATCCCGAAGGTCTGAACATCGACCCTGACAAGTGGATGGTCGGAGGGCAGAGCTCAGGTGCCAACATCGCTGCTGCTTTGTGTTTATACTTGAAGGATCAAGAGGAGCCTCAGCCCCTCCTCCAGGTTTTATCGTGTGCCATGCTTGATTTTGCTACCCCGTTTTCTGAAAAACCAGAACCAGATAAATGGCGTTCCAAATACCCTCAGTTCGCCCATTTTCTGAACCTCTGCTATGTCCCTGAACAAGGACAGGACGTCCATCCCTACGCATCGCCTGTTTACGCAGAGAATGTCAGCGGTGCAGCCGAAACTGTCATGATCACAGCGGAATATGATGCCTTCAAGCCTGAAGCGGAGAGATACGCGAAAAAGCTGAAAAAAGCAGGTGTCCCTGTCCATCACCGCCTATTTGAAGACTGTTACCACCTGTTCACGCATCTTGGTCCCACAGAAGCAGCCACAGAGGCATGGGATACGATCGCCGCTCACATCAGGAAGGCCGCTGCTGAATCAGGCGCACCAATCAAGCAGATATCCTCATAAATAGAAATCCCCCTCCTTAATGAGGGGGATTTCACCTTGTAGAGAAACCCCTGTTTCTTTACAAGCTTTTTTTCTTACCGCCAGGAGCGAAAGCCCCTTGCTGGATGGAGGACAGTCTTTGCTATATTCCGGCAGGCAGCCGTCATCAGCGCAGCCCATAGCGTTCTTTTGAATCTGCGAACCTGTTTACTCTCCTATTTATTCTAACCCGACACGAGGAGCGTTCGGTGGTGATGCCTGCGGGAACAGAACCGAACGCTCCACTTGGGCAGGCGGCCTTCCTGACCAAGTCAGCGGAGGGCGTGCCCGCGGCATTCATTCACCAATAAGCGGAAAGTGACCCTTCACACGACAAATGGACAACTCTAACTGGTTAGCACAGGCTTTTTTTACAGCCAAAAAACCCCCTCCATAAAGAGGGATTATTTTCCACTGATCATAATCTGCATGGCGATGAAACTGAAGATGAGGCCCTGGGCTTTTTGGAGCTTTCCTGTCGAAATCCGGTGAAGCACGTGCTGTTGAATTTTTTCTGCTAACACGGAGACCAGGAAGAATACAAGAAAAGCCTGGGTGATAAAAATCAATCCGAGTAAAAGCATCTGTAGAGAAACACTCCCGCGGGACGGATCGGCGAAAGGTGGAAGAAGGGCAAGGAAGAATAACGATACCTTCGGATTGAGAAGGTTCATAAGGATCCCTTTCCTGTAAAGCTTTTGGTATTTTTCCGAATTCCCCTGCGCTGCTCCATTCGCTGGTGCTCCACCCCGGAAGGATTGAAAAGCGAGAAAAAGCAGGTAAGCGGCCCCTGCATATTTCACGATTTCAAACGCCGCCGCTGATTGATAGATGACCGCTGATACTCCAAGGGCAGCTGCTGACACGTGGATCACCAGCCCAGTGCACAGCCCAAGGGCCGTAACAATCCCCGCCTTGGCCTGCTGGACAATACTTTGAGCCAGCACAAAAAGGATGTCCGGTCCCGGACTCAGTGTCAACAAAAGGGAAATCCCGATAAATGATAAAACAACAGAGGTTTCCAAAGCGTTACCTCTCCGCTCCTTCTTCGCCTGTTTCATACAGTTCCAGGGGCAGCTGATCAGGGTCCTTGAAAAAAGTAAATCTTCTTCCGGTATACGGATCAATCCTCAACTCTTCTACAACCACCCCTTTTTCCTCCAGCTCTTGTTTGGAGCGTTCCACGTCCTCTACGGCAAAAGCGAGATGTCTGAGACCTCTTGCTTCCGGATCATCCGGCCGTTCTGGTGGGGATGGAAAAGAAAACAATTCGATTTGATTTTCACCTGCTTGAAGATCGAGTTTATAAGATGCCTTTTCCTCCCGATAGTTTTCAGCTATTACCGGTAAACCGAGAATATGTACATAGAAATGTTTCGAAATTTCATAATCTGAACAAATTATTGCAGCATGATGAATTTGTTTTACAAGCATCCCATTCCTCCTCTGAGTAATCTCTTCTACTATAACGGGACAAACGATTTCCTGTCACCATTCTCTTCGATTTTTATTGACTTTTCCATGAAAGCGTTCTTATAATAGAGCAAACAAATGTTTGACTATTCAAACATTTGTTTATGAAGGGGGAATTATGATTAATGGAAAAGTTGACCACACGTGAGCGTCAGGTGTACCAGCAGATTGTCAAAAACCCTTATATATCCCAGCAGACCCTCTCAGAAGCTCTTCAACTCTCCCGTTCCACAGTAGCCAATATTATTTCCGGTCTCGTTCAGAAAAATGTCCTTCTCGGTCGTGCCTATGTGTTGAACAAATCCAGACAGATCCTCTGCATCGGAGGCGCCAATGTCGACCGGAAACTCCACACCCATGAACCGCTTCAAATGTACACATCCAACCCTGTCTATTCCCGTTCCAGTGCTGGAGGTGTAGCGAGAAACATCGCCGAAAACCTTGGAAGGCTGGGCTTTCACCCTTCGCTTATTACAGCAGCCGGCATGGACGCTGACTGGGACATGATCGAAAAAGCCTCCCGTCCCTTTATGAATCTGGAAGGTACTCTTCATCTCCCTCACGCCACCACAGGTACATACACAGCATTGATGAATCCTCAGGGGGAATTGCTTACTGCGCTCGCGGATATGGAGGTTTTCGAGGCGATTGTTCCTCCCCTTGTTATGAAAAGTGAAATAAAGATGAGGCAGTCGGAATGTATGGTTGCTGACCTCAACTGTCCAAAAGAGACGTTGGAACTCCTGCTTAGGATGAGCCGCAGTTTCTCGGTCCCCCTTGCGTTCGTTACCGTCTCTGCCCCTAAGATGAAGCGCCTGCCCAAAGATCTGCACGGACTTACGTGGCTGATGACCAATATTGAAGAAACCGAAGCTCAATTCGATATGTCTATTGACTCCAAAGAAAAATGGTACCTCGCCGCAGGTTTATGGCTGGAGATGGGCATCGACAAAGTGACCATTACCTCCGGAAAGGACGGCGTCGTCGTTGGGGAGAAGGAAGGAGGTATCCATCACTTCCCTTCTTTTTCAACAGGGGATGTCAGCGATGTGACTGGTGCGGGAGATGCTTTCTGTGCCGGTGTTTTATACGGATGGATGGAAGGCATGGAACTTCAGGAAATTATAAAAACGGGGATGATGAATGCAGTAAAATGCATTCAGTCCCCCTACACGGTCCGGCAGGATTTGACCCCGTCCCTGCTGACCCAGGATGTGGAGGAATTTGTATGAACCCTTATGTAGACATCTCCGAAGAAGTGGCTTACGCTCTGGCAGAAAACCTCCCCGTAGTCGCTCTTGAATCGACCATCATCTCACACGGCATGCCGTTTCCTCATAATTTACAAACGGCGGAGGACGTGGCTTCCATCATACGGGAGCATGGCGCTGTACCGGCCACAACCGCCATTATGGATGGAAAAATCAAAGTGGGACTCACAAAAGAAGAATTAAAGAGACTTGCCTCTGAAAAAGAAGTGATCAAAGCGTCCCGCAAAGATATTGCGTACCTTGCTGCTTTAGGAAAAACAGGTGCAACGACCGTGGCAGGGACGATGTTCTGCGCCGGTCTTGCTGGTATCTCGGTGTTTGTAACAGGCGGCATCGGCGGTGTCCACCGCGGCGCCGAGTCCACGATGGATATTTCAGCGGACCTTGAGGAACTGGCTCAAACAAACGTCGCTGTCATATGTGCCGGCGCGAAATCCATTCTCGATCTCGGCCTGACACTGGAATACCTGGAGACAAAAGGAGTTCCTGTACTCAGCTATCAAACAAATCTGCTTCCTGCCTTTTTCACAAGATCGAGCGCCTTTTCCTCCAACTATCAAGTCAATCATCCGGATGAAATCGCAGCTGTCATCGACACCAAATGGTCGCTCGGCCTTGACGGTGGCCTGGTCATTGCCAATCCTATTCCTGAACACAGCGCACTGGAAGAATCCTATATGAACCAAATGATCGAGGAAGCTTTACATGAAGCCGGTAAGCGAAATATTACGCAGAAGGACGTTACCCCCTTCCTGCTTGATTATATCCACAAGGCGACACAAGGAAAAAGTGTACAGGCGAACATCGCGTTAATCAAATCCAATGCGGCCTTAGGAGCAGAAATAGCGGCTGCCTACCAAAAGCAAAGACATTCCGTCCAATCGATATAGCTCCTATATCAAAATGATGACATTCCCCTGCGTTTTTTTACAAATAATGGGCCGGATGCCCTGTTTCCTGTCAGACAGCACTAGGCCATCTAAAAACCGGGAATAGGAGAATATAAGTCATAAAACCCGAGGAGGATGATTATGCTGTGGCTGCTGCTCGGTATTCTGGCTGTCGTTATTGCTGTGTCGATCTATTTCGATCGAAAAAGAAGGAAACGCATGAAGCGGGAAACTCAGTCTGAGGACGCCCACCGGTTAAAGGAAACCTACTATATCGATGGAGCGGGAAGGAAATCATCAGATCCAAAGTACAATAAACAATTGTAAAAACAGCAAAAGGACAGGGATTCCCCTGTCCTTTCACTGTTTCATTAAAAATCGAATTCATCCGGATGCGGGCCGCTGCGGGCATTCTCATTGAGTGCGTCCAGTTCTTTCATCTCTTCATCCGTTAATTCAAAATTGTAGATGTTGATATTATCTTTTATTCGGGAAGGCGTCATGGATTTCGGTATGGTTACGACATCATGCTGGATATCCCAGCGCAGAATAATCTGAGCCGGTGATTGATCATGACGCTGCGCCAGCTGCTGGATAACCGGGTGATCCAATAGATCCGCATTCATTAATGGAGACCATGCCTCGACTTGAATGTCGTGTTTTTCCCCGTATTCACGAACCTCCTGCTGGGTCAGTTTAGGATGAAACTCCACCTGGTTGATAACAGGCTTGACCTCAGCATAGGACAACAGATCATCCAAATGGTGGACTTGGAAGTTACTAACGCCAATCGATTTTACGCGCCCTTCTTTATAAAGGGATTCCATAGCTTTCCACGGCTGTTCATATTTCTTATTCCCCGGCCAGTGAATCAAGTAAAGGTCCAGATAGTCCAGACCCAGTTTCTCTAAACTTTCTTCGTAGGCATTGATGGTCCCTTCATAATCGAGGCCGTCATTCCACACTTTGGAAGTCACGAAAAGATCCCCGCGTTTTACAATCCCCTCGTCTACGGCTTTCTTAATTCCATTTCCTACACTGCGTTCATTCCCATAAATGGCAGCAGTATCGATGCTTCGGTAGCCTTCCTTAATGGCTGTAACAACAGCTTCCTCAAGAGCTTCCCCTTCGTCGACGCGGAAGACTCCATAGCCGATTTCCGGCATTTCCAAACCGTTATTCAATGTTTTCATATTGGTTTTCATGATATTTTCCTCCTCTTCATTGTTTGTTGTTTTCATCTGCTCGAAACTCATTACCGAAAGAAAGAGAACCCAAACATTGTTACTGTTCTACTTTTCTCAATAAACCTGTTAACAATACAGCCCCGACAACCATGATGGCACCAATCCAAGGGGTATGAATAAGACCGATACCGTCTACGATGATTCCGCCGACAAAAGAACCGATGGCAATTCCGACATTAAAGGCGGCAATGTTCAAAGCAGATGCGACATTGACTGCGGATGGGACGTATTTTTCAGCCAGGTTAACGACGAGCACTTGAAGACCGGGAACGTTCATAAAGGCAAACAGCCCCATTAGGAAGATAGCGATAAGCCCCGCAACCTTGAAAGGAGCAGCAAACGTCAACCCAAACAGGATGACGGCTTGAAACACAAACATCCAGAATAACGCCCGGAGCGGGTTTTTGTTAGAAGCTTTCCCACCTACAACGTTACCGATTGCTACAGCCACCCCATACACCAGCAGGATGATGCTGACCCACTTGGAACTGAATCCTGTTACATCTTCAAGTAAAGGAGTCAGATAAGTGAAGGCGACAAAGGTCCCTCCATATCCAAGGGCTGTAATCAGGAAAGCCAGCATGAGTTTTCCATTTTTCAGGATTTTCAATTGTTCACTGAATTTAGCAGGCGCCGCTTCTTTCAAGTTACTTGGAACTAAAATGGAACTGGCGATCATACCGACCACACCAAGCAGAGCAACTCCCCAGAAGGTGGCTCTCCAGCCGAAAGCCTGTCCAATGAACGTCCCCAGCGGAACGCCCGTGACCGTAGCAACCGTCAATCCTGTAAACATAAAGGCGATGGCACTGGCCCGTTTATGTTCAGGTACAAGATCTGCGGCTATCGTGGAACCGATGGAAAAAAAGATGCCATGAGAGAAAGCGGTAATGAAGCGCGCGACGAGAAGCAGGCCGAAACTTGTCGACAGGCCAGCTACCGAGTTCCCGATAATAAACAACACCATCAACGACAATAAAAGCGATTTACGGCTCATTTTACTCGTAAGAGCCGTTAATACAGGCGCACCGACAGCTACCCCGAGGGCATAGCCGGAAATCAAAAGCCCCGCCAGCGTAATGGATATCGATAAATCACCGGCGATGGATGATAATAAACCTACAGGCACAAATTCCGTCGTTCCAATTCCGAAGGCACTAATGGCTAAAGCAATCAGCGCAGGAGTGCCTCCTTTTGATTTAGGTTGATCAATCGTTTCTGCGTATGAACTCATGAAGAAGTCCTCCTCTTTCTTTTTGTGAGTCCGGAAAAGCAAAGGCGCCTTTGACCATTTCCGGATTTCTCTATTGAATGTCATGCACGCCCGGGGAACATAAATGGCATATCCATCGGGTAGCTAAACGGGCCCGGGCCTCTTTAACGCGGGCCAATCCCCCGGGGACAAAAATGATTATGCTACGAATGAAACTTTTTAGAAAGTACGTACTTTAAAGTCACGTAGGTACTTTTTAGTAACATTTGTGCCGCCAGAGGGTTCAGCCGAGACCATATCGTTCCACTTTTTTATGGACACCGACAAAGGAAGTTATAACGATGGAACATTTCATAAAGATATGATAAATTTTTAAAGCGTTGAAAAGAATCAAAGACGTGTCTTCCATTCATAAGGAACGTGAACCATGAAGGAGTGGACCATGATGAAAAAATACAACATCCCCGTTGAGGCAGCTCTTGAAGTCATCGGTGGGAAGTGGAAAGTCGTTATTTTATGTCATTTAATAAAGAGCGAATTACGAACGAGTGAATTGAAGCGTCTCATGCCGGGGATTACCCAGAAAATGCTTACCCAGCAGCTAAGGGAGCTCGAGCAGGACGGGGTGCTGGACCGGGTGGTTTTCAACCAGGTTCCACCGAAAGTTGTTTACAAACTAACGGACTACGGCTGGTCCTTAAAGCCCGCTCTGGATATGCTCTGTGCATGGGGGGAACAGCACATCGAGAACTGCTACCCGGATAAATCCGAAGTTCTTACCGATGACCATGAATTAGAAAAAGTATAAAAAAAGGTCAATGCCGCAGCCGGCATTGACCTTTTTTATTTAATCGGAACCCACACTTCCTCTTCAGCATTTAGATCATCCACCCTGTAATCCGGCCCCAACCTCTCGAAGTGGGGGCGCACATCCACTTCATACGGAGAGTTCGGAAGCCACTCATTAAAAATAGTACCAAGGGTGCCTGCAAAGGTGTGCGCCGGTCCTTTATGAATAAAAACAGCGTACAGCCCTCCATGTATAGTAAAGCTCTCCATACCTTCCGGAAGTTCTTCATTAGATTGGGCGTGAACTGCCACCCACCGGGTGAAGCGGGTATCATAGGTGAACGTGTTCAGGTCAAATCCTTCCGGATAAATGGATAGGTTATAAAAGCACTCGTCCTTCCGCTCTTGAATCATTTTCACCTTAGGTTTGAAGCTTTTCCACAACTCTACAGTCTTATCTTCAGTCAAGGTCATGCTCCTGCTTTCTCCTATAAGATGCATATTTCCAAGCTGAACGATTTGCGGATCCATACGGCTGCCTCCTCTACATATTTCTACATCTTGTAACAAATTTAACAAAAACAGGATTTAAATGTAGACTTTAAGGGTAAGAAGAAGAATCAACCCCTGCTTTTTATTATTACATATGAGGTGAAGAAATGAAGAATGTAACTCCTGTTTTTTGGTATGGGTTAACCATCTGTGCCTTGTTCGTGGTCTGGGGATCGATCAGCCCTGATCAGCTTCAGACCGTCACTTCCGAAATTACGGCTGATATTTCAAACACGTTTGGATGGTACTACCTGATCATCGTTTTAGCGATGCTGATTTTCTGTATTTACTTAGTATTCTCCAGGTTCAAAAACCTGAAGCTTGGTAAAAAGGACGAGAAACCTGAATTCTCCCTGCCTACATGGTTTGCCATGCTTTTCAGCGCCGGTATGGGGATGGGCGTCGTCTTTTGGACGACAGCAGAACCTGCTTCCCACGCGTTCAAAAGCAGTCCTATAGCTCCTGAGGGAAGCGAGCAGGCGATTAAGGATGCCATGCAGTACTCCTTTTTCCACTGGGGCATCCACGCCTGGGCGATTTATGCACTCGTCGCTCTTGTACTTGCCTACTTTAAATTCCACAAAGGCTACCCCGGGTTGATCAGCGCCACTTTAATCCCGTTGTTCGGCAAAAAGGCGATGAGCGGCCTGCCGGGCAGGCTGATTGATGTGCTTGCCGTCGTCGCCACCGTCGTTGGTGTAGCCGCGACACTTGGGTTTGGTTCCGCTCAGATCAACGAAGGACTGGGATACTTATTCAACGTTCCCACTAACTTTACCACCCAGTTTATTATACTCGTCGTTTCCATGGTGCTCTTTATCGCCTCTGCGTGGTCGGGCATCAGCAAGGGAATCAAATATTTAAGCAATACGAACCTTTTTCTCGGATTTGGTTTGATGATTCTTTTGTTTATCGTAGGACCTTCCATACTGACATTGAATATGTTTACACAGTCTCTTGGAAACTACGTAACCAACTTTTTTGATATGAGTCTCCGCATTGCTCCTCTTAATGAGGAAAGCCGATCGTGGATCAACTCGTGGACCATTTTTTACTGGGCGTGGTGGATTTCCTGGTCACCTTTCGTCGGGATTTTCATTGCAAGGATTTCCCGCGGAAGAACAATCAAGGAGTTCATGACCGGTGTGCTGGTGGTTCCATCTCTCGTCTGCTTCGTCTTCTTTGCTGTCTTTGGAACAGCCGCTATCGATCTGCAGCAGCGGGGCATTGAAGCCATTTCAGAGTTCCCGATTGAAACCGCAACGTTTGCGACACTGGATTACTATCCGCTTGGCACACTCATGTCCTTCATTACGATTTTCGTAATTGCGATTTTCTTTATCACCTCTGCGGACTCCGCTACGTTCGTATTAGGAATGCTTTCCACCAAAGGGTCATTGAATCCAGATGGTACAGTCAAAATTTTGTGGGGACTGGCTCTGACAGGTATGGCCGCCACCATCGTTTATTTTGGTGGAACACAGGGATTGCAGAACGTCCTGATCATAGCTGCTCTCCCATTCTCTGTCGTCATTTTACTTATGGGAGGGTCCTTCTTCAAAGAGGCCAACCGAGAAATCAAAGAACTGAAAAAAGCAGAATCCAAGCCGTCCCGAATGAAGAAGCGGGCGCAGTAGCCTGATGATTTCTTTTTAATATTCCATATCTTCTTCGCTTATCTGTCAACAGGCTCTTGATATCGAACCTTTATATGTTACAATACCAATAACATTCGGATATTTTCATATAATAGCAGGGATAAGGCCTGCAAGTTTCTACCGGTTTGCCGTAAATGAACCGACTATGAAAAGCCTGACAGATGAAGAATCCTTTCTGGATTCTTCTCCTTACGATGCCAGCTGTGCGTATCGTCCGGCTTCTCATAACTTTGAGAGGTGGACGATACGCATTTTTTTATGAAACATCCAATGTAATTCATCATCAAGGTGGGAATCCTATGGAATTGTTGGAAAGAAAAATCAGAGAAGAAGGACGTGTACTCTCCGCATCTGTTTTAAAAGTGGATGCCTTCATCAATCATCAAATCGATCCCTTATTAATGGACAGCATTGGACGTGAATTCGCCGACCGATTCTCAGAAGCAGGCATTACAAAAATATTGACGCTTGAATCGTCCGGAATCGCTCCTGCTCAAATGACAGGCCTTCACTTACAGGTTCCTGTTGTTTTTGCCAGAAAGCGCAGATCATTGACGCTGAACGATCAGTTGTACACCTCTGAAGTCTACTCCTTTACAAAAGAACAGGCGAGTGAAATTGCCGTCTCTCACGAATTCATAAACAGAGACGATCACGTCTTGATCCTTGATGATTTCCTGGCGAATGGACAAGCGGCTCTCGGTCTCCTGCATATTGTTGAACAAGCAGGAGCTACTCTGGAAGGAATCGGTATTCTTATCGAAAAATCCTTTCAGGATGGCGGCGGAATATTAAAGAACAGAGGGGTCCGAGTGGAATCCTTAGCCCGCGTTGCTTCATTGGAAAACGGACGTGTCCAATTTGTTGAAAAGGTGGGAGCACAGTGAAACAAATCACTTTAGCCATCCAGCATCTTCTTGCGATGTACGCTGGAGCCATTCTCGTTCCATTAATTGTCGGCAGTGCCCTCGGGTTAAGTTCTACACAACTGACGTATTTAGTTGCCGTAGATATTTTCATGTGTGGAGCGGCAACCATCCTGCAGGTTGTGAAGAACAAATATTTCGGTATCGGACTGCCTGTTGTGCTCGGCTGTACCTTTACAGCCGTCGGTCCGATGATTGCTATCGGAAGCGAATACGGAGTGACAGCCATTTACGGCGCAATTCTTGTATCCGGCCTGTTCGTCCTGGTGATCAGCCGCTTTTTCAGTAAGCTTGTCCGTTTTTTCCCTCCGGTTGTAACAGGGTCTGTCGTTACCATCATAGGAATTACTTTGATCCCGGTTGCCGTACAGAATATGGGCGGCGGACAAGGGGCAGAAGACTTCGGCTCGCTATTCAACTTGTCTCTGGCTTTCGGTACACTGGGTGGCATTATCCTCTTATACCGGTTTACTCGTGGATTTTTCCAGTCCATCTCCATTCTTATGGGAATTACTGCCGGTACACTGACCGCCTTCTTCTTCGGCCGGGTAGATACAGCAGCTGTTACGGAGGCTTCCTTCTTTCACATGATCGAACCCCTATATTTCGGCATCCCTACGTTTCACTGGTCAGCCATTTTGACGATGATCCTTGTCGCTATGGTATCCCTTGTTGAATCGACGGGCGTTTATTTTGCTGTCGGTGACCTGACTGATCAGGAAGTGAAGGAAAAAGACTTGAGAAATGGGTATCGGGCAGAAGGTATCGCCATTCTGCTCGGCGGCTTTTTCAATGCTTTTCCTTACACCGCCTTTTCTCAAAATGTCGGTCTTATGAACATGACTGGTGTGAAATCAAAAAAAGTCATCTTCATTATGGGTGGCATGCTGCTTGGACTCGGCCTGCTTCCTAAGGCCGCAGCCTTAACAACGATCATCCCCACTCCTGTTCTAGGTGGAGCGATGCTTGCTATGTTTGGCATGGTGATTGCCCAGGGGATCAAAATGTTAAGCAGGGAAGCCGCCGCTTCTCCTGAGAATTCTATGATTGTTGCCTGTTCCATCGGCATGGGGCTTGGTGTAACTGTAGCACCGGAACTATTCGCCCAGCTGCCTAACAGTATTCAAATTTTAACAAGCAACGGCATAGTAGCTGGAAGCCTTACAGCTATCGGTCTTCATATCATTTTCCATATGACCCGCAGACCGGCTGAGAAAAAAACAGACGCTGTGTGGCAGGAAGGGGCCTGAAACGAACAACCGCCGGCAGATAATGTTCTGCCGGCGGTTGTTCGTTTATTCATAGGGCTGGTTGGGAATTTCAAGGTTCCACCGCTTCTCAAAATCCACATACTCGGTAAAATTATGCTGCTCCCCAATCATGTCCTCATCTAAATAAGGCGAATATGTCCGGTGGGTCAGCGTATTTTTATTCAAGTCGAATTCAATGATTCTCAGGAACCCCTCCCCTCCATTCGGATACCCTTGGTAATCAGCAGCATATTGATGGACAGGCAGTCCCGCCTCATTTTTACGAATCTTGCGGTAGGTTCCGCTGTAATGACCGTTGACAGTCATGAAAATTTGACTATTCTTCGCAATCCACTCGTTATAAATGAATGACGGAGAATTCCCTTTGGATTTTCTTACATAAGGTTTTTCTGAAAGCCGGCCTTTCGTATCCATAAGCAGATGGGTGACAACGATGACCGGCATGTCTGGGTGTTCATCAAGAACACGCTGGGCCCAGGCAAGATCTTCACCGGGCAGGTCGATATTTAAAAAAAGGAGAAGAAAATCTTTTCCTTCTGCTGAAAACGTATAATAGGAGTTCAATTCATTTCGAGAGTGTCCTCCATAACCCGGGTGCCCCTTCATCCGTCTGCTGCCAAAGTACTGTTTATAGTGAGCCGCTTTACCCCCCATATCGTGATTTCCCATCGCTATTCCATATGGCACTCCGGCTTGATCCATCCGGTCAACGGCTTGATCCGCATTTTCCCATTGATGTTTTTGATTTTTATCCACCACATCCCCTAAATGGGCGGCAAAGCGAATATCCTCTTTTTCAAAGTTATCTGCCAGCCACTGAGTCTGGGCATGGAACCTTTCTGGAAACTCATCTGAATACAACTGGGTGTCCGGAAGCAGCACGAGCTTAAATCTGCCGTCCCCTTCCAGATCCGTGGCCTCACTATTTACGGTATAAGCAACGGCAAGACTGAGAAATAGTATAAGAAGGCTTTCATTAATCCAGAATACAGCCGTTCTCACCGATACCCTTCCTTTCTTCTATAAAGAACCAACCAGATTCCTTTGTTGTTCCTTAGTGTGTCCATTCCAATACGGGATATGAAGGAACAGGACTGGGGCTCTTTGGAAGAAAGCATGGATTCAGGCTCAGACAAATTATTTTGAGTCTCGAAACAAAATTGATAAGATAACCATAGGATTCTACAAAGAAATGAGGACAGGATATGACTGAAAAAACACTCTCTCACACAAAATACAGCGTTCTAGACCTTGCCCCCGTTACAGAAGGCGGCACACCGGCTGACTCCTTTAAAAATACAGTGGATCTGGCTCAGCATGCTGAGCGCTGGGGATTTAACAGATACTGGTTAGCGGAACATCACAATATGCCGTTTATCGCAAGCTCGGCTACTTCCATAGCCATCAGCCACGTACTGCACCATACAGATTCCATTCGAGTCGGATCCGGCGGGGTAATGCTGCCCAACCATGCTCCACTTGTGGTCGCTGAGCAGTTTGGTACACTGGAGACTTTATTTCCTGGACGGGTTGATTTAGGCCTCGGACGGGCACCGGGAACAGATCAGCTGACAGCTGGTGCGTTAAGGAGAAACCTGGATAGTGATCCAAACGAGTTTCCTGAGCAGGTGGAAGAATTAAGAGGTTACTTTGCCGGCGAAAACCGCATTCATGCTGTACCAGGAGAAGGACTGAATGTGCCGATCTGGCTCCTTGGTTCCAGCGGATTCAGTGCGCAGCTGGCTGGACAGCTGGGACTGCCGTTCTCATTCGCCAGCCACTTTTCCCCGAACAATACGGAAGGAGCGCTGCGTTTATACAGACAACAGTTCCGTCCATCCGATGTGTTGGACCAGCCCTATGTGATGGTTGGTGTGAATGTGATTGCCGCCGATACGGATGAAGAAGCGGAATATCTGGCCACATCCCTCCAGCAGCAGTTCCTGAACCTCGTCCGGAACACGAACATGCTGCTTCAGCCTCCAGTTGAAAACATGGAGGATGTATGGACGCCAAGGGAAAAGCTGGCACTCATGCAGCAGCTCGGCTCTTCCATTATCGGAAGTAAAGAAACGGTCAAAGCCAAACTGGAAAGCTTCCTTCAAGAGACAGAGGCAGACGAAATGATGATCATTTCTCAAATTTACGATCACGATAAACGGCTGCGCTCTTATGAAATCATTTCAGAAATCATGAACCCATAAAAAAAGAGCGTCCTCCGGGGCGCTCTTTTTCTGCCATATTTTACTCGATTAACATCCTTCCTCCGACCGAACACTAAGGAAAATACAAGGAGGGATCTTATATGGGAAAACGCACATCTCAAATGAACGCCGCTAAAACCAACAATAAAACACCGAAGGAAAGCCTGCCTGTTGAAGAAGAACCAGGACACCGCACGAATAAAAACCGACCTGAAGAAGGACCGGGCGCACATCAATAGTAAGCAGGCGAAGGTGGGAGGTCTCCTCCTCTCACCTGTTATTCAAGTGCAGATCCCCGGACTGTGTAGCAATCTGTATGATGTTCTCTTCACTCCCCTTCCCAAGCACAGCTCGAAAGGAGTGCTCCTCTTTCTTTTCATACAACAAATCCTCCCAGTTTACAACCGCTTCTCCTGACCGGCTCGTAAATAAAACCGTTCCATCTTGAGGTGCTGCCGATTCATAACTCACATGCACATCCCCACTGGTCGTTTCCACATCCAAACCCGTCAGTGTCTGCATTCCGGTCAAGGAAAGATCTCCGGAAGCCGTGTTGACCCTTGTCTTCTCTCCCTCAGCATCCTCTTCCGTAATGGATCCGCTCTTCGTCTGATAAGTTCGCGCGCCCGCTGTAACAGCTTCCCCTGCGATATCTCCACTGGAAGTTTCGATGGCCAGAGTCCTTTCAATCTCATTATTCACCATGTCCACAGATCCCGACGAAGTTTTGATATTTAAAGACGCTGTTGTCATTTCCTCGATACGGATGTCTCCGGATGATGCCTGCATCGTCAGCGCCTCATATTTTTTCTCAGGAAGCACAATGTGTAAGGAAGCATCTTTGAAGGGAGAAAAAGGAAGCAGACGGATCCCTTTTCGTTCCACTTCTTCAATATGTAGTTTCCCTTGAGAGTAATGGTACGTAAAAAGGGGTTGGTTTGTCTTTCCTTCTGCACTCATTTCAACGTGGGAGACAGATGCGGTCTGAATGTCGACATCCATGGATGCCACCTCGATTTCAATCCTCTCGACTTCTTGTTTTTCATACTCAGTCACAGCATTCACCTCCTGGCTGCCCCATAAAGAATACAAAGTGACTCCTGAAAGCAGAACAAAAAGAAATAAACAGATGCCTATCCATATTTTTTTCATAAGCCCCCTCTTTCGTCATTAAAAATATAAGATGCCACTCTGACATATGTATATGAGGTGCGTATCCACCTTTTCTTCAGCCGTATACGCACGTGCTTTTCCTAACCTCCTCCGTTGTTTCTATGGTTTACGGAAAAGAATGGAAAAAGGTTTCACCTATGACACAATTTTTATAGACCCGTTTGTTTTATACCTTCTACCCACGCATCGTGAGGTGCAGCATCCTCCTCTTGTTTTTCTGTCGGTCTCTTCGACCAGAAGGTTGCCAATATAGGTCCCGAGATATTGTGCCATACGGCAGCAAGAACGTTTGGCAGCGCAGCAAGGGGACCAAAATGGGCTGTAGCAAGCGCTACACCAAGACCGGAGTTCTGCATCCCTACTTCAATGGAAATCGCCCGGCGCTTGCTTTCATCCAGCTTCATAACTTTTGCCGTTCCATAACCAAGGGACAAACCGAATAGATTATGCAGCATAACTGCAGCAAAAACCATCACACCGGAACTGATGATGCTGTCTACATTCGCTGCCACTACTGCCATAACAATAATGATGATGGCCAGAACAGAGATGAGCGGGATGATGGACGTTCCTTTGTCAACCACTACCGGGGCAAGCTTACGTACACCGACTCCGAGAGCGATCGGAATAATGATAACCTGCACGATTGAAATAAACATGGATACCGGGTCCACAGGGAGCCACTGACCAGCCAGAATCAGGAGAATCAATGGTGTGAAAATGGGAGCAAGAAGCGTTGACAACGAGGTCATCGCCACAGACAAAGCCAGATTCCCTCTAGCAAGAAACACCATGACATTGGAAGAGGTCCCTCCAGGAACTGAACCGAGAAGCACAAGTCCTGCTGCAAGCTCGGCAGGAAGCTTCAACAAATACGCAATAACAAAAGCAGCCAGGGGCATAATCAAAAATTGAGACAGCACCCCTATGATGACTGGAACCGGTTTTTGCACGACCATCTTAAAATCCACAGGTTTTAGTGTAAGTCCCATTCCGAACATGACAACTCCAAGCAGAATGGTAATGTAGGCTCCCAGACCGAGAAAAGTGGAAGGGAGGAAAAAGGCGGTCAGCGCAGCCCCCACCACCCAGAAAGCAAAATACTTTCCAGCTATATGACTAATAGATTCAAGCATCTTCATTGATTTGTCCTCCTTGTTGGAACGAGTTTATCCGGGTTCATGATTCCTTTTGGATCAAGGGCCTGCTTAATTTTCTCCATAACAGCCAGTGCGGCCCCATGTTCCTGTTTCTGATACTTCATCTTTCCTCGTCCAACCCCATGTTCACCCGTCGATGTTCCACCACATGCAAGAGCATATTCTACAATGGCTTCATTCAACTGCTCCGCCTTAGCGGCTTCCTCAGGGTGATCCGGGTCCAGCATAAGAAGCGCATGATAATTTCCGTCCCCTACATGACCAAGAATTCCGGCATGGAGGCCCAGTTCTTCAATGACACCACGTGCGTGATTCACGGCTCCAGCCAGTTTGGAAATCGGAACACACACATCCGTCACCATCAGCTTCCTGCCGGGAAAGCTGTGGATATAGGCATAGGCCAGCTGATGCCGCGCCTCCCACAGCTTCACCCGCGCAGCATTGTCTTTTTCGAATTGGATCCCCATACAATGATGTTCCTGGACGATGGCTTTCACAAAGTCAATATCCTCTAAAAGCCCGGACTCATTTCCATGGAACTCTAAGAATAAAGTCGGCTTTTCATCATAGGTTGTGTGGTTGAAATGGTTCACCTGCTGCATCGACCGATCGTCCACGAGTTCCATTCTTGCAATAGGAACACCCGCCTGCAGGATAGACACCACGGCTTCCACAGCATCATTGACGGTTGGAAAAGACGCTCTTCCCGCTGTAATGTGCTCAGGAATACCATATACTCTAAGAGTTAGTTCTGTCATGCATCCAAGAGTTCCCTCTGAACCGACATAAAGACTGTTCAAATGGTAACCGGAAGATGACTTCCTTGCCATACTGCCTGTATGTATACAGCTTCCATCAGGCGTGACCACTTCAAGGTCATGCACCTGATCTTTCATGACTCCATATTTAACAGATGTGGTCCCACTTGCATTCGTGGCTGCCATCCCTCCAAGCGTGGCATCTGCGCCGGGATCTACCGGAAAGAATAAGCCGTATTTCTTCAACTCCTTGTTCAGCTGAGATCTGGTTACCCCAGGCTGGACTTTCACTAGAAAATCTTTATCCCTCACTTCAAGGACTTTGTTCATTTGTGAAAAATCAATCGTAACCCCTCGGACATATGGGATCACGTGACCCTCAAGGCTGGTTCCCAGCCCGAATGGAATAATGGGTATCCCGAAAGCGTCTGCAGCTTTTACAACCGCCTGTACCTCTTCTGTCGTCTCCGGAAAGACAACCAGTTCCGGTCTTTCCGGTTTATGATAGGACTCGTCCCTGCTGTGATGATCAAGGACAGTTGTGTTCGTTGAAAGTTGATGGTCCTGAAGCACCAGCTTCAATTCTTGTATGAAATCAGCCATATCTACTGCCACTGCTATTCCTCCCGCCTGTATTGTGTCTCACATTATACATAATAGTCTGAATTTTACAACAGGAGGTTGTTTTTTTCATTTTTTTCTAAAGGATTTTTAAACCCATAGCTTTTTTCCACATAAAAAAAGCACCCCTTTTTTATAATCAGGAGTGCTTCAGCTAAAAGAAGCAAGTTTTGTATAGACTTCCCCGAGCGTCCGGTACCCGTTCTCCCGTGCTTCCTCGACCGCCCGAATCCATAAGGCTGCTGCAGCCTTGGCATCAGATAAAGCATGGTGCCGATGGTCAACCGGTATTTCATACGCCGCACAGCATTCATCAAGGGAATTCAGATCCTGGTTCGGACGATTCACTTTGGTGAGAAAGGTTGTATCAAGGATCCGGTGCCGAAACTTCCGCTTCATTTCCGTCCATGCCGCATGATTCATAAACTTTCGTTCATGGCCGGCGTGATGGGCGACTAAGACATCACTCTGGATATACCTGTAAAAATCGTGCAGGACCTCCTCAAGCGGTGGGGATTTCTGCGTCATCTCCTTTGTAATGCCCGTGAGACATGTAATTTCATCAGATATGGAGCCCCTGCACTGGACGAGCGAATAGAAGGATTCCTTTTCAATCTGCAAGCCTCTGATTTTCACAGCCCCTATCGAGAGGATGCGGTCTCCTTGATAGGGGTGAAAACCGGTCGTTTCTAAATCAAAGACGACGACAGGAAGATCTACAAGCGGCAGATCCAGCACATTTTTTTCCTTAATTTCACGCTCCAGATTTCTAATGTAGGCCTGGTTGGAAGCACTGCTTTGATTCAGGGATGAAAAGCCACTTCCGAGCCGGCCGGAGAGATCTTTTACAAATTGAGTAAATGGATTCATAGCACTCCCTCTTTAGATAAAACCGCTTTAGCATGCTCAATGGCTTCATGGCCGTATTTCATCCAGGATTTCAACCGCTTTTTTTCTTCCGCTTTCAGAGAATGTACTGGAACATAATGCACCCCGCCATACCCATCCGATTCCTCCACCTTATGGAGCCGGAACTGAAGAAATTCTTGAAACTGCTGCTTATAAAAATGAAGTTCCGGAAAGTCCTCCTCCAAATAGTCATACCTCGACAGGGTGGAAGGGACATGCAGCTGTTTATAGAAAGCCAGAAGTCTCGCTGCATTGACAAACGGAAAGTAAATGGTTTGTTTAAGATCGACGCTGCCCTGCCGGCTTCCCTTCTGTTCCGGAAGCAGCTGCCCGAACACGCCCTTTCCTTTTTTTATAAGCTTCACGTTCTCCACAACTCTTTGATACAGATGAGGGTGCTCTTGGAATGCTGTGAAAATTTCATTTTTTACCGGTGCCAGCCTGTCTTTTTCACCCACGAGAACTCTTGAATCGAAGAAGATCTGCATATGACGGAGAGCCTGCCAGTCCCCCTGCTGCAGCCACCCTGATACCTGCTGCTTCATTTCCTCTTTCGGCTGACACCAAACTGGATTGGAGGACATGACATCTCCCTCACATTCTTCATAGCCGACAGCGGCAAGACCGCGTGTGATTTCAGCACCCAGCGTGAGAAAGTAATCCTGATCAGACTTTCCTCCTTCAAAAATAAGACCGTGGTCCTGATCACTCCAAATGGACTGCTCGCCCCGCCCCGCGCTCCCCATGAGATAAAAACAAAAAGGAGCAGGCGGCATTCCCTGCTCATTTCTCACCCGTTCCTCTGCAAGTCTCACCGTCCGGGAGATGAGCTGATCATGAAACACATTCAATTCCTCAGAATCGGTCAACAGACCAGGGATCATCGTTTCCCGCCATGTACGCAGCTCTTGATAGCTTTCGCGCATGCCAACTCCACCCTTTATCTCTATTTAGGCTCCTGAATTCGACTTCGGTGGTGTCAGGTTCTCAGGATACCCATACCCGCCATGTTCACTTATATCAAGTCCCATAATCTCTTCTTCCTCGGAAACACGGAGGCCGCCCATTGCCTTATCCATAACCTTCAAAATGATGAAGGAAACAACAAACGCATAGAGACCAGAACTGACGACTCCCAGAATCTGTACACCCAGCTGTTCAAATCCCCCGCCGTAGAAAAGTCCGGGACGACCTACAGCGGCAAGTTCCGGCGTTGCAAATAAACCGTTGGACAATGTCCCCCAGATCCCTACTGTACCGTGAACAGAAAGGGCGAATATCGGGTCGTCGATTCTCCGTTTATCGAAGAACCTCATACTGAAGAAGACGAACGCTCCTCCAATCAAGCCGATCAAGACAGCCGCCCATGGAGCAACGAAGGCACAGGAGGCGGTAATGGCAACCAGACCAGCTAAAGCTCCGTTCAGTGTTGTCGGTACATCCGCCTTCCCAGTCACGGCCCATACCATAAGCATTGCCCCAACAGCCCCCGCACCGGCTGCCAGCTGAGTATTCAAGGCGACATAACCGAAAAAGGCATCCCCCACACCAAAAGTACTTCCCGCATTAAAACCAAACCAGCCAACCCAGAGAATGAGCACACCGAGAGCTGTGAACACCTGGTTATGACCGGCAATCTCATTCGATGTACCGTCTTTATTGTATTTACCGATCCGCGGTTTCAAGATCATGGTTGCTGCCAGAGCCGCCATGGCTCCGGTCAGGTGAACAACAGTGGAACCGGCAAAGTCCTGTTTCCCGTGCTCCGCGAGCCAGCCGCCGCCCCAGATCCAGTGAGCGATAACCGGGTAGATAAGTATTGAAAATAAGACCGCAAAAATAACGTACCCCATCAGTTTCGCCCGCTCAGCAAAGCCACCGAAAGCAATGGTCATGGCAATAGCTGCGAAAGCTAATTGGAACATAAAATCAACGGAACCAGCCAGTCCCTCTCCCATCGTTTCTGCATCCCCGTAAAAGAACTGGGATAAGCCTACAAAAGCATTCCCCTCACCATAGATCAACCCATACCCGACAGCCCAGAAAACCAAAGAAACAATTCCCACTGTAAATACGGTTTTCCCTGCAATATGGCCGGCATTTTTCATACGTGTCGATCCCGCCTCCAAAAGGATAAACCCTCCCTGCATCAACAAAACAAGAATCGTACAGACAACAATCCAGAGATTGTTCATTAAAAACGTGGCTTCCATGACTTACCCCTCCATGTTAGATTTCTTAACATAATATGATATATACTACTGTACCAAAGTCAAAATGTTAACACAATTGTTTATGTAAGGATTCTTCACATTTTTCAAAATTTATAAGCGGGCTCTACACGCTGTACCTTTACACAGAATGATTCGCCCTTTCCATTTATACATCCGTCCAACTCTTTAAGAAAAAACCTTTACCCACTGGTATTTTAAACATGAAAAAAGGCTGTGGAGATCACGTTCTCTACAGCCAGGCACCCTTTATCCTGCTATACTAACCGGAAAAGTCATCAACGATTTTATACTTTGGATGTTTTTCAATCAATTCGGATACCGTTACAAACTGGAAGCCATCTTCTTTTAATGCAGGGAGAATACGGTTCAATGCCTGGACCGTCTGAGATCTGTTGCCTCCGAAATCATGAAAGAGAATGATATCCCCATTCTTTGAATGGTCTAGAACTGTATCCACAATCCGATTTACCCCGGGGCTCTGCCAGTCTTTTGTATCCTGATGCCAGGACCACATGACTACCATATATCCTTCCTCGCTGGCGGTATTTACAATAATGTCATTGTAAACACCGCCGGGTGGGCGGAACAATTGAGGAGGCGTCCCCGTAATCTCCTGGATTACATCTGCCGTAAAGTCAATTTCCTTCACAATATCTTGTTTTGATATTCCGGTGAAACTCGGATGATGGTACGTATGGTTGGCTATTTCATGTCCTTCCTGCGCCATCTCCCTGATCAAGTCCGGATGCTTCTGAGCTCGTGACCCGACTACAAAAAATGTACCCTTTGCCCCGTATTTTTTTAGTACTTCCATAATTTCGGGTGTGTACGTATCACTCGGTCCATCATCGAATGTGACGGCAACCCATTTGGACTCTGTCGGTACTTCCCAGATCGCGGTCCCTTTCTCTTCATAAAAGTGCCGCGGATGAGCGTCCGTCGAGAGTAGAGGAAAACTTCCAAAAAACAGAAAAATAGCAGCAATGCCAGATGTCAGTTTCATCTCTGACCCCATTTCTTTTTTTATTAGTGTGCAGAGCGGCGGTCATCTTATTCCATAGAAAAAAGCTCTCTTTGTTGGAGAGAGCTTTTCTGCTTATTGATCGGGTTTTAAAATGGTCCGCTGAAGGGGGACGCCTCCCATGGAAACATTTCGTTCAATGAAGACATAACGGTTTCCATTGATCGTAAACACCCCGTCCCCTTCATAAGATGCTTTGTAACCCTGGTTCTTCAATTCAGCCAGAACAGCCTTCGTATATTCGCCGAAATCTACATACCGGCCATCCAAATCCAATTGGATATGCCCCTTCCGGTACCCCATAAGCCAGTTGAATAACATGTACAAACCGACACCTGCGGTTAGTGTGACAATGACTTGAATCATTAGACAGCCCTCCTGATCATCTTCTTCTATTCCATACGAAAAAGAGGAGGAAGGCGTTTCAATCTGCGGTTCATTTCCTGTTAATCCTGCTGTTTCGTCGGTGCCAGGTCGATTTCGCGAATCGTTACAGACGATGGCTGCTGATATGCATAATAGATGGCCTCGGCTACAACTTCCGGCCGAAGTCCTCCTTCAATGGATGCTTTCCAATCCCTGTACCCTTGTTTGATGCCATCATCAGACGTATGACTGATCAGTTCTGTTTCCACAACGCCCGGAGCAATAGTTGTTAAGCGGATATTGTCACCAGCTACTTCCTCCCTGACATTTTCCGTCATGGCGTGAACAGCAAATTTCGTTCCCACGTAAGCGGCATGATCCGGGAAGGTTTTTCTGCCGGCAATCGACCCAATATTAATGATGGTACCCTGCTGATGCTTTTTCATAGACGGAAGAACAGCCTGCATCCCGTGTAGAACTCCGAGTACATTCACATCATACATTTCCTTCCATTCAGCTTTGTTTTGATTAGTAATATCTCCTAAAAGCATGCGTCCAGCGTTGTTCACCATCAGGTCAACAGGCCCGAACGTCTGCTCCGCTTTCTCTATTGCAGCCTTTAAAGCCTTGTCATTCGTAACGTCCACATCTGCTTTCATGACGTGGTCTCCAGAAAACCCGTCCAAAAGATGCTGGCGATAAGCAGAACATTGAAGCCTTTCTCTATCAATAATGAAGCCGTTGCTTTCCCTATCCCGCTGGAAGCTCCTGTGACTGCGATAAACCCTGTTTTCATCATTATTCCCCTTTCTTTTCTTTCACTCATGGGTAGTGTACAGGAGGAATCATGAAGAAAAAAGTACGCACTTTCATGTCAGATGGTGACATCAAGGTAACGTATAGAAAGGACGACGTATGGAAAATATCCTTTACTTAAATGAATTTGACGCCACGCTGCAGATGATTCAGGGAAAATGGAAAGTTCTGATCCTCTATGAAATCTATGAATGTCAATACCGGCGTTTCGGGGATTAGAAGCAGTATATACAAGATGTTTCCCATAAAACATTGACGAGACAATTAAGAGAACTGGAACAAGACGGCCTCCTGTTCAGGAAGGTTTATCCAGAAGTTCCACCAAAGGTTGAATATTCATTGACGGAACGGGGGCGTTCCTTGATTCCTGTTCTAGACTTAATTTGTGACTGGGGGCTGCAGCATGTTCCTAAGACGCAGCTGGAGCGGGTGCTGTGTGAGGAGGAATAGAGGGAGGCTTCTGAACAGGCATCGAATGTCTGACGCTTGTTGTATATAAAAAAGACGCTTCTTTCCCAGCCGGAGTGGCTGAAGAAGAAAGCGTCTTTTTTCAATTCCATAAAGGTCTCAGATCCTTCAATCCTTCATCTAAACAAGAAGCACACGGTCAAGAGCCGGCCATACAAGGAACTTTCGGACACTCCTCGCATTCGCCTGCAATCGCGTATCCTTCAACCGTAAATCCTTTTTTTCTAAGAACTCTTGCTGCCATATTTTTCTCAACCTCGTTGGTGGAGATCAGCAGCAGCGGCTGATCCGGCAGCTCTCCTGCGTGCCGTTTCAAATAGGCCAGAGGCAGGCAGTACGCCTGTGGATACGGATCCTTATAGGAAATCTGATAATCCCGGGTATCAACAACGGCTCTGCCTGTAAAAGAGCGGCTGGGTGTTATAGAGACTTTATGGACTGACCGGGCCGGCCAGATCCGATAGAGGATGTGGTATAAGGCAAACATGATCAAAGCACTCATTACCGCCGTCATGACCCATCCCTCCTTTTTCATTTCATTTTCTAGTTGTATTTTATACCCCCGTTGGTATAAATGTCAACAAAGAGAACCTCCCCGTCGATAAGGGGAGGTTCTTTTTAATGAACCATCCGACTGTGACCTTTCCAGAATTCTTTCCTGATCACCACTTTTTGTATTTTTCCGGATGCGGTCTTTGGTAATTCTTCAATAAAGGAAATGCTCTTCGGTACTTTAAAATGAGCGAGTTTTTCCCTACAGAAGCGGACCACTTCTTCTTCCGTCAAACTTTCTCCTTCTCTGAGTACAATGCTTGCGTGCGGAACCTCCCCCCATTTTTCATGAGGAACTGCCACGACAGCCGCTTCCAATATGGATGGATGATCGTACAGCGTTCCTTCCACTTCGATGGAAGAGATGTTTTCGCCACCGCTGATGATGACGTCTTTCTTCCGATCGACGATTTCAATATAGCCGTTCTCGTCCACGACTGCCATGTCTCCGGTATACAGCCAGCCATTACGGATGGCAGCTGTTGTTGCTTCTTCATTTTTGTAATAACCGTCCATAACATTGTTTGACCGTGTAACGATTTCCCCTATGGTTTTTCCATCATGCTCAACCTGGCTGCCCTGCTCATCAACGACCATTACCCGGCTGCCTATCATACTATAACCTGCTTTCGCCTTCAAACGATAACGTTCTTCCGACTCTTTCTCCAAATCCATGGACTTGAGCTCAGATGTCGTAATGAGCGGCGAGATTTCAGTCATGCCGTACACTTGAATGAATTTCCAGCCCAGGTCCTCTTCCACTTTCCTTACAAAAGCCGGAGGTGGAGCCGATCCCGCAATCACGACGCGCACATCCTGTTTAATTTGCGGATCGGCCGCTTCATAAGCCTCAATCACCATGTTCAACACCGTGGGAGCCATATGTAACACGCTCACCTTATACTTCTCCACCTTATCAATGATGGCGGATGGATCGTTTTTTCGCAGCATCACCTGTGTCGCTCCATTTGCTGTGTAGTAAAATGGAGACCCCCATCCGTTCACATGGAACATCGGGAGTACATGCAGCAGCGTATCCTGATCCGAAACACGTAAATGATGCATCGAAGATAAGGCATGCAGATAGTTCGACCGGTGACTCAACACAACACCTTTGGGATTCCCTGTCGTCCCGCTCGTATATAACAAGGAAGCCGGATCTGTTTCCTCCACCTCAGCTCTTGGATATGAGTCGCAGGAAAAGGAGTGAAGCCAGTTTTCATACCCCTGTCCAGATGTGTCTCCATGGACAATGACGTGCTGCAGGCATGGGAGGTCATCGACAATGTTCTCCACCAGAGGATACAGCGAAGCATCAACAAGCAGAACTTTACTTTCACTATGTCTCAAAATGAACTGATAATCCGCCGGCTGCAACCGGGTATTCAAGGGCGTCATGACAGCTCCAAGCTGAAAGACTCCATAAAACCCTTCCAGCATTTCTGTTGAATTGGGAGCCAGGTAAGCCACTTTGTCCCCTTTTCCTACACCAAGTGCATCCAGGCCGCGTGAAAGCCGGTTGACCCTCTCATTCAACTGACTGTAGGTCAATGAAAACGTGTCGTCTATGACTGCTGTTTTTTCTGCATATAGTTCTACTGCCCGATCAAGGAAATCGGTTAAAACTAAAGGTACATGCATGCCAACACCCTCCTAATTAAAGCGCTTACAATAAGTGTAAAGAAATTTCTGTTATCCAGCAACTTCTCCTTCCGCTGTTTTTGCCGGAGAGGGTTTCGTCAGGTCGGAAGCCTCCCTCCTGAATTTCCTTCCGAAGCCAGAAATACCGGTGCCCCATTGAAAACTCCTCTATAATCCGACACCCCCTGCCGGTAAAAAAAGCCCGGATATTCGACAACCCAGCCATTTTGGTCAACGACCAGTGCTGTTTCATAATTTCGGCACCTGTACTGGAAAATCCGGCAGCCATCAGAGTCCCCTAAATACGTATATGTCTGCAGGATTGGCATCACTTCCCGGCTTAACGGCTGCACGGAGACCATTTTGAATGTTCTTTTCTCCCCTATCACCCATGAAACCCGGTTGATTGGAAGCGAGTTGGTTAAAGGTGTGATGGACAAGTCAATATTGGACGCCCCGTCCAAAGTCTCCATGTAACTGCCCTCCACCCACCATTTGTCCTCTTTAACGGTCTCAATGACAAAAGGGTCTTCTTCTTCATTTGTAAAAATTTTAAGCTTTTTTGTTTTCCAATCATGGCCGAGTCTAAGGAGATAAGATACGCGGTGGGGGCGTCTGTCATTGATCAGCAGAACGGTCCCATTCACTTCCATACCGTCAGGCCGTTTGTTAATGGTTACATATTCCGAACCGGCGGCGTCAAGATGATCCCACATGATACGCTGCAGCAATAGGGTTTCCTCCTTTTTGATATCATCGGCTATCTGCCGGACTTCTCCCTCTTTCATTCCCTTATTTTAGAAGAATTCGTTGAGATACAACGATATTCCTTCCTTGTTTTACATACGGTTTTATTTCCTGCATACACTAGAAAAATCATGAAAACCTGAAAATAGATCTGCATATGGGAGGGGGGGTACGGTGAAATTCCGGTCTGATGCAGGGGTATTAAAAAAGCAGTTAAAAAACGCCTTAAAACCAGGTGACACACCGCCGATCCATAAAGAAGAGGAAAGAATGCTGGAGGACATTAAAAATAAGACCAAAAAAGCCAACCGGAACAATGTTACCCGTACGAAAGCCTATATGGATTTCTTTCTCATCCACCCCGAAATCCACTGGGCTCTGCTTGCCCATTTAGTTTCAAGAAATGCCGGATGGAACATGACCGATTTGAAGGGGTCTTATCTTCCTAAACTGCTGACAGCAAAAGAAACGGTTGATTTCTATGTATTTTTGGAACGCGGAAACTGGCTCATCTTTCAAGATGCCTATCCTCAACTGCTTCTCTATGAATACAGCAGGAAACAGGGGGCACCTCTTTGGCATCTGTTACCCTTTCTGAATGTGTCTGCCTTCATGCGCCCTTTTTGGGAGCGTTTTTGGGAAAGCGGCCGCAGTGAAGAAATCACCAAAGCGCTGATTGTTAATGAACAGCATTATATTGAAAACCGCGTTCTTAACAACTCCCTTTACATGCAGACAGTAATGGATAAAGTCATGTTCAAACTTCAGGAACTGCTGTCCATGAACCATATCCTTTTCCCTTACCTGACGCCTGTGCAAAAACGAATAAAACTGACAGGTGGAACGGTCCACCATTTCACTTCCGTAAATAAACGCGTCTCCCTGGGGCGTTCTCTCTACGACCTGCTCTATTCCATAGAATCCCGGCTTGAATCCATTATTCTGTGGGCGGAATCCCGTCCTCATACCGGCTCAAGAGCTGATTACTGGCCCGAGTTATTCTTTATGGAAGGGGATGGTTCAACACCTGTACCTTCTCCAAGCCCCTGCAGAGGAATTGGGAGAAACAAACTTTTCAGTCCGACCTTGTCAATGGCCTGGGATGACTGGGTCCATCCTAGTGCGGAAGAAGGAGACTGGTTTACCGATTGTCATGTGCTTCGTCTGCTGAAAAAAAAGCCGGAAAAATTTTCAGGAGACATCGAAGGTCCCTGCTGCCGGTCTCTTGAGGAAATCCAGGCAGCTATTCAAGCGAAACAAACGTTTTTTTCATAGAGCGCTGCACAAAAAACCGTCCAGCTTCCATAAATGGAGCAGGACGGTTTTTATGTGAACACAACCCCCACACCTTTCAGCCTTTCACCGCCCTTGTCGCAACCATTGTCTTTATGTACTTGTCGATTGTCCGCCCGTTTCCAAAATCATCTTCGTAAAAACCGGTAATCATCAGGCCGGCTTCGATCTGTCCTTGAATCTGATCTTCAAGCGTGTGTCCGAACTCTACAGCCTCGTTCTCTTCAAAAGCATCTTCCAGTCCCGAATATGGAATCGCATGAGCCACTTCAAGCTTTCCTTCCTCTTCTTTCTGGTCATCAAACAGGTAAAGAACCGGATTCATAAATCCAGCAATCAACGTACCTTTTCTTTTCAATACCCGGGAAGCTTCTTTCCATACCGGCCGGACATTTTCCACAAATACGTTGGAGACGGGGTGAACAATGATATCAAAGGTTTCATCTTCAAAAACGGACAAGTCAGTCATGTCCCCTTGAACGGTTCTAAGGGAAAGCCCTTCCCTTTCACTTACCTTTCTATCCTGTTCCAATTGGGCCGCCGATAAATCGAAAACTGTGACGTCAGCTCCTGCGGCTGCGAGTACTGGTCCCTGCTGTCCGCCACCAGAAGCCAGACACAGCACTTTCAATGCACTGACAGACTTCGGAAACCAATGTCCTGGGACTTTCCTTCCTGCAGTTACCCCGACTGCCCAATCACCAGCAGAAGCCTTCTGAATGACTTCTGCATCGACCGCTCTCGTATAGCGGACCTGATCCTCGACTTTTCGATCCCAGGCCTTTTCGTTGTGCTTTTGAATATTCGTCATTCGTTTTCCCCCTTTTCTATTGGGTGGGCCTGCCCCCAGTACTTTTCAATTTCCGAGAGCAGAGACTCTTGGTCTTCCGCCGATAAGTAACCCATATAAAGTTCTTTTGAGTGGTCCGATTTCCTTTTTATGATCAAGACGTCCTTTACTTTTGTTATTCTAATGATGTCATCAAATGGAAGGTCGAGATAGCCGCCTCCCAGTCCTCTATGGATCGTTAATCCATCCTTACGCACGACTGTATAGATACGTGTTTTCATAGTCAGCACATACCAGACCGCTCCCCCACTGATGAGGACGCCTGCAGGGAGCGTATAAAGAAGAGAACGGTCTCCCGTGAGGAGGGCGGTTACCACTGACACAACGCTGCAGACAATGAGGACAAAAGCGGTCCGAGCCGCTTTTGTCTTTCTTAAGGTGCTGCTGTACGTGTAGGCTGCGACCATGTTTTCTCCTCCCCTTTCACTTCCTCCCTGTTCTACGTATCTCCCTCTGCATAAGTTTCGTTCTTTGGAACATTTTTCCCTTTCCACTTTCTCTTGACGGTAAACCGACCGGTATGGTTATATATAAGAAGAATATACCGATCGGTTTACTTTAAGGAGGGTGATGCTTCATGAATAAAAAATTGAACGTACTGGCCGCAACAGGATTTGTAATTATGTGGAGCTCAGGATTTATCGGAGCGAGACTCGGGACCGATGAGGCAGCTTCTATGACGGTGTTGATGTGGCGTTTTATAACGGCTGCTGCTATTTTAGGGATCTGGTGGTTATGGAAGCGGCGCACCCGTTTGAGTCCTAAAAGTGTGATGACTCAGGTGTTGATCGGTCTGCTGGCTCAGGGAGGATACTTATACTGTGTATTCCTTTCCGTTGAACAGGGGGTTTCAGCGGGGACTTCTAATTTAATAACGACGCTGCAGCCTATAGCAACAGCTCTGCTCGCGGGGCCTGTTCTAAAGGAAGGGACATCCCGTAAACAGTGGATCGGATTATTCACCGGCATCACAGGCGTATTGTTCGTCGTTTACGGTGATCTTGGAAAAGCTTCAGACGTACCGATCTGGGCTTATGGACTGTCATTTGCAGCCATGATTTCCCTTGTCATCGCCACACTATTTGAAAAGACAATCAAACGTCCCTTATCTTTAATGGATGCGCTGCCGATTCAAACAGCCGTAACTGCTGTTTTCTTTACAGCCATTGGGATAGCAACGGACAATGCGGCGTCCCCGGCTACCTTTGATTTCTGGTTCGCAATCGCCTGGGTCGCCGGTTTGTCCACCATTGGAGGATACGGTTTTTACTGGTTGAACTTAAAAATCGGCAGTGTTACAAGAGTCAGCAGTCTCCTTTATTTAACACCACCTGTCACAATGATCTGGGCTTATGTTATGTTTGGAGATACAATTGGTTTCTTAACCATCTCAGGAATGATAATATGTTTTCTAGGCGTATGGGTCATTCAAAAAGCAGAAGCCGGTCCTTGTGAGACCGATCCGTACAAACAATAGATGGAGGTGGCTTGCATGGGTGAAACGACAAAAATGACACCGGCGGCCCGGCGGATTCTGGATACCGCTTCAGAGCTGTTTTATTCCAAAGGCATCCATGCTGTAGGTGTGGAAACCATCGCAAGTGAAGCTGGTGTAACCAAAAAGACCCTGTATGACCGATTCGGTTCTAAGGATCAGCTTATTGTGGCGTACTTGGAAGAGCGGGATCAAAAATGGAGGGAGCACCTGTTCTCCTGCATGGATGAAGTGCCGGACGATCAGCCGCTGGATAAAATCCTGCGTATTTTCGATGCCCTTGAAAACTGGATGAGCACACGGAACAAAAGAGGGTGCGCCTTCGTAAATGCCCTGGCTGAGCTTTCTGAAGAAACCCATCCAGGCCGGAAGGTTATTATGGAAGAGAAAAAGTGGTTGAAGGAATTGTTCTCCTCCCTTTTGGAACAACTGCAGATGGAAAATCCTGGTCCTATAGCAGAACAATTATTTATTCTTCACGAAGGGTTAATGGTGACCTATTCCCTTGATATTTATGAACGAGGGACCACAGGAGCAAAAGAAACGGCACACATGCTCATTCAATCCGCAGACTATAAAAAAGAGGAAGCCTGATATCAGGCTTCCTCTTTTTTTGCTCATACAGCCTCTGTTTCCTTCTCCTCACCTGTTCCTGAACGCTTTTCCTTCACATGCTTCAAGAGAGCAACAATAAGAAAACTGACAATCACAAGCAGCAGCCAGGAGCTGATCTTCCCCACATGAACAAGCGTCCAGGCGTCCTGCTGGCCGGGATACTGCCACGCACCGAAAAATGTTGCAATGTTTTCAGCAATCCAGATAAAAAAACCGATCAGGACAAAGGACAGAACGAGCGGCATTGAATATTCCCGCCCCTGAACAATATAAGTTACCCGTGTCCGAATAAACAGGAGAACGACAAGGGATGCGAGCCACCAACGGATATCAATCCAGAAGTGATGAAAGAAGAAATTGAGGTAAACCGCCTGATAAACAATAAATTTTTATTCATATTCGATACTTTACTCTATACGGGCTAAGTTCTCCGTTGACCCCTTCACTTTTTTCTGCGTATAATAACAAAAAAGGGACACTGTCCCAAAATGGAGGTTTTTCGATGAATAAAGTGTTGTTGATTGGAACTGGTGAAGTTGGCAGTCATATTTTGGAATTTATCGTTCGTGATCCTAAATGCCCGGAGCTGGTTGTTTGTGATATTAATGAGGAAGACGGCAGGAAGAAAGTGCATAACGCCTTAAGCGGAGCGGCCGTCAGCCGCCTGTACCCTGAAGTTACGTTCAAAAGGCTGGACGTAACCAATGTCCAAGAAACAGCTGATCTCATTGACAGGGAGCAGCCAGACGTCATCATCAACTGCGCGGTTCTCCAGACGTGGCATACCATCCGTAAGCTTCCTAAGGAAGTCTATGAAAGGTTGAGCGCAGCCAGTCTCGGTGCATGGCTTCCATGCCAGCTCGCCCTTGCCTACCACCTTATGCTGGCCGTACGGCAATCCTCTGTTTCCCCGCATGTGATTAATACAGCTTTATCCGACCTGGTCAATCCTGCCCTTGGGAAACTCGGACTTGCCCCTACTATCGGTATCGGGAATGTGGATGTAATTGAACCTTCTGTAAAACTTTCAGTTGCTGAAAGCCTTCATGTACCGGCAGATGCCGTAACGATCTACCTGGTCATCCATCATCAATGGTGGGTCTATCCAAGAGAAGCCGGCTATCAGAAAGCCCCGCATTATATGAAAATTATGGTGCATGACCAAGATGTTACGAACCAGTTTGATACTGAACAGCTGCTGTGGGACGCCATCAAACAGTATCCGGAGGGCACAGCATTCACAACCGTTTCCGCAAGCTCCACCATTAAAAATATGTTTGCCCTCCTCCAGCCAGCTAAGTTGCTTACACACTCCCCCTCTCCACAAGGGCTGCCCGGCGGGTATCCTGTCTATTTGAGCCGGGAAGGGGCTGAACCCGTCCTCCCGGAAGGATTGACGCTGGAAGAAGCCGTTCAGATCAATGAAGCTTCTGCCAAGCTGGATGGGATTGATCACATCAGCGAAGATGGGACCATTTATTATTCGGACTATACCCATCAGATTTTGAAGGAAATGCTTCATTTCGATCATGCCAGCTTCAGACCGGAAGACAGCCTCCAGCTCGCAAAAGAAATGATGAGCAGCTACCAAACGCTCGCTGCCCGTTACCAGTCTTAAAAGCCCCACCCACCAAAAAGACGTGGTATGATAGAGGGAAAATGCGTTTGTTACGTAAAGGAGGTCATGCGATGCCTTCGCGTATTGCAGCCATTGATAATGCGATTGACATATTAATGGTTCTCAGCCAGAACAAAGAAAAGAGCATCCGGGAGCTCGGGGTCCAGCTTGATATCTCTAAAAGCACGCTGCACCGGACGCTTCAGACATTGGAATCCCGGGGATTTGTTAAACAGGACAGTGTTACACAAAAATACTCTCTTGGTTATCAAATCCTCGAACTCAGTGTTCAATTAAAGGCTCATCACGAATTAAGAAATGCAGCCGTTCCCCATATGGTGGATCTGCGTGACCGGCTGGGGGAAACGGTGCAGCTGGCTGTTATGGAAAATGATCAGCTTCTGATCATCGAGGCGGTCGAAGGAACGAAGGAACTAAGGTTTTTCTCCAAAGCAGGCCAAACCCTCCCTGTCACCTATGGTAATTTCGGAAAAGTATTCCTGGCTTTTATGGATATCAAAAAACGGGAGCATTATTTAGCCGGCCAGCCACTGGAGAAATATGGATCCCGTTCCATTATCGATCAAGGGGAATATATAAAGCAGCTGGAACACGTAAAGGAAGAACGGCTCTCCAAAAGCGTGGATGACCCGATTGATGGATCGATCAGCATGGCCGTACCGATTTTCAGCAAAACTGAAACCGCCGCAGCCCTCTCCATCGTCGGTGCAAAAACCGATCAGCTCCTGGCTGATCAGGAAAAATGGGAGAAACTCCTTAAAAAAGCAGGAGAAGCTGTATCAAACGAACTCTCCAAAACATAACAAAAAGACCGCTGCCCCGCAGCGGTCTTTTTGTAGATGAACCTCATATTCCCCTATCTTCTCCAGGAACTTAAAAACTCTCCCGGACCCTTTCGTTTCATTTTTTCCCACCGTCACTTGGGAAGGTCGTGAGAAGCGTTCGTTGGGGACGCCGGCGGGAACAGCACGGGCCGAGGATCCACTTCGGCAGGTGTTCTTCCTCTCCAAGTCAGCGGAGGCCGTGCCCGCCGCAAGCATCCACCGCTAAGCGGAACGCGACCATACACATGTCTTGCGAAAAGTAGTATTTTCCGGACACAATGAATCCGGCCTTTGTCTGTTAAACGTCGGTTCCCACCTTTCTCACACGGGCTTTCACGTCAGCGACAATGGAGGTAATGATGTGAAAGGAATCCCATTCTCCATCAGAATAAGAAATAATCGGATACTCCTTCGGGAACAGCTTCTTTTGAATGTCATGATTGGACAGTCCGGATTCGTGAAGGTGCTTAATTTCTGCATAGAGGTGCTGGAGATGGTCCAGTTTCTCTTCCAGGCGGCGGCGCCCATCTTCTATATAACCGGCATGACCACAAAACATCGGTCCAAAATCGTAAGTGAGCACCTTTTGTATGGAGTTCATAATCTGCGGGATGGACTCCTCCCGCATGATTACCTTTGTCTTCGGCCGTACGTACAAATCTCCTGAAAATAACAGGCCACGATCTTTGTTGAACAGGGAAACGTGATCTACCGCATGGCCCGGCGTTTCAATCACTTCCCAGTCCAATTGACGGGAGGAAAGCCGAGACGGGTACGGGACAGGATGAAAGGCTTCCCGAAGCCCCCACGTCTTCCTTCGGTATTCCGGGTAAGGAGCAAATTCCTTACACGTATCGATGCCGGATGGGTGAACATAGATCGGAGAACGGTGGTGCTGTTCCAGCCACGCCGCAGTCCCTGTATGATCTTCGTGGTTATGCGTCAGAGCCGTCACATCTATCGGTATGCGTTCATAAAACGAAATGAGTTCATCTTCAAAATGACGGGTGCCCGTATCTACAATCATACCGTCCACGTAATACGCATAGACGCTGCCCATATGAGAGACGACCATTTCCACACATGTGACCTGCTCTTTTTCAAAGACTTGAAACATAGGATTCACTCCTTTTTAGATTCTTTCCCTATTGTAACATGAATGAATAATCATTCACTATATAATAAATTCATCAAAAAATAAATAGTCCGTGTCGTAGAAGTGGTTATTTCTAAAGTGGTTGCACTGCCTCCTTTTTCGCAGGAATCACCGGGTCCCTGATCCGTTTGGAAAAACATGCGTTTTCTAGTGACTCCAAAGGAGCGATCACCAATACTTGATCATGGATAGGATTTTCCCCGCGCAAGCGGCAGTGACGCATCTTGTACTGTTTTTTGAAACGGCGAAGGAGCTATGCCAACCTTTCTCTATCATCATAGCGTAAAGCTCCACAGGCACCGGCACGAGGAGCGTTCGGTGGTGACGCCTGCGGGAACAGCACGAGCCGAAGATCCACTTGGTCCAATGGTTTTCTTGACCAAGTGGATCTTCGGCTCGTGCCCTCTCAACATGACATACGGACGACTCTAACTGGATAAGACAAACTTTTTCTACAGACTGAAAAAATAAGCACCCCTTAGTGGAGTGCTTATTTTTTGAAAGTTTTCCAATCGAGTTCACTCTCATTAAGAAGCTCTTCAAAACTCTTATTGGCTTCTCTGCGCTTTCTTTCTTCCATCCGGCGCTGCTTTTCCTGTTCTTCCCGTTCTGCTGCCTGCTGTTTCCATTCATTCTGCTTCGACTTGAGTTTGGATAAAACATCGGCGTTCAGCTGGGAGCCCAGCGAGCCTTCTTCCAGTTTCTTTTTACTCATATCGTCGCTCCTTCTTTCACGTCTTTGATCGGGATGATCGGATTCAAGATACCATCAGGGCTGGAAAGGCGGAAAGTGCCACGGACAAAATCAAGCTTCATCTCCTTTTTGAAGAAAATGGCCTGCTGGTTGTCAATAATGACCGGATAATCTTCATTTTCCACTTTCTCATCCGTCGTCCGCTCTTCATGCTCCAGACGAAGGGTCGGGAGTCCGTTCACTCCACAGCCGCACCCTTCAGTATCATAAAAAAGGCGGAGAAGCGGCCGGCCGGCCTCCTGTATCTGCTCGAGCTGTTGTTTAGCTTCATCTGTGATGCGTAGTTTCATCTTTCATCCCTCCTGTCCTTCTATTGTAAAAAATCCTTTAACAAAGAACAATCGTTTTGATTTTATTCGGCATAATGTCCGCCAACTAGACGGCTGCGGTGTCGAGCTGTGCCGGCGTCCGTCCAGGAAACCGCCCGGAGCAGCATATCCTGGCCGAACCGTTCACGAATCTCATCCATGACATATCCGAGGTCACGTTTTTTATCCTTTCCTTGATCAAACAAGTCCAGCTGAACACTGGCATCCTCCGTAATACTGCCAAGCGAAATGGATAGGCGGCGGACGACTCCCCCGTTGTAAAAGCGGTGAAACAAAGTGAGGCAGGCATGATAAATATCCATCGTAATGCTTGTCGGCTGATTGATGGATACAGACCGGTGAAAGCCGCTGCCATCTTCCCTTTTACTGTAGCCGATACCGAGCGAAATCGTCCGGCCCGCATGGCCCTTGCGGCGCGCACGACGGGCCACCTCCTCACACATCTCCAGGATAACGTACTTCACTTCCTCAGGATCCGGATAATCCCTGAGGAGAATCTGACTTTTTCCATAACTCACCTGGCCATGGATAATCGGAGCTCCCGGATCGGATAAGTCCACCCCATTCGCATGGTAATAAAGTTGATTCCCCATCACACCAAACGCCTTCTCCAGTCGTTCCAGCGGAAATTTTGCCAGCTGGCCGACTGACCAGATGCCCATCCGGTTCAACCTATGCTCCATCCGCGGGCCGATCCCCCACATCTCAGACAAAGGGGCGACGGGCCACAATTTCTCCTGAAAGTTCTCAAACGTCCACCGCGCTATGCCCTTCTTTTTCGCTTCCAGATCAAGACACAGTTTGGATAACAGCATATTCGGTCCGATTCCGATGGCGGCATCCAAATGGAAGGTTTCCTTCAATTCATCAATAATCATCTGTGCCGTCTCATCCGGACGGCCGAATTTCCCTTTGTTCCCTCCAACTTCCAAAAAGCTTTCATCGACACTGTACGTATGGATGTTCTCTTTAGGAACGAATTTATGAAAGAGGTGCGTGACTTGCGTAGACACCTCCAAATATTTCCTCATTTGAGCGGACACAATCACAATATCCGGTGACGATGGTATTTCAAACAGACGGCTCCCCGTACGGATGCCGTATTTCTGTTTCATGGCCGGTGTCGCAGCCAAAACAACGCTCCCTCTCCGGTTCATATCCGCAACGACCGCCAGGGAACAAGTTAAAGGATCAAGCCCGCGGTCAATCGCTGCACAGCTGGCGTAAAAACTTTTCATATCCACACAGAGGATGCCACGATCCGGATAGCGGGTGTAATCAATATTCGGATTGCTCATGTCCCTTCTCCTTTCGTTTTTACTACTATTATGCGAATATATGTTCGTGTTTGCAAGTTCCAATTCCTGTAATCCTGTCTTGAAATATAAAAAAACCCCCGGCCAGCAGGCCCGGAGGTTGGATATCCTTATTTTTTCTTAAACTGTTTATGCATGATTTTTTCGACCGCTGAGGGAGCTACCGCGTATACTTTACTTCCTGAATTCATCCAGGAAGGCAGGTTGATCTCCCGCTGTTTCGTGAATAAGCGGCTGATGACGACTCTTGCCACCTTATTCGGATCCAGCATCATCTTATCCACGGCTTTTTCATAATTCCCACTCGGGTCCGCCTGCTTAAAAAAGTTTGTCCGGACAGGACCGAGGTTGACGCTCGTTACATGAAGGCCGAGCGGCTCTACTTCCATCCTTAATGCGTTGGTAAACCCAAGCACGGCATGTTTCGTAGCGGCGTAAACAGCGGATTTCGGCGTCGCCATCTTCCCAGCCTGGGAGGCGATATTCACAATATGCCCTTCCCCGTTCTGAAGCAGGTGGGGCAGCAGTTGATGAGTTGCGCGGAACAATGACGTCACATTGACTGACACCATCCGGTCAATATCCTGCCAGTTTGAATCGGCTACATAATCGAACACCGCCACCCCTGCATTGTTAATCAATGCATCGACAGACCCCTGTTCATAGCAGATTTTGTCAATGGTGTCTTTCCATTCTGCATCATTGGACAGATCGGCTTTATACCACGGACAGGATGTGCCGAAAGTGCTTTCGATGGTTTCACTCATCAGTTCCAGTTTATCCTCTGACCTGGCCGTCAAAATCGGAACAGCACCTTCTGATGCTGCATGGATGGCAAGAAACTGTCCGATTCCGCTGGAGGCCCCGGTAATCAGGATCTTTTTTCCCTTTAAACGTTCATTCATATGATCACCCGTTCATTTCGTAAAATTTCTCCCCTTCTATGATAGAGGTTTTCAGCCGATTTATCGACTCCAAATAATCCAGCTGTCCTACGGTCTCCGACATCGTCAGCCCAAGCTGGGATTCTACATGCTTGGGAAACAGACGCTCACATACGTCATAGGCACGCTGCGGTCCGTCCTTAAACATGCGGAAAACTTTTTCCGCCCGCTGCTCCTGCTTTGTCAGACGGGTTTGTATAAGAGCATTCACATCACCGAACACCTTCCCATGGCCCGGATAAACCGTGTTCATGTTCAAAGGAAGCAGTTTCTTCATGGAAGCCCGGTACTGAAGAAGAGGCTTCGGCCGTCCTTCTCCCGGACTGTAGGCAGGCTCCAGTAAAGGGTTGGAGGAAATATGGGCAAGAAGATGATCTCCCCCGATCAAGGCACCGTCGTCTTTCCGGAAAAAGGACAGGTGGTTCTGGGCATGCCCAGGGGTTTCAAGCACCTCCCATTCGTCATGGCCGGGGAGAATACAGCCTTCTTCCAGGAGGTGCGTCATTTTCCCTTCTGCCGTCCATTTCAGCGGTTTTTTCAGCCCTTTCAATAGAGAATCAAAGCGCTCCGGGACACCCGATTCCTTATACATCCACTTAAAAAATGATTCGTACCGTTCAAAGAAGCTGTCATCCCTCTCCAGCCACGGCTTCAATTTAGGATGACCTGCGATCGTCTGGACACGTGAAAAACGATCCACCCAACCCATATGGTCAGGATGATGATGTGTAAGGATCACCTGCTCAATATCCTCAGGCCTGTACCCTGTCATTTTCAACTGATCGACAAGCGCGTTCCAAGCATCTTCTGTACGGACACCGGCATCCACAAGGGTAAGGCGGTCCCCTTTCAACAGGTACGTATGGACATCTCCCACCGCATAGGGCGTAGGCATTGTGATTTGAGTAATTGTATCTTTCAATGTTTTCATACCCTTCCTCCAAACTGAATGAACATTCATTTCTTATATTGTACCATGTTTCTTTTCGGATTTCCCGCATACGGATGTTTAAATATCCTATAATTCGTAATACTCTTTCTAGTAGCACTTTTTCAAACACCCTTCAAAAAAGTCTTACAATTCTTTATACTTTAACGCGTCTATGTAAAAGAAAGAACTTTTTGAAAAGCTGTAAGGAGGAGAATCATGGAAAAACAGGAGAAAAAAGGGCTGACAATGCGCCTGCTTGACGGCGTGGAACGTGTCGGGAACAAACTTCCCCACCCTGTTACATTGTTTGCTGTTTTTGCACTGCTGGTCATCATTGCTTCATGGATTGCTTCCACAGCAGGTGTTGAAGTGGAAGATCCCGCTTCAGGTGAAACCCTGCAGGTGGTGAATCTGCTTTCCAGTGAAGGTATTAAATATATGTTTGAAAGCATGGTTGAAAACTTTGTAGGATTCGCACCACTTGGAACCGTGTTGGTCACGATGCTGGGTATCGGGATTGCTGAGAGATCCGGATTGATCAGTGCGATGCTCCGGGGTCTCGTTACTTCCGTGCCACGCTCATTAATGACTGCTTCCCTCGTTTTCGGAGGAATTATGTCCAGTATGGCCGCAGACGCCGGGTATGTCGTCTTGACGCCCCTCGGTGCCGTACTGTTTGCCGGCCTCGGCCGACATCCGCTTGCTGGACTTGCAGCTGCTTTTGCCGGTGTATCCGCCGGATTCAGTGCCAACCTGCTGCTGACCGCTCTGGATCCACTGCTTGGTGATTTAACGATCCAGGCAGCTGCTACCATCGATCCGGAGTATGCGGATACGATTTTGTATACGATGAACTATTACTTCATGATTGCCTCTGTGTTTGTATTAACGATTGTCGGTACCATTGTGACAGATAAAATCGTTGAGCCGCGTCTTGGCACCTATAAGGGCGGCGTGAAGGAAGAAGTCAACTACTTAACAGCCATTGAGAAAAAAGGAATGACAGGTGCACTGATCGGTTTCATCGTGACCATCGCTCTCATGGCTCTGCTTGTTGTACCGGAATGGGGACCGCTGCGTGATCCGGATGATTTTCTTGCGTCTCCATTTTTCCACAGCCTTGTTCCTGTTATCTTGATTTTGTTTTTTGTCCCAGGATTTATTTATGGAAAAGTGACGAAGGAAATTAAAAACGATAAGGATGTCGCCGGGCAGATGTCCGATACGATGGCTTCCATGGGCATGTACATCGTCCTTGCCTTCACGGCAGGACAGTTCGTTGCCTACTTCAACCACACCAACCTTGGTAAAGTGATTGCCGTCAGCGGGGCCGATTTTCTCGATAACCTTGGCTTTACAGGCATCGGCCTGATTATCGCCTTCATTTTTGTGGCCGGATTCATCAACCTGTTTATCGGAAGCTCTTCAGCCAAATGGGCGATTATGGCGCCGGTCTTCGTGCCACTTATGATGCAGCTCGGTTATTCACCGGAATTGACAACCCTTGCCTACCGGATTGCCGACTCTACGACCAACGTCATCTCACCGTTGATGCCGTACTTTGCGATTGTGATTGCTTTTGCACAAAAATATGATAAAAAAGTGGGCATTGGTACACTGATTTCCGCCATGCTCCCTTATTCCATTGCCTTCTTCATCATCTGGATGATTATGCTCCTCATCTGGATGATGACAGGTCTTCCCATCGGCCCTGGTGCCGGATTTGAATACAATGGATAATCAAAAAGCCTGGAATGATTTTCATTCCAGGCTTTTCTTATGTGCTTCACGCTTTAAATAGTTCGTGAATCGTTTCGGTTACGATTTTTGGAAGCTTTTCAAAACTGTAGGTCAACTCAAGCCGCTCCGTCCACTGGTGAGGATCCCTACCCAGAGGGCCTACGTTAATAATCGGCATTGTGATCGATTCCATGTCTTCCGCCGGCCATTCAAACCCATTTCCGTGAATCGGCATCTGTTTCGTCAAATCCGTCAGGGACGAGCGGGCGGATGTCGGGCCGATGAAGCTCAAATCTGACAAACCTGTAAAGTACTCCACTACTTCAAGTTCTTCTCCATAATGTGTACGGGCATAATCCATAGCTGTCTGCGCTCCGTGCTGGATCATTGGATCGTGGTGCGAGGAAACCGCCGGATAGAACGGTGGACTGTAAAAAAGAACAATCATCGGACTGATATCCTTACACAGGGAAGCGAGACTCTGCACGAGAGTCGTTGAGAAATCACGATCTCCCTGATCACGCAGTTTCACAAGCCGGTTCTGCCGACGTTCCACTTCCATCTCCCCATACCTTTCGACCGCTTCTTTGTAAAGCTGGTCATACGTAAGGATCGTGATATCCGGATGAAAGGCTGACGTCTGGGTGCCTTCCAAATAATACGATGCCTGATGATGATAATGATTGATGATCTTGGCTTTTGCACGTTGGGCGGCCAGCAGCAGCTTCTCATTCAATTCCTTGATCGTCTGCTTCATATACAGGACGTTGTACATGGCCACAGCTGCCTGCGGGGTCTGTACGGAATATTCAAATTTCAAGTCCCGCTGCATCAAACTGATCGGCGGCGGTGTCCGCTCTTCCCCGACCTTTTCGATAAAGGCTTCATTCAGCTCCATTTCCTGAGCCAGATAGCTGACCATTAAATTGGCATTCAGACCGCCGAAGGGCTCCCCTGCATGGGTTTCCTTCCCGTAACACAGGAAACCGGGCAGCGCTTTCCCTATGGAACCGGTATATAAATAGTAGGCCGGATCACCCGGATACTTACTGAACATCGGCTCACCGTTCAAAGCGGTCTTATACACGAGATTTTCTTGTTCTTTGATTTCCCTCAAGGCCGGAAGTGCTGCCAGCATCCCCTCAGAGTTCACTTCCTCATCAGGAACCGCAATGAGCAGTAGATTTCCTTCAAATTCACCATTCATCGCCTTTTCCAAAAGAGACAAATGAACAGTTAGACCAGCTTTCATATCCATCGTCCCCCGCCCGAAGAGCCAGTTTCCGGATTCCAAGTCCTTCAACGCTTCTTTTGGCAGGTCGCTGCTGTTTTTATGTAGTTCCTGCGTTAACTCCCGTGGATAGAACGCCAGATTCTGATACGATCCGTAATCTTCGACACCAACGACATCAACATGGGCAAGCAGGACGATGGTTTCCTCCGCTTCTCCATTTTTCACAAGCGCAGTGAGAAGCTGTCGTCCATCATCAAGAGGATGCCGTTTAAGATGATCGGGATGCTTTTTATAATAATCCCTGTCCTCCAAAATATAATATAAGTATTCAATGATGGCGATCTCTTCATCGCTGTTCGTAATACTCGGATACTCCACCAGCGAGCAGAGCAGATCCGTCAATTGTTCTTTCGTCTGCCATACCTTCATCACTCCACACTCCTTGTTGACTTTTCACAGAATATCAAACACAATCAGACTCATAGAGCCCACTTGGAAGAGGTGACCCCCTTGGTAAAAACACTCGTTTATGCCCACAGAGGAGCAAGTAAACTGGCTCCGGAAAACACCATGCCCGCTTTTGAGCTGGCTCGTCAGGCTGGCGCAGAGGGAATTGAAACCGACGTCCAGCTGACGAAAGACCAGGTTCCCGTGCTCATTCATGATGAAAACCTGAGACGTACGACGAACGGAACCGGGTTCGTACAAGATTATACATATGCGGAACTCCGGCTTCTTGATGCTGGAAGCTGGTTTTCGCCGGAATTTTCTGATACATCCATTGTATCACTAGACGAGTTCCTTCGCTGGTTTCGTGACCAGCCGATGTTCCTGAATGTGGAATTAAAAACGAATGTCATTGAATACAAGAATATTGAACGCATCGTCTACGATTCCTTAAAGCGGTATCACGTCCTGGAACGGACCGTCATATCAAGCTTCAATTCGGATTCTATCGAACGGATGAAAGAAATCAATCCTTCCGTGGAGACAGCCTTTCTCACCTCTACAAAAATGAGGCGGCTTCCTCACTATGCGAAATCCCTGCAGGCTGACGCCCTTCATGTGAAACACCGACTGTTGGACAAACGCCTCGTTAAACAGGCGGCGAAGGAAAAACTGGCCCTGCGGATCTATACCGTCAATCGACCGGCCATGATGAAAAAATGCTACAAGCTTGGAGTCAACGGCATTTTCACCGATGTGCCCCACCTTGCTCTTGAATACAGGGAGCTGCACCATAAACGGAGTGGCCGATAATGCTGTTCTGGATCTACGTGCTGGCAGCAGTTGTATGGGTCGTTCTACTTGTTGATTTTAAGACAGGGATACGGAACATCCCCTCCCTGTCTTCGGCCGGCCTTTCACATTCAGATCCGGTCGCGGACATTTCCATTATCATCGCTGCTAAAGACGAGGAAAAAGCAATCATCCAGACGCTGGACTCCCTTGTTCAACAAACCCTCCCTCCTGATGAAATCATCGTTGTCAATGACCGTTCTACCGACAAGACGGGCACATGGATTGATGAGGCAGCTGCCCGTCACCCGCAGATTATCCCTGTCCACGTGACGGATCTCCCGGAAGGCTGGCTCGGTAAAAATCACGCCCTTCACCTGGGAGCCTCCAAGGCCGGAGGAGACTATCTATTATTTACAGATGCGGATATCCATTTTCACGAGGATACCCTCCGATATGCCGTGAAGCTGATGGAAAAACACCAGCTCGACTATGTAACAGCCGCTCCTGATCTCAAGGCCGGTTCGTTCCTTTTAAAAGGTTTAATCTCTTTTTTCTTATTCGGGTTCAGTTACTTGAAACGGCCGTGGACCGCAAATGATCCGGGGTCAACTAAAGGGATGGGTATTGGTGCCTTCCAGTTCATGAAAGCTGAGGCGTATGAACATATCGGCGGTCATGAAAAAATGAAAATGCGGGCGGACGATGATCTGGCTCTTGGTCAGCGGATGAAAGCCGCACGCTGCTCTCAAATGTTCGTTTCCGCTACCCAGCACCTCTCTGTTGAATGGTATCCAGATCTCCCTTCCGCCCTGAAAGGGTTTGAGAAAAACGCCTTTGCCGGACTGAACTACTCATTTCTGCTTTCCATTTCTGCTTTATTTGGTGTCTTTCTATCCCAGGTCCTTCCTTTTTTCCTTTTGTTTCATCCCGATTCCTCCGTGCAGATGATTAGCTTCATCAATGTCCTTTTGTTATTTTATTTATATATCTTATCGACCCGGGCGTTTACAACGTATCCACTGTGGCTTGCTTCTGTCCTTCCGCTGTCCGCTGTTCTGTTTCTCTACATGCTGGCACGGGCCCTCATCCTGACATGGTTCAGAGGCGGCATTGAGTGGCGGGGAAGCCGGTATTCGCTGCGTGAACTGAAACAGAATTTCCGGGACACCAAGGAGGAGTCTGAATGAAACATCGATTATTCCAACCCTGCACGATAAAAAACGTCACGTTAAAAAACCGGATCGTTATGTCTCCCATGTGTATGTATTCCTTACACGAACAGGACGGAAGAGTCCAGCCCTTCCACCTCGCCCACTACGAAAGCCGCGCTGCCGGTCAGGCGGGTCTTGTGATGATTGAAGCCACCTCCGTTCTACCGGAAGGAAGGATTTCCCACGAGGACCTCGGCATCTGGGAGGATGACCAAATCGAAGGATTGAAGAAAATCAATGATGGCATTCACCGTCATGGAGCTGCCTCCGCCATACAGCTTGCGCATGCCGGACGTAAAGCGAATCTCAAGGGAGAGATTTTCGCTCCCAGCGCAAAAGCATTCAACTCTTCGATGAAAGAACCTGTGGAAATGTCCAAGGAAAAAATTGAATCAGCCATCGAAGCTTTCCGCAAAAGTGCCGGACGTGCAGAAAAAGCCGGATTCGATATCATCGAACTCCACGCCGCCCATGGCTACTTGATCAACCAGTTCTTGTCCCCGCTCACCAACTTCCGGACGGACCAATACGGAGGCAGCCGCGAGAGCCGGTACCTCTTTCTTCGTAAAGTCATTGAAGCCGTCAAGGAAGTGTGGTCCGGTCCATTGTTTGTACGGATATCCGGTGAAGAATATCATGAGGATGGGAATACCATGGATGACTTTCTTTATTTCTCCTCCGAGATGAAGACGCAGGGAGTGGATCTCATCGATGTCAGCTCCGGGGGCGTCGTCCCTGCATCCATCGAGCCTTACCCGGGTTATCAGGTGACATTTGCTGAACAGATCAAGCACGGGGCGGATATCGCGGCAGGAGCCGTCGGTTTAATTACCAGCGGGATACAGGCAGAGGAAATTCTGCAGAACGAACGGGCCGACTTGATCTTCATCGCCCGCGCCTTTTTAAGGAACCCTTACTGGCCGAAACAGGCTGCTGATGATCTTGGTTATTCATTAGAAGGACCAGGGCCGTATACAAGAGCCTGGTAAAGGATGCACCTCAACTGCCGGATCCAAGTCCGGCAGTTTTTTGTACCATATGAAGTGAGTTCTCCTTCCGCGGATGGTATCATGGAGAAAGTAGGAGTGTGTTGCTATGGAACTATTTTTTCTAGGGACAGGATCCGGAGTCCCATCAAAAGAGCGGAATGTTTCTTCGCTCGTTTTACGAATGCTCGAAGAACGGGGAACGACATGGGTCTTTGACTGCGGGGAAGGCACCCAGCAGCAGATCCTGAATACAACGATAAGGCCCCGCAGAATCGAAGCTATTTTCATTACCCACCTGCACGGCGACCATATATACGGGCTGCCCGGTTTATTAAGCAGCCGGTCCTTCCAGGGCGGCGAGAGTCCTGTAACCGTTTACGGTCCTCGCGGATTAAAAGAATACATTGATATCAGCTTGAGATTAAGCGGAACACACCTGCGCTACCCTCTGTATGTCGAAGAGGTTGAAGAGGGGCTGTTGTTTGAGGATAAACAGTTTATTGTTGAAGCTGTCCGTCTGGAGCATGGGCTTGAGAGCTTTGGGTATCTCCTAAAGGAAAAGGACCAGCTCGGTGAACTCCTCCCATCAAAGCTGCAGGAGCTTGGTATCCAGCCAGGCCCCATTTATCAGCAGATTAAAAGCCGGCCGGAAACAGAGCTGGAAGATGGACGAATCATTCGACGGAACGATGTCACCGGTCCCCCTAAAAAAGGAAGGAAAGTGGCCATTCTTGGTGATACCCGCTGTCTCCCGGAGCTTGCCGGCCCCTTGAAAGGCTTTGATGTCCTCGTTCATGAAGCAACGTTTGCCGGTGATCAGGAGGAAATGGCCTTTAATTATTTCCACTCCACCGTGAAACAGGCCGCCTCCCTCGCTAAAGAAGCCGGTGTGCGTGAGCTGATTCTCAACCACATCTCATCCAGGTACCAGGGGACAGCCGTCCAGCAGCTGCTGGATGAAGCCAGGGAAATTTTCCCGAATACGACCATTTCCAAAGATTTTTACCAGCATTATATTTCCAGAAATCATTGAGGAGGCCCCAGGATGCATACCCTTGTACAAGCACAAAAATCATGGTTCCAGGAAGGTCACACGAGAAGCTACACCTTTCGCAGGGAGCAGCTGCAGAAGATGAAACAGATGCTCACTACCTTTGAAAAACCGATTTTGAATGCATTAAAATTTGATTTGAACAAATCCGAATATGAAGCCTATGCCTCAGAGATTGCTTTTCTGAAGAGTGAAATCGACCATCATCTTAAACAGTTGAAAAACTGGATGCAGCCGACAAAGGTTAAAGCGCCTCTCACACATACCGGTTCAAAAAACTACATCAAAAAAGAGCCATTCGGAACCGTCCTTGTCATTGCCCCGTGGAATTATCCGATTCAGCTGGCCCTCGCCCCGGTGATCGGAGCCGTTGCGGCCGGAAATACGGTCATCCTTAAACCCTCCGAACTGACACCGACCGTTTCCTGGGTATTGAAAAAGATGGTGGAGCAGTACTTCCCTTCCTCCTATATCGCTGTTGTGGAAGGGGATAAGGACGTGACGCAGGAGCTGCTCGACCAGCCTCTGGACTACATCTTCTTCACAGGCAGTGTTCCGGTTGGGAAAATCATCATGGAAAAAGCGAGCCAACGGTTGATTCCAGTCACCCTCGAACTTGGCGGGAAGAGTCCAACCATCGTCCATAAAGATGCGTCTGTAGACCTTGCTGCCAAACGGATTGTCTGGGGGAAATTCACCAATGCCGGGCAGACCTGCATTGCTCCAGACTATTTGTACGTCCATCATGAAGTGAAAGCTGACCTGATCCGATCGATGAAGAAGTACATCCAGGAGTTCTACGGAGAACATCCTCTCAAAAACCCGGACTATACGAAAATCGTGAATGCCTCCCACTTTAAGAGACTTTCCAATTATCTAACGTCCGGTACGACTGTTGTCGGAGGGGCTGTCGATGAACGCCAGGAGAAAATCGCTCCTACCATCCTCGATCAGGTGACTTGGGCTGATCCTGTGATGCAGGATGAGATTTTCGGACCGATTCTGCCGGTCCTCACCTATGATGAACTGGATGAGGTGGTTGAACAGATCAACGAACGTCCAAAACCACTGGCCCTTTATTACTTCGGAGAAAATGAAATCGAACAGCAGCAGGTGCTCAACCGCATTTCATTCGGTGGAGGCTGTATCAATGACACCCTTTACCATATTATCAACCCTCACCTCCCCTTCGGGGGCGTTGGTGAAAGCGGCATGGGTCATTACCACGGCCAGGCCAGCTTTGACACGTTCACCCATCAGAAGAGCATCACAAAACAAACCACTAAATTCGATCAAAGCTTCCGTTATCCCGGTTCATCCCTTGGACTGGCTATCATGAAGCGGATCTTCGGTTAATTAAAAGACTCTGTTAAATTTTAGAGTTGATATTCCTATAAAAAAGGAACTTCCAATCTTGTGGAAGTTCCTTTTTTATAGGAATAGGCTTATTGAAGTAAAGCCCCCAATAATTTAAAAATTGATTTCAAGATAAATGAAGGTTGAATAAAACCTAACCATTCAATATTCAAGTCTCACGAGCCTTATTAAGGAAGTGTGTAAGCATTCTTTCCATCACTGTATCGTCTTCCTAACTCGGCTATAATACAATAATGAACGAACAAAAAAATAACCGAATTCGATAACGATGATGGTTTGCACAACTACCACCCAAAAGGTCGAATCAAGAATTTCCCCCTGGAAAATTCCATTGATATTCATTGTGATTAACCATATATAGAGAATCACCAAAGGTAAAAATATTCCTCCCTGCCACAGAGTAACACGCTTGGCATGCTTTAATTTGTGATGGGGGTCAGTGTACAGTTGGGGTCTTTCCTCATCATTAGTGTACGTTTTCGACCATAATGTCCAAGACATAAACAGAGAAGAAGAATGAAACAATTGACTCCACCCTTGATCGCTATGCATATAAAAATAGTCCGATTCAATCGTTTTTTGAAAATCAGCCGCATAGCTTACCATTCTCGGTTCTCCTTCACTGAAGGAAAACCTAAGCCCCCATCTGCTGACTTTTTCTAACTGATATCCTTTTTGTTCCATACACTCCAGCCATTTTTCTAAACGGTCAGGAGCAAACACCCAGGCTAAACGCCATTTCGTAAACTTGATAAGGCTTGAGTTCCGTTCTGTAGAAGATGATGGATCTACTTTCAGTTTTTTCAACCCTTTATGTAACGTGAGTGTTGAATAAGGAATTACAGTCCAAAGCGTCAGTCCTACAGTAATAGTTATTGCCCAATAAGGACTGGGAACGAACGTCGCTGATCCACCACCTAAAAGTACTGTGAGAGTCAGCATTCCAGCCATTCCGGCTGCGATAAGCATATAAATGAAAACCGCCATGAAAGTATAGTAATGAACTTTGTTCCTTGAGGCCATGTTATCCCTTATAGGCTCCTTGTTTGCAGCACCCTCATGGCAGATCATTCTCCAACGACCTTCTTTCGCAACCGATTTCCAGCCTGCCTCAACTAAAGCCTGTGGGAAGTGGTCAACCTTCTCATATTGAAGTCTATAGGTATAGGTTTTAGGGTCCTCTTTTTTAAAATAGAACTTTCTTGTCCACCGATTGAGTCCAGTCAAAAAAAGCCCTTCGCTTGCTTTCTTTTCCAGCCATTGTTCCGTTTTAATCGGATCGTAACTCCAAAAGGGTCGAAAAATCGATGTGGTCATAAAAACTCCCCCTTATATCTGACTGCATTATTGTAGAGTTCATTAAGTCTTTCTATCTCCATTCTCATGATCTTTTTACCGTCTTCTGTAACTTCATATACTTTTTTCCGCTCACCATCTGCATACTTGACGATCAAACCATCGCGTTGCATCTTCGTCAATGTTCCATACACAGTCCCCGAACCTAAACTTATTCTCCCTTGTGTTAGATTTTCAACGTGTTTAATAATGCCATAGCCATGGCGGGGTTCAGTTAATGCAAGCAAAATGTAGAAAGCCGTTTCAGTCATAGGTATGTAAGTTTTTTCTGGCTTTTTCATTAATTAATCCCCTTTTTCCATTTTTAAGTATGTCACACTACGACTATATCACACTGTGACATAAAATGCTGAAATTTTTGGACATAAACTTAAGAGATATCTAACCATCTAAATTTCATAATTTTTCCACCCTATAGGAAATCCTCCTTTTTAAAAGGCTTATTAAAAATGACTTTGTTAAAGTTTAGTGTAATATTACTAGAAAAAAAGAACTCCCAAATTTGTGGAAGTTCCTTTTTTTACAATTGGCTTAATGAACTAAATCTCTCGTTAGTTAAAGACTCAATTTCAAGAGGACCTTACATTTTTTCTTTTGAAAACGGAGGATGTTTGGTAAAAACAAATAAAATGAATAATCCTATAGTAGAAAAAAATATGAGGTAATAACACCAAATCCACTCATAGTAAAGGTTTTTAAAATAGACCAAGCTGTAGCTATACTTACAATAAAGGCAGGTATATAATAGTTGGTATTTTTATCGTTCTTAACTTTTACCGATAAGTATAAGACTTGTAAAAACAGAAAAGTTAAGAGTATCACCTTAATGATAATTGTCTGAAAATTAAAGGAGGGCAATCATTTGTTTCAGAATTGCCCCCATTAGCGAAAGAGTTGGTTTCAAGATATCTTTTAGTAAGCATTTAACTTACTCACCGTTTTACTTTTCAGATAAAAAATACCTTGCATTCACAAAAAATATAGTTCCAAGAAGAAATAACATAGTTATGAACCAACTTGCAATAGCTGAAAAATCACCTTTGAAAATATATTCACTTGTTAAAGTAACAAATACCATCGTTGCCATAACAGCATACAAACCTATTAAATGCTTCATTAGTTTCATCTCTCCTTTATGACGTACTTATACATAACTCTCGTCATTTCGATTGGCTGGTCTTGAAATAGGACCTGTTTTCATTATGTAACAAGGGGGCACGCTATTAAGCAAACGCCCCCCGTTTCATGAAGACTTAATTTCGAGATAATTCGCCATTATCTATAAAACTGCTTTTATTTACGTTATCAAAAAAATAATCGAAGTAATCAGAAATGGTGAACCGAATATGCCAATCTTCATTCCTAACCTTCTTTCTTCTCTATCTCCTTTATCTGTTGAAGCCACATTTAATTCAGACCTTCTAATAAACGTTTTCATAAGGAAAGCAGAAATTAAAGCTGACCCAAAACCGATAATATTAACTAAACTAATGAACATTTTCAGGCTAAAGAATATTGTAATTGACAATATAATTAATAATAAGAAACCATACCCTAAAGCGTTTCTCATTGTCACACCTCTTTCTTTATTTTCATCGGGGTTATGCCAAAACAAGTGAACAAGAAATATTAACTTATAATATTCCCTAATAAAGTAAAGCCCCCCGTTTATGTAAGACTCAGATTCGAGATATTTCTTACTGTTTTTTTACTTTAGCACCCTATACATGAAGACTCGAGTTCAAGGCATGTTGGAGAAGATATAGATTTCGCCCGTTTAGCTTTGCATGTATAAGCTATGTCTCTTCCCTTGAATTATTAAATATATAATTGTACTTACAAGCATTAGACAATATGTTGTATTTTGAGCAATCCCAACCATGTTGTTCCAGTTACTTCCCCCATTTATGATTATCTGCACCATTAACCCTATAGTTAGAATTAAGATGGTATAATGGTTCTTTTTCAATAAAAATCCTGCAATTCCACCTAACAATCCCCCAACAGCAGAAACTATGTACCACACCAAATACATGAGTGCTCTTTCTTCAAGTGAACTAGTTACGGTGTTGCTTCCATAGAACTTACTAATTACAAAGTAAAACGTTATAGCCGCTAGCGTATAGATTACTCCTACAATTACTGATCCTTTCAATTCCCTTGCAAATAAAAACCCAGCCACCATCGCTAGTAAAAACCACACTGGCAAAGAGTTGATCATGACCGCTAAATAGGATACGACAAATTCAATCATCGTTATCTTTTCACCAAAGTATGGTAAATTATCTGATATAACTGAAAATATACCAACGAGCAATCCTATAGTACACGAAAAAATGGTAAAGCTTCTCCACCGAATCATGTGCTTTTTGTTCTCTTTCAATAAAACCATCCTCCCCCAGTTACTAAAAAAAGCCTTGTTCTCATCAAGACGCATTTAAGATGGTATTAGTTTCTTAATATTGATAAAATATGTATTAGAGGCTGACACAAATTAAGAATATCCTTCAATAAAAGGTGTACCATTAGGTTCAGGATTTGCCCCCGTTTACGTAAGACTTGAATTAGAGATATACCTTATTGTTTTACAATATGTCTCTTATCGAAAAAACAAGGAATAAATTATAAACCCAGCTATTATTAGGAGAATAAATATACCAGTTCCCTTCCAGCCTAAGCCACCAACTAAATCTGCAAGATTGCTTCCGTGTCCACTACTTGAAGGATTGCTTAACTCTTTTTGACTTAGTTTTTCTCTTCTTTTTTCAGGAGTTTCATTTCCCATCTAATTCCTCCAAAATCATTTCTCTTAATAAACATACGATACTAATCCAGTTTAGTTTCAAAACTGGCTATTATCTAGAACCCAAGTCTTCACCTAACCTGCCCAAAACATTAAGAAGAGGGCAATTCTTTTGTTGTAGAATTGCCCCCCGTTTCTTGAAGACTTGATTTCGAGATATGTTCAAGCTTTAAGTAAAATGCTCTTCTCTTCGTATTCTAGTACTTCTCTTTCTAGGGTTATAAATTATCTTTGATTCATTATCTATTTTTAACTTCTATTAGATCTTCGATAACTTCCTTCTTCTTTTTTATTATTTTACCTACGAATTCATCAAAGCTTTCTTTAGGATAATGAGGGTTTTTGGGTACAGATAATTTACTAAAATCCAATCCTTCCATAGATTTCATAAAAGCTTGCCTCACTCCTTTTATTGCCACCCCACCATATTCTGGAATAATGTCATAAAGTTTCTTTAATTGTTCCAGGTGTTCTTCTAAAGTAAGGGTACTAATATCTTCATACGTTGCCTCTACTCTTTTCCTAAACATAATATTTAAATCATTGCTATCAGCAGTTGCAGATGAAGAATTCTTTCGAAAATAGATTTGATTATTCTTGAGAACATCTGATTCTCTTTCAGCTATAAAAGGGACTTTCTCATATTGTTCTGCTACGAATATTGCGATAAATGATTTACCACTTAACTCATCATAACTTTCATCTTCTGGAAAATTAATAATTTCAGGAGAATAATCAAGGAGATGGCTGGGAATCCATCTATTAATATTCCTTTCTAAATCGGTAGGATCAACCATTTCTGACAAACCTACAGGGTTACCAGAATCGTCTACCCCTATTAATAAGGCACCACCGCCAGAATTGGCAAAAGCTAAGATGTGTTTTGCTAACTTATCATAAGAAGGTAACATTTCCTTAAAATCCAAGTCATTGCTCTCACTATAATTTTCGCTTATTAATTTTTGGAATCGGAACTTGTTTATGGTTCCTTCCTCAAGATCATAAGACTTATAAAATGATCTCATATTAAATCTTATTGCATTGTCCATAGTAGCCTTCTCCTATCCATTCTGATTTCCAAAAAAAACCTATTTATTATGTTATTTTAGCATATCAAAACTACAAAAGTTATTAATGGTGAAAATTATTCTGCATGTCTGATGGCTATAAAGGGGGGCGTCAGGAAAATGCGAATTTACAACTTTCAGCAATTTAGAACATAAAAAATCGGTTCCTTTACAACGCTTAGGAACCGATTTTCTGATTTAGTTTATTAAGCTAAAGCCCCCGTTTACGGAAGACTCGAATTCAAGATGAATTTCTGAATATTTTATGTAATTACATATGCATTATGTTCGTTTATAAATGTGCAGTTAATACTTTTATCACTGGAGAAATGAAAAAGATAGCTGCAACAATATATAAATATCCTCTTTTCTTTTGCTTGGCCATTACCTGTTCAACTCCCATTAGTAAAAAGAAGATGAACAAAAAGGGGATAAATAAAACAGATAGTATCCGAACATTATTAACAAATAGATGAGAGAACCCCAGCACCATAGCAATGATAGCTAGGATAAAATTCACTAATTTAAGTGCTTTCAATGCTTACTTCCTTCTAATTAACTATTTGAGGAACCTTCCCCGTTAGCACAATAAGTTGATAACTACTGCGTGCAACTATTGCCCCCGTTAGTTGAAGACTTGAATTCGAGATATTACAAGAAAATTTCTAACTAACGCATTGCAGTAATCTTATACACTTACTTCGGGATATGTGAACCACTTGAAACATTTATTTCACCCAGTTCAATTCTATTTCCGTCAGGGTCTTTTAAAACCGAAATAGTTCCCCAATCAAACTTCATATAATTATGTAAAAAAACAACACCTTTTTGCTCTAACCGTTCTACCTCAGTGGTTAACGAGTCTACATCAAAACGTAGAACAGTGGGGTTTTGCTCTCTGTTTTTTTCTTGAGCCGAGCCCACACCTCCTTGTTCTATCATTAAATATCCACTTGGTAAATCAAAAGTAACTAATGTTTTTTTCATCTTTCTTACAGGCAATTGCAAAATATCCCTATAAAAACTAATGCATTTTTCGTATTCTTCAACAAATAATATCAGTCCAAATTCTCTAAAATTCATACAATCACTCCATATTTATTTGTTTTGAAATTTTATATATTATTGTTTCTATACCTCTTTCCATTATGTTGCTCTGCTAGCAATAAGCAATAATCACTGTTTAGCTATCGGCCCCTATACAGGAAGACTTGAATTAGAAATAATTTGAGTTACCGTTATCATAAAAAATTACACTTTTACTATTTGCGTATCAAAAGCAAACTCTATATTCAGTCCAGAACTTTTTAACTTACTTTCTAACTCTTTAAAATCATCAAAACTCAACCCATTTGGTTCTTCGATGTGTGTTAAGATTACATGCTTAGCTTCAAGGTTTTTGACGATCTCTAAGGTTTCATTAAAGGTTGCTTCCTCCTGAAATACAGGGTGATCTTCAGGTAATATTCTTTCGCCGTGTAATGGATGAAATTCAAAAATACCCACTGGTAATATAGCAAGGTCAACACCTATTAAGTCCTTAGGTGGTACCCAATCATTCAACTCATCCATAGCAATAAGCACTTTTTTATTATCGCTCTCAATTAAGAATGCATAAACATAATCCTCTGCCAGCCTAAACGGAAAAATTTTTGTATTATTTAAGAATACGATCTCTCCATCCTTTAGTTTATTTAAGGTAGCAAATTCTTGTGATTCAAAGAAGTGTAGATGGTCGCTACTACCAAGAAATGTTTTGAAATCTGTATCTACTTGTTCTGGTACATAAACATCTAATTTCTTATGATGAGGAGGATGGTTAATCCAATCTGCACTTAAAGATTCAATTATTCTTCTTCCCATTACGTGGTCTGGGTGCCAATGAGAATATATCAACCCTTTGACATCCTCTACAGTAGAACGGTTAATCTGCTGGTAAATATCTTCTGGTGTGTCTATCAATAAATCAGGACCATGTACAAATATACTTGGCCCCATTCTACTGAATGGCACCCCCTTATTTCTTGCTTCTGAACAGACATTACAATTACAAAGTGGTCTAGGTATCGTTATGGCACCACCCGTTCCAAGAAATTCGATCTCCATTTCTAATAATCCCCCTCCAACAACATTTCCCAAAATATAACACTTATGTGCGTTTAGTGATTGTATTATCTAAATATTCCTGAAGATTAACTAAAAAGCGATAACTCATTTAGTTAAAGAAGACCCAGACAATTTATTTTAAATTTTTCTTCATTACGAAGTTGACAAAGTCAGTACCCTTCAAATTCTTGGTTTGTTTTTTTAATAATTGATAACCTTGTAACTCGAAAAATGGTTTTGCAGTTATACTTGCTTCAGTAAACACCTCTGTAATACAAATCGATTTAGCACTCTTTTCGATTTGAGTTAATAGTTTAGAGGCAATCCCTTGTCTTTGGTAATCTTTGTGAATATAAAGTAAATCAACTTCCCCTATTTTATTTAAATTCCCAAATCCTACAATTTGCTTGTCAATAACAGCAACATAAGTAAAGCTTTCTTCAAGACGTTTTTCCCAAACTTCTTCATTAATTATACTGCTTCCCCAAGCTTCAACTTGTTTTTCAGAGTAGTCTCCAAGATTAACTGTAAGAATAGTTTCCCTGAATAAGTTTATAATTTGTTTTGTATCTGTTATGTCAAACCTTCTAATTAACACGATGAACACCGCTTTCTAATTACACAGAAATTCACACCATCTTGTTCAAGTAAACTGCTCCATTAGTAAAAAGCGATCATCCATCATTGAATAATCGCCCCCAATTCTTCAAAAATTAATTTCAGGATATATTTTGTATGTCAAGGTAAAATAACTTTCTTCTTGATTTTATTGAAAAGACTCTGCTGCCTCAATTAAATCATTCTTTTCAACTTTAGTTTCCGACTGTTCATTAAAATATTTTAAAACATAATGAATCTTTCCTTCTGCCCATCTCAAAGTCTTATTTCCTGAACTATCGACAAAATATTCTCCAGATTTATCCCCTACTTGTACATCTTGATATTCTTCTTGAGAAGTAGAAGAAACGTCACCACCGTTTATAGTTAATAAACTAAGGTGCTCCTTACTTTCTCCATAGAAATCAAATGTTAAAGTTTTATATGGCTGCTGCACTTTAGGGGGATGACTAAATTCAGCTTGTTCTACTTCAAATGGAAGTTCTGTCGGAAGTTGAGGGTTGAAAGCCAAATCTTCCGTTTTTTTGCTCAGTTCATCATTATTGAATTTGTGTAATCCATTAGTCGAACTACACCCCCCTAAAATCAATGCTAATGTTATTATTAGTAATAATTTTTTCATACTATCTTCCCTTCTATGAAAATGTTGTTGTTTGCATGTTAAAAGTGTAGTCTACAGCATATACATGCGAAAGGTCTCATATTTCACATACGATTCAGAATTATTAAAGTTTCAAATATTATTATCGCGAACCTAAATCTTCAAGTATCATACCCAATCCAAAATAAGGAGGCAATTCTCCCTTATAGAATAGCCCCCGTTAGTTGAAGACTCGATATCGAGATAATCTAGATCCACTCCTCAATACAATGGACGGATTTTGTCTTTGTATCAAATCTCACTTTCTTTCCTATAGCTAAAGGATGCATGGGGTGAGTATGGCATGTATCAAATTCACCTAAAATAGGAATTTCATTATCGTCTAATTGTTCCATAAGAACATCTATAGGTTTCTTACCAGTTCCTAGATCATCATATCCTTCGTGTTTTCCTAAAATTATCCCTGAGACCTTTTCAAAGATTCCGTGCATTTTTAACATAGCAAAATTCTTTTCCACTATCGCCGCGTTTTTACCACAATCCTCTACCAGTAAGACATCTCCGTCTTTTATAGGAGGGAAATACTCTGTACCAATAAAACCATACATTGCATTTACATTCCCACCTACTAATCTGCCTTCCGCAACACCGGTGTTTCTTGTTATCCACTCATTTCGATATAGAGTTTTTTCTTTAGTTTTGTCTAACCAATTAACAGGTTCATCCGACCAATATCTAGGCATTGGAACTTCATAAGGAAGACTACTTTCAGCCATAAAGTAGTTTACAAAGTATTGATAAGTATCATTAATTAATGGTTCAAATTCACCAAATGAAGGAATGAGGGCGGGACCATAATATGTAGTTATATTTGTTTTATGATAAAGAGCAAGAATGATAGCCGTTGCATCTGAATAACCTACCACGATCTTCGGATTCCTTATTAACGCTTTGTAGTCTATATATGGTAAAAGGCTGTTAGAATTGGTTCCGCCAATCGTGGACATCACCATTTTTATTTCTGGATCTCGCAATAACTCATTTAATTCATTTGCACGCGCTTTTGGTGAACCCGAGCGATAAACTTCAGCCTTTCCTGTCAAATTTCCTTCGACTATAATTAAACCTTTGCTTTCCAGGAATGATTTTGCCCGTTCATATCGTTTTCTTGCTGTAACCGTTGCTGGTGATGATGGAGTGAAAATCCCCACCTTATCACCTACGTTTAATTTTTGCATTGAAGCCCCAGTCCTCTCTATTAGAAAAAATTGAAGATGATATTACGAAAACGCCCCCGTTTCTGTAAGACTTGATTTCGAGATATTTTGTGTAATTTACTACCTTCTCGCATTACTCGAACCGGACAGATGGCTATCCTAATCAAGTTGAGAGAGATAATGCCCCAATTAAAACAATAATTCCAGCTAGAAACAATAAATACACTGCACGAGCTTTCCGTTTATTTTGGAACTCTGAAATACTGTAATTTAAAAGCATGGCCCCAATAAAAAACTGAGTATAGTATAAGATTTGTTTGTTATCAGTTATAACACTAAGAACTATTAAGGAAATTACTATAATGGCTGCTACAATTCTAATTGCTTTCATCAGGACCCTCCTTCCTCTTATAACTATTAATATAATAGATGTTACTGATGGTTTTTTGTTCTGCTTTTATCTATGTATGTAACAAAAAAATACAATGACCATGATAACAGTCCAACCAATGCAGTAATCCAGCCCTGGATATTTACTTCAAAGAATAAAACTATGAAGAAATAAACTAAACATAACAATCCAATAGCCCTACTTAATTTATAACCCAAAATATTCCTCCCTCTCTAACTTACGTCTTTGGACTTTTATACCGATCCTGTACATGTATTAATACTCTAGAAGCGAACCAAGTCTTTTAACACTAAGAAGGAAAAAATAATAGCTACAAAAATATTAAAATATCCTCTTCTTTGTTGCTTATCCTTAATTTGTTCAATTCCCGTTAGTAAAAAGAAAATTAACAAAAAAGAGATAAATATATCTGATGGTATTTGAACATTATTAACAAATAAATGAAAGAACCCCAGAGCAAACCCGATGGTAGCTAGGATGTAATTCACCTTTCTCAGTACATTCACCGCTAATTCACTCCTTTAACATTTTTCTCACTAAACTGCTTCGTTATTGAAAAAGCCACCGTCCATATTGAACAATCGACCCCGTTTATGTATGACTCGAAACCGAGATACTCTGAAGTTGATCTTCAACTATCGCTCGAATAGTTTAATAACATAAACCCTGATGCTATAAACACTACAATTAGAATTAATTTTATGTAACTACTATGTTTAGGTGTTCCATGGTCTTTCTCTAAATATGCTATATAGTTCACAAGTAAAAGTAATCCAACGATTGATGTAGCAAATCCCACTTTGTCATCTTGTATTAACATAGCCCTTAAAGCCATGAATCCTACTAGAAAATACCCCAAATACCCCATTGTAAATTGCAAAATATGCTTCATACCTTATCCTCCTAAGTTACAACCAATAAGGTGTTTTACTACCTTCAACAACAAAATATACAACCTACTTTGAGTAACAATTATCATTTTTATCGACATTACTTCTCCGTCAGTACAATATACAAAAGTAATTATTCAACTAACGCCCCCCGTTTGATTAAGACTTGAATTCAAGATAATCTCTCTTTAGTGGAAACTTTCTTCTAACGGCAGTTATTGCGTGAGATCTAAAATCCTAAGTATTCATTTACAAAAAAAGGACCATTATTAGGTCCTTTTTGATTAATTACTGGTTTATATATTTTATAACAGCCATTTCTTTACCAAACCTATCTCCATTATCTAAAAACCCTAAGCTGGAATAAAGCTGGTGGGCACCTGCATTCATAGGATGATAACCAACAACAATTTTCGTTGCATTTGGTAATTTTTCCATTTCTAAAACCATTAAATTAGTTGCTGCTTTGCCTATACCCTTACCTTGGTAATCTTTATCAACCATTATTCTGTAAACCCAATAACCATCAAGTTCTTCTTGAACCGAATTGTACATTAAAAAGCCTACTAATTTCTCTTCAAAATATATAGCATAAGGTTTTAATGTAGGCTCAAATTTTGTTTGAGCTATTGATATTGCATTTGATTCTATGAATTCTGCTTGTTCTGTTGATACCTCTAATTCACAGCACTCATACCAGTTCTCTTCATTTAGTTCTACAAGCTTCACGTTTTCTGTATTCACAAATGTTTCCCCTTTCAGAATTTGGGAAAACGCTAAACAACTTTGTTAATTCGGCGTAATCCCCTTAAATTTATTACCGATTATTGCCTTCTTGTTTAACATAATGAACGCCTCCTATAACAATTATTGTCTAGAAATAATATGATGAATTTTCAGACTTTCCAATTATAGCACACTTTTTGCTCATCCATAATTGCGACTTATTAAAGAAAAGCCCCCGTTTTTATAAGACTCGAATTCAAGATAATCAAAGCTAGGGGTGGTTCTTATGCCTTAATCTGAAGCGCTAGAACCGTCCCCTCACTTCCAAAAAGCATGGTAATTATTTAAACTAACATAAATCTGCAAATTTGCTTTATTTAGCTCATCTATTTATTGAATCCATTAACTGGAAGAAGTATTCAGGTTTATGAGTCTTATTTAGGTTATACCATGAATGTAATATATCTGGTGTAAATACATCTAATTTTTTCAGTACCTCCATTGCAAATTCCAGAGGAGCTATCCCTGATGCAGTAATTAAATTCGCATCAGATACCGCAGATCCCAACTCATAGAACTTTTCTCCATTATAGTTAGGACATACCATTTTAGTATATTCTAAGTTATTACTTGTATGTTTTCTAGTATCTAAGTATCCCATATTCGCGAGGGCCTCAATGGAGCCACATATTGCAGCAACAATCGTGCCAAGCTTTAAAGCCTGGCCGATTTTTTCCAAGATAGGCTGATGAATATCTTCACTCCAAGTAGTCCCTCCTGGTAAAATTAAAAGATCTTTATGCTCAAATATAAATTCATCAAGGGACATATCTGGTTTTATGCTCAGTCCTCCCATCGTCGTAATTATTTCTTTATTAGCTCCTACTGTCATTACTTTTAAAGGTGCTAAATCTTTTTTGAAATACCTTCCTGAGTTTAGTTCAGCAATTAAATATCCATATTCCCAGTCTGACATGGTATTAAATACATATAAAAAAACTTTTTTTGTTTGCATCCAATAACACTCCAATCACATTTGATATAGCCAGTATAATAAAACTTCCCTGACAGTTAGCGTCAGGGAAGTGATTATACTTCATGAAATTTTATTAAATCCGACAGAACTTCAACAAGTCGTTTCTTTAGACTGATTGGCTCAATCACTTTAATAGATTGATTGTACGGTAAAAGTAAATAAGGTACATATGTATGGAGTACATCTTTTTCAAGAAGAAAAACGGCTCGATTGGAAGTCCGTTCTTGTAAATAATGTCCTAAAAACCAATGCTGACAAATATCATCCAATACACTTTTATCCCCACTAATAACGAAAGAAATCCCCCTTTCCTTATCTTCTATAGCCGGAAGAAGATTTCTTGTAAAAAAGTCATGTGCTGAAAAATTTTTGGGCCGGTTAAACTTATTTTCGGTTAGCATTAGACTTTCGATGCGATCTACTCTAAAACTACGGATATCATTTCTAAAATGACAAAATCCAATCACATACCACTTATTATTCCAATAAATCATTCTATACGGATCGACCAATCTCTCATCTAACTGTTTTTCTCCACTTTTATGGTAAACAATTTTTATTGAGTACCCGTCAGCTACGGCCTGCTCCAACTCCTTCAAAAGAGGTTCCATAGAAAATGAACATGATCGACTGATCACTTCAAGACTCGTTAAATGTTGGTTTACCTTTGTTTCCTGCTCTTTATTTGAGTAGTTACTTAGTTTTGAAATGGCCCTATTTAGTGCCTCACCACCATAATATCCGGCTTCTTCTGCAAATACAGCAGCGTGAAATAGCGAAGTTTGCTCCTCAAAATCAAAAAAAAGAGGAGCCTCAATAAAATTGTTCAATAAAGTGTATCCACCGTTATGTCCTGGTTCTGAAATAATAGGTACGCCACTTGTTGAAATTGTATCAATATAACGATACACAGTCCTTATATTCATCTCTAACTTTTCTGAAATTTGTTTTGCAGTAATTTTTTTATCTGAACGAAGCATCCATAGAATTGCTAACATACTATCAATTTTAGGCATATAATCCCCCCTCTATCTATATAATTAATGACCATCTTATATTTCCAATTATTTCAAGTGTTATAATACTGAGCCATCCCCTAATTCCATTAAATGGCCGGCTAATTCAATAATATCCGTCTATATATTTAGAAATGGGAACCAACCATTATTAAAGATTAGCCCCCGTTTTTATAAGACTTGAAACTGAGATAACTCCCAAATTATGTAGTATAAAATCACACCAAAAACAATATTTAATACTATAGTGTTTGTTATTGGACATTTAAATTAACGTCTTTTCTCTTCTTCACTATATTTACCGCGAATCTAATTATTAAATAAAGGATAAGTACATTTAACAGAAAAGTCGCAGGATTAATGGCCATTCCATCATTTCCGCTAAATAAGTTATCAAAAAGCCAGACACTGTAAGGTTCTTTCTGGTGTATCGTTATATACTTTAATGGAAATCCAAAATTATGGTTGCCTATCCCTTCATTAGAATAATTACTAGGTATGAAATATGGTATAAAAATACATAAAAGCAAACTCCAACTCATATGTTTCCAGTTTAACTTCTGCACAAAACCCCTACCTGATTAAACTTTGTTCGCTTTTTAAATTTATAATTTATATTCATCAGAACCACTATGCAAGTGAAATTAAGGGGGAGTACTCTTTTAAGCAATCGCCCCCGTTTTTATAAGACTTGATTTCGAGATAAATGAAGCATATTTTTAACTAACGCTCTAGTTACTTTAACGAATTTTCCATTTGTTCTCTCCGGATTTCCCGTATACACTTCCACAATCCCATTCCTCCAGCCAGCATTGATGGAGGAAGACTCCAATATAGGTACCCCCAGTTCCCTGTCACCCCTGCCATCAACAGGAAAAAAACAGGGAAACCGACTAACACGATGATGGACGTAGCCAACGCGATCCGTGTTTCTTTTTTCATCCAACCCCTCCTTTTCTTCCATCATTTTACCATATTTCCCCATAGTACTCAGATATGGGAAAGACCCACAAACGATTTCCCGCGAACCCGGTATTTATGTATTTTTAAACGGAGCCGTGTAATAGACGTAAAAAAAACAGAACGTCTGGGCATCGATTTCTACATCTTCGTATTGAACTAAAGCCCCAGTTTTTATAAGACTTGAATTCGAGATAATTACTCTCAAACTTTGTTGAGTGTTAAACTGAAGTGATTTTTAGTCATTGCCCAAAATTGTTAGGCTTTATTAGGGAAAAGGAGATTTCATATTACTTTTTTTCCATTACCGCAAAATAATTATCTTCATTATCCGCAAAATTAAACACTCTACCCGATGGCATATTCACAATTTCTCCCACAGATATTTTTTCATTTTGCAAATTACTATATAGATTTTCAAAATTCTTAGAGTAGAACATTAAAGAAGGTGTATCAAGATTTAATCCTGGAGACATTTTAGCAACAAATTCTTTGTTGTGAAGAACAATGGTCGTTTCAGCCTCCTTTTTGGGAGCAATCTCAATCCATCTCATTCCCTCATCGTTATTTTCTTCTGAAGTCACAATAAACCCTAATTTCTCTGTCCAAAAATTCACTGCTTCGTCTTGGTTATCAACATATAACATAATTTGCCCTACTTTAGTAAACACAATTATCCACTCCCTAAAAGTTATACTCTTAATATTCTCTATTTAGCAAGTGAATGCCTCCTTTTCTAAACTGTCTCCAAATAATATCCCCACATTTCATTCAAGATTTGCCCCCGAATGTTTAAGACTCGAAGCCAAGATGCTTTTACAATTTGTCTCTACGCCTCAGCTTATTTATTTTAGGAATAATAAAGTACCAGGAAATCAAACCGCCTATCATTAGTCCTATGATGGTTGGCCATTTCATTTCCCCGTATATGAAGTACACAGAGAGAATAGAAACGAATGCAAAAACAAGTGCAGAGATAATACCATCTTTAGTTCTTTTGCTCATTTTGCAATTCCCCTTCTCCTACTTATATTTGAAACTATACCTTTATTCTTGGTGTTTTGTATTCCTTAAGGTATTAAAGAATAGCCCCCGATAGTTGAAGACTCAGTTTCAAGATACCATAATGATTTCCTTTATAACATGGATCTCTAAACTACAACTATTCTTCATTTTTCTGCATTAAACTTAATTTCCCAAGAAACTGTTCTTTTCTCGATCGGGTGTTTTTGGAAGTTTGTAGGACGGAGGCTCCGTCACCAAAAGGAAATGGAATAAAATAGCGCATTGTATCCTTTCTTTAACTAAGTTCTCTTTGGTATATCACTTCCCCACCTTTATCAAAAATTTTTACAGACCATTGACCGGTTAGCCTAGGGGCTTCGTTACTTTCGTGGAAAAAGATAAAACCTGTTTCACCATTCACATCTTTGGTAACTTTAGATTCATCAGAGAACGTAACTTCAATTGAATCTCCTTGATTGATTAATTTTTTATCATTGATAATAATGTAGACGTGCGCATTATCTCCACCACTCATCCCTATCGATAAAGCTTGAGGCGTACTATTGCTCCACCCTGTATATGCAGAGGAGAGTTCTTCTTTTGATTTGTAGAGTGTGTACTTACTGCCCTCTTCTAATATGTAAACCAATCCATTTCTTTTCTCGATAGCCAAGGGTTCTACCCCACGTTCATCGATAAACTTTTCTATATCAGAATCGGAGATAGAATTTTGGTCTTGAAGGTTATCTTTTTCAGGAACAAAAAGATAAATTGAACTTACTATAATCCCTAATACAAGAAAACCTATAATTGCTTTTTTCACTTTTGTCCCCCGTTTCTATAAGACTTGATTCTGAGACAATTGAATCATATTTTCAACTAACAAACCCTTTAGTTTAATTTGAATACATCACCAAATCAGAAACCATGAAGGCAATATACAGTAAAGTAATTGCTATAACACATAATAAAAAGATCTTAAATTTCTCCATAACAATTTCCACCTTTAATCAACAATCCTACTCCGTCGTTTGAAAATTTCCATTTATCAAGTGACTTTGTTGCATGTAATAAGGCAAGTATCTTTGTAAGCAATGCCCCCGTTTCAGTAAGATTTGATATCAAGATAATTGTAAAGACCTTACTGTTTCTTATTAGAACGTTTTTCATCATATTCTTCCGTCTTTGATTGAAAAAAGGAAATACTCAACCAGCCAATAACTGAGAGCACACCAACAAATATGGACGCCCAAAAACCCATTTGGCTCCCTCCTTAAATAAAACCTTTTACACCTTTGATTCCCCTTCTCGAAATCATTTCTAAAATACACTAACACTAATACGAGTGAGTTGTGATAAAGTTTCAAAACTGCCAATTATCTCGAAACTGAGTCTTCAACTAACCTGCCCTTTAGCAAAAGACTCAGTTTCGAGATATATATGCAACTAGATTCAATGGTTACAACAGTAATGTAGATAATCTAAGGGTTTCCTGGATTTCAACGATTAGAAATAAATTCCTTTTAACCACATTCCTCGTCACTTCATTCCGCTGATATTGGATACTCTCTAACACCTGAAACAAGGTAAGGTACAGGAAATAGGTGTCGTCCATTTCAACGATACCCTGGAATGTTGAACTTTCCATCTGTTTTAATGCCGAAAGAAGCTTGTGCCTCCAATAGAACAAGGTTACGTGGGTAACGTCTCCCATCAACTTGGCTGCTTTACGGAGCGAATAACCCTCTATCATACATTCGATAAACTTCATCCAGCGATGAAGATGGCGCGTGCGGTATACAATATCAACATTAAACTTCAGCAGAGCCAATAAAAAAAGACACTCCGTTTTTCATGAGTGTCTTTTTTTCTATTAATCCTGTTGTTTTTTCAAAGCTTCCTGCAGGGAGACTTGTTTCAACTTCCGTTTGGAAAGAGCAATCGAGAGTGCATAGGTCAGCATAATGACGACAAATCCTGCAGCTGCCATCCACAAGGATACATCTGTCGGAAGAATGAATCCTGTCTGCTCTACGAGGGAGTTCATCAACTGTCCAAGCGCCAAACCTGCCAGAGGTATTGAAATCAAATAAGAGAGCATCACAACAGGTGTATAAACACTAAGAACAAGCTTGGATACTTCACTGTTGTGATAGCCCATGACCTTGAACAAGGAGATGGAAGGCGAATTTTCCTCCACGATCAAATTCGTCAACAGCGTAAGGACGATGACACTGATGACGACAGCAAAAACAGACATTCCGATTACCGATGACCGTGTAGCTCCGGATGTCGCTTCAAAACTGTCAATCACCTTCTGCTTATCTTCAATTTGATAAACATCCGGCCCCCGTTCCGGTGCTTCAGCCTGCCAGATGGCACTGTAAGCATCACCGGGATAGCCGAGAAATTCGTTAAAGGCCTCCCGGGGCAGGTAGATCTGACTGCCAATATACACATCAGCCACTCCCGCCACCTGAACGGTCATTTCCTCGTCATTTAAGGAGTTGGTAAGCGTTATGTCCTCCCCTGCCCCGACACCAAGGACCGCCGCAGCCGGTGTACTCAGAACAGCACCTTCCTTAAGTTCGGAGTTGAGTTTTTCCTCGTCAGAAAGAAGATGGATATAAGGGGTGTTTGTTTCGATTCCATACCCCGTCAATTTTGCATCCTCACCTTTTACATTCACTTCGCCGACGGTAAAAGGATCAGAACCATCGGCTGGTTCTTCCGTTTGTAAGGACTGGTAATAAACCGCATAATCGTAGGTCATAATGTCCTCATACGTCGTTTCCACCAGTTGATCCATACTGTTGAACGTAATAAAACCAAACAGCAGTAAAACGGTTGAAAACATGACACCAAGGAAGATATAGAGACTCCTCGCTTTGTTACGGACAAGGAGGCGCAGTCGGAACCGTTGAATAAAGCTGCCTTTGTTCAATAGCGGAAGACGCTCCAGCCACGATTTCCTGCCGACCGTCACTTCTTTCGGGCGCAGAAGTGTCAAAGGATCGACTTTTAAAGCCCTGTGAATCCCCCACGCTGTCAATGAGAGCATGAGCACCAGAGGAATAATCAGACCAATGACGAGCACCATCGGATTAAAATCGAACATAGATAAGGCAGGTAGATTGAAATAGTTTGCATATAGATTAGATAACGGAACGGATAAGGCGGCACCCGCTGCCAGTCCGAGAACCGTACCACTTAGGCCGATGACCCACGCATAGCCGAGGTAATGCCGAAGCAGTTCATTCCTCCGGTAGCCAAGCGCCAGCAGCGTCCCGATTTCCTTGCGCTGCATATCAATCCGGCGTCTCATTAAAAGAAGAACCATCGCTGCAGCAAGAGCCAGAATGAAGAGCGGGAGTGTATTGTTCATACTTTTTGCGCCTTCAATTTCTGTATCCACGAACTGAATCCGGGGGTTGTCACCGGCTTCTACAAATTGCAGAATGGTCGTCTCCGCACGGACAGCCTCCATGAAACCATCAGGAACCTCTCCATCACTGGACCATCCCGTGATTTCTGTCTGGGACAGGGACGACCACTGATCCATGACACGCTCTGAGGCTATGGCTATACCGAATTTCTCCGCATCGCTGATCAAATCCGTCAATTGTTCAATCATGTAAATATAGTCAGGAAGAAAAACAAATCCTGTCACTTCCATCCGTTCTCCGCTGATTTCCACCTCATCACCGATATGCAGATCATTTTTTTCAGCAAAAACGGAGGAAACAGCGATTTCACTGTCATCTGTCGGGTTCGAACCCTCGGATAGATAAGGAAGGTTGATTTCTTCTGTTTGTGAAAAGACCCTGAGCACTGAACCGTCTACATCAGCATCATAATAGGACCTGGCCTCAAGGGTGACACCAAACTCCTCCTCCCACTCCTGCAGCTTGGAGGAGTCCACCGGCTCAGAAGGTACGAAATGGAAGGTCTCCTGTTTATAATCTTCGGTAAACCTGGCATTCCGCTCTTCCAACGTCGTCACAGCCATCGACAAAGAGACATACAGCGTAACAGCCAGCAGGAAGAGCAGAATGACACCGGCATATTGAAATTTCTTCTCTTTCAGTGTACGGATCATCGATTTTTTTAAAATCATGACCACGTCACCTGCTCAGGGTCCACCAGTGTCTCGTTTTCAAACGTCTCTACGATTTCCCCGCTGCTCATCCGGATCACCTGATGGGCCATCTCTCCGATTCCCTGGTTATGAGTAATGATGAGTACGGTCGTTCCGTACGTTTCGTTCACGTATTTCAGCAGCTTCAAAATATTCTTACCCGTATCCTCATCCAGGGCCCCCGTAGGCTCATCACATAACAGGATGTTCGGATTTTTAATTAATGCACGGGCGATGGCCACACGCTGCTGCTCTCCACCACTCAATTGAGAGGGGAATTTATCTTTTTTATCAAGCATTCCCACTTTTCTCAGCGTATCCTCCATCGAAAGCGGATTACTGCTCAACTCCCGGCCGACTTCTACATTTTCCTCAACAGTAAGAGTGGGAATAAGGTTATACTGTTGGAAAATGAACCCAATATTTTTTCTTCGATATTCCGTCAGCTGTTTGTCCTTCAATTCATCAAGCGTCCGGCCATCCACTACAATCTGTCCTTCGTCATAGCGGTCGATGCCCCCGATCACGTTCAAAAGTGTGGATTTACCCGATCCGGAAGGCCCTAGAATTGTGACAATCTTTTTGTCCGGTACAGTCAGACTCGCCTCACGCAGCGCCTTAACCGTCACCTCTCCGCTTTGATACGTTTTTGTAACCTTTTCTGCGAAGATCGCCATTTCATCATCCCCATTAAAAAGTTTTGTAATATTTTATGTTTTATATTTCATTTTAAGTTTACAACACCCCTAAAAAAAGTCAACTACTTTTGAAATATTTATATGATATTATTTCATTTTTATCACATCCATCTGATTTGTTTACTGTTTACATACAAAAAAACCGGACAGAGCTTTGTATGCTCTGCCCGGTTTTCCTTAGAAAGAGGGAAGGTTGTCCAGGTTGTTGGATTGTATGCCATCCGGCTCACTGCGCAGATGGTCTTCCCCATCCTTACCACGAATCAGGTTCACGTGTTCCAACTCACCGATGCGCGCCATTTCGTGGGCCTGCTTATAATCGACCACACGCCCTGACGCCAGCTGCATCTCAACAATGCTTCCCTGACCGTTCTTTTTTACAGCGACAATTCGTTCCGGCATAGTTCTCAACCTCCTCCTTTATAGAATCCCCTGAAGCGTTGAGGCTATGAACAGCAAAGAATGGAAAAAGCAGCCGCTCCCGGCTGCTTTTGATTACATATCGTGCGATGTTTTTTGTTTTTGACGGGAATGACGGGCCTGCTTGGCTTTGTGTGAGCCCTGCGCCTTTTCGCCATATGCCTGATCCGGACCGAGAGGAATGTCCGGACGTGTTTGTTGTTTGGGTCCCATGCGGCGTCCACCCATTAGAAACCGCCTCCTTATCTGCGTTTTCGAGCAGGCTCCGGCCCCTCCATCATCGTCGCCCCTGGATAACTGAGGCTCTGATCACGGTCGGACTGGACCTTTCCGGACTTTTTCAATTTCTTTTCTTGTCGATCTCTACCCATGATTCCTTCCTCCCTTCCTGTTTAGTATGAAACAAAAAAGCGGAGTCATGCCTGGGAATCACTTTTTATAATCGTCCAGAAAGTCTTTTTGAAAGCTGGTGGATATTTTGGTTTCATCCGGATTCGTCAACGTGCGGAAAGGGTTTTTCCCGTATTTCTCTGTGAGTGTATCAATGGTTTTATACAATTTTTCCTTACCGGCATACTGTTCATAATTGAATAGATCAAGCTGCTGGGTGACCTCGGATTTTTCTGCGAGGTCACCGGCAGTTACACCGAGAAGCCGGACAGGATCCTGATTCCAGTGCTGGTCAAAAAGCTGGATGCTGTGTTGGAACAGTTCATCGGGTTTACTGATGAATTCCTGAAGCTGGCGGCTCCTCGTCACCGTTTTCCGGTCATGATACCGGATCATGAGCTGCACGTTCCTGGCAAGGACCTTTTTCCCGTTCATCCTCGCAGCAACCTTATTGGAAAGCCGGCGCAGGACGGTTTGGATTTCATCCTCGTCCGTCGTGTCATGAGGAAGCGTTGTGGAAGTGCCGATACTTTTGAAATCATGCACAGCTTCAGGGTCCACCAGTCTGTCGTCCATTCCGTTGGCTCTGTTCTGCAGACGCTCTCCATTGATACCGAGGATCCCTTTCAGTTCTATGACGGAATGCAAAGCAAGTCCGCCGATCGTTTCGATCCCAATTTTTCTTAACTTCTCTGCTGTTTTGGATCCCACGCCGTGCATGTCTTCAATCGGAAGCTTCCAAAGCGTACGCTCGAGATCCCTTTTTCTTAAAATGGTTATCCCCATGGGTTTCTTCATATCGGAAGCCATTTTTGCCAGAAATTTATTCGGAGCAATCCCGATACTGCATGGAAGATCAAGCTCTTCGGCGATCCGCTGCTGAATGCGTTCTGCAATTTCAGGAGGAGAACCTTGGTCGGAACAGTCGGTAATGTCCATGTAGCCTTCATCAATGGAGACAGGCTGGACGAGAGAGGTCACATCGGCGAGAATTTTGAACATCTCTTTGGATGCTGTGCGGTAGCGTTCAAAATTCGGCCGCATCACCATCAGGTCCGGACAGAGTCTTCGCGCTTCTCCAAGCGGCATGGTCGTTTTCACTCCGTATTTTCTTGCTTCATAGCTGCTCGTCACGATGATCCCGCGTCGTTCTTCCGGATTGCCGGCAATAGCTAAAGGCTTCCCTTTTAAGCTGGGATCAAAGGCAGCTTCCACTGAAGCATAGAAGCTGTTCATATCCACATGAAAAATGACCCGCCCTTTTTTTGGATACCACTTTGAAGCCATACGTCTTTCCTCCATTAGAACATTTGTTCTTTTATTATAGCATAGACCACGGGATGTATGGTGCGGACTGCTCGCACCGGAAAAGGCTGCATCATTCAAGTGAAAAAACAGCCGAAATAAAAACCCGCACGGCGCTTGAGATACACCGTACGGGTTTTGTATAGAAGAAGGGACTCTCCCTCTTCGTTAAGATGCCGCTTCTTCAGCAATAGCTGTAATAAATTCGGCAATTTTTTCAAGTTCAGCTACAGGGATGCGCTCATTGGTCGTATGGATTTCTTCGTAACCGACGCTCAAGTTCACCGTCGGAACTCCGTGGCCGGCAATCACGTTGGCATCACTGCCGCCGCCGCTGCGGAGCAGTTCGCTTTCCCGGCCGATCCGTTTGGCTGCCGAGCGGGCCACTTCGACCACTTCGTCACCAGCCTCCTGCTTATAGCCCGGGTACATGACCTGGATATCCAGGTCCACTTCTCCACCCATTTCTTCTGCTGTTTCATAAAATGCCTGTTTCATTTTCTCGACCTGCTCTTCCATTTTCGCAGGGTCGAGCGAGCGGGCTTCAGCGAGAATTTCGGCATGATCGCATACGATGTTGGTTTTCTGACCACCTTCAAAGCGTCCGATATTCGCTGTCGTTTCCTCATCAATACGTCCCAGAGGCATTTTTGCGATGGCGCGTGACGCCAGCGTGATAGCTGAAACCCCTTTTTCAGGAGCTACACCGGCATGAGCCGTTCTGCCTTTGACGACAGCATTGATTTTCGCCTGTGTCGGAGCCGCTACGACAATATTTCCAACCTGCCCGTCACTGTCAATCGCATAGCCGTATTTCGCTTTCAGGAGCGAACTGTCCAGAGCTTTCGCACCGACAAGGCCGCTCTCTTCTCCGACTGTAATAACGAATTGGATATCTCCATGCTCTACGCTCTGCTCTTTCAGAGAACGGATAGCCTCAAGGATGGCAGCAATCCCTGCTTTGTCATCCGCACCGAGAATCGTCGTTCCGTCCGTGACGACATACCCGTCCTCGATGGAGGGTTTTACGCCGTTCCCTGGCACGACGGTATCCATATGCGAAGTGAAGTAAATCGTATCGGCTCCATCTTTCGAGCCTTTGAGATTACAGATCAGGTTGTTGGCTCCGTGACCTGTCGCGTAAGCCGCCTCATCTTCCAGTACTTCAAGTCCGAGGTCCGTGAATTTCTTCTTGAGTACTTTGGAAATCTCTGCTTCCTGCGTTGTTTCGGAATCAATTTGGACGAGTTCTAAAAATTCGTCCAGCAAGCGCTGTTTGTTGATTTCTGCCATGGATATTTCCTCCTTCATATGTAACCACATTCCTCTTTGTACGTTAGCGGAACGAAAGAATCATGTCAATTAAAGAGGAATATTTCCATGCTTTTTATAAGGACGTTCCTCCCGCTTGTCCTGCAGCATATCCAAAGCCTTTACGAGTGTGCTCCGCGTTTCCCGTGGATCGATGACATCATCGATCATCCCGAGACCTGCAGCAACGTATGGGTTGGCAAAACGTTCGCGGTATTCATTGATCTTATTCTGCCTCGTTTCTTCAGGCTGTGCACTTTCCTTGATCTCCTTGGCGAAAATGATGTTGGCGGCTCCTTCAGGCCCCATGACCGCAATTTCAGCGTTCGGCCAGGCGTAGACAAGATCCGCTCCTATGGACTTACTGTTCAGCGCCACATAGGCCCCGCCATACGCCTTTCGGGTGATCACTGTAAGTTTGGGCACCGTAGCTTCTGAATAGGCATAAAGAATTTTTGCTCCGTGTCGTATGATTCCCCCGTGTTCCTGTTTAATACCAGGGAAAAACCCGGTTACATCCTCAAACGTAATAATAGGGATATTGAACGAATCGCACGTACGGATGAATCGTGCGGCTTTATCGCTGGAGTCGATATCCAGCCCGCCGGCCATATATTTCGGCTGATTGCAGACAAGGCCGACAGCCCTGCCGTCCATACGGGCAAAACCAACGACAATGTTTTTGGCAAAGTCTTTTTGAATTTCAAAGAATGACGACTCGTCCACCACTTCATCAATAATGACGCGGACATCATAAGGACGGATGGGATCAAAAGGAACCTTATCGGTCAGGTCCGGACGGAAATGATCCCTCGTTTCTTCCTGGATCATTGGTGTTTTCTCTTCGTTATTCTGAGGAAGATAACTGATGAGCCTCCGTACAGCATCCAGGGCCTCCGCTTCATCCGTTGTCTTCATATGGGCATTTCCACTGAGCGTATTGTGAACGCCGGCGCCTCCGAGATCCTCAGCGGATATTTGTTCTCCCGTAACCGTCTCTATGACTTTCGGTCCCGTAATGAACATCTGGGACGTCTTTTCCACCATGATGACGAAATCGGTGATGGCCGGTGAATAGACCGCTCCACCTGCACACGGTCCCATAATGACTGAAATCTGTGGGATGACTCCCGAATAGATCGAATTGCGGTAAAACACCTGTCCATATCCATCCAGAGATGAAACCCCCTCCTGGATTCTCGCTCCTCCCGAGTCATTCAAACCGATGAAAGGCGTTCCGTTCTTGGCAGCCAGATCCATGACGGCAGCAATTTTCTTTGCATGCATCTCCCCCAATGCTCCGCCATACACTGTGAAATCCTGGGCAAAAAGATACACACTTCTTCCATCAATTTTCCCGTATCCTGTGACTACCCCTTCTCCCGGGGCTGTTTTGCCGTCCATCCCGAAGGCATCATGACGATGCTCTATGAAAGGGTTCAGCTCAATGAAACTACCCTCATCCAAAAGGTGATCGATCCGTTCACGGGCCGTCCATTTCCCTTTTTCGTGCTGCTTATCGATGCGTTCGTCCCCGCCGCCGAGTTCAACCTCTCTGCGCTTATCGTATAATTCGTTGATTTTATCGAAAATATCCATGTCTACTCCCCCTTCCCTGGCTGCCAGAGTTCATAAAGAACACCGCCGGAAGCTTTCGGATGCATAAAGGCAATATCGGCCTGATGAGCACCCGTTTTCGGCTCTTCATGAATCATTCGGATTCCCTGTTCCTTGTATTGCTGAAGGCGTTTATGCAGATCATCGACTTCCAAGGCGATGTGATGGATCCCACTGCCTCTTTTCTCCAAAAAGGAAGCGATGGCGGAGGTTTCATTCAGAGGCTCCAAAAGCTCCAGCTTCGTCTCACCAATCCTTAAAAAAGCAGCACGAACATGCTCCGATTCCACGTCCTCTACAGCTTCCAGTTCCATACCCAGCGTATGCTGATAAAAAGGAAGCGCAGCATCAATGCTTTCCACTGCAATCCCGATGTGGGCAATTTTCTTTGGAGTGCTGATCGTTTCTTGATGGATCAGCTGCTTAATATAAACGGCAATGGCGTCTGTCGGCGATCCGCTGGTGAAAATTTTGTGGACCCCTTTTCCTTCCAGATAAGGAATATCCTCAGCCGGAATGACTCCTCCACCGATGACAGGGATGTCATCGGCCCCTTCCTTCTTGAGAGCTTCCACTACTTTCGGAAACAAGGATTTGTGCGCTCCGGATAACGAAGATAAACCGACGACATCGACATCCTCCTGCACGGCAGCCCGGGCAATCTGCACCGCAGACTGTCTCAGACCTGTATAGATGACTTCCATTCCGTGGTCCCGGAGAGCCTGGGCGATGATTAAAGCGCCGCGGTCATGCCCATCCAGCCCTGGTTTAGCTATAAGTACTCGAATTGGCTTCATACTGACTCATCCCTTTCTACATCGCTGTATATTCACCGAATTCATCACGCAGGACGTTGGCAATTTCCCCGACTGTGGCATAAGCCTGGACAGCCCTGACGATCGGAGGCATGACATTGTCCTGCTCCGCTGCTGCGTTGCGGAGTTCCTGAAGGCAGCGATCGACGACTTCCTGATTTCTCTGCTCTCTTACCTGCGTTATTTTTTCTATCTGTCCTTTTTCAAGGGCTTCATCCACTTTCAAAAGATCCGCATGGATTTCTTCATCCACCTGATACTCGTTCATGCCGACAACGATATCCTCTTTGGATTCCATCCGCTTCTGCGCCTCGTAGGCTGCCTGATGGATTTCCCGCTGCATGTACCCCTCTTCTACAGCCTGAACAGCCCCGCCGAATTCACTGATCCGCTCCAGGTATGCACCGGCCTCTTTTTCAATCTGGTCGGTCAAGGACTCGACATAGTACGACCCAGCAAGCGGATCGACTGTGTCAGCGACACCGCTCTCATTGGCAATAATCTGCTGTGTCCGCAGAGCAATTCTCGCCGAATCCTCTGTCGGGAGCGCCAGCGCCTCATCCCTGGAATTGGTATGAAGACTCTGGGTGCCTCCTAATACAGCGGCCAGCGCCTGCATCGTTACGCGGACAATATTATTATCCGGCTGCTGGGCCGTCAGCGTACTTCCACCTGTCTGGGTGTGGAAACGCATTTTCCAGCTCTTTGGATCCTCCGCTTTGTAGTGCTCTTTCATGATTTTTGCCCACATCCGGCGCGCTGCCCTGAATTTGGCTGCTTCTTCAAAAAACTGATTGTGGGCATTAAAGAAGAAGGCCAGGCGTGGAGCGAATTGATCCACCTTCAACCCTGCTTCAATGGCAGCATCTACATAAGCCATGCCGTTGGCGATCGTAAAAGCGACTTCCTGCACAGCGGTCGATCCTGCTTCACGGATATGATAGCCGGATATGCTGATGGTGTTGAATTTAGGCAGGTGCTCCTGACAGTAGGCAAAAATATCTGTGATGAGCCGCATGGATGGTTTTGGAGGATAAATATACGTCCCTCTGGCAATGTACTCCTTCAAAATATCGTTTTGAATCGTACCGGTCAGCTTTTCCCTCGGCACGCCCTGCTTCTCCCCTACCGCAATGTACATCGCAAGGAGAATGCCTGCGGGCGCGTTTATCGTCATGGAGGTGCTCACTTGATCGAGTGGAATTTCATGGAACAGCTGCTCCATATCTTTCAGTGAATCAATCGCTACACCGACTTTGCCGACTTCCCCTTCAGCCATGGGGTCGTCTGAGTCATAGCCGATCTGTGTCGGCAGATCAAAGGCAACGGATAAGCCTGTCTGGCCCTGCTTCAGCAGATAACGGAAACGCTCGTTCGTCTCTTCTGCTGAACCAAACCCGGCATACTGGCGCATCGTCCAGTACCGGGAGCGGAACATCGTCGGCTGAATCCCTCTCGTATATGGATACTGCCCTGGAAAACCGATTTGGTTTATGTAATTTTCACTTAATGATTCGGGTGTGTAGAGACGATCCACAGGAATATCCGAACTCGTATGAAAAGAATGACGGCGCTCTGGGAAACGCTGCATGGTTTTTTCTACATTCTTCTCCCATTCCTGCTTGAAATGTTGTCCATTGGATGACAGGGTCATTGGAAAAGCCTCCTCTTTCGTCTATTCTCTTCTAGCATACCAGAAATGAAGCGCTTACCTATCTAAAAATTAACATAATTCACAACAAATTGTGAATCCAAACGTCCCCTTGTCCATTTTCTTTTTTTTCGGTAAAATATTGAACAGGAACGACTGAGAAGGAGGTTACCAACCTTGGCTGAAACGAAAAAACGCTCAAAGCGGGAACGCCGCATGAAAATCGTTATTTATATTATGATTCTCTCCATGGTTCTCTCTACGGTACTGGCGGGAGCGAGCTTCTTCCTATAAAAGAGAAAAAGCCGGGCAAGGTGGTTCTCCACCCTTCCCGGCTTTTTTAATTCAAAAACTGCTGCCATTTCTTTTTCAGCCACTGTTCATATAAATCTTCCATTGATACGTCCGGATCGTCTACGATCCAAACGTCCATCTCTTCTTCAATCATCGTGTATAAGGTTTCCACGTCGTTATTTTTCAGTCTGATACACCCTGCCGAAGCAGAGGTTCCGACCGACTCCGGCTGATTCGTGCCGTGGATGCCGTAAATCCGGCCGTCTGTTCCCTCTGCATCAAACCCGATCCAGCGGCTTCCCAGAGGATTTTCCGGAACGCCGCCTGGAATATTGTTTTTTCGATAATACGGATCTACGGCTTTTACTTTAATCACGAATAGTCCTTCCGGTGTGAGTTCATCGGTTTTCCCAACAGCCGCAGAAGCTTGGAATGTCTGCTCCCCGTCCTCATAGACCACGAGTTCGTGTACGGCTTTGTTGACAAGGACGACAGGCTCTTCAGCTGACGCGGGAAGCAGCAGCTGGAGGCCGGTGAGGACAAGAAAAAAGAATGTCATGTATATCCCTTCTTTTTATTTCAAGTTTCCCCGCCCTCAAGCCCTTTATACGTCACTCTTCTTAAATGACCGTTTAATGATTAAATATTCCTCAATCTCATTAAGCAAGTGAAAAAGGCTCGCACGCATTTCAAATTCTTCGCGCGTCTGTGGAAGATCATCCTCCCTGAACTCCTCCTTCATCTCTTTGAACCGCTGCAGATAAATGACTGCTGTATTACCAGGATGAATCGCCCCGGCTAAATCATCAAAGAAATCCGCGATTTTAGAGCTGTGCATATTCGAGGTGGAAATCCGGCTCACAAGCGGAAGCATCCGCTCCAATAACTCAAACTGTTTGGTCCGCATGTGAAAGTAATGATAAAAATGATTATGAGTCCGAAGCAGGTGGTTTTCTACGTCCCTGTAGGATAAGGATTTGGCTTTTTCAAGCAGTGCCGCTGTTTCTGTAAGCTCATGCCCTGTCCAGTCATTGTCTCCATCTCTTAAAAACGTAGCAAGCTCTTTCATGATCAGGGAAAAGTTATGCTCGACCTGACTCCGGTATTCCCCCAGTTTATTTTCCAGACTCGGCATGTATAAATTCAGCAGCAGGGCCGTACCGATTCCTACAGTAATCAGGATCACTTCATTTATAATGATCTCCCAGCCTATACTGCCTGAGCCGTATAAATGGAGAATGATGACTGAACTCGTCACAATACCAGGTGTAATGTTCAGCCAGACGGTCACAGGGATAAAGGCAAAGAGCATGATCCCGATAGCCAGCGGGTTATATCCGATCAGCTCAAAAAAGGCGAACGAAAAAACCATAGCTACAATACATGCTGAAAAACGGTGCCATGCACTTAAAAATGACCGCTTCCTCGTAATCTGGATGCAGAGAATCGTCAGGATTCCTGCTGATGCAAAGTTTTCCAGCTGCAGCATCTGGGCCACCCAGATGGCAAAAGGGGTGCCTAACGCTGTCTTAATGGTACGGTATCCTATCTTCAATGTCTGTCTAATCCTTTCTCTTCCTAATACTGTCTAAAACTTATGCAGAAAAGCAAAAGGACCTTTGCTCATCACAAAGATCCCAAGCCTTTTCTTTATTATACCTCTTCGCAGTATTCTTCAAAACTGCGCTGAAGCTTTCCGATGACTTCCATCGGTTCAAAGCCTTCGATATCATGACGCTCCACCATCGTCTGGATTTTCCCATCCTTCAAAAGCGCGAAGGAAGGAGAAGACGGCGGGTATCCTTCGAAATACTCGCGTGCACGGTTCGTCGCTTCGCGATCCTGACCGGCAAACACTGTGACCAGGCGGTCCGGGCGTTTATCATAATGAATGGCATGGGCAGCGGCTGGACGTGCAATCCCTCCTGCACACCCGCAGACGGAATTGACCATAACAAGAGTGGTTCCTTCCTGAGTCAGTGCCTGATCGACTTCTTCAGGTGAAGTAAGTTCGGTGTACCCCGCTTGCGTAATTTCTTCACGTGCTTTTGTAACGACATCATTCATGAAAATATTGAAATCCATTAGACATGGCCCCTTTTTATAAATACTATGAACATTTTACCAAGATAACGGAAGGCTTTCAATTCTTCTGCCGTTTCTTTCCTGTCTGAAAAAGCTTCCTCCTGCCGGAATCGGGAACTATCCTTCCCATCCAGAGACAAGACATATCGACATCCGACAGACCGTAAAACCCGGAAAAGAGGTATCCAATAAAAATCAGGCTGCCTGAAACTTTAGCAGGCAGCCTGTAAGCAGCCGATGCAGCTGCTTCTCCTCTTTAATAGATGGAAGTATTCTCTTCACTCATTTTCTCGAGAATTTCCTTTACACGGGCAAGGAAATTACCGGCAACAAGACCATCAAGCACACGGTGATCCAGCGACAGACAGAGATTAACCATATCACGCGCACCGAACATGCCATTTTGATAGACCGGTTTCTTCACAATAGATTCCACCTGTAGAATGGCTGACTGTGGATGATTAATTACACCCATGGACTGAACGGATCCGAACGAACCCGTATTGTTTACAGTAAAGGTTCCGCCTTCCATATCCTTGGACGTCAATTTCCCGTCACGGGCTTTACCAGCCAGTTCTGTAATATCACGGGCAATGCCTTTGATACTTTTCTCATCGGCATCTTTAATCACGGGCACAAACAACTGATCTTCTTTAGCGACAGCGATGTTCAAGTTAACCGCCTTGCGTTGAATGATCTTATCGCCTGCCCATGTACTATTAAGCTGTGGATATTCTTTCAAGGCCTGGGCAACAGCTTTGACGAAGAAAGCAAAGTAGGTCAGGCTGTAGCCTTCCTGTTTTTTAAATTGATTTTTCTTCGCATTTCTGAGCTCCACCAAATTGGTCACATCCACTTCGACCATCATCCACGCATGTGGAATTTCGGTTTTGGATTTTACCATATTGGCAGCAATCGCCTTACGGACGCCGGTGACAGGGATTTCGATATCCCCTTCTCCTGCCTGGACGTCAGGAACAGAAGGAGCCGGCTTGGCTGCGGATTCGGGCGCAGACGGTTCGGCAGCCGGAGCTTTCTGTTCCGTCTGTGGACGGTCTTCGGCTTTTGGAACTCCTCCACTTTCAATCACTTTCTCAACGTCTTTGCGGGTGATCCGGCCGCCGCGGCCCGTCCCGTCCACCTGATTTAAATCAATGTCATTTTCCTGAGCAAGGGTCATGACTGCCGGTGAATAGCGTTTCTTCTGCCCCTGGTCCTTCCCATTCGAAGCGGGTTCGGATGCCTGTGCCTTTGAAGACGACGTTGAAGGTTCTTCTTTCTGCTCAGCCGCTGCCGGTTCTGAGGAAGAGCCTCCACCTTCGATTTCAATATGACACATTAGTTCACCAACTTCGATGGTATCTCCTTCAGAAGCCACTAAATCCTTGATCACACCCGTGAAGGACGAAGGGACTTCCGCGTTCACCTTATCCGTCATGACTTCAGCAATCGGATCATATTTGTTTACTTTATCTCCTGGCTGGACCAGCCAGGTGCTGATAGTGCCCTCTGTTACACTCTCTCCGAGTTGAGGCATGTTGATTTTTTCTACGCCCACGACGAACGCCTCCTCCATTAAAATTCTGCGAGATCACGCATCGCTTTTTCGACTTTATCAGGATTCATCATAAAATGCTTTTCCATTGTCGGTGCATACGGCATGGAAGGAATATCAGGACCTGCGAGACGCTGGACAGGAGCGTCAAGATCAAACAGACAGTTTTCGCTGACAATAGCAGAAACCTCTGAAATAATCCCGCCCTCTTTGTTATCTTCCGTGACAAGCAGCACTTTTCCAGTTTTGGAAGCTGCTTCAATGATGCTTTCCTTATCTAAAGGGTAAACCGTACGAAGGTCGAGGATGTGGGCATCAATGCCTTCTTCTGCAAGCTTTTCTGCTGCCTGAAGAGCAAAATGAACGCACAATCCGTACGTAATGACCGTAATGTCCGATCCTTCCCGCTTCACATCTGCTTTTCCAATCGGAAGTGTGTAATCTTCTTCAGGAACTTCCCCTTTGATCAAACGGTAGGCCCGTTTATGCTCAAAGAAAAGAACAGGATCGTTATCACGGATGGACGCTTTAAGCAGACCTTTCACATCATAAGGTGTGGACGGCATCACAATCTTAAGGCCCGGTTGATTGGCGAATACTGCTTCAACAGACTGAGAGTGATAAAGAGCCCCGTGAACTCCCCCCCGTACGGCGCACGGATAGTGATAGGGGCGCTCCAGTCGTTGTTGGACCGGTAACGGACCTTCGCTGCTTCTGAAATAATCTGGTTGACCGCCGGCATGATAAAGTCCGCAAACTGCATTTCAGCAACCGGACGCATCCCATACATAGCCGCTCCTATGCCCACACCAGCAATGGCAGACTCGGCAAGAGGCGTATCCAGTACACGATCTTCTCCAAATTCATCATAAAGGCCGTCCGTTGCACGGAAAACGCCTCCGCGCTTACCAACGTCCTCTCCTAGTACAAATACTTTTTCATCCCGCTGCATTTCTTCCCGAAGTGCCTGGGTGACAGCTTGAATATACGAAATGACTGCCATAATCGTGCCCCCTCCTTACTCTTCGTACACGTATTTCATTGCTGATTCCGGCTCGGCATAAGCCGCATTTTCAGCATAGTCGGTGGCTTCATTGACGATGTGATTGATTTCGTCATTCAGCTCTGTTTCTTTCTCTTCCGTCAAAATCCCCTGCTCACGGAGATAGTTGGCAAACGTAACGATGGAATCTTTCTTCTTCGCTTCATCTACTTCGTCACGCTCCCGATAAACACGGTCGTCATCATCACTGGAGTGCGGCGTCAGGCGGTAGGAAACCGTCTCGATCAATGTCGGCCCCTCCCCGTTACGTCCGCGGTCTGCAGCAGCTTTTACTGCTTCATAAACAGCAAGTGGATCATTTCCGTCGACCGTATACCCAGGCATGCCGTACCCGATCGCCCGGTCGGATACTTTCTCACAGGCCAGCTGCTTGGAGACCGGAACAGAAATAGCGTATTTATTATTTTCAACCATGAAGATCACAGGGAGTTTATGGACGCCCGCAAAGTTGGCTCCCTCATGAAAATCCCCCTGGTTGGAAGATCCTTCTCCAAAAGTAACGAGAGAAACGAAATCTTTCTTCTCCATTTTCCCTGCAAGAGCGATCCCTACAGCGTGAGGCACCTGGGTGGTTACGGGAGATGACCCTGTAACAATCCGGTTTTTCTTCTGGCCGAAGTGTCCTGGCATCTGTCTCCCTCCGGAGTTTGGATCTTCCGCTTTAGCGAAACCGGAAAGCATCAAATCCTGTGCCGTCATGCCAAAGGAAAGCACAACTCCCATGTCACGGTAGTAAGGAAGCGCATAGTCCTTATCTCGGTCCAGTGCGTAGGAGGCGCCGACCTGGGCGGCTTCCTGCCCTTGACAGGAAATGACGAATGGAATTTTCCCTGCACGGTTCAAAAGCCACATCCGTTCGTCAATTCTTCTAGCTAATAGCATGGTGCGGAACATATCCAGCACCTGTTCGTCCGTTAATCCTAAATCCTTATGGCGGTTTTCAGCCATGAGTTTCCCTCCTTTGTTCTTATCCGTGAATCTGATTCCCATCAACAGCCATCGCTGCCTCTCCGACAGCCTCGGCGAGGGTTGGGTGAGGATGGATGGTTTCAGCAATCTCCCAAGGCGTTGCATCCAGAACTTTGGCCAGCCCTGCTTCCGAAATCATATCGGTGACATGCGGGCCGATCATATGGACACCCAGCAGATCGTCGGTATCTTTATCGGCAATGATTTTCACGAATCCGTCCGTTTCCCCGTGTACGAGTGCCTTACCGATGGCCTGAAACGGAAACTTACCGGTCTTAATGTTATACCCTTTTTCCTTGGCCTGTGCTTCCGTCAGTCCGACACTGGAAGCCTCCGGGCTGGAATAAATGCAGCTTGGAATCTGTTCAGAATTCAATGGATGGGGCTCGTTGTCTGACATGTGCTCCACCGCCGTCATTCCTTCATGAGAAGCGACATGGGCCAGCTGCATCCCACCGATTACATCACCAATCGCATAAATATGACTTTCTTTTGTTTGATAATAGTCATTCGTTTGTATGAAGCCGTTCTCCACTTGAATATCCGTATTCTCAAGACCGATGTTGGTCACATTGGCGGAACGACCGACAGATACGAGCATTTTTTCCGCTTTATAGGTTGTGGTTTCTCCGTCAACTTCAGCCTGGATTGTGACACCATCTTCCGTTTCAAGTGTTTCGGAAAGGACTTTGGCACCGGTAACAACGTCCACACCTTTTTTCTTCATCTGTTTTTTCATTTCCCTGGAAATATCCTCATCTTCTGTTGGGAGAATGTGAGGAAGATACTCAAGGACGGTCACCTCAACGCCGAAGTCCGCGAGCATGGAAGCCCACTCGATGCCGATAACTCCGCCCCCGACAATGATAATGGACGATGGGAGTTCTTCCATATTCAAGGCTTCATCGGAGGTCATCACATCCTCCCCATCCACTTCCAGGCCGGGCAGACTTTTTGGACTGGAGCCGGTTGCAATAAGGACGTTTTTCGGAATCAGCATTTCATTCTCTTCACCGTTGTTCATTTCAACAGAGATGGTTCCTGCGGTCGGTGAAAAGATGGAAGGGCCGAGAATTCGGCCGAAACCTTCATAAACATCAATTTTCCCTTTTTTCATCAAACCTTGAACACCTTTATGTAATGTGTCCACAATCGACTGCTTTCGTTCCTGGACTTTCTGGAAGTTCAATACAGGGTTTTCAACTGTAATGCCGTAACTGTCGGCTTCTTTCGTTTGTTTGAAAACTTCTGCACTTCTCAATAATGCTTTTGATGGAATACAGCCTCTGTGAAGACAGGTTCCGCCCAGTTCACGCTTTTCAACAATCGCTGTTTTCAAGCCGAGCCTTGAAGCACGGATGGCGGCTACGTAGCCTCCCGTCCCGCCTCCTAGAACTACTAGATCATACTCCTCTGCCATATCTACCGCTCCTTTTTATTCCTGAAAATTCGGATACTGCTTTGGAATTTCTTCGTGATTGAGGACGCGCAGTGTTCCTTCATTCAATGCCTCCAGTTCATTTTCTCCTGGATAAACGAGCACATCAGCAATCCAGTGTACCCGTTTGGAAATCTCTTTGATGAAGGCTTTTCCATAGGCCAGTCCGCCTGTCAAAGCGACGGCGTCCACACGACCTTCCATCACAGCACTCATGCTTCCGATCTCTTTGGCAATCTGGTAGGCCATAGCGTTGAAAACTATTTCGGCCTTTTTGTCGCCATGGGCGATCATACTTTCGACTTCCCTGGCGTCATTGGTATCGAGATAAGCCATGAGCCCTCCCTGTCCGACGAGTTTCTTCATGACTTCATCACGGTAATACTGGCCTGAGTAACACATCGAGACAAGGTCACCGGCAGGCACGGTACCGGCTCGTTCAGGTGAAAAAGGACCATCGCCGTGAAGACCGTTGTTGACATCAACTACACGGCCTCCAATATGAGCACCGACGGTAATTCCTCCACCCATATGAGCGACAATCAAACGGGCCTCCGGATAATCCATCTCCAGATCAGCTGCCGCACGCCGGGCGACCGCCTTCTGGTTCAAGGCGTGAAAAATACTCTTCCTCGGGATTTCCGGCACGCCTGAGATCCGGGCGAGCTCCTGGAGCTCATCGACAACCACGGGGTCGACGATATAGGCTCCGATGTTCAGCCCGCGGGCAATTTCATAGGCGATGATGCCGCCAAGGTTGGAGGCATGTTCTCCATTATAGCCGTTTTTCAAATCTTCAAGCATCGCTGCATTTACTTCGTAGGTGCCGCCTTCAATTGGACGCAGGAGTCCGCCTCTTCCGCAGACGGCACTCAGTCTGCTTATATTAATCCCTTCCTGATCGAGCACATCAAGAATGACCTGCTTTCGAAAATCGTACTGGTCGATAATACGTTTGAATTGATTGATTTCATCTCCGCTGTGGCGGATCGTTTTTTCAAAGACGGCTTCCAGGTCATCAAACACGCCGATTTTTGTTGACGTGGAACCGGGGTTTATAACCAGGATTCGATGAGTGTGCACAACAAAGACCTCCGTTATCCGTTCTGTCTTCTGCTTAGGATGTGATGGCCGTTCTGCAGGAACTGGCTGCGGGAACGACGCATACGCTCAATGCGTTCTTCCGCCATACGATCCGCTGCAAGATACGTAGGAATATTATCACGGCGGGAAATGTCAAATACACGGGAAACGTTATCGTAGATGGTTTCCACTCGCTTCATCGCACGGTCCTTATTGTACCCATGAAGTTCATCGGCAACGTTGATCACGCCCCCCGCATTGATGACATAATCCGGTGTATAGACAATGCCTTTCTCATGAAGAATATCACCATGTTTCGTTTCCTTGAGCTGGTTGTTTGCTGCACCGGCAATGACTTTCGCTTTCAACTGCGGAATCGTTTCATCATTGATGGTCGCACCCAGAGCACACGGTGCATAAATATCACAGTCCACGCTGTAGATTTCATCCGTCTCCACTGCTTTAGCTCCGAATTCTTCAACAGCACGCTGAACAGCTTCTTTATTTATATCGGTAACAACCAGATTCGCACCTTCCTCGTGAAGATGGCGGCACAAGGTGAAAGCTACGTTCCCGACACCCTGGACTGCAATGGTCTTACCTTCAAGGGAATCTGATCCAAAGCCTTCCTTAGCAGCTGCTTTCATACCACGGTATACCCCATAGGCTGTTACAGGGGAAGGGTTGCCGGAAGAACCGAAGGCAGGAGAAATCCCTGTGACATAATCGGTTTCCTCATGAATCAAATCCATATCCTGAACTGTTGTCCCCACATCTTCCGCTGTAATGTACCTTCCGTTCAGTCCTTGAATGTAACGGCCGAATGCGCGGAACATCTCCTCATTTTTATCCTTTTTCGGATCACCGATGATCACGGTCTTTCCACCGCCGAGGTTCAGACCGGCCGCTGCGTTTTTATAGGTCATTCCTTTAGCAAGACGCAGCGCATCTTCAACTGCATCGTCTTCGGATGCATACGTCCACATGCGGGTCCCTCCAAGAGCGGGTCCAAGGGTCGTATCATGAACGGCGATAATCGCTTTCAAACCAGACTGTTCATCCTGACAAAACAACAACTGCTCGTAATCATATTCCTGCATATAGCTGAAAATTTCCATTTTGTATTCCTCCTAGGATTGACTGGCTTTTAAAGCTAAAGCCAGTGAGTAAATTTTGCTCTGGGCTTCATCAGCCCTTGATGTTAACACGATGGGAGCAGATGCTCCACTGATCACACCCGCCACTTTGGCATGGACGAAGTATACAAATGATTTATAAAGCGCATTGGCCGTCTCGATGGTAGGAACAACGAGGATATCTGCCTGGCCGGCTACTTCTGACTGAATGTTCTTATGAGCAGCCGCTTCTGCATCTACCGCATTATCAAAGGCGAGCGGGCCGTCAACCACACAGCCCGCGATTTGACCACGGCGGTTCATCTGGGTCAGCAAGGCTGCATCGGTGGATGCCGGCATTTTAGGATTGACTGCCTCTACGGCTGCGAGGGCAGCCACTTTCGGATTGTCCCATCCTGCTTTGTGGGCCACTTCCACCGCATTCAGAATAATCTCTACTTTGTCTTCCAGCGTTGGCTGAATGTTCATAGCGGCATCTGTTAAGTATATTAATCGGTCTCTCCCGGGAATTTCAAACAAAGCTACGTGGGAAAGAACCTTTCTCTTTTTAAGGCCGTATTCCTTATGGAGCACTGCCTGCAGGAGGGTCTTCGTATCTACATGCCCTTTCATCAAGACATCCGCTTCCCCCTCTGCTACAGCCTGTACAGCCACGAGGGCACTTTCTTTCGGCTGCGCCGGTTTCCACTGCAGATCCGGGTGGTCAAGCGACAGGCCCGCCTCCGCGGCACACGTTTTAAGATCCGCTTCTTCACCTGTAAGGATAAAACGAGCCAGTTCCTGGTCCAAGGCCATTTTCACGGCTTTTAATACTTCTGGATCTGCGGCCTGAGCGACAGCCACGGTTTGTCTGCTCGTTCGGTCAATGGTTTCTATCAGTTCATCTAACGATTTCAAAGCTTCACCTCATCCCTAATCTCATTCATGCAAATTTCATGCCAAAAGTCTGAGACGCCCGTACAGCCCCACAAGGCATTTCGGCACCTGCAGGATTCTGCATTATGAAAAATATTGCATGCTGTTTTTATCCAATCCATACTTCTCAAGCTTATAATAAAGGTTTCTAATGGAAATACCGAGAGCCTTGGCTGTTTTGGTCTTATTAAACTCGTGCGAACGATACGCTTCGACGAGCAGTTTCTTTTCATAGTCGTCCACAGCCTCCTGCAGTGTCTCCCCTCTCCAACCAGCAGATGTCCGGCCCGGTTCTACGGAATCCTCTTGTTTTTTAAGAGTGGGCAGATGTTCAGGCTTTATGATTTCATCTGTATGTTCCATATAGATCATCGCTCTTCCGATAATATTCTCCAGTTCCCTTACGTTTCCAGGCCACGGATAGTCCATTAAACACTGGTAAGCCGCTTCATTGAGGGACGTTACGTTACGCCCATAATCCTCGTTGAGCTTTTGAATCAGGTGGGCGGACAGCAAGGGGATGTCCTCAATCCTCTCCCGGAGAGGAGGGATATAAATAGGAAGACGGTTCAGCCGGTAATACAAGTCTTCTCTGAAATTTTTATTCATAATCGCTTTTTCCAGATTTATATTCGTAGCAGCAATGACCCGCACATCAATGTGAACCGGTTTGGTTCCGCCCACACGAATCATTTCATTTTCTTGAAGCACACGCAAAAGTTTCGCCTGCATAGGCAGAGTCAATTCTCCTATTTCATCAAGAAAAATACTGCCGTTGTCTGCTTCCTCGAATAATCCCTTTTTCCCTCCACGGCGCGCCCCGGAGAATGCTCCATCCTCATATCCGAACAACTCACTTTCAAGCAGCGACTCGGCAATAGCCGCGCAATTCACCCGGATAAACTTGTTATGACGTCTCCCGCTTTCATTATGGATGGCATGTGCAAACAATTCCTTCCCTGTACCTGATTCGCCTCGCAGGAGCACCGATGCCGGAGTCCGGGCTCCGACCTTGGCCTGTTCGAGTGCCAGGGTCATTTCAGGTGAATCTCCGATAATGTCATCAAACGTGTATTTCGCTTCAAGGCTTCGGATAATCTGCCGGGCTCTTTTCAATTCACTTGTCAGGGATTTAATCTCTGATACATCATGCAGAACTCCGACACTTCCCTTTAGTCTGCCATCGACAATAACAGGGGCCACGTTCACCAGGACATCTTTCCTGGCAGGACCAACCTTCATCCGTACTCCTCGGACAGGCCTGCGCGTACGGAGGACTTTCATATGCATACTTTCTCCTTCTGAAATATCCACTGTCGCAGGCTTTCCGACGATGTCTTTTTCCGGAAGACCGGTAATCCTTGTGTAGGCAGGATTTACCATTAAACCGCTTCCATTCTCATCTACAACAGAAATCGCCTCATCCGACGATTGTATAATAGCTTCCAGCATGGTTTTGACTTCTTTCAGGTCGGTGACTTCCTCAGCCAGGTGAACCACCTCTGTAATATCCTTGAACACGGCATAGGCACCAATGACACTTCCATCTTCATCAATCATTGGTATCCTGGTTGTCACAACCGTCTTTCCATTTTCCAGTTCCAGCTTCTTGTTCACTTCCTCGTGTTTGGATGCCATCGTGTAAGGCAGTCTGGAGGCGGGAATAATCTCTTGAACAGGACGATGGAGAACGTCCTGATGACTTCTGCCCAGAATCCGGGAAGCGCTGGGGTTGATGAATGTAATGTTCTCCTTGTTATCGACGACGATCATCCCATCGTGAATGCTGTTTAAAATGAAATGCTGGTTATCCGTCTGTCGTTTCAGCTTTTGAACAAGAGCTTCCTTTTCTTCAAGAAGTTCGGCTGTCACATAAGCCACAGACCCTGGAATAACAACCGTCGTTTCGTCTCTTTCTTCTCTAATCGACTGGAACACATCTTCCTGTCCAGTCGCTTCAATAACGATATCAATCTTTTTATGTATCCATTCCTCCCAGGACCCGCCCGCAGGAATTCCACAGGATTCCGCAAGAGCAAGACCAGGAGCGTCTGAATTGATGTCTGTCACAGCCACTACCTGCATACGGTCCACTTGACTAAGCAGCTTCAGCAGAGCGGTACCGCCTTTGCCGGCTCCAACAATCAATACTCGTTTCATTTCACCACACCCTGCAATATTTTGCGTAACTTCATCGTATATCAATCTGCATATTTTAGCAAGCATGGGATTGTTCCCACTTCCCTCCCCATTTGATATACTGTGAATGGACTATAAAAAGGAGCGATGCCCATGCGCCTCATAGCACTACTGCTATTAGTAACTCCGGGTTTGATCGCCGTCTACGGCATAAAATTAATCCGTGATGCCCTTTTCGGGGAATTCCATGATCTTTACTTTCATATTGCCCTCCAGGGTCTGGCTGGTATTCTATTTTTCGCAGGCGGACTGGCTTTCATTGGAGGCTTCATTCTCCACCGGGACAGAAAAAGGAACTTGACTAAAGGACGGTTCAAACAATCCAACTATCCAGAATGAAGGAGTTTTGCTCTGTGACAGAGTTTGAATTATTCAGGCAGCAGTACCCGTTTGACCTGTTGTCTGAGGAGGAATTCCAGGACGTTTTCGGAAAAGCTTCCGTAAAGGAATACAGCACAAACGAATTTATCATTCATGAGGATCAGGAAGATGATTCGATCGATATCCACTTTATGATCTCCGGTCTTGCCAAGAACATTATGCACCGGTCCAACGGCCGGCAGCTGTCTGTCCGCTTTTATTATCCCGGTGATTTGATCGGAGTCATGATCTTATTGACGAGCGGAGAAATGCGGTTCTCTGTACAGGCTCTTGAACCGATAAAAACGATCTGTTTTGAACGTGAATCCTTCCTGCAGATCATGTCAAACAATACCCAGTTTTCCAAAGTGGTGATGGACGGAATCAGCCACTTGATGAAAAGCTTGTATGACGAGGTCAAATATAAAAGTTCCTCCACAGATGAGGAGGACGACCGTGAATTATATAAAAAAAGAGCCGATGCTTACATGGAGCCCCCTACATTCATCCATCCCCAGGCTTCCATTGAAAAAGCAGCCCGGATGCTGCAGCAGCAAAAAATTGAAGCGCTTATCGTGAGCGAGGATTCAAGGTCGATGGTTGGGATGATCGGCTACAGCGAAATTTTAAAAGCCTACTTCGAAAATGATCATAACAACCCCGTCCAAGCCTATATGTCAGAGGAAGCATATGAAATTAGTGAGCAGGAGTTCATCTATGATGCGCTTAGTTATTTGAAACACCATCCGACAGAAATCATTCCGGTCCTGCACAAGGACAAAGTGGTCGGTATCTTAAGGCAGTCGTCGTTTTTCACCATCAAGAACTCGGTGTATTTCGACCTCACCTACAAAATTTCCAATTCTGCGAGTGTGGAGGAAATCAAGTCATTGTCCCCGATTTATAATGAACGGTTCCAGCAGTTTGTCCGCAGCTTAATTAAAGACAAGATGCTGGCCTATGATATTGCGGAATTGATGACAAACTACAACGATAGAATTCATAAGCAGATTGTTCAGATTGCAGAAGACGAAATGATCCGCGAAGGCTATGGTGCGCCGCCGGTGAACTATTGTTTTCTTGTGCTTGGAAGTGAAGGCCGTAAGGAGCAGGCTTTTTCCACCGATCAGGATAATGCGATGATCATGGCGGATTACGATAAGTCCAAGCATAAGAAGAAAATCGATGCCTATTTCTCCATTTTTTCCAGGAAGATCAATGATATGCTCCATGAGTGCGGATATCCGTACTGCACAGGAGGAATCATGGCCAAAGAGGACAAATGGAGAAAACAGACAGATGAGTGGCATGCGGATATCGATCAATGGATCACCAAGATGGATGCGGAAGAAATCCGCGATTTCACCATTTTCATGGATTTCAGGCCTATCAGCGGAGACTACTCCCTGGCCTATGATTTGAAAAAATACGTAACACAAAAGGTTCAGAAATCCTTGAACCTTCATCAGCTCTTGATGAAGGATACCCTTCGGTTCCGCGTTCCCGTGCAGCCTTTTGGCAGGATTTCAGGCATCGGTAAAAAACGCACCTTGAATATTAAAAAATCTGCCATCATGCAGATTGTCAACGCCATACGCATTTACAGCATGAAATATGGAATTGAAGAAATCAATACAGTCAACCGCCTGGACGCCCTGGCCGAACATGAACGTTTCCACCCCAGGGACGTGGAAAACGCAAAAACAGCCCTGCACAGGCTGATGCTTTTCCGTCTGCAGTCCAACCTTGAGCAATTGGAAGAAGGAGACACCTTATCCAATGACTTAAAGCTCACTCCACTGAAAAAGGAAGAACGCCGCTCCTTGAGAGAAGCGCTTATTATTGCGAAACGGCTGCAGCAGGTGCTTGAACTGAGTTATAACCGAAATCGGGTGGTTTGATGTTACCTGTTGACTTACAGATCATAAAGTATCTGCTTTTTGAAAAACCATTATATCATTACAAAATAAAACCTTATTTAAGATGGCATACGTATCACCAGCTGGAACAGAGCCTTCACGAGGCCGGGAAAGAGGCGCACTTCAAAGAACAGCCGCTGACCTCTCTCGATTTTACCATCTTCGATTTAGAGACCACCGGCTTTCTTCCTGAAATCGGTCACGAGATCATTTCCATCGGGGCGATTCGTTTGAACGGATGGAATGCCTGTCACAGAAAGACGTTTTATCAAGTGATCCGGCCGATCCGTCCTGTCAACAAGCAGACTCTTCGTCTTACCGGCCTCTCCAAGGATCAGTTGAGAAACGCCAGTCCCTTTATTGAAGGGTTTCAATCTTTCATGGAGTTCAGCGAAGGATCCGTCTTGGTCGCTCATCCAGCAAAATTTGATATGCGTTTTCTCAAAACAATGTTGAAACGATGGAAGCTCCCGGAGTATGACCCGCACGTGATTGATTCCCAGGTGATGGCCCAATGGCTGCTCCCGCATGTCCGCCATCAGCTCGATCCACTACTGAAACATGTCGGCATTGAAAAAAGGGACCGGCACCATGCCTTGAATGATGCTATTATGACGGCAGAGTTGTTCCGTTTCCTTTTGGAGAAGACCGAACTGCACGGCATTCACACACTGGATGATTTATACCAGCAGTTCGATGATCTAAAAAAGACGAAGCCCCGATTTTAAGGGCTTCGTCTTTTTCTATCTATTATTCGAAAAACGTGCGGTATAACGACTGAACTGCATCAGCCAGTCCTTCTGTCTTCACTCCAAACATCATGGAAACCTCAGAAGATCCCTGGTTAATCATCTCGATGTTCACATCAGCTTCCCTGAAGGCACAGGCTGCCTGGCTGGCAATTCCGATGGTCTGGTTCATCCCTTCTCCCACGATCATAATCATCGCCATATCCCGTTCGATGATAACCGTGTCCACTTTCAATTCTTCCTTAATTCTGCCGACGACCACTTCCTCTTTCTCCGGCGGAAGCTGGTGATCCCTTAGTACAACAGACATGTCATCGATTCCAGAAGGGGCATGTTCAAAGGAAACTCCTTCATCTTCCAGAATCTGCAGAAGTTTCCGCCCAAAACCAAGCTCTCTGTTCATCAAGTATTTACTGACATACAAGTTAAGAAAGCCTTTGTCACTGGCAATTCCCACTACATGGGATTCACGCTCAGGCAGATCTGCTGTAATCATCGTCCCAGGTGCGGAAGGGTTGTTTGTGTTTTTAATGCAGACGGGAATTTTAGCTTTAAAAGCTGGAATAAGCGCCTCATCATGAAAAACCGAAAAGCCGGCGTACGATAATTCACGCATTTCCCTGTAGGTCAGAGAAGTCAGTTCCTTCGGGCGGTCCACATACATCGGATTCACACAATAGACCGAATCCACATCGGTGAAGTTCTCGTAAAGTTCCGCCTGCAGCCCTGCTGCCACAATCGAACCGGTAATATCCGACCCACCTCTGGAGAAGGTTACAAGGGTCCCTTCAGGTGTGTAACCGAAAAATCCGGGGATGACGAGGATTTCCCTGCGCTCCCTTAAACGGTAGAGCTGGTCGAAACTTTCTTCTAACACAAGAGCTCCACCGGGTTCATCACGGACCAGAATGCCCGCTTCCTTCGGATTTACATAAGAGGAGTCATAACCTTCCTGCCTTAAATAAGCGCTCAAGATTAACGCGGTCCCGTCTTCACCACAGGATTTCAAGGAGTCTATGGCTTTGGCTTCTTTTTTCTGCACCTGCTCCATTGAGAACTCCAACCGCTTCCTCACTTCTTCCAATACATTCATCGGAAGGTTCAACTCATCGACCATCGATTGAAAACGGTCAACGATCATTTTATATACCTCATGGTCAACCTGATCGTGTTGGATTGATTCCCCCAGCTTGATGAGCAGATCGGTCACTTTCTGATCGCCGCTGTATCGTTTCCCAGGAGCGGAAACGACGACAACACGCCGGTTATCTTCAGACGTTACGATATCCTTCACTTTTTGGAGCTGTCCTGCATCGGCAACGGAGCTGCCGCCAAATTTTACGACTTTCATATGTACAACACCTCATTAGAGTACCAAAGTAATTAATAATTAAGAATTGTAACACAAATGAGGCGGAAAGTTGAACAGATTTATCAAAAAAATTTAAAAAACTTTTTTTCTTATATTTCTACAAGTTTTTTACAATTTCCTTATAAATTTGTTACATATTTGTTTATTATCCTATATTATGGATACTAGGAGGAAGGGTGATCAGATGGTTTTGATGAATGACGGGTTCGGCGGAACACGATATTATCCAGAAAACAGCGAGATGTCTGTCCTTTGCAGCTATTTTGATCAAGGACACAGATATGTCATTATTCAATATTTGGACCTTCCTTTCAGTTACCGGTTGATTAACCTCGACGGCCTTGCCTTTGTCGATAAGGAAGCCCATGATTTCTTGAAGGACGAGCTCTTTTCCATTGACGAAGGGGTTTATGATAACGCAGAGCTTGCAGGACAAATTAAACAGCTAATGACATAAAAAAGCACGTATGTTGTCACATACGTGCTTTTTCAATGGATCAGCTTGCTCGATGCTCCAGGCGGAGACGATCAGCCACCATCGCGATGAATTCGCTGTTCGTGGGTTTTGCTTTTGTATTGGAAATCGTATAGCCGAACAAGGAGGAAATAGCATCGATATTGCCCCGGTTCCAGGCTACTTCAATGGCGTGGCGGATGGCCCGTTCGACACGAGATGCTGTTGTGTTATATTTAGTGGCGATATCCGGATAAAGAACTTTTGTAATGGATCCAAGCAGTTCCAAATCTTTATAGACCATTGTAATGGCTTCACGAAGGTATTGATACCCTTTAATGTGGGCCGGCACCCCGACTTCATGAATGATATGGGTGATGCTTGTATCGAGATCCGGTTTTTTCGATCTTGCTGAGGAATAACTGCTGCCGAGGGCACGATTGATGGGATCGCCGGCATGTTTGATCTGGCGGACCTGCTCTCCAAGGTGATCAAGGTCGAATGGCTTCATCATAAAATAAGCCGCTCCAAGTTCGACAGCTTTTTTCGTCACTTCTTCCTGGCCGAACGCGGTTAACATAATGACCTCAGGATGCTTGTCCATATCCCTCAGCTTGTTCAACACAGCAAGGCCGTCGAGGTGCGGCATAATGATATCCAAAATCAGCACGTCCGGTTTCTTCTCTTCGACCATTTGCAGACAGTCTTTTCCATTGTAGGAAGTACCGACCACTTCTATATCGTGAGTGTCTTCAAAATACTCTTCAAGAAGCTTTACCAGCTCTCTATTATCATCAGCCAAACACACTTGAATCTTTTCCATTCCTTTTTCCTCCTTAAGAGAATAATCCTCTTTATTTCCGTAATACACGTATTCGACAGGCATATAAGACTTTCCTTTTTTATTATAACAAAAAATATAAAGAATTAGAGAATATCTGGCAAATGCTTAAAAATACTCGGTTTTTCGTATGTATTCGACATATGCCCGGCCATCGGTGTCGAAATTTGTCGACGAAAAGGAAAAGGAGCCCTTTATGAGCTCCTAGCCTGCTTTCTTTTCCTCTTCTTCTTCATGAAGGTTAATACCTGCTTCCTGAAGCATCCATTCAATATGGACGCCATATCCGCTTGTCGGATCGTTGACAAACACATGAGTCACGGCACCGATGATTTTTCCATTCTGGATGATCGGGCTGCCACTCATCCCCTGAACAATCCCTCCCGTTTTATCCAGAAGCTCAGGGTCTGTGATTTTGACAATCATTCCTTTTGTTACCGCAGATTTCTTCGGCATATTGCTGACAATTTCCACATCAAAGGTCTGCATTTTCTCCCCGTCAAGGACCGTCATAATTTGAGCCGGGCCTTCTTCCACCTGTTCTGCGAAACCGATAGGAAGTCCCTCCGGATATTCCTCATTCGTCATATCATCATCTAATGTTCCAAAGATACCGAACGGCGTGTTTTTTGTAATGATTCCGAGGCGGTCGTTCCTCAAGGAAAACCTGGCTTTTTTCTCTCCCGGAACGCCCTGTGCTCCTTTTTCAATGGAGGTGACCTGCGATTTGACAATGGTGCCTTCATGAATTTCAATCGGCTTCTTCGTATCCATATCCGAGATGACATGACCGAGAGCGCCATACTTTTTCGTTTCAGGATCATAAAAAGTCATTGTCCCTATCCCAGCTGCAGAATCACGAATATACAGACCAATCTGATATTCCTTTTCCCGCGGGTTGTAGGCCGGTGTCAGGCTTGTCGTCGTTATTTCCTTTCCCCGTTTAATTTTCAGTTTCAGGGGTTCTTCCTTTTCCCCGGTTTTCTTTACGATGGAGGATAATTTCTCCATACTGTTAATTTCCTCTCCATTGCCTTCAAGCAGGATGTCGCCGATGAGAATTTCCGCCTTTTCTCCTGGAGAAGTCCGTTGTTCGCCTTTTCCGTTTACAAGGTGGTGCCCTACGACAAGCACACCTTTCGTATGAAGCTCTACACCTACCGACTGACCGCCGGGGATCAACCGGATATCCTTGAACGGCTCCAGGCTGGTTTTTTTAACCGGTACACCTGCAAACTCATAAAACACTTCGTGATCATTTGTGGACGAAAACGCCGTCCACGCTTCCTGGTCAACAGAAGGTTGATCAGGGCTGGCGCCGACTTTTACTTCTGTCGGGATGGATAGATAGTGCTGGACAGGGGCATAAAAGGGCAAAATAAGCATAAACAGCAGGAGAACAGAACCACATATATAGTTAAAGGCTTGATTTTTCACGGGTTCACTCTCCTTGTACTCCAGTACCAACTAAATGGCTTACTTATAATGTGGTCTTCCTTAATCCTTTTTAAACGAGCATAATCTGAGTAATTATAGTACCGTTTGCCTTGCTTTGAAACATTCTCCAACGTATAGGTAAACGTTGTATAAAGAGGTGTGTCGGTGGAAAAGATAAAACAAACAAAAGCGCATGGACTCGTCCATGCGCTTAGGTTCATCATAATGATTTACTTTTATGTTTATCTGCCATCGTAAGCAGTTCCCGTGCATGCTCAACGGTTGTAGCGGTTAATTCTGCTCCGGTAATCATGCGGGAGATTTCGTCAGCTTTTTCATCCATTGTAAGTTCCTTGGCTGCTGTCGATGTCCGCTCATCCTCCACACGCTTTTCAATCCGGACATGGGTATCCGCCATAGCTGCTACCTGGGGAAGGTGGGAAATACAGAGCACCTGCGATCCCTCAGAGATCCCGTAAATCTTCTCAGCAATCGCCTGGGCCACCCTTCCGCTGACACCTGTATCCACTTCATCAAAAATCACGCTCGTAATGCCCTGATGCCGCGAGAAAATCCGCTTCAACGCAAGCATAATCCGGGACATCTCACCCCCGGATGCTACTTTATGTAGTTCTTTCAGCGGCTCTCCGGGATTGGTCGTGATCAGGAATTTCACTAAATCAATACCGTTTGGCAGCAGCTGGACAGGAGTACCATCCAGTTCCGGATCTCCTTGTTTCCCCGGTTTCGTCTGCAGGTCCACAGCAAAGGCTGCTTTCTCCAGATAAAGGTCTCTCAATTCTACATGAATGAATTCAGCCAGCTGATCTGCAGCTTTCACGCGGATTTCACGCATCCCCTGCGCCTCAAGAAGAGCATCCTCGGACAAATCGGCGATTTCACTCTCCATCTTACTCAAATGGGAATCTTTATTGCGGATTTCATCTATTTCCTCTTCAATCCGTGAAGCATACTGAAGCATATCATCCACCGTAGCTCCGTACTTCTTCTTGAGACGGTTGAGTTCGTTCAGCCGGGATTCGATCTGGTTGAGTCTCTCAGGGTCGAATTCAAGCTCTGCCATATGGTTACTCAGCTTAAACGTCATTTCTTCCATCAGGTAATACGTGTTCGTCATTTCTTCCGACAGTTGTGCAAGGTTTTCATCCACATCGGATGTACTTTCCAAAGAAGTCATTGCATGACTCAGCCAGTCCATTCCGCGCTGTTCCCCGTACAAAGAATAATAGGCATCATGAATGCCTTGGTACACCTTCTCAAAATTCATGAGTTTCTTCCGCTCTTCGGAAAGCTCTTCATCTTCAAGCGGCTGCATTTCAGCTCCTTGAAGCTCGCGCAGCTGAAATTCAAGCAGATCCAGACGCTGAGCCATTTCCTGCTCATTCTCACTCAATTCTTTATAGCGCTTCTTCATCGTTCTGTACTTGTCATAAACGCTCTCATACTCGTCCAGGACCGAACGAAGCTCTTCACCGGCAAATACATCCAAAAGCTCGACGTGCCGGTCAGGATCCATAAGCGACTGCGTCTCATGCTGGCTGTGAATGTCGATCAAGGAATGTCCGAACTCCCTCATGATTCCGAGTGTCACCAGTTTTCCATTCACCCGGCAGATGCTTTTCCCCTGATGGGTAATGGTCCGTTCAAGAACAACCATGCCGTCCTCATCAATATCGACACCATAGTCCTGTCCGACCTTATGGATCGGATGCTCAGGCTGCACGGTAAACAACCCTTCAATTTCAGCTTTTTTTGTTCCATGACGAACAAATTCAACGGATCCCCGACCACCGGAAAGAAGCTGGATCGCATCAATAATGATGGATTTACCAGCACCTGTTTCACCGGTCAGTACAGTCAACCCTTCTTTGAACGTGATTGAGATCTCATCAATGATTGCAAAATCACGAATAGACAACTCTGTTAGCATGAAACCATCCACCTCAGTTATAGCATATTTAGCAACTGCTCACTAATTGACTCCGTATGATCTTCACTGCGGCAGATAATTAAGCAGGTATCATCTCCGCAGATGGTCCCCATAATTTCATCCCATTCCAGATTATCCACGAGAGCACCTACAGCATTGGCGTTCCCCGGCAGAGTTTTCAAAATAATAAAATGTCCGGCCCGATCTATACTGACAAAGGCATCCATCATGAGCCGTTTCAGCTTTTCAAACGGATTGAAGCGCTGATCTGCAGGGAGACTGTATTTGTACCGGCCATCCATCATCGGCACCTTTACAAGATGTAGTTCTTTGATATCGCGGGATACGGTTGCCTGGGTGACATTGTATCCCATACCCTTCAATCGATCGACCAGCTCATCCTGGGTTTCAATATCGTCGTTTGTGATCAGTTCCCTGATTTTGATGTGACGTTGTCCTTTGTTCATGACCATCCTCCGTTTCAAGTCCTTCCATAAGAAAAGGGCCTGTGCTAAGCCCTTTTACATTCATTATGCGTTTCTGCTGTGCGCCTCATGCGCTTCTTTGACTACAGCATCGATATCCACCTGTTCTCCACTGCTGCTGCCTTCATCAAGCCGCAGATGGACGAGGAATTCTATATTCCCATCCCCGCCGGTAATCGGAGAAAAAGTGAGTCCATAAACAGAATATCCGTGATCAGAAGCAAAATCAAGAATTGTTTTTACGACCTCTTTGTGAATCGAAGGGTCTCTCACAATTCCTTTTTTCCCTACCTGTTCTCTACCTGCTTCGAACTGTGGTTTTATTAGTGCTGCCACATCTCCCTGCTGCTCCAGAATCTCAGCAAGAACCGGCAGAATGATACGAAGGGATATGAAGGAGACATCGATGGAAGCAAACTGCGGCTGACCGTGTGTAAGGTCCTCTTTCGTCACATATCGGAAATTGGTCCGTTCCATAACAACCACCTGGTCATGATTGCGGAGACGCCAGTCAAGCTGATTATATCCGACATCCACGGCATAGCTGAGTCTGGCTCCGTTCTGAAGCGCACAGTCCGTAAAACCGCCTGTGGAGGAACCGATATCAATCATAATCTTGTCCTTAACGGAAAGATCAAAGTGCTTCAATGCTTTTTCAAGCTTCAATCCGCCGCGGCTGACATACGGAATGGGACGGCCTTTAACAATCAACTCCAGATCCTCGTCCACCTTCAAGCCGGGTTTATCAAGGCGGACCTGTTCATGAAAAACAAGTCCGGCCATGATGGTTCGTTTCGCTTTTTCACGCGTTTCTATATAGCCTTTTTCTACAAGTAATACATCTAAACGTACTTTTCTGCCCATATCTTTTATGCCCTCTGTTGTTTTGTAGGTATCAATTCTTTTAGGTTTTTAACCATGTTTTCCGGGGTCAATCCGATTTCTTCCCAGAGCTTTGGTACACTGCCGTGCTCAATGAACCGGTCTGGAACGCCCATCCGGCGCACCCATTGGGAGGTGTAATTGTTTTCCTCAGCGAATTCAAGCACTGCTGAACCGAATCCTCCCTGAAGAACCGCTTCCTCTATTGTCAGAATCGGCAGCCCCTGCTTCATCATATCATGCAGCATGGACTCGTCCATCGGTTTGATGTAACGGGCATTCACCACCCGCACAGACCGTCCTTCTTTCTCCAGACGGCCCGCCGCATCAAGAGCTGCATCAATGGTCGTCCCAAACGTAAGGATGACAGCCTCTGTCCCCTCTTTCAGGATTTCCCAGCTGCCGACGGGGATGGACCTCATATGTTTATCCGTGTCGATTCCTTTAGCGTTCCCCCGCGGATAACGGATTGCAAAAGGCCCCTCTTCATATTCTGCAGCTGTATGAACGAGATGCTGGGCTTCATCCTCATCTTTCGGCATGCTGATGATCATATTCGGAACAGACCTCAGGAATGCAATATCAAACACACCCTGGTGGGTCTCTCCGTCAGCTCCGACGAGTCCTGCGCGGTCAATACCGAAAATCACATTCAATTTCTGACGAGCCACATCATGGACCACCTGATCATAACCGCGCTGCAGGAACGTGGAATAAATGGCCAGAAACGGCTTCATCCCCTGGGTCGCAAGACCAGCGGACATCGTGGTAGCATGCTGTTCGGCAATGCCTACATCAAATAAACGGTCCGGGAATTCCTCGCCGAATTTTTCCAGTTTGGACCCGAGAATCATGGCAGGAGTTACAGCCACTATGCGGTCATCTTCCCGTGCCTTTTTAATCAGCGCATCACTGATAACCGAGCTCCACGCAGGAGGAGCATCGACCGGTTTGATTTTCTCTCCTGATTCGATTTTATAAGGACCTACACCGTGCCACTTGTCCTTCACATCGGTTTCGGCGGGATGATACCCTTTCCCTTTCTTGGTCATTACATGAACGATGACCGGTCCGTCTGTTTTTCTCGCATAGTTCAGGTTTTCCATCAAGTCTTCAAAGTCATGACCATCCACCGGTCCGTAATACGTAAACCCGAGCTCTTCAAAGAACATGCCCGGAACAACAAAGTACTTCATGCTGTCCTTCAAGCGCTCTGCTGCCTGCGCGAGTTTTCCTCCAACGGCGGGAATCTTCTTCAGCAGCCATTCGAGATCATCCTTGGCACGATTGTACTTCCCTGCACTTCTCATCCGGCCGAGCGCCCCGTGCAGGGCTCCTACGTTTTTAGCGATCGACATTTCATTATCATTCAAGATAACGGTTACATTCTTTTTCTCATGCCCGATATGGTTCAGCGCCTCCAGCGCCATACCGCCTGTCAGGGCTCCATCACCAATGATGGGAAGGATGGAATGGTCCTGTTTTTTCAAGTCGCGTGCAATAGCCATCCCCATGGCCGCGGACAGCGAAGTTGAACTGTGGCCGGTTTCCCATACATCATGCTCACTTTCATCACGTTTCGGGAAGCCGCACAAGCCCTTATACTGCCGCAGTGTGTCGAACTGCCCTCCACGGCCGGTCAGAATCTTATGGATATATGACTGGTGCCCGACATCCCATATAAGACGGTCAACGGGACTGTTATATACTTTATGAAGAGCCAGAGTCAGCTCCACTACTCCCAGGTTCGCCCCGAGGTGGCCGCCTGTTGTGGCCAGGTTTTCAATTAAAAACTGTCTCACTTCTGCTGCAAATTCTTCCAATTGCTTCGTATTCATATCCTTCAATAACGAAGGGTCGTTGATTCTGCTCAGATCCATTGAAGGACCCCCTTGTAATTATCTTGATTTTTTAGTGGACGACATGACATTTGATAATATTCTTACATTTAATTTGTTTTCTAACCATGCAATCACCCTGGCAGCAAAAAAGATAATCTGCGTGGATTTATTGATGGCGAAGAATTTACCAATGGCTTTTCCTCCCACCGTCAGTGCTGCCACGATACTGGTAAGGGCTACGTTAATACCGATTTGGACGGCAGACCCTTCTGTATACCCGAAACTCGAAGCAAGCTGAAGTACGACGACAGTGGAGGCCGTACCACTAACTATACCAGATATATCCCCTATAACGTCGTTACAGAAACTTGCGAATCGATCCGCATTTCTGACAATCGCAATAGCTTCCTTGGAGCCCGGGACTTTCTCGGAAGCCATCGCATGGAAGGGCTTCTCTTCAGCAGCTGTAGCTGCTATACCAAGCATATCAAAGACTACACCGGTAAACACGATGATAAATACAATGATCAGTCCAATGACCCACATGACTCCACTTAAAACGGAAGAAGAGATAACTGAAAAAATAGCCGCTAACACAAATGTGATAACGGCAATACTCAAACTGAAATTTACGGCTTTTTTTAATTTATTATCCATTCTTACCCTCTATATCTATATATAATCATAATTTAATTATGTAACAGAAAGGAATGGTCACAAAACGGGTAAAAATTGCGGCTTAGGTCTAGTAGGTTTTCCCAATCAAGTACCGAGTGTCACCACTCTGGCGGTTCCCCTTTAAACTCGACTCAGCCTCGTTTCCGATAACTGGACTAGATTGCCACTCAGTCCGCACTATAATTCCCGTTTTATGTCCATAGAACAGTCTAGGGGATTTCCCCGACAGCCTTTGACCGTTCCTTAGCCTCTTTTGCAGTTGTGATTTCATACAGCTTACGTCCCAGGACCACAGTGGCCATCTGTAGTCACAGGGTCTCATGGACTGTAATCCCCTCAAAAACCACTCAAGGCAGGCTACGCTGCGCATATAGATGTTACTCCATATGCTGCAGGTTCATACCCCATTTCATAACGGTATCTGGCTCAGAGCCCGTTACAAGAATGGGCCTCCGCGGAAGCAGGGTCAACGCCCACATGCCTTTGTGGATCGCCCTGCGACCTTAACTCCCAGCATCGACCCAAGGCTGGGCGCCTCAAGCCAACACAAGGAACTTCATCGATGTGCCCTTTGGCGGATTTTTAGGCCCGCCTTCAGGAACGGAGGACCGACTAGAATACTGCACCATTCCTTTTGTAAAAATAATATATCATATTTCAGCACACACCTCAATCGAAATCCTTCCGATTAATGATCACGCGTACTTAAATAGTGAATAAGTTGTGACAGAACCGTACCTTCCACACCTGCTTCCGTCAAAGCGGACTCAGCTGTTTTGACGTAATGATCCTTCTGCTCTTTTGCACCGTCCAGACCGAGAAGACCCGGATAGGTACTTTTATCATTCACCACATCACTGCCTACAGGTTTACCGATCACTTCTGCATCGCCGGTCACATCCAGAATGTCGTCCTGGATCTGGAAAATAAGGCCGAGCGCTTCCGCCATTCCGCTCATCTGCTGCATGGATTGCTCTGAGGCCTTTCCAAGCTTTGCACCTGCACGGATCGCATATTTCAACAGCTCGCCGGTTTTGTTTTTATGAATGGCTTCCAGAGACTCGAGAGATATCTCTTTTCCTTCACTCAGCATATCCTGCATCTGACCTTCGACCATACCTCTTGGACCGGCAGCTTTAGTCAGCTCCTGAATAAGAAATAATTTTTCTTCCTGTGCAAGAGACGGGTCTTCTGCAATCAGCTGGGTACTCATGGTGAGCAGGGCATCTCCGGCAAGAATAGCTGTCGCTTCATCGAATTTTTTATGATTGGTAGGCAGCCCGCGCCTGGTATCATCATCATCCATAGCTGGAAGGTCGTCATGTATCAAGGAGTACGTATGCACCATTTCAAGAGCGGCGGCAGCGGTCAACCCTTTGCCCGCTGGAGCTCCAAAGGCTTCCGCCGTGGCCAGAAGAAGAATAGGACGCAGCCTTTTCCCACCAGCCTCAATAGAATAAAGAATCGAATCCTGAAGTCTGCCAGGGACGGTATAATCTCTTACATACATGGTCAACTGGTCGTTAATGAACGTTTGTTTATCTGTTAAATAAGCTTTCAAGTCCACAGGCTATTCTTCCTCCTGTACGGTGAAAGGTTCAAAATTCCCATGTTCATTCATTATCTGCTGCATCTGCTCTTCCACTGTTCCGAGCTTTTCACTGCATACCTTTGAAAGCTTCATCCCCTCTTGATAGTATTGAATAGCTTTCTCAAGGGGGACTTCGCCGGTTTCCAGCTTTTCGACAATTTCCTCAAGCTGATTCATGGCTTCTTCAAAACTGATTTCCTGTTTATTTTCCTCCATGTTCATCCTCCTTCACCGATGTAACCTGACATTGAATGAGACCGTCCTGGACTTGAAGGGAAAGACTGCTTCCCTCCGACACCTGACCAGCCTTTTTAATGACCTGATTTCCCTCATCAAAAGGAATGGCATAGCCGCGTTTCATAATTTCAAGCGGATTCAGCAGGGTCAGCTTATCCAGCGTGGAATGGAAACGGTCTTTTTTCCGGGAGACAATGGTATCCAAAGCTTTTTGGAGCTGTTTCGTATCCCTTTGAAGAGACTCAGTTCCTTCTTTGATTTTTTTATCGGGCCCCTGCTGCTCCAGCCGTTTGATTAGATAACCCAGCTGTTCACGGCGGCTCGTCTGCTGCCGGTTCATCTGTTTGGTCAGACGTTCCAGCACCCGGTCCAGGTCCTGTTCTTTCTGACGCATCAGCTGTTCCGGATACTTAAACGCATAGGATTTTTTCAATCGGTTCAGCTTCTGCCTGGATTCAGTCCGCTGTCCGTCCATGGATCTTATGAGCCTCTGTCTGAACTGCTGCACCTGTTCCCTCAGTTCCGTAATGGAAGGGACGGCTACTTCTGCGGCCCCAGTAGGCGTCGGTGCTCTCCAATCAGCAGCAAAATCACTGATGGTTGTATCCGTTTCGTGACCGACGGCAGAAATAATGGGAATCGACGATGCTGCAATCGCCCGGGCGACTATTTCTTCATTGAATCCCCAAAGATCTTCAATAGATCCACCGCCGCGGCCGACGATTAAAACGTCGCAATCGAGATGCTCATTGGCGTACCGGATGGCGTTGGATACCGATTCTGCTGCGCGCTCCCCCTGGACAAGAACCGGAAGGATGGATACCGGTACAATCGGATAGCGTCGCTTAATCGTTGTCAAAATGTCCCTGACAGCCGCACCGGTAGGAGAAGTGATCACCCCGATATGCTTTGGATATGTAGGAAGCTTTTTCTTACGTTCTTCAGCAAACAGACCTTCCTTCTCCAATTTCTCCTTCAGCTGTTCAAAAGCAAAATACAAGGCACCGATTCCATCCGGCTGCATTTCCTTAATATAGAGCTGATACTGCCCCATCGGTTCGTATACGTTGATCTCACCTTTTACGAGGACATTCATCCCATTTTCAGGCATGAATTTCAGCGAGCGGTTGCTTCCGGCAAACATAACCGCCTGAATTCTTGCCTGATCATCTTTTAAGGACATATACATGTGTCCTCTGGAATGATGTTTGAAGTTGGAAATTTCTCCTCTGAGCCATACGGTCTTCAAATGAGGATCGCCGGATAGTTTCCGTTTGATATATTTGGTTAAAGCCGTTACCGTCAAATACTGGTCCTGCACGACAACGCCTCCTTACACGCGGTGAATCTGCTTCGCCGCCTTAATGGTATTGTGGAGCAGCATGGTAATGGTCATCGGCCCCACCCCTTTGGGAACAGGAGTGATATGGGAGGCCAATTCCTTAGCTGATTCAAAGTCAACATCGCCGGTCAGTTTACCATTTACACGGTTGACTCCGACATCAATGACGACAGCACCTTCCTTCACATGTTCCCCGGTTACGAGTCCCGGTCTGCCTGCCGCTACAATCAGAATATCTGCCTGTTTCGTATGAGACTTTAAATCCTTTGTCCGGGAGTGGCAGTGGGTGACCGTTGCATTTTTATTGAGAAGAAGCTGCCCTACAGGCTTACCGACGAGGTTGCTGCGCCCTACAATGACGGCATGCTTCCCTTCCACAACAATAGCTGCACGTTCAAGCATCACCATAATCCCATATGGTGTGCAGGGGAAAAAGGTATCCTGGCCTGTCAGCATTCTGCCAACGTTTTCAGGATGGAAACCATCCACATCCTTGCCAGGGTCGATCGCTTCAATTATTTTCTGATCAGAAATATGCTCCGGAACTGGAAGCTGTACCAGAATACCATGAACCGTATCATCCTGGTTCAACCGATGGATCAAATCAAGAAGCTCCTGCTCAGAGGTTTCCTCAGAAAGTTCAATAAGATCAGAATCCATACCTACTTTTTCAGAAGCCCGCTGCTTCCCTTTTACATAAGATTTTGAGGCAGGATCTTCTCCGATAATGACGACAACCAGTTTAGGGTGTACACCTTTTTCATGGAGCACCGCCACCTCCTGCTTCATCTCTTCCCGTAAATCTTCCGCTAACTGCTTTCCATAAATAACTTCCGCTGCCATCTCCGATTCCCCCAGTTCAAAGTTAGATCATCTTGGATAAAACGCCGTTGACGAACTTCCCGGAATCTTCTTCGCCGAAGATTTTAGCAAGTTCTACTGCTTCGTTGATTGCTACTTGTGTCGGGACATCTTCGTTATGTTTCATTTCATACGCGGCCATTCGAAGAACGGTCTTCTCTACTTTAGGAAGACGTGGGAACGTCCAGTTGTCCAAATGGTCGGCAATCCACTGATCCAGGTCATCCCTGTAGTCCATGACTCCGTGGACAAGATCGTGCAGGAATGGATCCACCTCTGGATCTTCTACCACGTGCTGGATGGCCTCATCCGTATCAATATCCTCTGTAATCGTTTGAAAAAGCGCCTGAAATGCTTTTTCTCGTGCTGTGCGTCGTTTCATGTTCATTCTCCTTTAAGGTAATATCCGTTAGAATCATAACATTTTAGTTGGATAAAAGCCATGATAACAGGGATATACAGCCTGGTGTTTCCTTAGTGCAAAAAGAAAAATCAGAAAGGGTCTCCCCTTTCTGATTCCTATGAATAGGCTTCCGTTTCGTTTTCTTCTTCTTTTGCTCCCTCCATTTGGATACCAACGATGTGCACATTGATTTCACTAATTTCAAGAGCTGTCATATTTTTCAATGCCTGGCGGGTATTGTCCTGGATTTTCTGGGCGGTATCAGGAATACTGATGCCATAATCCATAACGACGTAGGCGTCAATCAAAATGCCGCTTTCTGTCAACTCCACTTTGACACCCTTGCCGTGATTTTTCTTGCCCAGTCGTTCTGCAACACCGGAGGCAAAGTTCCCCCGCATTGAAGCAACTCCTGCCACTTCGGATACGGCGATGCCCGCGATGACTTCAATTACTTCAGGAGCAATCTCAATATTGCCTAATGTCGATCCATCTGTCACATTCAACAATTGCTTATCAGTCATTAATGACCACTCCTTTTAAGCTTCATCTTTCATAATCGGATATTTCTCAAGGAACTTGGTATTAAAGTCGCCATTCACAAAGACTTCATGCTCCATCATACGCTGGTGGAACGGAATCGTTGTATGGACACCCTCTACGACAAATTCATCGAGCGCACGTCTCATACGACGGACGGCTTCATCTCTGTCACGGCCGTACGTAATGAGCTTGGCCACCATAGAATCGTAATAGGGAGGGATGGTATACCCCGGGTATGCTGCAGAATCCACACGCACACCGAGACCTCCCGGCGGCAGGTACATATCAATTTTCCCTGCCGAAGGCATGAAGTTTTTATAAGGATTCTCCGCATTGATCCGGCATTCAATGGACCAGCCTTCAAACTCAATGTCTTCTTGTTTAAAGGAAAGCTTTTCATCGTTGGCAATCAGCAGCATCTCTTTAATAAGATCTACACCTGTTACCATCTCGGTCACCGGATGCTCTACTTGAATACGCGTATTCATTTCCATAAAATAGAAGGATTCCGCCTCTTTATCGAAAATGAATTCTACGGTACCGGCCCCTGAGTAATTAACAGCAAGAGCCGCTTTGACGGCAGCATCGCCCATCTTCTTCCTCATCTTTTCGGAAATTGCCGGAGATGGTGTTTCTTCGATAAGCTTCTGAAGACGGCGCTGGATCGTACAGTCCCGCTCTCCCAGGTGCACAGCGTTCCCGTGGTTATCGGCAAGTACCTGGATTTCCACGTGGCGGAAGTCCTCAATGAACTTCTCAATATAGACGCCCGGGTTGCCGAACGCCGTTTCCGCTTCCTGCTGGGTCATGCGGATTCCTGTTTTCAGATCATCTTCATTACGGGCTACACGGATTCCTTTTCCTCCACCGCCGGCTGTCGCTTTGATGATGACCGGATATCCGATGTCGTCCGCTACCTTCAAGCCTTCTTCCTCGCTGCTGATGATTCCAGCGGAACCGGGTACAACCGGAACTCCCGCTTCTCTCATCGTTTCTCTGGCCACATCTTTCGTCCCCATTTTTTGAATGGCATAGGCGGATGGGCCAATGAAGGTGATGTTGCATTCTTCACACATCTCGGCGAACTCTGCGTTTTCAGAAAGGAAACCGTATCCTGGATGGATCGCATCCGTCTGTGTCAGGATTGCCAGACTTAAAATATTGGTATAGCTCAAATAGCTGTCTTTACTTAATGTAGGTCCAACACAATAGGCTTCATCCGCCAGCTGGACGTGCAAGGCTTCTTTATCTGCTTCAGAATAAATGGCGACCGTCTCAATGTCCATTTCTTTGCAGGCACGGATGATCCGGACAGCAATTTCACCTCTGTTGGCTATTAAAACTTTTTTAATCAACGTCTCATCCCCCGCTTACTTAGACTTCACTCGGAACAACGGCTGTCCATATTCGACCAGTTCGCCGTCTTTAGCCAGAATTTCTACAACCTCACCAGAAACTTCCGCTTCAATTTCATTGAAAAGCTTCATAGCTTCAACGATACATACGACAGAGTCTTCTTTGACATCGTCGCCGACTTTCACGTAGGCATCCTGGTCCGGGGACGGAGACACATAGAAGGTTCCGACCATCGGAGACTTGACTTCAGCATCGTAATCGCTGGAGGCAGCTTCTGCTTGATGTGCTTCCTCTGCAGCCGGCTCTTGATTTACTTCCTTGCTCTGCGCAGGCTCCTGCGGCTGTGGTTTCGGCTGTGCCTGAACCGTCTGCTGCGGCTGTACAGCTTCTGTAACAACCTGCTCCTGTTGTTTTTTCATCGAAACTTTCGTCCCATTTGCTTCATAGCTGAATTCATCGATGGAAGATTGATCGATCAGCTTAATAATTTCTCTGATTTCCTGTACCTTTAACATAGCTGGCACCCCTTTTATGTATAGTTGCTTTATAACTGGTACTAATAACTCCTCTTAACATTCTATTATAAATTCCTGCTTTCCTGCAACTGAACCTCCTGAAAGAAGGTAGAAAGACAGACGTTATCCGTTAACAATTGGCAGTTCTATAGGTCTGTGGATTTCTTTCTCCACCACTATTTCCATACACACGGCTTTTTAACCATGCACAAAAAGAAGCTGCCGTTTTCAACGGCAGCTTCAGCTTGTAGAGAAACCCCGTTTTTTTGCAAGCTTTTTTTGTGCAGTTCGTGCGGGCGAAAAAGACTCTCCTTCACCTATCTCACCCTGGATAGGTGAAGGGCAATCTTTTTCATATTTTGGCAGGCCGCCGTCAGAAACGCTTGTTCGCGTACATTCTTTTTTTCCACGCAAGCGACAATAACGCAGACCATGCCGTTCTTTTGAATCTGCAAATCTGCATAGGGCACAGTCTCTCTCCTCTATATTCTAACGTCGGCACGAGGAGCGTTCGGTGGTGACGTCTGCGGGAACAGCACGGGCCGAAGACCCACTTGGGCAGGCGACCTTCCTGTCCAAGTCAGCGGAGGGCGTGCCCGCGGCATTCATCCACCGATAAGCGGAAAATGACCCTTCGCACGACAAATGGACAACTCTAACTGGTTAACACAGGCTTTTCTACAGCCAAAGAAGCTGCCGTTTTCAACGGCAGCTTCTTTTGTTCAGCCTGCAGGCTGGAATTGAACCTGTACCTGCTTATGTCCGAATTCATCGGAGACCATCTGGATTATCTGGTTCGTTTCTTCCTTGGATAACTCCTGGGCTTTTACGGTTACGTGGACGACGTCATCTTCGGCACGTACGAGGACATCATCATACTGGGCGCTTGCAAGGATGGTATTTTCGATGATGGATTCTTTTGATTGATTGGTTTTAATCGTTTCCATTTTTTCCAGTGCTTCATTTTTCTCGTCAGTCGTAAAATCACTGGACGCTACAATTTCGGAAAGCTGCTCCTGGACCTGATCCCGCTGGTTTTTCATATCGAGACGGATAGCTGAAAATAACTCATCAGTGGAAATTTGCGAAATCACTGTCCCGTCTCCTGCCGTTTCAACGTTTTCCCCTTCTGCTTCTTCACTGGTCATTTCAGCCCAGTCCTCTTCCTGAATAAAAGCCATCTCGCCGTTTTCCGGGGATGTCATGTAGTAAACACTCAACACAATCAAAAGACTCAACATTGTCAACAGCCACACCGTTTGTTTTTTTACCAAGGTAATCCCTCCTTATTGTTTAGGCAGAACTGATATTCTATGTGTCGGTACATCAAGCACCCGGGAAACAGCTTCAACCACCCATTCCTTCACCTGAATTTGATCGACTCCCTTGGCCGTTACGAAAACCCCGCTGACTTCAGGCTTGGATGTCTGGGTGAGCAGCGGAACTTCGCGGTCACCCTGTCGGACTAGAACCAGCTGCTGTTCTCTCGTATAATCTTCAATTTCTCTTTCTCCTCCATTCTTATCGGATTCTTTTGTGTTCTGTTTGCCTATGATCAAGTTTTTGTCATACTCCTTTTTGTGTGTGGATGATAGATTTATCATAATATCCACAGCACTGACACCCTGGATATTCTCAAGAAGCGGCTTGAGCTGTTTTTCATATTCCCCTTCCAGCTGTGTGATGGAATCGGTCTGTTCCGGAGATGGAGAAGTTTCCGATGCAGCCTGCTCCTGTGTACTCCCTGCCGCGGGAGGGGTACGCGGCTCTGCATCCGGCTGGAACCAGCTGCTGACAAGAATGATAAGAACCCCGATCATTCCAAGACCAATCAAATACTTGGTCTTGTTCACCTTCTTCCCTTCCTTATCGGACGATAGAGTGATCTTATTCCACCATTTATTCATCCTGATCCTCCCAGTGGATTTCTATTTGTTCAGGCTTCAAGTCCAGTTTCCCAGCCACCCAGTTCACCAGTTCTGCATCCTCTTCCGAAGAGACTGGCGGGGAGGGCTCATCCATAAAGGAGATATCGACATTCTCCACGTCCCCCATCTCCTGGCTCCGTGATAACGTCAGTGTCACCTTTTCAAGAGTTTCCACGCTGTATGGCTGTCCGGTAAAAGTCATCGCCGTATCCTGAAGCGTGACATCCTTCTCTTCTTCCAACGAAGGCTGCAGTTCAGCAGATAGAGCTTGGGTAACCTGTTCTAATCTATATGCATCTTGTCCCTGCAGTATTTCATTTTTCTTCGATTCAATAGTGTCATCCAAACCGTCGGTATCCCACTGCTCTTCCATTTTCTGATCAGCCGACTGCAACAGACGCTCAGGATCGATCTGCAGAAGCTGAAGCAGGGGGCCGAGGAAAACAAGAAGCAGTAAAATGGACATCACAAGTCTTGCATAGTTCTTCATGACCCCCGACGGCAGAAGCGCATCCGCAACCATTGCCAAAAGAAGGAATAATACGATTCTTGTAATCCACTCAATAAATAAGTCCATTACCCGCCCCCCTATCTGATCATCATTGTAATATTGCTTGCTGCGACCATAATGACTATGACAAGGAAAAACATCATGGAGACCATAAGCAGTGCGGCAAAGATATAGAAAATGTGCCGGCTGATTACATCCATCGCCTGGATGACCGGTCCATCGCCGAGGGGCTGCAGCAGGGCAGCGGCCAATTTATAGATAATCGCGATAGCAAGGACTTTGATTGACGGAAAAACAGCGATGCCGAGGAGAATGACCACTCCTGCAATCCCGAGGGTGTTTTTTAATACAAGAGAAGCCCCAAGTATGGTGTCGGTGGCATCTGTAAACAAACGTCCGACAACAGGAACAAAATTTCCGGTCACAAACCGGGCTGTTTTCATCGTGATGCCGTCCTGAACAGCCGTGACGGTTCCCTGCACGGAAATAACACCAAGAAAAACGGTAAGGAAAATCCCCATGACAGCCATTCCCGTCTTCCGTAACAGTTCTGCTAAATGGTCGACCTTGAAGTCTTCATTCAAACTCCCGACAATCAATAAAAGAGCTGATGATGTAAATAACGGGATAAGCAGATATTTAACCAGCAGACCACTGGACTGAACGAGAGCGATGATGATGGGATGGAAAAAAGAAATGGACATGAGATGACTGAAGGAAGCCATGATACCAAGAAGAAGAGGGATCAGACCGATCATGAAACTGCTCATCCGCTCCACCGCATCCAATGTATAGACAATCACCTGCCGGAAACTTTCCAATGCAAGAGTCAGCAGGACGAGATAGACGACCATGTACGCTGCTTTACTTACGACTGAATTTTGAAAGGCGGACTGCACAGACTGCAGGAGCGTGCTGAATAAGGTTAGAAATAAAAGAGAAGAGAGCAGCCGGCCGTTTAAAAGAAGTTCGTGAAAGAAAAATTCCACCATTCCGGAGTACCAGTCGGAAGACTCGAGCGCCCCTTCCTTTTGAATAAACTCCATAAAGTTGTCATGCTGGAAATTCGGCATATAATCTCCATACTGCTGCTGCAGATCCTCCCAGTTCGCTTCCATATCTTCTGTTGAAATGTATTCCGACATGGAAGGTCCTGTCGTTTCCGGAGCTTCAGGGGATGCCGCAGAAGCCGAAGGAAAAAGAAAAACCCCGATGATCCCTGCACACAGCCACTTCCATAGACGTTTCATCTGCTCCCCGCCTCCCTAACCTCCGGGTATGAATTGAAGAATGGTTTCAATGACAGCTGTAACAATTGGAATGGCAAGCATCAAAATGAATAATTTCCCAGCCAGTTCCACTTTCGATGCCAAAGCATTGAGGCCGGCATCCCGGATCAGCTGGGCACCGAATTCAGCGATATATGCAATACCGATGATTTTCAAAATCGTTTTGAAGTACATCGGTTCCACCTGGGCCTGATCAGCCATATAGGAAAGCAATGTAAATACATAAGTCAGTTGATCGAGGACGGTCAGGAAAATAACGATGACGGTGAAAAGGAGAAGCAGAAAAGCGACTGATGATTTCTGTTCCTGCAGCAGAATGATCAGCATAGTCGCAACAAGACCCAGCGAAACAACCTGGATAATATCCATAAAGCTATCCTTGGTAGAGAAAGACGGATTTGATCTGTTGGAACAAGTCAGCCAGACGGTGCAGGACGATAAACAGTACAATGATAAATCCCGTCAATGTGACAGCCTGGGCGATCTCTTCCTTTCCCATTTGTTTTAGAATACTGTGAATCATGGCGACGATAATTCCTACTCCCGCTATTTGAAAAAGGATTGTGGCATCTTGGAGCACAATGGTCCTTCCCCCTTCTATATAATTAAGATGATGACGAGAAGACCGCTTAAAACCCCCATCCCTCTGGCCATCTTCTGGTACTGATCGCCTACTTCCAATGCTTCCTGAAGCACTCTGTCTAAATGGTGGATGGTCAATTGGATCTGTTTCTGCTGCTGTTCCAGATCATGTTGTCCGAGGGTCCGGCCGAACTGAAGCAGAATTTCCATTTCTGTTTTGCCCATGGCATTCCAGGGCCAATGTTTTTTCAAAAGGGTTTCCCAGAGAACGGAAAAATCCCGGCAGCTGTCCTGCTCCTTTTGAAGCTGCTCAAAAAATCCGGCTATCGGCATAGGCAGATGTCTCGATAAGGTTTCACATACCTCCCAGAGAGAAGACTGACCATAAACCATCTCCGCTTCAATCAGTTGAAGAGCATTTTTCCACTGTCTGATATGGCCGGGCCTTTTTTTGAACCGGGATGCAATTTCAAACCCGCCCAGTGTTGTAACGGTTAAAATGATGACGGCGCCGATCCACTCCATCCATCCGACCTCCTTCCCCTTCACCAAGAACTTGTCCAAGGTGGTTATACACCTTCCATGTAAGGACCGATCCTGCACGCAGACGTTCCAGTGTAATATAACGTTCGAATACTTGGTCGTGCATCAGTTGGGAAACCGACGGTCGCCGGCTTACGGACTCCACCCCGTTACCATGCAGACTGCATATGACCTTCACACCGGTATAAACCGCTTCCTGAACAGCACGGGCATCCCTTTCCCCGCCGATTTCATCGACGATTAAAACATCCGGGGACATGGAACGGATCATCATCATCATCCCGTCCGCTTTTGGACAGGCATCCATCACATCTGTACGGGTGCCGACGTCCAGCTGCGGAACCCCCCGTAAACTGGCTGCTATTTCCGACCGCTCGTCCACAATGGCGACTTTAGACGGTGAATAGGTACTTGCTGCTGCCCCAATAACACAGGCCAGTTCACGGAGCAGTGTCGTTTTTCCGGAATGAGGGGGGCCTATGATCAGAACACTTCTCCATCCCATCTCGTCATAAAGATAAGGAAGCAGAGAGGATACCTGCCCCCTCGTGGATCGAGCGACGCGGATGTTCATAAAAGAGATATGCTTCAACGTCTCTACTTTATCTTCCTGTGTGTTTGCTTTGCCCGCCATCCCTACGCGGTGGCCGCCTTCAATAGTAATAAAACCCTCTTTCAGTTCATCCTTGAATCGATAGAGAGAAAACTGGCTGATTTGATTCAAGACGTAGGAGAGATGATCCGCGGTCATCGAGAGAGACTCTAAAACGGAATAGCCTGAACTGCTGATCATCTCTATGGGACGTTCCACCCTTAAACGGATCTCCTGGACTCTCCTCCAATCCACCTGCTCTAGTAAAACCTTCTGAAATGAAGGCGGAAACAGACGTAAAATCTCTTTCATCCTTCTCCTACTCCTTTATTTGGTTTACTTCATATGTATGTCCCACGTTTATACTTATGACAGGTCAAATCATATAAAAGTAGAAGAAATCAGCACGTACTAGAGTTCTGCTAGAGCAGGCCTCTAGTGCAATTTGGGAGGGCGGACATAAAAAAAGCGTGCTCCCGGATGGGAACACGCTTGATGATCGATTTCATTACGCACGGGAGACATATTTGCCGTCTGTTGTGCTGATGAGCAGTACTTCACCTTCATTAATGAAGAAAGGTACCTGAACCGTTAATCCTGTTTCAAGCGTCGCAGGCTTCGTACCTCCGCTCGCCGTATCACCTTTGATTCCCGGTTCTGTTTCTGTCACTTTCAATTCCACATTTTTCGGAAGCTCGACACCAATGGTCTCACCTTGATACGACTGAATCTGAACTTCCATGTTTTCCTTCAGATAATTCAGCTGTTCCTGAATAGTCGCAGAAGGAATTTCCACCTGCTCATACGTTTCCATATCCATGAATGCATGCATGTCACCATTAGCGTAAAGGTACTGCATTTTACGGTTTTCGATATGAGCACGTTCTACTTTCTCTCCACCGCGGAACGTTTTTTCCTGGATGTTTCCATTACGAAGGTTACGAAGCTTTGAACGAACAAATGCGGCTCCCTTTCCCGGCTTTACGTGTTGGAAATCCATAACCTGCCAGATTCCACCATCTACTTCAATTGTTAAACCTGTACGAAAATCGTTTACTGAAATCATACGTTGTTCCTCCTTCTTTCCTTACAAAGTAATTAGCTCTTTCGTTGATTGGCTCAGACGCTCGTTGCCGGTTTTCGTTACGATCGTGTCGTCTTCAATACGGCAGCCGCCGACATCCGGTACATAAATCCCCGGTTCCACAGTAACGACCATGCCTTCTTCTAGGATCGTCTGTTCAGAACGGAAGGAAAGTCCCGGACCTTCATGAACATCAAGACCGATGCCGTGGCCTGTGGAGTGTCCAAAATAGTCCCCATATCCTTTTTCTTTAATATAGTCACGGGTGAGAGCATCCGCTTCCTTACCGGTAATACCTGCTTTAATACCTTTCATACCTCTTAACTGCGCCTGTAAAACCGTATCATAGATATCTTTCAGCTGATCACTGATTTCCCCAACAGCGACGGTTCTCGTAATATCAGAACAATACCCCTTATAGAGAGCACCGAAATCCATCGTGACAAGCTCACCGGACTGAATTTCCTTTTCCGAGGCTGTGCCGTGCGGAAGGGCAGACCGATAACCGGACGCTACAATAATATCAAAGCTGGAGGAAACCGCTCCCTGCTTCCTCATGAAAAACTCCAGTTCATTGGAGATATCGATTTCCTTAACACCTGGTTTTATGTAGCTTAGAATGTGGTCAAAAGCGTCATCAGCAATCTTAACAGCATCCTTTAATATACTAATCTCCTCATCGGTCTTAATCAAGCGTAATTTTTCAACGAGCCCAGAGGTTGGGACAAGTTCAGCATCCATCACCTGTTTGTACTGCTCGTAGGACGAATATGTAACGTGATCTTTTTCAAAGCCGACCCGTTTCAAACCAAGTTCCCTGGCTTTGGCAGCTGCCTCTTCGTGCAGGGGACGTTTATGCTCGATAATGTCGAACCCTTCCGTCTGATCGGCGGCCTGCTTGGTATATCGGAAGTCTGTAATCAGAAAAGCATCACGGCCTGTAATGAGCAGAGCTCCTGAAGAACCTGTAAAACCGGAAAGATACCGTCTGTTTTTCGAACTCGTGATCAATAGTCCATCCAGTTCTTTTGTCGCAGCTGCTGTACGCAGTCCTGTCAATTTCATCATATTAGTGATCTCCTCTCTCATTCAGCTTATGAACCAACCCTTCTACCGCCAGTCGATATCCATCGATTCCGAATCCTACGATCTGTCCTGCCGTGACAGGAGCAAGCATCGACGTATGCCGGAAAGCTTCTCTCGCGTGGATGTTGGAAATGTGGATTTCAATGACTGGTAAGGAAACGGAACTCACTGCATCCCGCAGAGCTACACTCGTATGAGTATAGGCAGCAGGGTTCATGACGATCCCGTCCGCAGATGCTTCAGCCTGGTGGATCCAGTCCACGAGATCCCCCTCATGATTGGATTGGTAAGCCTCCACCTCGAATCCGGCTTTCTGCGCGGTCTCAGTAACGAGCCGGACCACATCCTCAAGTGTACCGGTGCCATATGTTCCGGGCTCGCGGACACCCAGACGGTTCAGGTTCGGCCCATTCAGTAAATAAATCTTCTTTTTCTCCATTCCATATCCCCACCGTTCCCCAAAGGATCATACAGTTAAATCTTATCATACTCCCTCCTTATTTGAATAAGAATCTGCCGTTTGATTAAATTCATGATACTCATAAGATATGGAATACCCTACAAACACACCGTATAAGATAAATAAACAGGCCGTTGTCACCCACGTATCACTGCTCAGTTCCATGAAACCAGGAATTGCTGGAAACACAGGGGTTAACACAAAATAGACCACACCCCACAGAAGCAGTCCAAAAATGGCGCCCGGCCAAATGCCTTTTCTTGATCTTAAAGTAAAGTAATAAACGAAAGCCGTTCCGATTGAGAGAAGCGCAACTATCAGCACCGAAAGAACTTCTGCGAGCCATGTTCCAGTCCAATCCGTCTGCCAGAAGGACCGGAATATAAAGGATGCTGCGGACACTTCCGTAAAATGAAAATAATAGGCGCCGGCACCCAGAGCACTCCATAAAAGCCCCCCGGCAAAACCTGTTGCTGCCGCTTTTGAGGCAACACTCTGCCGGGGCTCCTGCTTCCGTTGATCTTTTGTTTGTTCTGCCATCTCCATCACCTCTTTCCTCATTTTAACCAACCCGCATTTTTTCATGCCCGCTTTCATAATAGACCTAGTGATTCTTCTCCATTTGTTGTAAAATAAAGGTCCAGACATACTTACCATGTTTCTAGTTTAGAGGTGACAGTCTAAAGGAAAGAAAAGAATAACCCCGAATCTTTCACCTGAACTTTGAGTATAAATACTGCATAAATTCATCTACTACGGAAACAATTGAAAATAGCACATACCCGCCACAGGAAATGTTGAAAAGTGTACAATCCAGGGTATATATAACTAAAAGATGTCGTACAGGTGACCTAATACTAGAAGGGAGGACATTGACATGCGTAACTGGATGACACCAGTCATGTACATTTTAATCGGGCTTGCCATTTTCTTTGTAGGCGTTCAGCTGTTTACCAATACATCAGGTTTCTTAACAAACATAGTGGTTATGATCGGGATGGCGGCTATCCTCTATGGAGCCATCTACTTCTTCTTCCTCCGCGGACGCGGATTTGGCGGGGGTTCCGGCAACCGCACAGAAATGAAAAAATACAAACAGGCCGTTAAACAATCCAAACAGAAATACAAACAGCCTGCACCGGTCGTCAAGAAAAGTCCGGCTGCGAAAACAGCGGTTAAATCCGCTCCGTTCACACGCAAAAAAAGCCGAAGAACAAACGGGCCGCAGCTCCGGGTCATTGAGGGAAATAAAAACAAAGACAAAAATCGAGCCTCTTTTTAAAAGGCTCGATTTTATTTTGTCCATCTTTTTAAAAATTCCAATGCATGCTGGCGTCCGTAATTCATCAAATGTTCTTTTTCCTCATTCGTCATATGAAAATCAGTGGTTTCTATGCCGCTTACCGGTATGAAAAGAATATCCTTACTGATGGATTTTGAAATGTAACGGGAGTCGTGAGCCCGCTGCATCGTTTTAAACAAGGCATGAAACATCTGGATGGCGTTTCTGATTTTCTGTTCAGGAAGCTTATCCGGCTCATCACTTAATTTTAAGCCGATTACTGGTCTCGTCCGGCATCCATCCTGCTTTTCCCATATCCACAATGGGAAATTACTAAGGACCCCTCCATCGACGATCACCGATTTCCCACGCTTTCCATGAATCTTCACAGGAATAAAGAAGTATGGAAGACTCGAGCTCATTCTTACAGCTTTTGCCACGGAAAATGTAGCGGGATCAATGCCATAAGTACTCTTCAAGTCATCGGGGAGGACGACGATTCTCCCTAAAGTAAGATCCGAACAGATGATCTTCAACGATCCGGGCCGGAGATCTGCGAACGTACGCACCCCTTTTTCCTCCAGCCACTGAGCCAGTACGGTTTCCATCTGCGCCCCGTTGTAAAGGCCGAGACGATAATAGAGGAACAGCCATTTCATAAAAGGGAAGACCCGGTCTGTCAGTGGAACATGGATCATCTCTCCAAAGGATATGGACATCAGACGGGATTTGATTTCCCCGGCTGTATACCCCGCTGCCGTTAATGCCGCCAGAATTGCTCCTGCAGAGGTACCGGCAACACGTCTGAACTCATAGCCCTGGCTCTGTAGTTCCTCGACGGCTCCTATAAAAGCGAGTGCCTTCACCCCGCCTCCGGAAAACACCCCATCTACTTTCACCACGCTTCACCCCGCTTTAATTCATTATAAACAGCGGGTCCACTAAATAGAACGCAGGTGGCAGAATTCCCCCTTCCTCATAACTTCCCGCCACGAGCCGGTTGGACATAAAAAAAAGACACGGACATCCGTGTCTCAGGCACTCTATTCGTTATTCTGGTCTTCGTTTTTCTTCTGCACTTCTCTCAAAGCTTCCACATACCCTTTATTCTCATCAAAGAACTGGACAAGGTCGCCGATACGGTCGATGGAATTCCAGCTCATATGGTGCTCAATACCTTCGACATCCTCATAGATGTTTTCCTTATCTACACCGATCAGTTCCAGGAACTGTTCCAGCAGCTCATGACGATACACCAGCCGCTTCCCGATTTTTTTCCCTTTCGGAGTCAAAATCAATCCCCTGTACTTTTCATAATTCAAATACTGGTCGCGATCGAGTTTCTGGACCATCTTCGTCACGGAAGACGGGTGAACATCCAGGTTCTCAGCAATATCCGAGACGCGGGCATAACCCTTTTCTTCAATGAGTATATAAATTTGCTCAATATAATCTTCCATGCTTGGTGTTGGCATGATGAACCTCCAATACCCTGTCTTTATGTAGATATAACGCTTGTGATCTGCTGATGACTACATAGAAAAATGATACACTAGTTTCTTATGTGATACAAGCAGCCGCTGTTTAACATAAAAAAACAGTCCTTCAGATTTGAAGGACTGTTTTTCTAGTTATTACAAACCGCACTTCAACTGAGCATTACAGTTGGTACATGTGTTACAGCCGCCGATGTCTTCCACGGTTCCTTGACGGCAGACCGGGCATGTGTCGCCGACTTCCGATCCAATCGTCACGTTCGTCTTATCCAGCTCATGAACGGTATCGACCAGGACAACACGTGGACGCTTGTCATCTTCAAACAGTTCCGTCTGCTCTCCATCAAAAGCGTTCTCCTCAGCTTTCAAAGTAAGCACCTGGCTGTCACGGCTCCCATCCACGTACACGGTACCACCTTTCGCACCGCCCCGGTACAGGCGCTGATAGACGCTTTCCACTTGTTCGACCGTATATCCTTTGGGTGCATTGACCGTCTTGGAAATACTGCTGTCGACCCAGCGCTGAATGACGCACTGTGTATCCGCATGAGCTTCCGGAGACATCGTCATCGCCGTCACAAACCATTCAGGAAGCTGCTCCGGATCCTGCTCTGGATGTGCATCCAGATACTCCTGAAGGATATCCGCCTTCACTTCAATAAACTTGCCTAAACGACCACTGCGGTAGTAGGAGAAGGAGAAGTATGGCTCAAGACCTGTACTTACTCCTACCATTGTTCCTGTACTTCCGGTTGGAGCTACAGTAAGCAGGTGGGAGTTACGGATTCCATAAGTCAGAACATCCTGCCGAATATCTTCCGGCATCTGCTTCATATACCCTGTCTGAATGAAGTTCTCACGAAGTTGTTGTGTTTCTTCATCCGTGGCTCCGACAAGGAACGGGAAGCTGCCTTTCTCCTTCGCGAGTTCAATGGATGCGCGGTAGGCTGTGACAGCGATCGTTTCGAAAATTTCATCCACCAGTTTGTTGCCTTCTTCTGAACCATAGGTTGTTTCACAATAGATCAGGAGATCATGGAGACCCATGACACCAAGGCCTACACGACGCTCACCAAGGGCCTGTACTTTATTTTCCTCCAGGAAGTAAGGAGTAGCATCAATCACGTTATCCTGCATACGGACACCACGTGTAACAGTTTGTGTAAGTTTTTCAAAATCGACCGTTTTATTTTCCTTATCCGCTACAGACGCCAGGTTTACGGCCGCCAGGTTACAGACGGAATATGGCGCAAGTGGCTGTTCCCCGCATGGATTGGTCGCAACGACCTTCTGTCCATAAGCTGTCGCATTTGTCTTTTCGTTGGCATTATCAATAAAGAAGATTCCCGGTTCTGCTGAATACGTCGCGCAGACATTAATCAGATTCCACAGCTCTTTCGCTTTAATGGATTTGTAGGCCCGCACACCGAAGCCGCGTTTTTCCCACTCGCGTACATCGCCGCTCTCATGCCATTCTTCATTATAGGCGTTCATTTCCTCTCCCGTGTAATTCTCTACATCAGGGAAACGAAGCTGGTATTCGTCATCATTTTCCACAGCTTCCATGAACTCATTCGTGATACAGACGGAAATATTGGCTCCTGTCAGGAATTCTGAATTATGAACGGAATACGTCCCGCCGAGGGCCAGTTTTTCCTGTGCTTCCTGCACGCTTTGATCTGTAAAACCACCCTGACCCTGAATGTGCTTGTAATTGACGACACTTTGATAAAGGTCTTTTTCCACTTCGGTCAACGGCGTGAATTTCAGCTTGTCCTTCGCCAGTTGTTTAATGTTTTCATCTTCCGTATTTTCAATAAGAAAACGGAGGATACGCGGGTTCTGCATCTTGGAAATAATGAATTCAAGAATGTCTGGATGCCAGTCTGCCAGCATGATCATCTGGGCACCACGTCTGGATCCCCCCTGCTCCACCAGGTGGGTCAGCTTAGCAATATCATCCAGCCATGAAACGGAACCGGATGATTTCCCATTCACCCCGCGGGCGAGCGTGTTCCTCGGGCGCAGGGTCGATCCGTTCGTCCCGACACCACCGCCACGGGACATGATTTCCATGACTTGTTTACGGTGATCCGAAATGCCTTCCCGTGAATCCTGGATATAAGGCATCACGTAGCAGTTGAAGTAGGTCACATCCGTATTGGAACCTGCTCCGTACAGCACACGGCCGGCAGGTATGAAATTCAGGCTGGATAACTCCTCGTAAAATTCCTCAAAGCTCTGCGCCTGTCTTTCCGGATCTGTTTCCACCTCTGAGAGTCCTGTCGCATTTCGTAAAGCAATTTGTTCATAATAAACTTCCAGCGGTTTATCGATGGTATCAAGATTTCTTTTAATGACGCCGGTCTCTCTTTCTTCCTCACGGTCGAGAACGTTCACGAACTCGTCTTCCACTTTTACAAACGCTTCGTGGGTCTGCCAGTCAACGGACTGAATGAAACCGAATCCGCGAGCCGGAAACTTCGGATCGTCTTTTACTGTAAGTACGACAAAATCCCCTTCGGACAACGTCAGCTTTTCTGTATCTTTAAACGCATAACGGTCGAGCATGACAAGCCTGGATACCCCTTTGTGGGTAATGGACATGTTGTCCGTTACCGGGTGGACCTGTGGGAACTGTTTGATATCGGCATTCAGCCGGTCTATGTTGATTTTTGTATGCACATCTTTAGAAGTTGTCGTCTGCATGTTCGCATCTCTCCCTTATCTTGAAAAAGCCAATTCCATAATTGATATATGTAACATACCACATATACAGATTTTTAATCAATATATTGTGTTTGTTTATTATTCGATCACCATATATTGTGTTATTGAACGAATGTGTTGAATTTTGTCAATCAGAAAATCGTAAGATACAGTTAGAAAAAAGCAGGGAATAAGAGGAAAGCACCTCTCATGTCTTTTTTTTTCGATTTTTCCTGTCTTGCATCTGTTAAATCGATATAATCCCCTCCAAAACGGCATTTTTTTCAGGCAGGAAGAAAAATTTTTTTGAAATACCCGCCCTTCCCTTCTATAATAGATAAAAGAATAGAGAAAACAGGGGGGAAATGAAAATGGAATTATGGATCTTACTCGGAGCACTTGTTCTACTTATTGCTTTCGGTTTGTATAGATTCTTCAAAACAAGAAAAATCTTGAACACGATATCTGAAGAAGAATTCCGTCAAGGTTACCGCAAAGCTCAGCTGATTGACGTCCGTGAACCGAAGGAATTTGACGGGGGTCACATCCTCGGAGCGAGAAATATTCCGCTCTCACAGCTGAACAACAGACTCGTGGAAATCCGCAAGGACAAACCCGTCTACTTGTACTGCCAGAGCGGCGCACGGTCTGCACGTGCGGCAATGACCCTTCATAAGAAGGGGTACAACGACCTGAACATGCTTGAAGGTGGCTTCAAGAAATGGACCGGCAAAATTAAGACGAAGAAATAACGAAAAATATCACAACACAGGAAAACCGGCTCCCCACGAAGGGGGCCGGTTTTTCTCTATTCCATCGGGTGGCGGAGAACAGGCTTCCTTGCTGCCTGGGTTTCATCCATCCGGCTGACAATCGTCGTATGAGGAGCTTCCTGAACCGTCTCCGGCTCATCTTCTGCTTCCTTGGCTATTTGAAGCATACGATCGATAAAGTCATCAAGAGTTTCCTTGGATTCCGTTTCCGTCGGCTCAATCATCAACGCTTCCTCCACATTGATCGGGAAATAGATCGTCGGCGGATGATAGCCGAAGTCAAGCAGGCGTTTAGCCATATCCAGTGTTCGTACGCCGAGTTTTTTCTGACGGCGGCCCGACAGAATGAATTCATGTTTACAGTGCCTGTCAAAAGGAAGATCGAATGCTTCCTGCAGTCTGCGCATCATATAGTTGGCATTCAAAACGGCGTATTCACTTACTTTTTTCAATCCCTCCGGTCCCATTGTGCGGATGTACGTATAGGCCCGCACATTGATTCCGAAATTCCCATAATAGGGCTTCACCCGGCCGATGGAACGTGGACGATCATCATCGAATCTGTACCAGCCGTCTTTTTTCGTAAGGATCGGCTTGGGAAGAAACGGCTCAAGCTCTGCCGTTACACCTACAGGACCTGATCCCGGACCACCGCCACCGTGAGGGCCTGTGAAAGTCTTATGCAGGTTCAAGTGGACAACATCAAAGCCCATGTCTCCCGGCCTTGCATACCCTAATACAGCATTCAGATTGGCGCCGTCGTAATACAGTCTGCCACCCGCTTCATGAACGATGGCCGCCATTTCCTCAATATCCTCTTCAAACAGACCAAGCGTGTTCGGGTTTGTCAGCATCAGTGCAGCTGTCTGATCGTCTACGACACGCTTCAGGTCTTCAAGGTCCACTAATCCCCGCTCGTCTGATTTTACCGTCACGGCTTCGAACCCAGCTACCGTAGCAGAGGCAGGGTTCGTACCGTGGGCCGAATCAGGCACAATGACTTTTGTCCGCTGATGATCACCATTAGCCTCATGGAAGGCACGAATCATCATAAGTCCTGTCCATTCGCCATGAGCACCTGCCGCAGGCTGAAGCGTGACGGTATCCATACCTGTAATTTCCGCGAGCGTTTCCTGAAGATCATACATGAGGTGGAGCGCCCCCTGAACCGTTTCCTCCGGCTGGTACGGATGGATATGGCTGAAGCCGGCCAGTCTGGCTACATCTTCATTCATTTTCGGATTGTATTTCATCGTACACGATCCAAGAGGATAAAACCCGGAGTCCACCCCGTGGTTACGTTTGGACAGACCTGTGTAATGCCGCATAATCTGCAGCTCGCTGACTTCCGGCAGATGAGGTGCGTCCTGTCTCACATACTTATCTTCAAACATCTCATCAATATCGGTATCCGGCACATTCAGTTCAGGAAGACTGAACCCAGTGCGGCTCTCCTGACTCAATTCAAAAATCAATGGAAAGTCTTGGTTAGCCATTCAAATCCCCCATTTCCCCTGCGAAGGTGTCGATTTCTTCTTTTGTACGGATTTCTGTAACCGCAATCAGCATACAGCCTGCCAGACGTTCATCTGTACGTCCAAGGTCATACCCACCAATAAATCCTTTCTCCAGAAGCTGCTGATTGATCTCTTTCACAGGCTTCTTCATGCGGATGACCAGTTCATTGAAAAAGGCTCCCTTATACAAAACTTCGATGCCCCGGGATTGAAGCTGTTGTTTCATGTATAACGTCTTCTTAATGTTCATCGCCGCCATCTTTTTCAATCCCTGCTTCCCTATGGACGACAAAGCGACCGAAGCAGCCAGTGCATTCAATGCCTGGTTGGAACATATGTTGGAAGTCGCCTTATCCCGGCGGATATGCTGTTCACGCGCTTGAAGGGTAAGGACGAAACCTCTGCGTCCACCCTCATCCACCGTCTGGCCCACTAGACGGCCGGGCACTTTTCTCATCAGTTTTTTCGTTGTTGCAAAATAACCGCAGTGCGGACCGCCATACTGGGCAGGGATTCCGAACACTTGAGCATCGCCGACGACAATATCAGAGCCAAACGCACCAGGCGGAGTCAAATACCCGAGCGCAAGCGGATTGCTTGAAGTAATCATCATCGCCTTTTTCTGCTTGTCTACGAGGTGGCGGATGGAATCAAGCGGCTCCACCTGACCGAAGAAATTAGGATATTGAACGACCACTCCAGCTGTATCTTCATCGAGGTGATGTTCCAGCTGTTCAAGGTCTGTCAAACCTTCCTTGTGGTCGATTTCGATGATTTCAACCCCCGGTCCCTTGGCGTAGGAATGAATCACAGCGAGAGATTCTGGATGGACTGCTTTGGATACAAGCACTTTTTTCTTTTTCGTCTGTCCAGCAGCAAGGTTAACGGCTTCGGCCAATGCTGTCCCGCCATCATACATAGAAGAGTTGGCGACATCCATGCCTGTCAATTCACAAATCATCGTTTGAAATTCAAAGATCGCCTGCAGCTCCCCCTGGGATATTTCCGGCTGATAAGGGGTGTAAGCCGTATAAAATTCAGACCTTGATATGACGTGGTCAACAATGGAAGGAATGTAATGATCATAAACCCCTGCTCCAAGAAATGACGTATGGGATTTGAGGTTGACGTTCCGATCGGCTGTATCCGCCAGTTCTTTCATCAACTGGTATTCATTTTTCGGCGGCTTAATATTTAAATCACCTTGAAACCTTACGCGTTCAGGAATATCAGCGAACAATTCTTCAGATGACTGGACACCGATGGTCTCAAGCATTTCTTTTTTATCTTTTTCCGTCATAGGCAAATATCGAAATTCCATTGTTCCATCCCCCTCAGGTATTTATCTTTTGTAGAAAGGTGTCGGGACGACCCTGGCCTTCAGGCGTCTCTTCCGAACCTGAACCGTTACTTCTGTCCCTTCCTCTGTATACGCACGGTTAAGTAGAGCGAGTCCGACATTTTTACCCAATGTCGGCGACTGGGTCCCTGTTGTTACAAAACCAATCTTCTCATCGCTGTCATAGACCTCATAATGAGTACGCGGAATACCTTTATCGAGCATTTCAATACCGACCAGCTTCCGCTCGGGCCCCTTTTTTTTCTGTTTAACGAGAGTTTCCTTCCCAATGAAATCCTCTTCCTTTTTTATTTTGACGGCAAAATTCAGACCGGCTTCAATCGGCGTAATATCACTGCTCAACTCCTGTCCGTAAAGAGCGAGGTTCGCTTCAAACCTGAGCGTATCTCTTGCACCGAGACCGATCGGACGCAGCCCTTCCGGCTCACCTGCTTTTAATAGAACCTGCCAGAGATCCGGCCCTGAAGCTGAAGGAAGGTAGATTTCAAATCCATCTTCCCCTGTGTAACCTGTGCGGGAAACAATGGCGCTGTCCTGCACTCCATCAAGGGAAACGCCCTGTTCAAATCGGAAAAACTTAATGGCGGACACATCGGTATCCGTGAGCTTTTGAAGAATCTTTTCTGCTTTTGGCCCTTGAACAGCCAGTTGAACATACGTATCAGAAACATCCCTCACAGACACATCGCCCTCGGCGTGACGTTGAAGCCATTCCAAATCCTTTTCCCTGTTCGCCGCATTGACGACTAACAGATACGTGTTTTCAGAAAGGTGGTAAACGATCAAATCATCAACCGTCCCTCCATTTTCATAGCACATAATCGTGTACTGTGCTTTTCCAGGGACGAGCTTTGAAGCATCGTTCGTCAGCATTTTCTGTAGAAAAGCCAGGCTGTCGGATCCTTCGATCATGATTTCCCCCATGTGAGACACATCAAAAAGACCAGCCGCATTTCTTGTCGCTGCATGCTCCTCTTTAATGCCGGAAAAATGCACCGGCAGATCCCAGCCTCCAAAATCAATGGTTTTCGCTCCAAGCTTTTCATACTCGGGATATAAAGGTGTTCGTTTCAATTCTGTCAATTCAACCACTCCTTTACGTCGTTCCGCCCATAAAAAAAGAGACTCCTCCGCTATGAGCGGGAGTCTCTGTCCGTGAACCAGAAAGTTTCACACCTGTGGAGGGTGTTTGCTTCTTGGGTGGTCCGCCCGTAGAAGGCAGACGCTCTCCAGAGCTGCGTCCTGCAGAGGTCTTTTTGCCTGAGAGATTCACAATTCTGCTTGCTCCTTCGGCGCCCTTACAAGGGTCTCTCCCTCTGCAGTCATTCGCGTTTGTATTTTCCTAGATTTTACCGGGCATACTATCGTGTAATGTATGGATGACACTTCATTTCCCGTTCATTATATCATGCGTGTCCGGCAAAGAACACGAAAATTCTACAACAATTCACAATCTTAAAATATCGGAATCCGGAGGGTTGTTTCCATGTTTACCATTCATCCAGATCAAACGTTCATCCACTCTCTGTCCAGCCATCTTGACCAATCGGAACATCTGGCCTCCTGGGAAGGATTTAAACTGGCCTACCAGGCTGCCCAATTCAAAACCGTGCCGGAATTCGGAGGTCTGCTGGCACTTGATCACCTTCCTCATGTAGACTTTATGGATCATCAGATAGAAGCCGCGGAAACCGTCGTTCATCACATGAACGGCCGTGCGATTCTGGCTGATGAGGTCGGACTCGGAAAGACATTGGAAGCCGGGCTGATTTTAAAAGAATACATGATTCGAGGCCGAGCTGAAAAAGTGCTCATTCTTACTCCTGCATCCCTCGTTAATCAGTGGATTCAGGAATTGAATGAAAAATTCTACATCCAGGCTGCATCCCCGAGAAAAAAGCAGGCGTCCTGGAAAGAGTGGGATGTTGCGGTTACATCCATTGATATGGCTAAAAGGGACCATCACAGAGAAGAGATTCTTTCCCAGGAATACGATTTTATCATCATTGATGAAGCCCATAAGCTGAAGAACCATCAAACGAAGAATTATCAGTTTGTCCAGTCTTTAAAAAAGACCTACTGCCTTCTTCTCACAGCCACCCCCATCCAGAATAAGCTGAGTGATTTATTTAACCTTGTATCCATCCTGAAGCCCGGATATTTAGGAAACCTGACGGACTTTAAAAAGAAATATCAAAAGCATGCCCGGGAAGAAGAGCATATCCAGCATATTCACTCCCTTGTCGGTCAGCTGATGATCCGCAACCGCAGAAAAGATACAGGGCTTGATTCCTCTAAACGCAGGGTGAGGAATGAAAGACTGACATTTACAAATGAAGAAGCCGAACTATATCAATCCCTTGAACAGTTAAAAGCTGATCATCCTTCGTTCACATGGCTGACCCTGGCCAAAGAACTGTGTTCTTCAAGGGAAGCCTGTTACATGTCTCTAACCCAATTGAAGAAGAAAGCCCCACCTGAAAGACAAGCGGTTTATGATGATTTCATCGAGGCGCTCGGCCGGCTTCCCCACCATATTAAAGCTGAACGTATGGTGGATCTGATAAAGGAAAAAGATGAGAAATTCATCGTTTTCACCGAATACAGAGCCACCCAGTTTTACCTGCAGTGGTATTTACAGCAGCATGGAATCACATCTGTTCCATTCAGCGGGAAATTTAATAAGAGCAAACGTGACTGGATGAAACAGCTTTTTCAAAACAAAGCACAAGTGATGGTCGCTACAGAAGCAGGCGGAGAGGGCATCAACCTCCAGTTCTGCCACCATATGATCAACTATGATCTCCCCTGGAATCCGATGCGTCTTGAGCAGCGCATTGGAAGAATTCATCGTTTCGGACAAAAATATGATGTGAATATTTATAATTTTGCTGTAGAAAACACGATTGAGGACCACATTATGAAGATGTTGTATGAAAAAATTGAGGTCTTTAAGAATGCGGTCGGAGATCTGGATCACATTCTCGAGCAGATTCCCGGCGGGACGTTTGAGCAGCAGATACAGTCGATTGTCAAACAGTCCGAAAGTCAGGGGGAAATGGACATTAAGTTAAAAAATCTTGTCAGTTACGTTGAACATACGGTTAATGAAAGGAGAGAATCGAGTTGAGTGTTCTCCACCCCTACGCTGCATTTGTTGAACATTTTTTCGCTGCCTATAATTGTCCGGTTCTTGAAAAAGGCCCCACTCATTTCACCGTCCAGTTGACGAGTGAAATGGATGAAGAAATCATGAACCGCCCCTTTTACTGGCACTATATGAAAAAGATGAACCGCGAAGGCGAACCGATGCGCCTCACGTTCACCCAGACCGATGGCAGTCAGAAACAAGGCATCTACCTTCATGCCGGAACACCTAAACTGCATGCCCTCTATCAAACAGCCATCAATAAAGGAAAGACTGCCCGGCTGTATGAGCGCATCCCGCCGGAGAATGCAGGTCATACAGCTGTAAGTCCGTGGCTTGTCGTCAACTTCCTGCTGCATTACCGCGGGAAACAGGCACGGGATGAACCACTTTCCATCGGATTGAATCTCATTCATGGAACGATGATGTTAAAGATGATGGAAAAACTGGAAACGGTCCCGTTCGGAAACACTGTATCAGACTATACGTTCCCCATGACGCCTGTCATTTCACTTTCCAACGCATACAGACGGATGGAAAAGCACGTGGAGACGTATATTTCATCACAAAATAATCAATGGGCGGTGGAATCACATCAGCATTTACAAAGAGAAACAGCGCTGCTTGAATCCTTTTATGCGTCGGAAGACATCGATCTCGAATCGTTTACGAAAGAACGTGACCAGATGGATACCCGCTATAAGCCCTGCATTAAGCTTGAAGTGGTCAATGGTGGTTTGTTTTATATTTCTCAGGAAACAAGTGCTCCGTGGATCCATCAAAAAAGCCGCTGATGAACAGCGGCTTTTTTAATGATGGGAGATGTTCCGTTTCCTTTTGAACATGCGTATAGCAAGAGGAATTAATCCAAACCAGTAAACAGACGATTTCTTTGAAGGTTTTTCCCGCTTTCTCTGTTTCTTTTCTTCTTTGGACAGCTGCATGTATTTGACCATTTCCTCCGTCAAAAACTTCACATAGTCATTTTGGTTCATAAAATCCCCTCTTTTAAGCATCAATTACAAATAGTATGCCCGGGAATTCATCATTTTAGACGTGCGGCAATCTCCTCAGCAATGACTTCTGGAGCTTTATCGTCCACGACAACCACGTAATGAGCGGCTTCCTTATAAAGGGTAAGCCTGTCTTCAAAACGCTGCTTTTTCTCCGATTCATCCCCTGACCATAACGGCCGGGATGTATCATTTTTCAATCGACGCACAATGGTGTCCCATCCGGCATGAAGGTAGATCACGGTACCCTCCCGCATCATCTCACGGTTCTCCTTGGACAATATGACACCACCTCCGGTGGAAACAACGGCTTCATCCTCTAAGCCTCGCAGAAAATCCCGTTCTTTTTCCCTGAAATAGCCTTCGCCATGCTGAGCAAACATTTCCGGGATAGTCATCCCCTCCTGCTTTTCGATACTTTCATCCATTTCTATGCAGGAGCACTGTAGTTTCTCTGCAAGCCTTGAAGCGATGGTTGATTTTCCACTTCCCATAAAACCAATTAAATAAATCATTTTGTTCCCCTTTCCTATTTTCATGCAGGATATTTTCACTTTATGTCGAATACTTCTATTTAACCACGATATAAATGAGGTGATAACCCTTTGAAATCCATTGCGACTTATGCTTATGACCTGATCGTCTCCGCAGTTCAGCAGTCCGCCTCGGACATCCACTTTTCCCCCTACCGCGAATCATGCTCCATTTATTTCAGAATCCATGGCGAAAGAATTTTCCACTCCAGTCTTCCTATGCCTTTGTACCAAAAAACACTCTCCTACTTTAAGTTCACTTCCGGGATGGATATCGGTGAGCAGAAACGTCCGCAGAACGGGACCTTTCAACACCGCTCCGGCAGCAGCCTCTTTGACCTCCGTCTCTCTACGCTTCCTATCCAGGACTCCGAAAGCCTCGCTGTCCGAATCCTCAATCCTATGGATCATACCCCGCTGGAACAGTTATTTCTTTTCCCTCATCAAGGAAAACGATTGAAACGATGGCTTCATCACCGCAGCGGCATGATTTTATTCACAGGACCGACCGGCAGTGGAAAGACCACCACTTTATATGCCCTTCTTCAAGCCTTGATGACGCAGAGTTCGTATCAGGCCATCACACTCGAGGATCCTATTGAGAAAAATATTAACAACCTTATTCAGGTACAGGTGAATGAGCGTGCGGGCATCACCTATGATACCGGGTTGAAAGCAGCCCTCCGACATGATCCTGATCTTCTTATGGTTGGTGAAATACGCGATCAGGCAACCGCTCAATTCGCCTTCCGAGCGGCCTTAAGCGGGCATCTCGTCATTAGTACAATCCACGCTAAAAATGCCGAGGGAACCCTGCACAGGCTGAGGGAAATGAACATTCAACAAGTGGAAATGGAACAGACACTCCTGGCCATCGCCGCTCAGCAGCTGGTTTCCCTTACTGGAAAAGACCGCCTTCCTAAACGTGCGGCCATCCTTGAAACACTGGAGGGCGGTCAGCTGCTCCGGGCTCTGAACGGGAGTCCCTCCTCTATTTATACTTTCGAACAACTAAGGAGGAAAGCTTATGCGCTCGGCTTCATTTCTAAGGAAGAAATGGCCGATTAAACGAACACCGGGCCCTTCCATTCAACTGCAGATCGATTTTTTTCACAGGTTGAGTCATATCCTCGAAAAAGGATACCCCCTGCTCGAGTCCCTCTCTATGACAGGATGGGACGCGCGCCTCCAGCCAGTCAGTCATCAATTGATTGAAGTGCTGAAAGGAGGTGACACGTTAAGCCTTGCGCTGGAGAAAGCCCATTTTTCCAATACCGCCACCCAGTACCTCTCCTTCAGTCAGTACCAGGATGACCTGCCAAAAACGTTTAAACAGTGCCGTGAACTTCTGCTTATGAAGAAAGAATACAAGGAGAAATTTCTCGCGGCTGTCCGCTACCCCGTGTTCCTTCTTCTGTTCCTTTTCCTTACTTTTATCATTATGAAAAGGACGATCATCCCTAATTTCACTACCTTGTTTGCTGATCAGCAAAGTTCTTCTCTGACGCTTATGCACCTTATGAACCATGGCTTAAACACCGCTGCTATATTGTTTGCCGCTATCTTTATTCTAGGAGCAGGGCTCGCTGTTTTCATTCCAATGCTGCCGTTTGAGAAAAAAATGCAGGTAATCGAAAGATTTGCTCCACTGCGTATGTATCATTCCTACAGGCTTTCTTTTCTCTTTTCCTCCCATCTGGCCTCCCTTTTCCAAGCCGGACTCCCTCTGAAGGATGCCCTCATGCTCGTCAAGGAGCACAAGCAGCATGACATCCTGTCCTACTATTGTACGAACATTCTCGAAAACCTGTCTGAAGGGAGCACCATATCCGCTTCCCTTCACCAATGCCGTTTGTTACGAAAAGAACTGACGGATGTGTTCCATCATACCAATGATATGCAAGCTCTCATGCACGAACTGGATCTGTTCTCGGAGTTTCTCATGACCCTCATGCAGGAAAAAATCCAGAAATCCATCCAATGGATCCAGCCTGTCTTTTTTGTCGGCATTGCTTTTGTCATTGTAATGGTCTACGCCGCTATTATGCTGCCCCTCTACCAATGGATGAATCAATTATAAATAAAGGAGATCGACCTATGTGGAAAAATGAAAAAGGGTTTACGCTGATAGAAATGCTGATCGTTCTGCTCGTGATTTCTGTTCTGCTGATCATCACCATCCCCAACTTGTCGCAGAACACAGAAAATATCAGAACTAAAGGGTGTGACGCCTTAAAAGTGACGGTGGAAGCTCAGATGGAAGCTTATCAAGTCGAAAACAATGCTGTTCCGACCATCGAAGAGTTGAAAACAGCTGAATACATCAAGACAACCGAATGTCCAGATGGTACAGCCCTGACCATTACAAACGGTGAGGTAGTGGACGCTGCGGGGGAATAAAGGATTTACCCTGACAGAAACGCTTCTCGTCCTGCTCACATGGTCTGTGCTGATTCTCTGCCTGACTCCGATCCACCACTCCACTTATGAGCAAGTGAAGACTACGCAGGTCCTGGAACAATTCAAGGAAGATGTATACCTCATTCAACATTTATCCATGAACGATCATGGGTACCATTCACTCCGTTTTAATACAAGCCGGGGATACTATTACATTTACGACTCCCTTCACAGGGAAACCATCACAAAAACTACACTGCCTGAAGGGTGGACGATTGAAATGCTGACACTTCCCTATAACGTTTACTTCAACCAGCAGGGGACCATCCGGAAAGCCGGGACGATGAGGATTTCATCACTTGATGCTACGTATAAAATCACGTTCCCTTTTGGGACGAGCAGGATGAGAATTGAGGAACTCTAACGGGTTCACTCTTCTGGAAACCGTTACAGCGTTCAGTGTCCTGCTGGTGCTGCTTCTCACCCTCTTCCCGGCTCTTATCTCACTCGAAAACGGCCGGGCCGCTCTTTCATGGGAACGGGAAGCTGTTTCCCTTTTATACGATGAATATCACCTTCACCTCCAAGAGAACCGGCCCTACCCTTATACAAAAGTGTATCAAATTCAAAATCCAGTCACACTGATATTCACAAAGGAAGGCGGTGGCACGGGCTGTGCCTATTGGAAGGATATCAATGATCGCGAAAATGAATTCTGCCTGTATGATGTTCCGCCGGAATAAGGGCTATACCTTCACGGAAGTTGTTCTGAGTCTGACAATCCTGACCATCGTAACAGCCTTCATCAGTCCCGTCTTTCCTCTCATCAAAGGTATGAGCAGCTATACAGAGGAATTTGCTGCGGAACAATTCACCCATGTTCTTTATGAGGAGGTAAGTCAGTCCAAGACGTATACCTTCACCCGGGACGTCCTTGTCGTTACAGACAAGGATGACCGGACTATCGAAATCTCCCAAAATGGCTCCACGATTAAACGTACAGTAAATGGAAAGGGATACGAAATCCTTCTGGAAAACGTTAAAAACCTGTCGTATACCGAAAAGGACTTTATAGTATCTGTAGAGGTGGGTTTAACAAATGAGGAAACTTTTGAAGAGGTGGTTCACCTGCCTCACAAAAAGTGAATCCGGTATGATTTTCCCCTGGGTCCTGATGGTTACCCTTGTCTTTGTCCTTCTTGTATCATACACAGCTGCTTCCTTTGAAAACCACCACAGGCTTACACAAAGCCACCAATATGGCATTACAAAAAAGCATCTGCTGGAGAGAGCACGGCACTACATCAACACTGAGCTGGCACAGGTACCAGATAGCGAGGCGTTTTTTCCCTATTCCTACCACACCGCGAACGGAACAGCCGCTGCGGAATGCAGGAAAGAAACCGAAGCCTTATGGAAGTGCAGCTGGGAATTATCCGTGAACCAATCGGGAAGTAAATATGTTGTCACTTACCAATATCCAGACAAATAAAAATGCACCTCCATTCAGGTGCACCATTAAGTAAGTTCATGAAATTTTTTCTGTGTATTCCACGCGTTTATCTGTAATTCCACGCAGTCCCTCTGGATCATAGCCAATGACAAGCTTTTCGCCATTTGTCAAAATCGGACGGCGCAGCAATTTCGGCTTTTCAATCACAAGGTTCAAAAATTCATTGAGGGAAAGGTCGTCTACATCAATATCCAAAGCCTTGAATTCCTTGCTTCTTTTAGCTAGTATTTCATCAATTCCGTTTGTTGTAAGGGCGAGAATCTGTCTCAGTTCATCGGCTGTAGGAGTTTCACGGAACAAGTGCTGTTCGTTAAAAACGACCCCCTGACTGTTCAACCATGACTTCGTGCGTCGGCAGGACGTGCAACTCGGGTAGGTATAAAATTTTAACTCTTCCATGCTCAGCTCTCCTCGCTGTGTGTTATTTATCGTTGTACAGTGATTGTATAACCTTTGTACAATATTTTAAACACATTTCTTCACTTGACATAAAATGTTCACAATTATAAGGCATTTTTCTGCATAATTACGCAGCACTCATCGAAAAATACAAGCAAGATCCATGAAAGATCGGATGAGGTAAAGAGTTCACACTGAATCAGGACGATTACGAGTAAGTGTAAATGGATATACACATACTACACAAAGGAACATGTATCCGTTTTATTTACAATTATTTCAGGGTCGTATATAATATGGGTGATGGTTTAACGACAGAAAAGGAGGGGGAAAAAAGCATGGATCGTATGTTTCGAGTTCTGGCCTTTTGGACAGGTATTTTCGCTGTCATGTTTTATACCGGTGATATGGTGGAAGCATCTCTACTTTCACTAGTTCAAACGGCTTTTTTCCTTACTATTGGGTATCTTAAGCTGTCAGAGCGTATGTATGTGTACATATTTTTCTCATACCTGACAGTCTTTATGATTGGTTTTACTTACTACTGTTCGTTTATTCTGGTACCGGGGTTTGGTGGACACTAGAAAAAAAGCTGTTATCCAGTTCTATGGATAACAGCTTTTTTTTAGTTAAGGAAAGGATTTTCCTCTATCTCTTCGCCCACTGTAGTCGGTTGGCCATGTCCGGGGAAAATCCGCATATCCGCCCGCAGCGAAAACAACTGCGTCCGGATGCTCTCCTCCAGCACCTCCCGGCTTCCACCAGGAAGGTCCGTTCTCCCAATGCCGCGCTGGAAGAGTGTATCACCTGCGATGGTAAACCTTTGATTCCTAAACACAAAGGACACGCTGCCCGGTGAATGACCGGGAGTAAAACGCACTTCAAACGGAAAGCCTTCCAATTCCATTGGCCCTTCCTTAAGGAACTCATCCGCAGGAGCCGCTGTTATCCGGCCAAGCCCAAACAGCTGGGAACCATTTTTCTCAGGATCTCCGAGCCACCCGGCTTCGTTTTCGTGTATGTACACAGGAGCATCATAGGCCTCCCTCACCTCATCGACGGCACCGATATGGTCGAAATGGGCATGTGTCAGAAGGACTGCTTTCACGTCCAGTTCTCTTTCCTGGAGATAACTTTCCAGCTTTTTGTAATCACCGCCGGGGTCGATAACCAGCGCTTTTTTATTCTCATGAATAATGTAAGCGTTTGTGGATACCGGTCCTAAGGGAAGACGGGAAATTTTCATCATAGGATCCACCTCTTTTTGATTTTCAGAAAATACGGAGAGATAACTCGACATTTTCCTTATAATACTATAAAATATGAGTATCAACGTTCGTTACATATAGTATAACATCCATGGTTTTGGGATGATAATAAAGAAAAGTGGGCCGGGAGGTGCTGAATTTGGTAACAGCTATTCTTCTATTACTTGTTACAATTCTTTGTGTCTTTGCAATTTTCCGCGAACTGAAAACAAAAAACTTTTTCGCTGTCCTTTTTGCAGGGGCCTCAGCTTTAGTTTTTGGCTGGTTCTCTGTCATGACAATCTGGTACAATCTCTTTGCTTAAATGAAAAAGCAGGCTCTTCTGATGAAGAGCCTGCTTTTTTTAGGATCTGGAACTGCGGATTTCCTCTTCCGACTGGAGCAGCTGCTTCTCCCTGTTAAAGAAATACCTATACATAGCGAGCGTAATAAACATAGAGCTTAAGGATACAGAAGAAAAGATACTCAGGGAAATCACAAGCTGATATTTAATCGCCATAACCGGCGATACACCTCCGAGTATCAAACCCGTCATCATTCCGGGAAGCTGTACAAGACCAATGGTCTTCAGCCGGTCTACGTTTGGGATCAATGAAGCATGCAGTGTTTTTTGTACAATTAAATGTGAGGCCTGCTTCGGCTCCGCTCCGAGTGATAAAGCCGCCAACAGCCGACCATTATTTTCCTTGAACTCACTCTTCATCCTTTCGAGAGCCAGTCCCATGGCTGTCATACTGTTCCCAATGACCATCCCGCTCATCGGGATGACTTCTGAGGGCTTAAACTGGATCATGTCAAAGATCAGCCAGAGACCGAGCACTCCTGCCTCAATCGCAACCAGACCGGCGAATAAGACATAGCCGACATAAGGCAGCTCTTTTCCCCGTTGCCTGGCATGAAAAGTGGCGATGATGATCATAACCGAGAGCATAAGAGGAATACCATAAGAGGCCGGGAGTTCAAATAGAAAGGTTAATATGTAGCCGATGGCAAACAACTGCACCGTCCCTCTGAATGTTGACCACAACACACTTTTACTGACTCCAAGCTGATAAAAATAAGACAAAGCAAGCGGGACGATGACAAAGATCACTAAAAATAATAATGACTGATTTGATATTTCAGGAGCCAACCTTCACCACATCCTTACTGTTCCAAAAATTCACGGAGTCGTTCCGTTTTCGGGTTTTCCAACATTTCCGGGATGGTTCCATCCTCTTGAAGCTTTCCGTCAGCAACAAAAAGGCCGCGCGTTCCAAGCCGCCGGGCCTGATTCAAATTATGAGTAACCATCACCATCGTCAGTTCGTGTTCTTGTATGAGCTCTTCCAACACTTCCTCGATTTCTTCAGCCGTCCGGTAATCCAGTGCACTTGTCGGTTCATCCAGGAGCAGGACATCCGGTGAATTCGCAAGTGTCCTTGCCAGGGAAACCCGCTGCTTTTCTCCTCCGGACAGTTGATCGACATCCCTTTCCAAATAGCTGGATGGCAGCTGGACATAATCCAGGAGCCTCCTGCCGTCCTCTTCCTGCCATTCACCAAAAAGGCTGGGACCATATTTCAAATTGTCCAGAACGGTCCCCGGAAACAAATTCGGAGCCTGCAGGACCAGCCCCACCTTTTTTCTTAATTCCGTTACAGGGTGTTCAGAGATAGGCGCATCTTTAAAATAGATGGTCCCCTTCCCGGGATCATTCAGTCGGTTCAATAAAAATAACAGCGTGCTTTTTCCAGCTCCTGATGGACCGAATAAAATGACTTGATCTTTTTTTTCTATTGTAAAATTCAAATCCTCCAGCGGCTGCTGGCTGACATGTTCAAAACGAAACACAGCCCTTCCCCCTTTTTCATCTATCTGCCTATCTTTACCCTCCTGATAGGACATTTATGCAGCAGAAAAAAAGCCTGCACAGTTCAACTGTACAAGCTTTTCTCATTATTTAAAATCATAGAACCGGAATAAATCTCCGTAAATAATATTATCAGAGTAGTTCAACTCCTGGTCCACTTCCTGCTTCACAGGTTCACAAGCTTCCGCCTGCCCTTCTTCCAACGGTTCCCCTGTTTCCCTGTCATAGCATGTCTCACTGGTATAGACATACTCTTCCGTCACAAAACTGCCATCACGGAGAGCGATGAAATCTTTTTTCTTCTCAGAGAACATGTTGTCACCAAAGGTCATATCGCCTCCGGAATCAACCCCCAGCAAATGCAGCAGGGTCGGTTTCACATCAATCTGCCCGACGACCTTATTCTCCACGCCCCCATTTTCATACCCTGGGATATGAATCATGAACGGGACACGCTGCAGCTGTGTTTGAACGAATGGATCCACTTCTTCTCCAAGGAACTGACTCATCGCTTTATTATGAAAATCGCTGATGCCGTAGTGGTCACCCATCATAACAATAATGGAATCCTCATAAAGATCCGCATCCTTCAGCTGTTGGAAAAACTGTTCCAGCGCTTCATCTGTATACCTGGCTGTCTGGAAGTATGCATTCAACGTATTGGAATTGGAATCGTATTTGTCGATATGCGCCTTTTCTTCCGGCAGTTCAAATGGGAAATGGTGGGTCAGCGTAATAAACTTGCTGTAAAACGGCTGCTCCTGCTCTTTCAAATAATCAATCGACTGCTCGAAAAACGCCTTATCCTCAAGTCCCCATCCAAAGGAATTTTCCGGTGTCACGTCAAAGGACTGCTCATCGTGGAACTCATCGTATCCGATATTGTCATACATCACATCCCTGTTCCAGAAGCTTCCATTGTTAGCATGGAAAACAGATGTTTCATATCCTTCATTGTTGAGAATTTCAGGAAGCGCATGGTACTCATTCCCGGCATGGGTGAAGTACACCGCTCCCCTGCCAAGAGGGTACAACGAATTTTCCACGATAAACTCTGAGTCAGACGTTTTCCCCTGAGCAGTCTGATGATAGAAGTTTTCAAACGTAACCGTATCACTGCTTTCCTTCAATTCGTTCAGGAAAGGTGTGGTCTCTACTCCATTGATTTCTGAATCATATAAAAAGTGCTGGAAAGATTCCACACTCACGAAAATCACATTTTTATCTTCAGCAATCCCGTACAATTCAGCATCCTTATCAGCTTCATCCGGTGATTTCTCTTGAAGATAAGACTCGATTTCACTAATTTCACTACCATCAGCGAATACTCTCTGCGCTCTCGTTTTTGTCTGCATGGTCGCATCATACACGTGGTAGTTAAAGATGCCTATGTTTTTGACGAGATACTCGCGGTCAAACGCACGCACAAACAGCATCGGACGCTCAATTTCAGCAAGGACGACATTGCCGGCCAGCAGCAGAAAAGTGACGGCTGTTGCAGCGATCTTCCCACGCTTAGGAAGCTTTACAGTCAAATCAAACCTCTGTCTGCTCAAGTACCAGACGATGGCTGCATCGGCAAAAATGAAAATATCCTCGATATGCAGAAGCGTAAGGAAACTCCCTGTTAAGTCCGCTGCATTATTCCCCTGGAACAATACAGGAATGGTAATGAAATCAGTGAAATTCCGATAGAAGATCAAGTTCACGAACAAAATAAAAGAACCGAGAAGCACGGTCCACCTTAAGTATTTCCGTTGATTCTTAGGTTTCATCCATACACTGATGGCGAAAATCAAATAGGCACTCGCAATCGGATTAAACAGCAGGATCAATTCCTGCATGGGGTTTTCAATCGATAAATCAAACATAAATCGGTAAACGATGTATGTCTTAATACCAAATAAAACCGTAGCAATCATAAATAAAGGCATGCGAATATTTCTCAATTGCATGGTGGTTCCTCCTCTAGTACATCTATGGCCATATCTTTACATTTTTTAACCATAGCCATTATTTAACTTTACATTTTCCACTTATTATCAATATTAAACCGTCACTTTATATATGACGTCTATTGTACCATAAAAGTTTCAAATTTTATTACCCTGATTTTACCAGTTTCGATAAGGTCTATCTACCTATTTCATCATCATGGCCTCCTCCAACATGAAGAATGTTTTCTATGAGCCGAATCCCCACAAAAAAACTGGAGCCGACAAGGCTCCAGTTTTTTTATTTGTTCTTTTTCACTAAATACGCTCCACCGATAACCCCGGCATCATTTCCAAGTTCTGCAAATTCAAAAGTGGACGCTTCCGCTGTTCGGGAAAGGGCATATTTACGGTACGCCGTCTTCAAGGGGTTCAGCAGTTGATCACCAGCCTGTGAAACCCCACCACCGATGACAATTTTCTCAGGGTTGATAACGATTGCCATGTTGGCAATTGCCATTCCAAGCACGTCGGTTACCTGATGAAGAACAACCGATGCCGCTTCGTCTCCCTCCGCAGCAGCTCTGAAGACATCTTTGGCTGTAAGCTCATCGGATTGAATAAAGGAATGAAGAGCAGAGTCATCATAGTTTTCCGCTTCCACTTTCGCCTTTCTAACAATCCCTGTAGCTGACGCCTCTGTTTCCAGACATCCGGTCTTCCCACAATTACAAGGGGCTCCGCCTTCAGGGATGACCGTTACGTGGCCGAGTTCTGCTGCTGTTCCATTCGCCCCATTCAATACACTGCCGTTGGCGATCACACCTCCGCCTACTCCAGTTCCAAGCGTAACCGCGATGAGTTCTTTACATCCGCGCCCTGCCCCGAGCCAGTTCTCTCCGAGCGCTGCAAGGTTGGCATCATTATCGACCCAAACGTCATAGCCCGTCAGTCCACTTAAAATTCGACCGAAGTCAAAATCTTTCCAGCCTATGTTTACAGCTTCGTGGATATAACCAGTTGAAGTTTCCACAAATCCAGGAGCTCCTGCCCCGATCCCCATAATTTGTGACGGATGGATGCCCAGCTCCGCCCGGACCTGCTCTACGGCTTCGGAAATGTCTTCAGGAATGGCCGCCCCTTTGTCATCCGTATTCGTCGGAACTTCCCACTTTTTCATAATTTGTCCATCTTCGTTAATAAAAGCAAGCTTAATCGTTGTACCGCCAATATCAGCACCTATGTACACGTGTCCGCTCATCGTCGATTGTCCCCCTCCTGCCGGTCTCTCTCTCGGGCAATTTCACTGCGGAGCAGCAATAAAGCCATCTGAAAGTCTTCTGTTGTCATACACTGGGATTGATAGAGCTCCCGGATCTCATCTTCCATCATTTCTAAGTCTGCTGTCCGATCACCAATATATATGATCGTTCCAAATTTTTTTAAAAACTGCTGAACATCATAAATCGTTTTCATATTTTATCACCAGTTCCTATTATAGCAAGAGTCGGTCCAATTGAAAATGCAGAAAAACCCCGGCCGTCAGCGGTCAGGGTCTTTCGGGTGAAGAAAGGCGGGTCGTCTGTTTTTCAAAGGAATGGGCGAACGCAGCAGCACATCTCTTAAGGGCTTCCAGGAAAACGGCATAAACGGCCAGAGATACGGGGTTTTGAACGTCTGCATCCGCGTCAGGTAAATCAGCCAGAACGTAATCCCGATCACATACCCTTTAAGTCCGAAAAGTCCCACAGCCAAGAGAAGCGCGAGCCTGGAAAGACGGTCCGCCAGACCGACCTCGTAACTTGGTGTAGCAAACGTCCCAACCGCAGCAAGGGCGAGGTACAGCACGACCTCACTTGAAAAGAGCCCGACTTCCACGGCGACCTGTCCGATTAATATGGCAGCCACGAGCCCCAGAGCTGTCCCCAGAGAAGACGGGGTGTGGATAGCGGCCATCCGCAGCATATCTATTCCAATTTCAGCAAAAAGGAACTGCACAAGTAATGGGATGGTTCCCGCTTCTGTTGGACCGATATAGGAAAGGGACTCCGGAAGCAGGTCTGGATTTTTTGAAAATAAGAAGTACAGGGGCAGAACAAAAATAGATGCAAAAAACGCAAAATAGCGGACCCACCGTAAATAAGCCCCCACCAATGGTTTCTGCCTGTATTCCTCCGCATGCTGCATATGATGCCAGAACGTTGCCGGAGTAATCATGACACTTGGAGATCCATCAATAATGACGAGGATATGTCCTTCATACAAGTGGGCGGCCGCTGTATCCGGCCGCTCTGTGTAACGAATGACCGGGTAGGGGTTCCAATGCTGCCCACTGATATATTCTTCGATCGTCTTTTCCGCCATAGGTAGAGCGTCCGTATCGATCTCCTGCAGCACCCTTTTCAGATGATCCACTCGATCTGTATCGGCAATATCCTTGATGTAACAGATACAGACATCTGTCAGCGATCTTCTTCCGACCTGCAGATACTCCATTCGTAAGGACCGGTCCCTCACACGTCTTCTTGTCAGGGCGGTGTTAAAAATAATCGTTTCTACAAAGCCGTCCCTGGAGCCACGGACAACCCTTTCCAGATCTGGTTCCTGCGGCCCGCGTACGGGGTAGGTCCGGGCATCAATGATAATGATCTCGTCGACCCCTTCTACAAGAAGGGCTGTCGGTCCTCCCAGAACGAGATTGGCCGCCTGATTCATATCTTTTTCCTGCCCCAGTTCTACATAGGGAAGATGGGTTTTCAATAATTTATCTAAAGGATCGGGATCGAGCTGTTCTGGCTCCAGACGAGACAACAGCTTCATTAAATAGTGAAGAATATCATCCTTCACAAAGCCATCGATGAAGAACAAGGACATCCCCCGGCCGGCATATACCAGGTCCAGATGAACCATATCAAAGCTTTCGTCCACGCCGAGTCGTTTTCTCATATACGCTACATTTTCTTCATAACTGTCAAACAATCGCTGATCTTTCTTTTCTTCCACGCGCCTGCCTCCTTACACTCTCCTGTGCTATCTTTTATTTTTCCTACAAACCCCCGATTTCATGCGCAGAGGTTCATGTAGAAGTTCCAGTCAGAGGCATGTCCTGCTTTTTCAATACATATCCTTTACTAATTCAAGATTGTGACAGGCCAAGGAGAGAGTCGAATGAAAAAAGTGTGGATCTACTGGGTGCTGGGCCCGCTGACTCTGGCAGTCGCCCTGGCATTATTCACCCAGACTGGAGAGCAGCCCGTCATCAAATATTTCCCAATCGATCAATCGGAAACATTCGAATCATTTGGAACCGCTCTTGATTATGACGCTGAGGAAGACGAGGACGAATACAAAGTATCCTGGAAGGTAGCTTCCAAAAGTGAAAGTCCTGTGTATTTAAGGCAGGACGTTTCCCTGCTTTACGTAAATGGAAGATTGAAAGGGGTTGTATCGAAGTGGAAGGAGAATGCAGACGTCATTGAAAAAGAAACGTCGCTCCATGGCGAAGACAGTCAAAAATATCAGGCGGTTTCCTTTCACCACGGAGAGGTTCATGAAGGGGAAAATGAAATAAAGAGCATGCAGGCCACCTCCAGGGATGAACTGTACGTCATCGATTCCCCCCACTCGCTCCGAACCGCTTTTAAGCAACCGGAGACCGAGGAGGAAAAGGAGTGGAAACAAAGGCTCGATCATTCTATTGAACAACAGATTGAAGCCCAGTGGCAGGAGCTTATCACCCATTATCAAATTCCACGGGACAAATATACAGCAGTCGCTCTTACAGAACTTGCGGATTATCATAACAAGCCCTTACCCGGGACAAATGAAGCTGATTCTGAACGCATCAAAGGCCAACTATGGGAAGGGCTGTATAAAAATTATGTGCTGGGTATCAGCGATACGAAATCATCGCATCCGATTCAAAGTTACATTCCCCTGATTCTGTTCGACAAGGATGGGAAGCATTTAATTGTATTGTACGAAGATGATACAGGAAAAAAACATCAGCTCATTCAATATTATTGAGCCAATTCTTCATTCAACTGTTGAAAGTTTGTATTGTCCGGATTTAATTCAGCGGCTGTGGACGCCCGTTCAGCCGCTTTTTCCAATTCACCATCCTGCTGAAGTAGAAGGGCCAGGTTGTAGTGGGCTTCTGCCAGATCCGGCGCGATGGATATGACCTGCTCGAGATCGTCCTTGGCTTCTGACGAGTCTCCGGACTGCAGGTAGGCATAGGACCTGTGGAAAAGAAGTTCTGCCTCATAGCCCTGCGGGTCCTCAAGAGCCTGGGTGGTGCGTTGGATGACTTCCCCGTAGGACTGCTGTTCGTTCAACTCGCTTACTTCCTCAACAACCACCCTGGACTGCTCCCCATTAAATACGCCTGTGATGCCAAGATATACCATAGCTGCCATGGCTCCAATATAAAGCAGAGCAGCAGCGGGCTGCCATTTTTTCATGGAATGCGCCGGCATATGAACCATTGCAGACGCAGTAAACCCTCCGATTAATCCGCCAATATGGGCGCCGTTATCCACTTGAGGAACCATCACACCAAAAGCAATATTGATCCCGATAATCACGATGAGGTTATACCCCATCGTCCGGAGGAACAGCTGCTTGTACTGAACACCGAAAAACAACAGGGCGCCAAACAACCCAAAGATAGCTCCCGAAGCTCCGGCAGCGACCGAAGGATTCATCATGAAACTTGCCATCCCTCCGAACAGGCCGGCAGCAAAATAGATGACCGCAAAACGCACCGTGCCATAAATCCTCTCTACTGCAGAACCTAAATAATACAAGGCCAGCATGTTCATAAAGAGGTGGATGAAGCCAATATGAAGGAAGGTCGACGTAAAGATCCGCCACCATTCTCCTTCCATAATTGCCGGGTTATATTTGGCACCATAGGAAATCAACGTTTCAATGGAGGTTGTGCTTCCGATGATCTCCAGATAAAGGAAGACCAAAATGTTGACGGCTAACAGAACATAGGTCAATCGGGGACGACCGTAATCAAAAATGGAAGCTGCAGCCTCTCTTTGATCTTTCTGTTTTTTCACGAGCTGATGCTTCATATAAGGAAGGGAAGCTTCCATTTCCTCTTCCCTTATACTCCGGTTGATTTCAGGCTTATCGATGTCTAGTGATTGAAAAAGGTCAGCCAGTGCCTGCTCCTTGTTTTCATCATTCATATAATACAAATGCAATGGGATTTTTTGATCCTTATACCCCTTTACAGTATCTTCCCACTCGTCAACAGGAGGATGTTCAGATACGAATACCATATGAAACTCAAGCTTCCCTCCGCGAAATAGAGACCGGTTTTGATTGAGCTGTCGATACCCGGTTTCCAGTTCCCTCGCCAGTTCATTTCTCCAATTCAGCTGTTTATGGGAAAGCCTGAACACATGGTTTTTTTTATTCACTTTTTTCTCCAGCCATATCTCCCCATGATTCGTATTCACATGGAGAACCTGGAAATGTTGAACCTGGACCATATAGTCAGCCATTTTCCAGAGGTAATATTCCTGTTCAATAAACAATGGCGGTCCCTCCCTGCACCTTTCATATTACCACGCTTCCCACCTGCACAGCCATTCACACTACCTGACTGTACAAATAAAAAACGGCCAGGATAACCTGACCGCTTCAAGAGTGCCCCCGAAACATCTGGGATAGAAATTTCTGCCGCACCCACGGGATATTCATAGAAAAACGTACAAGCATCCGGCGCAGGGCAGGAAATCTCGTGACTACATCCAGGGCTTGGTAACGATACTTGTATAACGCTGTAATCAAAGACCCGATAATGAAGATCCACCGAAAGAATAGACGCATGTAAGACACCTCATTTGTGATTGGATACGCCTAGTTTCTGTTCAGCTCTCTTCCCTTATACAAGCTTCTTTTGATTTTTAAACCAGTATTGTATTACAGAGTATAGGTGGAATGAATCCCTTTTTCTGTGAGAACATATTCCACCCGCTGATCATAGTCCTCAAACGGAAGGGTATCCTCGCGCTGTTTTTCTGAAGCCATCATCATCGTCTTCCCTCTAAAGCCTTCAATATAACGGTCATAGTATCCCCCACCATAACCAATTCTGTACCCTTTGGAATCGAACAGCAGTCCGGGAACGAGCAGCAGATCAATGGCATTCTTTTCAACGAACCAATCTTTATCCCGCACCGGCTCCCTTAATCCAAAATAAACGCGCTCCAACTGATTGTAGCTGTCCAGCTGATAAAATTCCAGCTGCTTTTCCTTAGGCAGACACCGGGGCGCCGCAATGGTCTTCCCTGCTTTCCAGCCTTCTTCTATGATCGGCTCTGTAGACCATTCATGGTCCTGCGAAAGAGTGACTCCTATAATCTTGGCCTTTTTCCATTCTTCACTGGAGAATAAGCTCTGATACATGGATGATTCAATGGACTGTTTCTCTCTTAATGATATGTTATGAAGGATGCTTTTTCCTTTAAAGCGGTACGCTGTTTTATCCATCCCGTCACCTCCGATATGTATAAAAAAAACAGTAGGAATAAATCCTACTGCTTACTTCGTTTCGCGGTGAAGTGTGTGCTTACCAACGCGCGGGCTGTATTTCATAAGCTCGATGCGCTCAGGGTTTTTACGTTTGTTTTTAGTACTAATATAGTTGCGGTCACCTGTTTCAGTGCAGGCAAGTGTAATGTTTACACGCATGTTCATTCCTCCTAGTATCTAATCACTGACTTAATCACATTATCAGACTTACTCATAATAACAAAAACCTGCCTGTCTTTCAAGTGAATATTCCAGTAAAAACGGCTGAATATCCCATAGCCAGGCCGTGATTTGTATGATATAAATAAACAGGGATTCGTTTAGGAGTGATATTATGTTTTATGCAGTTGCAGCGCTGGCGGGCGCAGCTATTGTTTTTTTCATTCTTTCCTTCTTTGCTAAAGACCGCATCAAACAGTTGGAGAATCAAATGGAACAGATGAACTTGACAATGATGCAGAACGATTATCAAATGAAGAAAAAAATGAAAGTCCTTGAAGAGGAATTGCTTGCTGGAGATTTGACACAGGAAATTGTCGATCAGCACAATCAAAAACAAACAAGCAGGCCTTCCACACCACTGAATGCAGCAGATACGGTGCTTACCATGTATCAAAAGGGTTATAAAACCCATTACATAGCGAAGCAGACGAATTTGAGTGAAGATGAGGTTCTTGCTATGGTCCACCGACCGAAGCAGGGAGTTCAATCATGAAGCAGTGGATACAGGCCTTTTCCATAGGATTACTGACATCAACCGCTGTTCTAGGAATAACATACTGGAATACGGAATCCCCTGAAGCGGAAGTGATTACAGAATCTATGAGTGAACAAGATATGATGGACGATCTGGAGCAGTCTGGATACCGGGTACTCTCCAATGAGGAATGGGCAGCGGTAAAAGCTGAAAATCCGTCAACCCGAAAAGCAGAACCATCCAGTTCCGGGGAGACAACGTATACCATTGATATTGCCGAAGGTACGACAACTCCCGAAATCGGTGAAAAATTAGTGGATGCCGGCATCATTGAGGATGCGGATGATTTTACTGCATTTATGGAAGACGGCGGTTACAGCCGGTATATCCAAATCGGCCAGGCCACAGTCAAGTCAACCATGTCGTTCGAAGAAATGGCCGGGGCCATGACTTCAAAATAAACGTATGTAAAAAGACCGCAAGAGCGTGTAGAGTGCTCTTACGGTCTTTTTATTTTCTTCTTACAGGTGGTATGACAAAAAGCGTCTGAATATCCATATCCAGACGCTTTTTATTAATTAATTTAAATCATACGTTCTTCCTTTAACTTGATAGAAGATACTTTCACCGATGTTCGTGATGTGATCGGCATATCGTTCTATATATCGGGCTATATAAGCCATCTGCATGACATGCTGCACCTGTTCAGGATTGATGGCCGTGAATTCAAGCATCTGCTTCACTACATCCCCGCACTTCCGGTCAACGACATCATCCATTTCTGCAAGCTTATTCGCCAGGGAAATGTCTTCGTGTTCAAAGGCTTTCACAGCCAAATCCACCATATCCATCGCTAAAATGGCCATCTCCCGAAGCTCAGGGTCAATCTGAATCCCATGATTTTTTCCGAGGTGAATCGTCGCCTTGGCAATGTTTGTAGAGTGATCCGCCATCCGCTCCAAATCAGAAGAAATCTTAATGGCTGTTACAATTCTTCGTAAATCCCGGGCAACGGGCTGCTGCTTGGCAAGCATTAAAATGGCGTCCTCGTTGATTTTTTCTTCCTTTGCATCGATCACCGCATCATCTTCAATTAATTTTTCAGCTGCCTCCACATCTCCCTGATACAACAGATGGATGGCTGTATCAAGGGAGTACTTGACATCGATAGCTAAATCCTTAATTTGTTCTTTTATACTTTCAAGTTCTTCCTCAAAGTGAACACGAATGGACATAGAATACCCCTTCCCGAATTAGCCGAACCGTCCTGTAATATAATCCTCTGTACGCTTATCCTGAGGGTTTTGGAACAGGTTATCTGTATCGGCATATTCAATAAGCTCCCCATTTAGGAAGAAGGCCGTTTTATCAGAAATACGCGCTGCCTGCTGCATATTGTGTGTGACAATGACAATGCTGTACTTCTCCTTCAGTTCCTGAACCAATTCCTCTACTTTTGCTGTAGAAATAGGGTCTAAGGCTGAAGTCGGCTCATCCATAAGGATAACGTCAGGTTCTACAGCGAGGGCACGGGCAATACACACACGCTGCTGCTGACCGCCGGACAATCCATACGCGTTCTCATGAAGACGGTCTTTCAACTCATCCCAGATGGCTGCCCCTTTCAGACTCTTTTCAACAATCTGATCGAGAATTTCTTTCTTTTTCACACCATGAATACGTGGACCGTAAGCAACGTTATCATAGATGGACTTAGGGAATGGGTTCGGCTTTTGGAAAACCATCCCCACTTTTGTACGAAGGTATTCTTCCTTGAATTTACTGCTGAAGATATCCTGTTCGCGATATTTAATAGAACCAGACGTTTTAACAATCGGCACCATTTCAACCATACGGTTCAATGTCTTTAGGAACGTAGATTTACCACAGCCTGAAGGCCCGATAATAGCCGTTACCCGTTCCTGTGGAATACCCATGCTTACTTCATAAAGAGCCTGATCGGATCCGTACCATAGGTTCAAATCATTCACTTCGATGATGCTGTTGGTTTTCTCTTTTTTTACCTCTGATTTCACTTCAGGTTTTTTTGTTTGTTCGTTTCTCACGTTTGTTTTCTCTTCCATTACTTTACTCATAATGAAACCCTCCTCATCCTAATTAAAAGCGTCTCTGATATTTGTTCCGGATCAAGACAGCGATTGAGTTCATCAAAAGCAGGACAGCCAGTAGAATAATGATCCCCGCACCGGCTACATACTGCCACTCTTCCTGTGGTCTGCCCGTCCAGTTATAAATTTGAATCGGCATCACTGTATACTTCGCAAGCAGTGAATCCGGCAGTGTATAAATAGCTGTAGCTGCTCCGACAATAATCAACGGAGCTGTTTCCCCAATGGCCCGTGACAACGCAATGATGGCACCTGTCAATATTCCTGGTATTGCCGCTGGAAGTATCACGCGGGCAATCGTCTGCCACTTGGAGGCTCCCATTCCATAGGAAGCTTCCTTGATTTCAGACGGTACAGACCGGACAGCTTCCTGCGCTGCCACAACGATAACAGGAAGAATAAGAAGTGCCATGGTTAAACCACCCGCAAGAAGGGTGTACCCAAAGCTGAACATATAGACAAAGAAAGTTAATCCCAGAAGTCCAAACACAATCGACGGAACGCCGGCAAGGTTTTGGATATTCACACGAATAAAGTCTGTAAAGCGATTTTGGGGTGCGTATTCTTCAAGATAAATGGCTGTTGCTACACCAATAATGATGGCAAACACGGCAACGATGATCATTAAGAAAATCGACCCGATCAAGCCGGCATATATCCCTGCCTCTTCCGGGTACGGAGCAGGAAAGTTTAAAAGATAATCCAAGCTGAGGTATCCAACCCCTTGAGTCAACACACGGTAAAATAGTAAAACTAGAACGATCAGGCCGACAGCTGTAGCAAGTCCAAATAAAACCATGGAGATTTTATTTGCGGTTACTCTGCCTTCCATGCGCTTCTTCATATTTTGTTCATTCTGTCCAAGCATTAATATTCCTCCCTGAACTTACGCGAAATGTACTGGGCAATCAGGTTCATGACCAAGGTGAATACAAACAAGGTCATACCTACTGCATAAAGGCTGTAATAAATCGTGGATCCGAATGTCGTATCCCCTGTTGCAGCCTGTACAATAAAGGCAGTCATCGTCTGGATGGACTCTGTCGGGTTGAAAGTAAGATTCGGTGTAGCGCCGGCCGCAATCGTTACAATCATCGTTTCCCCAATTGCACGGGAAATAGCAAGTACAATAGAGGCAACGATTCCGGAAAGAGCGGCTGGCAGAACAACCTTTACTACAACTTCCAATTTCGTAGCTCCCAGACCATACGCACCTTCACGTAGAGCATTCGGTACAGAGTTCATGGCATCTTCAGAAAGGGATGCAACCATAGGAATAATCATAATTCCTACGACAACCCCTGCGCTTAAGGCGTTGAAAATTCCAAGATCAGGAATAATAGATTGAAACATTGGAGTGATGAACGTCAAAGCAAAATATCCGTAGACGACTGTAGGAATACCAGCCAGTACTTCCAGGATAGGCTTGATGACCCTTCTAACTTTATCATTCGCATACTCACTCAAGAAAATGGCTGCCATTAGTCCAAGTGGAACTGCAACAAGTGTTGCAATCAGCGTAACAAGCAGTGTACCACCGATTAACGGAGCAACCCCATATTCGCCGGACCACGGAGACCAGTTTGATCCTGTATAGAAATTAACAATTGAAACATCGGAGAAAAATCCGATCGATTCTCTTAATAAAGTAAATAAAATACCCAGTGTCGTGAGAACACTTACTGCTGCACAAAGTAACAGGAAAAACGGGATGATTTTCTCTATTCTTTCACCGACCGTTTTCTTTTTCTTATTGTTCTCAATCATCTGCTGGACGTCAATCATATTCCCCTCTGATTGCAAACCTTTGTCCATCATTAAACTCCTCTCATCCATAAGGCAGGGTGAGACTGGAATCAGCCTCACCCTCCTTGTTAGGTTTTAAAGTAACTTACTCTGCCCAGCCTTGAACTGTATCAAGCTGTTCTTGATATTTCTCGTCTGGAAGAGCTACATAACCAACTTCTTCAGCTGCTTTACCAGCATTGTTCAACGTGTACTCTACAAAGTCACGAACCTGCGCTTTTTCTTTATAAGCATTCACGTTTACATATGTGAATAGCGGGCGGGAAAGTGGCGTGTATGAACCATCCTGGATCGTTTCCGGATTCGGTTCAACAGCTTCGCCTTCACCTTCAGAAATGGCAAGAGCTTTCAGGCTGTCCTGGTTTTCAGCGTAGTAGGCATATCCAAAGAATCCGATCGCGTTTGGATTGTCTTTAATTCCACGTACAAGAACGTTGTCATCCTCAGAAAGAGTTGTGTTTTCGCCTTCTTTCATCGGCTCTTCTTCAAGAACAACTTCGTTGAAGTAGTCGAATGTACCGGAATCATGACCAGGGCTGAAGATTTTAATTTGTTCCTCAGGCCAGTCAGGGTTAATGTCAGACCACATTTGAGCGTCAGAAGAGTCGAGGAAAATCTGCTTAAGCTGATCGATTGTAAGCTCTTCAGCGAAATCATTTTCAGCACTCACTACTACAGAAAGACCATCGTAAGCCAGCTCTAGAGGCTCAAGAGTAATATCATTTTCTTCAGCGATTGATTTTTCTTCTTCCTTGATCTCACGGGAAGCGTTACTTAGATCAATTTCACCAACTGTAGATTTTTTGAATCCACCGCCGGAACCAGAAGAGTTCAATGTTGCGTCAACTTCCGGTTGTTCCTGCTGATAGGAATAAGTTAAGTTTTCCATGATCGGGAACACAGTAGAAGAACCATCAATGTCGATTGGGCCGGATACTTCTTCGGAGCTTTCTTCTCCAGAACCTTCACCGCTTGTGCTGTCCTGTTCTTCTGTGTTGCCTTCCTCGGAACCACCACATGCTGCAAGCACTCCTACTACAAGGATGAATGCAAGCATTAATGCTAAACTCTTGAAGTTTTTCATTTCTTTCTCCCCCTATTATTTATAAATATTTAATGCTGCCGGCCGCTTGGCCAACTCACATTTTATATACTAACGACGGAGTTTTAATAACATATGAATGAAACGTAAAGGTTTTGTAAATTGAGGTTTTTTAGCGAAAAAGATTGGGAAATGACTTATTTTTACGCTATATTTCTCCGTCTTCGTATAAAAAAAGGAGTGATACGTTGTGTATCACTCCTCAGTTTCTGCATCTTCTCCGTTGTTATTCTCTTGTTCATCCGGTCCTTCGTCAGCGGTACCATTTTCCCGTGCTTCTTTCAGCTCGAAGTACGCCTCACCAATCCGGGCACCAATGTTATTGCTGATGTTGAACGTACTTGTTGCCCCTTCTCCCAGGTAAGGAGAAATGATGGAAAAGGCAATTTCCGGATTATCCGATGGAGCATAGCCGACCAAAGTTTTGTTCAGAAGCTCATCGTAGGTGGTTCTCTCTCCATCTTCACTGAAAACTGTTTTAGACGCCTGTGCCGTACCTGTCTTCACAGCCATATCATACTGGGCATAGGGCTGCTTCGAGAATATGGAACTCGCCGTTCCTTCGCTCGTCTGGGCCACCTGCCTGAAGCCTTCCTGTACACGCTCAATATAGGACGAATCCATATCAAGCTGGTTCAGCACCTCCGGCGTATAATCTTTATAAACCGGACCGAGTCCCTCGCTGCTGGATGGTTCGTGGACACTGTTGACGAGACTCGGACGTATACGGTCGCCGCCATTTGCAATTGTCGAGACGTATTGATTCAACTGCATCGCTGTATACGTATTGAACTGCCCGATGGAAAAGTCAAGGATTTCCCCAGGGTTTTGAAGTGTACCATTGACTCCAGTTGCCTCATACGGAAAGTCAATTCCAGTGGTGACGCCCAGCCCGAACTGGTTGAAATTGTAAACGAACTTGTCTAACGTTTCATCTTCCAGTTTCAAAGCATTCATATTATATTGATTGCTTGTTTCTCCACCAAGATACATAGCCAGGAAAAACATGTAGACGTTGGAGGATTGCTGCAGGGCAGCTATATCGTTAACAGATCCGATCCCCGACGTGTATGATGCTTTTTGGCTGCCGGCTATTGTAATAGGTTTGTCATTGATCCATGTATTCGGTGTAACGACACCTTCATGAAGACCTGTCAGAACTGTTGCCCCCTTAACCGTTGACCCCGGCATATAGGCATTGTATAACGCCTGATGGGAAGTGTCTGTGAAGCGGTCCTCTCCTTCTTCCGGACTGCGGTTGTAGGTCTGTCCGCTGATCGCCAGAATTTCTCCTGTCTGCGGATTGGAAACGACAGCAATGGCATTCTCCAGATGACGGTTTAGAGAAGGCGCATTGACGATGGCTGATTGAAGCTCTTCCTGGACGATTTTATTCACTTCTTCCTGAAGCTCCATATCAATGGTCAATTGCAGGTCTTTTCCTGCCTGTCCTTCACGGATGACTTTGGAATTGATGACGGTGTTGTTGCTGTCCGTTTCATACTGGACCTTTTCCTTCGTCCCCCGGAGAACATCCTCATATTCCTGTTCAAGTCCGCTTGTACCAACACGGTCATTGCGGCTGTAATCCAGAGACATGTAATAATCAAGATCATCCTTAGGGAGACCCTGCTCACTTGATGTGATACTTCCGAGGTAACTGCGAAACGTGGACTCATACGGATAAGTACGTTCCCAGTCTGAAGTTACATTCACGCCTGGAAGCTTCGCCAGGTTTTCTGCCACCGCGGAATATTCCGCTTCTGTAATGTCTGAATTCTTAATTACATGCGGCGCCAGGGAATACGCCTGATCAAGCTCCTTTTTCACAGCGATGACTTCTTTCGTCTGATTATCGTAGCCGGAGATCTCTTCTTCTGTAATGCTGTCCAACTGCAGCTGATATACATCGCCGTTATCCATATCTTCTGTCACTTGATCCTCTACACGATCTCGGACCTCCTGCTCATTCTGCAGGTAGAAATATTCCTTCAGGTCACGATCTGTCAGACTTTCATAGTCCATGTCAATATAAGAGGACAATGTCTGAGCAAGTTCCAGCTTATCTCCGCCCTGCACCCCTTTGGGTGGTGTATACGTAATCGAGTATAACGGTTCATTATCAACAATCACCTGACCATTACGATCATACATTTCACCCCGCGGCACAGAAATGGTCGTTGTTGTATTTTCAGTGCGGTCAATTTCATCCTGTGCTTCTTCGCCATTCAATATTTGAACAACTCCAAGCTGCAGAATGATTCCGGCAAATAAGACGAACACAATAAAAAACACCACGTTCAACCGAAAGGGAAGGTGTGTATTATCTTTATGTCGTTTGTTTTTCCCCATGAACTCCTCTCCTTCTTTCAAAATCCTTCTGCTATTATACCATTTCTTCAGGTCCTGAGAATAGAAGAAGCTCATGGGTGTTTGGTTTCAATTATGTGTCACTCGGGGAGGTTTCGAATCAATACCTCGAATGAAAAAGTAAATCAGGAAGTGTCCTCCGCCGACAAGAAGCAGAATGTAAGGAATCCCCGTTTCCGGAGGAATAAATGTAATGGCCCCTAAAAAAACGAGGATGGATAGAACTCTCCCCATATTCAAAAAAATTTCCCGAACTACGATATATTCGATCCGCATCTCAGCCGCATTCCACGATCTCCCGATGACATCATAGGTGAGAGACACGTAGGGCACGTACAACAAAGGAAAAAAGACTCCGGCAACAGCGGCGTACAATAAAAGCAGCGGCATCGTGCTGCTGAATAGAAGGATGATGACACTGACATATAAGCAGAGGCCTGAAATAAAGATCGATGTTTTCCTCCGCTTCGGTTTCACCCATCTGCTCACAAGAAAATAAAACATAAATGAAAAACCGGAGTAAACCAAATTAAAAACTCCGAGAGACAGTTCATTTTTTGTCAGCAGGAAAATCCAAATGGATACAGCAAACAAAAAAGTCCCCTCTCTGAATCCCTGGGCTACATGAGCATTTAAAATACGTTTCCAGTCCACATTATGCTTCCGCTCGGTTACAATCCGCCGGAAAGAAAAATTCCCCCGTGCTCTTCTTCTTGATAATCCAAAACTCACCAGCACGGCTACAATAAATAAGGCAAACGAAGCACTGAAAATCACTGTATACCCGGTAAAGTTATTGAGGCGTGAAATAATAAAGCCGGCCAAAAGGGGTCCTGTCATACCGCCAAGCGACTGCAGGACACCGAGAAAGCCGTTAAAAAAATCTCGTGTATCCGGCTCTGTAATTTCAAAAGTCAGAACGTTATAAGCAAGCCAGTAAAAACCGTAACCGATTCCGAGCAGGGCACCGAGCATCAAGTTGAAGGAAGCCGCCCGTTCCCCCACCACCAGAACAGTCAGGAAAAATAACGAAAGGACTGTTACTCCTGTTCGCAGCACAATGACACGGTCCATCTTTTTCGCCCACCGTCCCGCAACGATAAAGGTAAGCGGCTGAAAAATGTATATGCTGAGGTTATAAAGAGCGATATCCGTGTAGCTGTTGGACTGCTTCCATAAGTATATGTTCACAAAGGTACTGGATAAGAATATTCCGAGGGAGTACAAGCCTCCAATGAGAAGTAACAATAATAAATCTCTAGAAACGTTTTCGCGGCTCAGCCATGTGCGCAGCTTACTCATCATATGCATGTCTCCTTTATGTTCTCCTTTAGTGTTTTCAGAACATATGGAGATATACAAAAAGAGAGGGACGGAAATATCCGTCCCTCTCTCACCTATTCTTCATACGATTATTTAGCTGCATCGAAGCGCTTCGCTACTTCATCCCAGTTTACAACATTCCAGAATGCAGAAACATAATCCGGACGGCGGTTCTGGTAGTTCAAGTAGTACGCATGCTCCCATACGTCCAGGCCAAGGATAGGTGTTTTACCTTCCATGATCGGAGAATCCTGGTTTAGTGTATCAATCACTTCCAGGCTGCCATTATTGACTACAAGCCATGCCCAGCCTGAACCGAAACGGCCGGTTGCTGTCGTTTCGAATTTTTCTTTGAATTGATCAAAGCTTCCGAATGTGTCGTTGATCTGAGTAGCTAGATCACCCGCCGGCTCACCGCCGCCGTTTGGAGACATGATCGTCCAGAAAAGACTGTGGTTGGCATGACCACCGCCATTACGGCGCACAGCAGTGCGGATATCTTCCGGTACAGCTGAAAGGTTGTTGGAAAGAAGCTCTTCCAATGATTTGTCCTGAAGATCAGCATGTCCTTCAAGAGCGTTGTTCAGCTTGGTAACATATCCGTTGTGGTGCTTCGTATGGTGAATGTTCATTGTTTCCTTATCGATCGTTGGTTCCAATGCATCGTATGCGTAAGGTAGTTCTGGTAGTTCAAATTTAGCCATAATGTAACTCCTCCTTTAAAATAGTATGTAAAATAAGAAGCCTCTGCCTCTCGTTTTACATTATCAAACAGACCTGCCTGTTGCAACTGATTTGCAAGGCAGTGAAATGGAATATCTTCCGGTATTATAAATTCCCTTATGTATCGGTCTTAAACATAAAAAAAACAAGCATACCGCTTGTTCATTCAATCAATGGTGGCTCGGGACGGAATCGAACCGCCGACACACGGATTTTCAGTCCGTTGCTCTACCGACTGAGCTACCGAGCCATAAAACTATGCTGTTTTAGATATCCCTTTATAAAAAAAGAAAAGATGGCGGAGGAGGAGGGATTCGAACCCCCGCGGGGCGTAAACCCCCTGGCGGTTTTCAAGACCGCTCCCTTCAGCCAAACTTGGGTACTCCTCCGGAATCTATATGGTGGACCCTGCAGGACTCGAACCTGCGACCGATCGGTTATGAGCCGATAGCTCTAACCAGCTGAGCTAAGGGTCCACATGGGGCGGCTGATGGGAATCGAACCCACGAATGCCGGAACCACAATCCGGTGCGTTAACCACTTCGCCACAACCGCCATGTTTATAGATAAGATCATATGTATGGTGGCGGTGGAGGGAATCGAACCCACGACCTCACGGGTATGAACCGTACGCTCTAGCCAGCTGAGCTACACCGCCATATTCGCTCTGTAAGCGACTTAATTAATATACCATTTATGTATCACTGTGTCAACATATTTTCCCGTTCCGTTTTCAGCGACAAAAATAATATACCATGCAATGAACGACTCGGCAAGGATTTTTATAAAAAAAGGTGAAAGCTTTGGTAAGCTTTCACCTCGTTCATTACAGACTATCTTTTTCTCCCAGTACTTCTTCTGCGATATTCACAGCGTGATCTCCGATCCGTTCGAGATTACTGATCATATCTACAAAGACGATACCGGCCTGTCCTGTACATACTCCTTCATTCAGACGGATGATGTGTTTCTTGCGATAGCTTCGTTCCATCCGGTCCAGTTCATTTTCCTTCTGGACAACAGCGAGTGCTTCCTCACGGCTCATGTTTTCAAGGGATTTTGTTGCCTGCTTCACTGTCATCAATGTCAGATCGAACATTGTATTTAAGTCGTCGACAGCTTGAGCAGTAAGATTTACTTTGTTGGAATTCTTATAATCGATGAGCTCGATGATATTCTCAAAGTGATCCCCGATCCGTTCCAGATCACGGACAGAATCCATAAGAGCTGAGTGTTTCCGGCTTTCTTCGTCCGTAAGCGATGCTTGAGAAAGATCAACCAGGTAATCGGTGATTTTCCGATCGAGGTTGTTCAATGCATCTTCAATCTGCATCGCAATTTCTGAATGCTTCTGCTGTTTATTGTTTAAATACAGACTCGTTTCTTCCAATCCTTTATAGGCATATTCGCCCATGCGGATCACTTCTTCCTTCGCCTGATCAAGCGCAAGAGAAGGAGACTGCTCGATAAAGATTGGGTCCAGATGCTGAGGCTTGAATTCAATCAGGGAATCATTCCCTGGTACGAGTTTAACAACGATCCACGCCAGAACAGCGATGAACGGGAACTGGACCACCGTGTTGGCAATGTTAAACGACCCATGCGCGAAAGCGATGGTCATCTCCGGTCCAAGGTCCATATAGTTCTGGAGCCACTCGACGTATAAGGTAAAAGGCTTCAATAGAATGAGGAAAACGGTAGCACCGAGCACGTTGAAAATCACGTGTACAAAAGCCGCACGCTTCGCCCCTACACTTGCTCCAACCGCTGCAATGACAGCTGTGATGGTTGTTCCAATGTTATCTCCGAAAAGTACCGGCAGAGATGCCTGTATATCTACAAGGCCTTCTCCAAACAGTCCTTGCAGAATACCGATCGTGGCACTGGAACTCTGTACGATTACTGTGAACAGTGTACCGATCACGACACCAAGTACCGGGTTCTCACTCATACTGAGTGTCAGTTCCCTGAATGCTTCAAGGGAACGCAGCGGCTTCATTCCTCCGCTCATTAATTCAAGACCAAAGAATAAAGCACCGAGTCCAAAAACGGTCTGGCCGATATTGGATACTTTCTTATTCTTAAAGAAGAAAATTAACAGGGCACCTAGAGCCAGGATCGGCAGTCCATACTCTTTAATATCAATACCAATAATGAATGCAGTAAATGTCGTCCCAATATTGGCACCCATTATAACACCGATAGCTTGTCTAAAGGTCATAAATCCAGCGTTAACCAATCCGACAGTCAAAACGGTTGTTGTAGAACTACTTTGAACGAGAATCGTCACTACGGCACCGGCAATGACACCCATTAACGGATTGCTGGTAAAACGGTCTAAAAGTTCCCTCAAACGGTCTCCGGCTACTTTTTGGAGGCCGTCCCCCATAAATTTAATTCCAAACAGGAAAATACCTAGCCCGCCGATGAATTCGAATATCATCTGCTGCACATCGATTTCCATGTTTTCCACCCTTTCCTCATCCAAAATTTCTGTATGTCTCTCTTTAAAACACCTCATCCATTATTAACGAACTATGATTCTTTTGTAAAGATGTAATAGAAAACTTAACATTAAATTTACATTGCCGTTTTTTCTCACACAAACTAACCTGGGATGGTGATTTCCTTAGCTCTCATGCATCTCTGTCTGTTCCATAACAAAAAGACCCCCTTTTACAAGGAAGCCTTCTTTATGTACAGGTATTTTCAAACGCTCGATGTTTAAGAAGCATGAGGCTCAGAAACATTCTCCCCACCTTCATAAACCAACTGTTTAGTTGTAATCATGTCGGACAGTTCCTGGGTCAGTACGACCAATTCTCTTATGAATTCCTCCGTCATTCTCACATTTTCCTCCTGCCAGTCTGATGCCTGGGTTAAATGGTCAATGGACAAGGACTGGTCCCTTGTCAGGCGGTCCATCCCTTTTATGACCTTCTGCATCCGGGGCATCACTTCTTCTCCATCCACCAAATGAAGGTATGCGGATTCTAATTGTACGTTGAACGTTTCCATTCCAGAGGAAAGATCTCGAAAAGCTGCTTTTGAAATATCCATTTGCTTCTGCTGATCATTCATTTCAACAGAAAGACGTTGAAACTGTCTGGAAAAGTCAGATCCAAGCTCGATCAGATCCGCCATTCGCTGATCGATGTTCAAGGCCGTGTTCCGGGAAAGATCGGCCAGCTTACCCACTTCCCTGGCTACAACAGCAAATCCCCGGCCATGATCTCCGGCTCTCGCTGCCTCAATGGAAGCATTTAAAGCAAGCATCCTCGTCTGTTCAGCCAGCTCCTGGATTTTAGCTCCTGAATCCTGTACCGAATGCATATAGCTCTGAAAGGATTCTACTCTTGATGACATTTCTGTCAGTTCTCTTCTTATACTAATATAGGAACTTTCCACGCGATCCACCCCATCATTACCGGAAGCAGCCGACTGGTTCATTTGTCCCTGTCTCTCCATCATGTGATCCATGGCTGATTTCAAGTGGGAGAAAACTTGAGAAAGTTCACGAAAGACTTCCTGCTGATCCTCCATAAATCCTTCTGTTTCAGCAGCAGTTCTATCTACTTTAAGAAGCTCTTCCTTTAACGCCCGCTGGGATTGATCAAGAACCCGCGCTGATTCATCCATGCGGCTTCCCCCTTGATCAAGGTTTTGGACGGCTGCTTTTACCGTAGACAGAATATCCACAATAGTGGTAATGGACTTTTCATAACTCCTTTTTAATGACCGGACCTCCGGCAGGCTCGTTTTTACAGCCGATGCCTCCCCGATCACACCGCTGCCAATCTTCCCCATCATTTCCTCCAGCTGTTTGAGGGGGCGGACAGTCTTTCGAATGATATAGGAAACCATGACTCCAGCTACAACCGCTGTCCCAGCTCCAATCAAAAACGTATACCAGGCCATTTGATCGACTTCTTTCATAATATCCTCTTCCGCCACACCAAGAACATAGATCCCCTGCAGCTCCTGGACAGGAGCAAACGAATACACAAACGATTCTCCATTTGTCGTCCACTGTTCTGTGCCATTTTCCTTACTTAAAACCTCCTCTACTTCCTCTTCGGTAAAAGAAAGAACAGGAGTCAAGTCTGGATAGGAATACACAGCTTGTTCAGTGAACAGGTATGCATCCGCTGTCAGACCATCCTGCTGCATCTGAGCTTTCTGTGCATCTGCATAGCCTTGAAAACGCTGATCGAATTCCTTCTGATCCCCTACGAAGGCATACATCAATTGCTGCGCTACATCCTGAACCACGAGCAGCTCTCGTTCCAACCGGTCCTGCACAAGAGCCAGCTGGTTTTCCTCTGCTTTCGTATAGGAAAAAAAACCTGTTGCAAATACAGAGAGAAGGACAAGTAAAATAATCAGGAGCGTCAGTCTTACCTGAAGAGGCCATCCGCCCCGTGTAAATTTTAATAAGCCGGTCTTTCTTTTAACGTTCATTAGAAAACACTCCATTGTCATTTGAATAATCATCCAAATAAATTATGACAATGAAGTGTTAATAAACGATGAAGAATATGTGAACAATTGTTAATTCTGAACCTTTTTGACCATGATTTTAGTCCCGTCGACAGAAGCGACCGTTACCGGCTCTCCTTTGTAAATCCACTGGCCGTTCGAGACAGCGCTGTAATCCTCTCCATCTACCTCTATCGTACCGGAAGGACGCATATCTGTCTGCGCAGACCCCGTTTTCCCTAAAAGCTTCTGATAGGATTCATTCATGGAATTATAGCCCATCTCCGAGGTCATCTGATCATTCAACGCCATTTTGTTCCACATGTTTCTGCGCTTAAAAACCTTGAGGAAAATGAGGGCAGAAAAGCCTCCGGCAATAACACCAATGACACTGTATAATCCCGCCGTCCAGTTAGGCGCACTGAAACCAACAGCTGTAATCATCGCTGCTGCACCTATAGTGGCAAGTGTTCCATCATTAATCAGCTTTCCATCAATAATCATAAGTGTAAGACCTAGAAAGTACACAAACATCATAATAATGAACATATCGACAGCCAGGTAACTGGAAAAAAACACGGTAATAAATCCAAGCCCCAGCACAGCGAAAACCCCACGCATGTTAACAAGCAGCTCACCAATCAGGAACATTGTTCCTAAAAATGTAATCAGGAGTGCTATCCAGTCTGTTTGAAGCATAACCGCTCACCCTCTCTTCTATTACTATACATACGAACAACTGTGGTGCTATGTTTCAAATGATAACAATTTTCTTCCGTTTCCTCTCGTGATATACTTTTCACGTCGAGGAAATCCAATCTGTTTACACAAACTTTACGTGAAATCCAGGGCTTTTAAGAGTCCTTACTTCTCATTTCCGGCCATTAGCCTTATAATGAAGATTGGAAAAACATCCTGCAACCCTTTTTTTAATTTAAAGGAGCGATATTCATGCCAATTACGCACAGAAAAGATACACGTCCCGTGAAGGTCGGGGACCTTACTATAGGTGGTTCTGATGAAGTTGTCATTCAGTCCATGACCACGACGAAGACCCATGATGTGGAGGCTACTGTAGCTGAGATCAAGCGTCTGGAGGAAGCCGGATGCCAGGTCGTCCGTGTGGCCTGCCCTGACGATCGTGCTGCTGACGCCATCCCTGAAATCAAAAAACGCATCAATATCCCGCTTGTTGTTGATATTCACTTCGATTATAAGAAAGCATTGAAAGCGATCGAAGGCGGGGCGGATAAAATCCGGATCAACCCGGGGAACATTGGGAAGCGCGAAAAAGTTGAAGCTGTCGTAAAAGCAGCAAAAGCAAAAGGCATCCCTATCCGTATTGGAGTCAACGCCGGTTCCCTTGAGCGTCACATCCTTGAAAAATACGGTTATCCAACGGCTGATGGAATGGTTGAGAGTGCCCTTCACCACATTAAAATTCTTGAAGATCTCGACTTCCACGACATCATCGTTTCCTTGAAAGCTTCTGATGTCAAACTGGCGATTGAAGCCTATGAAAAAGCAGCGGCCGCTTTCAATTACCCGATTCACCTTGGTATTACAGAATCCGGGACGCTTTTCGCAGGTACAGTAAAAAGTGCGGCCGGTCTTGGTGCCATTCTGAGTAAAGGAATCGGAAGCACCGTCCGAATCAGTTTAAGTGCTGATCCTGTAGAGGAAGTAAAAGTAGCGAAGGAACTTCTGAAGACTTTCGGACTTGCGTCCAACGCTGCTACGCTGATTTCCTGCCCGACATGCGGTCGTATTGAAATCGACTTGATTTCCATCGCCAACGAGGTCGAGGAATACATCCAGAGCATCAAGGCTCCTATTAAAGTAGCTGTTCTTGGGTGCGCAGTCAATGGACCAGGCGAGGCCCGTGAAGCTGATATCGGTATCGCCGGTGCCCGCGGGGAAGGCCTTCTCTTCCGTCACGGAGAAATCATCCGGAAAGTGCCTGAGGACATCATGGTCGAAGAGCTTAAAAAAGAAGTAGATAAACTTGCTGAAGAGCATTATGAGAAAGAGCGCCAGAAAAAGCTTGAACAGCAGCAATCCTAAGATAAAAAGGGTGGACCATAATGGTCCACCCTTTTTTTTACAGGAAATTGATAAACGGAGCGAAGAAAAGAGAAAAGGCGATGGAAACGACACTGATAATGATCGCCGTGTTTCCAAGAGTATCGGCTCCCCTTCTCTTCCCGACAATCCCAAGAATAATCCCGGCGGCACCGAGAATCAGTGGAGCAAAAAAGAAGGAAAGAATAGCGGCCGATAATCCTAGCCAGCCCATTCCTACTTTCACATCATCCTCCATCGTCGTTTCCTGCTCACCATTATTCATTGGTTCATCAATGGGACCGACAGCAGCCTCCTGAGCAAATTCCTCTTCATAACTGTCGCCATAAACAGGCTGATAAGGACCGCGGCCATGGTCATCCACGGATTCCACCTTGTCATACCCGGATTCTTTTCTTAAATCGCTGTCCTGGATTTCATCAAACGCTTCATCCAGCACCTGCTCCGTTGTCGGCTCATCTTCATGAACCTGTTCCCGTGCGTCCCCGTGATGGGGAGCATTTTCTGTTTGATTCTCAACAGTTTCTTTTGGATCGTACATGCGAATTCCCTCACTTTCTGTATGGAGAATCACCTATATTATGTGACGTTTCTCTTGTATTTAACGAAGGGATTTGATGGCAGAAAAAAAACCGGATGAGTTCATCCGGTTTTACCATTATTCAGCTGAAGCCAGTGTCGTATGAGCTTCAGCGTTTTCCTGAATCTCTACGGCATACCAGCTCTCCGCATGTCCATGTTCACTTTTATACTGTTCAAGACCGGACATTCCCCTGTGATAAGCGGTTAATGCCTCGTCCCAGTTTTGATAACGGCTGTTTAAATAATCCAGATAAACCAGAGATAACTGCATGGAATAGTAAGGATCAAACAGCAGCTCCTCTTCATAGGGAAGACCAGCCATATCCGCAATCCACGGCGCTGTATTCTTCATGAACTGGGACATGCCGTAGGCGCGTCCATACTTTGTTTCAGGTCCTACAAGCTCAGGGTCAAATGTCCCACCCGTTTCCACCTTCAACAACTCATAAACGAGGTATGGATCCAAATCATAGCGTTTGGACTCCTTCACTAAATACATGGCCCAGGCCTTCTTGAAGGCTCCCTCACTTTCCTGTACCAGAATATCAGCCTGGTCTTCGATCCCCGGCCATGTCAGATATCCATTTTTTTGTTTATTCTCTGAAGACTGCTCCTTCAAATAGTCGTTGACAGAAGACAGCTTTTCCTTATCTCCCTCAAGCTTTTCCTTGTTCTGCTCCAACGTTTTATTTTCATCTGCCAATGCCTGCTGTTCGTTTTGATGCCATTGATGATAAGTTATAAAGACAAGACTCATTAACAGCATAGCAAAGACCGTTCGAATGATTGGTTTTTGATCCCTCATTCTGTTCACTCCTTCCCGTGACTCTTCCTTTACCATAAGAGCCCATGAAACCCATTGCGCCATCTTAACCGAATGGGTGTTTGATTTCAATTTATCTACTCACACGTGAATGATTTGTAAAACACACATCATTCCCACAATTCATAAGGTGTATGAAACAGTGGAAAAAGGTGATGACATGATGAAGAAGATGGCCCAACAGTTCATTACCCAGAAATTGAAGCAGTTAACCGTCAAAGAACTGCTTCAATACAGCACAAAGTATCGGATACCGATTACCGAGGGAGAGGCACAGGCTATTGTTCAAGCGTTGAAAAAAAATAAGGAAAACCCTTTTGAAAAGAATGGCCGGAAGAAAATGTTGAAGAAACTGGCCGGGCTGACCTCCGCAGACACAGCCCGCTCTGTAAATAAACTGCTTCATAAACTGGCAGAGGAGTACGGGGTCGAGGACTGGCTGAAATAAAAAAAGGCGGAAGGTTCAGCACCCCCGCCTTTTTCTTATGACTGTTTTAGAATCTTTTCTTTAAGGTCCGGATCAAACGTCCCTTGCTTAACCATATCGATTTCAAATCGATACGGAGGCTTTTTGTTCTTCTTATCTTCCCCCACGTACGGGGTTTCCAAAATTTTTGGAAGATCCTTCAACTGCGGGTGATGAATCACCTGATGAAGGGCATCGAAGCCGATATGACCGAAGCCGATATTTTCATGGCGGTCCTTGGCTGCTCCCTGAATGTTCTTACTATCATTGACGTGAATGACTTTCAGGCGGTCCAGTCCGACAATTTTATCAAACTCGTTCAGCACACCATCAAAATCCTCCACTACATTGTAGCCTGCGTCATGAATGTGGCACGTATCCATACAGACGGAAAGCTTTTCGTTCAATGTGACACCATCAATAATCTGCGCAAGCTCATCAAAACTTCTTCCAATTTCGGAACCTTTGCCGGCCATCGTTTCCAGGGCAATCTGGACATTTTGATCTTTATGAAGGACTTCATTCAGCCCTTCAATAATTTTCGGAAGACCCTTTTCCACTCCCTGCCCCACGTGGGACCCCGGGTGAAGAACGATTTGTCCTGCTCCAAGCGCTTCTGTGCGCTCTATTTCGCTGCGCAGGAAATCAACACCCAGTTGAAAGGTTTCCGGCTTGGTCGTGTTACCTACATTTATGATATAGGGAGCATGCACGACAATATCCTGAATACCATTGGCCTTCATATGCTCCTGACCTGCCTCGATATTCAATTCTTCAATTGGACGGCGGCGCGTATTTTGAGGGGCGCCTGTATATATCATAAATGTGCCGGATCCGTAGGAAGCTGCCTCTTCACTTGCGCCAAGAAGCATTTTCTTCCCTTTCATTGATACGTGTGAACCAATTTTAACCATGACGATCTCGACCCTTTCTTATTTCTTTTTAAAGCGGTTCTGCTTCAATCTGCGTTTATTTTGTTCCGCCTGCTTTTTCATCTTTTTCTTATAGCCCGGCTTCACCTTTTTCGGACGGCGGACGAGCTGTTTCGCCTGTTTATCCAGATCCGTTTCTTTCTTTTCACGGATCTGCCGCTCATTATAGGCATTCACTTCTTTCCATTCCCCTTGTTTCACTTCATAGAATTGGAAAGACAACCCCTTCTTCTCAAGCTTCTGGATCAATGGAAGATCGGTTTCCTGATAGAGGTTGATTGCTGTACCTTCCAGCCCGGCCCTTGCTGTACGTCCGACACGGTGTATATAGAATTCCTCTTCCTTCGGCATCTGGGCGTTGATGACGTGGCTCACACCCTGGATATCAATCCCACGCGCAGCAAGGTCGGTCGCTACGATGTATTGATAACGGAGGTTTTGGATTTCTTTCAGGACTCTTTTACGCTCTCGCGGGGACAAGCCTCCGTGAAGGATGCCTGTTTCCAAACCACGACTCATCAAATCCTCCGCCAATTCGTCTGCAAGACCTTTGCCATTCGTGAAAATAATGGCCAGATAAGGTTGAATCGCCTTCGTGATATCCATGATCACTTCTCCAGGCTGTTTATGCCGGAGAGGAATCAACCGGTGCTCCATCGTTTCCGGAGATGGCTTATCATCCTCGATTTGAATATGGACCGGATTGGTCAAGTACTTCTTCAGGAATGGCTGCAGCCGTTCAGGAATGGTTGCAGAGAAAACAAGCATTTGCACGTCTTCGGCCATGCGAACAAGAATCTGATCCACTTCTTCGATAAATCCGAGGTCCAGCATTAAATCCGCTTCGTCCAGAACGAACGATTTGGCTTGATAAAGGTCTACCGCTTCCTCTTTGACCATATCGAGTATACGGCCCGGTGTTCCTACGACAATGTGCGGCGGATTGGAAGCCAGTTTCTCCACCATCTTCTGTTTATCCGTTCCACCGATCAACAGCTTGGACCGCCAAATCTCTTGTTTACCTGCGTGCTTCACGGCTTTTTTCACTTCTTCATGAATCTGGATGGCCAGTTCACGTGTTGGTGCTGTAATGACAAACTGTACGGCATCGGCATTCTCATCCATCCGGCTGAATAAAGCCAGCAGATAGGCATGTGTCTTACCGGATCCAGTGTGGGATTGTCCGATCAAACTTTCCCCTCTTAATGCCGGCGGCAGCACCTGCTGCTGGATCGGCGTCGGCTGTTTAAAGCCCAAACCTTCTACAATTCTGCTTACTGTAGAGGAAATTGCGTATTGTTCAAAAGTATGCTTACTCATGTCCGTTCTCCTTTAATGTAAAATGTTCCTTCCCTATTATAATAGAGTGCGCCCTAAATTGCACGATAACGTTGTCTGACCACCGCTTTCTTTGTCAACTTACGCTTTACCCTTTATAATGAAGATGGTATCTTAAAAGTTGTTCGATTGGATAAAGAGGAGGACGTTAATCAATGGAAGTTATTAAAATCGCCCCTCGCGGTTATTGTTACGGAGTCGTAGATGCCATGGTCATTGCGAGAAATGCCTCAAAAGACCAGAATCTGCCGCGCCCGATTTATATATTAGGTATGATTGTCCATAACTCCCATGTGACCGAAGCCTTCAAAGAAGAAGGCATCATCACTGTCGATGGTAAAAACCGCAGCGATATGCTGGAAGGTATTCATGAAGGTACGGTTATTTTCACGGCCCACGGCGTTTCCCCGCAGGTGAAGGAAAGGGCCCGCGATAAAGGACTGACTGTTCTTGATGCTACATGTCCGGATGTTACCAACACCCATAACCTGATCCGCAAAAAAGTTGCGGAAGGATTTGAAGTCATCTACGTCGGTAAAAAAGGACACCCTGAGCCGGAAGGGGCGATGGGCGTCGCTCCCGGGAAGGTCCACCTTGTACAGACAGAGGAGGATGTCGAGAATCTGGAGCTGGATCATGATAAGCTTATGATTACCAACCAGACGACGATGAGTCAATGGGACGTCTATGATGTCATGGAAAAAGCCAAGGAAAAGTTCCCTCAGCTTGAGAAACAGCAGGAAATCTGCATGGCTACACAGGTACGCCAGGAAGCTGTGTCAGAACAGGCGGGTGAAGCCGATTTGACGCTCGTTGTTGGTGACCCGATGAGTAATAACTCCAACAGGCTTGCCCAGGTATCCAAAGAAAAGGCCGGAACCACCGCCTACCGGATTGCTGATGTAACCGAAATACAGCTGGAATGGCTGGAAGGTGTTCATAAAGTAGCCGTTACCGCCGGTGCTTCCACGCCAACACCGATCACAAAAGAAGTGATCAAGTTCATTGAGCAGTTTGACCATGAGGACGATGCTACCTGGATTCGTGAATCCAAGGTCGAGCAGAAGAAAATCCTCCCTCCTGTAAGAGCACGCAAAAAAGTGAAACGATAATAAAAAGGATGAAAGCTTCCCGCTTTCATCCTTTTTTACTGGATTATAAAGGGCTCTGTATCCACTTCGGACACCAGGATGTTCAAGGCTCCATCTTTATTGCAGCGTTCCTCCAGATACTGCTGTACTTTTACGCAGACCACTTTCTCCACATGGTGACCGGGATCAATCACATCTAAGCCCATCTCCACAGCGTCCTGAGTCATATGGAAGGTCATATCTCCGGTCACATATACGTCAGCTCCGCTTCTCTTAGCCTTATGAATATATTTTTCTCCACTTCCACCCAGAACGGCGACCGTTTGAACGGTGTTCCCCATTTTCCCTGCCACACGCACATGAGGGACGTCGAAACGCTCCTTCACTTTGTCAGCAAAATCCTGGAGGGAAATGGGCTCGTCCAGCCGGCCCACTCTTCCAATTCCGAGGGTCCTGCCTTCATTGAGAAGAGGATAAAGATCATAAGCCACTTCCTCATACGGGTGGGCTTTTTCCATCGCTTCAAGAACTTTAGACAGCTTATCCTGTGGAACGATGGTTTCCAAACGTTTCTCCTGGACCTGCTCCAAGCGGCCCTGCTCCCCAAGATAAGGGTTTGTACCCTCTTGAGGTTTGAACGTCCCTTCACCGGAAACCTGATAGGTACAGTGGCTGTAATCACCAATAAAACCTGCCCCTGCTTCGCTCACCGCATCCCTTACAGCTTCCAGGTGGGAATCAGGGACAAAAACAGCCAGTTTCACAAGCTTTTCCGTTTCTGTCGGAATCAAAGGCCGGCGGTTTTTAACATCGAGAAGGTCTGCCATCACATCATTCACTCCGCCTTCTGCAACATCCAGGTTCGTATGCGCCGCATACACCGTAATATCGTGTTTCAGAAGCTTCTGGACTATCCGTCCTTTTGGCGTATCCACATTGATTTGATGAAGTTTCACAAATAACAGGGGATGATGGGCAATGATAAGATCCACCTTTTTTTCAACCGCCTCATCCACTACACTTTCAACAACATCAAGCGTTACCATGACATTCTGCACCGGCTTGTTCAGGCTGCCCACCTGCAGCCCTACGTTGTCCCAGTCATAAGCAAAGCTTTTTGGTGCCCATGTTTCCAATGTTTTTATGATTTCCCCGGCCGTTACTTTATTCATTTTGATAAAACCTCCTGCAGCCATTTCATTTCCTTTTGAAGCGTGTCCACTTTCACTTCATCCACAGTGGAAGCCTTCTGCATTTGATCCAGGATATATTCCTTCTTGATCATTTCCTCGTGCCACTTCTTCCTAAACGCTTCTGACCTTTCCTTCATAAGGTAAGGGCCGAGCCAAAGCTCTTTGTCCAAGTCGGCGGGTTCATAAGCAAGGGCAGGGTCCCCTTTTTCTGCTGCAAGGATTTCATAGATGTGCCCGCCTTCTTCCATGATCTGTTCGTCAATCAGGCTGTATCCATGCGTGTAAAACCATTGACGGATCGAGCGTGCATCAATGTTCGGCTGGGCGACGATACGGTTAACGGCGGTTAACTTATCCCTGCCTCTGTCCAGAATATCCCGGATTAACGGCCCTCCCATACCGGCGATGGTGACCTGCTTAACTTCTCCAGGCTGGATCACTTCGAGACCATCTCCCAATCTGACATCGATCCTGGATTGAAGATCATGGGCTTTCACTTCATTCAGGGCGCTGTCATAAGGGCCTTGATTAACCTCTCCGGCTATCGCTTGTGCCTGTGGATCCTTTAAACAGACATAACAAGGCAGATAGGCATGATCAGACCCTATATCAGCAAATACTGCTCCAGCAGGCAGGTATTCCGCTACCTTTGCCAGCCGTTCGGATAGTTGATGTACATTCATAAAAAATCGTTCCTCTCATAAAGAAAAGCTTTCTGACAGCAGCAGAAAGCTTCTCACGTACTTCTTATTTTTTCTCAGCGAGCCATTCTGCCAGCTGAGTGGCCTGCTCACCGGTATAAAGACCTGCAGGCATCTGTGATCCTTTACCATTGATGATAATGTCCTGGATCTCTTCTGCTGAATAACGGGAGCCGACTTCCTGAAGATTCGGACCTGCGCCTCCACTCAAGTCACCGCCATGGCAGCTTGAACACTTGTTCTGGTACATTTCTTCCGGATCAGCGGATGCAGTTTCTTCCGTCTGTTCTCCTCCGCCTTCTTCCTCGCTTTGAATCGCTTCACGTTGGTTGATACCGGCAGAAGAAACAATGATCATGGCTACGATCCCCAGTACAGCGATAATTGCAAATGGGATCACAGGGTTCTTTCTCATGAATGGCAACCTCCTTATGTATTCCCTATATGAATTTTTCGCGTCTATTCGACTATTTTTATTTTATATGAAAACCGTTACTTATTAAAGGCTTAACCACCGAAAACTTATAAAACAATGAAAATGATCCACAAAATGACAGCGGTTACGCCACTCCATAATAAAAACCTGATTTTCATAAACACTCCGACGCTGATCCAGATAAGAAAATGAAACAGCATCGTTATGTAGACAGCCTGGACGGATGTTGTCCAGTGATCCACTACGAAGATGGACATTATTAGAAGGATCAACAAACCGTTCACAAAAGGTATCAAATACCAGTCGGTCCGTTTATAGTGTAACCATCCACTTATAAACCATACCGATCCTACAAAAAACGACAAAAGCCCTGTTTGCATTATGAACCCCATTTGAGTAAAATAAATGACAAGTAATGTAAGGGGTATCATAAACAGGCTGAGCAGAACAAAGGCCGGGACCAGCAGCTGTACGGTCTGTACAGGAGCATGGCCGGGTTTTTCTTCCTCGCCTTTGGTGTACAACGCCAATAGAAAGTCACAGTATTCCGCGGGTAGAAGCCTGCTCTCTTTCCAGTACTGAATCTCATGAATGATGGTTTTCGTACGCTCATCCTGCATACTTTCCTCCAAAACACAGGTAAACTCAAGATCCTCCTACATAGGCGTTGTAAAAGAACCTTGAGTCTACGGCTGTTCTTATTCCATAAAGTCTTTCAGGCGTTTGCTGCGGCTCGGGTGTCTCAGCTTACGAAGAGCTTTCGCTTCGATCTGCCGGATTCTTTCCCGGGTTACTCCGAACACTTTTCCGACCTCTTCGAGTGTTCGCGTACGTCCGTCATCAAGTCCAAAACGGAGGCGCAGGACATTTTCTTCTCTATCTGTCAGTGTGTCCAGGACGTCTTCAAGCTGTTCCTTCAATAGTTCATAGGCGGCATGGTCAGATGGGGAGGTTGCTTCCTGGTCCTCAATGAAATCACCAAGATGGGAGTCGTCTTCTTCCCCGATCGGTGTTTCCAGTGATACGGGCTCCTGGGCAATCTTAAGGATTTCACGGACTTTATCCGGTGTAAGATCCATATCCTGTGCAATTTCCTCTGGTGTCGGTTCGCGGCCGAGATCCTGAAGAAGCTGCCGCTGCACACGGATCAGTTTGTTGATCGTTTCCACCATGTGAACCGGAATACGGATGGTACGTGCCTGGTCGGCAATCGCACGGGTAATCGCCTGTCTGATCCACCATGTAGCATAGGTACTGAATTTGTAACCTTTGCGGTAATCGAATTTTTCTACCGCTTTGATCAGACCCATGTTCCCTTCCTGGATTAGATCAAGGAAAAGCATGCCGCGGCCGACGTAACGCTTGGCAATACTTACAACGAGACGAAGGTTGGCTTCTGCCAGATCCCTTTTCGCTTCTTCATCCCCATTTTCTATACGCTGGGCAAGACTGATTTCATCTTTGGCTGATAATAGATTGACGCGGCCGATTTCTTTCAGATACATACGGACCGGGTCATTGATTTTCACACCTGGAGGTACACTCAGGTCATTGAGGTCGAATTCCTCTTCCTTATCGAGCTGCTTGATACTAGGGTCCGATTCAGAATCACCGATGACCTCTACGCCCTGTTCATTCAGGTGCTCGTAAAATTCATCCATTTGATCGGAGTCGAGTTCGAAGCTGGATAATTTCTCAGCCACCTCTTCATACGCGAGGATTCCGCGTTTTTTCCCTAACTCTACGACCTGCTCTTTGGCCTGCTCCAGTGTCAATTCCGTCTGATTTTCAGTTTCTTTAGAACGTGATGGCTGTTGTTTCTTCTCTGCCATAAGTCCCCCTCCTTCCAACAATCTATCCAAACTCTACCTGATTACGCTTTTAATTCTTTTTTCCGTTTTATAATCTCCATCGCAATTTCCGCGGCCTTGATCGGCTCGTTCTGCTGTTCAGCCCGCTTCAACTCGGATTCCAGGCTCTTAATATCCGTTCGATCCCAGTTTTCCAATCGGATCCGCTCTATATAATCATGGATTTCCTGATCGGATACTTCCTCACTGACGGGTGCCATTGCGAGCTCGATCACGAGGTTTTTGATGGACATATCCTCAATCATTTCAACGAACTGACTGATATCTGATTCATTGCCGTCTTCATAATATGCGTAAAGATGTGTGACAATGACCTGATGATCTTCTATATTGAAAGCCCCTCCTATTTCCTCCTGAACTTTATCAGCAATGTAGGGATCTTTCAACATATATGCAATCAGCTTTCTTTCCGCATTATGAAACGCAGGAAGAAGCTTGTTCTGAACCGATGTTTCCCTCTTAGGATTAGTATATCGGTTCTTTGGCTCATTATCCTTCACACCCTGCTGTCTTCTTATCTGACTGATTTCCTCTTTCAAGGTTTCCAGAGATAACTGAAATTCAGAGGACATCTCATTCAGGTAATGCTCTCTCTCGACCGCACGATCCAGAGTGGCAATCTCCTGTAGTACTTTTTCGATATAGGCGATACGATCTCCTTCCACCTGCAGGTTATAATCCCTGCGGAGATAACTCATCATAAAGGAGATATACGTGTCGCTGGTATCAAGCACTTCCTTCTTGAAACGGTCCCCGCCATGCCGCTGGATGAAATCATCCGGGTCCAGAGCGTCGGGCACGCGGGCCACAAACGTCTGACAACCGATGCTTTTTGTCAGTCTGGCAGCCTTGACAGCCGCCTCAATCCCGGCGCGGTCACCGTCATAACAGACGATGATCTGATCCGTATACTTTTTCAACAAGTTGGCCTGTGTACTGGAAAGCGATGTCCCCATCGTCCCTACTGCATAAGGGATACCCGACTGGGCAGCGGATATAACATCCCCGAACCCTTCGAATAGGACAACGGTTTTTTCCTTACGTATGGAGGACCGGGCAAGATCGAAGTTATAAAGCAGCCGGCCCTTATGAAAGAGTTCCGTTTCCGGACTATTCAAGTATTTGGGCTGCTGCTCTCCAAGAGCTCTTCCTGCAAAAGCCACGGTCTTTCCCAGGTGGTTGCGCAGCGGAAACATGACCCTTCCGCGAAAGCGGTCGGCATAATTCCCCTGATCATTCACACTCAGCAGGCCGGCTTTGACCATCGTCTGGGGGTGAAAGCCTTTTTTCTCAAGAAAAGTGACGACGAAATCCTTATCATCCGGTGAATACCCGAGCTGATACTTCTGGATGGTTTCTTCTGTAAAACCTCTGTCCAAAAGATATTCATAGGCTTTCCGGCCGTCCTTGGAATTCTTTAACAAATGATGGTATAATTTTGTCAGCCACTGGTGTGCTTCAAGCATCGCCTGTGATTCCTGATTATCCGCACCGGTGTAGTTCTCCTCAGCAAACTGCTCTGGAATTTCCACACCTGTGCGTTCAGAAAGCTGCTTGAGGGCCTGTATAAAACTGTATCCTTCCATTTCCATAAGGAAGGTGTAGACATTCCCTCCCTTTCCACAACCGAAGCAATGGAAAATCTGCTTATCCTGCGAAACGGAAAAAGAAGGCGTGTTTTCCCCATGGAATGGACAAAGGCCGAAATGGTTTCTCCCCTGCTTTTTGAGGTCAACATAATCGCCGATCACTTCCACAATGTCGGCTGATTTCCGAATCTCATCTACTTTTTCTTCTGGAATGTGTCCAGCCATATGATCACCATACTACTCAATTATTCTCTTCCAAAGGCTAAATTCCTTCATGATCAGACAACAAATATTGGAAAGTTTCCCGGAACTCTTCTCTGTGCTTGTCCGTAAAGGCGGAAGGCCCCTTCCATTTACGCTTCTGCTTCATCGTCTGCTGCCGGATAAACTTCTGGTTCATAATGTGATCCGCATCGGTTTCCTTTATCAGTTTTCCTCGCGGCGTCATCACATAAACCCCTTTAGAGGTCAGGAGAACAGCCAGCGACAAGTCCTGCGTAATGACCACATCTCCCTTGGCAGCTGCATTCAAAATGTAAAGGTCTACAGACTGGGAACCATCATCAACAAAGGTCCACGATGTCTGTGACTTTTCTGTACTGAAATGATTAACCGTAGCAATGAACCTGGCCGTCACGCCGCAGTCCGCACTCATTTCCTCAATTTCCTTCTGAACGGGACAGCTGTCTGCGTCCACCCAGACCGTTCGATGTATTTTTGGCATAGTATCAATATTTCTACAGCAAGCGGTAGAATCCTCCTAAAAAGCAAATGTTTTATTTTTCTGAAAAATAGACAATGTGCGTAAGGAGTAAAGAACCTGCAGATATGAAAACCGGACCTGTCAGGATTTTTCCACAAAAAAATATTATAATACATTTCTCCTGTGAATGCTATGTCTAATTTTACCTAATTTCATTCTTCCCAACAAAAGCCGCGCTTAATCAAAGCGCGACTTTTTGAGATACTGCATTATTCCTGAGCATCTTTCCTCAGCTTATTCATAATGATATTCGCCGTTTCCTCTACAGCTTTATTAGAGACATCAATAACCGGGCAGCCGATTTTATCGACGATTCTGTTGAAATGCTCCAGCTCCTGGCTGATCCGTTCAAGGTTGGCATATGTAGCCTGATCACCGAGTCCCAGGGATTTCAAACGTTCCTTCCGGATGTCATTCAGCTTTTCTGCACTGATTTTCAAGCCGATGCATTTCTCCGGGTCCACCCGGAACAATTCAGACGGTGGCTGGACTTCCGGAACAATCGGGACGTTTGCCACTTTCAGCCTTTTATGAGCAAGATACTGGGACAATGGAGTTTTGGACGTTCGGGATACGCCGATCAAAACGATATCTGCCTTGGAAATGCCCCGCGGGTCACGGCCATCATCATACCGGACAGCGAATTCAATGGCTTCCACCCGCTTGAAATAATCCTCATCAAGCTTGTGGACGAGGCCGGGTTCCAGTCTCGGCTGTATTTGGAGGTGACTTTCCATCGCTTCCATCATCGGCCCCATGATATCAACACAGCGGACTCCGTGTTTTTCGGCTTCCTGTTTCAGGTGAATCCTGTACTCAGGAACGACAAGGGTAAAGCCGATCATGGCATCGTGCTCTTTGGCTTGAAGAACAGCTTCGTTAATCGTCCCTTTATCTTCTACATAAGGGATGCGCTGAAGATCAAAAGGTCCGTCATCAAACTGACTCAAACAAGCCTTGGTAACAAGCTCAGCGGTCTCCCCTACGGAATCGGATAGTACATAAATTAATGGTTTCTCCATACTGCCCCTCCTAATCCTGAATCAAATATGCTGATCGCGTGCAAGTTCTACAAGGGCTTTGGTTATATTCGTTTTCGTTAACCTTCCAACGACCTCAAGCCCATCCTCTGCAGGATTCACGACCGGCAGTCCGTCGATCTGTTTTTCTATTAACTTCTGGGCGGCGTCCAAAAGGAGATCCTCAGGCTCACATATCGTAATATTCGGCATCCGCGTCATAATGATATGGACCGGGATGGACGTTAAGTCCTTCGATCCTATGCTTGCCCTCAGCAGGTCCTTTCTGGAAAGGACGCCGACAAGATGGGATTTATGGTTCGTGACAAACAATGTTCCGACATCTTCAAGAAACATCGCACAGATCGCATCATACGCCGATACGTCTTCCTCTACAACAATCGGGAGGGACTGGTATTCCCTCACTTTGAACTTTTTCAGTTTTTCCGTGAAAAGTTCAGAACCTGTTTTCCCCGTGAAAAAATACCCCACCCGCGGCCGCGCATCCAGATAGCCTGCCATGGTTAATATAGCAAGATCCGGACGCAGAGTCGCCCGTGTTAATTCCAGTCTTTCTGCGATGTTCTCTCCGGTAATCGGTCCATTATCCTTCACAATTTGAATAATCTGCTCCTGCCGGTTTGATAATTCCAAGTTCTCACCACCCTGAACGCTGAATGTGACATACTATTCTTCATTATACCTCATTTTCCTGAATGGGTAAAAGAAGGGTGCTTAGAACTGTTGTTTCCACTCGATTCGTGTCAGATCGGCATACTGATAAATGTCTTCAGAAATCTGCTTCAACAGGCCGAGTCGGTTGGCTTTGACTCTTTCATCCTCTGCCATGACCATGACCGCATCAAAGAAGGCGTGAATGGAGTCTGCCAGTTCGGACAAGGTCTCCAGTGCCTCTTCGACAAGGCCTTCAGACATCTGACGGCTGTACGATTCATGGACCGTTTGGAAAACATCGTAAAGCTGCTGCTCTTCTTTGTTCTCAAATAGATCCGGATTCACCGCGTCTGCATCGGCTTTTTTCGCTAAATTTAATACGCGGCCGAGGGCCTCCTGGACAGGTTTGAAAGAAGGTTCATTCCGCTTTTCAACCAGGAGTTCTGCTTTTCTTCCTGCAACAGGGAAATGACCGATCCCCTGGGCGAGAACAGCTTCCACCACATCGGGATCCACTTGTTTTTCACGAAGCAGGTAGGCCGCACGGACACGGAAAAATTCATGAAGATCGTTGTGAACTTCTTCTTCCGATCTCGTAGGGAGTTCAAGCTCGATATAGAACTGATGAACAAGATCGATCAGTTTCTCGACGGACACGGACCAGCCACGGCTGTTCAGGGTTTGAAGAATACCGAGGGCCTGTCTTCTCAACCCGTATGGATCCTGGGATCCTGTTGGTACACGACCAATAGATACACTGCCGACGATCGTATCGAGCTTATCTGCGATGCTTACAATGGATCCGATTGTAGATGCCGGAACTTCACCATTGGCCTGCCGAGGCATATAGTGTTCATTGACAGCTACAGCCACTTCCTCATCTTCGCCAAACAGACGGGCATACTTCTCCCCCATCACTCCTTGAAGTTCAGTGAATTCATCGACCATCTGGGTGACAAGGTCAAATTTGCAGATTTCCGCAGCACGGGTAGCTTTTAGTTTTTCTTCTTTATTCAGGTTGAGCCATTCACTCAGTTTGACAGTAATGGCTGTTATCCGCTGAACCTTATCCGCAAGCGTCCCAAGTTCCTCCTGATAAACCATACGGGAAAGCTTCTCCATCTTCTCATCGATGCTTCCCTTCTGGTCTTCCTCATAAAAGAACTGCGCATCTTTCAAGCGTGCTTTCAACACCTTTTCGTTTCCTCGGGCTACGATATCAATGTTCTGGTCGTCGCCATTACGCACACCGACGAAATATGGCAGCAGCTTGTTATCATGGGAGCGGACAGGGAAATAACGCTGGTGCTCTTTCATGGATGTAATCAATGCTTCTTCAGGCACCTCCAGGAATTCCTCTGAGAATGCGCCGCTGAAAACAGCTGGATATTCCACCAGATGGGTCACTTCTTCGAGAAGCTCCTCATCTATCATAAGCTTCCAGCTCTGTTTCTCTTCCAGCTGTTTAAGCTGGGTTACAATTTGGTCCTGACGCTTTTCCACGGAGGCCATCACGTATTGATCAGAAAGCGTCTGTTCGTAGTGATCCGCACTCGTGATGGTTGTTTCTGATCCAAGGAAACGATGACCGAATGTCCGGCGGTCTGTATGAACGTTCTCAATCTGGAAAGGAATCACCTGCTCCCCGAATAAAGCCACCATCCAGCGGATCGGGCGGGCAAAACGGAGGTCACGGGCTCCCCAGCGCATATTCTTTGGAAAATTCAGAGAAAGAAAAACCTCTCCAAACTGCTCAAGCAGAGCGGCTGTTTCCTTTCCTTCAATGAACTTACGCACGTGCACATATTCTGTACCCTTGATTTCCTTGAAGTAAATATCATCAACGTCTCTGCCCTGCCCTTTCGTAAATCCAATGGCAGCCTTCGACCAGTTCCCTTCTTCATCAAGGGCAATCTTTTTAGCAGGGCCTTTCGCCTCTTCCTCGACGTCCGGCTGCTTATCAGCAACTTCTGTGATTTGGACAGCCAGTCTTCTCGGTGTGGCAAAGCCGTGAATATCACCAAAAGGAATCCGGTTATCTGTCAGCCACTTCTCTGTCTTATCTTTCAACTGGGCAAGAGCATCATTAATAAAACGGGCAGGAAGCTCCTCCAGGCCGAGCTCAAATAATACAGTCTTACTCATCTGCTCCACCTTCTTTCTTCAACATTGGGAATCCGAGGCGTTCCCTTTCTTCTACATAGGTTTTCGCAATTTTACGGGCAAGGTTCCGGACCCGTGAAATGTACCCCGTCCTCTCTGTGACACTGATGACGCCCTTAGCGTCCAGGAGATTGAACGTATGCGAACACTTCAGCACGTAATCATACGCGGGGAACACGAGTCCCTCTTCCATGATGCGTTCCGCTTCTTTCTCATAGGTCCCAAACAAATCAAAGAGCATCTTTTCATCAGACGCTTCGAACGTATAAACGGAATGTTCGTATTCCGGCTGTGTGAAGATATCTCCAACTGTCACGCCATTGGTCCACTCCAGTTCAAATACGTTTTCCTTATCCTGGATATAGGACGCCAGACGCTCAAGTCCGTACGTGATTTCCGCTGAAACCGGCTTCGCTTCCAATCCACCGATCTGCTGGAAGTACGTGAATTGAGTGATTTCCATACCGTCCAACCATACTTCCCATCCAAGGCCGGCGGCTCCAAGTGTCGGGTTTTCCCAGTTATCTTCAACGAAGCGGATATCATGCTTCAACGGATCGATGCCAAGGGCACGCAGGGATTCTAAATACAGCTCCTGGATGTTATCCGGGGATGGTTTCATGATGATCTGGAACTGATGATGCTGGTACAAACGGTTTGGGTTCTGGCCATAGCGTCCATCAGCCGGACGACGGGACGGTTCTACATAAGCTACGTTCCAAGGTTCCGGACCAAGGCTTCGAAGCAGGGTCATCGGAGACATCGTTCCTGCCCCTTTTTCCGTATCATAAGCCTGCATGAGCAGACATCCCTGGCTGGACCAGTGATTCTGCAGGGTTAAAATCATATCTTGAATATTCAAGTCTTTTCCTCCTCCTAATAGTGAGCGGATAAAGAAAATCCCGCCCCTATGCCTGAATCAGACATAGGGACGGGATTTCCGCGGTTCCACCCTAATTGCTCTTCTATGTAGAAAAGCCACTTTAAAAAACTGCTCCAGAGCGCCTTCACTGAATGGTTCCCGCCTGACTTTCACCGGCTCAGGCTCGCTTGTGGAGAACGGGGTTCAGCTACTCCTCTCTTTCACTGCAGTACGTATATTTGATATTAGAATCATACTCTAGTTGCAAGGATGCTGTCAAACCTCACTCAGAAAATAAATCAAGCTGCTTCAAAAACTTTTTGGATTTGATAAAATATCCGCCGTAACGGTCATAGTATTCATCCATCAGCTGACGGAGCAGCTTTTTATTTTCTTCCTTCATGGTAATCTGTCCGAGTCGTTTTACATCAATATGTAAAAATACACGCAGCAGCTTTGGAAGCGGATCCGGCAGGCCGTAGGCTCCGGGATCGATATGCTTGCAGCGGTAGCAGAGAAGACCGCCTTCGGACATGGAAAAGGAATACGGACCTTCTGTACTGCCGCAGTTCAGGCAGTGATCAACCACCGGCGCAAATCCGGCCTTTTTAAAAAGCTTCAATTCATACATCATAGTGAGGATGTTCGGATCTTTATCTTCATTCATCCACACCATCGTCTGCAGAAGCTGTTCAAAAAGAAAAGGATCCGGTTGTTTTTCTTCTATGAGCTTGTCGGTCAGCTCTGCAATGTAGGAAGCATAGGCTGTTTTGACAATATCCTCGCGGATGGAACGGAGGGAGGATAACATTTCCCCCTGGCTCATAGATCCAAGTCCGGATCCTGACTGTATGAGATACATTCCGTGAATAAACGGCTGGGATACAGATGCCATCCGGCTCTTCGGCTTCTTAGCGCCTCTGGCCATGACACCTATTTTCCCTTTCTCCCTTGTCATCATCGTGACTATCTTATGTGTTTCCCCATAATTATTAGTACGGATCACAAGGCCTTCCACTTTGTCCATCAAGTGTATCACCTGCTCCGTTTACGAATTTTGGTCATTCGTTGTCAGGGGATCAGGGGAGGAAGCAAATGGTTCCTGAGACTGTTGTTGATCCTGCGACTCAAATTCTTTCATCATCAAGTAAGTTTCCACACTTCCTGTCTGCCTGAAAACGTTCCATGAAAGGTTGTCGAGCACAAGAAACACCGCCTTTCTTTTATTCGCTGATACCATTTACATTCTTATCTTGCTTTCCCCGGCCTGATCTATAAGGCTTAATTTTTTCCAACCTTTAGTATTCGTCGTCCCTGTAACCGAAATCGCTGAGTTGAATCTGCTTGTTCCGCCAGTCTTTCTGTACTTTCACCCACAGTTCAAGATACACTTTACTGCCGAGCAGGGATTCAATATCCTTACGGGCTCTCTTGCCGACTTCCTTCAGCATGCTGCCCTGCTTCCCAATAATGATCCCTTTTTGAGATTTACGTTCCACGATGATCGCCGCCTGGATATAAACGCCGGGAGCATCTTCCCTGGGCTTTATCCCTTCTATGACTACAGCAATCGAGTGCGGAATTTCCTCCCGCGTCAGGTGAAGCACCTTTTCACGGATAAATTCACTGATGACAAACCGCTCCGGGTGATCGGTAATCTGGTCTTCCGGATAAAACTGCGGACCTTCCGGCAGATGGCTTTTTAAAACCCCGAGCAGATGGTTGACGTTGTTACCTTCGAGAGCGGAGATCGGTATGATTTCTTCAAAATCATACATGTCCTTGTACTGCTCAATCAACGGCAGCAGCTTGTCCGGGTGCACCCGGTCGATTTTGTTAATGATCAGGAAGACAGGCTGGTTCACGCGTTGGAGACGATCGATAATGAACTGATCCCCGCGCCCGTATCCTTCTTCTGCATTGATCATAAACAGGACGGCATCCACTTCATTGAGCGTATTTTCAGCTGTGTTCACCATAAAATCGCCGAGTTTGTGCTTTGGTTTATGAATACCAGGGGTGTCGATAAAGACCATCTGGGATTCTTCATCGGTGTAGACACCCTGGATTTTGTTTCTCGTTGTCTGGGGCTTATCACTCATGATGGCAATTTTCTCACCAATTACGCGGTTCATGAACGTGGATTTACCAACGTTCGGACGGCCCACAATCGTAATGAAGCCTGATTTGAAATTCTCTGTCATACATGTTCCTCCAATAAAATCTAACCTTTAGGTTCTTCTATATTCTATTATAACATCCCGTAAGGTCTACCGTTACATGAATAAAGCAAGGAGCTTCGGCCCGAACAGGAAAACACCTACGACCACAGATCCACCGGCAGCCGTAAGTACCGCACCTGCCGCCACGTCCTTTACAGCTCCCACGGCCGGGTGACGGTCCGGATGCAGGTGGTCCAGCAGTTTTTCAATAGCGGAATTAACCATCTCTAATGTCAGGACCAGAGCGATTGTCACCGTAAGAACAGCCCATTCCACCAAGGATAACCGCAGGATTCCGCCTGCTGTTAAGGCCAGAATGGCAGCCGCGGTATGAATGCGGAAATTCCGCTCCGATGTCCAAACCAGTTTGATGCCTCTCCATGCATAGGCAAATCCTATTCCTTTTTTCTTAGGATCGCTGGAGCCCGAATTCACGGAGAATGTCCTCCTGGCGGGTGAACATCTTCTTTTCATCCTCTTCATTCAGATGATCATATCCCAGCAGATGGAGGAACCCGTGAAGAGCAAGGAAACCGAATTCCCTTTCCAGAGAGTGATGATAATCCTCCGCCTGCTCCTTGGCCTTGTCCACAGAGATGACGATATCACCGAGCATCATTGGAAGGTTCTCATCCAGAATATCCACTTCGCCTTCCCCTGTCTCCTGCATGGCAAAGGAAATGACGTCTGTCGGCTCATCCTTCTGGCGGTAGTTGCGGTTGAGTTCCTGAATTTCTTTATTGTCAACAAAGCTTACCGATACTTCAGCATCTCCAGTGATGCCTTCCCGTCCACCTGCAAATTCAAGAATGCGCTGGATCATATCAACAAAAGCTTCGTCTACAGAGTTCGTTTCATCGTGAAAATCAATCGTGATCACTTGTCTTCCTCCTTATTTAGGGCTTATTCAGCCTCATCCATAGTAACTGCGTCTGCTGCAGGGTGTTGTAATTATGGGCCTTTTTCTTTCCGGCCATAAGACCGCTTTTCCAAGTGAAAAGCTCCCCTCTCCCCCTATCATATAGGGTGTCATGCTCCAAGGCAAATGGTTCATGGTAAGCGGACACAAAAAGAAATAAGACCCGGGGAGGGTCTTATTGTTTGTCGCCTTCATATGCGTCAATGATTCTCTGTACAAGCGGGTGACGTACAACGTCCGACTGATCAAGCTTAATGAACGATGCACCTTTGACATACCCAAGCGTCTCTTCAGCTACACGCAGCCCTGACTTTACGCCTTTTGGCAGGTCGACCTGGGTAATATCCCCGGTGATGATCATCTTCGATCCAAAGCCAAGCCGGGTCAGGAACATTTTCATTTGTTCAGGGGTGGTGTTCTGCGCTTCATCCAGAATGGCAAACGCATCATCCAGGGTCCGGCCCCTCATATAGGCAAGCGGGGCGATCTCGATCGTCCCCCGGTCAATCAGTCTTGCTGTGTGTTCTGCTCCGAAAACGTCATGAAGAGAATCATACAGCGGCCGTAGATAAGGATCCACTTTTTCCTTCAAATCCCCGGGCAGGAAACCAAGGCTTTCCCCGGCTTCAACGGCAGGCCGTGTCAAAATGATCTTTTTTACGTCTCCATTTTTCAGGGCATTGACGGCCATAATGACAGCTAAGTATGTTTTTCCGGTTCCGGCCGGGCCGATTCCGAATACAAGATCATGATTTTTAATAGCAGCAATATAATTCCGCTGACCGAGAGTTTTTACCCGGATGGACTTACCTTTAGAGTTTTTCGTGATTTCGTCTTCAAACAACGCTTCAAACTGATTGATTTTCCCTTTTTTTGCCAGTTCCACGGCGTAGACAATGTCACGCTCTGTCACGGACAGTCCTTTACGGATCAGAGCAAGGACACTCAGAAGAATATCCTCAACTAATTGAACATGTTCCGCCTGTCCGGACACCCGGACCTGACCGCCGCGGGAGATGATCGTCACCTGCAGCTGTTCTTCAATTTGCTTTAAATTACGGTCCTCTGTCCCGAACAGGGCCAGAGTTTCTGTTGTATTATCCAATTGGATGTCCATTGTTTTCAACTCTTCCGGCATACTCAATCTCCTTGACTAATATACTTGGTCTCTGCAATGTTTTCATAAACTTTGTACAATAGGATTAATTTTACTTTACCATGCTCCTCACTAAGGTGCAAAACTTTTTCATCTTTGATTTCCGCTCCCGGTTCAAGCTCCTGCAGCAGGCTCTGTCCCGCAGCCTTCCGTCCTATTTTCTCGATTTCCTTGCGGGATAATTCCATTGCATCTGTATCAATGGAAAAATGGTCTACGCGCTTCATGTTCAAAGGGAGGGAATAAGAAAAAATTCTCCAGTCTGTGGTTACGTTTTCGTCTCTGTAGCTTCCATCCGTTCCGCGCCACCACCCCCATACCGGAACAGACCAGCCTCCAATTTTCAAGTGATACTCGGTTTCTACAGTGCCGTCAGTGAGTGTAACGATCTGCTGAAGGGGAAGCTCCTGCTCCACCCGATACCATGTCTCTGCTGTGACATCCCCCTCTGTGTGAACAAACGTATCCCCTTCTTCGACAAGTTCTCCTGTGGCGAGGACCTGTCCTTTCTTTACGACATCATAGACAGACACAAGCGGCCGGCCTTTTTTTATAAAGGTCTGAACGATCATCCCTTTCTTGGATGCGACGAGATTGGAAGGCTGGTTATCCTGATTCGTATCATGCCTGGTCTTTTTCACACCGTACAACTGGTAGCTTGTCCCTTGTTTTTTCACCCCGATCCATAACAGATCCGGAATATCCTCCAACAGCATCTGCTGGATATCGTTTGGATCCTTCATGCCGATGGTCAACCGTCCCGGGGATACTCCATAACTGTTCAGCTTCTTTTCAACCGCTGCCTCTAATTCAGGCGTCAACCCCTCCACCTTGATCGACCACAATGTATTCGCCGCCAGAAAGATGAGAACGAGCGCAGCCAGAAAAGCGGCCGCCACAGAGAGCCGCCTCCGCATGAGCTTGTATAAAAATGGAACGCCCTTCCCTTCCTTGATGGTCAGGCGGCACTTGTATTTTCTCCGGAGCGATCGGAGGATTTTCCAGTCCTTGAGCCGGATGGAGAAGCGGACCGTCGTTTCATCCAGGCGCCTCAGACTGGACACCCTGCACCCGCGCCGCGTGCACGCCTGTAAAAAAGGTTCCAGAAGTGGACCGGAAGCCTCGATGGTTAACACACCCTCAACAAATCCCCGCTGGTTTCCCATAAGACTCATCCTCCTTTGGAATCAGGAAAAAACTCGACAGATTTCAACTCCCCTTCCAGGAGAAGTTCTTCTTTCAGCATCATTTTCACCCCGAGGTCTCTGCCAACAATCCGGACCTGGCCCTTTTTGTATTGAATCCTTACTTCTTCCTCTGAAAAATGCAGGAGGCCTGTATGATTTTCTATGTAGACATGTATGGAGCCGATCGTAGTAATTCGTGGTAAATCCAGCATCACATCAGCCGGAAGGTCAAAGTAACGGCCGATCCATGTTCTAATCTGCTGCTGCCATTTTGGCATACAACGCCCCCCCTTCTTTTCATTTATACGAAAAACGCCCGAATTGTATCACTACAATTCGGGCGTTCGTCTATCTTTTTCGGGGATGCGAGCGATGCGGCTTGTGCGCACGCGGGGGTCCAAGAATTTCAGCCATTACAATTCCTTCGGCCAGTTTTTTCTTATCCCACTTCCGCGCCTGCTCTACCAGAGGGCCGTCCGTCGTTAACGGAGGAGCCTTCGTCGAGGCTTTCCGGCCTGCCGGAGGGTTTTCCTCCATCGGGCTGGATTTCTCTGCGTTATAGACCGGAGAATCCGTTATGCTCCGGCCATTGTTGTATCCAGAAGCGTCAGACCTTGATTTTTCCGCTATTTCTTCCAGACGCTTCTGTTTTTCTTCATAATACTCGCGGAGACGGCCTCCTTTATCTTGCTGACCCTCTTTTTCCTGCTGCGGTTCCCCCTGGGACTTATTCGGATAAGGACGGGGCGCCGTTTGTTTCTTCGGAGCTCCCGGCTTTTGATCCTTTTCTTTTGACATCCCGCTGAACCAGCTGATAATACCACCGATAATCGCAGCGACGATGACAAAATTACTGAATATCAATTCAATAAGATCTGCCATATGCATGCTCCTTTAAGTCAGCGAGGATTTACTTATCTTCTTCGGCTTCTTCATCTGATGTGCGGCCGAGCGTATTTCTCATATCCGTATCAGCATTGATGTTCTGATAGTTCATGTAATCCATGACGCCCATTTTTCCGGTACGAAGAGCTTCTGCAAGGGCTTGAGGAACCTGTGCTTCTGCTTCCACAACCTTCGCCTGCATTTCCTGTACGCGGGCGCGCATTTCCTGCTCCTGGGCAATAGCCATCGCACGTCGTTCTTCTGCTTTCGCCTGGGCGATGTTTTTATCCGCTTCTGCCTGGTCGGTCTGAAGAATCGCACCGATGTTTTTGCCGATATCAATATCAGCAATATCGATGGAGAGAATTTCAAATGCCGTTCCTGCATCCAGCCCTTTGCTCAATACATTTTGAGAAATACGATCTGGATTTTCCAATACTTTATTATGATTTTCACTGGAACCGATGGTCGATACAATTCCTTCACCAACACGGGCAATGACGGTATCTTCACCAGCACCACCGACAAGACGGTCGATATTGGCACGAACGGTGATACGCGCTTTGGCTTTCACTTCAATCCCGTCCATCGCCACACCAGCGATAAATGGTGTTTCAATCACCTTCGGATTGACACTCATCTGTACGGCTTCCAGAACGTCACGGCCGGCCAGATCGATCGCAGCGCAGCGTTCAAAGCTCAATTCGATATTCGCTCGCTGAGCGGCAATCAGCGCATTGACCACACGGTCGACGTTACCACCGGCAAGGTAGTGGCTTTCCAGCTGGTTGGTATTGACGTTGACGCCGGCTTTATGGGCTTTAATCAACGGGTTGATGACCCGGGAGGGAATAACCCTTCTCAATCTCATTCCAACAAGCGTAAAGATATTGATCTTAACTCCGGCTGCCAGGGCACTGATCCAGAGCATGACCGGGATAAATGTGAAGAGCACAGCCAGTACGATAATAATGATACCAATAATGATAATCGGCATGAGTTCCTGCAATGTCACGTTGTTTCCTCCTCTTTTTTCAGTTCACGGACCACGATTCGTGATCCTTCGGTTTTCATGATTTTCACTTTCTGATTCACTCCGATAAAGACACCTTCGGTAACGACGTCCAGCCGTTCGCCGTCAAATTCAGCCGTTCCCGACGGCCGCAGCGGTGTCACGGCTGTCCCTTCAAGACCAATCAGATCCAGACGGTTGACCGATGAAACATATCCCTGCTCGGATGAGGTAGAATCATTCAGAATGATGTGCCGGAAAAAGCCACGTTCAAGCCCCATCGTCTTAAACAGGATGACAGATACTATTACAGTTACCAGAAGTGCAATACCAATGCTCATCGCCATATGTCCCATATCCGCTGAAGAAAGCATCAAGGAAAAGACGACGGCCGCAACCCCGGCAATACCGGCTATCCCACCCGGCAGAAAGAATTCGGCAACAATAAGACCGATCCCCAGCACGAGTAAGATGATGGCCTCATAGCCGGCAAGACCAGCAACAATATGACCATAGAAAAACAGCACAAGAGCTGTAACGCCCATCGTTCCCGGGATGCCGAACCCTGGTGAGTAAAGCTCCACCACAAGGCCGAGACTGGCCACTGATAATAATATCGGTATGACAACGGGATCTGTTAGAAAACGGGCTGCGTTTTCTGACAATGTCGGGTTCTGCTCCACCACTTCCGCTCCGGATAAAGAAAGCTCATTTAATAATTCGTTCCGGTCTTCGACAATTCCTTCTGCATAGCCGACTTCTTCCGCTTCCCCCGGCCCAAGGGTAAGGAACTCGCCCTCAGGAGCCCCGTAATCCGGAAGGTCGATGGCTGCATCGGCCATGGCACGGGCGTAAAGTGGATCTCTTCCATTCGTCTCTGCTGCAGCAGCCATGGAGGAAATCCAGGCGGACTGGGCCTTTTTATCAGCCGCTGTCCCATCTGAGTTGATCACTCCGGAAGCCCCCATAGTCGCCTGCGGCTTCATGTATATGTTATCGGCGTTCAAGGCGATGTAGGAACCCGCCGAGTAGGCACGGCTCGTTACAAACGCTGTGTTAGGTATATCAAGATCCTGAAAAATTTCTCCAATTTCTCCTGCCGCATCGACACGGCCTCCGGGTGTATCCACTTCAAAAATAATGTGATCGACACCATTTTCCTCAGCTTCACCTGTCGTCCTCTTCAAAAAAGCGGCCATTCCACGTTCGACGGTATCTTCAACCGGAATGACGTAAACCGTTTCCCCTTCTCCTTCTGCTGCAGCAAAATCAAAACTGAGCACCAAAGAAGCGGCGGTTCCAAGCATAAACAATGTCAGCCAGAGTCGTAAACGCCAAGTACGTGTCATCGAACAATCACCCCCTCTTTTATCTTCCCCTCCGTATACTTCCTATACGAATGACAAAACAAAAAGTTTCGTTTAAAAATAAAAAGGCCTCTCTTTCTACAGAGAGGCCTTTTATATTTACGATAATTGCTGAAGAACGAACTTATTGACCTGTGAACCATCGGCTCTGCCTTTTACTTTAGGCATGATGGCACTCATCACCTTGCCCATGTCGCTCTTGGAAGCAGCTCCTACTTCCTCGATTGTTTCATTGACAATCTGTTCAAGTTCTTCATCAGTGAGCTGTTTCGGCATATATACTTGTAAAATCTCAATTTCACGCTCGAGTCCTTCTACAAGATCGTCACGTCCAGCTTCTTTGAATTCATGGAGGGAATCATTTCTCTGTTTTACCTCACGAGATAAAACAGTCAATGCTTCTTCTTCAGATAATGAATCTTTACCCAATTTAATTGCTTCATTTTGCATAGAAGCCCGAACCATGCGGATTGTAGATAATTTTTCCTTATCCCGCGCCTTCATGGCTGTTTTCATGTCCTGGGTCAGACGGTCAGTGATCGTCATCTATTCAACACCCTCTTTGATTACTTACGCTTTCTAGCCGCCTCAGACTTTTTCTTACGGCGTACGCTAGGCTTATCGTAATATTCACGCTTACGATATTCCGCTAATGTACCACTCTTTGATACAGAACGCTTAAAGCGACGAAGAGCATCTTCAAGAGACTCGTTTTTACGAACGCGAGTTGTATTTGACATGCTAATTTCCCTCCCTCCGAAGCAAACAAAACTGTTTCTCTTGTATGGGACCTCCCATACCTTTGACAATTATAGTATATGGATTAAGTATGGTCAACTTTTTTTATAAGAAAAAGGGTCGATGAAGGATTGTTTTTTTATCTTTTCATCAAGCTTTATGTACTCGGAACGACCTAAATATAAAGGAATGTGCAGGTTTTTAAAATTGGGAAGACCTCTGTTATTAAAAATTTCAGGAATGTAGGAACAGGAGGTAATGGCCCCGGTCACCCAGTCATGATCTCCGGTTGGAATCATCTGATCAAGGCTGCATTCATAACTTAGGTAGGCCCTCTCCAGGACGGGACCTCCGTCCTTCCCTCTTTTCCATGCCTGACCGAAACTGGAAGCTTTATCCGTATCCACACCGGATGTACTTCCGGCATATTGAATAAAAGCCGCCTCCTCATAAGGCAGAAAATTAATCGTGAATGCACCGGCCTCCTGGATCAGCTGGTAGGAATAACGTTCTCTTCCCACCGCCACTCCATACATCGGCGGTTCCATAGATAAAAAGGAATGCCACCCGGCTGACATGAAATTCACTTCTCCATTACACTCACTGCCTACAACGGCCACCATTCCTGGATAGCTGTGCATTTTCAATGATTGTTTTTCCATTCCATTCTTCCTTTTTTAAATAGTGTATCAAAAAAAGGAAATTAAAAAAAGCGGCCGTAAGAGGCCGCTTTCGACATTTTAATAATCAGATGTTCCTTGTCCACCACTGATAATTGCTTTACCAGAGCTTGCACCAATACGTGTAGCGCCGGCTTCAATCATCGCTTTAGCTCCTTCATAATCACGGACGCCTCCAGAGGCTTTAACCCCCATGTCCGGTCCTACGGTTTTGCGCATCAAGCTGATATCCTCCACCGTAGCTCCACCACCAGAGAATCCAGTGGATGTTTTCACGTAATCAGCTCCAGCTGCTTTCGCCAATTCAGAAGCTTTCACTTTTTCTTCTTCCGTTAGAAGAGAGGTTTCAATGATGACTTTCACAAGAGCTTTTCCTTCAGCTTCACGAACGACAGCTTCGATATCCTGCTGCACGTTGTCGTAATTTCCTGATTTCAACTCTCCAACGTTGATCACCATGTCCACTTCTGTGGCTCCTTTTTCAATCGCCTGCTTCGTTTCGAAAGCTTTTGTTTCTTTCGTAACGGCTCCAAGCGGGAAGCCGATGACTGTGCAGACTTTTACATCTGTATCCGCCAGCAGTTCTGCGCAATATTCCACCCAGTATGGGTTGACACAGACAGACATGAAGCTGCTCTCTTTAGCTTCCTCACAAATCTGTGTAATTTTTTCTTTCGGTGTATCTGGTTTCAACTGTGTATGATCAATCATTTTTGCAAGATTTTGTTCCATTTCCAAACGCTCCTTTATCATAGGTTGTACGTACCTCTTCACTATCTTAGCATGAAAGCGGTTTGATTGCGAGAGTTAACGAAGTGGTTCAGGCTTCCTCCAACACGTAGGACAAAGCGGATAAAAAGTAAAGCGGAGCTGTTTCCATCCGCAGAATGCGCGGTCCCAGCCGGATGGATAAGAACCCGGCGTTCTTGAAGGCTTCCACTTCTTTTTCAGAAAAGCCGCCTTCCGGACCAAAAATGACAGCGATGGAGTCGCCGGGTCGAATGCTGCGCAGAACTTCGGAAAACTCCTGCTCAGACTCAACCCTCGCTTCCTCTGCATGGGCGAACAAGCACCAGTCATGGGATGCTTTCAAGTCCGTAATGTCCTTCATGGAATATAGTCCGGAGATAGAAGGGATGACTGTGCGTTCTGACTGTTCACTTGCTTCTTTCGCAATCTTCTCCAGCCGCTGAATTTTCTTGGGCGCTTTTTTTCCATCCCATTTGGCCACAGAGCGGTCGGCCTGATAAGGAATAAAGGAGAATGCACCAAGCTCTGTCCCCTTTTGAACAACCTGTTCCAGCTTGTCCCCTTTACCTAAGCCTGCGGCGACAGTCACTTTGACAGGCAGTTCACGATCTTCTTCAATCCAATGGGTGATGGAGCAGACAATCTCCTCAGAGAGACTGTCAATCCTACATGCAGCAGGTCCATGGACAGGGTGGACCGCAATGAGCTGGCCGCCCTCTCCCATCCTCATTACTCGGCTGATATGATGGACATCTTCCCCGGCAATGGTTACCGACGTATCACTCCAGTACGGAGCGTCTATAAAATAGCGCTGCATAGGGGGTCACTCCGGCTTTTTAGCGATAATGCTGATCCAGTCTTCCATTTTATTTGTTTCCACAATGTCGAAGCCTGATTCAATTAAACGATCGCGTACCATTTCCTTGCGGGCAGAGATGATGCCGCACGTAATGAAATAGCCGCCTGGTTTTACGACGCGGAACGCATCATTTGTGAATTTCACAATAATCTCAGCAAGAATGTTGGAAACAATCAAGTCTGCTTCCCAATCCACCCCTTCAAGCAGGTCATTCACTTCGGAAGTCACCTGGTTTTCGACACCATTCAGCGCGGCATTGTTTTTCGTGCTCGAAACCGCCACATCGTCCAGGTCGTAGGCGTACGCATGCTCGGCTCCAAGCAGGACGGAAGCAACACTCAGAATTCCGGAGCCGGCACCGACATCAGCGACGACATCTCCCTTTTCCAAATACTGTTCAAGCGCCTGGATGCTCAGCACCGTTGTCGGGTGAGTCCCTGTACCAAAGGCCATTCCCGGATCCATTTCTATGATAATTTCATCACTGGATACAGGTGTGTAATCCTCCCATTCAGGAATGATGGTGATTTTCTCGGATATTTTAACGGGCTTGTAATACTTTTTCCAAGCTGTTGCCCAGTCCTCCTCATGGATTTCCTGGATCGTCACTTCATTACGGCCGATATCAATGCCGAATTCAGTTAGATTGCTGATGGTTTTCTTCACTCCATCAACGGTCTCCATAAGAAAGCTGTTCATAGGCATATAAGCCTTCACATAAACACCTTCCGCCGGATAGTCAGCGGGGTTCAGCTCATAAATTTCTCCAAGCTTCGTTTTCCTGCGCTGCATATCAGCGGGGTCCTCAATGACGACTCCACTGGCACCGGATTCATGCAGGATGTTTGATACTGGTTCAACCGCTTCTGTCGTCGTATGAACACAGACTTCAGACCATTTCATTACACTCCACCCTCTTCTCTTATATCTAAAAAAGCCCGCAGGCCTTTTCTTCCCTCTCAAAAAAAGTCTGCACGATGAAAACAGGACATTGAATCGGAAATCACCTGCAAATTCCATCGTACAGACTCTGATACATCCTTAGTCGCCTTTGAAGGCGCGCTTCATTCGCTCAAAGAAATTGCCGTGCTGTTCTTCAGCGGCTTCATTTCCACTAATATCATTGAATTCACGAAGCAGCTCTTTTTGGCGCTCGGTCAGATTCTTCGGTGTGATGACTTTCGTCTTCACATGCTGATCACCCTGGCCGCGGCCATGAACGTTCGGTGCTCCTTTTTCTTTCAGGCGGAACGTTTTTCCAGTCTGCGTACCGGCAGGAATTTTCAGCTTCACATTCCCGTGAACGGTAGGCACCTGGATTTCGTCACCCAGAGCTGCCTGTGCAAAGGTCAAAGGCACTTCACAGAAGATATGATCGCCTTCACGCTGGAAGAATTCATGCGGCTGCACACGGATGACAACAAACAAGTCGCCGGCCGGTCCGCCGTTGGCCCCGTCTTCTCCTTTGCCTTGTACACGGATCTGCTGGCCATCATCAATACCCGCAGGAATATCAAGGTGGATTTTGTTGCGTGTTTTCACGCGGCCATCGCCGCCGCACGTATTACATTTATCCTTAATGATTTTTCCGCTGCCCTGACAGTGGTGACAGACACGGCGGTTTACGACACGGCCGAATGGTGTGTTCTGCTCCTGATTAATCTGGCCGGAACCTTGACAATGGGAACACGTTTCCGGTGCAGTTCCCGGTTTCGCCCCGGAACCATCACACGTATCACAGTCTTCCTCTACAGGAATTTCAATATCCGTGGATTTTCCGAAGATGGCTTCTTCAAACTGAAGGGTCATCGTATATTGCAGATCGGCACCTTTACGAGGGGCGTTCGGATCACGGCGGCGGCCTCCACCGCCGAAGAACATATCAAAGATATCACCGAAGCCGCCGAAGTCTTCGGCGCCACCGCCAAATCCGCCGAAGCCTCCCTGGTTCGGACCGGCATGGCCGAACTGGTCATACTGGGCTCTCTTCTGCTGATCGCTCAGGGTTTCATAAGCTTCTTTTGCTTCCTTGAATTTTTCAGAAGCATTTTCCTCTTTGCTGACGTCTGGGTGATATTGACGAGCCAGCTTGCGGTAGGCTTTCTTAATTTCATCCTTCGAGGCATCCTTGGACACACCAAGCACCTCATAATAGTCACGTTTACTCACTTGTAGATCACTCTCCCGGACGCTATTGCATAACGTTAATATTAACACTGAAGGGTAGGGTGGGCAACCGTCGCCCCTTCCCCTTCTTATTCATTAAAAAAGTCAAAGTCAAGAAGATCCTGACTTTGACTTTTTTCTACGCTATCTTACTTCTTGTCGTCTTCATTGACTTCTTCATAGTCAGCATCTACGACATCTTCCTCGGCTCCGCCGGCCTGTTCACCCTGCTGGGCTTCTGCCTGCGCCTGAGCCTGCTCGTAAAGCTTAACGGAAAGTGCCTGAACCTGCTCTTGAAGGGCATCTTTCTTTTCCCTGATGGCATCAAGGTCTTCGCCTTCAAGGGCTGTTTGAAGTTCTTCCTTAGCTGTTTCTGCTTTTTGCTTTTCCTCTTCACTGACCTGCTCACCAAGATCCTTGATGGTCTTGTCTGTTGTGAAGATCAGCTGATCAGCTTCGTTTCGAAGTTCAACAGCTTCACGTTTCTTCTTGTCTTCTTCCGCATTTTCTTCTGCCTGACGAACCATGTCTTCGACTTCGTCATCAGAAAGACCGGAAGAAGATTTGATTGTAATGGACTGCTCTTTGTTTGTACCAAGATCTTTAGCACGAACATTCACAATACCGTTGGCATCAATATCGAAGGATACTTCGATTTGTGGAACACCGCGTGGTGCCGGTGGAATATCCGTCAATTGGAAGCGTCCAAGTGTTTTGTTGTCCTGAGCCATTTCGCGCTCCCCTTGAAGGACGTGAATGTCTACAGCTGTCTGGTTATCTGCTGCTGTAGAGAACGTCTGGGAGTGGCTGGTAGGAATCGTTGTGTTCCGTTCAATCAGCTTCGTTGTTACGCCGCCCATTGTTTCAATACCCAGGGAAAGTGGAGTAACGTCAAGAAGAACAACATCTTTTACATCTCCTTGAAGGACACCACCCTGAATGGAGGCACCAAGTGCTACAACTTCGTCAGGGTTTACACCTTTGGAAGGATCCTGGCCGATTTCACGCTTGATGGCTTCCTGTACGGCTGGAATACGTGTAGAACCACCAACAAGAATAACTTTGTGGATGTCCCCTGCACTCATGCCGGCATCTTTAAGAGCCTGACGAGTCGGCTTCATGGAACGCTCAACAAGATCAGAAGCAAGCTCTTCAAATTTCGCACGAGTCAAGTTCATTTCAAGGTGAAGCGGTCCTGCTTCTCCTGCTGTGATGAACGGAAGGGAAATTTGCGTCTGCGCTACGCCGGAAAGATCTTTCTTCGCTTTTTCAGCTGCGTCTTTCAAGCGCTGTTTCGCCATTTTGTCCTGGGACAAGTCAATGCCGTTTTCTTTCTTAAATTCAGCTACCATGTGGTCGATAATGACTTGGTCGAAGTCGTCTCCGCCAAGACGGTTGTCACCAGCTGTGGAAACTACTTCAAATGTACCGTCACCGATGTCAAGGATGGATACGTCAAACGTACCGCCGCCAAGGTCATAAACAAGAATTGTCTGATCCTGGTCTTCCTTGTCAATGCCGTAGGCCAGTGCTGCAGCTGTCGGCTCGTTGATGATACGCTCTACCTGAAGACCAGCGATCTTACCAGCATCTTTTGTTGCCTGACGCTCCGCATCGTTAAAGTAGGCTGGAACTGTGATCACCGCTTTATCAACGGTTTCTCCAAGATAATCTTCAGCATAGTTCTTGATGTATTGAAGGATGATTGCAGAAACCTCTTGAGGTGTGTATTCTTTTCCTTCAACTTCCACCTTATAGTCTGTACCCATGTGACGCTTGATGGAAAGAAGTGTGTTCGGGTTTGTAATGGCCTGACGCTTCGCTACTTCCCCTACCTGACGTTCTCCATTTTTGAATGCCACTGCGGATGGCGTCGTGCGGTTACCTTCAGGGTTAGGGATAACTTTCGCTTCCCCACCTTCCATCACTGCTACACAAGAGTTCGTTGTACCTAAGTCAATACCTATGATTTTACCCATGGTTGAATGTCCTCCTTTACGTACTCATCTACCTGTTTTTTATTGGTTTACTTTTACCATTGACGGGCGGATAACCCGGTCATTCAATCGATAGCCCTTCTGGAGCTCTTCCACTACGATATTGGATCCGTAGTTTTCATCCTCTACCTGCATCACTGCCTGGTGAAGGTGTGGATCAAACTCCTCGCCCTGTGCAGGGATGACTTCAACGCCTTCTTTCTCAAGAGCGGATTTGAATTGGTCGTAAACCATCTTCATACCGTTGGCAAGATTTTTGGCGGCGTCACTGTCGACCTCCACCTGAAGGGCTCTATCGAAGTTATCTAAAGCTGGAATCAGCTCTTCAATAAGACTTTGAGATCGATATTTCCGATCCGCCTCTTTTTCTTTCTGTGTACGACGGCGGAAATTATCATAGTCTGCCTGCAGACGAATCAGCCGGTTGTTCAGCTCCTCTTTTTCCTGACGGAGCTGCTCTGTTTCCCCTTGAGACTCTTCGGTTTCTTCTACTACTTCACCTTGAACCTCTTCCGGTTCCTGCTGTTCATCTTTTTCATCAATGATTTCCTGTTTGTTCTCTTCCATGACTTCCACCTCCTACTATCCATTACACCGTTAATGAATATAACATGAATCTATATCCTAAAAAAGCATCACACAAAAAGATGCGGTGGGAAATCCCGCCCATCCTCCTTCTGCCGTCCGCAGGGTCAATACCAGCCCCGGAACGTATTGGTCATATGCTTGGATAGTACATTCATCAATGAAAACATCCGGTTGTACTCCATGCGCGTCGGACCTAATAAAGCGATGGTCCCCATCTGATCGTTGCCAAGATGATAGGTGGCCGTTATCAGGCTGCAGTTCTGCATGGAATCGAATGGATTCTCCTGACCTATTCTGACTTGAATGCCTTCCTGACCGGAACGCAGCAGATCAGCCATTTCATTTTCCTGTTCAATCGTAGCATAAAGCGACCGGACCTTTTCCAGATCCCTGAATTCCGGCTGCATGAGAATGTTTGTCTTACCACCGATGTAAAGCTTCGTCGGGTGGTCTTCCACAAGAGCGGCTCTTAAATAAGCGAACGCTTCTTCATGGTGCTCTGTATGGTGTCTTAACAAAGCGTTAATTTCTGTATAGAGCTTCTCGTGCAGCTTGACAAGGGGAACCCCCTGCAGACGCTGGTTCAGGATGTTGACCATCTTCTCAAGGTCTGTGCCTTTCATTTCCACAGGTACATTAAAAGCCCTGTGCTCCACATGCCCGGTGTCTGTAACAAGGATGGCAATCGCAGAATGATCAGAGAGTGGAACGATTTGGAGCTGCTTCAGCTTCGTTTCAAAAACTTCCGGCCCAAGAATAATGGAGGTGTAGTTGGTCATTTCAGACAGGATCCCCGCCGATTTTTGAACCACTCTTTCAAACTCCATCATTTTTTCGTTAAAGGCATCTCTGATTGTAACGATTTCCTGCTGGGACAACCGCAATGGAGAAAGCAGATGGTCGACATAAAAGCGGTAGCCTTTTTCAGAAGGCACCCTTCCGGATGAGGAATGGGTCTTTTCAATAAACCCCTGATCCTCAAGGTCGGCCATTTCGTTACGTATCGTAGCGGAGCTGAACGTTACAGCTTCTTTCTTCGCTATGGTACGCGATCCTACCGGCTGAGCGGTCAGAATGAAATCATCAATAATCACTTGCAAAATCAGCAATTGTCTATCTGTTAACATCGATGATCACCTCTGTTAGCACTCGTTTAAAGTGAGTGCTAAATCTAATAATAAATTATCAAAAGGGTTCGGTGATGTCAACGGAAAACCATCAATTTTTCATTCGTCCAGAAGGAATTCCTGGAACACTTCATTCCCAAGGATTCTTCCCCGTGGTGTAAGCTGGATAAACCCGTTGTTTTCCTGAATCAGCTGCCTGTTTTTCAATGTCCCGAGTGCGTCACCGAAAATATAATCCATCGGCTTCTGGTATTTTTCGTAGAAACGCTCTATGGATACACCCTGCGTTTTTCTCAAACCAAGGAACATCTCTTCTTCCATTTCTTCCTTGGTTGTGATGGGTTCTTCGTGAAGAACCGGCTTTCCGTCTTCTCCCGCCTTTTTTACATAGGCTGGAAGCGGGCGGATATTAATTGTTCGTTTTCCAGGCATATATCCATGGGCACCGGCCCCGATTCCGTAGTAATACTCGTTATTCCAGTATGTCAGATTGTGTCTGCTTTCAAACCCAGGAAGGGCGAAGTTGCTGATCTCATACTGATGGGCTCCGGCGGCAGACAGTTTACGCTGCAGCAGTTCATACATCTCGGCCTCATCCTCTTCCGGTGCCTTTGTCAGTTTCCCTTTTTTATAACGTTGATAAAAAATCGTTTTCGGTTCAATCTGCAGTGAATAGGACGAATAGTGAGGCAGACCGAACTGGACCGCTTCATCGACCGTTTTTTCGAAGTCTTCCACCGTCTGGCCGGGAAGAGCATACATTAAATCAATGCTTATATTGGTAAGGCCCGCCTGTACGAGACGGTCAATATTCGTATAGACGTCCTTGACTTTGTGTACGCGTCCGATTTTTTCCAGCATTTCATCATCAAAAACCTGGACACCGAGAGAGATCCGATCCACTCCATACGCTTTCAGCAGACGTACCTTCTCCACGTCAAGGTCCCCCGGGTTCGCTTCGAATGTATATTCTTCGCACGAGGCGGTATCAAAGTGATCATCAATCATCTTCAGCAGCTTTTCCAACTGCTTATGATTGACGGCTGTAGGCGTTCCTCCACCTACAAAGATCGTGCGCACGCGGGCTTTCTCCCCCGGGATGTACGTGTGAATTTCTTTCTCCAATGCTTCTAGATATTCATCAGCCAGCCGTTCATTGTAAAAGAACTTCGTAAAGTCGCAGTAATGGCAGATCTGCTGACAGAATGGAATGTGTATATAAGCGGATGGGATATTCATGGATGTTTCCACCTTTCATAAGGAAAACCGCAAGAGAATAGTCTCCTGCGGTCTTTATAGTAAGTCTGTTCGTTTAGTCTTCGTTCAAATCAAGCACAGACATGAAGGCTTCCTGCGGGACTTCCACAGAGCCTACCATCTTCATGCGCTTCTTCCCTTCCTTCTGCTTCTCAAGCAGTTTACGCTTACGGGAGATATCTCCTCCGTAACATTTGGAAAGGACGTTTTTACGCATCGCCTTGATCGTCGTACGGGCGATGATTTTGTTTCCGATTGCAGCCTGGACCGGAACCTCAAACTGCTGTCTCGGAATGAGTTCTTTTAACTTATCTGCAATCAGCTTTCCACGCTCGTAGGCAAAATCTCTGTGCACGATGAAGGAAAGCGCGTCAATGGTGTCTCCGTTCAGAAGGATATCCATTTTCACAAGGTTGGAAACACGGTAGCCGATGAGTTCATAATCAAAGGAGGCATATCCTTTCGTCTGGGACTTCAAGGAATCGAAGAAGTCGTAGACAATTTCAGACAATGGAATTTCATACACGATGTTGACACGGTTGTCGTCAAGATACTGCATATCCATGAAGTTTCCACGCTTGCGCTGACAGATCTCCATAACCGGACCGACATAATCATTCGGAACCATTATTGTAGCTCTGACAAAAGGCTCCTGCACCTCATCCAATGTCTGGTTATCAGGCATCATGGATGGGTTATCGACATTCATTTCAGAACCGTCTGTCGTCGTAACCTTATAAATCACGCTCGGAGCCGTTGTAATGAGGTCGATTTTATATTCGCGTTCGATCCGTTCCTGGATGATTTCCATGTGCAGCATTCCGAGGAATCCACAGCGGAAACCAAACCCAAGCGCCTGGGAGGTCTCTGCTTCGAACTGCAGGGAGGAATCGTTCAGTTCGAGACGCTCCAGGGCATCACGAAGATCGTTATATTTACTGGCGTCCACCGGATACATCCCACAGAATACCATCGGATTCATACGCTTGTAGCCCGGCAGCGGTTCAGCTGCGGGGTTGGAGGCCAGAGTAATCGTGTCACCCACACGGCTGTCTCCAATGTTTTTAATGGAGGCGGTCAAGTAACCGACATCACCGACTGTCAGTTCTTTTTTATGAGTCGGAGTCGGACGGAAGACACCGAGTTCATTCACTTCAAACTCTTTGCCTGTTGCCATCATTTTTATTTTGTCGCCCATTTTAATAGAGCCCTCGCGGACACAGACATAGGCAACGACACCGCGGTAGGAATCATAAAGGGAATCAAAGATCAACGCTTTCGTCGGATCTTTGACCCCGCCCTCCGGTGCAGGAATGTCGGTCACGATACGCTCCAGAATTTCATCAATGCCGACGCCCTCTTTAGCTGAAGCAAGGATCGCATCGGATGCATCAATACCGATCACGTCTTCGATTTCCTGTTTAATCCGATCAGGATCCGCACCAGGAAGGTCGATTTTGTTAATGACCGGGATGATCTCCAAATCGTTTTCCAACGCCAGATACACGTTCGCCAGTGTCTGGGCTTCGATTCCCTGTGCAGCGTCGACGACGAGGATCGCCCCTTCGCAGGCAGCAAGACTTCGGGAAACCTCATATGTAAAATCGACGTGGCCCGGTGTATCAATCAGGTGAAACGTATAATCCAAACCGTCATTCGCTTCATAATTCAATTGAACGGCGTTCAGTTTAATCGTAATCCCGCGCTCACGTTCCAGATCCATAGCATCAAGGAACTGCTCTTTCATTTCACGCTGGGTTAAGGCTTTTGTTTTTTCTAGGATACGGTCCGCCAATGTCGATTTCCCGTGGTCGATATGGGCAATAATCGAAAAGTTCCGGACCCTCTCCTGTTTGTTTTGTGCTGTCAACTTAAATCACTCCTACTGAATTCGACACAAATATCTAGGTTGATTATAGCAGTAACCCCCGGATTATTCAATGGCATAGAAAAGCAGGACGTGTCATCCTGCCTGTATGATTTCCGAAGCCACGACGATCATAACGTTGAACGTGACCGCCACTCCTTCCCCGATCCCTGCAGCGAGACGGGTAATCCAAGGGACGTCTTCTTCTTGAAAAGAGGGGTGGCAGTCTTTTTCATCCGAGGGAATTTGTTTTGTTGTTTGAGAGGAAGTCTGCTCGCTTGCTGCTTTTTCCTCCTCCACACGTTCCTGATGGACAGGCACGGCCTCATCAAACGTTTCATTGTTCTTCTCAATGCCATACAAAGCGCCGGCAATAAAGACGCCGAACAGGATGATCAGACCGGCCAGTCCCTTCATGATCGTCCCTCCTTATGGTTCTGTCGTTACTTTTTGTTCGTCAAAGTAATAATCACTGAACACTTCAGCCATGATATCCGCTGAACGGTACAATTCATCCAGATTATTATAAACACCACCGAACTCAATAAGTATGGCATTGGGATTGATATCCTGATTGTAGACGCCATCGACGCCTGATCCTTTTTTCGTAATGACTCCGCGGCTGATGCCCGGATACGTTTCCTCCAGCTTGTTATGAAGGGTGGTTGCAAAGGCCAGGTTCTTCTCATAACCAGGATGCTCCGCACCGATGACAAAAGCGAAACGGGCGTAATCCTTTCCATCGATCGTTGTCGTTGTGTGCTCCCTTCCAAGACTGTCCCTGTGAAGATCGAAGAAGTAGGTCAACGAACCGTTGGAGCTTACTGCCTCCTCCACAACCGGACGGACAGCATCATAGGACTGGTAGTACTCCATACCATTCTCACTACGGAGAGCGGCTACATCTGTTTTATCCACCACCGTCCCAACCCCTCTTCTTTCCAGACTCTGTCCTAAGCGGTCGCCCACAAGGGTTATATTCACTTTCCCATCGTACACGGTCGTTTCGTCTGGAAGATGAGGATAAAAGGATTCCGTGTTGTGCGTATGGTAAATATAGACAGAGTCTTCGCCAGCCGGTTCAGCTTCCTGATCTGTACCAGAATCCTGCTGTTCCTCGATGTCCCCTTCTTCTCCACGATCCTCTACTTCAAGCGGTGGCTCTGATTCAATCGGCAGTGTAGAAAAGTCCGTCCCCTGCCCGGCAATAATAATCTGACTGTTGTAGGAAGATAACCCGGGAATCTCTCTGCCAAGCAGGCTTCGCGGGTCATTGGGAGTCAGACTTGTCAGCAATTGAAAAGAGAGGGAGGTGAGACCAGGGATCCGATTTCCCTCTGGATGTGCATCCTTAAACACACGGTTTTCCATTTCAAACAGGTAGATGAAGGATCCGCCTTTCAACTTCGCCGTCCACTCCTGTATCGTATCGGAATACAGCCGGTAGGTCGTTTTCGCACCGGTAAGTACACCGATACCAATGAATAATAGAATCAGGATCGTGACACTCAGAACCACCCACCGGGTCCCGCGCTTTACTATATTTTTGTCCGCCTTCTTCCACTTGTCCGGGTAACGGGACATAAAAAATCCTCCTCTCATACACATCTAGTAAATGGTATGAGAAAGAGGAATTTCATAGAACCGGTCTCTATCATTTTTTCTATTTCAGTATGACTCCAGCCGGCCGTCTTCTACTCCGGAGTGAAGCGCGCCGTTGATACCGGCAGCAATGACACAGGCCATATCCTTGATAAAACTGTCGACTTCTTTCGGAGTGACCATCAAATTGTGACCAAGAGGAGTCAGGACTTCCTTGATCAACTGCTTTTTCTCGTTTGCCTCAAGCTGACCGAACATGCCCATCACCGCCTGGCTTTGTTCGTCGTCAGGATGATCTTCTTCTGTCAGTGTTTTTCTCTCAAATGGATTGAGGGCTGGTGACAATGCGTTGGAGGGACGGTCTTTTTCCCTCCATTCACGTCCAAAGTGCTTGAGAACATAGTCAATCGTATCACTCGTAATGGTAACGGCATCCACAACTGTGGGGACACCTATAGAGATGACAGGAATGCCGTACGTTTCCCGGCTGATTTCCTTTCGTTTGTTTCCGACACCGGATCCTGGATGAATGCCTGTATCCGACAATTGAATGGTCGCATTAATCCGGTTGATGGACCTCGAGGCCAGGGCGTCAATAACGAGGACAAAATCAGGCTTGATCTCCTCGATAATCCCATGGACCATATCACTCGTCTCTATCCCTGTGACCCCCATGACCCCCGGTGTAACGGCAGAAACCGGGCGCCACCCCTCCGCAACGGTTTCTGGGTGCAGTTCAAACAGATGACTGGTCACATAGACATCTTCGGTCACAAGCGGACCAAGGGCATCCGGGGTTACATTATGATTTCCGAGCCCGACAATCAGACCTCTGTCCATATCTTTGATGCCGCACGCTCCCATTAATTTTCTCAATTGAACCGACATCGTTTCTGCCAGGTTTTCCTGGAGTTCCTTATCCTGTTTGCGGATGGCCAGGGATTCCAACGTCACATAGTGCCCTGGTTTTTTACCAATTCTTTCTGCCCCCGCTTCATCTACGGTCACATACGTAATGGTAATATCATTTTTCTTATTTTCATGAACTTCCACCCCGTCGCTGTCTGAGGATGACGGATCATCCTTAACATTCATTTCCTGCGCTTCAAGCGCCAGATCCGTGCGGATGGAGTAGTGTAATCGTTCTTCCATATCGTCAGCCTCCTTATTCAAATGTTCTCCCAAGCAGAAGAAATCTATGCAGATGATCGGATAAGGAATGAGATAAGTATTGAAAACACCTCGCTGCTCTGGTAGAATGTCTCTTGTTCGATATGAATGAGTCTTTTGTTTTTACCTAGGAGGTGAAACCATGCCTAACATTAAATCAGCGAAAAAACGTGTACGTGTAAACGATGATGCCCGCGCTCTTAACGCAGCATTCAAATCTGACATGCGTACGGCGGTTAAACGTGTAGAAAAGCTTGTTGAAGCTAAAGATGTAGAAAACGCGAAAGAAGTGCTTCCTACAGCTGTTAAGAAAATTGACAAAGCTGTTCAACGCGGCGCCCTGCCTCAAAACACAGGAAACCGTAAAAAATCCCGCCTAACTAAATTAGTTAACGCACTATAATTAAATCGTAATTTATGACCAACAGACGATCCTTCTATTGAATGGGTCGTTTTTACATGAAGGAAGCCCCCCGGCCTGCTGCCGGAGGGCTTCTTTGTTTTATATCGTCGCTTTTTCATCAGCCGCCTGCTGTTTAATGTGGATCAACCCGTACAGGAGCATTTCAAAAGCGAGCGCTTTTTCCATTTTCCCCTGCTTCAGATTATAATCCGTCTCCGCAAGTTCATTCATGATTTGGTTCAGTTCCTGGTTCGTGAAAAACCGCTCTCTTTTCAATGCCATTTTTATGACGTAGGGATGTGCTTTAATATACGTTTTCATCTGGTTCTGGGCATAACCCTTTTGTTTAAGCACTTTCGCTTGATTGATGATGCGGAACTGGGAGGAAAGAAGGGCTGTCAGCGCAATCGGCTCTTCGTTGACTTTCTCAAGATCCTTATAAATCCGGATCGCTCTTCCAAGGTCCCTTTCCATCACAGCATCGACGAGTTTGAGTCCGGATGCTTCCGCACTGTGCGAAAGGAGCTGCTCTGCCACTTCTTTCGTAACAACGCCGCCTTCCCCTACATAAAGGGCAAGCTTTTCCATTTCATTCCTCAAAGCCATCAGGTTCGCGCCAATTTCCTGTGTGAACATTTCATAAATATCCTCCGGCACGGTAATATGTAAATCCCGCGCGAGACTTGAAATCCACTTATCCATATTCCATTCTTTCACAGGCTCACAGTGGATGACCTCGCCATGTTTTTTCAATTCCTTGAAAAGCTTTTTCCGTTCGTCCAGTTTTTCATACGGAGCGATGAGGATCAGTGTCGTGTATTCTGCTGGATTTTGTATATAATTCAGCAGCCTATCCACATCATGCTCAAAGGAAAGCTTGTCCGGTTTCGCCTTTAAGAAGACAGGACTGGCAGCGATCACCACTTTCCCATCCCCAAGAAACGGAAAGGTTTCCGCATCTGTGATAACATCCTCGACAGGGATTTCCTCCAGGTCGTACTGGGATACATTAAATTCGCGGTCTTCTTTCTTTAACGCCTGCTTAATGATTTTATCTTTATTCTCTTGTATCAGATACGGCTCTACTCCATATAGTAAGTACACCTGTGATTGATTCAGCTTGGCCATACAGTGGTTGTCCTTTCTTATAAAAAAAGAATACGGCACCCTCCTGAGAGGGAGCTCAGTGTCACTATTTTATTGTCCTTTTCAAGATCTGTCAAAAAGTGACGTGAGCATGCCGTATGAACCATCTATATAAACGCCATTTCAAAAGCCCCGGGTGCTTTTGAAGAGGACGATGTTGTTCGTCTCTTGCGTTTAGTTTGACCGCCTGGGGAAGAATTATCTGTGACAAGTCTTGCTAGCTGTGGCAAACGTATGAATCCAGGATAATTTTAGAAATCCTTTTCACACCATGTAGATTTTTGGCTGTAAATGGACTATACTTAGTAATTGATATAGGAGGGGTAATATGAACGAGTTCAAGAATGATATTCAATCCAAAACGAATGATGTCATTGATTCCGGATTGGGATTTGTCTTCTCATTTGTCTTCTTCTTCATTATTTTCGCAATCGGGGTTGTATTTTCTGTGGTCGGTCAATAATGGTGCAATTCCGGAAGGCTGCTTATGAAGCAGTCTTTTTTTATTTTCTGCTTGCATTATACGGAAGAAAAGTAGAAAACGTTCCATCATCTTCATAAAAATTATAGGTGACAGCCCCGGATTGATCTGTCCGGAGAATGACCGTCTCCTGATCCATCAGTCTTTTCAGTACTTCTTCGTGCGGGTGACCGTAACGATTATCGACGCCTGCAGATATCCATACCACGTCAGCATCCACCCGCTCCAGCCATTCCTCACTTGAAGATGTGTTACTGCCGTGGTGAGCTGCCTTCAAGACATCGGCACGAACAGCCATAGACCCTTGAAGCAGCTGTTTCTCAACGGGGGCTGAGATATCTCCAGCGAACATCCACTTCTTCCCACCAAGATCGAAATCCACCACGAGGGAATTGTCATTCGCATCTCCCTTGTTTTCTGCCGGATGCCGGACACGCATTTCAAGACCGCCGCCCTTCAACAGGTCTCCTGCCTCCACCCTTAGCTGCTCCACCCCTTTATACTGGACAGGATTAAAAGGTGACGTCACCAGACGATTCACATTATGGTGTTGGAGCAGGTATGGAACACTTCCATCATGATCACTATCCTCATGAGTAATGAGAAGGGTATCAACCGTATGGATGCCTCTGGATTTCAAGAAAGGGACAATAATGGTTTCCGCCGTCTCGGCCTTATCTTCCATGAAAACAGGTGGCCCCGCAGCATCAATCATCCATACACCTTTCCTGTAAGGCAGTTCAATGATAAAGCTGTCCCCCTGACCAACATCGAGCATTGTCACAGTCCCTTTCGATGACAAGTAAGGAAGGGAAGCATAAACCATAAGCACACCCACACACGCAGCGCCGAACAAAAGAGTCTTCCCATGTTGTTCTCTGCACCAATGAAGCATCATCCTGACAAACAAGACCATAAACACAAGGATCGCTGAAACAGCCAGTTCCCCAATGACCCAGGGAAAGTCCAGCAAACCTCCCACTTCCATAACTGTTGAAAGGACACGCTGGTGAAGATCAGAAAATATCGAGGAAAACCTATAAGTGACAGAACCAGGAAAAATGAGCACAGCAAGAAACAAAAGGAAGGACACCGGAATGACGAAGAAGGAAAAATAGGGGACCACCGCCACATTTACGAAAAGGGACAGGGGTTGAAATTCGTAAAAATAGTGGATTTGAAGAGGGAGGATGGCCAGCAGACAGATGAGACTGATGATCATCGTCTGCTGCCAAAGACCAGATGCCTTCTTCAACACAGGTGCAGAAAGGATAAGGCTGAAGGTGACAAGGAAGGAAAATTGAAAGCCCACCTGATGCAGGTAATCAGGATTCCAAACGAGCAGGAAACCTGCTGTCCAGGCAATGACATCCGACAATGGGATCCGGCGGTTAAACATCGAAGTGACAAGGACGATCAGGGCCATAGCACAAGCCCGTATGACCGATGGCGCGGCGCCGGCGAGGATTGTATATGATGGGAGAAAGATGAACAGAAAGATGCGGGCCTGCCTTTTTGTTGCCAGGCCGGACCGGTAAAGAGAGACATAGACTCCTCCGGCCAGCAGTCCGGCGTGCAGTCCTGAAATAGCGAGGATATGAGAAAGGTTATACGCTTGAAACCACTTGATGATATCTTCGGGGGACAGCATCTTTCTCTCCAAAGACCAGCGCTTTCACCCAGCCGTACGATTCAGGATCCAACTGACGCTGGACCTTTTTCAGAAGATGTGTCCGCCATTCATACAGATAACTGAACCGGGACCTTCCCTCGCACGCTGTATCTGAGTGATCCTGCACCACCATCTCCGCAAGGACACCCTGCGTGTACATATACGCCGCATAATCAAATGCACCCGGGTTCCGGGCAGAATCAAACGGGCCTGTCACACCGGAAACCGTGCAGACAGATCCATGGTGGAACACAGGTACCTGCTCATCAGGATCACTTTTCAAAATACGGACCTGCCTTTTGATGCCGTCTGCATCTTTCATAAGGAACTGCACAGCATAGGAGGTTTCCTTCACTTCTGAATCAATAACACCGGTCCATGATTCACTGCTTTCTTTTTGTGTCAGAGGAGACTGAGGGGCAAGGTAGATAAAACCAGCAGCGAGGAGCATACAAAGGAGAAGAAATTGATGGAGATGGGTGCGGTAACCGAAAAGGACAACGGATATCAAAACCGCAAACACATAAACGGCATCCTCTTCCAGGGAGGCCAGAACCCCGCCCGATGCAAAAGCAAGGACGGGGAGGTGCCACCGGCCGGTACAGGCGTTCATTTTTCGTGAAGGGAGAAGTAATGGCCGGCTAATTCCCTTAACTGTTCCACTTCAGGATCCCGGGACTCTTCCAGTTTCTCAATAAGCCGGCCGACAAGGTCCCGCTGCTCCGTCTGCATGGGAGGAATTTCCAGTGGTACCTTTTTCATCCGGACACCGGCCTGTTGGAAAAGCTCGACAGCATATGGATCATTTTTATAATCCTCCCCATAATAAACCGCTCTAATTCCCGCCTGTATTAATGCCTTCGTACAGTGGACGCAGGGGAAGTGAGTAACATAGACCTCCGCCCCGTCTGCAGCTACGCCAAATTTTGAACACTGAAGCAGTGCATTCATTTCAGCATGAATCGTCCGGACACAATGGCCGCCTACGACATAGCATCCTTCATCAATACAATGCACTCCGCCGCTCACACTCCCGTTATAACCGCCGGCTATCATACGCTTATCCCGGACAATGACAGCTCCTACGGCAAGCCTCTGACAGGTGCTTCTGGATTTCAACAGGTAACTCTGTGCCATAAAATATTGGTTCCACGTGATTCGTTCCATCTATGTATCCCCCTGTTTTTTCATTAAGTTTACTTGCTGTATGTCCTACCGTCAACGTTATGGAACAGCGATATATTCCTTCAGCTGGTCTAATGTTTTCTCTCCGATTCCGGGTACATCGAGCAGTTCCTCGACAGATCCAAACGGACCATGCTCTTCCCTGTATTTGATGATACTTTCGGCTTTTGACGGCCCGATGCCGTTCAATGTCTGGATTTCCTCCATAGAAGCCTGATTCACCCTTATTCTGGCCGTATCCATACTTGATGACTGGGAAGTGTCTTCCCCCTCTGCAGCCGCCTCTGTCACGAGCACAACCATTTCATCCTGCAGGACCTGGGCGAGGTTGACGCTCCGAGGGTCAGCCTCCTTCGTCATTCCCCCTGCCTTCGCGATGACATCATCCACCCTTGCCCCACCCTTCATGGAGTAAACGCCCGGACGTAAGACCTCTCCTTTTACGTCGACCACAATTTCATCACTGGAAACCTCCCCTTCAGCCATGACCTGGACCTGCTCTTCTTCAGTAACAACCGTGTTTTCGACATCTGCATCCGGCTGTACCTGCCTGTAAACGAGTACAAGCAGAAGAACAACCATTCCTATCCATCCGTATCGTTTGATCATGAATCGTCCGCCCTTCTTTCATAAAACTTTACTCTCGGAATACTATTGTATAGGTAACCATTAAGGGAGGGATTCCAATGAGATGGGGAATCATCGGAACCGGAAATATGGGGAGCATGCTTACAACATCACTGATCAAAAGCGGAGCCGTGCGCAGCGATCAATTAACGATTTACAATAGAACAAAAACAAAGGCGGAAGCGTTAAAAGAAGAATTGGGGTCAATTACTGTCGCCGATACGATTCTGGAAACGCAGCAGAACAGCGATATCCTTTTCATTTGTGTGAAACCGCATCACTATAAGGAGATACTCGACCAACTCAAAGGAAAGTGGAAAAAAGATCAATGTCTTGTTTCCATCACCTCTCCGATCGCTGTGGACCAGCTTGAGAAAGCTGTGCCCTGTGAAGTCGCCCGGGTGGTGCCGTCCATAACGAACCACGCTCTTGCCGGCGTCAGCTTAATGACTTTCGGAGAAAAAACGAGCGAAACCTACCAATCGGCCCTTCATAAGGCCTTCTCTCACATATCGACTCCGGTGGAAATTGAAGAAGAATATATCCGGGCAGCCTCTGACATCGTATCCTGCGGCCCGGCATTCATCAGTTTTCTGCTGAGTCAATGGATCAAAGCGGCCGGAGATGTCGCCGGCATGCCAAAGGAAAAGGCTGCGGTCTTAACAGAAAATATGATGACAGGACTTGGAGAACTGCTTTCAAGGCGGGTTATGACATTGGAAGAACTCATGGAGAAAGTGACTGTCAAAGGCGGGGTGACCGGCGAGGGCCTTCAGGCTCTGGAGGATCATATCGGGCCATTATTCCAGAAGATGTTCGAAGCCACACAGAGGAAACATCAGGAGGATAAAAAACACATTCACTTGTAATTTTATTATTCGACATTACTTGACGAATTCCTGCCGGATAGGATAAAAAAAGAGTCCGATTTTCCAATCGGACTCTTCCCTATTTTGTACAAGCAATCAACCAGCGGTCTCCTTCAGCACCGGGTTCTGTACTAAAGTCTGCATAGACTCCCCGGAAGCTGAAGCCGGCGGCCTCCAGCCACGCTTTAAGATCGTGAAGCTCAAACCCCTGTTGGTAATGAACCTCATCAAATCGGTGATAACTGGAACCTTCCTCGATAAAGAAGGTCAAGTCGTGAACGATGCTGTTGTCCTTTTCACCGGGATCACAAAACCATACATAGGACAAATCATCATACACCTCTGCGAAGGTGGAACCACTCAGGTCCCTCTGAATATGCTCTATAGAGTGAACGTCAAATAAAAACAGCCCGCCCTTTTCCAGAGAAGTATAAATACTGGTGAACGCCGCTTTTACCTGCCCTGGTTCCTGCAGATAGTTAAAAACATCACAATAACTGATGACCGCATCAAAAGCCATAGGAAGTTCAAGCTCGGTCATATCCTGTTTCAACCATTGGATGGAGGAACGGGGATTTTTCTGCTGGGCGACAGCAAGCATCTCCTCCGACAAGTCCACACCTGTCATTTGAAATCCTTCCTGATCCAGTCTATGAGTGATCTCACCTGTCCCGCAGCCGACATCAAGAATCCTGCTCCCAGTCACATTGTGGTGCTGCATTTGATTTCTGGTGAATGTCACCCAGCTGCTGTATGGAGCGTCTTCCATCAGACGATCGTACACCCGTGCCATGTCCTTGTAACTCATATTAGTTTTCCAAGCCCTCAACGAACACCGTGTCTGCGTCTCCCCAGAGTCTTTCCAGGTTGTAATAATGACGTTCATCTTTATGGAAGATGTGACACACGACACCGTTCAGATCAATCAACACCCAGCGGGCCTGCTCAAAACCTTCCATACGTTTCACTTCCATACCATTCTCTTCAGCCTGAGCCTTTACTTCTCTGGCAATAGCCTGTACCTGTCTTTCATTGGATCCTTCACAAATCACGAAGTAATCCGCGATTAACGATACATCCGCCATATCCAATACGACGATATCCTGAGCTCTTTTTTCATCACAGGCCTGTGCGGCCAGTGTTACTAATTCTCTGCTTTCCATGAGTTTCCTCCCTTATTCATCCTATATCTCTTTGGGTCTCTTTCTGATTATAATAAATCATTATAGGCATGAAACGTGTCCGGATAAACGGTCCTTCCCTTGCCGACCAAAAATACAATGGTGTTTTTTAATGCAAGGAGACAGGCTTGATCCAAATCCGTTTCCGCCGTTTTACGGACTTCATCAACTCCGGGGAAGTTCCGACCGGGTTCAATGTAATCCGCTAAAAATACAACTTTATCCAAAAGGCTCATCTGTTTCTTTCCTGTCGTATGACAGGATACTGCACTGGAAACCTCGGGATCTGTCAAATGAATTTCCTGTTCCAGCATCAGGGCTCCAACAGGGCCGTGCCAAAGCTCATGATGATAATCAAGAAGATCTTTAGGCAGACGTCTGTCGCTTTCAATCCAACGCCTCATCAAGCCCCTGTCCTTGTACTTGGCATAATCATGGAGGGCACCGGCAAGGGCTGCCTTTTTTACATCAGCGCCAAAGCGCTCAGCGAGGATGACTGCCTCATCAGCGACTCTGACAGTGTGGTCAAAACGCTCTTGTTTAAGAAAAGGTTTGACGTACTCCAACGCTTGTTCACGAGTCATTTCCATAGAGGTGATGCTCCTTTATATAAGAATTCACCGCTTCCGGTACGAGGTAACGGACACCTTTTCCATCTTTAAGTTTTTCCCTGATCATGGTGGAGGAAACATCGACACCGGGGATCTCTACATAATGAACACCGGCTTCCGGATTCCACTCATACCCCGGCCGCTTCACTCCGACAAAATCCACAATGGTTTTCAGTTCATTTATTTTATACCATTGCGGCAGATTTTGTACCATATCTCCACCTATGATAAAGAAAAAATGGTGATCCGGGTATTCGTTATTCAAAAGTGTCAGCGTGTCATAGGTATAAGACGTTCCCTTTCGAACAAGTTCGATATCACACAAACGAAAATCCGGATGACCGGCAATCGCCCGTTCTACCATCTCCAGACGAAGGTCAGCATCTGTCTGTGATTCTTTTTTATGAGGGGGGATATAGGACGGCATAAACCAGACTTCATCCAGCCCCATATCCTCCCGGCAGTATTCAGCCATTAACAAATGTCCATAATGGGGTGGATCAAACGTTCCGCCGAGGATGCCGATTTTTTTCATAAGGGCATCCTGCTTTACGGCAGCTCAATCTGCTTATTTTCTTTAGATTCTTTATACAGGATGATCGTGCTTCCGATCACTTGTACGATATGGGCATCTGTAGCATCTACAATTTCTTCTGCTACAGATGCGGGTTCTTCCAGACAGTTCTGCAGAATGCTGACCTTGATCAATTCACGCTTTTCAAGGGCCTCATTGATCTGTGTCGTCATATTTTCATTGACCCCTGCTTTACCAACCTGAAAAATCGGCTGCACCTGGTGGGAAGCCGCACGCAAATGCTTTTTCTGTTTACTTGTTAACATGTTATTCCCCTTTCAACTTTCGTTCGAACTTTTCAAGGAGCGGATGCGCTTCAGGATGAAGATCCGTCCAGATTTGGAAGGCATAAACCGCCTGCTGCAGCAGCATTTCATGGCCAAAATGCAGACGGGCTCCTTTTTCTTCCGCTTCTTTTAAGAAGCTCGTCATCACCGGCCGGTAGACAATATCACTGACCACCGCACCTTCCTTGATATTTTGAAGCGGCATAATGGATGTATCATCATTCGGGCTCATGCCTACCGTGGTGGTTTGGATAATTAAATCATATCCCCCGGCTGCTTGTTCAGCTTCCTCAATGGTAACTGCTCTGGCAGCGTGGTCACCACCGGTTTCAGTAATCATAGCCTCCGCTCTGCTGATCGTCCGGTTCGCTACATCGACCTTAACCTCTGCCTGGTCCATCAGCGCGGCAAAGATCCCTCTGGCCGCTCCTCCGCTTCCAAGAAGCAGAACGTTGATTTTCTGATGAAAAAGATCTGGAAAACGTGCCTGAAGCGAATGCAGAAACCCTGTTCCATCTGTATTATAGCCGATCCAGCCATCAGATGTCCGCTTGACTGTATTCACAGCACCCAGCTGCTCGGCACTCGCGTCGATTCCGTCAAGATATGGAATGATCTTCTCCTTATAAGGAACCGTCACGTTGAAACCATCCAGCTGCTGTTTTTTGATCTGATCGATCTGCTCATCGAAATCTTCCGGTGTGATTTCGAACAGGTGATATTTTCCTTCAACCCCCGTCTGTTCCATCAATTGTTCATGAATCCATGGAGACAGCGAGTGTCCGACCGGAAATCCTGCCAAGCCGAATGTAAACAAAAAATCTCCCCCTAAATGAGTGATGAACGAAGGGATACTTTCACACCTTCCGGCACGTGAGCCGTTACTGTGACATCTCCTTCTGGAACAGTGATCCATCCCAGTCCCGAAAATACGATATCTGTCTTAGGCTCCGTAATTTTCAACGTCTGGGCTTTCAAAGGAGGCAGCTTCTCTTTTGTATCCTGATCCGGTGGTGTTAGAAGCTCCCCTAAATGATTTTTATACAAGTCATCGGCTTTTTCCATTTTCGTCCGGTGAATGTGGAGTTCATTGGAGAAATAACCGATAAAGGACGAACGCTCCCCTTTTTCAAAATCAAGCCTGGCCAGTCCACCGATAAACAGAGTCTGTTGTTCATTCAGCTGATAGACCTTCGGCTTCACTTCTTTGCGGGGTGTAATCAATTTCAAGTCTTTATCCGACACGTAGTGGGCCATCTGATGACGGTGGATCACCCCGGGTGTATCGAACATAGAACTCTGCTCATCCAGCGGGATATCGATGAATCCAAGAGTCGTTCCCGGGAAGTAAGAAGTCGTAATCGCATCCTTCACTCCTGATGTGTTGGAAATGAGGGTGTTGATGAACGTTGATTTTCCTACGTTCGTCGTCCCTACTACATAAACATCTTTTCCGTTACGGTAATCCTCTACGGCTCTTGATAATTCTTCGACACCCTGGTTTTTTTCAGCAGAAATCAGGAACACATCCTCGACTTCCAAACCATTTTCCCTGGCGGATCGCTTCAGCCAGTGCTTCACCTTGTTATGGTTCACTGACTTTGGCAGCACGTCCATCTTATTCCCTACAAGAAGAACAGGATTATTCCCGGTCAGTCGTTTCAAACCTGGAATAAAACTTCCATTGAAATCAAAAATATCAATCAGCTGGATGACAAGGCTTTTCGTCCCATTGATCTGATTGAGCATCTCCAGGAAATCATCATCCTGATACGGCACATCCTGCACCTCGTTATAATGTTTCAGCCGGAAGCACCGCTTGCAAATGATGTCCTCCCGATTTAAAGCGGAAGCGGGGGCGTAACCCGGTTGTTCAGGGTTTGTTGTCTGTATGTCCGCTCCGCATCCCTGGCATTGAATCTCTGCCATTATCCATCTCTCCTCTGCCATGTAATTTTCCCTTTTCTTCTCATCCAGTTTAAAATCCGCCGCTCAATCTTCCGGTTAAAACGGGTAACAAATCCGTCTGTTTCGACGATCGGTACGACGAGAATGGTATGGTAACCTGCAGAGTTGCCTCCAAGAACATCTGTGAGAAGCTGGTCACCGATAACAGCAACCTCGTTCTTATTTAAATTCATCTGCTTTCGTGCTTTCTTGAACGCTTTGGACAGGGGCTTCCGGGCGCTGTGAATAAAAGTGGCATCCAAAGGCTCCGAAAACAATTTCACACGCGCTTCATTATTGTTTGAAGCGATGGTCACCTGAATTCCATGACTGTTCATCTTTTTAAACCATGCCTGAATTTCTTCGGTAGCATCAGGAACATCCCAGGCTACCAGCGTATTATCCAGATCTGTGATAACACCTTTGATTCCTTTGTCCTTGAGTTCCTGTGGATCTATATCAAATACACTTGGAACGTGTTCATCAGGCAGAAAATTATTTAACATCAACTCACTCCATCTCTTATACAACGGCAAAATCTCCTTCACCATCATATACAAAATTTCATTATGTTTCAAAAGGTCTTCCATTAAGAACAAAATTCGTTCGACATTTACCGACAAAACCGGGCTGTGGATAAGTTTATACACATTTTCCACACAGTAACTTCTTTGTTATCACTAAACCTAGATGGTTTTTTCAATTAGTTATCTACATTTTCTTGTAGATAACTTCTATATTGTGGCAAATTTCGGGTCATGGTAAGGTAAACATACATTCAAAGACGGACGTTGAGAGATTAAGAAAACGGGAGGTGACTGTCACATGAGTGACAGCGGTATGAAGCAATTATCGGATTCCCTGCTTATACAATCTTACCACAAAGCTATTGAACTCAATCTTTCCGAAGAATTTGTCGAACAGATCAGTAATGAAATCAAAAAAAGAGCCATTCAGAACCAATTGGAAAAAACGATTCCCCGCGTCGGGTAGATAAAATAAACAAGCTTCATCGTAAACATTCGTTTCTCTCTGGAGAATGAATGTTTTTTTGTGTTTTTTTATTTTTATTATTGATGTGTCTCTTCTTATTTATAAGGAAAGACTAAAATAAGTCTACAACATGCTGCTGCTGGTATGCTACAGTTGAATAATGACCGTTTTTTTGATTACAATTGAATGGATACAAGGCTGTCATCATCCCTATACGAACCAAATAGATGAAACATAGCCAAAGGAGGAATTATCCGCATGCTGGTGGCCGTATTACTGCCTTTTATTCTTGCTGTTTTCATTCCATTCTTAAGCAGATGGAAAGAAAAGCTGCACCCGGGCTTTTTTGTAACACTTGTGCCTGTGGTCATTTTTATTTACTTTGTACGTCATATCGGAACAGGTTTTGAACCTGTCGTCCAGGAATACTCATGGATTCCCTCGCTTGGGATCAACATGGTTTTCCACCTGGATGGCCTGAGTCTGCTGTTTGTTCTTCTTATCAGTGGAATCGGTGCCTTAGTGGCTTTCTACTCGATTTACTATCTACATAAATCTGAGCAGCTGGGCCATTTCTACGTGTATTTTCTTATTTTCATGGGATCGATGCTCGGTGTCGTTCTCTCCGACAACGTATTTGCCCTGTACAGCTTCTGGGAATTTACGTCATTGTCTTCTTTCCTGTTAATCGGTTTTTGGAATTATAAACAGGAATCTCGGTATGGTGCACTTAAATCCATGCTGATCACCGTGTTCGGGGGCTTGAGCCTGCTGGGTGCGTTGATTTACATGAGTGTGTTAACGAATACAACAAGTATCCGAGCAATGATTGATCAGCAGCAGCTGGTTTTAAACAGTGAATACTTCCCGCTGATTTTAAGTCTGCTTCTCTTAGGGGCTTTCACGAAATCCGCACAGTTTCCTTTCCACATCTGGCTCCCTGATGCCATGGAGGCACCGACGCCTGTCAGTGCTTATCTTCACTCAGCAACCATGGTTAAAGCAGGGATTTATTTAGTTGCCAGGTACTCTCCGATGTTATCTTCCAGTGAATGGTTCTTCATTATTGTGTCCACAGCTGGGATTGTTACATTATGCTGGGGATCTTATATGGCTGTCCGTCAGACAGACTTGAAAGGAATTCTCGCCTTTTCCACCATCAGTCAATTGGGAATGATTATGGCGATGCTCGGTTTCGGAACGAAAGCCGCCGTGTTTGGCGCAGTATTCCATATTTTGAACCACGCTACCTTTAAAGGGAGCCTCTTCATGGTTGCCGGAATCATTGACCATGAAACAGGGACAAGGGATATCCGCCGTCTTGGCGGCTTGATGACTTATCTGCCGATCACAGCGACGCTGGCTGTTTTTGCCTCATTCTCTATGGCCGGTGTCCCGCTGCCGTTCCTAAACGGCTTCTATAGTAAAGAAATGTTCTTTGAATCTTCCCTTCACCTGGAAGCATCAGCCGCTGGTTTCTCTGGTTTTATGATGAGTGTGATTCCTTACCTGGCTGTTCTGGGAAGCATTTTCACATTCGTCTATTCCATGTATTTCTTCTTCGGCACCTTCCGAGGACGTGCGAAGATTGATCAGCTTCCGAAAAAACCACACGAGGCTCCAATCGGAATGCTTGTATCTCCGATAATTCTGGTCGCTGGTGTGATCATTATCGGTTTATTCCCGTTCCTTGTGAACGGATCGTTCATCGCCCATGCGGCGGAGGCCGTTAAAGGCACAACCCTTGATGAAAAACATATTACATTCTGGCACGGTATTATCCCGCCGTTTGTCATGTCCTTAACCGTTGTGGTTTTCGGTGCAATCCTGGCCATATCAAGGAAGGTTTGGTCACCGGTGTACAATTTCCTGCCTGGACGTTTGAATCTGAACAAGTTTTATGATGGGCTTGTCGATCGGACAGAGAGGTATTCCGGAGTCATCACCAAAGGATATATGAACGGATCGCTCGGGCGCTATGTCCGCTTGATTCTTGCGGCCATCTTAATCGTCAGCTTTGCCTTTATGGCTCTGACCGGCGGATTTACCGTGGATACGTCCAACTTATCCAGAATCACCGCACCTGAAATTGCTGTAGCTGTCACTATGGTCTTGGCAGCCATCGGTACAGCCCTGACCAACAACCGGATCGCGGCCATTTTAATTCTGGGAGTCGTTGGATACGGACTTTCCATGCTGTTCGTCCTTTACAGGGCTCCTGACCTGGCCTTGACTCAGCTCATCGTGGAAACCGTAACAGTAGCTCTATTCCTGCTTGTGTTCTATCACCTTCCTAAGCTGAAGAAGAAAAATCAGCCGATGAGCACGCAGGTTCTTAACGTGATTATCTCTGTCGGCTTCGGGGCACTCATGACAATGGTTGCCATCTCTGCCCACAGCAGTAAATGGTTTGATTCCATCGCCGAATACTTCGTTAAGAACTCCTATAAGCTTGGAGGCGGAGATAACATCGTCAACGTCATTCTTGTTGACTTCCGTGGTCTCGATACGTTGTTTGAAATCGTCGTTCTCGGAATCGCCGCCATGGCCATTTACGGATTAATCCGATTAAAGAAACCGAAGGAGGATGAATAACAATGGAATTCATTATGGCTGTATTAGCCGGTATTTTATTCACCACCGGCGTGTATAACCTCCTTCAAAAACAATTGCTGAGAATCATTATTGGAACGGGGCTCATTTCCCATGGAGCCCACTTGTTCATTCTTACAATGGGAGAGCTGAAACGGGGGGCACCCCCGGTTCTGACAGAAGGAATCGAGAAGTACACAGATCCGCTCCCACAGGCTTTGATTTTGACGTCCATTGTTATCAGCTTTGGGGTCACCAGCCTTCTGCTGGTCCTTGCCTATCGTGCCGCTAAAATCAATGGTACGGATAATATGGAGCAACTGAGGGGTAACGACTATGAGTAATTTAGCTATACTGCCGATTCTGCTGCCGCTTTTGGCAGGAATCATAACTGCCTTTATACACAAGAAAACAAAACTGGTCCGCTCCTTTTCCCAGATTACAGCGGTGATCAACCTGATTGTGGTTGGGTACGTCTTTATGACCATCCGCAGTCAGGGGACCATCGTCCTTGAGGTCGGAAGCTGGGAAGCACCGTTCGGAATTGTTCTTGTCGGTGATTTATTAGCAGCCGTCCTCGTTCTGACCACCAATATCATTGGTGTGGCGGCCGTATTTTTCGCTCCGAAGTCTTTAACAGAAAAAGAAGAGTCCTTCTATTTTTACAGCTTTTTCTTCCTGCTGATTGCAGGAGTCAGTGGAGCCTTCCTTACCGGAGACTTATTCAACCTCTTCGTTTTCTTTGAAGTTCTATTGATGGCTTCGTACGGATTGATCGTTCTCGGGAATGGAAAAGCCCAGCTTCGGGAATCGATTAAGTACGTCTTAATCAACCTGTTTTCTTCCATGCTGTTTGTTACAACGATCAGCTTTCTCTACTCTGTTGTGGGAACCGTCAACATGGCGCAGATTGCCCAGCGTGTGCAGGAAGTCGAACAGCAGGGGATCTTAACAACCATTGGCATTCTGCTGTTTTTCGTTTTTGCTACAAAAGCAGCCGTATTCCCGCTGTACTACTGGCTTCCAAGACCTTATTCAGCACCGAATGCCGTCGTTTCTGCACTCTTTGGAGCGCTGCTGACGAAGGTCGGAATCTACTCTATCCTGCGGACCTTCACACTTATGTTCAATCAGCAGGTGGATATGACGCATACCTTGTTCATCTACCTCGCCGCACTGACAATGATCTTCGGTGTGATCGGCGCTTTATCCACGTACAACGTGAAGCTGATTGTTGCGTATAACATCATTCCAGCTGTCGGGTTCATGCTGATGGGGATCGGGATCTTCTCTGAAGTTTCTCTAAGTGGTACGGTGTATTACCTTATTCATGACATGATTATTAAAGCCGCCCTCTTCATCCTGGCCGGTGCCACGGTATATGTGGCCGGCACATCGGATTTAAGAAAAATGGGTGGCTTGATCCACCACTATCCTTTACTCGGCTGGATGATGTTCCTTGCTTCTCTTGTTCTGGCCGGAATACCTCCGTTCAGCGGATTTATCGGCAAGCTGCAGTTGATCCGGGGAGCTGTTGGGCAGGAAGAAGTTATGATAGTCATTGTGGCGTTGATGTCGAGTCTGTTGATTCTATTCTCGATGATTCGTATTTTCATCAGAGGATTCTGGGGAGACAAGACCGATATCCCTCGGCCGGATCGGAAAGAAAAAGGCAGCCGTATGGTTTACCCGGCTGTATTTCTATTAACGCTTTCCGTGCTGTTAGGCGTTGGCGCTGAATGGTTCTTCCCCGTAGTGGAGTCCATCGCCCAATACTTAATGGATCCGGAAATCTACATTGATTCTGTATTAAAGGAGTAGAAGCCGATGCCATTACAAATTGTACTGAACATCATTATCGCCATCATGTGGATGTTCCTGAGTGAAAGTTACACATTCACCTCTTTTCTTGTCGGCTATATTCTCGGGATTATTCTTCTGTTTCTCTTACGTCGTTTCGTCCCTGATTCCTTTTACATGAAACGGACGTGGAAGTTTGTCCAGCTGATTCTCCTGTTTGTACGGGAGCTGATCCTGTCCAACCTGGATATACTGAAATATGTGTACAAACCGAAGCAGGATATGCAGCCGGGGATTTTCGCCCTTCCCATTGATGTAAAAACGAATTTTGAAATTACGCTGCTTGCCAACCTGATTACATTGACCCCTGGAACGCTGTCTGTTGTAGTCAGTGAGGACCATACAAAGATTTATATTCATGCGATGGATATTCCCGACGTACAGGAAAGCATTAATGATATTAAGAATTCATTTGAAAAACAAATCATGGAGGTGACACGTTAAATGGAGGCTGTTTTAGATACAACACAGACACTGATTGAAACTTCAGCCATCATCGCCATTGTAGCGGTTGCTGCATCTGTCATCCTTCTTCTTTACAGAGCGATTCTCGGTCCGACAAACCCGGACCGGGCCGTTGCTCTGGATACCATCGGAATTAATTTAATGGCCCTCGCAGGGCTGATTGCCGTCCTGCTTGTGACAACCAAATTCAATGACGTCGTGCTGCTGATCGGAATTCTCCTGTTTATCGGAACAGTAGCTCTGGCGAAATTCTTAGAAAAGGGTGTTATTATTGAGCGGGACGTGGATTAACCTCATCTTTGATATTGTCATTTGTCTATTCCTGCTGAGCGGTGCCTTTTTCCTTGTTTCAGGGTCCATTGGGATTCTTCGGTTCCCCGATGTCTATACCCGTCTCCATGCGGCTACAAAGAGTTCTACACTCGGAGTGGCCGGCATAATGATCGGTGCATTCCTCTTTCTCTATGTAGAGAATGGAATCGTCAGCGGGAAACTGCTGCTTGGAATCTTCTTTGTCCTTCTGACCGCCCCTGTATCCGGTCATATGATTTCGAGAGCCGCCTACCGGGCCGGCGTGCCCCTATGGGATAAAAGTGTGCAGGATGATTATGCAGAAGATCTGGAAAAGGAACGAAAAAACCAGGCTCAGGATTCATAAAGAATTAAAAAGCGTAGACAAACGTTTTTATACGTCAAAACCCGTGCGAGTTTCAAACACCGCACGGGTTTTTCTTTATCATGAAGATCTTCCTCATCTCCTTCGTTATGCCTTTTATTTTTAATTGCAGACAAGCACGGAGCCCCTTTTCTCTACATACACATGAGATAGGCAGTTGCCTAATTCATGAGGAGGTGCATCCATGAGCAGTCTGATTGCTTCGATCCTTTATTTTTTCAAAGAGTCCCTCTTTTTCATGTCCTATGTAAAAAACCAGGCCTTCCCCAACCCCCTCTCACCGGAAGAAGAAGCCAAGCAGCTCCAGTTGATGGCCGAGGGCAGTCATGAGGCACGGAACAAACTGATCGAACATAACCTCCGTCTTGTGGCACACATCGTCAAGAAGTTCGAGAATACGAAGGAAGATTTCGAGGACTTGATCTCGATTGGTACGATAGGACTGATCAAGGGGATTGAAAGCTACTCGACTGGAAAAGGAACAAAACTGGCCACTTATGCCGCCCGGTGTATCGAAAATGAAATTTTAATGCACCTCAGATCCACGAAGAAAATGAGCAAGGATGTTTCCCTTCAGGATCCGATCGGACACGACAAGGAAGGGAATGAACTCAACCTCCTCGATATTCTGCAGGCAGATGTCACCGACATCGTTGAGGAAATCCAGCTTCACATGGAGCTTGAAAAGATCAAGGATTTTATTAATGTGCTTGATGATCGGGAAAAAGAGGTGATCATCTTCAGATATGGACTGAATCAAACAGAGGAGAAGACACAGAGGGAGATTGCCAAGGAACTTGGGATATCAAGAAGCTATGTCTCCCGTATTGAAAAAAGGGCATTAATGAAGATTTTTCATGAATTTTATAAGCAGAGTAAGCAGGGAGGCCTTTCATAAAAAAAGCTTCATTGACAATAGTCAATGAAGCTTTTTCGGTATTTATTCCCCGACCGACTGCTGTTTCCACTTTTTCATTTTAAGAATCATGAAAAAGGCAGCCGCTGATGAAGCGGATATAACAGGATACATATATAAATGAGCCCGGGATTCATACACATACAGACTGATTAACGCTCCTGCATAAAGATAAGCGCTTAAAATGATGAGTGTCAAAACAAATCTTTGATAGTCTTTTAATTTCACGGATGAAGCTTCTCTTGATGCCAACTCCTCCACCTCCCGATTTCCATCATCGTATCATAATGGAGGTATCAAAAAAGGTGGAAAAGGCTGTCAATCGGCTTCGATCATCGTCATGATCATCTGTGCTGCATTTTCGGCAGCAACAGGTAGAAACTGATCAAAGGAAATGGAAGACTCTTTTCCCGCTATGTCGGATAACGCACGCAGCACGACAAAGGGTGTGCCGTATTTGTAGCAAACCTGAGCGATGGCTGCCGCTTCCATTTCGGCAGCGATCATTTCAGGAAAGCGGTCTCTGACGAAAGCCACCTTCTCCGGATCCTGCATGAAGGAATCACCGGTCGCAATAATCCCTTTGGCCGCACGGGCATTTGTGCTCCCGACCGCCTTCATCGCTTTTTCCACCAGGACAGTGTCCGCCTCATACATCGCCGGCATACCAGGCACCTGGCCGTAGGCGTACTTGAAAGCTGTTACGTCAACATCGTGATGCGTAACAAAGTCAGATACGACAATATCTCCGACTTCCAGGTCTTCAGCGAAACCACCCGCGGATCCGGTATTGATGACACTTTCAATCTCATACTGCTCATGCAGAATGGTTGTCGAAACAGCTGCGTTTACTTTGCCGATTCCTGATTTAAGGAGAACGACTTTCTTCCCTCGCAGCATGCCTTCGATAAACAAGCTCCCAGCCGTTTCTTTTTCTACCTTATCCGTCATTTCCGCCTGCAGGCGTTCGACTTCCTCATCCATTGCTCCAATAATTCCAATCGCCATCATCCATACGTCCTTTCTATCTTTCCACGACTTTTTCGTTTAGTACTTCCAGTTTCACCGGTTTGTATCCTTCGTTGTCCACCCATTGGACATGCACACGAAGATATCCGGTCTTACTTTTATCAGAAACGGTGGCTACAGCTTTTTGCGGGCCGCCATCGTTTCCAATCCACCAATAAATAATATTGTCCTCAGAAAGGTTCACAGCGCTTCTGACAGCTTCCTGAAGCTCTTTGTAGTCCTGTGTACCCTTAATGTACGAAATGCTGTGACTGCCGTTCGTATCCATCTCTGTCGGAATAACCGGCCAGTCCTTAGTTACGACACTTTCTACGTTAGGGTCGTCGCTTTCTTCTATCTGCAGGCCTTCCTCTTCCTTAATCGGCTCCAGTTCTTCAAATCCTTCCAGGGATACGCTTGTTTTGTCAGGATCGGCTTCTTCCTCAGGTTCTTTTTCAGTTTCTTTCTCTTGTTCCTCCTGGGTGCCATCCTTTGTAGTGTCCACCTGCTGTTCTTCCTCCGGATTCTGAGCTTGTCCGGTCTGATCATCTCCGCTAAATAACATCAAAGAAATCAACAGCACTGCAAATATCCCGGCCGCTCCAGCAAGCCACGGAAGTCGTTTGGTCCATTGACGCTTTTTCTCAAAACGCCCGGTACGGGACTCGGATGTATGCTTATCTGCCATGTTCATTTCCTCCTTTGAATACGCCGTACATTATACAATATCCGGCTGTTATGACCAATCCATCCAAGGTCCTCTCTATTTCCCGGGGAATAACAGCTCCCCTTTGGTCTATAAATATAGATGAAGAAAAAGACAGGGGCATCCCCTGTCTTTCGTTCTATTCCACCGTAATAATTTGAACGTCAATCTCTCCACCTGGTGTGGCTACTTTCACTTTATCACCGACAACGTGCCCGATCAGGCTCTGGGCCATCGGAGAATCGTTGGAGATTTTCCCTTCGAAAGGATCAGCTTCTGCACTGCCGACAATGGTATACGTTTCCTCATCTCCATCAGGAAGTTCCTTGAAGGTTACGGATTTACCCATTGTTACCGTGTCAGGATTCTGATTGTCATTCTCAATAATAACGGCATTGCGGATCATATTTTCCACCTGTGTGATACGCGCTTCAACAAAGGCCTGCTCGTCCTTCGCTGCATCATACTCCGAGTTCTCGGAAAGGTCGCCGAAGCCGCGGGCAATCTTAATCCGTTCCACCACTTCTTTACGGCGCTCTGTTTTCAGGTGATGAAGCTCATCTTCGAGCTTCTGTTTTCCTTCTTCTGTCATATAATAACTTTTTTCTTCTGCCATGGTCCGTCTACACTCCTTTAGTACAAGAAAAAATGAGATGTCCTTAATATAGGAAATGAGCAGTACATCTGTACGCTCATTGTAGAGATTTACTATACTTTACCCGAGGACATAAAGTTTTAGAACTACTATTGAAAACTATGCCAGATTTTTGCCAGTATTTCAACTATTTTCTTCGTCTATCAGTAAACCCTTTTCATAGAGAACCGTCTGGATTTTCGAAGCCATCAGATCAATAGCCACGTGGTTCTGTCCACCTTCTGGAATGATGATGTCCGCATACCTTTTCGTAGGTTCTACAAATTGAAGATGCATCGGGCGGACGACATTAATATACTGCTCAATCACCGAATCCAGGGTGCGTCCCCGCTCATTAATGTCTCTCATCATGCGGCGGATAATCCGAACATCAGCATCTGTGTCGACAAACACTTTAATATCCATCATATCACGGAGGCGCTCATCCTCCAAAACAAGGATCCCTTCAACAATGATGACTTCCTTCGGCTCCACGTGGATCGTCTCATCCGAACGGGTATGCATTTTATAATCATACACCGGCTTTTCAACGGATTTCTGGTCGATCAGCTGTTGGAGATGTTCCATCAACAGGTCATTATCAAAAGCAAGAGGATGATCATAGTTCGTTTCAAGTCTCTCCTCAAAAGGGACATCGCTTTGATCCTTATAATAATAATCCTGTTCGATCATCAATAAAGTTTTATCCGTGAAGCGCTGGATAATGGATCTGGTAACACTCGTTTTCCCAGAACCTGTACCACCTGCTACACCAATGACTACCGGTTTATCGTTCATAGTTACGTGGTTCTCCTTTCATCCCATCCGTGAGTCAGCTGTGACTGCTTTTCTTCTTTGTAATGGCAACGCCGTCCCCGATGGGCACAATCGTTGTATCATAATCCGGGTGTTTGACAAGCCATTCGTTGAACTTACGGATTTTACCCGCTATTTTCGCCATCCGTGGACTGGCTTCCCGGTCATCAGCAACATAGCCTTTAAATAGAACGTTATCCGTAATGATGACGCCGTCATCCTTCAGCATCGGGGCATATAAGTGGAAAAATTCCTCATACTTCCCTTTGGCTGCATCAATGAACAGCACATCATACGGGCCTTCTTCACGTGCTTGGTCCCCTGTTTCCAGCGCATCCCCAAAGATGACAGAAACACGGTCCCCGGCCTCTATGTTTTCTATATTTTTCAAGGCTTCCTTATAGCGCCATTCATCTCTTTCAACGGTCGTAATACGGGCTGCAGGATAGGCCTCCAGCATACACAGGGCTGAATAGCCGATGGCTGTCCCGATTTCCAGAATCCGCTCCGGCTTCTGCATACGGATCAGCTGCATAAGGAAGTTCATTCCCAACGGCTCCATAATCGGTATCTTATGTTCTTCAGCGAACGACTCCATATCTTGAAATGATTTGGAAGGCTTCGAGAGCAACGATTGTAGGTAATTCTCCTGCTCCATCCTGCTTCATCCCTTCACATCAAATTTACATCATTTTTACAACCCCATTATTTTAACACAAATCTCTCTGGTAACGCCATTGTTCTTTAGAGCTGCGTTCGTTTACAGAAACTTCAGAACCCTCTCGTTAAAGGGGGGATTACGGATAGCAAGGAAGGATGCTTCTATGTTTTCCTATAAAAGGAACGGGACACTCATGAAAGAATGTCCCGTTCTAAACTGCATTTGCACAGGTAATGCGCAGTCATTTAATTGATGTATTTTTCTTTCAGCTCATTATGCTCTTTCAGCGTATCAGCATAATGAATTTCCCCCTCACTGTCTGCAAGGAAGTACAAATGATTATGCTCTACAGGTTCCACAGCTGCCTGAAGGGAGTTTTGATTGAAGTTGGAAATCGGTCCGACAGGCAGACCCTTCACATGATACGTGTTGTAAGGTGACTCAATCTCCAGATCCTTGTAGTAGACCTTTTCCTGATGCTCGCCTTTCGCATATAGGACCGTAGGATCGGTCTGCAGCATCATATCTTCTTCCAGCCTGTTATAAAAAACACCGGATATTTTCCGGCGGCTCTCTGCGGTCCGTGCTTCATTTTCCAACAGGGAGGCCATGGTCACTAAATCGTGGACATTTTCTATATCATCCAGTTCTTCGATTTGACTATAGTAGGGAGCGACTACTTTCGTTGTCTGGTCCAGCATTTTCCTCACGATTTGATCAATGCTTGGATCCTCGACATACATCGGATAGGTGGCTGCAAATAAGTATCCTTCCAGTGGATAACGGATATCCTCATCAAGGATATCCTCAGTCAGCAGCTGAGGGTAGTCTTCCATCAGCGTTTCCACATAAGAGACATCATTGATTTTGTCCATGAATTCTTCAGCAGTAAAGGAGAATTCTTCTGCGTAAATAGCTGCAATCTGCTCTATATTCTGTCCTTCCGGCACAGTTACAGTAAGAGCGGGATCCTTCACCAGTTTCCCGGATTTCAAAGATTCAATCACCTCATCCAATGTCATGGAGGATGTGAACTGATAGTCTCCAGCTTGAAAACCGGATTCATTTTTGAATTTTGTATAGAAGCGGAAAATCATATCATTTTTGATGATATCGTTCTCTTCAAGGATGGAAGCGATATTGGAAGTAGAGGAACCGAGCGGGATTTCCACATCCACCTGCTTATCATTTCCTGGATCGACAGGTTCGAGTGCGGATTTCACATAAAGGTACCCGGATATTCCTACGATGAGAATCACAAGTGTGAAAACCGTAAGAATGATGGCGACAATTTTTCTCACTTTGCCGGCTTCTTCTATTCTATTTTTCAATTTCTTTTGGTATTGGGATTTAAAGTCAGAATTAGACAACGGACTTCCTCCTTTCATCCGGTACATTATACTATAAGTAGAGAGAATCTTTCTACATATTCCCGGAATTTTCAACAATATTCGAAGAACGCCAGTGACATAGTTCTTCTTCTCAAGGGTATACAAAAACAATCGTCCCCATACAAAAAAGCTGCCGGGAGCTCCCGGCAGCTTTATCGTTTCATGCATTATGTCAGATTTTCATCTGTCAGCGTGTTGAGCATTTCCTCAACCATTTCCCACTCATCATCTGATTCGATCTGATAAAGAGCAAGATCGTCTTCCTCGTTGCCTTTTTCTTCAAAACGGAAAGCAAAGACTTCCACTTCCTCGCCATCCTTTTGTTCAGCTGGAATAACGGCGATATAGGAATGGCCGGTCTTTTCCACATCAAAAGTGAACAAGACTTCAAATAAATGCTCTTCCCCATTTTCATCAGGGATAATAATGCGCTCTTCTTTTTCTAATGCCATACAGACATCCTCCTCATTGTTTTGAATCTAAATAGCTCTGCAAAATCATGACCGCTGCCATTTTATCAATGACTTTCTTTCTTTTTTTCCGGCTCATATCAGCATCAAGCAGCACGCGTTCTGCTGCCATCGTCGTTAACCGCTCATCCCATAGATGGGAAGTGAGCTGAAATTCCTGTTCCAACCAGGAGGCGAAAACCTGGCTGGCTTCTCCGCGCGGGCCGACCGTGCCGTTCATATTTTTCGGAAAGCCGACAACGGCTTCCGTAATCTGATGATCGTCAATGATCTGTTTCAGCTCTTCCCGCGCTGTAGAATAGTCCTGTTCATCCCAGTGAAGTGTTTTAAGGCCCTGGGCTGTCCAGCCTAAGGCATCCGAGATGGCAATGCCTATCGTTTTTTCGCCTACATCCAAACCTATTTTTTTCATTTACTGCCCTCTTTATTCTCATTAATGTAAAATTTGACCAGTTCCTCGATCAGTTCATCACGTTCAATCTTACGGATTAAATTTCTCGCATCCTGATGACGGGGAATGTAGGCAGGATCACCGGAAAGCAGATAGCCGACAATCTGGTTGATCGGATTGTACCCCTTCTCCTGCAGCGCCCCGTAAACAGAAAGCAGTACAGACTGGACATCCTGATCGAAGGGTTCTTCTGAAAAATTAAAACGCATTGTTTTATCCATTGAACTCATTTCGGTCACCTCGCACATAAATGTATTTACTCCATTATATACCTAAATCTCGTTCAGGAAAAACTAAGAGTTTTGACCGGCATACTCTTTGGCGTACTGCAGCGCGTCCGGAATCTTGGAAGCGTCTTTTCCTCCGGCCTGAGCCATATCCGGACGACCGCCTCCTCCGCCGCCGCACAGAGTGGCGGCTTCTTTGATCAATTTGCCGGCATGATAGCCTTCTTCGACCAAATCCTTGGAAACCCCGGCAATCAACTGAACTTTTTCTCCATTTGGAGCAGCCAGTAGAATAATCCCTGAATCGATTTTCTGTTTCAAATCATCCACCATGGTTCTCAATGCGTTCATATCTTTTACATCCACCTGTTTCGCAAGCACATTTACGCCATTCACCTGCTCTACTTCATCGAGAATGCTGGCTGCCTCCATATTGGACAGCTTCGCGCCCAGGGAGTCATTCTCCTTCTGAAGATCCTTCATTTCTTTATAAAGGGTTTCAATGCGTTCCGGCACCTGTTCAGGAGATGTTTTCAATAGAGCTCCGGCCTGCTTCAGGACAGAAGCTTTCTGATTCATATAAAGATACGCATCTTTAGCCGTGACCGCTTCAATCCTGCGTGTCCCTGCCCCGATTCCTGATTCAGATACAATCTTGAACAAGCCGATTTCCGCTGTATTCAGCACGTGACAGCCTCCGCAGAGCTCCAGGCTGTAGTCGCCTACTTGAACGACTCGGACCGTCTCGCCATACTTTTCACCAAAGAGCGCCATCGCTCCTTTGGCTTTAGCTTCCTCAATGGAGTTGATTTCAATGGAAACCGGGATGGACTGCCACACTTTTTCGTTGACGATCGCTTCGATTTTTTCCATTTCCTCATTGGTTACCGCTCCAAAGTGAGAGAAATCAAAACGCAGACGATCTGGAGCGACAAGAGAGCCTGCCTGGTTCACATGCTCACCAAGAACATCTTTCAGGGCCTGATGCAGCAGGTGGGTGGCCGTATGGTTTTTCACAATGAACGAACGGCTTCCCTGGTCGACTTCTGCTGTGACCTGTGCCCCTTTTTCAATCGTTCCTTCCTTCACGAACGCTTCATGCATGTGCTGTCCGTTCGGAGCTTTTTGGACATTCGTCACTTCAAGCACACCGTGATCTGTTTTAATCCAGCCTTTATCGGCCATCTGTCCGCCGCTTTCAGCGTAGAATGGTGTTTCAGACAAGAAAAGATAAACGGTGTCGCCTTCCTCCGCTTTCTCGGCGAAACCTTTGTCTTTAATTAATTCCACCAACGTGGAAGGAATCGTAAGCTGATCATACCCGACAAAAGTACTGTCTACATGGACCTCACCAAGCACACCGTCCTGGACCTGCATGGAATCGGTTTTCTGGCGGGCACTGCGGGCACGTTGCCGCTGTTTCTCCATCTCTTCCTTAAAGCCGGCTTCATCAATGGTAAAGCCTGCTTCAGCTACATACTCTTCTGTCAGTTCTTTCGGGAATCCGTACGTATCATACAGACGGAACACTTCCGTTCCAGGGAAGACAGTGCTTCCTTTTTCCGTTTCCTCTTTCATGATGGTGGAAAGAATTTGAAGACCATCATTCAGTGTTTCGTGGAAACGTTCTTCCTCTGTCTGGATCACGTTCTGAATGAAGGCTTCTTTCTTCTTCACTTCTGGATAGAAATCGACCATGATATTGGAAACTTCAGGTACAAGCTTATACATGAACGGCTTATCAATACCGATCTGTTTAGCAAATCGCACCGCACGACGCAGCAGCCGGCGGAGAACATAGCCGCGTCCTTCGTTTGAAGGCAGAGCCCCATCGCTGACAGCAAACGTGACGGTTCTCATATGGTCCGCGATGACCTTGAAGGAAGAATCTCCTTCGACGCTGCCGCCGTATTTGTGTGAGGTCATTGTCTCTGTCGCTTCGATAATCGGTTTGAACAAGTCTGTTTCAAAGTTCGTCTCTGTTTCCTGGATCACACAGACGATCCGCTCAAGCCCCATCCCTGTATCAATGTTTTTCTTCGGAAGCGGCGTGTAGGTATCATCCGGATTGTGGTTAAACTGGGAGAATACAAGGTTCCAGATTTCCAGGTAACGCTCATTCTCACCGCCTGGATACAATTCAGGATCACCGGCGTCACTGCCGAACGCTTCCCCGCGGTCATAGAAAATTTCCGTGTTGGGTCCACTCGGGCCTTCGCCGATATCCCAGAAGTTTTCTTCAATGCGGATGATACGCTCTTCTGGAAGTCCGATGCTGTCTCTCCAGATTTGGAACGCCTCGTCATCTTCGGGGTGAACAGTTACCGAGAGCTTCTCAGGATCAAAGCCGATCCATTGGTCACTCGTCAGGAATTCCCAGGCCCATGCCATCGCTTCTTTCTTGAAATAATCGCCGATGGAAAAATTACCAAGCATTTCGAAAAACGTATGGTGACGGGCGGTAAAGCCGACATTTTCAATATCGTTGGTACGGATGGATTTCTGGGCATTGACAATTCTCGGGTTATCCGGAATCACGCGGCCATCGAAGTATTTTTTCAATGTCGCTACACCACTGTTGATCCATAACAGCGTCGGATCTTCGTGGGGAACGAGTGATGCGCTGGGTTCTACGCTGTGACCTTTTTCTTTGAAAAAGTCCAGAAACATTTGACGCACGTCAGCAGATGTCAAATTTCTCATAATAAAGCTGCCTCCTTAAGTATATATAGAGAGACCGTAACGAACGAAGAAAAATAAAAACTCCCGCCTCTGCCTTCATCGGCAGGGACGGGAGTTTTTCCGCGGTACCACCCTGGTTACAGGTTCTGCACCTGTCAGCTTGGAATGCCTGTAACGCGGCATAACTACGGCGGGGGTTAACCGCACTCAGGAATAGCGTTCAGCACGATCATGCAGCGTGTTTTACAGCCGGGAACACGCCTCTCTGTCCATGAATAAAGCACCTACTCGTTTCCTTCATCGTTTTCTTCGTTCAAAAAGTCTACGCTAAGCGTAATTATAGGGAAGTGTACTTCATCTGTCAATATGGAGCCTTCCAGCCCGTACTTCATCGATAATCACCTTCAGACACGTCAAAACCGGCACAGCCAGAATCAATCCGGGAATCCCTGCGATCTCCCCTCCCAGTAGAAGGGCGAAGATGATGAACAAAGGGTGGGTGTGGATACTCCGGCCCATAATGTAGGGTGATAATAGGTTCCCTTCAATCACTTGAATCAGGATGACAACGAGAAGGGTAAGGAGCAGGCTGTTCACCGACACGGTTACAGCGACCACAACAGCAGGAACAGCCCCGAGGATCGGACCGAAATACGGGATGATATTGGTGAGGCCCGCAATCAATCCGAGAACGAGCGGATAAGGAAGATCGATCAGCCAAAAACCAATAGCTGCCAGCACACCGACAACAAGACTGATGAGCAGCTGCCCCCGGATGTAGCCGCCAAGCGAGTGATTCAGCTGTACAGCCAGACGCCCGGCTTCCCTGTGCCACGTTCGCGGAAGCAAGGTGAGTAAATACCGTCCGATCATTTTGTAATCCTTCAAAAAATAGAAGGTCATCACAGGAATAACAGCAAGCAGCAGAATCATATTGAAAAGACCGCTGATTCCGGTAAAAACCGTCATCACTTTTTGACTGATCCATCCTTCAAAAGCTTCAAAACGCTGATCCAGTTTTTTATGAATCCCGTCCGGCAGCCGCTCGGTCTGGGCATACCACTCCTTCGTCCAGCCTTGATACGATTCCACAAGAGCTGGAAGATGCTCATTCAAAAGCTTCAATTGATCCAGCAGCCTCGGGATCCCTTTATAAAGTCCATAGCTCGCCAACGTAAAAAAAGCCAGAAAGATGACCAGAATGGCTATAGGCCGGGGAACACCGGTTTCCTCAAGTCCATGGACCAGTGGATGAAGCAGGAGCGAAAGCACGAGGGCCGCAGCAAAAGGGAGAAGAACCTTCCCGATCACTGCCAGCCCCTGCTCATAATAAGGAAAAAGCCAGGCCAGAAGCAGCAGGGACAACAAGGTAATAAAGAAGATGGTTAATCGTTTGAGCCACTTGGAAGAACGCTCACCCATGAAACATCAGGATCCCTGTTGGTAAAAGATATCATTCAGAGAACTGAGACTGCCATCCTCTTCGATCTGGTTGATATTGATTTTCCCATCCTCGACTGAAAGCTCCAGACAGCAGTTCCAACAGTAATACTGTTCACTACCGATTTTTCCCAGGTTTTTATTGTTACAATTCGGGCACCGCATAGGACATACTCCTTTTTTTACCCTTCAGTATGTCCTCATCACGGAAATTCATACCCCGCCGAGCACGTCCTTCACCCAGCGGATTCCTTCGTCCACTTCTTCGGGTGTTGGATTCACGTGCGGCGTATGTTCGAATATGAAGTATTTCCCCCTGCCTTCACCAAGCATCTGCAGCATTGGCTCCATGTCATACGCCCCATTCCATTTCCCTTTGTCCGGATGAAGCGGAATCCAGAAATACTTGTCTTCGATATAACAGACATTGTGAAGGTGTACGACAGACGTAAAAGGCAGGAGAGGCTCCACATACGCGCGCCAATTCTCCCCTGCCGCCATCCGGTAGTCTCCAAGATCGACACAGATATCCAGATCATAACGCTTCCACAGTTCAACAGGAAACCGCCACAGGTATTCCATCCCTTTACCTGAACGGTTCCGGCCGAGCTTGGGCTCACAGACAATTGGCAGAGCATAGGTTTCTTTCAATCTATGTAAAAATTTCAACCCTTCTTCGATTTTTTGAGAAGGGCTGGTTGAGGTTCCCGCAAAATAGGGAAAATGAACAAGCACATAGGCCGCCCCGTGCGCAGCAAGGCGGGCGACTTCCTGCTCAAATGCCTCCCTGGCCTGCTCCGGGTCCACAGCGACATGTTCAATCAAGTCGTACTTGCTCCTTCCCCTGATTAAAGGGGAGTGGATGCCGAAGCTTTCGAGGTGATGATCGTCGGTCATCTGCCTGAACGTCTGATAGGAGGCTTCATCCGGGAATTCACCAATTTCGACATGGTCCAGGCCTCGTTCAAATAAAAAAGAAAGCTGATCCGGATCGGATAATATCGTACTTCCTGACAGTCCTAATCTATGATTCAATGCAATCCCCTTCCTACATAAAGTCATAAGGAGACAGCTGCTCTTCTTCCTCTTCGGGCTGGATCTCAGGTGTGCTCTGTTCCTGCAGCTTGTCTTTAAGTCTTGTATACCGCGTATTCGTATCGGTCGTCCGGACTCCATCTAAAAAGGCGTCTTTGTCCCCGCAGATGATCAGGGACTGTTTGGATCTTGTAATCGCCGTGTAGAGCAGATTTTTACGCAGCATCCGCCGGTAGCTCCTCACGACGGGAAGAATAACGATGGAAAACTCACTGCCCTGCGACTTATGAATCGACGTACAGTAGGCATGCATAATGCTGTTCAATTCCTTCTTAGGATACACAACTTCCTTCCCGTCAAAATCTACGACAACCTGTTCGACACCATCTACGTTTTCCTCCTCGCGGAAAATGGCCGCTACTTCCCCGATATCGCCGTTGTAGACACCATCATCCGGCTGGTTGACAAGTTGGATCACCTTATCCCCTTTACGGTAAGTCACTTCAAAATGCTTTAAATCACGCTTCTGCTTCTTTTGCGGGTTCACTGTCTTCTGGATCGTTTCATTGAGCTTATGGATCCCGACATCGGTCCGGTACATCGGGGCGAGCACCTGGAGCTCCTTCGCATCGATGCCTTTATCCATGGCTTTTTTTACAATGTTCGTTACAAGGTCGGCCAGCTGGTGTTCTTTGGCCGGGATAAAGTTGAAATCATGTTCTTTTTGAAGCGACGCCTGGGTGCACGCATCATTTTTAATCTCATGGGCCAGCTGGATGATTTTGGACCCTTCCTTCTGTCTGTACACTTCGGTCAGTTTGGAAGAAGGCACCTGCTCAGAAGCCAGTAAATCTGCGAGCACCTGTCCGGGACCGACAGAAGGCAGCTGATCTTCATCTCCTACGAGAAGGACCTGCATGTCGTTGGGAATGGCACGGAAAAGCTGGTTGGCCAGCCAGATGTCCACCATTGAAAATTCATCCACGATCAACAGCTTTCCTTCCAATGGATTGTTTCTGTTCCGTTCAAAGGAGTCGTGACCATCCCATCCAAGGAGGCGGTGAATCGTACTCGCCGGCAGTCCCGTCGATTCGGTCATCCGTTTAGCCGCCCGTCCTGTCGGGGCAGCAAGAATGAACGGAAAAGTCTTATCCCCGTTGTAATCCTCCGGGTCCACCGTTTCCTCGTTCAAGGAAGCATACGTATGGATAATTCCTTTAATTACAGTGGTTTTTCCCGTTCCCGGCCCGCCGGTAAGAATCATCAACTTGGAGGTAAGAGCTTTTTCGATGGCATTGAACTGATCTTCCCCGTAGCTCATCGCCTCTTCCTCTTCCAGATCACCGATGATCTTCATCAAGTCCGCCTGCGTGTGTGTGACTTCAACCTCTTCCTCCATGATCCGCTCGATGTGACCGCGGAAGCCGTTCTCTGCAAAATAAAGAGAAGGAAGATAGAGACGGTCATCTTCGATGTAGATGAACTTATCTCCGCCAAGGTGGATGATCTGCTCAGACAGCTGATCGAAAGTGATGGCTGTGTCAGACCCATGGTTCAACAGGCTCTCCACCTGGACAAGACATTCCTCCGTTGGAAGATAGACGTGGCCGGCACTCATGCTTTTCTGCATCACATACAGACACCCGGCCCTTATTCTCGTGGGGTGGTCGTAGGAGAGGTTCTGCATCCGTGCCATCTCGTCCGCCCGGTGGAAACCGAATCCTTCTACGTGAAAGACGAGCTGATAGGGATCCTCTTCAATAATGGAAAGCGTCCGATCCTTGAACGCTTCATAGATTTTCTGAGAAAGCTTCAAACCGAAACCGTACTGGGACAAATGAATCATGACGTGCTCAAATCCCTGATGCTCTTTCAAAGCCTCATAAAGCTGATCCGCCCGTTCCTTCGGCAGTTTCGGAACTTGATCCAGCACTCCCCTGTCCTCGAGAATACGGCTGACCGCTGTTTCACCAAGGGTCTCTACCACCCGTTCGGCGGTTTTTTTACCAATCCCGTGAAACAGGTCACTGGAAAGATATAAGATGAGGCCGTCCTTTGTTTCAGGAAGCACCCGGTTATACATTTCCACTACATACTGCTTCCCGAATTTCTTATGATCTGTGAATGATCCGTGGAAGATATAGGTCTCCCCTTCTTCCAACGGTGAGAAATGCCCTTTGATGACGAGCGTTTTTTCTTCAAAGGCCTCATTCGTCTCCTTCACGTTGATAGAGGCGATGGAAAAATGCTCCGACTCGTTGTGAAAAATCATCCGATTGAGCTCCCCTTTGACATAGGGACGTTCTTCTTCATTCATTTCGCTAAAAAAGGATTGTTGAGTCATATCCATCGTTCTCCTTCGTTCTTACTCGTTTAACGCCTGTTCCACCTGGCTTTTCGCATGAGCGGCGAGCATGTGCTCGGGATTGATCTCCAGTGCCTGTCGGAAATGATCCAGGGCTTTATGGGCATCTTCCTTATGAAGCGCCGCTACGCCCAGGTTATAATGGGCATCACTATGCTGTTCCTCCAATTGTAGCACATGATTCATCACCTTTTCAGACGCATCGATCTGTCCGTTCTGTGCGAGACACAGCCCATACTGGAACTGAACATCCACGTCTTCCGGAGCCAGTTCAGCTGCCCGTAAAAGGTAAGGCAGAGCCAGTTTGACATACTCCTGATGAATGAAGGTCATGCCGAGCATAAAGTGAACATCGGCTTCCTCCAGACCGTTTTTCACAGCAAGAAGGAACTGCTCCTGCGCTTTCGTATATTTTTCCTGCTCATAGTAAGCATTGCCAAGACCATAATAAGCGGTGGCTGCCGTTTCATCGATTTCAATGGCTCGGTTGAAGAAGCGCACGGCCCTTTCATTATCGTTCATATGCATCAAGAGGTTTCCGAAGTTGATATACCCGACCGGCTCTTTCGGATTTTCATCGATGGCTTCTGTGAAAAGCCTCGCTGCCTCTTCATAATTGTGGTTCTGCATTTCCTGGATCCCCTGTTTCAATTTATCCATGTTATCCACTCCTTTTCCAACGTTCATTTTAATACGAATTCCATAAAAAAGTCATGCCCCTCCCAAGATGGACATGACTTTTTTTATTATCCTACATAATTGAGGGCTGTATCCTCTTTCAATACTGTGTCAATGGTGGCACCACCAAGGCAGACATCCCCATCATAGAAAACGACGGCCTGACCAGGAGTGATTGCACGCTCTGGTTCGTGGAATTCCACTTTCCAGTTACCATTTCCGGCCGGATGCACGGTCACACGGCTGTCATCCTGGCGGTAACGGAATTTTGCTGTACACTCGAACGGAGCTTCCGGTGCTTTTCCACTCGTCCAGTTCGCTTCTGAAGCCATCAGACCATCAGAGTAGAGCGCATCATGGTGGAAGCCTTGTCCGACGTAAAGAATGTTAGCTTCTACATTCTTCCCAACGACGAACCATGGATCACCGGCGCCGCCGATTCCAAGCCCTTGGCGCTGTCCAAGCGTATAGTACATCAGACCGTCATGCTGGCCTTTCACTTCTCCATCCAAGGTTTCCATACGTCCCGGCTGTGCAGGGAGAAATTCACTTAAGAACTCTTTGAAGTTCCGCTCCCCGATGAAGCAGATGCCGGTGGAATCTTTCTTCTTGGCTGTTGCCAGATCATTTTCCTCGGCGATGGCACGCACTTCTTTCTTATCGAGGTGCCCGAGCGGGAACATGACTTTAGACAATACATCCTGGGACAGCTGATTCAGGAAGTAGGTTTGGTCTTTGTTGTTATCTTTCCCGCGCAGCATTTCATACTGTCCATCATTTTCACGGACCTGCGCGTAATGGCCGGTAGCCAGGTAATCGGCCCCAAGCGACATGGCGTGATCCATAAACGCTTTGAACTTGATTTCTTTATTACACATGACGTCCGGGTTCGGAGTCCGGCCTTTTTTATATTCATCAAGGAAGTAAGTAAATACTTTATCCCAGTATTGTTTCTCAAAATTCACGGCATAATACGGGATGTCCAGCTGGTTACAGACACGGATCACATCCTCGTAATCCTCTGTTGCTGTACAGACGCCGTTCTCATCTGTATCATCCCAGTTTTTCATAAAAATACCCACAACGTCATACCCCTGCTCTTTGAGCATCAAGGCCGCCACGGAAGAGTCCACTCCTCCACTCATACCGACGACGACGCGCGTGTCTTTCGGTTCTTTCATTATCTTTCACCTTCCTTAAATCAAGCGAGACGCTTGATGATCTGGCTGATCTTCTCAGCCGCTTCTATCACGTCATCCTCATTATTAGCCAAACCAAAACTGAAGCGAATCGAATTTGTCGTTTTCGGATGACCGGTTCCGAACATAGCTGTCAGCACGTGGGAAGGCTCTACAGAACCTGCTGTGCAGGCACTTCCACTCGATGCAGCAATCCCGGACAGGTCGAAATTCGTAAGCAGCGTTTCCACGTTCATTCCTGTAAAACTGATGTTCACAATGGAAGCCGCTGTTGTTTCTTCCTTTCCGTTCACTTCAAACGCTACTTCTTGATCCTTCAATGTCTGGATAAAGCTTCTTTTATAATGAAGATACTTTTCCTGATACGTCGAACGATTGGCTTCCATCACTTCAATCGCCGCCTGAAGCCCCCGAACCGCCGGCACATTTTCTGTACCCGCCCGGCGTTTCCGCTCCTGCTCTCCTCCGTACTGCTGGGAGGAAAGAACGGTACCCTCCTTCACATAAAGGAAGCCGACGCCTTTAGGTCCGTTGATTTTATGACCGGACACAGCAAGAAGATCTACACCGAGTTCCTTCACATCCATCTCCATCAACCCGTAGGCCTGTACGATATCGGAGTGAAAGTAAGCCTGATGGTCTTTTAACAATTCTGCTGTCTCTGCAATCGGCTGGACAGCCCCTGTTTCATTGTTGACCATCATGATTGAAACGAGGATGGTATCCTCCCTTAATGCCTGTTTGATGTCCTCGAGTTGTACGAGGCCGTTTTCATCAACAGGGAGGTAGGTCACATCAAAACCTTCTGTTTCTAAAAATTCGACTGCATGTAATGTAGCATGATGTTCAATCGAAGTGGTAATGATATGACTTCCCTTAGCTTTATTGGCGCGGGCCGTTCCGATGACAGCCAGATTATCCGCCTCCGTACCGCCGCTTGTAAACACAATTTCCTTTTCATCCGCATTCAGACTGGATGCCGCTTTACGACGCGCCTTGTCCAGGATGCTTCTTGCTTTCCTTCCAAACTGATGAACACTGGAAGGATTCCCGAACGTATCCTGATAGACAGGCACCATCGCCTCCACCACGTCTGGATGGACAGGTGTCGTCGCTGCATGATCCAAATAAATGGATTTCATAGAGTTCCCTCCCATGAATCAAATGTAAAACATGTAGGCGTCCTGCGTCTGGTCGTCTACATGATCTTTTAAGTCTTCCAGGGTTGTCGTATCCAGCACATCTTTGACGGCATCCCGTACTCTTTTCCATAAGGCCTGTTTGGCAGGCTCCTCATTTTCTATGCCTTCCACAGGAGTGATCGGTCCCTCAAGGACACGGATGACATCCCCGGCAGTAATTTCGTGCGGGGCTTTGGTCAGCATGTAGCCACCGTAAGCTCCGCGGACACTTTTCACCAAGCTGGCATTCCTTAGTGGAGCAATCAGCTGCTCCAGATAGTGCTCGGACAAATCATTATCCCTGGCAATCTGTTTCAGGGAAATCGGACCGTCCCCGAACTTTCTTGCCAGTTCAATCATAATGGTCAGCCCGTAACGGCCTTTCGTAGATATCTTCATATAGTTCACCCTTCATTATTAAAAACTGCAGCCATCTTTTTGCATGAGGCAGTGTGTATCCTACAAATGTACCCAGGAATAAAGCAATGAATACAGTCCCTGCTCCAACAGGGCCACCCAGAAGAAAACCAAATACAGCAATGATGATTTCTATTCCATTCCGGACATTCGATACCTTCCATCCGGTTTTCTCAGTAATCAACAGCATCAGACTGTCTCTCGGACCTGCTCCAATTTCAGGAGCCACATAGATTCCGATACCAAGAGCAGTGACAAAGATTCCTGACACAAATACAAGAAGCTGCATCCATAACATGTGAGGTTCGGGCAGCAGCCAATTAAAGAAATCAATAAATACACCTATAAAAACCATATTTAAGATGGTCCCGATCTGCGGCCATCTTTTCTGAAGTACAGAACTTACAACGACAATGAAAAGACCGGCGATAATGGACCATGTCCCAACTGTCAGACCCAGCTGCAGGAAAAGGCCGTAGTGAAACACGTCCCATGGACCGATCCCGAAGCCCTTGACCTGCATAGTCATTGAAATGCCCATTCCGAGGATGATCAATCCCATACAAAAAAAGCTCCAGCGAAGCCACAGGGCATGCTTTTTATTCGTGGTCAATTGCACGGCCATCCTCCTCTCTCTATTATACCAAACGCTATTATAGCATGGATGGCAAGTCCCTTGCATTTTATGTGCAATCATTCTACGCTTACATTTATCACCCCTTAAAGGAGAATGAACCATGAGTCAGCAACCTCTTGCCTACCGGATGCGTCCGGAAGATATTCATGAAATCATCGGGCAGTCCCACCTCGTTGATGAGGGAAAAACGATCAACCGAATGGTCAAGGCCGGCCGCCTGGCTTCGATGATCCTGTTCGGACCGCCCGGGACAGGTAAAACATCGATGGCAACGGCCTTAGCCAAGAGTCTACGTATTCCTTTTAAAATGTTGAACGCTGTTACAGATAAGAAAAAAGATATGGAGGCTGCTGTCGAGGAGGCAAAAATGCACGGCCGGCTCGTCCTTATCCTTGATGAAGTGCACCGCCTGGATAAGGCGAAGCAGGATTTTCTGCTTCCCCATCTGGAAAATAACCGGATCACCTTGATCGGTTGTACAACAAGCAACCCTTACCATTCCATCAACCCGGCCATACGCAGCCGCTGTCACCTCTTCGAACTCCAGAAATTGACGATGGATGAAATTAAACAGGCCCTTACCCGTGCGGTAGAAGACGACGGGAAAGGGCTCGGGCATTTATCGATTGAAATCAGCGACGACGCACTCGATCATCTGGCAGGGGCTTCAAACGGAGACCTACGCTCAGCTATGAACGGCTTGGAACTCGCCGCCTTCTCCACACCGGAGAACAACGGAACCATTTCCATTGATCTTGAAGCCGCCGAGGAATGTATGCAGAAAAAAAGCTTTTCCCACGATAAGAATGGAGATGCTCATTACGATGTTTTGTCAGCCTTTCAAAAATCAATCCGGGGCAGCGATGTCAACGCATCCCTGCATTATCTCGGCCGTTTAATCGAAGCAGGTGACCTGGACAGCATCGCCAGAAGACTCGTTGTTATCGCTTATGAGGACATCGGTCTGGCCAATCCACAGGCAGGCCCAAGAGCACTCGCAGCCGTCGAAGCAGCGGAACGGATCGGTTTTCCGGAGGCGCGGATCCCTTTATCGGTAACCGTCACAGAACTCGCCCTGTCACCAAAGTCCAACAGCGCTTATAAAGCACTGGACGCCGCGTTATCTGATATCCGTAAAGGAAAAAGCGGCGATGTTCCCGCTCATTTAAAGGATGCGCATTATAAAGGGGCAGAGGCACTGGGACGTGGAATTGGATATCAATATCCACATAACTATGACAATGCCTGGGTCGATCAGCAGTATCTGCCGGATACATTGAAAAATAAGCGGTATTATGAACCGAAAAAAACCGGAAAATTTGAACAGGCTCTGGAGCAGGTATACAGCAGGATTAATAAACAGCGGACCACCTGAGTATATTCCTGCCTTATGTTGGCTACACTACTACTAAATCTGACAAACTATTACCTTTTCAATTAGATTTAGGAGTGATGAAGATGCCTAAAGTAAGGCAGGATGCCTGGTCTCATGAAGATGATTTACTTTTAGCGGAAACAGTGCTGAGGCACATCAGAGAAGGCAGTACACAACTGAAAGCTTTCGATGAGGTCGGTGATCTGTTGAACCGGACGTCTGCAGCCTGCGGGTTCCGCTGGAATGCTGAAGTCCGCCAGAAGTATGAACAGGCGGTTGAACTGGCTAAAAAACAGCGCAAGGAAAAGAAAAGGAAAGAGGCCAAAGAACAGCAGGCGTATCAGAAACCTCAGCCGGCCGCTTATTACCCGCCTTCTCCTGATCCGGAAGATTTCAGACTTCCAGATCAGGAAACGACAGAACCCGCTCCTCCTTCGATGGCTCTCCAGGAAGAGATCGGCTTGAACGAAGTCATTCAATTCCTTAAGGAGCTTCAGCAGGAATCTTCCGGTCAGACGGATGTTCAGGCCCGCCTCGATGAATTGGAGAAGGAAAATCAATCCCTTTCCGAGCAGAACACGCAGCTTCATAGAAAGCTGGAATCCGTGACAGAAGATTATCAGGCCTTGATTCAAATTATGGACAGAGCCAGAAAAATGGTTATGTTCGATGAATCTGAACAGGAGTACAAGCCGCAGTTCCGCATGGAAAAGAACGGGAATCTCGAAAATATCGCCAGATAAATACAAAAGAGGAGCTCTCTATTCAGAGAGCTCCTCTTTGTGCATAAAAAAACCAATCCCAATCGTGCCGTTGCATCATGAGTTTTGAACCCGCTCCAGGCAGGTGGGTGCCCTGTTCCACATTTCTTGCGTCCTCCCATCAGTGATGGTTATGAGGCGTGCATTCCATGTGGAAACACCAGGCTCCCGTATCAAAAATGTTCGGTCAAAACGTACATTCGAACAACGTACACATCAGGATTGGTTTCTTTAATTTTGTAAATTCATCTTAGCATATTTACATGAGCTTATCAAGAATGAAGATGAAAATTTACTGGTCAGACTTTAATGTTTCCGACGGCTTCAGTTGAAGATGAAGTTCATCCAGCTGAGCTTCACTGACCGCGCCGGGAGCTTCCGTCAATAGATCGGACGCAGAGGCCGTTTTAGGGAACAGAATGGTATCCCTCAAGTTTGTCCGTCCGGCAAGAAGCATGACAAGACGGTCAAGACCAAAGGCAATTCCCCCATGTGGAGGCGTCCCATATTCCAAAGCTTCAAGCAGGAAGCCGAATTGCTCTTCCGCTTCTTCCCTGCTGAATCCAAGCACATCAAACATTTCATTCTGCATTTCTTTTTCATAAATACGAAGGGAGCCTCCACCAAGCTCATATCCGTTAAGCACGATGTCATATGCTTCTGCCATCACATCACGAGGGTTCTTTTTCAATTCCTCCAGATCCCCGCCGGCAGGCATCGTAAACGGGTGGTGAGCTGCGAAATAGCGGCCGGCTTCTTCGTCATATTCAAATAGCGGCCAGTCCGTCACCCATAGGAAATTGAATTTTGTTTCATCAATCAGATCAAGACGGCGGGCTAGCTTTTGACGCAGCGCACCGAGGCTGTCCCAGACAACATCTGTTTTATCTGCAACGAACAGAAGCAGATCCCCGTCTTCAGCCTGAAGCTTCTCACGGATGGCCCCGGCTTCTTCTTCGGCGAAGAATTTAGCAATTGGACCGTTGAATTCCCCGTCCTTCACTTTCAGCCATGCCAGTCCTTTCGCTCCGTACACTTTGACGTCTTCGGTCAGCTTATCAATATCTTTTCTGGAAAAGGCATCCGCCTGTGCCTTCACATTGATGGCGCTGACCTGTCCTCCGGATGCTACTGCACTATGGAAGACTTTGAATCCGGAATCTTTCACAACGTCTGAAAGATTGACCAGTTCAAGTCCGAACCGGGTGTCCGGTTTGTCTGAACCAAATCTTTCCATCGCTTCTGTGTAGGGCATACGTACGAACGGCGTCTCAATATCAAGTCCTTTGACTTCTTTCATGACGCGCTTCATCATACGCTCTGTCATGGCCATGATATCCTCTTTAGTCATAAAGGATGTTTCAATATCCACTTGAGTGAATTCGGGCTGACGGTCGGCACGAAGGTCTTCATCACGGAAACAGCGTGCAATTTGATAATATTTTTCAAAACCTGAAATCATCAGCAGCTGTTTAAATAACTGAGGGGACTGCGGCAGCGCATAAAACTCACCCTCATGTACACGGCTCGGAACAAGGTAGTCACGGGCCCCTTCCGGCGTGCTCTTCGTAAGCATCGGCGTTTCCATATCCAGAAACTCCTCTTCGTTAAGGAAGCTGCGGATGGACTGGGTCGTCTGGTGACGCATTTTGAACGTTTCCTGCATTTCTTTTCTTCTAAGATCAAGATAACGGTATTTCAAGCGGAGGTCCTCAGAAACCTCGGACTGCTCTTCGATCATGAATGGGGGAGTTTTAGCCTTGTTAAGGATCGTCACTTCCTGAGCAGCGACTTCAATTTCCCCAGTTCCAAGATTCGCATTGACCGTCTTAGGATCACGTGCAACCACATGCCCCTTGACTTCCAGGACATACTCACTTCTTACGTCTTCCGCTGTCTTGAGAGCTTCTGCGGATGTTTCAGGGTTGAATACCACCTGTACCAGTCCGGAACGATCGCGCAGATCAATGAAAATTAAACCGCCCAGATCCCGACGCTTCTGCACCCAGCCTTTTAAAGTAACTTCCTGTTCTAGATGTTCTTTGCGGATTGTTCCGCTTTGAGTTCGTGTCATCTTACTTTCCTCCTGCCATCTGTTCTTTCATATATTCAATCACCGAACCAAGTTCGATTTCCTTCTGTTCACCTGTGGCCATTTCCTTCACATTGATGACCCCGTTTTCGAGTTCCTGTTCTCCCAGCACGAGTACGTATTTCGCATTCAACCGATCCGCCGACTTGAACTGGGCTTTCATTTTCTTACCCAGATAATCCTTGTCGACTTGAAGGCCGGCCAGACGCATGGCATCGGCAAGACGGACCGCTTCGACCTGTGCTTCGTCGCCAAGAGCTACGACATAACAGTCCAGGTCCTCATCGACAGGCAGCTCAACACCTTCAGCCTCCAGAGCCATCAGAAGGCGTTCAATGCTCATTGCAAAACCGATGCCGGACGTTTCCGGGCCTCCGACTTCCTGGACAAGCCCTGTGTAACGGCCGCCTCCGCTTAATGTCGTAATCGCACCGAAGCCTTCTGCTTCACTCATGATTTCAAAAGCGGTGTGATTGTAATAATCAAGACCGCGTACAAGATTCGGGTCAATGACATATTCAATACCCATCGCATCCAGGTAACTTTTCACTTTCTCAAAATAATCTTTAGAATAATCATTTAAGTATTCCAGGATGGAAGGAGCCGTTTCCATGGCCGGGTGATCCTTGTCTTTTTTACAATCCAGCACACGCAGCGGATTTTGATCAAGGCGTACCTGACAATCGGAACAAAGCTCTTCACGATGCGGGTCGAAGTGACGGACAAGCGCCGCCCGGTGAGCTTCACGGCTTTCTGCATCCCCAAGACTGTTCAATACCAGCTTCAAGGAGGAGAGGCCGAGTTCCCTGTAGGAATTCAAAGCAAGGGACAGTACTTCTGCATCGATCGCCGGATCGTCGCTTCCGAGTGCTTCAATGCCGAACTGAACGAACTGGCGCATTCTTCCCTGCTGCGGACGCTCATACCGGAACATCGGCCCCAAGTAGAAGTATTTGGACGGCTGGTTCGGCAGGCCGTATATTTTGTTCTGGACGTAAGCACGGACTACAGAGGCGGTGCCTTCCGGACGAAGGGTAATACTGCGCCCCCCACGGTCTTCAAAGGTGTACATTTCCTTTTGTACGATATCTGTGCTGTCGCCTACTCCCCGCTGAAACAATTCTGTGTGTTCAAAAATCGGGGTTCTGATTTCTTTATAATTAAAGCGGCGGCACAAATCCACCAGCTTCTGCTCTACGTACTGCCATTTTTCTGATGTACCCGGCAGGATGTCCTGCGTACCTCTCGGTGCATTGATCGTCATTAAAATTCCTCCTGTCATTTCAACCATTTTTTCCCACAAAAAAATCCGTCCCTTTTCCTGTTACAGAAAAGGGACGGATTTAACCGCGTTGCCACCCTGATTGGAGCTTCCTGCAGCTCCCGCTCAAAACAGTTAACGCCTGTGTACGTCTATGCCTACTCTAAGGATTTCGACATAGAACCTAAGGAATGTCTTTCGCCTGCACGTGACGGGGGGATACTTTCAGCCTATGGTATTCCCTCTCTGTCCGCATGGGTGCTGATTACTTTTTCCCTCAACGGTTTTTTCGTTTCATGTTAGAATTGATTTCTATCATATATTCTCCTTTCCACTTATGTCAAGTTGATGCTTCGATAAAAGTATGAAAAAAATTCACAAACTTTGAAGGATAGAAGAGCCTTTTGTCGAATAGTGAAAGGAGCTTATAGAAACAGGAGGTGGGAAAATATTGAAAAAAGGACTTTTTCTTATTGTCTTTTTATTAGCAGCTTTCAGCATGCTGGAAGCTGAAAGCAGGACGGTGCATGCGGATCAAGCCGTCATTCAGGTGGATTACCTGAACGTAAGAACAGGTCCTGACACAAGCTACAACCGGATCGGCCAGGTGCATGCCAACGAAACGTACACCATCGTCAAGCAGCAGAACAACTGGCTGAAAATCAACTGGAATGGAAAAACCGGGTGGGTGGCTGAATGGCTCACCACTGTAAAGAAGGAAACCTCACAGGCTTCCGGTACGTACTATTCCAAGTATGATTACTTAAGGATCCGCTCTTCGGCGGGACTGGACGGAAAAATCAAAGGGTACTTGATGAAGAATGATGTCGTAACTCCGCAGAAATCCAGCGGTAAATGGGTGTATATCCAGCACGGCAGCATCAAAGGCTGGGTGCATGGGGATTATCTTGCCCAGAAAAAATCATCCACGTCTTCATCCGGGAACTCATCATCCAATGAAAGTTCCGGCAGTCAATCAGTTATTGGAAAAATTGAAGTGGACACACCGGTCCTGAATGTCCGCAGTCAAAATTCAACAAAAGGGACCATCCTGACGCAGATTAAAAAAGGCGAGGTTTATGAATACATAAACGAAAAGGATCGCTGGTACCAGATCAAGTGGGGGAACGGCCGGACAGGCTGGGTGGCCGGCTGGCTCGTCGATCCTGTGAGCGGAAACAGCTCCTCAGGGACGACAGCCGCGGATGCAGCCGTCACTCTGGACTACAACTACACCAATATCCGCAGTGGTCCATCGACAGGATATAAAGTTGTAGGACAGGCTCATAAGGGCGATCAATTTGATGTCATAGCAGAAGAAGGACGCTGGTATAAGATCAAATTCAACGGCAGTACAGCCTATGTTGCCGGATGGATTGTTACAGAAACAACAAAAGGTGCCCAGCACACCAATTATTCTTCAGGATCTTTGAAAGGAAAAACGATCATGCTTGACCCCGGTCACGGCGGGCGTGATTCCGGCGCCGTAGGAAGAGCCGGGAGTTACGAAAGTGATTTGACATTGAGTACCGCTCTTATTTTGAAGAAGCAACTGGAGCAGGCCGGCGCGGACGTCCTGATGACAAGAAGCAGTAATGAATATGTCGCTCTATCAGCGAGAACTTACTATTCCAACGCTTCCAGTGCCGACGCATTCATCAGTCTTCACTACAATAGTGCTCCTTTGTATATTTCAGCAACCGGATTGAATACGTACTATTATCATTCCAAAGACAAAAAACTTGCCTCAGCACTTCAGGCAGGCATGGTCCAAAAAACGGGATTGAGAGACCGCGGAATTAAATACGGCAACTTCCATGTGATCCGCGAGAACCAGAAACCATCTGCACTATTGGAGCTTGGCTTCATTTCAGATGCCCGTGAAGAGCAGACCGTACGTACATCCTCCTACCAGCAGAAAGTCAGCCAGGGGGTTGTCCAGGGACTTATTCAATATTTTAAATAAGCCGGACTTATAACAAAACAAAAACAGCTGCGGGAACGATTCCCGCAGCTGTTTTTTTATCGTTCTTTACTATCCAGAATAAGAGTGACAGGTCCTTCATTCGTTAACTGCACATTCATCATCGCTCCGAAAGAACCGGTTTCCACCTGCACACCCTGATCCATCACCATCTTATTAAAGGACTCATAGAGCTGAGCGGCTGCATCTGGCCGGGCAGCCCCCATAAAGTTCGGCCGGCGGCCTTTACGCGTATCCCCATACAACGTGAACTGGGAGATGGACAGCATCTGCCCTTCGACGTCCTTAAGAGAATGATTCATTTTCCCGTTCTCATCTTCAAAGATCCTCAAATGAGGAATCTTATCTGCTAAATACCGGGCGTCTTCCTCTGTATCTTCATGTGTAACCCCAAGCAGGATTACGAGACCACGCTCGATCCTTCCAACCGTTTCATTTTCAACAGTAACAGAAGCATCAACCGCACGCTGGACAACGGCTTTCATCTTCTATTCCCCTTTTTACTGCATAACACGGCGTACCGTGTATACTTCCTGTATTTGTTTGATCCGTTCTACGATCTTCCTTAGATGATTCGTGTTTTGAATTAAAATCGTAATGTGGATGGTCGCCATTTTATTCCGGTCTGATTTACCCGAAACAGCAGTAATATTGGTTTTCGTTTCATTGACCGCCTGGAGCACTTCGTTCAACAGGCCTCTCCGGTCGTAGCCCCAGATTTCCAAATCGACATGATACTGTTTGGAATCGGTAACCGATGTCTCCCATTTCACCGGTAGAAGACGTGTCTGTGCTTCCTCTGCATGCACGTTCGGACAGTCGGTACGGTGAACCGACACTCCACGCCCTTTGGTAATATAGCCGATGATATCGTCACCAGGTACCGGGTTGCAGCACTTGGAAAGCCGCACTAACAGGTTGTCGACACCTTCCACTCGGACACCGGAATCCTTCTTCCCTTTTCTGGAAGGCTTCTTGATTTCCGTTGTGCTTACATCAGCCAGGGTCTGTTCAAGATCCTGCTCCTTCTGCTTCTGCTTCCTTATCTTCTCCGTAAGTCTGGTCGCAATCTGAGCGGCAGTTATGCCCTGGTACCCAACAGCAGCAAACATATCTTCTTCATTGGCAAAATTGAACTTCTCAGACACTCGGTTCAAGTTGTCCTGCGTATACACATCTTTCGGTTGAAGACCGAAGTTCCGGATTTCGCGCTCCACAAGCTCTTTCCCTTTGGACGTGTTTTCGTCCTTCTGCTGCTTTTTGAAGAACTGCTTGATTTTGTTTTTGGCCTGAGATGTCTGGGCCAGCTTAATCCAGTCTTTCGAAGGGCCGTACGCATGCTTGGACGTCATAATTTCCACAATGTCGCCGGTTTTCAGTTCATAGTCCAGCGGCTCCATTTTTCCGTTGACCTTGGCGCCGATCGTCTGATTCCCCACTTCTGTGTGAATACGGAAAGCAAAGTCTACGGGGACAGAGCCGGAAGGAAGTTCTATGACGTCGCCCTTCGGCGTGAAGACATAGACCATGTCGGAAAAGAGGTCGACTTTCAACGATTCCATAAACTCTTCGGCATCATGGGTTTCACTCTGCCACTCCAGAATCTCACGGAACCATGTCAATTTCTCTTCAAACGATTGTCCGGATACCGTCTGCCTGCCTTCCTTATAAGCCCAGTGAGCGGCAATTCCGTACTCGGCAATTTCATGCATTTCATGGGTGCGGATCTGAACTTCCAGCGGGTCACCTTTCGGGCCGATCACCGTTGTATGAAGGGACTGGTAGAGGTTTGGCTTCGGCATAGCAATGTAATCCTTGAAACGGCCGGGCATCGGTTTCCAACAGGTATGGATGATTCCAAGAACTGCGTAACAGTCCTTTATGCTGTTCACGGTAATTCTAACGGCTAACAAGTCATAGATTTCATTGAACTGCTTGTTCTGAAGCACCATCTTCCGGTAGATGCTGTACAGATGTTTCGGCCTTCCGTTTAAATCAGCACCAATGTTCACATCGTCGAGCTGTCCACGGATTTCATCGATCACTTCTTCGATGTAATGCTCCCTTTCGTTCCGCTTCTGCTTCATCAAGTGAACAATCCGGTAATACTGCTGCGGATTTAAATACCGGAGCGCTGTATCTTCCAGCTCCCACTTAATCGTCGAAATCCCAAGGCGGTGGGCAAGCGGAGCGAAAATCTCCAGCGTTTCATTGGATATTCTCCGCTGTTTTTCAGCTGGAAGGTGCTTCAGTGTTCTCATATTATGCAGGCGGTCAGCCAGCTTAATAAGGATGACACGCATATCCTTCGCCATAGCTACAAACATTTTCCTATGGTTTTCCGCCTGCTGAGCTTCTTTGGACTTGTATTTGATTTTACCTAATTTGGTAACGCCATCGACAAGCATGGAAACCTCTTCATTGAAAGCTTCTTCAATCTGCTCCAGTGTAATATCCGTATCCTCCACGACATCGTGAAGGAATCCCCCTGCAACCGTTTCGGGATCCATTTCCAGATTGACCAGTATCCCTGCAACCTGAATGGGGTGGATAATATAAGGTTCACCGGATTTGCGGAATTGACTGCTGTGCGCTTCTTCTGCAAACGCATAGGCACGGCGGATAAAAGCCAGGTCCGACTCGTTTAAATACTGACTCGCCTGTTCTATGACCTCTTCAGCAGTTAGAACTGTATCTTTCGCCATTCAATCACCCTGATTCCTTTAAGACTTTCTAAAGTTATTTGTCATCATTATCAAAAAAAGCACCCTCTTTGTAAAGTCATACACTTCAAGCGCTTGTAAAACAAAGAGCGCCCTAAAGAAAGGGCACTCTTTTCTATTAATATTGCATCAATGTCAATACGTCATTGTTTTTCAATTTTTCACGGCCATTCAAATACGTAAGTTCAATTAAGAACGCGCATCCGGCTACTTCTCCACCCAGCTGCTCAACAAGGTCGATGGTCGCTTCAATCGTTCCACCGGTAGCAAGCAGGTCATCAACAATCAAAACACGCTGACCAGGCTTGATGGCATCCTTGTGAATAGTCAGGACATCTTTGCCATATTCCAGACCGTAATCCACTTTGATGGTTTCACGAGGGAGTTTCCCTTCCTTACGTACCGGCGCAAAGCCGATTTCAAGAGCATAGGAAACCGGGCATCCTACGATGAAGCCACGCGCTTCCGGACCTACGACAATATCAATTTCCAGCTGTTTCGCGTACTCTACAATTTCATCAACAGCGGACTTGAAGGCAGGACCGTTATCCATCAATGGGGTGATGTCCTTAAACTGGACGCCTTCTTTCGGCCAGTCCTGTACGATTGCAATATGTTCTTTATAATCCATTAACTACTTCCTCCTTGACTTGCTTCGAACGTTGGTTCAGATAGCGGTCGAACCATTCCTTCAATTCTTTATATGTGGAATAATATAGCGTTTGTTCCATTTTCAACTGTTCTTCGCGTTCGATATAAAGCGAAGATTCACGTAAATCTTTTTGAGATGGTTCGGATTCAACCGTTAAAATCCCATCTTTTATTTTAACAAACTGAAGTTCAAAAAACACCTCTGAAATAAATTCCACCATGGATCGGTCCCAGCCTTTTCTTCCGGCCAGAAGATCCGCTTCTTTTTTCATGTCAAAACGGCCGCGCTTCAACAGCATACCATAAAACCATTTGAAGTGGTCCCGTGACGGCCATGTTTTTAGGAAGGTACTCTCTTCCAGGTGATAACAGGCATACACCTTTTTCACTTGGACGGCCTCCAGCATGGATGTCAGTTCTTTCATTTCCCGCGGCAGATCAAGAATCAGAAGGCCGTCCCACGAAGATTCATCGATGACCTGTTCCGGTTTCAGAACGGGGAGGTCGAACGGAGCTGTCTCTTTATCTTGAAAACTAACAGCCCCATACTTTTCCCTGGGAGGGACAGCTATATTTTTTTCAAGATGCCTGGACCCGCGGTGATCAAAAAGCTGCCACTCTGACACGCTGATATCCCTGATCATGACCTGAAGGTTTTTCCGTCCATTCCACTCATTGACACCCAGCTCCCCGACAAAATCAATAACAGCATGCGGTGACAGCTGTGTATACAAATCTCCAAGGCCAAAAGCAATGCCGTCCACTTTTACCTGCTCACCTTGGAATTGAAATTTCAGATGGTTTTTCTTACTTCCTATCAACCGTACTTCTTTAGGGGTATGCTTGAGATGAAACAAAGGCTTAGGGTTACCCATACCGAACGGCCGGAGCTGATCAATTTCCTCAATCTGCTTCAAAGAGACATCGTCCACGGCTACTGTGGTTTCTATGTCAAGCACCTGATGGTAATCGTCTGCAGACAGCTTTTCCCTTGCAATACCGATCAAATCGTCTCTCAAGGCATCCAGCTGATCCAGTTCTACGGTCATTCCCGCTGCCTGGGCATGTCCACCGAAATGAAGGAACCGGTGACGGACTTCCATACAATTGGTAAACATATCAAAGGCATCAATACTACGGGCCGAACCTTTGGCTACCCCTTTTTCGGAATCAATGCCAAGAACGATGGCGGGCCTGTCAAACTGACGGACAAGCTTGGAAGCTACAATACCGAGCACACCCGGGTTCCAGCCTTCCTTGGCTACAACGATGACTTCATCAGCCACGCCTTGTTCATTCACAAACATCTCTTCTGCCTCTTTGGCAATGGCTGCGACGATTTTTTGACGCTCCTGATTCAACTGGTTGATAAAACCGGCTGTTTCCTGAGCCTCTTCCAAACTTTCGGACAACAGAAGGTCAACCGCCGGAGCAGCGTCCTGGAGACGGCCGACAGCGTTGATTCTCGGGCCGATGGTGAAACCAATCGTTTCCTCATCCATCTCCCCTTCAATCGAGCAGACATTACGGAGAGCCTGAATTCCCGGCCTTTTGGACTGGGAGATCGCTTTTAGACCAAAGTAGGAAAGGACACGGTTCTCATCAACAAGAGGGACAAGGTCCGCAATGGTGCCAATGACCACAAGATCAAGAAAATGCTTCGGACATTCTCCTAAAAGAGCGTGAGCGAATTTAAAAGCAACGCCGACGCCTGCCAATTCCTGAAACGGGTAATCCGCCGAGGTTTTCGGATGGACGATGGCAAACGCATCCGGCAGGGTTTCCTGCACTTCGTGGTGATCGGTAATAATTAAATCCAGACCCAGTTCTTTAGCAAACGCCGCCTCTTCGACAGCAGCAATTCCTGTATCGACAGTTATAATGACGCCGTACCCGGAATCGAAGGCAAATTGGAAGGCGTCCTTGTTCGGACCATAACCCTCTGTGAAGCGGTTGGGAATATAAAAGTCGCATTCCACGCCAGCCTCTCTCAGCGCCTCAATCATAAGCGTAGTGGAACTGACCCCGTCTGCATCATAATCGCCGAACACAAGAACAGGCTCCCCGGCTGAGGCAGCCTCTTTCACGCGTGCAACAGCCTTTTCCATCCCTTCCATCAGAAATGGATCATGGAGTTGTTCAAAAGACGGGTGCAGGAAACGCTGTTCCGCTTCCGGCTCAAAAATCCCCCGCTTTTCCAGCAGTTGTTTCGTAAGCGGCGTCAGCCCGCCCGGGCGGCTGCTTCTATCTCCCTGGACCGGATCGTTATATGTAATTTTCCATTTCATCTTACTTTCTATCATAAGTTCACCCCTGACCCATCTATTATACAAGAGCGGGTCAGGGGTAGCAAATGCAATTATGTGATGTTTTCCCTGGAGTCATTCTCTTCACCGGCTTCAGAGGCGGGCTCTGTTTTCTCTCCGGTTTCCTTCTCGAATGCCTGCAGTTTTTCCAGTAAGGAACGTTTCTCTTTTCTTAATCTGAAGTAGCGGACCGCCCCTACAGAGGCTGTAGCAAGACCTCCAAGCAGCACGGAAACGAGAATCACAAGAATTAAGGGAGCCTCCCCGGTTCCGAATAGATAATTGACCTGCACAGACTCGACGTTGATAACCGCGAACACAGCAATCACAACAGCAAAAATAAGAGCTGAAATAATATACGTTTGACCTTTCATAGAGCATCTCTCCTTTTTCATATCCTATTACTAAAAATATACCCGTTCTCCAAACAAACAAAAAGCGGTCTTTCCAACAGGAAAGACCGCTTGATACGGACCACATTCCATTACCCGAAGGAACGGTTACACCTGAGGTCCGTCATTACGCTTTTTCTTCACATAGTTGATCGGCTTATCTTTGATATTTCTGCCGCGCCAGACGAGCCATAGCTGGGACGCAATAAACAGGGACGAATAGGTTCCTGCCAGCAGTCCGATGACAAGGGCGAAAGAGAAATTCGTAATCGATGAGGCACCGAAGACGAGCAGCATAACCGCTGCAAAGATGACCGTAATCACCGTATTGAAACTTCTAGCCAAGGTCTGCATTAAGCTGTCATTCACAATCTTAGCCAGCTCCGTAAAGGACTTGACTTTCTTCTTAAGTTTCAAGTTCTCCCGGATCCGGTCAAACGTAACGATGGTATCGTTGACAGAATAACCGACGATGGTGAGAATGGCTGCGATAATCGTGATATCGAATTCCAGCCTTGTAATGCTGAAGAAGGCGAGAATGAAGAACGCATCATGCAGCAGGGCGATAATGGCGGTAATCGCAAAGAATATTTCAAAACGAATCGTTACATAGATGATGATTCCAATCGAAGCATAAAGAACAGCAAGCGCTGCGTTTTTCGCCAGTTCCTTGGCCACAATCGGAGACACTGTACTGATATTCGGTGTACTGCCGAACTCCTCTTCATAGTACGACTGGATGTCAGCTACTTTATCCTTGCTCAGTTCAGAATCAAACCTCGCAACAGCAATTTCATTGTTATCCCCTGAAATGACCACCTGTTCAGGAGAAACATCAAATTCACTTTCCATTGTCTCCTCCACTTGAGAAGCGGTTATATCCCCGTCCGATAAAATGGAGACACGGGAACCATTGGAGAAATCAATCCCGAGATTGAGTCGGAATACAGACAGCGCAAGAACACCGGCTGCGATCAGGACAATGGAAATCGTGAAGAACAACTTCCGTTTGCCGACAAAGTTAAAGGAACGCTTCATGAAAGTGGCATCCACTTCTCCACCATCTTCGATATTTTGAATCTGCTCCGGTTTGACCCCGAACCAGCGCGGACGTTTATTAAGGAAACGGCTCTTCACCCATAGACTCATAAACAGGCGCGTTCCATACACCGCCGTTACAAAACTCACCAAAATACTGACAATGAGCATCGTAGCGAAGCCTTTCACCGAACTTGTACCGAAAATGAACAGCACGGAGGCCGCAATCAACGTGGTTATGTTCGCATCCATGATGGTGGACAACGAGCGCTTATTCCCTGCTTTGTAGGCAGACATGAGCGACTTGCCTGATTTCAGTTCTTCTTTGATCCGTTCATAAGTAATGATGTTGGCATCGACGGCCATCCCCACACCCAGAATCAAGGCAGCAATTCCCGGCAGGGTTAGAACCCCATTCATCAATTCAAAGACAACTAAGATCAAATAAATATAGACGGACAGCGTCAGCGATGCAATGACACCTGGGAATCGGTAGTAGGCAATCATAAACAGGAAAATAGCGGCTACGCCGATCACTCCTGCGATGATCGTTTTGTTCATCGCCTGTTCCCCGAATTGAGCCCCGACGGAATTGGAATACGTTTCTTCCAGATTCACAGGCAGAGAACCTGCATTCAATACGTCTGCCAGTTGCTGGGCGGACTCAACGGTGAAGTCGCCGCTGATTTGAATGGAATTGCTGCGGATCGGTCCATTCTCGCGGAAGGACGGAGCTGAAATATACTCAGGATCCGCTGATCCGTACTGTTCTGCAAAGGATGTTTCTTCATCGTAATCCAGCCAGATGACAAGCAGGTCGTCCGGATAGGGGGTCGATGGATCATCCGTTGTATTATAAACTTCCTCTGAAACATCGTAAAAATCAGAGGCGCTTTTCACCTTCAAAGTTACGACCGGTTCATTTGTATTTGGATCGAAGGACTGCTGGGCACTTCCTTCCACTAAATCGGATCCATCAAGAAACAGCTTTCCATCTGTACTTCTGAATGTTAATTCCGCTGTCGTGGAAAGCAGTTCCCTTGCCGTCTGCTGGTCCTCCACACCGGCCAGCTGCACACGGATCCGTCCGTTATCTTCAATGGATATGTTGGTTTCACTGATTCCCAGCGTGTTGACACGCTGACTCAGCGATTCCGCCGTGGCTTCCAATACCTGTTCATTCACTTCCTGGTCTTCGTTGAGAGGCTCCACATCATAAAGAATTTCAAAGCCACCCTGCAGATCCAGTCCTAGTTTGATATCTTTTGTAACTCCAGTAATCGTCGTCCCAATCGTAGCTGCCAACAACAGCACCACGATGAAAAAGGCGACAATCCGCCCTCGTTTCACCATTCGCTTCTGCTCCTCCTTTATGTATCCCGGCACGGGGAATGCCCCCGTATGGTTGTACAAAACAGGGTCCGGTCTTTCCCGTCCCTATTCTACTACTTTTTACTTTTTTCGCAACAGCATCCGTGTAAAGCTGTGTTTTTATCCCGATTCTGTCTGGTTGAGTGCTTCAATAGACGCGAGCAGATCATCATTTTGATAAGCTTCAACCGTCAGATAACTTGTGTAGGTATGACTGGATAAATGAAAAATATCCTGAACCACCTGGTGAAGCCTCATTTCCGGCTCCCCTTTCCACACTTTGGACATCAGACAATTCCAGATTTCCGCCTCTGTCGCCCGCGGATAACCAAGCAGTCTGAATTCCTCCGCTTTACTCTTTGTCACAGGAGCTACTTCCTTTTTCCACAATCCGACACGCTTATAAGGTTCCATATCGATACTCCTCACTTCATCATTTCGTAGAATCCGTAGTCATGCCTTGTCCACGATTGAGCATATACTTCATTGTATCGGAATTTCATTTCTTTGAGAAGGCGGATCGAAATATGTCTAAACAAACTTTTCTCCACGGGGCTCTGATTCTCGTTGCCGCCGGATTAATCACGCGGTTCCTCGGCTTTGTGAACCGCATCGTCGTGGCGCGGGTCATGGGTCCGGAAGGCGTCGGGCTTTACATGATGGCCCTTCCAACCTTAATCATGGCGATTACCATCACCCAGTTCGGACTTCCTGTAGCGATTTCCAAACGTGTATCAGAAGCGGAGGCTACAGGGAACGAAGGGAAAATCAAGCGGATTTTGATCGTATCCCTCGCTGTAACTACGACATTAAGCATCGTTTTTACAATCGGTATTTTCATGCTGGCCCCTGTCATAGCTGATCATTTCTTAACGGATGCACGGGCCCTTTCCCCGCTGCTTGCGGTTACACCGATCATACCGATCATTGCTGTTTCCTCTGTCATCCGGGGCTATTTCCAGGGAAGGCAGAACATGAAGCCGCAGGCTGTTTCCCAAGTCATTGAGCAGGTCGTCCGTATCGGATCGGTCATTCTTTTTACGAAGATGCTCTATCCATATGGTGTGCAGTATGCAGCTGCTGGTGCGATGGGAAGCGCGGTCCTTGGAGAATTGGTGTCCCTGTTGTATATGCTCAGGCAGTTCAATATTCATAAAAGCTTCCGGCTGCGAAAATCGTGGAAAAAGAACCTTGGCGAAGGGCGGAAGACATTGAATGAGCTGATGACCATTGCCCTGCCTACGACCGGCAGTCGTTTTATCGGTTCGCTGACTTACTTTTTCGAACCAATCCTTGTCGCTCAGAGTCTGGCCCTTGCCGGTTTTGCAGCTGTAGAATCCACAAAACTTTATGGAGAATTAACCGGTTATGTGCTTCCGCTTCTCTTTCTGCCGACATTTCTTACGCATGCCCTTTCTACAGCACTCGTCCCCTCCATCAGCGAAGCCGCAGCCAAAGGAAATAAGGAAACCATCCGCTACAGGATTATGCAGTCCATCCGTCTGTCGATCGCTTCCGGCGGTTTGATCACGATTGTGTTCATGATTTTCCCTGTCGTGATTTTAACCGCAGTATATGGGACAAGCCATGCTTCTTTCATGCTCCAGTTCATGGCCCCCTTCTTCCTGCTCCATTATATCCAGACGCCTCTCCAGGCCACCCTGCAGGCCCTTGACCTGGCACGTCCAGCTATGTGGAACACCCTTATTGGAGCAGTTGTGAAATTCATCGTCCTTGTCGCCCTTACCTCCCGTCCTGAATTTGGTATACACGGAGCGGCCGCGGCCATCTGTGTCGGGGTGGTCATTGTCACCCTGCTTCATCTTCAAGTCCTTGTGAAATACAACGTCCTACGCTTTCCTTTTCTATTGTTCTTTAAATTTTTCATCGTCATCGGAACGACCGGTATCGTCGGTTTTATTTGGAAAAACAACTGGCTCCATGAAACCCGGCCGCTTTCGCAGCTGCTCATTATGGGCGGCGGGCTTGCCATCCTCTACCTGTTTCTGACGTATGTGTTCCAGCTGATTCGAAATGAAGAATGGAAAATGATCCCCTGGAAGAAAATCCTGCCAAAAAAATAAGAACCTGCGTCTCCTGGAGCGGTATGGACTCTTGCCCCCGTTCCATGTTCACTTAATAGTAATCAGGTAACCCTGCCGGCTATAGAGGAGCATTAAACCATTTTGAAAAGAAAAGAGGAGGATCTTCTGTTCAACAGAAGATCCTCCTCTTTTCTTTTCAGCTTACGTTTGTTTCCAATCGTGCCCATGGCATCCTTTCGATGACAGACGGTCCATAAGCAACCAACCTAGAGGCAGCTGGTTTTAATGGAATTCATTCTTTCGATCAAACTGAAGCTCTCCCTGATCATTGATTGTGCAGAGAGAGACCTCCTTCACCTCGGTGAGGCCTTGATGGTGGAGCCGTTCCAACAGCCAGCGTCTGCTTTTTCCGATGATCTTCAGCCCGCTTTTTTGAATCTCTCCGTCTGCAATTAAAACGACTGCATAATCAGAGGTTCCATCTTCCTTTTTCTCAAAGACAGACAATTTTCCTGATGGCTCTAAAACGGCATATGCCACGTCCTGCACTTCATGAACGCCATGCTCACGGAGCTGAAGAAGCAGATCATTGAAGTTATAACGCTGACGCCTCATTTCATATTCATCCACTCTCCCGTGCTTGATGATCACAGAGGGCTTTCCGTCGAACCAGTTTCTGAACGCCTGATTTTTAAGTGACATCCAGGCGCTGCCGATTTGAATCGCCAGGAGGACCGCCATAGGGACAATCGCCTTCCAGATTTCTTCATCCGGCTCTTCGATAAGAAAAACAGCAATCTCAGCCAGCATGATAAATACGACAAGATCCATGACACTCAGCTCTCCGATTTCCCTTTTGCCCATAAACCGGAAAACGAGCAGAATAATCAGATAGGTGATGAGGGTTCGAAAAATTACAGAGATGACAAGCACGTCCATCCACGACCTTTCCTCTTCCGTGCCTTTGTTGTTAACATCACCTATTTTTCAAAATTTATGACAGGAACGGCAGAAGATAGCGGAACCAGATGTACACACTGCAGATCAGCAGGGATACGAGCAGAACAGGGATTCCGTACAAAGAAAACTTCAGAAAAGGAATCGGCTTGTTGTGACTTGCTGCGAGTCCGGCTACAACCACGTTTGCAGAAGCTCCCACCAACGTCCCGTTCCCGCCAAGGCACGCGCCAAGCGCCAGCGCCCACCAAACAGGATCCACGTTCATCATTCCGTAGCCCTGAAGTTCCTGGACGACTGGGATCATAGCTGCCACGAATGGGATGTTATCCACGACCCCTGACAAGATTCCCGCACTCCACAGCATAACCATGGCGGTTACAGGCAGGTCCCCTCCGGAAAGCCAGACCATTCCACGGGCCAGTTCGTCAATGACGCCGACCGTCTCCAGTCCTCCGACAAGCATGAACAGTCCCATGAAGAAGAATAACGTTACCCACTCCACTTCTTGAAACACATGCTCCACGTCGAGCTCTTTTTCAGAGAGAAACAACAGCAGGAGCGCACCGCTGACAGCGATCGTCGTAATATCCATATGGATGAACGGGTGCATCATAAATCCAGTAATGGTCAGAAGCAGGACACCCACCGATTGGAATAGAAGCGGGGTGACCTTCAAATCGGCTTTGGCGTTTCTATCCATCAGCCGCCGGGCCAGTGCTTCATCATAAACGAGTCGTTTGCGGTATAAAAGAATCATGCCGGCCATCATGACGACAAAAATGACAATAACAATGGGACCAAGATGGTACATAAAGGAGACAAAACTGAAATGCTCCACGGCTTGTCCGATCATAATGTTCGGCGGATCCCCGATCAGTGTTGCTGTCCCGCCGATATTGGAACTGAAAATGGTCGTAATCAAATAAGGAAAAGCGGGGAGCTTCAACTCATCGATGAGGGACAGGAGTACAGGAACAAATAAAAGCACCGTTGTCACGTTGTCCAAAAAGGCAGAGCCTACTGCGGTAAAAATGCCGGTGACGATCAACAATGGAACAGGCCGTCCCTGGACGAGCTGGACGAGTCGGACAGCCATGAACGAAAAAATACCGGTTTTCTTTGTAATGGAGACAAGGACCATCATCGAGAACAAGAGGGCGACCGTTTCCCAGTCAATAAAACCGAAAGCATCCTCCCACGCATAAACCTTCGTCATTAATAAAAGGACGCCGCCGGCAACAGCCACGAGTGCCCGGTTCAGTTTCTCTGTCATGATGAGGATGTAACTTGCAGTAAATATGAGAATTGCCAGTACGGTTGACATAGATCTTCCCCTTTTATACGGACTTTTTATATACGTATTCACGGGAAGGCGGAAATATCTGCTTCTATCTCTATGGATTTTGCGCATATAGTGAAAGTGACAAGCTGAATCCAGGAGGGTCGATATGAAGAAAATGATGCAGGGTGTGCTGGGCTACGGGATTGGATCCATCTTTATCCTGATGATTGTTTTTTCCGGGGTACTGGCCGGGTTACTGAAGCTGACAGAAATGGAATACGGCACTTTGAACCAGCTCGCATTAATCGTCGGAATCAGTATTCTGGCATTCGGAGGTGGGGCGGCCGCCTATAAGGGAGAACAGAAAGGATGGCTGGCCGGCGTCTTAACCGGTGCTGTATTTGTAGGGGCGATGGCCTTATTCCAAATCATTTTTGAAAATACAATGGTAACACTGCCGCAGCTCAGCTATTTCGGAGGGCTGATCCTTGCGGCATGGCTGGGGGGAATGATCGGGGTGAACCTGCCTAAAAAAACAGCAAAGCGGTAAAAAATAGAAAACCCCGCTCCATGAGCGGGGTTCTGTATTATTCGCTGGCTTTTTCACGGATGGAGGAACGGTCGAACTTCATCTGCGTTCCATCTTGTACACTGATAACAAGGGTACCTTCGTCAATCGCATGTATTGTACCGTGCATTCCTCCGATAGTAATGATCTTGTCACCTTTCTGTAAATCCGACTGCATCTGCTGCACTTGTTTCTGTTTCTTCTGCTGCGGGCGGATCAATAGGAAATAGAAAATGACAAACATTAGAATAATCGGTAACAGGCCTACTAATGTGTCCATCTATTACTCCCCCTTTCTAAAAGTTCTTTGCATTTGGTTTATTGAAACCATATTGTTCAAAGAATTCTTCTCTAAAATCACCGAGTCGATCTTCTCTAATGGCTTCACGCACTTGCCTCATTAAGTTTAACAGAAAATAAAGATTATGATAAGTCGTAAGTCTAAAACCAAAAGTTTCGTTGGCTTTGACTAAATGACGGATGTACGCCCGGCTGTAATTCCGGCACGTATGGCAGTCACAATTTTCATCAATCGGGCGGAAATCGCGGGCATATTTCGCATTGCGGACAACGAGACGGCCCTGGGAGGTCATCAATGTACCATTTCTGGCAATACGTGTCGGCAAAACACAGTCAAACATGTCAATGCCGCGGATGCTTCCGTCGATCAGGGAATCCGGTGAACCGACGCCCATCAGGTAACGGGGCTTTTCATCCGGAAGAAGCGGTGTCGTAAAGTCGAGCACACGGTTCATGACATCTTTCGGCTCCCCTACAGACAAGCCTCCGATAGCATAGCCGGGGAAGTCCATGGACGTCAGGTCACGGGCGCTCTGCTGACGAAGATCTTCGTATTCCCCGCCCTGGATGATTCCGAACAAGCCTTGATCATGAGGACGCTTGTGACCTTCCAGACATCTCTCTGCCCAGCGGCTCGTCCGTTCTACAGAGTCTTTCATATATTTGTGTTCAGCTGGATACGGCGGGCATTCATCAAAGGCCATCATAATATCCGCGCCAAGAGAGTTTTGAATGTGCATCGCTTTTTCCGGAGAAAGGAACAGCTTCTCTCCACTGATGTGGTTGCGGAAGTGCACCCCCTCTTCTTCGATCTGACGCAGGTCGCTCAAGCTGAACACCTGGAAACCGCCGGAATCCGTTAAAATGGAGCCGTTCCAATTCATAAATTTATGAAGGCCGCCGGCTTCCTCCACAATATCCTCCCCGGGCCTGAGCCACAGGTGGTACGTGTTGGAAAGGATGATCTGAGCCCCCATCCGTTCCAGTTCCTCGGGACTCATCGTCTTCACTGTAGCAAGAGTACCGACAGGCATAAACATCGGGGTTTCGAAAGAGCCATGTGGTGTATGGACTTTTCCGAGGCGCGCGCCTGTCTGCTTACAAGTTTTGATTAATTCATATGTGATTGCCATTTTTCCTATCCTTTCTTCCATAGATCATCCTGATCATTTAATAAACATAGCATCCCCGAAGCTGAAGAAACGATAGCGCTCCTCGACAGCACGGTGATAGGCTTCCATTACGAAGTCACGGCCGGCAAATGCACTCACCAGCATGATGAGCGTGGATTTCGGAAGGTGGAAGTTCGTAATCAGCCCGTCAATGGCCTGAAGCTTCTGCGGGGGATAAATAAAGATATCCGTCCATCCGCTTGCTTCTGTGAACGTTCCGTAGTCCCTCATGATCGTCTCCAGTGTTCTGGTAGATGTTGTACCCACGGAAATGATTCTTCCGCCGTTTTCGCGGACCCTGTTCAGCTGATCGGCGGTTTCACGGCTGAGCTGATAAAATTCCGCATGCATATCATGCTCTTCGATATGATCGACGCTCACCGGGCGGAATGTTCCAAGACCGACGTGCAGTGTCAGGTAGGCAAGCTCCACCCCTTTTTCCTGCAGCTCTTCTAAAAGAGCGTTCGTAAAATGAAGCCCCGCTGTTGGAGCGGCTGCTGAGCCTTCTTCTTTCGCATAGACCGTCTGGTACCGTTCTCTGTCCGACAGCTGCTCTTTAATGTAAGGAGGCAGCGGCATTTCACCAAGAGATTCAAGGACTTCCAGAAAGATGCCTTCGTAGCTGAACTTCACTTTCCGTCCGCCATGCTCCTGGATTTCCGTACATTCAGCCGTAAGCTTTCCGTCCCCGAAGACGATTTTCGTTCCTTCCTTCACCTTTTTCGCTGGTTTCACAAGGACTTCCCATTCATCTTCCTTTGTCTGATGCAGCAGAAGAACTTCGACTTTCCCTCCGCTGTCTTCCTTCACCCCGAACAACCGGGCTGGAAGGACACGTGTGTCGTTCAATACAAGACAGTCCCCGGAATTCAAGTCTTCCGTAATATCAGCAAAGTGCTTATGCTCGATGTTCTCTGTGCTGCGGTCGCAGACCATCAATCGGGAAGAGGAGCGGTCCTCAAGCGGAACCTGCGCAATCAACTCTTCCGGCAGATCGAAATCATACTGCTTAATATCCATACAAATCCCCTATTCTTCCTGAGATAATTCTTCTTTCCTCGTGCCCGATTCCTGCAGGTGCTGCTAAAATCTCCGAATCAAATAAAAAATCAAAGATAAAACAATACTCGCAATAATCGAGGTCATAATCGGAAAATAAAATGTGACATTTCCTTTTTTGAAAGAAAGGTCACCAGGGAGCCTGCCGAACAGACTCCATACGATTCCTATGACAATAAACACAATCCCTATAACAATAAAGATTCTGCCAAACCCCGTCAAGAGCCAGGCACCTCCCTGTTGAAATGGGCATAGGCTTTCGGGGTCACAACCCGGCCGCGCGGTGTGCGCTGGATATAACCGATCTGCAGCAGATACGGTTCGTACACATCTTCGATCGTCTGCGATTCCTCGCCGATCGTCGCTGCAATCGTATCCAGTCCTACAGGGCCGCCCTGAAAGCTGTCCATGATCCCCATCAAAAGTTTGTGGTCAATAAAATCAAGTCCTTCAGCATCGACCTGAAGCATCCTCAGCGCTTCCTGTGTCGTCGCTTTGGAGATGACGGTTTCGCCTTTGACCTGGGCAATATCCCGGACCCGTTTCAGGAGCCGGTTGGCAATCCGGGGGGTCCCGCGTGAACGGCGGGCTACTTCGACAGCTGCATCTTTCTCAATCGATACAGAAAAAATTTCCGCCGTCCGCTCTACAATGGAACAGAGCGCTTTCGTATCGTAATATTCCAGGCGGCTGTGTACACCGAAACGGTCCCGGAGAGGTGCGGACAAGAGCCCCGCCCTCGTCGTTGCTCCTACAAGCGTAAAGGGAGGGAGATCAAGGCGCACCGACCTTGCACTCGGCCCGGTCCCGACGACAATATCAAGACAGAAATCCTCCATCGCTGGATAAAGCACTTCCTCAACAGAACGGGGAAGCCGGTGAATTTCATCAATGAAAAGAACGTCCCCCGGCTCAAGAGAGGATAAAATAGCAGCCAAATCCCCGGCCCGTTCGATGGCAGGCCCCGCTGTGGTCCTGAACTGCACACCCATCTCGTTGGCGATAATCGAAGCGAGCGTCGTTTTCCCAAGTCCCGGAGGGCCGTACAAAAGGGCATGATCAAGCGGTTCTTCCCGCATTTTAGCGGCTTCAATAAAGATGCTCAAGTTATTCTTCACCTGATCCTGTCCGATGTACTGACTTAACCTTTCCGGCCTCAGGCTCAGTTCAAGATCCTGATCGGCCTGCTGCTGCTCACCGGATATCATCCGTTCATCCATGGATATGCCTCCTTTTCTTTATGATTTCATCAACATCTGAAGTCCTTGTCTTACGTAATCATCCACGGTACCCTGCTTGGATTTCTCAAGCTGGGTGCGGACCATCTTCACTTCCTTCTCTGTATATCCAAGCGCCTTCAAGGCTTCAATGGCGTCATCGATCAGCTCACGTTTTTCACGCGACGTCAAATCCTCCTGATAGAACAAGGTTTCTTCGTTCTGCTCATCCGGCAGCCATACAATCAGTTTGCCTTTCAAATCAAGGATCATCTGACGGGCGGTCTTCTTACCGACGCCGGGGAATTTAGTCAGGTACTTTTCGTCTTCCTGCTCAATGGCAGAAACAAACTCCGGTACACTGACCGTCCCGAGAATAGCCAGTGCTCCTTTCGGTCCGATCCCGGATACGTTGAGCAATTGGCCGAACAACTGTTTATCTTCCTTTTTCCTAAATCCATACAAGGATTGATTGTCTTCCCGGATATAGTGGTACGTATGTACTTTCACTTCTTGATTCATCTGTGTTTCAAAATGAAAAGGATTGGCACATAAAATCTCGTAACCGATCCCGCTTACTTCTATCGTGATCGACCCTTCTTCAAGCGTCGTCAGCTGACCTTTGATATAACTTATCATCTGCTGCAACCTCTCCTGCTCTCTAGTCTTAACCCTCTTATTGTAACATAGAACCATATGTTCGCCTATGTACACGCACGGAAAATGAAGGGGGTTAAACCGATGGAAATGGGAGAGTATCCATACCGAAAACAGCCGCAGACAGGCTGCGGCTGTTTGTCCTTACATCTGCTTTTCTTCTGAATACTGGTGGACCACCTGCTCAAAGTGGACGGAGTCCTTAATCTTTATGCCATTCTTCAATACATCGATACGCTTGGACTCCAACGGCTTTACAGGAATCGGCTTGAACGACTCGATGACCTTCCCTTCGTTGGGAATCCCTTGAAAAACGGCCAGTTCGCCGTCCTCATTCAATCCAAAATATCCGTGCTGTTTCGTGAGTGGTGATATATCCTCCACCTGCCGTTGAAAAACAATACGATCCAGCTCCTGATTTTCCACTCTCCAGCCTTCATATGAAGCCCAGAAATCCACCATCGACCAGATTGTTTCCTTTTTGGTTGTTGTTTCCACCACTCCATCGAGGTAGTGCTCCTTCAGGACAATCGTCAACTCCAAAGGTTCAGCCTGAACCAGCGTTTCGACGCTCGGTTCTGATGCTTCTTTTTTCGTCTGTTCCACACTTCTCATCAGGGTGTGGTCCTTCCCTTCCAGAACAGCGGGAGAACAGGAAGCAAGAATCAGACATACGAGAAGCCAGCTGATGATTCCATAGGCGACAGCTTTCACAGCACTCACCCTCCCAAATAAAAATAACTTCTATTTCCAGTTTGTCCAGAAATAGAAGTTATTATCATAGAAAGGCAGAATCAGGACAATTTTTCGAGAACCGCTTCATCGGCATCAAGGTTATGATACACTTCCTGGACGTCATCGTTGTCCTCAAGCATATCAATCAGCTTCAGCATTTTTTCTACGCCCTCTTCATCGAGTTCTGTATAGGTTTCAGGAATCATCGTCACTTCACTTGTAGAAAACGTGTAGCCGCTTTCTTCCAGCGAAGCTTTCACATCAGAAAAGGCTTCCGGCTCTGTATAAATTTCAAAGCTCTCTTCTGTCGTGTCCATTTCCTCAGCACCTGCTTCAATCACTTCCAGCATGACGTCTTCTTCACCTGCATCCGTTGTGGACCGGTCGATGACAAGATAGCCGGAGCGGTTGAACATAAAGGCGACACAGCCGTTTTCACCAAGATTGCCGTCATTTTTACTGAAGGCATGGCGCACTTCCCCGGCGGTACGGTTTTTATTATCCGTCAGCACTTTGACCATTACAGCTACGCCCCCGGGACCGTATCCTTCATAGGTGAACTCTTCATAGTTGACGCCTTCCAGATCCCCGGTGGCCTTTTTAACGGCCCTTTCGATGTTATCCTTCGGCATATTGTTAGACCTTGCTTTATCTACTGCTATCCGGAGGGCAGGATTGGTTTCCTCATCCCCTCCGCCCTGTTTAGCAGCCATGAAAATTTCACGGGCCAGCTTCATAAAGAGTTTTCCTCTTTTGGCATCCTGAGCCCCTTTACGATGCTTGATATTGCTCCATTTTGAATGGCCTGCCATTGGACATTCTCCTCTCCCCAAAACATTTCTATCTTTCACTATACCATAATCAATTTATGGCATAAAAGCAGGAGGTTTACTCCCGATTGAAGAACTCACGAATCCGTTTTTTCACGGAGTCCGGTGCTTCCGCCGCGTTCAAACGGGCATTCAGATCCTTCATGTGATCCCAGTTGTTATTATTGGTATAGATGGTGAGCTTCTTCTCTGTCAGTTCCCCGACTTTCTGCTTGATTTTCTCCGTTACGTCGGTATCTCTCCGATCTGTCGGATTGATCATGACGGCAATATACATCGCATCGTCCGTAGAATAGGCCTGAGCCATCGTGACTTCTTTGATTTCATGAATTTTCTCCACGACGGCCATAGCATCTTCATTGTTGAAATCATTATCATGAGATCGGTTCGTCTCCCCGTAACGGGCGTTGCGAAAATCCTTTTCGGCGGTCCGTTTAAAATAGCTGTCCTTACCGGTCGGAATCCGGCCGCTTCTTTCCGTGTCCTCTACTCCCCCGTAGCTGATCGGCTCATAGATTTCATCAGAGGTTCCCTCCGGCTCACGGGCTTCCTCCGATTGACACGCGCTAAAGAGACAGGCAGCAAGCAGCACTCCAATAATTTTCCACATAAAAACATTCTCCTTTTCCCCTTACTATGGGTAAAGAAGAATGTTTTAGTCTGGCAAATCTCACCAAAGTTACTGCGATGGTGCAGGAGGAAGCTGACGCTTATGGGCGGACCGCTTATGCATCGCTTCGATGATTTTACGGTCTTCTTCAGGAATTTCCTCTCCTTTAAGGTGACGGTCGATCATGGCGTAACTGGTACCCATTTCATTTTCGTCCGTCTGACCTTCCCAAAGTCCTGCACTCGGCTGTTTATGAACGACTTCATTCGGTACTCCTAAGTATTCGGCCATCTCTCTTACTTCACCTTTGGTCAGGTTCGCAAGCGGCACAAGGTCGACACCGCCGTCTCCATATTTCGTAAAGTATCCTGTATACCATTCAGCAGCATTATCTGTTCCCACGACAAGATACTTATGGTTGGTGGCAATCGTATAAAGGGTGCTCATCCGCAGCCTTGCTCTCAGGTTGGCATCCGCAAGTTTCAATTGATCCTCATTCAACTGCCCCGCAGCTTCCAGCTGGGTTTGAATGTTTTTGAACATCACGTTATGCGTTTCCGTCAAATCCACCGTCAAAGCTGGAAGATCACAGGCTTCCACTACAAGGCGGGCATGCTCCTGATCTTCTGACTGGCTCTTGCAGGGCATAATCACACCCAGTGAGCGCTCAGGAAATGCTTTTTTAATCAAGTTGGCTACGACTGCGGAATCAATACCGCCGCTCACTCCGACAAGGAGACCGTCTACATGGGCTTCTTTCACTTTACCCTGAAGCCAGGCTGTTATTTGCTGTACTTTTTCTTCCACCGGATTGTTCATCCTTTCACACATATGATAACTAATCATAGCATATGTTCTGCGTATCGGACAAACTTCTTCCGGCTCTCCCAGGCTTTTTCCAGCTTCCTTATCTGTCGGACGAAGGAGCTTTCCTCCCTTAAGCAGCTTCTGTAGCCGTACAGCCATTCGCGCAGGAGATCAGAAGGCACGAGGACACCTTTCCACCAGATTTCACGTTCTTTCACATGAGGAAAATATTGAACCAGCGTGGATCGTTCAGATTCCACGTGAGGGAGGAAACGCTGGGCAAGCTGGATATGATCATAGACGCGCGGTCCCGTATGCAGGAGATCAAAATCAATCATACGGATGGATTGGTCACGAGTGACGATGAAATTATGATGCGCGACATCCCCGTGGAGCCATTCATGATTATCCCAGGCTCGTTCTTCTATCTCCCCCCACGGACAATCAGAGAAGGCCTCCAGCCTCCGCTCCACGAGCGAAGATATATCCTGAAACATCTGGCGTCTGCCAAAATCCGTAAAAACATCTTTCGTTTCCAAAAACTGCTCCAGCCTCCGCTCCCATTTCACATACAATGGATCTTTCGGGATCGACAGGACCGCGATGCCTTTCGTTGTACGGTGGAATTGATGCAGGATACGGACCGCTTTCTTCCGATCCTGATGCCGGTCAAAGTCTGCATGCCTACCTTCCATCCGTTCAAACAAAGCCCAGTCACAGCCTAATTTCCCCAGCGTGAAGGTTTCCGGACGGAACGGAACCGGGCGGGCGGCTGTCCGGGAAGCATAATTCCAGTGTTCAAAGAAGTCGATCTGCTGCTGTATCACATGAAGCCTCCGATAGCCCTTCAAAATCATCGGTCTTCCTACAAACGATACTTTGTAAACTTTAGGCTTGATGGTACGTTCAAACACGACAGGAAGATTTTCTTCTTTTTGTATCCAATGAAAAAGGCGATCCGTGTATGAATCGCCCTTTTTGTATTCAGCTTTCATCTACATCATCGTCTCTCCAGGGCTGCGGCATCCCCTGACCGGCCTGTTGAGGGTTCCATGGTCCCATCTGAGGGTAAGGACCCCACCCTTGGTATGGCTGCTGTCCCCAGCCTTGCTGAGGATATTGATGGTGCTGAGGGTGCTGCGGGTGCTGCGGATATGGCTGCCCCCAGCCGCCCGGCTGCTGCATACCGCCATAAGGCATCTGCTGCCATGGATGTTGAGGGTGATATGGGTGATGTCCAGGATGATGGCCGCCGTACGCAGGACCATAGCCTTTTACAGAATCACCATCACAGCCGCAGTCCTCATCTGACTGGGCGCCCTGCACCATATCATCATCCGACTCGAAGTCGTCTCCATACATCGGCTGCCCCATTGGATGCTGCATCGGCTGCTGCATGGGATGCGGCATACCACCATATGGCATCGGCATCATAACCGGATAAGGAGGACAGCAGTAGTAATCCGTATGAACCAGTTGAGGCTGCATCGGAGGGCAGTAGGGCTGCTGCATCGGCTGATACTGCTCTCCTTTTACTTCCTCTTTTGGCGACTCCGGTGATTCCGGGGATTCTTCAGGTTTCGGCCCCGGCATTTGAGGAAGGTGGAAGGTTGTATAATAATTCTGCATCTGCTGATCGATACTCGGCATGGTGATCGGCATATTCATATGGATCGGCTGCATGGGCTGCATGGGCTGCATCGGTTTTTCCTTTACCCCTTTAGGCGCAGGCTTTTTCTCATCTTCTTTAATGGAGGGAATAGGCTTTGCCTTTTCCTTATAAGGGGCTGAAGGCATTTCCTTTGCAGGCGCCTGAGCCTTTGGTGCTTCTTTCTTAACAGGCTTTGTACCTTGAGGGACTTTGATTTTCATACCCGGCATAATCATATCAGGATTGGAAAGCTGGGTATTTACGGATTTTAACTCCTCAAAGTCAACCCCATATTTCTTGGCTATGTTCCAGAGTGTATCTCCTTTTTGTACAATGTGAATTCTCACAATTGCAACTCCCTTCCTGTCATTGCTGAGGAACAATAAAACAAAAATAACTTCATAACACTCTATGCAGCACAAGCCGAAAGTTTGATGAAAAAGCCTATAATAATTTCTATAAAATATAAACAAACCCCGGATGTCCCTGCCACAGCAGGGATTCCGGGGTTTTCAGGTTCAAGCTTTATGGACAGGCGCAGGGATGTCGATTTGATAGCTTGGATACGTCCCAATCACCTTCAAGCGGCAGCCAAGGGCTTCCAGCTCCGCCTGTACACCTGGGAACAGCACTTGATCATAGGGCTGATCCACATCTATTAGGAAAAAGTAGTTGCCAAGACCGGTTTTCATTGGTCTCGACTCGATTTTTGATAAGTTCATCTTTCTCCAGGCAAAAGCTGCAAGCACTTGATGCAGGGCACCGACATAATCTTTAGGCAGTGTCACCATGACTGTCGTCTTATGTTTGCTGACAGGATGGTCCTTCACCTTCAACGTCTGCGGGTTCTTCTGGACGACAGCAAATCGTGTGTGGTTGTTATCATAATCATGAATATCCGTATCCAGGAAGGTCAGTCCATTCCCTTCTGCAGCCAGGTGGTTCGCAATAGCCGCCACTCCGTCACGCTCGGCTGCCACAAGCTCGGCTGCTTTAGCCGTCGAAGCTGTATACTCAATCTCAGCGTTCGGATAGTGCTTATGAAGGTATTCGTGACACTGGGCAATGGCGTGGCTGTGGGAATACACCTTACGGATCTCTTCCCCGTTCCTTGCCGGATGTACTAGTAGATGCTGCTTAATAGGTACGGTCAGTTCTGCAATAATAGACTGATCCACCTGATGGGCTAAATAATCGATCGTCAAATGGACGGAGCCTTCAATCGCATTTTCAAGCGGAACAACGGCTGTTCCTATTTCGCCACGCTCCACCGCATCCAGGCAGGATGGAATGGTCTCATAAGCCATGAATGACCCGCCGTCAAATAAAGCATCCACCGCCATTTTTGTAAACGTCCCCTGGGGTCCCAAGTACCCAATCTGCTGTTCCGACATGATTTCCCCTCCAATTAAGCTCCTGAACTTAAAATTTCAACACGATCGACGAAATCGAGTTTATGGAGCTGTTGTAACAATTTCTCGATGCTTTCCTTCATTCCTGACGTATTTAAGGAGAGAGTCACATTGGCCTTGCCCTGAAGTGGGATTGTCTGGTGGATGGTCAGGACGTTACAGCCTGATTCCGCCACCGTCATCAATAAATTCGACAATGTCCCGCTCCGGTCTTCTAAATGGAAGAAAAGAGTGATCATCTGTTCTTTTACCATGGCCTGGAAAGGAAAAACCGCATCCCGGTATTTATAAAACGCACTCCGGGATAATCCCACATGCTTGACCGCTTCATAAATCGAGCCGACTTTGCCTCTTTCCAGCAGCTCCTTAGCCTCAATCGTCTTCATCATCGCTTCCGGGAGAATATCACTACGGACTAAATAAAACGTTTCGTTATAATCCGCCATGACCTCTTCCTCCCTTCTTAATCCACAAATTCGAATTCATAATCCATGAGTCTTACCGTATCGCCATCTTTTGCTCCCCGTTTTCTGAGGGCTTCGTCCACGCCCATGGTGCGCATCTGACGGGCAAAACGATTGATGGACTGGTCCCTGGAGAAGTCTGTCCGTCTGAACAAGGATTCGATTTTCTCTCCATATAACACGTAGGCCCCATCATCGGCCCGCGTCACTTTGAATGGAGCTTCTTCTTTTTCAAACTTATAAAGGACACGTTCATCGACTTCTTCCAGTTCTTCTTCCTGCTTCGGCATTTGATCGAGCTTATCAGCCACTGCATAAAGCAGTTCATCAAGACCGTCACGCGTCACGGTGGAAATCGGATAGATGCCGATTTCCTGATCCCCGAGCTGCTCTTTGAAGAGCTCAAGGTTATCCTCTGCTCCAGGCATATCCATTTTGTTAGCGACAATAAGCTGTGGACGGTTCTTCAACCGCTCATCGTAGGAGGATAGTTCCTGATTGATCGTTACATAATCCTCGTAGGGGTCACGGCCTTCCATAGCCGACATATCAATGACGTGAAGAAGAAGCCGGGTACGTTCTACGTGGCGCAGGAATTGGTGGCCGAGTCCGACCCCTTCGTGAGCTCCTTCAATCAGTCCGGGAAGGTCAGCCATCACAAAACTCCTGTGATCCTGGCTTTCTACGACGCCTAAATTCGGTGCCAGTGTCGTAAAATGGTAATCCGCGATTTTCGGACGTGCTGCGGTGACGACCGAAAGGAATGTAGACTTTCCGACACTTGGAAAACCGACAAGCCCGACATCAGCAAGCAGTTTCAATTCCACCACGACATCCAGTTCTTCCCCTGGTTCGCCATTTTCAGCAATTTCAGGAGCCGGGTTTCTCGGACTTGCGAAACGGGCGTTTCCACGTCCCCCGCGTCCACCTTTGGCGATGACCGCTCTCTGCTTATGTTCCGTCAAATCGGCGATGACTTTATCAGAGTCCGCGCTTTTCACTGTTGTTCCCGGCGGCACACTGATGACAAGCGGCTCGGCGTTTTTTCCGTGCTGCTTCTGATTCATTCCATTTTGTCCCCGCACCGCTTTAAAATGGTGCTGGTACCGGAAGTCCATGAGCGTGTTCAAGCCCTCGTCCACTTCGAAGACCACGTCGCCTCCGTTACCGCCGTCGCCTCCGGCAGGACCTCCTTTTGGTACATATTTTTCACGGCGGTAGGCGACAAGACCATTTCCGCCGTCTCCACCTTTTACAAATACTTTAACCTGATCGACAAACATTTGTATTCACCTCTTCATTCTATTGTCATTTCAATAGAAAGTTCTTTCCTGTCATAAATGGAAGCGACAAACCCTTCATCCTGAAGGGATCCCAGCACGGAATCGGGTTCGGGAAAGCGTCCATCCCATTCCCAGCTTACACCGAGAGCCCCTTGTCCTCCACGATAAAGGGTCACAGTCCCTTCATAAAGTTCATCTTGATCCTTATACTTTTCCATTATTTCCATCATACGCCTGCCATAAGCAGCCAGTGTCTGATCATGACTGGATAAATCAAGCCCCTGCTCCAGCGAATAGGTGAGGCGGAACGACTGGTACGACCAGTTGAACGTGAGAAGCCATAACGAAAATTCAACCGCTTCTGCATTCAACAGCCTGCGTTCTTCCTCCGATTCTGCCTTCACAGTATCCAGCAGATCCATCAGACGATCGTGCTTCCCAAGCGAAGCATACCCTTGAATCAATTGAATTTGATTCATCCAGTCATGACGCTTATGTCTAAGCAGTCCGATGATCTCTTTCTCCTCCATCGTGTCAACTCCCTCGAACACCCATAATAATAAAAAGTATAGCAGAGATTACAGCCGGCAAAAACAGTTCCGGGAAAATTCTGCCGGGGGTTTCCTGACGGTTGCGGAGCCTGGAAAAGCAGATATAAAAAAGCCGCGCTTTGCTTTCTGCAATAAGCGCGGCTTTTGCTGCACGAAATTATTCGTTTACGCTTCCTGTGCTACAGGATAAACGCTGACTTTTTTACGGTTGCGTCCGTAACGTTCGAACTTAACAACACCGTCTACTTTCGCAAACAATGTGTCATCTCCACCACGGCCAACGTTGGCTCCTGGATAGATTTTCGTACCGCGCTGGCGGTAAAGGATAGAACCAGCGGATGCGTGCTGTCCGTCTGCGCGTTTAGCTCCAAGACGCTTGGACTCAGAGTCACGACCGTTCTTTGTACTACCTACACCCTTCTTCTGGGCGAAAAACTGCAAATCAAGACGTAGCATGAGTCTTCACCTCCTTATCGTTGGGATATATGAATATATTGATCGTAATCTTGTTCAATCGTTTGTAAGGAAACCTGCATGCCTTCCAAAAGCGTCTGGGCTTTCGTTTTTACCGGCTCCTGCAGATTGTCGGGGAGTGTGATTTTCAAATAACCACCCTCGCCTCCCTGTACAACATGAGGTTCGAATTCACAAAGGCTTACAATAGCATTGACGGCTCCGAATGAGACAGCTGACACAGCAGCACAGACTAAGTCATGGCCGTAGGGTCCGCTTTCTGCATGACCGGATATTTCAAAACCTGTAATATCCCCTTGTGAGCGAAACATGGATACTTTAATCATCCGGAACGATCCTTACGCGTTGATTTCATCAACGATAAGTTTCGTGTACGGCTGACGGTGACCCTGCTTGCGCTTGTAGTTCTTCTTAGGCTTGTATTTGAAGACAGTCAACTTCTTCTGTAGGCCTTGTTTTTCAACTTTAGCTGTTACAGAAGCACCGTCTACGAATGGAGCACCAACTTTTGTATCGTCTCCACCTACGAATAGAACTTTGTCAAAAGTGACCGTTTCGCCAGCTTCCACGTCCATTTTCTCAACGTAGATTTCCTGACCCTGTTCAACTTTTACCTGCTTACCACCAGTTTCAATAATTGCGTACATACCTGCACCTCCTCAATATACTCAGACTCGCCATTCAGGTACCGTTTCCGGTTTAAAACCTGTTCTGCGCGGTTGTAGCAGCGGGTGCTACTAGAATAACAAAATAATGTTACCACAGATCAAAACAAGTTGTCAACACGTGCATCACGGCTTTCCGCCATTTCTTTAACCATGTCGGAAGACCCTTCAAGCTCTATCTGCCAGCCGTGGATTTGGTCGTCCACTCTGACAAACAGCTCCTGTGGAATTTTACTAGATACAGCCTCAGAAAACAAGCGTTTTTTTATTTTCAGACATGCAGGATGAACAGCCAAAAGGACAGCTTCTGTATCGCCAAGCTCCATCAATGCGCGCTCCAGCTGAAAAACCATCGTCTCATAGGTAAACGTATTTTCTTTCCGGGCCGCAAGAAGGGAGAACGACGGCGCTTCTTCCTTTTTCCTCGTCATCTCCATAAGTCCGAGTTTTGTAAGTCCGTGGACGACGGTGGAGACAGGATCCTTTCTCATCTGCTGCCGCCATATGCGCTCCAGCTTTTTGTTATGATCCGGATGGTTCATGGAAATGAAATCAATCATAATGATTCCGGAAAGATTCCTCAAACGGATCTGCCTTTGAATTTCCTCAACGGCTTTCAGATTCACATCCAGAGCCTGGGCATTGGAAAAAGACCGGCCTTTGAACTGGCTGCTGTTGACGTCGATCACCACCATAGCCTCGGTTTGTTCGATAACGAGGGTTATCCCCTCTTTCGTTTGAACTTCCGGCTGAAGGAGAGCCTTTTGGAGCGTGTGGATCGGTACAGGCAGATGCTTTTCCAAGTCTTTGACCCATTGAACACTGCCGGCCAGGGCCGGCAGACGCTTCTTTACACGGTTCGCTGTCTCGATGTCGTCGATGAGGACCTGATCAATGGAGGAAACCGGGAACCTCCTCAACCACTGGTCCGGCAGAAAATCCTCCTGCCAGATGCACCCCGGTTTCTCCGCCGCGCCATCCACTGTACGCTTCCACTCCTCTTTTAAACGCTGCCATTCTTCCATTAAGGATTCTCTGGATGCATCTTTGGCTCCAGTTCGAACAATCATGCCTTCCGGTTCTTCAAGAATAGGGTGAAATAAAGCCTGGAGGTCCGACTGTTCAGATGGGGACAGCTTTTTGGAGAGCGCCGTTGTTCCGCCATAAGGTCTGTAGACCATATGGGTTCCTGCAAGAGTCACATCCGCGGTTACTTTCGCTCCTTTATCACCGGCAGGGTCCTTCTCGACCTGGACGTACAGACGCTCTCCGACCTTCACCCTGCTTTCGATTTTCCCTTCTCCCCATGGAATCGAATTCCCCCGGAGAAATGCTTTTTTCTCTAAACCGATATCCACAAAGGCCGCCTGCAGGCCTTGATCGATCTGGGCGATCACACCGCAGTAAATAGAGCCCGTGAGCGTACGCGCTCCGGGCCTGTCCATTTTATATTCCTGAACCTTTCCACCCTCTACAAGCAGCCCGGTTCGTTCTGTCGTTTTCGTCTGTATGATCAACGTTCGCATGCCATCCCTCTTTTTAAGCAAATTGGCGGATGTCCTTAAACTTTAAGTACGGCTGCTTATTTTCGAAATAAGCGCGCAGACATTCCTGTTCATCTACTATATAAAAGTGGGGCGCCTGTTTCAATATATACTTCACCCTTCGGTTGGGACGGACGTGTTTCACAGCATCCATGATCCGCATATCCGGAGACACGTGCTGGTATTCCGTCTTCATCCCTTCCCTGTCTTGATAGGCGCAGAAGAGCAGGTAGCGCATATGGCTGAACGCTCGCTTCCTCCATTCCAGAACGTGTTCTGTAATGAGAAAGGCAGTGAGAAGGACGGCTGCAAGCGTCCACCGCTGTTCAAGGAACAACCACCCGGCCGCCGCTGTCAAAATGAGCGCAGAAAAAACAAGCGTCCTTTTCAAGCTCTTTTGGAAGGAGTACATCCGGCAGAAGAAATAGAAGATGAGTTTGCCGCCATCCAGCGGCCATACGGGCAACAGGTTAAAACACAGGATCAAGGTGTTGTAAAACAAGGCCGTCGTTATGAAAGGGTGCGGTCCCGCCCCCATTGCAATGCCGTAAAGAAGAAGATAGATCCAAAGATGCTGAAGGGGCCCTGCAAGGACGACGGCTGCCTGTTCCTTAAACGGGCGGGTGTGGTGCTCCTCACTGACAACCGCTCCGCCGAACAACCAGATTTCAAGCTTTTCCACCCGCCAGTTGAAATGACGGGCCGTCCAAAAATGACCCATTTCATGAATGAAGACGATGGAGAATAAAAGAATAAAATCAAGAATGGCTCCTGTAAGAATAGCTGAGAAAGCCAGCAGAAAGAAAAGAGGGTGGATATGAAGCCAGCCGGCCACCCTAAGATCCTTCATTTACTTTAATCACCTGAACCGGATCCAGGTACGTGTTGTCTTTTTCTATGGCAAAGAAAAATTCAGCCGTTTCTCCCTCTTCTGCTTTCACAGAACCGAGTCCACCCTGAGACTGAACATTTTCATACAAATACACATCGATCTCGGACAAATAGCCGTAGGTCGTTTCCGTGCCATCCTGGTGCTGCAGGACAACCGTCTTTCCTGAGTCGGGGTCATTTCCGGCAAACACGACCGTTCCTTCTCTGACAGCGCGCACTTTGGAATCACTGGCTGTCGTCAAAATGATGCCCTTCCCATCGTTTTGGAAAGGGGTGGTCACTGTTCCGTTCACAGGCATGGCAAGGGGCTCTTCCACCTGCTCTTCTTTCGGTTTCATAACTTGCAGAGGATCCCCAAACCGGTCATTGTACCAGGCCGTAACTTTAGCAAATGGAAACTCATCCGTCATCTGTCCAGCCGCCCAGTCCGCTGGTGCTTTCAAAAGGGCGGCACTGGAATGTGTACCAGCGGCCATGACGGCAAATAACAGTACAGAAAAGAACACCTGCAGGCCGATCCGGCTGCTCCGGCTGTTTTCTGTTGGTTCCCTTGGAGGGCCCCCATCAACATCATTGGTTATCAACGGCGGAAACCCATGGACCTCCTCATCCTGGGGAGGCTGATAAACCGGACCTGTCCGCGGTGCCTGCCGGTCCAGCCTCTTTTTCTTCCGGCCTGCTATATTCCTCCGTACATCTCTTATGTTCTTATTCACACTCAAACCCCTCTCTATGGCCCTTTTTTCTATTATTCTATGGGACAAGGGGTTGGTTTATTAATCCTTTCTCGCTTCAGAAGAGCCGGTGTCGTTACAGCTTCCTTCTCGGTGGGACATGCCTGCATATAAAAAAGCTGTCGAGAGTATTCTCGACAGCTTCCAGGCGCCGTTTGATGACGCCGGTTCGTATTTAGGAGCGCATTCCAAAGAACCGTTTCACTTTAGCCAGCACGCCTTTATCCTCTTCCAGACTCAACAGGGGTACGGTTTCACCCAGAATCCGGCGGGCAATATTTCGATAGGCTAACGACGCTTTAGAGTTCGGCTTCATCGCAACAGGCTCTCCACTGTTGGATGCCTTGATGACGGCTTCATCATCAATGACGATACCGAGAAGATCAATGGACAACACGTTGGCGATTTCATCCACATCCATCATATCCCCATTTTTCATCATATGGTTCCGAATCCGGTTGATGACCAGTTTCGGCGCTTCCAAATCTTCCTGCTCAAGCAGTCCGATAATCCGATCAGCGTCACGAACACTTGATTTTTCCGGCGTTGTAACGACGATGGCTTTATCTGCTCCGGCTACGGCATTTTTATAGCCTTGTTCAATACCAGCGGGGCAGTCAATCACCACATAATCATAGTCCTGCTTCAGTTCCTCTACGATGGCTTTAATGCCTTCCGGCGTGACCTCCGATTTATCAGAGGTCTGTGCTGCCGGCAGCACGTGAAGGCATTCGAAGCGTTTATCTGTAATCAGTGCCTGTTTCGTTTTACAGCGCCCTTTTACGACATCCACAATGTCATAGATAATCCGGTTCTCGAGCCCCATCACAACATCTAAATTCCTGAGACCGATATCAGTATCAACTAAGCAGACTTTTTTGTCCTGCAAGGCCAAAGCGGTCCCCAGATTGGCAGTTGTAGTCGTTTTTCCGACGCCTCCCTTTCCAGAGGTAATGACAATCGCTTCACCCATTGATCATTCTCCTTTCAAAACTTACGAGATTCGGTCTCTTCTTTACAACTTCCTGTAACCGATCAATACGAATCTTCTGAAAGTCCTTATCAATAAACCCGCATTCCATATACACGCCCTCAGACTCATAGTCCGGAGATCGGCTGAGCTGATCGGCAATTCTCAGCTGACTGGGCTGCATATAAGCAGCCGCAATCACAGCAGCCGTATCCCCTTCACAACCGGCGTGGGCAATCCCTTTCAGACGCCCCATGACGAAGATGTTTCCCGTGGCATTCACCTGGCCGCCCGGATTGACATCTCCGACAAGAAGCAGATCACCCTTCACGTCCACGACCTGTCCTGAACGGACGGTTCTGGCTACGGGGGTAATTTCAGTGTTTTCTTTCCAATCCAACGCTTCCTTTTTTGTCAAAACGTCCGATTCGATTTTATCTACAACGAGCTTCTGTTTTTCACGGACAACGGCAGACAGTTCTTCTTTCTGCTCTTCTGTCAAGTAGCGGTTTCCGACTTGAATAATGACCCGGATCATCGGCTCATCTTCCGTGACTCCATTCATGGACAGCTTATCCTGCAGATCCCGGAGGAGCCGATCGAATGAACACTGGTCATCCAATTTCAAGATCAATCCATCTCTCGTTCCTTTAATCATGATTCTCTGACCATTCGCCGACATTGGCAATCACCTCAAGACCTTAGACATTCACTACACTAAACGTTACTGATTTCTTCCGACCAATCATATGCCCTCTCCTTCACGAGCGGATAAAGCAGGGTGAAAAAGATCATATTCGCCGCCAGTGTAGGCAGCAGACGAAGCAGACCATAGTCCACCCAGCTGATTGACGTAATCTGAACGAACGAATACACGATATAAAGAAGGACATCCGCCAGTATGAGGCCGATGACTGCAAGTAAAAAAGCGGCCGGGAAATTGGCATGAACCAATTTTTTCAACCCGTGAACCACATAAATAATCAGGGTGTAGGTGATCATGTACACCCCGAGCACCCCTGTGTATACGACATCAATCAACAAGCCGAAGAGAAGACCGTACCAGACCGCGTGGTACGTATGATCCTTATCGTAAAAAATCGCGATGATAAACAAAAAGATCAATATCCAGTGAGGGGTGATCAGGAGATCCGAATAGACAAGCTTCGCAGGAAGCAGGCTCATTGCCATCCCCTGCATCACAAGAAGGAAAAGGCAGAAAAGCGGGATGACATACCGGCTCATGATTCATCCCCCTCCGCTTCACTGCTTGTATCGATCGTTTCCACTGAACGATCCACCACCATCACGTGGTTGATGTCGAATAAATCAGCAAACGGTTCCACGTACGCGGTTTTTGTCAGACCATACTGATCATTCACCACTTCCTCGACCGTACCAATTCTCAGGTTACTTGGAAAGACACCTCCAAGCCCTGAGGATATAACCGTGTCCCCGGCTTCCAGCTCCTCATCAAGCTTGATGCCTTCAAGGAGAAGACGACCCGATTCATCATCATAACCTTCGATCAACCCGAAGGCTTCTTCCTTATCTTCCCGGACCACCCAGGAGGAAATCTTATTGGAGCGGTCAAATCCGCTCAGCAGCAGTACTGTGGAATGGAAGGCTCCCGCCGATTTAACTTTTCCGACGAGACCGTCACTCGTCATGACCGCCATGTCCTTTTCCACACCATCTTCCCCGCCTTTGTTGATGGTCATCTGCTCAAACCATCGATCCGAGCTTCGGGCGATGACTGTCGCCTGAATCGAGGAATAATCGCTGAGCCCCTCAGACTTCCCGAGGGTATCCTGAAGTTCGTCCACTTCTTTGGTAAGACGCTGATTCTCCTGAATTACACCTTTATATTCAGACAGGCGTGTTTTCAGCACCTGGTTCTGCTCGTATACGTTGAACATGTCCTGTACGTTCTCAACCGTCGTATCTACGAAGCTGACCGGCTTATGAAAAATCGTCTGCATCCATCCGACCGAATCCTGAAGGAATTTTTCAGGTGTGCTGAGAGAATCCCGATCACGGATGGAAAATCCAATTAACGTGACAAGTACTATGAAACCAAGCAATACAATCATCAGTCTTTTTCTGCGGAATAAAGAAGGCATAACCTATTCGTTTACTCCATGTTCGCCCGGCTGGCCACATTGGGCTGTGAGCGGAAGTGATGGATGTATTCCAGGGATTTCCCTGTTCCGATGGCTACGCAGTCAAGCGGTTCGTCCGCTATAAAGACCGGCATATTGGTTTCGTCGCTGATGACTGTATCGATGTTTTTAAGCAGAGCGCCGCCTCCTGTCAGGACAATGCCGCGTTCCATAATGTCCGCAGCAAGTTCAGGCGGGGTTTTCTCCAATGTGTTTTTCACCGTTTCTATAATCGAATCGACCGTATCTTTCATGGCTTCATAAATTTCATCGTTCTTAATCGTAATCGTTTTTGGAAGACCGCTCAAAAGGTCGCGGCCGCGGATATCCATTTCCTCGATATCCTTGACTTCACCGGCGCCGCCAAGCTCCATTTTTACGTCTTCGGCTGTACGCTCACCGATCATCAAGTTATATTTTTTACGCACATGCTGGATGATGTTGTCATCCATTTCGTCCCCGGCTACACGGATGGACTGGCTCGTCACAATCCCGCCTAGGGAAATGATGGCTACTTCCGTCGTTCCGCCGCCGATGTCGACAACCATGCTTCCTGTCGGCTCCCAAACCGGCAGGCCTGCCCCGATAGCCGCAGCAAACGGCTCCGCAATCGGATAGGCTTCCTTGGCACCGGCCTGTTTCGTTGCATCTACAACAGCTCTTTCCTCCACCATGGTAATCCCGGACGGTACACAGACCATAACGTTCGGTTTGCTTGCGAACGAAGAACGGTTTTTCAACGCCTTTTTAATGTAATACTTCATCATCTGCGCCGTCGTATCATAATCAGCAATGACCCCGTCCTTCATCGGGCGGATCACGTTTATGTATCCGGGTGTCCTTCCAATCATATTCCGCGCATCATTTCCTACAGCTTCAATCTCTCCAGTTTGAGAGTTTTTGGCTACGACAGAAGGCTCCCTGACGATAACCCCTTTATTTTTCAAAAATACAAGTGTATTCGCTGTACCCAGGTCAATCCCGAGGTCTTGAGAGAATCCAAAAATCCCCAATACTATCTTCCTTTCTAAGAGCCCGCTTTCCTCAGGCGGGGGTGAGACATCCCCAAAATTGTCTGATTAGAAGAAGCGCCGATTTATAAGAAGATCCTATAAATGGCGCTCATCTTTTTCATCTATTCAATTATACGAAAAAACTACAAAAATAGATAGTGGTACAACAATCCCTATTAAACTTTTTCCAGAAACATACGAAAGCCTTTGGTAAGACCACGAAAAGAAAGCGCGACCATTCATAGATAGCCTTTTTCTTTCAGGCTGATGAATGTACGGTCACCAATAACAATGTGGTCAAGCAGTTCGATGCCGATCATTTTCCCGCATTCTTTCAGTCGCTGGGTGACCTGGATATCTTCCTGGGACGGTGTAGGGTCTCCGGAGGGATGGTTGTGGGCACAGATAATCGAGGCTGCGGAACGTTTCACCGCTTCTTTGTATACTTCTCTAGGGTGGACGATGGATGCATTTAGACTCCCAATGAAGATGGTCTGCCTGTGAAGCACCTGGTTCTTTGTATTTAAGAACAAGCAGATGAAATGCTCCTGCTTTAAATCACGCATTTCCTCCATTATAAAATCCGCTCCGTCTTCAGGGCTCCGGATCATATAGCGTTCCGCCGGCTTCATTTTGTGCATCCGTTTCCCAAGTTCAACCGCCGCCAGAAGCTGCACTGCTTTGGCGGCTCCAATGCCCTTGATGGCCGTAAGCTCCTCAATGGCCGCATCCTTTAGCAGGGTCATCCCTTCAAAATGAACGAGGAGACGATTGGAAAGCTCCATCACGGACTCTTGTTTCGTTCCGCTCCCCAGAAGGATGGCGAGGAGCTCCTGGTTGGACAAGTGGGACGGTCCCAGTTCAATCAACCTCTCACGCGGGCGGTCCTGCTTTGGAACATCTTTAATCATTACGTTTGGCGTTGTCAAAAATTCACACCCTTTCTCAATCCTCCCCAGGGAATAAGCTGTTAATGGATGAAGATGCCAAACGCTCTCAACTCCCGGATGACACGGGCGATGGGGAGGCCGACAACGTTGTAATAATCCCCTTTGATTTCCTCGACGAACAGGCCGCCCTTTCCCTGAATCCCATACCCGCCCGCTTTATCCCAGGGCTCTTCCGTGTTCAGGTAGTGATCAATCTCCTCGTCCGTCAACGTATAAAAACTTACATCCGTCCCCGTTGTAAAGGTTCGTTTCTCCTTCAGGGTCCGCAGGCATACAGCTGTGTACACTTGATGCGTCCGTCCACTCATCCTTTCCAGCATACGACGGGCTTCACTGGTATCAGCAGGCTTACCTAAAAGGTCTCCGTCTATGGATACGACGGTATCTGAAGTCAGCAGCACCTCTTCCTCATTCAATTGGACAGCCGCGCTTTTTTGTTCCGCCAGAAAAGCGGCTGCTTCCTCGGCAGACATGACATGCTCCAGCGTTTCATCAGTATAGGAGGGGCGGATAAGCGGGGAAGCCCCCGCCATTTCCAGCAAGGCTTTCCGACGGGGGGATTGAGAGCCGAGCACAAGCGTCTTCATCACAACAAACATCCTTTCTATCCATGGGGTTACATGTATCATACTAAAAATAACCGGAAATGCAGATGACCGAAACATCCGCCTTTTCGAATTCCCGGATATGAAAAAAGGAAGGGCTGCGTGAGCAAACTTCCTTTTTCCACTCTTCTTTTACAATGAACCGCTTATTCCAGGGATTTTGCGACTTTCAGCCAGTTCAGGTTGTTCTCATCCTGTGACTCCCAGTTTATAAGGGCCTGGCCAAGGGCGGATTCTTCGCCGGCCGCTTTGGCGATTTCCTTCCGTTGGGACTCATCGATTGAACCGAGGGTGTGGGTTTTCATTCCTTCCTGCAGCGCCGGAGGAAGCTCTTTTTCAATGGTCACGACCCACGGTTTCACATAGGTTTCGATACTTTTAGACTTCATCTCTTCTGCCATGTAAGCAGCCTCCTGCTTGGAAGAAGCACTTCCGACAAACAGAAAATACTGCCCATCCCGCTTCCAAATGACTGACGAGATGGACTGGGCGTTCAAACGGCTCTGCCACTCGCCGGCTTTTCCCTCTGTAGAAAAAGCACCGGCCTGGACAATGTATGTATCCAGCGTGGCTGCCGCACTGGCCGGCAGTTGGTTTTCAGACCCGCCTTCTGCCCCCTGTACCTCTCCGGCCGGTGCTTCAGGAGAATGAAGAGTTTCTGTCCCTGCCGTGGTGACATCCGTCAAGGAAACAAACATCCGCAGCAGCACGAAACCAATCCCCAGACTGAGCAGGAGGGCAATCACTGCCGTAGCAAGGACCGGCCGGTAGGATCCAGGGATCCGCCACTTCTTTTTCACAGGAAGTGGATAAACAGGAGTGGCCCGCTTATCTTTTTTCTTATCTTGATCCACAGCCGCCGCCTGTTCATTTTGAGTACGGACCACTTCGTTTTTTGAACCGTTCTCAGGCCGGAATGAAATTGAAATTTTCTTTTTTGAATCCATGGTTATCACTCCTGCAACGTTTGTCCCAACCCTATCACAGAAGAAATAAAAACCATGCTTAATTTTGTCGGGGCCGCTTCGACAATTTCAGCTCATTCATAAGCTCCTCTTCTCTCCTTTACCCCTGCAGTTCGTTGTTATTGAAAGCTTTGCACGTAAAATGCCAGTACAGCGTCACCATAATAAAAACTGATGACGGCCCCGGCCATGATAAACGGGCCGAAAGGGAAAGGCTGACCGCGGCTGATCACCTTGGCAGCCAGCAGAAATGTACTGATCAAAGTTCCTGCTGTCACAGCCAGGAAGAACGTCAAGAGGGTCAACGGGCCCCCGAAAAACAAACCGAGCACGGCCAGCAGTTTCATATCACCTCCCCCCATCCCTCCGCGGCTCAGAACAATGATTATAAGTACAATTGTAAAGCCGGTACAGGCGCCAAGCAGCGAGGCATACCACGGACTCAGAGGAAAAAACAACCGCAGAACGACAAACGCAAAGGCAAAAAACATTAGAAGCCGGTTGGGAATGATCATACACTTCACGTCGCTGACGGTCACGATGACCGCCAATGAAAGCAGGAGGAGAGCCTCCAATACGTCTACCGACCACCCGAATTGACCATAGGCAGACAGAAACAGGACGCCCGTGATCAGCTCTACGGCCGGGTAAACCAGAGAAATGCGTGTTTGACAATGGCGGCACTTCCCTTTGGCGAGCGTGTAGGAAGCGAGAGGAATTAAGTCTCTGGCATGCAGCGTCGTCGAACAAACCGGGCAGGCAGATCTTGATAGGATAAACGGAGTGTTTTGAGGCAGCCGCACCCCAACCACATGAAAGAAAGAGCCTAAGATGGTTCCAGCGAGGAAAAAGTAGAAAGAGAAAAGGATATACATACGCGGATCTCCTTTTTTAAGAAATGAAAAGCTGTTAAAAAAGGAGAGAAGGGAGTTTGATCAGGCGGTGGGTTCAAAAGCAGAGGATCATAAAAATTATAGCCCACATCCCCCGGTTTGTCTCAAGAAAATAAAAAGCCAGTCCAATAAATTTTTATTGGACTGGCTGCATCAAATCTTTATATCCCGCAACTTTGTTTCTCCCTCTCTGTTTCGCTCCGACGTACATCGCCCTGTCCGCCTGACGAATCAAGTCGAGGGGTTCCTCACACGGGTCAGGATAGGAGGCCGCACCGATACTTGCGGTGACTTGTACAGAAACAGGCCCCTCTTGTTTCAAAATATGTTCAACTACGGTAAACGGAGCCTCCGTTATGACCTCTTGGATGTGAAGGGCGAAAGCAAGAGCCGCTTTTTCGTCGAATCCAGGCAGAAGAAAAACAAACTCTTCTCCTCCGTAACGCGCCAGTGTCATGCCCTCCCCGGATGCTTCCTTTAGACGACCGGCGAGTTCAATCAAAATTTCATTTCCGCTTTCGTGCCCATACGTGTCGTTCACCTTTTTGAAGTGATCAATATCCAGGAGGATCAGCGAAACCGGTTCCCGTCCATCTTCCTCATGCTTTAGGAACGACTGCTTCATAAAATCATCGAAGTAGCGGTAATTGTAAACGCCTGTCAGCGCACAGCGCTCACTTTCCGCTTTCGTTTTCTCATAGTGACGTGCATTCTCAATGGCTACACCGAGATAGTTGGCCAAAATGGACAATATGAGAAGCTGAAACTGCAAAAACGCCCGTTTTTGGTTTGAATATACCGTAATCACACCAACCGTCTCGTTATTCCGGACGACCGGGACGGATAAGACACTTTCCGAAGCGTCGGGTATATAAGGACTTTCCAGCGTTCTCCATTCTGTCCGCTTTTTGTAGTAGGCCCCTTTTCCAGCCTGGAGCGTATGCCCACTCACACTCTCCCCTTTTTGCAAGGTAACCGGAGGAAATTCCAACGTGCCCGACCGGTCGAAAAAACGGATCAGTTTCAAACGGCCCCTTTCCTTCACATCAAACACATACAAATGATCCAGCGGAAGAAGGTCCGACATGTGATCGACAAATATGTTCAGCACCTCTGTCACGCTTAGCTCGCCTGTCAATTCATGGCCGATCCGGCTCGCCCGTTTCAAATACTCATTCACCTGACTGCTGTTATGATACATCATCAGCATGCCTGATATGAACACAAAAGGAATACCAACAAAGAAAATCCCACTGATTCCAAATGGGAGGAAAACAACGAAGAGGACAAAACCGATCGGCAGCACAAGCCCCGCTGTCATTACATCCCATAACAACCCTTGATCCAGCCATTTGAACGGCCGTTTATACAGCCATTTGGAGATGGCCGATAGAAAAAGCTGGTTCAACACAATCTGGGAGACGGCATAGGAAACGATAGGAAAAAGGTCATGAAATTCATCCACAGCCTCAGGACCATGTCCGCCGCCGAGCCCTTCATAAAGGAGTGCGGAAAAAACAGAGATCATCAGAAACATAAGCTGGTTGATGGGAATTCTGTACATCGTATGCCTGCTCAGCCTCACTTTGATGAGCAGCGCCCCTAAAGCAATTTGAGAAATGACGATTTCTGCAAACAGCCCGTAATGGAGAAATACGGCGAAAGCTACTCCCTGTGTAAAAAACACCGGGTGGTCTCCGATCCGCAATGGAAACAAAGCCACAATGACCGTAAGCAGCGCAAATATCACCAGGTTGATCCGGCTTCCGGAGACCGCCGGCGTTTCCAAGTTGTAGATCAGTACAAGGCCCAGGGGCCAGATGACCGCCCAGACCAGCCAGACACCAATAATTTTTTCTTTGGACATCGTATCACCTCTGCCTGTAAACGCCGTTCATTATAGTATATTTTACCATATAATATAGAAAAATTTTCTATAAATTCCCACTTTTACAAGCATTACTTAAGAAATGCCCGTACGATAGAGATGAAATAAAGCGAACCGGAGATGACAATAACGTCCTCCTCCCCCGCTTCTGCCATTGCTTCCCGGACTGCCTGCTTATAATCCGCAAAAGCTTCGGTATGGGCCACAGGAGAAAATTCCTGCAAAGCCTCTGAAGATAATGCTCTTGGAAAATCAAAGGTGGTGACATAAAGGTGATCTGTCACTTCCTTCAGCTTCCCTAACATTTTCTCCACCGGTTTATCTTCCAAAGCTGCATAAACCAACAGAATGCGACGGTCTGAATAGTGGCGCATCACTGTTTCCACAAGAGCATCGGTGCCTTCTTCATTATGCGCCCCGTCCACGATCGTCAACGGACAGCAACGGAGCGTTTCAAATCTTGCCGGCCAGAACGTTTTCTCAATGGCTATTCCATACTGTTCCGCTTCCAAAGGTACGCCCCGCTCTCTTAACACCTCCGCTGCCTGGATCGCAAGCGAAGCATTGGTCACCTGATGGGGCCCGAGCAGCGAGCTTTTCCAAACAGGAGAGGTGAAAGGTGGACTCATAAAACGGAAAGTTTCCCTGCCATCACCACTTGCCAGATGATCTGCGTGAAAGTCCTCCCCGTATCTGTACATACGGGCTCCGCACTCTTCCGCTTTTGCGGCAATGACATCAACCGCATCCTGCTGGGAAGCACCAGTGACGAGCGGGACTCCCTGCTTGATGATCCCGGCTTTTTCGCCGGCAATCTCACGGATCGTAGAGCCGAGGATGTTCATATGATCATGACCGACGTTCGTAATAACACTCAAGACAGGATGAATGATATTCGTAGAGTCATACGTCCCGCCAAGCCCTGTTTCCATCAGGACAAAGTCCAGGTCCATCCGTGAAAAATGCAGAAGAGCTGCAGCCGTAATCACTTCAAATTCCGTCGGTTCTCCGAGCGGGGTCTGCTTCAGCTGCTCCGACAATGGACGAATCTGCTCGACAACCTCTGCGAGCTCACGGTCCGCAATCGGACGGCCATCCACACTGATCCGCTCATTGAACGTTTCAATATACGGAGAGGTAAAAGTCCCCACCGCTAAACCCTGTCCCTGCAGAATATGCCTTAAGAAAGAAACTGTCGATCCCTTGCCGTTCGTGCCTGCTATATGAACGGCGGATATCTTCTGTTCTGGATGATCCAGACGCTTCATCATCCATTCCATCCGTTTCAAGGCCGGTTTGATTTTGAATTTTTCCCTGGCGTGTATCCATTGCACCGCTTCTTCGTAATTCATAAGTCTTCCCTCTCTTTAAAAAGAGGAGAGTATTCCGTAGAATACCCTCCTTCTCCTCTTAGGCTTTCAGTTCTTTAATACGCGCTTCGACTTTCGTACGTTTATCAAGATAGTCGGTTTCTTTCTTCCGCTCTTCCTCAACCACGTGCTCAGGGGCTTTACTTACGAAACCTTCATTGGAAAGTTTCTTCTGCACGCGGGTCACTTCCTGATCCCATTTCTTCCACTCGTTTTCAAGACGCTTGATCTCATCCTCGATATTGATGAGGCCTGCGAGCGGCAGGTAAAGTTCCGCACCCGTAACGACGGCAGACATCGCTTTTTCCGGAGCCTGCAGATCGGTGGCAATCGTCAGTTCACTCGGGTTGCAGAATCTCTCTAAATAAGAGCGGTTCTTCTCGAGCTCCTGAACAACATCCTCATCCTTCGCCTGGATCAGAAGCTGAATCTGCTTGGACATCGGTGTGTCTACTTCGGCACGGATGTTACGAACGGAACGAATAATGGAGACAAGGCGTTCCATTTCAGCAACCGCCTGTTCATTGTGGAAATCTTCTTTTACGACAGGCCAGGATGCCTGGGTAATGGATTCCCCTTCATGAGGAAGGTGCTGCCAGATTTCCTCTGTAATGAACGGCATGAATGGATGAAGCATTCTCATTGTCTGATCCAGCGTATAAGCCAGAATCGAACGGGTGGTATGAATACGCTGCTCATCTTCCCCGTACAATGGAAGTTTCGCCATTTCAATATACCAGTCACAGAAATCATCCCAGATGAAGTTATACAAGTGACGTCCGGCTTCCCCGAATTCGTATTTATCAATGTTGGTCGTTACCTGCTCGATCGTCTGGTTGAGTCGTGTGAGAATCCATTGATCCGCAACGGATTTTTCTCCGGATAGATCGATATCCTCAAATTTCAACCCGCCCATGTTCATCAGAGCAAAACGGGAGGCATTCCAGATTTTGTTTGCGAAGTTCCATGTAGACTCCACCTTTTCCCAGTGGAATCGCAGGTCCTGACCTGGAGATGATCCGGTGGACAAGAAGTAACGAAGCGAATCCGCCCCGTATTTCTCTATGACATCCATTGGATCGACGCCGTTTCCTAAGGATTTACTCATTTTACGGCCGTCTGCATCGCGGACAAGACCGTGAATAAGAACATCTTTGAACGGACGCTCGCCGGTGAATTCAAGAGACTGGAAGATCATCCGGCTTACCCAGAACCCGATGATGTCATAGCCGGTTACGAGAACGTTGGTCGGGAAGTAGCGCTTATAGTCACTGCTTCCTTCATCCGGCCAGCCCATCGTTGAAAACGGCCAGAGGGCGGAAGAGAACCACGTATCCAGGACATCATCATCCTGCTTCCAGTTTTCAGGGTCTTTCGGCGCTTCTTTGCCTACGTGAATTTCGCCGGTCTCTTTATGGTACCAGGCCGGAATACGATGGCCCCACCACAATTGTCTGGAAATACACCAGTCACGGGTGTTCTCCATCCAATGCAGATATGGTTTTTCAAAACGGTCCGGAACAAACTGAACGGCTTCGTCTCCGTTTTGAAGGTCGACGGAGGCATCCGCCAGCGGCTTCATATCAACAAACCATTGTGTGGAAAGATAAGGCTCGACTACAGCCCCGCTTCTTTCGGAGTGACCGACGGAATGCATATGATCTTCTATTTCAAACAGGACGCCCTGCTCCTGAAGATCTTTGACAATCTGCTTGCGGCATTCAAAACGGTCCATCCCTTTGTACGCCCCGGCATTTTCATTCATCGTACCGTCTTCATTCATGACCAGCACACGCTCAAGATCGTGGCGGTTCCCGATTTCAAAGTCATTCGGATCGTGAGCCGGCGTAATCTTCACAGCACCTGAACCAAATTCCATGTCGACGTAGTCATCAGCGACAATTTCAATTTCTCTTCCCACAATAGGAAGAACCGCTTTTTTACCAATCAGATGCTTGTAGCGCTCATCTTCCGGGTGAACCGCAATGGCGGTATCCCCAAGCATCGTCTCCGGACGGGTCGTAGCAATTTCGATGGACCCTTCTTCATCCTTCAGCGGGTAGCGCATATGATAAAACGCTCCCTGGACATCCTTATACTCGACTTCGATGTCCGATAAAGCCGTCTGTGTAGCCGGATCCCAGTTGATGATGTATTCCCCTCGGTAAATCAAGCCTTTTTCATATAAAGTAACGAATACTTCCTTAACAGCGTCGGAAAGACCTTCATCAAGCGTGAACCGTTCGCGGGAATAATCTAGGCCGAGGCCGAGCTTTTCCCACTGCGCGCGGATGAACTTCGCATATTCATGCTTCCATTCCCATGCTTTATCAAGGAATTTCTCACGGCCGAGGTCGTGTCGTGAAACCCCCTGTTCACGAAGTTTGGCATCCACCTTCGCCTGTGTAGCGATTCCGGCATGGTCCATCCCGGGCAGCCACAGGACATCATAGCCCTGCATCCGCTTCACACGGGATAAAATATCCTGCAGGGTCGTATCCCATGCGTGGCCGAGGTGAAGCTTTCCTGTAACGTTCGGCGGGGGAATAACGATGGTATACGGTTCTTTGTCCGTATCTCCTTCGGCTTCAAAAAATTTCCCATCCACCCAGTACTGGTACCGGTCCTTTTCGACAGCGGCCGGATCATATTTGGTTGGCATTGAAAGATCCTGTTCACTCATTTCTGATCTTCCTCCTTTAATTGTTATCAGTCATTACACTCTGCAAGGGGTTTACCAGCCGGGAAAATAAAAAAACCCTTTCATCCAGTAAAAGGACGAAAGGGTTTGATTTCCGTGGTACCACCTTATTTCACAGGAGAGACTCCTGCACACTCACAATCATAACGGCTTCGAACCGGCTTCTCCTACTCATGTTCAAAGAAGCTGCATCAAGGGCGACTTTCATAATCAGGGTTCATGGAAAACTTCCACCATTCGTTTTCCTCTCTGGAAGAAATGATTACGTACTACTCCCTATCTAAGCATTTCACGTATAAAGACTATATTACATATTGTATATAGAACATACGTCTTTAGTCAACTGTCTGACAAAAAATATGCAGAAGCCCGCAGACAGGGCCTGCGGGCTTCTATATTTAAGAAACGAGGTGTACAGATGAGCCGAATGTACCGCTACCGGCTGCCACCATGGTGTAAAACGTGGTTGATTGTCATTGAAACCTCTCTGCTTCCGATTGTGATTTTCCAGGCTTTACGTACCATTTTCTGGCCGACGACCTTCGATATTTTCCTTCTCGGACTCGTCATCGGTCTGTGGCTGGCTTTTAAATACAAATGGATTTAATCAGGAATATACACAATCTGTCCAGGGGCTACATCCTCATCACAGCTGTTCACACGCTCCAGCTGTCTGACTGGAACATCATACTTCTCAGCGATGGAAGTCAAAGTCTCCTCCCCCTGGGCAATATACATTTTCATCCGGGTATACGTATCCTCACGGTTCGGGAACAAGTGCTTGAAAATTTGTTTGATGCCATCCATCCCACCAGGGGGCGCCTCCGATTCACTGGACTCTGAGGACTCCTCCACACTGACCTCTCCCCAGTCTGACGTACTGTCGGGAGAAGCCTGGATGTCATGGACAGCTTCCTGCTCTGTTCCAAAAAATTCAGGAAAGCTCTGTGATTTCTTGTAAAACCAACGTCCGTCATCGTCCTGTTCCTGTTCCTCTTGTTCCTGTCCGTTCATCCGGAATACAGGGGCTTCTTTTTCGGGAACCGCCCGCTCGGCTTCCGGCGTTTCCTCCTTGAAGTTGACAGGTCCCGCCTGGACAGGCTCATCGAACGCATCGTCATTGGCCGCTTCATTCCGGGCTTCCTCGACTCCGTTAATCGTGATTTGTGCGTGAAGGCGGAGCTGACGGTCAGCCGGCAGTTCATAATCAAACGTCTCAATGTCAATCAGCACATCATCCAAATTGGAAACACGCTCCAATGGGACCCGAATCTCTACTGGAAAAGCGTGGGAAAAGACGTAGACACCATCATCCTGCGCTTCGACACTATCCATCACCCTTGCTCCCGAAGCTCCCGCAGGCTCCGCTTCGGATTGAGGGCCCGTTGGAATATATTCACCGCCGAGATCAACGGTCCCCTTCAGGCAGACTTCATCTCCGCGGTCTTCAATCGTAATATCTGGCTCTAAAGAAATACCAATCAGCTCTCTTACACCCTGTCCTTCCTGAAACCATATCGATTCATCCAGATAAAAGGAAAATACATTTTGTTTATTCGGCAATCCAGAGTCCCTCCCTAAGGTATTCCTGTTCTCTACTAACACCTTATGCGGAAGATATCGTTATATACATGAATGGGAGGAATCGCCGTAAAACATCCCGCTATCCACCGGTATTCTCCCCCAAAAAAACAGGCAGCCGATGATAACGGCTGCCTGTTTTCTAAAAGGGGCGTTCAGTTAAGTGTTGAAAATACTTTGTTGACTGCCTCAATCGTTTGTTCAATGTCTGCTTCCGTGTGCTTCACGGAAAGGAACATTCCTTCAAATTGGGAAGGTGGAAGATAGACACCTTCCTGAATCATGCCCTGATAGTATCTCTTGAACATATCCAAGTCTGATTGATTAGCCGTTTCAAAGTTATAGACAGGTTCGTTGGTAAAGAAGAAACCGACCATGGAACCTGCGCGGTTGACGGTAAGCGGAATGTCATAGGTTTCGGCCGCCTTTTTATAACCCTCAATCAGTTGATCCACACGTTCACTGATGGAAGCATAGGCTTCCTCTGTCATCGCAGATATCGTCTGATACCCGGCCGTCATGGCTAGCGGGTTCCCTGATAACGTCCCTGCCTGGTAGATATCACCAACCGGCGCGACACGTTCCATGATTTCGCGCTTCCCACCATAGGCACCGACAGGAAGTCCGCCGCCGATCACCTTACCGAGACAAGTCATATCCGGAGTGACACCGAAATGGCCCTGAGCGCTGTGGTAGCCGACACGGAAGCCCGTCATAACTTCATCAAAGATCAGAACCGTCCCATTGTCTTCGGTCAGCTGGCGAAGCTCCTGGAGGAAGCTTTCCTTCGGAGGGACCACACCCATGTTTCCGGATACCGGCTCAATAATGACCGCCGCCAGGTCATCCCCGTACTCTTCAAAGACATATTGGACACTTTTCAGATCGTTGTATGGGACCGTAATCGTGTTTTGGGCTATGGAAGCTGGGACACCCGGTGAATCTGGAAGGCCGAGTGTCGCCACTCCGGATCCAGCCTTAATCAGCAGAGAGTCTCCATGACCATGATAGTTCCCTTCAAATTTAAGGATTTTATCCCGGCCGGTATAACCGCGCGCCACTCTCAGGGCACTCATCGTAGCTTCTGTCCCGGAGTTGACCATACGCAGCATTTCAATAGAAGGGACGCGCTCGCGGACGAGATCAGCCAGTTGGTTTTCAATCTCTGTCGGCGCTCCGAAGCTTGTCCCGTGGGCCGTCACTTTTGTTAAAGCGTCGGTCACCCTTTCATCGGCATGGCCGAGGATCAACGGGCCGTAACTAAGAACATAGTCGATATACTCGTTGCCGTCGACATCAAACAGCCTGGAGCCTTCTCCTTTTTCCATGAAAATCGGATCCATGCCTACGGATTTGAATGCACGAACCGGAGAGTTGACTCCCCCGGGCATCAATTCTACAGCTTCCTGATACGCTTGTTTGGAACGATCAAAGTTTTTCATCGTCAGCACCTTCCTTCTTATGATTGGTCTTCCTTCAGCCAGTCTGCCGCATCTTTAGCGAAGTACGTAATGATCAAATCCGCACCGGCCCGCTTCATAGCGGTCAGCTTTTCAAGGACGATTTCTTTTTCATTGACCCAGCCGTTCTGGGCAGCAGCCTTGATCATGGAATATTCGCCGCTGACGTTATAGGCGACGACAGGCAGGTTGTAACGGTCTTTCACTTCCCGCATGATATCAAGATAAGCCAGTGCCGGTTTGACGATAAGGAAGTCAGCGCCTTCCTCGACGTCAGACTCTGCTTCTCTAAGAGCTTCCAGTCGGTTAGATGGATCCATTTGATAAGCACGGCGGTCTCCAAACTGAGGAGAGCTGTGAGCAGCATCGCGGAATGGACCGTAAAAGGCGGACGCAAACTTCACGGCATAGGACATCACTGGAATATGACTGAAGCCGGCTTCATCAAGTCCCCGGCGGATGGCTGCGACAAAGCCGTCCATCATATTGGACGGAGCAATAATATCCGCACCGGCCTGTGCCTGGGTGACAGCTGTCTGGGTAATGTAGGTTAAGGATTCATCGTTATCGATGTCCCCGTCACGAACGATGCCGCAGTGACCGTGATCGGTATACTGGCACAGGCATGTATCAGCAATGACGGTCAGGGAAGGTACCTCTTCTTTAATCTGGCGGATCGCACGCTGGACGATGCCTTCTTCATTATAAGCTTCACTCCCGACGTCATCCTTATGTCCAGGAACTCCGAAGACGATCACTGAACGGATGCCTCGCGTCACAAGCTCCTCCATTTCGGACGTCAAGTGGTCAAGAGACACTTGATGAACTCCCGGCATGGAAGCTACTGGATTCTTAATATCCCGGCCTTCGACGACAAAAATCGGATAGATCAAATCATCTGTGCGCAGATGTGTTTCTCTTACGAGCGCCCTCATGGATTCCGTGCGGCGCAGTCGACGGTGCCGTTTAAATTGCAGATCTTTCATTCCTATCGATTCCTTTCGTTCTTAAAATAGAAAACCATCTGTTCCACCATGTGTTCTATGGTATACTGCGGCGGAGTGAACACGCAGGTAAACCCTTCCGCCTCCGCTTTCCGGGCCGTCGTCGGTCCGATACAGAAGCAGGGCAGGGACAACCCGTTTTCCCGGCTGCCCTTCGTCACCGCTTTAAAAGCCTGTATGGTGGACGGGCTTGTAAACGTCAAGGCATCCAGGTCCCCGTTCTCCAGCCAGCTGGTAATATTTTTTTGATTACTCGTCAATAACAGCGTATCATAAACGGTCAGCGATTTGAAAAACACGCCACGTTTACGAAAAGCTTCCGGAAGAACGTCCCGGGAACGGTTTCCCCGTATGTATAAAAGCTTTCCCGGATCCGGGTACATTTGAAAAAATTCCTCTTCCATTTTAGCCGCTTGAAAGGATGCAGGCAAAAAATCCGCTTTTCTTCCATACCTCTGCAGCGCACGTTCTGTTTTTGTGCCGATGACAGCTATACGGACCTGATCAGGAAGAACCCGGCCATGCCTATCCAGCCATTTGAAAAAAAACTTCACGGCATTGGAACTGGTTAAAAAAATCCAGGAAAATTCGTGAAGTTCTTCTACTATGTGTTCGTTTTTCTGTTGATCGTTCAATTGAAAAGCGAGAAGCGGGGTATGTTTTGGAACACCGCCCGCTTCCTCAATCCGCTCTTTCAACGGCGCCGCCTGGGATCTGCCTCTAGTAATGAGGATGTTCTTCCCCTGCAGTGGCGCGTCCATTACTGACCATACTCCTCTTTGGCACGATCAACGATCTCCTGTGCCCCCTGGTCTCTTAAAAGATCAGCCGCATGACGCCCGACTTCAATCGGATCCTGTCCGGTTACGGTTTCATGAAGAATCGTTTCGCCGTCCGGTGTCCCGACCAGAGCGGTAAGAACGATATCATCGCCTTTCCGGTAAGCGTACCCGCCGATCGGAACCTGGCATCCGCCATTCAGGTCGTGAAGGAATTTCCGTTCGGCCGCCACTGTCGTCTGCGTATATTCATGATTCAGTTTCATAAGAAAATCACGCAGTTCTTTATCCTCTTCACGGCACTGGATAGCGAGCGCTCCTTGACCGACAGCAGGTACACACACCTCCGGCTCCAAATACTCTGTGACAAGGTTGTCATCCCAGCCCATCCGCTTCAAACCGGCAGCGGCCAGAACGATCGCGTCGTAATCTTCCTCTTTCAACTTTCTAAGGCGCGTGTCAATATTCCCGCGGATCCATTTAATTTCAAGATCCGGACGGACCGCTTTGATCTGAGACCCGCGGCGCAGGCTGCTGGTCCCTACGATGGCACCTTCCGGAAGATCCTTCAAGGCAACGTGACCGTTGGAAACGAACGCATCGCGGTGATCTTCACGGATGGGTACGGAAGCGACCGTCAACCCTTCAGCCACCACAGCCGGCATATCCTTCATACTATGGACAGCCATATCAATGGTACCATCATACATCGCCTGTTCGATCTCTTTGATGAACAAGCCTTTGCCTCCTACTTTAGATAGCGTCACATCTAGGATCTGATCCCCTTTTGTCGTGATCCGCTTGATTTCGAAATCGTAGGATGGATCAATCTGTTTCAGCTGATCGATCACCCATTCCGTCTGAGTGATGGCCAGATTACTCTTTCTAGAGCCGATAATGATTTTCCTCATGCTTGTTCCTCCTCTTTAAAAGTGAAAATTGGATAGGGAGCTGAATAAAAAGAAATTGATAAGTAGAAATAAAAAGGCGGCGGCGTTAAATATGGAAATGGTCCGTCCCTGATACCCTTTAACCACCCGCAGAATGAGATAAATCATATAACCGATCAACACGAGGAAAGAGCCGAGCGTCTTAAAATCATACCAGTAGAACACATCTGTTGAAACATAACCCCAGACAACCCCGAGAATGATGGCAATGAGGAGGAGGGGCACGCCTAAAATGACCGCAATATAAGAAAAATGATCCAGCTTTGTTAAATCACCGAGCCGGAACAATTTGGCATTCCATTTTTTCTTTTTTAACAGCCGGTACTGCAGTAAATACATGATGGAGAAAATAAAGGAAAGCGTGAAAAAGCCATAGGAGATAATCGCCAGGCTGATGTGGATGACGAGAAGCTCATTGACCAGCGCCACCCCTTCCTTCTCCATTACATTCTGAGCCCTTGTGAAAATATGAATAATCATAATCAAAAAACCGACGACATTCGTAAAGAATACGAGAAAATCCATTTTGAACAGCCGGTTGATTAATAGAGAAAACGTGACGAGAATCCACGTATAAAAATATAAGCCGTCATAAACCGTCATGATTGGAAAGTTGTCGTTCATGAAAAACTGGGACAACAGAAAGACGCTTTGCAGAACCCAGACCATACTAAGCAACCAGAAGGCCGCACGGTTGGCCTTCCGGTTTGTCTGGACAAAATCAATAAAATACCCGATCAGGCTGAGTCCATAAAGGAAAAGGATCAGCTCGTACACCCATTTCAACTCAAACATGGAGCCGCCCCCCTCAGGAATGAATCATAGGGCTGATGATGGAAACAGAATGATCGGCCTCTATATGACGCTCATTCGCTGAGCTGTTCTTTTTTTCCTGCTCCTGGACCTCTTTTTCCACCTGCTCTTCAATACCGAAGATCTGGGTGAACAGCTTCAGGGTTTCTTCAGAATCCGGCTGGGCCGCCAGTTCCTTGGCCTGTGAGATCGGTTCTTTTAACATTTGGTTGACGATACTCTTCGTATGCTTGTTCAACACTTTCCGTTCACGGTCGGATAAGTCAGGCATTTTCCGTTCAATGCTTTTCATCGTTTCCGACTGGATATCAAGGGCTTTGGAACGAAGCGCAGAAATCACTGGAACTACACCGATCGTCTGGAGCCACTGCTTGAACTCCACGATTTCCGCTTCCATCATAATCTCGATTTCCTCCGCAGCCTGTCTGCGCATTTCCAGATTGGCATCTACGATTCCCTGAAGGTCATCAATATCATAGAGAAAGACACTTTCCAATGATTCCATCGCTGGATCCAGGTCTCTAGGCACAGCAATATCGACGAAGAAAAGCGGCTTGCCCTTCCGTTTCTTATGAACGGGCTCCATCATTTCCTTCGTAATCACATATTCGGACGCACCTGTAGAACTGATGACGATGTCCGCATCCGCGAGTACCGCTTCCAGTTCATCCATCGTCCGGGCATACCCGTTAAATTGACCGGCAACAGTCCGCGCTTTTTCCAGCGTGCGGTTGATCACAGTCACTTTACGAACACCGGATCCGTGAAGGTTTTTGGCGGCCAGTTCGCCCATTTTTCCAGCACCCAGAATCACAATGTGCTTATGAACGAGGTCACCGAAGATTTTCCGCGCCAGCTCAACAGCTGCATAACTGACCGAGACAGCGTTTTCACCGATTTCCGTGTCACTATGTGCTTTCTTCGCCATGGTGACGGCCTGTCGGAACAGCTGGTTGAAAATAGTTCCCGTCGTGCCTGCATTCTGCGCACGCAGAAACGCCTGCTTCATCTGTCCAAGGATCTGCGTCTCTCCAAGAACCATGGAATCAAGGCCGGAAGTGACGCGCAGCAGATGCTCGACAGCTCCATCTGTTTCATATATCGCAAGGTAAGAGGTGAACGCCTCTTTATCCACTTGAAACCAGTCAGCTAAAAACTGTTTAATATAATACCGTCCTGTATGGATCTGGTCCACGACGGCGAAAATTTCCGTACGGTTGCATGTAGAAATAATCACATTCTCCAGGACACTTTTACGCCCGTTCAACTGGGCCATAGCTTCCTCAAGCTTCTCTTCAGAAAATGTGAGCCTCTCTCGAATTTCCACAGGGGCTGTTTTGTAATTAAGACCGACGGCTATAATGTGCATTTCGTATACCCCCATTACACGTGCAGATTTTCTCCTGTAGTGTAGATTATAACATAAATAACGGAAGATTTTTTGTCCCAATTATGAACAGATCTTGAATCTGTTATGATAGGATGAAATAGAGTTATTCAATCAAATACTTATAATTATTAGATTAGAACGAATCTAATTTATAATTCGTTTGTAATATACCAAATCTACAGGAGAATATCAAGGAACAAACATTATCATTACATAATGACTGGATGTGAGCACATTGAATAAAAACCATACCCTGCTTGGGTTTCTCTTCATTGGACTGGGTGCGTATTTTTTTCTTCGTCATCTCAATATTCCCCACTTGCAGCCGTTTTACTCGTGGCCGTTCCTGCTCGTGCTGGTCGGCGCAGCCTTTTTGTTTCACAGCTATGTGAGTAAAGATACTTCCAGTCTGTTTACAGGAACGATCGTTACTGGTTTCGGGATTCATTTTCTAGCTGTTGATCAGCTGGTTTTCTGGCGCGATCACTGGGGCGTGTACCTCTGTATTGTCGGCGCCGCTTTTCTGCTTCAGTATAGAAAAACAAAAAAAGGACTCATTCCAGCCCTAGTCCTCCTCGGGACAGGAGCTTTTGTCCTTTTTTCCCCCACCATGCCTGCCTGGATGCAGTGGATCAACCAATTCTTCCTATTAGTCGAAAGGTTCTGGCCTCTGGCCTTGATTGCCTTCGGTCTGTACCTTCTTAAAAAGAAAACGTAAGAGAAGCAGAAAAACAAGGCTGTCGATGACATTCATCGACAGCCTTGTTTTTCTTTTACAGGATAGAACTTAAGAAGGCTTGTGTCCGCTCTTCTTTCGGATTTTCGAAAATCTCCTGTGGGGTCCCGCTCTCGACGATCTTTCCATCGTGCATATACACGACTCTGTCGGCCACTTCACGGGCAAATCCCATTTCGTGCGTAACGACGACCATCGTCATCCCTTCCTGAGCAAGGGTCTTCATCGTTTGAAGCACTTCTCCGACAAGCTCCGGATCAAGCGCTGAAGTAGGCTCATCAAACAGCATGATTTCAGGCTTCATCGCCAGGGCGCGGGCGATGGCTACACGCTGCTTCTGTCCACCGGACAAGCGGGACGGGAATACATCCGCCTTATCGCCGAGCCCGACTTTTTCAAGCAGCTGCTTCCCTTCCTCTTCCGCCTGCGCCTTGGAGAGCTTTTTTACCTGCAGCGGAGCTTCCATTACATTCCCGAGCACCGTTTTATGCGGAAACAGATTAAAGTGCTGGAATACCATTCCGACCCGCTGGCGCACTTCGTTCAGGTTATCCTTCTTCGGATTGATTTCTTTCCCCTGAATGTACAGCTCTCCGCCATTTTTCATTTCCAGGAAATTCAGGCAGCGAAGCATCGTACTTTTCCCGGAACCACTGGCCCCGATCAAGACGACGACTTCACTTTCCTTTACTTGAAAGTCAATATCCTTCAAGACGTGCAGGTCTCCAAAATATTTATTTAATTGATTCGCTTCAATCATATAATCAGACAATCGATTTCCTCCTCCATTAATCGCTGGCCGCCAGTTTCTTCTCAACAGCCCCGACAACAAGGGTCAGCAGAAAGACCAGAATCAAATACCATACCGCACTGACAAGCAGCCAGGTCATGTAATCAAAGGTATTCGCCCCCTGAGTGGTGGCGACAGCGAAAATCTCCGATACCCCGATAAATGCAGCCAGGGATGAATCTTTCAACCCAATAATAAACTGATTTCCCAGCGGTGGCAATGCACGCCTGAACGCCTGAGGCAGAATGATCCTGCGCATCGTAAGCGCCTGACTCATTCCGAGGGAGCGCCCTGCTTCCGTCTGTCCTTTTCCTATCGACTGAATTGAACCTCTGAATATTTCAGCAATGTAGGCTCCATTATGGAAGGCAAGACCGAGCGCTACCGACCAGAACCCACTGATCATCCAGATTTCGGTCAGCCCGTAGTAGAAAACAAAAATCTGGACGATCAACGGTGTTCCTCTGACTACATAAATGTAGATATTCGCTATCCATTCCAACACTTTGATATCGGAAATCTTCATAAAAGCAAACATAAGACCGATGAAAATCGCAATAAAAATGGAGACAGCCGTTAAGGCGAGCGTCAGCTGAGCCGCTTCAAAGAACATCCCCCGGCTGCTGATCAATGAATCCCAGAAATGAACAACATTCAAATACATCTGCACCAACTCCTCTGTCATATGAAAAAGAGTACGCGGCTGCGCACTCTTCACCTTCGTTCCTGTCTAACATCACGGTTTATTCAGGAGGCGTTGTGATGTCATCCCCAAAATATTCCTCACTGATTTCAGAAAGGGTACCATTTTCTCGAAGTGTTTCCAGTGCTGCATTGATCTCATCTAGTAATTCTGTGTTTTCCTTCGATACAGCGACGGCCTGCTCGCTGCGTTCAATCATTTCCTTCGCCTCGATATCCAGCCCTTCACCGGAAGCTTCCTTTCCGGTCAAAAAATCGGTAATGACAGCATCGTGACGACCCTTGGACAAAGATTGCAGGGCTACGACATCACTGTCATAGGTCTTGATATTCTCCGTCACTTCTTCTGCATACTGACTGTATGTGGATCCTTTAGAAAGAGCGATTTCTTTGCCTTCCAGATCCTCAAGGGTTTCAATGTCACTGTCTGCACGGGTGAAAATCTGTGCACCTGAGTAATAATAAGGTGTCGAGAAGTCCACCTCCTGTTTACGCTCGTCTGTAATCGTATGGCTGGCGACCGCTGCGTCAAAACGACCGGTTTTCACCCCTTCTACAATACTTGCGAACTTCTGTTTCTGAGGACTTGGTTCAAGTCCCAGTTCCTCTGCAATGGCATTGGCCACGTCAATATCGAAGCCTTCCATCTCTCCATCGGCCCCTGTCATGCTGAAAGGACGGAACTCTCCGGAAGCCGCAAAGGTAAATGTCCCTTCCTCCACCAGCTCGTAATCCGTATTATTTTCTGATGTATCCTCTGAACCACTGTCTCCTTCATCTCCGGAAGCACCATCGTCACTGCTTCCACAAGCAGCAAGGAAAAGCACCAGCACCAGAGTCATGAATAACAGCAGCATCCCATTCATTTTCTTCATCAGCCCTGTATCATCCCTTCTCTGTTTGTCATCTTTCTGTAATATTAAAAGTATATCGATTTATCAAATATTTCCCAAAATTAGTGAGATTCTAAAAATGGGTAAATAGAAGGGTACAGCGGATATAATGCATAAATACTAGATATACCTTATAAATACTCGATATTCCTCCTCTTTAATAGAAAAATACATAAAAAAACCGTTCTCCCATAGGGAGAACGGTCTTCTTTTATACCTGCAGATGAGAGAGCATCGCTTTCCAGGCTTTATCTTTTCCTTCACCTGTTTCGGATGAAAATGGAATAAGGGTATCCTCTTCTTCCATTTCCAGCACCTCCTGAATCATTTTCAGCTGCTTATGGCGCTGCCCTTTTTTAATTTTATCCAGCTTTGTTGCAATAACCATCACCGGCACGTCAAAATGCTTCAAATAGTCATACATCGCCTGGTCATCCTCGGAAGGCTTATGGCGGACGTCAATGATGAGCGCGGTCGCTTTCAGCTGTTCACGCTCAGCAAAATATTCCTCCATCATCGCTCCCCATTTGGCCCGTTCCTTTTTGGAAACTTTCGCATAGCCATAACCGGGCACATCAACGAAATGGAATTTATCATTGATGATATAAAAGTTAAGCGTCTGCGTTTTTCCCGGCTTGGAAGATGTCCGGGCCAGGTTCTTTCGTTGAATCATCTTGTTAATAAACGATGACTTACCGACGTTGGACCGCCCGGCAAGGGCGATCTCCGGAATCGGTTGGTTGGGATACTGTTTCCTGCTCGCCGCACTAATGACGATATCTGCGGTATTAACCTTCATGTGCACCCTCCGCCAATGCCTGATCCAATACTTCATCCAAGTGTTTCACAGGGACGAAGGTCAAGCCTTCTTTAATACTGTCTGGAATATCTTCCAGGTCTTTTTTATTTTCATCAGGAATGATGATTTTCGTCAAGCCCGCCCGGTGCGCACTCAAAGATTTCTCCTTCAAGCCGCCGATTGGAAGCACACGGCCGCGGAGTGTGATTTCACCAGTCATCCCGACTTCCTTGCGGACAGGACGTCCGGTAAGAGCGGATACAAGAGCGGTGGCCATCGTTATCCCCGCTGAAGGGCCGTCTTTCGGTGTCGCTCCTTCAGGTACGTGAATGTGGATATCGTTCTTCTCCACGAATTCCGGATCAATATCAAGTTCAGCCGCGCGTGAACGGATATAACTGAAGGCTGCCTGAGCGGATTCTTTCATGACATCTCCCAATTTACCCGTCAACGTCAAGTTGCCCTTTCCTGGATAGATGGACACTTCAATAGAAAGTGTATCTCCACCTGCTGTCGTATAGGCAAGACCGGTGGCTGTACCAATCTGATCTTCAAGCTCTGCCCGTCCATAACGGAATTTTGGACGGCCGAGAAGTTCCTCAAGCATTTTTTCGGTGACGACGACGCGCTGCTTGTCACCGGCTACGATAATCTTAGCCGCTTTTCGGCACAATCCGGCCAATTCTCTTTCCAATCCCCGGACACCCGCTTCACGGGTATAGCGGCGGATCAGTTTGAGAAGGGCTTCTTCTCTCACCTGCAGCTGGCTTTTCTTCAGGCCATTTTCCTTAATCTGCTTGGGAAGCAGGTGCTCTTTGGCAATCTGCTGTTTCTCCACTTCTGTATAACCGGCAATCGTAATCATTTCCATCCGGTCGCGCAAGGGTCCGGGGATGTTGGCTACGTTGTTCGCCGTAGCTATGAACATAACTTTCGATAAGTCATAGTTTTCTTCAATGAAATGATCACTGAATGTCCCGTTCTGCTCTGGATCGAGCACTTCAAGCATCGCAGAAGAAGGATCTCCCCGAAAATCGCTTGCCATTTTGTCGATTTCATCCAGAAGGAAAACCGGGTTGACGGTTTCCGCCCGCTTCATTCCCTGAATGATCCGACCCGGCATCGCTCCGATATAGGTCCGGCGGTGACCACGGATTTCAGCTTCGTCTCTCACCCCACCAAGAGATACACGGACGAATTTACGGTTGATGGACCGTGCGATGGACTTGGCCAGAGAGGTCTTCCCTACCCCTGGAGGTCCCGCAAGGCATAAAATCGGCCCTTTAATCGTCTGGGTGAGCTTCTGGACAGCCAGATACTCCAGCACCCGTTCCTTCACTTTCTCAAGTCCATAGTGGTCTTCATCCAAAATACCTTCCGCGCGGTTCACATCCAGGTTGTCTTCCGTTTCCTCCGACCAAGGCAGAGAAACGAGCCATTCGATGTAGTTACGGATGACAGAGCTTTCTGCAGAACTCTGAGGTATCTTCTCATAACGGCCAAGCTCTTTAAGAGCCACCTGTTCCACCCGTTCCGGCATGGAAGCCTTGTCGATTTTCTCTTTCAGCTGAGCGACTTCTCCAGTTTTCCCGTCCTTGTCACCAAGTTCATTCTGGATCGCTTTCATCTGTTCGCGGAGATAGTATTCCTTCTGTGTTTTCTCCATCGATTTTTTCACCTGACGGCCGATCTTCTGTTCGATCTGAAGTACTTCCCGTTCATTGCCGATCAGCTCAATCAGCTTATTCAAGCGTTCTTTCACATTGCGGGTTTCCAGCACATCCTGCTTGTCCTTCAATTTAATCGGCAGGTGGGACGAGACGATATCAGCCAGGTGGCTTGGATCATCCGTGTCCGCTACAGTGTTGTACGTTTCCTGTGTCACTTTTTTCGATACTTTCACAAACTTCTCGAATTGTTCGAGCAGCATGCGCATCAATGCTTCTTCTTCGTTTTTATCTTCATGTTCATCTTCAATGATCTCAATAGACGCCCGGTAAAAGTCGCCCTCCTCACTGAATTCATCCATGCCTGCCCGGTGCAGTCCCTCGACGAGCACACGGTTGGTTCCATTCGGAAGCTTCACCATCTGTTTGACGCGGGCTACGGTCCCTACGGAATAAAGGTCTTCATACGCTGGTTCATCAATGTTCACTTCTTTTTGAGAAACAAGGAAAATTTCATTATCATCCATCATGGACTGCTCCAGGGCCTGGACAGATTTCTCCCGGCCGACATCCAGGTGTAACACCATGGACGGGTAGACAAGCAGCCCTCTGAGAGGAAGTAGAGGTATATTGTTTCTTTGTTTGTCTGTCATCTATTTGCACCTCCGATAAATGCGGATACGTAATTTAATCATATAGAAATGTAAGTGGAAAGTAAACGAAACGATACCAGATGGTGCCAACACACATAGCCCCGGCCTCGAGTCAGGCAGGGGACCTTTCCTTATGGTATCCCTATTATAAGCAGAAACTACGGTTTCATGCTTGGATCGTGCCTGTAAAGCCCCTATAAAAAAGCCGTGCTACAGTTATTCGTAGCACGGCTTTTTCAAGGGATAACCCCCTCAGGCGTTACGCACTTTCTTTCGGTGACTGTTTGTTGTCATCCTCTACGGTTCCATCTGTAAGCACAAGCTTCGGACGGCCGTTTTCCGCTTTGACTGTATCTTTCGTGATAATACACTTCTCAATATCATCGCGGGAAGGAAGTTCATACATCACATCAAGCATGATGCCTTCAATTATGGAGCGGAGGCCGCGTGCCCCTGTCTTCCGTTCAATGGCCAGACGGGAAATTTCACGAAGCGCTTCCTCTTCCATTTCCAGCTCAACATGGTCAATTTGAAGCAGCTTCTGATACTGTTTGACAAGAGCGTTTTTCGGTTTTGTAAGAATTTCAACCAATGCTTCCTCATCCAGCTGCTCAAGACTGCCGATTACCGGCAGGCGTCCGATGAATTCCGGAATTAGACCGTAGCTTAGAAGGTCTTCAGGCAGCACTTTCGTCAGAAGATCCTTCTTCTCTGCTTCGTCCGTCACCTGTTCGGAGCCGAATCCGATCACTTTTCTGCCCAGGCGGCGTTTGATAATCTGGTCGATCCCATCGAAGGCCCCACCCACGATAAACAGGACATTCGTCGTGTCAATCTGGATGAATTCTTGATGAGGATGCTTCCGCCCACCTTGTGGAGGAACACTCGCCTGCGTTCCTTCAAGGATTTTAAGAAGCGCCTGCTGGACACCTTCACCGGACACGTCACGTGTAATGGAAGGGTTTTCTGATTTACGTGCTACTTTATCAATTTCATCAATATAGATGATTCCTTTTTCTGCTTTCTCTACATCATAATCAGCAGCCTGGATCAGTTTAAGAAGAATGTTCTCCACATCTTCCCCGACATAACCGGCTTCTGTAAGAGACGTAGCATCTGCAATAGCGAACGGAACATTCAAGATACGTGCAAGGGTCTGGGCAAGCAGTGTCTTACCGCTTCCGGTAGGTCCAAGCATCAGAATGTTACTCTTCGCAAGCTCCACCTCATCATTTTTCACTCCGGCGTTAATACGCTTGTAGTGGTTGTAAACAGCAACGGAAAGGTTCTTTTTCGCCTGATCCTGTCCGATGACATAATCATTCAGAATGTCACGGATTTCCTGAGGTTTCGGAACTTCCTTGAACTCCACCTCTTCTTCGTTGCCAAGCTCCTCTTCCACAATTTCTGTGCACAATTCAATGCATTCATCACATATATATACGCCAGGTCCTGCAACGAGTTTTCGGACTTGTTCCTGACTCTTTCCGCAGAAAGAACATTTCAATTGTCCTTTTTCATCGTTAAATTTAAACATACGTTTCACCCCTTAATAAAATGACGCAATCGTTGCGACTGAAGTTACTGATACGACGCCAACGTTTCGCTTCTTTTGCCCATCATACCAAATAAACTCCAAACACAAAAGCAATACCTTTCAGAGGTGTGCCGTCAATTCCTGCGACACCCTCATTATGTAGATATAAAACGCATAAGTCAAACCTCTGAGCATCTTAAATAGTATATGTAAAAACGCTTGGAAGTATCATTATTTTCCCCACAAACCACCCCGCCTAAACGGTGTTTCCGAAGAAAATATATGAGAAGACAAGGTACCCGGGCACCTTGTCTTCTATCAGTATTATTCAGCTTTGCTGTTTTCGACAAGAACGTCGATGGCTTTGCGGACTTTCAGGTCTTCTTTGATCATGTCCGTGTTCCCGCCAAGCATCTGCGTCAGCTGAGCTACATCTGTCTGGTACATGCCAGCCATGTTTTCCAGTTCAGCATTGACGTCTTCATCGGTTACGCCGACATTTTCCGCCTCGGAAATAGCTTCAAGAGTCAAGTTCGTTTTCACGCGCTTCGAAGCATCTTCTTTCATCTGCTCGCGAAGGGCGTCTTCGTCCTGACCAGTGAACTGGAAGTACATGTCTTTCGTCATGCCCTGCATCTGAAGGCGCTGTTCGAATTCCTGAACCATACGGTCAAGCTCAGTGTCGACCATGGCATCCGGAATTTCAACCTCAGCATTGTCAGAAGCTTTATTTACAAGAGTTTCACGCTTCTGGTTGTCTGCATCAGTTTTCTTCTGATCTTCCAGACGCGTGCGTGTTTTCGTTTTAAGTTCTTCCAGGGATTCGACTTCTTCGTCGACATCTTTCGCGAATTCATCATCAAGTTCTGGAAGTTCTTTGCCTTTGATTTCGTGAACTTTCACTTTGAAAGTAGCCGCTTTACCAGCAAGCTCTTCTGCGTGATATTCTTCAGGGAATGTGACTTCCACTTCTGTTTCTTCGCCGGCCTGCTTACCAACAAGCTGCTCTTCGAAACCAGGGATGAAAGAACCGGAACCTACTTCAAGAGAGTAGTTATCCGCCTGGCCGCCTTCGAAGGCTTCCCCATCAACGAATCCTTCGAAGTCCATAACGACTGTATCGCCGTTCTCAATGGATCCTTCTTCTTTAACAACAAGCTCAGCCTGACGCTCCTGCATCTGCTTCAGTTCGCTGTCTACGTCTTCGTCTGTAACTTCTGTGCTTTCTTCTTCAAAAGTAAGACCTTTGTATTCGCCAAGTTTCACTTCAGGCTTCACCGTTACTTCAGCAGTGAAAATCAGGTCCTGGCCTTTTTCGATCTGCTTCACGTCAACTTCAGGACGGTCAACCGGCTCGATGCCTGCTTCGTCCACGGCGTTAGAGTAAGCTTCCGGAAGGATGATATCAAGAGCATCCTGATACAGAGATTCTACCCCGAAGCGCTGTTCGAACAATTTACGAGGTACTTTCCCTTTACGGAATCCAGGTACCTGTACCTGTTTAACTACTTTTTTAAAGGCAGAATCAAGGGCTTTGTCGAACTCGCCTGCAGGTACTTCAACTGTTAATGTACCTACATTGCCTTCTTGCTTTTCCCATTTTGCTGACATAAAAAATTCCCTCCAACATCTATTCACATTTTCGTCCGGAGACGATGGTTTACTGATTCTATGACTCTGATTACATACGAATCTCTTTTGCAACCATTACATTATAACATAATCCCCGCTGCTTTCAAGGCGTGACTCTCATTGGTTTTTCTAGGAACCGGTCACGAAAACATAATGCTGCTCACACAGTTCAATTTCTGATTTATACCGGTCCACTTCCTCTAAATGGGAATCCGGTTTATAGGGAAGCTGCAGGTATTCATGGCCGAGCTGCTTCAGCGCTTCGACGAGCAGCGGCACTTCCTCTTCATCAGGGAACAGGGGATAACGGACGTAGCAGTAGTGGAACAACAAGTTGTTGACCATCTCATACATCGTTGGATTTTTCTGTTCCACCTGGCCGAGCCTCATCTGGATCTGCTTCATAATATAATCATGCTGAAGCATCGATAAATGGCCGGGCACAATGGTCATTTCCATGCCGAATTTTGTCAAAGCCACTTCTCTATCCACACGTCCATCTCTAAACCATTCCAAAATCGAGGATTTTATCATGGGGTGTACGGCTGGTTCCTGAAGGTACACGATAAACTCCTCCAGATAATCATGGGGGTCCTGTTTCTTTAAGTGATCGAGGGTCTGCCACTGCTTATGTATGTGATCGGTTTCCAAGGCTTCCTTGAAAGCGAGGGATAATTCCTTCCCCTGCTCCTTCCGGCTGTCTTCCAGCAGCTTTCTGCTCACTTCATACATCTGCCACAGCTGTGTACGGCTCTGATGGGGGATGTCCTCGGATTCAAAAACTTCATCGAGCAGGTCGATGATATCGCTGTAACGGCTGCTTTGGAAAAGGATCGTAATGTAGATATGTAAGTAATGGTAATACTGGTCGATCGTTTCCTTCATCTGCTCTTGACACAATTCCTCAGCTTGATCGAACTGACCGAGCTCAATCCAGCTCATCAACAGCCCTGTGATAACATCATGGCCGGCCTGATCATACTCGACAAGTGGTTCAAAGGCTTCCGCCGCTTCCTTGTAGCGCTTTTCCTTCAGAGCCTCCAGTCCCGACTGCTCCAGTCTCGATTTCCATCCAGGAAACATCACAAGGTTTCCTCTTTTATTCTCCATAAGACACCCTTCCCTAAAAAAACGTCCTTGTTTCCTTATTCTTTCCTATCGCTGCTCCGTTCAAACCATCGTTCCAGCTTATTACGCTATATTAAAGCAAATACAATAGAAATACAATGGAAACCCCGTGCCCCACCGCCGCTTTCCGCTATTCCTGTTGTTTAGACACGAACAAACAGAAACGTACACACCTGCATCAATCGTATAGGAGAATAATTTATTTATCGTCCATCAATTCCGCAAAACAGGTCTTTCTACTCATGAATAAACAGATTTTTTTGCTAGAATAAGTAAATGTCAATAAAATAATAACGAATCATACGCTAAGGAGTTGTATCGTTTTGTCACTGCTTGATGATCAAACCTTGCTGGAAACCTATCTGGAGTCTGTAAAGCTTCAGCTGGACGACGAATTTGTTCACTTAGTCACGCAAGAAATTGATAAACGATCCATCCAACTACCAACTGAGAATTCCACACATCTTATATAAATGGACGTAGAAAAAGGCATGCAGTCATCTGCATGCCTTTTTCATTTACTGATTAGAGGCTGTACCTTGTTTCCCGGACATCTTCGCTAAACTCGGAATGACATTCTGCAGTTGTCCGGCCTGACCAGTCATCATGCTGTATGTGGCCGCACCGATACCGATCGAAGCGATAACCGGCAGCCACTGCACATTATTCTTTTCCATCCTGATCACTCCTCAAATCGGTTGGCTTAAAGCCTCTCTTATTGTCTGCCCTCTGCCTCCGACTATGACCGGCAATCTTTTGCGGTTCTGCCTTTAAATCCCTTGCATGAGTCTTCGTATAAGAAACACCGGCCACAGGACAATCCATCCAAGCAGGTAAAACATATATACCGCCTGCTCCTGTTTGTCCTTCAGCACCGGTTCTTTTTTAAAAAAGCAGAAAAACACGCCGATGAACAGATACGTGAAAAGCAGCACATCCACCACTCCTTCCCTCCATAGCGTATGAGAGAAAGAGGGGCTGTGACGCTTTTCCAAAGCAGACGTTTTCTTGAAATTCCTTAGAGGATCCCTGCATAAAATGGTATAATCATACATGAGGTGATACCTATGAGTGCCATCATATTATTCGACGGGGACTGCCATTTCTGCGACAAAAGTGTCCAGTTCATCATTCAACGAGATCCCCGCAGCCGGTTTCAATTTGCATCGCTTCAAAGTGACAAGGGCCGGGAACTGCTTTTGCAGTATAACATCCCCCATGACACCGACAGCCTTGTATTAATCCAGAACGGAAAAGCCCGCCTGGAATCCACCGCCGCTTTGACGATCAGCCGGCAGTTGAAAGGATTCTGGCAGCTTGCGTACTTGTTGATTCTGATCCCAGCACCGCTGCGCAACGCTTTTTACCGGTGGTTTGCATCCAATCGTTACAAATGGTTCGGAAAAAAAGACGACTCCTGCCCGTTACCGACGCCGGATGTCCGGAAACGATTTTTATAAAAATTCATTTAAATGGAGGGACCTGCCATCAGCGGTCAACAAGTCCAGCATCTGAAAATTACGTCCAAAGAGTTTACGAAACGCGCGGTTTTCATCACGCTCGGTGCCATCATTATGGCGGTAGGACTGGAAATTTTTCTCGTTCCGAATCAGGTCATCGATGGCGGAATCGTCGGAATCTCCATTATCCTGTCGCATTTGACGGAATGGAAACTCGGGCTGTTCATCTTCCTATTGAATATCCCCTTTTTCTTTCTTGGATATAACTTGATTGGAAAAACATTTGCCTGGTCAACGGTGTACGGCATTGCCATCCTTTCAACGGCCACAACCGTGCTTCATCCGGTGCCTGCCTTTACCGATGATATTCTGCTTGCGACATTATTCGGGGGATTTATCCTCGGCATCGGTGTAGGAATGGTCATCCGCTACGGAGGATGTCTCGACGGGACAGAAATCTCTGCGATTCTGATCAGCAGCAAAATCCCCTTTTCTGTCGGGGAAATCATTATGTTCATCAACCTGTTCATCCTTGGAAGCGCGGGCTTCGTCTTCGGGTGGGACCGGGCGATGTATTCCCTGCTTGCCTATTTTGTCGCTTATAAAATGATCGACATTACGATTAAAGGACTGGATGAATCGAAGGCTGTACATATCATCAGCGATGAATACGAGAGCATCAGTGAAGCCATCATCCAGCGCCTCGGCCGCGGCGTCACCTTTTTAAAAGGAGAAGGAGCCTTCTCCAATGATGAGAAAAAAGTGATCTTCTGCGTCATCAACCGATTGGAGGAAGCGAAGCTGAAAGCGCTCGTCCAGGAGCACGATGAACAAGCCTTCATGGCCATCGGGGATATTGCCGAAGTGCGGGGCGGACGCTTTAAGAAAAAAGAAATTCATTAAAAAGAGGCGCATTCAGCTGCGCCTCTTTTTTTTACGGATGTCTCTTTCGTATGGATGGTCACGTGCTGCTTATCAGGGGATGACTGCTGTGGGATCACCCGTATTCTTTATAAGTGGAGAGGCTCACCTTGTTGTGCTTCTTTTTCCGTCTCAGGATTCTTCTTTCAGCACGCGCCTTAAGATTTTACCTGCTCCTGTCTGAGGAAGAGACGTGCGGAATTCGACAAAACCCGGAACTTTATAGCGGGCCATATGGGCTTTTGCCCATTGAATCAGCTCTTCCTCCTCCAAGGGTGATTCCTCTTTCAGAACAATGAACGCTTTGACGACCTCCCCCTTTGATTCATCCGGCACACCGATGACAGCCGCCTGGGAGATGGCAGGATGTTCCTTCAATAATGCTTCGACATCTTCAGGGAAAATGCTGAATCCTGACGATTTGATCATTTCCTTCAGACGTCCCTGAAAGTATAAATAGCCGTCTTCGTCGAAATAACCGATATCACCCGTATGCATCCACCCGTCCGCCAGCACTTCCGCTGTCGCATCAGGCCTCCCCCAGTAGCCTTTGAACACACCGGGACTTTTCACAGCGATTTCCCCGGCCTCACCGGCAGGCTGGTCTTCTTTTGTTAGGGGATCGCGGACAGCCAGGGACGATCCAGGAACAGGGAGGCCGACAGATCCGAATTTCACACCGTCACCGGGCATATAGGTGTCCACGGTATGGGTCTCGCTCAGACCGTAAGCCGCTTCATACAACGAACTATCCGGCGCAAAAGAACGCCAGCGTTCTGCCAGGTCTTCTGTCACAGGCATACCGAAGCTCGTACATAAATTGAGTCGCAGAGCATCCGCTTTTTCCCCGTCTACCACGGATAACACAGCCTCATTCATCGGGGCGATGCTGTACCACACCGACACATCGTAAGCAGTCAGTGCTGTGACCACCTGCCGGGGATCAAACCTGACAAACAGCACACAGGGGGAACCGGTAAACGCCGGGATGTTCACGCCCATCACCATACCCGCAATATGACAGAGCGGCATCACCGCTAGCCACGTCTCTTCCTCTTCCACCCCATTCGCTTCCACAGCCGCTGCTGTTTTATACAAAGCATTTTCATACGTGAGCATCGCAGCTTTCGGTCTTCCGGTCGTTCCTGACGTGAAAGCAAGCAGCGCCGTATCATCCATATCGACATTTTCAGACGCTTTTTGCGGTTCCGCTTCGTTTACAGCATCGCTCCAATGGGTTTCCTTTTCCTTTAATGTTAGATCCGGAACCCTCAAGTCACCCGGCACTTCCCATTCGGTATGCTCAGGAATATAATCTTCGTAGGAAACGACAAGAACCGCATGAAGATCGCTGTCTGTTTTCCTCACCTCACTTAACAGTTCCCCGCCGGTAAATAGTCCTTTCATGCCGACTTCCTTCATTAAATAAGTTAACTCGCTCGCTTTGTACATCGGGTTCAACGGACAGACAATCCCACCAATTGACTGGATGGCATAGTGGGCAATGATATACTGCGGGCTGTTCTGCATATAGAGCCCGACCCGGTCCCCTTTTTCAAAGCCCTTCTGTGACAAAAATCCAGTCATCTTTTCAATACCATTCAAAAGTTCCGCCCACGTCAGGGTGTATCCATAATAAAAATAAGCAGCCTCATGCGGGCGTTTCTCTGCGTGGTGCTGGACGTATACGAGAAGCGGGTGTTTTCCAAGAGGGTACATGTTCTCTATTTGATGCCGTTTCATTTCGCTTTTCATTCGATTCCTCCTTATGTGGACATCGGCCAGTCTGCCAGCCGTCTTTCACTTTTATCCGACGCCGTTCGTAAAAACCGAAGCAGAAAATCCCGGCTCTGTTCCGGCTCGATGATTTCCTGAATCAAGAACTTACCCGCGGCTTTCGCTGGTGAGCTGTCGAAGCTCCACTGTTCCAAATAAGCCCCACGGGCTTCAGAAGGATTGTCCGCCTGTTTGATCTGTCTTCCATAAACAACATTCACACCAACGTCGGGGCCGGTAAAGTTAATTTCAGCCTCCGGCCAGGCAGCCACCACGTCCGCCCCCATGCCTGGCCCACCCATGTTTCCATACGCCGCTCCAATGCTTTTACGAATGACGATGGAGTACTTCGGAACAGTGGATTTAGCAAGCGCCGTATTCCAATTCATAATCTTTGAAGGCATTTTCCGCTTTTCTGCCTGACTGCTGATCCTGAACCCGGGAGTATCGTGAAGAAAAATCAAAGGAATATGATACGAATCACAGAGGCAGATGAAATCCACCGCCTTATCACACTCCTCCGGCCCTGGAGCCCCCGCCATATGAAGCGGCTGACTCGCCACCACTCCTGTGACCCGCCCGTCCATACGCGCAAGACCTGTAAGGAGTGCTTTTCCGTAAAAAGGTCGGAAAGCCATAAAGGATTCCAGATCGACAATCTCACGAATGAGTTTATTCATGTCATACGGACGTCTCATGTTCGAAGGAACAACAGCCGCTGCGTTTTCCCCTGAAGATGAGGACGAAGGCACAGATACTTTAAAAGGAGGCGTGTCTTCATATGAAGAAGGCAGATAGCTGAAAAACCGCTTCATAGCCGTTATCGCTTCTTCCTCTGTTTCAGCGACGTGATCAATCTGCCCTGTATATGCCGCATGCATATCAGGCCCCCCAAGGTCTTCGGCTGTAATCTCTTCTCCACTCGCCATCTCCAACATCCTCGGCCCGGCAACGGCCATTCCCGTTCCGCGCACCTGTGTGACAAAACCCGATGTCACGGCCATCCACGTCGGACCGCCGAAGCTGTCCCCAAGAATGGCGGTAAGGATCGGGGTTTCTCTGGAGTGATCCAGCAGACAGTTCGGAAAAAGCTTGTCACTGATTCCGTCTGAACCCATCCCATCCGGCATCCGCAGCCCACCACCTTCACACAAATTAAAAAGCGGCAGCTTCCTCTTTTTCGCATACTGATGAAAATACTCACTCTTCCGGAGATGAACCTCCCCTTCCGTTCCAGATAACACACTCACATCCATCGCCTGAACGATCGCTTCCCGGCCATCGACACGGATCAAACCGCCGATCAGCCCATCGGCAGGCGTCCGTTCTTCCATTCCCGGGACAGATGAATGGGCAGATTTTCCGAGTTCAAAAAAGGATCCGTCATCAGCAAGCAGGTGAATTCTTTCATGAGCGGTAAGCTTAACAGGCTTTTGTTCTGTAGAGGAATCGGTTTGTTTTTCGTTTGTGTTCATAAGAACCTCCTTCAGATACTGACTGGTTGGTATGTAGTGGTCAAAAAATACAGGGTTTATTTGTTAGTATAGGTTAATTAGTCTGAAAATTCAATTCTTTTAGAGTCTGTAAATAAAAGAAGGAGCAGCTATTCACTGCTCCTTCTGCCATTACAAACCAACTTGGTTCATCTCATAGACTGCATCTTCTGTACTGAATCCTTCGTAAGTCACTTGGTCAATTAGACCCGTTCTCGAAAACAAAAGATAGTCTATAGCCATTTTGAAAATGGACTATAATCTAAGTAATCCTGGGTCATGTAAACGGCCTGTTCTTGCGAAAGACACTCGCAGCATCTGTCCAATATCGGTATAGGACATCCCACATTGGTATTCTTTCATTTTTCCTCGCTCTCCCTCCAGCTTCGTGAACTAAATCTCCTCCCGCATGGATTCAATTTAATGATGAAGCTTGTCGAAATTTAAGGCAACGATTTTGTACATTTTTAGCCGGCTATATTGTCCATTTTAAATGTGACTCTTTCATCCTTACCAACTCCAATTTAAATTCCTTACTATACTTTGCCATAAAAAAACCCCCGGAAATTAGATTGTTAACTCTACTTCCGGGGGGCACCACCCTGCTGCTGCTTTTTCTTTTTATAAAATCTATAATATAGTTATGAGAATGCTACCCTGTAAAACATAACCAATTAAATATCGATTTCTAATGAACAATCTAGAAATGGATGTTGTCGGCGTCATAAGTGTTCGAATAAAAATTATTTTTAACTAAATCAAAGCAGAATGAATAGACCCTACCTTGAGTGAGGAATGCGATGTCAAATAATTCTTTCCACTTCGTTTTAGGGTAAATTGATATGCACCACAACAATAATCTTGTTATTGTGATAGGATCAATACACTTGCAATAAACAAAACAGAACAAGCCTTAAGCAGTCCACTCTATTCATACAAGAAAAATAGAAATAATAAGGGTAACAAATGTTCCCCAAAAACTAATTTTTATAACACTTTTCGGACTGTCGTTAAATTTAGCAGCTATCGAAACTGCCAATAAATAACTGATGGAAAGAACTATCTAACATGAACTGGTATATAGACGGAAAAAGATAAAAGTTATATCAAGTTATAATGAAACTTTGGTATGGTGAAGCAGAAGTAGATGCTGCTATAAAAAAATTTAATGTCGAGCATCATAATAATAACGCTTTCGATTGTCTCCTTGAAAATCTATCCTTCACTTCTGATAATCTTAACCTAACCAAAGCTCACTCAAATAATAAAAACCAACCTCAGTTGATTTCAAAGGCAGTTGTGAATATTTCAGAGACTAAGGTCACAGATCACTATTGAATTTACGTCTCACTATGCAATAAGCTTTGATAGTAAAACTATAAACCTAGACAGTTTACATCTACTCTACCAGGATGATTTTAGAATTGTGTAAACAGATGCAAAAAGGGTTGTTGGGAATTTGTTAAAACTAGGGGCGGTTAACTCAACTTAACTGAAAAGTGCTATCCAATATTGATTTCTGTATAAAAGAAGATGAGTAATCATTTTCCTCAAGAAGGAGGATCAATTACTGAATTTCAAAGTTAGACTGATGAAAACGGAATAAGTTATATTGTGGTTGCCAGGGATGCCAGTTACAAGATCGTATTTACATAAACCCCTTCTAGCAAAGATTACTACCAGAAACATCGAAAAGACAATTAAGAAAAGTTCTGCCCTAAATGGGCTTCTACCCCACTTACACCATTTAAACTTTTGGCTCTGTTAAAGTTTGTTGTTGATATTTATAGAAAAAATAGGACTACCTTATTAGGTAGTCCTATGCAGAATTATTGTCTTGTTAAAATAGCCCGCAGAGAGCGCTGATTATGGGATTGTATAATTCCCTAAAAAACCTTTAAGCTACGATTATAATGGAATAAGCAAAAACCAGGATGTTAATTGACATTAGCATTAACCTCTTCCAACCTCTTCCTCCTATGGCGATAATAAATCCCAGTAAAGGTAACACAAAGAGCCCTATGAACATCATTTCCCCTGGTATTGTAATGAAAGACTGATTAATAAAAACGGTTAATAAAATCAATCCATAGACAATAACGAAGAAGAAAGATATTTTGTGGTTGCTGCTATATAAATCACCAACCCACTGTTTAGCCACCTGAAGGTAAAAATCATCTTCATTACGATAATGACGCAGAGATTCAAATGCAGAAACTAAACTGTCAATAATTGAATACTTGGCTGTTTCAGGTCCTTTTGACAAGTCATCGTTCAAGTATCCTTTACTAACAAAACGCTCTCGGAACTTCTCTATTACTTTAATAGGTTCTTTGTACATCTTCCTTTTTAACATTAGTCTCATTAAGAAACGAAGAAACATTAGTTGTGTGACATCAAAAATACTTCGCATTATAAAAACCTTCCTTTGCATACTATTTCACTCTTTTTCTTATTTGATTATTCTGCTCCGTTAGTTCAAAAGAGCGGTATTATCTATACCTCGAACTTAGATAACCTAAGTGTATCATAGGTTTCTATACTTGGAATTAAATTCCCTTTTATTATCATATCATTCATCGTCACTTCATTCCTCTGATGATGGATACTCTCTAATACCTGGAACCAGGTCAAGTAATGATTGAGATACTTCGTTGCCACGCCGTTGAAGCGCTGTATCCACGCTTTCAGCCTTCGGTGGTAGTTATTGACGTTCTGGATGTGGTAAAGCCCCTTGGTGCGGATTTATAGCCCTTAACTATTACTTAAAGGCATTTATATTAAGTACCAGTGGTTTGCACAATGGATTTGATCATTTCAATCCAGAGCACATTTTCCCAGCTCCTCAAAGTAAACGATTAAATCAAGTAATTGAAATATTAAGCCTTCCAAAAGATGATTTAATAGAGAAGTTCGAACAGACCTGGAGTGAATTAAATCCTTCCCTGCCTCGTCATTTTTTAAGTGAATCTGCAGGCTTCGAATTGCTGCTGGTGCATTTGGAGGATGATAGAGAGAAGTTTGAATCACTTTTAAAGCAGTCATACAAAATGAATACCCCGAAAAAAGAAGCTAAGTCTATACCACCTGTGTTATCACATAAGGAAGTTTCACACGAAAAACCTCAACCAATAAAATCTCAGCAGATAAAGACCAATAATGATAAACCTCAACCAAAGAAGGATACAGTCAGGAAATTGCTTATTGATTTGCACCCTGATTTTATTTTTGTAGTTAATGGTGGTTTATATAACTCAAATGAACCGGATCAATTCTCTGCCATTACTCAAACAGGAATCTTTGCCTACTCTTTTCAAAAAGGGAAGCTGATGGAACTTGGACAGGTGGAATGGAAATCTGTTTCTCAAGCCTCCATTGACTTTAGAGCGATGAGTACTCTTTTAACCCTGAATGGTACAATTTTTAAAATTTTAAGTGATGAGAAGAGAGTCTTAAGTACTGCACAAGAAAGATGTAATATTGAAATAAAGAAAAAGGAAAGAAAATGGCATCAAAAAATTGTAGGGTTTCGTACCGGCAAGCTATGGAAGATGGTAACAGCTGCTCTCATTTATTTGCTAATTATTAGCTCAGGAGTGGGTGCCTTTTCCGATGATAATAGCTCTACATCTGAGGAACTAGAGGCTGAAACTCCTTCCGAAGAAGTGGTTAAAAACGAAAGCACAGATAACTCCTCAGGTAGTGATTCAGGAGAACCTGAGAATAAAGAAGTTGCTAGTGATGAACCTGAGGAAAAAGAGCAAGAAGCAGAGGCTGAAGCAGCTGCTAAAGAAAAGGCAGAGAAAGAAAAAGCTGAGGCCGAAGCAGCCGCTAAAGAGAAAGCTGAGAAGGAAAAGGCTGAGGAAGAAGCCAAAGCCAGGGCAGCAGCTGAAAAGAAGAAAAATGAAACCAACGCTACCGTTACCCGCGTAGTTGATGGAGATACTCTAGAAATAAGAATGGACGGTAAAACGGAAGACGTTCGCCTATTACTAGTAGACACTCCTGAGACGGTGCACCCGAACGAACCTGTTCAACCTTATGGACCTGAAGCGTCCAAGTATGTAAAAGAAACGCTCACTGGTAAGGACGTTAGAGTGAAGGTTGGTAAAGAAGAAAGAGATAGGTACGGACGCCTACTCGCCTACGTGTTTATCGATGGAGAAACCATTCAGGAAAAACTACTAAGAAAAGGTCTTGCTCGTACTGCTTATTTATATAACGACTTAACCATGCTTGATCAATTCCATAAGGTTCAGCAGATTGCCATTGATTCTGGCAAAGGTGTATGGTCTATTCCTGGATATGCTCACAAGGACCATGACCATGGTTATCACTATGAAGATGAAAAGGAAGAACCAGCCCCTGAGCCGGAACCAGAGCCTGAAGAACCAGCTAATAGTGGTCTAATGTACGACCCATTTGGTCCTGACCGTGACTGTGGTGATTTCAATGGGAAACATGCAGCTGCACAAGCTTTCTTTGAAGCAGCTGGCGGACCAGCTAGTGATCCTCATGATTTGAACAGAGATACTGACGGAATTGCTTGCGATAGCCTTCAATAAATGATTTATTCCTTTGATATTGAGAAGTGGAAGTCAATGAGCCCAGAACAAATCAAGGAACTGGAGAGCTATTTTCAATACTTAGTACAGAAATCTATAGAAATGGATATAAAATAACACGTCTGTGGACGTGTTATTTTTTGTAGAGGAAATAGAAAATCATATTTTACTAATGAGACATGTACTAAATTTGGGTGAAGTTAACAAGAAGGTAAGAATTTTATGCAAGAGGAACTGAATACCAATAGTTGATGGCTATTAAAGAAGGAAATCAACCATTTTTATAAAAATTAGGTAATTTGCTATGTATAAAGAATTCCTTAGCGAAGCTTTTTTAACAGTTAATAAGCTTGCTAATAACCCTCAAGGTTTGAGAGAAATACTGATTGCATAGTTAGTGATAGCCTTCAGGAAACATCTATATTTGGTAAATAGATTTTGAATACTCCAATATAATATAGTAAACAAAGCGATAAAAAATGTTTTTTCAGATATTTAATCCCGACTATTATCATATGCTTACTTGTATTTAAAGGGTTTTTATTACTTTCATCCCATGATAACCTAAATTTATACAAAATTAAGAAAGGATGTAATTATGAAGAATCTATTTAAACTATTCACAGTAACAGCGTTATTATTTGCCTTCAGCTTTAACGTTAATCTTGTTGAAGCAAGCCCTTCTACAAAAGAGGATAACGTAATGAGTGATGAGCGAAAAAATCAACGCAAACAAGCAAAGCAACAATTGAAAGAAAAGCTTAATAATAGCAACCTAAAAGATTTACCTTCGAAAGCTTCTGTTTCTATACAATATAATGGTGAAGAAAAAACAATTGATAATCCTCGCGGGGTAACTGTCAAACTTACTCAAAACAATAATTCAGATAAAACTAGATATGCTTCTATAATTCCGACTACAATAACTTTTGATAAAGAAGATTTGGAAGTATCTAATAGTAGTAAAAGTATAAACATTCAAAGGGAAAAACCAGATTTAACAACATCCATCAAAAACTTTTCTAAAAAGGTTAGTGCTTCACTAGGTAATGTCTTCTTCGGTCAAACTGTCCATGCAATTAAAGGTGGTGAATCATCTGATTACAGATTTGATGGAGATGTTCAGCAAAGAGTCTACGTCGAATATGCAGAATCTGGCGGAGATGTTAGTTTGGAATATGTAGAGACAAGTTGGTCTAGAGATTCTACTGCATATGAATTTAAAGATGCAGAAAACCATGGTGAATGTGCCTGGCGTGGAGGATCTTTTGAAGATACTTATAATATTGGTACAGTATCTTGGGATTCAACATACGACTCCTACCCATATGCTCAAGTGACCTCTTGCGATTATACAGATAAAGAAAGTCAAAAATTGCCACAAGTCGGGCATGCACAGGCAGATTTCTACAAGGATGGTACTCTTTATTACAACAACGTACGATCCAAAGTTGAACTTACTGAAGCAGGACTATAAAGATTTAAACACATTTAACCCCTTATAAGGGGTTAAATGTGTTTCTAAAAAAATATTGTTTCCTAATTTCAATTCTGATAGAATGGATGATATTTAAAACATCATTTTAGGATTCGTATTGGAGTGACATCATGAAGCACTTAAAAAATTTAATTACATTTACATTTTTTATATTTGTAATTACCCTTATTGGATGTAGTCAAGAAGAAGAATCCAATTCAAGTTATCTTGCAAAAGGTGAAAATGAATCTTGGATAGTGAATGTTTACCTAACTGAAAAAGATGACTCCACTTCATTAAAGGCTACTTTTTTGCCGAAGGAAGAGAAGCTGATTAAAGATCTCAATTGGGAAATTAATGCCAGGGAGTCTCTTCGGAGCATATACACTGGAAATGCAGATAGTATTAATTTTAGTGAAGAGAAAGAATTTTCAACCCCTGAATATGTTTCAGAGATTAATGATAAACCAGCCTCATTTTATAAAGAGATTTTAAACCATGTTGAAGTAACTATGAAATGGAAAGAAAATAAGAAAACTAAAGAAGATACAATTAAACTAAATTTTAAAAAAGAATATCCTCGCAGCAAGTAATGAACAGTCCTATAGGGACTGTTCTTTTTTCTTGAAAAAGAGAATGTGTGTTCGTATAATATCCTTAAGGAAGGTGGTTGTATGAATTTCCCTAATTACACTACAACAGAATTAGAAGACTGGGTATCCAATTGGTATATTAAGCACAAGCTCCAATATCCTGTGGATTTAAAAATAAGAAAAATAGCAATGCAATATGAAATTTTCATTCACTACAAACCTATGCAAAGTAGATACGTCCGATTTGGTCGGTACAAAGAAATTGTTCTCAATAATACACTTGATAATTTAGTTCAACGTGAACACTTCTTTCATGAACTCTGCCACGCTATTCGTCATGTTGGCAAGCAGTCCATGATGCCGGAAGCTTTTAGGGAGCTGCAAGAGCGCGATGCAAAGCATTTCACTCTTTATGCTGCTCTTCCCTTACATATGATTAAAAAGTACGACATAGGCGACCCAGAACTGTTAGAACGATGGGTAAATGATTTTGGTGTCTCTTATGATTTATGCAAAGAACGATTGAACCAAATAAAGAGACGTTCTTATTGTACCAGCTCTTTTTAGATCTTTAACTAAACTAGATACAGGGGTGATCTCATGGGAAGTATTGAGAAACGTGGTAAAGGTTCATTTAGACTGTCTATAGTAACTGGTTACGATAAAAAAGGAAAACCAATTCGAGAAAGAAAAAACGTAAAGGTTAAGAACAAAACACTCGCTAAACAAGAGCTTGCAAAATTTGAAGCAGAAGTTTTGAGTGGGGATTATTCTAAACCCAACTACACAAGACTCGAAGACTTTTATCAGGAATGGGTTAAGAAGTATGCGGGAGACAAACTTTCTCCTCGGACATTAAGAGAGTATATGAGTATAATTGAAAAAAGAATTCTACCAGGTTACGGCCATCTAAAGTTGTCTGATATTAACGCTATGCATGTAGTTAACTTTCTAGATGAATTAAAGGACTCTAAAAATAGATTAGATGGTAAAGATGAAGCATTATCTCCTTCAACTATCAGAAACTGTTACAAGGCTTTTAAAAGCATGTTAACAGCTGCAGATGAGTTTGACCTAATAAAAAATAATCCTGCAAGGAATATAAAGCCGCCTACTGTTAAACAGAAGAAACCTCTCTCCTATTCAAGAGATAAGATAGATCACCTCATCAAATGCATTAACCATGAACCTTTTGAGAAACAAGTAATGTTTTGGATTGCATTTGTAACTGGATGTAGAGAGGGCGAACTCGTTGCATTAGAGGAAAAACATATACTTAATGAAAAAAGCGCTATTCTTTTTGAATAGTCTCTTTCACAACAACAGAACGGAGAATTACTTATCAAAGAAATTAAAAACGGCATGGAGGGTACAGCTTCAATTCCTGGTAAGCTGTTGGAGATGGTTACTCAAATTAAAGCCAGGCGTAAGAAAGAATTTATCCGGACCAGGGATCGGCAATACGATCCCAATAGGGTTTTCCTTTTTGCTGACGAATTAGGCAAGCCCATGCGGCCGGATAGTGTCAGTCAATGGTGGGCACGGTTTAGGAAGCGTCATAATATCGAAGGTATTAGGTTCCATGATTTGAGGGACTACTCTGTCACTTATTTAATTAAGCAGAATGTCCCTACTAAGTCCATTAGTCAGAGAGTAAGGCACCGCAAGATTGGAACTACTATGGACATCTATGGACATCACATTGAAGAAGTCGATCAATTGGCTGCTGAACATTTTAATGTATTTTTCAAGAATGATTTTACGAAGTAATTTTAGGTGCATTAAATTACAAGTCTTTATCAATTATGATCCTCTAAAAAATCCTGCCCCATTTCTGCCCCAAATGGGGTTTTTCTATGTCCTCCACCAACCCATGCTCAATCAAATAAAAACGCTGAAACCCTTGTATACCAAAGGTTTCAGCGTTTTATTAGTTAGCGTCCCAGGAGAGATTCGAACTCCCGACCCACAGCTTAGAAGGCTGTTGCTCTATCCAGCTGAGCTACTGGGACAAATAAATATGTATGGAGCGGGTGAAGGGAATCGAACCCTCATCATCAGCTTGGAAGGCTGAGGTTTTACCACTAAACTACACCCGCATATGTAAATGTGTTTCAGCCGCGTTTATCTTTCGCAGCATGCCCCTTCCTCTGAAAACTTGTCATGGAAGTAAAGTCCGTCGGGGCAACTCGCAGTGGATTCGGCAGAAGTTCAGCTCGTGGCTGAGGTTTTACTACTAAATTACTCGCGCATGTAAAGCTATGTATGTGTGTTTCAAAGATATTTTTGAACGTCCTTTTGAAGCGGACAAGAATTATTATATTAGGGATTCGCTTATATGTCAACAGATTGCAGCAAAGAATTTAATTCTTTGCTGCTACTGCTGTTTCCATGTAGAGACCGTCGATTTTCTGCCCGTTCACATGGTAATACTGCAAGCGGACGTGATCGAGATCCTCCCACTCCAGAATGGCGTAGGTCGGTTCTTCGCGGTCACGCGGAAGCCTGGCGCTTCCCGGATTGATGAAGAGGGTGTCCTTCACCTTTTCCGCTCCTGCAATATGTGAATGTCCGAAGCAGGCGATCTGGGCTCCAGCCTCTTCCGCTCTGTAGGACAAGGGCATCAGGGTGGATTTCACTTGAAACAAATGCCCGTGCGTAACGAGGAAAGTGATGTCTCCGACAGAGAAAACCTGATCGTTTTCCATTTCGGGTTCGAAGTCACAGTTTCCTTTTGCATAATGAAAGCCTTCCAGCTCCTTCGATCCGTAGGAGAGCTCGGAATCGCCACAGTGGATCATAGCATCCACGGCGCTGTGGCGATTCTTCACTTCCATTACTTCGTCGGTTAGTCCGTGTGTGTCACTGATGATGAGTACTTTCGGCATCCTTCATCCCCACTTTCAGGATTGAGTTTTCAGCCAGTCTTCGATCTGCACGATGGCATGATGACGGTGGCTGATGGCGTTCTTTTCTTCGGACGTGTGTTCAGCCATCGTCCGGCTGGAGCCTTGCGGAATGAACACAGGATCATATCCGAACCCATGCTCTCCCTGCCGCTCCTCGGCAATCCGGCCTTCACACGTGCCACGCTTCGTAAACGTCGCTTCTCCCGGTCGTGCAACGGCTACGGCGCAGACGAAACGGGCGGTCCGTTCTTCTTCGGACACTCCGTTCAGCTCGTTCAGCAGTTTAGCTGTATTTTTTTCGTCATCTTTTTCTATTCCTGCATAGCGGGCGGAATAAACCCCCGGCTCCCCGTTCAGGGCATCGACCTCTAAACCGGAATCATCGGCTACAACAGGGATATTCAATGCGTTCATCATTGCTTCTGCTTTAATGACGGCATTCTCCTCAAACGTTGTACCGGTTTCTTCAATATCGATGGAAGGGTCATGATCAAGAAGAGAAACGACGGAGATGCCGTATTTGGAAAACATCTCGCGGAACTCTTTGATCTTCCCTTCGTTTTTTGTGGCGATTAAAAGCTCATTCATGCTTTTGCGGCTCCGGCTTTCGCACGAATGACGTCCGCCCATTCCCCAATCGCTTCTTCCTGAAGCTTGATCAGCTCCTGGACACCTTCATCGGCAAGAGAAAGCATTTTCTGAAGCTGCTGCATAGAGAAGGTTGCTTCTTCTCCTGTTCCCTGCAGTTCTACGAATTCGCCTTTGCCGGTCATGATGACGTTCATGTCTACTTCGGCACGGCTGTCCTCTTCGTAACAGAGGTCAAGAATCTCTTTACCGTCCGGCAGTACACCGACGGAAATCGCCGTCAAATAGTCGGTGATCGGCAGTTCTTTGATGGATTTTTTGTTCACAAGCTTTCCAAGGGCAAGCACAACAGCCACAAAGGCACCTGTAATGGAAGCGGTCCGCGTGCCACCATCGGCCTGGATGACGTCACAGTCGACCCAGATGGTACGTTCTCCGATTTTATCAAGATCGACGACCGCGCGTAGAGAGCGGCCGATCAGGCGCTGGATTTCCATCGTCCGGCCGGATACTTTCCCTTTAGAAGATTCACGGATGTTGCGTGATTCCGTGGCTCTTGGAAGCATGGCATATTCAGCTGTAATCCAGCCTTTGCCCTGACCACGTAAAAAAGGAGGCACTCGGTCCTCAATGCTGGCATTACAGATCACTTTTGTATCTCCAAAGCTGATGAGTACAGATCCCTCCGGGTGTTTCACATAATCGGTTTCTATTGTAACGGTTCTTAATTCATTGACTTCGCGTTGATCATTTCGCATCAATGATGACCTCCTTTTTCTTCATCATTATCCTTGCCCATCTTAACACAAATTACATACGTGCGGGTAGTTATTCATGAACGTAAAAAGCGCTTCAAAAGTGATTCACTTCTGAAGCGCCGGGTTTTACATTTCTTCAGCACCACTGATGTCGGTTCTTGAAACAGGTTCGGCGAGCGGCTCACCCGCTTCATTGATGACCTGCTCCGATCCTTCGACCTGAACTTCGACCGATTCCACATCCTCAAGATCCGTCATGCTCAACACAAGGCTGGCGAGGGCAGCATCAGACAGGGCCGGCTGATCTGATCCTGTCAGGATTTTTTCATTGAAGGAAAGGGCGAGGACGCCGTTCTCCAGCCGGGAGCTGACCATTTCTGCTCCTTCATGGAAGGGGTTGGTCAATGAGCTGCCGAGCTCAGGCCCTTCAAAAAGGGCCTCCACTCTTGCCGCATATTCATCACTGTCTTCAGCGACACGTGTGGTGACAGGAACGTGGTACACCTGCTCCCCGTTCTGGGCAGGGAAGTAGACGGTAACGGCCTTGCTGTTCAGCACATCGCGCTGCACGCCGACGTTATTATTAATCCCGTCCGCCCGGGAGACGCCCAGGGAGATCGGAGTGCCGTCTACAGGCATGACTTCCTGCTCGTGTCCGTTGATCCACAGCTTAATCCGCTTCACGTTGTCAAACTGAGTGAGTGTGTAGGTCATCGCCTGAAGGATTTTCTCTTCATCCTTGGCCTCGTAATTTTTAAAGTCCTCCGACACATCGACGACAAGCGTTCCATTTTCTTCCGTATTCAACCCAAGAATTTCTGTTCCTGCCGGCAGAACGGCTTCAAACCCGTTCGGCAGCAGATTCGTGACCGGCCCATCCTTCACAAGGTATTCCAACGCCTGGGAAGCGACTTCCTGAGAAGCCGGCAGTTCCACCGTCTGCGGGGCGATCATTCCATTGGCATCCATTAAATAAAGCTCACGAGGGACGGTTGCTGTGGATTCCTGTTCTGTCGAATCCTCTGCTTTCTCACCATCCTCCTCCGGTGCTGAACCATCCTCTTCCGCTTCCGGTGATGTTGTCACAGCTTCATCCGGAGCATCCATTTTCTCCAGCGACTGTTCTCCTTCAAACAGGCATCCGGCAAGCAGCCCCGTGCACATTAGAAGCACCAGGGCCGTCAAAAAGGATTTATAGCTGTATTTTCTCATTCTTTTCCCCCCTGAGATAGATTGTACTACCATGTATACGAGCCCTCGATTGGAATAGACCAGGGTAATTTGGAGGAGAACAGCATATGAAAAAGCTCCGCCTGTTTCAGGCGGAGCTTGATACGTGTTCCAGTTCTACCGATTTCAGGATCTGAATCGGCTCTTCAAACCAGCTGTTGGCGACGAGACGGAATTTCTCCATATCGCCGGTCGTGTAAAATTCATGCCTTGGTGTATGGTCATCGGTTTCCAGTGCTTTGTGATAGGCAAGAATCAGGCTCGCTTCACGGGCTGTTTCCTCACCGGAGCTGATGACCTGGATGTGATCCCCCATCTCGTTCTGGACCAGATCCTTGATGAGCGGATAATGGGTGCAGCCGAGGATCAATGTATCAATATGATTCATGTCCTTCAATGGCTGCAGCGTTCGGGAAACGATTCCTTCCGCTTTCGGACCGGATAATATCCCCTCTTCGACCATCGGGACAAACGGGGGACAGGCCAGGTCGTTCACCCGGATATCCTGATCAATGGAAGCAAGCGCCTGCGGATAGGCTTTGCTTTCAATAGTCCCTTCTGTACCAATGACGCCGATCCGTTTGTTCTGACTCACCTTGATGGCGGCACGTGCCCCCGGATCAATGACCCCGATAACCGGGATATCCAGTTCTTCCTGCAGCTCAGCCAGCGTATAAGCCGTCGCTGTGTTACACGCGACAACGAGCATTTTAATATTTTTCCCAAGCAGATAATTGACCATCTGCCATGTGAACGCCCGCACTTCTTCCTCTGAACGCGGACCGTACGGGCACCGCTTCGTGTCCCCAAGATAGATAAAGGTTTCCTTTGGTAACTGCCTCATCAACTCTCTCGCTACGGTCAGTCCCCCGACGCCAGAATCAATGACTCCGATTGCCTGTTTCACTCTGCATCCCTCTTTTATGGCTTAATGTTCTTCTTCATCGATTTCAATCATGTTCTCATGAAGGACGTGGAGCAGGCGGTTCAGCGTTTCCACATCTTCTTCCGGAACATTTCTCAACACGTTTTCCAGGTAGTTTTGTCGTTTTTCGATCACTTCGTGAATGATCTTCTGTCCTTTGCTCAGTACATGGATCCTGACGACCCGGCGGTCCTTCGGGTCCCTGACCCGCTCAACCAGCTCGTTTTTCTCCATACGGTCGACAAGGTCCGTTGTCGTACTGCAGGCCAGGTGTATATGATTGGAGAGTTCCCCGATCGTTAAGTCCCCTTTTTCCATCAGCCACTGCAGCGCTACAAACTGCGGAGCTGTAATCGAGTAATGATTCAGGATAACTCGTCCTCTTTGTTTAATGATCCCGGATATGTAACGAAGTTCCTTCTCTACATCTGCGATCATGGATGTCTGCTGGGTTTCAGCCACATTCAGCACTCCTAACGAAATGACTTGATAAGTATTATTGTGGTCGTTTCTCTCTGAAATTTCAAGGTGAATGTATCCGGTGATACAAAAAACCCTTTCAGGTATGATCATCACCGCGTGACAGACCCTACCTGAAAGGACTCCCTCCAATCCACAGACCAAAGCCTCTGCTGCATCATGGAATTAAAGTTCCAGTTCACCCATACGCAGCAGTTCAACCACTGCCTGGGAACGGCCTTTCACTCCTAGCTTCTGCATGGCATTTGAAATGTGGTTCCGCACAGTTTTCTCCGAAATGAAGAGCTCTTTTGCGATCTCCCTTGTCGTCTTATCCTGTACTAGAAGCTCGAAGACTTCTCGCTCCCGCTTGGTAAGAATTTGTGTTGGCCGATAGCCGTCCTCCTTCACAAGCGTACCCCTCCTTGTTGTTCCTGAGCTTTTCTTGAGGGGAATTATTTAGTCTTTGTATCGTATGAGGGGATTAGCCCCCGTGTGCTACGCATTCATGATTTAGACACAAGCCCGAGTTCCTGGGCTTTGAAAAGGGCTTCGGTCCTGGATCGGACGTTCAGCTTGTTGAAAATTCCGGTGAGCGTGTACTCCACGCTCCGCTGGGACATATGGAGCGTCTGGGCGATTTCCCTGTTGGTGAAACCCGATGCCACTTCCTTCAAAATCGACTGTTCCTTCTCATTCAGGGAAATGCCTTTATTCTCAGCTGATTCGATCGTTTCGGCCGTGCAGGCCTCGGTGCGGCGCAGCTGTTTGAAAAGGTGGAGTGGAATGATCACTTCATCTCTTAGAGCCGCCTTGATCGCTGTAACAAGCTGTTCACTGGCAGCAGTTTTGCTGACAAAGCCGTTGATGTCCGCTTCCACAATCATATTGAAGTGCGTGCTCAAATCAAACCCGGTATAGATCAGCATTTTAATATCCGGGAACGTTTTTCTTAGCCGTTTGGCCAGCTCAATGCCGTTCAGGCCGGGCATATATAAATCCAAAAGCAGCACATCGTAGGCTTTCTTTTCGAGGCAGCTTTCCAGATGATCGGTTTCGTGGATGACATCCACCTGCATATCCCCCTCCTGCTCGAGCATCGCTTTGGTGCCTGCTCCAACAGCGGGGTGGTCGTCGACTATTAATACGTGAATCATACGTGCTGGACCTCCTTGTGTGACGGATAGGGGAAAGTGATGGTCGTCCTGAATCCTTCCCCTGGTGCTGTGGTGATTTCCAGACTTCCATTTAAACCGTTGACCCTCTGCTCAATTCCCGAAAGCCCGATATGGGAAAACAGGTCCCGCTTCATGGAATAATCCATTCCTTTTCCATTATCTGAATAATAGAGAACCACCTGGTCCTTCTTATTGAAAAGAGAGAGTTTGACGATTTTTGCTTCGGAATGCTTCATGGCATTCGTCAACAGTTCCTGGACAATCCGGAAAATTCCGAGAATCCTTTCTTGATCCAGCTCTGATTCAAACCGTTCATGAGAAAAGTAAACGGTGAAATTGGAACGAAGCTGATACTGATGGATCAAATTCTTCAATGACTGCACGAGTCCAAGTTCTTCGATGAAGGCCGGCCGCAGCTCGTTACACGTTTCCCTCGTGAGGTGGATACTGTCCAGAAGAGATTCCTTATACATCTTCAACTCAGCATGAAGACTCGTGGATAAATCAGTCCGGTTGCGGATCAGGTCGTCCATTTTACGGTACAGATACAGCTGCTCCTGGAGCACCGTATCGTGGATATCGATCGACAGCTGCTTCCGCTGGTTCTCCGCAATCGTAAATAAGAGCCGGGACAGCCATGCCGGATACTTCTGCGTCTGATCGTTTCTTAACGTGCGTAGCTCCTTGACCAGATCCTCAATCAAATTCATATTCTCTATCGCAATGTTGGCATGATGGGAGATGGTTTGTAAATACGTTTTTTCATCCCGGTTTAAAGTGGTAAAGTCCTTTTTCCCTCTGCACCAGAGCATCGTCATCTTCTCAAGTGACAGCCCGACGACGACACCAAATCCTTTATCCGTTTCAATGATGGAGCCGATGTCATAAGGGTGATGGAACAGGTGGTCGTCAAAATGGTCGACAATCCCCTCGGGAATTTCATTGTAGACACAGTACATCTTCCGCTTATTGTGTTTGGAGAAAATGTAGATGTCGCGTACACTCATCACGTTTTTAATTTCATCCCTCACGACCTTCATCAAATCAACCGCATTGGACTGATCCTTCATGTCGCTGGCCAGCCGGTGCATACTTTCCTGGTAGCTGTACCGTGCTGAAAAGAGAAACCGCTGCATACGGACGTCAAGCCCTTCCTTTAAGGATAAGAAAGCAATCAACGCTGTGTGCATCAATAAATACAGCTGGATATAGGACACCATCGACAAGCCGGATACAATCCACCCGATAACAGCTGTCAGTACGAAAGACGGGAGGACAGAAAGGATAAAGTAATAGCGCAGGCGGTTCATGATGAAATTGATATCAATCAGCTGTTCCCGTGTAATCAAATACATGAATGTGGCTGGAATAGCAATCAGAAACATGGCACCGAACTCCAGCGACACAATGGTCACGCCGGAAACGAGGACAGGGATCAAGTAAAGAAGAATATAAGGGAAAAACGCAACGGTCATTCCGATCGCCATATACTTAAAGACCGGTCCGACAGCGGCATGCCGGTAAATATATACCCCCCTGTAGACGATCACAAAGGTAATGATATACAACCCAAGCAGACACGTGAGCGGCACCAGTTGAAAGTAGGACGGGTTTTGAAGAGTTACTAAATAATACGTATCCAGCAGGGAAACACCTGCCATGGCAGCGTATAAGAAATAGAGAATGTTCTTAGAGAACCAGACGACCTTCAATTCCTGAAAGTAATTGTGCAGGAAATGGAGAAGGATAACAGGAGCAATCAGGAATAAACTGGTATTCAAAACAAGACTATACAAGTCATCCCTCACGGCTCCACTGTTACTCAAATAAGCCGTAGCAATTGCCAGGAAATACAAAATCAGCTGTTCGGCCGAATACCGTTTAGGCACCCGTTTATGAACCAGATAAGAGATTCCTAGAATCGCCACAAAAAACAGCGCAGGAAGCAGAATATAAAACACCCAGTGGACCCGGCTGAACTGGTCGATGTCCCTGTACATCCGTACTTGTCCGGAAGATTCCACCCTGAAGGACTGGGCATTTTCCAGTTCATTGAACATAGAAAGAGAATGGTGAAGCCCCGGGTTCCCCCCATCCACAGAGAGAATAACAGATCCCGGGGGGACGTCCTGCCTGTCCGCCCAGCCCCCACTCTCTATGTCGGTTATGACCCAGCCGCTTTCCTGCTGTTCAGCATCAATCCCAAGATAAGGCTGGGTTACGGATAAGATTATTAAATAGCACGCTGATACAATAAAAAAGGTCAAAACAATCCATTGAGACCATTTGAAGTTTTTCATACTACGGCTCACCTTCTTACTTGAGCGAATTTCAGTCACATCTATTATACTATCCTTCTCAAGTCCTACAACCCCCTTATAGTCAGAAGAACTTGTAAGTTTTCTGTCCACCTCCTGACAATGACAGTAAAAAAAGGACCCCGGTCGGCTCCGGGGTCCTTCGCAGGGATTTATACCTGTTTATCACTGCCAAAGAAGCTCTTGAAAGATTCAACGGCGGTATCACGGTTCAGTGCCGCGATGGATGTCGTCAAAGGAATGCCTTTCGGACAGGACTGTACGCAGTTTTGTGCGTTCCCGCAGCCCATCAGACCTTCGCCATCCATAATCGTCTGCAGACGCTCGCTCTTGTTCATTTCTCCTGTCGGATGGGAGTTGAACAGGCGCACCTGGGACAATGGTGCAGGTCCGATAAAGTCGGACTTGCTGTTTACGTTCGGGCAGGCTTCCAGGCAGACACCGCATGTCATACATTTGGAAAGCTCATAGGCCCACTGACGCTTGCTTTCGGCCATACGTGGTCCAGGACCAAGATCGTATGTTCCATCGATCGGGATCCAGGCTTTGACCTTCTTCAAGGAATCAAACATCCGGCTCCGGTCAACCGCAAGGTCACGGTTGATCGGGAACGTGGACATCGGCTCCAGGCGGATCGGCTGTTCCAGCTGATCCACGAGCGCTGTACAGGATTGTCGTGGTGTTCCGTTGATCACCATAGAACAGGCCCCACATACTTCTTCCAGGCAGCCCATGTCCCAATAGACAGGTGTCGTCGCCTGCCCATCAGCATTGACAGGGTTACGGCGGATTTCCATAAGCGCAGAGATGACATTCATATTTTCACGATACGGAATCTCAAACTTCTCTTCATACGGAGACTGATCAGGATCGTCCTGTCGTTTGATGATCATCGTAATCATTTTATTTTCGCTCATGATCGTTACCTCCTTTATTTACTCTTCGAGTAGTCACGTTTACGAGGCTCGATTAAGGATGTATCGACATCGTCATAACGGAAAACCGGCTTGTTATTTTCTTTGTCGTAGCTTGCTACCGTTGTCTTCAGCCATTCTTCATCGTTACGATCCGGGAATTCAGGCTTATAATGGGCACCGCGGCTTTCATTACGGTTATAGGCCCCCTGTGTGATGACACGGGCCAGCTGCAGCATATTCCAAAGTTGGCGGGTAAACATCGCTCCCTGGTTGCTCCAGCGGGATGTATCGTTGATGTTAATGCGTTCATAACGTTCCATCAGCTCAACAATCTTCTTATCCGTCTCCAGCAGCTTGTCATTATCACGGACAACGGTCACGTTATCCGTCATCCATTCCCCAAGCTCTTTATGAATCTGGTAGGCGTTTTCGTCGCCGTCCATACTCATAATGTTCTCGAATTTGTCCTGCTCTTCTTTGATGGCTTTGTCAAACAGCGCTGAACTCATATCGTCTGCAAGGGTTTCAAGACCATCCAGATATTTCACAGCATTCGGACCTGCTTCCATACCGCCGTAAATGGAGGAAAGAAGCGAGTTGGCTCCGAGACGGTTGCCTCCGTGCTGTGTATAATCACATTCACCAGCGGCAAAAATTCCAGGAATGTTGGTCATCTGATCATAGTCGACCCACATGCCGCCCATCGAATAGTGTACGGCTGGGAAAATTTTCATCGGAACCTTCTTCGGATCTTCACCGACGAACTTCTCATAAATTTCTATGATGCCGCCAAGCTTAACATCCAGTTCCTTAGGATCTTTATGGGAGAGGTCAAGGTATACCATGTTTTCTCCGTTGATTCCCAGTTTCTGGTTAACACAAACGTCGAAAATTTCCCTCGTTGCGATATCACGCGGCACAAGGTTTCCGTATGCCGGATATTTTTCTTCAAGGAAATACCAAGGCTCCCCGTCTTTGTAAGTCCAGACACGTCCACCTTCTCCACGTGCCGACTCACTCATCAGGCGCAGTTTATCATCGCCAGGAATAGCAGTCGGATGGATCTGGATGAACTCCCCGTTGGCGTAGTTCACACCCTGCTGATACAAGGCTCCGGCAGCAGAGCCCGTGTTGATGACCGAGTTGGTGGACTTGCCAAAGATAATCCCGGGACCTCCGGTTGCCATAATGACGGCATCGGAAGGGAACGCTTTAATTTCATGGGTGCTCAAATTCTGTCCGATCACTCCACGGCCGACACCATCGTCGCCGATAATCGCGGAAAGGAACTCCCAGTTTTCGTATTTCGTTACAAGACCGTTCACCTCGTGGCGGCGGACCTGTTCATCAAGGGCGTACAGCAGCTGCTGCCCTGTCGTAGCTCCCGCATAGGCTGTCCGGTGGTGCTGCGTTCCACCGAAACGTCGGAAATCGAGAAGCCCTTCCGGCGTACGGTTGAACATGACTCCCATACGGTCCAGAAGGTGAATGATGCCGGGCGCTGCATCACACATCGCTTTGACCGGCGGCTGGTTGGCGAGGAAGTCGCCGCCGTAGACCGTATCATCAAAGTGCTCCCACGGGGAATCCCCTTCCCCTTTTGTATTGACGGCCCCGTTAATTCCGCCTTGGGCACATACAGAGTGAGAACGTTTAACGGGCACAATAGATAGAAGATCTACGTGAACCCCTTGTTCTGCTGCTTTAATTGTTGCCATCAAGCCGGCCAGGCCGCCGCCGACAACAACAATATTTTTATTTGTCATGATTGAAGCTCACTCCCTTAAGTACTGAAAATCTATAAAACTGCCATTGTTATGTTCATAGTTTAAATTCCGTAGGCAAACTGAATCAACGTGCGCACTCCCACATAGGAAATGGCAACGAAAACGATGATGCTTACGTAGGTCATGATCTTCTGAGAGCGTGGTGACACGGTGATGCCCCAGCTGACAAAGAAGGACCACAGTCCATTGGAAAAGTGGAAGGTTGTGGAAATTACACCAATTACATAGAACCAGAAGAAGAACGGCTCCGTTAAAATCCCTTCCATCAACTGATAGTTAAGATCCGCCCATCCAAAACCGATGGCGATCCGTGTCTCCCAGACGTGCCACGCAATAAAGATCAGCGTAACAATCCCTGTGATTCTTTGGAAAATGAACATCCAGTTACGGAAATAACTGAAATTAGACAAGTTGCTTTTGGCTGTAAAGGCAATATACACACCGTAAATTGCGTGAAACAACAGTGGTAGGAAAATGATAAAGGTTTCCAGCACATACCGGTAAGGCAGACTCTCCATGAAGTGTGCCGCATCATTGAATGCCTGTGGACCACGTGTTGCAAAATAGTTTACAGTCAAGTGCTGAATCAAAAAGATCCCGATTGGAATAACTCCCAGTAATGAATGTAGTCTTCGATTGACGTATCCGCGCGTTCCCGCCATATTTACCCCCCTCAAGATAGTAACAGATTGAATATGGACATTTTTCAGACAGTTAAGCGCTTTAATTCCGCTTAAAAAAATTATAGGAAAAGCCCCATTCCCTAAACTTGTCTGACGAATGTACAATTTGTGACATGTTTATTGTACTTCTATCCCGAATAAGCGTCAAGAAAGCGGGATTATAAAATGTTCAAAAATACACATTTATTTCCTTTTGATAAAATGAAAGAAATCATATTGCACCACTGAAGATTTCGAGTGATAATAAAGAGAGAAAGGAATGAGCGTTTTGAAAGAATCTACGAAACTAACAACAAGCAACATTTCATCGCTTGTGGGCACCGGAGCAGGGTTCGATTTAATGCGCTACTTCACCCTCCCTGACTTTCTCGGAAAAGATGCCCCTTATCTCCTTTATTACATGGGGAAAAACATGGCCCGTCAGACCAGTCTTGAAACTTTCGATGAGCTCTTTGAATTCTTCCAGTACATGGGCTGGGGAGAGCTCGTTAAAATAAAAGAAAAGAAGACCGAATACACCTTTCACCTGAAAGGGCACATGATCGAAAAACGCCTCCACCAAAAACTGCTGGACGTGGATTTTCGTTTGGAATGCGGATTTCTTTCCGAATCCATTACACAAATGACCGATGATACATATGAGTGCTTTGAAGAAGTAAACAAAAAAGACAATGTCGTGGAAATCAAAGCGATGAAAGCATAAGAAAGAACCAGCTGTTATTCCTCAGCTGGTTCTTCTTGTTCATCAGGATCGTCATGGTTGTCATTCAAATGAATGAGGATCGTGTTGGCTACAGGTTCCGGAATTCCGAGCTTCGTAATTGACTGAATATCTGCTTCCTTGATTTCTGTCACGGATTTAAAATGACGAAGCAGGAGGCGTCTCCGCTTTTGACCGACACCAGGAATTTCATCCAGCTCGGACTGGATGGCTCCTTTTCCGCGCAGCTGCCTGTGGAAGGAGATGGCGAATCGGTGGACTTCGTCCTGAATCCGCTGGACGAGGTAAAATTCCTGCGATTTTCTATCCAGATCCACCGGCGAAGGAGGATCTCCATACAGGAGTTCGCTCGTCTTGTGCTTATCGTCCTTGGCAAGGCCGCAGAGCGGAACATCTACCCCAAGCTCGTTCTCCAACACATCAAGGGCGGCGGACATCTGCCCTTTCCCTCCATCTACCACAATCAGATCCGGCAGCGGGAGGTCTTCTTTTAAGACACGCTGGTACCGCCTGCGAATCACTTCACGCATCGTTTCATAGTCATCCGGGCCTTTAACATCCCGGACTTTGTATTTTCTGTACTCTTTTTTATCGGCACGGCCGTCCGTAAAGACGACCATCGCTGAAACCGGATCCGCGCCCTGGATATTGGAGTTATCAAACGCCTCAATCCGGTGCGGGGTTTCGATATGAAGTTTTTCTCCCAGCGATTCCACGGCTTTGATCGTCCGCTCTTCATCACGCTCAATCAAGGCGAACTTCTCTTCAAGGGAAATCTTGGCGTTTTTCATGGCCAGTTCCACTAGTTCCTTCTTGCGCCCCCGCATCGGAATCATCACCTTCGTATCAATGGCGCCTTCCAGAACATCAACGTTCGTCGCCACAGGCACGAGCACCTGCTTTGGATACGGGTGGTTTTGATGCAGGTAAAACCTGGCGATGAAGCTGAGGAAGGTCTCTTCCGGATCATCAAAGAACGGGAACAGCGAGACGTCGCGTTCGATCAGCTTGCCCTGGCGGATGAAAAAGACCTGCACGCACATCCACCCTTTATCATAGCTGTATCCAAAAATATCCCGGTCCACTTGATCGTTCATGGTCATCTTCTGCTGCTCCATGACCGATTCAATGTGTTCAATCTGGTCTCTGAGCTCCTTGGCCCGCTCAAAATCCAGCTCCTCTGAGGCATCGAGCATCTTCTGCTTTAAGTCTTTTTTGATTTCCTTATGACCACCGTTCAGGAAGGATGTAATCTGCTGGACGATTTCATCATTCGTCTGTTTTGTAACCTTGAACTCACAGGGGCCGAGGCACTGGTGCATATGATAGTACAGGCACACACGGTCCGGCATCGTGTTGCACTTTCTCAGAGGGTACAGCCGGTCGAGCAGCTTCTTCGTCTCCCTTGCCGCAATGACGTTCGGATAGGGACCGAAGTATTTCCCCTTATCTTTCTTCACATTCCTCGTTACGATCAGCCGGGGATGACGTTCACCGGTCACTTTCAAATAAGGATAAGTCTTATCATCTTTCAATAGAACATTGTATTTCGGATCATACTTTTTGATCAGGTTCATCTCAAGAATCAGCGCCTCTATTTCAGAGGTGGTGACAATGTATTCAAAATCGACGATCTCCCGCACAAGACGCTGGGTCTTTCCGTCATGGGCTCCGGTAAAGTAGGAGCGCACGCGGTTTTTCAATACTTTGGATTTCCCCACATAAATAATTGTCCCGTGCTTATCTTTCATTAAATAACAGCCGGGCTGGTCTGGTAAAACGGCCAGTTTCTCCTTAATCGTTGAATTCATTGTTTTCACTCCATACTGTCAGAAGGATATATAATGAAAATACCACACGACCGGTACATTTATGCATGATAAAAGCCGCGCTGCATACAGCGCGGCTTTCTACGATCACCTTTTTACTCAGGCATGTTTCGTAATGATTTCAGTTAGCGCTTCTTTAGGCTGGAAGCCGATAACCTGGTCAACAACCTGGCCGTCTTTGAAAAGAAGCAGTGTCGGGATACTCATAACGCCGAATTTACCAGCTGTTTCCTGGTTTTCATCAACATCGAGTTTCACGATTTTTACTTGGTCGCTCATTTCCGCATCGATTTCTTCCAATACAGGAGCGATCATTTTACAAGGTCCGCACCAAGGTGCCCAGAAATCTGCAAGGACAAGTCCCTGGCCTGTTTCTTCTGTAAATGTTTGATCAGTCGCTTTTACAATTGCCATACTATAATTCCTCCTCGACCTTTTAGTCTGTAAAGAGTATATCACTATCTATTGTTAGTGACTAATATTTTGTTTATACCCTATTTAAACATGGAATAAAGCCGAAGCCAAATGATCGGCTCCGGCTTTTTCCTATGCGTTTACTTTCATCTGCTTGATTTCTTCGGTCAGTTTCGGGATGACATCGAACAAGTCACCGACGATGCCGTAATCAGCTACATTGAAAATATTCGCTTCCGGATCTTTATTGACGGCTACAATGACTTTGGAATTGGACATTCCCGCTAAGTGCTGAATCGCACCGGAAATCCCGCAGGCAATGTAGAGGTCCGGTGTAACGACCTTCCCTGTCTGACCGATCTGCAGGGAGTAGTCGCAGTAACCGGCATCACACGCACCACGGGAGGCCCCTACGGTTCCGCCGAGCGCTTCGGCCAGCTGTTCAAGCGGCTCGAATCCTTCTGCACTTTTCACCCCGCGTCCTCCGGCTACAATGACTTTGGCTTCGGATAAATCCACGCCATCGGAGGATTTTTTCAGGACCTCTTTGATGATTGTGCGGATGTTGGAGATTTGGACCTCTTTCTCTGATACCGCACCGGTCAAGGAATCATCACGATTCAGGGACGGGATGTTATTTGGACGAATGGTAGCAAAAATCAGTCCGTCTGTAATCTTTTTCTTTTCAAAAGCTTTACCAGAATAAATGGGACGGGTGAAGACGATATCTCCGCCTTCGACTACAACTTCCGTTGCATCTGAAATCAGCCCGGACTCCAGCCTGCTGGCAAGCTTCGGCGTCAAGTCCTTCCCGATGGCGGTATGCCCCATGATGATCCCTTCCGGAGACTCATCGTCAATCACCTGATGGACTGCCTGGGCATATCCATCGGATGTATACGTTTTCAATTCCGGGTTTGAAACAGTGATGACACGTGCGGCGCCGTAATACACCATTTCCTGTGCCATTTCCTTCAAATCCCCGTCTCCGCAGAGGACACCGACCACTTCGCCGCCATCACTGACGAGATTCGCTGCAGCAATTGCTTCAAAAGTGACGTTACGGAGAGATCCCTCTCTCGCTTCTCCAATGACCAATACTTTTTTGCTCATAACCCATTCTCCTTTCCCTTTGTCTATTTACAGGACTTTCGCTTCAGTTTTTAGTAAGGAAACCAGTTCTTTCACCTGATCGTCGACTTCCCCTTCAAGAACCTTGCCGGCTTCTTTCGCAGGTGGAAGGAAAATCTCCATGGTGGTTGTTTTCGCTTCTACATCATCTTCCTCTAAGTCCAGATCATCTATCTCCAGCTCTTCCAGCGGCTTTTTCTTCGCTTTCATGATTCCAGGAAGAGATGGATAGCGCGGCTCGTTCAACCCTTGCTGGCACGTAACGATCAAGGGCAGGGAAGTTTCCACCTTCTCTACATCCCCTTCCACGTCCCGCTCGATATTCACGGTGCTGCCATCGACTTCGATCTTCGTAATCGTCGTCACACAGGCCATATCCAGCCGTTCTGCCAGGCGTGGGCCGACCTGACCGCTGGCCTCGTCAATCGCGACATTACCAGCTAATATGATGTCGGCTTCCTTATCCTCGAAAAAGGCTTCCAAAATCTTGACGGTTGTAAACTGGTCACCTTCTTCAAGGTCATCCTCTGTATTAACCAAGACGGCTTTGTCCGCCCCCATCGCCAGGGCTGTACGAAGCTGTTTCTCAGCGTCCTCTTCGCCGATCGTCACGACCGTAACCTCACCGCCGTGGGCGTCACGGAGATTGATCGCTTCCTCCACGGCATATTCATCATAAGGGTTGATGATGTATTCAGCTCCGTCATCAGCAATCGCTCCACCATTGACCGCGATCTTTTCCTCTGTATCAAACGTTCTTTTAAGCAGTACATAAATGTTCATTGTCTATGACCTCCTAAAGCATTAATGTTTGAAATCAGGTTTCCTCTTCTCAATAAACGCCTGAATGCCTTCTTTGGCATCCTCTTTCCCAAAGACATCGCCGAAGGCTTCCGCCTCAGCGCGGTTCCCTTCCTCGAACTGAGGATTATGTGTCAGAGGAACGAGATTCATCACATGATGAATCGTCGGACCGCTCTTCTCCGCAATAGCAGCGGCCAGTTTTGCCGCCTCTCCATGCACTTCCTCAGCAGAAAAGCTCTTGTTGACCAGCCCGCTGGCCGCCGCTTCCTGCCCGGTGATTGGAACACCCGTCAAAATCATTTCATAAGCTCTAGCTGCTCCGACGTACCTTGGAAGCCGCTGGGTCCCTGCAAAGCCTGGTATAATTCCAAGGTTGATTTCCGGAAGTCCGAGTTTGGCATCTTCTGCGGCGTAGCGGATGTGACACGCCATCGCCAGTTCCAGGCCGCCTCCAAGGGCAGCTCCGTGTATGGATGCAATCACTGGGATATGGAAGTTTTCGATCCGCTGAAAAAGCTTCTGTCCCTTGGAGGACAGGGACTTGTAATCATCCGCGCCCTGCAGGGTCGTGAATTCCTTAATATCTGCCCCGGCCGAGAAAAATCTTCCTTCGCCTTTCAGAAGGATGGCCTTGACGGATGCGTCCTGCTCCACCTTATCCAGTTCTGCAGAGAGGTCCTTTAGAATATGGCTCGACAAAGCATTGGCCGGAGGACTCTGCAGGGTGATCTCTGCAACATGGTTTTGGATTTCCATCGTTAATGTTGACAACATTACCTCTCCTCTTCTTCACGATTCCGGGCTAATCCATAGATAATTAAGCTATGGACTTCACTTGCCTGGTCTACTATGTTATAACGCTGATCCTTCATGACCCAGTTGGTTACCGTCTCATCCATCATCCCGAAAATCATCTGACGTACGAGACGGCGGTCCAAGCCATATCGGAACAGCCCTTCCTCCACACCTTCCTCGACGATTTGGTCGATGACATTCAAATAGCGCTTTAAGACATTGTTGATTTTCTGTCTTAAGTCCTTGTTTGATTGTCTCAGCTCCAACTGGGTGACAATAGCCAGATGGTGATCGGCAGCCAGCTGCTCAAAGTGCGTATGGATCAGCGTATGGAGCTTTTCATCCGCTGACTGCCTGGAGGTGGTTTCCTGCTCAATCTTTTCTATGAACTGCCCCATTTTCTCCTGAAACAGTGAAACGAGGATATCTTCCTTGTTTTTGAAGTATAAATAAATCGTGCCGTCCGCCACTCCTGCTTTTTTAGCAATCTTTGATACCTGTGAGGAATGGTACCCATTTTCAGCAATGACCTCGACCGCTGCATCTATAATCTGTTTGAATTTCGGTTTGTTTTTTTTCATGTGGATATCTCCTTGATCTGTATACTGAAAATGAATGAATCATCATTCACTTATTATATTACATTCAAGGAAATATTCTGTCAACTTTCTTTTTTATGTTTATTGAATACTTTCGGATTCTTCATATTTCGCCTTCTCCTCCTCGACGAGCTGACGACGCAGAATCTTACCAACAGCCGTCTTCGGAAGCTCATCTCTGAATTCATATAACCTCGGTACTTTAAAGGCCGCCATATGCTTCCTGCAGAATTCATTCAGTTCGTCTTCCGTAATATCGCTGTCCTGCTTTCTAACGATGAAAGCTTTGACGGTTTCCCCGCGATACGGATCCGGTACTCCGACTACAACCGCTTCCTGCACTTCGGAGTGTTCATACAGCACTTCCTCCACTTCACGCGGGTAAATGTTGTACCCACCGGCGATGATCATATCCTTTTTACGGTCCACGATATAGAAATATCCATCTTCGTTCATATAGCCCATATCCCCGGTCCGGAACCAGCCATCTTCACTCAACACCTGAGCCGTTTCCTCCGGACGGTTCCAATATCCCTTCATGACTTGAGGTCCTTTGACGACAATCTCCCCGATTTCTCCATAATCCGCTTCCTCATCCGCATCCATCTTGAAAATTTTCGAGTCTGTGTCCGGCCATGGAATACCGATGCTTCCGCTGACCCGATGGCCCCAGATAAGGTTGGAATGCGTGGTCGGTGACGTTTCAGTCAAACCGTAGCCTTCCACGAGACGGCCCCCGGTGATTTTCTCAAACTGTTCCTGCACTTCAACCGGAAGAGGCGCAGAACCACTGATGCAGGCTTCAATCGAGGATAGATCATACTTCTTCAAGTTCGGATGGTTCAACAGCGCAATGTAAATGGTAGGTGCTCCAGGGAAAAGCGTCGGACGCTGTTTCTCGATGACTTTCAATACAGCTTCCGCATCGAATTTCGGCATAAGGATCATTTTGTTGCCCATCATAACCGACAAGTTCATCACCGAAGTCATGCCGTACACGTGGAAAAATGGCAGGATGGCAAGCACCCGCTCTTCTCCGTCCCTGCATTTATACAGCCATTTCTTCGCCATCTGTGTATTGACGATCAAATTGTAATGGGTCAGCATTACCCCTTTTGGAAATCCAGTCGTGCCGCCGGTATACTGCAGCAGCGCTAAATCCTCCAAAGGATCCACATCAACCGGCTTTACTTCCCGTGTGCTCTCCTTTAAGAGATGGGTCCAGAGGTGGGTGTCCGTCGATTGCTCGGGCTTAACGAGCACTTGATATTGACGCTTCTGTATAAAAGGATAAATCTTATTCTTAGGAAATGGAAGGTAATCCTTAATTCCCGTCACTATAATATGTTCCAGATCTGTTTCCGGCTTCACATTCGCCGCCTTCGGATACAGGATATCGAGACAAATGATGACCTTGGCCCCAGAGTCCTTCATCTGATACTCCAGTTCCCTCTCCATATACAGCGGGTTCGTCTGAACAACAATCCCACCGGCAAGAAGCACACCGTAATACGCAACGACCGACTGCGGACAGTTGGGAAGCATGATCGAAACACGATCCCCCTTCTCCACACCCAGCTGCTGCAGGTAACTGGCTGCAGCCAGGGATTGATCGTACACTTCCTTATAGGAAAGCTCCTTCCCCATGAAATAAAGCGCTTTCTTTTCTCCGTAAGCTTGAGCGGTATCGCGCAGGTAATCCTGCAGTGGACGTTGGTCGTACTCCATTTCCACCGGTACTTCCGGCGGGTAGTACTTGTGCCATGGACGCTGAAAGTCTGTCATACTCACATGCCCCCTTTTTTATCTTCTCTTCTATTATAACGACACTTCCCCAACATTTGAAATACAATTTAAAATTTTGAGAATATTTGACAAAAATCTACAGAAAATAAAAAAATTCACCGGAGTCCGTCTCCGATGAATTCAATCGTTCTCTTCTAGTACACGATACAGCTAAATGATGAAATACAAAATACCGACTATGAGAAATAGAGCGGCAACGACCATGAGGACTTTCGCTAAGGTTTCCAAACGACTCGCTCCCTAAATAATATTCGCCCCGATCACATAGGAAAGACCGACGGATATGATAAGGGAAATAAAACCGACAGCCCTGTTGTCCGCAGCAATTTCCTCGTCTATCTTGAACGAAGGCGTTAAAAATTCAAAGATGAAATACCCGCCAATCAGAAGACAGAAGCCGTAAAGGCCCCATCCCATCGTCTGGGTGAGGGCATCATTATGTTCAATGGAGAAGCGGAATATGTTAGCGATCCCGAATAATTTCCCGCCCGTAGCCATAGCTACGGCGAGATTGCCTTTTTTTATTTCCTCCCAGTTGTTATAGGAAGTCACAATTTCAAAAATCGCCATGAATACGACCAGACACAGGACGACAACACTGTAACTGGCGGCTGTTTCCACTAATGGATGTTCCCAAAAATCAGTCATACTCGCTCCCGCTCCCCTTTTCGTTGAACATTAGCGGAGTTCCAGTACGGTGACTCCACTTCCACCTTCATTCATACCCCCTGCACGGTGGGAGGCTATGCTCCGGTGGTTTTTCGCATAGTTCTGAACCGCTGTCCGCAGCGCTCCTGTACCTTTTCCGTGAATGATGGACACTTGCGGATATGCGGCAAGCAGTGCATCATCCACATACTTCTCCAACCGGTTCAGGGCATCTTCGTAACGCTCCCCGCGCAGGTCCAGTTCTGGTTTTACATGAAAACTTTTCCCTTTGACCGTCGCCATCGGCTTTTCTTTATAAGGCTCCTTAGCTTTTACGAATTCCAGTTCTTTTCGTTTCGCTTTTACTTTCATAACTCCAACTTGGACCTGATATTCGTTCTTTCCCGTCTGATCCACGATGGTGCCCTGCTGGTTCAGTGTAAGCAGCTTCACTTCGTCACCCGGCTTCAGTTCTTTTGTTTCTTTCTTTTTAGGTGTCGGAGCTTCCTTGGCTTTTTTCTTCGCCAGTTCTGGCTGCGCCTCGTCGAACATCTTCCGGGCTTCAATCCACTCGTGCTCTTTCATCTGCGACTGGGTTTTCATATTCCGGATTTCGCCGACAATGGTTTCTGCCTCTTCACGGGCCTGCTGGATCGCTTTTTCCGCTTTCTGCTCCGCTTTTTCATACAGCTTTTCCCGCTGATTCTCGAACTGGTTCCATTTTTCCTCCAGTTCACGCTTCAGCTTCTCTGCCTCGGCGAGCATCTCTTCGGCTTCTTCATAATCGCGTTCGGCTTCACGTTTAGATTCTTCGAGAGAGGCAATCATATTTTCCACACTCTGTGAATCGACACCGATATGGCTTTTCGCAGATTCAATCACGTTTTCCTTCAGACCAAGACGTCTGGATATCTCAAAAGCGTTACTGCGTCCCGGGACGCCGATCAACAGCCGGTATGTCGGCTTCAATGTCTGGATATCAAACTCCACAGACGCATTAATGACCCCGTCCCGGTTATATCCGTAGGCTTTCAGCTCAGGATAGTGAGTCGTTGCGATGACGCGGGCATCCCGTTGAACGACCTCATCCAGGATTGACATCGCAAGAGCAGCCCCCTCCTGCGGGTCTGTTCCTGCTCCCAACTCATCGAATAAGACGAGGGATTGATGGTCGACCTTATCTAAAATATCCACGATATTGGTCATATGGGAAGAGAACGTAGATAAGCTCTGTTCGATGGACTGCTCATCCCCTATATCCGCATAAACTTCTTTGAATACCGCAAGCTCACATCCATCAAGCGCGGGGACCTGCAGGCCGGACTGAGCCATAAGCGTACATAAGCCTACCAGCTTCAGGGTGACGGTTTTACCCCCGGTGTTCGGACCGGTGATGACAATGGATGTGTAATCCTCTCCGATCTCGATATCGTTCGGGACTACTTCCTCACCGTCAATCAAGGGGTGTCTCGCCTGTTTCATCTTAATACGGCCTTCATTATTCATGGCAGGCATGGAGGCTTTCATCTGCTGTCCGAGTTTGGCTCTGGCAAACATGAAGTCGATCTGTCCAAGAATCTGTACATTGTACGACAGGACCGCGTGTTCCTCCGCAATCGATTCAGATAGTTCTTTGAGAATCTTTTCAATCTCATTTCTTTCCTTCACGCGAGCTTCCTGCAGGTTATTGTTCAAATCCACGACGGTTTGAGGTTCGATAAACAAGGTGGCTCCTGAAGAAGACTGATCATGGACAATCCCTCCAATTGAGCCACGGTACTCTTGTTTGACCGGGAGGACGTAACGTTCGTTACGGATGGTCACAATGGAGTCTGAGAGCATTTTGGATTTTGATTTTGTAAAGGAATCCATTTTGTCCCTCACCCGGCTCTCATACGTACGGATGCTGGAGCGGATGGTGCGGAGTTTTTCAGAAGCCCCATCCATCACTGTTCCATGCTCGTCGATGCAGTTCCTGATTTCCTGCTCCAGTTCTTTTAATGGAACAAGACTGGCGGCCAGTTCTCTCAGAATCGGCATTTCCGGATCTTCCATATCATCTATGAAACGCTTCAGCTGACGGCCGCCGTAAATGGTGCTCGCTATATCCAGACACTCCAGCGGGCTCAGTGTTCCGCCGATGGTCGTGCGCTTGATGCTCGGCTTAATATCAAAAATCCCACCAAGAGGCACATGCCCTTTTAAACGGAGGACCTGCCCGGCTTCATCTGTTTCTTTCTGCAGCTGGATGACTTCATCAAGTTCTGATGACGGCTTGAGTGCTGCTGTTTTCTCTTTTCCCAAAGAAGAGGCTGCCTGCTCGTTCAGCTGTTCAATAATCTTTTTATATTCAAGTACATGAAGGATTCTTTGATTCATGCCTGACCGACTCCTTTTATTCCTACTTACGAATCTTACATTGGTCCATGAACCGCTCTTTCGTCCATGTGTTCACGACCGTTTCTTTTCTTAACCAGCCTTTACGGGCCGTGCCGACCCCGATTCTCATGTGCTCCAGCATAGCGTAGCTGTGAGCATCCGTGTTGATGGCGATATTCACACCAGCTTCCTGGGCCTTCATGAGCCACTCCCAGTTCAAATCAAGACGGTTGGGGTTGGCGTTCAGCTCAAGAATGGTACCTGTGCGTGCCGCTCCTTCAATCAACTGTTCCAGATTTACCGCGTAGCCTTCACGGCGTCCAATCAAACGTCCCGTAGGGTGGGCAATCATATGCACATGCGGGTTCTCAAGGGCATTCATCAATCGTTCCATAATCTGCTCCTCGGATTGTTGGAAGCTTGAGTGGATCGATGCGATTACGAAGTCCATCTCTTGAAGAAAGTCATCCTCAAAGTCGAGGCTTCCGTCTGGGAGGATGTCCATCTCTATGCCTGCAAATATATGAAAATCTTCCATCGTTTCATTGATTTCTTCAATTTCTTTCCGCTGCTCGCGCAATCGTTTTTCATTCAAACCGTTTGCCACTCTCAAATACTTGGAGTGGTCGGTAATGACGATGTAGTCATACCCTTTTTCCTTCGCTCTTTCCGCCATTTCCTTAATGGACTGGGCGCCGTCACTCCACGTCGAGTGCATATGAAGATCGGAGCGTATATCAGGAAGATCGACAAATTGGATCTTTTCCTTAAATTTTTCAACCTCTCCATAATTCTCACGGACCTCCGGAGGAATGAAATGGAGGTCAAAATGCTTAAAGAAGTCTTCCTCGGATTCAAAGGTTTTCACTTCACCCGTATGGATGTCTTCAATTCCGTACTCGCTGATTTTTTCATCCTGCTCTTTCGCCAGCTGTCTCATGGCCACGTTATGGTCTTTGGATCCGGTAAAATGATGAAGGGTGGTCGCAAATTCATGAGGCGCCACAATACGGAAGTCAATGCCGATGTCATAGCCCTCATGGACAACGATGGAAACCTTTGTTTCCCCGGAAGCGACGACTTCTTTCACGTCTGGATAAGCCAGAAGCTCATCTCTTGTTGCTGCCGGATTCTCCGACGCAATAATAAAATCAAGATCCTTGATCGTTTCTCTCATTCTCCGCAGACTTCCTGCGCGGGAAAAGCGCTCAAACGTCTCCGCCTGCTCCAAGTAAGCTTCCACCTTTTCTGCCAGCGGCAGCATGATGGCAATCGGCAGACGCTCCGGGCGGGAATTTGCCTCTTCAAGAGCTTTCAGCATTTTTTCGGCAGACTTTTTACCGAAACCTTCCAGTTCCTCCACCCTGCCGGACTCCAGTGCTTCCTTCAGCGTTTCTGCGTCCGTCACTTCAAGCTTTTGGTAGAGCTTGGCCAGCTTTTTGCCGCCCAGTCCCGGCAGGTCCAGAAGAGGAACGAGTCCTTCAGGCACTTCTGCCTGCAGCTGCTTCAGCGTATCTGATTCTTCGTTGGCGATATATTCGTCGATGACCGCCGCCGTTCCTTTCCCGATCCCATTCATCTTTGTAAAATCATCCATCTCACTCAGGGAGCGGTCATCCCGCTCCAACGCCTGGGCCGCTTTCCGGTAGGCGGATATTTTAAATGGATTTTCGCCTTTCAATTCCAAATAAACAGCGATTTGTTCCAGCAATTTAATGACCTGTTTCTTATCGACAGCCATTGTTCATCGTCTCCTTTTTATATGAGTGATGCAGATGCTCATGAAAAAACCGCCATGATTACTATCACAGCGGCTCAACCTTCATTCCAAAATCGTACCTGCTCAGCCCGCTACGTGTTCAATCCACAGATTTTCCAATTCATTGGAAAGCACCGGCGTATGTTCAATGATCAGCTGGGCTAACAGGGACCCGTCCAACGCACTCTGCACCCCGGCTACAGGTACCAGCGCGGCTATGTACAACACGACAAATAGAATGACATAGTTTTCGACGAAGCCCAGTATGCCACCCAGCAGGGTATTCAATGAATTCAAAATCGGCAGCTCCGATACGAAATCCAGCATGGAGGCTATAATATGAAGCACAATCTTCGCTCCGAAAAACAGGATGGCAAAAGCCACTGCGTTATAAAAAGCCTGTTCAAGCGGGAGGTTATCCAGAAATACAGCCCACGAGGCGTCTGCCGGCAGTTCGGGGTAGGGAACCCACAGGGTCAGCTTCGGGGAGAGATCGTCATAATAGATGACAGCTGCCACAAAGGCAACGATAAATCCGATTAAATGAAAGAGCTGAAGGATGAAACCTCTCTTCAACCCGGTAAGTATTCCGATAAACATAAGAAACAATAGCAGTAAATCAATCATTTTTTCTGTCGTCCTCTTTCTCCAGCTTTTCAATATAATTCATAAGTTCCGCACATTCGTCTTTTAATTTAATGTATTCATTCATTGTATTTACAGCGGTCAATACAGCGAGCATGGAAGTATCCAGACTAGGGTTCGCTTCATGGATTTCGCGCATTTTTTGATCCACCAGACTCGATACCATACGGATATGATGAGGCTCTTCATGACCAACTATCGTGTAAGATCGTTTATTGATCTCCACGGTGATTCTTTTTTTCTCTTGGTCTGACTGCGACACATTCATACCCCCTAGTTTCTCTCAATCCTAAACTTAATATTAACATGACTATTCTCCTTAGGGAAACCAATATGGATGTTTTTCGCAAATGTTCTCATTTTTACGCCGTTCTGCTATACTGTGGTTATTATTTTGGTACGAAAGAAAGGAACGAATTATGCCTCAAGTTGTCTTAACACTGCCCACCTCAACCTTAGAGAAAATGAAAACCTATTACGCATCCCAGAGCAAGCCGAATGTCCCTTCCAGTGCATTATTTGCTGCAAAAACAACGGCCTGCACCATTACCGCCTACCGCTCCGGGAAAGTCCTCTTCCAAGGAAAAAATCCTGAAGAAGAAGCCGACAAATGGGGGACCGGATCTTCTGCATCCGGTCAGAAGAAAAAGAGTTCCTCCCACCACCGCTATCATCCGTCAGAAAGCTTATTCACCAGCTCTCATATCGGGTCAGATGAAGCAGGAACCGGTGACTACTTCGGCCCCATCACTGTCGCTGCCGCTTATGTAACAGCGGAGCAGATTCCACAATTGAAGGCCATCGGTGTTAAGGACTCCAAAAATCTGTCAGATGCACAGATTACCGACCTGGCCAAGGACCTGGCTGCCTTAAAAATCCCATACAGTCTGCTGCGCCTGCCTAATAAAAAATACAACCAGCTGCAGAAAAAAGGATGGAGCCAGGGGAAAATGAAAACGATCCTTCACCACCAGGCCATCAACCGGCTTTTGGAAAAAATCGCCCCCGAAAAGCCGGAAGGAATTTTGATTGACCAGTTTTCCCAGCCGGATGTCTACCAAAAGCATCTGCGGTCTGAAAAACAGCAGCTTCAGGAAAACGTCTACTTCATGACGAAAGCGGAAAGCTATTCCATTGCCGTTGCAGCTGGATCGATCATTGCCCGGTCAGCTTTCGTCAAAGCGATGGACACGCTTGAATTCGATACGGGGCTGCCGATTCCAAAGGGCGCTTCAGGGAAAGTGGATAAGGCCGCTGCCGCCGTCATTAAAGCATACGGAGAAGACAAGCTCGATGAACTGGCGAAAGTCCACTTTGCCAACACCGATAAAGCGAAGAAATTTGTGAAATGACAGAGAAAACCCCCGCCGGGGCATCCCGGCGGGGGTTTTGCATTACCCGCGAAGTTCTGCTTCGTGCTTGTCTTTAACAGCAGCTAAGATTTGCTCATGGGCTTCTTCTACTTCCTGGTCTTTCAGAGTACGAACAGGATCAAGATAAAGCAGACGGAAGGCAAGGGACTTCTTGCCAGCTTCCAGATGCTCTCCCTGATAGACGTCGAACACTTGAACATCTTTCACAAGCGGCGCACCTGCTTCAGAAATCGTCGCTTCAATCGCACCTGCTGATACATCCTCGTCCACGACCAGCGCGATATCCCTTGAAACAGAAGGATGTCTCGGAATGACACGGAACGTCTCTTCTTTTTCATAAGACTGGAACAAGGCTTCAAGGTTTAGATCGAACACGTAAGTTTCTTTCAAGCCGAATTCTTTCTGCAGCTTCGGATGTACCTGACCAGCAAAGCCTGCGATACGGCCTTCATGACGGATGACAGCTGTACGGCCCGGGTGCATGGATGGCAGTTTCGCCTTTTCGTAAGTGAAGGAAAGGCCGAGCTGATCTCCAAGACCTTCGACAATGCCTTTGACGACAAAGAAGTCGACCGCTTTTTTCTCCTGCTGCCACAAATGAGATGTCCAGTCGCCGGTAAGGGCTCCTGAGGCACGCAGCATTTCGGACGGCTGTTTCGTCACTTCCTGCTCATCACTGATGAATACCGTACCTACTTCATAATAGGCCAGGTTCTCTTGTCGACGGGCAACGTTATAAGATAGGGATTCCAGCAATTCAGGCAGGATGCTCAACCTTAGATAGGCGTGATCCTCACTCATCGGCATAGCCAGACCTACAGGGCTCTCGGCTGCTTCCTCTACTTCCGGACTGACGAGCATAACGGCTTTATCTTTATGTGTCAGGGAGTACGTAATGGTTTCGTGAAGACCTGCACCTTCGAAGTATGCTTTCACGCGGCGTTTCAACTGTTGATTCACAGTGAGTCCGCCTGCCTGTGATTCTCCTTCCGGAAGGGTGAATGGCAGATTATCATAGCCGTAGATACGGGCAACTTCCTCAAGGATATCTTCAAAAATGGTGATATCGCCGCGGCGGGTTGGAATCGTTACATCAAACTGCCCGCCGTCCTGGTTGTATACAAACTGCAGACGACGGAAAATATCAGCCATTTCCTCGTTGGAAATCTCGGTACCGAGCCGGTCGTTGATCACACTCGTATGGACGGTTACCTGCTTTTCGGAACGGTCCAGCTTGTCGAAGGAAGCATTCCCTTCCAGCACACGGCCTCCGGCATACTTTTGAAGAAGCTCACAGGCACGCTTTCCGGCGCGTTCTACGCGGTTAGGGTCCACCCCTTTTTCAAAACGTGAGCTTGATTCACTGCGCAGCCCGTGGTCCTTGGAAGCTTCACGAACGACAGAAGGGGCAAAATACGCGGCTTCCAGGATGATCGTTGTCGTGTCTTCCTGGACTTCCGATTCCGCTCCGCCCATCACACCGGCGATCGCATGCGGTTTTTCCCCATTCGTTATGACCAGGTGACGGCTGTTCAATGTGCGCTCCTGGTCATCCAATGTGACGATTTTCTCCCCATCTTCCGCTCGACGTGTGCGGATGGTTTGAGAACCGAAGCGGTCATAGTCAAATGCGTGAAGGGGCTGGCCGTACTCCATTAACACGTAGTTGGTAATATCCACAACATTATTAATCGGACGGATTCCAGCAGCTGTCAGACGGTTGCGCATCCATAACGGTGATGGGCCGACCTGAACATCCTTGATGACGAAAGCGCCGTAATAAGGATTGGCCTCTGGGTCGTCTACTTCAACCGTAAGCAGATCAGATGCTTTCTCATCAATGGTTTCAACTTTTTCTTCAGCCAGTGTGTAGGCGCCGTCAATCGCAGCAGCCACTTCATAAGCCACTCCCGCCATACTCATCGCATCCGAACGGTTCGGAGTCAGTCCAAGCTCAATGATCAAATCATCAAGGTTCAGTTCAGAGACAGCGTCGGCACCGATTTCTGTATCCTCCGGGAATACGAATATCCCTTCTGCATATTCCTTAGGTACATCCTTTTCATCCACACCAAGCTCTTGAAGGGAACAGATCATCCCGTTGGAGGCTTCCCCGCGGAGCTTCGTTTTCTTAATTTTGAAGTTCCCCGGAAGGACAGCTCCCGGTACAGCGACTGCGACTTTCTGACCTTCGGCCACGTTTGGCGCGCCACATACGATCTGAAGCATTTCTTCACCAACGTCAACCTGACAGAGATTCAGTTTATCCGCATTCGGATGCTGCACACAGGATGTCACTTGTCCAACCACGACCCCCGTGACGCCCTCTGCTGCAGGCTCTACGCTTTCTACTTCAATCCCCGTTTTTGTAATGATTTCAGCCAGGTCCTCCGGAGAGTAGGCGCTGACATCAATGTATTCGTTCAACCAGTTTAAAGATACAAGCATTTTTCCATTCCTCCCTTAAGCTTTATGATACTGTTCCAAGAACCGGATATCGTTGGTATAGAAGTGACGGATATCGTCGACCCCGTATTTCAGCATGGCGATCCGTTCAGGTCCCATTCCGAAAGCAAAGCCGGAGTATTCGCTGGAATCGTAGCCGGCCATTTCCAATACGTTCGGGTGGACCATGCCCCCGCCGAGAATTTCAATCCAGCCCGTTCCCTTACAGACGGAACAGCCTTTACCACCGCACACTTTACAGGAAATATCCATCTCAACCGATGGTTCTGTGAACGGGAAGAAACTTGGACGAAGGCGGATTTCACGTTCCGCTCCGAACATCTGCTTCGCAAATGCATTCAGTACGCCTTTCAGATCACTCATGCGGACATGCTTATCTACAAGCAGACCTTCAATCTGGGTGAACTGGTGGGAGTGCGTGGCATCATCGGTGTCACGGCGGTACACTTTACCAGGACAGATCATTTTCACAGGTTCAGCACCGTTTCTTGTCCCCATCGTTCTTGCTTGTACAGGCGAGGTATGGGTACGCATCAACAACTCTTCTGTAACATAGAAGGAATCCTGCATATCACGGGCCGGGTGGCCTTTCGGCAGATTCAACGCCTCGAAGTTGTAATAATCGGTTTCTACCTCTGGTCCTTCCTTGATTTCAAAGCCCATACCGATGAATAAATCCTCAATTTCTTCTACAATGCTCGTCAACAGGTGCGGACCGCCTACGTGAACCGGACGGGCAGGAAGGGTTACATCAATGCTTTCCTCTTCCAGCTGTTTCTCAAGCGCCTCGTCCTCAAGACCTGTCTGTTTCGCTTCGATCGCTTCTGCAATGCTCTCACGCACGTCATTGGCGAGCTGTCCGATGACCGGGCGCTCTTCCTTCGATAATTTGCCCATGCCGCGGAGTACTTCCGTGATCGGTCCTTTCTTCCCTAGATACTCGACACGAATGTCTTTCAACCCTTGAATGGAATCAGCGTTCTCCACCTTCTGCAACGCTTCCTGTTTCAGCTGCTCTAAACGTTCCTTCATCAGTAATTCCTCCTTTAATGAAAATAAAAAAAGCCCCCTCCCTGTAAAAAGGGACGAGACTTGTATGGTTTGTTTCGCGGTACCACCCTTGTTGACACCTGTGGTGCCCACTTGTATGAAATAACGGACGTTCATCCGGGCCGAAACGGCCAGCTCCAGAGTGAAATTTCAACGAATGTCACGATGGCAGCACTCCCAGTCTATGGTGCTTCCTCCCTGAAACGATTCCCATTCATTTACTTTGCTCTATCTCAGCTATTGATCGATGTAATTATTAGAACTGCATTTATTATAGTCAAAGTTGCTGCTGGATGCAACCTCAGCTTTTCAAATGATACATAAGAACAGCACCCGCAATGGCAGCATTCAACGACTCCGCCTGTCCATATATCGGGATATACACATGCTGATCTGCCGCCTCGACAAGTTCTTGAGAGATGCCGCTGCCTTCATTTCCAACCACTAAAGCAACTTTCTCAGGAACCGCCAGCTCTTTATATGAGACGGCGTTCTCCAGCGCAGAGGCCCAGATTTCCACACCCTGATCCTTCAATTCGTGCACGTAAGCGCCGAGGTCTCCTGTTAAGACCGGTAAATGAAACAGAGATCCTTGAGAAGCACGGATCACTTTATCATTAAAAATATCCACAGAACCCGTACCGACAATGACCTGGTCGAAACCGGCAGCATCTGCTGTACGGATCAGTGTCCCGATATTTCCCGGATCCTGGACAGCATCCAGCATCAAAGTAAGACTTCCCGGCGTAAAAGTATAATCTTCTTTAGCGACAACCGCTGCAATTCCTTGAGGCGTTTCGGTTTCAGCAACAGCCGCAAAAACATCACGGCTGACAATCGTATAAGGAATATCATCCGGAAGTTCAATGTCCGTTTCTTCGCGGACGATCAATTCTTTAACGGTCCAGCCGCTTTTCATCACCTCTTCAAACAGATGAAACCCTTCTACAAGAAACGTACCTGTTTGATTTCTATACTTTCGTTTATGTAGTTTCTTCCAATCCTTCACTTTTGCATTTTGTAAGGAAGTGAGCATTATCGTCCCTCTTTTCCTGTTTATTTCTCATTCATCATACATAGCCGCACCACGGTTGGTCAAACTAATCATGAATAATTTTCGAATCCTATTACAAAGGAGGACTTGACGATGAATTTAAATCTGCGCGCAGCGATTCTGTCCAATGTCAGCAATCATAATGCCGAACAGCTTGAAGCCACTATTGATGATGCCCTGCAGAAGGGTGAGGAAAAAATGCTTCCCGGGCTTGGCGTATTCTTTGAAATGCTGTGGAAAGAATCCGATGAACAAGAACGCCAGGAAATTCTTGATACATTAGAACAAGGCTTAAAACAGAAATAAGCACGAAAAAAGCCAGCCCTTTACGGCTGGCTTTTTAGTATTACTGGAAGGTAATTTCTTTGACTGTATCCGCATCCAGGCCTTTAATAACTTCTACAATTAAGCGGACCGCATTTTCAAAATCATCACGGTGAAGCATAGCCGCATGAGAGTGAATATAACGCGTAGCAATCGTAATAGAAAGAGCTGGAACCCCGTCATGGCTTAAGTGGATGGCACCCGAGTCCGTTCCACCCCCGGCAAGGGAATCAAACTGATAAGGAATGTCGTTCGCATCCGCTGTATCCGTAACAAAATCACGAAGTCCTTTATGGGAAATCATAGAGGCATCGTACAGGATGATCTGCGGGCCGTCTCCCATTTTACTGGAAGCGTCTTTGTCCGATACACCCGGAGTATCCCCGGCAATACCGACATCGACACCAAAAGCAATATCCGGGTTGATCAGGTTGGCGGATGTGCGGGCACCGCGGAGACCGACCTCTTCCTGAACCGTTCCGACACCGTAAACCGTATTCGGGTGTTTTTCACCTTTCAACTGCTTCAGCACTTCAATCGCAATGGCACAGCCGATGCGGTTATCCCATGCTTTAGCCAGCAGCATTTTTTCATTTTTCATCTGTGTGAATTCAAAATATGGAACGACAGAATCTCCCGGCTTCACACCGAATTCCATTGCCTCTTCACGGCTGGAAGCGCCGATATCGATGAACATATCCTTGATTTCCACAGCCTTCTTACGCTGCTCCGCAGGCAGGATGTGCGGTGGTTTCGATCCGATCACACCGGTGAGGTCACCATTGCGTGTCATGATCGTGACACGCTGGGCGAGCATAACCTGACTCCACCATCCTCCCACGGTCTGGAAGTAAATATAGCCATGATCATCAATGCGGGTAACCATGAATCCTACCTCATCGAGGTGACCGGCAACCATAACACTCGGGCCCTTTTTATTTCCTACTTTCTTCGCAATCAGACTTCCAAGATTATCTGTGAAGACTTCATCCGCATAGGGAGTGATGTACTGCTTCATGACGTCACGGGCTTCCCTTTCGTTTCCCGGTACACCTTTCGCGTCCGTCAGATCTTTCAACATCTGCAGTGTTTCATCTTTTTTAGCCATATGTATTCAAATCCTCCTTTTTCTATCCAATGTTATTATAAACCTTTTGAAGCGATTTCACAAAAATTCTGCCATTTTGTGATCAATAGCCCTGGTCCTGTCTTTTAAAATTCACTTCATTTTTATTTATATACGCTTCTTTCAAATCCTCTGCCGTAATTCCGATGGTCCGCCCTAAGGATACGTAGGCACGAAACAGGTTTTCGTAGTTTCCCTTCGTCTGTTCATGACGAAACGTCTCCACACTGCTGTATACGTCCAAAAATGCTTCCGTCTCTGTCACAGAACGGCCCTCTTCTTCCTGGCTGGTATAGCGGAAGCCCAGATCCAAACCAAGGGACAACAGGAAATGAACCCCATCTACATACTCTTCCTGAATGACCGATGGAGCGCTCGGCCCTTTCGTACTCCAAAATTTAAAGCAGCGTGTTTCATTCGCCAGCTCCCCAAGCTCTATAAATAAGGCCAGGATTTTGGATTCGACATAAGCGCTTTTCTCCAAATTGTGCTGCTGTTCAATATAATGATCCAGTTTTTCCTGCATCTGATATAACGATTCCCAAAACATTGGTTGTCCCTCCTAAAAAAATCATCGATAATAATGTATCATTTTCTGAAACAAAAAGACATGCTGATACGTATAGGAGGCACGTACCTTCAAGGAAGGAGTCCGATGTTCATGATCATCCTTTTGTTCAGACTGCTGCTGCTTCTGGCGATAGCCTTTATTATGTACACCGCTTATAAATTCATCGTCAATCCAAGGAGAAAGCTGGATCTTGCCCGGGATAAAAAAGAATTTTACTTTCATGATAACCAGGAAGATACGAAAGAGAATTTCCTGATGACTTTGAAAGGTCATGTGTTTGAAGGGGAAAAATATTTAGGGACAACCGAAGATGCCTTTGAGGTCGTTACGATCAATGTAAGCGCCCACGACCCGAACAAGCTTCAAGGGCTCGAACGGGAGGATATATACTTTATGGAACAAGAAATCCTCCTCCGTTATCCGCATGCTTCCATCGAATGGAAGTACCCGATCAACCGGCTGATTATCCATCCCTTGAAAAATAACGATGACTTCCATTAAAACAACCCTCTGCCCTTTGCTGCAGAGGGTTGTTCTTTTATGGATTCGTCTGGAAGAAATCGTTCCATAGAAACACTTCACTTTTCTTCCGGATCATGAAACTTACACCAACAAGCGCGCCTGAAAAAGCGACCATCATCGGCAGCGAAAAAAGCGTGACCCACTGACCGACAGAGGTGTAAATAAAGGCAAGCGGAAAATTAGCAAATAAAGATGATTTCGCATAATCCTTAAAATCTGCGCTGCTCTCAATAAGACAATACGACAACAGGTGAAAGTGAATAAAAGGAACAAGACGCAGCACAGCTACCTGCTTGACGGACAGGGATGCCTGTTTTTTCATCCATCGTTCCTTGATTCCCGCCATCCTTTTCATCACCCAAGGCACCATACGGATCGTCCGGTAAAACAACAGGCTGGATATCATCGTTCCAATCACCGAGTACGCGGTACCCGCAATCGGTCCGAACAACACGCCTCCGGTTATGCAGACAAGCATGACCGGGAGAAACAAAAAAGGCCGAAGCAGATGAATTCCGATAAACAAGAGCGGCGCCCAGGCTTCCTGATGTTCCAACCATGCCAGCACTGCTGTCGTTGTCCCGCCCACGTCAATCCCCTCCCTGCCTACATCTTATGACAGGATACTCAGGTATAGAACCGCACGTACAAACACCCGGTCAACACGACATGCGCGGCTATGAGGAATGGGAAACCGACGGCAAACGATTTATGCTTCGTCTTATGACGAAACACCTTCATCCCGAGTACTCCTCCTAATGCGCCTCCCAGCAAAGCTGCCATCCATAACCGCTTTTCAGGCACTCTCCACTTCTGTTCTCCAGCCCTCTTTTTGTCCACCCCCATCAGGATAAACAGCCAGATATTCACTCCGAAGTAATACAATCCTGCATACATCATCACCTTCACGCTCCCCTTATGTATTCGAACAGGGTATAAAAAAAGAGCCATTTCCAACCGGACGGAAATGGCTCTTTCTCATAAAATTACTTAAGAGCAGATTTTGCTTGCTCTGCAAGACTTGCGAAACCTTGGGCGTCGTTGACAGCAAGGTCAGCAAGCATCTTACGGTTCACTTCGATACCCGCAAGTTTAAGACCGTGCATAAGACGGCTGTAGGAAATGTCGTTCAAACGCGCTGCAGCGTTGATACGAGCGATCCAAAGCTTACGGAAATCGCGCTTTTTCTGACGACGGTCGCGGTAAGCGTACTGTCCTGATTTCATTACCTGCTGTTTAGCAGTTTTAAATAGTGCATGTTTTGAACCATAATAACCTTTTGCTAGTTTAAGGACACGGTTACGACGTTGACGTGTCACTGTTCCACCTTTAACTCGTGGCATGGTAATCCCTCCTAATTAAATCAGTCTTTATTAGTCTTTCGGAAGCATATGCTTGATACGGCGGTAGTCTCCTGCAGAAACCAGTGCCTCTTTACGAAGCTTACGCTTTTGCTTAGTTGATTTGTTCGCGAACAAGTGGCTTGTGAAAGCGTGGGAACGTTTCACTTTACCTGTCCCAGTTTTTTTGAAGCGTTTTTGAGAACCTTTATGGGTCTTCATTTTTGGCATGTGAATTTCCTCCTTTAAACTTGATACTTTGTCTTACTTCTCACCGAGAGGAGCAAGCATTAAGAACATGCTGCGACCTTCCATTTTAGGCTTGGTCTCAACTTGGGCGACATCTTTGCACTCTTCAGCCAGGCGTTCGAGTACTTTCTGCCCTAGTTCTTTGTGGGTGATGGCACGTCCGCGGAAACGGACAGATGCTTTCACTTTGTCACCTTTAGACAAGAACTTGCGTGCGTTACGAAGTTTTGTGTTGAAGTCGTGGTCTTCAATCCCTGGACTGAGACGCACTTCCTTCACTTTGATGACGGTTTGTTTCTTACGAGCTTCTTTTTCTTTCTTCTGCTGCTCGAAACGATATTTTCCGTAGTCCATCACTCGGCAAACCGGAGGCTTCGCATTTGGGGCCACCATAACAAGATCAAGATTTGCATTTGCTGCAATATCAAGCGCTTCGTTACGGGATTTAACTCCAAGCTGCTCACCATTCACGTCGATCAGACGGACTTCACGGGCACGGATTTTTTCATTAACGTTCATGTTATCCTTGCTAATATCGAGCCACCTCCAAATAGTTTTAGAAAACTTATATGAGATCTGTCATCGACAAGATTCCTGCTGAAAATAAAAAAAGTGTCGGTACATATTCTGCACCCACACGTATCCTAACATTTAAGGAATTAGTGACCTGCCAACTGCTTTATCAGCGTCGATCAGGTGAGAAGCGGGTGCTCCTACTTGTCTCTAGATCCGTTCATTCAGTTACCTAAACAATAATAGCATGCCTGATGATGCATGTCAACAATCAAATGTTGTTTATCTGACTACCTAATCAAGGATAATCGAAATCAAGATAAAAATCAATCCCTTTCCTGCAAACCAATACCTGGAGAAGAAAGAAGCGGCCTCTGCCCGTGGATAACCAGCGTGAAAACAAAGCGAGATAAAATGATAAAAACCCATACCAGGATGAGAACTCACCTTGGTATAGGTTTACAAAAACGTCTCCGCTTCATCTGATTACTTTCTCAGAAGCTTCTGCTCAATTTCATTTTTGATTTCAGACTTGAATGTGTCTACAGATTTTGTAGCAGAGTCCTGTTCTCCGTATCGGCGGACGTTTACCGCATGGTCTTCGATTTCCTTATCTCCAACGACAAGCTGGAACGGGATTTTCTGCATTTGTGCTTCACGGATTTTATAGCCGATCTTTTCATTCCGCTCATCCACTTCGACACGCACACCGGCTTCCCGAAGTTCATCTTCCAGTTTTTTCGCATAATCCAGATGGACGTCGGCAGATACAGGAATGATTTTCGCCTGGACAGGGGCCAGCCATGTCGGGAAGACGCCTTTGTATTCTTCAATAAGGAAGGCAACAAAACGTTCCATCGTCGACACGACACCACGGTGAATAACGACCGGACGGTGATCGGCTCCATCCTCCCCGACATATGTCAGATCAAAGCGTTCCGGAAGGTGGAAGTCCAGCTGGACCGTCGAAAGCGTTTCGTCCTTACCAAGCGCTGTTTTCACTTGAACATCCAGTTTCGGACCGTAGAAAGCAGCTTCCCCTTCGGCTTCCACATACTCCAGTTTCATGTCTTCCATCGTTTCTTTCAGCATCCCCTGCGCTTTATCCCACATCGCATCATTGTCGATGTACTTCTCCTTATCCTCCGGGTCACGGTAGGACAGACGGAAGTAGTAATCGTTGATACCGAAATCACGGTAGACTTCCTGAACGAGACGGACTACACGCTTGAATTCATCTTTCAGCTGATCCGGGCGGGCAAAAATATGCGCATCATTCAATGTCATGGCACGCACACGCTGCAGGCCGGCAAGAGCTCCGGACATTTCATAACGGTGCATCGTACCCAGCTCAGCAATACGGACAGGCAGGTTCCGGTAGCTGTGCATCTGATTTTTATAAACCATCATATGGTGCGGGCAGTTCATCGGTCGAAGAACAAGGTCTTCGTTGTCCATTTCCATTGTCGGGAACATATCATCCTGATAGTGATCCCAGTGTCCGCTTGTTTTGTACAGGTCAACACTTCCCAGAACAGGTGTATACACGTGATCATATCCCAGGCGCTCTTCTGTATCTACGATGTAACGCTCAATCGTGCGACGAATGGTTGAGCCTTTTGGCAGCCACATTGGAAGTCCCTGACCGACCTTCTGATTGATCGTAAAGATCTCCAGTTCCTTACCGAGCTTACGGTGATCGCGTTCCTTCGCTTCTTCAAGCATCTGCAGGTATTCATCCAGATGGGCTTTTTTCTCAAAGGCCGTTCCGTAAATACGTTGAAGCATTTGGTTGTCGCTGTCCCCTCTCCAGTAGGCACCGGAAATGCTCAACAGCTTGAAGACCTTGATTTTACTTGTCTGTGGAACGTGAACGCCGCGGCAGAGATCAAAGAATTCCCCCTGCTGATAAATCGTCACCTGTTCGCCTTCAGGGATAGCTTCGATCAGTTCAAGCTTCAGCTCATCGCCGATTTCCTTATACTTTTCGATCGCTTCCTCTCTTGAAAGCTCTATGCGTTCGATTTCGTGGTTTTCATCTACAATCTTCTGCATTTCCTTTTCGATCTTCGGAAGATCTTCCGGTGTCAGGGATTCCTCCATATCGATATCATAATAAAACCCATTCTCAATGACCGGACCAACGCCAAGTTTGACGTTTCCATAAAGGCGTTTAACGGCCTGTGCCATCAGGTGGGCTGTAGAGTGGCGCACCACTTCCAAGCCTTCTGGATTTTTATAGGTAAGAATCTCAATTTCCCCATCCTGTTCAATCGGACGTCGCAGGTCGTAGGGTTCGCCGTCCAGCTTTACGGCCAGGGCCTGCTTTTTCAAGCCTGAAGAAATCGATTTAGCGATGTCTTCACCTGTCGTCCCTCTCTCAAACTCCTTGATGTTTCCGTCTGGGAACTTGATTTGAATCGCATCCGCCATGTGTAACACTCCTTTTCTAAATAAATATAAAAAAACGCCCATCCCTCAGCATAGTGCTAAGGGACGAGCGTTGTCTCTCGTGGTTCCACCCAGGTTCCCGCATCCTCGCAAGGCTGCGGCTTCATTATCCTTAACGCGGATCAGTCGCTGTCCATTACTCTGAATCATTTCACAGACAGGGCTCCAAGGTGGTAAACGATAAGCCGTTAAGAAGGAGCTTCCAGCCGATGACTCCCCTCTCTGATCATACGCCACTTTCCGTTCGTATCCTTATCAAAGCCATTGATTTAATATGTACGTATTATATCCATTTGCGAAAAGGAAATCAAGGGCTTTAAAAAGGAAATTGCGATTTGGGCTTCCAGACAGCCTTTTCCTCAAAGATATTCATCAGCAGTTCCAAATTGGAATTCTCCGCCTGATCGGAGTAAATAATGATTTCCTCTGGAGCATGGACGAGCGCCGGCGTGACCGGCCATTCAAGAGGAAGATCAGACACGGCTTCATCCGGGTACTGCTTTTGGTAGAGACGCGTCTCCGAATCACTCAGCGGATTGCCTTCATCATGGAAGTAAGTCAGTCCACGGTCATCGAGAATATGAAGAAGCTGCACCCCCGTATCCTGATGATGAACACGGTGACGCCACGAATCGACCAGCAGCTGATACGATTCCTCCTGCTTATACTCATCAATGACCTTGCCTGTGTAATCCGTCAGGCACCTGTGGACATGTGCCAGACAGCCGGCACTCAAGTCATCAAACAGGACGGTATCCCTTACATGCACGTACTCCTGTATATAGGACTTGATGTAGTGGTGAATAGGCGGAAGCCGCAGACCCGCAGGAGGATGGGAGTCAAAGTCCTGCTCAATCTCAAGAATGCGCTGAATTTCATCGGCATCCTCGAAATGATAGGAGAACCGGAGGACCCCTTCCATCCAGGCAGGAATTTTCCTTTTCCTGACAACATGATGCAGCGCACGCACGACATCCACATAGGCCGACTCCCTTGAGGAAGCATGCATCAATGTGACAGAAAAATGTTTCCCGTTCTCCTCATAAACCCACAGCTTCTGCTCGGAAACGATGGCATTATAAAACGTTTCGGCTTCCAGACGCTTGGAAAAAGATAAGTCAAACACCAGAATTCCCCCCTCATCCCGACTTTCCATCCTATGTCTATCATCAATGCTTCCCGGAAGCATAGAAAATATCATCAAGACCGGCTCGTCTTTTCTTTGTTATATTTATGAGAGGGATGGGTAAATCATGTCACTGACCTTCCTGTTCGCAAAGATTTATGAACGTCTGTTCTGACCGCCGACATAAACCGGTTCACTCAGCTGTTTGATCCGTTCGGTAATCCGCTTGGCTTTCACTTGTTCCACATCGCCGCGGCTGCTTGTCATCAACACTTTTTCAAGTTCGTTCAGCGTATAGTTGGACGTAAAAAAGACGGGCAGACGCTCCATCATCCGATAGTGCAGGATACTGCCTAATATCTCATCCCTGAACCAGGCCGACTGGGATTCTGCTCCGATATCGTCCAGCATTAACACCGGCGTTTCCTTAAAGGCGGTAATTTTATCATTGAGGGAATCATCTTTGATGGATGATTTCATTTCCCTTACAAATTCAGGCATATAAATGATCATCGATGGGATCTGCTTGTCACTGAGAGCATTGGCAATGGCCCCGAGGAAATACGTTTTCCCTACACCGAACGGTCCATGGAAATACAGGCCTTTTGCAGGAAGCTCATCCCCGAGCGTTTCAATGTACTGGACGGTTTGCGCTACCGCCCCTCCGCGGTCGGGGTCTTCCAGATCCATTCGTTCCAGCGATGCTTCCAGGATTTCTCTCGGCATATGCAGGCTGCTTACCAATGATTTCTGATACGACTGCTGTTCCTGTGAACGCTGGCGTCTGCATTTATCATAAATCAGTTTGATGTCGGTTCCCTCCACCTCCAACGATGGAACGTATCCGGGCAGGATGTTGATACACCCCTCCCTCGACGGACATTTTTCGCAGTTTTTCGATTGGGTCTGGTATTCATAAAGCTTGATCAAATGCTTCTCCACCGCTTTTTCATCCAGGCCTTCATTTTCATGCATCAGACGCTGGACTTCAGCAGAGCCCAGGACTTCCGCTTTCATTTGATTGTAGCGCTGCTGAAACTGCTTGTTATCTTTCATCCATTTTTTCAACGATTGCTGAATGGGCTCCATTCCATTCACCCCTTACTCTAGTTTCCTCTATTGGTCAGCCTCGCGATTCTGGCTGCGATATCTTCTTTATCGACCTGAGGCTCAGCAGACGCGGCGGCAGGCTGCTTCTCTTCCTGTTTATTAAACCAGACAGGAATAACTTCGTCTTTTTGGGAAGTCCGCTTCTGTGTTTTCTGACGGCCCCACTGCTGATATTTCTGATGTTCTGCCTTGGCCAGATTCATGGCCTGGCGCACAGTGGTCACGTTTTTACGCGCCCAATGACTGGCGATTTTTTCCATGTAGGATTTCGACAGTTTCATATCCGTTTTCAACATCACATAATGGACAAGCACGTTCATAACCCCGGCTGTGATGCCTTGTTCGGTCATAACATCCCGGATCAGCTTCAAATCCTGTTCCGATGCACGGTTGCCATTGGACAAATCCTCAAGGAGCTCCCTCGGAGAAATCTGCTCGAGCATTTCAACAAACTGGTCTTCCTTGGATCCTGTCGTCTCTTTTTCCATGGAGGCCCATTTCTCACGATCATCGACAGAGGCGGGCTGTACATTTTTTTCTTCTTTCATAAAATCGTGACAGGCAGCCTTAAACTCTTCCTCGACCAAGCAGTGATTTTCATCTATAGCCCATGTCACCGCTTTTTCCAATTCCACGTTGGACAAATCATACAACGTCGCCAGCTGAATGATCAGTTTCTTATTCCGCCCCGTCAAAATCCGTTCACTTGGATACATTCTCTTCTGAAGGGCTTGGCGGAGCCAGGTGAAATCGACGCGGCTTTCCGAGGTTCGTGGACCGCGGTATTCCTGAAAACGCTTCTGCTCCGCAATCACTTCGGTTTCCCTCTGCACAGACTCTATCATTTTATGATGAAACACTTCGTCGAAAGAAGCCGTGATTTCTTCATATCCTTCCACCGAAGGCTCGGGCTTAACAAATCGGCTTTTTACCTGTTCATACTTCTCCTGACCCAACTCATGGGTCAGGAGAAGCGCGAGCATGTCATCCTGGAAAAATTCCTCCGGCGTAAAAGGGGGATGGACCGCATATATATAGACGGTCTGATCGCTCTCTTCGTTCGACCGAAACGTTCTCAGCAATCCAAGAGCCTCCAGCCTCCCCCTGGCTTCATAAATTTTATCCAGAGGAGCGGAAAGGTAAGCCATCAATGAATGGTGGGTCTGAATCGCATCCTGATCCGCAAGATCCGCTTCAGAAAGCAGTATATGGTAGAGAGATACAGCCAGACGTCCAACAATCGGTTGGTATAGATGGGATAACGAACGATGAAAATTTCGAGGCATTTCTCCGCCGTTCCTGATTTTAAAACCGTCTACAGGCAGCAGTCTGCCAATGGAATGATTCATCGTCTACACCTCCTTCGTTCATCCAAATCTATGAAAAAGAAAATGAGCCGGCTCAGGCTCATTCGTCATGATCATCTTTAATTAATTCCTTCAATTCGTCAATAAATACGTTTATATCCTTAAACTGCCGGTAAACGGACGCAAACCGGACGTAGGCCACTTCATCAACTTCGGAGAGACGGCCCATGACCATTTCACCGATATCCTCACTCAGCACTTCTGAAACGCCGCGGTTCCTCAGTTCCTTTTCAATATCAAGCGTAACGGCTTCAAGCTTTTCCACTTCAACCGGACGCTTTTCACAGGCTCTGATCAACCCACGCATCAACTTTTCCCTGCTGAATTCCTCCCGCGTTCCCTCTTTTTTCACGACAATCAGAGGGACCTCTTCAATCCGCTCAAACGTTGTAAAACGAAAGCCGCACTGTTCACACTCTCTCCGTCTTCTGATTGTCTGACCTTCCTCTATTGGTCTTGAATCGAGCACTTTCGTGCTTTTGTAGTGACAGTTTGGACACTTCACCTTTGATCAACTCCACATCGTCTTCGTTTCATCATCTGATCATCCGGGATCCACAGCTGTAAACTGCCGGTCCAGCTGTTCATAGAACTGCACGATCAGATTACGGCTGTAGCCGAAATCCACAGGGCCTCCTGAATCAGTGGTGACCGAAAAGTCCACGGCCGTGCGGAACGGACGGACCATAATAATTGTTGCGACAACAAACGCCCGCCGCTTTCCTTTATAAGTGATCGTCAGTTCTCCGCGCTCCCTGGAGACGGCTTTGATCTCAGATGGTGAAGGGAACATTTCTTCCACGGCGCGGAAAACCTCATCATGCTTGGCTTTGTAATAGTGTGTGATAAGGGCCGTGTCCTTATGCTGTTCACTGGTTTCGGAATGAGTGCTGAGATACCTGGAAATAAATGCTTTCACTAATCTGACTCCTTCAGTCCATTCGACATAATCTTAATTTATTTTAACATGACTTTAAAAAATTAGAAACGGTTTTACAGAAGGAGAGGGCAGACAGCCTGATCCAATAGGTAAGCAGAAAAAAAAGCCATGCAGAACCTTCTGCATGACTTTCTCGTTTTGTGCGTTTACAGAGCACGGGCTTCCTTGACTTCTACAGGACCCATTCCTCTTGGTACTTCAACCGTTTCATTCCGGCCGGCTTCCAAAGCTTCCACAATGTAGTGCGCAGCTACATTCGGATCGATCCGGTCTCCACACGTATACACGTCAATGCTTGCATATCCGTGCTCCGGGAAGCTGTGTATCGTCAGATGTGACTCTGAAATGATAACAACTCCACTAACACCGTGAGGGGCAAACTTGTGAAAAGCCACCTCTCTCACTTCTGCACCGGCTTTCAGTGCAGCATCAACAAAAACCTGTTCTATATACGACATATCGTTCAATTTTGATTCATTGCAATCCCATAGTTCAGCAATTACGTGTCTTCCCATTGTATCCATAACGGATCCCCCTTTGTACATTAACTTCTTCCCCTCTGAAATTGCGGCCATGTACTACCACGGGGGAAAGTTAGTCCTGAGAGGTCCTAACCCTTTGAGTAGACATGAAGATTTTTGAAATTCAGAAGTTCAAAAGAAAGTATAAAGGGTTTATCCCGTTTTTGCAAGATATATTTAAGAAGCCTGAAAAGGGCCGTGAAGAGTCTTCACCTGGAATCAGAGGCGTCCTTTAAGACACTCTCGCCGTCCTTTCCTGTTTCAATAATTTTCCCACATATTTGGCCAGATCAACAACGCGGCAGGAGTAGCCCCACTCATTATCATACCAGGCAAGCACTTTCACTTTTGAGCCTTCCATCACCTGTGTGGACAGCCCATCAATGATGGCGGAAGACGGAGAGGTCGTGTAATCAATGGATACCAGAGGTTCATCGCTGTACTCCAGAATGCCTTTCATGTCCCTCTGTGAGGCAGATGCGAACGCTTCATTCAACTCTTCCTTCGTAACCGCTTTCTTTAGATCGACGACTAAGTCCACTAAAGAGACGTTCGGTGTCGGTACACGTAAAGCCATTCCATTCAACTTTCCCTTCATACTTGGAATGACATCTCCCAGGGCTTTGGCTGCTCCTGTGGAGGTCGGTATGATCGACTGTGTACACCCTCGGGCTCTCCGCAGATCCTTGTGAGGGTTATCCAGGTTCTTCTGATCATTGGTAAAAGAATGAACCGTCGTCATCAAGCCGTTTTCAATACCGAATTCATCTTCCAGCACTTTGACTACCGGCGCCAGACAGTTGGTCGTGCAGGAAGCATTGGAAATAACATCATGCGTTTCAGGGGAATAGGAATCCTCATTGACCCCCATCACAATGGTCGCATCGACTTCCTTACCCGGAGCTGTAATGATGACTTTTTTTGCGCCTGCATCCAGATGGAGAGCAGCCTCATCCTTCGTACGGAACTTCCCGGTAGCTTCGATTACGATGTCCACACCAAGCTCTTTCCAAGGGAGCTCAGCCGGGTTTCTCGTAGAACAGAGCTTGATTTTCTTCCCATTTACCATTAACCCTTCAGGAATCGTACGTACTTCTCCGTCGAATCGTCCATGAACACTGTCATATTTCACCATGTGAGCGATCGTTTCAGCAGGATAGCTGGCATTGACAGCCACAAGCTCCACGGTATCATCTACTGCCGCCTGTCTGAATACCATACGTCCGATTCTTCCCAAGCCATTAATGGCGATCTTTGTTTTCCCCATGATGTTCCAGCCCCCTATATATGATATACTTTTTGGATCATTTCTAGGAATAGTATAACATATTGTAAGCGCTTTTGAAGTGGGTTCAATAATTTTACACAAAAATAACACGTCTTTCTCAGACGTGTTATTATACGAGGTCCCACCGGTGAAGTATGTCTCTTAATTGGAGAAAGCTTTCCTCTTTTGTTCCATTATTATCGATCACCGCATCCGCCATTTCCGCTTTGCGGGTGACAGGAATCTGCGAAGCGATCCGCTCCTGCGCATCTTCCCTCGATGAGGCATCCCGTTCCATCAGCCTTTGGAGCTGCGTTTCCTCATCGACCGCAACGACAAGCACCTTTTCTACATAATCCGTCAGTCCACTCTCATATAGAAGGGGAATATCCAGGACGACAGCATCGGCTTCTTTTGTTTTATAAGATTCCCGCCGCCGGATCATTTCTTCCCGGACACGAGGGTGAACGATGCCGTTCAGTTCTTTCCTTCGTTCTTCACTGCTGAAGATCACCTTCCCGAGCTTTTTCCGGTCCAGTGTTCCATCATCAAAAAGGACGTCTTTCCCAAAAACCCGTACGATGTCCTCGTAGGCGGGCTCACCGGGGCGGACGACATCCCTTGATATTTGATCCGCATCGATGACAGGAATCTCCCACTCATCAAACATGCGAGATACGGTACTTTTTCCACTTGCGATACTACCGGTTAAACCAATGACCAGTGTCATAAAACCCTTCCTTTACGATAGCTTGATCAAGCCGATGATTATTAATAGAACCCCCGGGAGAATGGAGATGCTTTCCACCCTGTTCGTCAGTTTTGCACCGGCCATCATCCCAGTTCCAAGCATGAGAAACGTGGATGAAGCGATAAGCCCACCCGTCAATAGAACGGGAAGACCGATCAGCGCTCCGCTGATGCCCGCCCCTATAGTATCAAGGGAGAGGGCGGTTCCAAGCAGCCACACTTCTTTTCCTTGAATCCCTCCGGACCTATCCACATCAGCGGTCACCGGATCATTCAAAACTTTTGCAGGGTTCAGCCAGGGGTCCTGCTGATCCTCAGTATGTTTTTTAAAAAACTGTCTTAAAAAATAAATGCCGATGGCAATTAAGGCCACCGCTCCAGCCTTTTCCGCCATCTCCGGTTTGACAACATGAACGAGCAGCTGACCAAAGTAGGAGGAAAGAAGAAAAACCATACCTGAAACAGAGGCAATCACCACAATGCCCCAGAATGCGAGTTTTACTTTTTTCAACCCGAGCACACAGCCAATCCCGAAGCTGTCGACACTCACGGCTGTCACAAATAAAAAAATGAACATCCCGATGCCCATACCGCCCACTCCTTTAACATGGAAGTGGGATAGTATATGGCTGTTTATTCAGATACGTGAAGCGGCTGGCAGACTGGACAGACGTGCGTGCCCCTGCCGCCGACTTTCGTTTTAACAATCGGTGTCCCACAGTTCAGGCACTCCATATCCTGCTTTCCATACACACGGAGCTGCTGTTGGAACATTCCGATTTCACCCTGGCTGTTTAAGTAGGAGCGTATCGTCGTGCCTCCCTGCTCAATCGCCTCCAGAATGACAGTGATGCTCGCTTCCCGGATGCTTTCGGCCTCTTCTCTCGTCAATGTATTGGCAATTCTCTCTGGGTGAAGTCCGGCTCGGAACAGCGCTTCGTCTACATAGATATTGCCAAGACCGGCAACAATGGACTGATCAAGGAGCACCGCCTTCATGTTGCGGCTCGTTTTCAGCAGCCTCTGATGAAAATAATCGAGGGTGAAAGCTTCGTCAAATGGATCGGGACCGAGCTGGACCAGTGGTTTATTCAAGGCTTCCTCGCCCTTTTTAAACGCATGCATCGTCCCGAACTTCCGGACATCGTTGTAGCGGAGCTCTGTTCCATCTGTAAAGTGAAAAATCACATGGGTATGCTTCGGTTTCTCAAGTGTTCCATCATAAACGCCGAATTTCCCCTCCATCCGCAGATGGGAAACGAGGGCAATGTCATCAAGGTGGAAAATGAGAAACTTCCCCTTACGATCGATATCGATGATGGACTGTCCTCTAAGCAGGTCACCGAAGGCATTGGGATCCTTCGGCTGTTTAATGATGTTCCCCCAGAAAATGGAGACATCCTTTATTTCTTTTCCTACGGTTAAATGCTTTAAAGTTTTTCTTACAGTTTCCACTTCTGGTAATTCCGGCATCTTTCATTCTCCTTACTTATTTCGCATCGTACCATGTATTTCCATAAGAGGAATCCACTTTCAATGGTACATCAAGCTCTACGGTGTTTTCCATAACGTCTGCGACGAGCGTTTCCAGCTTTTTAACTTCGGCTTCCGGCGCTTCAATGATGAGTTCATCGTGCACCTGCAGGAGAACTCTTGCTTCCATCTTTTCTTCCTGGAGCTTTTCTTCCAGATCGATCATGGCTTTTTTAATGACATCGGCCGCACTTCCCTGGATCGGGGTATTCATTGCCGTCCGTTCAGCAAAGCTGCGCTTATTGAAATTCCGGCTTGTAATATCCGGAAGATAACGCCGGCGGTTCATGAACGTCCGCACATAGCCCGTTTCCTTCGCTTCACGGACAGACTCCTCCATGTAGGTTTTGACTCCCGGATAACTTTCCAAATATTTATCAATGAACGCCTGCGCTTCTTTTCTCGGAATACCGAGACTCTGAGACAAACCATAATCGCTGATTCCATAGACAATGCCGAAGTTGACGGCTTTCGCCTGTCTGCGCATGTTACCCGTAACGTCCGGAGCCGGCACGCCGAAGACTTCCGAGGCGGTCTGCGTGTGAATGTCCTTATCCGCCCGGAATGCTTCAATCAGCTTCTCATCCCCTGCAATGTGAGCCAGCACACGCAGTTCAATCTGGGAATAGTCACTGGCAAACATGACCCAGCCTTCTCTGGACGGAATGAACGCCTGGCGGATTTTCCGTCCTTCCTCAAGCCGGATCGGAATGTTCTGCAGGTTCGGATCCGTGGAACTCAACCGTCCTGTCTGGGTAAGCGCCTGATTGAAACGGGTGTGGATCTTACCGGTATCTTCATGAACGACCTTCAGCAGTCCTTCGATATAGGTGGATTTCAACTTGGACAACTGACGGTTCAACAGAATTTTAGAAATGATTTCGTGTTGATCCTCCAGCTGTTCCAATACATCTGCGGAGGTGGAATAGCCTGTTTTCGTTTTCTTAATGACAGGAAGGCCGAGTTTTTCGAACAAAATCGGTCCAAGCTGTTTTGGAGAATTCAAATTGAACTCTTCGCCCGCCAGCTCATAGACTTCCTGTTCTACTTTATTCAAACGCTCTTCAAGCTCTGCCCCCATTTCCTGCAGACGGCCGACATCCACTGAGACGCCCCGGTGCTCCATACGTCCGAGAATAACAGCCAGAGGCATTTCCAGCTCAACGAGAAGCTCAAACTGTTCATTAGCCTTCAGCTGTTCCTCCATATTCCCTTTCAGCTTATACAGGGTGGCAGCCTTCCTTGCAATATGCTCGTAGACGACCTGATCGTCGTCCGGTCGCTTCATTTTCGCTCCTTTTCCGTAGACCTCTTCATCATATTGGACCGCGGTCTCCCCCATTCGATGGGCGATGGCGGGAATATCATGATTATTTTCAGAAGGGTTCAGCAGGTAGGAAGCAAGAAGCAGATCAAAGCTGATCCCTTTGATGTCCACGTCATGTCTCATGAGAGCTACAGCGGTCTGTTTTGCATCGAAGACCCATTTTTCCTTGGACGCATCCTCCGCCCAGGAGACGAATGCTTCTGATTTCACCGCATTCTCCATGGAAACGACGACTTTGGAATCGTCATTGACGATGGCAATCCCTTCAACTGGAGCGGTATGATAATTTTCATAAAGCATTTCCACGACAAGGGCTTCTGCACCAGTGAATAAATCAGAAGTAACCTCTTCTACAACCTCAACATCGATCTCCGGCAGCGCCTCTGCGACAGACTTTCCTTCTCCCCCTTCCTGGATCCTCGGAAGGAGTGACTGGAAGCCGAGTTCTTTGAAGAAACCGCTCACCTGCTGCGTTTGATATCCTTCAAAGCCAATCGTATCGACGCTGACTTCAATCGGGGCATTTCTCTCGATGGTTACGAGCTGCTGACTCATGAAAGCATTGCCGCGGTTTGTCTCCAGCTTTTCTTTCAGCTTTTTACCACTGACCTCGTCCAGGTTCTCATACAGGTTTTCCAACGTATCAAACTGCTTCAGCAGCTTAACGGCCGTTTTCTCTCCAACACCGGGAACACCCGGGATGTTATCGGAGTTATCTCCCATAAGGGCTTTCAAGTCGATAATCTGATCTGCCCGCACCTCCATTTTTTCCATCAGGAAAGAAGGGGTATATGTATCGACGTTCGTAATCCCTTTCTTCGTAAGGCTGACCGTGATCTGATCATTAACCAGCTGTAGAAGATCCTTGTCTCCGGAGATGACCTTCACCTCATGACCTTTCTCTCCAGCCTGGGTTGCCAGCGTACCGATAATATCATCTGCCTCAAAGTTCGGAAGCTGATAATATTTCACTCCAAACGCATTGAGCAGTTCCTTAAGTACAGGAAACTGTTCGGACAGCTCAGATGGTGTTTTCTGCCTTCCACCTTTGTATTCCTGGTACGTTTCATGACGAAAAGTCGTTTTCCCGGCATCAAATGCGACAAGAAGATGATCGGGCTGGTCTTCCTCCAGTATTTTAAGCAGCATTGTCGTAAAACCATAGACGGCGTTCGTGTATACACCTTTATCATTATTCAGCAGCGGCAGGGCAAAAAAGGCCCGGTAAGCAATACTGTTTCCATCAATCAATACAACTTTCTCAGCCATAAACTCACTCCTTAACTGGAAATGCCTTTCTCTCCTGTAAAGAGGAGCGTCTGCATTTTCCAGCGTAATTATTCCAGTGTTCCCTTAAAGAAAACGCCTTTTCCTTCATTCTACCATGATTCATGGAGAGAAGGAAAAGGCGCACCCCGCCGTTATTCGTAGTAGCCGAGAAGCAGGTCGGCGTATGGTGATCCCTGAGGCAGAATAATCGTTGTTTCACCGTCAATGGTTTTCTTGTATGACTCCAGCGTCCGGTACAATTGATAAAATTCAGGATCCTCAGAGAAGGAATTGTTATAAATCTGCGCAGCCTCCTGTTCACCTTCCGCCCGGATCTTTTCCGCATCGGCCCTGGCTGTAGACAGCATCTCTTTGACTTCTCTATCCACAGAAGCCCGGATCCGGCTTTTTTCCGCTTCCCCTTCCGACAAATACGTCTGGGCAATTTTCTCCCTGTCCGTGATCATCTGATTGAACACGGCCTCCTCGTTCGCCTGAGGAAGATCCGAACGCTTAATACGGACGTCATCCACGACTATACCGTAATTATCACGATCCAGGTATTCATTCACCCGCTTGGCAATTTCTTCGTTCAATGTTCCCCGTGAACTTTCTTCCTCATTGATGATTTCAGAAAAATTCATTTTCCCAAGTTCCGCCCGGACGATCGAAAAGATGAATTCTCCCATCCGCGCTTCCGCACTCATCATTGTTCTCGCATTGGAAATCATTTTCTCAGGGTCAGAGATACTCCAGACAGCATAGTTATCAATGATCATCCTTTTTTTATCAAGCGTGGTGATTTCCTTCTCATCCACGTCATACACCATTTTCTTTTGAGAAAGCGTGGATACCTCCTGAATCATCGGTATCTTGAATTTCAAGCCGGGACTTTCGTGGATTTTAATGACATCACCGAACTGCCTTACTACCTTATATTCCCCTTCTTTGACAATCACTACAGAACTAAGGGCGATCAATATCAAGCCGGCAGCAGCTACTAAAGCAAGGCCGCCTTTGATGAATTTCCGAAAATCCTTCTGCTGCTTTTCATTGATATCCTGAATTCGATCGTCGGTCATGATTGCTCCTCCTCTTCTTGTTCTGTTTCCTCGCCATCTTCCTGTGCAGGTGCGGCAGGCTGATTCTGCTGCTGAAGAGGAAGGTACTTCATCGTATCTCCATCATCGTTCATCACATACACATCTGCTTCAGGCAGGACTTCCTCGAGCGTTTCCATGACAAGACGCTCTCTTGTTACACTTTCGTTACCTTGATATTCACTTAGCAGTGCATCAAATTTGGACACCGCTCCTTCCGCTGTGCGGACCCTGTCCACCTTGTCCCCTTCTGCTCTTTGTATAATGGCATCTTTTTCACCTTTGGCTTCCTCCCGCATCTGGTTGGCATACTTTTCAGCTTCGTTCACTTTGCTTTGTTTTTGTTCACGCGCATCCGTCACCTTTGTAAAGGCACTGCGGACGTCTTCGTTGGGCAGGTCCACCTCCTGCAGACGGACGTCTATGATGGATATCCCAATCTCATAGCCTTCAATCAGACGGACAAGGTCTTCTCTTACTTCGTTTTCGATTTCAGCCTTTCCTGATGTTAGCGCCTCGTCAATTTCACTGCTGCCTATGACCCCTCTCAGTGTGGATGAGGTGGCGTTAAACAGCACCTGCTCAGGGTTCTCCGATGCAAATAAGTAACCGGACGGATCTGTGATTTTCCATTGAACGACAAGGTCCGCCTGCACGATCATGTCGTCTCCTGTAATCATCGTCACTTTATCAGCCTCTTCTCCCTCTTCATCAAAACCAAAATCAAGGCTGAATGTTTCCTTGGACATTTTCTCTACTTCCTGCACAGGCCACGGCATCTTAAAATGAAGACCGGGCTCTGTAATGCCATCCTCCGCTTCTCCGAACGTAAGCACGACCGCCTGCTCGGACTCATCAACGGTGTACCATGTGGTCATGAATACGACAAGCAGGACCGCCGCCCCGGCAATTAAGCCGGCCCACTTATATATCTGTTTCAGACTCATGTCGATTTCCCCTTTATATGTAGATTACTAATATTTACGAAACTGTAACAAAAAGGTTTCAAAACCTCGTTTTTTGACATAAAAAAAGACAGAAGCGAGGGAAGCTTCTGCCAATAAGAGAAAACACCTTGGATGAAAGGGTTTCAAAGATATTTTATCGAAACATTGTTAATGCCAATTTAATGAAATATTAATTTTCCGTAAACTTCTTCGGAATTTCAACATGGAAGGTCGTCCCTTGATCTACTACACTCTCCACGTGGATGTTTCCGTGATGGGCTTCTACGATATGCTTGACGATAGCCAGACCGAGCCCTGTACCACCAGAATTCCGGCTTCTTGCCTTATCCACACGATAAAAGCGTTCGAAAATCCTCGGAACCTCGTCTTCCGGAATACCTACACCATTGTCAGACACGGAAATCATCACCGTTTCTTCTTTTTCTCTAAATGTTAATGAAACCCCTCCATCATCACGACTATAGTTAATCGCATTGGCCAGTAAGTTCATAAACACCTGTTTTAAACGACTGGAATCTCCGCGGATAATGGTTTCCCCTTCCACAAATGCCTGAAGGTGCACGCCTTTTTGCTCAGCATGCTGCCCGACAATGGGTAAAAGATCGTGTAGAAGACGCTGGACATCGACTTTCTCAATATTGAGAAGAAAATCTTCCCTCTCCAGTTTGGACAGCTCCAGGAGATCCTGAATAAGAGATTGAAGACGACCGCTTTCCTTCAATATAATCTGAAGAAACTGCTCCAGCATCTGCTCATCCTTCATTGCGCCGTCCAGAAGCGTTTCTGAAAACCCGCGGATGGAGGTGATCGGTGTTTTCAGCTCATGGGAGACGTTAGCCACAAAGTCCTTTCTCATCTGCTCCAAATGCTTCAATTCTGAAATATCATGAAAGACCAGCACAACGCCTTTCCATTTCCGGCCTTCACTGAAAATAGGGGCTCCTGTGACCTCAAGGTGTTTCCGATCGATATTGACCGGGAGCACAAATGTTTCACTGATGGTTTCTTCAAACATATAAATCTTTTTAACCGTCTCATGAATGGTCGTATATGGAATGGCATCGTGGTAAAGATATCCGATGTAATCCTTCTGCTCCCCGCCGAAAGTCTCCATAAAGGCACGGTTGGTCAAAAGGATGTACCCTTTTTCATCGATCAGCATCAGACCGTTACCCATATTGTTAATAACTGCTTCCAGCTGGTTCTCCTGCATCCCCTTCGTACTGGTCATTTCCTGAAGGTTGCGCGCAAGGATATTAATCGACTGACTAAGCTGACCAGCTTCACCGAAGTGCCCTTCATACGTGCGCGCCTTATAATTCCCTTCTGCCAGTTCATTCGCTACATCAGCTGCCGAACGGATCGGACGGATGTATTTTGAAAAGACATTGTAGCCAAGAACGAAGATTATCACCAGTCCGATTAACAGTGTACATCCGATCAACAGCCAGATGTTCTTTGTAATGTTGGTTAAAGAATTGACCGGCGAGAGGAGAATGAGCGTCCCGTCGACATCGTTGACCTGGTTATCAACCGAATAATAAAAGATATTGTCGATCAAGTACCCTTCATTATCTTCAATCTGTTCGGCCTTCACTCTAGTCAGGATATGCTGTTTTTCACTATTACTGATAATGGGAACAGCCTCCACAGTATCCAGCAGTGTATCACCATCATCTGAAATGAAGACCATTCCGGTATTCAGCTGATCACTGAATTCTAAAAGTTCATCCTGACTGACATCCTCTTCATCCGTGAATCTCTCCAGGTAGGTGACGAAATACCGGCTTTCAAGCTCCACCCGCTCTTCAAAAATGTTTATGAAATACCCGCGCGTCAGCTGGGCAAGAATGACACCAAGACCAAGCATGACGATGACGACGAGTACGGAGTATGTCATGAGTGGTCTTGTATTGGAGGAAGCCATTTATTTCGGCTCCTCCATCTTATAGCCCAGGCCGCGGATCGTCTTGATATACACCGGTTTTTTCGTGTCCGGTTCAATTTTCTCCCGCAGATGACTGACGTGGACATCAACAATACGGGTATCTCCAGCAAAATCATAATTCCAGACCGCGCTCAGCAGCTGGTCCCTGGATAAGACACGTCCGAGGTTCTGCCCTAAATAGAGAAGCAGTTCAAACTCCTTTGGTGTGAATGTCAGAGGCTTGTCTTTAATGGATGCCTCATACTGCTCCGGATAAATCACCAAATCGGCCACTTGAATCATTTTCATTTCCGGACCGGCCGGTTCGCGTACCATCCTTCTTAAGATCGCTTTAATCCGAGCGACAACTTCTCTTGGACTGAAAGGTTTCGTCAGGTAGTCGTCCGCCCCAAGCTCCAGGCCGAGCACCTTATCGAATTCATCATCCTTGGCTGTTAACATCAAAATCGGCGTGGACACCTGCATCTGACGGAGCTGTTTACACACTTCCATGCCATCCATCCCTGGAAGCATAACGTCCAGAACGATGAGGTCGAACGTGGATTTTGATGCTTTTTCAAGCGCATCCGTTCCGGAATAGGCTACTTCCGTTTCAAATCCTGCCTGGTCTATATTGTATTTCAACAATGTTACGATGGATTCTTCATCATCGACAATTAGTATTCTTTGTTGTTCCAATCCCATCACCTCAACTGCAAAGTTAATCTCATCATACAATGAAGTTTACATTTTGAATACGGATCTTTATGATTTTTACTTAATTTTAATATAGTCCCAATTCCTGTCTTCATACGTGAAGACTCTATTTCTACACCCATTAAAGAAACAGGCCTGCGGGATAAAACCCCGCAGGCCTGTTTGAGAGAGCTTGTCCATAAGACGAGAGAATGACTCAATAAAAGTTTTCGAGAGAAACGGCATTCATAGAGGCCGGCTCATATGGCGGAATAACCGTCAGTTGTCCCTTGATGACTTCTTTTCCTTCCTCGTCATATCCGTGCATATCCACAACGACGTAATGTTCCTGATGATTAATATCCGTTATTTCAGCATGAAACCGGACTTCTGCATAGTGGTAAAGAGGGTGGGGATAACTTAACTGCTGATGTATGATATGACTCCCCGGTCCCGGAAGATGCATGGACACGATGGATGATGCCATACCACACAGCATAACGCTGGGTACGATCGGCTGTTTGAAGGGGGTCTGGGATGCATAATCATGTTGAATATAAAGCGGATTTGCATCATCGGTCAGCCCAAGGTAGATAAGCAGATCCCGGTCTTCTACTCTCGATGTGGTTGTAAAAGTATCGCCTACTTTCAAAGCCTGTATTTTTCTGCCGAGTTTTCTTTTCTTCCCAATCATGGCAGCCACTCCTTTTTTGAAAGCGTTTGCTTATTTGGTGTAAAAAAGGGGTCCGAGATATCCCCGAACCCCTTCTCTTCTTTATTTTAATACATGGAGGACATTTTTAACAGAGTCAGCTGATTGATCCAGCTGTTGTTTTTCTTCCTCTGTCAATTCGAGCTCAATGACTTCCTCAATACCGTTACCACCAAGGATGGTAGGCACACCGAGGTAAATACCGTCATACCCGTACTCACCTTCCAGGTAGGCGATGGCTGGGATAATACGACGCTGATCCTTCAAGATCGCCTCGGCCATTTGAACAAGAGAAGCGGCAGGAGCGTAATAGGCGCTGCCGTTTCCAAGCAGACCTACAATTTCTCCTCCCCCTTTTCTCGTGCGTTCGACAATCGCCTCGAGACGCTCTTTTGAAATCAGGCGTTCAAGCGGAATACCTCCCGCAAAGGAATAACGAAGCATTGGTACCATATCGTCCCCGTGGCCGCCGAGCACAAAGCCTGTGACGTCCTTCACGGAAATGTTCAATTCCTCTGCCACGAACGTACGGAACCTGGCTGTATCCAAAACACCGGACTGACCTATGACCCGGTTTTTAGGAAGACCGGCTTCCTGGAAGACGGAGTAGGTCATCGCATCGACAGGGTTCGTCAATACAACGATGAAACAGTCCGGGGAGTTTTTCACAATCTCTTTCGTTACGCTCTTCATTATCTTGGAGTTGGTGCTGACAAGATCATCACGGCTCATCCCGGGTTTCCGGGCAATACCGGCGGTAATGATCACCAGGTCGGAACCTTCCGTATCCGCATAGTCCGAAGTTCCCTGGATTTTCGCGTCAAACCCCTGGACAGGGCTGGCTTCCAGCATATCCAGTGCCTTCCCTTTCGTCGGATCTTCCATATCCGGAACATCTACAAGGACGACATCCCCAAGTTCCTTCTGAGCAAGCATTAATGCCGTCGTTGCACCAGTAAATCCGGCACCGATGACAGAGATTTTCCTTCTTTGAATACTCATCGTTCCTCTCCTTCCACTTGCCATTAGTCCATGTTCTTAATCAGTTCGTCACCAAACTCTGAACATTTCACTTCTGTTGCCCCTTCCATCATACGGGCGAAGTCGTAAGTAACGACCTTGCTTCCAATGGTTTTATCCATGGATTGAGCAATAAGATCAGCCGCTTCTCTCCAGCCAAGGTGTTCAAGCATAAGGACACCGGACAGGATGACAGATGATGGATTCACTTTATCAAGCCCGGCATATTTAGGAGCGGTACCGTGAGTCGCTTCAAAAATAGCATGGCCGGTTTCGAAGTTAATATTTGCTCCAGGAGCAATTCCGATCCCGCCGACTTGAGCAGCAAGAGCATCAGAAATATAATCTCCGTTCAAGTTCATCGTAGCAACGACGTCGAATTCTTTCGGACGTGTCAGGATCTGTTGAAGGAAAATGTCAGCTATCGCATCTTTGACGATGATTTTGCCTTCCGCTTCCGCCTCATCCTGAGCTTTGTTGGCTGCATCCTTGCCTTCTTTCTCAACGATGCGGTCATATTCAGCCCATGTAAAGACTTTGCCTGCATACTCTTCTTCCGCTACTTCGTAACCCCATGTCTTGAAGGCACCTTCTGTGAACTTCATGATGTTTCCTTTGTGGACAAGCGTTACGTTCCTGCGTCCTTCGTTGATCGCATAATCAATCGCCGCACGGACCAGACGTTTCGTACCCTCTTCAGATACTGGTTTGATACCGATACCGGAAGTTTCAGGGAAACGAACGTTATGTACACCCATTTCGTTCTGCAGAAAATCGATGACTTTTTTGACTTCCGGAGTGCCCTTCTGCCACTCAATACCTGCATAAATATCTTCAGTATTCTCACGGAAGATTGCCATATCCGTATCTTCAGGACGTTTTACCGGAGAAGGGACGCCTTTGAAGTAGCGGACCGGACGAAGACATGTGAATAGATCCAATTCCTGACGCAGCGCTACGTTCAAGGAACGGATTCCACCACCGATTGGAGTCGTCAGAGGTCCTTTGATTGCAATCTTATAATCGCGGATCGTATCCAGTGTAGCTTCCGGAAGCCATTCCCCTGTCTGATCATAAGCTTTCTGACCAGCAAGGACTTCTTTCCACTCAATCGATTTCTGACCATTATAGGCTTTATCTACAGCTGCTTCAATGACGCGGCTGGCTGCTGCCCAGATGTCAGGACCGATACCATCACCTTCAATATATGGGATCACCGGACGATCAGGTACGTTTAATGTTCCGTTTTGTTCTACTGCGATTTTTTGTGCTTGTGTCAAAATAAACCCTCCTAAATTTTCTGTAATCATGGATGATTCATCCTATTCTATCATACGTTAAAATAGGATGAATAAAAAGCCGGTACAACTTCACAGCCGGTTATTAACGGTCTTCAATCGGCGTGTACGTCTGGCCTTTAGGCCCTGCATACTCCGCACGAGGACGGATCAGGCGGTTGTTGGAATATTGTTCAAGGATATGAGCAAGCCATCCAGACACACGGCTGACGGCGAATATCGGCGTGAACAAATCGTGATCGATTCCAAGACTGTGATAGACAGAAGCAGAATAGAAGTCCACGTTTGCCGGCAGTCCTTTGTTTTCCTTGATATAATCTTCAATCTTAATAGACATTTCATAGTATTTGGAGTGGCCGGTCAGCTTTGTGAGCTCACGGGACATCTCTTTCAAATGCTTGGCGCGTGGATCACCGGAACGATAGACACGGTGGCCCATCCCCATGATTTTCTCTTTGTTTTCAAGTTTCTTCTCAATGGCCGGTACGGCATCTTCCACACTATCAATTTCCGTAAGCATCTTCATCACACGCTCATTGGCACCACCATGAAGCGGTCCTTTCAGTGCCCCGATAGCCGCTGTTACACCGGAATATACGTCGGATAAAGTGGCAACACAAACACGGGCTGTGAATGTAGATGCGTTCAATTCATGGTCTGCGTGCAGGACAAGCGCTTTGTTGAAGGCTTCAACTTCAAGATCTTCCGGGTCTTTTCCATTTAGCATGTAAAGGAAATTCGCTGCAAAGCTGAGTTCTTTTTTAGGTGAGACAGGCTCCTTCCCTTTACGGATCCGGGCAAAAGCCGTGACCACAGTAGGAATTTTCGCCTGCAGACGAAGCGCCTTGCGGTTGTTCGCTTCCTCTTCCATCACATCGGATTCAGAATCGTACAGACCGAGCATTGAAACGGCTGTACGCAGGGCAGCCATTGGATGAACGGTCGTTAAATCATAGGATTTAAGATGATCAATGACCTCTTTTGGAATGTCCATATTGGAAATTAAATCTTCTTTGAACTCTTTCAATTCCTGTGAATTAGGAAGCTTTAAGTTCCAAAGAAGGTAGATCACTTCTTCAAAGCTTGAGTTATCAGCTAAATCATCGATATCGTACCCAACATACGTAAGCTTATCGTCTATGATGGAACTGATGGATGATTCCGTTGCTGTAATCCCTTCAAGACCTTTAGTTGATGATGACATACAATCTCTCCCTTTCGAAAAGTTCCAAACGAATGCTTGTCCGTTTGACAAGAAAACGCTTTACATTTAACAGAATTCCTTAATAGGAAAATGACCCCACAAACAATTATAAAGTATTCTGAAGAGAATGTGAATTGAAACCGTTTAATTTTGATGGAATTTATCGAACCTTTTTCCTTTTATTCCCTTAGTGAACAGGGTGCAAACAGGGCAGAAGTCTTACAATCCACATCGAAAAAAGAGGGTGCCGGAGTTGACCAACCACCTTATTTCCATCATTTTAAGGTCCGTTCTGCTTCTTGGAGGCTTAACGGCAGCAGCTATGCTTTTCCTGTTCCTATGGAATTATTTACATCCTTTTCTGAGTGCCTACCTTTTTGCAGCACTTCTTCGTCCTTTCATCCTTCTGATATCCCGCAGGCTTCATCTGCCCCGTTTCCTTTCTATTCTACTTGTTCTCGGGATGTTCACCCTGCTTGCACTCAGCATCTTCGCCCTTGTGGTAGCTGAGCTGATCAAGGGATTTCAGCACTATTCCACAGACCTCCCTGCTCAGGCAGCTGCTTTATCAGTGTTTATAATGAATCAAGGAAGAGAATGGGCGGAACCGTTGACGTTAAGACTGCAGTCCTCTCTGGAGCACTCCGGAATCGTGACCTCTTCCATTGATGAATACCTGCAGGCGGTGCAGAGTCAGGCGGGACGGGTAAGTATGGATTTGTTAAGCGGGGTGTTCGAAGGTATCCGGTATATCGCAGGGATGATTCCGACTTCTTTAGCTTACACAGGTATCGTTATGATCGGTACTTTTTTCTTCAGTAAGGATTGGGAAGCGATTCACCGGCCTTTCCGGAGGATTATTCCAGCTGTTGTCCTGGACCGTGCCGAACAGGTGCGTGTTGAAATCGGAAAGACATTCAAAGGACTGATCAGAGCTCAATGTATGCTTGTAAGCATCAGCACCCTCATTATAGGCAGCGGACTCTATCTGCTTGATGCTCCCCACGCTCTCACGGTAACGGCTGCCGCCTGTCTGGTCGACTTCATTCCTTATGTAGGGACAGGGGTGATTTTCATTCCATGGATGCTGTTCCAGTTTTTTTCTGGAGATTTCCCAATGACGATTGGGCTTGCTGTTCTATATGCTGTCGCCGTTACGACAAGGCAGCTTCTGGAGCCCAAGCTGATGGCCGATCAATTCGGTGTCCCCCCCATTGTCCTGCTGCTTACCTTTGCGGCGGGCTTTCAACTTCTCGGCGTCTATGGAATCATGCTCAGTCCGCTTTTGCTGATGGTCATTCAGACATTAAAGAGGACTGGAGCTTTTAAAGAACTCTTTCATTTTATTACAGCAAAATAAAGCTCCATTTCCAGAACGGAAATGGAGTCTTTTTATTTTCTGTAAATGGTCACGGTTCCTTTATCCATTGCTTTCTGAATCGCCCGTTTCACAAGTCCTTTTAACGGCGTTCTCGTCATGGGCAGGAGAAGGATGAATCCTGCGGCGTCTGTAATGAACCCAGGCGTTAACAGGACAGCTCCTCCTACAAGGATACAAGCCCCGTCCAATAAAGCATCCTGAGGCATACGCCCCTGCTGCATAGAGAGCTGGACATTCTGGATCGTTTCCATCCCTTGTTTCTTGGCAAGCCAGGCTCCCAGGGCCCCCGTACTGATGATCAGAAGGATGACCCACCATGGACCGATGACATTTCCGGCCCCGATCAGCAGACCGATTTCCAATGCGGGTATGATCAATATGAGGATGAATAACCAGCGAAACATAGCATCTTCCCTTCTTTTCCTTTCCTCCATTATACCTTTTTAAAGCTGTAAGGTAAAAAATAAAAGGCAGGGATCTCATCCCTGCCTTTCCTTCTATCTATTACAGGACGCTTGCATGTCCTTCGTAAATGTCACCACGGGAACTGTCGATGGTAAGATCGGAACCATCCTTGATCAGTTCAAGAGCATTTGGTACGCCCACGATAACCGGGATACCAAGGCTTAGTCCGACAACGGCTGCGTGGGAAGTCAGACCGCCTTCAAGTGTAACGATTCCTGCCGCTTTTTCAATGGCAGGCATCATGTCACGGTCTGTTCCGTGAGTCACGATGATATCACCGTCTTCTACACGGTTGATGGCATCCTGAGCATCTTTAGCGATGATGGCACGACCATACGCGCTCTTCTGGCCGACACCCTGGCCTTTGACCAAAACATCACCGATAACGTGAACTTTCATCAGGTTGGTTGTACCGCTCTCTCCAACAGGTACACCACCCGTAATGATGACACGATCCCCGCGGTCAGCTAGGCCGGAAGCAAGGCTGCGTTCAACCGCAACGTCTAGCATGTCATCCGTAGAGTACGCGCGCGGCCCCATGACTGCATACACTCCCCATACAAGTGAAAGCTTACGGTTGACCTCTTCGTCAGACGTAATCGCTACGATCGGAGCTTTTGGACGATACTTGGAGATCATGCGGGCGGTATGTCCACTTTCAGTCGGCGTAACAATGGCGGCTGCATCCAGGTTGATCGCTGTGTGCGTAACAGACTGGCTGATGGCATCTGTAATCGTCATATCACTGTGCTTGGAGCGGTCCTGCAACAGGGATACGTGGTTCAAGCCTGTTTCTGTTTTGGAAGCAATATTATGCATCGTTTGGACGGCTTCCACCGGATAGTCACCAGCAGCTGTTTCGCCGGAAAGCATGATCGCATCGGTGCCGTCAAAAATGGCATTGGCTACGTCAGAAGCTTCCGCACGCGTTGGACGTGGGTTGCGCTGCATGGAATCTAGCATTTGTGTGGCCGTAATAACCGGCTTGCCGGCTTTATTGCATTTGCGGATCAACTGCTTCTGCACAAGAGGTACATCTTCTGCTGGAATTTCAACACCAAGGTCACCACGGGCAACCATCAATCCATCACTGACTTCAAGAATTTCGTCGATGTTGTCGACACCTTCCTGGTTCTCGATTTTTGGAATGATTTGAATGTGGTTGGCGTTATGCTTCTCAAGAAGTTCTTTGATTTCAAGAACATCAGACGCACGGCGTACGAAAGATGCAGCGATGAAGTCAACACCCTGCTCAATACCGAACTCGATATCCTTGGCATCTTTTTCTGTAATACCAGGCAGGTTGACGCTAACGTTTGGAACGTTGACGCCTTTTTTGTTTTTCAATGGTCCATTGTTAAGGACCGTTGTCTTGATTTCTTCATTTTCCTTGTCCACTTCTTCCACCTGAAGTTCCACAAGACCGTCATCAAGAAGAATTTTGGATCCAGGGTGTACGTCGTTGATGAGACCGGAATAAGTTACAGAGAAACGCCCTGCATCCCCTTCGATATCCTTCATGGATACGTACGTTGTGGATCCTTTTTCAAGGTAGCACTCTCCACCTTTTAGAGAACCGGTACGAATTTCCGGACCTTTGGTATCCAGAAGAATCGCTACAGTCTTCCCTACGGCTTTTGAAGCTTCACGAATGTTTGTGATACGTGCACCATGTTCGTCGAAATCTCCATGTGAAAAGTTCAGACGGGCAACATTCATCCCTGATTCGATAAGCTGTGTCAACTTTTCTACAGATTCAGACGCTGGTCCAATCGTGCTGACGATTTTTGTTTTTCTAAACATATTATTTCCTCCTCTAGTGCCTCTTACGTTTATATAGATAGTTCTTTGGAAAGACGATACATATCAAGGTCAACCGTATGCTTGGCGTTCAAAATCTCCACAATGTCATGGTCCACCAATTTGTTCGCTTGGATACCGACCATGCGGCCTGCTTTACCTTCGAGAAGCAGATCGACGGCATAAGCGCCTAAGCGGCTTGCAAGAACTCTATCTGCAGCGCTCGGGGATCCTCCGCGCTGGGTATGCCCCAGTACAGTGACACGGGATTCCAAGCCGGCAGCTTCATCAATGCGGCGGGCAAGCTCGCCTCCGGTGCAGACGCCTTCGGCAACGATGATAATGCTGTGTTTCTTGCCACGTTCATGTCCTCTTCGAAGACGATCGATAATATCTCCCAGCTCATCTTCCGCTTCCGGAATCATGATACTTTCCGCACCATCTGCAAGTCCAGCCCAAAGGGCAAGGTCCCCTGCATCGCGGCCCATGACTTCTATGATGAACGTCCGCTCATGGGACGTAGCTGTATCACGAATTTTGTCGATGGCATCAATAATGGTATTCAATGCTGTATCAAACCCGATTGTGAAATCAGTTCCAGGTATGTCGTTATCAATCGTTCCTGGTACACCGATACATGGGTAGCCTTTTTCCGTAAGTTTCTTAGCCCCCATAAAGGTACCATCACCACCGACAGCTATCAAGCCTTCAATGCCATGTTTTTTTAATTGTTCAATCCCTTTCAACTGACCCTCTTCGGTTTTGAACTCTTCACAACGGGCAGAATAAAGCTTGGTTCCTCCACGCTGAATGATGTCACCCACGGATCCAAGTTCCATTTTTTCGATATCACCGTCGATCAAACCCTGGTAACCGTACTTGATCCCGTACACTTCAATGTCATGATAGATCGCTTTCCTGACAACTGAACGGATGGCCGCGTTCATACCCGGGGCGTCTCCACCACTCGTAAGTACTCCAATTTTTTTCATTCTCATCACCTCAAAAGTAATCTATTTATGTTGTTTCCAACTAAAGATGAATTGAAACCTCAGTCCCCCTGATCTCTAGGACTCCCTTTACAGTCTACCCTTTTCTGCACAGCTGGACCATTCTTTTTCCCGTGATAACGTTACCATCCTGTAAAGATGCGAAAAGCCGCACGAAATGTGCGACCTTCCAATAACGGACCTTTATATTTCAACCCTATCATTATAAATCAAGATATGAGTAATCGCCAATGTTTTTATATTTTTTGAAACGATTCTCCAACAGTTGATCATGATTCAAGGTGTGAAGTTCATTCAGGGAATCGGTCAGGACCTGCTTAATTTCCTGCGCCTGTGTCTCGACATCGCGGTGGGCTCCACCCCTCACTTCCGGGATGACACCGTCAATGACGTTTAATTTCTTCAAGTCGTAGGAAGTAATCTTCATCGATTCGGCAGCTTCCTGAGCAAGACCTGCATCCTTCCATAAAATGGACGATGCTCCTTCTGGAGAAATAACGGAATACGTGGAGTTTTCCAGCATGAAAATTTTATCTCCGATGCCGAGTCCGAGAGCTCCACCACTTCCTCCTTCACCAATGACAATACAGATGATGGGCACAGTCAAGCCGGCCATTTCCATCAAATTGCGGGCAATCGCTTCACTCTGCCCGCGTTCTTCTGCTGCTTTCCCTGGATAAGCGCCTTTCGTATCGATGAACGTAATGATCGGGCGCTTGAACTTCTCTGCCTGTTTCATTAAACGAAGCGCTTTACGATAGCCTTCCGGATGAGGCATCCCGAAGTTACGCCGGATGTTTTCTTTCGTATCCTTCCCCCGCTGATGACCAATGACTGTGACGGGCTGTTCATTGAATCTGGCAATTCCGGAAACGATTGCCGCATCATCACCGAATGTACGATCCCCGTGAAGCTCCAGGAAATCTGTAAATAAGTGCTCAATATAATCAAGAGTCGTGGGCCGTTCCGGATGGCGGGCCATTTGGACTCTGTCCCATGGTGCCATCCGATCATAAACGTCCGTTTCCAGTTTTTCCAGACGTTTTTCCAGCTTGGCGATTTCATCGCTTAAATCCATTTCACTGCTGTCTGTGAGCTGTTTCAAATCTACAATTTTTTCTCTTAGTTCGATGACTGGTTTTTCAAATTCTAACACGTGTTTCATAACCGGCTTCCTCCTACTGCGTGAAGATCCAGAACAGTGGTCAGTGTCTCTCTCAGCTCATGGCGGTGGACAACCCGGTCCAGCTGGCCATGCTCCAACAGAAATTCAGCCGTCTGAAAATCATCCGGCAGTTTTTCCCGGATGGTCTGTTCAATAATTCTTCGTCCCGCAAAACCAATCAAAGCTCCAGGTTCTGCAAAGTTATAATCACCAAGGGAAGCAAAACTGGCGGATACACCGCCTGTAGTCGGGTGAGTCATGACAGAAATAAACAAACCTCCATCTGCATGAAGGCGCTGCAGCGCTACAGAAGTTTTTCCCATCTGCATGAGACTGAGGACTCCTTCCTGCATACGTGCGCCCCCGGATGCCGTAAAGATGATAAATGGAATTCCTTCTTCGCGGGCCTTTTCAATGGCGTTCGTTATTTTTTCACCGACCACGGACCCCATACTTCCCATTCTGAACCGGGCATCCATGACAGCTACAGCCGCCTCAAGGCCGTTCATCCGAGCTTTCCCAGTGACTACAGCTTCATTGAGGTCGGATTTCAACCGGTCTTTTTCCAATTTCTCTTCGTAATCTGGAAAGCCGAGCGGGTTACTTGAAATCATATGTTTATCCCACTCTGTAAACGTCCCCTCATCGAATAGGTGCTCAATCCGTTCATAGGCATTGAGGCGGTGATGATGATCACAATATGGGCAGACATTCATATTCCGATTTAATTCTTTACGATAGAAGATTTTTTGACAGTTGGGGCATTTCTGCATTAAACCTTCCGGTACATCCTGTTTGGCTTCCTGGCTTGGTATGGATGCATACCTTTTTTTCTTGCTGAAAAAGTCTCTAAGCAAGGTGATTCCTCCTTTGGGACAAAGCTTCCTTTCTATTCAATATACAAAAAGTACTTTGCGTAATACCACTGAATTTGTCGTTATGGTTTCGACATCATTTTCAACGATAGAGCTGTATGATATCCATTGTACTGCCCTTCTGCAGGGTTTCCACCACAGCATCATACCAGCTTTTATCATAGTGCACATGATGTACGGTATTGGTAAATCCGGCTATAAACTGCCACATGGAAAAAAGCAGCTCCTGCCCACATGTAGAAAAAAGGTAGTCAAACACATGGTGATGCCTTTCCTTACCAACATGTCCTTCTATGATATCTTTTAGACGGTACAGCTGTTCGCTGGTCAGTTTATGCTGCAGAATCGTCAATACTTCTTTTTCGATCATCTGCATAGCTGTCAATAGTTCCTCTTTTGTCCTCTTTTCCGTCAACAGGAAGTTCGACAGCAGTTCAACCATATGATACGGGCGGTAGGATCTCATATAGGTACCTTCTCCGCGGCGGGTTTCAATCAGACCGAGCAGTTCCATGGCGCGGAACGCCTCGCGGATCGATGACCTTCCTACACCGAGCTGTTCGCTTAGTTCGCGTTCAGAAGGCAGCTTATCGCCAGGGCTCAATTGATTCTCCTCAATGTAGGCTTTCAATTGATACAAAACCCCTTCATATACCTTCCCTTGTGGTTTAGTCAACGTACCCGAACACCTCTTTCCCGCTTTTATCCTATGGCCATATGTAAGGGGAAAGATCTCTTTCCCCTTTTCCGGCACTTATTCTTCATCAATTAAAGTGAGCTGTCTCGTCTTTTCTGCCACCTCTTCAGGGTCTACATGATGACGGGCTACGCCTGATTCCATCGCAGCCTTTGCAACGCTTGCTGCCACAGCTGGAGCTACACGCGGGTCAAAGGGAGCAGGAATAACATAGTCCTCATTCAAGTCTTCATCACTTACAAGGGAAGCAATCGCCTCCGCAGCTGCGATTTTCATTTTTTCATTGATTCGAGTCGCGCGTACATCAAGAGCCCCTCGGAAGATTCCTGGAAAAGCCAGAACGTTGTTCACCTGGTTAGGAAAATCGGATCGTCCTGTACCGATGACACGAGCCCCTGCTTCCTTCGCATCGTCCGGCATGATTTCCGGTTCCGGGTTGGCCATGGCAAAAATGATGGAGTCATCCTTCATACGGGAGACCGTTTCCTTGGACAACAAACCACCAACAGATACACCGATGAAGACGTCAGCATCTTCCATGACTTCCTCAAGAGCGCCTTCGACACGGTCTTTATTCGTAATTTTAGCAATTTCATCTTTGACATCATTCATTCCGTAGTCGCGGCCTTCAAAGATAGCGCCTTTGGAATCACACATAATAATATCACGTACACCGAAATGATAAAGTAATTTGATAATAGCAATTCCTGCGGCCCCTGCCCCGTTGGCCACCACTTTAATATCCGACCATGATTTTCCTGTGAGCTTCAAAGCGTTCATCAGACCTGCGACCGTCACGATAGCCGTTCCGTGCTGATCATCATGGAAGATAGGGATGTTCGTTTCCTTCTTCAACCGCTCTTCAATAATGAAGCAGTTTGGTGCAGCGATATCCTCCAGGTTTACGCCGCCAAACGTGGGCTCCATCAACTTCACCGTCTGCACAATCTGATCGATCTCTCTCGTGTTCAGGCAGATAGGAAAAGCATCAACACCGGCAAAGCTTTTGAACAATGCGGCTTTCCCCTCCATGACTGGAAGAGCAGCTTCAGGACCGATATTTCCAAGTCCAAGCACGGCAGAACCGTCACTGACCACGGCCACCATGTTCCCCTTCATCGTATAATCGTAGACCGTTTCTTTATGGTCGTAGATTTCCTTACATGGCTCAGCCACTCCAGGGGAGTAGGCAAGACTTAGATCCTTAGCATTCCGTACAGGTACTTTTGAATGTGTTTCCAGCTTCCCCTTGTTCACCCGGTGTATATGCAATGCTTCATCTCGCAGATTTGACACAACAACACGCTCCTTTAAATGAATGATAGAACCGACCCAGGTGGTCTGACCACCAGTAACTCCTTAATTATAACAGATGATAAGGTCGTGTAAAGATTTTCAAAAATATGGACTTAGTTTTTAATTTTCCGCCTTCTTTTTGTTACTTCTTAATGCGACATTTTTCTCCCCAAAAAATGCGTGCAACTGATCAAGACAGTCTCTGGTGGGCTGAAGGCCATAACTTTCGTCAAGGCGGTAGGTCTTCCGATCTTCTGACCGGAAAAGAAAAACTGGTGTATTCCCCGGGAAATATTGTGCCGTTTCTTTTAACTGTTGAAGGGCTTCATTTTCGTTTTCATCCGTTACTTTAACGAACAGCCGTCTTTCTCCCTGAGCTGACTCATGGGATGGTTCATCCAGTTCAAAAGGCTGAAGGGACTGAATAATAAGCTGCTTCCTTCCGTTTCTTTCCTCTACTTTCCCCGACGTTGTCACAAGCATCTGTTCTTTCAGCCACACTTTGACGTCCCGGTACGTATCCGGAAAGATGACAGCATCCACTTCAGCACTTTCATCACTCATGGATAAAAAGGCCATCGGGTCCCCGCGCTTTGTACGAATTTCCCGAATGCTGTCAACGACCGCAGCCGTATCGACTTTTTTATTCATTTTCATCCTGAATAGCTGAGCAAGAGCAAGGATGCCTCTTCTCCGGAGAGATTTCCGCTGACTCTCAAGGGGATGATCAGATAAATAAGTGCCGAGGACTTCTTTTTCCATCGCCAGATTCTTCAAAAGCGGAAAAGGTTCCACATCCACCATATCCATGACCATTTCCTGATCGAAGAAACCGGGCTGGTCCTGGAATTCCTTGAACAATTCCCCCTGCTCAAGAGCCTGATCGATGGTGGCCAGAGCACTTGCACGGTTGGAGTGCAGTTCATCAAAAGCCCCGGCAATAATGAGCCCTTCAATCACTTTCCGCGATACAATTTTCGTATCCACACGCAGACAGAAGTCGTTCAAATGGCGGAAAGGCTGTTGTCCACGCCCTTCTACAATCGCTTTAGCCGCCTGATACCCTACGCCTTTGATGGAAAGAAAACCCATAGTGATTTCCCTACGCTGCCCCTGAGCAGTCGCCCCGCTTTTATTTATGGAAGGAGCCTTCACCCGTACGTGCATCTCCCGCGCTTCCCGAATGTATGCGGCCAGTTTGTCCCGGTCTCCCAGATTCGCGTTGATAAGCTCGGCCATGAATGCAGACGGATGATGAGCTTTCATAAAGGCCAGCTGGTAGGAAATTAAGCTGTAGGCAACAGCGTGGCTCCGGTTGAATCCATAATTGGAAAATTTGACAATCCAGTCAAACAGCTGCTCAGCCACCTGCTCGGAATATCCATTTTCCAATGCTCCTGATACAAATGCTTTCCTCTCACTCTCCAAAACCCCGGCCTGCTTCTTGCTGACCGCTCTCCGAAGCATGTCCGCCTGTCCGAGCGAATAGCCCGCAGCAAGTCCCGCCACCTGCATAATCTGCTCCTGATAGACGAGCACGCCATAAGTCGGGCTTAAAACACTTTCCAGATCCTCGTGTGGAAGTTCGATCGCTGCTTTCTTGTTCTTTCTTTCAATGTAAGTATCGATATATTCCATCGGACCCGGCCGGTAGAGGGCGTTAACGGCGACCACATCTTCAAAATGAGTGGGCTTCAGCTTTGTGAGTACCTGCTTCATGCCCTGCGACTCCAATTGGAAGACACCATTGGTTTTTCCTTCCGAGAGCAGGGAGAAGGTTGCAGCATCATTCAATGGAATCTGATCCAGAGAAAAGGACCGGTTTCCCGCCCTTTGAATCTTCCGTTCCAGATTTTCCATAAAGGTCAAGTTCCTCAGTCCCAGAAAATCAATTTTCAAAAGACCAATTTTTTCCAAATCCCCCATAGTAAGCTGTGTTACATACACCTCTCCCTGGCTTTTCATTAAAGGTGTATATTCCATCAGCGGTTTTTCTGAAAGCACGACCCCTGCCGCATGTGTGGAAATATGGCGGGGAAGGCCCTCCAGCTTGGCTGCAATTTTGAACAGATGCTTCAGTTTTTCCGAGTTTCTAATATAATCTTTCAATTCTTCCGACTGACGGACGATTTCTACAAGAGGTTGAGCCGCCTGCTTCGGCAGCTGATGAAGGATAAAAGACGCATCGCTCTCCTCAATATGGAGAACCTTGAACAATTCCCTCAGCACACTTTTTGCAGCGAATGTACCGAACGTGCTGATTTGAGCTGCATGCTGCCTTCCATACTTTTCAGCTACATAGGAAATGACCTCCTCCCTGCGCTGGTCAGGAAAATCGATGTCGATATCCGGCATCGTAATACGTTCCGGATTTAAGAACCGTTCAAAGAGCAGTTGATATTCGAGCGGATCCACCTTCGTGATGTCGAGAAGATAAGCGACAATCGACCCAGCCGCCGATCCCCTCCCAGGTCCGGCATTGATCCCCTTTGCGCGGGCAAAATCGATAAAGTCCCAGACAATTAAAAAGTAATCACTGAAACCCATGGATTCAATGACACTTAATTCATGGTCCAGCCGCTCGACAGCCTCTGCCTTGCCGGCATATTTTTTCTTCAGGGCACGCTCGCAGAGTTCACGCAGATAGTCCGCTCCGCTTTTCCCTTCCGGTGCCGGATATGTAGGAAGAAGCTGCTGGTTCAGATCCATGTCCCATTGACAGCGGCGCGCGATGTGGTCTGCTGTTTCAAGGACTTCCGGCCACCATTCCCCAAAGAAGGATTCCATCTCTTCCGCACTTTTTAAGTAGAAGGGGCCGTGAGCACTCTTCGGTGTATAACGCGTACCTTCATCCACAGCCCGTAAGCATTGATAGGCGTCGGCTTCCTCTTTTTTTATGTAACGCACATCCCCGACAGCCGTTACCTGCAGCCCTTTTTCATCCGCCCATTCCCGCAGAGGGGTGTGCAGCTGCCGTTCAGAATGAAGATCCACATCTTGAATACTTAAGTAAAAGTCCTCTTTCTTCACTGCGTGCATCCATCGGTTCAACCCGTCCTCCATATGCTCGAACATCCGGTCGGATAAGGGTTCTCCCCATTGAGAGGCAGAGGTCATATGAATGACGATCAGCCCCTGACTCACGTCGGCGAACGTTTCCAGATTCAACGGATGATCTTTTGTATTGGCCCACGTAGCTATTTTCATCAGGTTTTTATACCCGGTCTGATTCGTCGCGAGAAGCCGAACGGGATGGAGAAGGGAACGGTCCTCGATGGTCGTCGTTAAACCGATTACCGGCTTGATCCCCTGTGCCCGGCATTCCTCATAAAATGCCAGCGCCCCGCTCAACGTGTTCTCATCCGTCAAAGCGATGGATTCAAACCCAAGGGCCTTCGCCTCATGGACCAAATCGTTAATCTTCACCGTACTCTTCATAAGACTATAGCCGCTGCGGACATTTAAATGGGTGAAAGTCATTTCGCACACCTTCTTTCATGTGTAAATTATAGCTACTATTGGATAGGGAATAAAGCCCTCTGCATAAAACCACAGGAAAAAGAATATTCGTTTAAATAGAAACACATTTTCCAGGCGGAAAGAGGGACAAGATGGAAGACCGTTTAATCGTATCCATGATCCAATGCTTCTTTATCGCTTTTGGAGTTATTGTAGGTGGAACACTGATTGGAAGTATCGGCAGTTACTTAACAGGGGAAGCTCCGCTGACCGCCATGTTCCGCATCGCCAAAAGTTTAAGAATCTGGGCTGTTGTTGCAGCCATCGGGGGAACCTTCGATGCCATCAGCAACTTTGAAAAAGGCATTCTCGACGGATCCACTTTCGATATGTTCAAGCAGATCGTCATAATCGTTGCAGCTATGGGCGGGGTGAAGGCAGCACTTCTGTTGTTTGAGTGGCTGCTTGGAGAAGAGGTGACCTGATGCATTTCCCTCCTTACCATAAAAGCAGGGAATGGAGGCGTTTTTTCGCCGGTGTGCTGCTGGGCACCCTGGCCGGCTGGCTCTTTTTTCTTTATACTCATGGGCAGCTTCAGCAAAAATACACGGAAGAACACATCGCCTTGACTACAGAGCTGCATGAACTGGAAGTGAAGTATGAGGGACTGCTGAACAATAAAAACCAGGATTCTGAATCCGCACCACTGACGGTGGGCGAAATGGACGTATCCTACACCAATGCCAAAAAGCTGGAAGTCGACCTGCTTACGCAGCACCAGCTGACGACGATGGTCAAGGATCAGCTTTCTTCCCTGCCAGGGAAGCCTGTAAAAGTGGTAGCTGATCAGGCGGATCTGATCTTAACCGCCCTTGAAAACAAAAACTATGTGGTGGATGACTTCACTTACCAATTGAAAGTGAACCGGCTGATCATTTCAGAAGTCATTACGTTAAGACTTGAAATAAAGCTGGTACGTTAAAAACGAGCAGGCCATCTTATGCCTGCTCGTTTCGATATGCTTTACAAACCTCTTCCAATTCCCGGGCAATGTCCTCGGTTTCTGCCCAGTCGGAAGCAGAAGCCCCGGAGGCCATCGGATGTCCACCACCATGATGAGCAGCGGCGACTCCGTTAATCACCGGACCTTTGGAACGCAGGCGGACGCGGATATTATCTTCTTCTTCCACGAAGAACGCCCACGCAAGAATGCCCTCAATATCTCCGAGAAGGCCGACCAGCTGGCTCGTTTCGGTCGCTGTCACACCAAATCGCTCCAGTGTATCCTTATCAAGACGAATGGTGGAATAGCCGGCCGGGTGAAGCGTGAAGTTCTCAAGAACATAGCCTTTTAACCTGGCTACGTGGACAGGAGTCTTATACATTTCGTTAAACAGGGAAGATCGATCAAAATCGTAATGCACTAAATCCGCAGCATAGGAGAGCGTTTTTTTCGTAGTGCTTGGAAAAAGAAAGCGCCCGGTATCCCCTACAATTCCTGCATACAGAAGCCTTGCAGAACGTTCATTCATTTTCAGCCCGGCCTCGATTCCTTCCATATATAAATGATAGATCATTTCGGAGGTGGAGCTGGATGTCGTATCCACCCATTGAATATCTCCATACTGATCGATGTCAGGGTGATGATCAATTTTCACGAGCTGTTTTCCTGTTCCAAATCTCTGGTCGTCAATACGGGCCTGATTGGCTGTGTCACAGACGATGACTAAAGCTTCCTTAAAAGTATCATCAGCAATATCATCCATTTCGGCAAGAAATGCCAGTGACGGCTCCCCTTCGCCTGCAAGGTACACCTGCTTTTCTGGAAAGCTCGCACGAATCATTTCGGCAAGACCGGCCTGGGAACCATAGGCATCGGGATCCGGCCGGACATGGCGGTGGATAATGATAGTCGAATAAGATTTAATGGACTGAATGATGGCTTGTGTAGACATGAAATAAAGCCTCCTTTTAATTTTTTCCTGACAACCGCCTGCAGAATTCCCGGCCCAGGTAGCCTTTTCCAACAAAACAAGCTACAATGAAAAGGAATTCTTAACGATCAGGAGTCGATTCACCTTGATTATTTTTCCGATTCTCATCTTAGTTTCCCTTGTTCTTTACATTTACTACAAAGTGATGGTCATCCGGGCCCGGGATCCACTTACACAGGAATACTTGAACAGCAGATCGAAGATTTTCCTCGGCGGATTCTTGTTTTTCTTTGCGATTAACCAGTATGTATTTTATCAAACAAGGCTTTCCTTGTTTGTCGGGCTGGTTTTCCTTATCCTCGGAGCTGCACAGGCTCGGCTCGGCTTTAAGGCGAGCCGCCATTACCAGCAGGAATATAAAAAGCAGGAAGCCCGTTCACAGACCTGAATGCTTCACAAAGCCGCTGCCCGGACAGCGGCTTTTTTTATCGATCGATCAACTGAGCCATAAGAAGAGCTTTTCCGACAATCGATTTTCCGTGATGAACTTCAATGTCCACCTTGGCAAATTTGCGGCCGACTTCTAAAATCTGTGGAATAATTTCAATATCACTTTCAATTTGAACCGGCTTGATAAAATAGACGGAAATATTTTCGACGACCAGATCCCCTTTTTTGTACTTCCGGAGCATCCGGCTGGAGGCCTCTGTAATCAAGGACACAAAAACGCCGTACGACATCGTGCCAAGCTGGTTGGTCATCTGCGGAGTCACCGTCGTGCTCCAGCGCTGCGGGCTCTGATCGCTCTCCACCATCACCATCCGGTTTGTAGCCAGATCATCGATGGTTTCTCCAACTTGAGGCTGCCGTTGAATGTGCTGCAGCGCCTTCAGTACATCCTGCCGGGAGATAATCCCCTGGAATTTATGGCTGGTGTCAACGACCGGCATCAGTTCGATTCCTTCCCACACCATCACATGCGCCGCATTAGCCAGGGATGTCGTCGTGTGAGCCGTCATCGGATTACGGGTCATCACCTTATCGATCCTGACCGTTTTCTCCTGCCCGATGACATCTTTAGAAGTGACAATTCCAACCACACGGTTCTGCTCATCCACCACCGGATAGCGGCTGTGCTTCGTTTCATCATTCAGGTCATGCCAGCGCTGGACAGTATCCCTTGTGGAAAGATACCTGGAATCTTCAAAAGAAGTGTAGATATCATCCACCAGCACGATTTCCTTTTTGATGAGCTGATCGTAAATGGCTCTATTAATCATTGTCGCTACAGTAAATGTATCATAACTTGTAGAAATAACAGGGAGCTTCTTTTCGTCGGCCAGTTTTTTCACGGTATCTGTCGTATCAAATCCACCCGTTACTAACACAGCCGCCCCCTCCTTCACTGCAAGTTCATGGGCATTCGTCCGGTTTCCGACAATGAGGAGGGAACCCGCTTCAGTATAACGCATCATCGCTTCCAGTTTCATAGCTCCGATAACAAACTTCCCAAGGGTTTTATAAAGGCCTTCTCTGCCGCCCAGAACCTGCCCATCAACGACGTTGACAATTTCAGCGAACGTCAGACGCTCAATATTCTCTTTCTTCTTCTTCTCAATCCGGATGGTCCCCACACGCTCCATCGTACTGACAAGATGCTGGTTTTCCGCTTCCTTAATGGCACGATAGGCCGTTCCTTCACTGACATTCAGCGCTTTTGCAATTCCGCGTACGGATATTTTACTTCCTACCGATAAGGACTCGATGTGCTCCAGGATCTGTTCATGTTTTGTAGCCATTCACCCACCAAACTTTCTATCTGTACTAGTCATTTCTCACTTTATTGTTATTATACAACTGATACAGATGTTCTGCAATTTCTTCCAGAAATCAGGGGGCATGGTTTCGAGGATTAAACCGGTATTGGATAAAAAAAAGCGGCAGAGCCACAATGACCCGCCGCTTTTCAACTCTCTACAATTCTATGACTTCTCCAGGCTGAAGCGCACGTCCTGTTCCAGGCTTCACCTGTGAAGCAAATCCTTCTCCATCCTGATTGATGAGATCGAAGGTGTTATAGTGAACTGGAACGACCTGTTTCGCCTGCAGCCATTCTGCTGCGGTTAAAGCATCCTCGGGTCCCATCGTGAAATTATCCCCGATCGGAAGAAAAGCCAGATCAATATCATTGCGTTCCCCGATCAGTTTCATATCAGAAAACAACCCGGTATCCCCGGCGTGGAAAATGGTTTTGCCATCGATAGTCAGCAGGATCCCCGTCGGCATGCCTGTATAGACAATCGTGCCATCCTCTTCTGTATAAGCTGAACCATGAAAAGCCTGGGTGAACTTCACATGTCCGAAATCAAATTCATGCCCCCCGCCGATATGCATCGGGTGGGCATTTAACCCTTTGTTCCCAAGATAGGTAGCCAGTTCAAACGGAGCAACAATCTGCGCATTGGTCCGTTCGGCAATCTCGAACGTGTCCCCTACGTGATCGTTATGTCCATGAGTCAGCAGAATGACATCCGGTTCCACCTGATCGGCATCCAAATCCGTGTTCCCGTTATCGGATATGAATGGGTCAAACAAAATCGTTTTTCCATTGGCTTCCACTTTGACTACGGCATGTCCATGATAAGAAACTTTCATCCTTCCACTCCTTCTCACAAAAGTAATGTATACGGCCGGATGCATTTATCCAGCGCTTTCCATTTCCTTCTACACTTTTTTTCATTTCCCTGTCTTTCTACTCCTAAAACACAGGCGGACTTTTTCAGAGGAAGTCCTTGATCTCCACCGCTATCCGCTAAGAAAGGACGTGTCTGACCTATCCCGAAGCAGAGCTGTGCCAGAGGTATTCATACATACGAAAACCCCCGGAAGCCGGGGGTCTCACCGTTACTCTTTATTCATTTTACGCTTCAGCGCCTGCAGTTCATCATCCACATCATCTTTTTTGTCCATTTCCTCGAATTCATCATCAATGGAGCGGGCTTCTGATGAAAGATCATCACTCGTATCCGCCTCCGCTTCATACTGCATGACCTTTTCTTCCATACGCTCAAAACCTTGACGGGATTCATCCCCGCCGATGCTGGACATGGTCCGGTTCATCTTCGTACGGGTTTTCGCTGATTCCGCACGGGCTTTCAAGGAATCTTTCTTCAGTTTCATTTCCTGGTATTCTTTCTTCATTTCATCGAGCTTTTCACGGAGATTGGAAGCGTCTGTCTGCGCTTGTTCCCAGGACGCTTTCAACTGCTCGGCCTGTTCCTGATGATTTTTCTTATCTTCCAGGGCGCGGCGGGCAAGATCTTCATTACCCGCTTCAATGGCTTTTTCCGCCTGCTGCATCCGCTTATCCGCAAGAGCCTGGGCATCATCGTACTTGCGCTTCAGCATTTTCTCATTGGCGATCTGCTTAGCAACAGCGCTCTCTGCTTCACGAATGTCATTTTCCATGTCCCTCATAAATTGGTCGAGCATTTTCACTGGATCTTCAGCTTTATCGAGCATCGCATTCATTTCAGAACCTACGACCGTCTTCACACGTTTGAAAAATTTGAACATGTAAATTCCTCCTTATTATTTAGAACCTGCTATAATTTTCAATTCATACGCTTCGATGTCTGACCCGATACTGACTTCAACTTCCGTCCCCCAGGCTTCCACACTCAGGTATGTTTCTTCATCTTCAGATATATAGTCCGCATAGTTGACGGTCCGGCCGTTCACGTTCGCACTGCGGCCTTCCCCTGTCACCTGGGCTTCCCCTTCTTCATCCTTCGTGTAGGTCACACCTTCGTATTCAAGAGAAGCGGGGTACGGCCTGCTCACGGGCAGATTGACCTTCTCATACATCCCAAGCTCCAGCTCGTCATCCATTTCAGCAGCGAGCCATTTGGTTCGATTCCCTTCCAGCAGCTGATAGGCATACCATTCATAAGAACCGTCCCGGTAGGTGATTTTCCCTACTACTTCGTAATCGGCGAGGTCGTAGGTCACGATATCTCCTACTTCAATCGTCAGCGGCGTCCGTTCTTTCACCTCGGGCACCTGCTGGTCTTTCTTTTGAAACAATCGAGAGAAAAAACCCAATCCTTCACTTCCCTTCTGCTTTGCCCTGTGTACCTTATGTACGGAAAGCCACGGGCAGAGGTTTCACTTTTTCAAAAATATTCACCTTTCTCCCTTAACGATGGCGGTGGATGACATCAAGACCGCCGGTGACTTCGTATATTGTGCCTGTAATCATATCCGAGCGTTCATCACAGAGAAAATCGATGGTCCGTGCGATATCCTCTCCTGTCCCGGGTCTTCCTATCGGTGTCTCCTCATCCGTCGTATTCCGGCTTTGATCGATGGATGACTCCTTCCATTCACCTACAATATTCCCGGGGCAGATCATATTTGAGGTGATGCCGTGCTCGGCTTCCTCATAGGCAATCGTTTTGGTCAGGGAAACGAGCCCGACTTTCGCTGCAGCGAAGGCTGATCGGTAAATCCATCCGGATGCCGCATGAGCTCCTTGAAATCCATAATTGATGATCCGGCCGAAATGCTGTCTGCGCATATATGGAATGGTCAGCTTAAGCAGGTAAAAGACGGCATCCAGATTCCCACGGATCATTTGATTCCATTCTTCTTTAGAATAGTCCATCAGCTTTTTCCGTTCAAATATATAAGGCCCTGCATTATTAATTAAGAAGTCGATGCGGCCGTAGCGGTCCACCGCCTCCGCGACCACACGTTCCAAATCCTGTTCCACTGTGACATCCGCCTTCACGAGCTGAATACGCCCGCGCGCGGAAGCAAAGTCATTCAGGAGTGTCTGCGCCTTCTGCTCGTCGTTAAAATAGGTCACCGTTACGGAATACCCCTGAGCAAGCATGTGTTCCGTAACTTTTCTGCCGAGGCCTTTTGTGCCGGCTGTTATGATGGCATGGCGCATCTAAACCCCTCCTTTTATCAATCCGTCTCTATTTTCAAACAGTTGTATTGTTTACTTCTTCTGCCCCGTTCTGTACAATGAGCTCGTCAGAAAGGACGTGACAATCATGAGAGCTGCTGCAGGCAGTAAGTCTGTTGTGGAGAGGTACGGACTTGAAGCCGTCCCTGCCCATCAGAAAAATACGCCCTGGTACCGTTTCGCTTTTATCCAGATGGCCGTTGCGGCCAATGCCGGAAACTTCCTCGTTCCCGCTCTTGCTGTCATGGAAGGCGGGCTTTCCTTTTGGAGCGCTGTTCTCTGCACCTGTGCAGGCGCCTGGCTTGGGTTTCTATTTGTATCCTATTTATCTTTACCCGGGGCAAGGCTCGGCATCCCAGCCCAGTATGCGATCCGCACGATGCTTGGTGTCCGGGGCGCCCAGTTTCTATCATCTCCTGTAAGGAGCTTGACTTCTCTGTACTGGTTTGCGGTCCAGACCATCGGAGGAACGTACGTCATTCAAGAACTGGTATCCAGAATTACCGGAGCTGCGCTTCCCTTCTGGATTGTTTCCCTACCGTTATCTCTGTTGATGGTCCTATTAGCTATCCTCGGTTTTAACGCCGTTAAGAAAGCGACTAGTTATTTCCTTCCGCTCCTGCTTTTTGGAGAGGGGACTATGCTCTATGTATACTTTACTACAAACAATGAATCCGGTGCATCCTTAACGCTTGCTATGGATGGCTGGAGCGGCTCTATCCCGATGATGCTGTTCTTCTCAAGTCTAGCCTTCGTCCAGTATGTTTCTGGAGTGAGCGCATCAGCTGATATGACGAGATATGCGCAGACACCGGCCCAAGGTTTCTGGGGACTGCTTACAGGCAACGCCGCCGGGTTTCTTTTAACAGCAGTGATTGGATGTGCCTCAGCTACTCTTTATGGAAGTCTCAACCCTTACGTATCCTCTTCAAACCAGACGGCATCCCCCGTGATCATCGCGGTGATTACATTGACAGCTGTGATTTCCATGATCAGCATCAACGTCAGCAATGCCTATACCGGCGGTTTCAGTCTTCTCAACATTTTCCCTAAGCTTTCCAGGGTGCAGAGTGCCGTGCTTTTTGGCAGCGCAGGCGTTATTCTGAGTGGATTTCCAGACCTCGTGAATGAAGCGGAGTCATTTATCTCTCTTCTCGGCGGCTTGATCATTCCGATTTCTGCCGTTATTGTCAGTGATTTCCTTGTGGTGAAACGCAGTCGTCTGACCAACGAGGATTTGAACCTGCTTGCTTCTGCCCCGGCTGTCAATCGGGCAGCGATGGGGGCAGTGACCATCGGGACACTGTTGTACTTTATCTTTCCGGACGATTGGTCCCCCGGGTTTCTTACCTTTGTAGTGATTGCAGTGATATACCCGCTCACCCAGAGATACGCTGAAGAGCACAAGGAATCATAAGTTACGAAAAATCCCCCGCTTTTTTTCTGGCGGGGGACTTCTTATTTATCGACGTTTTTGACGACGGTCACCGGACTGGTAGCTCTCATTCAATGCACTCACGATCCGGCGTTGATCCATGCTTTCTTTTTCAAGAGGGTTCATTGGCTTCTTCATTGCTATCACCTCTGTCTTATTGTTCACACAATTCTCCCGATTATGTATGGAACAGCCGTCTACAACAGCGGATCGCATGATATAATAAAAGTAATTAAATGGGAGGGGGTAATTGGGATGACTTATGAATATAAAGATATCGTCGTTGCCGTGGATGGTTCCGTTACAGCAGAGGAGGCTTTTTCAAAAGCGATCGACATAGCCAACCGAAACGGGGCAAAACTGATTCTTGCTCACGTCGTGGATACAAGAGCTTTTGCTACTGTGGAAGCGTATGACCGTTCCTTAGCGATACGGGCAGAGCAGTACGCCACGGAGCTGTTGAACGACTATCAAAAGAAAGCGGAACAAGCCGGCGTCACCAACGTCGTGATTGATATTGAGTATGGGTCACCGAAAGTGAAAATCGCTAAAGATATTGCGCCTAAACACCACGCTGATTTAATTATCTGCGGTGCGACCGGTCTGAATGCAATGGAACGCTTCTTTATCGGAAGTGTTTCCGAGCACATTACCCGCTATTCCCCATGTGACGTTCTCGTTGTCCGGGCCGGTGCCGATAAACAAGAGAAGTAAAGAGCCCTTTAAAGGGCTCCTTCAGGCTGTCGAGACTTTCTCGACAGCCTTGTTTTTTTCGATTTTAAGCACTCCCAAGGGGCTTTCGCTCCTGGCGGTAGGAAAGAAAAAGCTTGTAAAGAAACAGAGGTTTCTCTACAAGCTGAAGGAGCCTCTCCAAGGGCTCCTTTTTCATTGATCTTTTCTTAATTCACGGACAACATGGCGAAGTTCCGGTAAAATCAGCTTTTCCATAGCCAGTTTCACCGCTCCTGTTGAACCAGGCGTTGCAAAGACCGCTTTTCCACCTGCCACCCCCGCCGCTGCCCTGGATAGGATAGCGGCAGATCCAATGTCTTCGGTGTAGCTGAGCATACGGAAAATCTCTCCAAAGCCCGGCATTTCCTTTTCAAAAACACGTTCCACTGCTTCAATCGTGACATCCCTGGCAGCGATTCCTGTGCCGCCATTCAGTAAAATGACGTCCATAGAGGGATGAGCCATGTACTCGCGAAGTTCTTGGAGAATGGACGCTTTCTCATCAGGCACAATCGAAGAGCGGAGGATTTCATGATTGTGCTCCAGCAGTTTTTCCTTCATCAGTCTGCCGCTCTTATCCGTATCCACTGTCCTTGTATCACTAACGGTAATGATCCCGCAGCGGACAGGCCCTTTTACTGCTTGCTTATGTTCATCAACAGACACGTTCAGCCTCCTTCCTCACTCGTGATGTGACGATACTGGTAAAATTTCATAGCGAATTCCGTCACCCGCTTCGTTAAATGGTAGTTCGAATATGCGCCGATGGCTATGCTTATAAAGGGAAGACCCTGCACCAGTTTTTTTCTGAACATCAAAATGAACAGGGACTTGAAGCAGTGCTTCAGCGGCTGCTCGAGCCATCCTTCATCCGTCAGGCGGTCATCACCGGCAACAATGAAGTTATGTTCTTTTTTCTCGACTTCCTGAATCAAATCTTCCCAGGCCTGCGCTTTCAAACGCTTGGGTAGTGTCGCCGCATGAAACACCTTCAAGGAAATCATCATTTCGTAAGGATGATTCATTTCATGGCCAAAGGTAAGTCCGATCAATTGAATGGCCCGGATGTTCATAAGCATCATCATCGGATAGTCGACACCGAGAAACAACCATCCTCCAGCCCCCGTCAATCCACCCTGAGCAAAAGAATACAGACGCCCACGAGCCATCTGCTGCTCAGCAATGTAAGTCAATTGATCAGTGGTTAACTCTTTTTCCATATCCTGAATGTGATGGATGTTGGAAGAAAAGATCCTGCCGGCGGTCAAAATCCGCTCACGCGCCTCATATTGATAGGACGTCCCTTGGAGAAACGCATGGGTGTGGAAGAACCACGCATCCAGCTTGGAAAAGAATTTATCTCTGACTCCAGGGTCCAGGTTCTGAAAATTTTGATGCATCCATTGATCATACATGTTTTCAAAATCATTCGGCTGGTACTGCCGGAACTGCTGAAGCCATACCTCAAGTTCTCTACGGATTCGATCATCAGCCAATCCATTCTCCCCCTTATAAGGCAGCCTTTTCCTCTATTGTAGCCTTAACAACGAAAAAAAAGCAATGAACCCGGAGAACCGGATTCACTGCTTTGACCTTTCTTATAAACCTTTTTCCACAGTATCGCGGGCAATCATGACTTCCTCGTTGGTAGGAATGACCATAACTTTGACCGGAGAGTGCGGGTAGTTCACAAACGCTTCTTTTCCACGGACTTTGTTCAAGGATGGATCCCAGTAAACACCCATGAACTCCAATCCTTTAAGGACACGTTCACGCATTGTGATACTGTTTTCACCAACACCTGCTGTGAAGATGATGCCATCGATTCCGTGCATGCGGGCGGCGTAGGAACCAATATATTTGTGGATACGGGCTGCGAACACTTCGAGAGCAAGCTCTGCACGTTCGTCCCCTTCATTCGCCTGCACTTCGATGTCTCTCAGATCGCTGGAGAAACCGGAAAGAGCCAGCATTCCACTTTCTTTATTCAATACATTCATAACCTCTGACGCTGTCTTACCCGTCTTTTCCATAATGAATGGAATAAGGGCAGGGTCAATGTTCCCGGAACGGGTTCCCATTGTTACCCCGGCAAGCGGTGTGAAGCCCATGGATGTATCAATGGATTTTCCACCTTCAATCGCTGCAATACTTGCTCCATTACCAAGGTGGCAGGAAAGCAGACGAAGCTCCTCAACCGGACGGCCGAGCATTTCCGCTGCACGCTCGGAAACATACTTATGAGACGTACCGTGGAAACCATATTTACGAATGCCGTACTCTTCATAGTACTCATATGGCAGGCTGTACAAGTAAGACTGCTCAGGCATGGACTGGTGGAAGGCTGTATCGAAAACGGCCACGTGCGGAACGTTCGGCAGCACTTCACGGAAAGCATTGATTCCTGTCAGGTTGGCAGGGTTATGCAGCGGTGCAAGGTCCGATACCTCTTCGATTTCTTCAATCACTTCGTCTGTAATCAATACAGATTCACTGAAGCGCTCGCCTCCGTGGACGACACGGTGGCCGACACCGTTAATTTCATCCAGAGAGTTGATGATGCCGTTGGCTGTCAGCTTATCCAAAAGCATTTTTACCGCTTCGGCATGATCAGGAATTTCTGTTACCGCTTTATCTTCTTCATCATTAAATTCAATGGTGAACACAGCGTCATCCAGACCGATCCGCTCGACGAGGCCTTTTGTAACGACTGTTTCCTCAGGCATTTCGATCAGTTGGAATTTCAACGATGAACTGCCGGCATTGATAGCAAGAATGTTATTACTCAACGATGCTCATCCCCTTAACTATAGGTTCGTAACTTTCTACCATTACTATTTAATCACCCGCACCCTTTGATTTCAAGGCAGTTCGGTGATGTTAACGTTTACTTGTTATATTCATTATTTTCTCACAATTACCGGCTTTTATATTCATCAAACCAGGCGTTCATTTGACTGAGGATATCCGCCATACCATTTGGATTTTTAAAGGACGGCAGTTTCACAAGAAGGGCCTGTTTCGGCGCTTTTGTATCCTTCCCTTTCTTCTGCAGGATTAGTATGCTCTTGCCATGCTTCTCATCCTTAAAGAGAGAATCAGAAAGCTGAAGCATTCCTACAATATGGGCGTGTTCACGCAGGTAGGCATTCAAAGCTTTGGACTGATCGCTTTCAAACAGGAAGTTCGGCACGATGAACATCAGGTACCCGCCTTCTTTCGTGTAGTTCAGTCCCTGTTCAATGAATAAGTGATGAGCGTAGGAAAGGCCTTCTTCTGCTTTCAACTCATACTTCGCTGCCTGCGCGTCATCCGGATAGTAACCCACCGGAAGATCTCCCATAACAAAATCAACAGGCTCCATTAAAAACGGGGCCAGGCTGTCCTGGTGGAAGAACTCAATCTTGTTTTTCTGCAGGTTGGCGTTGGTGACTGCCAGCTGGATCAATGTAGGATCCACTTCACTGGCATAAGCGTTCACCGGCATGTCAAGCTGGTTCATCACCGACGTAATCAAGTTGGCACTTCCCGCAGCCGGATCGAAGATTTTCAATTCCTCCTCGCCTTCAAACAAGCGGGAGGCGAGATACCCCATAAACATCGCGACAGAATCCGGAGTGATCAAGTGCTGCTGCTGTGTGGCTCCTTTCATCCCTTTCAGAATCGCCAGCTGAACAGCTTTCCGGATTTCTTCCTTCTCATGATTGTCCTTATTCACTTTCGTCAATTCATTTGTCAAATACGTTTGAAGGTTTTCACTCATGTCATCAAACGGCTGACCGTTGAATAATACATCCATTGTTTCCGCAATGGATTCGAGGTAGGTAATATTCATATCCTCTGAAATCGTTGTTGCTGTATCATCAATCCATTGAAATAGTTGTTCTACATGTTCCTGCTTCATAACTATTAGACTCCTTCTCCGTAAAATTCCAAAGAAATGACGCACGTTGTCAATAACAAAATGCGCCCGTTTACGTACTTGTTCCATTATGGTCTAAACTAACCATAACGAAAACCATGCCGTAATTCAACAATGTGAAACTTTCCCGATTTATTTGAAAACTGTGTGCGCTTACACTTTTGAAATGATATGATATGGCTGAAGCTGTACAACTTAAAGGAGGAGTCATGATGACAGATCAACGTAGAAACCTATACTTTTATTATCATCAAAAAAGCGAACTTCAGGATAAATTAGAGGCGCTCTTCCAACTGGCAAGAGACAATGACTTCCAGATTGTCGAAGAATCTAATGACGCCAATATCATTATTGCTGTCGGAGGAGACGGGGCCTTTCTTCAAGCTGTCAGAAAAACGGGATTCCGGCAGGACTGCCTGTATGTAGGGATCCGCAGTGAGAATGAAGCCGGCCTGTACTGTGACTTTGATATTGATGATCACGATGAAATGATCGAAGCCATGAAAAATGCAGAAGTAGAGGTACGGCGCTTCCCTGTTATCGATACCACCATCAACGATGAATCCACCTTCTCCTGCCTGAATGAATGCAGTGTACGGTCGACATTGATTAAATCCATTGTCATTGATGTGTATATTGATGATCTTCATTTTGAAACGTTCCGGGGAGACGGATTGATCATCGCCACTCCAACTGGAAGTACAGCCTACAACAAATCCATCAATGGAGCCGTTGTCGATCCAAAACTCCCGTGCTTCCAAATCAGTGAGCTTGCCTCCTTGAATAACAACCGTTACCGGACCCTCGGTTCATCCTTCATCCTCAGTGGAGAAAGAACCTTGAACCTTAAAGTCAGACAAGATGGAAACGACTACCCGATTATCGGCATGGACAATGAAGCGTTCTCCATCCGAAACATCCATGACGTTACAGTAAACCTCAGTGAAAAAGTGATCAAAACGGTCAAGCTTAAAAATAATACGTACTGGGATCGTGTGAAACGCACATTCCTATAACCATCACAAAAGGCCTCCGCGGAAAATATCCGTGGAGGCCTTTGATATCAGGAGCGCTGATAGACAATATCTTCGTCGACCACTGTCATCGTCACTTTTGCATCTGCAAGTTCATGCGATTTCAGTGCAAAGAGGTCTCTGTCCAGCACTGTAAAGTCAGCGGTGAATCCAGGCTGGATCATCCCCTGCTCTCCCTCTTTATGAATCGCTTCTGCACTTCCTTTCGTATACAGACTGACGGCTTCATAAACGCTCAGCTTTTCTTCTGCCTGGTACACTTCATGATCATAGGAAGCTCGGCGGTCCACCGCAGCCCGGATTCCAAGAAGCGGATTAATTTCTTCAATTGGAGCATCCGATCCACCGGCACACGTAAGGCCGGCATCCAGAAGCGTTTTCCACGAATACGAGTTTTTCAGACGCATGTTCCCAAGCCTTTCCATCACCCACGGAAAGTCAGAAGCTACGAAGGTCGGCTGAATATCCAGAACGACGTTCAAATGCTGAAGCTTATGAATCAATTCACTGCTTAAAATCTGGGCGTGAATGATACGGTCACGCTCGCCTGTCTTGAGAGGATTTCTGGCTACTGCATCTGCTACAGCTTCCACCGCTCCGTCTCCGATAGCATGAACGGCCACAGGCATGTTCCGCTTCCGTGCTTCGCCGACGAGGGTGTCCAGTTCCTCCTGCGTATGGATGGCTACCCCATAATTGTCCGGATCATCCGCATAAGGTTGTTTCAACCAGGCTGTCCGTCCTCCAAGAGCTCCATCAGAAAAAATTTTCAACGCTCCCAGTTCTACAAAGTCCGTTCCCTGTTTGAATCCAAGCCCATACGCATCCACCTGCTCGATTACACCGTGATGAATGAGCAGGTGGGCCCTGAACTTTGTTGTTTTCCCGTCAATCACATCCAAAAAGGCGTCATAGGTTCTTTTGAATCCTCCGTAATAGTTCAAATCCTCACTGTGACCACCGACAAGTCCGAAGGCATGCATATCCTTGACCGCAAGATCTGCTGCTTTCCTTAAATATTCCGGTGTAACCTCAGGCATGGCTGATTTGATCAGATCCTGAGCTTTATCATGGAAATATCCGGTCACACGTCCGGACTCATCTTTAACGACCACCCCTCCCTGAGGATCGGGAGTAAGATCTGTAACCTTCGCAAGCTCCATGGCTTTTGTATTGGCAAGCAGAGCATGACGACAGACCCGCGTAAGCATCATGGGATGATCTCTGGAGATTTCGTCCAGTTCGCCCTTATGTATGATCCGCTTTTCCTCCCACTGGTTCTCATTCCAGCCATCCCCGATAATCCATTCACCTTCAGGAAGCTGTTCCGCGTGCAGCTGAAGGGCCTGCTTGACTTCCTCGGCCGATTTCATAAAAGATAAATCCAGACGCATCAGCCGTTCGCCGTGACCGAGGATGTGCAGGTGACTGTCTGTAAAACCAGGGTACATCACCGCGCCCTTCAGATCGATTTCTTCCTTAATATCATCTTTATAGGATTCAAACAAATCCTGAGTATCCCCTACAGCTTTTATGCGCCCGCCTTCGGTCACAACAGATTCCACCCAGGCGTCTTCAGCTGTCAGGGTATAAATTTTTCCACCATACCAAAGCTTCATGCCAACACTTCCTCTCTTTTCATTTACTACTATCTATAACATATTCAGGAAAAAAAGAGAACTGTAAACAAAACCCTGACCTAGGATAGGTCAGGGTTTCAAGAGCTTATAAGAGATCATCAAAAGCGTCTTCCTGCTGGTCCGTACTTCCCTGCGCATCGACTTCGATGGTGTAGGATTCACGGACCGCCTTCTCAAGATCTTCCGAAAAGTCGGTATTGGATTCGTAGTAATTTGCATTCGCTCTTGTCGGTTTTGTTTTCGGCGCTTTTGGTACGAAGACCGTACAGCAGTCTTCAAATGGACGGATCGAAATATCATACGTTCCTATTTTCCGGGAAATATCAATGATTTCAAGCTTATCCATCGCTGCAAGTGGACGGATCACAGGGTAATTGGTTACTTCATTGATGGTGTTCATACTCTCCATCGTCTGGCTGGCCACCTGACCAAGACTTTCGCCTGTCGTTATGGACAGAATTCCCTGCTGCTCCGCGATTTTCTCACTTATTCTCATCATCATCCGTCTCGTAATCGTCATGCTGTACCCGGACGGCATTTCACGGTGAATCTTCTGCTGAACAGCTGTGAACGGGATGACATGGATTTTCACCTTGCTTCCGAACTTAGCCAGTTCCTGGGCAAGATCAATCACTTTCTGTTTCGCACGTTCACTCGTATAAGGCGGAGAATGGAAGTGGACCGCTTCAAGTTCCACCCCGCGCTTCATCGTCAAATAACCGGCCACAGGACTGTCGATTCCTCCGGAAAGCATCAGCAGACTCTTTCCTGTCGTACCCGCCGGAAGACCGCCGGCTCCCGGATAATCACGTGCCGTGATGAGGACACCTTCGTGGCGGACCTCCACTTTGATCTCTACGTCAGGATGGTGGACATCGACCGTGACACCGTCTGTGTTCCTAAGGATATGCCCGCCAAGCATCGGGTTGATTTCCTGGGATGGAAGCGGGAATGATTTGTCCGTTCGCTTGGAAGAGATTTTAAAGGTCCGGGCTCCCTCAGCATCACGAAAAGCCAGCAGAACAGCATCTTTCATCGCTTCCTCTGTCTGCTCAACCTTCACAGCAAAGCTCAGGCTGTGAATCCCAAATACCTTCTGGCACGCTTCCATAACCTTCTGAGGATGCTCTCCATTTAAGTGTACATACATACGCCCCTGGGTCTTTTCAATCGTCGTTTCAGGGAACTCCTTGAGTTTACCCGACAAATTGTACTTCAGCTTCTGTTCAAATAACTTTTTATTTTTTCCTTTTAACGCCATTTCACCATAACGGATCATAATACGATCGAATTTCATTGATTGCTCACCTCATTGCAGCTTGTAAGTGATGGACAGCTTCATCCAGTGCATCTACAAATTGTTTAATATCCTCTTCCGTATTCTGTGAAGAAAAACTGACTCTTAACGCTGATGTGGTACGGTCATAATCAAAATTACAAGCCTTCAGGACAGCACTCACATCCGGCTGCTTGGAGGAGCAGGCGGACTTGGTCGAAATATAAATTTCTTTCTCCCCTAATGCGTGGATGACCACTTCAGGTTTCAAGCCGGGGATAGAAAAATTCGTAATGTGGGAAACGCCATCCTCTGGAGAGTTCAACACACAATAGGACCGTTTCCTTAAGGCTTCCCTCAGCCGGGATCTCAACTTCCATAAATGGTCCCGGTGGTGGTGCTCTTTTTCCTTCAGGATGCGGAGGGCTTTAACAAAGGCTACCGTTCCAGGGAGGTTCTCGGTACCCGCTCTCAATTCAGCTTCCTGGCTTCCCCCATGAAGCATTGGGAATAAGGAAACACGCTTCCGGACAAGAAGGGCTCCGGTCCCTTTCACACCATGAATTTTATGACCCGAAATGGTACACAAATCAATGCCCCATTCATTCATGGGAAGATCGATTTTACCAAGTCCCTGGACATGGTCTACATGAAAGTGAATTTTCGGATGTGCTTTCAGTTTCTGTCCGATGTCCTTAATGGGCTGAATGGAACCCAGCTCGTTATTTACAGACATCACACTGACTAAAATGGTATCCGGCCTGACGGCATTCATAACAGCTCCAGCATCTACAAGGCCGTTTCGATTTACATCTATATAGGTAACTTCAAAGCCCAATGACTCCAAGGCTCGAAAAGCTTCCATGACAGATGGGTGCTCAATAGAAGTTGTAATCAGATGTTTTCCTCTATTTTGATGCTGCAGAGCCACCCCTTTCACCGCCATATTGTTCCCCTCTGTACCACCAGAGGTAAAGATCACCTCATTCGGGTCCACATGCAGCAGACTGGCTGCCTGCTTTCGGGAACGATCAAGCAGCCGCTCCACTTCACTTCCCAGACTGTGAATGGAGGAAGGATTGGCGAAATACTGCTCTGCGGCTTTCTGGAAACTTGCCAGCACTTCCGGATAAGGCTGGGTCGTCGCGCTGTTATCCAAGTATATCATTGGCTTTGACTCCTTTTTTTCAAATTGCAGTCCATAATTCTACCACACCAACGGCAGAAATGAAACAGCCGGCCCCCGCCGCAGCCCCGCAAAAAAAGGCATCTGCAGGACTGCAGATGCCTTTTTCACCGGAAGACGGCTTATTCCATTGAATCCAAATGTTCCAGGATCGTATCTATACTCAGCTTTCCATCTTCCGTCACATCATCCACCCAGGACTGCGTGTATTCCATGCTTCCCAAAATATCTTCAGGCTGACCTGATAGGATGACGGACGGGTTCTCACTATCCGTCTGCTTCATCAGCTTTTCCTCCACTCCGTCGTCCAGCCGGCTGTAGCTGTGTTCCGATGCGGGAAGACGTCCGCTGTCACCAGGCAGGAGGAGAAAAACAAGTACTGTTGTCCATAGGAGGACGACACCTGCGGATAAGCCTATTAGCAGTTTTTTTCTCATGCATCCACGTCCTAGACAAGCATTTCTTCTTCTGCTTCCATTTTCTCAAGCGCTCCGGGGTCTACTTCTTTTACCGCTTCAGCCGCCAGAGTTAAAGCTTCGTCATACTGATAGGAGCGGAATTTCTCTTCAGCTTCAAGCAGCTTAGCCGCCAGCAGTGGATGCTTGCTCCGATATCGATTCCCATGTTGGATGAGGCGCTCTGATAAATGAGCTTTATCCATTACCTTTTCAGCATCGTTTCTCAGTTTTTCCACCAGTTCAACCGCTTCGTCTAAAGATGCGTGAACATCATTCATATCCAGGGGCTGTTTCTCCAGGTTTTGAAAAACTTCATCCACTTTTTCACTCGCTGCTTTCATATCTTCAAAGATAAAAACAGGAATTCCCGGGATATTACTCCTCTTGAGACGACGGTGGGTTTCCATCAACAGCTCTTCCATTTTTCTCAACTGCTGCTTCGCCTCGCGTTCGTCTTTCCTCAGGTTTTCCACCCGCTCCTGGAAGAATGCATGTTTCTCCTGGAGGTCAGCGGTCTGTTTCTGCAGCTGTTCCAGATCATCACGCAGTTCGGAATAGGCGGTTTCCCCATCCTGGCGCTTGAATTCGAGACTGATCATTTTCTTTCTCAGCTGATTGAACCAGTTTTTCAATCCTTGGTGGGATTCCACATCATCTTCTTCGAGCTGATAGGTTACAAGCAGCTCATTCAGTTCTTGTTCTGTCACACTCAACATGCTTTCCAGCTCATCCAGCTTCGCTTTAAGAGGTTCAAACTGTTTTTCTACATATTGATGAGCAACGGCTTCGCCTTCCAGCACCTGATACATCTCCTGGATCCTGGACTCAATGGCTTCTACAGCTTCCTGAACATCGGATTGATCCCCTTGCTCCAGCTTTTCAAAAGCTTCAGTCAGTGTGCGCTCATGTTTATGTATTTCCGGCAGAAATTCGAAATGGGTAATCCGATAGCCTTCTGCTTTCATTTCCTCGATTCCGCTTTTCAACTCCCTCAGCTGTTCCGGAAGTTCAACTTTCACTTTACGGTACCGTTCGGGGAAAGCTTCTACATCCTCCTGAAGCAGGACGGTCTCTTCCTTAACGGTCTGCACCAGTTTATTGGCCTCCAGGTAATCCCCCTGCTCTGTCAGCTGTTCAAACTGGGACAGCTTTTCTTTCTGTGCATCCACCCTTTTTTCAAAAAAACTGACGGCTTTCCCGTACTGGTGACGGTTCTGGATCAGACGTTTCGTCAATTCTTTCAATTCAGGAGCGATGGATTCAATTTCCACACGGCTCTCTTTTTCAGAGTTCAGAAGATATTCCAATTCTGTCAGCATCGTTTTTATATCTTCTTCAATCGATTCCAGTTTCTTTTCAGTATTTTCAATCACGGACCTGACTTTCTTCAGCCGGTATTTGTCGGCCGCTTCCTCTGCGTCAAAAAGGTATTCTTCCAGTTCGGGCAGTTCTTTTGTAAGGATTTGATCCCAACGTTCACGCCATGTTTCGAACTTTTCTTGTGTCTCGCCGGAAAGGTTCAGGTTTTTTACTTTGGATAATTCCTCCGTTACGCGCCGGTTCATAATATCCATTTTCCAACCTTCCAGACGATCCACTTCATCATAGACCTTTTTACGCCAAATCAGCCCGATGATGAACATTGCAATAAGTAGTAATATAGCCCCTATGACGTACTTCATAAATAGCCTCCTTACAATAAACATGTCCTACGGATGAATTACGTTCCGATATGTGATTTAGTTGTTTATAATGATACCATGTAAAACAGCCTTTTGGCTAAATTATTTCAAAATTATTAGTGTACTGACAAAAAATTCTATTAAAGGAGGACGGCCGGATGAAAGATGGTCACATCCATACTCCCTACTGCCCTCACGGGTCGAAGGATTCGCTTGAAAGTTATATAGAAAATGCCATAAAAGCAGGATATTCGGCGTTGACGTTCACCGAACACGCTCCTCTTCCTGATTCCTTTACAGATCCCGCACCAGCTAAAGACAGCAGCATGACAATCGAAGACCTGGAAAACTACCTGGCGGATCTGGCCGGGCTGCAGAAACAATACAAAAAGGACCTCACGATTTTGAAAGGACTCGAAGTGGATTATATCGAAGGGTACGAGAAGGAAATCTCATCGTTTCTTGACACCTATGGTCCGGAACTGGACGACAGCATCCTCTCCGTCCATTTTCTCAAAGGGAACAGGGCGTGGTACTGTATCGATTACAGTCCGGATATGTTCGAAGAGGCAGCGGCAGACTTCGGAAGCATAGAGGCTCTCTACCACGCCTATTACAAAGCCCTTGCCCAATCCGTTCGAACCCCCTTAGGCTCTCATAAACCAAAACGGATCGGCCACATGACTTTAGTAAGGAAGTTTCAGAAGCTTTATCCCGGTCCGGAAGAATGGCCGGCCAGTGCTTCCCGCTTTTTGGCCCTGGTCAGGGAACATGGCTTTGAACTCGATTATAACGGGGCAGGAATGAAAAAAAACCACTGTAAAGAAACCTACCCGCCGCTTGCCATCGCCCGGGAGGCTTCTTCCATGGGAATTCCATTGATTTATGGATCGGATGCCCATACCGCTTCTGCTTTGAAGCAGGGCTGGGACGCTGTTGATCATTCCTTGATCAAACCCTGGCCGCGATAAGCTGTACTGATTGATGTTCATTCATTAAGTCGCTGTATACCTCAACAAAATGGTCAATGGAGGCTTCTGTAATAAACGGATCTTTAAATTCATGAGGCATCGTGAAGGGGGCATTCAAGAGCCCCTTCAGCTGTAAAAGGCAGAGCTTCTCTTTGAAGGTCACTTCAATGTGGGAATGTTTATCAAATAAAATCTGCGTGAACAAATGATTTTCCTTAGCCAGATAGGTGACGAGCATTTCCCTGGCGAAAACGGTATTCAGGGAAAGCTCCCGGTTTAAGAGACAGGATAGTTGATAATGAGTCTGTTTATAATGTAGAATTTGCTTCACTAACGAATGAAGACGGCTGCCATCCTCAGAGGGCTGCTCACTTTCAAGCATTTCAAGATAGGGTTCAAAGTAACTGACAGCGAGCGATTCAAAAAGGCCCTGCTTGCTTTTGAAGTAGTAATGGATCAATGAAACATTCACATTGGCTGCCTTAGCAATATCTCTGACCGATGTTCCATTAAACCCCTGGCTGTAGAATAGGCGGCAGGCTACGTCCAACACTTTGTTGCGTGTTCCATTCGGTCGATTCATTATTTTTTCCCCCTCGGGATAGGATTCTCTATAATCTTGGGAAATCCTGCTTAGAATCGCCCTGCAAATCCCGACAAATCTCCCATGTTTTGTCGAATAAAAATGATTAGGAGGTCTATGATGTTCCAATCCATGACTTATTCAGGTACAAAAGAGCAGCAGTATGATCTGCTTAATAAGCAGTTGAAAGCCTTGATCGAGGATGAAAAAGATGCTGTGGCCAACCTTTCCAACGCATCGTCTCTGCTCAACCAGTTCCTCGATGATGTAAACTGGGTCGGCTTTTATGTATGGAAAGAAGACGAGCTTGTGCTCGGACCATTCCAGGGTATGCCCGCCTGTGTACGCATCCCCTCTGGAAGAGGCGTATGCGGGACAGCCGTCGCTGAAAGAAAAGTTCAGCGCGTAGAAGATGTCCACGCTTTCCCGGGCCATATTGCCTGCGATGCAGCCAGTCAGTCCGAAATTGTCGTTCCCATTGTTAAAAACGGAGACATTTACGGCGTTCTGGATATCGACAGTCCTTCTAAAGGCCGCTTCGATGAAGTGGACGAGCAGAAGCTGGTCGAGTTCGTGGAAACTCTACAACACTATATTTAATAGACAAAAAAGTCCCGTTCTATAAAAGAACGGGACTTGTTATATCTATCTCTCCTTTGAACTCGCTGATACCAAGAACATATAGGTTAAATATCTGGATCATTTTTTTTAGTGCAGTTCCGTCCTGCTTTTTTTGCTTGATAGAGGGCGCGGTCGGCTTGAAGGATAAGCGCTTTCCTTTCCGGTCTGCCATGTATCGCTTTCCAGGAGGCAAACCCGCAGGATACGGTGACCCCTGGATGGGTCTCTGAAGCGATTCGCTCACGGATACTTTCCGTGATTTGAAAGGCCTCTCCTGCACTGGTCGAAGGGAAATACACGGCCAGCTCCTCCCCACCCCAGCGCGCGGCCAGGCCGGAAGAACCAGCCATTTCCTCCTGGATCACCGCCGCAGCCTGGCAGATGACTTCGTCTCCTGTCTGATGTCCATACGTGTCATTCACCGCTTTGAAATGATCGATATCTACCAATATTAAATGCCCCTGCTCATCTTCCTTGATGTGCTTATCCAAACGATCATCCAGATAAATCCTGGAATGAAGTTTTGTTAAGTAATCGGTGATCACTGTTCGTTCCAGTTCCTCTTGAAGGATGGAATTGGCAAAGGCTAGAGCCGAATGTTGAACAAGGGACTGCAGAAGCTTAAAGGAATCAAAGGAGAAAAAAGACGGTTTCTTATGCAGGACGACCGCAAACCCGGTTTGTTGTTGATGATCCTTCATGGGAACCGCCATCAGTGATCGGTAAGGATGAAGGACATCCGCACTCTCCCCATGAAGATCACTGATAAAAACCGGACCGCCGCCCTCCCTTTCGAACAGCGATTGGATAGCTGAAACTTCTTCAAGATTGAAAACCGACGCGAAGTAGTTGGAACTGCCTTCCAGGACGCTCGCTCCCCCTTCCCCTGCATAGGTAAGAAAGCCTGCCTCGTCTGCTTGAAAAACTTCCTGGATCTGTTCTACCATAAATGCCGCCTTTTCCGACAGTTTGGTATAGGAATTCAAACGCCGGGAGGCTGCGGTAATAATTTGGAGGTCATTATTCTGTTTCCGGGCCTGCTCATATAAACGTGCATTCTCAAATGCCTTTCCCGCCGTACCGGCAATTTGTATGAAGAACTCCACCTCTTTCCCCCTGATAGGAAGGGTATAGGGAATAGTAATCTGAAGCACGCCATACACGCCCTGCCTCCCTTTAAGCGGTGCATATAATAAGAACTCCTGCCCATTCGGATTTTCAATGATTCGAAATTCCCCTGTGATAAAAGCCTGAAGACCCGGATTGCTGCTGAAGCTTTCATTATAGGAGAGGACGTACACAGGCAGGTCAGCCATTTCCTCAAACTCCTGAGAAAGGTGAAGATGGTATTGAAAGGATGGGTACACTTCAGAAAGCGTCGCAATGATCTCCTTTAACACGGTTTGTATATCAATAGAGGAATGAAAGTGAGCGGTCACATTCAAAAGACTCTCAAACATTCTCTTCTCTTCCTTCATCGTATAAAAGGCATCCGCTTTTTCTATAATCTTCTCCAAGCTTTCAGCTGCAGCTTTCAGATCGGAGGAAGGCATCAGAGAAGAAGCTTTAGTTCTGTAAGTGAAAGCCAGATACCCGACGACTTCTCCCATTTTTTTCAAAGGAAGGACAATCACCTGATCATCATGACCAGGTTGTGTCAGCATATGCCGCTTTATAGAAGGAGCAGGCATCTCCTCTTCCGGACCGGGTGCAGCAGCCATGGCAAAGGATTGATGAAAATAGACGGGTGTATCGTCTTGTCTGTAAAGCTGATACACGCCTCTCCATTGATGAAACATGTAGCAGGCTGTGCCCTCTGCGTGCATAAAATCCTTCATTTCCTTCATCAGCCTGATGAGGAATGGTTCAAACGCAGGGGGCGTCTCAGTCATCATCCATTCAAAGAGACGACTGTTCAAGCGGTTAAACTTCATTTCCATAGAGCATGGGACACTCATCCGATTCACCTGTCTTCCCGCACACACTTTTAAGTATATTGTACCATCTCTTTATACCCAAAAACAGATATGTATATGTAAAAAATGACAATCCATTGTGCTGTGACAGCAGACACGCGGTATACGTTGAAAATCTTTAATAAAAAAGCAGAGAACACCTTGACTTCCTCTATTATTCTTTATATAATATTCGTTGTGTAAAATAAATGGCAGCCTATGTGAGCCGCCGTTGTTATCATTTTGTTCCTCTAAGGAGGTGCATCGTGTAACCCTCTGCTGCTGGGGCGATGGTGCATGAAAACATAATGAGCAATGGAAGCAGGACACACTGTTTTTATTTTATGCGAAATAAAATAAAAAGGAGGAAATTCCTATGGCACGATATACAGGTCCAACTTGGAAAAAATCACGTCGCTATGGTATTTCTTTAAGCGGAACAGGTAAGGAGCTTGAAAAGCGCCCTTACGCACCAGGACAACACGGTCCTAACCAACGTAAAAAACTTTCTGAATTCGGTCTTCAGCTTCAAGAGAAGCAGAAGCTTCGTTTCATGTACGGCTTGACTGAGCGTCAATTCCGCCGCATGTTCGAAGAAGCCGGAAATATGAAAGGTATCCACGGTGAGAACTTCATGATTCTTCTTGAATCTCGTCTGGATAACCTTGTGTACCGTCTCGGTCTTGCACGTACACGCAGCCAGGCGCGTCAGCTTGTTACACACGGTCACGTTACTGTTAATGGCGGCCGCGTTGACATTCCATCCTACCGCGTAGCTCCTGGTCAAGTGATCAGCCTTCGCGAAAAATCTCAAAAGCTTAACGTCGTAGAAGAAGCGATCGAAGTGAACAACTTCGTTCCAGAATACCTTACTTTCGACGAAGACAAGCGTGAGGGTACGTACACTCGTTTCCCTGAGCGTTCTGAGCTTCCATCTGAAATCAACGAAGCTCTTATCGTTGAATTCTACTCTCGTTAATAGCTTTTCAAAAAAACCGCCTTTCCGGCGGTTTTTTTATTTATCCTTGATGCTTAAAGATTTCTTGAAGAAAACACGGGCGTCATCCCTTCCTACTTCCTCCCATCCCATGGTTGTATAGAACGCTGCATTTTCTGTCAGGAGTACATGCGTGGCCAGGCGCATTTCCACACACCCATGATCAAGCGCCTGCTGCTCTGCAAAATCCAAAAGCTTCCGACCTAACCCCTGTCCTTGATAATCCGGATCAACAGCAATGTTGGCGACCTGTGTGCAGGAGAAATCAAACGTAAGAATAACAGCACCTATGATTTCCCCTTCCCTTTCTATTACCCATACGGGATAGGAGGCGATCTCTTCTTCATAATCTACTTCCATTGGTGGAAGTCTTTTTCCTTTCATCCGTTCTTCATAAACCCTGTATGCTTTTTGCATACAAGTTTTCAACTGCGGCGCATCTCCTGCTGCAGCTTCTCTTATCAACCCTTGGTTTTCACCCATCGATTCATCGTGCCTCCCGGTTTCATTATAGAAAAAAGCAGGGGGATCCCTGCTTTTTTAGTGATATTAGTAACGGATAAGGAAATACTTCTTCTTCCCTCTACGAATGATTGTAAAGCGGTCTTCCATCCGTTCTTCCTGCTGGATGGTATGTTTCAAATCCTGGTTCCGCTCCCCATTGATGTAAATTGCACCGTTGCTGATATCTTCCCGCGCCTGGCGCTTGGACGATGAGATCCCGGCATCTACCAACAAATCAAGCAGCTGAGGGTCTTTGGATTCAGACGTAAAGGACGGGACATCTTTAAAGCCTTGTTCAATTTCTTCCCCTGTGAGAGCTTTGATATCGCCGCTGAATAAAGCTTCTGAAATACGCTCCGCCTGCTGAAGTGCTTTTTCATCATGGACAAGCTTCGTCATTTCCTCTGCAAGTCGGCGCTGCGCCAAACGTTTTTCCGGACGCTCCTGAAGCTCTTTTTCAAGTGCTGAAATTTCATCCATGCCCATGAATGTAAAGACCTTCAAGTAACGGATCACATCACGGTCATCTGCATTGATCCAGAACTGGTAAAACTCGTATGGAGAAGTTTTTTCAGGATCAAGCCAAACCGCTCCACCCGCAGTTTTTCCGAATTTGGATCCATCTGCTTTCGTAATAAGAGGAACAGTCAGTCCGTAAGCTTCTACTTCTTCCTCCCCCGCTGTAGAACGGCGCAGAAGTTCAAGACCCGCTGTAATGTTTCCCCACTGATCACTGCCGCCGATCTGCAGCGTACAGTTTTCTTTCTGATACAGCTGTTGGAAGTCCAGGGACTGTAGAATCATGTAGCTGAATTCTGTGAAGCTGATCCCCTGTTCAATCCGGGATTCCACGGAATCCTTTGCCAGCATGTAATTGACGCCAAAGTGCTTCCCTGTATCCCGCAGAAAGTCGATGATTGACATTTGAGAAAGCCAGTCGTGGTTATTGCGTGCGACAGCAGCATTTTCCCCATCATCAAAGTTAAGGATCTTAGCAAGCTGATCCTTGATACGGTCGCTGTATCCTTTTACAACATCAGCACTGTTCAATTGACGTTCTGATGACCGTCCGCTTGGGTCTCCGATCATCCCTGTTCCACCACCGACAAGAGCAATCGGACGGTGACCCGCTACTTGGAACCTTTTCAACATCAGTACAGGAAGCAGGTGGCCGATATGCAGGCTGTCAGCCGTTGGGTCAAACCCACAGTACAATGTCACCTGATTGTTCTCCAAATGCTTTTGCAGGCCTTCTTCATCCGTCATTTGATTGACCAGTCCCCGCTGATGCAGATCCTCTAATAAATTCATTACAAACACTCCTCTACTTGTCATAACTTCCATTAAGCTGTGGTTTCAGATTCGGAACACAAAAAAGACCCCATCCCTGAAAAAGGGACGAGGTCTTCGCGGTACCACCCTTGTTGCACATAAAACGTGCCACTTCTATCGATAACGGTTTCCACCGTCTTCTGATTCCTACCAGAAGATGCTCCGGGTCGTAATTCGAAATCCAATATGTACTGACTCGCACCAACCGTCAGCTCTCTGCAACAGGGATCTTCATTCTACTTCAATCCATCCACGCACACTTATGAAACTATGTACTATATTTAACACATCCCAGAAAAAAATGCAACAAAATCCCCAAGTCCCGTCGTGTCTTAATACAGAGGGGTATGTTATAATATTGTTGGATTTTTTAGGAGGTTTTATTCATGTCTAATAACCAGAAGAACGGTCGAAATAAGATAGATTTCCGCTCTTTATGGGAGCAGGGGCGTATACAGAAAAACACTCGGATCACATACGATGTCGTTTGGAACGTCATCTTATTTTTTATCATTATCGGTGTGATCGGTTTGTTTTTCGCCGGCGGTGTCGGAGCTGGATACTTTGCCTCCCTCGTAAAGGATGAGCCGGTACGGAGCCAGGCGGATATGGAAGATGATATTTACAATTATTCGCAGACGTCGACGATGTTATTCACGGACGAAACAGAAATTGGAGATGTCAGTTCCGACCTGTACCGGGAGGTCGTTGAGCTCGATCAAGTCAGTGATTATTTAAGAAATGCCGTGATCGCTACGGAAGACGAGTATTTCAAAGAGCACCAGGGTGTTGTCCCGAAAGCCGTCATGCGTGCGGTCGTTCAGGAAGTGACGAACTCCTCCGTGAAAACCGGTGGAAGTACACTGACTCAGCAGCTCGTTAAAAACCAGATTTTAACGAACGAAGTATCATTTGAGCGGAAGGCCAAGGAAATGCTCATTGCCCTCCGGATCGAGCGTTTCTTTGAAAAAGAAGAAATACTCGAAGCTTACTTGAACATCGTCCCGTTCGGGCGGAATGCGAACGGGCAGAACGTAGCGGGTGTACAGACAGCTGCCCAGGGCATCTTCGGCGTAAATGCCGGTGAACTCTCCTTGGCCCAATCGGCTTTTATTGCCGGCCTGCCACAATCCCCCTTCGGTTATACCCCTTTCAACAATGATGGGACGATTAAGGACGAAGAAGGACTGGAACCCGGCATAGACCGGATGCACGAAGTGCTCGAACGTATGCTGGAAGCGGAATACATTACAAAAGCGGAATACGACGAGGCGATGACTTTCTCGTTGAACGATGAAACGCTGGCTGATGCTAAACCAACAGCAATCAGCCAATACCCCGCCATCAACCAGGAAGTACAGAGTCGTGCTAGAGGTCTCATTAAAGATTACTTAATGAAAGAAAACGGTCATACTCAGGAAGACCTGGACGATGATGAAGAACTGGCCCGGGAGTACGATGAACTGGCGGAGCGGGAAATGTCCTCCGGCGGTTATCAAATCCATACAACACTGGATAAAGAAGTTTATGATGCGATGCAGGATGTAAAAGACTCCTATTCATCCAACTGGCCAGTGAAAACCGTTCCCATCCGTGATGAAAACGGAGATCCTACAGGGGATACCAAAAATATTTCCCTCCAGCTTGGCAGCGTAATAATAGAAAACTCCACAGGGAAAATTCACGGGTTTATTGGCGGACATGACTTTGATGAGACAAACCTTAACCATGCCACACAGGCCTACCGTTCCAACGGTAGTACGATGAAGCCGCTGCTCGTCTATGGTCCGAGCTTTGACATGGGGGCTGCCCAGCCGGGGTCCGTTATTGCCGATGTCCCTTATTATTACGGCAGCGGTACAGAGGTAAGGAACTTCTCCAGAAGCCATAAAGGCTTTGTCAGTGCCCGATATGCGCTGGCCCAGTCCTATAATGTGCCGGCTGTTAAACAGTACAATGAGATTAAGAGCGATAACCCAGTCAAAAGTTATTTAGAGAAAATGGGGATGAAGGATCGATTACACAAGGATGACTATACGAATGAATCCATGGCCCTCGGCGCATTAACCTACGGCATATCCGTCGAGCAGAATGTGAATGCATTTGCTACTTTTGCCAACATGGGTAAATTCGTCGATGCGTATATGATTGAAAAAATTGAAACGAAAGACGGGGAGACCGTCTATCAGCATGAAGCGGAAGAAACAGAGGTGTTCAGTCCGCAGGCCTCCTACCTTACCCTGGATGTCATGAAAGATGTACTCGATTACGGGACAGGCTCCCGTGTACGCGGGCTGCTCGCTAACCGCGGTGTCGAGTGGGCGGGTAAAACCGGGACATCACAGGCAACGAAAGATTCCTGGTTTGTTGCTACGAACCCGAATGTCTCTGTCGGAATGTGGACAGGGTTTGATGAAGGCAACATGCAGAACATGAACTACAACCAGCGGACACAGGGGCTGTGGGCCGATGTAGTCAATGCAGTCACGGAATTACGTCCGGAACTGATGGCTCCAAGCAATGATTTCGAGAACCCGGGCGGGCTTGTAACGAGTTCCTACTGTGCGACATCAGGAATGCTGCCTTCTGACTTATGCTCGTCCGCAGGCCTTGTAGACAGTGACATTTTTGATGCCGACTATGCTCCATCAAAAGTCGATGACAGCCTGATCGGCGGCGACTTCGTACGCGTGAAAGATAAATTGGTTATCGCTGGACCGGATACTCCGCGTGAATTCGTCAAAGACGGCGGCGGTGTCACATTGAGTCCTGAATGGCTGGAAGAGGAAGGGTTGACTTCCTCTGAAGAATTAAGTGAATTAATTCCTAATTCATCTCGATGGAGCAATGTAGCTCTGCCTTCCTCTTCTTCCATCGGATCAACCGTGTCGTCTATTGATAATGATGGCAATGCGCCCTCCGCTCCGGGATCGGTTTCTGCCAGCGGGTCAACCATCAGCTGGAATGCATCCGGAAGCAGCGATGTCGTCGGGTACCGGGTCTACCGCGCTTCTGAGCCGGGTGGCAGCTATTCCCTGCTTGGCAGCACAGTGAACACGTCGTACAGCCTTTCAGGCGAAGGTGTCTACGCGGTTCGATCGGTGGATTATTTCGGTCAATCATCCAGTCTTTCCTCTTCCGTGACGGTCGGAAATCCAGGGGCGCCGGAGCCTGAACCGGAGCCGGACCCTGAGCCGGAACCGGAACCAGAGCCGGAACCGGAACCAGAGCCGGAACCAGAAGAGGATACGAATGATTCCAGTAGTGAAAACAGCAGCGAAGGTAACAATGGCAACAACGATGAAAACACGAACGACTCCAATGCAGACGAGTCAAATGAAAGTACAGAAGAGAATAATGATTCCGCTAATGACAATAATCAAAGCGGCGAATCCGATGACTCAGAAGGTAATTCCGATGATGGTTCAAGCGATACACCACCGGAAGAAGACGCAGATAACGAAAACAGCGACGAGTCCAGCGGAGATGAAACAACGGAAAATCAAGAATAAATGAATCAAACCAGCCCATCATGGGCTGGTTTTCTTTTTGGAGAACAATTAACAATCCCATATTTTGTTGTATAATAGAAGCAATCGCTCTATGAATCTCTTTTTCAGGTGGTGACTGAATGAATCATGAAAAAACTTATTACAGCGAATCCTTCAGCTCTGAGCATGGGCCGATTATTGTTGAAGGACCGCTGACATCAGAAGAATTATCACATTTTACGTTTAACGAAGGCCTTGTCGCTTTCCGACCGCCGGAAAAACAATTTGAAGCTGTAAAGAGCATCGCGGATTTCGAAGAAGGCCGGATCATCATTGCAAGAAACAGCGAAGAGATCATCGGCTATGTGACCTACCTGCATCCAGACCCCCTGGAACGGTGGTCGGAAGGAAACATGGAAGATTTGATTGAACTGGGCGCCATTGAAGTCAGCCCGAAGTTTCGCGGGTACCGGATTGGCTCACGTCTCTTGAAACTTTCCATGATGGATGACTATATGGAAAATTACATTATCATTTCCACTGAATATTACTGGCATTGGGACTTGAAAGGGACAGGGCTGAACATATGGGATTATCGAAAGGTCATGGAAAAGATGATGGCTGCAGGCGGATTGACCCCTTCCCCCACCGATGATCCTGAAATCATATCCCACCCAGCCAACTGCCTTATGGTCAGAGTAGGCAGCCGGGTTCCTGAATCATCAGTAGAGACATTTGATCAACTGCGCTTTTTAACGAGGCACCGAAATCGCCAGCTGAGGAGGTAGCGGAATTGTTAGTAGAAGAAATCATGAAGGACCAGGTGATTACACTTACTCCGGATGAAACGATTGAAACAGCGTTGAAACTTCTCCATGAACACCATATCCGGCATATCCCTATTATAGACGAGGACCGGGCTGTCATAGGTATTGTTTCTGACCGTGATGTCAGAGATGCCAGTCCATCGATTTTGGAAGAAGACACCGGACAGGAGGAACTGCAGTATCCGATCCGCTCCATCATGACTTATCCGGTGACGACCGTACACCCTCTTGATTTTGTCGAAGAAACAGCTTCCATCTTTTATGAACAGGAAATTGCCTGTGTTCCTGTCACCAGAGACGGAAAACTGGTCGGAATTGTAACGGAAAAAGACATGCTCTATACGTTGATTCAATTAACGGGCACCCACGTCCAGAGTTCCCAGATTGAAGTGAAAGTCATGAACAAACCAGGGATTCTTCCTCAAGTGACGCAAGTATTCGGAAAACGCAAAGTGAATATCAGCTCCATCCTCATTTATCCTTACAAGCCGGATGCCAAGTACAAAGTCGTCGTGGTCCGGATTCAGACGATGAACCCACTTCCCACCGTTGAAGATCTGGAGGAAGCAGGCTATGAAGTTTTGTGGCCTAAGAAGCCGGAGAGTCCCTATGACTTGTAAAGCAGGATTTGTATACTCCAACGATTTCACTTCCTATCGGTTCCGGGATGACCATCCTTTCAATCAGATGAGAGTCGTCCTGGCAAAGGAACTTCTGGATGCAGCAGGCATGCTTGAGGAAAATCACTTGATCACTCCCAGAATGGCAACAGAGGAAGAACTCCGTCTTGCCCACAGTCCAGCATATATCCAGGCGGTGAAAAAAGCATCAGAAGGTAAATTGTCGGAAGAGGAAGGGCTTGAATACGGAATAGGAACAGAAGATACCCCAATGTTTGAAGGCATGCATGAAGCTTCACAGCTGCTTGTAGGCAGTACATTGTCTGCTATTGATGCGGTTCTTGACGGTGATGTCACACACGCCCTTAATCTGGGAGGCGGCCTTCATCATGGATTTGAACGCAAAGCCTCAGGCTTCTGTATTTACAATGACGGAGCCGTAGGTATTAAATACATCCGCCGGAAATACGATTACAAGGTCCTTTATGTTGATACAGACGCTCATCACGGGGATGGCGTACAGTGGGCCTTTTACGATGATCCCAACGTCTGTACACTGTCCATCCACGAAACAGGGCGGTACCTGTTTCCCGGTACAGGACATGTGAATGAACGAGGATTGAAAGAAGGATACGGATATTCTTTTAACCTGCCAATCGATGCCTTCACTGAGGATGAGTCATTTCTGCACGTTTATGAATCCGCTTTCAAGGAAATTACCGATTATTTCAAGCCCGACATCATTATTACGCAGAACGGGGCGGATGCTCATTTCCTTGATCCTCTGACCCATCTAAGCTCAACGATGGCCATTTACGAGCGCATACCTGCAATTGCCCATGAACTGGCTCATCAATACTGTGAAGGGCGCTGGGTGGCACTTGGCGGGGGCGGATATGACATCTGGCGTGTTGTCCCGAGAGCTTGGGCTCAAATTTGGAAAGTTATGTTGGAAGAAGAACCTTTTACAGGTCCCCTCCCTGTCGAATGGCTGAAGAAATGGGAAAAAAAATCCCCCGTTTCTCTACCCGATGCATGGAACGATCCACCAGACGCTTTCAAACCTATACCGAGAAGAGAAGAAATTACAGAAAAGAACAATAAGCTGTTGGAAAAAGCACTGCAGCTGATTCATAACCAAAAGAAATTCAATTCCTTGTAGTAAAAAAAGCCACTACTTATGTAGTGGCTTTTAAGATCCGGAATTTTCGTAAGCCGGATCTAAAATGACAATTTCAACCCTTCGGTTCCTGCTCCAGTTCTCCTCAGAATCATTAGGAGCGACCGGTCTCGTCTCTCCGTAAGCAACAGCGGTAAACCTTTTCGGGTCCATGTCCTCCGTGTTATCCAGGATATACCGGATAACACTGCTCGCCCGTGCTCCGGACAATTCCCAGTTTGAAGGATAGCGGTAGCTGGAAATCTGACGGTTATCCGTATGCCCTTCCACTTTGACAAAGTTCGGAATGTTTTCAAGCAGGGTGCCTACCTTGGATAAGAACGGCTTAGCCTGGTCCAGAATTTCTGCCTCACTTGTTTCAAAGAGCAGCTGTTCTTCAAGAACGAGGACGACGCCGCGGTCGGAATTTGTCGCAGCAATAATGTCGCTCAAATCGTTTTCCTTCAGGTATTCATCGATCTCCTGCTTCAGTTCATCCAGGTCCTGCTCCTTTTCCGCTTCAGCCTCACTTGATTGTGAAGGTTCCGCTTCTTCCGGCGGCATGTCAAATTCATTATTCTTTTCACCGTTTTCCTCTATCTCAGCCTGATCAGTGGGATTCTCGTTTTCCACAGCAGAAGGATAAAAGTCCAGGATCATCCGGTTTCGGAAGCTTTCTGCTATCGCCTCAAATTTATCGAGGTTAATCTGGGACATGGAAAATAAAAGAATAAAGAATACAAGGACAAGGGTGATCATGTCTGCATATGTAGTCATCCATTTGGGTGCGCCGTCCTGCTTCTTCTTTTTAGGTCTACGCCTCATTGGCTGCTTCCCCAAGTGGATCGTTTTGTTCTTCGTCTTCCAGAGTCTTCTTATCATTTTCAGACAGGAATGCTCCCAATTTTTCTTCCAGAAGTTTCGGGTTCTGGCCGGACTGGACGCCGATGACCCCTTCGATGATAATCTGCTTCATGAACACTTCCTGGTCCGTTTTGTTCTCAAGTTTCCCCGCCATCGGAATGAAAACAAGGTTGGCGAGCAGTGTTCCATAGAAAGTAGTAAGAAGAGCGACGGCCATTTTAGGACCAAGCTCTTCCGGGGTGGATAAGCTGGAAAGCATCAGGACAAGACCAATCAGCGTTCCAATCATTCCCCAGGCAGGAGCATATTCCCCCGCCTTTTCAATAAGAGCTCTTCCTTTTTGGTGCCGCTCTTCCACAGCGGAAATCTCCGCATTCATAATTTCATTAATGACATCAGGCTCTACACCGTCAACAGCCAGAAGAATCCCTTTCCTTATAAAAGGATCCTCCACTTCCTCAAGCTCAGCTTCCAAGGCAAGCAGCCCTTCCCTCCGGGCCCGCTCAGAAAGTCTCACGAAGAGGCTGATCAGCTCTCTCAGGTTCATGCTGCTTTCTTTGAAGGCTTCCTTCGTCACACGGAAGGTCAGCTTCACTTCAGTAAGATTGAAGTTCACGAGAATAGCGGCGGCCAGCCCTCCCAGCACAATCACGATAGAGGATATTTGTATAAAGGAGGCGGCCCCTCCGATGCCTGCGTTGGACATGATTCCAACCATAACCATAGCAAATCCAAGAGTAATTCCTATGGGAGTCATTAAATCTTTTTTTGTCATTTCACTCTCTCCTCAGTTCGAACAAGTACCTTTTAGTACATATATCGGTACTATTTCTGCTGAGTTGAGTTTCTTTCAATAATTCGGTGTGGAAGAACCACGTTCTGTTCCTCTACTTCTTCTTTGTTCATGAATTTCGTAAGCAGACGCATGGCCACTGCTCCGATGTCATACATTGGCTGTACAACAGTGGAAAGCGTTGGACGCACCATGGTAGCCAGACGTGTATTATCAAAACCGAATACTTCCATATCCTCAGGTACACGAATGCCGCGGTCCTGCGCTCCGTGAATAACCCCGAGGGCCATTTCATCAGAAGAAACGAAAACGGCTGACGGCTGTTCGTCCATCTCAAGGATCTGCTCAAGCGCTTCATGACCGGAATCGTAGGAATAATCTCCAGTTACGATGTATTTGTCAGCATCCTCGACGCCCTTTTCACTCATGGCACGTTTGAAGCCTGTCACTTTTCTTGTATTGATTAATGTATTCTCCGGTCCGGAAATGAAGGCAATCCGCTCGTTATTGGAGTCCAGAAGCATCTTCGTTGCATCATAGGCCGCTTCTTCATAATCAATGTTTACAGAAGGCGTTTCCTGAGTCTCATCAACAGTCGCCGCCAGCGCAATCGGTACAGAAGACGTCTTGAACTCACGGATGTGGTCATCGGTAATGTCGCCACCCATGAAAATCAGTCCATCCACCTGCTTGCCGAGCATGGCATTGATCAAATGAAGCTCTTTGTCTTTGTTCTGGTCTGAGTTACTTAAGATAATGTTATAGTTGTACATGGTTGCGATATCTTCAATTCCCCGTGCCAATTCTGCGAAGAAAATGCTGGAGATATCCGGAATAATGACACCCACTGTCGTTGTCTTCTTACTCGCAAGACCTCTCGCTACTGCGTTTGGACGGTAGCCGAGCCGTTCAATCGCATCATGTACTTTCTTTCTTGTGGCGGGTTTCACATTCGGGTTCCCGTTGACGACCCGCGAAACGGTTGCCATTGAAACGTTAGCTTCGCGTGCTACATCATATATTGTTACATTCATCTAATTTCCTCCTCATCGAATCCTGTCGTACCGTAGTACTTATAAGAACAATCATACGACAGATCGCCTGCCTGCGCAATAATCATACGGTTCTCTAGAGTTTGTACCCTATCCATTATAACGGATTCCTAAATTCGTGCAAAAGGTTACTTATAGTCTTCCTGATTTTTTTAGAAACTATGAATAAAAAATAAGACAGGCTGTTTGATCAGCCTGTCTTTATCTTTTTTCTCCGTTATTTTTTCAGTTCTTCCATGAAGGCGTGGAAGGTCGGAATATCCATCTGCTGAGCTGAATCCGAAAGAGCAACAGCCGGATCCGGGTGAACTTCAGCCATGACACCATCGGCACCGACAGCGATTGCTGCTTTCGCTGTAGGAAGCAGCAGGTCGCGACGGCCGGTTGAGTGCGTTACATCCACCATGACCGGCAGGTGGGTTTCCTGCTTAAGGATCGGGACAGCGGAAATGTCCAATGTATTCCTTGTTGCTTTTTCGTAGGTGCGGATACCGCGCTCACAGAGAATGATGTTTTCATTCCCACGTGAGATGATGTATTCAGCTGCATTGATGAACTCGGCAATCGTTGCTGACAATCCACGTTTAAGTAGTACCGGCTTGTTCACAGAACCTGCGGCTTTCAGAAGCTCGAAGTTCTGCATGTTACGGGCACCGATTTGAATGACATCCAGGTATTCCAGAGCTTCTTCCAGGTCTCCTGGGTTCACGATTTCACTGACGACTGCAAGTCCCTGCTCATCTGCCGCCTGTTTCAAAATCTTCAATCCTTCCAGACCAAGTCCCTGGAAGTCATATGGAGAAGTTCTCGGCTTGAAGGCTCCACCACGAAGCAGTGTCAGACCTTCTGCTTTCACAGCTTTGGCCACTTCAGATACCTGCTCGTAGCTTTCCACCGCACATGGCCCCATAACAAAGGAAGGTGTGCCGTTTCCGACTTGTTCTCCTTTTATTTCAACGACTGTATCTTCAGGCTTTTTCTTCCTGGATACAAGCAGTGCTTTACGGTGGTCATCTTCCTGCAGTTCCAGCGCTGCTTTGAAGATTTCCTTGAATAAATGTACGATTGTTGAATCCTCGAAAGGTCCATCATTGTGCTGGGACAACTGGTCCAGCATCGCTCTCTCCCTTACTGGATCGAAGCGGTTCATCCCCTGCTGTTCTTTGATCTGACCAATTTCCTTTACCAGATCACCGCGTTTATTGATTAAACTCAAAAGGTCTAAATTAACCTTATCCAACTCGCTGCGCAACTGGTCAAGCTTTTGATTACTCATGCTTACGTCCCCCTACAATGATATTTGATAATTAGAATCATAAGTATTATGAAATAATTAGGGACAATTATAGCTAACTTTTTGAATATTGTCATCCCTTTGAAAGTGTTTTCATGAAAAACTGGCTAAAAAGTTGGAGGAAGGATCAAGCTTATCTTGAACCTTCCTCCATAAAACCCTGTTCTTATGCTGTGACTTCTTTCAGCTGATCTGCTGTAATTGCGCCATGGCTGTCGTGCCATACCACCTGCCCGTTTTTAAAATAAAGGGCCTGTGGCGATTCATGCTGGACATCGTATTCCGCAGCAATATGATTGGACAAATCTCTTGCCTCCTGGATATGAAGAATGTAGCACGGTACATCCGCTCCGTCGGTGAACTGCTTATATTGGTGATGAGCAAACGTGCTGACCGGGCATGTTAAACTGTGCTTGAGCAGGATAAATGCCTCTTTTTCGCTAACCACCTGTTCAAATGCCTGTTTGTCTTGAATCACTTCGATTGTCATTTCTATTCCTCCTAAAAGAAAGATGGAGACTGCGGACAGTCTCCATACTGTGTCAAATATTTGTCGATGTCGTAGAGTCCTGCTGTCTTTCCAGCTCCTGAGCAGCTTCCTCGATGGCTTCAGCTACTTCCTGAGCGGCTCTTTCCGCTTCATCTTCTTCATTTGTACGGATGTTTTTCACTTTGTCCTTCATCAGTCCGCTCCACTCCTGAGATTTTTCAGAAACAGATTTTGTCAGATGGGAAGAGGATTCAACAGCACGGTCTTTCCATTCTCCGCCCTTTTCATAAGCGACATCCTTCCACTCGCCGGCACGCTCTCTCAACTCCCCGGAGCCTTGATTGATGTTCTCGCGCAGTTCACGTCCGGATTTCGGAGCAAAGAGCAAGGCAACAGCTGCACCGACTAAACCGCCGATCAGCGAACCCAGTACAAAATCTCTACCATTATTTTGTTCTTTGTTTTGTTGTCCCATGTTAATTCCTCCTTATGAATTCTTATCTTCTTTCTTCGCTTTCTTCCAAAGGCTGATCGCCACCTGCCCCCACTTGACTGCCTGGGCAGCTGAGTCTGTGTGCTCATTGGCTGACTGAGTAAAACCCTTGGATACAGAACGTATGGATTGGTTAAATTCCTGTACGGTATCCCCTATACCCTTTACACCATCAACTAATGTATTAAGTTTCTGCGATTTCTCGCCTACATCCTCAGCCAGCTTATTCGTTTTATTCAACAGCTCAGTGGTCTCAAGAGTGATGCCTTCCATTTGTTTCTCTACACCCTCAAGGGTATCAGCTACGTTGTTCATTGTACGGCGTACAGCCGTTAACGTTCTTGCTAAGAAAATTACAAGAACAGCAAAAGCCACTGCTGCAATTAAAGCAGCAATGTAAAGGATATTGATCATTCCCCCTGCACACTCCTTCTTATGTAATCAACACAGTTTAGTTATTGCCCTAATCAGGCTTTTCCTAAACGTGAAGGCTGCTTATAAATGGACATATTCGCTATCTTAAACATAATATCCTTTTTTATCAGCCAATTTTCTACTTTTATTGAAAAAACATGCGGCTTTTCAAAGTTGAAAGCCGCATGCCTGCTTAATTGTACTGCTTTTCGTAAGCGTCCTGGAACTTTTGAATATCCCCGGCTCCCATGAAAAGAAGAACAGCATCATCATACTCGGCCAGCTGCTGCGTTTCATCCAGTTGAAGGACCTTGGATTCAGGAATCAGCTCCTGCAGATGGTCAATGGTCAGTTTTCCGCCATTTTCACGGGCCGAACCAAAGATATCGCACAAGTATACATGATCCGCTTCCTTCAAGCTTTCCGCAAACTCGTTCAAGAACGTTTTCGTCCTTGTAAAAGTATGGGGCTGGAAAATAGCGATGACCGGTCGATCGGCATATTTCTTACGGGCTGAGTCGATGGTCGCTGTAATTTCGATCGGGTGATGGGCATAGTCATCGACAAGAATCTGATTATGCCAGACCTTTTCGGTAAAGCGGCGCTTTACACCTTTAAATGTGGCAAGCTTTTTGATCTGCTCCGGCTGCATCTGCTCATAATGGCAGAGAGCAATCACGCTGAGGGCATTCAAAACGGTGTGGTTTCCGTACTGCGGGATCGTGAATGTATCATAAAAGTTGTTGCGCACAAACACGTCAAACGTCGTTCCATCTTCACCTTCACGGATATTCTGAGCCTGGAAATCGTTCGTGTCAGCCAGTCCATAGTAAAGGACAGGGACGTTGGCCTGAATATGCTGCAGATGCTCATCATCCCCGCACGCAATAATCCCTTTCTTCACCTGTTTTGCCATCTGTTGAAAGGCCTGGAAAACATCCTCCACACTTGAGAAGTAATCCGGGTGGTCAAAGTCAATGTTTGTCATGATGGCATAATCCGGCTCATAAGCAAGAAAATGACGGCGGTACTCGCATGCTTCAAAAGCAAAGTATTGACTGTCTTCATGGCCCTGCCCGGTTCCGTCCCCTATCAGGAAGGACGTCGGGTAGTTCTCTGTCAGCACATGTGCAAGAAGGCCGGTTGTCGACGTTTTCCCGTGTGCGCCTGTGACAGCTATACTTGTATACTTCTGCAGCCACTCACCTAAAAAATCGTGGTACCGGTAAAACGGCAGACCTTTCTCCCTGGCTGCCACGATTTCTTCATGATCGTCCCCAAAGGCATTTCCGGCAATAATCGTCTGGCCGTCAGTAATGTTTTCTTCTGAAAAAGACATGATCTCTATATTTTTAGCTTCTAGTACGTCTTGTGTAAAAAAGCGTTTATCTACGTCTGATCCTTGAACTTTCTCGCCCGAGTCGTGGAGAATCTGGGCAAGCGAACTCATTCCAGTTCCTTTGATACCAATGAAATGGTAAGTTGTCATAAACAAGAACCTCCAAAATAAAGTGGGTCACTTTAGGTATAGTATATGTAACGAGGATCGATCTGCGCTTCACCTCTCTGCACAGATGAGTCCTTGTCTGCATTTCCTTATCTTATCACGGAAATCGCTTTAGAAAAAGCAGGACCTGCCGGGAAGGCACCAACGAGGATCGTCCGCACCTTCCAAACTGCTATTCGGCTGGTCCTGTATATTCTACATATTCCAGTCTTGGATTCGGTTTGAAACGACGGCCTTCCTTGGCTTCCGCTTCGCCATCAATGATGACGTTATCCCCCGTAAATCCGATTCCTATCTTCAAGAGGCTTCCACCTACTCCATACATATCAACAGGAACTTTTTTCTCTTCAAACGCGCGGATACGTTCCTTCGTGAACCCGCCGCTCACGACAATCTTCACATGACGGAATCCTTCCTGATCCAATGCCCGGCGCAAGGCAAAGATTAATTCAGGATTGACCCCTCTCGGATCAAATGTCCCCATCAGATGCTGATTTCTCAGGAAATATTTGTCCACGAGATTCCTTGACGTATCCAGGCGGACGCCTTTCAACTCGTCTCCGAATTCCCGGGCAACGCTAAGGGAATCTGTAATGACATCATTATTATAATCAACGAGAGCCATGAGCTGATCGTCCGGGAATTGTTCATGATAGGCTTTTGTAGCCGCGACTACATCACCTTTAAACATTTGGATCAGCGCGTGGGGCATCGTGCCCATTCCTTCTTTCCCCCACCATTCATTCATGGCGTGGGTGGCCTGGGCAGTCGATCCCCCGATGAATGCAGAATATCCGTCCCCGGACTGCTGCGTAAAGTGGTCATCCCGGTCTCCCATAAAAATAATCGGTTTTTGTTTGCCGGAGGATCTGGCCGCTTTTACGACATTGTAGACATTGGTGGCCACAGATGTACGCCGGGCCAGAATACCGTCAATGATCCCCTCCAGAAATCCGAAATATTGATAAGGGCCCGTGACTGTAAGAACAGTTTCATACGGACTGATCTTATCGCCATCTTTCAGGGAATGAATCTCCAATTCCTCCGGATGGTCCGCAAAGGTATGGATAAGGGCAATCACTTCATCCGTCCCGCATAAAACGGCATGATCCTTCTGGAAAAACTGCATCGTCACCTTATTATCAGGAAGGTGGCTTTTAACGATATCCCGGGTCTTCAAAAAATAGACGGCAGAGAACCAGCCTTCAGCAACGCGTTCATCAAACTTGAATGTCTTGTTGGTCAGTCGGCTGATCTCCCCATTTAATTTAAGTGCAATTTCCTTCATGGCTTAACTCCTTAAACATATAGGTCGTAATTGGTCGAATTTTTATTCATAGTCCATCATATAAAATTGAGACCTGTTTCACAAGCCTTTCGACCAATCTCCAAGATTTTAGTCCATTATTTCTTCGATCTGCTGTCTGGTCAGAAGGACATCCCTCGGTTTGCTTCCCTTCTGTTCAGAAATAATCCCATAGTCCTCCATCTGGTCAATGAGGCGGGCGGCTCTATTGTACCCGACTTTGAAGCGGCGCTGGATCAAAGAGGCACTGGCTCCGTTCTGAGCAAGGACGAAATCAACCGCTTCATCAAACAGCTCATCCGTCTCTTCTTCGGTCGATACCTGCTTGATTAATTCATCCTGATGGAACAGATACTGCGGAGGAGCCATTTTCTTCACAAAGCTCGTGACCCGTTCAATTTCGTCATCTGATACGAAAGCTCCCTGAATCCGGACAGGCTGACCTGAACCATTTTCAACGAAAAGCATGTCCCCTTTTCCTAACAGCTTCTCGGCACCTGACGAGTCGATGATGGTACGGGAATCCACCTGGGAAGATACACTGAAGGCGATCCTCGTTGGAATATTCGCTTTGATAAGGCCTGTAATGACATCTACAGACGGACGCTGAGTAGCAAGCAGCAGGTGAATGCCACAGGCACGAGCCTTTTGAGCAATCCGGCAGATGGCATCTTCGACATCCTGCGGAGAAACCATCATCAGGTCGGCAAGCTCATCAATCACGATTACAAGATAAGGAAGCTTCTCAGAAGCACGTCCCTGTTTGATCATCTTATCGTTGAAACGCTCCACATCCCTGACGCCTTCGGCTACGAACTTTTCATACCGCTCTTCCATTTCTTTTACGGCCCACTTCAGAGCTGTCGTGGCCGCTTTTACATCAGTAATGACTGGTGCGACTAAATGAGGGAGGTCATTGTAAGGCGCCAGTTCCACCATCTTAGGATCAATCAGCAGGAACTTCACATCATCATAGTGTGCTTTGTATAACAAGCTGACAAGAATGGTGTTGATACACACACTTTTCCCTGAACCTGTAGCCCCTGCAATCAACCCGTGCGGCATCTTTTTCAGGTTGGTCACAATCGACTCCCCACCGATATCAAGGCCGAGTCCGACAGAAAGCGGGGACTGTTCTTGAGAAAAGGCTTCATCCTCAAAAATCTCCTGCAGTCCCACCATCTGTGGCTGTTTGTTGGGAACTTCAATTCCGACGGCCTGCTTTCCTGGAATCGGAGCTTCTATACGTATATCTTTTGCAGCCATGCTCAGTTTTATATCATCCGCGAGGTTGGTGATTTTGCTTACTTTCACTCCCGGCTCCGGCTGAACTTCGAAACGTGTGACAGAAGGCCCCTTCATTGCATTGATAACATTCGCCCGGACATGGAAATGACGCAGGGTTGTTTCGAGCAGTTCCATCTGTCCGGTAATCCAGCTGTCATCATCTGTGGATGGACGGACAGGATCCTCGAGTAGATGCAGCGGTGTCTGATATTCACTCCGTACATATTCAGGAGGTCTTCTTCCTGCTTCTTCTTCCTGTTCAGGTGCTGGTTTCTCCACCTGAGCTTCCTTCGTTTGGACAGTTTCAGGCTTGGGTTCCTCCTGTTTAGGAGCATCCGTCTTCTGATGATCTCTTGACCGCTTATCCCGAGGCGTCATAAGCACATTAAATGGCACACTTCTTCTGGAAGAGGATTTTCGTGTTTCCTCTTGGTCTTCCCGGGGTCCTGACGGTTTTTCCCCAAGCGGTTGGGGCTCCATGTCTTCTTCCGTTCCCCTCTCCTGTTCATCCAATTCAGACACAGCCTCATGTCCTGAGCCGGCATCTGGAAGTTCTTCGGTTCCCTCTGCCTCATCTCCGGCTTCGTTCTCAGCTGAGTGAGTTTCCGTATCCTGGAATTCTGGTTGGTTTACCTCAATCCGCTCGGTTTCCGTCTCAACCTCGAGCTCTGCTGTTTCTTCCTCTGCCCTATATTCTTCCGGGTCAGGAAGCTCTCCTATACTGTCTGGAGCGGCTTCTTCTTCCTCTTCATTGATCAACGGTCGTTCTGCCGCCTCAGAAACGTCCTCAGCCGTGTGAGCTTCCGACTCCTCGAATTCAGCTTGATTTACCTCAGTCCGCTCGGTTTCCATCTCAACCTCGAGCTCTGCTGTTTCTTCCTCTGCTCTATATTCTTCCGGGTCAGGAAGCTCTCCAACACTGTCTGGAGCGGCTTCTTCTTCCTCTTCATTGATGAACGGCCGCTCTGCCGCCTCAGAAGTATCATCTTCAAACGGGGCATCTTGAGTTTCTTCATTCTCCGGCTTCTCTTCTTCTGTATAAACCTCTCCATTACCATATGCATTGGTTTTGTCTATGGTTGGAGAATCCTGGTCGAAGATATCCTGCAGACGGTACCTGTATGTTTCTTCTTCAGGCGCTTCTGAATGGACTTCCTGATCTGAACCGGTTTCCACAGAGCTGTCTCCCTTCCCCGGATTCAATGCATGCATTTCCAAATCTACTGTGGATGTGTCTTCGTGTTCGTGGGACTCTTTGTCTGCCGGCGTCTCTTCGGTATGTTCGTCGCGCATGGAATCATTTTTGAGCTTCGACAGCTCTTCATTTCTATTTGGAAGCTCCTCCTGGACAGGCACTTCCATTTCCAGCGACGCCGCACCTTCCTGACGGCTTTCCCGTTGCGGCTCACCCTCGGATGGAGTCACAGCATCCGGCTGTTTCCTGCCAACCTGGACGCGCTCTCTCAATTTTTCCCGTAAATCCTGCCACTTTTTCTCTTCATAGGAACCTGTATAAAATTCCGGCTTGGAATTTTCCTCGACTGTATACTCCAGGTTCTGCAGCCCTTTCGTCATCTGCCTGGTTTGATAGCCAAAGATAGGGGAGGGAACATCACTTGGAGTAAAAGGAATGGACGTCGTTTCAAGTGTCTCTTTCAATTCCTCTTCCGGTTCCGGCTGTTTTCTCTGCCTGCGCTGTGGTCGTTTTTCTACTTCCGGCTCTTCTTCCTGAACATGACGTCTGCGCTCAGATCTTGCGCGTGACACATGTTCTCTGCGTTCCTGATCCTGATCTGGAATGACAGGGAAACGGAATTCTCCCTGCTTCGGATATCGATAGGTCATTTTTGTTTTTGCGTTGACATCTTTCTTTTCTTCTTTATGTACGGCAGCTTCTTCAGCATGGTTTTCTTCCTGTTCAAACAAGCGTTTCATTTTATCTTTTAAGTCTTTCCACATTAAGTTCACACTCTTTTCCAATTTAAATCATAATGCTGATTCCCTTATATTTTAACAGGTTTAAAGCAGGGTTTGGTTTACAATCGCTTTAAAAATGACTTTTGAATCAAAAAAAGCAAAGCAGACCAGCTGCTTTGCTTTTAGACAGAGTTATTCCATTTCAAACGTCTGCCCTGTTTCATATTGGTCATCCAATACAAGAATACCCTTCTCCTCAGGTGCATCCGGCAGATTGAGTTCCTTGGCAGAGCAGATCATTCCTGAAGATGGAACACCTCTAAGCTTCGCGTCCTTAATCTTCATTCCACCTGGCATGACAGCTCCTACTTTCGCTACAACCACCTTCTGTCCTGCATCCACATTCGGTGCACCACAGACGATTTGAAGAATTTCATCTCCAACGTCCACCTGACACACGCTTAATTTATCCGCATTTTCATGAGGGGCTTTTTCTTTTACGTACCCTACGACAAACTTAGGGCTGAGGTCGAAATCAAGGACATCATTCAATTCATTCTGCGTAAAAAGATCCTTGATAGGAGCCAGCACGTCTTCCGTTAAACGGATTTTGCCCTGTCCTTCAATATTGAAATACTTGGAGGCATGGAAGATGTTGTACCCAAGCAGGGATCCATCTCTTTTATCAGTGATTTTTACGACATCACCATAGGATTCCTGTTTGATTTCGTCCCGGCTGCCTTCCTTCACGGGAATAAGTAAAACGTCTCCAATTCCTTGCTTGTTGTAAAATACGTGCATGATCTACTCTTCCTTTCGGTCCTTTTTCGGTTTTTTCTGAGCCAGAATGAATATCGGCTCCAATTGTTTATCTTCATAAAGAAAGCTCAAAGAAGTTACGGGGACCGTTCCTTCAGCAAAGAACTTCATAGCCATCTGAGCTAATATATCATAGCCTTCTGGATTTTGAACATCCGCAAAAATGATAACATCCTGGTGCGGAATGCTGATGGCAAGCTCTCCTTTGGCTTCTGCCTTGAGCTGTTCAAGCAGGGCTTCATTCAGAATCCTGCTTGCATCATACCCGTCACCGGCGGAATGAAAATAAAAATCATTGCCATAGACCGTATCTTTTTTCAGATTGGTTTTCAGAGACCGGACGTTGAAACCTGAAATTTCCCGGATCCTGTCAAGATCCCACTTTTCTTTTTTCAGCATATCCTCATCAATCAGCTGATAGGACTTCCCAAGATCAATGGCATAATAAATACGGGTTTCAGCCGTATGATCTGTATAAACGAGCTTTTTCCCCTGCTCTGTCTCTGTTGGGAAAGAAGCCGCACGAATAACAGGAAAGATATACTGTTCCTTTCCTGTCAGTTGGTGATCTTCCTCCATCACACGCAGGGCTTCTGTTACATGGTCTTCCAGCTCATCAAGAGCCTCTTCCCCGCGCGCTTGGTATTTAGATATGACATTGGGGAGGGTGATTGTGATCCCTTTTCCAGACTCTGCCCATTCAATTCTGAATGTGTCCTTATCTCGGTTAAAGGTAGCTTTCCACTCGTCCCGGGCCAGCCGCTCCTCTAATTTCTTCTTCATTTTAATACTCGTCATTTTCATTGGTTTTTCCTCCTTTTACCTGGGAAGAAAGAAGATCATGTCGTTGATTTCTCTTCGATTTGCATACTCTTCCATTATACACACATCTTTGTAGTAAAAAAAGCAGACAGGCTGCGCCATCTGCACAGCCTGTCTGTAGGTTAACCGGAAACGTTCGTTAGGAAAGCTTCGATTTCTTCTTTTGTCTTACGATCTTTACTGACAAACCGTCCGGCTTCTCCGCCTTCGCGGAAAGCAAGAAAGCTCGGAATTCCAAAAATGTCATTTTCGGCGCAGACGTGGATAAATTGATCACGGTCTACATAAACAAATGTCCATTGGGAATATTTTTCTTCCAGCTCAGGAAGGAAGGGCTCGATCACCCGGCAGTCCGGGCACCAGTCCGCCGAAAAGAGCAGGATGACCGATTCATTTTCTATCAATTCTTTTAATTGCTGATCCGATTCTAATGTAATCATAAGGACACCTCCACCGCTATTCTAGCACAGGATCACTCATATTCAATTCTCATGTCTCCAGGCTCAATCCACCCTTTTCTGGAAAACCAATAATAGAAGCCATAGCTGATGACCGCAGGCCCTATAAAATGGAGGAAAAGGATGATCAGACCCACTTCAAGCGAAAGTCCCATCGTCTCAAATGTCATAATCTGACCAACAAATCCACTTGTACCCATGCCGGCTCCGGCTGCATTGTTTTCCATCGACAGCCACATCGTCGCCAATGGAGCCAGCAGCGCCCCGGCCAGCGTCGGCGGAAGGATGATCAACGGTTTTTTCACGACATTGGCTACCTGGAGCATGGATGTGCCGATCCCCTGGGCGACGGCGCCTCCAAATCCATTATCTTTATAACTTGTCACCGCAAACCCAATCATCTGGGCTGCACAGCCGACAGTAGCCGCTCCGGCAGCTGCCCCTTCCAAAGACAGCATAAGAGCGATTGCCAGACTCGAGATCGGAGCGGTTAAGGCCAGCCCCATGAGAACGGCAACAAGGACACCCATCAACAGTGGCTGCTGTTGAGTGGACCAATTGATGATTTCACCCATTCCGGTCATAAATGCTCCAATCGGCGCTCCAATGATCACACCAACGAAGTACCCTGCCAAAATCGTAGAAAAAGGAGTAAGGATAATATCAAGTTTCGTTTCCTTACTGACAACCTTTCCAAATTCCGTTGCAAACAAGGCAGCAATATAACTGCCGGCCGGGCCGCCGAGATCCGCTCCGTAAGCCCCGCTGAATAAGGCAGCAAAGATGACCAGCGGCGGTGCTTTCAACCCGTAGGCTACAGCCGCCCCGATGGCTCCTCCCCATATCTTTGCATCCATAGCGAAGGTTCCCATATCAATAAGAGAAGCTGAAAACATCCCCAAATCCAGCTGTTCACCAATCGTTTTCATAATCAGCCCGATAATTAATGAAGAAAAAAGTCCAAGAGCCATATAACTCAGAGCCGTTATGAAATAGGCATGAACCGAAATGTACACACCTTTTTTATTTAAGAACTTTTTCATTCCATGACCTCCTGTCTTACCGAAAGAAATTATACACCTATACACAACACGTGTAAAGACATGTCACTTGCATTCCGACAAGGTCTTTTGACCCATTCCTAAAAGCCTGGATTTTATTGTGTTCCTAATCGATTAGTCTTATAATAAATCCATAACTACATAAATTTCAGAAAATTCACAGGGAGGGTCCTTATGAAAACGATTCGCGCACGTGTAAGATTCATCCTTATCTCCTCACTCTGCTCCCTGCTGCTTCTTGTAGGCGTATCGACGTATTTATTTATGGAACAGTCGAAGCAGGCCGAAGAGAGACAAATGGTTCAGCAGGCCGTAACAGACAGTGAATCCATCCAAGCTCTCATGAACGAGGTGAAACTGGAACAGCAGCAGTTTTTCAATGAGCCATCCAAAGACCAGGGCGCAGCTGTGGAGACAGCCGTCACTGAAGTGAAGGAAGCAGCTCTTAGCTACAGAGAAACCTACAGCAGCTACCCATCCATTGAGGAAGGATTTCAGTCGATTTACGAAAGCTCCGAACAGTACATAGAAGAACTCGGACCGTTGGTAAATATGTTTAAGCTGATCGGCTTTTCCGATTCAGAAGGACTGCGTAAGCAGATCCAGGAAGCCTCTGCACAGTTCAGTGAGCTGATCAGCCAATCCGGAAGTCCAGCGCTGGAAAATGATCTGTTGGTAATGAAAATGGAGGAGCAGGCTTATTTAAACAATCCGGAGGAAGAACAGCTTGATGATTTTAAGGAGAGCTCCTCGTCCTTAAAAGAGTCCGCTGAAAGTTTAAACCTTCCGGAAGAAGAAAACGCTGCACTAAGCAGAAGCCTGCTGAAGTATGAGCAGGGCTTAAACACCATCGATAATACTTACGGACAGGCAGGAAACATACGCACCTCGTTCGAGGAAATTGCTTCACAGGTTTCCACCCAGGTGGATCAGGTGATGCATGCAGCCGGTGAAATGAACGAACGCATGGCTGCTGATCAGGAACAACAGCAGGTCTGGTTTACAGCAGGCCTTACAGCCTTAGGGGCGTTGATGCTTATCATTCTCTTCTTCACAGGTTTTCTGCTGATCCGCTCCATCAGTAAATCCATCCAGCAGCTGAAAACAGGAGCCTCCATTATCGGAGATGGACATTTAAGTCACCGAATCCAGCTTGAAACGAAAGATGAAATGGGCGAACTGGCGGATCAATTCAATGAGATGGCCGGGAAGATGGAAAAGTCCGTCAGAAAAGTGCTTCAAGCCTCCGGGGTGATGAACGACACATCGGAGCAGATGGCTCTAGTATCTTCGCAAACTTCCATACAGGCCTCAGAAGTTCATGCAGCCATCGGAGAGGTGGCCGTTGGTTCCCAGGAGCAGGCTCAGCAGATTGATGAAACCAATCACTTCATTCACGATGTATCAGCGGCCATTCAACAGACAAAGACAGCAGCAGCAGACATCGCAGGGAAGCTTGATCAAGCGAAAGAAGCTGGAGATGAAGGCCTTCGGAGGATGACAGGCTTAAAAGAAACGTCCGACGATTTTATCCGTTTGTCTAATTTAATGACGCAGGAAGTGAAAGCTGCGGCCGAACAGTCCAAAGAAGTCCATCATGTCGTAACAACGATCGAAGATCTTGCCGACAGCACGAACCTTTTAGCCTTGAATGCGGCTATTGAATCTGCCCGTGCCGGAGAATCCGGACGTGGCTTTGCTGTTGTGGCTGATGAAGTGAAGAAACTTGCTGAACGGTCCAAAACAGAAGCGCGGAGCATCCAAAGCATGATTGAGCATATGACCGTCCAGATGGATAAGCTGACCAATGAAGCCGACCAATTCCAACAGTACCGGGCTGCACAGGAATCCTCCGTCAAACAGACAGAAGAAGCCTTTAAAACGATCGCTTCCCACGTCACGTATATAAATGAGCAGACGGGTAAAGTAACGGATGCGGTCAACGAAGTCGAAACAGCCAATGAAGAGGTCAAGACCCGCCTGCACAATATCAGTGTCATTTCAGAGGAAGCAGCGGCAGCATCCGAAGAAGTAGCGGCATCCAGTGAAAATCAATTGTCTGCCATCGAGCAGGTGACACGTTCGGCTTCAGATGTTAAAAAACTGTCCAGCGAACTTGAAGAAGAAGGAGGCCAATTCATTCTTCAACAGCCCATGGATGATGACGAAGGTCCGGTTGAAAAAGAAACTCCATTGAATGAGGGTGTTCTTACAATAGAAGATCAAAAATGGAATATACCGAAAAAACGAAGCTCCTGAAAGAGCTTCAACTGGACTTGAATCACCATCTCTCTCATACTGAAAAAGAATAGAATATTGGGAGGGAGAATTATGCAGCTTACTGTATACTTAGCAGGACAGATTCACGATGATTGGCGCAGGGAAATCAAATCCAAAGCAGATGAAAAACAGCTGCCGGTAACTTTTGTCAGCCCTCAGGAAAATCATGCACTCTCCGATGATATTGGGGAAAAAATACTCGGGGAGCAGCCCGGGCAGGTGGAAAGAGATGATGCCGCCTCTTCCATTAACAATTTCCGTACGAAGATATTATTGAACAAGTCGGATGCGGCCATCGCCTATTTCGGGGAATCCTATAAACAGTGGAACACAGCGATGGATGCCGGAGCTGCGATTCAGGCAGGCAAACCACTTATCCTGATCCGCCCGGAGTCCCTCGTTCATCCATTGAAGGAGCTCTCCAATCAGGCTGATGTAACAGTAGAAACCATCGAACAAGCCGTTGAAGTCCTTGCTTATCTTTATGAGTAAAGGCAGCTGCAGCCGTTTCCGATAAAAACCGAATCCAAATGCAGAAAATGGACGGGGGCATCCCCCGTCCATTTATTGTTGATCAAATTCCCACTGCCCCTTTAGTAGCTGGACAACGTGGGTGAACATATCTTCTCGATGAATCAGACCATTCGTAAATATGCCGATAGCCCCTTCGTTACTCCGGACATCGTGCTTATCTGCGTATTCGTCCATGACATCGCCTAATTCTTTTCCTTTTTCAAGGCCTGCCTTCACCTCATCCGGCAGTCGAATCCTGGCTCCACTTGCACTATAGACGTTTTCCTTCTCATCTACAAGGGCGCCCCAGTTGCAAAGGTAAAGATCATCTTCAATTTCCATGACCCCGCCTTCCAGACCAATGCCCATTTTCGATTTATGGTGCGACGCACATTCGCGTGCTCTGTTAATGGCACCTTCCAACGTCTCTTCATCAGAAAAGGGCTGTGCTGCCACTTTTGATTCAACTTCCATCCCCACGACTTCGGCTTCCGGAAATACCCGCTTCACCGAATCAACTTTCGTAGGGTTCTTTGATCCTACATAAATCTTCAACATAACAGGCACCTTTCTCCTTCTCCCTTATATTCTTTCAAGGTCCTTGAATTCTTTAGTTCCTATCATTCTAGCATAAAGTCACACCCGCTGACATCAGCACGTGTGACTTTTTGGTGATCTATACGTTCCGGCGGATTTCATCGACAGTGGATTGATCCGTCGCTTTGACAAGCTTCACGAGAAGCTCTTTAGCTGCCGCGTAATCATCTACATGAATAATGGAAGAGGATGTGTGAATGTATCGGGAGCTGATTCCAACAACGGCAGATGGAACGCCATCGTTCGCCATATGCACCCGTCCTGCATCTGTTCCACCTTGCGATACAAAATACTGGTAAGGAATATCATGGGTTTCAGCTGTATCCAGAATAAATTCACGCATGCCTCGGTGTGTGACCATGGAACGATCGAGTATACGGAGAAGTGCCCCCTTACCCAGCTGACCGAATTCTTTTTTATCCCCGCTCATATCGTTGGCTGGTGAGGCATCCATCGCATAAAAAATATCCGGCTGGATCATGTTGGCAGCTACCTGAGCCCCGCGCAGTCCGACTTCTTCCTGGACAGTCGCTCCGGAATAGAGCACATTCGGAAGCTTTTCTCCCTGCAGTTCTTTCAGTAGTTCAATGGAAAGACCGCAGCCATAACGGTTGTCCCAGGCTTTCGCTAGAATTTTCTTTTCATTGGCCATCGGTGTGAACGGGCAGATCGGCACAATCGGCTGCCCGGGCTTGATCCCGATTTCCCTGGCATCTTCTTTATGATCCGCTCCAATATCAATCAGCATATTTTTGATTTCCATCGGTTTTTTCCGTTGTTCCGGTGTCAGATTGTGAGGGGGAATGGATCCAATGACACCTACGACAGGGCCGCGATCGGTCACTACCTGCACCCGCTGGGCTAAAAGAACCTGATTCCACCAGCCTCCCAGCGGCTGAAAGCGGATCATACCGTTTTCAGTGACTTGAGTAACCATGAAGCCTACTTCATCCATATGACCCGCGGCCATAACCGTCGGCCCCTTCCCTTTCTTCACTCCAAACACACCGCCAAGGCGATCCTGAACGATTTCATCCGAATATCTCCCTAACTCTTCTTTCATGAATTGGCGTACCAGATGTTCGTTTCCAGGTGCACCAGGCAGTTCCGTCAACGTCTTGAAAAGTTCCTGGGTTTCTTGATTCATATGTACATCTCCTTTATTTCCATCTGTTTCTATTTTAACGGAATTGTGAAAACGTTTCTACAAATCCGCCGTTCAAATGAGTTTTGATTTTCTTTTAACGGGAATATTTAGTATACTGGACACTAGAAACTAGTTGTGAGGTGATTGGTTAATGAACTGGAAAAAAGTCGCGATAGCCGCAGGTGTAGGAGCACTCGCCGGTTATATTGTAAAAGAACAAATCAACAGCAGTCAGAATGTCACTCCTGAAAAGGCACTGAAAATTGCAAAGGAAGCCTTCAAGAAACAGGGGCCGATCAGCGGCTCATGGATTTACATGAAGCCGGAAGAACTGAATAAAAACGGCATCAATTATGATGTTTATCGAGGCGGCATCTCCAAGAACCAGGACGGGGAAACCTCTCAATTCGAATTTTATATCGATACAGACACAGGCACCATCGTGGATGTAGCGGAAACAACGGCCTGATTTATAAAAATACCCTCTTCCAGAGAGGGTATTTTTTTATGTGTAATGATGCTTTTTCTGATCCACCTGATCGATGATTTTTCCGTCCTGGTCAAATTTCAACGCACGATATACAGCATCATGGTAAAACGTATACCAGGCTTCTTTATCATACCCAAATTCCATCCATTTTTTCTTTTCGTGTACAGAAGTCACCGGATAATCATCATAAGCGAGAGCCCACAGCACATTTTGGTGAGCATGGGTCGGCATCAAATCAGCCATGTGGATCCATACATGCTCCCCTTCCTCATAAACAAGAACAGAATGGCCGTCACTATGGCCGCTTGTGTGAATCATCCGCAGGCCGGGCACAACCTCCAGGCTGTCTTCAAAGGTCCGCACCTGATGTGCCACGGGTTTCCAGTTATCCTCCCAGTATGTATTAATTGAGCGCATATTCGGCTCCCGCATTTCGTCCCATTCCGTCCGGCTCGTATAAATGACAGCTTCAGGAAAGGCGGATACCAGCTCTTCTCCCTCCCAGCGGGTTAAACCGCAGGCGTGATCGAAATGAAGATGGGTCATCAGGACATAATCAATATCCTCACGGGTCAGATTTAATGTCTGAAGTCCTTGATCTATTTTGGATTCTTCAAGCACTCCGAAATTACGCATCTGTTTTTCATTCATTTTTCCATTCCCAATCCCGGAATCAATGAGAATATGTTTCCCTCCCACATGCACATAGATAGGATCCGTCCGAAGTTCAATTTGATTCTTGTCGTTCACAGGATATTTCTTGCTCCATAGCGCTCTGGGAACAACTCCGAACATAGCCCCGCCATCCAAATGGGTTACCCCGCCATCCAGCCAGGTCAACTCTGCTTGACCGATCGTCAGCTTTTCCATCACTATCACCCCTTCTATAAAGATAGCTCTAGTTTATCATAATAACTAGAGCCTTTGAAAACGCTATCAGGTTGTGAATCTTGCTGTACAACGGTAGATGGGTTGTCCTTTTGCGGAGAATTTCTCTTCATATTCCGTCGGGACATTCAGTGGATCCTCATCTGCATGGAGATCGACGGATACATCCTCAAGAATCATGCCGTATTCAGAAAAACTGACCAGCGAATATTCGAATAATCCTTTATTATCCGTTTTTAACGTGACTCTCCCCTCTTCTTTAAGAACCGCCTCATATTGGGAGAGGAACGTATGGAATGTCAGCCTCCTTTTTTCATGCTTCGTTTTCGGCCACGGATCGGAAAAGTTCAAATAAATATGGTCCACTTCATTATTTTCAAAAAGATCGGTCAAATCTTTTGCATTTTCATTGACCATCCTTACATTTCCAGTCTCCGCGTCTTTCACTTTTTTCACCGCACCGACAATCACACTCTTTACGAATTCAATGCCGATGAAATTGACTTCCGGGTGCTGGACACCCATGCCGGCGATAAACTGGCCTTTTCCTGACCCAATCTCTAAATGAAGGGGTTGATCAGGGTGGGAAAACAACTGCTTCCAGCTTCCCTTTTGTGCAAATGGAGCCTGGACGACAATCTGATCTTCTTCCCTTAGAAAATCGTCCGCCCAAGGTTTATTTCTTAAACGCATGTATGGAATTCCTCCTTCTTATCGATAAAATGGTACCATGAAGACCGCTAAATTGAAAATTTTTTTCTATATTCGCTGTATCTGTACGGATTATGGACCATCCGCGATGATTAAAGCTATTCCAGCCTCTATATCTTCATAAGGACGTCTGCTCCGTTTATACCGGAAAATTCCCCCGTTTAAGGGGGTTGGGTTGTAAGCGCTTCCTGATTTATGATGAATATCGTGTTGATCAATACTGAACGGGAGTGATGAGAAAGCTATGAAATTGATGACAAAACTTTTTGAAGTATCTGTTCTGGCCGTCTTCTCTGTTCTATTCGCAGGATATGCCCTGTTTGTTTATCCGTTTGAAAAAATATCTGAACATATGAGTGCCGAAGTTAAAGCCAAGAAGCTTAAATATACACCAGCCACACAAAAAACCGCTGCCTGAGGGCAGTGGTTTTTTTCGATCAGACTGATTCATCCGCTAAAATTCAAGCTCTTCCTTATCTCTGAAGAATTTCCCGGTCGGTCCTTCTTCCTCCAACTGGGAAAGCCATAAGATTCCTTCCATGGCCTCCTCAGGCTTACGCTTTGCCTTTTCCCCTCCCAGGTCTGTTTTCACCCATCCGGGGCTTACGGAGTTCACCTTCACGTTCTTCCGGCGTGCCGCTCCTGCGAACAACCTCGTTAAGGCATTCAAGCTGTACTTGGACGCTTTATAGGCACCGGCCATCGGAGCGTCCATCGCCTGACTGACCCCCATCTCTGCGGCCACATTAACGATCCGTCCATAATTATTCTCCAGCATGACAGGCATAAGGCTGCTCATGAGAAAATACGGACCAAAGTAATTCACGAGTTGAATCTCCTCAAAAGTGACAGGATCGATATCCAGAATCGAACTTTTTTTATCCGGAAAAATACCGGCATTATTGATCAATGCGTCGATCCGGCCGTCCTCTTGAAGAATCTTATCCCTGACTGAATCCATCTTATCGGGCTGAGCAACATCGAGGAAAATAGAATGAACATCCAGTCCCTCCTTCCGAAGCCGGGAAGCCGCTTCTTCTCCCTTTTCCTCATTTCTGGAACCGAGCCATACCTTAAACCCTGCTTCGGCCAGTCGGCGGCATGCCTCAAAACCAATGCCGCGGTTTCCACCTGAGACGAGTACGTTTTTCTCCATATCCAACTCCTCCACTTCTAGTGAGTGATATCCAACGATACCCGCCTGTTTGGAAGATTGATCCTTTTAATGTTCTGGAAACTATCAAAAAAAGCTTATGCCGCGGTGGCATAAGCTCTTCCTCTACTAGAGGTTTATATAATTCCGTGCTGCTTCATGATGGTCTTCAATTTTTCCGTCCGTACGGCGGATTCATGGTATTCTCCCCGCATTTGATGCCACTGAATAAATGCAAGCGCCTGGGAAATCGAGTACCATTTCATCCGCTGGAACATGTGGGAGTCAGGGCGGATACCGTATTCCTTCAACCATGTTTTCCAGTAATCCTCAGGGATATAGTTGTATAAAAGCATTCCGAGATCCAAAGCGGGATCAGCTACCATCGCGTTATCCCAATCGATTAAATAAAGATGATCTTTTGCGGATAACATCCAGTTATTATGATTGGTATCACAATGACAGACGACGTGAACATCGTGTTGGACATTCCGTACTTCCTGATCCAGGTATCTGACGGCCTGATGAATTTCAATCCTGGGATCCACCTTATCCAGAACCTTTTGGTTTTCCTTAATGTCCATAAGTATTTCATCAGGGGTTAAAGGATGCTTACCCAGTCTCATTAACATATCCAGCAGCTCAGTGGAATGGTGGATTTTACTTAACAGGGCGGCTACCCGCGGGTGCTTCATCTCTTCCGGATTCAATTCCCGCCCGTCCAGCCATTCCTGGGCAGTAATGACATCCCCATTCTCCAGCCTTTTGGTCCAGATCAGCTTCGGGACGATCCCTTCTGCGGACAGGACGGCTAAAAAAGGTGAAGAGTTGCGTTTTAAAAACAGCCGCTTCTCATCTGTCTGGGCATAGTAAGCTTCCCCTGTCGAACCGCCTGCTGGTGTTATTGTCCAATTACTACCGAGTATATGTTCCAACCAATTCACCTTCAATTCCTCAAATCCTCTTGTGATCGAATCACGTCTTTATTCATTCAGTATACCGTACTTTTGTCATTATTCGAAATATACCCTGCCGATTCAATAGTCACCTTAGAATAGATTAACTCATTGATCTGTCAACTTTCAAGAGATATCTATGAATTGCTCAGGAATGTCGTTTTTGATGACGCTTTCTTGATCAGCCATTCATTCGAGCAGGAAGGCTGGCCGTCCACCTGGAAACGTGTCCTCTGATTTGTGCGGACATGGACCCTGTCCGCTTCCCACTCGACCACTTCTCTCAAAGCTGTATGTTTTCCAATGAAGACGCTTAAAAAAAGGGCCAGCAGTTTCCGTTTGGATAGAGCTCGAACGAGAATGATCGAGAGGCGTGGATGGTGGATACCTGCTCGGGGGGCGATTTTCATCCCGCCCCCGAAATAAGGATGGTTTGTAATTGTCATCATCATGACTTTTTCAATAACAGGAGGATGATTATCAAGCGTCACTTCCACTTCCACAGCCTTGAACCACTGCAAAGCACGGACAAGAGCCGCGGGGTAGATCCATTTCGTTAAATGAAGACGACGCATCCACAACCGAAAGTCAGGGCGCTCCGCATAGGAAGCCACTGCCCCATCAAATCCGATACCAACACTGTTCAAGAAGGTTCTTTCCTGTCCGTTGTTCACCTGGTAGTTTCCCAGATAAACATGGTGCTTCTGTGGCTTACGGAGGACGGACTGGAATAAATTAGGAATGCGTGACTTTACTCCCAGTCCCCTTGCAAAATCATTGCCTGAGCCGGCTGGTAAAAAACAGACGGGAACAGGCCGTGCCGGATTCCAGCCATTGATCACTTCATGAAGGGTGCCGTCTCCACCAAGAACTAAACACGCTTCCAGGGAAGGACCCTGTGATTTTGACAAGTCGGCCGCAAGTGCTTCCGCACCAGCAGGCGCTTCTGTGAAAAACGTCCGGATATCCAGGCTGTGATAGTCGGACGTTTTCTTCAGCTGTTGATACAGCTTTAACCCCCGGCCGTTTCCTGCCGCAGGATTCACAATCAGAATATACATGAGCCCCACTCCCCGCGAGTTGAATAACTATACTTTATGTTTGCTGCTCCAGTATACTACTAGTATAAAAGGAGGAGAAGCACATGAGAAACAACTGCCTGTCATGCGGGACTATTTTCACAGTCCCTGATCAAGGAAAGCTGGTCATTAAAGAATCCTATTTCTATCACTTCCCTAAACCACTGCCTTTAACGGTGGAAGATAAAGACGCGGCCCACACCGTTTTTTCCTACCGAAGTCACAAGGAGCTGAAGGATGCACTGGAACAATGGAATGACGGGAATAGTCCCCGGTTCCGTATTCATGTCCTTGATCCTTTCACGGATCGTTCCTATCCAATCCCTTTGATACACCTCTACGAACGGATTTCCCGTCCGGATCTCGTTTCTATTATTCATAAGGGTGACTTTCAAGCCCATTTACAGCCGATCATGGATATAAACATGAAAAAGGTGATTGGATATGAAGCTTTACTGCGGACGATTCACGCTTCTATCCATCCTGGTGAGCTGTTCGCCTTTGCCAGTGATGCGGGACTTCAGTCGATGCTTGACCAAAAAGCAAGAAGAGCGGCCGTAAAAGCAAAAGCCGAGCATTTACAAAACGGAGAAAAGATTTTCATCAACTTCCTTCCCTCCACCATTTATGACCCGGACTTCTGTCTGGCTCATACCTTCCAAATGGTCAAAGAATACGATGTCCCTTCGGAGGATCTTGTGTTTGAAGTCGTGGAAACAGAGAGAATTACAAACGTCAATCATTTAAAAACGATCCTGGAGAAATACAAAGCTTCCGGAATGAAAACAGCGCTTGATGATGTGGGGACCGGATACAGTTCCCTGGAGATGCTTCGCTTACTGCAGCCCGATTATGTCAAAATTGACCGTTCCTACATCCGGGACTGTCATATCCATCCGGAAAAACAGTCCTTTCTTCACCAAGTAATGGCTGACGCAGGCAGACTTGCTATTGATGTCCTGGCTGAAGGAATTGAAACCCAGGAGGAATGGAACTGGCTTGCCGCTCTAGGTGTCCACTTTGGCCAGGGCTACTTGATCGGCAGACCAGCTCCGGCTCCACATGCTGCTATTCTTCCATAGGTTCCTCCGTATCCCATTCGGCTCGTTTTACCGCACTTGTCCGGCAGTGCTTCAGGAGAGCTTCTGCCGTTTTCAGCTGCTTATGCTTCAAAGGTGTGCTCATCTGTCTCTTCTCATAGAGCCAGCGTTCATACTCCTTGTTTCCTACATAGATCGTCTGGTAGGGTTCCTGTGTTTTTTCAAATGACAAGGCAGGGGATAATACCACTTTAGTGTAAGGAAAATCAATATCGTATTTTCTAAGAACACTCCTTACAAAGGTTTCCGTGCGCTTCAACGAAATCAGCGGACTTTGGACTTTCCGCTGAACGTTACCTTCTTCCAGCATCCAAGTGTGTTCAGTCTGCACATACGCCGTCTCCCCCTTCCGGGCAGGCAGAGATGCAACCAACTCCAGCCCATGCGGGCCAATCAGGATGTGATCGATTTCCAATTCTGCGTTTCTCAGCTGAGCGACCGGTTCATACATGAGCAGGTAGGTATCCGGAAAGCGCTGCAGATAAAAAGAGAGGGACGGATCGTCCCGGTAGGCTGGATGCAGAAAGGATTTTTTCTGGAGGGTGGTCGTCGCCCATTTCAATTGAAAGGGAAGCAGCCCATCCAGGTAGTACTGCTTCAACTCCCTTAATGAGCGGGGCTGTTTCTCCACCATCATGGATGCTGCTTCTTCACCAGCGTCTCCAAGCCCTTTGTCCCGGAATAATGCTTTCCACCATGGAGTTTTTTCCGGTTCAACTTCCATAGAATCCGGAAGTTCTTTTTGAAAGTCCAGCCGTCCCTGCTCATAGAGGGACCGCATTTTCGTCCAGTTTTCCTGTTTCAATCGGATAAACTGAGCGGGATATTGATACATATTCACTTCATATCTGGAGATATAATCATTCAGTTTAATTAGTTGAGCCATTGCCATCCCTACTTTTTAATTCAATGGTGAACACTTCTTGATATTTCGGATGTTCCCCGGGGTGGATCCTGAATAACGTTATTTGGTCCACAACCATCGGGAACTTCTGTTGAAATACAGCAGGAACGTTACTTAACGAGAGCGGTGACTGTCCTTCCGCCTGTTTTTTTGCCAGTGTAATATGAGGGTGAAACTTCCTTCTTTCCCGACTCCATCCGGATGCAGCTGCTGCTTCCTCTGTCTGTTGGTACAGCTTCTCCAGCCCCGGGGCTTTTTCCACTTCAGCGAGGAAGACCCGCGGGGACTGCGGGTTGCCGAAACCACCGGCGGGTCCGATAGTGATGGAAAAAGCATCCGGCATCTCCTGCTGGTGGAGCATTGTAATCAACTTGTTTATTTTTTCATCGGATGCCGGCCCCAGAAACTTTAGGGTTATGTGAAAGTCTGAGGGATGGGTCCAAACATTGTACCGCATATGTTCCCTCAGTTCCTGCTGCCATAGAAGAAGATGATCTGCTGCTTGTTCTGTCTTCAAGCCGATAAAATAATGAGGGTCGCTCATGATCCCGCCTCCGTTTCCATCGTCCTTTTATTTTGTCAGCCGGTACAGGCTTTTCGCATAAATTTCCATGGCTTTTACCATATCCTTCAACCTGACATGTTCATCAGACTGATGTGCAGTATCCGGACTGTCGGCAAACATCGCCCCGAAAGCGACTCCGGTGGTCAAAGAACGGGCATAAGTGGCTCCTCCAATGGACAAAGCTTCTGCCTGGCCGCCGATGGCTTCGTTATAGACGGACAACAGCGTCTGTACTAAAGGATCCTCTTTCTCAACGTAGAGAGACGCCAGATGATCGTAAATCTCCACCGTTCCTCCATTTGTTTCCAGCGCGGTGTGCAATTGTTCCATCACTTGCTCTGCGTCCGCCGTTACAGGATAGCGGAGGTTCAGCCCGACTCTCCATTCTTCCTTTGTCTTTTCCAAAGAGCCCAGATTTGATGTTAATGGTCCGGATACGTCATCAGAACTGTTCAAACCGAGACCTCTGCCGTCCGTATCTGTAAAGCAGGCAAGCAGCTGTGAAACAAGCTGACGGTCGATTTTAGGAAGCGGAAGAGAGAAGAGAAAGCCCAAAAGGTCTATCAGCGCGTTTTTCCCTGTTTCCGGACGGCTTGCATGAGCCGCTTTCCCTTTGAACACAATTTGGACAGCCTTCTCTTTCTCCTCCAGGTATGCATCTGTTTGATGTTCGTTCATGTAGGCATCAAAAGCCGAGCGAACGGACCCTGTCAATTCGACTACGGCCTCATCCGGAACCATATTCAACGGTCCTCCCCCTTTCACCCGTAAGAGGCGGACGTCACCTTCCCCGTCCGCTGCAGCAGGATACGAAGCATAAGCATCAAGCAGCCCTTTTTCAGCATGAATCACCGGAAAAGAAGCGTCTGGCGTGAAGCCGGCCACAGGCATGGGCTCCTTTTTAAAATAATGGCTGATCCCCTGCCAGTCCCGCTCTTCATCTGTACCGAGGATAAGCCGTATTCTCTTCTTAGGCTGAAATCCTTGGTCCTTCAGCATTTTCATGGCCATATAGGCAGCCATCACAGGTCCTTTATCATCCTGGGCTCCGCGTCCGTACAGGTTATTATCCCTTACAGCAGCTTCAAAGGGCGGGGATGTCCATCCTTCTCCCGCAGGAACAACATCAAGATGGCCGAGCACCCCGATGATTTCGTCTCCTTCTCCAAATTCGATGTGTCCAGCAAAGTCGTCGATGTTCTTTGTTACAAACCCGTCTTTCTCTCCAAGCGCAAGCATATGGGATAAGGCCTGCTGTATGGCAGGTCCAAATGGTGTATCCTCGTCTTTCTCATAAACACTTGGAATGCTGATCAGTTCACCAGCATGAGTAAGGAAGGAATCCAAATACGCTTTACTTAATGTTTTAAAATTCATGATTGTCCTCCTTTAGAAAGAATGGCGTCATACGTGGCTTTATCACAAACAGCATAAAGTTCTGCATTCTCAGGAATCGGCTCATCCAGCTTTCGATTAATCGCCAGATCATTCCGGTCTGCGATAAGAGTGGCTCCTTCAGATAGAAGATTTTGAAAGGCATCCTTGTAAGTACGCCACTCCGGACGGGTCGGAATGTAAAAGAGGTCCTCTCCTACAGAACGCTTCAGAAGCTGTCCATAAATTCCAGAAACCCCTTTTCTGAATGCTGCCCGGACTGCCAAAGAGGAAATCGTTTCACTGGAGACGATAAATTCATCCACCTGGGCATGCTTAAAGTTCTTGATGTGTTTTTCCTCCATCACTTCAACGATCGTATGGACACCCGGAGCCAGATTTTCAACGGATGAAGCAATCAGAAGTGTTTTTCCATCAATCATCTGATTGCTGGTCATCTGATCATCAGCAAAAATCAGTACAGCTTTCGCTTTGGTTATATTGGCTTTTTCCAATGTGTTTTGATCTCCCGCATCTCCTTTTATGTAATGAATGTTTTCTGAAAGCATAGGAGCTTCCGGGAGCTGATCGATCAATACGATTTCACAGTCTTCATGCGTATCCAGCATTTCCTTCACAGCAAATTCTGTTTTCTGTGACCAGCCGATAATCACAAAATGGCCTTGATCTTTATACACGATATCACCTTCCAGACGTTTTTTTCTATAAATGGCCAGACTATCAACGACCTTACCAATCACAATTCCAATCAGACCGATTCCGAAGATATATAAAAACATGGCTATCAGGCGCCCACCAGCACTGGCAGGAGAGTAATCCCCGTAACCTACTGTGGTTACCGTTGTCATGACCCACCAGAACCCATCGAATAGTGTCGGGAAGGTATCATTCTCCACGATAACGATCAAAATACTGGATAGAAGCAGCAGGGCTATGCTTGCTAAGAAAAGGACAAGATTGTTGACCTTTACCATTTTTAAAAGAATTTTCCTGAAAAAGTACAATTTCATACCTCCGATCTTTAATAATCTGTAAATAAGGTGAATAATCTGTAAATTGAGAGGATTATAGTAGCACGATACCTTTCATTATTGTAGAATGAAACCAACTTCAGAGATTCACTGGCACCACAAGTTCCATATAATGACGATTAAGGAGTGGTTTTTTGAATCATCCATCATCACGTATGCTCACCCGGATCAAAGCTGTCTACCTTTACATTAGAGAAAAAGGGACAGTCTCGACAAATGAGTTAGCAGATGAGTTTGGTATCACTGATCGCACAATGCAGAGGGACTTAAGCATATTGGAATACAATGGACTCGTCGCCAGTCCACACCGTGGAAGGTGGTCAATCACTGAAAAGAGGGTTAAAATCTCATAATTGAATCATTATCTCTTCTTATATAGATGACACCCGGTCGTGGACCGGGTGTTTTTTTCTTATTCTCGAACTTAGAGGTTTGTTATATTCATCAAATACTCCAGTTCCTCATCCGTCAGCTCACGGTATTCTCCAAGCTCCAGCTCTTCATCAAGAACCAGTTCCCCCATTTTAATCCGCTGCAGGTATACAACCTTCTTTCCTACAGCTTCGAACATCCGCTTTACCTGATGGAATTTGCCTTCGGTAATCGTCAGTTCGATTTCCGAAAATTCATCAGAAGAAAGAATGACCAGCTCCCCCGGTTTCGTATGATAGCCGTCATCCAGCGTGACCCCTGAAGCGAATTTTTCCACATCGCTCTCAGTGACTTTCCCTTCTATACGGGCAAAGTAGGTTTTTCCCACGTCTTTTTTCGGAGAAGTCAGCCGGTGGTTCAGCTGACCGTCGTTCGTGATCAGGAGCAGGCCTTCTGTATCCTTATCGAGTCTCCCGACAGGAAACGGTTCAAAGACGATATCCTCCGGCTGGAGAATATCGATCACTGTTGTCTCATGCGGATCTTCGGTAGCGGATATTAAATCCCCCGGCTTGTTCATCATTAGATAGATAAATTCCCGGTACTCCACTTCGTCGCCCATAACCGTCACTAAGTCTTCCTTGGGATCCACATGGGTTTTCGGGCTTTTTTCCGGTTCGCCGTTGATGCGGACATGGCCGCTCTTCAAAAGGCCTTTCACCTCTTTACGAGTTCCATAGCCCATATTGGCAAGCAGTTTATCAATTCTCAATCCTATTCCTCCTTAGCTGCGCTTCAAAAACTTATCCAGCACACGGACTCTTCCGCCCAGTACATGTTCAAGCAGTGTCGTCTTGTAGGCCGTCCACAAGTAGACGATTCCGCCGGCCCCTATACTGATGATCAATACGATCAAAGCATCCAGACGGTTTTCAGTGGGTTCAAATACAAAACCGAGCAGCCATTTGACTAGAAGTACCGTTACGGCCATGACTGCTGTCAGAATGACGACAAGCAGCGTACGCTTCAGCAGCTGCTTATAAGAAAAGTCGATGGTCGTAAAAATACGCCAGAAGTTCAGGCTGACAGCTGCAGCCACACCGATACCTGTCGCTAAAATCGCGCCTTTGGCGCCAAGCATCTGGATAAGCCACCAATTTAAGCTGAGCTTCAGCAGGATTCCTGTTCCGAGACTGACAACAGCGAAATTTTGTTTATTCACCCCTTGAAGAATCGAAGAAGTGACCGTATATAAGGCCAGGAACAGCCCTACTGGTGCATACCACCTGAGAAGATCTCCGCGGTATTCTATCTCATCCACGCCATAAAACGTTCCATACGCTTCCCACGCAACGACAGATAAGCCGGCGACAGCAGGAATGATCAGCAGCGCGACAATCTGGAGGGCCTGGTTGATCTGTTTGTTCAAACGGTCCATCTCATTTTTCGTAAACGCCTGTGTAATCGCAGGCAGCAGCGCCAGGGATAAACCAAGGCCGAGCGTAACCGGAATCATAATCAATTTATGACTTAGAAAATTTATGATGGAAAAAGCATTGTTATATTCAGCGCCTGAGGCCTTAATCGCTTTTTCCAAAGTAAACTGGTCGACCAGCTGGTATAAAGGCGTAGCAATCCCGACCAGAATGAAAGGACCGGCATAGGTGAACAATTCCTTGAACATTTCCTTATTGGACAATCCGTACGTATATTCCTGAGCCTGAATTTGATTTTCCAGGAAAGGTTTACGCTTTCTCCAATACACGTACAGAACGATACAGGAAGCAATTCCTCCGATAAAAGCGGCAAACGTTGCAAAACCGACCGCCTGATGGACAGGGCCGCCCAGCACCTGGACAATAACAAAAGCAGAAGCCAGAAGAAAAACAATCCGGACAATTTGTTCAACGACCTGTGATACGGCCGTAGGGGCCATAGACTCATGTCCCTGGAAGAAGCCTCGTGTAATACTCATCGGCGGTATTACGAGCAAGGCGAAACTGACCATCTGAATGACCATCGTCGCATGACCAAGGCGGTCAGAATCCGAGCCGATTGTCCATATGGCTACCTGTTCAGCTGAGAAGTACAGCATTAAAAACGCGATGACTCCTGTGATGGACATCAGGGTCATCCCCGCTTTCAGCATCCGCTGACCGGTCTCGTAATCACCAAGCGAGTTGTATTTGGACACAAACTTGGAAACAGCGACAGGAACACCCATGCTCGATAAGCTGAGCAGAATGCTGTAGGGAACATAAGCAATGGAAAATAGGTCGGTCCCGTCTGTTCCCACCATATTTTCAAACGGAACCGTATAAATCATTCCCAGGAACTTGGATAGGAAAGTTCCTGCAGTCAATAACAAGGTACCTTTAAGTATTTTTGACATAATTCGCTTTTCACCTTCAATTTTATTGTAGAATCGACCTCATCTATTTTATCATAGATAGAGGATAAACAAGGAACGATGAGATAAGAAAGGGACGACATTTATGAATTACCATGTAACCGTCATCGGCGGAGGGCCTTCAGGGCTTATGGCAGCCATCGCTGCTGCTGAACAGGGTGTAAGTACGCTCTTGATTGAAAAAGGAAAAAAGCTGGGCACCAAGCTTGCCATCTCCGGAGGCGGGCGCTGCAATGTTACGAACCGCCTTCCAGAAGAGGAAGTCATCAAGCATGTACCAGGAAACGGAAAGTTCCTATACAGTCCATTTTCTGTTTTTAACAATTACGATATCATTGACTTCTTTGAGGGGCTTGGAGTCGCGCTCAAAGAAGAAGACCACGGCCGGATGTTTCCGGTCAGTAATAAGGCGAAGGATGTTGTCCAGGCCCTTCTGAACCGGATGGATGAATTGAATATCGAAGTAAGAAAAGAAACGCCTGTGGATGCCATTCATTACGGAGAAAACGAACACGAGATCATTTTGAAGTCCAAAGAGAAGATACAAACGAATGCTGTAGTCATTGCGGCCGGCGGGAAAGCTGTCCCGCATACCGGATCTACCGGAGATGGCTATGCATGGGCGAAGAAAGCAGGACATACGATTACAAAGCTGTTTCCGACAGAAGTGCCTCTGCTGTCAAACGACACTGTAATTAAACAAAAGACTCTTCAGGGACTTTCTCTGCGGGGTGTGAACGTATCGGTATTAAATCCGAAAGGCAGAAAGATCATCACCCACCGGATGGATATGCTGTTCACTCACTTCGGTCTTTCCGGGCCTGCTGTTTTACGCTGCTCTCAATATGTCGTGAAAGAGCTGATGAAAGGCCACTCACCTGTGCAGGTGGAGATTGATGCTCTTCCTGACCAGCATGAACAATCCCTGCACGATGAGCTTCAGAAAACGATGAAAGACCAGCCCAAAAAAGCTTTTCGGAATGTAGTCAAGGGGATGGTTCCTGAACGTCTGCTCGACTATGTTCTGGATCAGTCCGAAATCGATCGTGAGGATAAAGCGGCGAACTTGTCCAATCAGCAGCTCCACCAATTCGTTCAACTGCTGAAACACTTTACCGTTCACGTACACGATTCCCAGCCGATCGAAAAAGCTTTCGTAACAGGTGGCGGTGTTTCTATCAAGGAAATCGTCCCGAATACCATGCAGTCGAAATTCATGCCGGGACTTTATTTCTGTGGAGAAGTTCTGGACATTCACGGATATACCGGCGGATACAATATTACCTCAGCAATGGTCACCGGCCGTGTAGCGGGCATGCACGCAGCATGGGAAGCGATGGCATGACAAAAAAGTCGAGAAAGGGTCAGCCCTTTCTCGACTTTCTTTGTTTATATTCTGTTTCCCGGCCAAGCTCACGGTTGATCAACAGCTGCATTTCCTCACGGTTCTCCGGCATGATAACCGGATCCTCCTCATGCCAATCCACCATATAAATAATATAGAAACGCCGTATCCTTCTGAAATATACGGTTGAATGTGGAAACGTATCGAAATATCCGCGGACCATTTTCCTACGTGAATAACTCCATCTCGTCAGTTGTATGATGATCACCCCGAACATATATTCTCATCATCAGTATAACGAGGAATCTATGAAAATTCAACCGGAATTACCAAATAAAAACCAGTCCTAAAAACGAGAATAAGAGACTGCTGAAGAGGTAAAGATATCCATAGGCCTGCAGCCGGTCCCACCTGTTCGTCAAACCGAAAACACCTGCAATAGCCAGCCATACGATCATAGCCACAAAAATCATGTGCTGGATTTCTCCAATATCTTCTTTCAGAGAAACAAGATAAAACCCAAGAGGGAGAAGCAGCAGAAGAACGGCATACTTCCAATTCCAAAATGTATTGCGTTTTCTTTCAAATTGAACCATTTCAAACGCTCCTTCATTCCTTATGTATACATCTTCCCGCCTATATTTTACCACACTTTAATAGATTCATGGATGGATCATATCCCTATCCAATAGTCTCTGTTATTGCTTGGTGTTGTTATTTAACATGTGAGCTCCTATCCCCCCTTTCTGTCATGGGATTTGTAGGAGGCGACCGGGAATGACTCCCTTTCCGTAGGGTACCGTGAGCCGCGGAAAGCGGACGGTTTTCCCTGCCATCCCATGCTCTGAGTAAACAACGGACCCCTAATTCCAGACGGAAACGATTTAGTAATCGTTTAAAATATCAACAACCGACTTTAACAGAGCTATTCAATAAAAAACACCCGGTCAGGAACCGGGTGTTTTTCATGAATTAAAAGTCTACATCTTTACCATAGTAAGCAGCGATGAACAATTGTTTCATCTGCTCTACAGAAGTTTCACGAGGGTTCGTTCCAGTACATGGATCTTCTACAGCATTGGCAGCCATTTGATCGACATGTTCTTTAAACAACTCTTCTTCTACACCAAAGTCTTTCAGTGTATTTGGTACATCCATCTCTTTATTCAGATTGCGTACCCATTCAATCAGACGATCTACGAGTTCTTCATCTGTCTGTCCGGAAAGGCCGATCCGGCGGGCAAGAGCTGCATAGCGGTCTTCCACTACACTGCGGTTGAATTGAATGACATATGGAAGATAAATCGCGTTCGCACAGCCGTGTGGAACACCAAAGGTCGGTCCACTCTTATGCGCCAGGCTGTGAACGTTCCCGAGAACAGCATTTGCAAAAGCCATGCCTGCCATCGCTTGAGCGTAATGAACTTTTTCACGGGAATCCTGGTTGTCTTTGTAAGAAGCCAGGAGATGCTGATCCAATGTCTCCAACGCCTCAATGGACAAAGCGTCAGTGAAGGTCGTCCTCGGTTTCGCCACATAAGCTTCAATGCTGTGTGTTACAGCATCCATACCACTATAGGCGGTCACGTGCTTCGGCATCGATTCAACCATAACCGGGTCAATGACAGCAAGGTCTGGTGTCAGGTCAAAATCAGCCAGCGGATATTTCACCCCTGTTTCTGATTCTGTAATGACAGAGAGGTTGGAAATCTCTGACGCTGTACCACTTGTTGTCGGGATTCCGATAAATTTCGCTTTCCCTCTTAGAGCCGGCAGATTAAATGGCTCCATTGCGTCCTGGAAGCTGAGTTCCGGGTGTTCATAGAAAATCCAGAAGGCTTTGGCAGCATCCATTGGGGACCCGCCTCCGATACCAATGATCCAGTCCGGCTCATAGTTTTTCACTTCTTCCAGATGATTGTTAACTAAGTCCGTAGACGGCTCTTCTGTAATACCTTCAATGACTTTCGTTTCTATATCCGCTTTAGACAAATGTTGTTTAATCGTATCCAGATTTCCATTTTCTTTTACTGAGCCTCCGCCAATAACAAGGAGTGCCCGCTTACCTTTGATCTCCTGAAGGATTTCAAGAGCATTTTCACCAAAGTATATATCGCGTGGAATTGTAAATCGATTCATGTTCAATACCTCCAAACTAGATTTGAACTCACAGAGGGAACATAACCGTTTACCTGCTATGTTAAACACAGCAGCAGGCTTATGGAACAAATTCGTGACCAAAGACTCGGTTTCCCCACTGTAAAACCAGTCCTTTAGACACGCTTCTTTATTTCTTCATAAGAGAACAGCAATCTATAAATCATCATTAGAAAACATAAAAAACCCTTCAGGATAATCCTGAAGGGTTCGTGTGACGTGGCAGCGTCCTACTCTCACGGGGGTAAACCCGACTACCATCGGCGCTGAAGAGCTTAACTACTGTGTTCGGCATGGGAACAGGTGTGACCTCTCCGCCTTCACCACCACATCAATATAAAGTTTGAGGTAAACCCTCAAAACCAGATAAGGAAACAACTATTGATTAAAACACGATTCACGAAGTTCAGTCCGGCTGCAGCTCCTAAATCCTCGCTGTTCTAAGCAAACATTCTTCAAGACTGAAAAACACAGTCTTTACGAATGTTTGCTTAGCCAGTCGGATTTGACCAGTCGCTTTCGCCTTCTTCATATAGATAAGTCATCGATCCATTAGTATCCGTCAGCTCCACGTGTCACCACGCTTCCACCTCGGACCTATCAACCTCATCGTCTCTGAGGGATCTTATCTGCTCGAAGCAGAGGGAAATCTCATCTCAAGGGGGGCTTCATGCTTAGATGCTTTCAGCACTTATCCCGACCACACGTAGCTACCCAGCGATGCTCCTGGCGGAACAACTGGTACACCAGCGGTGTGTCCATCCCGGTCCTCTCGTACTAAGGACAGCTCCTTTCAAATTTCCAACGCCCACGACGGATAGGGACCGAACTGTCTCACGACGTTCTGAACCCAGCTCGCGTACCGCTTTAATGGGCGAACAGCCCAACCCTTGGGACCGACTACAGCCCCAGGATGCGATGAGCCGACATCGAGGTGCCAAACCTCCCCGTCGATGTGGACTCTTGGGGGAGATAAGCCTGTTATCCCCGGGGTAGCTTTTATCCGTTGAGCGACGGCCCTTCCATACGGTACCGCCGGATCACTAAGCCCGACTTTCGTCCCTGCTCGACTTGTAGGTCTCGCAGTCAAGCTCCCTTGTGCCTTTACACTCTGCGAATGATTTCCAACCATTCTGAGGGAACCTTTGGGCGCCTCCGTTACTCTTTAGGAGGCGACCGCCCCAGTCAAACTGCCCACCTGACACTGTCTCCGGACCGGATTACGGTCCTGGGTTAGAATGTCCGTACAGCAAGGGTAGTATCCCACCAGCGCCTCCACCGAAGCTGGCGCTCCGGTTTCCAAGGCTCCTACCTATCCTGTACAAGCTGTACCAACATTCAATATCAGGCTGCAGTAAAGCTCCACGGGGTCTTTCCGTCCTGTCGCGGGTAATGTGCATCTTCACACATAGTATAATTTCACCGGGTCTCTCGTTGAGACAGTGCCCAAGTCGTTGCACCTTTCGTGCGGGTCGGAACTTACCCGACAAGGAATTTCGCTACCTTAGGACCGTTATAGTTACGGCCGCCGTTTACTGGGGCTTCGGTTCAACGCTTCGCATAAGCTAACGCATCCCCTTAACCTTCCAGCACCGGGCAGGTGTCAGCCCCTATACTTCGCCTTACGGCTTCGCAGAGACCTGTGTTTTTGGTAAACAGTCGCTTGGGCCTTTTCACTGCGGCTCCTCGGCAGAGGAGCACCCCTTCTCCCGAAGTTACGGAGTCATTTTGCCGAGTTCCTTAACGAGAGTTCTCCCGCTCACCTTAGGATACTCTCCTCGCCTACCTGTGTCGGTTTGCGGTACGGGCACCTCTTTCCTCATTAGAGGCTTTTCTTGGCAGTGTGAAATCAGGAGCTTCGGTACTATAGTTCCCTCCCCATCACAGCTTGACGTTGCCGGACGGATTTGCCTATTCCGACCGTCTCACTGCTTGGACGTGCACATCCAATGGCACGCTCTCCTTATCCTCCTGCGTCCCCCCGTCATTCAAACGGAAAGGAGGTGGTACAGGAATATCAACCTGTTGTCCATCGCCTACGCCTTTCGGCCTCGGCTTAGGTCCCGACTAACCCTGAGAGGACGAGCCTTCCTCAGGAAACCTTAGGCATTCGGTGAAAGAGATTCTCACTCTTTTTTCGCTACTCATACCGGCATTCTCACTTCTAAGCGCTCCACCAGTCCTTACGGTCTGACTTCGCAGCACTTAGAACGCTCTCCTACCACTGATCATAAGATCAATCCGCAGCTTCGGTGGTGTGTTTAGCCCCGGTACATTTTCGGCGCAGAGTCACTCGACCAGTGAGCTATTACGCACTCTTTGAATGATGGCTGCTTCTAAGCCAACATCCTGGTTGTCTAAGCAACTCCACATCCTTTTCCACTTAACACACACTTTGGGACCTTAGCTGGCGGTCTGGGCTGTTTCCCTCTCGACCATGAACCTTATCACCCACGGTCTGACTCCCAGAACAAAGTCTATGGCATTCGGAGTTTGACTGAATTCGGTAACCCGATAGGGGCCCCTCGTCCAATCAGTGCTCTACCTCCATGACTTTCTATTCTGAGGCTAGCCCTAAAGCTATTTCGGAGAGAACCAGCTATCTCCGTGTTCGATTGGCATTTCACCCCTACCCACACCTCATCCCCGTAATTTTCAACTTACGTGGGTTCGGGCCTCCAGTCAGTGTTACCTGACCTTCACCCTGGACATGGGTAGATCACACGGTTTCGGGTCTACGACCGCATACTCACTCGCCCTGTTCAGACTCGCTTTCGCTGCGGCTCCGCTTCTGCTGCTTAACCTCGCATACGGTCGTAACTCGCCGGTTCATTCTACAAAAGGCACGCCGTCACCCATTAACGGGCTCCGACTACTTGTAGGCACACGGTTTCAGGTTCTATTTCACTCCCCTTCCGGGGTGCTTTTCACCTTTCCCTCACGGTACTGGTTCACTATCGGTTACTAGGGAGTATTTAGCCTTGGGAGATGGTCCTCCCGGATTCCGACGGAATTCCTCGTGTTCCGCCGTACTCAGGATCCACTCCGGAGAGAGGAAGATTTCGACTACAGGGCTGTTACCCTCTTCGGCTGATCTTTCCAGATCGATTCGTCTATCTTCCTCCTTGATAACTCCAAAGGAGTGTCCTACAACCCCAGAAAGCAAGCTTTCTGGTTTGGGCTGATTCCGTTTCGCTCGCCGCTACTTGGGAAATCGCGTTTGCTTTCTCTTCCTCCGGGTACTTAGATGTTTCAGTTCCCCGGGTCTGCCTTCCTATACCTATGTATTCAGTATAGGATACTGTCCCATTACGAACAGTGGGTTTCCCCATTCGGAAATCTCCGGGTCAAAGCCTGCTTACGGCTCGCCGGAGCATATCGGTGTTAGTCCCGTCCTTCATCGGCTCCTAGTACCAAGGCATCCACCGTGCGCCCTTATTCACTTAACTATCTTCGTGAAAAGACGTTTATATAAATCAATTAGATGTCTTGTCATCATGATCTCATCGCTAGATGAGTCATAATTCCTTATCCAGTTTTCAAGGTTCACAAATTTGAAAGATGCTTTGATCTCTCAAAACTGAACAACCAACACAGTACGTTTCCGTAATATCCTTAGAAAGGAGGTGATCCAGCCGCACCTTCCGATACGGCTACCTTGTTACGACTTCACCCCAATCATTGGCCCCACCTTCGGCGGCTGGCTCCAAAAAGGTTACCTCACCGACTTCGGGTGTTGCCAACTCTCGTGGTGTGACGGGCGGTGTGTACAAGGCCCGGGAACGTATTCACCGCGGCATGCTGATCCGCGATTACTAGCGATTCCGGCTTCATGCAGGCGAGTTGCAGCCTGCAATCCGAACTGAGAATGGTTTTATGGGATTTGCTACACCTCGCGGCTTCGCTGCCCTTTGTACCATCCATTGTAGCACGTGTGTAGCCCAGGTCATAAGGGGCATGATGATTTGACGTCATCCCCGCCTTCCTCCGGTTTGTCACCGGCAGTCACCTTAGAGTGCCCAACTGAATGCTGGCAACTAAGATTAGGGGTTGCGCTCGTTGCGGGACTTAACCCAACATCTCACGACACGAGCTGACGACAACCATGCACCACCTGTCACTTGGTCCCCGAAGGGAAATCCCTATCTCTAGGGAGGTCCAAGGATGTCAAGACCTGGTAAGGTTCTTCGCGTTGCTTCGAATTAAACCACATGCTCCACCGCTTGTGCGGGCCCCCGTCAATTCCTTTGAGTTTCAGCCTTGCGGCCGTACTCCCCAGGCGGAGTGCTTAATGCGTTAACTTCAGCACTAAGGGGTGGAAGCCCCCTAACACCTAGCACTCATCGTTTACGGCGTGGACTACCAGGGTATCTAATCCTGTTTGCTACCCACGCTTTCGCACCTCAGCGTCAGAAACAGACCAGAGAGTCGCCTTCGCCACTGGTGTTCCTCCACATATCTACGCATTTCACCGCTACACGTGGAATTCCACTCTCCTCTTCTGTCCTCAAGTTCCCCAGTTTCCAATGACCCTCCACGGTTGAGCCGTGGGCTTTCACATCAGACTTAAGGAACCGCCTGCGCGCGCTTTACGCCCAATAATTCCGGACAACGCTTGCCCCCTACGTATTACCGCGGCTGCTGGCACGTAGTTAGCCGGGGCTTCCTCGTCAGGTACCGTCAAGGTACCGCTCTATTCGCACGGTACTTGTTCTTCCCTGACAACAGAACTTTACGATCCGAAGACCTTCATCGTTCACGCGGCGTTGCTCCGTCAGACTTTCGTCCATTGCGGAAGATTCCCTACTGCTGCCTCCCGTAGGAGTCTGGGCCGTGTCTCAGTCCCAGTGTGGCCGATCACCCTCTCAGGTCGGCTACGCATCGTTGCCTTGGTGAGCCGTTACCTCACCAACTAGCTAATGCGCCGCGGGCCCATCTGTAAGTGATAGCGAGAAGCCATCTTTCAACTTATCTTCATGCGAAGAAAAGTATTACCCGGCATTAGCCCCGGTTTCCCGGGGTTATTCCGATCTTACAGGCAGGTTGCCCACGTGTTACTCACCCGTCCGCCGCTCGTTCCACGAGCTTCACCCCGAAGGGATCCACTCGCTTCCCGCGCTCGACTTGCATGTATTAGGCACGCCGCCAGCGTTCGTCCTGAGCCAGGATCAAACTCTCCATAAAAGTAGTTTGACTTGCTCATCTGCACACCGAATGTGCTTGTTTCAAATTTCTTCATTAAAGAAGAAACGTTTTGACGTACTGGTTGGTTCGTTCAGTTTTCAAAGATCAAATACTGCCTATCCGACAGTAATCAAATTCTAGCATAACTACTCTTATTTCGTCAATAGCATTTACTAGATTTTGTTGATTTTTTTACGTTGCTGCTAGTTTCTCTGAAGCAACGTTTACTATATTACATGTTATACACCGTTACGTCAATAGAATGATAGATATCTTTATCAACTTTTTATATTCAACTATTATCATGGTTTTCCTGTATGGATATGATCCCGACAGTTAAAAAAATGAGTCTCTTCTAGTGTCGAAGAGACTCATTCAGGCTGCAAGTAATAGACGGCCTTTCCTTTTTTCTTTCTGATCATACGTGCGGCCATCCGTGCGGCCCGTTTATTGTCGGAAATGACCAGGATATCTTTTGTGCAGTCAAATCGTTCCTTTAAAGCCCGGGACAAATAATTTAACGGAATGTTCTCAGCTCCAGGATAAGGGGAACGGTGGGCGATGATGTAATCCCTGATATCAATCACACAGACGTTATCCTCTGAATAAGACTGTTCGAAATAAGACTTCAGAGATGATCTCCGTTTATAGTAGAACAGGGTGGTCAGGAATATTATTATGGCCGATCCATATACGAATTCCATTGTTCTCACAACCCTTTCAGGATTAAAAGACGAGTTCTCCGTCCCATTTCAACATGCCGCCTTCCATATTCGATACATTGGAGAAGCCTTTTTCCTTCATAAATTCTGATGCGTTCATGCTTCTGCGGCCGGAGCGGCAGACCATCACATAGGATTCATCTTTTGGAAGCTGATCTACGGACTGCGGGATGTCGCTTAGTTTAATGTGTCTGGCCCCAGGAATCATACCTTGAGCCACTTCATCATCTTCCCTGACATCTATGACTTTAATATCTTCATTATTGTTCAGTTTGTTTTCGACTTCTTGTGGTGTTATTTCTTTAATTTGGTTCACGATAACCCCTCCAATTGTATTGATCCATGTTCATTTTAATCCATCATATTTCAAAGTCAAGACATCTGTTCAAGAGGTGGTTTCCTACATAAAAAGAGCGCCACAGGCATTTTACCCAGCGGCACTCTTTCTAAAACAATCAGTTGGCTACAATATTCACAAGTTTCCCAGGCACTGCAATGACTTTACGCACTGTTTTTCCGTTCAACCACTCCTGAACGTCCTCATTTTCCAGCGCCTGCTTTTCAAGATCCTCTTTGGAGGCCTCCGCAGGTACCATCATTTTCGCTCTTACTTTACCCATGACCTGAACGACAATCTCTACTTCATCTTCGACAAGTTTGGATTCATCGAAAGAAGGCCAGGGCTGATAAGTAATGGTTTCCTCATGTCCAAGCTTTTCCCATAGTTCTTCTGCAATGTGAGGAGCAACAGGGGAAAGCAGCTGGACGAATCCTTCAGCATAGGCTTTAGGAATCGTATCGGCCTTATAGGCTTCATTAATGAACACCATCATCTGTGAAATGCCTGTATTGAAACGCAGTTCCTCAAAGTTTTCCGTCACTTTTTTCACTGTCTCATGGTAGACCTTCTCTAAAGAATGGCCGGATTGTTCCGGTTGAATAGAACTTGTCAGCTCACCGTCCGGCATGAACAATCTCCATACACGATCAAGGAAGCGACGGGCACCGTCAAGACCGTTTGTCGACCAGGCAATAGATGCTTCCAATGGTCCCATGAACATTTCATAAAGGCGCAGTGTATCCGCCCCGTGTGAATAGACGATATCATCAGGGTTCACAACGTTCCCTTTGGATTTACTCATTTTCTCGTTATTCTCTCCAAGAATCATCCCCTGGTTGAACAGTTTTTGGAACGGTTCTTTTGTTGGGACAACACCTGCATCATATAGAACCTTGTGCCAGAAACGAGCATAAAGAAGGTGAAGAACGGCATGTTCAGCCCCACCGATGTATACGTCGACAGGAAGCCACTTCTTCAAGGCTTCATAATCTGCAAATGTTTCTGAATTGGTCGGATCAATATAACGAAGGTAATACCAGCAGCTTCCTGCCCACTGCGGCATAGTATTTGTTTCTCTGCGGCCCTTCATCCCTGTTTCAGGATCCACAACGTTTACCCAGTCATCAATATTAGCCAGCGGGGATTCCCCGGTCCCCGACGGTTTGATTTCTGTTGTTTTCGGCAGTTCAATAGGAAGATCCGCTTCTTTTACCGGTGTGATGGATCCGTCTTCCCAGTGGATGACAGGGATCGGCTCACCCCAGTAACGCTGGCGGCTGAACAACCAGTCACGCAGGCGGTATGTCGTCTGCTTCTTACCACGGCCGTTTTCCTCAAGCCATTGAATGGCTTTTTGAATGGCTTCTTCTTTTTGAAGGCCATCAAGGAAGTCGGAATTGATGTGAGGTCCATCTTCTGTATAAGCCGCTTCCTCTACATTCCCGCCTTCAACGACGGGGATGATAGGAAGACCGAAAGCCTGGGCGAATTCATAATCCCGCTCATCATGAGCCGGTACCGCCATGATTGCTCCGCTTCCATAGCTCATAAGTACGTAGTCAGCCACCCATACCGGAAGTTTTTCACCATTGATCGGGTTGACGGCATAGGCTCCGGTAAATACTCCGGTTTTATCCTTCGCTAGATCTGTCCGCTCAAGGTCGCTCTTGTTTTTCGCTTTTTCAATATAAGCGGCTGCCGCTTCTTTTTGTTCCCCTGTCACGATTTCATCGACTAATGGGTGCTCAGGGGCAAGAACAGCGTAAGTAGCCCCGAACAATGTGTCCGGACGCGTTGTAAATACATCAAAGGTAAGCTCTGTACCGTCCAGGGCAAAGGTGACTTCCGCCCCTTCGGATTTACCGATCCAGTTGCGCTGCATATCTTTAATACTTTCCGGCCAGTCCAGCTCTTCCAGATCATCCAGAAGACGATCCGCATATGCCGTGATTTTGAGCATCCATTGTTTCATCGGCCGGCGCTCAACAGGGTGACCTCCGCGCTCACTCTTTCCATCAATGACTTCTTCATTGGCCAGAACCGTACCCAGCGCAGGGCACCAGTTTACAGCGACTTCATCGATATACGCGAGCCCTTTTTCATAAAGCTTCAGGAAGATCCACTGTGTCCACTTGTAGTAATCCGGGTCCGTCGTATTGACTTCACGGTCCCAGTCATAGGAAAAACCCAGCTCCTGGATTTGACGACGGAAGTTATCAATATTCTGCTTTGTGAATTCTTCCGGATCATTTCCTGTATCCAGTGCATACTGTTCTGCCGGAAGACCAAAGGCATCCCAGCCGATCGGATGAAGAACTTCATATCCCTGCATCCGCTTCATACGGGAAAGGATATCTGTTGCTGTGTAACCTTCCGGGTGTCCCACGTGCAGACCTGCTCCGGACGGATACGGGAACATATCCAATGCGTAAAATTTCTGTTTGTCTGATTGACTGTCTGTTTTGAACGTTTTTTCGTTCAACCAGTGATTCTGCCACTTTTTCTCTATCGTTTTATGATCAAAAGCCACTTCATTTCCTCCTTTATCTCTCTCGAAAAAAATATAAAAAAGCCCCTCATCCCAAATGGGACGAGAGGCTTGATTCCCGCGGTACCACCCAAATTAACACAACTTATGTGTTCAACTCGACATCTGTAACGGCGATGAAACCGGCAGAAACTACTTTACGTTCACTTCTGCGACATCCAAGGCGAGTTCAGGACAATTAAGGACAGCTTTCACCAGCCGCTGCCTCTCTGGTACTTAATCAGAACCTTACTACTCCTTTTCCACGTCATCATATATATTCGTATCTTAATGAAAGGGCAGACCTTTGTCAAGCGCTTCTCTGTTCACCCCTGCCATTCATGCTACAATAGAATGGAATCTATTGTTTGGAGGCACAGCATGATTTTAAATAAAATACTGGACCAGGCTCACGCTCTTATGAAAAAGGCCGTCCATGAAGGCGGCGCTGTCATTGACGGGACGTGCGGCAACGGTCACGACACCTTATTCTTATCCAACCTCGTCGGCAACGATGGTCACGTCTACGCTTTTGACATCCAGGAACAGGCCGTCGAAAACACCAGGGCACGTTTGAAAGAGCACGAAGTACTGGAAAGGGCCACGGTCATTCATGACTCTCATACCCACATTGAGGAGCACCTGCAGGAGGAGCATAAAGGCATGATCCAGGCGGCTATCTATAATCTAGGATACCTGCCTGGCAGTGATAAACGCATCATCACAAAACCGAATGACACCATTACATCCATCGAAAACGTTTTGAAATCGTTAAAGAAAGGCGGCCTTGTCGTCCTTGTTGTCTATCACGGACACCCGGGAGGAAAAGAGGAAAAGGAAGCCGTCCTCCGTTATGTCTCCTCACTGGATCATAAGGACTATGAAGTTCTTAACTACAGCTTCATTAACAAGGATCGGACCCCTCCCTTTATTATCGCCATCGAGAAAAACGTATAAAACAAGCCTGGCAGTTTTAACTTCTGCCAGGCTTTAATTTATGGTACATTTTCGTATTGAAATAAAAGAACGCCGTTTTCCGGCCGCTGATTTTCAGCATATCCTTCACAAAGCTTCTTGCATTGGACAACCGCCTGACTTTCCTGTCGGCCAGATACATCCCAACGAGGCCTTTGTGGATCATTTGATGAAAGGACCGGTCCGGAAGCTTCTGAACCTCTTCATCTGTCCTGCGCACAAAGTATTCAAATCTCCCTTTCATCTGTTCCTGATGGTCATAATAGGAACAGAAGTTGAGATCTCCTTCCCGTTCATCCTCTTCCTGATCAATATAATAGTCAAGAAGAATATGAAGCCCCTGCATAAACGGAAAATAACTGTCCTCCACATTACGGGCCAGGTCCTCATCCATTTTGTTCCCCAGCGCATAGGAAACGAGGCAGAATATGCCCAAGGTGGATCCGGTGCAGGCGGAAAATTCATACCATTTCAATTCCGGCCAGTCGGTCTGGTGATGTTCGAACCACTGCTGCAGTCTCGGAATCCTTTCCTCTTCGATCACGTGCTTATGTACTTGAAGGTCGCAGTACAAACGCCCAAGCTTCAGTGCCCGCTCATGGACAATCTGATAATTGTCAGCCTGACTCAGCACATCCTGGCAGGTTTTCACAAGCTCATGAAGGTACCCGCCGTCATCCTTCTCTTCCCTGTATTTATAATAGTCGCGGCACGGATTCCCAGGGGTTAATGCATCGGCCATCGACAAGTGGAGCCTTTCAAAATCATCAGGATCCATGGAGGTGCTCCGATCACATAAATTATCGAGATAATCACTGATCGTCTGATAAGCGACAATAAAGCGGACAGCAAGATCCGGGCGGTCACCGGAAAGCACGGAATAAACCGCCCCACCTTCGCAATGGAACGTTTTATCCTTGATACTGGCCTGGGCCTGCGTTCTTAATTCTTCATCAGGGATTCGGGAGGCAGCATCTTTCCAATAGGCTAGTTCTTTATGTACTCGCGGAAACACATTCCGATACACTTCGTAAAGCAGATGGACAGCATTGCTTGGAACGGACTCCTTCAAGGGTGGACACTCCTAACGTTCATTTATTATGTTGCTCAAAAAAGATCGTGTATGGTGATAGACCTGGTCATTTTCCGGTTCATTAAAAATCTCATGGTAAAGACCCGGCCACAGCTTATAACTTTTTTCACTGGTATCGACATGATTGAACCATTCTTTTGTGCGTGCCGGATCCACTAAAAGGTCTTCCTCTGCCTGCATCACTAAAAGAGGCACATCAGGAAAACGGCTGACTTGTTGAAACGCCCGGATTCCCGCCTTTTGAAACTCACGGTACCACCGCACCGATACTTTATCAATGACAAGCGGATCCTGACGGAATTCTTCAACCTTGATTTGGTTTCTAGTTACATTTTCGGGATTCTGTCCCGCTTTCATACGCAGCGAAGGGGTAAAAACATTCAATAGATAGGAAAAAGCCTCCAGCGGGCGGGCCGTTTTATTCCGGATCTGTACAGCAGGAGAAGATAAAATCACACCATCCAGCTGCGGCTGCTTTTCCTCCATAAAACGAATCACAGCCAACCCCCCCATGCTGTGGCCGAGAAGGAAAATTTTTTTATCCGGATCCGCCTGCTCATACCAGCTTTGAATGGTTTCAACGTAATCACCAAACGAACGGATATGACCTTTCTTCCCATCAGACAACCCCTGCCCCGGCAGGTCTCCATAAATCACCGAAAAACCGTCCTGACGGAAACGATCAGCAAGTTCCTTATACCTTCCCATATGCTCAAAAGCGCCATGGACGAGAATGATGGTTGCACGATCACGGGCCGATTCCAGTTTTTCCACAGCCGATCCCTCTTTTCATTTGATATACTGATGTTACTCATATTATAAGGGGGCTTCGTATGATTTGCGAATATAAAGGAAAACGACCTCTCATCCACCCATCAGCTTTTACAGCAGAAGATGCCGTCATTACCGGGGATGTTGTCATAGAAGAGAACGCAAGCATCTGGTTTAAGACGGTCATCCGCGGCGATGTCTCATCGGTACATATCGGTAAGAACACAAATGTCCAGGATCTGAGCATGCTGCACCAAAGCCCTGACCAGCCTCTCATACTGGAAGACGGCGTTACGGTCGGGCACCAGGTTACCCTGCATTCTGCACACATTAAACAGGACGCTTTGATCGGCATGGGATCCATGATTCTGGATGGCGCTGTCATAGGGGAGCGGGCCTTTATCGGAGCAGGAAGCCTTGTTCCGCCCGGAAAAGAAATCCCTCCGGATACACTGGCCTTCGGACGGCCGGCCAAGGTGATCCGTTCCTTAACAGAAGAGGATTACAAGGAAATGGACCGGATCCGGAAATCGTATGTCGCAAAAGGGCAGTACTATAAGAACCTTCGGGGCTGAAATGCTTTTCAGCTCGATGCCTGCATGATCAGAAGACATACAGAGGGAAGTGGATAGCCGTATCAAATCAATGCGTACTCTGCCGTTAGTGCAACTCGTGAAAATAAAAAAAGCTGTTTCCTCCAACAAGGAAACAGCTTTTTTTTATTGAAAACGACCGCTGAGCTCTTCCGCTTTATCCGTACGTTCCCATGGAAACTCAACATCTGTCCGTCCAAAATGGCCGTAGGCAGACGTATCACGGTAAATAGGTTTACGAAGATCGAGCATTTTAATGATTCCAGCAGGACGGAGGTCAAACAAGTCACGCACAGCGTCCACCAGCTTTTCTTCCGACACTTTGCCGGACCCGCTGGTATTGATGGAAATGGAAACCGGCTGGGCCACCCCGATTGCATAGGCGAGCTGGACTTCCACTGTATCCGCAAGACCTGCAGCTACGATGTTTTTCGCAACATAACGAGCCGCGTATGCAGCAGAACGGTCCACTTTGGTCGCATCCTTCCCACTGAAGGCACCACCACCGTGACGCGCATATCCACCGTACGTATCTACGATGATCTTACGTCCTGTTAAACCGGCGTCCCCTTGAGGACCTCCGATTACAAAACGCCCGGTCGGATTGATAAAGTATTTGGTTTCATCATCAATATAGCCTTCCGGTACAACGGGCCCGATCACCTGCTCTTTCAAATCCTTCTGGATCTGTTCGAGCGTGACTTCTTCAGCGTGCTGCGTCGAAATAACAATCGTATCCACGCGGACCGGCTGATCATTTTCATCATATTCAATCGTTACCTGCGTCTTGCCGTCAGGACGAAGGTAATCGAGTGTTCCGTCTTTGCGGACATCAGAAAGACGCTTGGAAAGTTTGTGGGCAAGAGAAATAGGCAGCGGCATCAATTCGGGCGTTTCATTGTTGGCAAAGCCGAACATCAGTCCCTGGTCACCGGCACCGATGGCTTCTATTTCATCATCGCTCATTTTCCCTTCACGGGATTCAAGCGCAACATCCACTCCCCCTGCGATATCCGGGGACTGCTCATCAATAGCCGTCAAAACGGCACATGTATCTGCATCAAAGCCGTATTTTGCTCGTGTATATCCAATATCTTTAATCGTCTGGCGCACGATCGATGGAATATCAACATAGGTATTCGTACTGATTTCACCGGAAACCAGGACAAGTCCCGTAGTTACTGTTGTCTCACATGCCACCCTTGCATTCGGGTCGTTTTTTAAAATTTCATCTAAAATAGCATCAGAAATAGCGTCACAGATTTTGTCCGGATGACCTTCTGTCACGGATTCTGATGTGAATAACCGGCGGTTCGCTGGCATTCTAAAAACTCCTCCTTCTGTAAGTACAAAGTATTAGACGGAACTCTTTACCAGTATGTGTAGAAAAACATAAGTTCATTTCATAGTGTCATCCTGGATCCGAAAACATTTTCGTGCACGTTCTCAGTCAGAAATAATAAACAGGCGGCAAGGCCTGGTCATGGACATTTCCTTCTTATAAAAAGAAAAAACCCTTCCTATACCGAGGAAAGGGGCTGCTTCCTTTCGCTCTTATCGTCCAAGGAGCTGACTCCTTGCTTCAGGTTAGCACCATGTCCCTGCGGACGGTTGCTGGGTTTCAAAGGGCCTGTCCCTCCACCAACTCTGGATAAGAGAGTTTCCGTTCTCAGCTATCGTATCGAAAAGCGTGTTTAATGTCAATTGGATTCATCGGGTTTCGACGCACCCCTTCCATCCAGATTCAACCTGGATAAACGTTCTGTTCAAACCATCATAGGATAATAACAGCCATGAAATATGGCAGTGTTGAAAACTTTCCCACAATCCACTGAATAGTATGGACGATTAAAATAAATGTGTTATACTAATCTCACATTATTAAACTGCAAAGGCGGGACGATGCATATGAGTACAATAAACCAACTGTCAGAACTTAATCTTCTACTTTCCCAGGACCATGTCCACCACCAATTATCTGTTCCACATTTAGTGGAAAAGATTTTATACCGCAATGAAGGTACACTAACGGAAAAAGGGGCCGTTCAGGCTACGACAGGTACCTATACGGGACGCTCACCAAAGGACAAATTCATTGTCCGTGACGACGTAACCGAAGATAAAGTCGAATGGGGTGCTGTGAACCAGCCTATTGACGATGATACGTTTGTGAAATTATACCATAAAGTGCTCGATTATTTGAAAGACCGCAGGGAGTTATTCGTCTTCAAAGGTTTTGCAGGAGCGGATGAGCGCTACCGCCTTCCTATGCAGGTTCTTACAGAATTCGCCTGGCACAACTTATTCGCCCGCCAAATGTTCATCCGGCCGGAGGCATCCGAATTGGAGGAGCATGACACAGAGTTCACTGTCATATCTGCTCCAACCTTCAAAGCAGATCCTGACGTGGATGGTACGAATTCCGAAGCGTTCATCATGGTTTCGTTTAAACACCGCGTTGTCCTCATCGGAGGAACAGAATACGCAGGGGAAATCAAGAAGTCCATCTTCTCCGTCATGAACTACCTGCTTCCGGAAAAGAACGTCCTTCCGATGCACTGCTCGGCCAACATCGGCAAAGAAGGCGACGTTGCTCTGTTCTTCGGTCTGTCGGGCACAGGAAAAACGACTCTGTCCGCTGATCCTCAGCGCCGCCTGATCGGGGACGATGAGCACGCCTGGTCCCCCTACGGTGTCTTTAACATTGAAGGGGGATGCTATGCGAAGTGCATCAACCTGTCCAAAGAAAAAGAACCGCAGATCTATGATGCCATTCATTTCGGCTCGGTTTTGGAAAACGTCGTCCTTCAGCCGGATTCGCACGCGCCGGATTATGACGATACGAGCCTGACGGAAAATACACGGGCCGCCTACCCACTGGATCACATTGATAATACAGTCCAGCCAAGTATTGCCGGCCACCCAAATGCCATCATTTTCTTGACAGCTGATGCCACGGGAGTCCTCCCACCAATCAGCCGTTTAACAAAAGAACAGGCGATGTACCATTTTCTAAGCGGCTATACGAGTAAACTGGCTGGAACAGAGAGAGGGATTACCAAGCCGGAAGCGACTTTCTCCGCCTGCTTCGGCTCCCCTTTCCTTCCGCTTGCTCCATCAGCATATGCTGAAATGCTCGGAGAGAAAATAGACCAGTTCAATACGGACGTCTTCCTTGTCAATACAGGCTGGTCAGGGGGAGCCTACGGAGAAGGCGAGCGTATCAAACTGAGTTACACGCGTTCCATGATCCATGCCGCTCTGGAAGGTGAACTGAGTTCTGCCGAAACTTATAAAGACCCTGTGTTCGGCCTTCACATCCCGACCCACTGCCCGGGAGTACCGGACGAAGTCTTATTCCCGAGAAAAACGTGGAACAATCCTGCCGCTTATGATGAAAGTGCCAAAGAACTTGCTGAAAAGTTTCATGCCAACTTCAAAAAGTTCACGTATGCCAGTGATAAAATCAAACAGGCCGGCCCGACCCACCACACAAACTAAACAGAAAAAAATCCGCCGTTATCCAAACGGCGGATTTTTTCTGTTTAGCGGTGTTCCAGACGCTTTAAACATTCCGGCAGAACCTCATCCTTCATCATGAAGCTGAACCGGTCGTTATTTTTCAAGTTTCCCGGCAGATGCCGGAAAAGGACAGGACCATGCGTTTCAAAATAATGATCCTGATCAGCCAGCTCAGATATTGTAGCAAAATAGACATTCTTGATGACAGTTCCGCCTTTTCCATCGACATGATACTGCCCAAGATAAGTCAGATCATCAATATCGGCTCCTGTTTCTTCTTTCACTTCTCTTACTGCTGCCTGTTCCGCCGTCTCCCCTTCTTCTACTTTCCCACCAGGGAATTCGAGCCCTCTGTCTTTGTGCCGGGTTAACAGCCACTGATCACGAAAGCGGCAGATGATCCACACATGTTTCGGCTCTTCAGAAAAAGGGTGATCCTCGAAGGATAACCGGACAGGATTTTGATAAAAATCATAAAAAGTTTTCATGTCTCTTCAACTGCCTTTAATCCTTGTTATACGTTCGCTTTCCTGTTTAAATCGTACCATAAGCAGCCGCAAATACAAACCAGTCCCTCTCTACTTGTAGGATTTCCGGTCCGTACCGACACAAAATCCCCCGATTATGTACGAAAGAACCGCTTCAAAAGGGGAAGCGGCCCTTCTCTCAATTTTTCAATACGCCCATTTCCTCAATATGCTTCTTCGTCATTTCATCACCCAGATCATAGATCTGCTGGAAAGCCTTATGCATATCCTCATCGGTATCATCGTTATCCTGATCCTGATGGTAAGGCATAAATGGAATATGAGCCCTGTAAAAGGACCGGCCGTCTGCCTGGGCAATCTCATCAAACACTTCACGCAGAGCCGTCACTTCTTCAGGGGTGGCGTAGATAATAAAATCATCATTATTAGCATCATGATTTACTGAAATCTCCCGCGTACCGATGTTAATGTAATACTGATCTCGTTCCATCTTCACCCTCCTTTCCCTTAGTGTGAACCATGAAGGGAAAGGTTATGAGTCCATTTAGGAAAGGAGATGGGTGGAAGACAGCTGTGTTGCCTCTGCCAGCTTTTCCTCATCGACTTCTATGCCGATCCCATGACCTTGAGGCACAGGTAAGGCGCCTTTCTGCACTTTCAAGGGAGGCTTTACAATATCAGCTTCAAAATAACGCGTCGACCCGGACAAGTCTCCCGGTATGGTGAAATTAGGCAGAGAGGCAAGGGCAAGGTTATGGGCTTTGGATATCCCTGATTCCACCATACCCCCGCACCACACCGGTACTCCGGATGCGGCACAGAAATCATGGATTTCTTTGGCGGCCGCCAATCCTCCTACACGGCTGATTTTCACATTGATAATCCGGCAGCTTCCCAATTCAACCGCCTGTACAGCATCTTGAAATGAGGTCACCGATTCATCCAGGCAGATCGGTGTCTGCATCTGTTTCTGTAGCTGCTGGTGCAGATAAAAATCGCCGGAACGGAAAGGCTGCTCTATCATCAGCAGGCCATAACGATCCAAAGCGGTCAAATTCTCCATATCCGCTTCATCATACTGCCCGTTCCCGTCGATCATAATGGGCAGATCCGGAGAAGCAGCCCGAACCGATTCAATCATTTCCCGTTCCTTCCCTTTGATGATTTTAAGCTTATACCTTTCATAGCCCTCCATCTGCAGTTCAGCAATATCCTGCTCAAGGTGGTCACTCAGACTAAGGACAGCTCCCGCCTGTACCATCTTCCTCGTTCCACCGATCAAAGAGGCAAGGCTTGTTTCCTTCTGTTTGGCATAAAGATCCCAGACAGCGCCTTCCAATCCTGCTTTGGCCATCGGGTGGCCCTGCACGGAAGCTGCGATTTCCTGAAACTGCGCTGGGTGGGAAAGGGCGTTTCCCGCCAACAAAGGGATAAGAAAACCCTCGAGGACATGCCATGCCGTGGCTGTCGTTTCATACGTATAAAAAGGCTCTGGAAATGCCGTCACCTCTCCATATCCGGTCAAGCCTGAGCGATCGTGAGCTTCAACGATAATAAGCGGACGTGACGTTAGACTTCCCCTTTTCGTACGGAAGGGATGTTTCATCTTCAGCTCAATTTTTTTGAGGATGATTTTCTCGATTTTCATCGGTCCCCGCCCTCTGTCAGGGAAAACAATTCCCTTCTCAGTAACTTGTTGGAGGCGTTTCGCGGCAGCTCCTGAACCCAGTATATATCAGCCGGCTGCTTATATTTCGCCAGCCTTTCATGGACATAACGGTAGATGTCCTCATCCCTGATCGTCTCATCCTCCGCCACAAGGAAAGCTGCCGGCACTTCCCCCCAGCGATCGTCCGGACGCCCCGTAACGCCGGCCTCTTTAATACCAGGGATTTCTGTAAGCACGCTTTCTATTTCAGCAGGGTACACGTTTTCACCGCCGGAAATAATCATATCCTTCACACGGTCGACGACATATAAAAAGCCGTCCTCATCCTGATACCCAAGATCCCCGGTATGAATATAAGGTTCCTGCCGTGCAGGGCGGTTATAATAGCCTTTCGAAACCATCGGACCTTGGACAATGATTTCTCCAATCTCCCCGGGAACCGGACTGTCGATCCACAGCTCGGCAAGGCTCAATGCTTTTCCTGCAGATCCCGCTTTATCAAAAGCGGAAGCAGGGCTCAATGTCGCAATTTGTGAGGAGGTTTCCGTCATCCCATAGGTCTGGAAAACAGGGATTCCCTTTTGAGAGCAGTTCTTTAACAGCACGTTCGGAACGGGGCCGCCTCCGAGCAGCATGCAGCGGAACGTATCCGGATAGCCGGATGAACCCGCCCGTTTCACAAGATGCTGGAGCATCACCGTAACGACAGACGCATGGGTCACGCCCTTATTCATCACAGCTTCATGGACCTGCTCTTGATCGAATTTAGCCATAAGGTACACGGACATTCCGTAAACCACACTCTTGATCAATACAGAAAAACCGCCGACGTGAAAAAGCGGCAGGCAGGTGAGCCACTTATCATCAGGCGTCAAACCAAGGTTGAAAGCGGAAGCAGCCGCACTATACCAATGGTTGCCATAGGTGTGAATCACGGCTTTTGGATTTCCTGTCGTTCCGGATGTGTACATCATCGTATAGGGAGCATCAAAATCAATCTCTTTTTTCAATTCCCCTTCCTCCCTGCTCCCGGAAGGTTCATTCCTGCACTCCACAGCCTTCACCCCTGTTTGTTCAACAGCTTGGTGTGCTTTCTCTCTTAAAGAGGCTGCAAAAAACATTCGGGAGACATCGGCATCCTGAAGCTGATAAGAGATTTCAGGGGCTGTCAGCCTTGTATTCAACAAGACGACGACAGCTCCTATATAACTGACCGCATGGATGAACACAGGAAAATGAATATCGTTTCCTGAAAGAAAAGCAATATGATCACCTTCCTCCACTCCCATACGTTTCAAGTAATGGGCCGTCTGCCGGCTTCTTTCCTGAAGTTCAGAAAATGTCCAAACGTCTCCTTCTGGTGTTTCCAGTGCTGTTTTTTCCGGATTTAAAAAGGCTTGTTTATCCAGCCAGTGAGGAATCTTTTCCCCCATATCGTTCTCTCCTTTCGTTCATTGGAAAAGGGGCATTCCCTTCTTTGGAATGCCCCTTCGTTTATGATGTCCACGTATTAAGGGAAACGAGGGAACTGATCGAAATCAGGTTTTCTCTTTTCCTTAAAGGCGTCGCGGCCTTCTTTTGCTTCATCGGTTGTGTAGTAAAGAAGTGTTGCGTCTCCACCCATTTGCTGCAGACCGGCAAGACCATCTGTATCTGCGTTGAAGGAAGCCTTCAAAAAACGCAGAGCTGTCGGGGATTTATCCAGCATTTCACGGCACCATTGAACCGTTTCTGCTTCAAGCTCCTCCAAAGGAACGACCGTGTTGACAAGTCCCATGTCTTCCGCTTCTTTTGCACTGTATTGACGGCACAGGTACCAGATTTCACGGGCTTTCTTATGGCCGACGATACGCGCAAGAAGACCAGCGCCGTAACCGGCGTCAAAGCTGCCGACTTTCGGTCCAGTCTGGCCGAAGATCGCATTATCAGCAGCAATCGTCAGGTCACAGACAATATGTAGGACGTGACCTCCACCAATAGCATAACCGGAAACCATAGCTACGACCGGTTTAGGAATAACACGGATCAAACGTTGAAGATCCAGGACGTTCAAGCGTGGGATCTGGTCGTTGCCGACATATCCACCGTGCCCACGTACTTTCTGGTCACCTCCGGCACAAAATGCATCATCACCGGCTCCGGCAAGAACAATCACACCAATTCTGGAATCGTCACGGGCATAGGCAAATGCGTCGATCAGTTCGGAAACCGTCTGTGGACGGAACGCGTTGCGGACCTCCGGACGATTTATCGTAATTTTAGCAATCCCTTCGAAACGCTCGTACATAATATCTTCGTACTCGCGATCTTGAATCCAATCAAAAGACATATCATTTCCTCCTTCATTATGTTTCATCTATATACCCTCATGAAAAACGCTTTCATTGACTATTTTAACATGAAGCTATCTACAATTTTAGCAAAAATTCGCGGTTTCTCAAGGTGTACGGCATGTCCGGCCCCTTCCACCTCTTTCCAATGGACTTCAGGCAGAAGTTCAGACATCTGTTTATTGATGTTTTGGAACTTCTCATCCTCTGCCCCTGTAATAAGACAGACAGGAACGGTTAAAGTGGTTAACTGTTCCCACCACGACGGTTGATGGCCCGTCCCCATTCCCGAAAGTGATTCCGCAAGACCCCGGCCCTGCTGGCTGAGGCGCTCACTCCGGATCTGCTGCTTCCTCTCTTCCGGAAGGCGGTCCTGCGTACGGAAGAGAGGCATCTGCTCCCAGTAATCAACGAAAGCATTCAGACCTTCCCGCAGAAGCATATCAGCCAGCGCTTTATCCTTTGCCTGTCTCGCCAGCTGTTCTTCCGTTGAAGCAAGACCCGGAGAAGCACTTTCCAGCAGGATACTTTTCACTTTATGTGGGTAAAGCATAGCGAAGGAAAGCGCAGCCCTGCCGCCCAGTGAATATCCAAGCAGATGAACCTGTTCGATCTCCAAACGATCAAGTAGTTCATGAAGATCCCTGCAGAAGCGCTCCATGGAAATCGCCCCCATCGGACCTGTGCTCCCATGGCCGGGCAGGTCGACTTTAACAATATCATAAGATCCTGTTACATACGACAATACTTCGTCAAAGGTCCCGGACGTACCGGTAAATCCGTGAAGAAGGAGGAGAGGCTCTCCTCTTCCTGTCCGCTCCACTCCGTATTCGCGGCCGTTTATATTACTGTTCATCGTTTTCCCTCCACCGTATCACTGCATCATGCACATCATTCCAACGTGTATTATGAAAGTCGACATGATCATCACGGCTGACCATTGCTTCAATCACCGTCAGCTGTTGGGACGAGGCGCTTTCGGACACCGACTGCCGGTACTCCTCCCACGTCTGCACGCGTAAGTGGCGGCCTCCATACATTTCAACCGCCGGCTTCAAGTCGAGTCCAAGCGGCGTCCCAAATAGTTCCTCAAAATGCTTCGGATCCTTAGACTGAGGCAGGTAAGAAAAAATGCCTCCCCCATCATTATTGATGACGACAATGGTCAAAGGAAGCCCCTGACTTTTCGCCATCCAAAGACCGTTCATATCATGGAAGAAGGAAATATCCCCAAGAAGCAGTGTTGTTTTCTGTCCGGCCGCCGCCGTACCGAGCGCTGTACTAATGACACCGTCAATCCCGTTGGCTCCCCGGTTGGCCATCATGGTCACCCGCTTCGGCGTCGACATGAAGAAACTGTCAACATCCCGGATCGGCATACTGTTTCCAATAAAAAAGGTGGACTGATCCGGAAGAGCCTCAGCGAGGTAAGCCACCGCATGCCCTTCGTTCAACGCTTTACCCGGGTCTTTCATCATTTCAGTTTTGGAAATCGTGTTCATCTGCTGCCACTCTGCAAGCCACGGTGTCTGAACATTCCCCTCCGGAAGTTCAGCAGCTAACCGGCGGCAGAGTTCCACGGATTCTGCCCAGATATACTGGACAGCAAGCCCTGCCGGCTCCCGGTATCCGGGTTCATCATCGACAACAAAATGTTCGACGGCCTCCTTATGGTGCTGAACCCACTTCAAGTACGTTTTGGATACAGGCATGGCTCCAAAACGGAGAATGTAGTCCGGCTTCATGTTCTCTTTTACCCAGGAGGATTTCAGCAGGGCCCCGTAACTTTCAATAACATGCCGTTTATCGTGATCCCCGGCCCTGAGCTGGGATAAAGGATCAGCAAAAACCGGAATGCCGAGGCGGGCAGCCAGGTCCGTGACAGCTTCCGCGAGCTCCTCATCAATTTGAGGACCTACGACGATCAGTCCTTTATCCAAACGTCCAAGCTGCTCCAACAGATGACTGAGCGCCTGTGAATCGAGCTGTTTTTTCCCTGCTGAAGGAACCGGAACGGGAGGCGTGTCCCCGCGCCAGGCCCCTTCCAGGGAAAAGTCAGGGATGAGCGGCTCCCTGAAAGGAAGGTTTAAGTGAACCGGACCCTGCTGTCCAGTGACGGCCTCCCCTACAGCTCTTGCCGCCTGTCTTCGTGCATACATGAAGTTATTTTCCTCGGGAAGCGCTAAATCCACATGGAATTTTGCGTAACTGCCATACATCTGGAGCTGATTGATGGCCTGAGGAGCACCGGTTTCACGCAGCTCGTGCGGCCTGTCCGCTGTCAGAACTACGAGTGGAACACGGCTGTAGTACGCTTCCACGACAGCGGGATAATAGTTGGCGGCGGCTGTCCCGGACGTACAGACAAGAGCCACCGGCTCATTGGTCTGCCTGGCTATCCCCAAGGCAAAAAAAGCAGCTGAGCGTTCATCAAGGTGAACCCAGTGTTTCACCTCTGAATGCTCAGCAAATGTCAGGGCCAGCGGCGTAGACCGGGACCCCGGAGAAATAACAACCTGTCTCACTCCTGAAAATGCAAGCTGGTCGACAAAATGTGTCACATACTTCGTTAAAGCTTCCACATGTCCCATTACAAGCCTCCTAAAACTGTCAGCATCGGCTTAAGTTTAACAGCCGTTTCCTCATATTCCGCCTGTGGGTCGGAATCTTCCACCACACCACATCCCGCAAATAAGGACGCCTTATCCTGTTGAATAAGCGCGGAGCGGATGGCAACCGCGAACTCGCCGTTATTCTTTGCATCAAACCAGCCTACAGGACCGGCATACCACCCTCTGTTCAAACGCTCATACTGACGGATATAGGAAACGGCTTCCTTCTGCGGCATCCCGCCTAAGGCTGGTGTCGGGTGAAGTTTTTCAACAACATCCAGAAGCGTATACCCTTCATCCAGTACGGCCGTTACAGGCGTATACAAGTGCTGAAGATTTTTCAACGGGTACAGCACAGGAGCTTCCGGAATCGAGACTGCGCTGGAACAGGCTTCCACCGCCTCTTTAATCATATCTACGACAAATTGATGTTCCTGGCGGTTTTTTGAATCGTTCAACAGCTCCAGCCCGAGTGCCTCGTCCTCTTCAGACGTAGCTCCCCGCGGTATTGTTCCTGCCAGACAGGTAGATACAAGCGTGCGGCTTTCAAGCTTGGCAAGCCGCTCAGGAGTAGCGCCGACAAAGTAATCCCCCTGGCTCTCAAAGGCGAAAATATAGCTGTTCGGCTGTGAATCAGCGAGCTCCTTAATCACAGAAGCGGCCTGAACAGCATCCTGAAACTTCAGACGCAGTTCCCTGGCCAGGACAACTTTGCTGATTTTTCCCTGTCTGATATCTTCTGTTGCTTTCTTCACCGTTTCTTTCCATTGGGCAGGCGCTATTTCCTCCCTGCCAGTCACTACGGGAAATAATGGTTCAAAAGTTTCGGATTGAAGCAGCATTCCGCGCTGCTCCAAAAGCTGATGGACCATCTGCTTCAAATGGTCTTCGGGGAAAATGAGAACATTCATTGTTAAGTAAGAAGCCCCGTCCACTTTCGTGAGCAGAAAAGCCGGAATTGTCATCTGACTGTCGGGGAAGCTTTCCCACAGACGTTCCTCCGCTTCTCCCGGATCAAAGCTGAATCCCCCCAAGGCGGTTAATCCTGTACCCTTTTTCTGATAATCGTCATAGACAACAGCATTGTCCATAAGCTTCTGCCACAATCTCTGCACTTCCTGAAAACGATCAGCACGTTCGGCGTAAAGCTGGCTGGCCCGTCCGATGCCGACCATCGTCAAGTCATTATCCGCACTCTGCCAGAACGTCCGGTGAAGATCAACCGCCTCACCGGTATGAAAAAACTGAAAAGCATCCATATCATCTATATGTTCAACGATACTTATACATTGAGGTTCCCCAAGAAGATGCGCTCTCTGAAGGGCTTCCCCTGCTATTTCTTCTATATGAGGGGCCTTCGTATGAAGCATATTCATTCCTCCCATTCCTTAAGGGACGTTGAGTAATCCATATTTACTACACAGTTAAATGGAACTGCATGCACCACTCTCTATTTTATTCTCTTTTTTCTATTGACTCAAGAAATCTTACCTTCCAGGAGCATTTTCACCGAATGATTGACACCCCGGGACTCTTTCCCTAAACTTAAATTGTTATCATAAAAATTGTAGAATGACAAGGGAGAGAACATCCATGAGTTCCATACAAAACCAAAATATAAAAGCTTCCTTGAATGAACGTGAAGGTTTTCAGGTGTGGTGGAGACTGCTGCGCCCCCACACCTTGACGGCTGCTTTTGTCCCCGTTTTCGTCGGGACGATGCTGGCCGCCATCGAACAGTCCTTTAATTTCTGGTTGTTCGCAGCCATGCTGCTGGCTTCCATTCTCATTCAAGCGGCTACGAACATGTTTAACGAATACTACGATTATGTCAGGGGGCTGGATAATGAGAACTCCGTCGGCATTGGAGGGACCATTGTCCGTGACGGGATCCGTCCGCAGATGGTATTGCTGCTGGCTCTCAGCTTTTTCGCTGCTGCCGGACTGCTCGGTGTCTATATATGTGCCTCCTCCAGCTGGTGGGTGGCTGCTGTCGGACTGGTATCCATGTTGTTCGGTTATCTTTACACCGGCGGACCGTTTCCCATCGCCTATACACCGCTCGGTGAACTGACAGCAGGCTTCTTTATGGGCACCATCATAATAGCGATCAGCTACTATATCCAAACGATGACGCTAACCGCAGATGTGCTGATCGTTTCTGTTCCCGTCGCCATCTTCGTCGGCTGCATCCTGTTAGCGAACAATATCCGCGACAGGGAAAACGATGCTGAAAACGGCAGGAAAACGTTAGCGATCCTTTTCGGCCATAAAGGATCCATCCGCTTTTTGACAGCTCTCTTTGCCATCGCTTATATTTGGACGGCTGTCCTAATGATGATCGGCCTCCTGCCATGGTGGTCGCTGGTGACTCTCATTAGTTTAGGAAAAGCCAGAAAGGCCATTCAGGGATTTATAGGAAAAAAAGAACCCCTGGAAATGATGCCGGCTATGAAAGCAACAGCGCAGACGAATACCCTGTATGGATTCCTACTCGGATTGTCGCTGCTTATACAACTGTACTTCCCTCTTTGATATAAAAGGGAAACGGCGTAAACACATTACACCATTGTCTGAAAGAAGGATGGAGAACCATCCTTCTTTTCTATAGGTTTGACCATTGGATCAATGGGAATATTACATAAAGGATGGGATGACTATGAATGAGATGGTGATGAAGAATACATTGATGGAAGCCCTGGGGATGGAAGTCATGAAAGCAGAACCGGATGCAGTGGAAATGCGCATGCCAGTGGATGCTCGCACTCATCAGCCGATGGGGTTCCTCCACGGCGGTGCGAACGTTGCCCTGGCTGAAAGCGCCGCAAGTATCGGCGGATTTTTAAACATCGATACCAACGAGCAGCAGGTCTTCGGTATTGAAATCAACGCCAACCATATAAAGAGCGCAAGAGAAGGCTGGGTGACAGCAACAGCCGTCCCTTCCCATATTGGTAAAACGACAATGGTGTGGGAAATCCGTATCGTCCATGAATCAGGCACGCTGCTCTGTATTTCCCGATGCACCCTCGGGGTTGTCCCTTTAAAAAAGTAAGCCATCCTTATAAAAAGGAAGGAGACATGAAGCATGTTATCAGACAAGCAGATTCAACAATTCAAACAACAGATCATAGAAATGAAAGAAGAAGCTGAACAGGAAATGGAAAAGTACAAAGAGGATGATGCCAAGGAGCTTTATCCGAATGACCGTACAGGGGAAATCTCCAGTGTCGCGGACCACCCGGGAAACCTTGGTACAGATCAGCACGAACGGGAAAAACGCCAGACGTTTTATGAACAGGCAAGGGAGAAGCACATGGCAGCGGAAGATGCCCTGAAACGAATCGAGGAAGGCCGTTACGGCGTCAGTGAGAAATCAGGGGACCCAATCCCTGTCGAAAGACTTGAAGCTCTTCCAACCGCCCGCTACACCGTTGAAGAAGAACGGGAAATAGAAAAGGATGCCTGATAAAAAGGATGCCGTCATCAAAACGGCATCCTTTTTTGTCAATCCATCTCACGAAGCTGTTCGGAAGGTTCTTCATCTAAATCCGGCTCTTCTTCGTCCATATTGAACGGCGTATCCCGTTCCCCGTTCTGACGCACATCCCTTTCATAATCCCGTCTCATTTCATCGATGTCCTGGTGCTCCCGGTTGTTGCGGAAACGCTGTTCCTCCGGCATTTCATTCCTATCTGTACGTTCATAACGGGCAGGCTCATAATTGATATCCTCCGGCCCATCCTCGTTCCCGTTCATTCCGCAGCCACTTAATGTAACCATCACCAGCAAAGCAGCTCCCATGATTTTTTTCATCCATAAACACCTCTTTCAAAATAGTAAGAGCATGTTTACTTTCTCCTTTTACGATGCTTTTACACATGGGAGAACGCACTGGTTTTCCAGCTCATAGATAAAGACCCTGACACCCCAGCCAGCATCTTGAAAAAAACCTTATGTTTTTCTATAAGGGAAGGATATTCTTTCCTCTATATCATTTTCCTTTTCGATATAAAAAGAGCCGGCGAGTTCATAACTCGCCGGCTCTCCCTTTACGCTGCGGATGAGGACCGCGGACTTTTCTGTTCGATCCAAGGTTTCATCCGTACAAAGAGCAGGGTGAACAGTGCACTCACAATGATTCCTTTAAGAGCATTGAATGGCAGAATCCCTGCTACTACTGTTATCCATTTCACTTGTGCACTCATCGTTTCCCATCCCATGAACCAGCTGTAGGCCGGAAGGATGACAAAGTAGTTCAGTACACCCATGCCGAACGCCATAATCAGAGAACTCGTCACAAGTCCTGATACAAGCGATTTAACACTCTTGAATTTATGATAGATCATCGTAACCGGAAGGATAAACAAGAGGCCTGCGGCAAAGTTTGCGACCACTCCCACCGGATCTCCTGCACCGGTATATATAAAATAAAGACCATTTTTTAACGCTTCAACAAGGATGCCTGCTGCGGGTGTAAACATGATGCCTGCAAGCAGGGCAGGAACATCACTGAAATCCACTTTCAAGTACTGCGGAAGCAGCGGCAGCGGAAAGTTCAGCAGCATCAGAACCATGGAAATGGTCCCAAACAAAGCAATCGTAATCAATGTAAATAATTTTCTTGATGACTGAGCCGGATAACGGTTCATCATCGATCTCCCCCTTCATCTTTACACATTGATTCACATCCCAGATGAAGGTGAGCGGCTGAGCCTGACCAATAAAAAAACCCCTGAAGCATTGGGCTTAGGGATGGTCTTGGTCCACGGCTAAATAGAGGCAGCATATCTAGCATGCGCTGCCTGTTCCGCTCGACATCTTCTCCCATCCAGACTGTAACTGTCGGTCCCGGACTCTCACCAGGTCAGCCATGCAGAAGAACTGCACGGGTCACGGACTTAAAGGTCACTATGCCTTCTTACCGTCGGTCGGGAATTTCACCCTGCCCCGAAGATGGAATCAATATAATTTTGTATCTTTATTTTATACAAAACCTGTACTCTGTGCAAGCAGGAAGTTCTGACGGCCGTTTCCCTCCTCTGTTTTGATCAAAAAGCAGATCTGTTAAATCTATCATTGGCCTACACCGGCTATCCGGGGATGAATACGATACCAATGTACCACACAATATTATGGATAAAGGTGGAAAAACATGGCGAATTGCAGGAAAGTTTCCGTTCCAGGGAAACTGCCGATAAAGTTTCCTAAGAAAAAAGAGAAAGGCGAGACAAAACATGACTGTCCATCCGGATGTAAGTGTCATTTTAAAAAGCCTGAACGTAAGCCCGCCAAACTAAACAGTGACTGCTTTGTAGAAAATGCTCTGGTTGGGACAAAACAGGTTCAAAAAGTAGCTGAATCCACCCTGCCACTCGGTTTATTCGCAGCTACCGGAATTACAATTGGCAGCCTGGTGTCTGTAGAAGTCGTCCCTAATCTGGAGAATATCACTATGAACGCCCGGATCATTAAAAACAAAGTCGTCAACATTGGTTTAATTCCGGCTGTAGTGACTGTCAGTTTCCTTGATAACGATGGTGCCTTGGGAACTGGTGTATTGAATACTTCCATCCCATTCCAAGCCCACACGGATTTCCCCGGGGCATGTCCGGAAGATACCCTGACAGAAACACCACTCGAAGTCGAAGGGATTTTTACGCAGGAGGGAGTTCCCGTTGTCGATCTGGCTGGATTAGGGCTGGTAGACGGGATCATTGTGAAAATCATTCTTCAAACCACCATTACGGTTACAAGACCTGTCATTCGTGACGCGCACGGCAACGTTTGTGATTTGAACCCCAACCGCTGCAAGCAGGACACAGAAACTTCATCCTTCACTTTCTCCGGATCCGAAGACGACTAAATTTTTCATTTGGAAGGAAAGAGAGCTTATCGATAAGCTCTCTTTTATCATTCCATTACCTATCATTCCTTAAAACAAATGCCCTTCTGTGCGGAGTCCATGACCGATAAACCGGTTTGCTGCAGACAGCCGCGTCCGTGATCAGGAAGTTCTTTCAGCAGCATCTAAACGAATCTTACAGCCTATTCCAGTAAATCTATCACACCGGCCTACACCGTCCATCTCTTCAGGAATAGTATACCTATGTACAACACAAATTTATTGATAAAGGTGGAAGAAATATGGCGCACTGCAGGAAAATTTCCGTGCCCGGGAAACTGCCGATGAAGTTTCCTAAGAAAAAAGAGAAAGGCGAGAAAAAACAGTATTGTCCGTCCGGATGTAAGTGCAGCTTCAAAAAACCTGAAATGAAGCCGGCTAAACTAAACAGCGACTGCTTTGTAGAAAATGCTCTGGTTGGTACAAAAGAAGTGCAGAAGGTTGCTGAAACAACGCTTCCTCTATCCCTTTTTGGTGCAATTACTATTGCCGGAATCTTATCAATTGAAGTCGTTCCTGACTTGAATAACATCACAATGAATGCAAGAATCATCAAAAATAAAGTCGTTAACATCGGACTGATCCCCGCTACAATCAACATCCGCACAAACATTCTAGGGTTGGAATTAGTTACCCTTTCGACAACCATTCCGTTCCAGGAACACACAGATTTCCCTGGTGCATGCCCGCAGGACACCCTGCAGGAATCACCGCTTGAAGTTGAAGGAATCTTCACTCAGGAAGGAGTTCCTGTAGTAGATTTAGCTGGATTGAGTCTTGTCGATGGAATCCTTGTGAAAATCATCCTTAAAACAACCATTACTGTCACCCGCCCGGTTATCCGGGATGCCCACGGCAATGTTTGCGACTTAAACAAGGACCGGTGCCAAAACAGCATGACACCTCCATCCTTCACCTTCCCAGCTCCAGATGATACAGGGATCCTATAATTAATAAGGGGGCCTATCAGGTGATAGGCCCCCTTATTTTTCTGACATGCTATATCATTTCCTTCAAGGACTGCGCTTCTTTGTTAACGGCTTCTCCTGCTTCGACAACCTGCTGGTAGCCACGGGATGCACCATCAAGGTTATTCAGTGCTTTCATCAGTTCCTTCTGAATCATCTCGGTTCCTTGATTGATACGAGAAATCTCCTGCGTAATCTGGTCCACATTTTCCCGGACTTCTCCAATGGAATGCTCCACTTTGTTGGAGAGCTTCCGGACTTCCTTCGCAACCACATCAAATCCTCGACCGTGCTCCCCAGCCCTTGCGGCTTCTATAGCAGCATTCAATGACAAAAGATTCGTCTGGGAGGCAATATCCTTAATGGTCTTCACGACACCCTGGATGTTCTGCGCCTGTATTTTCAAACCTTCCAGTGTTTTCGTGTTCTCTTTGGAAGTCTCATTAATGAGAGCAATCTGACTGTTCAAAGCCTCATGCTCCTCCATCCCATCCTCAGCCCTGGTGTTCAAGTCCAAGGATACACTCTGAAGCTTTTCCACCGTCCCATTTAATTCATTCTGCCTCGCTGTGATGTCAGAAGCCACCTTCATTATCCCTGTTATGCTCCCATTCTTATATACAGGCATATAAGTAGCTTCCAGCCACACTTCATGACCTGATGCATCTTTGCGCTTGATCTTATCCTGAAAGCTTTTCCCATTCCACAACGCACGCCAGAATTGTTCATAGGCGTTGCTTTCCGTGAAATCACTGAAGCAGAACTCCTTATGGTGCCTGCCTATCAAATCACGGCTCTTCCGATAGTTCATCGTCTGTGCAAAAATATCGTTCGCATAGGATACCCTGCGGTCCTTCCCAAAAAATATGAGGGCCAGATGATCTTCCACCGCTTTAAACAATTCGACATGGGTCGTTTCTTTTTCTACGACATCCCAATCCAAATTCCTCCGCCTCCAGAAATTGCAAAGTTTTTAAATCCAATCGTCTTGATTTCAGTATAACAGAGGCGGTTCCTGAACAGTCTTGAAAATGAACCGGGATCATGCAAAAAAATGCATAAAAAAATCCCGCTCCTAATGAGCAGGACCATCCACTTTATCCGTCGCGTCCAACAGCAGCCTCAGTGTTGCAGACACCGTTGAGACGTCTACGAGGCCGTCTTCACTGTCTTTTACTTTTCCTAACTGAAGCATAATGTAGTCATCATACCCCTGAACGTGAATTTGGCCGGCATTGATTCTTCCTTTCAACATTACAATCTGCTGATGCAGTGCTTCACGGTCCATGCCGATCACTCCTTAACACTATAGAAGATTATATCGGCTAGTGTCTCCAAATATGCATAAAAATAAACAACATACTATAGGACATTAAGGGAGTGGCTCGTATAAAACACTTTACAGACAGATGGTTGGTGATATCGGACTTTGTGAGAGCCATTGTTTTTCATGTAAGATCCATTCAGCTGTTAAACATGGAGCTCAACAGCTGGATGGATCTATGAGCACTGGACACGATGGTTTGGACAAAAAGAGGATTGTCAAACAGGTGCCAATTTCTCTCTTCCCTATTACTTCAGGTGAATGCACGATGAGTGCCCGGTGATAACGCCTGCAGGAACCGCTGAGTCCGTGCCCGCAGTAAGCATCCACCGATAAGCGGTTCACAAAATCCCTGACTTATTGAAGGAAAAACAGGTTTCAATCTCTTTATTCATCCAGTGGATTTAAGCTTTCTTTTCCCGTCATGCCGGCAATCATTTCGACAAGAAGGGTGATTTCCTCTTCCATATCTTGAATGCTCGCTGTTTCTACAGGGGAATGCATATACCGAAGCGGGAGCGAGACAAGACTGACCGGCACCCCTTTCCCTGTCAACCGCATCTTGTCAGCATCCGTACCTGTCGCTCTGGGAGTCAGTTCATATTGAACATCCATATCGAGAGAGGCAGCTGTCTTTTCCAGCAGTTGATTAATCTTGCGGTTAATCGGAGCTCCTTTAGCAAGTACCGGACCCTTTTCAAGACGGACGTCCCCGTGTTTCCGCTTGTCTACACCCGGATAATCAGTAGCGAACGTCACGTCACAGGCAATGGCCATCGTAGGTTCTACGCCGGCTGCGGCAAAATAGGCACCGCCCATATTCGTTTCTTCATTCACCGTGCTCGCTGCATATACACCGACATTCAATGTTTTCTCAGATAAGCGGCGCAGCACTTCTCCGACAACGAACTGGCCGGTCCGGTTATCAAGACCACGGCCGGCTATGTAACGGTCCATCAGGACTTCCGGTTCCCTTTTATAAACGGCCAGATCGCCAATCTGTACGAACTTTTCGACTTCCTCCTTGGACTTGGCTCCGCAGTCGATAAACAGTTCTTCAAGTCCGAAGTCTCCCTTCAGTCCACCATGGTGCTGGGCATTGACTCCAATGACGCCTGTTAACGTCCCGCCATGACCTTGAATACTCACTTTCATCCCAACGGCTGCTTTAGGGTTAATGCCGCCCATCTTATCGACATACACATACCCGTCCTCATCGATCCGATTGACGACAAGAGCAATTTCATCACAGTGACCGGCCAGCATGATTTTGAAATCCGCTTCCGGGTTGAGCACAGCAATCGCATTGCCGGCATGATCGGTTTGAATCTCATCTGCATACGGACGCATTTCTGCGATCCAGCGTTTTTGTATTTCCATCTCCATACTTGACGGAGACGGGGTATTTAACAATTCCAATAGAAAGTCCAGACGTTCTTTTTCCACAGGTAAACACCCTCCTTCGTAATTATCTTAACAAAAAACCAGACGGACTTCATACGGATGCATACTTCTGTTCTTTTTAGGGAAAAGGAATGGGTAGGCAATAGAAAGGAGAATTTCTTATGGACTTGAACCAGCAGTTTTATGAAGGCATGCATCCTCAGGAATATGTGGATCAGATGCAGTCCCACCAAAATGATTTTTTGTACATATATGAACACTTCTCTACACAAGTGGAGGATGTACCCCTTTTTGAAAACGTACAGAACAAACAGTGGAGAGCTTTGATACTGACCGAAGACTGGTGCGGCGATGCAATGCTGAACCTGCCTATTTTCCTCAGAATTGCAGAAGCCGGTCAGATCGATACGCGCTTTTTCCTCCGGGATGATAACCCGGAGCTGATGGACCGCTATTTAACAAATGGCACATCCCGATCGATTCCAAAAATTATTCTGATCGATCCAGAAGGGAAAGAATCAGCCGTCTGGGGTCCTCGGGCACCGGAGCTGGAACAGTACGTAGCCGATTCTCTGACAAGCCTCCCCGATAAAGAAGCACCGGATTATGAAGAAAAGCGCAGGGAAGTCCTGCTTTTCGTTACAAAAGCCTTCCGCGATAACCAGGAGCTGTGGCAGTACGTCTATGAAGATATGAAACAGACCATCAAATCCCGATAAAGCAAAACCTGCTTTCTCCTTGAAGCAGGTTCTTTTTACGTTTGTTTTGCCCGGATTAAAGCCATACTGTAGGTAAAAAAGGGGGCCGGGTTATGCAGCACCTCATCCGCCTTTACTTTCAACTGCCTTTATTTGTCCGCCTGTTAAGTACGGTTTTCTTCACGATGACGTTATTCGGCATCATTATCCATATCATAGAACCTGAGAACTTCCCCACCTTTTTTGACGGATTATGGTGGGCATTCGTAACAGGTGCCACTGTTGGGTACGGGGACTATGTGCCTTTAAGTCCTGCCGGGAAAGCTGTGGCTATTCTATTAATCCTCTCAGGAGGAGGGCTCGTCACCTTTTATATGGCCACATTGTCTGCTTCTACGGTGAAGCATGAAACGAGTTTGTCCGAAGGTCGTGTTGCGTATAAGGGAGCCGATCACATTGTCCTGATCGGCTGGAACGAGCGGACCCGCCATTTGATTGATATGCTGCAGGACCAGAACCTTCACGAACGGATCGTTATGATTGACCAGACTATGAACCAGTTTTATCAGCGCCTGCCGAGCGTCCACTTTATCAGCGGCAGTGCGACAAATGAAGACACGCTGGAGCATGCCAATATTAAAGAAGCCCGGATGGCCATCATTACGGCCGACCCATCCATGGAAGAACAGCAGTCGGATCAGGCCGTGATCCATCAGATCGTCGCCTTGAAAGGGCATCACCCGGAATTGTTCATTATTGCGGAAGTACTGACGGACCGCCAGAAAATTAACGCGCAGCGGGCCGGCGCCAGTACGATCATCCGCTCCAATGACTTTATGAGCAGCCTGTTTTACCAGGAGCTTTACCGCAATGATCCAGTCAAACCATTTGAGCTCCTCCTTTCCCTGTTGACCGAGCGTCAATTTCACGAAGAGAAAGTTCCCGAAACACTCGCAGGCCACCCGATATTAACGGCATACGAGTTTTTCTTGAAAAAAGGATGCCAGATTATCGGCATCCGAAAAAATGGAGAGCTGTCGTTTCACCTTGACGAAAGCATCGAATTGGAAAAGGGAGATGAGCTCATATTGTTCTCACCTCTGAGAAAGTAGCACCTCTTCCGCGGCCTGAAGAAGTTCTTGACCTGATTGGATGTGTTCTTCTGGAAAAGAGGCATCTTTATCCACGGGCTCCTGGAACTGGTCAAAAATGGCCCGTATGTTTCCTTCTTTTACATTGTCGTCAAGGCCGGGATTGTATTTATGAGAAAGCAGAAACGGTTCCGTCATTTCGATCATGGCGTAATCGGAAGGGGCATCAAGGGATCCGGACGTCACTACAAAAGGCAGGCGGATAAATTGATAGCCGACGCGGTCGTCAATTTTATAATCAAAATAGCCGTGTTCATAATCCCAGTTGTCCGCCAGTTTAAATCCGATTGTTTTCAAAGCTGCTTCTGCATCCTGAAAAGAAAAGACCTGTCCCGTCAATGAAGAGGTTAAAGGTATCATTGTCATTCCTCCTTTACGTTTTACTATGCCCAATAAAAAAAGCGCGGCTCATCCAATTCATGGATGAACCGCGCTTTTTTTGCTTTACAGGCGTTTTTCGAGTTTTTCTTTTTCTTCTTCAAATCCCGGCTTGCCAAGAAGGGCGAACATATTCTTCTTATATGCTTCCACTCCAGGCTGGTCAAACGGATTGACACCGAGAAGATAGCCGCTGATGGCACAGGCTTTCTCGAAGAAGTAAACGAGATAACCAAACGTGTAGGCATCACGCTTCGGAAGGTGGACAATCAAGTTCGGAACGTCCCCATCTGTATGCGCCAGCATTGTACCAAGGTAGGCTTTTCCATTGACCTTGTCCACGGTGCTTCCAGCCAGGTAGTTCAACCCGTCAAGGTTCTGATCATCTTCTTCAATGGTCATGTCAGAGCTTGGCGTCTCCACGTGAAGAACCGTCTCAAACAAGTCTCTGCGTCCTTCCTGAACATATTGTCCAAGAGAGTGAAGATCTGTAGAGAAGTTGGCAGAAGCCGGGAAGATCCCCTTCTGGTCTTTTCCTTCACTTTCACCAAACAGCTGCTTCCACCATTCAGAGAAGTACTGAAGGGATGGCTCATAGTTGATCAGCATTTCAATCGTTTTGCCTTTGTTGTAAAGGACGTTACGCACCGCCGCATATTGATAGGCCGGGTTCTCGGAAAGCTTTTCGGCACTCAGCTCCTGGCGGGCCTTCTGCGCCCCTTCCATCATGGCATCAATATCAATGCCGCTCGCTGCGATTGGAAGCAGTCCAACAGCAGTAAGGACAGAATAACGACCGCCCACATCATCAGGGACGACAAAGGATTCGTATCCCTGCTCATCAGCAAGCGTCTTCAATGCCCCTTTGTTGGCATCTGTCGTAGCATAAATGCGTTTCTGAGCTTCTTCCTGCCCATATTTGTCCTCCAGGAACTTACGGAAGATACGGAACGCAATCGCCGGCTCTGTCGTCGTTCCGCTTTTAGAAATGACGTTAATGGAAACATCTTTATTTTTAAGAACGTCAAACAGCTCATTCATGTATGGAGCACTGATGCTGTTTCCTACGAAGAAGACCTGAGGGGTGTCACGGTCTTCCTTCGCCAACGTGTTGTAGAAGCTGTGGTTGAGCATTTCAAGAGCTGCTCTCGCCCCTAAGTATGAACCGCCGATACCGATGACAAGAAGCACGTCTGAGTCGGATTTAATCTTTTCTGCGGATTTTTTAATGCGGGCGAACTCTTCCTTGTCATAGTCCTCGGGAAGATCGACCCACCCTAGAAAATCATTACCTGCGCCAGTTTTTTCATGGAGTGCCTGGTGTGCTGTCGATACAGCTCCCTGCATATATTCCAATTCATGTTCGCCAAAGAATGGCAGCGCTTTTTCATAATCAAAACGAATATGTGTCATATGATAGCCTCCAGATTGTCAATTTTATACCTGACCAATTTCACTTTATCGAAACCTCCATAGCAAATCAAGCAAAGCTCCATTTGTAAACGGATACATAAGGAAAATGTTTTGGAAAAGAAAAAGGCACGGATCTCCGCGCCTTTTTTCTTTACCCCTTATTTAGACATTTCAAGGATTTCTTGAACATCTTTTTCGTGAAGCTTGTTAAAGTTACCGAATGGTCCGCGTTTCATCGCACGGTCAACGATTACGTCAAACTTATCATCGCCGATGTCATAGTCAGCAAGCGTTTGGGGGGCACCAAGAGATGTCCAGAACTTACGAAGTTCCTGAATACCTTCTTCAGCCACTTCACGCTCTGATTTCCCTTCTGTTTCTACACCAAACACTTTTTCACCAAGACGGGCAAAACGGGAAACATTAACCTCAAGGTTATGCTTCATCCAGTTCGGGAACAGAATCGCCAGTCCACCGGCATGCGGGATATCATAAACCGCTGATACCGCGTGCTCGATGTTATGGCTTGCCCAGTCTCCGCGGTAACCCATCTGCATCATCCCGTTCAGTGCAAGCGTACCTGCATAAAGGATCGTTTCACGATGCTCCAGGGATTCAAGGTTTTGAAGCAGCTTCGGACCTGTTTCAATGACAGAGCGAAGGACACCTTCAATCATCTCATCCTGTACAGGAGACGGTGTCGGATTGTGGAAATACTGTTCGAACAAGTGTGTCATCATATCGACAATGCCATATACCGTCTGATCTTCAGGAACCGTTGCTGTGTAGGCCGGATCAAGAATAGAGAAGGCCGGGTTGGTCAATGGAGCCGCACCCCATCCGTATTTCTCATTCGTTTCCCAGTTGGTAATAACAGCGCCCGCATTCATTTCAGAGCCTGTCGCTGCAAGCGTCAGCACTGTACCGAATGGAAGAGCATCTTCAGGTGTCGCCTGGCGGGTGACGAGATCCCAAGGGGCACCTTCATATTTAGCACCTGCAGCGATGGTTTTCGTAGCATCAATCACACTACCGCCACCGACAGCAAGAAGAAAATCAACATTTTCCTGTTTGGAAATCTCCACCCCTTTTTCGACCGTTGTCAGTTTAGGGTTGGGTTCAACTCCGGAAAGCTCAAGAACTTCAGCCTCAGCTTTTTTCAGCTGGTCCATGACCTGGTCATAAACGCCGTTTTTCTTGATACTGCCCCCACCATAAACAACAAGGACTTTTTTCGTCCCTTCCGGCAGCTGGCCGGGCAGTTGTTCAATTTGATCTTTACCAAAGATCAGTTTGGTTGGGTTATGAAATGTAAATGTATCCATGGATTGGAAGCTCCTTTCTGTTCTTAACGTGCTTTCCTATTATCCCCGATAATTTGAAGAATCTCAAAAGAAATGCTGTCTGGAATGAACATCGGCTTTGAGATCCATACTAATTCCAATAGAAGAAAAGGAGGTCTGTATATGAGCTGGATACAACGGACGGCTCTCCTGCTGATCATCATCGGCGCCATCAACTGGGGACTCATCGGACTTTTCCAGTATGATCTCGTTGCCGGGCTGTTTGGCGGTGGTGAGCAGCGTGCATTCCTTGCGCGTCTCATTTATACGGCTGTAGGGATCAGCGGACTTATTGCCATTTCCCTTTATTTCATCCCCGCAGCACAAAATAGTGATGTACCGGCTGACACAGCTGTTGAACAGGAATAAAAAAAGAGACCAGGGAAGGCCCTGGTCTCTTCTTCATTCCTTATTTGCGGAATTTTTCGCGGTCATCAGACTGTTTGATCCAGTCTTCAAGCTTGTCTTTCAGCGTGTTGAAGCCTGCAGCTTCTTCCTGCTGTTTTGGAGCCGCTTGTTTACGTGGACGACGCTCCTGCTGTTTAGGTGCTTCCTGAGTCGCACGGATGGATAGAGAATATTTGTTGCTCTTCTCATCGATGTTCAGAATTTTAACCTGAACTTCATCTCCTTCAGAAAGGTGCTCATTAATATCTTTCACATAACCGTGAGTAACCTCGGAAATGTGTACAAGACCTTGAACCTGCTCATCCAATGCTACAAACGCGCCGTAGGGCTGAATGCCTGTGACTTTACCTTCTAATACTTGACCTTCTTGGAACTTCTCTGACATGCTATACAACTCCTGATTCATTAAATATTCGCTTCTTTTCACGCAATAAATGATTTTACCACAAAGACGCGAAATAAGCAATATCCCGTCTATGTTCACGAATCGTTCAGACATCATTTGTCCGCAGCGTGATATACTAGAAAAAAGAATAAAGGAGGGTTCAGCGTATGTCCGTAGGAAACAATATCCGAAAGTACAGGGAAATGAAGAAATTCACGAAAGAGGAACTGGCTCTCAAAGCCCGGATGGGCGTTCACACACTGGAAAGTTATGAATCTAATGAGCGCACACCAGAACTTGATACCGTCTTGAAAATTTCGACGGTTCTGGATATTCCCGCTTCCGAACTGATGGAATTCCACGATGAAGATGAATCTCCTTTTGACGAAGAACTTACACAGCTGGTTCAGGACATCGGCGTCAAAAGCTCTAAACTGATCTTAAGGAAAGCCCGTGACTTTTCAGAACAGGACGTACTTCGGGCTATGAATCTGCTTTATGACCTGAATCAGCAGAAAAATTAAAAAAGAGGTTTATAAACTATGAAACAGGGTTATATTAAATAACGTAAGACTTTCTCGTATTCCCCCTGTGTAAGCAAAGCGAACGTTCGCTTTGCTTTTTTTTCGGCCAAAATTCCTTCCCGAACAAGTTAGTTTCATGAAGGACCTGGTTTCGGTTATGATAAGGAAAAATGGCTGATGGAGGCGAGTACTTTGGAAGAATTTCAAAAATACACCCCAAGAACCGGGACACGCTCGGTCAAATGGGATCTCATTGAAGACTTTTATCAAGATAAAGATGTCCTGCCGATGTGGGTGGCCGATATGGATTTCAAGACACCACAGGCTGTCACAGACGCACTGACCTCAAGGGTCGAACACGGCATCTTCGGATACACCATCCCGGATCAGGATGTGAAGGAGTCCATTACAGGATGGCTTCGTAATCGTCACGGATGGGAAACAGAAACGGACTGGATCACGTTCAGCCCGGGTGTCATTCCATCTCTGCACATGATTATTCAATCGTTGACGGAAATCGGCGACAACGTTCTTATCCAGACACCGGTTTATCCTCCGTTCTACAGTGTTGTCAAAGACCATGGCAGACATATCGTAAAAAACCCACTCCTTCATAAAGAGGACAGGTACGAAATAGACTTTGAAGATTTCGAGAACAAAATCAAAGACAATCAGGTTACCATGTTTATCCTATGCAACCCTCACAATCCTGTCGGGAGGGTATGGACGAAGCAGGAACTGGAAGAAATGAGCCGGATCTGCCGGAAGCACGGTGTGAAAATCGCAGCGGATGAAATTCATGCCGATTTGATTCTGCCACCGAACAAGCATATACCCATGGCTTCTCTTTCTGAAGAAACGAACCAGCAGACGGTCACATGCCTTTCTCCTACGAAAACATTCAACCTTGCCGGTCTTCAGGCTTCCTATGTTATTACTGCAAACAAGGAAGACAAGAAAAAGCTGGATAAACATTTTAAAAATCAAGGCATGATGATGTTGAACACCCTTGGTATTACAGCGATGGAAGCTGCGTATAACCATGGATCCGACTGGGTTGACACATTGACAGAAGTGCTGAAGGACCATCGCGACTATGTGATTCAGCGGCTGGAGAACGAAACAAAATCGGTGCGTGCGCTACCGATCGAAGGAACGTATTTGTTATGGCTGGACTGTACACACATGGGACTTTCCCAGACGGAATTGAAGAAGTTCATGCAGAAAGAGGCCCGTGTCGGCTTAAACGACGGTGCGTCCTTCGGAGAAGAAGGCCGCGGCTTTATGCGCCTCAACCTGGCTGCTCCGATGTCTACACTTGAAGAAGGTGTCACACGCATCATCAAAGCTGTCCAGACCTTTGAACAATCTTAAATCGAATGAAAACTAAGGCTGCCTTAAAAAACGGCAGCCTTTTTTTATTCCATCATTCCTTCTGTCTGCATAGAGGTATCTGAAAACACCAGGATGGCCGTCCCGTCCAGTTATCGAAGGTTCGGTTATTCCTGCTGTTTATCCGGTTCGGCAGGATCACTCGTTTCATCTTTGTCTGCGTCTATGGTAATCACACCACAGGCCACACGTTCCCCGGCATCTCCTGCCGGCTGGGTCATCCCATCATCTGGTCCGCTCTGGATGATCAAGGAGGTCCCTTCATCCCTCAGAAGCGACTTCTGGTCTTCTTTCAGCTTCGCCTCCGGCAGCATGACCTCAACATCAATCATACCGCTCTGGTCAGCCTCCACATTCGGCATATCCCCCACATGCGCCCCTTTTGGATTCATGAGACCATGCTCCTTGGACAAGGGATTGAAATGATTCCCGGCACTCTTGAACTCAGGCGCATCACATTTTGGAAATTCATGAACAGCTATCCCGTGCATCCCTGGTTCAATCCCTTCTACTTTCAATTTCACTTGTACGCCTTCAGGCTGTTCGGTCAATACAGCTGTCCCGATTTTGTCATTATCTTTGTTATAGATTGATGTTTCCAGCGGCGATCGTTCCTCTCCGGAACACGCCGTCAAAACAACAGCGATCGTCCCGGCACACATAAAGGCACGCTTCATGGGTCCAAAACCTCCATTTGATGAAATCTGCTTTTTCTAGTGTCCCCCATGCTGCTGAAAATATAATAAAGCCGCATCAGGCAGGCACCTAATGCGGCTCTTTCGATTCGCGATCTTCCTTTTCATTTATAGAGTAATTCTGATCAAATGTATGCTCTTCTTTTTGAGAGGCTTTAATAATCCAGATCATAGTAACCGCTGCAGCCACAATGAACAGCAGAAGCATCAGGACAGCAGGAATATATTCAGACTTATCTTCTGGGAAGTACAGAAATTCCATCATGGTGGACCCCACCCTTCTTCCCTAAGTATATCAAACATTTGGAAATCCGCATCCGTTTTCATAAGATCTTCATAATTTTTGTTACAATGGAAAAGGAGATGAATTTAGGAGGGAATAAGATGTCTGATATTCAAATCGGCTCTATAGTGAGAGCGCATTATAAAACAGGCATATACATCGGAGAAGTGAAAGAGGACCGGGGGAATTTTTATCTGGTTCAAATGCTCGCCGTTGAAAAACACCCGATGCAGGGCGATCTTCACAATCCTGGTCAAACAGAAAATGTTTTTTTCCATCAGCGGAAAGCGTTGAGTTATCTTGAAAAAGCCAACGTTCAGAAAGAAGCGGTCCACCCTTATGAAGAGACAGAAATACCGGATTATAATGATTCTCTCAAACAATCCGTTGAAAAGCTGAAACAAAAGTTAAATCGGCGGGATACCGATTTTAACAGCCATGCCGCAGATCAGCTGAGTGATCTCGAAAAACAGTATTTCGGGTAAAATCAGCCACATTTGTATTCGCTTTCGTGGTGTGGTAATTTTAAAATGTTGAAAGAAATGAAGGAGGAAAAACCTATGACAACACATATTGGAGCACAACAGGGAGATATCGCGGATAAGATCCTGCTGCCAGGAGACCCGCTCCGCGCCAAATATATTGCTGAAAACTTTCTGGAGGATGCCGTCTGCTATAACGAAGTACGTGGCATGTACGGATACACAGGTACATATAAAGGAGAGCGCATTTCTGTTCAGGGAACAGGGATGGGGGTACCTTCCATCTCCATCTACGTCAATGAACTGATGGATAGCTACGGCGTGCAGAAATTGATCCGCGTCGGCTCATGCGGAGCACTGCAGAACGATGTAAACGTGCGTGACGTGATTCTTGCTTCCACATCGACAACGGACTCCCAGATGAACCGTATGGTATTCGGCGGCATTGATTATGCACCGACAGCGGACTTCAATTTGTTGAAGAATGCCTATGATGCAGGAACAGCAAAAGGGTTGGACTTGAAAGTCGGAAACGTCTTTACAAGTGACAGTTTCTACCGTGACAATGCGATGGATCTATTCAATCTGCTCGCTGAGTACAACGTGCTTGCTGTAGAAATGGAAACAACCGCTCTTTATACGCTTGCCGCGAAATACAACCGACAGGCGCTGTCCGTTCTTACTGTCAGTGATCATATCCTTACCGGAGAAGAAACGACGGCCGAGGAACGTCAGACCACCTTTAACGAAATGATTGAAGTGGCTCTTGAAGCAGCCATCCAGGATTAATAAAAAAAGCACATGCGCTTCCAAGCGTATGTGCTTTTTTTATATCCACAGTTGAGATGTGGACGAGAAATTCTTCACGTGGAACAAACATGAACAAGGGTTCGGCCGTCGATGATCAGGACACGGTCACCGATGGTCATATAGATTTCCCGCCCCTGCACCCTGTCCACCTTCCCGTAGTATACATGGGAGGCTGTATAAAGCAGCAGCATCGTACCTATATGCTTATCCACTTTGGACAGCAGCAGAGGCGTTCGGACGATCTGCATCAGCTGCCGGGTCTTGTTTCTTATTGATACAGCAATAGAGATAGGAAGCCCTCCTTGAAAAACCGCTTCCTATACAATATCCATCCGCACAAAAAAAGTCTGGGCTTCAGCCCAGACTTCAACCTTTGATCTAGAGTTGCTGCCCGTATTTCGTTCACACGATCCCGCTGCGCTTATCGATAGTGCCTGCCGCGGGAACGGCCTCAGCTAACATGAACAGGCCCCTTTTTTAATGATTCACATAATAAGCCAGTGTCCTCGCCATGACTCCTGTAGGTCCTTCAGGCCCAAGGGCGTGCCCGGATTCTGCTACAGACGTTCCGGCAATATCGAGATGCACCCACGGAATCCCCTCTGCAAATGCTCCGACGAACGCACCTCCCATGATCGCGTGAGCTTTGCGTGTTGGAGAATTATTCAAGTCAGCAATCCTGCTTTTCCTTACCTGAGCTTTATAATCTTCGTTATACGGCAGAAGCCAGATCCATTCTCCCGTCTCCTGACCCGCCTTTTCGATTTGTTTATAAAAGGACTCGTCATTCGTCATTGCCCCTGTCATCCATGATCCGAGGGCCGTGACTACTCCTCCGGTAAGCGTAGCCACATCAATAACCCTGTCTGCCCCTTCTGAGCGGGCATACGTTACAGCATCGCCCAGGGCCAGACGCCCTTCGGCATCTGTATTCAGTACTTCAATGGTTTGACCACTCATGGAAGTAATCACATCATCAGGTTTAAATGCTCCACCGGATATCATGTTATCGGTAGATGGAATCACGGCCATGACGTTCTTCTCAGGCTTGATGCGCCCTATGGTTTCCAAAGCTCCGAGAACAGCAGCAGCGCCTCCCATATCCCCTTTCATACCAGGCATGCCTGTTTTCGATTTAATGGAATAGCCTCCTGTATCATACGTTATGCCTTTTCCTACAAGAGCGGTCACATCCTTCCACTCCTCCAATCCTTGATACTTTAGAACAATCAGCTTTGGCGGCTCTACGGAACCCTGGTTTACAGCGAGGAGCGCTCCCATCCCCAGATTTTCCATATCCTCTTTCTCTAGGATTCTGGCATCGAAACCAAACCGCTCTGCCATTTTCAAGGCTTGTGCGGCGAGTTCGGATGCTGTAAGAATGTTGGAGGGAAGATGAACCAGCTTTCTTGCTGTATTGGCCCCTTCTGCATAAGCCATCCCTTCCACAATCGCTGCTTCCATCGTATTTTGATCAAACAGAGCAGAAAAAACAGACAGGCTCTTCAGCCGTTTGACTTCATCCGATCCGGTTTTATAATTTTCCTGCTTATAAGTTGATAAGCCGATCGCTTCTGCTAACAACGCCGTCCACTCTTTATATTTCTGACGATCAGGAATTAGGGTCTCCAGCAAAAGGGAGCACTGCTCCACCCCTTGCGCCTCAATCTGCTGAAAAGCCTGCCCCCACAAGTTTCTCCTGTCGGCTTTTGTCATCATCTTTCTGGATCCAAGACCGATACATAAGACCCGGACCATTTGATTCTCATAGGGAACAATCAAATGGTCCACTCGGCCCGGCGGGGGTTGAACGAGACCACTTTTTAAATAATCCGCTGTATGTAATCCTGCTGCATCTTTTATCTTCTCTGCCAGAATGCTTTGATCCTCATCCGCGAACACCCCGACGACAAGGGGGTCTATGGGTTTCCACTTCTGTGTTATTGTCAACATAACGCCACCTCCTTCTCCAGTATACAAGATCTGCATCCGTCCTTCCTTATGAAGGGACGTTCTATCAGAATGTATGATATAATGTTTTTGTTTATAAGCAACAAATGACTTACATAAAGATCAATCATCTCGATACCCTGCCGGATGAGAAAGGATGTTACAATGCTGTTAGATTTACTGCAGAACTTCCCCCTCTGGGCCTCCATCGCTGCAATCGTTTTTGCCCAGGCGGTAAAAGTCCCCATACAATTTATTGCTTCCAGACAGTTCAATGCCACCCTTGCCTTCAGTACAGGAGGTATGCCGAGCAGCCACTCTGCCGCTGTAACAGCTCTGGCTACGGGCGTAGGGATTGAGCAGGGCTTCGATTCATCCATTTTCGCTGTCGCCTGCGTTTTCTCCATCATCGTCATGTTCGACAGTACAGGTGTCCGACGGCAGACAGGGGAGCAGGCCATCATGTTAAACATCTTATTGAATGATTTTAACCGCTTCGTCAGTGAAGCGAAAAGCTGGCAGCAGAAAGAAGGGTATCAGAAAAAAGAGGAATTGAAAGAGCTGCTCGGACACCAGCCCATTGAAGTGTTCTTCGGGGGCCTGACCGGTATCCTGCTTACATTCCTGCTTCATTCTCTGATCTATTAAATAACAAAAACACTTCCGCCATCAAAACGGAAGTGTTTTTTTATGGTTTGATTGCAGACCGGAATACCTGCTGAGCTTCATTTTCATTCAAAGTGGCCAGTTCTTCTTCCGTCAGCTGGCCTTCTCCTTCTTTGATCACGTACACGTCCAAGGTTTTCTTTCCCCATTGGTCATACACATCCTCCACGCTTGAGAAATAAAGATCCAGTTCCTCCCCTTTAATAGCCCCTCCAATATCAGCCACCACTCCATACCCGTACCCGGGAATAAAAAGGATGGTCCCTAAAGGAAACACGTTCAAATCAGCAGCAATCGTGGAATACAGGTCCCTCGTTACATTCACCCCGGAGAACGTAATGCCATAGGCCGGATGTTCAGGCGTTTTCCCCGTCGATTCAAACCCGGCTGTATAGCCCGTAGCGGTAACCTGACGGCTTTGATACTGGGACAAATCAATCGACTGCTCCAGCGTCTGGACCGCCTCAACAGCCGCGCTTTTCACCTGTGGATCTGGATCTGCAGTTGTGTTCCTGTCTTTTATTTCAGCTGTCATCCATTTCCCCAAATCAACTAAAGATAGATTTGTTACATAAGAAGCCGTACTCACCACAGCCCCTGCGAATAAGAAAGGAAGAAACAGTCTTTTCGTACGTCCTGAAAACATGTCATCACCTCTAGATGTAAGCATGTCCAAGACCGGTCATTTTATTCAAATAATTGAATCAAAAGAAGGGGCATCGATCCAAAGATCGATGCCCCTTCTTCTCTTCTCAGAACATTTGATAACCGCTTTTCCTCAATTTCTTTATGACAATGCCGGCTGCAATGGTCCCGGCAAAACCGCTGGTCAGGATCACAACGTCCACGACACCTAGACGGCCGAGCTGTTTAAACACAGTTGGAAAGGCTGTGCCAGGCTGTGAGAAATACTCCGTCCACGGAAAGTTATCCACGATAAACAACACGATGACAGGATACACGATGGACATGATCCAGGATGAGCGCAGAATCATATTTAATAGAAAGGATATCCCGAAAAACAGTACAAAAAACAAAAGAATGGATACAGCAAATTGGACAATATTCAACGTCGCTTCCCCCTACTCCCCTTAAAAGGGACGTGCAAATCCATTATTCATTTTAAACCGCTTCCTATGAAAGCGCAAGCATATCCGGATGTACGAAAAACGCGAAAGCATGAACTGCTTTCGCGTTTCCTATATCTTTTAGAAGTTAAAGAAGTTCAACTTCCCTTTCTTCAGAACGAGCGGAAGGCCGCCTAATTTTAGAAGATAGCGGTTGTCGATGACTTTCTTCATGGCAGTCGCTGACCAGCCGAAGAGTTTCTTATCATCAAAGACAACACCGATGGCATCATTGTGCCCAAGGGAAGCAACCGTACCTTGAATGTTAGGCTTGAATGGCTCAAGGTGATCGTCACCTTTCACGAGACGGGTAAGGTTTTTCGCTGTATGCTCCGCTTCCTGGATGGCAATCTGCGCTGTCGGAGGATAAGGGCGCTCCGTTTCCTCATTCATAATGAGAGCACAGTCCCCTACAATGAATACATCATCATATCCTTCTGGACGAAGATCATCACGAACCGGGATACGTCCGCGGTTCGCTTCGAAACCGGCTTCTTCAACCAGTGAGTTTCCGCGTACACCGGCCGCCCATACGACGGTGTTCGTATCAATTTCTTCACGCTGTTCGTCTTTTTCGAAAACCAATTTATTTTCGGTTACTTCTTTGATCATCGCACCGATTTTGAACTCGACACCGCGCGCTTCCAAAGAGTTCATCGCATATTCAACAAGTTCAGGATCGAAACCTGGAAGAGCTGTCGGGGCAGCTTCTACGTTGACAATACGCACTTTGTCACGTGGAACATCGTATTCCTTGCATAGTTCAGGGATACGGTTCGCCAGTTCACCAACAAATTCAATCCCTGTAAACCCGGCACCGCCGACAACAATGTTCAAGCGCTTCTGCTGTTTTTCAGGTTCGTTGTTGTACTTCGCAAAGTTGTATTCGATATGCTGGCGGATCAGACGAGAGCTGTTGATGCTGTTGATTGTGTACGCATGCTCTTTAAGTCCAGGGATACCGAACGTAGCCGCTTCGAATCCAAGCCCAATGACAAGGTAGTCATAAGAAAGTTCGCCGTCTTCAAGGATCACCTTTTTATCGGCCGCTTTAATATCTGTCACTGTATCCTGAATGAAGTTGACTTTGCTTGTATCCACAACATCTTTGATTGCGATACGTGTGCGGTCATGGTGAAGCGTACCTGCTGCGTTTTCATGCAGCCAAGTTGTTTGATAGTGGTAGCTGTGCTTGTTCACAAGTGTGATGTTGGCATCGTTCGCCCCAAGGCTCTTCTGAAGTTTGACAGCTGTCATGATGCCCCCGTAACCGGCACCGATAATGACAATGTTCGGATTCTTCATGAATAATCACTTCCATCTCGTATTTTTTTCCATCCGTCACCTATATCATTGTGACCTGTTTCACACAAAAAGACATTAAAAAAACCTGTTGAAATCAGGCGAAAAGTGTCACAAATCATAACTATATGGTCTATCATCATCTTAGACCTTTTTCCCCTTATTTTCAACCCAAAATCAAGTTATCAAAATTATTGAACAATTGCCGCCTTTGGAAAGGTTTACATATGTTCAGTGTTCCCATTGCAAATTTTTTTATGATAGAATAAATTTTAGTGAAATTTTTTTCAGGAGGTTTATTATGAGCGATAAAATATACGATATTACAGTCATTGGCGGCGGCCCCGTCGGTCTGTTCACAGCTTTTTACGGTGGAATGCGTGAAGCGAGTGTCAAAATCATCGAAAGCCTCCCGCACCTCGGAGGGCAGCTGACCGCCCTTTATCCGGAAAAATACATTTTTGACGTGGCCGGCTTTCCTAAAGTCCGTGCACAGGAGCTGATTGACAACCTGGAAGAGCAGGCCATGGCATTCAATCCGACCATTGCGCTTGAGGAGGAAGTCATCCATATAGAACGGATGGAAGACGAGTCTTTAAAACTGACCACGAACAAAGATGTCCACTACACGAAAACCGTGATTGTCACAGCTGGTAACGGAGCATTCCAGCCACGGAAACTTAAAGTGGACGATTCCGAACGGTTTGAAGATACCAACCTGCATTATCACGTCAGTAACATGGACAACTTCCGTGACAAGAACGTAATGATTGCCGGCGGCGGTGATTCTGCTGTCGACTGGGCACTCATGCTGGAGCCGATTGCCAAACAGGTCACTCTTGTCCATAGAAGAGATAAATTCAGAGCTCACGAACACAGTGTGTCCCAGTTGAACGAATCCAACGTCAACGTCATGACCCCCTTCACTCCTGAGCAGTTTATCGGGGAGGAGCGCATTGAAAAGGTCGAGCTTCAAGAAGTTAAAGGCGAACGTACAGAGACGATTGACGTTGATGATGTCATCGTCAACTACGGGTTCATTTCCTCCCTTGGCCCCATCAAAGACTGGGAGCTTGAAATCGACAAAAACAGCATCGTTGTAAACTCCAAAATGGAAACGAACATCAAAGGCATCTATGCAGCCGGCGATATCTGCACCTATCCGGGTAAAGTAAAACTGATTGCATCCGGTTTTGGTGAAGGACCGACAGCTGTCAACAATGCGAAAGCCTATATCGATCCAGGAGCGCGTGTGCAGCCGAAACATTCGACGAGCATGTTTTCCTAAAGAACTAAAGCTGCAGAGAAACCCTGTGTTTTTCTGCAGCCTTTTTTTCATCCAGTCAAAACTGAAAAAAGTTCTGATGCCCTCCCACTTCCGGTTGTGATTGAGAGTGGTTGTTCCCATAAAAAAACCTTCCGTGAGCCGGAAGGTTGGAATCTATCAGCAGTTCGGGTCTGGTGTTCCAGCGTTCGCCGCCGTTTTAAAGGAAGACCCGCAGCCACAAGAAACGATGGCATTCGGATTATCGATCGTGAAGCCTCCGCCCATCATATTTTGTTTATAATCAATGGTCGTACCTTCTACAATCGCCGCATCCTGACGGTTGATGACAACAGGAATACCGCTGGAATCTTCAAGAAGATCAAGTTCTTCATTAATCTCATCCTCGAAGCCCATCGCATATGACAATCCACTGCAGCCGCCGCCTTTTACACCGAAGCGGAGACGGACATCTCCACCCTCTTCCTTCATCATCTCTTTGATCTGATGACCCGCAGCTTCTGTAATGTTCAGAATCATACCAAGCCTCTCCTTTCTCTTCTTCTTTTCAGTATACTAAACCGGCCTGCTTTTTATCAAACAGCAGCACCTGCTCATCCAAGTAAAAAGACACCCTTTACCGGGTGCCTCTCATTGTATTGAAATAGTCATGCCTTTTCACTTGTTACAGGGTTTCGTCCAAGTGTTGATAAATTTTATCGACTAATTCTTCAGGCGAATCGGCAATGACACGTTCTCCTTCAACAAGGGCATAATTGCTCTGCGAACAAAGACCGCAGTTTCTCAAACAGCCGTAATCCATCACATCAAGATCCGGATCTTTTTCCAGTTCATCCTTAGCTTTCTGGGAGCCTTCGGCTAAATTATTGATACAAAATTCGATCAATGGATTCATCCACGTCACCTCTTTTTCGGAAGAACCCTGTGCCTTACGATTTTATCATACGCTGGTGGTTCTGCGTTAGGAGTTACTGACCTGTTGAAGACCATGTTCTTCCAGAGATTTGCAAATCGTCTTCAACCTTGGATTTCCTTCCGCCACGATTCGGTCTTCCACCAGCACCAGCGGGTAAAACAAGTCATCATTCAACAGCTGCTGGACGATTTCCATATCCACACCTTCCTGGTTTTCTGTATGGATATCAAAATAGTGAAACTGCAGGCTCTTCTCCCCATATTTTCTTGTTAAAGCGGCCTCCAGCCACTCATAGGTCTCTTTTGAGCCGGGAGCGTTCACACAGCTTGCACATTTCACTTCCGCCCCGTATACATAAACGCGAACAACCGGTTGATTCATGAGGCCCTCTCCCCTTTTTTATACGTACTTTCATTTTACAAAAGAAGTGGAAAAAGATAAAATGATAATAGTTCTCAATCCAAAGGAACATAAGCAGAGACCATAGATTTTTTCGTCACTTCGTTTTATAATGATACTATAAGAAAGGGGAAGATTGAACATGCATGAACAGGTTCAAGAAGTACTGAACAAACTTCGCCCATTTTTACTTCGTGACGGTGGAGACGTTGAGCTGGTGGATGTAGAGGATGGTATTGTACGTCTGCGTCTTATGGGTGCCTGCGGGAACTGCCCAAGTTCAACCATCACTTTGAAAGCAGGTATTGAGCGTGCGCTTTCTCAGGAAGTCCCTGGCATTTATGAAGTGGAGCAGGTTTTCTAAAACAGATAATCAGAAGCCCGTACACGTTGTCGTGTACGGGCTTCTTTTATCTGGAAACCGGACTGAGCAGCGGCTTCTCCTCGAAGTAACGGACAACATTATCCAGACAGAGACGCATCATCTTATAACGGGTCTCTTTCGTTGCCGAGCCGATATGAGGAAGACAGACAACGCCGGGCATGGAAACGAGCGGGTGGTCGGCTCTGATCGGCTCTTGTTCAAACACATCAAGACCGGCACCGGCGATCTGCTCTTCTCTGAGCGCTTTTTCGAGTGCTTTTTCATCCATCAGTGCCCCCCGGGATGCATTGATAAAGATTGCGGTGTCCTTCATCTTTTGAAAAGCCTCCGCATTGAACATATGCCGGGTTTCATCCGTCAGCGGAGCCAGGCTGACCACATAATCCGCATTCTCCAAAAGCTCATCAAACGATGTATACCTTGCGCCGATTTCACTTTCTACATCCTTTTTTCTGGAGCGGTTGTGATAAAGAATGTCCATTTGAAAACCTCTGGCTCTCCGTGCCACGGCTTCTCCTATACGCCCCATCCCTACGATTCCGATTGTTTTATGATGCACATCCGTTCCGGCAAGCAGTAAAGGAGACCAATGGTTCCAAGCGTCCTCCTTAATATAGTTCCCTGCCTCCACAATCCGGCGGGCAGCGGCCATGAGCAGACTGAACGTAAGATCGGCCGTCGTTTCTGTCAAAACATCCGGGGTGTTCGTGATGGCCGTCCCCATGTTCTCTGCAGCTTTCACATCCACATTATCGTAGCCAACCGCCATATTGGCAACAATCCCAAGAGAATTTCCAGCGCCCAGAAGCTCCTCGTCCACCTGGTCGGTCAGCATCGTTACGAGCCCGTCCACGCGACCCGACTTAGCTAAAAGCGTCTCCCTGTCGACAGCTTCATCCTCTTCCGGCCACATCTCAATGTCCAACTGCTCCTGATAAGGTTCAACAACTTCTGCCGGCAGACGGCGGGTAATAAAAATTGACGGTTTCCCCATAACAGCATCTCCACTCCTTTTTCTTCCAGTGTAACACATAAGAAAAAGGGCACGTTTTTTCACGGAGAACCCGGACTTTTGATATAATGAACATAACACCAGTCGTTTGTGAAACAATAAACGCGGGTATAGTAACATCGCGACCAAAGAGAGAGCAGGGAGGTAGTTCGCTATGGCAAATGAGAAGAAAGTATCCAGTCTTGAAAAAACAGCACGGGAATGGCTGACAGAAAGAGGCGTCACCATCGACGATATCGCCGATCTTGTCTATTATCTGCAGTCGAAATACCATGATGACCTATCGATGGATGAATGCCGGTTCAATGTAAACAAAGTCCTCACCAAACGGGAAGTCCAGAACGCTGTGATCACAGGGATCGAGATGGACCGCCTGGCTGAAAAGAAAATGCTTACAGAGCCGCTTCAATCCACCATCGAAGTGGACGAAAGCCTGTATGGAATCGATGAAATCATTGCTTTTTCCATCGTCAATGTATACGGATCGATCGGATTTACCAACTACGGCTATATTGATAAGCAGAAACCTGGAATTCTCCAGAAACTGAATGATAAATCTTCCGGCGAATGCCATACATTCCTCGATGATATTGTAGGAGCCATTGCAGCAGCTGCTTCCAGCCGGCTGGCCCACAGCATCGTAGGCGACAACGAAGATGACGAATAGAACGTACCCACACCAGGCAGCTGCCTGGTGTTTTTTTAATCCAATGAAACTTCTCTGCCCTCCATCACGTATACATAGGAAAAGGAGGCGGATAACGTGAAGACGCTGCGTTTAAAACTTGTATGGATCCTGCCGTTGATCATCATTGCAGCAGGAGTTGTGCTTTTATTCTTTGAAAACTATCAGGAAGTTACGGAGCCTGCCGATCAGGACTGGAGCAGAGATTGGGAGATTGGAGAAACAACCGCTGTTAAGCAGCCCCATATCCAGAAGACAGACGATGGCATACAAATCTCTTATCTCACGGAAAGCGGTATTACCCGGCATACCTATGATGACAACTACACTGAAATGGATGAGAAGCAGTACACGATTCCCGTGGATAAGTTCACAAGCTTTTACATAGAAAATGACAAACTCCTCTATTCTGATTACTACAGCTTATACCGCGGGGATACAGAAGAAAAACTAACGGATATTGACGGCTTTATCCCCACATCCTCGGCTGCGCTTTACCAAAAGGAGAACGCCCTTTACACCATAGATCCAGCCAATTATGAAAGCAGGCAACTGATGACACTCACCTCCAGTGATTCCAAGGTGAGAACGTCAGAGACGGATGAAGGCACTTACCTTATGGAAGAGTACACAGACGAGGAAGGCCGTCACCTGCACTTCTTTGAACACGTGGACAATGAGGTGAAAAAGATCGGAGAAGCCGCTTTTCTACCGTCCGGTTCTGAAAGTATTAAGGACATCCAGTTTACAATACAGAACAAGGAAGCCACTGTTCTTATATCGACAGTCCAGAAACAGTCCGCTTCCGGTCAGATGGAAAACCATTATTATTACGGAACCACTTCCTTTCAAGAACCTTTAAAGACCACCAGCCTTTCTTTTATTGATCCCGTCTCTTCGAAGCCTCTCAAAGAAATATCGGATATGAGTCTGCATCCTCAGAAAGAGGGAACCTCCCTGCTGTTTAAAGCGGTCGGGGACACCAATACAAGATTCGGTGAAAACAGCCAGTTTAACATTTATAAAGCCCCGCTCGGTACTTCCGGGGTTGAAGAAATCACACGGATCAGCAACACACCGGATCTGTCCACCCACCCGGTCCAAATTCAAGAGGACAGTGTAGTCTGGGTCGATAAAGGCGGGGACAGTCACAAGCTTCTCTTATCTTCCCAGAACCCTGAAATCATCGAGAAAGCTGACACATGGAACTCCCGTGTCCTTTTAGGAGCACTGGGAAAAACAATGGGGATGCTTTCCTACAGCTTTTTCGGACTCCTCATTATGACCTTCTGGTATATATGGCCGCTTTTGTTCCTTGTCATTCTTATGTTTGTTAAAAGAGACGCGCTGGACCAGGATCGTACATGGATTCTGCTCACGGGTATCGCCATTTACCTGGCAGCCGCCATTCTTGTGCGCAGTCCCTTATTTTCAGAAAAGCTCCTTGCCAGAGCCCCTGATTATTTAAGCTTCCCCTGCAGTCCTATCCTTTTCATCCTTGGTTTTGCCCTGATCGCCTTTGGAATTCTGAAAACCGGTGCGAAACAGAGAGATTGGTCAATCCCTGTTCAGATCACCTACTTCATCAGTGTTCACGTCGCATTGATCACTATTTTCTTCGGCCCTTACGTTTTATAAAAAGGCTCTGTTATTGCTTGGTGTTGTTATTTAACATATGAGCTCCTATCACCCCTTTCTGTCATGGGATTTGCATGAGGCGGCCTTGGGAATGACTCCCTTTCCGTGGGGTACCGTGAGCCTCCTCAGGCTGCGCCTTCCGGGGTCTCACGATGTACCTTCATCCCACAGGAGTCTCGCCATTCCCAAGGCCGCCTCTTCAAAGAAGGGTAGTTAGAAAGGACATAACCGAAGTCCGTTACACCACTACGAAAGGGATGGCAGGGAAAACAGGTAGACTCCTGCGGGAAAAAGGAACAAGGTGAGACCCCGGAGAACGAAGTTCGAGGAGGCTCATCGTTCCCCGCGGAAAGCGGACGGTTTTCCCTGCCATCCCATGCTCTGAGTAAACAACGGACCGGACCCTAATTCCAGACGGAGACGATTTAGTAATCATTTAAAATATCAACAACAGACTTTAACAGAGCTTATAAAAAAATCACCACCTGCCCCATGAGGCAGGTGGTGATTTTTATTTATTCTTTAAGTTCAACTAACCACTCGTGTAAGTTCAGCTTTTTATAGGTAGGCTGATGGGTATGAGCTTCTATCTCATGGAATGAGCTCAGTCCGGTTTCCACCATCAACGTGTCCACCCCTGCTTTCATCCCGGCGAGGATATCGGTGTGATAGTTGTCGCCCACCATCAATACGTGATCCGCCTGAAGCTGCAGCTCCTTTAAAGCCCGCTCCATAATGATCGGCTCCGGCTTACCGACAAAGACGGGATCCACACCTGTACTAACAGCAACAACACTTGTCATGGCTCCGTTTCCAGGCAGCATCCCCTTATCCGTCGGAATGGCTGTGTCGCTGTTCGTACTCACAAAACCGGCTCCCTTCCTCACTTCGAGGCAGGCCCTGGCAAGCTTGGAATAGGAAATTTCCCGGTCGATGCCGATGACTACAAAATCTGCCTCCTCCTCCACAAGGATATGGCCCCGGTCTGTAAGAGCCTTATGAAGACCTTCCTCCCCGATTACATACACTCGTGCCTGCTCCTTCTTCTCCTTGATGAAGTCAGCCGTTGCTAAACTGCTTGTATACACTTGATCAGGCCGGGCTTTCACACCAAGCTTGTTTAATTTCGCTGCAATCTGATCCTGCGTACGGGAGGAATTATTAGTCAAAAATAAAAAAGGGACCTGAAGACCGATCAGATGGTCAATAAAGTGCGAAGCCCCGTCCACGGCCGCTTCCCCTTTATACATCGTCCCATCCAAATCCACCAGGTATCCCTGATAATGTTTCATCAGGCTTCCCCTTTCGTAGTGTTTTTTGAAAAAGCGGATACAGGACCCAGTTCGTGATCGAGGTACATGCGGATCCGCTCCGGGAAAGCTTCCAGTGCATGTTGATGCGTCGCCCACGCACGTTCGACAGCCTCATGATCCACCTCTGTATACTCGTGGACGATCATCTTCCTTAACTGAATGAACTGTTTAAATGCTTCCTCATGTTCAGCAGGAAGAACCTTTTCATCCAGCAAAATATCGATAATATCATCATAACTGCCCGGATCACGCATAATAAAACCATCAATCATCATATTGCCGACATCTAGTACAGCCTCGACAGTAAGGTGTGTCAAACGCTCCAGTACAAGCTTCTCCCGGAATGAGGAAAACCCCTGCTTTCTCACTTCTGCTTGTATCGTTGCCATATAAGATAAGATCTTTTCGATTTTCTCCCGATCCACAAAATACATGTAAAATCCTCCTGACTGTTAAAGTCCATGCTACCGTTATCATACCACAACTATTTTCGGTCGATAAATTCCAGCGTAATGGATATACTACCTGATAACTATGCAGAAGAGCACGAACAAAAGGAGTGTAAAAGATGTACCAACGTCCACTATTAGAAGATGTTACCCAGGATACAAGCACACGATTCGTTTCATTTACCGCAGGCAGTCATCGATTCGAGCTTGCTATTATGAAGGCAGAGTATTTCCAAGACCAATCTCTCGTCATCAACCTGCCTAAAAACAGGCAGGGGCTTTTGGATGAAGAGAACATCAACAGGGACGGATACCTGGAGCATTTATTCCAGCTGAGTGCGATGGAAGCCGAAGAGCTCAGAAACTATCTTCCATATCTCCTGTAGCATAAATCCGTTCCTTACGCTCACTCTAAGCCTAAGGAGGTCGAATAGGATGAATGACAAGAAAAAGAAAGATTATTCCGATTTTGCCAACGTGGAAGCCCAGCGGAACTATCTGGTCCCGGAACAGCTTCCGGAAGGAGCCTATGGATCCCCCCGGAATAAGCATGAGCCAGTTTCCAATGAGAAAAGTTCCCCATGGACAAATAAGCAGAGGTATTACAGTGCGTTTAATTACGAGTACAAGTCCCTTCATGAAGATCTGCCCCGTCAGGAGGATGGAGCCCATCCCCTGCACGACGAATCAAACGCTGATATTAAACCCTCCCAGGAAGATCATTAAAAAAACCGGCGTGTGTTTTGTAAACACGCCGGTTTTACTGTCGGATCCGCTTAAGAACAAAATAAGCACAGCCAAAATTGCAGTATTCATATAAGTAATCTTCCAAAGTGCTGATTTTCGTATCGAAGGTCGCCTTGGAATTCTGATCGTCGTAAAATCCCTTCAGACGGAGCTGACCATATCCCCAGTCCCCTACGATAAAATCATATTTATTCAATATGTCGCTGAAGCGGCCTTCCACTTCTTCCTGCTGAAAGCCCTCCTGGTGATTCTCCAGGATATCAAACGTTTTACCTGAAATTTCAATCACATCCATCACCTCTATCTACCCATTAGTGTATCACATTTTTCCAACAGGAAGGAAACGTCCTGAAAAAATGAACAGGTATGTTTCCAACAAAAGTGCCCACTATAAAAATACACCCATATGGCAAGGAGGATCTATGATGAAGCTTAAACAAATGGCTGCCACTCTTCTCCTCTGCGGTCTTCTAGCCGGATGCCAGGAGACGAAGGAAGAAGAAGCTCAACAGTTGATGGACGGTGATACGCTCAGCGGAAATGCTATGGACGGATACAATACCGAACCGAAAGACGGCCAGGTCGGCTATGTACGCTTCGAGAAAAACCAGCTGGACCAGGACGAGGAAAGAAACCGTCAGATTAAAGTGAACAGAGAACAAATGGCGGATATGATTTCCCGCATGATTTTACGATACGAGCAGTTTGATGACGTAGCCACAGCTGTAACGGACAACGAAGTGCTTGTTGCCTATAAGCGTGCGGATGACACCGATAGACAAACAGCCGCCGACATGGTTCAGAAAACCGCCTATTCCCTTGTCCCGAGTTTTTACCACGTTTATGTGTCCGATAATCCAGCTTCCTTTGGAGATGTCCAAAGTCTGAGCAACTCCACCGTCTATGATGAAGGATATAACAGTACCATCAGCAGTATCATTAAAAAAATGAAGCAGTCCCCTCAAGGAAAAGTGGATGAAACCAATCCAAATCAGCCGAATGTAGGGCCAAATACGAATACAGAAGCAGAGACCGGGATGGAAAATTAGCCTCCCGAATTTACCATTCATACCTGAAGATTCTTTGTTCATCCTAAGAGTATCAATTTGTTGTAGGTGAGAATATGAAAGGTACAGCACTCGTGACAGGAATCTTGATGGCCGTTCTCTCTTTTTCAACTGGAGCTGTCCATGCAGAACCAGATGAAAAAGAAAGCCAGGAGCGGATGGCCCTTTATAAAAAAACTTCAGCCGTTACCGATATCCCGTGGGAATATCTCGCGGCTGTCGACCAGTATGAACGTCAGGTACACGATGATCCTGATGAAGGCCGGGTTACAGCTATCGAATTTGATCCCATGTTCTGGTCAGGCTCCGCTGACGCTTTCCCTTCTGCCGTCTCCCCTGATGGATGGGGGTCAGACGGCAATGGAGATGAAAAAGCAGACATCCATAACGATGAGGACGTACTATGGTCGCTCGGCCGGTATATAAAATCGTTCGGAACCACAGAAGATGATATCAAGATTGCATTATTTCAATACTACAAGCGGGATTTAACCGTTCAGACGATTATGCATTCCGCCGAAGTATTCCGCACGTTCAAAACGGTGCATTTAACGAACCGTGATTTCCCTCTTCCTAAACAGTACAACTACAGTTACCGGAGTACATGGGGAGATGCGCGGGGATTTGGTGGACGGAGGATTCATGAAGGAACCGATATCTTTGCCGGCTACGGAGTTCCTGTCAAATCCACGACGTACGGCGTCGTCGAAATGAAGGGATGGAATACGTATGGAGGCTGGCGCATTGGAATCCGTGATATTTACAACATTTATCACTATTACGCCCACCTGCAGAACTTTTCCAAAGAGATTAAAGTCGGCGACGTCGTTCAGCCTGGCGATGTTATCGGAGCCGTTGGTGCTTCGGGTTACGGGCCGCCGGGCACGTCCGGTAAGTTTCCACCGCATCTGCACTACGGGATGTACCAGGATAATGGGAAGAATGAATGGTCCTTCGACCCCTATCCGTTCTTAAGACGATGGGAACGGATGGCAGAATAAAAAAAGCCCATCTTGTGGATGACCATGTTCCGTTTATCGGTGGATGCTTGCCGCGGGCACAGCCTCAGCTAACTTGGACAGGAAAACCATCTGTCCAAGTGGATCTTCGTCTCGTGCTTTTCCCGCAGGCGTCACCACCGAACACTCCACTTCATCTGATCAAATGATGAGCTGAAAAGAAGAACGCCCTTCATTCAATGGAAGGGCGTTCTTTTCAAATTAAAGAAATAACGAGTGCTGCCAAGAAAAACAAACTCAAACCAAGAGAGGCAATAGCATCAATTTTATGTCCTTCACTTTGTCGGAAAATTGCCCTACCCAACGGAATGACAATGAAAAAGGCAAAAAGAATTGGTGGAGATAAAACTATATCAGTGATAAATACTAAAAGTAAATAAATTAAACATAGTGTTGTGAACCCTATATGAATGGGCTTCATTATTCGCTCAATCTTATTCAATATGACCCCCCTACAAAAGTTATAATCAAATGCGATATTATTTTAAAAGAAGGCTCTGTTATAGCTTGGTGTTGTTATTTAACATGTGAGCTCCTATCCCCCCTTTCTGTCCTGGGATTTGTATGAGGCGGCCTTGGGAATGACTCCCTTTCCGTGGGGTACCGTGAGCCTCCTCAGGCTGCGCCTTCCGGGGTCTCACGATGTACCTTCATCCCACAGGAGTCTCGCCATTCCCAAGGCCGCCTCTGCAAAGCAGGGGAGTTAGAAAGGACATAACCGAAGTCCGTTACACCACTACGAAAGGGATGGCAGGGAAAACAGGTAGACTCCTGCGGGAAAAGGAACAAGGTGAGACCCCGGAGAACGAAGTTCGAGGAGGCTCATCGTTCCCCGCGGAAAGCGAACGGTTTTCCCTGCCATCCCATGCCCTGAGTAAATAACGGACAGGACCCCTAATTCCAGACGGAAACGATTTAGTACTCGTTTAAAATATCAACAACAGACTTTAACAGAGCTTAAAAGAAAAATCAGAAAAGCGCAAACATTAGTTAATAGGGAGCCAGGCAGCATAACGAAAAAAAACTTGGATACCTTTATCTGCGGAAAGGGAATGATCACACTTCTTGAAAGGGCAAGTGAAACGCTCGATCATGGCACAAACTAAAAGGCGCCGCAGATGCGGCGCCTTTGATTATTTAGCTTTTTTCACAGCGTTCGTAATGCTCGCTGCCAGACCTCCCCAGATGACAACCATTCCGATAACCATGGTAATTACTGCACCTGCTGTCATGTCAGCTTACCTCCTTTTTTTCCTCTTCGAAAGCTTTGGCGTTCCAGCGTTTAAACATCATCAACACTCCGACAATGAGGGCGAACGCTGCCACAAACCAGCCACCGAAAAGAATGAACCCATCTGCGTATCCTTCGTAGTTTCCTGTTTCTGTGTCGAACTCTTTCGCCAGGTTCGTTTTAAACAGGTCGAACATCATATATCCAAGTACGAGTGGTGTAATAAGTCCAAGGGACACTTTCCACCATGTTCCGAGACGGATATCGGATATTTCATTAGCGTGCGACTGAAAATCATTGAGCTTACGAAGGAACCAGGCAATGACTACGACTTCTACAAGCCCGACGAAAGCGACACCAAACTGGTTGATGAAATAGTCAGCAGCATCCAGGAAGAACAATCCGCCCTGCGTAGCAAACAACAGAGAGATAACGGCTGCTGTTCCGCCGCCGAAAGCGACTGCCTTCGTTCTGGAAATTCCAAATTTCTCGCTGATCCCGGCTACGTATGTCTCCGAAATGGAAATCAAGGAAGACAATCCGGCCAGCACGAGTGAAAGGAAGAACAAAAATCCGAACAATCCATTCAATGCTGGAAATTCATTAATGATCTGTGGGAAGACAACAAAGGCAAGTCCCACCCCGCCGCTAACGACTTCGTTTACAGGCACTCCACTCTGGGAAGCCATGAAGCCAAGGGCAGCGAATACTCCGATACCAGCAAGCAGTTCAAAACCTGAATTACTGAAACCGGCAATAAACGCGTTATTTGTAATATCCGATTTTTTCGGAAGGTAACTGGAATAAGTAATCATAATAGCAAAAGCAATAGAAAGACTGAAGAAAATCTGTCCATAGGCGGCGACCCATACCGAACTGTCCATAATCGCTGAGAAATTCGGTTCGAAGAAAGCCTGCAGCCCCTGTGCTGCTCCCGGAAGTGTAAGGGCTCGTATAACAATGATCATGAAAAGGACGACAAGTGTAGGAATGAAGATTTTGTTCGCAGTCTCAATTCCCTTTTTAACTCCCTTGAATAGAACTCCAAGTGTAATCGCCCACACAATAAGCAGAGGAATCAGTACACCGGGGACGAGGCTTCCGGTCTCGCCGGGATTCACAGATAACTGAAGGTAGTCACTGAACAAAAAGCCTTCGGTATCATCACCCCATGATAAATTGAACGAAAACACACTGTATGAAATGGCCCAGCCGATAATGACCGCATAATAAGTGGAAATAACAAACGCGACCAGCACACCCCACCAGCCGATCCACTCTGCTTTTCTGCTCATCCGGAAAAAGGACAACGGTGCAGATCCACGGTACTTATGACCGATGGTAAACTCCATGATCAATAGAGGAATACCTGCGGTTAGAAGAGCGAACAAGTAAGGAATAAAAAATGCTCCTCCTCCATTTTCATAAGCAACAGCTGGAAAACGCCAAATGTTCCCCAAACCAATGGCAGAACCTACGGCTGCCAGGATAAATCCGGCACGTGTACCCCATTGTGCGCGATTTTCCATGTGAAAGACCTCCCTGAGAGGAACGGTGATAAATGTCCCTCATTTTTTATTTTTCTGATTATTCTGTTTTAAATTATAACGGCAGCGCATAGGCTTGTCAAAATATTTTTAAAATTTTCAGAAAATACCAGATCAGGAAGTCTTAGGACTTAGGAATGAAATAGACAGAGGCATGCTTTCTCTGCCTTACAGCTTGTAAAGAGATAATAAATAAAGAGGAGGAACTCCTGTTTAACAGAAGTTCCCCCTCTTTTCAACTCATCATTTTTTCTATCTTTTTTCGGGATTCAGTTTGTGAATGACCAGAGCTGTGATGAGAACAATGATAAGGGACAGCAGCAGCGGCACCCAAACCTGTCCTGTAAGGCCCAGCACAACATAACCGACCGAGGCAGCCACAGCTGCAATGATGGCATATGGCAGCTGGGTCAATACGTGATCAATGTGGTTGGCTCCCGCTCCTGTGGACGAAAGGATCGTCGTATCGGAAATCGGTGAACAGTGATCACCGAACACAGAACCAGCGAGAACGGCTGAAAGGGCTGGAAGAAGGAATGCTGGATCGGTGACAGCAGCAATTTCTCCAGCGATCGGAAGCATAATTCCGAAAGTTCCCCAGGACGTTCCTGTAGATAAGGCCATAAAACCGGATAACAGAAAGATGATCAGCGGAAGATAGGCGATGTTCACATCCGCCTGACTGAACTGCTGGGCGAGATATTCCCCTGTCTGCAGGCGGCTGATAATGTCGCCGATCATCCAGGCAGCAATCAGAATGTAGATCGCCGGCAGCATCGCTTTAAACCCTTGTAGAAATACGTGCAGCAAACCGGATTTCGGTGACGGCTGCCCGACATATAAAAGCAGGGCTGTGACTACGGAAATGATCCCTCCGGCAAACAAGGAAATGTTTACGTTTGTGTTAGCAAAGATGGAAAGGATATCCGCGGTTCCTTCTGAACTTTGAATTCCTGTATAAACCATCATTCCTACTGTACCGATGATCAACGTTACAATCGGCCAGATTAAGTGGGAAATCTTCCCGTTGTCATGCTCCTTGAATTCATTGTTCAAGTCGCCGGGCACATCCCCTCTATCCGGGTTGTGAAGCTCGCCTGTATCCTTGGCTCTGTTTTCGTGCGTTTTCATCGGACCAATATCCAGACGCAGATAAATCGTCAAAAATACAAGAAGCAGTGCTGCAAATACATAGAAGTTTGCCGGGATCATAAGAACAAAAGCTTCAAAAGCCTGATAGTTCGAAATCTCATTGGCTGCAAGAATGCTTCCAATCGTTCCGATAATATAAGCTCCCCAGCTGGATATCGGTGATATGACCGTAATCGGCGCTGAAGTGGAGTCTATATAGTAGGCCAGTTTGGCTCTGGATACTTTATAGCGGTCTGTTACAGGACGTGCGACCTGTCCGACTGCAAGAGCATTAAAGTAGTCATCAATAAAAATGATGATACCTAGAATGGACGGAACGAGCTTGGCCCCTTTTCTCGTCCGGATCCTTTCAACAGCCCATTTACCGAAAGCGCGGCTGCCTCCGGAGGCCGTCATAAAGGCTGTGGCGACTCCGAGCAGAAATAAAAAGGACAAGAGATACAGATTCCCTGTGTTTAACGCCCCTTCGCTGACGAAAATACCGGCAAATATAGACCAGATCAAGCCCAGACCTGCTCCAATATCCATTTGTGTGAGCATGAATGCTCCGACGATAATCCCTATCCCAAGGGACAAGATGACGCGCCTTGTGACTAAGACAAGGATAAGCATAAGTATTGCTGGAACTAAAGAAAAGATGGTTCCTTCCATGTGTTTCCCCTCCGTATATCTTGATGTTACGGGAATGGAAGGCTACTGGTGGGTATAAAATGAGGAATAAAATAAAAAAACAATGACAGAAAATAATCCATCACTGTCTGCAGACAACTTGATTATCCTCCATTTCGATCAGTAGCGCCCCATGCACCCAAAAGCATGCATGACAGTGTATGCCTTCTTCAGGTATACACCAGCGTGTCAAAACTTGACGTGTTCAGCCACACTTCGGCAGGCCTTCCCTTTCACTAATGATCCCGGCTTGTCAAACTCCCATCAGCTACTCATGATGCCTGCGCCTCTACCTCACCGATCTGATAAGGTCACGCATATTCAGTTCTTTGGTATTGTATCAGTGACCGGCCATTATTGCAAGGGCTCCATAGGAAGGGAGAACGAAGGGTTCCCGCCGTCACCTCCGGACATGCCTCCGAAATATTCCGGTACTTCCCCGAGAATCGTAGCCTGGTCGATTGGAATATTGTTGGTGACGACCGTCGTTTCTGTGGAAAAAGGGATGACGATTCGAACATTTACCTCAAAGTGGATGGTCAATTCAAACAAGGCGGCATTGATTCCGTATTCCGTCATTTCAATATCTACTTCAGACTGAACATCTCCAATGACACGCAGCTGTACAGGCACCTTGGGTCCAAGGTTGGCAAGCAGACTGTTGTTGGTAGCCATCCCAATCGGAAGTTCAATGAGTGTTGCGGGCTGTTCCCCCTGCTCTTCCGGAGTCCGATCCGGGTCGAGGTCCGGTTCCAGTGTCGTATCTTCCATCGGCAGTTCACCAAGCTCCATCCGCTTCAGGAAATTTTGGACCCTGATGGTTGTATCCCGGAGAGCTCGGTTGACAAGCACAGAGTTCCATCCCATATAAACGACATTTCCCTGATCATCTTTTTCCATCTTAACCAAGTCATTAAATTGCAGGTCTTCTGCAATCTGTTTGCTTACAGCTTCATTAATGGCATCTCTTGCCAGCTGCTGGGCTTTTGTTTCAGCAATCTCGACCAGCGCCGGCGTCACCCCTCTGTTGATATACCAGAGACTCAGCACCGTGAAAAAGGCGAAAAACAACAGGCTGATGACAATCCGCCTGCCTATGGTGGATCGTTTAGTCACTCGGTTTTTAGGCATACAGGCACCCTCCCCCTCTATATATATGAGGAGCGCCCTTTCTCTAATCACCAAAGATAGTCCCTTTCGCAGAAATACAGGATATCTTTATACATCTCATACAGCACAAGAAGACAATAAAATAATCCCCCTGCCGCTTTCTTTCCCGGCAGGGGGATCATTTTATTTTTTCAGTTCTTTTTTCAGTAAATCCCTTAAGAGTTCCGGCATAAAATACTGCTTCGTTTCTGCATAAGCAATTTCCGGGAAGAAACGACCGAACGTAAATGTGTCTGCTGTAGCAAAGCTGTACGTCTGATCGTATTCCACAGGCTTGCCTTTGTACAGCACTTGAACGACACGCTCTTCTCCGTCCTCATCCTGCCGTCGTTCAATATCAACGCCGGCAAAAACCATTCTGCCTATAACTTCTCCTCTGAAACCGAACCCTTTCAGACGGATTTCCGTCAGCTTCTTCGTATGAGCCGCCCGGATGACTTCAAGAAGTTCATCTCCTCTTAACTCCACCCTGCATGGATTCATCGGATGCGGACAGATCCGGTGAACGTCCTCATACGTAATATCCCCGGCCGGCAGATGGTCCAGAAGAACGCCAGCATTCAACATGGCTATATCAGATGAAGTCCATGTGCGGAGCTGCTCCGTAAGTCTGGACATAAGCGGACTGTCCTGGAACCAGGCAATATGCATCGGCTCTTTCAAATAGGCTACAGGGGTTTCCAGACGGCGTACAGCCTCCCCGCGGATCCACCTTAAGTATTCGGTCACCTGATCGTCTTTTCTCATCTGCTCTGTAGGGACCGCATAAGCTTCTTTCCTGGTGATTTCACCGGCCTCGCAATCCCATTCCAACAGCACCTCCCCGAGATGGGTGCCGTGCTTCCCAGCGGCTGTCAACAGCGTACCTTCTACATGCTCGCCGTTTTGAAAAAGGTGATGCGTGTGGCCTCCGATAATGAGATCAATTCCATTGTACCTTCGTGCGATCTCTTCATCTTCATTGATCCCGAGGTGGGATAATAGAACGACGATGTCTGCTTTTTCCTTCACTTCCGGCAGCAGCTTATCCAGCCAGTCATATGGTGAATGGACGTCCCAGCCAAGTTTCTGATAAAAGGCTTGGAAAGGGGCCGTCAAACCAATGACGGCTACCTTCGTGCCTCGGCTGGAGTGGAGGATATGATACGGTTTGAGCCATTCCGGTGCAGGAGATTCCAAACACTCCAGGTTGGCACAGACCACGTGAAAGTCCGCTTCGTCATAGAGTTTATGAAGGTCCTCTTTGGCAAGTGTAATCCCTTCGTTATTTCCAAGGGTCGCTACGGAATAACCAGCCTGATTCAATAGGTCAACGTTTCCCTTGCCCATCAATCCTTCGGTTATAGGATGAAAACGGTCGACGTGATCGCCGTTATCCAACAGCCAGTAGTCTTCCCCTTTTTGATCATGGATTTTTTTCTTCTCTCGAAAATAGCCGACAATCTGGGGCCAATTCTCAAAGTGACTATGAAGATCACTTGTATAGTATACGTGCAGTTTTTCCTTCATCATCAGTCTCCTCACCCTAACCCTTGCCAGATTAAGCGTATCCCTATCATAATCAGCAGAATCCTTAAGAACCATTCCACTGCTTTCCCGTTCAGGTGACGGTTGATTTCAGCTCCAAGCATCCCTCCTGCATAGGCCCCTGGAATAAACCAGAGCGTGACGCCCCAGTCCACATGCCCCATTGCAACGTGGGTGGCTGAACTCGTGATGCTGGCAAAGAAAATCATAAACATCGATGTAGCCGTCGCGATATGCGGGGGAATATTCAACAGCAGAATCATCGCAGGCACCATCAAAGAACCGCCGCCGATGCCGAGCAGACCCGAGAGCATGCCAACAGCAAAAGACAAGGACAGCCCGAGCCATACAGGCATTTGATAAGTGTACGTTTGTCCATTTATTGTTCTCTCTCTTTTAATCCCGCTTGTGAACAACGGTGTGCCCGGTGGTCTCCTCGGAATAAAAAACAAGAGAGAAACGAGTATCATTACAATCCCAAAAAACAAAGAGAACCCGTCTGTTTTAAAAAATTGATTCAGCCAGGAACCGAAGATGCCTCCAGGAATACTTCCATATAAAAAGATAAAGCCGATTTTTTTATCCACCCGGTTATGCCGGATATACGAAATCGTCGACGACATACCGGTGAAAATCATAACGACCAGTGAAACTCCAACGATGGACTGGGGGCTCACCCAGTCAAAGGCTGGAAGATGATCGGCCAAAAAGAGGAGCACAGGCACTAAAATAACACCGCCGCCGAGGCCGGCGATGCTCCCCACTAAAGCCGTCACAACACCAATCAAAAACATTAAAAGAAACATAAGGGACCTTCCTCAACTCATTATAGATAATATTATAGTATCATGTTTTCTATTCATAAAACATCCTGCCCGCTTCTGCTTCTCCATTCTGTGTCTGCCCACAAAAAAAAGCCGCACAGAACGGGATCTGTGCGGCTTCTGTATTCGATTAACCGATGGAACCTTCCATTTCAAATTTGATCAGGCGGTTCATCTCAACGGCATATTCCATTGGAAGTTCTTTCGTGAATGGCTCGATGAAGCCCATCACGATCATTTCTGTTGCTTCCTCTTCAGAAACACCACGGCTCATCAAGTAGAACAGCTGCTCTTCAGAAACTTTGGAAACTTTCGCTTCGTGCTCAAGAGAGATGTTCTCGTTCATGATTTCGTTGTATGGAATCGTATCTGACGTAGATTCGTTATCCATAATGAGCGTATCACACTCAACGTTGGAACGAGCGCCTTCGGCTTTACGGCCGAACTGCACGATTCCGCGGTAGGTTACTTTACCACCATGCTTGGAGATGGATTTGGAAACGATGGTCGATGACGTATTCGGCGCCAGGTGGTGCATTTTCGCACCGGCATCCTGGTGCTGGCCTTTACCAGCAAGAGCGATGGACAACGTCATACCGCGGGCTCCTTCTCCTTTAAGAAGGACAGCTGGATATTTCATCGTCAACTTGGAACCGAGGTTACCGTCGACCCATTCCATCGTTGCATTGGACTCAGCAACCGCACGCTTCGTAACAAGGTTGTAGACGTTGTTGGCCCAGTTCTGGATCGTTGTATAACGGCAGTACGCATTATCCTTAACGAAAATTTCAACGACCGCACTGTGCAGGGAACTGGACGAATACGTTGGAGCTGTACAGCCTTCTACATAGTGGACAGAAGAACCTTCGTCAGCAATGATCAGCGTACGCTCGAACTGTCCCATGTTTTCAGAGTTGATACGGAAATAGGCTTGAAGCGGCGTTTCCACCTTCGTATTTTTCGGAACATAGATGAAGGAACCACCGGACCAGACCGCAGAGTTCAACGCTGAGAATTTGTTGTCGGATGGAGGAATGACTTTACCGAAATATTCTTTGAAAAGGTCCTCGTTTTCTTTAAGAGCTGAATCGGTATCCTTAAAGATTACACCCATATCTTCCAGGTCTTTCTCCATGTTGTGATAAACCACTTCGGATTCATACTGGGCAGATACACCGGCAAGGTATTTCTGCTCCGCTTCCGGAATTCCAAGACGGTCGAACGTATTCTTGATTTCTTCCGGAACTTCATCCCACGAACGCTCGGAACGTTCGGATGGTTTTACGTAATACGTAATATCATCAAAGTTCAGTTCCTGGAGGTCGCCACCCCACTGTGGCATCGGCATTTTATAAAACTGCTCAAGAGACTTCAGGCGGAAATCAAGCATCCACTTCGGCTCTTCTTTATAATTAGAAATTTGTTCAACGACTTCCTTCGTCAAACCTTTCTGTGTACGGAAAATGGATACGTCTTTTTCGTGGAAACCATATTGGTACTCTCCCACTTCTGGCGCTTTTTTGGCCATGGTACATACCTCCTTTTGGTATTGGCAAAAGCTTTAGTCCTGCTTCTCTTCTCCGACACCTTTTTCCATGGCTTTCCATGCCAGTGTCGCACATTTGATGCGCGCCGGGAACTTGGCTACTCCCTGAAGGGCTTCAATGTCGCCAAGGTCAAGGCCGTCTTCATCAATGTCTTTCCCCTGCATAAGGTCGGAAAACAGCTCGGACATTTTTAATGCTTCATCAACGGGTCTGCCTTTAATCGCCTGCGTCATCATGGATGCGGAGGAAAGGCTGATGGAACAGCCTTCTCCGTCAAACTTCGCTTCCTGGACCAATCCGTCCTCCACTTGCAGGTAAACCTGTATCCGGTCCCCGCAGGTCGGATTGTTCATATCTACGACCATTGGATTTCCTTCAATGGAGCCACGATTGCGCGGGTTTTTATAATGATCCATAATGACTTGACGGTAAAGGGTATCTAGGTTATTAAAAGACATCGCCAAAATACTCCTTTGTTGTTTGTAATCCAGCGACAAGTCGGTCTATATCTTCTTCTGTGTTGTAGAGATAAAAACTTGCTCTGGCCGTAGCTGAAACGTTCAGCCAGCGCATCAGCGGCTGGGCACAGTGATGTCCCGCACGTACAGCCACCCCTTCAGCGTCAAGCACGGTTGCGAGATCGTGAGGGTGGACATCGCCGAGATTGAACGTTACAAGACCGGCACGATGTTCAGGACCGAAAATCTTCATATCGTCCATCTTGTTCATTTCCTGAACCGCATAGGCAGCCAGTTTTTCTTCATGCCTGCGAATGTTATCCAGTCCGATGTCTGAAAGGAAGTCGATCGCTGCGCCAAGACCAACAGCGCCTGCAATGATCGGCGTACCCCCTTCAAATTTCCACGGAAGCTCTTTCCACGTGGAATCATACAGGTTAACAAAATCGATCATCTCACCACCGAATTCAACCGGCTCCATATCATTCAACAAGGCTTTCTTACCGTAGAGAACACCAATGCCGGTCGGACCGCACATTTTGTGGCCGCTGAAGGCGTAAAAGTCAGCATCCAGGTCATGGACGTCGATGCTCATATGAGGGACACTCTGAGCTCCGTCCACGAGCATGACTGCACCTTTACGGTGGGCGATTTCAGCCACTTCCTTCACCGGGTTGATCGTACCAAGTACGTTGGATACATGCATCATTGCTACAATTTTCGTTTTGTCGGTAATCGCTGCTTCTGCATCTTCCAAACGAACGGTTCCATCGGGCTGCATCGGAATATACTTGAGGACAGCGCCTGTTTCTTTGACGACCTGCTGCCACGGGATGATGTTGCTGTGGTGCTCCATCTGAGTAATGACGACTTCGTCACCTTCAGAAAGGTTCGCACGGCCGTAGCTTGATGCTACCGTATTGATCGCTGTCGTTGTACCACGTGTGAAAATGACTTCCTGTGTACTGGAAGCATTTATGAAGCGGCGGACTTTTTCGCGGGCACCTTCATATTCGTCTGTTGCTTTCGTTCCCAGTGTATGAACACCTCTGTGAACGTTGGAATTGTATCCGCGGTAGTATTCATCAAGCTTCTCAATCACCTGAAGGGGTTTTTGGGAAGTCGCGGAGGAATCCAGGTACACGAGCGGATGCCCATTCACTTCCTGTTGAAGGATTGGGAACTGTTCGCGTACAGCTTTTACATCCATTAATAGACTTTCCTTTCAATTACCTGTCTAAGCTGGCGTTTTACCGCCTCTACAGGCAATTGATTTACCACAGGTGCCAGGAATCCGTGAATAATCAAACGCTCCGCTTCAAAGCGAGAGATTCCACGGCTCATTAGATAATAAAGCTGGATTGGATCCACACGGCCGACAGAAGCAGCGTGACCAGCGGTAACGTCATCTTCATCAATAAGAAGGATCGGGTTCGCATCACCACGTGCATCTTTGCTGAGCATCAGTACACGGGACTCCTGCTCGGCATTGGATTTACTGGCGCCGTGTTCGATTTTTCCGATTCCGTTAAAGATTGCAGAGGCTTTGTCCTTCATAACTCCGTGCTGAAGGATATATCCATCCGACCCTTTTCCGAAATGGGTGATATTCGCTGTAAAGTTCTGCTTCTGCGCTCCACGGCCGATGGCTACTGTTTTCGCATTGGAATGGGAGTTGTCACCGATCAAATGCGTGATGTTTTCAGAGACGGTATCTCCTTCATTCATCTGGCCGAGAGCCCATTCGATCACTGCATCACGATAGGCTACACCGCGGCGGTTCGCATAAACTGTCGTTCCGGCTTCGAAGTTATCCACCGCACCGAAGGAAACCTTCGCTCCGTCTTTAGCGATCACTTCTGCCACAATGTTGGAAGAAGTTTTTTCTTCTTTATTGTGGGAAATATAGTTCTCCACATACGTAACAGAACTGTTTTCCTCTGCCACAACAAGAATGTGGTTAACGAGAGAGGCTTTAGGATCCTCCTGCCAGAAAATCGCCTGAATCGGTTCTTCGATCTGAACGTTCTTTGGAACATAAAGGAAAATCCCGCCGTTCACTAGAGCCGCATGCAGCGCAGTCAAACGGTGTTCGTCCACGTGCACCGCATCATTCATGAAATACTTTTCAACGAGATCGCTGTGCTCACGGACAGCTGTCAGCATGTCTGTAAAGATGACACCCTTGTCCTTCAGCTGCTGTTCAATCGCTGCATAGGCAACGGTATGGTTACGCTGAATTACAAGGTTCTGCTGTTCTTTTTCCTGATCTAAAAAGTCCTTGATTTCAACTGGAAGATCGTCAAGATTTTCAATCTTATCACTCGTTACGTGATGATCGAATTCCGTGAAGTTCCATTTGGATATATTGGTTTTATCTGGTTTTGGTAATGGAAGAGATTCTGATTTCTCCAGAGCACTTAGACGAAGGTTCTTCATCCATTCAGGTTCCTGAAGACCCTGGGAAAAGTTTGTAACATACTCTTTGTCGTATGGTAGTGTGACTTCTACTGTCATGGTTACCCTCCTATCTTATTACGCGTTGACCGTTTCGTCTTCGATGCCAAGCTCCTGCTTGATCCAGTCGTATCCTTCTTCTTCAAGGCGCTGGGAAAGCTCCGGACCACCGGACTTCACAATACGACCCTGCATCATCACGTGTACTTTATCAGGAGTGATGTAGTTCAATAGACGCTGGTAGTGAGTGATGATCAGGCAGCCGAAGGAGTCGTTGCGCATTTCGTTGATCCCTTTGGAAACGACTTTAAGAGCATCAATATCCAGGCCGGAATCAATCTCATCCAGGATGGCAATCGCCGGTTGAATCATCATCAGCTGCAGAATTTCGTTACGTTTTTTCTCACCACCGGAGAAACCTTCGTTCAAGTAACGCTGAGCCATGTTCTTATCCATTTCAAGTGTATCCATCGTGTTGTCCATCTCTTTAATGAATTTCATAAGAGAGATTTCATCACCTTCTTCACGGTGAGCGTTAATGGAAGAACGCAGGAAGTCGGAGTTGGTTACACCGCTGATTTCACTCGGGTACTGCATGGCCAGGAACAAGCCGGCTTTCGCACGCTCGTCTACTTCCATCTCCAGTACGTTTTCACCATCAAGGATGATTTCACCTTTGGTTACTTCATACTTCGGATGACCCATGATTGCAGAGGACAACGTGGACTTACCTGTTCCGTTTGGTCCCATAACTGCGTGGAATTCACCGCCGTTGATTGTTAAGTTTACACCTTTAAGGATTTCCTGACCTTCAATCTCTACGTGAAGATCTTTAATTTCTAATGTTGATCCTGCCATAATGTATACCTCCAGTATCTATTATTATCGAATGTCCAGTCAGACTGAAAACAAACATTCATTCTCAATTTATTCTCATTATAATCTTAAATCATTTTTTATTTGTAATCAACTTTTTCCCACTGGTAAAAGGAGAGGGAAACCTGGACATTGATACATGTTCATTCTCACTTTCCTACATTAGTATAACATGAAAAAATCAGGTGACTAAAGCCACCTGATTGATTCGTTCCTAAACATTATCTATGCAATTGACGGTCCACCTGGGCATGCATTTTCTGAGTTTGTTCGAATTCACGCTGACGCTTTTGTTCTACTTCCAGCCGAGTGTCCAGTCTACGGCTGTACTCCGCATAACTCGTATTGTGAGCCTGATGCATTGCCTTTTCCATTTCAGCGGTGAAATTCAACTGCAGATGGTCATTAATAACGAATCAACCCTTTCAGATTATTTACACAATTTAGGTTACCACAAACCTCTACCCTGTATAAAATCTTCTGAAACCGCATTTTCATTCATATGCGGACCCGCGGACCGATGTAAGCGTTTAATAATTGCATTTCCATTTAATACATTACTTTTTCTTTAATTTTCTAATAATTCAATTAGTTAACGTTGTTCGTTAAATCACTGTAGGCGTCCTGGACAAGGGTAACAGCTTGACTGAGAGCTGCTCCGCCTCCAAAAGCTGCGGCGACTCCACAAGCTTCCATGATCTCTCTTTCCGAAGCTCCCTGATCGACACAGCCTTTGGTGTGGTAGATCATACAGTATTCATCCTGGGCCACGATGCTGATTCCGAGAGCCATCAGCTGCTTGTCTTTTTGTGAAAGCTCTCCGGCTTTAAAACATTCCTGGGAAAATTGACTGAACTGGTGGGCGACTTCAGGCATGTGTTCCGCAAAGACACCCATTCCTTCTTTATAATCGTGTAAATATGTCTGCGTCCACGTCATATTCTGATCCTGCATGTTAAAACCTCCCATAAATAATAAGTGACTGCGGTTAGTATCAACCGCAGTCACTTATTTTATCCGTTATTCAGAATCGTCGGAAACAGGGATAACTGCTCCTTCGTATTCCTCTTCAATAAAGGTTTGAATGTCTTCAGAACGCAGGACTTCCACTAGCGTGTTCAGTGCCTCGTTGTCCTCGTCTTTGCTTTGAGCAGCGATGACGTTCACATAAGGGGAGTTTGTCCCTTCAAGGATGATCGCATCATCTTTTGGTACAAGGTCCGCTTCAATCGCGTAGTTCGTGTTAATCGCTACAAGGACTTCTTCCTCTTTGTTGTACACTTCAGGAAGGCCGGCTGCGTCCACGCCGGTATCAAACTGAAGGTTTTTAGGGTTCTCGACAATATCATTGACCGTGGCATCCACTTTTTCTACACTCTCATCCAGTTTGATCAACCCTTCTTTTTCAAGAAGTGTCAATACACGACCGTGGGTGGATACAGAACGGCTCATGACGAACTCGGTACCTTCTTCTACGTCTTCAAGGTTGTCATACTTTTGGGAGTACACACCGATCGGCTCAATGTGAATCCCGCCGAGATTGGCAAAATCGTAATCATCATTATCCTGCTCTTGAAGTTCCATATAAGGAATCGTCTGGAAATAGTTTGCATCAATACGTCCTTCGGCCAAATCCTGGTTTGGAAGGATGTAATCCTGGTATTCCTCGATATTTAACGTGATCCCTTCTTCTTCAAGAAGCGGCTTTGCTTCTTCAAGAACTTCAGCGTGAGGAACACTTGTTGCTCCTACTGTAATTTCCGTATTTCCTTCACCGCTGGAGGAATCTTCCTCAGAAGAACCGCAGGCGGCAAGAACAAGAACGAATAACAGCGCAACCGCTGTTGTCCAGATTTTTTTCATGAATAATCTCTCCCTTTTGTTTTTTATCTTTTGTCCAATTTACGGGAAGCATAATCACCGATGAATTGGAAAATAAACACAATAATAATGATAAGCACCGTGCAAATGAAGACCACATCAAAATTACTACGCTGGAAACCGTAGAAATAAGCAAAGTCTCCAAGACCACCGGCACCAATCGCACCCGCCACGGCGGTATAACCAATCAGTGCAATGGCGGTCACCGTAATTCCTGAAATAAGGGCAGGCATGGATTCAGGCAGCAGGACTTTGAAGATGATCGTTGATGATTTAGCCCCCATCGCCTTCGCTGCCTCTACGACACCTTTTTCCACTTCCTTCAATGCAATCTCAACAAGTCTCGCGTAAAACGGAGCTCCTCCGATAATTAACGCCGGAAGGGCTGCGTTCGGACCGCGGATCGTTCCAATCAAGAAGTCTGTAAACGGGAACAGAAGCAGGATCAATATAATAAAAGGAATGGCACGGAAAATGTTTACGACAGAAGCTGTCACTGCATTGACCACTTTGTTCTGCCAGAGCCCTCCCGGACCAGATAAATAAAGCAGCAGGCCGAGCAGAATCCCGAGGATAAATGTGCCGGCTACGGAAATCAGAGTCATATACAACGTTTCATTTGTTGCTGTAATCATGTCTTCCATGCGTACGTTTGGCAGTAATCCATTAAGCATCCGGGTTCACCTCCACTTCCACAGAAGTCGAGCGTATATATTCGATTGCCCGGGCTGCTTCCTCATCGTCTCCTTCAAACTGAACAAACATCGTTCCGTAAGCTCCTTTTTGCGTCTGCGTGATCTTCCCGTGAAGAATATTCACATCCAGGACGAACTTCCTGGAGACCTCACTGATCAGCGCTTGGTTGGTACTCTCTCCTACAAAATGCAGCCGGACAATTTTTCCGGACTGGTACTTATCTTTGATCAATTTCAGAGAGTGCTCTTTTTCCTGATCACCCATCACCTGATCGACGAATTTCTTCGTCACTGGCTGATCTGGATGAAGAAATACGTCCAGAACATCTCCCTTTTCAACGATTTTCCCCTGCTCCATGACTGCCACCTGATGACAGATCTTACGAATGACATGCATTTCGTGAGTAATCAAAACTATGGTCAGTCCGAGTTTTTCATTGATGTCTACAAGAAGATCCAATATGGAGTCTGTCGTTTCCGGATCCAGAGCGGATGTCGCTTCATCACAAAGGAGGACTTTCGGGTTGTTGGCCAGCGCCCTGGCAATTCCTACACGCTGTTTCTGTCCACCACTCAACTGGGATGGGTAGGAGTTTCCTCTGCCGGATAAACCGACCAGATCGATCAGTTCGTTCACTCTTTTGCTCCGTTCTTCCTTTGGTACACCGGCAATTTCCAACGGAAAAGCGATGTTATCATAAACCGTTCTGGACCAAAGCAGGTTGAAGTGCTGAAAAATCATTCCGATATCCTGGCGGGCGATACGCAGTTTATTCTTACTGAGGCCCGTTAAATCCTGATCACCGACGTGGATGCTGCCCTCTGTTGGATCCTCCAGTCGGTTCAACAGCCGGATAAAAGTACTTTTACCCGCTCCACTATAACCAATGACACCGTAGATTTCCCCTTTATTTATTGTAAGGCTTAAGCCATCAACAGCTTTCACTTCCCGATCCTTCGTTTGAAAAACTTTAGAAAGATCCTTAATTGTAATCATGATGTGTTCCCTCCCATTCAAAAAACGCCATTCTGTTCGAGAACAGAATGGCGTTTCAATAACAATGTATCTTCTGTTCTCTCATCTGTCAGAGCTGTTATGCTCTGCAGGATTTGGCACCTTGACAGGTCGGTTACACCTGCTGGTTGCCGGGCATCGTAGGGCCAGTCCCTCCGCCACTCTGGATAAGAGATTTTAGCTTATTAAATTATTACTGCTTTAATTCATTTCATAACTACAAAGTGGATTTTAGCACTCTGCCACCAGCGTGTCAACATAAATGAGCTACTTTTCAGAAAAGAAGAACATCTGGATATGCAAAAAAGTCTCTCCTAAAATAGAAGAGACTTTAGTGGATCTCATCTATCAAAGCTTTACGCTCCGCAGGATTTAGCACCGTGCTTTTGCCGGTTGCCGGGTTTCAAAGGGCCAGTCCCTCCACCACTCTGGATAAGTTATGATGTCGCTGTGAAATTATATGTTATGTTAGCATGGAGTCTATACGGACGTCAAAGATAATAATCAGGTATATTTTTACAGTAAGGAGATGAAATCATGAAGGAACGTGCTCCTCAATTTGAGCTTTCTTATATAAATCAGCCCTCCACCTATCGTCTGAGCGACCATTTCGGAAAGGTGATCGTCCTGACTTTCTGGGCATCCTGGTGTCCTGACTGTGGGAGAGACTTACCTAAAAAAGAGCAGCTCTTTGAAACGATGGACAAAGAAAAAGTGGAGCTGGTTACGATTAACGTTCCCGGTCGTGAACGCAGCCCTGATGCCGGAAAGGAATATGCTGAAAAATTTCTTAACCAGCCTACCTTGATTGATGATGGGCGAAGCTTATACGATACGTTCGGCTGCAAGGGCGTCCCTTCCACTATTATCATAGATCAGGAAGGCAGGGTCCACGAATCGTTCGGTGATAAAGCTTCCTTTCTCGATATCGTCCAGTCCCTGGGGGAAATTGTTTAATCATCAAAACAGCGGAAGGCCTCCCACCCGCTTATCACTGGTCATACGGCCGATGAATAAAACCCGCCCTGTTTATGCAGGACGGGTTTTTTACCGTTTTTATCTTGTCATTTCCCGGGGAATAAAGGCGGGTTATAGATAGGGAATGATCTTTTCATACATGTGTGGGACGGATTGAAAAGCATAGACCTTTTCAAGAACTTCTCCTTTATGGGTAATCAAGAGGCATGGAACACTTTCCACTCGATATTGTTCCATCAATGCAGGATGCAGAGAGGCGTTCATTTCCGAGAATAGTGTTTTTTTATACATCTCTTCCAACGTTATCAGCATCTTGCGGGCAAGGTGGCACGTCCCGCAAAAAGGGCTGTGAATAAATGTCATCGTTTTTTCATCCGAGGACAGCACCCAGGCTGCCTCATTTTGTATTAAATTCTGCAAAGCTTCCTCCTAAATTAAATACATCGACTTCACGCTGAAATGACGGCTTAACAGGGCACGGGCGAGTTCCGGCTCGGGAGTAGCCGCCACTTCTCTAAAGGCTTTATCAATATAAATATGCTCTGCGTGCGGAAGTTCCTCTGTCAGCATCTTCCGTAGTTTAAAACCGGAATCATCTTCATCCACAAGGATATAGACCGATCGTTCATCCAGGTTATGTTCAAAGATCATTTCTTCCATTCGCTCAATACCGAGCGTCCCATGGGTACAGATGATTTCGATTTTCTCATCCAGTACTTTGTTCAATTTCTTCTTATCTGTAATCCCTTCAACAATCAAAATCCGTTCTCCATCCATCTTCATCACCTACTATATAGAAACAGACCATGCCATATGGCATGGTCTGAACATGATTAAGATCAAGCACGATCATGTCAGACAAGGAATCATCAGTCCTGCCTGTACAACGGGCTTACTTGTTTTGATTAATCTTCATCAATCATCGCTTCATATTCTTCAGAAGACATCAGCTGCTCAACTTCTGAAGAATCGCTTGGTTCAACAACAACCATCCAGGCTTTATCATAAGGAGACTCATTCACAAACTCAGGGCTGTCTTCCAAATCTTCATTCACTTCTACAACTTTACCGCTGATCGGTGCATATAATTCGGAAACGGTTTTTACAGATTCCACACTTCCGAAAGGCTCGTCTGTTTTTAGTTCTTCTCCCACTTCAGGAAGCTCAACAAAAACGATGTCGCCAAGTTCAGATTGAGCAAAATCCGTGATTCCGACTCTGACTTTTTCTCCTTCTTCTTTCACCCATTCGTGTTCCTGAGAATAACGTAGATCTTTTGGTAAGCTCATATTCGATTACCTCCACAGTTCTTGTTTTTGTTTAATGACAGTTATAAACATAAAAGCCTTCTGCTTTTATTTCCAATGTTCTGCTCATCGGCCCCAGACGTTTTCAAATTCATCGGCTTTGAAACCAACAGTGACATTTGTTCCATCAGTGACGATGGGCCGTTTGATGAGCATCCCGTCTGAAGCGAGCAGGCGCAGCATTTCTTCTTCATCTGCATCTTTCAGCTTTTCCTTCAGGTTTAACTCCCGATACTTCTTCCCACTGGTGTTGAAAAATTTCTTAACCGGTCGTTCACTCCTGGCCGTGAGGTCCTTCAACTCTTCCTGTGAAGGGGGATGTTCAACAATATGTACAGATTCGTAAGGAACCCCTTCATCATCCAGCCATTTTTTCGCTTTTTTACAAGTACCGCAGTTTGGGTACCAGTAGAAGGTAACAGGCATATGCTCCTCCTCCTTCCAACTTGTTACGTCTTATTTTATCACAATGGAGACAATCTTTTCATTGAAAATTACTTTTCCCTCCAATTCCTTTTTCATTCTTTTACATCCTTCCTTCTCTTTATTCAAATGCCTCCAAAAACACTTTTTCCCGGGAAAATTGAATGTCCCTGTGAGGAGAGGATCCCTTCCTCTCTACATGCCAAAAGCCCGCACTTTCAAGTGCGGGCTGGTCACTGATTTATACGTAATATCTTTCGGACTCAATTAATCCCTGGGCAATTTCCCGCTTCTTCGGAATGACGTTCGTCGGTGTATGACGTGTCAGTTTACGAAGAGCACCAAGCATCATACGCAGGGAGTCGCCGGTTTCAGACGCAATCAACGTTTCTTTCGCATGGGCCTCGATTCTGTTAAAGGCTTCCTGTACATACACCTGCGTGTAGAGGAGCTTCTGCTTATTCTTTTCTTCACCAGAACGATGGATGGCTTTCTCCGTACGAAGCAGGGCTGATTCCATGTTATAGATTTCACCGACCATATCAGCGATATTGACGAGCACTTCCTGTTCTTTATCGAGCTTTTCTCCGTACTTCTGAGCGGCAAGGCCGGCGGCAAGAAGTCCGATTTTCTTGGCATTTTTAACTAAATACTTCTCCTGCTCCAATGGCTCCAAACCAGGTTCTTCCGGCATCATCATCATGATTTCCTCCTGGAGTGTCTGAGCTTTTTGGAGGAGAGGAAGTTCCCCTTTCATCGCTTTCTTAAGCAGTGTACCCGGGACGATCATCCGGTTGATTTCATTCGTTCCTTCAAAAATACGGTTGATCCGGGAATCGCGGTACATCCTTTCAACTTCGTACTCCGCCATGAAACCATAACCCCCGTGGATTTGTACGGCTTCATCGGAAGCAAAGTCGAGCAGTTCGGTACCGAACACTTTATTCAAGGAGCATTCAATCGCATATTCAGCAATAACCTTCGCAACAGCTGCCCCGTCTTTCAGCTCTTCATCAGTAAGTTTGCCCATGCTCTGTTCAAACAGCCCGACGGTCCGGTAAACGGAACTTTCATTGGCATACGTGTTTGCGGCAACCGAACCAATTTTCTCCTGGATCAATGGGAACTGTGCAATCGGAGTTTTAAACTGTTTTCTTTCTTTGGCGTATTTCACAGACAGTTCAATCGCCCGTTTCGCTCCGCCAACACCACCGATGGCCAGCTTGTAGCGACCAACATTCAGTATGTTAAAGGCAATAACATGGCCTTTTCCGATGTCCCCAAGGACGTTTTCCACCGGAACTTCTGCATCTTCAAGAATCAATGTACGGGTGGAAGAACTCTTAATTCCCATTTTCTTCTCTTCCGGACCGGTAGATACACCTGGATACTCTCTCTCTACAATAAATGCTGTGAATTTGTCTCCATCAATCTTGGCATACACAACAAATACATCAGCAAAGGCGGAGTTGGTAATCCACTGTTTTTCCCCGTTCAAAATGTAGTGGGTGCCCGATTCATTAAGCTTCGCTGTCGTTTTAGCTCCAAGTGCATCAGACCCTGATCCCGGCTCTGTCAGGGCATAAGCGGCAATCTTTTCACCTGTAGCGAGTACAGGGAGGTATTTATTTTTCTGATCATGATTCCCGAAGAACACAATAGGAAGAGACCCGATCCCCACGTGCGCACCATGAGTGACGGAAAACCCGCCGGCACGGGAGAACTTCTCCGTAATTAAGGATGAACTGATTTTATCCAGCTGGAGACCGCCATATTCTTCAGGTACATCGGCACCGAGCAGTCCAAGATCGCCCGCTTTCTTCAAAAGAGCGACAGAATGTTCAAACTCATGGTTTTCCAGATTCTCAATCTTTGGAACAACTTCACCAAGAACAAAGTCTTCAGCCGTCTTGGCAATCATCAAATGTTCATCTGTAAAGTCCTCCGGGGTAATGACCTGATCGGCCGTTACATCCTCGACAATAAATCCGCCACCTTTAATCATCTCTTTTAATTCACTCATTGGTTGAGCCTCCCCATTAGATTAATTCAAATACCCCGGCAGCACCCATACCGCCGCCGATACACATCGTTACGACACCAAATTGCTCGTTTCTTCTCTTCATTTCATGGATAAGACTCAGCGTCAATTTCGTCCCTGTACAGCCCAGCGGATGGCCAAGGGCAATCGCTCCTCCATTGACATTGACTTTCTCAGGATCAAGACCCAGCTCACGTATGACGCGCAGCGACTGAGAAGCAAACGCTTCATTCAGTTCAAATAGACCAATATCCTGAATGGACAACCCTGCTATTTTCAATGCTTTAGGCACCGCTTCAATGGGGCCGACCCCCATAATTTCTGGTTCTACACCTGCGACAGCAAAAGATCGGAATTTCACGAGTGGCTGGAGCCCCTCTGACTTCGCTTTCTCATGATCCATCACCAGAACGGATGCAGCGCCGTCGCTCATCTGTGAAGAGTTTCCTGCTGTCACGGAACCTCTGGTAGAAAATGCCGGCTTCAGCTTTGCAAGTATTTCCTGTCTTGTGCCGGGACGCACTCCTTCATCGACTGTAAACATCGTTTTCGTTTCCTTCACTTTGTGATCAGCACCAAGTTCTCGATTTGTCACTTCCACCGGTACGATTTCGTCCTCGAATTTCCCTTCCTGAATCGCACGTGCCGCACGTTCATGACTCTGAACAGCAAAAGCATCCTGGTCTTCTCGCGAGATCCCGAAGCGCCCGGCAACCTCTTCAGCTGTATGACCCATGGACATGTAATACTCAGGGGCCTGCTCCACCAATTCAATATTCGGCTTGATCACGTGTCCACCCATAGGGATCAGGCTCATCGATTCGGCTCCTCCCGCAAGTGCGGTGTCACTGTGTCCAAGCATGATTTTTTCAGCGGCGTAGGCGATACTCTGAAGACCTGAAGAACAGTATCGGTTTATCGTAATCGCAGGAACTTTATGATGCAGCCCTGCCAGCCCGGAAATATTGCGGGCCATGTTCATTCCCTGCTCAGCTTCAGGCATGGCGCATCCGATAATGACATCATCAATATTCCCTTCATAACCTCCGGCTCTTTTTAAAGTTTCTTTTATCGTTAAAGCGGCCAGATCATCCGGTCTTGTATGAGCGAGTGCGCCTTTTTTAGCGCGTCCCACCGGTGTTCTTGCTCCCGCTACAATCACTGCTTCTTTCAATGTATGTCCCCTCCTCTATGTCCTCTCCTTTTAGTTACGGAGCGGCTTTCCTTTCATAAGCATGTGCTGCATACGAGCCTGCGATTTCGGCTCACCAATCAGGCTGAGGAATGCCTCTCTCTCCAAGTCCAGCAAATACTGCTCATCGACGAGTGTCCCTTGTTTCAGTCGTCCGCCAGCCAGTACAAAGGCCAGCTTTTCAGCAATTTTCATGTCATGCTCACTTGCGTATCCGCTTAAAACGAGAGACTTCGCTCCAAGAATCATTGTAGCCAGCCCTTGTTCTCCTGTGACGGGGACCTTCGTCCGCTTTGGTGCTTTGTATCCGGAACCGGCCAGACCAAGAACCTTCTGCTTGGCATCATGCAGCAGATGATCTCCGTTTGTACTTACTGCATCTCTTTGATCCAAAAATCCGTTTTCAAGAGCTTCTTCTCCAGAAGTAGATACTTTCGCCATCGCAATCTTTTCAAAGACACTGACGGCCGCCTTTTGAAGGTCAACCTCCACACCCTCAGGGATATTCCGCAGGTGTTTGATATACAGCTCCTTGTTTCCACCACCGCCGGGGATCAGCCCGACTCCTGTTTCGACAAGACCCATGTACGTCTCTGGAGAAGCTTGAATCGCAGCAGACGGAAGGCAGACCTCCGCTCCTCCGCCAAGCGTCATTCCGAATGGTGCTGCAACAACCGGCTTATCGGAATACTTCAATTTCATCATGCTGTCCTGGAAGTTCTTTACGACCATTTCAATTTCAAAGAAGTTGTAATCCTGAGCTTCCATCAGCATCATGCCGAGGTTGGCACCCACACAGAAGTTCTTGGCCTGATTGCCGACGACGAGACCGTGCCAGTCATTCTCATCTACATAATCCACAGCGAAGTTCATCATCTGTACAATATCCAGCCCTATCGCATTACTTCGGGAATGAAATTCGAGAGCAGCCACTCCATCACCTAAGTCAATGAGGCTCGCACCTGCATTTTTCTTAATCACATCTCTTTTCTCTTTCAGACGCTTCAGATTGATTTGTTTTTTATTAAAGACCTTCTCTTTGTACTCCCCATTGTGGTAGTAGTAAACTTTTCCATTTTCGTGTTTATAAAAGGATGGATTCTTATGATCGACCAGCTGCTCCACCCATGAAGGAACCGTTTCCCCTTCGGCCTTCATCCGTTCAACGGAAGATTCAACACCAACAGCGTCCCATATCTCGAATGGACCTGCTTCCCAGCCGAACCCCCACTTCATGGCATCGTCAATAGCAGAAATATCATCAGCGATTTCTCCTGCCAATTCTCCTGAATACAGCAGCACCGGTTTGATGATGGACCAGATCAAGTCACCGGCACGATCTCCTTCTGCCTGAACGAGGGTTTTGAGCTTGCGGTGCAGCCCTTTCTCTTGTTTGGCCGCCTCTGTTGCTTTTGTTTTTAATTTTCCACGCGGCTCATAATCAAGCGTTTCAGGATTCAACTGAAGAATCTCACTGCCTTCTGCTGTTTTATTTTTCAGGAAGAACCCTTGACCGCTTTTCGATCCGAGCCATCCTTTTTCAAGCATCGCCGTCATAAAACCTGGAACTTCAAAAGCTTTCTTCTCGTCTCCTTCCACCTGTTCATAGACATTGTTGGCGACATGGATAAAGGTATCCAGGCCTACAACATCAAGCGTACGGAAGGTTGCGCTTTTCGGACGGCCGATCAACGGGCCGGTTACAGAATCCACCTCACCGACGGAGTATCCTTTTTCAAGCATCTTCTGCACGGTGATGAGGAGGCCGTACGTACCGATACGGTTGGCAATAAAGTTCGGTGTATCCTTGGCTTCCACCACACCTTTACCAAGCACATCCTCTCCAAATGTTTTCATAAACGAGAGGACTTCCGGATCTGTCGCAGCCGTCGGAATCACTTCCAGAAGCTTCAAGTATCGCGGCGGGTTGAAGAAATGCGTTCCGAGAAAATGCTTCTTAAAATCATCGCTGCAGTCGGCGGACATGGCCTCAATGGAGATGCCGGATGTATTGGAGCTAACGATCGAACCGGGCTTACGGTATTGATCCACCTGGGCAAGCACTTTCTTTTTGATATCCAGGTTTTCGACGACGACTTCTATAATCCAGTCGACCTCGCCCAGACGGCTCATATCGTCGGTAAAGTTGCCCGTTTCAATCAAATCAAGATTTTTTTTACTTGTCAGTGGAGACGGCTTCTGCTTTAGGAGAGCTTTCTTATTCTCAACGGCTATACGATTCCGCACCGCTGGGTGTTCAACCGTCAACCCTTTACTCTTTTCCTGCTCGGATAATTCCCGGGGTGCAATGTCCATCATCAGCACAGGGATTCCTGTGTTGGCCAGGTGGGCAGCAATGCCGGCCCCCATCACCCCTGAGCCTAAAACTGCAGCCCGTTTAATTTTTTGTTTCATCATTTCTCCCCCTATCTCTTTGAATGAATACTCATTCATTTTACGGTCAAAAAAATATAGTGCTGAACCGGTATCTACGTCTAATATAAAATATATTCAGACATTTCGCAATCCTTTTCTCCATAAATCTTAAAAATTCTTCCAAGTCCATTTCGTTATGTTAGTGTATGAGCGTCCGGCCGGTTTTGATTAAAAAAAGGAAAGACCGTGCGGGACAGCCCTTCCTCATCTTCCAAATACTCCTTTTAGCACGAAAGCGACGTTTGCCGGCCGTTCTGCGAGACGACGCATGAAGTATCCATACCAATCATTCCCATAAGGTACGTACACACGCATTTTATACCCTTCCTCCACCAATTCTTTCTGACGTTCCACTCGAATCCCGTACAGCATTTGAAATTCAAACTGATCTTTTGATAGGCCTTCACTCTCCACCAATTTCTTTGTATACTCGATCATTTCATCATCATGTGTAGCTACTGCTGTATAATGGCCGTTCATCAAGTGGATCCGGATAATTTTCTTTAAGTTGTCATCCACGTCTTTCTTATCCGGGAAGGCCACTTTGGCAGATTCCTTATAGGCTCCTTTCACAAGTCTCAGGTTCGGGGAATACTCATCAAGCGATTCTATATCTTCAACCGTCCGGTACAAATACGACTGGAGGACGGTTCCGATATGATCATATTCCTCCCTCAACTGCTTGAAAATCTCCAGGGTTCTGCCGCAGCGTTCGTAATCTTCCATATCAATGGTCACAAACACATCATTTTTTTCTGCCGCATCAAGGATCTTCCTCATGTTCTCCATCACAAGCGATTCGGAAATATCCAGCCCCATGGACGTCAGTTTAAGGGAAAGTTGTGAATCGAGATGATGTTCTGCTATGGCTTCAATCGCGGCGATACATCCTTCCGCTGCTTCTCTGGCTTCTACCTCACTGTCAATGAACTCTCCAAGGTGGTCAATCGTGACTGCCATACCCTGGTCATTCAAAAGCCGGATGGTTCTCACAGCATCAGGTACAGAAACACCAGCGACAAACTTACCGGCACCAAAACGGAGTCCATATTTTTTCGCAAGCTTTGTAAAGAAACGGTTTTTCGATAAAAAAAGAAAGAAATTGCGCATCACCTTTTCCATCATGAAGCCCCCTGACTTGTGGTGGGTGTGTTTTTTATAATTTTCAGAAATGTAAACGTTTGTGATTCTATCTTATCATTTTTCTTAATAAAGGGTGAATATTTTCATCTGATATTCGACAAATAAAACCCATCTTTCATTTATACTTCATCCTTAAACAGCCATACTAACAGGGAAAACATAAAGGAGGGAGTTCCATGCAGCAGAACCCGGCAACTGGGTCCATGCAGGGCGCACAGCCGATGGCTCAGGCCCCTGATGTTGTGACCATAAAAGATCAACTATATCTTGCGGACATGCTTTCCTGGAATTTAAACGCTTGTAAAAAAGCTCATTTTTTCGCTCAAAATTGTCAAACCCCTGAAATCCAGGCGGCGTTGGACGAAGCCGGCCAAATGCACCAGCGTCACTACAATAGAATACTGGAGCACCTGAATACACAGGCCAGTAAACCGAATTGAGGAGGGCCGTTATGAATCCGAACCAACCACAAAAAATTCAAAATCCTGAAACGACTGTACCACAGACACCGCAGATGAATGAGCGGGATTTCGTCAACGATCTACTGGCTACGGAGAAGTACATGACATCGTCGTACAGTACAACATTGAATGAGGCGAGTAACCAAGCGATTTATCAGGATCTGGCAACCATCTTCAAGGAAACACAAGACTGTCAGAGAAACCTGTATAACCTCATGTTCAAACACGGATGGTATGCTCTGGAGCAGGAAGAGAACCAAAAGCTTGACCAGGCCTATCAGAAATTTTCCGGTTATCAATCACAGCTTCCTTATACAGTGCAGTAAAAAAAGCCCGGGGCCCCGGGCTTTTCTTATTGTTAAGTATGTGATTAAGGTGGCTTGCGTCCATCATCCCGGTTCCCTATCCTGCTCTGCATCCCATTAAAAAAGCTGTCGGGATCCTTCCCGACAGCCTGAACAGGCCTGGAAAGCCAGGCCCTTTATCCTTATCCAACGACCTCATACCCTTGGGCATGGATGGATTCTTTAATTAGATTTTTACCGACATAGGCTTCGTCGTACACCACATTGACCTTACCACTGTCGAGATGAACCTCTGCTCCGTGCACACCTTCAAGTTTTTCTACTGTATCTTTAACCGTTTTCTGGCAGTGCTCACATGTCATACCGTTCACTTCAAGCGTCATTTCCATTACAAAACACCCTTTCTATTTTCTCGTTTACTTTACCTATTCCACATTGGAAGAGGGGAATAAACCGAAAATCAGCAGAAAGCAGCGCTTTACTGCACACAGTATTTGTAAATGGCTTGCTGAAGAGAATGAAGATAAGAAACTTCAATAGGAAAACGGATATGCTGGAGTTTTGGAACCTGTTCAGGCCGTACTCCTGTAATGACCACAGCGGCTCCCATATAAAATAAAGAAGCGGTCAGACTTTTCAAAGCCTGAGCCCCATCTTTCGGAATATCTCCAACGGCAGTGAAATCCAGCAGCACCCGTTCAATACCACCTTGATTGACACGTTGGAGCAGCGGTTCTTCGACGACATCCATTTTATCCAGGGATAAATCACCAAACAAAGGGATCAACGCCGTTTCCTCTGTAAGAGTAATAAAAGGAGCCGAAAGACGGTTGTTCAACTCCAACGCTTCCTCCAGTTTTTCTTTTTCCTCAAGAAGTTGAAAATTCGTATCATTCAGGCGGGCGCGCAGTTGATTCATCATCGTGGTGACACGCTCCATCTGGTCATCCTTCAATATGAGCAGAACTTCTGCATGAAGGTCATTACTCCATTTGACGTGCAGATCACACGTTACAGGGTTCCTTGCGTTTCCAAAAGGCTTCAGCTGGACTTCCAATGTTACCTTTTTCACTTCCGGATTGATCCACTTTTTCAGCTTGGAAAGACTGCCTTCATCAAATAAGTCCAGGAAATTCTGCGTGATGACAAAGCTGTCTTCTGCTTCCTTGGAATAAGATTGCAGGATGAAGTTTTTGTTGATTGTAAAAACGGGCAGAGGAAAAGAATGGTCAACTCGTTTCATTGATGGATTCTTCCCTTCCTTTTTTGAACCAATGCGTCAGATGTCCGATATTTTTAATTACCATAACCTTCTCGGATTCAAACTCCGACAAGTCAAACTTATAAGCAAGACGGCCGCCGATCATGATGGTCGGCTTCCAATCCAGCTGGGTGAAGGCCTCGATGGATTTCTTTATGGCAGGAATACGATAGGACAAAGCCGCTGATATTCCTATTACATCAGGCTGGAATTTTTTAATTTGTAACATGGAATGTTCCATTGGAAGATCCGGCCCTAAATAACGGACGCGCCAGCCATGCTCTTTGAAAGTGTCGGCGACCATTTTCAGCCCGATATAATGCTGCTCCTCTTCCACTCCGAAGAGAAGGACTTTATAACTTTGCTGCTGACGGCGTTTAGGAGCCCGGTGGTCAGACTCGATTTTTGAAAGAACAAAATCACATATGGCTGTAGCCAGATGCTCATCCGCAACCGATATTTCATTGTTCTCCCACAGCTTTCCCACATGGTACATTGCCGGGGTGATCAGATTTTCAAACACGTAGGCCCTTGGATGGTTCTCCAGGAGACGATACGTGTAGTTCAATGCTTTCTCTTCATCTCCACTCAAAAAAACTTGAGCAAGTTGTTCATGATCCAGATCCAAAATAGTCACCTCTCGTTCAGAGTATGAAGTCGTTTGAGAGCCTGGTCTAAATAGACGATGAACATCTGCTTCTCGTCCTCATCCACAAGAGACTGTCCATCCAGCAGGCGGACGAGCCGCTGAAAATTATCAATAATCAGTCCGGTCGGCACGTTTCTGGACGTCAATACGTTGTTGAGCCAGTCCGTATAGTCCATAAAAAAGTCTACACTTCTCATCTCGTAAGCCGCAGCCAGATGGTCCAAATGATGATGATTGTCTTCTTCGGTCCGGTCTCTCCCATTCTGGCCGAATTTCTCCCAAAGATAGGGATAGGCTTCATAGATTTCTTCTGTTACGATCCGGACAAGGTGGGCCTGTTCCGTGTTATTCATGTTGCCACCACCTCATACTTCTTCACTATTGGAACAATTCCCTTCAACTCTTCGTCAGGGTAATGTTTTTCAAGCTCATGAATTTTCTTGAACTGCTCACTTCTTGCCCAATTCAAATAAGCTTGTTTAGATTCCCACTCCAAGTGAACCGTCAACTCTCCCCGCTTCCGATCGTTCTGGAGAAGCTGAAAAGATAAGAATCCCTCTGCTTCATCTACGAGGCGGGAGCGATTCCGATAAATCTGTATGAGATCATCAGCTTTGTGTTCCGGGACCACTACAGTGGAGTCTACAACAAACATGTCCATTTCCCCAATCTCATTTATTTTCGCTGTATACTATTTTACCATAGCCTCTGAAAATCTGTATAATGGAAAGATTAAACGGGCCTGTGCCGGTCCATATCCAGTTTGGATGGTATGTATAAAATGACACATGAAAAAGCACCGGTTCCCCGGTGCTTTTCTAATAAATTATTGGACAACCTCATCGAGCACATGCATCTCTTCATGGTCCAGAAGGTTTTTGTTAATCATGTCTTCCGCTTCCTTATTCATATGGTCCTGAAGGTCTTTCAATTCTTCCTTGTCACCAACGAGGTAGAAGCGCTCCCAGCCATATTGTTTAGCGGCGCGGTCAATCTTTGGAGCTACGCTCTTATACCAGCGGTAACGGTTGGCTTCGAAGCGCTCTTCAAATTGATCCTGCTTCGAATTCTTCGCTCCGCCTGAACCCATGGACGCCTGGGCTCTGTCTGGACCCTGGTGCATGCGCCAATCCTCTGTATTCAAGTCAAGCTCAAACAATTGTGTATCCTTCAACGTTCCCAGTTCAGCATCCAGCAGCTTAATCTGGTTTTTCTGAGTCAGGACGACACCGGTTTTCGGGAATTTCTGCTGCATTTCCTTCAGCTGATCCAACACTGGAGCTTCCTCCCAGTAGAATTCAGTCTTAACCGGCATCTGGAATCTTTCAGCAAACCAGACCGTATCATCACCTGTAGCAAACAATACGACACTTTTTGCAAAATGCTGCTCGTTTTCTTCTATGAAAGTTTCAACTTTTTCTTTCACTGCCCAGTAGTTTCTTTTCTCATCTGAGTCCCCATCTTCCTGAAGGTAGGACTCAAAGTTGTTCAACCCATTCTTCAAATGGATTTTCCATTCGCCGCCTTGTTGATCAGGGTCGGATGGATCTGTATTCAAATACATCGTAAATACTTTTTGTGGCTTTTCTAAGTGAATATGCTCTAGTTTCTCTAATTCTTTGTTTAAATCCATAATTCAGCGACTCCTTTCAATAGTTCAACTAGCTATATTGTCTATGTTTCCTGAAAGATGATCGCTTAAACTTCTTTTCTACAGGCAAGCTGCTTCTTCAATCCATCCAGCTGGTCTGCGAACTGTTTTGACTCCTGCTCGGTGAGGTTTATTCCTCCGTAACGGGCTTTTTCATAGATCTCAACGACAGGATAGGAGAGCTCCAGCCTCCGGAACCACGCTCCTGCGGATTCACAGGTATGCCTGGGGAACCCAAGCTTTTCTGCTTCCTTCTCGAATCGGCGGAACTGCACTGAATTTTTTAACGGAAAACCGGACCTGCCAAAGAGAAGATTTCTGTTTCTCCCCTCGGTCTGACTGTCCTTTTCTTATATCCGGCATAATCCGATCTTCATGCCGGATATAAGAAAAGCTGCCGATTGGATCATCGGCAGCTCGGAGATCCACCAGGGGCAGATCGTTTCAGAGTTATTCTTTTGTCCATTCATCTACAAGATCCTGATGCTCATCCAGCCATTGGCGGGCACCTTCTTCCTCAGAATCCGCTTCATTTATGGAAGCCATGAGACTCCCAAGCTGATTGTCATCAAGCTTGAAGCTGTCCCACCACTTCACCACTTCAGGGTGATCCTCTTTCAATCCAAGTCTTGCTGCATAGGAAATATTTTCAGAATCCCCATAAACATTTTTCGTATCTTCCAGAATCTTCACATCCATTTCTGCAAAGACCCAGTGCGGCTTCCAAAGTGTCGCTACAATCGGCTCTTCATCAGCCATGGCATTTTTAAGTTCTGTAATCATTGTCGGCTCTCCAGAAGAAAGCAGGGAATAGTCCAAGTCGTATTCTTTAATGGCTTCCTCTGTCAAATTCATAATGCTTGCTCCGGCAGAAATCCCTACAATTTGATTGTCGGAAAACTGATCTGTATTTTTCAGGTCCTCGACCGTATTGATATCTTCCATATAAGACGGAACGGCCAAACCAAGTTCTGTTCCCTCATACCATGTCTCGCGCCAATCGATCTCATCTTTATATTTTTCATAAAAAGGCTGGTCTGTATTCGGAAGCCAGATTTCTGTTCCGATATCGAGGTCACCACTCGCTAGTGCTTCATATAGAAACCCTTTTTCAACCTGTTCCAGCTCCACCGAATATCCTTGATCTTCAAGAATAAGCTTCCACATGTTCGATACAGCCACATTCTCAGCCCAGTTGTTCATTCCAATATGTATCGTGCCTTTATCACCATCACTGCCTGCGTCTGTGCTGCTTTCCTCTGTGGATTCTCCACAGGCCGTCAATACGATCAAACCGGCCATCAGAAAAACGGGCAGCCATCTTTTCCACTGTTTCATACGAACGCCTCCTTTAAAACATTCATCCATTTCTTATGCGTTTCACTCACAATTTCGAATTATACCATAAACATAATTAAGTTCAAACAATTTATTCTGTATAAAAAATATATACAAAAACAGTCTCCAGGATGAAACCTGAAGACTGTTGTTTTTCTTACATACGTTTATGAGCTCTGCGGTCGGCCGCTTTCGCTCGTTCTTGAGCGATCTTATCTTCCCTGTCAGCCAGTTCTTCAGAAAACTCAACATCGATGTTCGCATGTTTTTGACTTTTAGGAGTCTGCGGAAGCTTTCGTTTCTGCTTCCCTTTTCCTTTGTGATGTTCATCTCTGCCCATCTCAATCGCCTCCTCACATGTGGAACAATCTTATTATGCGCCGCTCCAAGGTACCTATTCTTAAGGATGCCAGCCAAAATTTTTCCCTTTTTCCAAAATCATTTCTTTTTGTGTTGACACCCCGGAAGACTCGATATATAATTAATCTCGAATTCAAGATAAATAACCACACATTTTTACCCATATATCTCGAATTCGAGAGTATGGATAAAAAGATGCGCAAGTCATTCAGCAGGAAGGTGAACAAAATGGGATTTATGAAAAAGTTATTCAATAATCAACCAAAGGAGAGGGAGCATATGTCAAACGTAAAAGCAGCTGTGATTTTTTATACAATGGGTGGAACCAACTATACAATGGCTCAATGGGCGGCCAAAGGAGCAGAAGAAGCCGGAGCTGAAGTTAAATTGCTGAAGGTGGATGAACTCGCACCTCAATCCGTGATTGAAGCGAACGAAGGATGGAAAGCGACCGTAGAAAAAATCAAGGATATCCCGACCGCCACATCTGAAGATATTGAATGGGCTGATGTCATCATCTTCAGTATGCCGACGCGCTTCGGAAACCTTCCTTCTCAAATGAAGCAGTTCATCGATATGCAGGGAGGGCTCTGGGCAAACGGCAGAACGATTAATAAAGTGGTCAGCGGCATGACTTCTGCCCAGAACCCTCATGGCGGTCAGGAAGCGACTCTTCTTTCCCTCTACACCTCCATGATGCATTGGGGAGCAATCATTGCGGCTCCCGGATACACGGACCCGGTAATTTTCGGTGCCGGTGGGAACCCATATGGAACGAGTGTTTCTGTCGATCAGGAAGGGAACATGGTCGAGGATGTAGAAGCTGCTGCCAAGCATCAGGCCGCCCGGACGGTTCAAATCGCTCAAACGATGAAAAAAGGACAGCAGTAACAAGCAACGAATCGAAAAAACAGGACATCTGCATTCAGATGTCCTGTTTTTTTGTCAGGCTGCTTTTTCTTCCTTCGATTCGGTTTTACGAGTGATAGAGAAGCCAGCCGTCAGCAGTGCTGCAAGAATAAAGAATCCACCTACTGTCGGGTTAAGAGAAACCGTCCCCTGTTCAATGACGAAACCGCCAATCAATGATCCAAAAGCGATTCCGAAATGAAGAGCTGAATTATTTAAACTCTGCTGTATGTCTGCCGATTCTGGTGCTGAAGAAATCAAATAATTCTGCTGCGCAGGTGTTACAGCCCAGCTGAGCGCACTCCAAACGACGAGGACAACAAGGAAGACCGGCAGTACAGATGTCGTGAAGGGAATCGTAAAAATAGCTGCTGCAAACACAAGGATAATTCCGATGATACTCTTTCCCGAGCCGAATTTATCAGAGAGCACACCTCCGATTCCCCCGCCGATCACCGCTGCCGTTCCAAATACGAAATAAATCACACTGACCCATGTACCGTTCATTCCCATGACCGTTTTCAAATAAGGCGTTAAATAAGCATAGAGGGTCAAATGCCCGGTTAAAAATAAAAAGGAGGTCATTTGAGCACTCCATATTTTCTTATTTTTCAACGTCTGAAGCTGTCTCCTCACGGATAAGACAGGTTTAGGGGCTACGCTCTCAAGTAGAAGCATGACCGCTGCCATGGATAAGAGTGTCAGGATGCTGATGAGTAGAAATGGAGCGCGCCATCCAAACGCATTTCCTATCGTCAGACCGATGGGGACACCGAGCACGAGCGACCCGGAGATGCCCATGAAAATGGTGCCGATCGCTCGACCTCTGTACTTCTTGTCAACGACTGAAGATGCCATTGTTACAGCCAGCACTACAAGAAGTGACCCTGTTGCTGCAGTCAGGACTCTTGCTGCCATGATGATGGAATAAGTAGGACTCCAAAAGGCAAGCAGATTGCCGATAAAGAATATTACTAAGGTGGTCATCATCAATTTTTTACGTTCTACGCGGGCCGTCACTGTTAAAAGGACCGGGGAGGATACAGCGAAGACTAAGGAAAAAACAGAAATGAGAAGTCCCGCTTTTCCAAGGGAGACATTCAGATCTTCCGCGACCAGGTCCAGAATCCCACCAATAATCAACTCAACAGTTCCGACGACAAAAGCGACGAGCGCCAGCAGGTATACTTTTTTATTCATCTCATGAACCCTCTCTTCTTTTGGTTACCACTACAATGGTAACTACATAGGCTTAGAAAGACAAGAGGGAATATTTACGCGCGATGGGGTCATCGTGTATCCTGAGGACAATAAGAAGAAAAGAGGAAGCCCATGTTACAGAATTTCGGTTTTACCCAGTATGAAAGTCAAGTCTATGAAGTCCTGTCCTCCAGTGATCAAGCGCTGGATGCCGCAACGGTCGTTAAATTTTCCCATGTTCCTAAATCCAAAGTGTATGAAGTCCTGCAGCGGCTCGAAGAAAAAGGATTGATCCTAACGTCTTTTCATGAAAAAAAGAAGATGTACACAGCCCTTCCTATTGAAATGACGATAAAAAAACTGACGGCTGAATTTGATGATCACATTGAACAACTGCGAAATCACAAATCAGAGATTCCAGACGCTGATGAACGCGTCTGGACCTTGAAGAATAACCACAGCATTCACGTCCTTATGGAAAATTTGATGGAGAAGGCTGCCAATGAAATACTGCTGACAGGCTGGAACGATGAACTGACTCCGTTCTTGGACCTCCTTGAAAGAAAGCAGGCAGAAGGTATTCATGTGGAATTGTTATCTGTCGGGGAAATTCCTGTCGGAGAACTGGATCCCCACACCCTTGTCCCGGATGAAAAACATCAAGGACTAGAACGGCATAAACTCCTGATCGTCGATGGAAGGGAAGTGCTGTTCGCTGGAATGGAAAGGGATCAATTCCAGGGGGTGCATACGTTTTCCAAACCTCTCGTAAAGTTTTTCACTGAATTCTTCTATCACGATGTCGCCCTTTTGGAAATTACTAAAAAACACCAGGAAACATTAAAAAAAGATGATGCCATTACTTCCATATTAATGAAACTCCGCTATTAAAGAAGTTCTGCCGCATGCAGCGTGTCACGTTCACATATGATGGCCGCTGCCACTTGACCGCAAAAAAAAGACTGTCGATCAATCGACAGTCTTTTCGTTTATACTTTTTCTACAATGTATGTTTTCTTATTACGGAAATACTTCTCCCCATCATTGGATGAATGTTCAAAGAAGCCTTCAAAAGCATCCACAACCTTATATTCCCGCTCAGGTTCTGTGAAAAGCTGGGATTCGTTATTGGATAGAACAACGACGTCTGTTGTTGAAACAAAACTGTCCAGTTCTTTCGCCTTGTAGTTTTTTCCTACTTCCACATCACTTAATCGATATTCTGTCACGATTCATTCCACCTTTCCTGGTATTTATAGAGCGTTTCCCAGAACCTGGGTGGACAAAACCCTTTCCTCCACTTAAATCGGCAGCAGTTTTCTCCGGTACAGACGGATAATGAATTCAATGAAGAAAACCGGATACTTTTTCGGCACAAACTTCCGCCGGTACAGCGTACGGTAGGCTTTTTTCAAATCCTGCCACTGCGGGCATTCAAAATCCTGTGTGAACCTTACGACATCTATAACTTTGACCTGCCCATCTGGTGTCAGCATAATATTTTTCAAATGTGTATCTGAAGGATTCAATCCGATTTGAAAGGCGAAAGCAAGAGCCGCATCCACCCGGTTGATCATGTCTTCCGTAATCGGAATTCCTTTCACAAGGCAATCATAAAATGTGATCCCTTCCACATATTCCATAACGATGAAATCGTCGCCTTTTCCATAAAAGGCCGGGAAAAATTCATGATTGTCCAGCTTCTCATACACTCCGGCCTCCACTTCGGCGAGCTTCTCATAACCGGGATAAAACACTTTCACAGCGATTCCTGTTTCTCTTATGCGGAAAACAGAAGCACTCCTTCCCTTTCCAATCAGCTCGAAGGATGGGGGGATGTTGATAATCTGGGAGTCATGGAACACAACTTCCTTCACAAGGGTTTGGACATTCATAGAAAGATTCTCCTTTGCGAAAACCTTTGTTTTTATAATTATATCAAATTTTTTAAAAATTAAAGTAAAAATAACTCTTGTTATTTGACTGTGATAATCATTATCAACTATACTGAGTTTACTCAGTTGAAAGGAGCATGATCATGGAACAATTTTTTTATGTTGTCGAACCTTTTGAATATCGTCCTGAAACCTCTGAAGATGCCCAAGCGGACGTGAAGAGCTTTGCCCATGGAGACATCCTGCATGTCACAGGTCTCCCCCTTTACGTCGATCAGATGGGATGGTTCGTTGAAGTTCAAAAAAATGAAGACGCTCCTTTTTCCCTATCTATCCCTTATATGGATGACTGTTACGACCAAGGTCTGCTCTTCACCGAAATGGACCTGGACCTGGCCATCAATTATTACGAGTTTAAAATAGATCAAAGCCTGGTCAGCAAAGACGAAGGTTCCTTCCATGAGAGCAAAAGCGCTCTGGACCGATTCAAACAGCTGCATCCAGGATTTATGAAAGCATAATAAAGGGAAGCGTATGAAACGCTTCCCTTTTCTGCTGTTTATCAAGTCTCTACTTCTTCTTTTTTCCCGGCTTCCTGATTTCAATGCCATCGTCTGTGATCCTATGGCCTTCATCGTTCTGCTGATCGATTTTTGCATCGTACGTACCTTCTGTAAGGGTATCCGACACCTGCTCTCTCGTTACCGCTAACCCCTCAGCAGAAAACTCCTCAGCATAAGATGGTGTTTTACGTTTTCCTTTCATTCATCATCCCTCCTTCTCTTTTAGAATGCTCGTATCCAGAACGGAGCATTCCATCCAGAACCTTTCAGGATGAAATACCTCCACCTGTCACAACCTACAGAAGAGGAGGTGGAGAGTATGAGTAAAAAAAGCAATGCATTTAAAGGAAGAGGAAAAACTTCCGTCAACCCGCAGGGGTTAACGGAGGATGCCGCTGATCAGCAGCCGGATTCCCAGCTCGAGCAGAAAGCCAAAAAAAGCAATGCTAAAAGGTAAAATCCGGCTGTTCGTCAGCTCAGCTTGTAGAGAAACCCCGGTCTCTTTACAAGCTTTCTTCTTTCTTACGCCAGGAGCCAAATCCCCTTCCCTTTCCGCGGACGAGCGCACGAGCTTTTAGCAGGAGTGGAAGGGGCACCGCTCCTTGGGAGCTCTTTAATATCGAAAAAGACTCTCCTTCACCCTGCTCACCCTTGATGGATGGAGGACCATCTTTTTCACATCCCGGCAGCAAGCCGTCATCAGCCCTTTTTCTTTTCCACGCATGTGGCAATAGCGCAAATTTGTGAACCTGCTTCGTGCACAGTCTCTCTCCTCTATACTCTAACTTCGGCACGAGGGGCGTTCGGTGGTGATGCCTGCGGGAACAGCACGGGCCGAAGATCCACTTGGGCAGACGACCTTCCTGACCAAGTCAGCGGAGGGAGTGGCCATTCATCCACCGATAAGCGGAACGTGACCCTTCCCACGACAAATGGACACCAATAACTGGTTAGCACAGGCTTTTTCTACAGCCAAAAAAGCTGACTGTTAGTCAGCTTTTTTTATACACTGCTCGATCCAGCTTACCATGTCCGTATCATCGTACAGCCGGTAAATGGTCTGGGAAAGGCGGACAGGATCACCGAAAAAGAACCGTTCATACAATGTCTGCCGAGCCCCAAAGCTGCTCATTGTCATATCCCACGCCAGTCGGAATAAGGCGACACGTTCCTTCCCTGCTTTTTCGGCTCCCCTGAGATAATGATCAAGATCCCCTCCCCGTTCTCCTTGAAAATCTGCTTCTGCAGGTATGGTCATCATCCCACTTGCGCCCAGAATCTGAATGATTTCTGTGAAACGCGGATAGAGCTCTTGAAATTGATTGACCGCTATATAAAGAGGGACTTTATTTGGAACAAAAACCCCCGTTTCATCTACTTCACCTTCCAACTCGGCCTTCAGCACCAGTGCCTTCATCGTCTCCAGACCTTTCATGATTTCCACCACTTTACTCTGTACATGCTGATAATCACTGATATTGATCATCTCTACGATGGATTGAGCAAGACCGAGGATGAACTCTGTCTTCACAATCTGCCTGGAAGTAATTTGATGAAGGGTAAAAGGAACAAACTTACCATGGACATAAAGGTTGGTCGCAGCGCGGAGATTTTCATGGAGGAAGACACGCTCCCATGGTACAACTACATGGTCAAACAAGACAATGGTGTCCATTTCTTCAAATTGAGAGGCCAGCGGATAATCAAAACGCGAACCATTTTGGGCAAAAGATTCCCGACAGACAAAAGACACACCAGCCGTATTACTAGGAATGGAAAAACCATAGGCCTGTGAGCTGTCCTGTGCACCGGGGGCTGAAAACACGAGAAGTTCATCTGTCATGCCTCCTTGTGTAGCCAGAAGCTTTGCCCCGTCAATGATGATTCCCTCATCTGTATGATCGACAACGGCTGCGTTTGTCACATCTTTTTCCAGAAAGGCGAGACTGGAGCGGTTGGTCTGGGGATTGACGAAGGTGTGGGTAAAGGACAAATCATTTTCACGTGCATATTCATAAAAAGACAACAGCCGGTCAGGAAAACATCCGGGTTCATTATCCAGCACGTCTACGGACGCGGCGAAGGAAGCGAGCACCGTATTCATGTAATCAGGACTTCTCCCCATCACACCTCCCGAGAAACGGGCCCAATGCTGGATCATCGTTCTTCGTTTCTCTAAATCCGCCCGTGTTTTTGGTATGAGATAGGAAAGACCGATTTTGTGTCCCGTCGTTTCTGACGCATACACCATCTGTTCTTCCAAGGATGGGGAATTTTGTAAATCATAAAGAGCGGCCTGGCTTTTAATGACTCCTTCAAAGGCTTCATGCTCGGAGATGTTTCCTTGCACCCGTTTTCCGCGCAGCCATACTTCGGACTGCAGGGCATTTATTCGTTTAATGTATTCTTTTCCTGTAATCACCGGCATGTCATCACTCCCGTTTCTTAGAGCACTGAAAAGGCTTGATAACATACCCTATTATATTGGGCGGATTTTGTACGTCGTCCCACATAAAAACCCGCCAATTAAATTGGCGGGCGCTTAACTAAGAACGAATCGTCTGGGAAAACTGTTCCGTCTCGGTCGATCCTTTCAAAGCGGTTGTGGAGGAGGTACCTCCAGTAATGACTTGAGCCACTTCATCAAAATACCCTGTCCCGACTTCCCTCTGGTGGCGCGTAGCTGAGTAACCATGCGTTTCACTTGCAAACTCTGCCTGCTGCAATTGTGAATAGGCGGCCATTCCATGAGTTTTGTATTGGCGGGCCAGCTCAAACATACTGTGGTTCAAGGCATGGAAGCCGGCAAGAGTGACAAATTGGAATTTATACCCCATAGCCGCGAGCTCCCTCTGGAACGAGGCAATCGTTTCATCGTTCAGCTTCTTCTTCCAGTTAAACGAAGGAGAGCAATTGTAGGCGAGCAGTTTGCCAGGGAACTTTTCATGAATGGCTTCAGCAAAACGCCGCGCTTCTTCCAGATCCGGCTCGGAAGTTTCACACCAGACCAGATCAGCATAAGGAGCATACGCAAGCCCTCTGGCAATGGCCTGATCCAGCCCGGCGGTTGTTTTATAAAAGCCTTCTGCAGTCCTCTCCCCTGTTAAGAAAGGCGCATCCTGATCATCAATATCACTGGTAATGAGATCAGCAGCGTTGGCATCCGTTCTGGCTATGATCAAGGCAGGCACTCCCATCACATCAGCGGCAAACCTCGCGGAAATCAAATTACGGACAGCCGTCTGCGTCGGGAGCAGCACCTTTCCACCAAGGTGCCCGCATTTTTTCTCTGAGGACAGCTGATCCTCAAAATGGACACCGGCCGCTCCAGCCTCAATCATCCCTTTCATTAACTCAAATACATTCAGCTGTCCCCCAAAACCTGCTTCCGCATCCGCAACGATCGGCGCAAACCAATCAATCTCCTCCCGGCCTTCCATATAATGAATCTGATCCGCTCTCTGGAGGGCCTGGTTGATCCGCTTAACGACCTGGGGCACGCTGTTGGCAGGATACAGGCTCTGATCCGGATACATCTGCCCCGAAAGGTTCGCATCGGCAGCGACCTGCCATCCACTTAAGTATATAGCCTTCAACCCGGCTTTCACCTGCTGCATCGCTTGATTTCCCGTTAAAGCTCCCAGCGCATGCACATACTCTTCCTCATGAAGAAGGTTCCAAAGTTTACGGGCACCGCTCTCTGCCAACGTATGTGTGATGTCAATCGAACCTCTTAATCGAATGACTTCTTCCGCTTCGTAAGGTCTTTCAATGCCATTCCACCGCTTATCCTCTCTCCAGCTTTTTTTCAGTTTTTCAACACGTTCGTTCATTTCTCCATCCCCTTTCAATCATCTTTCTGTTGCATAATAAAAACTAAATTAACAATCTGATATATAACAGATGCTGCAAAAATTATTCTTCTCTTTTAGATAGACAGTGATCACATTCCAACATATACGTGTAATGATGATTTTCAACTTCAGAACCACATTGCGGACATGGGATGGAAACAGTTTTCGGATGATTCATTATTTCTCCTCCTTTGTTATAACAGAAATTATTTTGTTTATCTGTTATGGTACAGTTTACTTTGGCAGGCAGGAAATTGCAACCGTTTTTTGAAAATTTTTTATATTTGTGTGTCAGCCTATGTAAACCGCCATTATACGAGAGTTTAAAGGGTTGTAAAATATATATTTACTTCCTGCGTCGGAATACGGAGCATGCTATACTTCCTTTGTAAGCGGTATCCGTTTCTTATTGAATGACCTGTACTATTACAGTTTAAAACAAGAACAAACGTTCTTGTTTTGTCAGAAGGGAACCGTTATACTGTTCGTAGACTCAAATAGAAAAGGAGTGTTCACAATGAAACATCAGGCTACCCCGTATTTTACTTTTAATGGTCAGGCGGAAGAAGCATTGAATGATTACAAAGAAATATTCGAAGGTGAGATTACAGACAAGCAGACGTTTGGAGAGGCCGATTTTGAAACGCCACCTGAAATGGATGACCGTCTCATGCATGCCCGTTTTAAAAAAGGGCCTCTTCTTTTCATGGTCTCTGACTCTTTTCTCGATCAACAGGTTGAAGTGGGAAATAACATATCGATGGCTTTGGAAATGGACAGTCCGGAAGAGATTGACATAATTTACAACCGATTGAAAGACAAAGGGACGGTCATCATGGAACTGCAGGATACGTTCTGGGGGGCCACGTTCGCTAAAGTGAGAGACTACTACGGAATTACTTGGGATTTGAACTATACGAAAAAATAAAAAACCGGCTGACGAGTACGATCTCGTCAGCCGGTTCAATCCCTTTTCACCATGAGTGTCCACACATACTCTTTTCGTTACATATCCAAGTGCCTTGTACAGTTGAAACGTTCACACGACCATTGGTTGTCACGAAGCACCACTTCTGATATGGACGTGTTTTTCATTGTTTCTTCGTTTACATGGGACGGATCCAGCATGTGCAGCATTTGGCTGATGATGCCGCCGTGACTCACTACTAATATCTGTTTCCCTTGATGCTCTGCCCTCAGATCAGCGATGAAAGATCGACAGCGCTTGAGCACATCTTCTTCCGATTCTCTTCCCAGATCAAGGTCACGCCACCCCTCCCCCCATTTTTCAATTCTTTCTGCTTCTGTCGTCCCTTCGATTTGTCCGCCTCCGACTTCCTGCAGACGTTCATCCAGATGAACAGCAACATCCAGCTCGTGTGCAGCGACCCGGGCTGTCTGGACGGCTCTCTTCAACGGGCTGCTGTACAACACATCCCAGTTCTCTTTCCCAAGCCGTGCGGAAAGAAGGGCTGCCTGCTCATTCCCTTCGTCATCCAACGGGATATCCGAGCCGCCCTGAGCCCGTTTTTCTTTATTCCATGCTGTACTTCCATGTCTGATCCATACTATTTTCATCCTTCACTCCCCTTACCTTTATGTATTTTGATGCTCTGCTCATTATACATGTCGAGTTCCTTATCCTGATGGATCAAAGAATCCCACTCTCTGAGAGAGTGGGATGGGATGTTAATTGTCTAAATCCAGGTCAGTAACAGCCCCTTTGGCAGAGGAAGATACAAGCCGGGCATATTTAGCCAGGACACCTGTTTTATGCTTCGGTTCAGGTTTTACCCATGCCTGCTTACGTCGTTCGTATTCTTCATCACTGACATCAAAATTGATCTGCTGGGTATCACTATCTATAGTGATGGTATCTCCGGTTTCCAGAAGGCCGATCGGTCCACCGACAAAGGCTTCTGGAGCGACGTGGCCGATGACGAACCCGTGGGAGCCCCCTGAGAAACGACCGTCGGTAATCAAGGCCACTTTTCCTCCCAGGCCTTTCCCTACAATCATAGCCGTTATGGAAAGCATCTCCGGCATACCAGGTCCCCCTTTCGGACCTACATTACGGATGACAACGACATCGCCTTCCTGTACGTCATCACCAACGATGGCATTCGTTGCTTCTTCTTCACTGTTATACACTTTAGCAGGACCTTCAAAACGGCTGATCTTCTGACCAGACATTTTGGCTACAGCGCCCTCCGGAGCCAGATTCCCTTTCAAAACGACAAGAGGACCTTTCGGCTTGATCGGCTTATCAAACGGAACAATAACTTTCTGGCCTTCTTTCAATGATGGAACTTCTGCCAGGTTTTCCGCTACTGTTTTCCCGGTAACCGTCAAGCAGTCTCCGTGAAGCAGGCCTTCTTCCAATAGCAGCTTCATAACTGCGGGCACACCGCCGCTTTCATATAGGTCCTGCATCACATATTTCCCGCTCGGCTTCATGTCGGCAATGTGAGGAACTTCCTGACGGATGCGCTCAAAGTCATCCAGATCAAGATCGACACCTGCTGAATGTGCCATAGCCAGAAGGTGGAGGAACGCATTGGTCGAACCTCCAAGGGCCATGACAACCGTAATCGCATTTTCGAACGCTTCTTTTGTCATGATATCACGAGGATAGATTTCTTTCTCAAGCAGTTCAACAACAAGCTCTCCTGCCTGGCGGCATTCGTTTTCCTTATAGTCATGAACGGCAGGCGTAGAGGAAGATCCAGGGATACTCATTCCAAGAGCCTCTACCGCAGATGCCATCGTATTGGCTGTGTACATTCCTCCACACGCACCGGCGCCTGGACAGGCGTGGCATTCCACTCTGTGCAGCTGTTCCTCATCAATACTGCCTTCATGATACTGACCAACCGCTTCAAAAGAGGAAACAATGTCAATATCTTCTCCATCCAGTTTACCCGGCTGGATGGTACCTCCGTAAACATAGACCGATGGAACGTTCAGGCGGCCGAGTGAGATCAGGCATCCAGGTGTTGTTTTATCACAGCCTCCGATCGCTACAATGCCATCAAGACGCTCCGCATTTGTAACGGTTTCGATGGAATCCGCAATGACTTCACGGCTTGGAAGGGAATAAAACATTCCTTCATGCCCCATTGCAATGCCGTCAGCTACTGTAATGGTATTAAAAATCATAGGGGCTCCGCCATTGTCTGAAGCTCCACCCTTGGCCTGCTCAGCCAGTTTATCAATATGTACATTACATGGGGTTACTTCACTCCATGTGCTGGCGATGCCGATCATCGGCTTTTTAAAATCCTCATCCTTAAACCCAACAGCTCTCAACATCGAACGGTTCGGGACCCGGTTGACACCCTCACTGATGACTTTACTTCTGATTCTCAAATCTTTTTTAGTCTTGTCCATCCCTTACACCTCTCATTGCTTTTTATCTATTCTGTCGTTAGGAAACAACTTATCATGATGATACTAACAAGAGGCACTCTTGGCAATGACTTTTCTGAATATAGGGAACCTTCCGCATAATTAAAGCGCTTTCCAGGAGGGAAAAATAAGAAAAAAAGGCCTGCAGCTACACAGGCCTTCTTCTATAGGAAGTTACACATTTGCCGGTTTAAACGTTTTACAATCGGTTTCTTCACTGTTGGTGGCTTTGGTTCCCTTATGGCTGACAACGAAAATTTCATCAGCACCACAAGCCGAGCCATTCTTATTATATACACAGTTTTTAACCTCACAACGGACGTCAAGTGCCATTTCCTACACCTCCTATAGACTTAGGTTTTACAAATGCCGGCCCTTTATCCTGTATCCATGGTCTCCATGAAGAAATTCCTACTCAATGTTCCTTTTGTTTTGTGATAAAATAATAAACGTGATTGTGAAAAATGGAAAACGCACTCTACCGGCGCACGTATCATAAACTGTTACAAACAAGCCGGGCTGAATCTACATGATGTACGTAACTGCTTAGAGGAAACCAAAAAATAGGACGGATGTTTATGGAAAAAAAACACATGATTTATAATAAACTGTTAAACCTTGTCAAAGAGGAAAACGTCAAAGTCGATGAACCATTAAAAGACCACCTCTACACGAAACTGGGCGGCCGAGCGGACTTTTTTATCACACCGACGTCTTATAAGGAAATTCAAAATGTCGTCAAGCTGTCCAACGAGGATGAGATCCCCTTTACACTCCTTGGCAATGGATCCAACCTTATCATTAAGGACGGGGGAATCCGCGGGATCGTCATCAACTTAAAACACTTGAACTCCATCAATGCAGACGAGGAAATGGTGACGGCTCAAAGTGGAGCACGAATCATCGATGCTTCCCGTTTTGCTCTTGAAAAGCAGTTAGCCGGACTGGAATTCGCCTGTGGCATTCCCGGGACTGTAGGGGGCGCGTTGTATATGAACGCTGGTGCCTATGGCGGAGAAATCAAAGATGTTCTTGACCACGCTTATGTGGTCGACAAAGAAGGCAGACTCGTCAAGCGTATGGCTTCCGAGCTCGATCTTGATTACCGTACCAGTAATATCCCTGATCGCGGCGATATTGTTGTGGAGGCTTGTTTCCGCCTGACCCCGGGAACCCGTCAGGAAATTAAAGAAATTATGGATGACCTGACCTTCAAAAGAGAATCCAAACAGCCTCTGGAGTACCCTTCCTGCGGCAGTGTATTCAAACGACCGCCTGGATATTTCGCAGGAAAATTGATTCAGGACAGCAACCTGCAGGGCACGAGTATCGGCGGAGCGGAAGTTTCCACCAAACACGCCGGCTTTATTGTGAACAAGGATAATGCCACGACTACTGACTACATTTCACTGATCGAGCATGTGCAGAAGACTGTCAAAGAGAAGTTTGGTGTAGACCTCGAGCGTGAGGTCCGCATTATTGGTGAAGATAAAGAATAACGAAAAGCCTGCGCGGTATCCGCGCAGGCTTTCTTTTATTTCAATACAGCTACTATCTTGCCTTTCACATGCCGTTCTGAAAGCCGGACGAGGGCCTCCGGTACTTCTTCAAGCGAAATGGTTTCCTCCACAAGTGGAGAGACTTTCCCCTCTTTCACCAGTTTCAGCAAGTCATCTCCGATAACGGCAAGATCTTTCTGGGATTGGAAGTCTGCCTTATGGGCGGCTGCCAGAGCAATTTCATGATAAGAGACGACCGTTGTGAATGGTTTGACCTTTTTAAAGTCAGGAGCTCCTGCAATGTAAACAAGATGTCCCATAAACGCAATATAATCGAGAGAGGCTGTTGCATTTTCGCTGCTCACCGCATCGACAACAGCATCAACCCCCCGGCCATCGGTAATTTCCATGACTCTCTCATACACATCTTCATTCCTATAGTCGATGGCATAATCCGCTCCCAGGGATAATACATAATCGTGGTTGGAAGAGGAAGCTGTCGTTAAGACCGTTTTCCCGGCTGCTTTAGCCAGCTGGATACCAAATCCGCCTACCCCGCCGGCACCAGCGTGGATGAGGATCGTTTGAACCTGATCCAGTGGAAGCTTACGGTGAATGGCTTGATAAGCTGTATATCCCGCCGTAGGAAGAGCAGCCGCTTCGGTAAAGCTTACTTCGTCAGGGATTTTTGATGCAGTATGAGCCTGAATGACCGCATACTCTGCAAATCCGCCCTTTTTGGTCAAGTCCCCGTGATACACGACACGGTCGCCGATTTCAAATGAGGAAACATCCGAACCCTTATCTGTTACAATCCCTGCTGTATCAAGACCGAGGATATGGGGATACTCCCAGCTGGGATTCCCATTCCCTGCTGTTTTGTAATCCACGGGGTTCAGCCCTGCCGCATGCACCTCCACGACAATTCCGCCTTTTCCTGCTGTTGGTTTTTCGATTTCCTCTACCTGCATTTCCTGCCAATCACGCTTTTCATGTAAAAGCAATGCTTTCATGATTTCCCTCTCCTTTTTTATCCAAGTCTTTGTCACTTATGATAATTAGTAAATTCTCCTGTGACAAGAAGGTACTTTTCAGTAACCTACTTACCATTTAGTAACTACGTAAAACCGGACAACAAAAAAGACAGTCTTAGATGACTGTCTTCTGTTCAGGACATCCACTTTGGAGGAGTGTTCTTCTCCCAGTAGATCTCGCCGATTTCATGGTGTTTCATATACGCGTCTTCTTTTAAATGGTAATGGAAATTGAACCAGTACCCTTCCCCGGGACGTTTATCTCTCCGCACATGGAAGCGGGCAATTTCTTCATCCGTGTGTCCATTATATAAATTGAACATTCTCTCCCCATATCCAGGGGCAGGGTCTTCTGTGATTTTCATATAGGGAACGTGCGCTTCGTCCGTGTTGGATAAGAGGTCGACCATGACGTTTTCCATTTCAGGAAAAATCACTTCCGACAACTCATCGTCCACTTTTCCCATAATCCTCGGTCCCATTTTGGCCTCTGTCCGGGCAAAGGCCTCTTCCGTTATTGAACGGAAAGGATCTTCTTCGTCTTCTGTAAGAACATCCGGCAGAATCTGCTGGTCATCCTCCGCCACGGAATGTTCATTCAGGTGACCGGCGTCCGTGATCTCCTTCTTTTCAGCGGCTTCTGTATCCACATGGGCCGGCGGCACGTACAGACCGAGTGTTAATACAGAAATAAGTACGACAAATATCCTTCTCATAAGTGGCTTCATTCTGTCGGTCTCCCTTGTTTATATTCTGTCTTTATTGTATCACGATTTCCTTCAAAATCCACGACCTCACACTCCCCGTAATGAAATAGTAATGAAGGCAGTCAGGGGGGGAAATCCCTTGTTACATTCCATCTTTTGAAATACATGAGGAGAGAAGATCCGGGCAACCTTAAGATGTACGAAGCTACGAGGAGGAATAAGGATGAAACAACAAAATATGAATCAGCAGCAGGGGGCGCAGATGCCGCCGACTCACATGAACCCGAATCACGGCGGTCATGAACTTTTTGATGCCCATGAGGTCATTGCAGGCTTAATCAACCTGCTCGACCAGTATCAAATGTACAGTCAGCATATTCAGGACCCGGAACTCCAATCCATTCAACAGCGTCAGCACGCTTTTGTCACCCAGATGTATAATACAATTGTCCAGAGTTTCAGTAGTGGCCAGGACCCTGCACAGGCGACGCAGCAGTATAAAATGCAGCAGAGCAATGAAGTGGTTTACGGCGTGAAGCCTGGTCAGCCGAAAAAACCGAACCAGTCCGTCAGCGAGCTGGCGGACAAAGGTCTGTCTGCCTATATGCTTGGGCAGACAAAGGGACTTGCCACACTTCTGGCTATGACCGCCCTGGAAATGACCAACCCGGTTCTCCGGCGCGTCATCGCAGACAGTGTACCGAATTTTATTGAGATGAGCTATGAGGTTTTCCTTTATCAAAACAAACACGGCTATTACCAGGTACCTCAGCTTCAGCAGCAGGATATGAACCTGATGCTGCAAAGCTACACAACGGCGCCTGACGGAAACATGCCCCATTAACAGAAAAACAGGCGGCCGATCCGGCGGCCTGTTTTTTTCTATCCATCATCGATTTTCAGTCAAGGTCCTTCCACAATGTTCATATTTATGTAGTATAGAGACAAGTTCTACATACAAGGAGGCATTTATGTTTTTTAGTTATATTCTGCTGGGCCTGTCGTTATCCGCCCCCGTCGGTCCTATCAATGCGGCTCAATTGGATAAAGGCATCCGCTATGGATTCCTTCATGCCTGGCTCGTCGGCGTCGGAGCCATGGCTGCAGACGGATTGTTTATGCTGCTCATTTATTTTGGTCTCGCTGATTACGTACAGATTCCGCTCATCAAAACCTTTTTGTGGTCGTTCGGTGCTTTTGTCCTTATTTATACAGGTGTAGAAAGTATCGCAGGAGCGAAGAATACGGATGCCCACCGGTCTGCCCCTTCAAAAGGCTCCCGGGGGAGATCATTCCGGACAGGCTTTTTCATGGCTTTATCCAATCCCTTGAACATTTTATTCTGGGTTGGCATTTACGGCTCCATCCTCGCAGAAATATCCTCCACGTACGAGGAGACCCAGCTCCTTATTTATAGTGGAGGGATCTTTATCGGTATCATGATCTGGGATATCACGATGGCCTCGGCCGCTTCGGGAGCACGAAAATGGCTGACCACCCGCCTTCTTTCTTCCATCTCAATCCTTTCAGGGATCATTTTAATAGGATTCGGTCTTTACTTCGGTATTCAGGCTGTACAGATGTTGATGGGATAGACAGTCACCCATTCTCTCCCTCCTCCATAGGATATGGATGTAACTACAGGAGGGAGATTTTGATGCTTTACACAAAAGAAGAGATAGAAAACCCGAAGACTGCACTGGAAACCTGGCAGGAGCGTTCCTTTACCGCGTTTGGTGACATGTTGACAAGCAGGGACCATGCCTACCCCTGCGTCCCGGGCATCCAGGGGTACACCAACGGGATGCTGCGTTTTGGTTTTCTAGAAGACCCACGTAGTTCTTCCGCTTCTGAGCAACTGGGGAAACTCCTGAAAAGCTACGGCGAAGTTTCCCGGCAGACAGGCAGCTATACATCCCTTGTCGTTTTCTGTGACACAAGGGCGCTGTTGAAAGATCAGCTTGAAATCAAGGATTACGAGAAGGTGTTCTGGACCCTGCTCAATCAAACCCATGCTCTTGACGAGAAAGAATGGCCCGAGGATATTTCGCAGGATCCCGAAGATCCTTCCTGGGAATTCTGTTTTCACGGAGAGCCTTATTTCGCCTTTTGTGCCACTCCCGCCCATACAAAAAGAAACAGCCGGTGTTTTCCTTCCTTGCTGCTTGCTTTTCAGCCAAGATGGGTGTTTGAAGATATCAATGATTCGACCACTTACGGACGACGCCTTAAAAATGTCATCCGGAAGCGACTCGTTGACTACGACGACCTTCCCGCCCATCCAGCCTTAAAATGGTATGGTCAGGAAGATAACCATGAATGGGAACAGTATTTTCTACGTGATGATGATACTTCTTTACCCCAATGTCCTTTCCTGGCTAAAACCAGGAGCCTACGCCCCTGATTCAGGGGCTTTCTTCAATTTGATCCACGTCGCAAGGGCAATGACGGCTAAAAAAGCAAGGCTTACAAAAAAACCGATCCTTGTCATAGAATCCATCAGTGTTCCACTCACGGCCAGACCTAAAAACAGCAGTCCCGTCCACACGAACAAACCATCCCTGAACCCTTTTCCCATGAGTTTACGGTAGGAAAGCAGGATAAACGCCCAGTTATATAAAAGCATCAAACCCGCTGCTGTCGTCACGTATTCGAACAGCCTGTCCGGTAATAGAACAGCCAGAATAATGGACAGGACGACGACAAAAATTGTAAGAACGAAAGCTGGTTTAGATACCTTTCCTTCTTCCTTCTGGATGAAGATACCAGGTGCATCCCCTTCTTCACTTAAAGCCATGATCATTGTAGTGACCGCATACAGAGAAGCTGCCATCGTGGAAAAGCCGGCAATAATAAGGACAGCGTTGAAAACATGCGGTACCAAGGGGAGTGAATAGCCGGTAAGAGCGGTTAGAAACGGACTTTCATCGGTCGTTATTTTTTCAATCGACGTCAACGTAACCACGAAGTAAAAAGCCGCCATATACACCACGGTTAATACGATGAGCATCAACGTGCCTGATTTAGGGGCATCCTTTGGATCTTTCAACTCCCCCGCCATCAATCCCATCACTTCAATCCCCCCAAAAGCGTAAAACGCATAAAGCAGGGCCACCCACAAACCGGTCCAGCCTTTTTCAAAAAAATTATGGAATACACCGGCCGCATCGGCGGTACCAGCCGAACGGTCAATTACTCCGGTCAAGGCTAAAGCGGCAATGATAATAAACATGAGAACAGCGGATATTTTAATGATTCCGAACATGTTTTCCATCTGCTCCACTTTGCGCACACCAAGCCAGATGACAAGGAGACCTAAAAGGGCGAACACAAGAGCAAACACCCATAACGGAAGCTTCGGAAACCAAAATTGGGCAAAGATGGCCAGAGCTGTGAGCTGACTGCCCATAATCAACATTTCACACGACCAGTACACCCACCCGTTGCTGAACCCCGCCCATGATCCGAAGGCCTGTTTGGCGTACGTACGAAACGATCCTTTTTCAGGGTGTGCCGCCGTCAGGGCAGCAAGGCAGCGGAAAACGATATACGTTCCGGTACCAGCCGCAAGGTAGACGAAAATAACGGGGGGGCCTGCTTTCGAGATGGCTATGCTGGAACCTAGAAAAAAACCTGTTCCAATAATGCATCCAATTCCTATAAACGACATCTGCCACCATGTTAGTGTTCCCTGGGTACTTTCCTTCTTCACAGCCGCTTCCCTCCTTTATATCTAGTTTGATGTGAAGCGGAGGTTTTATGTAAATCGTTCCGGGAATGTCTTTCACCATTTCGGAAAAAGTAATAAGGAATGAATGAGGAAGGAACGTGATCATGATGCTCATACACCCCTTTTGTTGTAATGAATATGACGAATTAAAAAAAGTGATTATGTGTTCACCTTCTACGACCAGGATTCCCACCCAGGCAGCAGCCGATGATGTGCAGTGGGAAAAGCCGGTGAACCCTGAGAAAACGGCTGCGGCTTTTCAAGAGATGACAGAAGCCATGACTCGGGAAGGTGTGGAGGTCATTGATTATTCCGGCCATCTCCCTGAGCCTGATCAAGCCTTTCATGCCCGATTGATCAATCGGGTTTTTGCAAGGGATCTCGCCTGTGTTTTTGGTACGCTCGTCGTTCCCGGTGAAGCCGGCATATCCATGAGAAGACCGGAATACCTGTATGCCCACAAACTTTTTGAAAACTGGTTCCCTGAAGACCGTTTCTCACTTCAAGCCAATAATGAGACCAACGCTCTTGAGTTTGGTGATGTCCTCGTTCTAAGTAAAGAGGCGGTTTTTATTAACACAGGACTTCGGACGAGCTTTGAAAGTGTCCTGAAGCTGCTTCCGCGCCTATGGGAGGAAGGGTTTTCTGAAGTGGGTGTCATCGATCTTCCAAGACGGGGGGATACGATGCACATGGATATGAACTGTAATGTAGCGGCCCACGATCTTCTTATCGCCAAAAGTTATATGAAGTACTTCCCCGTTCACGTTTTCACAGCTAAAGAGAGATCCTATATGATGATGGACGACTTCATTCCTCGTCACGGATATGACATTTTTTGGACAGATGAGATAACGCACACCGTAGCCGATATTAATTTTCTGAATCTGAACCCGGACACTCTGTTGGTAAGTACGAAAGCCCATAAGAAAGTGCTTCATCATGAAAAGTTGAAAAAGAAAAACATCATCCGTATCGATGTGGACGAATTGGAAAATGGCGGCGGAGGCATCCGCTGCATGACGCTGCCGGTGGAAAGAAGATGATTTTTTCCGATTTAAATCATAAAAGAAGACTCCACGATTCCCCGTGGAGTCTTCCTCATTACAATCCTTTATGCTTTTTTCTTTTTACCAATTTTACTGAGCATCTCATACACAACCGGTACAATCAGCAGTGTTAACAATGTGGAACTTGCAAGACCACCGATGACAGTAATTCCCAGTCCTTTACTGATGATCGAGCCGCCTTCAAAGCCGAGGGCTAATGGAAGCAGTGCTCCGATTGTTGCCAGAGCTGTCATCAATATTGGGCGGATACGTGTCATTCCTGCGTCAAGCAGCGCTTCACGCGTAGAGAAGCCATCTTTTTCTCTTTGAATGACTCGGTCAATCAATACAATACCGTTCGTTACGACGATACCAATGAGCATAAGAGCCCCGATCATAGCCGAGATACTTAACGTTTCTCCGCCAATCAGTAAGCCGACTACTGCTCCGATGATCGTAAACGGAAGAGAAAACAGGATCGCAAATGGCGCGAGTGCACCTTCAAAGAAGATGACCAGCACAACATACACAATGGCGATGGCTGCCAGCATGGCTAATCCAAGCTGACTGAAGGACTCGTTAATATCCTCCGTCACACCACCGATGGATAGGTCAATGGAAGCCGGGTGATCAATCTGATCCAGCTCTTCCTGAACACTTGCAGATACAGATCCGATATCATCCGTTGTCGTCTTGGCACTGACACTTGCATACACCTGGCCGTTCCGGCGGCTGATCGTATCTTCAGTCGTGCCTTCTTCAACTTCTACGACTTCACTGATCGGTACAGATGTACCTAGTGGTGACTGGATTTCGTTATCGGTTAAATCATCAATATTACTGTAATTGTCCTGCTCTACTTCCAGGTACACCTGAAGTTCTTCTCCATCTTCCTGAATGGTGGTGATTTCTGTACGTTCACCATTGGAACTGAGCTCCATTCCCAATTGACCCGCTGTCAAACCGAGCTGGCTCATTTTTTCCTGGTCGGCAACCAGTGTATATTCCTCATACGATTCGGAAAGAGAGGAGGAAGCGTCTTTCAATTCATCCTGATCTTCGAGCAGTGTTTGTACTTCTTCTACATATGGCTTGATTTCATCCGTATTGTCACCAAAGACTTGAACTTCAATTTCATTGCTGGACCCTGTGGAGGAGAAGTCCTGACTTGCCCATTCCCCTTCATCCGTCATCGCTTTCAAGTCTTCGAGCACCTGCTCTTTTTCTGATTCAAAGTTTTCTGTTTCGCTGTCATATTCAACGAAAAAGGCTGCCTGATTGGATGCTCCCGGGCTCATCGGATTTTCTCCACCGACAGAATATTGAATCGTCTGCACATTGTCCCGCCCGTCAAAGTATTCATGGGCTTCGGAAGCAATCTCTTCAACATCTTCAATCGTCTGACCCGGTGCCGGGCTGTACGTCGGCATGACCATCTTCTGCTCTTCTGAAGGAAGGAAGCTGACCCCTACAAGAGGGATAAGAGCGATACTTCCAACGAGAATAGCTACAGCTACTAGAGAAGTAATAATCTTATGGTTTAACACACGGTTTAATACTGAGCGGTACCATTTCGCAATTTTACCCGGGCCTTCCTGGTGTCCCTTTTGAGCTCTTTCTTTCGTAAGAAGGGAATGAGACATCATCGGTACGATCGTAACAGCAACCACTAAGGAAGCAAGGAGTGCAAAGACGACCGTTAACGCGAACGGCAGGAATACCTGACCGACGACACCTTCAACTAATCCAAGCGGAAGGAATACCGCTATCGTTACAATGGTTGAAGAAAGAATCGGCATAAACATTTCTTTCGTAGCCGCTCGAACTAAAGCCTTCCCTTCAAGTTCTTCGTCTTTAAGCGCCATCCGCCTGTAGATGTTCTCCACGACAACAATGGAATCATCCACAACCCGGCCGATAGCCACAGTCATGGCTCCGAGCGTCATAATGTTCAAGGTAATGTCCATCTGATTCAATATAAGAATCGCGATCAGCAGTGATAATGGAATGGACACAACAGAAATCAGTGTTGTTCTAAAGTTACGGAGGAACAACAGAATGACAAGAATAGCGAACAATCCGCCGAACAACGCTTTGTTCAGCATCGTACTTACAGATTCTTCAATCGGTTCTCCCTGGTCAAAGGAATAGATAAACTCAAGACCATCTAAATCACTTTCAAGATCTTCGGTCGTTTCCTTCACAAGATTCACCACGTCCACGGTGTTTGCTTCCTGTGATTTTACAATTTGAATGGAGATGGATTCCTCCCCATTGGTTCTTGAAATCGATTCCGTCTGTCCAACAATCTCAAGATCCGCAATGTCCTGAAGCTGAACAGTTGGAACCCCCTCGGCCTGCTGTGCCTGAGCATCGGCTGCCCCTTGCTGAGCTGCAGCGGCATCGCTCTGCTGCCCCTGCGCTGCTCCTGCCGCCTGCTGACTTTGAGCAGAGGACGAATCACTCTGGGATGGGATCGCAGGAATTTCAAGCTGTTTCAAATCTTCAAGGGAAGACACATTGCCATCAATCATGACAGACTTCTGTGTATCATCAAAGTTATAAAGCCCGAGCGGGAACGTCACGTTCGACCCTTGGATGATATTCTGCACAGTTTCCTGATCCATGCCTCTTTCAGCAAGAGCTTCCTCATCAAAGGACATCTGCACTTCCTGGACCTGCTGTCCGGATATCTGTACATCTGCAACACCTTCCAGACCTTCCAGCTGTGGTTTAATCGAATCTTCAACCTCAGCGGTCAGTTCTTCAAGGCTCTGTCCTTCGCTGATCACACTCATACTTAAGACTGGAAAAGCATTGAAGTTGATGCGGGACACGTCCGGTTCCTGCACATCATCCGGAAGCGCAGCCGAATCCACAGCTTCCTGCAGTTCATCCTCAGCTTCATCTAAATCCTTGCTGTATCCATACTCCAACTGGATATTTGAAGCGTTTTGGAAAGAACTCGAACTTACCGTTTTTACTCCACTTAAATTTTGAACCTGCTGTTCCAACGGTTCCGAAACTTCTCCGGCTACTTCGGCTGGAGTAGCACCCGGGTAGACCGTTGTTACGGTTATAATCGGCGGTTCAATATCAGGTATGGTTTCCAATTTCATATTCAAGCCCGAATAGAGCCCTGCTGCTGTTATAATAATAGTCATTAACCAGACAGCAAACTTATTGTTCATTGAAAAATCAATGATCTTCTTCACTTTATATTCTCCCCCTCTAATTGACTAATCGGTCATCACGTTCTACAATATACATGACCGGTCAGTCACCAGTCAAGTGTTACACTATTTGAAAGGTGCTATCTATATGGATCAGAAAAAACTCAATATCATCGAGACTTCTATAAAATTATTCGCTAGAAAAGGATTCAGCTCTACATCCGTTCAGGAAATCGCCAAAGCAGCCAATATTTCCAAGGGAGCTTTTTATCTTCACTTTGATACAAAGGATGACCTTCTTTACGAATTGTTCGAACATTACTGGAGGCGGATGCAGAAGAGAATCAACGAAGTATCTTCCACCCCTATGCCGCCAAAGGAGAAATTCATCCATCAATTGAAGGTGTCCATGGAGGAAGTGGCGGACCACCGCGAATTCATCATCATGCAGGTACGCGAGCAGGTGATCCCGTTCAATGATATGATCGAGAATTTAATCAGACGGATGCGGTATCATTCCGTGTTGTTCTACCGTAACCACATCCTTGCCATTTACGGGACCAAGGCAGAACCCTACGCCTGGGAAGCGAGCCTGACCGTCCAGAGCTTATTCAAAACGTACATGGACCTTATGATTATGGATAAAATGGAGTTCAGTCTTTTGAAGGTCGCGGAGTCAATAGCCAACAAAATGGATGCTATTATGGAAGGGTTTGAAAACGGCCATGACTGCCCCGTCATAACAGACGAAGTCATTAAACGGGTTATCCCTGAAAATTACCAGTTCAACCAGCTGGAAGACATTGTCTTCCAGCTTCAAGAAATTTATGCCCAGAGGGATGATGTGGATTTGAAAGATACAGCAGACATTCTTCTTCAGGAGTTGAAATCCGAAGCACCGAGACCAGCCGTTATAAAAGGAATGGTCTTTAACCTGGAAAGATATGATGAATATATAGACCTGTCCACACAAATCCGCGCCCATTATATGTAGAAAAGGAAGCCGCCGTTGAAGGCGGCTTTTTCTTATCAATGAAAGGCATTTTTCCATTTCGGTACATTCAGGTCCAGCAGCGGCTTTACCTCTTTTTTCTTTTTTGACGTCACTTGTATATTCACACCCTGACTTCTAAGACGGCTGATAAACGTGTCCCGCTTCTTATCGACCGTGTGCTTTTCCATCTTTGCCCACCTCACCTTTTTCATTGGTTAAACGTGTGACGCTTCCAACATATCGACTTCTTTCTTCAAACCGCTCATCTTGTCATCCAGCGCATGGACAGTTTCCGCAGCCTTCAACAGCTCTCCAGCGAGATGATCGGGGACGCTTTTTTCATATTTGTAGTACAGCTTATGCTCAATACCTGCCCAGAAATCCATCGCTACCGTTCTGATCTGAACTTCAACTTTGACCATCTCCGTTCGATTGGATAAAAACACAGGGACTTCCAAAATAAGATGGAGGCTTTTATAGCCGTTCGGTTTTGGGTTTTCGATGTAGTCTTTCACCTCGATCACATGGATATCATCCTGCTGATCAAGCATGTCATAAATCTTATAGATATCAGAAACAAAAGAGCAGATGATCCTTATCCCTGCGATATCCTGAACATATTCCCGTGCATTTTCCTTAGTAGGATCACAGCCTTTTCTTTTCAACTTTTCTGCAATGCCGGCAGGGTCCTTCACTCTCGATTTTAAATGCTCAATAGGGTTATGGTTATACAAGTATTTAAATTCTTCGTTAAGAATTTTCAACTTTGTGTTGATTTCATCCAGACCAAATTTATACAAGATTAAAAGGTCCTTCCACTCTCCTATGTGCAGCTTTGTCATTTCTACGACCTCTTCCTTATTCATTCCCTGACCACTCTCTTTCTGCTTCGAGAAATTCTGCGAATACTTTAACGGATTGGTTCGGATTTTCTTCCAGTTGTGTTTTGAATCGGTTGAGCCGGATCGGATTCATCCCTGCTGCCTTATCCATCCGCTCTTTCATATAACTGACCATCATTTCCTGCACTTCTTTCAAGAGAACCTTCACCTCTTTTTGAAGGGCTAAAGCCACAGCCCCCGCGGCACTAAACAGAAGAACCGGGACGACCGCCATCGTCTCAGTGAAGAAGACGAGGCTGATGATATTAAACACAGCCATCGGCAGCATAAATAGAGAAACAAGCGAATACCTCCGCATTTTTTTCGTTTTTGGTTCTGTTATTTTCTCCATTTTCTCGAATTCCTTAGACATATACGTTGGCATGGAAACTTTCATGGATTGTAAGTTCACTCTGTTCCTCTCCTTTTAAAGAAATAAAAAACGACCTGTACAAGGTACAGATCGTTTCAGACAATAAGGGACCTGTACCATAGTGGTAAGGTCTTGCTAACAGCGTCTGCTGCCGATAAAGCCGAGAGACAAGTCTCTGTAATGACGACGTTACCGTAAAAGCTACTCCCCTTAGAAGGACGTTATATGATTATGACTCTATCATACACACAAGTGACCAGGTAGTCAACAGATAGTGCCCCACCAGTAAAAGAATACCGCTTTGACTGATCGGTCACCCTGTCATTTATAAAATGCGTATAATTATACATCCGCAACTTCAGCACAGGCATAAGCACCACCCGGAATTCTAAATGAAGCCTCCGCGCTCTCAAGGTTCCCCGGTACTAAAAAGATTACCCTTCAGAGATACAGGCACCAAAGAACACAACAGACACCAAGGAGGCTGACACGGGGATCAATACGTTAAAGAACCGTTATAGCAGATGACACATAAAAACTTTTAGAAAAATCAGGAATCACACTGGATGCGCTTTCTTTTTTACCCATAAAAAAAAACCACCAATATATGTATTGGTGGAGACGGTGGGAGTCGAACCCACGTCCGGAGATATCGGCACCCGGGCTTCTACGAGCGTAGTTGATATATTTATAGTTCACTGTCTCTTCGGCCTATCAACAGGCTTCCAAGCAGCTAGCCTGTTTAGTCTCTTCGTTTTTCCTCAGGCGGTGGAAAAACGCGTAGCCCACTTCAGTTTGAGACCCTTCATCCAGCACATGGGCGATGCCGGGAAGGATCAGCTATAGACTACTTACGCAGCTACAGCTAGGTTTTCGTTAGATTCGCCAGTTATATTTAGGCAAATGACGGTTTACGAGACGTCACTCGACTCGCGACCCGGGCTCGACCTATCCCCGTCGAATCCGTAACGTCCCCGTTAGGATTAAAGAGAACAGCCAAGCTGTCGTCTTGCTTGTCGAATTAACGACAATAACTATTATAGCATATTAAAATATTTTTTCAAGGGGCGTGCTTACTTCAAGCTTTCCTTGATTGCGCGGTCGATCTCCCGCTTCTGCTGTTTCTGCTTCAAATCTTCACGCTTATCATATTTCTTCTTCCCTTTACCAAGGCCGATTAAAACTTTAGCGACGCCGTTTTTAATATAGACCTTCAAAGGGACAAGGGAATACCCTTTCTGCTGGGTCTGTCCAATCAACTGGTTGATTTCCTTACGGTGCAGCAGAAGCTTACGCGCCCGTGTAGGATCATGGTTGAAAATATTGCCCTGTTCATATGGTGAAATGTGCATGTTATGCAGATATACTTCTCCTTTATGAATACGGGCGAAGCTGTCCTTTAAGTTCAACCGTCCGTTACGGATCGATTTGATTTCTGTGCCCTGCAGAACCACACCTGCTTCAAATGTTTCTTCGATCGTGTAGTCATGGCGGGCTTTTTTATTCTGAGCCAATGTCTTTCCATTTCCTCTAGGCATAGTGACTTCCTCCTCTGTTACGTCCCTTTATTGTACCACGCCGACTTCGTTGATTCCAACGGATAACCTATTGATGAAAGCGGATGCCTCTCCATAGACTTCCTTATTCGAATTATGAGAATATAAAGGTGGAAAAAGAAGAAGAAAGGGGCAGAATCGATGAATCAGGTGCTCCAGGTCAAAACGCTGACCGTGGATGATATATACATCCTTCAGGCGATGGAAACAGGCATTGAGGACGATTACGTCGTCCGGATTTTTGAGCGCCTTGTTACCTCTGAAGAGCATAGACTGTTCGGCTTATTCCAAGATAGACGGATGCTCTCTGTAGCCGGCTACAGCTTATTTGGAAAGAAGCAGTTTGCTATGCTGGGGAGGCTCCGCAGTGACCAGCGGTACTTGGCTAAAGGACACGCCACCCACCTTCTCTCCGCCATCATTAACGAATTAACCACCTCCCCCGGCATCCGGTGGCTTGGTGCGAACACACACATCGGAAACCTTCCAGCAAGGAGGGTCCTTGGAAAGCTCAGGCTTGACCAAGGTCCTGTAAGCCATTACCTTACTTTAAAGCGGCCGGATTTTCTCACTGGACACACCAAAGGGAGAGCGTGGAGGACGGTCCATAATCTGGAAGATAAGCGGAAGCTCCTTCAGACGTTAAAAAGCAACGCTCTCGGCACTTTCCCTTATGAATGTTATTATCCCTTCCCTTATGATGAAGCCTTTTTCACTGATCAATACCTCGGTGACTCTTCTTTCTATATCAGTCCCGACCACCAGCGGTTCATCATCATCAAAAATGACACAAAGAAATACGATTACTCCCACGTTAAATATTTCTGGGATGATCATTATGAACAGCCCGGCTTTTTCGAAACGGTCCTTAAACACTGGGAACAAAACCCCGGTAATACGGGATGCTGGATCGACTTTTCACCCTTGGGATTTAAAAGTATCCCTGACCTGACTCCCTATGATGTACAGGATCCTTGGATCTTATATGGACAATGGGTGAAAACTTCATTCTAACAGTTGACAGGAAGCGTTTGCAGTCTATAAAATCCATAAGGTGAAAATTTCCACGAGAAAGGACTTATTGCAATGGACTTTATGAAAGCCGCACAAATGTTAGATGAAGGTCATGCTTTGAAACGTCATTCCTGGAAGAACCCTGGATATATTACAAAAGATAAAGAAGGCGTCATTGTCTTTTTTGATCATAACGAACCATCTGTGTATCAGCTTACGGCTGAAGATGCGCTGGCATCTGATTGGGAATCATCTGTAAAAGATAACTGGATGATTGTTTCTGTTTCCCACGATCGAGAATTGATGGAAGGGAAATTGTTCATTTCCTACCACATCCGTTCTGAAAAGGAAGGCCACATTTTGAACAACCATATTGTTCCGCGGGAGGAACTCTCTCAATGGTCCACCTATGTGGATCTGGACCTTGAAGAGTCTGCCCGCCACTTAAACGAAAAAGATGTTGCCAATGTTCAGCACACGTTAAGTGCCTAAACTAAAGACTCGTCTTTTCAGCTTGTAGAGAAGCCTCTGTTTCTTTACAAGCTTTTTTTCTTTCTTACCGCCAGGATCGAAAGCCCCTTTGGGAATTCTTTAACATCAAAAAAGACTCTCCTTCACCTTTTCCCACGCAAGCGGCAACAGCGCAGCCCATCCCGGTCTTGTGAATCAAAAAATGTTCGGTTGTGACACCTGTGGGAACTTCAGCTGTGCGCGGGACAAGCATCCACCGATAAGCGGAACGAGCCCCCCTCCCCACAACATCCGGCCGATTCCAACTGGATGACACAGACTATTTTACATACTGAAAAGACGCGCCTTCCGGCGCGTCTTTTGTACTCTATTTCTTTTTCTTACTTCCTTTTTTAGGAACGCCTTTGTTTCTATAGAAAGGTTTGTTCCCTTTCTGTTTGTTTTTCTTTTTCTCTTTTTCTTTCTTCCGGTCGGGGCCTTTGGATTCAATTTTCTTCGGGCGTTCCGGACGCTTCCGCTCTTTACGCGGCTTCATCCCGTCAATTTCAAAGTCAACGACTCTTTCCTCAATATTGACGTTGGTTACACGTATGGTGACCTCATCACCGATCCGGAACACATTTCCAGTCCGTTCCCCGATCATCGCATACTGCTTCTCATGGAAGTGGTAATAGTCATCAGTCAGAGTACTGACATGAACAAGACCCTCCACCGTGTTCGGCAGCTCGACGAACATGCCGAAGCTGGTGACAGAACTGATGACACCTTCATACTCCTCACCGACTTTATCCTGCATGTATTCGGCTTTCTTCAGGTCATCGGTTTCACGCTCGGCATCAACTGCTGCACGCTCCATTTCCGAGGAGTGGCGGGCGATTTCCGGCATCTGGTCTTTCCAATGCTTCCGCGTTTTGTAATCCACCTTATTCTCTACCAGATACGTCCGGATTAACCGGTGAACGATCAAGTCAGGATAACGGCGGATCGGGGACGTGAAGTGCGTATAATAATCCGTAGCAAGTCCAAAGTGTCCAAGTCCCTGCGGATCATATTTCGCCTGCTGCATGGAGCGGAGCATTAGTTTGGATATGATCATATCCTCCTGCGTCCCCTTCACTTCTTCCAGCACCTTCTGCAGCGCTTGAGGGTGGACACTGTCCGCCGTTCCTTTTACGACGTAGCCCATATTGGCTACAAAGTCGAAGAACGTCTGCAGCTTATCCTCAGCCGGCTCCTGGTGGATACGGTGGATGAATGGGACTTCCATCCAGTGGAAGTGTTCAGCAACCGTTTCGTTCGCTGCAAGCATGAATTCCTCAATGAGACGTTCTGCTACTGAACGCTCACGCAGGCGCACATCAACGGCTTTTCCTTCCTCATCTACGACAACACCCGCTTCTTTGAAGTCAAAATCAATCGCGCCGCGGTCCATCCGTTTACCACGGAGAATCGAAGCAAGGTTTTCCATGTTCTGGAACATCGGAACAAGATCTTTATACTTTTCCATCAAGGCAGGATCTTCGTTCGTTAAGATTTCGTTGACATCTTTATAAGTCATACGCTCGTTTGTTTTGATTACGCTTTGGAAAATCTCATGGGAAACAACTTCCCCTTTTGGACTGATTTCCATTTCACAGGAAAGAGTGAGACGGTCCACCTGAGGGTTGAGTGAGCAGATGCCGTTGGAAAGCCTGTGAGGGATCATCGGAATAACCCGGTCAACAAGGTACACACTTGTAGCCCGCTGTCTGGCTTCCTGATCGATCGCAGAGCCTTCACCGACGTAATAGGTGACATCAGCAATGTGGACGCCAAGGTGATAATTCCCGTTGTCCAGCTGTTTCACCGCAACAGCATCATCCAGATCTTTCGCATCGGCCCCGTCAATCGTTACAATCGTCTCGTCCCGCAGATCTCTGCGGTTCTTGATTTCATCCTCGCTGATCTGGTCAGGCGTTTCTGCTGCCTGTTCCAGGACTTCGTTTGGAAAATCAATTTTTATCCCGTGTTTATGAATGATTGAAAGAATGTCGATTCCCGGATCATTTTTGTGACCGAGGATTTCTACAATCTCTCCTTCGGCGCTCATCCGGTCTTCAGGAAACTTGGTAATATTCACAATAACCTTGTGACCGTCTACAGCTCCGTTGTTCTGGGATTTAGGAATGAAGATATCATTGGGAATCCGCTTATCATCCGCGATGACAAAGCCAAAGTTGCGGCTGGACTCATACGTACCCACGACTCTTGTCGTCGCCCTTTCCAATATACGGATGACGGCACCTTCAGGGCGCGATCCGTCTTCCTTCCGTTTTTCAATACGGACGAAGACTTTATCATTGTTCATCGCTGAATGAAGGTCGGAATGGTGAATATAAACGTCGTCGCTGTCTTCATCATCAGGAATTAGAAAAGCGAACCCCTTCGCATGCATTTGAATGCGGCCGCGGATCAGGTTCATTTTTTCCGGAAGTCCAAAACGGTTCTTCCTCGTTTGGACAAGCTCTCCTTCTTCTTCCAATTCATTTAAGGATTTCATCAATACTTTAAATTCCTCAGAGCTTCCAAGTTCCATCGTATCCTGCAATTCCTGCACAGATAGAGGCTTCGAAGCGGTTTCTTTAAATAAGTTTAAAATCTGCTGTTTTAATTCAGTCGTCAATTGCCTTACCTCCTTTTGAGTGAAGGACCAGACGCGTCAGGACCAGTCAAGGGAATTCAGGAACTGCAGGATATCTTCATGCAGTTCTTCTTTTTCCTTGTCCATCGTAATGACATGTCCGGAATTTTCGTACCATTTGATTTGTTTATCGTCTGTTTCTACCTCTTCGTATATATAATCGGCACTGCTTGTATTGATCATATCATCCTGTGTTCCCTGTACTACGAAGGTCGGCGTATAAATTTGATCAATGTTATCGTGTACTTCATTGATTAGTCCGCCAAGTTCTGTGAACATTTCCTTCGATTCATCAAGCAGGTCCTGGATTTCCTTTTCAATGGTCTCTTCACCTTTTCCTTCCAGCTGCTTATACTGACGTGCTTTGAATTCGAACGTTTTCGTCAGCTGTTTCTCGTTATCGAAGAAAACAGGGGAACACATCGTGATCAGACCTTTGACTGGAGCGGAATAAGCGGTTTTCAGTCCCAGAACACCACCAAGGGACAATCCTGCCACAGCGATTTCCTTATATCCGAGTTCCCTCAAGTGATTCAATGCTTCCTGTACATCGCTCCACCAGTCTTCAGGTCTTGCATCAAGCAGAGCTTCAAACTCTCTGCCATGACCGGCATAAATAGGGGCATGGGTGGTGTACCCGTGCTTCTGTAAAAACCGGCCCAGCATGCGCACATCGGCAGAGTGGCCGGTGAATCCATGTAATAATAATACCGCACGGTCTCCTCCCTCAAACGTAAATGGCTGAGGTTGTTTGATCTTCATGTTCATTCTCTCCTTACTTCATCTATGTCCTATATTGATAAATTTCATTCTTTTCAGCAATGTATTCTATTTTACCAAAATTACACCGCCCTGGCACATTCTGCGTATCCGTCTGCCGGAAGGGTTAAACCTATATTCAGACTTCCCATCTGGTTCCCTCAACAAACCTCTGCATTTCATAACAGGATTCAAGCAACGATGAGCAGAAAAACCCACGTAAACCTTCCAGGGCATCATTGCAGAAAAAAAACAGCTGCATCCGTATATTTTCCCTTAAAAAAAGAAAAACCACGCATTGTATAAACGCGTGGTTTTTAACGTTCAGCTGTCATCCATTAAACGATATAGCCTGTAAGGAAAGCCAAAACGAAGAACAGGACTCCGGTTACAACGGTCGATCTATGCAGAACAGCGTCGATTCCGCGGGCTTTCTGCTTTCCGAACAACTGCTCAGCTCCACCGGAAATAGCTCCGGACAACCCTGCACTCTTTCCGGATTGTAAAAGTACTAAAACGATAAGTGCGATTGTATCTATGGTCAGCAAAGTGATAACAAGTGTTTCCATGATGTTCGAACACCTCCTAAAGACGTACAAATAACTATTTTAAATGTAGCATAAAAGCCGGAAGCCGGCAAGAACATCCCGTTTCCTTTACTAGAAGGCTCATGATTGGTGTTGATATTTTTTGATTGTTTTTGAAAGAATATGCTTGTTTTTTGAAAGGGCTTTCTTTATAATACAAGTATAAAGATCAAGGAGATGACTCCAATGCTTACACCTGAAAGACACGAGCGGATATTAGAAACAGTCAAAAACAATCAGACCGCATCCATTAAACAGCTCGTCGAAGTTACTCAGGCGTCAGAGTCAACCATCCGCCGCGACCTTGATGAATTGGAAAGACAAGGTCACCTGCGGCGCGTCCACGGCGGGGCATCGATCAAGCAGTCTGCTGCCGATGAACCGGCCATGAAGGACAAGCAGACGAAATTCCAAGAGGAAAAGCGGGCCATCGCTTCCTATGCCGCTTCTTTTGTCAAAGATGGTGATTCGGTTTTTGTTGATGCTGGTTCGACAACTTACGAAATGATTCCTTTTCTAAAACAGAAGGATATTATCGTGGTAACCAATGGTCTGGATCACCTGCTGGCTCTTACGGACCATGGCATTCGAACGTATGTACTCGGTGGACTGGTGAAATCCCGTACGGGGGCTGTTGTAGGAGCAGGAGCTTTACAGAACCTCAAACAGTACCGCTTTGACAACTGCTTCATGGGCGTGAACGGCATTACGCTGGAGGATGGTTTCACAACCCCGGACCCAGAGGAAGCAGCGATTAAGCAGCGGACACTGCAGCTCTCGAGCGAACGATTTATATTAGCCGATCATACCAAGTTCGGGGAAACGTCCTTCACCCAGTTCGCAGCCATACATGAGGCAGATATTATTACAAATGATAATGGCATGACATACACGGACTATGCCGAAAAAACGAATATAAAGGTTGTGACAACATGATTTATACCTGCACGCTGAATCCATCCATTGATTACATCATGCATGTGGATTCATTTGAAGCTGGTGGATTAAACCGAGCCGGGCAGACATTTTTCTACCCTGGAGGAAAAGGCATTAATGTCTCCAGGGTCGTCAACCGGATGGGTGTCCAATCCAGGGCTCTCGGTTTCATCGGTGGTTTCAGCGGTGACTTCATCCGTGATTTCCTTGACGAAGAAGGGGTCCAGCACCAGTTTATGAACACCGGTCAAAAAACAAGGGTAAACGTAAAACTGAAATCTGGAGACGAAACAGAAATCAACGGCCCGGGGCCTGCCTTGTCCGAAGACATGCAGCAGGCACTGCTGGATCAGGTTCAGCAATTGACCAATGAAGACATCTTAGTCCTCGCTGGCAGTGTTCCTTCTTCTCTTCCGGGTGATTATTATGAGCAGATCACGAATATCTGCAGAAGAAATCATACAAAAGTGGTTCTTGATACATCAGGAAAAGCGCTGACACAGATTCTCGGCCAGCCCTTGTTCCTCATGAAGCCGAACCATCATGAACTGGGAGATCTATATAATGTAGAAATCCACACGCCTGAAGATGCTGCATTTTATGGGAAGAAACTCGTAGATCAAGGAGTCGAAAACGTGATCGTTTCCATGGGCGGCCAGGGAGCCGTATATGTGAGCCGCGAAGAACAATGGTATGCCAATGTGCCTGAAGGGACGGTCAAAAACTCGGTAGGAGCCGGTGATTCCGTCGTTGCGGGATTCCTCGCTGCCTATTCAGAAGGAAAGTCCTTGGCAGAGGCCTTCCGATTCGGAGTCGCATCTGGGAGTGCTACAGCGTTTCAGGATGACCTTTGTGAGCAGGAGGATGTTCTTCACCTGCTTGAGCAAATCAACGTATCACCAATTCAATAAAGGAGTGATTCGAAATGAGAATTACTGACTTGTTAACAGAAGAGACGATTGTACTGAACATGTCCGCTTCTTCAAAGCCGGAAGCGATCGATGAATTAGTCGATAAGCTGGATGAAGCCGGCCGTCTAAACGACCGGAATGGCTTTAAGAAAGCGATCGAAGATAGAGAAGGCCAAAGCACAACGGGAATCGGAGATGGAATCGCCATCCCCCATGCGAAAACAAGTGCTGTCCAGAATCCCGCCATTGCATTCGGACGCTCACAGGAAGGCCTTGATTATGAGTCCCTTGATGGCCAGCCGACACATTTATTCTTTATGATTGCTGCATCCGAGGGGGCAAACAACACGCACTTGGAAACACTCTCCCGTCTATCCTCTTTCCTGATGGATAATACATTCCGTGAGCAGTTGGAAGCCGCTCAGACGAAAGAGGAAATCATTGCAGCGATTAATGCGAAAGAAGCCGAGGACGAGGAGCCTGATGAGGAGACCAACGATCAGCCTTCCGGAAAAATCCTGGCCGTCACCGCGTGTCCGACTGGAATTGCCCACACGTACATGGCTGCTGATAAGCTGAAAGCTACAGCGAAGGAAATGGGCGTACCGATTAAAGTACAGACGAACGGATCCAGCGGTGTAAAAAACCGTTTGACGAAAGAAGACATCGCTGACGCTGCAGCTATTATTGTAGCTGCTGATACAAAGGTGGATATGGAAGATTTCCATGGAAAGCATGTCATTGAAGTGCCTGTAGCCAAAGCGATTCACGAGCCGAAGGAACTGATCAATAAAGCCTTGAATCAGGATGCTCCTGTGTTTCAGGGAAGTGGAGGCAGCTCCAAGGAAGCCTCCAGTGAAAAAGGCCAGCGGACTGGCTTTTACAAGCATCTGATGAATGGTGTTTCCAACATGCTCCCATTCGTTGTCGGAGGGGGAATCCTAATTGCGATCTCCTTCTTCTGGGGAATCAACTCAGCCGACCCGAACAGTGCTGAATACAACCGATTCGCTGAAATGCTCAGCATTATCGGCGGCGGCAATGCCTTCTTCCTGCTCGTCCCTGTACTGGCCGGCTTTATCGCATCCAGTATTGCGGACAGACCTGGTTTTGCTCCTGGTATGGTCGGTGGTTTGATTGCCATTACACAGACCGTCGAAGGTGCAGGAAATGGCTCCGGTTTCTTAGGTGGACTTATTGCTGGTTTCCTTGCTGGTTATTTAACACTTGGCGTGAAGAAAATGCTTGAAGGCCTGCCTGCTGTTATGGACGGCTTGAAAACAGTCCTGCTTTATCCTGTGTTCGCCATCTTCGGTACAGGTATGATTATGCTTTTGATCAACCCGGCTTTAACAAGCGTTTACACGTGGTTGTTTGATCTTCTGGATTCCATGAGCGGTTCCAACCTCGCTCTGCTCGGATTGATTGTCGGCGGCATGATGGCGGTCGATATGGGCGGCCCTGTCAACAAAGCGGCCTACACATTCGGCATTGCAGCGCTTGATGCAGGGAACTATACGTTTATTGCTGCTGCAATGGCTGGTGGAATGGTTCCACCACTTGCTATGGGACTTGCCACAACATTCTTCAAAAATAAATTCACGAAAGAAGAACGCGAAACAGGTAAGGCCGCTTATCCACTCGGTGCTTTCTTCATTACAGAAGGAGCGATTCCGTTCGCAGCTGCCGATCCGGTTCGTGTCATTCCATCCATGGTAGCCGGAAGTGCGCTCACTGGTATGCTGACAATGTTGTTCGGTATCGGTCTCCGCGCCCCGCACGGCGGTATTATCGTAGCTCCACTTGTTGAAGGTGGAATCGGACAAATCCTTCTTTATCTGCTGGCTATTATTGCCGGGTCAATTCTTTCTGCAATTGTCGTAGGATTCTTGAAAAAAGACCTCCAAAAGGCTTAAAATAAGAAAGTTAGGGTAATTCAATAACAACCAATTTTTATAAGGAGGATATCTACTATGGTAGAAAAAACTTTTACAATTACATCTGCTGATGGTGTACACGCTCGTCCTGCGACCGTTCTAGTCCAGAACGCCGGGAAGTACGAGTCTGATATTAATCTTCACTACAAAGAAAAATCCGTTAATCTGAAGTCCATCATGGGCATCATGAGTCTTGGGATTCCAGCTAATGCCGAAGTGAAAATCACGGCAGAAGGCAGTGACGAACAGGAAGCGATCGATCACTTGGAAACAACAATGAAGAATGAAAGCTTGGGGGAATAACAGCATGACACAGCTTCAAGGTATTGCAGCTTCCAGCGGTATTGCCATCGCAAAAGTCTACCGTCTGGAAGCTCCGGACCTTTCTTTCGATAAAAAGAAAGTAGAAGATCCGGAACAAGAGATCTCCCGTCTTCAAGATGCGCTTGAGATCTCAAAAACAGAACTTGAAAAAATCAAGGCCCATACAAAAAAATCACTTGGTGATGAGCATGCAGAAATTTTCTCAGCCCACCTGCTCGTTCTTAGTGATCCAGAATTGATCCAGCCGATTGAAGACAAAATTAAAAATGATAACGTTAACGCAGAAGCAGCTCTTTCCGAAACAGCGAATATGTTCATCGACATGTTCAAGAACATGGACAATGAGTATATGCGCGAACGCGCTGCGGACATCAATGATGTAACGAAACGTGTAATGGCTCACCTGCTTGGCGTTACGTTCCCGGATCCTGCACTTATCAATGAAGAAGTTGTCATTGTAGCGGATGATCTGACACCTTCCGATACCGCTCAGTTGAACAAACAGTTCGTTAAAGGGTTCACAACAGATATTGGTGGACGTACATCCCACTCAGCCATTATGGCCCGCTCTCTTGAAATCCCGGCCGTTGTCGGTACAAAAGAGATCACGGCCAAAGCTGGGAAGGATATCATGATTATTGTAGACGGCATCAACGGCGACGTCATCGTTGATCCATCTGAAGAACAGATTTCTACTTACCAACAGAAGCAGGAAGACTTCGAGAAGCAGAAACAGGAGTGGGCGAAGCTGAAAGACGAGCCTACCCTCACCTCTGAAGGAGAGCACGTGGAGCTTGTAGCCAACATTGGTACGCCGGAAGACGTTGAAGGTGTCCTGAACAACGGCGGGGAAGGTGTCGGCCTTTACCGTACAGAATTCCTATACATGGGCAAGAGCCAGCTCCCTACGGAAGAAGAGCAGTTTGAAGCCTACTCCTCAGTACTGAAGCAAATGGGTGACCAGCCTGTTGTCGTCCGTACGCTTGATATCGGTGGAGATAAGGAGCTTTCCTACCTTGATCTTCCTGAAGAAATGAACCCGTTCCTTGGGTACCGCGCAATCCGTCTGTGCCTGGAGCGTGATGATATCTTCCGTGTTCAACTGCGTGCATTGCTGCGTGCGAGTGTCCACGGAAACTTGAAGATCATGTTCCCAATGATCGCTACTCTTGATGAGTTCCGTCAAGCTAAATCGATCCTTGAAGAAGAGCGTGCCAATCTGACAAGCGAAGGGTATGACATTGCTGATGGCATTGAAATCGGTATGATGGTGGAAATTCCAGCGACAGCTGTCATTGCCCGTCAGTTCGCTAAAGAAGTGGATTTCTTCAGTATTGGAACCAATGACCTGATTCAATATACAATGGCTGCCGACCGTATGAACGAACGCGTGTCCTACTTGTACCAGCCATACAACCCGGCGATTCTGAATCTGATCAACAACGTCATCGAAGCTGCGCACGCAGAAGGCAAATGGGCCGGTATGTGCGGAGAGATGGCCGGCGATGAGATTGCCATCCCGATCCTGCTTGGGCTAGGCCTGGATGAGTTCAGCATGAGTGCCACGTCCATCCTTCCTGCCCGTACACAGATCAAGGATCTGTCCAAGAAAGAACTCGCTGCTTATAAAGACGAAATTCTTTCTATGGGTACCGCCGAAGAAGTCGTTGCCTTCATTAAAGAAAAAACACAGATGAAGTAATTTTCCTCAAAGGATGGGGGACAATAAAACCGACCAGTTGTGAATGACCCTGCCATGACAAAGAAGAAAGTGGTGAAGCTTTTGACTTTCGCAGTCATTATGATTGTCTGTATTGGTATTGTCTTAGGCATTGCCGCATTGTTCGGAATGGCTGTTCATAAAGGTTATGAATATAACCATACCATCGACCCTCTGCCTGAGGATAAAGAAGCTGTACACCCAGCAAAAAAAGCTGACACCCGCTAGGGTGTCAGCTTTTTTATGTTCGAATAACCTTCATTTTATCTCCAATATCTGTGCGCTGTTTCGCTTTAGGGATCCGCTTTGGATAGCCGATCTGAAGCACAGAGACCAGTTTATAGAAAGATGGATCCACACCTACTCCCTTTGCAAACTCTGGATCGTGAAGGTAAGGACTGGTCGTCCAGAGTACGCCTACACCAGCTTCCCAGGCAAGCAGCTGGACATTTTGAATATACGCACATACGGCTGCATAGTCTTCTTCGAACTTGCGCTCATCTTCGTCCTTCGGCATGTAAATGAGAGCGTGGTGTGGAATCTGCAGAAGAAAATCACCAATCCCCTTTTTCAACTGCCGGGATTTCTCTTCATCATAGCCTTCAAAGAACCCTTGACGCTCATAGCTGTCGAGCACAGCCTCTGCGTAACGTTCTTTTCCCTGTTCCTGGTAAAGGTGAACATTCCACGGCTCTTTCATCCGATGGGTCGGCGCCCATGCCGCTGTACGGAAAATATTTTTCAACACCTCTTCATCCACAAGTTTCGGTTCATATTCGTGAATCGAACGGCGTTTTTTCACCGCTTCCACTAATTCCATCTTCCTCACCTCAAACAATCAGCAGATTGGTCAGCTGGTGCCCCATCCAGAAACCCCACTCCCGGAGAAAGAAAGGCAGCTTTGTATCCAGCGATTGATAAGCTGAATACTGGGTCGGTACACCTTTGGCAGACATCCCATAACTCTCTGCCATAGCGACTGCCCGCTTTAAATGAAACTGATCGCTGACAATTAAAAACGTTTCTAAGTTTTTTTCCTCTGTTACTTCCTTTGCATTGATGATATTGTCTTCTGTCATCAAAGAGCTGTCTTCATAAAGGATATCTTCTTCAGGGACTCCTTTTTCCAAAGCATACTCCCGTCCTACTTCCGCTTCAGAGGAAGCAGCCTGTTCACTTTTTCCGCCTGTAAAGATCAGGTAGTCCACATGCCCTTTCTCATACAGCTCAATTCCCTGCTTCAAGCGCCCTTCAAATACCGGGCTCGGTTTACCATTCCACTGAGCAGCTCCCAGCACGATGGCGGCATCCGCCTCAGGCGGCTGGCTGCCTTCCCCGAAGGTCCATACCGAATAAGCCGTGTACGCGCTGTACAACAGAGTGATGATCATTCCCATTACAATGAACTTCTTCATTCGTGATCGTTCTCCTACTCCATTAACGTATGTATCTAGTTTATCACATAAAAAAGCCTCTCTGAATCCATCAGAGAGGCTTTTGAGCAGAATTACTTATTCAGGTTGTAGAAAGCTTTCTCACCAGCGTAAACGGCTGTACCAAGCAGCTGATCTTCGATACGAAGAAGCTGGTTGTATTTCGCTACGCGGTCCGTACGGGACGGAGCACCTGTTTTAATTTGACCGGCGTTTGTCGCAACAGCGATGTCAGCGATCGTAGCATCTTCTGTTTCACCAGAACGGTGGGAGATGACGGCTGTGTAGCCGGCGCGCTTCGCCATTTCAATGGCTTCGAATGTTTCAGTAAGTGTACCGATCTGGTTCACTTTGATAAGGATGGAGTTTCCTACACCCTCTTCAATCGCACGGGAAAGCTTTTCTGTGTTGGTTACGAACAAGTCGTCCCCTACAAGCTGTACGCGGTCGCCGATACGGTCTGTAAGAAGTTTCGTACCTTCCCAGTCGTTCTCGTCAAGACCATCTTCGATAGAAACGATTGGATACTTGTTCACAAGCTCTTCGTACCAGTCCACCATTTCTTCAGAAGTACGTACAACGCCTTCACCTTTCAGGTTGTACTTACCATCTTCGTAAATTTCAGAAGAGGCAACGTCCATCGCAAGCTTCACTTCAGCATCCGGCTTGTAGCCAGCTGCTTCAATCGCTTCGATGATTGTAGAAAGAGCTTCTTCGTTAGAACCTAAGTCAGGAGCAAATCCACCTTCATCACCGACACCAGTGTTGTAGCCTTTGCTGCTTAGTACTTTCTTAAGGGAGTGGAAAATTTCCGCACCCATGCGTAGAGCTTCCTTGAAAGTAGGAGCTCCTACAGGCATAACCATGAACTCCTGGATGTCCACGTTGTTGTCCGCGTGCTCTCCACCGTTAAGGATGTTCATCATTGGTGTTGGAAGAGTATTCGCTGTGAATCCTCCAAGATATTTGTAAAGAGGCTGTCCAACCACTTCAGCTGCTGCGTGGGCAACGGCCATGGAAACACCAAGGATTGCGTTGGCACCAAGGTTTCCTTTGTTTTCTGTACCATCAAGCTCTCTCATCATTTGGTCGATGATCACCTGCTGGGTTGCATCCATACCAAGAAGTTTTGGAGCAATTTTTTCGTTTACGTTGTCAACGGCGTTTTGAACACCTTTTCCAAGGTAACGGTTTTTGTCACCATCACGAAGTTCTACAGCTTCATACTCACCTGTAGATGCTCCACTTGGGACTAGAGCTGTACCGAAAGCTCCGGATTCAGTATAAACTTCAACTTCAACTGTTGGGTTACCACGAGAGTCAAGGACTTCACGTGCATATACGTCAGTAATATATGGCATTAATATCTCTCCCTTATTTTTTAATTAATGATTGTCCAGTCATTTCCTGCGGCTGCTCTACATTCAGCAGTTCCAGCAGGGTTGGTGAAAGATCACCAAGAATTCCGCCTTCGCGGAGATCGACGCCCTCTTTTGTCACAATGACAGGCACAGGGTTTGTCGTGTGTGCGGTCATGGCATCTCCATCCAAAGTCGTCACTTCGTCAGAGTTCCCGTGGTCCGCTGTAATAATGGCGTGTCCGCCTTTTTCATGAATTTTATCAACGATTTTACCAAGACATTCGTCGACAGCTTCAATCGCTTTGATTGTCGGCTCAAGCATGCCTGAGTGACCGACCATATCCGGATTGGCGAAGTTCAGGAGAATCGCATTGTGCTTATCCGCATCAAGCTCTGCAAGGAGAGCATCTGTCACTTCATAAGCACTCATTTCCGGTTGTAAATCGTACGTTGCCACTTTAGGTGAATCGATAAGGATGCGCTCTTCCCCGTCGAATTCAGCTTCGCGGCCGCCGCTCATAAAGAAGGTTACGTGCGGGTATTTTTCCGTTTCTGCGATACGAAGCTGTTTCATATCGTTATCGGCCAGCACTTCCCCGATCGTATTTTTCAGATCGTTCGGTGGGAACGCGATATGGCTTTTCACTTGATCGCTGTACTGTGTCATGCTCACAAAGTGAAGGTTTTTCGGAGCGTTCTCCCCACGGTCATACCCATCAAAATCATCATTGGCAAATGTGCGGGACAGCTGGATGGCACGGTCAGGACGGAAGTTGAAAAAGATGATACTATCCTCGTCCTCCACTTTACCGATCGGCTGACCGTCATCATCCGTAAGAACGACAGGTTCTACGAATTCATCATAGACTTCCTGTTTGTAGGAATCATCAATCGCCTGAATCGGGTCCTGATACGTTAGACCTTCTCCGTAAGCGATCGCATCATAGGCCTTCTGTACGCGTTCCCAGCGATTGTCGCGGTCCATAGCGTAATAGCGGCCGGAAATCGTAGCCATACGGCCGATGCCGATTTCCTCCATAGCTTCCTGTGCCTGCTTCACATAGGTTTTGGCAGATTGCTGACCAACGTCACGTCCATCAAGGAAAGCGTGGAGGAATACTTGTTCCAATCCTTCCTGTTCGGCCAGTTTCAGCGTGCCTTTCATATGCTCGATATGGCTGTGAATTCCACCATCAGACAACAAGCCGAAGATGTGAAGGGCCTTACCTTTTTCCTTTGCTTTTTTAACAGCATCCTTGAGAACTTCATTATCAAAGAAGTCGCCTTCACGGATCGCAAGATTAATACGGGTTAAGCTTTGATAAACCACACGGCCGGCACCAATGTTCAAGTGACCTACTTCAGAGTTCCCCATCTGGCCTGCAGGAAGTCCAACAGCCTCTCCACTCGCCGTGAGCTGAGAATGAGGGAACTGGTTCCAGTAACGGTCAAAATTTGGCGTGTTGGCCTGCTTCACGGCATTTCCGAATTCTTCATCACGGATGGCATAGCCGTCAAGAATGATTAACGCAGCTAAGTTCTGATTACTCATGCTTACCTGCCTCCACAAGTTTTAGGAAAGAATCTGCTTCAAGGCTTGCGCCTCCCACAAGAGCTCCGTCAATGTCAGACTGGGAAAGCAGCTCATCCACGTTTGCAGGTTTTACACTTCCGCCGTACTGGATGCGGACCGCATCAGCAGCATCGGCATTCACGTACTCGCTGACAACTTTACGGATGTGTGTGCACACTTCATTGGCCTGCTCAGAAGTTGCTGTGCGGCCTGTACCAATCGCCCAGATCGGCTCATAGGCAATGATCGTTTCTGCACACTGCTCGTTTGTAAGTCCTTCAAGTGCTTTTTTCACTTGACCTTCTACAACATCCATCGTCTCATTGGCTTCACGCTGTTCAAGGGATTCACCGACACAGATGATTGGAGTCAGGCCGTGCTTGAAAGCGGCGTGGACTTTTTTGTTGACATCTTCATCTGTTTCCTTGAAGATTTCACGGCGTTCAGAGTGGCCGAGAACAACGTGGGACACTCCCAGCTCTTTCAACATAACAGGACTGACTTCACCTGTGAAAGCGCCGTTCTCTTCAAAGTGCATGTTCTGTGCACCGATTTTCAGACTCGTTCCTTCTGTTTCCTCTACAAGCTTTTGTAGAAAAGGGAATGGAGCTACAACGATGGATTCCACCTGTTCGGCAGATGGCACTTCGTTTTTAGCTGTCTGAATGAAATCTTCCGCTTCACGGTGCGTTTTGTTCATTTTCCAGTTACCTGCGATTACTTGTTTACGCATGACTGCTTCACCTCTCCTTTTTACTTATCGTTTAGTAGAGCAACCCCTGGAAGTTCTTTACCTTCCATAAATTCAAGGGAAGCACCGCCGCCGGTGGATACGTGGTTCATATCAGATGCATAGCCGAATTTCTCAACAGCTGCTGCTGAATCTCCACCGCCGATCACGCTGTAGCCTTCTGTCTCGGACAGAGCTTCAGCAACGGCTTTCGTACCATTGGCAAAGGATTCAATTTCAAATACGCCCATAGGTCCGTTCCAGATGATCAGGTTGGATTCCTTGATGACGTTGGCGTATTTTTCTCTCGTTTTCGGACCGATATCAAGCGCTTCCCAGTCTGCAGGGATGCTGTCAATCGCTACTTCTTTTTTATTGGCAGAATCAGAGAAGTCATCAGCAACGATAACGTCTTCCGGCATGTAGAAGTTCACGCCTTTTTCTTCTGCCTTCTTCATGTACTCTCTGGCAAGATCCATTTTGTCTTCTTCAAGAAGGGATTTACCGATTTCGTGGCCGAGGGCTTTTACGAATGTATAAGCCAGTCCACCGCCGATGATCAGATTGTCCACTTTATCAATCAGGTTATCAATCACGCCGATTTTGTCTTTCACTTTCGCTCCACCAACAATGGCTGTGAAAGGGCGCTCAGGGTTGGATAAAGCTTTGCCGAGTACATTGATTTCCTTTTCCATAAGGAAACCGGCAACGGCCGGGATATGTTCAGCTACACCCGCTGTTGACGCATGGGCACGGTGGGCAGCACCGAAGGCATCGTTAACGAAAAGATCAGCCATGTCTGCGAAAGCCTTCGCAAGTTCAGCATCGTTCTTTTCTTCACCAGGATGGAAGCGTACGTTTTCAATAAGAAGCACATCACCATTGTTCAATTCTGAAATGGCCTGATTGACTTCATTACCGAATACTTCATCTGTTTTAATAACCGTCTGTCCAAGAAGATCACTTAGACGGTCAGCTACAGGATCAAGTCGAAGCTCCTGTACCGCTTCTCCTTTAGGTCGTCCCAGGTGACTGGCAAGAATGACTTTCGCTCCGTTTCCAGTCAGGTGCTGGATTGTCGGAAGAGCAGCTTTAATTCTTGTGTCATCTGTTACCTCTCCATCGCTCATTGGTACGTTGAAGTCTACGCGGCAGAAGACCGTTTTTCCATTCACTTCAACGTCGCGAATCGTTTGTTTATTCATAGAATGACAACCTCCTTGGTTTTGGTCGTTAAACATCTGCCCTTATGTACGTTTCCACACCTTGAAGGAACAGAAACGCAGACAAGCAGAAAACAGAAAAACAAGGATAAAGGAGGAGGACATGAGACCTCCTCCTTTCCTTCTTTTCCTAGTATTTTCTAAAAAGACTCAGATATTACAAGCCTTGGTTTTTAAGGTATACAGCCAAGTCTACGCAACGGTTGGAGTAACCAGTTTCGTTGTCGTACCAAGTGACAACTTTAACCATGTTGTTTTCAAGAGTTGCTGTAGAAAGACCATCAATGATGGAAGAGTTCGTGTTGCCATTGTAGTCAGAAGATACAAGTGGCTCGTCGCTGTAAGCAAGAACACCTTTAAGGTCGCCTTCAGCAGCTTCACGAAGTGCTTCGTTTACTTCTTCAGCTGTTACGTCTTTTTCAAGTTCCGCAACGAAGTCAACGATAGATACGTTCATTGTTGGTACACGCATCGCCATTCCGCTTAGTTTACCATCAAGGTGTGGAAGTACTTTTGCAACAGCTTGTGCCGCACCAGTAGTTGTTGGGATAATGTTTTGACCTGCAGCACGCGCACGACGGTAGTCTTTGTGTGGAAGGTCAAGGATTTGCTGGTCGTTTGTGTAAGAGTGGATCGTTGTCATCATACCACGCTTAAGACCGAACTTCTCATCAAGAACTTTCGCTGCTGGAGACAGGCAGTTCGTTGTGCAGGAAGCGTTGGAAATAACGTGATGGGAATCCTTATCATACTGATCTTCGTTAACACCCATAACGATTGTAAGGTCTTCCTGCTTCGCTGGAGCAGAGATAATGACCTTCTTAGCACCGGCGTCGATGTGTTTCTTCGCATCTTCGCGCTGAGTGAAGCGTCCTGTAGATTCGATCACAACATCTACTCCAAGATCGCCCCAGCCAAGTTGTGCTGGATCTTTTTCAGATAGTACTTTGATTTCTTTGCCGCCAACAATCAGGTTGTCACCGTTTGTTGTTACTTTTTCAGAAAGAGCACCGTGTACAGTGTCATACTGAAGAAGGTGTGCAAGCATATTCGCATCTGTTAGATCGTTAACCGCCACTACTTCTACATCATTGTTGTTAAGTGCAGCACGGAATACGTTACGTCCAATACGTCCAAAACCATTAATACCAATTCTTACTGTCATGCAAAATTCCTCCTTGAATGATAAAAATCATTTTATTTAAAGGGAAAAATCCCTTATTAACTCTTGTGCAGCCCCTTCATCTGTGATGAGGACATTACTCTGTCCGGGCTGGAAATAAGAAGCGATTGCCTGAGCCTTTGACCGGCCTCCGGCAACGGCAATGACATGCCGGGATCTGTTCAGATCCTCAAGCTGCAGACCAACGGTGCGAACCTTATGAACGATTTCACCCATACGATTGAAATAGTATCCAAATGCTTCTCCCACGGCTTCATACTGCTGGATCAGCTCCAGCTGCTCCGGAGATGTCTTTCTCCGTTGTGCCATGGTCATTGCATCTCCAACACCATGGATAACGATGTCGGCATGACGGATAATGTCGAGAACTTCTTTGATGGAAGGCTCTTCTTTTATCGTTTTATAGGATTCCTCGCTCAGCGGGTCGGGTACATATAACAAACGGTAGTCGCCCTTTGCTTTTTTTGCCATCTCCGCACAAATCGTATTGGCCTGATTTTCCACTCTTTCACCCAGCCCGCCTCTGGCAGGTACGTACAGGCATTGATCGGCGCCCTTGAATGAGGTCATCATCTGGGCAACGGATGCCATCGTTGTTCCACCTGTAATGGCAATGGCCTGTTCAGGACTCATATGGCCTTTCAAATACTGGACACAAGCTTTTCCCATCTCTTGTTTTACCCAATTGAGCTCATCACTATCACCAGGAACAACAACAACGTAATCCAGATTTAATTTATCCTTTAACTGTTGCTCCAAAACCTTAATGCCTGTAACTTCCTTTATAAATTCAGCCAGCTGCTCAAGGATGTTCTGCCCCTCATAGCTGAGATGCATGCCTCTTGATGTAATTTCAACAGCTCCCTGCTGATTTAAGAAGTCCACCTCGCTGCGTACCGTCCGTTCGGCAAGATTGACGTTTTCAGCCAATGCTCTTCTTCCGACGGGCTGCATGATCTGGATGTAATGAAGCAGCTGATAGCGCCTCTGAATAACGTCCAGGACATCAGGGAATAATTTTTTTTGTAGATCGATGAACGCTCGCATGGAAAAAGCCCCTTCTTTGAAAAAACTGCCGACTGGGATGAATTACGTCCCAGGTAGTCATATTATGTCCCGCTAGGAGCAAAAAAATATCTCATTACATTTTTTATCTTAACAGTGAGGGGGTACGGGTGCAAGCAGAAAACCCATGGTTTTTTATTGTAAACGCTTTTGCAGCTCAAAGTAATCAATGGTCCGATAGTCCAGTTCCTCTTCATTGATCCTCACGACTGGTATTTCGAGAAAATACTTCTCATGGAGCTCCGGGTCTGTTTCGATATCTACTTCTGACACTTCCACAGAAAACAAAGACAACAGGGCCCTCACTTCATCACACAACGTGCATCCGTTCTTCCTATACAGAACGGCTGTCTGCATGCCATCCCCTCCCCTTATCCTATCTTTTTTGTACAGGACTTGTTCCTACCTCACAATAAAAAGGACACACATTCAAGATGCGTGCCCTTTTTTATCATAAAAGCCATTATCGATTTTGAGTTTTCTGCGATGTAAAAATTCCGCCAACCCTTCGCCTACATAGTTTTCCGGAGTTCTTTTCAGTAACTCGTAATTAAACGACAACTTCTGCTGCTTCTGCATATCAAACACGTGAATCCGCCGGTCTTCAGACACTTGTTCGGTCGCCAAGATTTTGTAACGGATTAGGTTTGTCATAGATACCCCTCTTCTAAATAAAGCGAAAAGTCCTACAGTACATAAAATAATCATAACATACGACGCCTCATTTAGAAACTACATTGGAATAACTTACCCAAATAAACGTTCGTATAACTGCCGTAAGATTACTGTTCATAAGATGTTTAAATAACATGCATGTAACTGTCTACTTTATCCTACTATTATTGTACCATAATAATAGAAGGAATAAAAAAATAGACCTTCCAAAAGGAAGGTCTATTTTAGACAGCGCGCCTGAGAGGATTCGAACCCCCGACTGACGTAGAACCGGAATCTACCGCTCTATCCGACTGAGCTACAGGCGCAGAAGCGACATGCAAATACTATTATAATGAATGACCACTGATTACGCAACCCGTTTTTGAAAAATAATTTCTTTTGGTACGTATACTTATGATAAAACGATCCGCCGGGACCCTGGAACTCCGCGGACCCTTCCTGCACAGTGACCAGGAAATGAGATCTTTAAACATGTACATAGAAGGTCATCGGATGTTCCACGGATTTTTATATCCTACGTTTATTACAGACAATTAAGGGTATGATGGTAGAAGGAATCCGTGTCTTCCGTCTGATTTAACGGCTGCGGATATCGTCGATTGTTTTTGTTTGACCTTTATTGACCTTAAAGGTATGATGAATGTATCTCAAAGATAATCAAGTGATGATAAGGAGGAACTTACAATGAATTTAGTCCCTACAGTTATTGAACAAACAAACCGGGGAGAGCGTGCTTATGACATCTACTCCCGCTTACTTAAAGACCGGATCATTATGCTCGGCAGCCCGATCGATGACAACATCTCGAACTCTGTTGTAGCTCAGCTGTTGTTCCTTGCAGCAGATGACCCTGAAAAAGATATTTCCCTATACATTAACTCACCAGGTGGTTCCATTACTGCAGGAATGGCGATCTACGATACGATGCAGTTCATCAAGCCGAACGTATCTACCATCTGCACAGGTATGGCAGCATCTATGGGTGCCTTCCTTCTGAACGCTGGTGAGCCTGGGAAGCGTTACGCTCTTCCAAACAGTGAAGTCATGATCCACCAGCCACTAGGCGGTACACAGGGTCAGGCCTCTGACATTGAAATCCACGCAAAGCGTATCATCAAAATGCGCGAGAAACTGAACCAGATTCTTGCCGAACGCACAGGTCAGCCGTATGAGGTCATCGAACGCGATACAGACCGTGACAACTTCATGTCTGCACACGAAGCTGTTGAGTACGGACTAATCGACAAAGTGATGGAAAAGAACGTTTAATGACATCTCTTGAAAATCCGCTGGAGTTCCAGCGGATTTTTTATGTTTTATATGAGAACGTTCTCTTATTCGACACGTTCATTGATTCACATAATGAAGCTTACGCAGGCTGCACAAATGCCGTTAACATTTGAATGGCCTGTTCTTCATCAGACCCGTCTGCGATAATTTTCACTTCTTCGTCGGTGCCTACCGCAAGACTCATTAACCCCATGATACTTTTTGCATTCACACGTTTTTCCTCTTTTTCAATGAAGATGTCCGCGGAAAATTTATTAGCTTCCTGAACAAACAAGGCAGCAGGTCTTGCCTGAAGGCCGGTTTCCAATTCGATTTTAATCGTTTTTTCCAACACTGGTCATTCTCCTTTCTTGTTCACACCACTTTTGTAAGCGTTATCAAATGGGTGAAAAAAGAACGCTCTCCTTACGAAAGCGTTATAATTGTCTTTTATTATAGCACGAATGAATCCGAAGATGAATCAGTTTCTGGACTTTTCTGTGACTTCACCTTTTCTAACCCGGTCAGCGAATTCATCAATTTTTCTCAGTCTGTGGTTAATGCCGGATTTACTGATTGTTCCGCCTGAAACGTATTCCCCTAGTTCCTTCAGTGAAACTTCCTGGTACTCAAGACGAAGGGAAGCAATCTCCTGAAGCTTATCCGGAAGAGCCTCCAGTCCTACTGTCCGTTTGATGAATTTTATATTCTCCACCTGGCGGAAAGCCGCCCCAATGGTTTTATTCAGATTGGCCGTCTCGCAGTTCACCAGACGGTTTACGGAATTTCTCATGTCTCTTACAATCCGGACATCTTCAAACTTGAATAACGCCTGATGGGCGCCGATGTTGCTGATCAGCTCTGTGATCTTATCGGCTTCTTTCAAGTAAGTGATGTATCCTTTTTTCCTGCTCAGCGTGCGGGCATGCAGGTCAAAGCTGTTCATCAGCTTACACAACGCCTCGTTGTGTTCCTCATCAGCAGAATAAATTTCCAGATGATAAGAAGAAGTTTCCGGATTATTGACAGAACCTCCGGCAAGAAAGGCCCCTCTCAAATACGCCCGTTTACAACTCGTATCTTTCAAATACTTCTGGGGAATATTGGGGTTTATGGATAACGGTCCTTTTAGTATTTCAAGGTCCTCCAAAACAACATCCGCCTTTTCCGCAAGTCTTACAATATATACATTATTCTTCTTCAAACGCATTTTTTTACGCACAAGAAGTTCAACAGGGTATGGGTAAATCTTCTTGATCAGTGTATAGATCCTGCGGGCAATAGCCGCGTTTTCCGTCTGCACATCCAGAATGTACTGGCGGTTCGATAAGGAGAACGTTCCATTCATCCGTACGAGCGCAGCCAGTTCCGCTTCCATCGATCCCATATCTGCTTCTACGTTGGTCAGCTCTTTCTTAATTTCTGATGCAAAGGACATTCCGATCCCCCCTTTCCTAACAACAATCTCTTTCTTAGAGCATGGAATGTAAAAGACGCGCCAATTTAGCTGTATCATGGCGCAGCATCACTTTATCATGATCAATAATATCTTCTTCAATCACTTGGACACCCATCGATTTGATCCGGTCAATATCATAAATCACCGGTTCAGCATTTTCTTCGGCATACTTTTTACGGACGTGCTGATCAATCGGTCTGTTGTGCACAATTACTGACTGTACCACGTCACGGCCGATATGATCAACCAGTGCCTGGATATGATCACCTGCAGAATAGCCGGATGTTTCGCCTTCCTGGGTCATAACGTTGCAGATATACGTTACTTTTGCCTTCGTTTCTTTCAGCGCATGACCGATTTCAGGAATGATAATGTTCGGCAGGATGCTCGTATATAGACTGCCCGGAGCGATGACAATTAAATCCGCCGATTGGATGGCTTCCACGGCTTCCGGAAGCGGCTGGACCGGTGTAGGACTGACAAACACCCGTTTTATTCGTTTTCCTTGTTTGGGTATGCTTGATTCGCCGGTTACGATCGTCCCGTCCTCCATTTCCGCGTGAAGGTTCATGCTGTGGTTGGCAATGGGATAGATATTTCCACGGACATTCAACACCCGGGAGATTTCCTTAATCCCTTTATAAAAATCCCCTGTCATGGACGCCATGGCTGCCAGAAGGAGATTTCCCATAGAATGGCCGGAAAGACCGTTGCCGTTGGAGAAGCGGTGCTGAAACAAGTCGAGCAGCATAGGCTCTGCATCTGACAGAGCAGCTACCACATTTCGGATATCTCCCGGAGCAGGGATGGCCATTTCCGTTCGGAGTCTTCCTGAACTCCCCCCGTCATCAGCAACCGTTACGATGGCTGAAAGATCAACAGGTAATTTTTTCAGTCCCCGCAGGAGCACGGGCATTCCGGTGCCGCCTCCGATGACGACGACACGCGGTTTCGTCTTTGAATCCATCTATTACAAACCCTTCCTTTTTTCGATATCCCTGTGGGTTACGTGGGTCACGAAATCGCTTGAAAAATATTCGGATAGATGCTCCGCCAAAGCTACAGAACGGTGCTGGCCTCCGGTACAGCCGATGGCGACAACAAGCTGACTTTTGCCTTCCCGTTTATACTGGGGAAGCATGAACTGAAGCAGATCCTTCAGCTTTTCCAGAAACTTCTGTGTATCGCTCCATTTGAACACATAAGAGGACACCTCTGAATTCAGACCTGTCATCGGACGCATCTGCTCCACGTAATGGGGATTTGGAAGGAAACGCACGTCAAACATTAAATCCGCGTCAATCGGCACCCCGTATTTGAAGCCGAAGGACACCATCTGAACCGAAAACACCTGCTGCTCTTTCTGTCGGTAGCTTTCAATAATGCGCTCCCGCAGTTCCTTCGGTTTCAATGAAGTGGTATCAATGATCGTCTGGGAACGTCCCCTCAGCTCATCAAGCATTTTTCGTTCTTTACGGATTCCCTCAAGAGGAAGCCCTTCTTTGGCAAGCGGGTGGGAGCGGCGTGTTTCTTTATACCTTGAAACGAGGGATTGATCCTCTGCATCAAGGAAAAGAATATGCTCCTGCAGCCAGTTTTCTTTCCCCAGTTTGTCCAGGGAATCAAAAAGCGCATCGAAAAATTCCCGCCCTCTCAAATCCATGACAAGCGCCACATTCTGTATGTTGTTGCTCGAGTCCTTCATCAATTCCAGGAATTTAGGCAGTAGGGCAGGCGGCAGGTTGTCCACACAAAAAAAACCGAGATCTTCAAAGCTTTGAACAGCTACGGTTTTCCCTGCCCCTGACATTCCAGTAATAATTACCAGCTGAGTTTCGTTTGCATCTACATGCATCTCCATCGCTCCCCATTCGTCAGGTCATGACGGATCCAGATCCTGATCGATCAGTTTGAAATCCGTCGTATATACAAATGTTCCATAAAGTTGGTGATCACTGCTTAGAATATGTCTGAATATCTCACGGTCACCCTCAGCCATGGGCTTGTTCAGCACTTCATCGACAGGGACCCATTCCAGTTCACCTTCTTCACTTTCCTCAAGCAGTTCACCTGTATAACTCGTTGTATAAAAGGTGAACATCATCCATTCCTGAGCCGTCTTTTCCTCTTCCCTCATAATAAAAGTAAAAGATCCCCTCAGTTCAGGGTTTTCAATATCAAGTCCTGTTTCTTCTTTAAACTCACGCACAGCTGAATCCTTAATGTTTTCTCCTGGTTCCATCTTTCCTCCAGGAGCTACATACCAGCCTCTGCGCGGTTTTTTAAGCATCAATACTTTGTCTTTTGAACGTAAAACACAATTGGCTACACGCTGCATCGTTCGTCGTCACCTCATTTTCTGTCAGGAGGGCATCTCTCCCCATTATACAATGAATACACACAAGGCAACAATATTATGAGCTGATTTTCCGAAAGGACCTCTTTGTGAGAAAGACAACGTTCAAGACTTGATCATAAAAAAAAGACACAGATGAGGAGCACCTGTGTCTTATAGAGCGAACTCTATTAAAAGGGGGTCAATTAATTATCTTCAGCGTAACAAAAGAATGTTTCACAGATGTTACATCAGCGTTAAAATATAATATCTTTAATTGACGACTTTTAATTCCTCTAGAAGATTCTCAATATAGTGCTGTGCAGACTGGGCTGCAATACTGCCGTCACCTGTTGCTGTGACAATCTGACGCAGTTCTTTTTCACGGATGTCTCCAGCTGCGAAGACGCCCGGCACTTTCGTTTCCATAGTTTCGTCCGTTTCAATGTAGCCCTGCTCGTTTGTAATACCAAGGCTTGTGAACGGCTGGCTCAACGGGATCATTCCGATATAGATGAAAGCTCCGTTGGTATCGAAATCATATTCTTCATCCGTTTTTCTGTTATGAAGCGTGACACTGCCGACCTTCCCATCTTGATCATTGATGGTCTTGACAACTGTATCCCAGATGAAATCAATTTTGTCATTATCAAAGGCACGATCCTGAAGAATTTTCTGAGCGCGCAGTTCGTCACGGCGGTGCACAATCGTTACCTTGCTCGCAAAGCGGGTCAAGTACACGCCTTCTTCAACGGCAGAGTCTCCGCCGCCGACCACGACAAGCTCTTTATCCCGGAAGAAAGCCCCATCACATACGGCGCAGTAGGATACACCGCGTCCACCAAGCTCTTTTTCACCAGGGACGCCGAGTTCTTTGTACTGGGCACCTGTCGTTACGATGACCGCACGGGCTTTGTACTCTTTATTGCCTGCCTTCACTGTTTTATATTCTTTCCCGTCGATCACTTCTTTAATATCGCCATAGGCATATTCTGCCCCGAACTTCTTCGCATGGTCGAACATTTTATTAGAAAGGTCCGGTCCTAGAATGCTTTCATAGCCCGGGTAGTTTTCTACATCTTCTGTATTGGCCATCTGTCCGCCCGGAATTCCGCGCTCGATCATGAGCGTATCCAGATTCGCACGAGATGTATAAACGGCTGCTGTCATACCAGCGGGACCGGCGCCAGCGATAATTACATCATAAATACGTTCTTCACTCATCTATCTTCAACTCCTTATGATTCCAAATCACTTGTTGTTTCCTGTACATATCATAGTAAATCATACGAAAACCGTCCATTAATGTGCTTATAAGAGGAGCGGGAGGCTCTTAAGCCGCAGCAGGACAGGGACAGACCGCATCCTATCATGGCAGCACATACATACGAAAACAGACCTTCGAAGAAAAGTTTCTCCTCTTCAGCAAAGATCTGCTTCAGCGTTTCCGGTCAGAGAGAAAGACCCTGCTGTTTCCTCTACCCGTGGTTGTTATACCTGATCCGACCAGGGCCCGCCTTCCTCAGCCATGGAAGGGAACTGCCTGCAGCCCTTTTCCCACATTTGAAGAGCCTTCGCCGGCTGCCCCGTATGATAAAGTGCGATGCTGTACCATTTGTAGTACACCCGTCTTCTCACAACCTGTCTATCCTTCAGTGCCCGGAACCGTTCGATGGATTCCTGATAAAACCCTGCGCGCGCCAGTGTCTCGGCTACGGCCAGCTTCTGCTGATCGTGCATAGGAAAGACGTTGCGCAGCTGATGGATATGATGCATCGCTTCTTCCTGCTGCCCATTTTTCAAATGGAATACGGCAAGATTCACGTGGCTGTGAATGTCAGAGGGGTCCTCAGCTAAAATCGAGCGCTCGAGGTTCACCGCTTCTTCCTCGCTGCCGTTCATATAAAGAGCGAAGGCATATTTATGCTTCGCCATCGTAAACTCAGGGAACATGTCCATCATTTCTTCAAGAAGCTGAAGCGCCTGCTCCCACTCTTCCTGTTCCAAATGATAAAAGGCGGTTTCCTGATAAATCAAAAGCTCATCTTCATCTTCGAAAGCCCACTCGTCCTCATCCTCTTCTTCCTCTTCCTCAAGCGAATCCAGCATTTCCTTTAACTGTTCAGCTGCTTCCTCAAATTCCCCATCACCTGGTTGTTCGAGGTACGTGTCCACGTATTTTTTCGCATCACTGAGCAGACCAAGATGAGCGTAATTGTTCGCCATCAAGTAATAGCAGTCGACGTATTCCTTACCGAAATTGGCGAGCACTTCCGTCAACACCTGGTTGGCCGCATGATAAGAGCCAACTTCCGTGTAGACCACTGAAAGCTGGCATGGGTATAGAGGTTCTTCGGGAGAGGCTTCGATAGCTTTCTTCAGCCACTTGACAGCGGCATTGAAACGACGCTTTTGGAAAGCCTGGATCCCATGGGTAAAATAAAACTTACCTGAAGGCAGAAATGGGATAACATTCGTATTCTGTCGTGCCGCTGTCCCTTTTACTGATGTTGTCATGACTGTCCCCCTAATACGTATCAAATCTCACTAATTATGCAGTATAACATAAATAGGAAGATAGAAATAGGAGAAAAAAGGAATCCCTCTTAGGAATGTCTTTCCTCCAGCACACGCAGGACATCATCTAGCGGTACACCTCGGTCTGTCAGAATCATAAGCAGGTGGAAAATCAGATCGGCAGATTCCAGTGCCATCTCAGCCGGGTCATCGTTTTTAGCCGCTATGATCACTTCTCCGGCTTCTTCCCCGATTTTCTTGGCAATCCGGTCCACACCTTCCTGGAAAAGCTTGGACGTGTAAGAGCCTTCTGGTAGAAGAGATTTCCGCTCGGCAAGTACCGACTGGAGCTCATCAAGAATGGCGTAGCGGTTTTCTTTTGCTTCTTTCTGGTCACCGGTCAGTGTTTCAGAAAAACAGCTGTAGCTTCCCGTATGACAGGCTGGTCCGGCCGGAATCACCTGCACGAGCAGAGCGTCCTGATCACAGTCGTACTTGATCTGTTTCACCTGCTGCGTATTTCCGGACGTCTCCCCTTTGTGCCACAGTTCTTTTCTGGAACGGCTGTAAAAGACCGTTTCTCCAATCTCCAGTGTTTTTTCGAGAGATTCCTTATTCATATAAGCGAGGGTCAATACTTCTTTTGAGCGCTCGTCCTGGACAATCGCCGGTACCAGGCCCTGCTCGTCAAATTTCACTTCATTGATGTTCATCGGATCGGCACCCCTTTATCTTTTAAGTAACGTTTCACGTTTCCTACAGAAGTTTCTTTATAGTGGAAAATGGAAGCCGCGAGGGCCGCATCCGCATCCACCTTTGTAAACACATCATAAAAATGCTCACTGGAGCCGGCACCACCGGAAGCAATGACCGGTACGCTTACGACGTTTTGAACAGCTTCCAGCATCGGCAGGTCAAAACCAGTCTTCTCTCCATCCTTGTTCATGGAAGTGAGCAGAATTTCACCCGCTCCACGCTTCACCGCTTCCTGCGCCCAATCGGTGAGAGACCACTCGGTCGGCGTCCGGCCTCCGTGGGTATAAACGACCCAGTTATCGGATGGTTCGTCATATCTCGCATCAATCGCGACGACGATGCACTGGCTGCCAAAATAATCGGCACCTTCGGTAATTAATTCAGGACGCTGGACGGCAGATGAATTCAAGGACACTTTATCGGCTCCGTTTCTCAATGTCTCTTTAATATCCTCAAGTGTACGGATACCACCACCGACAGTAAAAGGAATGGCAAGCTCGGAGGCGACCGAGCGGACGACATCAATCATCGTTTTCTTCCCTTCGTGACTGGCCGATATATCAAGGAAAACGAGCTCATCGGCTCCCTGCTCATCATAGACTTTGGCGAGTTCAACTGGATCCCCGGCGTCTCTGATATCGACAAACTGGATCCCTTTGACGACCCGCCCTTCTTTTACATCAAGACATGGAATAATTCGTTTGGAAAGCATTACTCCACCTCCAAATCGAGGGCATCTTCCAAGGTGAACTGGTTCGTATAAAGCGCCTTCCCTACGATCGATCCTGCTACATTCCGATCACGGTACTGTTTTAATTCCTGAAGATCACCAAGGTCCTTGATGCCTCCGGAAGCGATGACATCCACCCCGGCTTCCTCAGCCAGACGGACGATTTCCTTTGTATTCGGTCCTGCCAGCATTCCGTCTTTAGCTATATCTGTATAGATGAATGTGCGGGCGCCGGCTTCCACAAGCTCTTTCGCCAGATCGACCGCCTTGATTTCCGACTGCTCCAGCCATCCGGCTGTGGAGACATACCCATCTCTTGCATCAAGCCCGATGGCGATGCGGCTGCCGTATTCGGCCAGCAGCTCTTTCGTTGTTTCAATATCACTGACAGCAAGGGAACCTATAATGACGCGGTCGACACCCTGGTCCAGATAATATTTCACATCTGCTTCAGAACGAATACCGCCGCCAATTTGAATGCGGCTGTTCAGTTTTCCGGCTGCCTGGAGCACAAATTCAGCATTCTGTCTGGATCCTTCTTTCGCTCCATCCAGATCCACCATATGGATCCATGATGCTCCGGCTTCTGCGAACTGTTCGGCAATCTCAAAGGGATTTTCCCCATAAATGGTCTCTTTATCAAAGTCTCCCTGCTCCAACCGCACACATTTTCCGCCGCGCATATCGATAGCAGGATAAATCGTAAAACTCATCTCGTGCCCCTCCTTATTGTCTGCACATCATCCGGCAGAAGTTTTCCAACAGCTGCATCCCTGCACGACCGCTTTTTTCCGGGTGGAACTGACTGGCCACGACGTGGTCCCGTCCCACTATGGCCGGTACGTCGGTGTGATAATCCGCCGTGGCATATAAAATATCCTCGTCCTCTGTGACGGCCGCATAGGAGTGAACGAAATAGACGTACTCGTTCTCCACATCGGTCAACAGCTCTTTTTCCGGACGGCGGATGTTCATCTGATTCCATCCCATGTGAGGTACTTTGTAGGCCCGGCCGTTTTCATCGATTCCCGAAAAGCGGCGGATGGTCCCTGGGAAAATACCCAGTCCATCTGTCCAGCCGCCTTCCTCACTACTTTCAAAAAGCAGCTGCATGCCAAGACAGATGCCGTACAACGGCACTCCTTCGTCCACTTTCTGGTGGATGAAACCGATAAACTGGTGCTCTGCCAAGGCTTTCATTGCATCAGGGAAAGCTCCCACTCCAGGCAGGATATAGCCGTCACATCCGTGAAGCTGATCAGGTCGGTCCCCGATTTTGTATTCAATATTCAAACGCTCCAGTGCTTTCGAAACACTGAAGAGGTTTCCCATGCCGTAATCAATCACACCGATCATGTTTACAAACTCCCCTTCGTACTCGGCACTCCCTGTACCCGTGGATCAATCTGTGTAGCTTCATCCAGCGCACGTGCCAAGGCTTTGAACATGGCTTCAATAATGTGGTGGGTATTGTGTCCGTGGTGAAGGACGATATGCAGATTCATTCTTGCTTCTACCGCAAGCTTCCAGAAAAATTCATGGACATTTTCGGTATCAAAGGTCCCTACCCGGTCTTTCGGAAGTTCTGCACGCCATTCCAGATGAGGGCGGTCACTTAAGTCAACGGCTACCGTGACGAGCGTTTCATCCATCGGGAGGGTCATCGACCCATAGCGTTTCATTCCGAATTTATCGCCTACCGCCTCCCGCAGCGTCTGGCCGAGGCAGATGCCGATATCCTCGGTTAAATGGTGGTCGTCCACCTCCACATCTCCATAGCCTCTGACCGTCAGATCAAAAAGGCCGTGCTTAGTGAACAGCTCCAGCATGTGGGAAAGAAAGGGAACCTGTACGTCCAAATCCGCCTTCCCTTGTCCGTCGATCGTGAAATCGAGGCTGATATCTGTTTCTCTTGTTTTTCGTTCAATGCTGGCGTTGCGTTGTTCTGTCATGTCCAGCGCTCCTTTCTGATTTCGACGGCCCGCGCGTGGCCTTCAAGGCCTTCCAGTCTGGCGAAACGGGCAATTTTGTCTGCATTCGTCTTCAAGGCCTGTTCACTGTAGGAAATGATACTCGATTTTTTCACAAAATCATCGACATTCAGCGGGCTGGAAAAACGGGCTGTCCCGTTGGTCGGGAGGACATGGTTCGGTCCAGCGAAATAATCCCCCACCGGCTCACTGCTGTAGGGACCGAGGAAGATCGCTCCCGCATGCTTAATCTTCCCGAGGTCATCAAAAGGCGATGCGGTCATCACTTCAAGGTGCTCCGGCGCCATTTCATTGACGGCCGCAACCGCTTCTTCATGATCCCTGCACAAAACGATCATCCCGTAGTCTTCGACGCTCTTTCCTGCAATTTCTTTCCGTGGAAGCTTCTCTACCTGTTCCAGCACCGCTTCTTTGACGTCCTCTGCAAGTCTCGAGCTTGTCGTTACAAGGACACTGGAGGAACGGGCGTCGTGTTCCGCCTGGGACAACAGATCAGCAGCAATTTCTTCTGCTTTCGCTGTCTCATCAGCGAGCACTGCGATTTCACTCGGTCCGGCAATCATATCGATATCGACATCCCCGAACACCTCCCGCTTGGCAAGGGCTACAAAAACATTCCCCGGTCCTGTGATTTTATCGACAGCCGGAATCGTTTCCGTACCATAGGCAAGAGCGGCAACCGCCTGGGCTCCCCCCACTTTATACACATGTTCCACGCCGAGGATGTGGGCTGCAAGCAGCACACCGGCAGGCACCCGCCCGTCTCTCCCGGGCGGGGTTACCATGATGATCTTTTCCACGCCGGCTGCTTGAGCAGGAATGACGTTCATGAATACTGAAGATGGATAAGCTGCTGTTCCCCCCGGCACGTAAACGCCGGCAGCATCGATCGGTGTAATCTTCTGCCCGAGCAGCGTTCCATCTGGATTCGTATCGAACCATGAGGAGGTTTTTTGTTTCTCATGGAAGGAGCGGATGTTAGCCGCCGCTTCTTCCAGGATGCTGATAAACTCTCCATCGACGGATTCATAGGCTTGTTCAAACTCTTCTTTTGTCACTTTCATTTTCTCAAGCGTGACTCTGTCGAACTGTTCTGTAAAGGCATGTACAGCCTTGTCTCCCTCTTGTTTCACGCGGGCAATAATGTTTTGGACAGATTTCCGCTGCTCTTCTGTCCCCTGGTCAACACTGCGCTTTAACGAAGGCAGGTCCGTTCTATTGATGATTCTCATGTCCGGATGCCCTCCATCACTTCACTTAAATTGGTAACCATCTGTTCAATCTCTGTACTTTTCAGCCGGTAGCTGACAGGGTTCACGATCAGACGCGAAGTAATATCGGCAATCTTTTCATACTCGACAAGGCCGTTTTCCTTCAATGTCCGTCCGGTGGATACGATATCGACAATACGATCCGCAAGTCCGATTAATGGCGCAAGCTCAATCGATCCATTCAAGGGAATGATTTCAATCTGCTCCCCCTGTTCACGGAAATAATCGGAGGCGACCTTCGGATATTTGGTTGCAATTTTAGGTGCAATCCGGCTCAGCGGCTGATCCGGAAGACCGGCAACCGCTACGTAGCATGGGCTGATTTTCAAGTCCAGCACTTCATAGACATCCCGGTCCTGTTCCAAAAGGACGTCCTTACCGGCAATGCCGATATCAGCCGCTCCGTATTCTACATACGTGACAACATCCATCGGTTTAGCCATCATGACCCGGATGTTCTGGTCCGGAAACTCAAGGATCAATTTACGGGAATCATCGAGGTCGGCTCCAAGTTCATAGCCGGCCTTTTCCATAAGAGCCGCTGCTTCTTTATAGATTCGTCCTTTCGGCATGGCAATTGTCAAAGGCTTACTCATTCTGATTTCCCTCCTTTTTTCGTTAAATCAACCGTTTTGGAAAGCTCCTGCTGGAAAGCTCGGATATCAGGGATCTGATCCACGTGCTGCAGCAGAACCGCGTACCCTTCCCGTCGGTATTTCTTCGCTTCTTCAATGCCGCGGCTGTGTGAGTCATCGTCCACAATGACAGCCATGCGCTCATCTTCGTCCTCCTGGTCATCCAAGGCTTCCACTAAACGCTCCAAATGAATGGCGAACCCTGTTGCCGATGCATTGAGCTGGAAAGAAGGCAGGAGAGTATCGTAGCGCCCGCCATTGCAGAGCATCGCTCCCAGGTGAGGGGCATAGCCTTCAAACAGGACCCCGGTGTAATAATCCATATGACTGATCAGATTCAAATCAAACTGAATGTACTGCTGCACCCCGTACTGCTCCAGAAGCTTGTGGAGCTGTTTTAATTCATTCACTGCCTGCATGCAGGACTGATTGCGGGCAAGCGAGCGGCTGTATTCAAAGATTTCTTCTCCGCCTTTCAGCGTGAGCAGCTGGAGAAGGGATTGTTTTTTATCCGCCTGGGCATCCAGGGATTTGACGGCTTCTTTATAGCCGACATAATTTTTTCGGTAAAGGTAGTTCAGCAGCTCATCAATCGTTTCCTGATCATCTCCAAGCAGATCGTTGAAAAAGGCTTTGACGTACCCGATGTGTCCGACCGTAATGACAAAGTCGTCCAGCCCCGTCTGCTTTAAGGATTCAACAAGAAGAGCAATTACTTCTGCGTCTCCATAGGAAGAATGATCGCCAATGAGTTCTGTTCCCACTTGTTCAAACTGAGCAGGCTTTCCTCCTTCTGCCTGCTGAGCACGGAAGACCGGACCGTCATAGGCCAGACGGAGAGGGAACTCGCTGTTTTTCAGCTGAGAAGCTGCCACACGCGCAATGGGAGCCGTCAAATCCGGACGGAGCACAAGGGTATGCCCCTGCTGGTCCAGCAGCTTGAACAGCTGCTGATCAAGTGTGGCACTCACCTGACCGACGGTATCGTGATATTCCATAATCGGCGTATCCATAAACGAATAGCCGTAAGATAGGATCGTTTCCGATAAATTTCTTCTTGCTTTTGATTTTTGTTTATAAAAAAAGGGAAGCGTGTCCCGCATTCCCAAAGGTTTTTCAAACATTAGACGTTTGACCAATGGAACCCATCCTTTCATCAAATCCTTTAGCTTGCTAATATGCTAACATGATAAAGATTGCGCGTCAAACAAGAATTCCTACCCGAATACATTCTTCCCTATCATAACAGAATCTTTTGAAAAAAACCGGTTCAGCCGCCCAACGAAAAACAGCCCCCTGTAAGAGGGGACTGTCTGTTTAAGGTTTAACGGCCGTCCGGTATAACAGATCATCTGCATACTGAAGGACCAATGGATGTTCCACGTTTGATTCGCGGTGAAAATGCAGATGGAGATACAAGCCGGCGGCCTTTTCTGTGCGTCCGCCTTCTCTTTTCATCTCCAGCGCGGTGACCCCTTCATAGAGCAGAGCCATCCTTTTGGCGAGGCGTTTGCTGTAAAGGGTCTGCTCCCGTTCCTTCAGCTGCATCATCCGGATGGCTTCTTCATGAAAATCTTCCAAGTATCCGTCGACCGCCCGGACATCCTCATCTTCTACCAAGACATCCATTCGTGCTTTAAGCTCGTCGTAAAACAGCTGGTGGGCCTGATACTTATGGAACAGCCGGAGAACCTCAAGGCCGAGGATGTTCGCCGTCCCCTCCCAGACTGTAAGCACCTGGGCGTCGCGGAGCAGCCGTGGAGTGACAAAATCTTCGATATATCCATTGCCTCCATGAAGTTCAATGGCTTCCTGGGCAAAGTGAACCGCCTGTTCTGCTGATTCCTTTTTTAATACAGCAATCCGAAGCCGGTTCAGCACCGCTTCTTCCGGACGGTGTTCTGGAGCATGAACCATGCGGTCAAAGGCACGGATCATGTGAAACACCGCCCGCGTTTCTACTTCCTGTTTCACTGTCATAGTGGAAAGGGTGTCCTGAATCATCGGGTAGTCAATCAGCCTGCCCCCGAACGCCTCCCGTTCTTTCGCATAGGCAAGGGATTCGGTGACTGAGCGGCGCATAATTCCAATCGAAGCCACAGCATTGCATATCCGGGAAAGGTTCAAGGCTTCCATCATGTAATAAAACCCTCTATCCGCCTCTCCTACTAAGTAAGCCTCGGCTCCTGCAAATTCCACCTCGGCTGATGGAACAGCCCGGACTCCGAGTTTGTCTTTCAAACGGCGGATTTGAATGCCGTTCAACTGTCCATCCCCGCCCCGCCAGGGCACGAGAAACAGACTCAATCCTTTCGTCCCCTTCGGTGCACCTTCCATCCTGGCCAGAACCATAGCGACGCCACAGGCACCGGCATTACTGGCAAAATACTTTTCTCCATAAAGGTGGTAGACGTCCCCCTCCTTCACGGCCTTGACTTCATTCGCCCCAACATCCGACCCTCCCTGGCGCTCGGTTAAGAAAGTCGCTCCTTCAAAAAGGTCCACCTCTCCTGTGGATAGGACGTGAGGCAGATACTCAGCTTTCAATTGGTCATCAGCGTAATGATCGATTAAATAGGCAGTAGCCATTGTAAGGGTGACCGGACAATAAAAGCCGGGCTCTGCCTGGGAGAGCAGGTAACCGAGTGCAAAGGAATACGTGTAATCCCCCGGCACACCCAGTTCCGGAATCTGTTTATGAACAAAACCCACAATACCCGTGTTGTAGGTATCCTGAACAGTCTTCAAGTACCCTTCGTTGAGACGCACATAGGAAATGTCCCGCCCCATCTTGTCATACTTAATCAAAACAGGCTGCCCATCTCTGTCCGTGTACGCCGCGCGCTCATCAATGTCGTGAGCACACAACGCGCCGTAATTTTCCAGCTTGGGGAAGGCCCATTCCTGAAAAGGTTCATTCCAGGATTGCTTTAGTACATGCTGAAGATTTTCGTCATTTACAAAAAAATTCATGACCGGTCCCCCTGAACCTGTTGATTTTCTTCTCGAAGCTTGTGCTTCAACAGCTTGCCTGTGGCATTCCGGGGCAGCTCCTGCACTTCTTCATACAACCGCGGGATTTTATACCCTGCCAAGTGGTCTTCAAGAAACCCCCGGCATTCCTCTTCCAATTCATCGATCCTCCCGTGCGAAACGATAAAAGCCTTCACCGTTTCACCCCAGTCGGGATGAGGGACGCCCGTCACCGCCGCATCCTCAATGAGGGGATGCTGTAAGAGGATGGTTTCAATTTCCCGCGGATAGATATTGACACCTCCCGAGATGATCATATCTTTCTTACGATCGACCACCCACACATACCCCTCCTCATCCCGCACTGCGAGATCACCGGTTTTCAACCATCCGTCCTGAATGACTTTTCTGGTGAGCTCCGGGTCTTTGTAGTAGGCTTTCATAACCCCATCTCCCCGCAGACAGATTTCGCCCACCTCTCCCGCTTCGGTTTCCTGCCCATCGTCACGGGCGATTTTCATTTCACAGTTGAGAGCCGCACGCTGTCCGATACTGCCTGCTTTTCTTTCATGCTCTGACGGAAGCAGAAGAGTACCGTTGGGACCGGCTTCTGTTAATCCATATACACAGTACAGGCTCTCTGTGTCCAACTGTTCTTGTATGAAATCCACCTCCGTACGGGAAAGCGGCGCCCCTCCATAAATCCAGTGTTTCATCCAGCTCATGTCTGTATCAGCAACATCCGGATGTCTCGCTGTCATTAAATAGGCGACAGGCGCCCCGAAGAAATGCGTCGTTTTCTCTCTGGATACGAGTTCCAGCAAAAGATCAGGCGTAAATGATGGGGCTGTAACATGAGCAGCTCCGACATAGGTACCTGCGGTTAAAAACAAGTGAAGCGGAGCGGAATGGCTGAGTGGCATCATATGAAGAATCCGGCTCGAAGCTTTCATCTCCATTTCGATGGCCATCATAATGGAAACGCTTACTATGTTTTTGTGCGTAAATACTACTCCTTTTGGCGTCCCGGTTGTTCCCGACGTATACAAAATGGAAGCCTCCTCCTCTTCAGAGGCATCATTCACGATTTCCACCCCCTCTTCCTGAGCCAGAAGAGCGGAGTAGGAGAGCCAGTTCCCCCGGGACACCCCGGTTTTAATAAAGGTTCCCACTTTGTCTTCTGCAAGCCCTTTGACTTGTGGCCACGTCTGTTCATGTGTAAGCAGGACGACTGCATCACTGTGATCATAAATATAGGAAACTTCCTTCTCTATCAGCCGGGCATGAATGGGAACGACCACCGCTCCCGCCCGGTGAGCTGCAAAGTAGCTCACGATAAACTCGATTGTGTTCGGCATGTGAATGACAATTTTATCCCCCCGTTCTACACCAAGTCTCATAAAGGCGCGGGCCATCTGATTCACCTGTTCATCCCATTCCTTATAGCTCAACCGTCGATCGGGTGAAATCAATCCATCTTTATCCGGGTATTTCCTTGCCTGATAAGCCAGCATTTCTGATACATTCACAGCGATTCTCCTCTCCGCTCCCTCAATTCCTGCTCAAACCTTGCCATCCAAGTGTCCATTTCCTCCTTTAATTCCGATAATTCACGGATCCTGATGTCCACTTCCTCCATCTTTTCCCTCCCGTAAGACATGGTCCTTTCCAACTGGCTCACTCCGGAAGGGTCTTGATCAAATAGTTCGATCATTTCCTTGATTTCTTCCAGATGAAAGCCATACTTTTTGCCACGGAATATGAGTCGGATTCTTGTGAGGTCCCCCGTGGAGAAGACCCTCCGTCCCTGGAGGTTCCGTTCCGGCCTGATTAAGCCGATCTCTTCGTAATACCGGATCGTCCGCTTCGTTACATCAAACGTGTCAGCTACATCCTTAATCGACAGTCCGTCTCTCATCTGCAGCGCCTCTCATTGAATGAATTTTCCAACAATTACACTATACCATTTACGTTAACGTCACCTTCAACTATAAAATTTTGGAAATTAAAAACACCAGCGTTGGCTGGTGTTTAATAATTCCCGTATTGAAATAAAAATAGAAAAGCAACAAGGGAGGAAGGAACCTGCTCCCTTACAGACCATTCTATGATAAAACCCGGCATGTTCCCGAAACGGTCGGCCGCTTCGGTCGGAATAGCTCCCTGCTTAATCTCCGCCCAGATCCTGCCGTTTTCATCTGTCACCTTGTACCAGCCGAGGTAACGGTCTCCTTTAAGCTGCCACCGGAGGTTAGGTCCTTCAATAAAACCGATGATCCGCTTTCCATCCGTCCCTTTCCACTCTTTCGTATAAGCCGTATACCTGCCGGCTTCGTTCTGAATATAACCGCGCCATTGGAAGCCGCCCTTTTTCTCAAGGCGGTACTGGGACGCATCATAATCATCTTTACAAACAAAAGAACCTGATTTAATAGAAGGAAAAGAAAGCCAGCTTGAAATGACAGCGGCCGGTTTATACTTCCAATGGTGTTCTTCCTCCGCCCGTGCATATCGTTCCCCATTCATATCATAAAGACCAGCTTGATCATTTCTAATATCCTGCTGCCCAAGGTACATGCGCTTCGGAAAAAGGGGATAAGTGTATTCAGGACCGAACTCCGCAGTCTGGATTGTCGTATGCCGTAATTTTTTGAAATCCTGTATACCCGTTGCAAACAATCCTGCTCCCGTTACAAAGAACAAGGGGAAGTAAAAAAGAGAAAGGATAAAGGATGCCTCCTGGTATAATAGGATGGAAAAAAGAAAGAACATACCCAAAACCAGCAGAACCCCACCCGTGATCAACTGTCTTCCCGCATCTTTCAATATCAATGACCGAATGTCCATCATACCTTTTCCCCCTTTTCTATGTTCTACGCAGCAAACAAGGAAAAAGTTTCAGAAAAAACTGGTCTTATAAGAGGACAGGAAGAAGAAAGGAGTATGCATCCTCCTCCCCATCTATCAAACAATACGGGAAGATTTTTGAATCCAATGGAAAAATCCTGCGTGACATTTGGCGGAGAATGTACCATAGAATCCGTTTGCTTGTTAGCTTATGAAAATAAGGCCATTCCGAGGCCGTGCATTTGTCGGTTGATGAATTCGCAGCACCGATTTCCCCGAGAACTTGAAAACCCGTCCTCCGGAGAGGACGGGTTTGATTACTTATACATATTCAATAGGCGTAACGGCTTCTTTTAGAAGCTGATCAAGCTGCTCGGTATATTCTTTCTTCTGCTCATCTGTATAGTTTAAGGATTCAGCCATGTAGTCAATAACGCTGTCCTTATGATCGCGTACCCATTGGATGTTGAAGAACAGGGCCGCGGTACGACGGACGAAGAAGTCCACCGGTTTGAAGGTCATTTCCTCTTCAAGCGCGTAAGCAAGCTGAGCAAAGACGATTGGATCGATGCCTTCGTTCTCCGCTTCCTGCTTACGGTTTTGGAAGTTATTGAACACTTTATCCACGTTGGCACCATAAAGCTGGATCAGTTTATCTGCTTCCTCTTTATCGATACCAATGGATTCAGCGATTTTCAAGCGTTCTTCCTTGAACTGCTTGAATCCTTTAGAACCGCCAACTTCTCCTCCGGAAATAGCCATGCGCTTCGTCTCGGAATCAGAATAGCGGACGCCGGTTTCTTCCATCAACTGATCGCGGACAAGATCCACGGCAGTCACAGCCATCTTACGGTAACCTGTCAGCTTCCCACCAGCCATGGAAATCAGACCGGAATCAGAAACAAAAATTTCATCTTTACGGGAAATCTCAGATGGATCTTTGCCTTCCTCATGAATAAGAGGACGAAGGCCGGCCCAGCTGGATTCCACATCTTCTTTCGTCGCTTTGACGGTCGGGAACATATAGTTCATTGCTTTGATAATATAATCGCGGTCTTCTTCCGTCATCGTCGGGTGGGAAATATCCTGATCGTACACCGTATCCGTTGTACCGATATACGTTTTACCGTTTCTCGGGATAGCGAAAATCATACGACCGTCCGGACTGTCGAAGTAAATCGCCTGCTTCAGCGGGAATACAGACTGATCGAATACAAGGTGAACACCTTTGGTCAGCTGCAGGGTTTTCCCTTTCTTGGAGCCATCGATTTCACGAAGCTCATCCACCCATGGACCGCCCGCATTGATGATTTTCTTCGCTTTCACGTTATACTGTTCTCCTGTGATTAAATCCTCCACTACTGCTCCAACGATTCTGCCTTCATCACTATAGATAAAGTCCACGACTTTGGAGTAGTTGGAAGAGTTGGCACCATATTCGACTGCTTTTTTCATGACTTCAAGAGTCAGACGGGCATCATCTGTCTTGTACTCTACGTAATACCCAGCACCTTTTAAGCCGTCCTGTTTAATGAGAGGTTCACGCTTAAGGGCTTCTTCCGCACTCATCATGGAGCGGCGTTCGGATTTCTTAACACCAGCAAGATAATCATAGACGCGCAGGCCGATGTTCGTAGAGAACGGGCCGAAGTTTCCGCCCTGGTGGAATGGAAGCAGCATCCATTCTGGAGTGGTTACGTGCGGGCCGTTTTCATATACGATCTCCCGCTCTTTTCCTACTTCTGCCACCATTTTAACTTCAAACTGCTTCAAGTAACGCAGGCCGCCGTGTACGAGCTTCGTGGAGCGGCTGGATGTTCCGGCTGCATAGTCCTGCATTTCAACAACCGCTGTTTTCATGCCGCGGCTGGCCGCATCCAGTGCGATTCCAGAGCCGGTAATTCCTCCCCCGATGACGAGTACGTCCCACTCTTCCTGAGTCAAGCGTTCAAATTGACGTTGTCTTTCCAAGCTTGAAAATGATTGCATATCGATCTCTCCTTCTTCCGTTGTCTTCATTTAATGGTCTGGTACGGATATTCCCGAAAATGTCGAAAGTTATGTGTGGGAATGTTCTTTAGACACTGTGGCATAAAAAAAGAGACCACGAAACTCCTTATGCTGTGCATAAAGCTTCGTGGTCTCTCCGCGTCTCCGACCGTGTCCATCAACTTGTACTTTTATTATATCAGAGAGCGGACACGTGTCAAAGATTTATTCTTCAGGCTTGAAGACCCGGGTAGCTTCCACAGCTTTCTGCCATCCTTTATATAGTGTCTGCGTTTTCTTTTCCTCCATACTTGGCTGGAATTCACGCTCCACCTTCCATTGATTTTCGATTTCACGGCGGTCTTCCCAGAAACCAACTGCAAGACCGGCAAGGTAGGCAGCTCCAAGCGCTGTCGTTTCATTGATTTCCGGACGTTCCACGTTCACATCAAGCAGGTCACTCTGGAACTGCATCAGCATATTATTTTTCACAGCACCGCCGTCCACCCGGAGCGTTTTCAATTCAAGACCGGAGTCTTCCACCATAGCATTGACCACATCTTTCGTTTGATAGGCCAGCGAGTCGAGCGTTGCTCTTACAAAGTGGGCTTTGGTTGTTCCCCGTGTCAGACCGAAGACAGCTCCGCGCGCTTCACTGTCCCAATACGGTGTTCCAAGACCAACAAAGGCCGGCACCACATACACACCGTCAGCAGAATTCACTTCTCCTGCAACCTCTTCACTTTGAGGAGAAGATTCGATCATCTGCAGACCGTCACGGAGCCACTGGATGGCTGAACCAGAAACGAAGATACTGCCTTCCAGAGCATATTCGACTTTACCATCCAGCCCCCAGGCCAGTGTTGTAAGCAGACCGTGATTGGACTTGACAGGTTCTTCCCCGGTATTCATTAACATGAACCCACCGGTGCCATAAGTATTTTTAGCCATTCCTTTTTCAAAGCAGGCCTGTCCGAACAGAGCCGCATGCTGGTCCCCGGCAATCCCTGCGATCGGTACTTCTTTTCCGTAGAAATGATAATCAATGGTATGAGCATAGACATCAGAGGACTCTTTCACTTCAGGAAGCATGCTTTCTGGAACGTTCAGCAGTTCCAGGAGCTCCTTGTCCCATTCCAAATCATAAATGTTGTACATAAGCGTACGGGAAGCGTTGGAATAATCCGTAACATGGGCCTTCTGGCCGGACAGCTTATATACGAGCCACGTATCGATCGTTCCGAACAGCAGGTCCCCGTTTTCGGCTTTTTCTCTTGCTCCGTCCACATTGTCCAAAATCCATTTCACTTTCGTTCCTGCGAAGTAAGGATCAAGGAGAAGACCTGTCTTTTCACGGAAGGTATCTTCCAGTCCCTTCTCCTTCAATTCGTTACAAATGCCCTGCGTCTGTCTGGACTGCCAGACGACGGCTTTGTAGATCGGTTTTCCTGTATGTTTATCCCACACGACGGTCGTTTCCCGCTGGTTTGTGATACCGATTCCAGCAATGTCCCCGGCGTCTACATCCGCAAGGCGGAGCACATCGGAAATACAGGCAAGCACAGATGTCCAGATTTCATTGGCATCATGCTCCACCCATCCTCTTTTTGGAAAGTATTGTTGAAATTCCTTCTGTGCGGTTTCAACAATTTCTCCATCGCGGTTGAACAGGATGGCCCGCGAGCTCGTTGTACCCTGATCAATTGATAAAATATAGTTTCCCATGGTAAATCTCTCCCTTTATGCTTGTTTCACTTTTTTTAATTCTATGTTCATGGAACTGAGAAGGACAGCGGCAACAACCGCGGATCCTATCCAAAACCATATGGTATACTCCGCCTGGAAAATGGCTTGATAAAATAATCCGCCATACATTCCGCCGATAGCCGGGCCGGCCACAGGAATCCAGGAGTACCCCCAATCAGATCCTCCCTTACCGGGGATAGGAAGAACCGCATGCGCCACTCTCGGCCCAAGGTCCCTCGCAGGGTTGATCGCATAACCGGTTGTAGAACCAAGGGACATCCCGATGGCCACAATCAACAAGCCGACGATCAACGGATTCAAGCCGTCTGTGAAATCATTGGCCCCAATAAATAATAACCCCATCACGAGTACAAAAGTACCGATCATTTCACTTACCAGATTGGAAATAGGACTGCGTATGGCCGGATCCGTACAAAAGATGGATTTGATAGCCAGCTGATCCTCCGTATCTTTGAAATGAGGCAGGTAATGGAAAAACACGATGGCTGCTCCGATAAAAGCCCCCATCATCTGCGCGGTGATATATAGTGGGACTTTCGCCCACGGGAAATCTCCGACAACAGCAAACCCAAGTGTTACTGCCGGATTGATATGAGCGCCTGTAACGCTTCCAACCGCGTACACGCCCATGGCAACAGCAAGGCCCCAGGCAATTGTAATAAGCACCCAGTTCCCTTCCGCTTTTGTAGCTTTCAAGTTCGCTCCGGCTATGACACCGCCTCCAAAAATGATTAAGATCATCGTACCGATCAGTTCACCCATAAATTCCGTCATGTGCCCGCTCCTTTCCGATCTTCAGCGGATCCCTGCCAAAAACGCACAACTATTAGCGTCTCTTCTAATCTCTGTGCGTTTTCAGGCTCCTTTTTTTACAAAGGGCGTCTGGATCATCTATTTGGAAAACTTCCATAAGTCGGTACGAGAAGTAGAAACGGCAGAAGCCCCGGAGGCCAGTGCCTGCTCCACGTCTTCTTCCGTACGGACGAGTCCTCCAGCGATGACAGGTACCCCGATCCGCTCTTTAATCTCTTTTATCATTCCCGGCAGGACACCAGGCAAAACTTCGACGTAATCAGGCTCCGTTCTTTGAATGAGCTTCACATTGTGCTCAATGGCCTGACTGTCAATCAGAAACAACCGCTGCACAGATAGGATATTATATTTTTTCGCCTGATGAATGACATGTCCTCTTGTTGAAATCACTCCGTCGGGTTTCACTTCCTGACCGAGGTATTCCATACCGTAATCATCCGCTTTCAAGCCTTGGATCAAATCCACGTGGACGAGGACTTTTTTCCCCGCCTTCTGCCCGAGACGGACGAGCTTTCGAAGCAGTCCGAGACGGCTTTCAAGAAGGATGATATACTCCGTATCCGATTCCAGCAGGGTTTCAAAATCCTTGATTTTCTTTACTGCCGGTAAAACCGTCTGTGTAAAACTCATTCTTCCGCCTCCCGCTGAGCCATCTGCTCTTTCGTATAAATGACCTTCATCGGGTTTCCCCCGACAAAACTGCCGGGTGGAACATCTTTATTCACCAACGTGCCGGCCGATACGACCGCCCTGTCCCCAATCGTGATTCCCGGGAGGATTGTCGTATTGGCTCCGATCAGAACTTCATCTCCGATGATCACCTCACCCAGCCGGTATTCATCGATCAAATATTCATGAGCTAGGATGGTTGTATTGTACCCAATTACCGTATTATACCCAACTTTGATCTTTTCGGGAAACATAATATCAACCATGACCATCAAGGCAAAGGCTGTCTGGTCACCCACCTTCATGTTCAAAAACGTGCGGTACAGCCAATTTTTCATTCCGAGAAAAGGGGTGTAACGTGCCATCTGAATAACGATGAAATTTTTTACGACTTTAAAAAACGGCACGGTTTTATAAATATGCCACAGGGAATTCGCACCCTCGACGGGATAGCGGTCTGTCTTTCTCATCGATTATCTCCCGGTAATCTGCAGCAGGTCACGCATGTTATCCAGCATGTAATCCGGACTTAACTCGTCCAGTACATTTCTGCCCTTGACAGTCCACACAACGCCGGCTGTTTTCGTTCCGGCATTTTTTCCTGCTTCAATATCGTGGGTATTATCACCGACCATGAGAGCTTCTGATGCCGGCGTATCCAGTTCTTGAAGCGCCCGCACGATCGGCTCCGGGTGAGGTTTGGCATTGGTCACATCATCAAGAGTGACAACCGTTTCAAACAAGCCGTCCAGATTCGTGAGTTCCAGCCCCATATGAACGGTGTTCTTCATCTTTGTCGTCACAACACCAAGACGGAATCCCTGCTTCTTCAAGGTATGCATCGTTTCGACAACCCCTTCATAGGCAGTCACATAACGGTCATGGTTTTCCACATTATGTTCGCGGTAGGTTTCCACCATCTCCTCCACTTTGTCCGGGTTGATCTCAGCCAGGCTTTCCACAAGAGGGGGGCCGATAAAATCCAAGATCTCTTCACGCGTATAGTCTCTGTCCCCATATTGGGCGATGGTGTGAGTGAAGGATGCGATAATCAGTTCATTCGTATCAATCAGTGTGCCGTCTAAATCAAAGAGAATGGTACGTATGCTCATGTGATGTATCCTTTCTATTATGTTGTAATTTGTTCCAAACAAACCCTACGGACGCTGTTAACAGCACAGCTGTCGTTAACCGGATGATGAGAAGCGGCCAGACAGGGATGCCGAGTGGAATGAATACGAGCGTATCTTCGACAACAGCATGACAGGCGACAAGGAAAATGACGGCCAGATACATATCCTTTTTCGATACACCGTCCTCTTCCACGGCCTGAATCATCAAACCGGCGCCGTAGGCAAGACCGATCGTCAAGCCGGCGGCCAGCGTCATGGATGTATTCCGCTCCATACCTAAAAACCTGGTGCAGGGAGCGACCCATTCCGAAAATTTGTCGAGCCATCCTTTTTCTCTCATAAACTGCATAACGACCATCAATGGGATGACAATGAAGGCAAGCTGGATAATCCCCATGCCGGCCGTCTGCACCCCCTGGATGATGATTTCCGTCCATCCCTCCGGTTCCACAGGATTAGAGGGGGCAAGGCCGTACTTCGCCTGTTCCCCTCCCCCGTCCCAGAACAAATGGATGACAAATGCGGAAAAGAAGGCAAGGGTAAGGCGGACACCAATAACGATCCACCAGCTGACCCCCACTTTTTTAGCAACGGTCGATTCAATCAGCAGGTTATGGGAGAACGACAGCATGACAGCTAAAATAAATACTTCTTTCACCGTAAAATCAAAGGAGAGAATCGCAGCGATGCCGGCATACAGGTTCAAAAAATTCCCAACCACTAAAGGGACAGCCGCCTGGCCTGGAAGACCGAGCCACCCCATCAGAGGTTCCAGTTTGTCCATCACCCATGGCAGGACAGGCGTATACTGGAGAATCGTCACAATCAGTGTTACGGGAAAAATGACTTTCCCCAGTGTCCATGTTAAATCCAGGCCCTTTTTCCCACCACGCAGCCACGTTCCTTTCATGCTATCGGCTCCCTTATTTTACTTTCTTTCCGTTATAATATTTATCTGCCATTCCGCTCTTTCTGCGGTAATACATGAGTACGGCACTACCGATCACCAGGACAATGGAAATAAATTGAGCCATACGAATATCTCCGAACAAGTAGAGACTGTCCGTACGCAGTCCTTCCACGAAGAAACGGCCGACAGAATACCATATGACATAGCTTAAGAAAACTTCCCCACGACGCGGGTTGAATCGGTGGCGGAGAACGAGCAGAAGAGCGAAACCGATGATATTCCAGACGGATTCATAAAGAAACGTCGGGTGATACACCGTTCCGTCAATGCACATCTGCTGGTTGATAAACGCGGGCAGATACTGCATGAAATTCTCGTAAAAAGCCTGTGAGACAGGTCCACCGTGGGCTTCCTGGTTCATGAAGTTCCCCCAGCGCCCGATCGCCTGACCAAGAATAATACTCGGGGCAGCGATATCTGCCATCATCCAGAAGAAGATGCCTTTTACTTTTGTATAACTATAGGCGGTCAGCACCGAACCGATCAAAGCTCCGTGGATGGCGATTCCGCCTTCCCAGACAGCAAAAACCTTCCACAACGGGCCGCCGGCATACCGCTCCCATTCAAAAATCACATAATAAAGGCGGGCACATAAAATGGCCGCAGGGATGGCGAAGACCACAATGTCCACCATATAGTCCTTTTTCAATCCCAGTCTTTCTGTTTCTCTTGTCGCAATCCATAATCCTAAAAAGGCTCCTGTAGCAATAATCAAGCCATACCAGTAAACAGAAAGTGGACCCAGCTGAAGAAAGACGGGATCAAGAGGCTGTGCTTCACATGTCTGCATCTTGTTTCCTCCTTATTTTCCCGTTTGATCCTGATCGATCACTTTGGTTAACCGCTCGGAAAACTCTTCTGCGGCATTAACGCCCATCCGCTTCAGGCGGAAGTTCATCGCTGCCACTTCAATAATGACGGCAAGGTTACGCCCCGGACGGACAGGGATCGTCGCTTTCGGCACATGAACGTCCATAATTTTCATCGTCTCTTCCTCGAGGCCCAGGCGGTCATACTGCTTGTTCTTATCCCAAATTTCCAGGTTGATGACAAGGGTGATGCGTTTGAAGCTGCGGACAGCACCAGCGCCGAACAGCGTCATCACATTTATAATACCGAGACCCCGGATTTCAAGAAGATGTTCAATCAGAGGCGGACTGTTTCCGATCAGCGTATCGTAATCTTCCTGCCGGATTTCCACGCTGTCATCAGCAACGAGGCGGTGACCACGCTTCACCAGTTCAAGCGCTGTTTCACTTTTACCCACGCCACTCTGACCGGTGATCAGTACACCAATACCGTAAATATCTACAAGGACACCGTGTATAGCTGTAAACGGGGCAAACTTGGACTCCAGGAAATTGGTCAGCCGGCTGATGACTCTCGTTGTCTTATATGGAGAGATCATCAGCGGGACGCCAGCTTCTTCAGCGGCTTCAAACAACTCTTCCGGAATATCCATACCCCTCGTTATAACGATCCCCGGGGTAACATCGGTGCAGAGCTTTTGCGCCCGCTCCTGACGCTGTTCCTTTGTCAGTTCATTGAAATAGGACAGCTCTGTCTTCCCGAGAAGCTGCAGTCTGTCTTTCGGGTAAAACTTGAAATACCCGGTCATTTCTACACCGGGGCGGGAAATATCACTCATATGTATTTCACGGTGAACTCCATCTTTTCCGGTTACTAATTCAAGCTGAAACTGTTCCAGTAAATCTTCTGTGCGGACCTTGCTCATCTTTCCAACAACCTCCATTCATCAATCACTGTCCCCTATTGTAGCATGTTTTGCTGAAATCTTGGATAGGTCTGTATCAACCAGGGGTCCCTATCAGTATAGACATAAAATACGTCCTGCGCATAAAAAAACCGTACGGATTTCTCCGTACGGCTGCATCAGGATGTCTTCATATCTTTCAAAAGACTGTTTAGTACCAGGTTCAAGAAAGAAATGATGACCGCGGCAAGGATGGTCATGCCAAATCCATCAATATCGAATGTACTTCCAAGGAACAAGTCGGTCAGAGCCAGTGTGATGGCGTTGATCACAAACAGGAACAGTCCGAGCGAGACAATCGTAATCGGAAGAGTCAAAATGACAAGAAATGGACGGACGACCGCATTAAGGATCGAAAGGATAAAAGCGGCAAGCAAAGCACCGCCGACACCGTCAATCTGGACACTGTCGAGCAGGGCTCCGACAGCAATAATGGCAACAGCATTCACTAGAATATGCAGCAGCCAGTTTTTCATAACATTCACCTCATTTTCCCACTGTTTTAAAGCTGGACAGGGGGCTGTATCTTCACTGAACCAGTCTTCGTCTCTGCTTCTATATGATAAACATCTTCAAATTGTTCATACGCTTCGAATTCCAGCGTCTTATTCATTACGTCTTTCCGGTCTTTCAGGATTTTATAATTATCAAGGCTGCACTGAAGGGAACCGAATTTCGTTTTCAGAATCCCGTCGATTCTACGTTCCACAGGAAGAGAGACCTGAATGGCCCCTGCGGTCGTTTTCAAAAAGGCGGTATGCGCTGTGCTTCCTTTATGGTCTACGGTGATCCCTCCGCTCACAGAGGACCCATCAATTTTACCGAATGTCCCTTCGAGGGTCACCGGCCCGTTGATCGTATCTGCTTCCAACTGATCGAACACGCCTTCTTCAAGCTTGATCAATCCGTTGGCTGTATAAATTTTGCAGCTTCTCCCTTTCAGGCGGGCCCCTTTCACAGGACCGTTGGAGGTTTTCAAATGGAAATGCTCTCCTTCCAGGCCTTCCGCGTGCAGGGAGCCGTTCTGAAGCTGAGCTTTAATAAATTCATAGGAGCGTTTCGGTAAGTAAAGATCTGTATGCATTTTGATTTTCTTGGAAGGACTGGCCAAACGCAGCAGGCCATATTTGATGTCGAATTGAACATCTCCGTACACACGTTCCTTCGCCTCTTCCTCTGTGGCCGCCTGATACACTTTCATTCTGGAGGATGCCTTCACCTGATCCTCCTCCCAGGAGTAGACATGGAGGGAACCGTTGGCAATCATTAGATCCACTTCCTTCAAGTCTCCGGCATCAAGCAGGGAATCCTCTTTAATCTCCACCGATTCTCCAAAAGCAAGATCAAAGTCGGCGTTCTTGATTTTATCCACCGCGTCATCAAGAAAGTTCACAATGCCATACTTTTTCTTCTCCGGCGGTTCCTCTCCTTCACGTTCAAGAGCACTTAAAAGCTTCGCTCCTTCTTCTGCATTGATCGTACCCTTTTCAATCATCTCCAATATTTTCATACGTTCTTCATTTACCGGCATATATTCACTCTCCTTTACCTATCTATGTACGTTGTTCCCATAAAAAAAGATTCAAAAACAAAAAACCATGGATCGGACGTAAGGTCTGATCCATGGCTGCTATCTTAAAAGTGCCAGCGGTAAAACCGCTCTGTTTTCAATCGTTCCAGCTGTTCAGCGGCCTGATCATGATTTTCGATCAAACTCATCATTCCGTCCGCCTGGGAAAGGTGGGCCTGAATGGCTGCAAGCTTCTTTTCCCAATAAGGGCGGATATCATAAACGATATCCGGTTCCCCTAATACATCCGCATGGCCGTTGGAAATGGCGTGCATCCATACATCCGGGCGCGAGGCCTCTTTCATCGATTTGACGGCCTCGACCGCTGCGGCTCCGAGAGCATCATGATCCGGATGGACCGCGTACCCCGGATAATGGGTGATGACCACCGTCGCCTCCAGCTCTTCCAGTCTCTTCTTCAAATGAGACGCTACCTGATCACGCGGTTCAAATTCAAGTGTCTTATCGCGGTAGCCGAGAAACTCCACTTTTATATCGAGTTGTCTGGCTGCTTCCTTCAATTCCTGTCTGCGGAATGTGGACAACGTCTCTCTGTTAGCAAAAACCGGGCTTCCCATATTCCGTCCCATTTCCCCCAGTGTTCCACAAAGGTATGTGACTGGAACTCCTTCATCCCTGAATTTAGAGATGGTGCCGGAAGCACCAAAGGACTCATCATCCGGATGTGGGAAAATGACGACCACATGCCCTTTACTCATCAGGATCCGCTCCGTGTGAAAATGGGGTCTCGCTGATTTCCAAAGCGACCATCAAGCGGCCTTCACGGTCATGCCCCGCCATCAGAAGACGGCCTTTTTCATCGATTTCATAATCGCTCAGCCCTTCGGCGTACACCCATCCGAGATCAAGTTTAAGACCTACACGGTAGCTGCCGCCTGTGCTGACGATTTTTCCGTGTTGATAAGAAACTTCCGCATTACGGATGAAAGCTCCCACGTTATAGGCATTCTCATCGAAGTGACTGGCGTACGCACCATTGGTTGTTTCCAAATGCACGTATACCGTTTTATTGGCTAACTGGTTGATTTTATCCTGAACTTTGTTCGGTTGTATTGATTCCACTCATATTCCTCCCGTCCAACCATTCTTGGTTAACGATACTTAATTTGGCGGCGGGCGTCAAAACATCTACTTGCCGGCCACTTGTTCGCGACTGTCCATCTGCTTTTCCATACGCTCACGGTCTCTCTCCAGAACGGGCTTCAAATACCGCCCTGTGTAGGAATCCTCCTGCTCAGCGACGTGTTCAGGCGTGCCACTTGCAATAATCCGTCCGCCATTTCCGCCGCCTTCCGGTCCTAGATCAATAATGTGATCTGCTTCTTTGATGACATCAAGGTTGTGTTCAATGACAAGCACCGAATCCCCATTATCAACGAGACGCTGGAGAACTTTCAGGAGACGGGAAATATCATCGACATGAAGACCGGTCGTCGGCTCATCCAAAATGTAGAAGGATTTTCCGTTGGACCGGCGGTGCAGTTCACTCGCCAGTTTCACACGCTGGGCTTCCCCGCCGGACAATGTGGTAGCCGGCTGGCCGAGTTTAATATATTCCAGACCGACATCGGCAACCGTCTGCAGTTTGCGCTTAATTTTCGGAATGTTGGCGAAGAACTCCAGCGCTTCTTCAATCGTCATTGCCAGAACATCGGCGATGCTCTTGTTTTTATACTTCACTTCCAGCGTTTCTCTGTTGTACCGTTTACCGTCACAGACTTCACAGGGAACATAGACATCGGGAAGGAAGTGCATTTCAATTTTAATGATTCCGTCTCCGCGGCAGGCTTCACATCGTCCACCCTTGACGTTGAAACTGAAGCGGCCTTTTTTGTACCCGCGGATTTTCGCTTCATTCGTCTGTGCAAACACATCACGGATATCATCAAAGACGCCTGTATAGGTCGCTGGATTGGATCTTGGTGTTCTTCCAATTGGTGACTGGTCGATATCAATCACCTTGTCCAGGTGCTCTATGCCTTCGACAGCTTTATGCTGTCCAGGTTTCTGCTTTCCGTTATGAAGCTTCATAGACAGCGTCTTATAGAGGATTTCGTTGATGAGTGTACTTTTCCCCGACCCGGAAACTCCTGTCACAGCCGTGAAGACCCCGAGCGGAATATTGGCATTCACTTTTTTCAGGTTGTTTTCTTCCGCTCCTTTCACTTTCAAGGAGCGCCCGTCGGATTTCCGCCGTTCAGAAGGCAGGGGGATAAACTGCCGGCCGGATAAATACTGGCCTGTCAGGGACTTGCGGTTTTTCATGACCTGTTTCGGTGTCCCCTGAGTGACGATATTTCCGCCGTGGGCACCTGCACCTGGTCCGATATCGATCAAGTAGTCCGCAGCGAGCATGGTATCTTCATCGTGTTCCACGACAATCAGAGTATTGTCCAGGTCGCGCATCCGCTTCAGCGTATTGATCAGACGATCATTATCCCGCTGATGCAGACCGATGGAAGGCTCATCCAGAACATAAAGAACGCCTGTGAGGGCGGAACCGATCTGAGTCGCCAGCCTGATCCGCTGGGCTTCACCGCCAGACAGCGTACCCGCAGAACGGGACAGCGTTAAATAGTCCAGGCCGACATTGGCAAGGAAGCTGAGTCGTTCACAGATTTCCTTCAAAATCATCCGGGCGATCGTTTCTTCTTTTTCCGTCAGTTCCACAGACTCAAAAAATTCTTTGGCCTCTGTTACGGAAAAATCAGTGGTTGTACCAATATGGCTGCCGTTGATCAAGACAGACAGAGCCTCTTCATTCAAGCGGTTGCCTTTACATTTCGGACACGGCTTCTGCGCCATGTATTTCTCCATCTGTTCACGGATATAATCGGAACTCGTTTCTCTGTACCGGCGGGAAATGTTCGGAATGACACCCTCGAAGAAAATTTCGTTCTCACGTACTTTGCCGAAGTCATTTTCATAGCGGAAGTAGACTTTTTCATCGCCACTACCATAAAGAATACGTTCTTTATGCTCTTCTGGAAGGTCACGGAACGGTTTGTCCATATCAATGCCGTAATGGTCCGCTACGCTTTTCAGAAGCTGCGGGTAATACTGGGAGCTCTGAGGTTCCCATGCAGCAATCGCATGTTCATTCAAGGAACGTCCCCAGTCCGGAATGACAAGATCAATGTCGACTTCCAGCTGAGTGCCGAGTCCATCACAGCGGCTGCAGGCACCATACGGACTGTTGAAGGAGAACATCCTCGGCTCCAGTTCACTGACGGAGAATCCACAGATGGGGCAGGCATGATGCTCGCTGAATGTAAGTTCTTCTTCTCCGATGACATCGACAATCGTGTTCCCATTCCCAAGATTCAACGCTGTTTCCAACGAATCTGACAGACGTCCTTCGACACTGTCTTTAATGACAATCCGGTCAATGACCACTTCAATGGAATGCTTTTTGTTTTTTTCGAGTTTTATTTCCTCGGAAATTTCCCGCATTTCCCCATCGACACGAAGGCGGATATACCCTTCCTTCTGGAGCTGCTCAAACACTTTCACATGCTCACCCTTACGACCGGAAACGACCGGGGCAAGAATCTGCATTTTCGTGCGCTCCGGATATTCCATCAAACGATCCACCATCTGCTGGACGGTCTGGGAACTGATTTCAATGCCGTGGTTCGGACAGGTCGGGCGTCCGATCCTGGCAAATAACAGACGGAGATAGTCGTAGATCTCCGTTACGGTTCCGACCGTGGAACGCGGATTTCGGCTTGTCGTTTTCTGATCGATGGAAATGGCCGGCGACAGACCTTCAATCGAGTCTACATCCGGCTTGTCCATCTGTCCGAGAAACTGACGGGCATAAGCACTTAAGGACTCTACATAACGACGCTGTCCTTCCGCATAAATCGTATCAAAAGCCAGTGATGATTTTCCGGACCCGGATAAACCCGTCATGACGACGAGTTTATTTTTCGGGATATCAATATCTATATTTTTTAAATTGTGGGCACGGGCTCCCCGAACGCTGATATGTTTACTGGGCATACTCCATCATCCCTCCGCTTTTAATTCCAGCAGAATGTCGCGCAGCTCAGCGGCCCGTTCAAAGTCGAGGTCACGCGCAGCCTGCTTCATTTCTGTTTCCATATTGTCGATCATTTCCTGACGTTCCTTCTTCGTCATTTCTGAAGGCTTCTTGCCTGTCTCATAGCTGATATCTTCTTCAGCGACGGCGGTTGCCTTAATCACATCACGGACCTCTTTCTTAATGGTCTGTGGTGTAATGCCGTGCTCTTCATTGTAAGCCATCTGTTTTTCACGACGGCGGTAGGTTTCATCGATAGCATACTGCATGGATTTCGTCATCTTATCCGCGTACATGATGACTCTGCCTTTTTCGTTACGTGCAGCACGGCCGATCGTCTGAATCAGAGAGCGGTCGGAACGCAGGAAGCCTTCCTTATCCGCGTCCAAAATGGTAACGAGTGACACTTCAGGAATGTCCAGACCTTCACGCAGCAGGTTGATTCCTACAATGACATCGTATTTACCGACCCGCAGATCACGGATGATTTCAATACGCTCCAGTGTTTTAATCTCCGAGTGAAGATACGCCACCTTAATCCCGAGGTCCTTCAAGTACGCCGTCAGATCCTCGGACATTTTCTTCGTCAGGGTCGTAACAAGGACGCGCTCGCCCTCATCTTTCCGCTTATTAATCTCCCCGACAAGATCATCAATCTGACCGTGGATCGGGCGTACTTCAATTTCAGGATCAAGCAGTCCTGTCGGCCGGATGATCTGTTCGATCATTTCAGGGGTATGTTCAATCTCATAAGGTCCAGGTGTTGCCGATACATAAGCGATCCGGTTGATATGCTCCTCAAATTCAGGGAACATGAGCGGCCGGTTATCAAGAGCCGATGGAAGTCGGAACCCGTGATCAACCAGCACCTGCTTACGGGCACGGTCCCCGTTGTACATCCCTCTTACCTGGGGAAGGGTCACGTGCGACTCATCAACCATAATTAAGAAATCGTCGGGAAAGAAGTCAAGCAGCGTATAAGGTGTCGCGCCTTCTTCGCGGAACGTCAAGTGACGGGAGTAGTTCTCGATACCGGAACAGAATCCCATCTCTCTCATCATTTCCAGATCATAGTTCGTCCGCTGCTCAAGACGCTGGGCTTCCAGCAGCTTTTCCTGGTCACGCAGTTCTTTTACACGCGCTTCCATTTCTGCTTCAATGTTGGCAATGGCTTTTTTCAATTTTGCTTCACGTGTGACGAAGTGGGAAGCCGGGAAGATGGCGACATGCTCTCGTTCACCTGTCACTTCACCCGTCAGCACATCCACCTCACGAATCCGGTCGATCTCATCTCCGAAAAACTCCACACGAATGGCATGCTCTTCTCTGGAGGCGGGGATGATTTCTACAGAATCTCCGCGGACACGGAACGTTCCGCGTTGGAAATCGATGTCGTTACGGGCATATTGAATATCTACAAGCTCGCGGAGAAGCTGATCTCTGTCCTTTTCCATACCGGAACGGACGGAAAGCACCTGGCTCCGGTATTCTTCTGGAGAACCGAGGCCGTAAATGCAGGAGACACTGGCAACGATGATGACATCATTGCGCTCGAACAACGATGAGGTAGCCGAGTGTCGAAGCTTATCAATCTCATCATTGATGCTGGCGTCTTTTTCTATGAAGGTATCGGAAGAGGGAACATACGCTTCCGGCTGATAGTAATCATAATAGCTGACAAAGTACTCGACAGCATTGTTGGGAAAGAATTCCTTGAATTCACTGTACAGCTGTCCAGCCAATGTTTTGTTATGGGCAATAATTAAGGTCGGTTTGTTCACCTGTGCAATGACATTGGACATCGTAAACGTTTTTCCGGTACCTGTTGCGCCCAGAAGTGTCTGGTGCTTTTTCCCGTTCTGGATCCCCTCGACCATTTTTTCAATGGCTTTCGGCTGATCTCCCTGTGGGGAAAATTTCGAAACTAACTCAAACTTCTCATCCACGACGAAAACCTCCGTTCCTTACTAGTTACACATTAGTTTACCACATCAGTTTATCATTCTAACATCCATCGAACAAACATTCGGTTCCGGATGCTCGAAAGATCTTTCTAACCATTCATTATACCCATGTTCAGTCATATAAAAAGCACTCTGCTCAGCGCAGAGTGCTCATTGATTAATTTTCGAATGTCTGGTTGTACTGGTTCACTTCAAATAAATCGGTCAGTTCAATATCCGGATTCTTATCTTTGAACCAACGGAGGGAGAAGTCATTTTTGAACAGGACAAGCGGATTGCCTTCCCGGTCTTCGGCAAGCATGTTCCGTTCATCGAACAATGATTCATCCACCTGATCCTCATTCAACCAGCGTGGGATCCTTTCCCCGAGCTGTGTCAATTCAATATCCACATTGTACTCGTTTTTCATGCGGTATTCGAACACTTCGTATTGGAGTTCACCGACCGCTCCGATGATGTAATCCTCAAAGCGATAGCGTTTGAACAGCTGGATCGCTCCTTCCTGCACGAGCTGCTCGAGCCCTTTACGGAACTGTTTGGACTTCATGACGTTTTTTGCGGTGACCTTTTTAAAGATTTCAGGCGGGAACTGCGGCAGTTCATCATACTGGAACCTGGATTTCCCTGTAACGATCGTGTCACCGATCCGGTAGACGTTCGGATCATAAATGCCGATGATATCTCCGGCGTAGCCCTCTTCAACCGTTCCTCTTGAGGAAGCAACAAACTGTTGGGACTGGGCAAGTTTAAAGGTTTTCCCTGTCCGGGAGAGTGTCACGTTCATCCCACGCTCGAACTTGCCTGAGCAGATACGCACGAAAGCTACACGGTCACGGTGCTGCGGGTTCATATTGGCCTGGATTTTAAAGATGAATCCGGAGAACTCTTCATGATCCGGTGAAACGACGCCTTCTGTCGACTTCCTTGGCGCAGGCTCCGGTGCCATATCAATGAAGCTGTTGAAGAATGTTTCCACACCGAACGGGGCCAGGGCACTCCCGAAGAAGACAGGGGTCTGTTCACCGCGCATGACTTTATCCATATCGAAATCTTCCCCGGCTTCATCCACAAGCATCATTTCTTCTTCCGCTTCCTTATACGTGGCGTTTTCGGTCAGCTCAGGATGCTGATCAAGTTCAGCATAAGGAATATATTCTTCTTCCTCATTCCCTGTGTACTGGACAAACTGCTCGTTCTGGCGGTCAAACACACCAAGGAAACGCTTGCCCATTCCGGCCGGCCATGTCATGGGATAGGTTTCGATATTCAGCGTTTCTTCGATTTCTTCCATCAGTTCAAACGGCTCGCGGCCTTCCCGGTCCATTTTGTTAATGAAAGTGAAGATCGGAATCCCACGCATCTTACACACTTTAAACAGCTTCAAGGTCTGCGCTTCGATTCCTTTTGTTCCGTCAATAACCATGACCACACTGTCTACGGCTGTCAGCGTCCGGTACGTATCCTCACTGAAGTCTTCGTGACCAGGTGTGTCGAGGATATTGACTTGATAGTCTTTATAAGGGAAGTTCATCACACTGGAAGTTACGGAAATTCCACGCTGTTTCTCAATTTCCATCCAGTCGGATGTGGCGAATTTTCCGGTTTTTTTCCCTTTGACTGTACCCGCAGAACGGATCAAGTTACCCAGTAAAAGCATTTTCTCCGTCATCGTCGTTTTACCGGCGTCCGGGTGGGAGATAATAGCAAACGTGCGGCGTTTTTTCATTTCATTTTGTATATCATTCATCGTGATATCCTCCGTCGTATTAAAAATTTCTATATGAATGGGGTGGAAAGGATATACGTCCTACATGATCTGATTCACTCCATAAAAAAAGCGCTCAGACTTATAAGCGCCTTCCTCGTATTTTTTATATGATACATTGAAAGTTAGCATAACCAACCATTAAAATCAATCACCCGGACAGGATTCCAAAGGCCGGGGCGTTCTCCTGGACCGCTTAAACCTGTTATAATGAAACTAAAACTGAGAGTAAGGATGCCAAGTATGCAGAGCTACTTATTACAACCGAAAGATATAAAGAAAATTACCGGTGAAGCCTTTTATTCACGAGGAAAACAATATTTTGAATCCGGCAAAGTGTACGGACTTTCCCATAACAGCGCTATCCATTCCTGGCGCGCTGTTGTTGCGGGCACTCATGATTATGAGGTGCGCGTCTTCTTTTTTGAGGATGATGATGTGGAGGCCACGTGTGAGTGTGCCGCCTACTCCACCTATTATACGTGCAAGCACATTGCTGCGGTACTGATTGCCATCCGCGAAAGAGCCCTGGAGGAGCTTGCTCCGAAACTGGCTGACAAAGGCCGGAACCGTTCGCCCAGGACGACAAGCCAGGACCGGATGTTTGCGGTCAGTCTATTCGAAGCCTTCCGTCAAAAACAGGAAAGCCGTACAGGGATGGACACGAAAAAGCCGCTGCGCATTCAATATTCCCTGCATATTCAATCCATTCTCGGCACACGCAGCCTCGGGATTGAATTAAAGCTTGGAGAGAAATACCCCTACGTTATTAAAAATATCCGTGAACTGCTGGAGTACATCCGAAAGCAGCAGCCCTACCGCCTGACCAAATCGTTTACGTACGATCCTGCTGAACATACGTTTTCGGAAGAGGATCAGGCCATATTCCAGCTGCTTCAAAGGGCGTATGAGCAGGAGCAGTTTTTTGAGCAGCAGTGGAATACCGCTGAACAGAAAATCTTGAAAATCTCCCCCGCCCTCGTCCACCAGCTTCTGCCCCTGCTTGAAAAGCAGGAGACGGAGGTCATCGAACGCGGCAGCCAGGCGGGTCCACTCCATTACGAAGAGTCTTTTCCTGATTTAACGTTTTATGTATCGGAAGAGCGCGGACATTTCCACATGCATATGAACCATTTAAAGGATTATGATTATTTATCTGATTACCACCTGCTTTATAAGGAAGGAAACTTCTATCCCGTCGCTCAGGAAAAGGAGGAAGTGATCCGGACGCTGTATTCCATCCTTCCCTACAACTCCAACGGCAGCCATACGATCAGCCATAATGATATGGAAGGGATCGTTTCGTACGTCCTGCCGGAACTGGCAACGATTGCGGATGTGAATCTGGACACGTCCGCCCAGCAGAAAATCAACCAGGAAGATCTCAGGGCTGAAGTGTATCTTGATTTCCAACAGTGGACATTAACGATCGATGTGAAATTTCATTACGGCGACCTTGTCATTGACCCTTTTAATGATAAGGAACGCCCCGGACAGACCATTGTTCAACGCGACTTTGAGACAGAACAGAACATCATGCAGATTATTGAATCCGCCGAATTTAAATTCGACGGGGAGATGGTGTATTTAGAAGACGAGGATCGATTGGAAACGTTCCTCTATCAATACCTGCCTTCTTTAAAGAAATACAGTGACGTATTCTTATCCGGAGCGGTCCGGTCACTGTTTGATGATCAGCAACATGAACTGCAGGCGTCCATTGACCTTGAATCCGATGGCAGCTGGCTCGATATCAGCTTTGCCATCGAAGGCATCAGTACGGACGATGTAACAGAAGCTTTAAAGGCGGTCATTGAACGGAAAAAGTACTACCGATTATCCGATGGGGCGCTGATGTCCTTGACCTCTGATTCATTTGAGCGTTTCCAACGACTTGTGGAGGACTTGAACTTAACCACCGGAGATGTGGAGGACAACCATTTTCAAGTTGCCGCTGCACGAAGCCTGCAGGTGGATGAAACGCTGGACACGAACCTTTCCGACCGCAGCAACCGTTATGAAGAACTGGTCACCCGGCTCCGGTCCCCCCAGTCCTTTGAGATTGATCCACCCGAGAATCTGCAGGCAGATCTCAGGTCGTATCAGCTGACGGGTTTCCGGTGGATGAAGATGCTCAGTCATTACGGACTCGGCGGCGTCCTCGCTGACGATATGGGGCTTGGCAAGACGCTGCAGACGATCTCTTACATTCTCGATGAAAAGCAGGAGGGATCCTTAACCGCTCCAGCTGTTATCGTCGCTCCAGCCTCCCTTGTTTACAACTGGAAAAAGGAGCTCGAAAAATTCGCCCCGTCCCTCACGGTGCAGGTGATGACCGGTGACCCTTCAGAACGCCAGGCCGCCTTTGAACAGGCGGAGGGTAAAGATGTGTGGATCACCTCTTATCCCCTGCTCCGTCAGGATATTAAGCACTACGAAGATAAGGACTTTCATGTCATGGTCCTTGATGAGTCCCAGGCCATCAAAAACGAATCAACGAAAACAGCCTCTTCCGTCCGGTCCTTGCGTGCGAGACACCGGTTTGCCTTGAGCGGAACGCCGATCGAAAACTCGCTGCAGGAACTGTGGTCGCTGTTCCGCGCCATTATGCCCGGATTCTTTACAAGTAAGAAGAAGTTCACGCAGCTGAAACCGGCAAAAATCTCACAAATGACACGCCCGTTTATTCTGAGACGGATGAAAACCGAAGTGCTTGATGAACTTCCGGACAAAATTGATTCGGTTCAATACTCCGAGCTGACCCGTGAACAAAAAGAGGTGTACCTGGCTTATTTAGAACGAATCCAAAACGATATCCAGGAAACCATCGCAACGAAAGGGATTCAGCGCGGAAAACTGGAAATCCTTGCAGGTCTTACACGTCTCAGACAGATCTGCTGTCATCCCGCCCTGTTTCTTGAAAATTACGAAGGACAGTCCGGAAAGCTGGAACAATTGAAAGAACTGGCGGAGGAAATGAAAGCCGGCGGCCACCGGATGCTGATTTTCTCGCAGTTTTCCAGCATGCTGACCCTGATGCACAAAGAGCTGACTGACAACGGCCTGGATGCCTTCTATTTAGATGGAAGTACAAAATCAGAAAAACGGATGGACATGGTCGAAGCCTTCAACAACGGAGAAAAAGACGCTTTCTTTATCTCCTTGAAAGCCGGTGGGACCGGACTCAATCTGACCGGCGCCGATACGGTCATCCTTTATGATCTTTGGTGGAACCCGGCTATTGAAGAACAGGCAGCCGGCCGGGCCCACCGGATCGGTCAGGAAAAAGTCGTCCAGGTGATCCGGATGATATCCGAAGGAACGATCGAGGAGCGGATTTATCAGCTTCAACAGAAAAAACGCGACCTCGTCGATCAGATCATCCAGCCTGGAGAATCAATGCTTACATCACTGAGCGAAGAAGAAATCCAGCAGCTGTTTCAATAAATCCTCACAAAAAAGCACGAGCGGACGCATCCGCTCGTGCTTTTATTCTACCGTTAAGGACTTTTTCTGAAGTTTGAACCAGTACCCGCCAAGGATACAGGCGCCAATGGTCATCGTTATCGTGGAGATGATCATATGGATGGAGGATGCCAGTACGACATTCCCTGTCACTACAATAATGAATCCAACGGCCGCATTCATCAGGATTGAAATCAAATACAACCACGACAGCGAGATGTGATATTTGAACCTGGATGCGTAAATGACAAAGTAAACAGCGGCTACGATAATGACGACCGTCGCCACCCAGTGAAGCGAGTAGACAGCATTCGCCATGGATTCACTCGTAATCAAATACTCCACAGCAGGAATGTCCATCATCACATTGCTGGCACGGCTGTGTTTGAAGAAGGCGCCTAAAATCACCTGCAGGACATACAGCCCATAACCGATCAGGAACGTCCGGTAACTCATCGCAATGGAGGACCAGCGGCTCCTGTCCAGCTCAATTTTCGTCTCATGCAGACTGTAGCTCAGCAGCACAAGGACGACTAAAAGAAGCTGGCTGAATGTGACATCAAAGGTCGTAAATCCAGGCGGTGTTCCAAGCAGCACGTTCAATCCGCCAATAATGGACTGAAGAACGAGCAGCGCCAGGCTGAGAACAGCGAGAACAAATACAGATTTATTTTTTCGGTACTTATAAATGGCTCCTATCGCATTGAGGCCCGTCAGTACAATAAGCAGCGGCACCATCAACCGGTGGGAATATTCGATAATGACGTGATAATCCGTGAAATCAGGAATGATCCGGTCATTACAAAACGGCCATGACGTTCCACACGCATCCCCGGAGTCTGTCGCAACGACAAGATTTCCCAGGATAAGGGCGAGGAACGTGACAAACGTTGTAAGAATAGAAAATTTCTTCATCGTCTTACCCTTTCTCTATTTAGATCATGACATGTAACAGAAGAATTACATGTAAATCATATCATGAAAACAGTGGATTCGATAAAGGAAAGCGCACCCAACTCTCATGAACTTTTTGTGAACGAACGTTTGTCCTTCACTTTTTTCACGAACATATAGAGAAGTGAGAGGACGATGAGCGTCGTATTAACAAGGGAAAAAGCCGCGGCATGGTAGTCATCGTCCCAATAGGAAACAGGTCCACGGAACGTGTAGCTGCTCACTGGGTAAAACATCGGCACAGCATCCTCCACATGGGTGAGCAGGTCCAGAACGATATGCCCGAGCCACCCATAGGCGAGGGCTGTCCATGCGTTCAATTTCCTCCCTTTCCAAACGAGCAGCACGATAAAAACCACTGCCCAGACGAAAACAGAATGACCGGCCTGACGCAGGATAAAGACGACCGGGTGTTCAAATAGATCGTAGACCAGACGGAACAGCGAGCGCATCGGGTTCTCATCATCCGCTACCTCCCAGGCCCTTCTACTTACGCTCAAATATAAAAACATGACATAATAAACGATGTCTGGAAGGATACTGCCGAACACGAACCACCCGGTATATTTCTTTTTCCGGGTGGCGAAAAAGGTCCAGTATCCATGGTGTAACGTGTTCATGCGTTCATCTCCCTTATCTTCTCTCGACCATTGTTTATCCTTTCAGCCGCGAGGGAAACATACAACATGGAAAGGAGTCGAAGTTATGTATAAAGCTTACGTTTTTGACGCGTACGGCACAGTCTTTGACGTGCACAGCGTGATGGAAAAAATTCATCAGTTCTATCCGGAAAAAGGAGAAGCCATCAGTCAGAAATGGCGCAGTAACCAGATTCATTATTTCCTTGTCCGTCAACTGATTCAAGATTACCGTCCTTTTACGGATATTACAAGATGGGCGCTTCTTGATGCCCTGTCCACAAGTGGTGTGGAAGTGAAAGAAGAGGTCGTGAGTGAGCTGATGGAGGAATATCAGCACCTTTCCCCTTATGAAGAAGTTGCTTCTATGAGCGAAAAGCATCCGGACAAGACGTTCACCATCTTTTCAAATGGAACGACATCCATGCTTGAACCGCTCCTTGAAAATAACCAGCTGTCCGATACCTTCCAGCTGCTGAGTGCCGATGATGTCCAGGTGTACAAACCGCATCCGGAAGCTTACGCGTATGCTCAGGAAAAACTCGGACTGAAAAAAGAAGAAATTCTATTCTTCTCCAGCAATCCATGGGACATCACTGGAGCCACTTCCTACGGGTTCCATACCGCCTGGGTGAACCGGAAGGAACAAAAGTGGCCGGAACTTGGCATCGAACCGACTTATATCATTGATAACCTGACAAATATCCCACAATAAAGGAGTCCATTACGGACTCCTTTTCCTATAGATCTTCAAAAAACAGCACTTGGTTTTTCCCTTTCTTTTTACCTTCGTATAAGGCTGCATCAGCAGCTCGGAACAATCCTTCATGCGTTTCCCCGTCCTCCGGAAAGCAGGCCACACCGATGGAAAAAGACGTCCGAATTTCCATTCCTCTGACATAGTAAGGTTCACGAAGCTCATTTAACAATCTATTCGATACATCACGAATCAGACGGCGGTCCTTCAGTTCTTCAACCAGGACGGAAAACTCATCCCCGCCGATTCTCGCCACAGAGTCGCCTCCTCGAATACAGGAACGGAGCCGTTTTCCAACCTCCCTTAGAAATTCATCACCCATGTCGTGGCCATATTGATCGTTGATGCCTTTGAAGCCGTCACCGTCCAAATATAAAATCGCAAACGCCTGGCCTGTCCGCTGCCCCTTTTCAACGGCTTTCCATACGTTTTCCTCGAAAAGAAGACGGTTGGGAAGACCGGTTAAATAATCATAATAGGCGAACCTCTCCAGCTTCTCTTCATAACTTTTCTGTTCCGATATGTCCCGGGCCACTACGACGATGTGACTGACTTCATGATCATCATCAATGACAGGGGTTGCGCGGCACTCAAACCAGACAGGTTCACCGTTGAAGCTTGTCAACTTCACTGTAATGGTGAATCCTTCTTTTGTTCGGCAGCTCTTGATAAAACGGTCCGTCAGACGGCTCAGATCTCCACGTTCAACCTTCTGCATCAGGCTTTCTCTGGACCAGCTCATAGGATCTTCCCCGAAAAACTCCTGTTGGGAAGGCGAGGCGTAGATCAGAGCGCCTTTGGGAGAGAAGACAGAAATCAAATCATTGGAGTAATTAGCGATCAAGCGGAAACTTTCCTGACTCTGGCGCATTCCTTCATAAGCTTTTTCTTTTTCCGTAATGTCATCCAAGATGGCATAGATGCCTTCTTTCTTGTTCTGAATGATAATCGGGACTAAAGAGATCTGGAGGATTTTCTCCTCTCCTCCTACATCCACAACTGTCCGGAACTGACCGCCGGTGTCGAAGAATGAACCATGAATTTCCTTTCGCACAGCGCCTTCCTGTTCTTTGGAAATCAATTCCATAAAGGACGTATGCAGCACCTCATGTCCTTCTTTTTCAAGCATTTCAAGGCTGGCCGGATTCGCTTTGGTTATAGTACCGCGGAAGGTCAGTGTTAAAATGGCCTGAGGATTGTGTTCAAATAAGGAACGGTAGCGTGATCGACTGCTTTCCCGTCTCCGCTCCTGATTCTTCTCCTCTGTCACATTCCGGATGATCGAACTGACCCCGATGGTTTCCCCTTCTTCATTCTGGATGCGGGAAACACTGACAGCCACATCCAGCAGCGAACCATCCCGGGATTTCCGGATTGTTGTCCGGCCCGATGTTCCACTTCCCTCCAATGCCTGTTGGACGAGTTCACATGCTTCATCACTCAATTCTTCCGGCACAAACGGATAGGAGCTTCCAGATAGATCTTCTTTCGAAAAACCGTAAAGCTCCGTAAAAGCCTTGTTCACATCCAGTACGCTCCCATCTGTACCCAGGATGATGACTGCATCCGTCGTATTTGTCATCAACGATTTGTATACCGCATTCATACTTCCAAGCGCCTCTTCCTTTTCCATCACCTCAGTAAGGTTTCGCGTCACCGCCAGAATATGTGTCACGTCCCCCTCTTCGTTCAGCGTTGGTGTCAGCACCGAATGACTCCGGAACACCTTCCCGTTCACCATGATCTGATCTTCGTACGTAACCGGACCCTTTTTCTGAACGGCTTCTTCGTACGCGTCAATAAGTGATGGTGCTGCATTCTCATCCAGTACTTCTTCTATGTATTTTCCTTTCCACACTGCGCCACCGGCCAGGGAACCCTTTACAGCTGACTTGTTCATATACCGGTATTTGAAACGACGAGGGCCTTCTACGTCCATTAAAAATATAAAATCAGAAATCCCGTTCATCAACATGGGAAGCAGATCATCATAGGGAATCTGACCGCTGATCCCCTCCATAGTTCCCATACCTTCTGCTTCTTCTATCTGTTTCACCTAATTCCTCCCTGTTCCCTATACATGAATCTTCCATATATCTAAGGTTTTACTGTCTCTTCTGTACACTTCTATTCAAATGAACCAATCCCCTTGTTCCAAAGAAAAAACAGCCACAAAAAAAAGCAGCCGAACGTCCGGCTGCTTTAAAATCTATACGGTTTGTTTCTGCTGGGCCTGCGCTTCCGCCTGTGCCTGTTTAATCAGACAACGTCCCTTTCCGTGTGGAATACACATCGGGGTGCCGAAAAGAGGGTCTTCCCTCACATCACAGACCATTTCAAATACATGCTGCATCATATCACAGGTCACGACATCCTCGGGACGCCCCTGTGTATAAACCGTCTTATCCTTAACTGCAATAATATGATCCGCATACCGGCATGCCAGGTTAATATCGTGCAGAACCATCACAATCGTCCGGCCATTATCCTGGTTCAAATCGAAAAGAAGATCCAGAATTTCAATCTGATGGGTCATATCCAGATAGGTCGTCGGTTCATCAAGAAGGAGCGTATCCGTATCCTGAGCTAATGTCATGGCAATCCAGGCACGCTGCCGCTGTCCTCCGGATAAGGAGTCCACAGAGCGGTCCTTCAATTCCATAAGATTCGTGTCGTTGAGCGCACGCGTAACCGCTTCTTCGTCATCATCCGACCAGCGCTTAGCAAATCCCTGATAAGGATAACGCCCCTGCTTCACAAGCTGGTACACAGTTAATCCTTCAGGGGTCGTTGGACTTTGTGGAAGAATGGCCATCTTCTTGGCCACGTCCTTCGTCCTCATTTTGGAAATATCCTTCTGATCGAGTACCACCTGACCGGATTTCGGCTTTAACAGCCGTGCCATGGAACGGAGAAGTGTCGATTTGCCACAACCATTCCCTCCGATCAGGACCGTCACTTTCCCTTTCGGTATTTTCACATCAAGAGAGTCAATAATGACCGAGTCCCCATATCCAAGTGTGAGATTGTTTGCCAATAAGGTATCCATGACCTGACCTCTCCTTTTTTTCTCACTAAACCTTTACACCGTCTACTTTATCTAAAGACCTCATTCAACGTTCAGATAGGTCTTCGTGTTCATTCATATATATAGATGTTGAATTTTTTAGAAAACTATCATTTTCCTACTATCTAGTGTATGGGCTTACGTATAGTGTGTCAATGAATTTGAGAATCATTGTCATCTGGTTCATGGAAAAGTGTATGCCTTTTTCCATCGCGAAAGAACCATGGAGGGGGGCGTTTCCCATTTTCCATGTATTAAAAAGAGACCCGCAGCCTCTATGAGCTGCTGATATATTCCTGCCGGATGCCTTCAATAATATCAAGGAGAACCTCGGAGTCCTGATTGTTCTTCATAAGAAGAATCGCCCCTTCAATCTGAGCGACAACCATCCGCGCTTTCTGTCTTGCCTGCTTTTCACCTTGAAGAGCTTCAATCACCTGTGTCAGCTCTTCAATCCAGTCAGAGAAAATACGGTTGATTTTCACACGGAAATCTTCATCATGCTCACTCATCTCGAGCGCAAGATTTCCAAACGGACAACCGTGAAGCTTTTCCGGCGTTTCATGAAACTGAATCGCCCACTGAAGCATTTCTTCCATTTTCCTCGCTGGGGATCGGCCGGATTTTAGAATGCCTTCAATCAGCTCGTCCTGCCACATCTGCGCATAATGATCGACTATGGCCAGCCCAAGCTCTCTTTTCGAAGTAAAATAATGATAAAACTGGCCTTTGCCGATCCCGCACACTGCCAAAATGTCACTCAGCTTTGTCGACTCATAGCCTTTCGCATGAATCAGCTTAGCGGCTGCCCCTATGATTTGTTGTTTTTTTTCACTCATCTTCCTCACCTTCCTGCAGTTATACCAACCAGTTGGTCAAGTTGTATAATAATAACACGCCTGCAGGACAACAGACAACGCTCTGATCCGCACATTGCCCAGGTCTCTGCCATCCTGCTATCATAGAGAAAGATTTCCCTGTCTTAACCATGATTCAATTTCAGGGAAGATATGAGGTGAACACGAATGGATAAGCTGACCCTGCTTTCCCAGATCAGTTTGTTTGAAGAACTATCCAAGGATGAATTAATGAGTATTGATCAAATGAGTGAAATGAGCCCCGTAAAAAAAGGAACGGTGATTGTTTCTCCTGATCACCCTATGGACGTGCTTTTCCTTTTGAAGAAGGGACAGGTGCGCTTGTACCGCATGAACGAAGACGGCCGCCAGTTTACGGTGGATATATTAGTAGACGGCAACATTTTCGGAGAAACCTCCACCATCAGTCTGACGGATGATCAAACCTATGCAGAAGCTATGACCGACACGTATCTCTGTACGCTCAGCCATGAGGACTATGAAAGCTTCATCAAGGAGAATCCGCACGTAGCCTTGAAACTGATCGACATTCTCTCCTCACGATTGAAGGATGTTTACAGCCTGAGTGAAAAAATCGCCCTCAGTGATGTGAAGCAGCGGCTCCTTTACCTGCTGCTCATGCTGAGTCAGAAAACCGGCCGCCGGAAGAAAAACTGGCAGACCATCGAAATGAAACTCACCCACCAGGATCTCGCCAACATGATCGGAGCCACCAGAGAGACGACCAGTGCGATGATGAGTCAATTGAAAAAAGACGGGTATATAAAAAAAGTCCGCTATCTTTCCATCGATGCGGATAAAACAGAGGAATTGCTGCATGGAAACTCTTGAAGCTGAATAATTCCCTTTTATTCCATTCGGTGCGGATGTTCAAATAAAAAGAGGAATTCCCCCATTCGGAAGTTCCTCTTTTCATATCGGCCAGATGCCACTAATGTTTCCTATTTCCATCTAAAAGAGGGATAGGAAAGTGGTTATGTTTTCCTTTTCATTTCCAACAGTACAGGTGCTGTATTCAGTATGATAGAAACAATTGTCAAAGACCACAACGCCTCTTTCATCCCGGGCACGACATCTAATAAAGCAGCCCAGTCTTCCGCTGCCACCCACCGGGATACAAGACTGTATTCAGCGCAGAGGGTTAGTGAAGTGAAAGACAACCCAACTGCCATAGCAAACTTATATTCCTTTCCTGCTATATACAGGTATACGTTGATGATTGTTGCCACTATCGATATAACGGCAAATAGGATCCACATTTAAAAACCCCCCCCCTCAGGACAGAAAAAAACATGTTCAACCTATGTATATGGAGTCAGGAGTTCCTTTCAAATAAAAAATGTATGAATAAAACACCTCCCAATAGTAATGGAAACCCGATGAGTATGTAAAAGATATTCTTTGGAACTTCAAAAATACTTGCTGGATAACTAAACAAAAACATGTAAATGATGATCAAGGGGTATTTACAAAAACTCTTCATTGGAACACTTCTTCCATTTAATCCTTAGTTTAGCGAGTACCTTTATCTGACCAATGGCTCATGAACAATAAATAGTCATTCAATCATATCAAACCTATGCCCAACTAGAAATTGCAACCAAATCTCCGATAAGTATCTCATTCATCTTGAAACATTATAGAAGGGTTACTAAGACACGTTCAGGAACTATTCAAACACAGGATAGCATCTATCCGTAAACAAAATAAACAACCGGACGCTCCTCCTAAGAGTGTTTTATTTTTCTCCTGCCTTATAAAAAATCTGCAAGAGGCCCATGCGCTTGTATGAATGCGCTGCTCATGGAGATTACCCTGTAATACTTACAAAATCCCTCCACTACTTCCTCCTCTAGCATTCCTTACAAAGCCTGCACCTAGGTAAAGTTCAGTCTTGATATTACTAACAATAAGAACTGCTAAAGGGAAGAAAAACATTTTGTGCAGGGATTAATCCCTGCACAAAAGCTGTCTGATATTTACACATCACATGAAATTTTTAAATGAATTTCATCCTTCGTTAAAATTAACGAAGAATGGACTTGGTATACTGTTGATGCATCACATCAGTAAAGGGCGTGTACATATGTTTAAAAAAGCCGGTGTTTTTATCATGAGTGCAAGTTTGATTTTGGGCGCAGGAGTTGGCTGTGTTCAACAACCTGATGCGCAGGAAGGGGACGGAAAAGAAACCCCCGACCAAGCGGGTCCTCCCCAGGAAAAAGTCGACAACGTGATTTTTATGATTCCTGATGGTTTTAACACGGATTACGCTACAAGCTACCGATGGTATAAGGGGGAAGATGCCGTTTGGGATAAACATTTGAAAGGTCTGCACAAAACCTATTCAGATGATTCCAAGGTAACCGACTCCGCTGCTGCCGGAACAGCAATGGCAGCTAGTGTTAAAACGAACAATGGTACGATAGGTTTAGATAAGGACGGAAATAAAGTGAAAACAATCCTAGAGGCTTCAGAAGACAAAGGGAAATCAACAGGGTTAGTTGCAACATCTACGATTACCCATGCGACCCCCGCTGCATTTGCCTCCCATGTAAAGTCACGTGATCATCAGCCTGAAATCGCCAGGCAAATGCTGGATAACGATGTCGATGTTATGCTTGGTGGAGGTAAAGATTTCTTCCTCCCAGCGTCTGAAGGCGGCGAACAGCAAGATGAGAATCTATTAGAGCAAGCGGAGGAAGCAGGTTATAAAAACGTGGAAACGCGCAGCGATTTAATGGAAGGCAAGGATATTGATGTAGAAGAAGGGGAAAAGCTTCTAGGTTTATTTGCAGACGGCCCCTTAAAACCCGAACTGGAGCGTGAAAATACAGAACAGCCAAGTCTCTCAGAAATGACCGAACGTGCAATTGACCTCCTTGAGAAAGACAAGGATGGGTTCTTCCTAATGGTTGAAGGCAGCCAAATTGACTGGGCAGGCCACGATAATGATCCCACTTGGGCATTCAAGGATACAGCAGCATTTGAACAAGCAGTGGAAAAGGCCATGGAATTTGCTGAAGAAGATGGAAACACTCTCGTAGTCATAGCCGGTGACCATGAAACCGGCGGTATGACCGTTGGATCTAATGGCGAGTATGACACCAGGCCGGAGCTTGTAAAAAAGGTTACAGCAACAGGTGCATTCATGGCTGAAGAATTAAACGAAAATCGTTCCAACGTTGAAGAAGTCGTAGAGAGTCATACACCATTTGACTTGTCCGAAGAAGATGTTCAAAAAATCCAGGAATCTGAAGATCCAAAACTTGCCATTAACCAATATGTGAGTGATAAAGCCCTTGTCGGATGGACCAGTACTGGACATACAGGTGTAGACATTCCAGTTTATGCCTACGGACCTCAGTCCAATTCCTTCAGCGGCCTGATCGACAACACCGATCTTCCTAAAATTATGGCAGAAGCCCTGAAAGTAGATTTAGAGGATAAGTAAAATAAAAACAACAGCCCTATGGCTGTCGTCAGCTTGTAGAGAAACCCCATGTTTTTCTGCAAGTTTTTTTGTGCAGTTCGTGCGGTCGAATACCACTCGCTTTCCGCGGACGAACGCCCGAGCCTCCTCGTGAAAACCCACACTGCGGGGTCTCGGGTCGCCCGTTTTTCCGCAGGAGTCTCCTGGTATTCGCCCGCCCTTCACCGAAAAAGACTCTCCTTCACCTATCTCACCCTGGATAGGTGAAGGGCAATCTTTTTCATGTTTTGGCAGGCCGCCGTCAGTAACGCTTGTTCGCGCACATTCTCTTTTCCGCGCAAGCGACAGTAACGCAGCCCGTGCCGTTCTTTTGAATCTGCGAATCTGCATAGGGCACAATCTCTTTCCTCTATAATTCTAACGTCGTCACGAGGAGCGTTTGGTGGTGACACAGCGCGAGCCGAAGATCCACTTGGTCCAGTGGTCTTCTTGACCAAGTCAGCAGAGGCCGTTCCCGCGGCAGGCATCCACCGATAAGCGGAACGTGCCCTCTCAACATGACATACTATGACGAACTGTTTCTACAGACTGTTACAATCGGCTTCGAAAATGTGGATGTATTAGAAAAGGATGGAGGAATGGTTAGTTTTTACATTGAAGCATTCTTACCTTGCCTTTTTAGATATAGAGCCAGCTCTGATCGCTTAATTCTAAATAGAAACCCATAGAAATCAGGAAACCACTCCTGTTTACTTTGACTTCTACTATTATAGATGCTACGTTGACAATAGAATGAACGTTCTATCTAAAGGAGGTTTGCTTAACCATTGAGTGAGAAGCGCAAACAAGTATTAAATACTGCCGAACACCTCTTCTATACTTATGGATTTCATGGAGTTGGTTTAAAACAAATTGTTGATGAAGCAAATGTTGCGACGATGACGTTGTATAATCACTTTTCCTCTAAGAACAAGCTTGTAGAAGAGGCTGTCAAAAACCGTGAAGAGCGGTACTGGGCATACATTTGTTCTGCATCCGAGGACTATTCTAACGATACATTTGTACGGATTGCCCAATTACATGGAGCATTCTTAAAAGAAGTATCCCCTCAAGGTTGTATGTTCCTGCGTGCCATTGAAGTATATCAGGATACAGACAAGAACATAGCAGATATTGCCAAAAAGCATAAATCAAAAGTCCTTGAGTATTTCGAGACACTTGCCATTCGCAGCAATATCAAAGATGAGAAGAACTTTGCTTATGAATTTCTTCTTATTATTGAAGGGGCTACATCCATGGCCCAGATTACAGATCCTACACAAGCCACTGATCATGCAGTTACCATGACAAAAGCTCTTCAATCCCATTTCCTAACGTAAACGGCATCCTTTCGGATACCGTTTTTTCTATAAGTAAATCCTTGCCCCATAAAGAAGAGTCCATGGTAAAAACATACAGCTTGTCTGGATCAATACTTGTAACTTAGATAGAAAGAACGTTCTATCTAAAGTATAGAAACAAAGGAGTATCACAGCTTATGAATTTCACGAGACTCGTCTTTCCAGGCGTAACTATGATTGCAGTAACTTATGGATTAGCAAGGTACAGTTTCGGATTGTTGCTCCCCAACATTTCCCATTCCTTTCAAATGTCCGATACACTTTCCGGTATCATTTCTTCTCTATTTTACCTTGCCTTTTGTTTTACCATTGTTTATTCTACTGTCCTGACAACTAATAAAGGGCCTAAACCTATGATTATGCTGGCGGGTGGTTTTGCTGTTAGTGGTATGCTGATGATCAGCGCTTCCTTAAACGAATGGATGCTTGCGGCAGGCGTTCTCCTGGCCGGGGGAAGTACAGGGCTCGTGTCTCCTCCGTACGGATCAGCTATTGCTCATTGGATAAAGGTACCCTTACAAGGAAAAGCCAATACATGGATAAACTCCGGTACTAGTCTAGGTATCGTCGCCACAGGAGTTGGCGCCCTTCTGCTGCCGCTTCATTGGCGATACACTTACTTACTCTATGCTCTTATTGCTTTACTCGTTTTATGGTGGAATTATCGGATTATCCCAAAACCTGACGATTCCTTAAAGGTTCAACGCGGGATATTATCGGCAAAAGGATTAAAAGGAGCTACATCGATCATCACCGCGGCTGTTCTAATGGGGATTTCAAGTGCATGTTTTTGGACTTTCTCCAGGAGTTTCATAGAAAGCAGCGGTGAATTCAGTACCCTCGTATTATCTCTATTCTGGGTCACGATCGGACTCTTCGGTATAACCAGTGGTTTAGGCGGCACCGTTATCGAACGGATCGGGCTCCAATCCAGTTATACCCTATTTGCTATGATGATGGGAGGAGCTTCGTTTCTACTCACCTGGGCATCTGACAGCATTCCTATGATATTAGGAGCAGCTGCGTTATTCGGCACCTCTAACTTGTTTATATGTGGCTTGCTTATCGTCTGGGGAATCCGTGTATTTGAGAGTAATGCTTCTTTAGGTATAGGTTTACCTTTCATTATGCTTTCCTTTGGCCAAGTGATAGGGTCTATCCTTGCAGGCAGTATGATTGAATGGGTTGGTTATGCTGTGACGTTCGCAGTATTTGGAGCTATCTCTATCGCAGGATCTTCTTTACGGACAGCCTAGAGCAGACTTCCGCCATGACAGATCATAGAAAAATTCGGATCTTTTCTTCGTTGAAATCTATAACATTAAAAGAAAATGAATGCGGTATATGACTGGAAAACTAGATTTAAAAAATCCCCCTGCTAAGTTCATAATGATATGCATAGCAAAAAGCTTCCAATTTAATGGAAGCTTTTTTGTGTGTTGGGATTTTAAATAACGAACGCCCCTCTTGTCTTGAAGCATAGGTAGGACTTCCATGAAGAACTACACTCTCCATGGAGGTATAATTGCCTTCACACTCTTATCCCTTTGAAATGGAGTCCGTTCTGTTTCTAAAGAAAAAGTCAATTCTCATTAGAATTGACTCTTCAGCAGTTAGGAAGTACTTGCGTATTGTCGTTCATTTGTAGGTGATAGCAGATCATTCCATCGTTCATAGAAGAATTGAATGGATGGACCTAGTAAGAACGAGATAACGAACGTTCCGATTCCAATTGGCCCCCCAAGCAGGAACCCGATGACAAGCAAGGAAAATTCATAGAGATTTCGGTTTACTCTAAGAGAGAGTCCATCTTTCTTCATCAATGTTTGCATAAGTTCATCAACAGGGATTTTAGGGAGATTCGTGTGCAGATATGAGCCAATGCCAATTCCCATGAAAGCAATTCCAACGAATAAGAGTCCCCATCTTAAGGCGAGCGACTCCAGCTGGAAATCTATAAGAAGGAAATTCCACAAGTCGAGGGTTACCCCTCTCAGAACAATTGGAATAAATACAAATAAGGATGGGATCGTCTTTCCAAGAATACTATTTAAAAGAATTACCGTTACATGGACTGTCATCATTCCTACCCCTACACTAATTGGTATATGGGAGGACAAGCCTACCGCGACACTGTCTGTCGTGCCAACCCCAACATCCGCTTTAATGAAAAACGCAATGCCCAGGCTCGAGATGAGTATACCGAACACATATAAGAATAACTGCTTCATACACTTGTCCCTCCTTTTTCATTCTGAATAAGCCTTTAAACAGTAACAGGACTTTCCGATGCATTCAATAAAAATGCCTTTCTTGAAAAGGTATGTCCCTTTCTCCCAAGCCTTCAGTATACAGGGACGGTCTGTCTCCACCTGTAACCCGCCTTACAAAAATAAACACCCTTTAAGATGACACTTAAAGGGTGTTGGAAAAATATTTATGCTTTAACCCAGTTCGGGATCATTTCAACGTCAGCCGCTTTTAGTGTTGTATACACAGGGCAGCGGGAATCAATCGTTTCTTGGAATTGAGCCAGACGCTCTTCTGATTCACTTGTGTGAACAGTCGCGTTTACGGTGATTTTCTGGAAGTAAGGGCGGACGCCTTCTTCTCCCATCATACCGCGGGGATCCAGTTCTCCGTCAATTTCGAAATCGATGCCTTGAAGATCGAACTCCATTTCTTTGGCTACGAAGTTTGCAATCGCGTTTTCACACCCTGCAAGAGATACAAGAAGGGTTGCAAGTGGGTTGGCACCTTCGTCGGTTCCTCCCATTTTTGCAGGTTCATCAATGACAACCTTATGCTCTCCGGAAACACCTTCTGTTTTCATACCTTTAGATACTGCTGTGATTTTTTCGTTCATTTTAGCCATGGATCATTCTCCTCTCGAATCTTTCTTTTTTTATAAGTGATAGTTAGACCAACCGGTTGGTACAGAAAAATATATCAGTTGTATCAAATCTGTGCAACATTCCTGCTTCACATTCATAAGACAGCTTACACTTTCCTGGTTTAACCGGGGCAGCACCAGCCTGGATCACAACCACGAACACAGCCTTCTACTTTTAGAGAAGCCTGGAGCTGGTCTTCTTTCTCCGATCCTCTCTGAGTCAGCTTTTGCGAAGCATGGGCTTTCTTCGTGATCTTGGACAACATCCACTTGATCATACCAACACCTTTTTCGTGGTCTGGGGTCTTCTCTTGAAGACAAATCCAATGTAACACGGGAGAGATCGATCCACTACCACTGCGCTCAGAAGTGTAAGCTGTCTTACACAAAAGAAGCGGAATCCCCGTGTGCCGGTCCGGGAAAAATGATCATGCTCCCCAGGCAGCGACACTGAACGCCAAGAGGAAAATAAAAAGCAGGAAAACTGTGATTTGGTAGAAGCCTTTTTTTGATAGAGATCCATTCGTCGTTTCCTTTTTCAAAATATAATAGCTGATGCCAAATGTGATTAAAAACACAACAGGAAAAAACCAGCTCATGAGATCCTCTCCTTTTGCTTCAATATTTACGTGCCAGGAAAACAAGCAGCAGGAACAAGGTCGTCATACTCAAGGCAATAATCAGCGAAAGAACGCTGGACACGTCCATCGTCAGGACATTCATCTCAGCTAAAAGGGAAAAGACTAACATATACCCGATGCCGGCCGTAAAGGCATAAGAAACAGCTTTCTGACGAATGGACTTCATCCGTTCATCCTTCTGCTTAAACTGTGGGTACAAATAACTCATGCAGAAGGCAAGCACCGATAAAGAGAGCATCGAAAAAGAATGCCCCTGTACAGCCCCGTCAGCCAGCAGTCCAATGATCAGTAAAGAAAGTCCCATAGCCCCGAGCAGTGATCCTAAAACGATGAATGTCCTTGGATAATGATCCATTATTCTCGTCCTCCTTCGCGGTAAATAAAAATATCTTCAATAGAAACACCAAACGTTCGCGAGATCTCAAAAGCGAGAGGGAGGGAAGGAGAATACCTGTTTTTTTCTATGGAAATAATCGTCTGTCTCGACACATGAAGCTTTTCTGCGAGTTTGTCCTGTGACCATCCATGTTTTTTTCTAAATTCAGCCAGCCGGTTTTCCACACCTCCACCTCCAATTATCCCCATTTTATTGTAAAGGGAACTTAACGTCAATGAACCTTTACAATAGTGAATAAAAAAATCCGGCATTTGCCGGACCTGCTTACAACATTAATTCAATACACCTTTCATCGCTTCCTTATAAGCGGCAACCTTTTTCGTCAGCATGTCATCCGTCGCCTTTAAGGTTTCAATCTGGCTCTTAATGTACTGCTGATGTTCTTCAAGAAGCTTCAGCCTGTCTCCGGCTGTGTGCTCACCTTCCTGAAACAGCTTGGTATATTCTTTGATCTGCGTCACAGGCATCTGTGTTTCACGCATTTTTTTTACGAACTGCAGCCATAGGATGTGCTGCTCATCGAATTCCCTGACTCCTGCTTCATTTCGATGCGGGGCAATAATGCCTTCTTTTTCATAGTAGCGTAGAGTATGAGCACTCATGCCGAGTTTTTCGGCCGTTTCACTGATGGTATACATCGGCTTCCTCCACCTTTACAGTTATGATTTGACTTAGAGTTCTCTCTAAGGTCTACAATAACAGTGTACTAAAATTATTGGAGGGATCAATCATGAAATATACGGTCATTACAGGAGCAAGCTCAGGTATTGGTTATGAATCGGCACTGGTTTTCGCAGGACGAGGAAAAAACCTCGTCATCGCCGCCCGCAGAACAGAGCAGCTGGAACAGTTGAAAAAAGAAGTCCATGACATCAACCCGGATTTGGATGTGATTATCCGTGAAGTTGACTTATCCATTTCAGAAAATGTTTACAGCTTTTATGAAAGCCTGAAAGACCTCGACATTGAGACCTTCATCAACAATGCCGGCTTTGGAAACTTTGCAGCTGTTGGAGAACAGAAGCTTCCTAAAATTGAATCCATGCTCCGCTTGAACAACGAAGCCCTTACGATTCTTTCATCCTTGTATGCCCGGGATTATGCAGATGTCGAAGGAACGCAGCTGATCAACGTTTCTTCCGGCGGAGGCTATACGATTGTAGCGGATGCTGTGACCTATTGTGCAACGAAATTCTTCGTAAGTGCCTTCACAGAAGGTATGGCGCAGGAGCTTGAGGACAAAGGAGCGAAGATGCAGGCAAAAGTCCTTGCACCGGCTGCAACAGAAACCGAATTCGCCGACCGTTCCATGGACACCGAAAACTTCGACTATGAAGGAAATATTCCACAGTTCCACACAGCAAAAGAAATGGCCCAGTTCATGCTCGACCTGTATGACAGCGACAAAGTCGTCGGTATCGTCGATGGTGAGACCTATGAATTCCAATTGAAGGATCCAATTTATCCCTACGCGCGTAGAACACGCAAATAAGGACAAGCCCCCTGTTATAAAAGCAGGGGGCTTTTTTTAAGAAGCTCTTCTTTTATGATCTCTATGGGTATACCATACCTTCAAACGTTCAGCGAATGCTGCCGGCACATCTTGCACGACCGTTTCACGCACAGGGGCAGCACGGTTGATTAAGGTAAGCGAAGCGAGCCCTGATTTCTGCTGGAAATAGTCCCGGGATACTTCCACTTCGATCACTTTACTTCGCTTAGAAAGATACAGCGTCTTTGTGAATCCGCCTGTCTGGGTTTGGATGAACGTGTCATCCATTTGGAAACGGGTGTGAAGATACCCTTGGATGCGGGACAGGATAATGACAATGAAAAGACCTGTTGAGAACGCCCACCACGGCAGATCGATATGAAAAGGCGCTGGTTTAAAGATATACAACCCCGCCGTTGCTGCTATCCATAACCAGCTGGGACGAAGCAGACGGATATAAAGGGACTGACGGGGCAGCTTTTCCATATTCTTGAGCACACGATATTTCGGAAGCATTTCATGAACGAGACTATAGGCACGCTTCAGTGGTAGAAATGGATACAGGGAAGCCTGGGAGCAGGATTACCTTTCTGTGGAGAAGGAAAACGTGCAGGCCGTCTTAATTGAGCAGTCCCTCATGAAACGGCTTCTCGGTTTTGCTTCATTAAAACTGGTCATTGCCGGTGAAAAGGAAGGGGAGGAAGTAACTTCCTTTTGTTATCAAGATCCTTTCTGATGTTGAAGCCAATTCAAACTTCCCATACTTCTTATATGTACGTACGATTCCAATTACAAATCCTGCAGCGGCCAGGAAGGCAAGCGCTCCTGTAATCATCCAGATCGACGATAAAATGCTCTCGAACAGCCCGTTCACCTGGTTTTCAAAATGCAGATCCTCCGCATTGGAAAGCCACGACCCTGCAAACGGCACAACCGTAAGAAAACTGAGAGACACAAGGGAGGCCTTCATGATATCCTTCTTCGTCGGTGTATAATGAATTGTTTTCTCCCCAGTCGATCCCCTCGGCACCGGTTGCCCAGCGGGTTCTTCCGATTCCACTCGCTCTATTTCCTCCTGATGACTGAGATCCTCGGAAAAAACCCCCTCTCCTTGGGACGTTTCAAATTCAACAGCTGTTTGTTCCTGCTGTACGTGCTGTTCAATGGATAACGCCTCCGATGGTCTTAAAACATCAAATCGGATGGTGCCGTCACGACCTTCTGAACTTGTTACCAAAGTAAGGGAGGTCATTCCGGTCAACCGATGCACCCATGTCGTCTTTCTTTTCACCTGCTGAATTTTTGAATAAGGAATCGTACTTGTCGATGTTGTAAGAAGTTTCGATGATACAACAATTGCCGAAGGGAGAATCTCATACGTTTTTGCATACCACTTGACCGGAATATAGAGAGCGGAAAAGGTAACAGCTGCTGGCAGGACATACCGGCCATAGGTGAACAACCATGCGCTTGAATCGACCTTTAATACAAAAAACAGAAAAAACAAAGGGACACTCGTCTTGATCAGATGGATGTAATCATGAAGCATGGCCTTCGGATGATATCTGCTTCTACCTTTCCCTATCATTCATCTTCCTCCTCTACATTGGAGTATAGAGCAATCTGCTGCCGCAGTTTTTCTGCCTCTGCCTTAGGTAGAGCAGGAATGACGTGCATGCGTCCAATGGTACTGACTTCCACAGAAGAGAGGTCATATTTTTTCAGCAGAGGTCCTTCATTCGTAGAAACAGACTGGATCTTCGTCATCGGAATGACCTTGTATTCTTCTTTTAAGGCCCCTGACTTTATATAAAGGAAGTCTTCATTCATTCCGTACCGCCAGTGCTTATGTAATAAGTTCACTTTAAAAAAAGCCCAGATCACCCCTGCTGCTGTTAAACCAACAAGACCGTACAGAACCCACCCGGTCCAGACCGGCCAGGAAAACACGCGGTCCAGAATAAACAAGAGAACCAGCACAACTGTTCCGATGATATTCTCAATAATTTCCTTCCATATCCACACTTTTATACTGTCCTTGGATAACCGCTGTAATGGGGGTTCCATCGTCACTTCCATAAGGCAGACACTCCTTCACTATTTTCCTTTATCTTCCTATACGATGAAGACTCTGTTTCGTTTCACTCTTTTTCAAAAGCCTGTCTCTACAAGGAAATATTTGATATAATTTAGTCGATTTACGTAAGCGGTTTACTCTATCACACAGATAAAGGAGTTTGGCTATGTATACAGATTTAATACGACTATCCCCGATCTTTAAGGAAAAAGTGTGGGGCGGCAGTTCTCTACATACGAATTTTGATTACGATATTCCAAGTGACCACACAGGTGAATGCTGGGGAATCGCCTCCCATCCGAGCGGATCCTCCACGATTACAAACGGACCGTTGGCAGGCTGGACACTGATGGACGCCTGGAAGGAACATAAAAAAGAATTGTTCAATGAGGACAACGATGAGAAGGCCTTCCCGCTCTTGATTAAGCTTCTGGATGCCAATGATGATCTATCTGTGCAGGTGCACCCCAATGACGCCCAGGCCCATGTGCTTGAAGATAATGAAGCCTATGGAAAAACAGAGTGCTGGTACATTGTGGACTGTAAGGAAGACTCTGAAATCGTTCTCGGTCACCATGCAAAAACGCGCGGGGAGCTTGAGGATTATATTGAAAAAGGAGACTGGGATGGGCTTCTGCGCCGCGTACCTGTCAAACCAGGCGATTTCTTCTTCGTCCCCGCCGGCACGATTCACGCCATTGGAGAAGGTATTGTGATTCTTGAAACCCAGCAGAACTCCGATACCACCTACCGCGTGTACGATTATGACCGCCGGGATGACCAGAATCAGACGCGTGAGCTTCATTTAGATAAAGCCGTCGAGGTCACAACAATTCCAGATGAAAAACAGGAAAATGATTTTTCTTATAAGCAGGACCAGGACCTTTCGATTACCACTCTGACGGAAAATGATTTTTTTACAGTCTTCCATCTCGATCTCAATGGTGCCTATGAAAGCAGTAAACCGGCCGATTATCTGCTGGCTACCATCCTGGAGGGCGAAGTGACTTTCACAGGAACAGACACACAGCTCCTGAAAAAAGGCGATCATGTTATTCTTCCTTACGGGTTGGAAAACTTCAAACTGGAAGGAACGGCAAAAGCCATTGTTTCTTATCCAAAATAAAAATCAGAGGGCCTCAGGCCCTCTGATTTTTATTTGACTTCTTTTAATAACTGATAGGCTTCATCGGTTGATGTGACCTGTAAAAGCTGTTCCCTGTAATGATCATCCATTAATTTTCTGGACAGCATCTGTAGAATTTTCAGGTGCTGCGTTCCTTCACTTTCCTTCGGTACAACAATCATGAAAATCAGCTTGGCTTCTGTGCCATCAAGGCTGTTCCAGTCGACACCATCCCTTTTCACTCCGAAGGCGACTCGTGGTTCTTTCACAGCGGTCGATTTGGCATGCGGAATGGCTATGTTCATTCCGATGCCTGTGGATCCTTCCGCTTCGCGTTGTAAAATCGCCTCTTTAACATCGGTGCGGGACGTCAAGACATTCTCTGCTGCTAGAAGATCAATCAACTCATCAATGGTCTGTTCCTTTGATTCTGCCTTTACGTTCACTTGGATCAGGTTTTTATTCGTGAGCGAATGAAGGTCTGCGTTTTCCTCTTCCGGCTGCGGCTGTTCTTTCACGGCCGGTTTTTCCTCTTTCACCGTTTCCTCTGCTGCTGGCTGCGTCGGCACTCCCGCCAATGCAGGTTCTACAGCTGCTTCTTTTTTCAAAAGGTTCACGGTAATCGCTGTTACAAAACTACCAACGATAATGGCGACGAAGAACATGAGGACGTTATCCACAGCTCCAAGCACACCGACAATCGGTCCGCCATGGGCAACACGGTCACCTACTCCGCTCATCATGGCGATAACAGCTCCGACCATGGCACCGATCATGTTACTCGGGATGACACGGAAGGGATCCTGCGCAGCAAATGGGATGGCTCCTTCTGTAATTCCAAAAAGCCCCATCGTAAAGGATGCCTTTCCTGTTTCCACTTCCGTTGCCGCAAACTTCCGGCGGTTCAAGAAGGTAGCGATCCCCATACCGATCGGCGGAACGGCGATCGCGACGGCAATCGGACCCATAATTTCATAGTTTCCTTCTGCAATCATGGCTGATCCGAACAGGAAGGCGACCTTGTTGACAGGTCCCCCCATATCAAAGGCAATCATGCCGCCTAAGATTAAAGCAAGCAGAATGGAGCTTGTTCCCTGCATATCCTGCAGCCACGTTGTCAACGACTCAAAAATCTGGGCGACCGGTGCACCTACGATCGTTACGAAAATCAATCCGACGGCAAGGGAAGCAAGCACCGGGATGACAATGATCGGCATAATCGGCTGGACAACACTCGGGACTTTGATTTTCTTAATCCACAGGGCAATGTAACCTGCAAGGAAACCAGCTATGATTCCTCCAAGGAAGCCAGCTCCGGCTTCACTGCCGTAAAAGCTTCCGTTCATGGCAATGTACCCGCCAACCATCCCCGGCGCAAGACCCGGACGGTCTGCAATACTCATGGCGATAAAACCAGCCAGGATCGGTACCATGAAGCTGAACGATGCAGCACCAATGTTTTCAATCGTCTTCCAGAAGGAATCTTCCGGAATTTGAATGCCTTCCGGTGTAGATGTGCCGCCAAGTGTGAGCGAAATGGCAATCAACAGTCCTCCGATGACGATAAACGGAATCATGTAGGAAACCCCGTTCATCAAGTGGCGGTAAAAGGCATTCTGCCCTTTCCCACCGGATGCGTTTCCAGCATCTTCATTGGAGCGTTGACCGCTTTCTTCATGGACGGATGCCTGACCATCAATAATCCGCTGAATCAATCTTTCAGGAGTGTTAATCCCCTGCTGGACACCGACAGCTACAAGTGGCTTGCCGACAAACCGCTCTTTATTGACTGTTTTATCAGCCGCAATAATCACCCCGTCAGCTGCATCGATGTCTGCCTGCGTAAATTCATTTTCCACCCCGATGGACCCCTGGGTTTCAATCTTTATATCGATGCCCATCGCATCGGCCGCCTTCTGCAGGTTTTCTGCCGCCATGTACGTATGGGCGATGCCGTTGGGACATGATGTAATCGCTAGAATCTTCATAAGCTTCCTCCTCTTGTTATCGCTTACTTATACTGTAGCAAACAATAAGGGAGGAATAATTTTTATATCTTCCACAGGCTGTGGTACTTATGGATTATTGTAAAGCGCATTCATAAATGTTGCGGCATCTTGCTGTTCAGCCAGCTGTTTTACGAATGAAGGGTTTGACGTTAACGTGTGGATTTCCCTGAACAACTGCCGGGCTTCCTGTGTGTTTTCATAGTTCATCGCAAGAAGCAGGACGACATGCACCAGCTCACCATCCCACTCCACAGGTTCAGGAAAGGCGGCCACTGCTATGGCGGAGCTGTGCACATCTTCCGCCCGGCCATGAGGGATGGCGATTCCGCCGCCAATGGCTGTAGAAGACAAATATTCCCGGTGCAGACAGGATTGAGGATAACCTTCTTTCACATACCCTTTTTTCATAAGCAGGCGGGAGAGTTCCTCGATCACTTCATATTTAGACACCCCGGACTGCCCCGTTTGAATGAGAAAAGGCGACATGTTCTGAAGGAGAACGGATTCTTTTCCCCTTTTTCTATCAGAGGTTCTCCCCTGCTCCAGCTGCTTGATGAGACTTTTTACATGCGACTGATCGTCCGCTTCAAATAACGGCGAAACGACGACAGCAGGAATGTCCAATTCTTCAATCGGTACTGTAGAGATAATCCCGTCTACACGATGCTCTTTTGTGAACGAGCGCAGCCGGTGCGCCGCAATACTGCCGTGAATATGGATATCTGGAAACAGCTTTTCCATCCGTGCTGCCAGCAGCTGAGAAAGTCCCATCCCCATATGACAGACGATCACCACTTCCACTTTTTCCTTTTTCACGGTTGCCTTCCTTTCCAGAGCCGCCTGGAAATGCAGCACTAAATAGGCGGCCTCCTCTTCCGGAATCGGGTAGAGAAGCTCTTCCTTGTGCTGGTCTAAAATCCAGACAAGCGTATCAAAAAGGTATGGATACTTTTTCTTGATGGTCATCAGTAAGGGATTGGAGATGGACAACCCGTAGGAAAGGCGGGCCAGCGTCGTTTTCAGATGTACAAATAAATGATCACGCAGGACTTCGTCTTCTTCAAAACGGTACCCGGTCTGGGCCGATGCTTCTGTCACCAGCCAGTCGATAATGTTGGAAATTTCTTCGGGAAGCCCCGGTGTAAGACCTTCCCTGGATGCCGCATGAGTTTTCGCACTTCTCAGATGCATGTTCAAATAGAGGACTTCCTCCCTTGGGAACGTCATCGCAAAAACACGCTCCAGACGATTACACATTTCTTCCGCCCACGGAAATTCTTCGTGGGTCCGGATCGACTGGACATCTTCTTCCGGCAGCGAAATGATCTGACCAAGCTGAACCCTCTTAATCATAAAAGCGGTATGGAGAAGCAGGGATTCGAGGGCTGCATCAGTGAAGTCGACCTGATGTTTTTCCTGAAGGGCTGCCAATTCGTGCTGAATCGTCCGTATGAAGAAGGAATCAAAAAGAACCTTTGTTACATCTTCAGCGGGGCCTTCCAGTGAAGAAAGTCCTGTCACGGCCTGACGGATCTGTTTTTCCTCTCCGGAAATATATACGCCGATTTTCTGCTTGCGGACCATTTCCAGATGATAAGGGTGCAGCCATGTTTCGATTTCATCCAGAATATTTCGGACACCGGTATGGGAAAGGTAGTAGTCTTTCCGCAGCTTCTGGATGGTGACCGGGCGTGGGGCGGACAACAGGGCAAAGGCGATTTTCGTCCGGAGGGAACGATCCTGCGCTTCATTTTGAGGAAAGGAATGATGGAGATGGTCGATCAACAGGGCGTTGTCAGCTTCTTTAATCGCAAGCCGCACCCCGCGGCCGGCTTTTTTCTCAATGACACCCGTCCGTCCCTGCTCGTCCAAATAATCCTGAACGGCCGGCAGATGATTCCGAATGGCTTTATCTGAGTATCCGAGAGACTCCGCAATCTTACCTGTCGGGATGAACGTGTTCGGCATCCCGGTAAAATAGTGGAGGATCTGCTGTTGGATTTCCTTCATAGGTATGTTCTCCTTTGCCTCTTTTTTCAAATGGATTGAAAGGGATCGTCTACCTTTCATTCTACCTCGTTCGTGACATTTTGACTACTTTCGACATTAATGACAAAACCCTCTCCATTTAGGAGAGGGTGGTCTTCGGAAAAGATGATCCGCATTTTTTTAATGGATGTATGAAAGGTAACCATTTATCTTGTTCCATTGAAAATCCATCGGGGATTTGAAGACAAATACTTGGTGAACAGCCTCTTATCCAAAGAACAGCGTTATCATATACCTCTTTAAGTCCTGGAACGTTTTACTCTTGATTAACCTTATTCCAAGTTGGATAACTTCTCTTGTCAGAGGAAATCTGCGGATGTCACGAGGAGCGTTCGGTGGTGACGCCTGTGGGATCAGCACGAGCCGAAGATCCACTTGGACAGGTGATCTTCCTGTCCAAGTTAGCTGAGGCCGGGCCCACGGCAAGCATCCACCGATAAGCGGATCGTGGTCATCCACATGGCAGATAGGCAGTTGAGTGCGTCTAAACGCTTTTCAAAAGAGGAGAGGGGTGTTCAGGTATTCAAAAAGCTCTCTTCCTCGACCCACATTTTTTGTTTCCACGCCATCTCCCAGAACATATACTCCAGCTTACTCGTATGAATAAAGATCTCTTCGAGGTGAGCTTTTTCCCTTTCCGGAAGTCCGTCAGCCAGCTCGTTGATTAATTTTTTCAGTGTGGAAGCAAGCTCAGAAAATTCTTCGGACGCATACATCTCAATCCAATCGCCGTAAAACTCGTGCTTTTCTCCTTGATTTTGTTCGGCAAGGTGAAAGCCGATCACGTTGTAGCTCCATGTGCAGGCCAGCACACAGGCCGCCACCTCAGCCTCTGATCCTTGATTTGCCTTGTTCAGCATATAGCTCGTATAGGCGAGGAGGGTGGCAGAAGGTTTCGTTTCCTCCAGCTCCTCCCGGCTGATGCCGATCCGTTCCGCATAGTTCCGGTGCAGCTCCATTTCCTCACTTAAAGTGGAATGAAGCAGTTCAGAGAACATCGTCATCGTATCCAGGCTTTTCGCCTTAACGGAACCAAGAGCAAACACGCGGCAGTAATCAATCAAGTACAAATAATCCTGACGCATGAAAAATTGGAATTTCTCAAGCTCGAGCGTGCCGTCCCCAATCCCTTTGACGAATGGATGATCGAGGTAGGCCTCCCAAATCGGACGGGCACTTTCGTATAAACGGTCTGTAAACATTACGCTTCCTCCTTGTCATCTGCTTGTTGAAACCAATTGTATAAAAAAGCCATCATTGTTTTCGTATAATCCAACAGCTGTCTCCTGTCCAGCGACTCATTCACCGCATGCGCCTGATCCAGCGTGCCGGGACCGTAGAGAATGGTCGGGATGCCTGCTTCTGAGAGCCATCCTCCATCCGTCACAGTCGGAGACATGGACATTTCCGCCGGCGTACCATGGATGATTTTATGGGCTTGTTGAAGCTGCTGTACCCCTGGATGGGCAGGATCGACAGAAAAGGCGGGGAAGATTTCTCCGCGCTCCTCGATCATGGACGTTCCTCCCCATTTGAATTGAGGGGCATGGTTTTTCAGCCATGGATCGGCCTGGGCGGCAGCACGGACATGTGCTTCAATTTCTTCGATCACATCTTCATAATGCTCTTCTGGATAATAGTGCACGGTAATCCATAAAGCACAGCGGTCGGCGATAAAAGCGGCATGCCTTCCACCTTCAATGACAGCCGGATTGATTGTCGTCGATCCAGGTGGAAAGCCTGGACTCGATTTCGTCACCGCCCAGTGCTGCTCCAATTCCTGCAGCGACTGGATGATTTTCATCATTTTTTCAATTGCCCCTGCTCCGTATCTTCCTCCACCGGCATGAATGATCGAACGGCGTTCCGCGTCGTGGAAGGTTTCCGGACTTTCAATCGTAATCCATCCGGTAATGACGCCTCCCTGCCCCTGAATGGCACAGTTACTCGTATCGGCTACGATGGCTAAATCGGCATGATACCCTCTTTCTCCACAGGATTTTGTTCCTGCTTCTCCGACCTCTTCACCGACGACGGACTGCACATGAAGGTCGCCGGTCGGCTCGATTCCCGCTTCATGGAGCAGTTTGAGTGCAAACAGAACAGCCGCCATTCCACCTTTCATATCCGCCGTGCCGCGACCGTACAAGCGGTCGTCCTTCGAGGTCAGTGTAAAAGGATCATGCTCCCACGATTCCCCTTCATCCAGCGCAGCCACATCAATATGACCGTTTAAGATGAGACTTCTGCTGTGTTCCCGGTCGGTTCCTTTTTTCGTTCCGACGACAATCGGATCGCCGGGGTACAGTTCCCACGTGTCTATTTCAAAATCCATCCGGCTTAAATACTCTTCTATGTACTGTTGTGCTTCCGCCGCATTTCGGGCTGGAGGGCTTAACGTCGGAAAGGCGACCAAGTCCCCTAGAAGCTGGTGCATCTCCTCTTCCTTTTCCTCCACTCTCTGCAGCAATTCCTCTAACTGAATCATCGTACTCTCTCCTTCCATATAAAAAGCCCGCCCCTTCGAGAGAAGGAGCGGGCTTGATCATCATGTAAGAAAAGATCAATCATCGACCGCTTCACTTCCCTCCGCTGGTATGAGCCAGATCAGGTTGTAAGGGTCAAAGCTTCTGCTTTTCTCAGCCCCGTCATCAGGGCTCCCCTAGTGAAACATGCTATAAAACTGTTATTTTCATTACAACACAGGGGGCCGGAAAGGACAAGTCCCGTTTAAACGCGAAATGTAGATGGAGGACGTATAAAACAGGAGGCCATGGATGGACATCAAAAACGATGATTTAACAAGCGATGAAGTACAAGCATTCATAAAGGAACACCTTTTCAATATGACCCTGCACTCCCCGCCAGAAAGCATCCACGCATTGGATATAGAAAAATTAAAGCAGCCCGGCGTGACTTTTTGGACAGCCTGGGAAAAGGGAGAGCTGGCAGGAATGGGAGCGTTGAAAGAACTCCATCCGGCGCACGGAGAAATCAAGTCGATGAGAACGGCCTCTTCCCATTTAAGACGAGGCGTCGCCCACAGATTGCTCCAACACATCATAAATGAACCCAGCGCCCGAGGGTATACACAGCTCTTTATAGAAACCGGGTCTCAAGAGGCGTTCCATCCGGCTGTCCAGCTGTATAAGAACTTCGGGTTTGTTTTCTGTGGTCCTTTCGCCGGCTACAAGGAAGACCCGAACAGCTTATTTATGACCCTGAAACTAACGGATACTGTAATACATAGCCATGATGACCGCAACGGATAAGAGGACAGCCGCTGTCAGACTCCTCTTCAGGAAAGCAGCAGGAATTTTTTTAACGAGCGTGTAGGTGATTGGAAAAATGAAACTGATCGGTATGAGATACAAGCTTAAGAACATCGTAAAGACAGCCAATAACACAGCTAGAAGTGGTCCAATTAAAAGATACAGGCCCCACTCAATAAAAAAGCGTCCCAACGACAGCTGACTGCTTAAACGATCGGCTATCAAGGATAGGGGGAGGGCAAACACAGCATGCCCCAAATAGATGTTGACTAAATTAAAATATAAGTTTCCGACCAGGTTGCTGTAATCCGATGTGAGATAAATAGAAACCAATAAAGCTGTTACAAAACTGCTGATTAAGGCAGCAAGAATTTTCCGCATCGTACAGGCTCACTTTCATGTTGTTTTATTTATGTAGGTAAAAGAAGCGCAGGTTCCGGTTTTGGGTGGGTCTGTTCTGTTCCCGCAGGCTTCAACTTCCTCAAGACCTCACCACATGACCAGATTGCAGTATAGGCGTTGGCGACGCCTATGGATCAGGGTAAGGCAATGAGAGGAGGAGAGTCCTTTTTCTATAGGGATAGAGAAAATTATCCGCCCAGAGATATGGTCTCAAAGGCGGCTTCTTTTCCGTTTTCATAAATCCTCAGGATCTCATAACTTTGATAACCGTCGACTCTGTAGAAGCGTTCGGATTTAACCGAACCACCAGCGCCGGCCCCTGTCTTGTATAACAGGTTCAGCGTATCTTCTTCTGCCCGGACCTCGAAGGATGTATAATATTCCGCCCCTTCGCCCTGTTTTGTTCCGTTCAAATAGATATACACCGTATTCTGATCTCCCTCTTGGAACATATGATTTCCATGTCTATTTTTTACCGTTTGAAAATAGGACAACGCGTCCCCTGGAAGATCCTTTTTCCCAATTTCAGAGAAGGACCATTCCCTTTCACTTTGACACGCTGTCAGGATTAAAACAGATAAAAGCACCAATAGGATTCCCTTCAAAAGCAAGCCCCCTTTTACACTTTCTCTTCTATTCTAGCATTCCTGGATGGCCCTTGAAAAATCCATTTCACATGGAAGGAAAGCGTTGATCAAATGGATCAGCTTATATAACATAGTTGACTTATCGGAATTATTGTATTTTAATAGCACTAATAGATTTTTATCGAACAACCAGTGAATGAAGATGGAGGGAAACATGATGAAGGAAGCCTATCCGGTTATTGATGGTGCGGAATCGTTGTTTTTTGAAGGAAATGATACAGGGGTACTGCTCTGTCATGGCTTTTTAGGAACGCCCCAGAGTCTGAGAGAGGTGGCAGAAGGGCTGGCGGATCAAGGTTATACCGTATCGGTGCCACGACTTCCAGGTCACGGAACGCACTATAAAGATCTGGCTTCCTGCTCGTTCTCCGATTGGTATATGGAAATCGAAGCCGCTTATCTGCAGTTGTACTCCCGGTGCAGGGAAGTATTCGTCATCGGTCAGTCGATGGGAGGCACGCTGACCCTGGACCTCGCTGCTCAATATCCCGGCATTTCCGGCATAGCGTTAATCAACCCAGCTATGTATATCCCGGCGTTCTCCCATCTGGAACAAGCGTCCGAACCCTTTTATATAGAGGAAGGAAAGCCTGACATCAAAGACCCCGGTGCGGTGGAGATCACCTATACCCAGACACCGTTGACCGCTTACCAGGAACTGTTGAAGTATATGAAGGTCGTCAGAAGAAAATTATCCGGCATTCGATGTCCACTCACCTGTTTGGTGTCCAGCGTTGACAACGTCGTTCCACCGGAGAATACCGATTACATCCTTAGAAAAGTCTCTTCCCACAATGTATCGAAATACGTCTTGGAGAATTCCTACCACGTCGCCTCGATGGACTACGATAAGGATCAAATCATCGGAGCGCTGCTTTCCTATCTGGAGACGCGCTCCTCCATCAATCATCGAAAAAAGGTCAGCCCGTAAATGGCTGACCTTTTCAGGTTGTAGAGACATCCCTCCCGTGTTTATGATTGTCAGGAGTTATTAGATGAATAGGTTCGAGAAGCGTTGGGTGGTGACGCCTGCGGGAACAGCGCGAGCCGAAGATCCTGGGCAGGTGGCTTTAGCCGAGGCCGTGACCGTGACCCTCATAAAAAACACAATGGACAAATACATGTTCAAGAAACTGAAAAGGCCAGCCTATAAACGGCTGGCCTTTTCTTATTTACTCCAGAGTGTTTTCAATATCGTACTCCTCCATTTTTTCCTGCATCCAAAGGTCGTACTCTTCACTGACTTTGGATTGGTATAACGTCTCACCAATTTCCTCTTCGACTTCATCATAAACTGCATCCTGCGCTTCGGTATGGTCGGTCACTTCAATGATGTGATAGCCGTACTCCGTCTCAACGATATCACTGACTTCTCCAACCTCCATGGAAAAAGCGGCCTCCTCAAAGGCTTCGACCATTTCACCTTCACTGAACGCCCCTAGATCGCCTCCGGAGGCCACTGTCGTATCATCGATGGAATATTCGGCCACCAGATCCTCAAACGCCTCGCCATCGTCCAGTTTTGATAATACTTCCTCCGCTTCTTCCTCGGTCTCAGTCAGGATGTGTCTCGCACTTACCTGCTCAGGCTGATTGTAGCTTTCCTTGTTCTCTTCAAAATACGTTTCCTTCTCTTCATCAGTGATGGAAATCCTCTCAGCAAGCAGCAGATCAACAGCTAAGTAATCTTCAATATCCTTCTCTACGTCCGCAATCGTCATCCCGCTTGCTTCAAGAGTGGACTGGAAGGCTTCCTCACCACCGTACTGATCATAGTACATAGCCAGTTCTTCCTCCACAGCTTCCTGGCTCACCGTAATGTCATTGTCTTCTGTTTCCAGTTCAACGATTTTGTTGGTAATCAGCGTATCCAGCGTTTCCTGACCGTACTGTTCCACCAGCGTATCGTACAGCTCCTCCTTTTCAATTTCTTCTCCGTTCACGGAAGCTACACTTTCCTTCGGATCCATACTCAGGCTCAAAATAATCAGGAGGACAGCGGAAACCGCCACCACTCCTCCCAGCAGCATTTTTTTATTCATCTTTTCAAAACTCCTATTCTACTCATTGATTTGTTCCGTAAGGGTCACATTCACCGTCTGCGAAGTTCCATTTCGGTAAAATTCCACGACGACGGTGTCGCCTGCGTTTGTTTCTGTATATAAATATTTTCTCAGGTCCGTGCTGTCTGAGACTGCCACTCCATCGATAGAAGTCATCACATCGTCAACCTGCAGGCCTGCTTTAGCAGCGGCTGATGTTTCATCGACAGAGGCGACAATGACGCCTTCTTCGGTTCCTTCCGGCAGTGACGTCCGGTACTGGGCAGGCGCCTCATTGACGCCGACGACACCCACGCCGAGGTAGGAGCGGTCCACCTGACCATCTTCACTCATGTCCGCAATCAGTGTTTCCACATCATTACTTGGAATTGCAAAGCCAAGCCCTTCCGCATCGGCATCCGCCATTTTCAAGCTGTTGATTCCGATCAGCTCACCTGAGGCATTGATTAACGCACCCCCGCTGTTCCCCGGACTGATGGCGGCATCGGTCTGTATGACGTCAAGATCCCACTCTCCAGCAGACGTCGTTACAGAAATCGTCCGGTCGACCGCACTGACAATCCCCTGGGTGACCGTCCGGGATAAGTCCAGGCCGAGCGGGTTCCCGATGGCAAGGACATCCTCGCCTGCACGGATGGAATCGGAGTCGCCGAAGGCCAGTGGTTCGATATCAAAGCTTCCTTCTATTTTCAAAACGGCAATATCCGTAAGCGCATCGGCGCCAATGACTTCCGCGGAGGTGGTCTCCCCGTCAAAAAGGGAGATGTCCACTTCCGATGCCCCTTCAATCACATGGTTGTTCGTCACAATATAGGCGGCATCGTCCTCCACCTTATAAATGACACCGGAGCCTGTACCCGCCTCTGTCACATCCTCTCCCGAAGCAAACGGCGTCTGCTGGTTCGTCAAGTTTACGACACCGACAATCGCTTCCGAGGCCTGTTCTGCAACATCCGCTGTAGACGCAGACGTTGTGGATAATGGTTCTGTCTCAGCCTCCACTGCCTCTGGAGACGCGCTGGCCGTTTCAGATGTATTCGGCAGTTCTTCCATTTGAGACACGGTTCCTAATGTAAGTGCTGCCCCTAAAATCCCTGAGGATAAGGCGATGCCGGTTACTTTTAAAAGTGATGTCTTCGGTTCACTCATTCCACTCCCTCATTTCCTTTGAACTGATTACACTATAAGTCTTGAATGTGTCAGGAGGATGTCAGAGTGTAAATCATTGGACATAAAAAAACAGCCCTCACCTTTGGGAGAGGTGAGGGCTTGGTTTCAATTCTGATGCGGAAAATATCACCCGTTAATAAGACTCACACATACAGGGATTAAAAATGCTGCAGCAAAACAAAGGACAGCCGCTGATTTTGATTGTTTGACTACACGCTTTTCCCCGTCCTGTATGCTTTCAATAAATGATAGAGTGAAGTAAAAACAGAGGCAGAGGAACACGACGGAGAGAATGATTGTCCAATTTGGTATGTCTAAATTCATGATTTGATTTCCTTCCTTTCTTCCATAGATTTACCCTGCAAAAATATTCCTGTATTGTGAGACCCTCACAGATTACCGAACGTCTAATCTATGAGAAGGGAGAGAGGCTAGTGACCGGTCAGACACAAGTACACTTCTCACGTGATGAAGTCATCGAATACATTATGACTCACTATGGAGAAGTGATGAAACGAACCATTTATACCTATGTGAAAAATCACCACACCACCGACGACATTTTTCAAGACGTGCTCATTCTCATTTATCGGAAGTGGGATCAATTCCACGGGCAGTCCCAGTTAAAGACCTGGGTCATGAGGATTACTATCAATCGGTGCAAAGACTATTTACGCTCTCCTATACACCGGATCAAAATTGTAAAAGATCAATGGCTGGATAAAAAAGATCCTGAACATCTGGAAGAGACGGTTATACAAAGAGAAGAATGGGACGAAATTGCGGAAGCTATCCTGAATCTGCCCGTGAAATATCGGGAAGTGATGATTTTAACCTTCCAACAGAATATGACGCAGAGGGAAATCGCGGATGTTACCAATACGGCCTTGTCCACAGTTAAAACACGCATGCAGCGGGCTCGTCAATTGTTAAAACAACAAGTCAACGAGGAGGGACTGACTCTTGAGTAAAAAGAGAATAAAAAAAGCGATAGATGATCAGATCAGCGATAAACCCCTATTCACGAATGAAGATCGCCGACGCTTTTACGCCAACAAACAAAATAGTCGTTTCCTTTGGCTGCACCAGGCCTTCCCTAAATTGTTGACAGTGATGACGGCATTACTCATGCTGACCGGGTCCCTATACTTCTTCACTTCAGAAAATCCGCTTCAGTCCCCTGCTTCTCCTAATGAAGATAAGTTCATAGAAGGACCAGATAAAAAAGAGGAAAAGGGAAAGGAGGAGGAGGAAGTAAAAGAAACCACACTGGATCTTGACACAAAGATTGAAAGAATAAAAGAGGTCGTAATCAACCAGACGAAGGAACAAAAAATAATGGAACTTGTTCAAGACTTCAATGGAAAGGAAATAAAAGCTTCTCAAGAAGAGGAAACGGAAAGATTATCCTTCATTTTCCCATCTGATTCTGAAGTGCCGGACACAGCTGACCCCAGTCACACGCCTCCGTCTATAGAAGCCTATCAAAACAATGAGCTTGATTTGTTTCTCGTTGTTCAATGGAGTGAAGAATACAACATTTTCACATCAGCTGAACTGATTTACTTATCCGAGGATAGGAAATCCTTAACGAAAGAAAAATACGACATCAATAGGACACAAAGAGACTTTGTAAAAGTTGTGGGAGCTGATGAACCTGTTTCTATGCAGGACCTTCTATTACGGTCCATTGCACGTTCACTGGATAAAGAACCAGATACTCTTACAAAAGGGGACTTACTGGATCTTGAGGAATTAACCATCAATGCCTCTCATTTGACCGAAACGTTTCATGTCGACGCTGACACTGAATACTTCAAGGCCATGAAATCCTTAAAAGTATTGAAACTGAACCAGGCTCTTATCCCCGGTGAATTGTTGAAGGAGGTTCCAACGTTAGAGCAGGTCACTTTCATTGGCTCCACAGTCAATGATTTAAGCCAGGTGTCTGAAGGCATGCAGAATGTCCAGTATTTGAATTTAATTAATTCTTCCTTCCAAGGGACAGCTGAAGATATCCTGAAATTAAAATCCCTGACCATCGTCAGGGTCGATCCCGCCGTCGTACCAGAATATGAAGAGCTGCAGTTTGAAGGAATTGACGTGCGGTGGTAAAGAATTAACAGCAACCTTCTAACGAACATAATAACGCCTGCCTCCGCTGATGTTGAGGCAGGCGTTAATTATCATTTACTGACTTAACACAGCTTTAGAAAGCCCTGAACACTTTCTTCTTCTTTCCACACCTTTGACACTGATATACAGCTCTGGACTTTATTTCATCATCCCAGCCGATCTTCTCATACTTGTGCAAGCCTACCCTGCAGAAAAGACTCGCTTCTTCTTTAGCTGAAATCGCAGAAAAAGCCAGGAAACCCAGCCCTGTAATAGAAAAGAGCCAAGGTGTAAAAAAAAGATCCATACCTGGTTGAAACCTAAGGATAAACAGCACGACTCCGATAAAAAGAACCATGGAACCTAATGTATTTAATGATTGTTTCATTTCCTCATTCCTAACTTCAACAGTCGTTTCCAAAAAGGGGTAATTAATGAAATCATGTGTACAGCTATAAAGAGATGGTTTTTGTCGCCACTCTCTCCTTAAATGCTTGATCATGCTCCACAAAAAGCATGGTAGGTTGAAACCTTTCAATAAGATCCTCAATCTGCATACGGGAATACATATCAATAAAATTTAAGGGCTCGTCCCAGATGTATACATGAGCTCTTTCACACAAACTTCTGGCTACGAGCAGTTTCTTTTTTTGACCTTCCGAATAAGTGGATAGATCTTTTTCAAATTGCACCCGTTCAAAATCCATCTTACGTAAAATGGCCTTAAATAACGGCTCGTTGATATGGTTTTCTTCTATAAAACTGGATAAACTCCCCTTTAAATCAGAAGCATCCTGCTTCACATAGGAGATGATCAGTCCTGCATTTGATGTGATGGTTCCCGAGTGATGGATGGGTTCTCCTAAGATCAGCTTTAAAATACTGCTTTTCCCTGTACCATTTTTACCATCGAACACGACTCGGTCCCCCTGCTCAACAGTGAAACTAACCGGTTGATTGACTTTGGCATCGTTATACATCACGGTTAGCTCTTCAACACGAAGAAGTTCCTTCGACTTAAATTTCAACGGCTCTAATTTTAATGACTCGCTGGACTCCACATTTTTCAGGAGTGTCTCCTTCTCTTCCAAGGCTTTCTGCTGCCTGGCTTCTATGTTTTTTGAACGCTTCATCATTTTAGCTGCTTTATGGCCGACATATCCTTTATCAATTTTAGAACCAGAGTTGGTCGTGCCATTTTTGGAAGCTTCTTTTTTATGAGACCAGCCGGCTGAGCGCTTTGATGATTTTCTCAGCCTGCTTATATCTTTCTTAAGCCGTTCATTGACCGCGTCCTCCAGTTCCTGCTGACGGTCAAAGTTCAGCTTCCATGAAGAGTAATTCCCGTTCTGAACCTCGATGTCCGCTTTGTTGATCGATAAGATATGATCCACACATCCATCGACAAAGTTTCGATCATGGGAAATTAAAATAAAGCCTTTTTTCTTATTCAGATAATGAGCAACCATTTTTCTTCCCTCTATATCCAAGTGGTTGGTCGGCTCATCAATTAATAAAAACTGCCCCTCATTCAGGAAAAGCGCCGCAAGCAGCACCTTCGTCTGCTCCCCGTTGGATAACGTATCAAACGAACGGTACATAACCCCGGCGTCCACATCCAACAACGAGATCTCGCGAAAGAACTCCCAGTCTTCTGCTTGTGGACAAATCTCTTCCAATACTTCATGGGTGGCTTTCCTTTTATCAGGAACCGGCGTAGGAAAATAATTAAATTCCACAGAGGAAATGATTTGACCGCTATACTCGTAATTTCCTAACAGGAGGTTCATGAAGGTTGTCTTCCCTCTTCCGTTGCGACCAATAAAGCCGAGTTTCCAATCGGTATCGATTTGAAAGCTTACATTCTCAAAAATATTGTCAAAGCTGCTTGGATAGGAAAAGGTCAGGTTCTGCACTTGAATCATCGACATCTTTATTCCTCCTTTACATATTCAAACACACATCTACTTCCGTACAGACGAGGGAAATAGATGATGAAAGGTAACCAACTATGAGAGGAATAAAAAATCCTCCCAATAATAATTGGAAGGATTAGTCAACGTACATCATGATAAACCAACAAATATGCCAATAGAAAACAGCACATGGAGGTCACGACTGATTTTTATAAATAATAGACTAATCCTATATTTTAGTGGTATTCGAAATCATACACTTTAATAAAATATAGATTAGTTAATCATTTGGCATCATCAGTCCTTTCTGTTTTTTCCATCGTACCACTTCTTTTTTTCAAACACAATCAATCATACCAACGTTTCTTATTTCGTATCAAAAGAACCCGACCGAACTTTCATGTGTCGGCGGTTCTACGAATACAAGACCGAGCTCATAATGCTCTCCTTCATACATCGCCCGCTGCACATAACGGTTTTCGCCCCATTCATCGCGCACTTCAATTTTCGTGAACGCGCCTGTGTTTTGAAGGGCTTCATAAAATTGATTCTCGGTACGGACCGGGATGCTGTTCACCCGTTCAATAAGCTCACCAGGGAACAGGCCCATCTGATCAGCCGGGCTCTCAGGAATCACGCCAAGGATTCGAACCCCTTTTGGCGTCGATGTGAAGAACGGGGGTTTATCCTCTCTTGACCGGTGGCGGAGATAAATCCATTCCCGCCCGATCAAGGCAAGCGCAAATACGACAATCGAAAGAATTTCTAAGAAAAAGCTCCCTACAGCCAGCATAGTAAGGAAGAAAGCCAATAAGAACGTATGACGACCGATCGTTTTGGACGCCATTTCCGGGGACTGGCCGCGTACAAGCCACTCTGCCCCGAGAACGAAAGGAATGAGAATGACCCCGTACGTGTCGCCACCAACAGGAATGACCGGCCACCAGGAAGCGAACGGTTCAATCAAGCCTCCCGGAATAAGGGAAAAGAACGGAACAACGGTCACTCGTTTTCCTCTATGCTGCCCGATCCACAGGCCCCTCCGTCCTTTTGTCCGCTCCGGGTACGTATGAGAAGGGGAAGTTTTCAGCAGCAGTAACCCCTCTCTGACCAGCAGGAGGCTCAACAGCAGCGCCACCATCGGTAGGGAAGTATCGAACAATGTCTCAATCCAAGGGTGGGATTTCCAGTTTTCCGGCAGCAACGGCAGCAGTAAAAGGACAAGCCCTGATACCCCCAGCGTGTAGGCGGGAGAATACCACAACAGCCGTCCAGTCAGACTCACAAGCAACAGAATGGCTGCTGTGAGAAAAAGAAACGGGTAGGAGACGGTCAGTCCAGCCCCTACACCGATGATACTGATGACGAGTCCTGTGAGAAGCGACACACTCCACGTCCCTTTCCATTCAGAAAAACGGTCGAATACCCGTGTTCCGAACATGCGCCTCTCTTTTTTGATTCGATTTGCTGATACTATCACACTCATGATGAGAGCAATGTATAAAAAAGGCAGCAAAAACAGTCTGCCCGTTCCTTGAAGAATTTCCATAAACCAAGCGCCCAACACGATTCTCCTTTCCAACACTTCACCAACAGGTCTGGTCGTACGAAAAAATCCGCAGTCATCGACTACGGATATATTTCGTCATGAATCGGCAGAATCCTGCTTATTCAAACAAGACCTCCACCGCTTTGTCCATCTGCTTATCGTTGGCTTCGTCTCTCACTTGTTCAATGATTGCTTCTTCCAGCTTCCCGCCGGTTTTTTCATCCACTTCTCCCGTGGCTTCAAGGTCGGCATCTTTCTGGAAAGCTTTCACAGCTTTTTCGGTCTCTTTACTGAAGTAGCCATCCGTACGGCCGGGATCATGTCCAAGACCTTTCAGCATTTCCTGTACGTTTTTCACTTTTTCATTGTTGTCGTTATAAGTGAGCGTATCTTCAATATCCACAGGGTTCGTATAGAAGTACTGCGGCTGCTTCACTTCAACCGTCGGCTCTATCCCTTTTTCATGAATCCAGTTGCCTTCCGGTGTGAGCCACTTAAACAGCGTCAGCTTGATCGTGCTGCCATCCCCCATCGGGATGGCCTGCTGGACGGTTCCTTTTCCGAAACTTTTCGTTCCGACAAGATCATAACCGCCGGCTTCATTCATCGTAGCGGCCAGAATTTCAGAAGCTGATGCACTTCCTTCATCCATCAAGACCGTGACCGGATACTCTTTTTTCTCGGTAATTTCTGAATAATACTCCGTTTTCTCACCGCTGCGGTCTTCCACCTGCACGATCGGCTTGTCCTTCGGAATGAATTCCTTCAGGATTTCCTGGACGTCGGTAAACAATCCGCCCGGGTTTCCGCGGACATCAATGACGAGTCCTTCCATGCCGTCACTTTCCAGTTTCTCAAGCGCATTATGGAATTCATCAGAGGTCTTCTCTGAGAAGGATGTAATTTCAATCACGCCTGCTTTTTTACCGTCGACCGTTTTCATATCAGAATAGACGGTCTCCAGCGGAATATCATCACGGGTGATGTCGATGTTGAGCGGTTCGCTGACGCCGGGACGTTCCACTTCAAGTGTCACTTCCGTCCCTTTCTCACCGCGGATTTTCAGGACAGCTTCGTACAAGTCAAGCCCTTCGACACTTTCCCCATCAACGGTTAAAATCTGATCGTTCGGCTTCAAGCCAGCCTCCTCGGCAGGTGAGCCCTTAATCGGCGCTACGATGGTCACTTTATCGTTCACCATGCTCACTTCAGCTCCGATGCCCTGGAAGCTGGATTCGATGGTCTGGTTGAACTGCTCCATCGTTTCCTGGTCCATGTAGACACTGTACGGATCTTCCAGTGTATCCAGCATGCCTTGAATGGCGCCTTCCACGAGGGTCTGCTTGTCCACATCCTCCAAGTAGTTCTCCTCAATGACAGAATACGCCTGTTCGACCTTCTTCAGGTCAGCGTCGCCACTCATATTTTCTATGACTTCTTTCTGCTGTTCCTCTGTTAAACTACCAAAGTTCTCCGCTTCGGTATTGGCGTACTGCTCCGACTGCGATTGTTCCTTGGAGCCGCTTCCGAAATACTCTAGGCCGATATAAGAGCCGGCAGCTCCCAAAAGTACCGCAAGCGCTAGAAAAAGCACTACGTACCGCGGTTTTATATTCATCGCATTCACCCTTCTATAATGGATTTCCTTATTGCTTCTATACTAGCAAAAAAGCTCCTGCAACGTAAATGTCATACAGCCTGATATTAACGTATGCACGCCAATCTTTCTGCATGTCTATTTCATGGTGGGAAATCTATCGGTCTATCAGAATAGAAAAACAAAAGACTGCCCCGCTCGTGAGACAGTCCCTTTTCATTACATTTCGTAGCCGTAGTCGCCCTGCGCCTGATCGCGGACAATCATGCCGTCTTCAATGGCAATGACACGCTTACGAATCGTGTTGACAATCTCTCTGCTGTGCGTTGCCATCAGGACGGTCGTACCGCCTGTATTGATTTCCTCAAGAATGTGCATGATCTCCCATGACGTATCCGGGTCAAGGTTACCGGTCGGCTCGTCAGCGATCAGAATTTTCGGATGGTTCACCATCGCCCGTGCGATGGAAACACGCTGCTGCTCCCCGCCGGAAAGCTCATCCGGAAGAAAACGGGCTTTATTTTTCAAATGCACCTGGTCAAGAACGTCCATAACACGGCGGCGGATGTTGGCCGTATCTTCTTCGATGACCTCGAGCGCAAAGGCCACATTTTCATATACGGTCAAGGTCGGAAGCAGGCGGAAGTCCTGATAAACGACACCAATCTTCCGGCGCAGCATCGGAATGCGGCGCTGCTTCATCGTGGACGTGTTGATATCGTTGATCAAAACCGTTCCGTTCGTCGGTTTTTCCTCACGGTAAATCAATTTGGTGAACGTCGATTTTCCTGCTCCGCTCGGCCCGACGATATAAACGAATTCACCCTGATCAATCTGCACGTCAAGACCGTTCAGTGCGGTCACTCCGTTCCGATAGGTTTTATAAACCCCTTGCATCTGTATCATACATGTATCACCTTAATCTTTATTATTATTAGCCAGATCTTGTTACAAACACCATCATTATAACATTAAACAGCCGTCTTTTTAGCTAAGAAATTATTACATTTCTTTATCAAAACAAAACGCCCGGCTGAATACACCGGACGTTTCTTGGATTATTTTTTAGCTGCCAGCCAACCGGCCACAAGCTGGGCGTCTTCATCAGAGACGCCTTGGGAAGGCATCTGGCCTTTCCCGTTTTTGATGATATTTACGATTTCATCTGCAGAATATTTACCGCCGACTTCCGTTAACGCCGGCCCCATTGCACCTTCAAGATCTCCGCCATGGCAGGTCGCACAGTTACTCTGGTAAACTTCCTCTGCCGCTGCTGCATCGACCGTATCTTCCGAGCTGCTGTCGGATGATTCTTCTGTCGTTTCTTCGTTCGTACCTTCATCGGATGATTCTTCCCCGCCTCCGCAGGCAGCGAGAATAAGGATAAGTCCCAGCATCATAGCCAGCCAAAGTTTTTTCACATGTCATCCCCCCTGGTATTTTATAGAAATATAATGTAAGTATAACCGAGTCAAGTCGTTTTGAAACCCTCTCCGAGCACCTCTGTGGCATTCATTGCGACGACAAAAGCCCCCGGATCGACGGTCTTGACCGTTTGTGTCAATTTGATGAATTCATTCTGCTGAACGACACACATTACGACGCGCCGCTCGCGTTCAGTGTACCCGCCGGCACCGCTAAGAACGGTTACGCCGCGGTCAATCTGCCGGAAGATCTCATCACGGACCTCGTCCACTTCTTCTGTGATAATCATCACATTTTTCGATGTATTCAAGCCGACCTGGACAAAATCGATGGTACGGCTTGTGACGAAAAGACCGATCAAGGCGTACAATCCTTCCTCAAGGGAAAATACGAACGCGGACGTGATCACGATCAGGCCGTCCAGCATCGCCACGCAGATGCCGAGCGGAAGATGCGTGAACTTATGGATGACCTGAGCGGCAAGATCGATGCCCCCCGTAGACGCCCGTCCACGGAATACAATGCCGAGACCGAGGCCGACACCCATCCCTCCAAAAATAGCCCCGAGAAGCGGATCAGGGGTTGCCGCATCCATCGAGCTCGTTAAAAGAACGAAAAACGGAAGAACGACCGTCCCCACTAACGATTTGAAGCCGAAATTTTTCCCAAGGATCAGCCAGCCCATAATAAACAGGGGAATGTTCAGCACCCACTGGACGACGCCAGGCTCCCAGCCGAAGACGCCTTTGGTGATCGTACTGATCCCCGCAACGCCTCCGGAAGCAACGTTATTGGGAAGTAAAAACAAGTTAAAAGCGATTGCTACAAAAAAGGACCCGAGAATGACGAGACCGTAATCCATCGTATGACGAAGGGCCGGCGGCACCGGCTCCCTGCGGTATTTTTTAGCCATCATCATGATGTTCAACTCTCCCTATGTATACGTACTTCTAAAACCGTATGGAGTATACCATTCCATTCAGAGGGTGTAAATAAGAGCGGAATAACGTATTAACACGGTAAAGGAGCGGCCTGACGCCCTTTTTAGTGTTCACCTGATGATACGATCTATGCAGGAGCAGAAAAGAAGAGAGCCCTGGATTGGGCTCTCTTCGTATGGCTTATCTGGATTCCTGCTTTTCCATAACTTCCGCAAGCAGTTCGAGCACATCCTCGCGCATGTTGTCTCTTTCCATCGCAATGGCAAGCGTCGTTTTTATGAATCCAAGCTGATCTCCGACATCATAGCGGTCTCCCTTGAACTCATAGCCGTACACCGGCTGATCGAGGTTGAGGCGTTCTATCGCATCGGTCAGCTGGATTTCCCCACCGGCTCCTGTCTCCTGTGTTTCCAACAGGTCCATAATTTCCGGCGTGAATACGTAGCGGCCGATGATGGCCAGGTTGGACGGAGCGTCCTCTACCGCCGGCTTTTCGACAAAATGTTCGACTTCATAGCGGCGGCCCTGCTGATCCTTCGGAGCGATAATGCCGTAGCGGTCTGTCTCATCTTCCGGCACCTGCTTCACACCGATCACAGACGACTGCGTCTCTTCATACTGATCGATCAGCTGTTTCAGACACGGCTCATCGGAGCGGACAATATCATCCCCGAGGAGGACCGCAAAAGGTTCATGGCCAATAAACTTCCGGGCACACCAGACGGCATGGCCGAGGCCCTTCGGCTCTTTCTGACGGATGTAGTGGATATCCACTTCTGCGGACTGCTGTACTTCTTCAAGCAGATCGATCTTCCCTTTTTTATAAAGGTTATCCTCCAGCTCAAAAGCATGGTCAAAATGGTCTTCAATCGCCCTTTTCCCTTTCCCGGTAACGATGATAATATCTTCGATCCCCGACTGGATCGCTTCTTCGACAATGTACTGTATGGTCGGCTTATCAACAATCGGAAGCATTTCCTTCGGCATCGCCTTTGTAGCCGGAAGGAACCTCGTTCCAAGACCGGCGGCGGGAATGATCGCTTTTTTCACCTTCATGTCGTGACGCCTCCTCCAAATTATGTATGCCCTTTTATACTAGCAGAAACGGCCTCGATTGGACAGCTGTTCCCCACACAAAAAAGACCCTCACAGCAAAGTGAGAGTCTTTGTTATTAACCGTCCATCTGCGAGCGCAGGTAGGCATCGATAAATTTATCAAGGCCGCCGTCCATGACGCCCTGCGTGTTTCCGACTTCTTCATTCGTACGGTGGTCTTTGACCATGGAGTACGGGTGGAACACATAGGAGCGGATCTGGCTTCCCCAGCCGATTTCCTTCTGCTCGCCGCGGATGTCGTCAAGTTCCTGCTGCTGACGCTCGATTTCAAGCTGATACAGCTTAGACTTCAACATCTTCATCGCCTGTTCACGGTTCTTAATCTGAGAACGCTCCGACTGGCACGTTACAACCGTGTTCGTCGGGGTGTGGGTAATACGAACCGCAGAGTCTGTGGTGTTGACGTGCTGACCACCGGCACCGCTGGCACGATACGTATCGATTTTCAGATCTTCTGTGCGTACATCAATCTCAATTTCATCGTTGAACTCAGGCATCACTTCACACGATACGAATGACGTGTGACGACGGCCGGAAGAGTCGAACGGGGAAATACGGACGAGACGGTGCACGCCTTTTTCCGCTTTCAGGTAGCCGTAGGCGTTGTGACCTTTAATAAGCAGGGTCACACTCTTCACGCCCGCTTCATCGCCGGGTAGGTAATCCATCGTCTGCACAGAGAAACCTTTCTTCTCTGCCCAGCGTGTATACATACGAAGCAGCATGCTCGCCCAGTCCTGAGACTCTGTACCACCGGCACCCGGGTGCAGTTCGAGAATCGCGTTGTTCTTGTCGTACGGCTCACTGAGCAGGATGTTCAGCTCAAACTGGTTCAAGTCGTTCGACAGCTTCTGCACTTCCTGAACGAGGTCCTCTAAAAGCTCTTCGTCCTCTTCTTCTTTGACAAGCTCATAGGAAACTTCCAGATTCTCATGTGTTTCCTCATGCTCTTCCAATGTGTGAACGAGACCTTTCAGGCCGTTCACTTCATCAATGACCTTCTGCGCGGTATTCTGGTCATCCCAGAAGCCCGGCTCTGTCATCTGTTCTTCTAGTTCAGCAATGCGGGTTTTTCTTTGATCGACGTCAAAGAGACCCCCTGAAGTCCGCTAATTTCTCAGCTGTTTTATCTAATTCATGACGGATTTCTGCCATATCCATGTTGAATCACTCCTCTATTATTCTAAACACAAGGGAAGACACTCTCTGTAAAAAGAGAGTGTCCCACTGGTTATTTACCATGGCAATTTTTATACTTCTTGCCGCTTCCGCAAGGACAAGGGTCATTGCGGCCGACGGTGTCTTTTCTTACGTAAGGATTTTTCTTTTTCGATTCCTTGCTTTCTTCCCCGCCGGAAACGGCTGTTGCACCTTTCGCCACTTCCTGGCGCTGCAGGTTGCTGCGGATCTGCGCCTTCATGACATAACGGGCCACTTCCTCATCGATGCTTGCCACCATCTGTTCAAACATACGGAAGCCTTCGAAGTTATATTCCCGAAGCGGATCGTTCTGTCCATAAGCACGCAGGTGAATACCCTGCCGGAGCTGGTCCATCTGATCGATGTGATCCATCCATTTCTGGTCGACCGTGCGAAGCAGGATGACTTTTTCGAACTCACGCATCTGCTCCGGTGTCAGCTCTTCTTCCTTCTCGTCATAACGTTCCTTCACTTTAGCCAGGATAAGCTCCTTCATTTCTTCCGGATCTTTTCCTTTCAAATCTTCAACGGTGACGTCACCTTCAAAGAGCAGGTTGGCACGAAGATAATCGATAACGCTCTCAAGCTCCCAGTTTTCATCTTCCTCTTCACTCGTGTGGACATCAACGGTTTGAGCCACCGTACGATCGATCATCCCTTCGATGATTTCACGAAGATTTTCAGATGTGAGCACTTCATAACGCTGCTTGTAGATTACTTCACGCTGCTGACGGAGCACATCATCGTAGGAAAGGATCGTCTTACGAGCATCGAAGTTGTTCCCTTCCACACGTTTCTGCGCCGATTCCACTGCACGGGAGATCATTTTACTCTCAATCGGCTGGGAATCGTCCATACCGAGACGGTCCATCATGTTGCGGATGTTGTCGGAGGCGAAGCGGCGCATCAGTTCATCATCTGTCGCCAGGTAGAACTGGGACATCCCCGGGTCCCCCTGACGTCCGGCACGACCACGCAGCTGGTTATCGATCCGGCGTGATTCGTGACGCTCAGTACCAATGACCGCCAGGCCGCCGGCTTCTGTTACGCCGTCGCCGAGCTTGATATCTGTACCACGACCGGCCATGTTCGTCGCAATCGTTACGGCACCCTTCTGTCCGGCGTTTTCGATGATTTCCGCTTCACGGAAGTGGTTTTTTGCGTTCAGGACATTATGCGGCACGCCTGCTTTTGTCAGATAGCGGGAGATGATTTCAGACGTTTCCACTGCTACCGTACCGACAAGCACGGGCTGGCCGTTTTCATGACGGTTTTTAATATCCTCGACAACCGCCTTGAACTTCCCGTCCATCGTTTTGTAAACGAGGTCGGCTTTATCATCACGCTGAATATCACGGTTCGTCGGAATCACGACAACACGCATGTTGTAGATATTCATGAATTCCTCTTCCTCGGTTTTCGCAGTACCGGTCATACCGGAAAGCTTTTCGTACATACGGAAAAGGTTCTGGAACGTGATGGAAGCGAGCGTCTGGCTTTCGTTCTGGATTTCAAGACCTTCCTTCGCTTCAATCGCCTGGTGGAGGCCATCGCTGTAGCGGCGGCCTTTCATTAAACGTCCGGTGAACTGGTCGACGATGACCACTTCTCCTTCTTCCACCACATAATCGGTATCACGCTGCATCGACGTGTGCGCCTTCAGGCCCTGGTTGATGTGGTGAATGAGCGATACGTTGGAAAGATCGAACAGGTTTTCAATCTTGAAGAAACGCTCCGCTTTGTTAATCCCTTCTTCTGTAAGCTGGACGTTTTTCGTTTTTTCATCGTACGTAAAGTCCTCTTCACGGGCAAGCAGACGAACAAACGAATTGGCACCAACATAAAGGTCGGCGGATTTTGAAGCAGATCCGGATATGATCAGCGGTGTACGCGCCTCATCAATTAAAATCGAGTCAACTTCGTCAATGATGGCATAATGCAGCGGACGCTGGACCATCTGCTCTTTATAGAGCACCATGTTGTCACGCAGGTAGTCAAAGCCGAACTCATTGTTCGTTCCGTACGTGATGTCAGCGTTGTAAGCTTCTCTTTTCTCATCCTTGGACATGCCGTTGGAGTTCAATCCGACCGTCAGCCCTAGATACTGATAAAGCTCACCCATATCCGTCGAGTCACGGCTCGCCAGGTAGTCGTTCACAGTAATGATGTGGACGCCTTTGCCTGTGAGGGCGTTCAAGTACGCAGGCATGGTAGAGGCAAGGGTTTTACCTTCCCCTGTCTTCATCTCTGCAATGTTCCCTTCGTGAAGGGCGATCGCACCCATGAGCTGGACGCGGAACGGGCGCATATTCAACACACGTTTCGAAGCTTCACGGACAACCGCGAAGGCTTCGACTAACATATCATCTAATTTCTCGCCATTTTGATAGCGTTCTTTGAATTCTGCCGTCTTATTCTTTAAATCTTCCTCTGACAATTTCTCGATGTCTGATTCCATTGCATCAATATCATCAGCGATCTTTTCTAATCGTTTCAGTTGACGAGTATTGCCGTCGCCAAAGATTTTCTTTAAAGTTCCAAGCATTGCAACCGCTCCTCTATTGATTTCCAATCTTCGGTTGTGTAGTTCAGTCCATCTCTTATCATAACACTAAGAGAAGCGGCCTGACAATTCAAGAGCGGGGCTTTAGTCACCGGGGATTTATGTTGTTGAAGTAGTGGCTGGGGCGGGTTCATTTAGGAAAAGCGGCTGAAGCTGGAGCTGTCTTTCGTTCAGTTCTTTTACACGCTTATTGGTGGAGCCGATGATGTGGACAAGCTGGACGATTGTATCTTCCTGCTGCTTCAAACGTTGATCCACGTCATGACAGTTTCTGCAGGTCATCTCATCACCTCCCTGTTGCTTTAGTTATACTACAGCAAGAGGAAGCATGCACATATGTAAAATGGAGGTTTCAGCAGGAAGAGCTGGTTAAAAATGGAGGTTTTCTCAGTGGAAAATGCGGGTTTTGAAAGGGAACGATTCTCCTTTTTTGGTTTTCTGGAATTTTCCCAAAAAGAAAAGCATCCCTGTCAAAACAGGAATGCTTTTTCTTTTCATTCATAGATTACGTTTCAATTAAACCGTAGCGGCCGTCACGTCGTTTGTATACGATATTTGTTTCATCAGTATTTGCATTTGTAAAGACGAAGAAGTTGTGGCCGAGCATATCCATTTGAAGGGCCGCTTCTTCACTATCCATCGGTTTCAGGTCAAAGCGTTTCGTTTTCACGATTTCCACATCGAATTCATCATCCGACTGCATCTGCTCCTGGTTGGCTTCACGCTCTAATTCGGCAAATACGTATTTTGGTGCACCCTCCTGACGGAATCGGCGGTTTACCTTCGTTTTATGCTTACGGATCTGTCGTTCTAATTTATCAACCACAAGGTCGATGGCAGCGTATAAATCTGTATTATGCTCCTCCGCTCGGAGTAGTAGATTTTTCATCGGGATTGTGACCTCGATTGTCTGCTCATCATTATAGACACTTAAATTTACGTGCACCTCAGAGGACGGGGGAGTGTCAAAGTAGCGTTCAAGCTTGCCCACCTTTTTCTCCACATATTCTTTAATAGAATCCGTCACTTCAAGGTTCTCACCACGAATGTTGTACTGTAGCATTAGAAGTGTCCTCCTTTCATCCTTATGTGATATATATTCTATCATACCCACGGCCTTTCCTGCATAAACTTTCTTAAAATTGTGTCATTTTTATGTCGGTATTTGCTGGAATTTGTCCCATGACAATGAAAACGTGGATGAAACAGGGATGGATTTTGTCAAAATGATAGATGAACCGCCGTTTCCGTCATAACCTTACAAAAAGATAAAATTAAAAAGTCAGCCTGTATGAGGCTGACTTTCCTTTTTATTCATATAGTGATTCTAATTCTAAGAAAACACTATCTTCAACAGCAGCTGGACCGCCGAAAATGTTAAAATTAAACATCTGCTGATCTCTTAGGTAAGCTTTGATCTCTTCGTTCAGTTCATCTTTCGGTGTCAGAAGAAGCGGCTGGTCGACATCGTTCACAGAGCCGGCAAGGGCATCAGCAAAATGGGACCCTGTCGCAAAGCTCGCTTTCACTCCTCCGACGTTGAAGTGTTCCACGACGGCAAGCGACGTCAGGTAACGGTTCTTCCCAGATATTCGCTCTGCTTTCGGCATGTCAGCGAGTACATCAGAGCTGATTACTCCTGTCCCTCCGACCGCGATGCTTTCACCATAGTTTTTCAGACTTTGCTCTGTTGCTTCCGGAAGTTCATCCTGTTCGGTTAAGAGAATCGGCATCCCTTTTCCAGCCGCGATCGGGGCGATAGAAAGCGCATCCGGGAAATTGCGTCCGTAGGCGACGACCGCTTGATCACTTTCAGGGAGACGGTCCGCAATCGCTGCGGCGGTTTCATAGCGGTTTTTTCCGGAAATGCGGTCGACTTCCATTCCAAGAACATTTTCCAAATACGTTTCTACATCAGCAGAAACAGCGCCTGTTCCGCCAAGAATCGTCACTTTTTCGGTATCTAAGCTGTTCATCACTTGTTCTGTGATTCCAGGAACTTCGTCCTCCCGCGTCAACAGGATCGGTGCATCGAGGTGCTCTGCTAATGGAGCTCCTGCCAGTGCGTCAGGAAAATCCTCTCCGGTTGCCAGCACAACATTTTCAGATGGGTAACGGTCCGCATCGCCATATCTTGCAATGTTGGCGGCTGTCCAGTAGCGGTCGACTCCCCAGATTCTTTCTGCGGATGCGTCTAAAAGTTCTGCTCCAGTACCTAGATAGTAGGTGCTGCCATCCGCAAGGTCCGCCTTATCCCATACTTTCATATAGTAGACGCCCGGATCTAAAAGATGGGACTCTATGTAACCATATTCATTTCCATTCATGCTATAAGGTGGCAAAACCTCTCCCTGTTCGGTCAGGAGTCTGCCTTGAAACTTCATATCCGTTTTTTCCTCTACATACTCAAATAGATGAAAGGTAAATTGAACCGTTGCATCCCCATTCACCTCTACACGGTAGTAATCCACATCCTCGTCCGTAAATTCTCCGGAAATGTAGGAATTCAACGGAACTTGCGTGGCATTTTCCCGTCCATCGTTTGGTTCCTTTTCTTCATATGTATTCTGTGCTTCGACTTTCTCTACCTCGATGGGGTCTTGCGCTGCCTCGACGGTTGATGCTTGAAACAATCCTGCCGCTGCCAAAGCGGTGGCTGCCAGTCCTAACCATTTCTTCATATAACCTCTCCCCTTTTTATGTATGGTTCCACCATGGGATTATATAGGAGATTAGTCATGAAATCTACCTTCTAACCAAAACAAAAGAAGCATCAGGATCCTGATACTTCTTTACTAGTGCACGATATAAGGGTCCAGGGCGGACTAGATTTTTTCTGACCATGCCGCGTAGGCAGGCGGGACTACTTCAGACAGATGAATGGACTTCTCCTGAGAGGAAATGTCAAACCAGCCTTCGAGCATTTCAACGATATGTAGAAAATCCTTCAGCAAATCACCTTCCATCAGCCCACCCATTTTCCCATGAGTGGCGTTCAACTGTTGGAAAGCCAGCAGCACATCCTGAAAAACATCAGGAGCCTGTGGCGATGGAAAGGTCTGTTAAATAGTCCAGGCCCTCCTGAGTGGTGTGGACAAGCTCCTGATAAGCACGAAGCATCGTGTACTGTTCACGGGTTGGAAAAGACAGCGGAATCTCTCTTTCTATTTTTTGTGATCCAAATACATGCCGTCATAGGTCGATACGCTTTGGTACGGATTGATGTATCGCTGTTTACTGGATTTCTGCTTTTTATTATTCCGCATCTGATTCTTCAAATCCATAAGCAGGAACTCCATCTTCTGATTGATCATCAAGTCCCGCTTCTTCACTTCCTGTACGATCGCTTTTTCTTCATCCGTCGAAGGCTGCGGCAGCTTGGATAACAGTTCCCGGCGTTTTTCTAACAGGTCATTGATACGTTCCATCCGCTGAGAGCGAGTCTGAGAGGAGGGCTGGTGAACCATTTCCTCCAGTTCTTTCGTCAGCGTTAAAAATGTCTGCCACACCATCGTTACGCGTTTCCGCCCTGAGCGTACTGGGATTTTCTCGTCTGCAGGATAACCTGCTTCCACGTATCGCGGAACTCGACAACGAGCCCTTCCACTTCATCAAGGATGGCTCCATCATTTTTCGTATTCGCTTCGATCAGACGGCGGTTCATATAGTCATACAGCGGAAGCACCTGTGCGCTGATGTCTGTATTCTGGTCCATCGTCACCATCAGTTCCTGGATGATGCGCTGGGCTTTTTGGATATTCGTATTTTTACTTTCTATATCTTTCTGCTCCATTGCTTTTCCCGCTGCCTTGATGAATTTGATGCAGCCGTTGTAGAGCATGAGTGTCAGTTCGCCGGGGGAGGCTGTTTCCACTGAGTTGTTTTGATAGGCTTGAATAGACATCTATTCAACACTCCTTTTTTTATAACGTTTAGCCAAAGTTCTGCATAATAAAAGCTGACTGGGAGTTCATCTGTGAAATGGCCTTCTCCATCGCGGTAAACTCTCTCCAGTAGCGGTCTTCGATTTGATTCAAGCGGTCCTGGAAGCTGTCCATTTCATCATCTAAATCTTCAATCTGACGGCCGAGCAGGAAATTGTTATCAAGCGTCGTCGCTTTTCCTGCCTTTTGCTCGATCGATTTCACGGTGCTGTCGATCGTCGTTTCCAGACGCCGTGCAATACCGGGATTCTCCTCTGTACCCGTAAACAGCTGATAAACCGATTCCGGGTCGTTGCGAAGGGCATTCTTCAAATCGTCCTCGTCAACGATGAGCTTACCGCCGTCACGGTAGTTGGAGGAGGATGTGATGCCGACCTGCGACAGCATGGAAAACGCCCCGTCTGTCTGAACAGGTGTGTACCAGTTTCCCCGCATTTTGCTGAGCGCTCCAGAAACAGCGGTATCATTGCGGAGCATCCCGCTCTTCGCCTGCTCTTCCCACAGCTCGATTTCCTTCTCTTCCATATCCTCTTTCTGTTCGGCTGTCAGTGGTGGATAATCACGGTTTTTCTTTTCCTGTACCTTCCCGTTCAAATCCTCAATGATCTGATTGTATTTATCGACGAATTTAACAATCTTATCAAACGCATCATCCACATTGTTGGTCACATTGACCTTGACGTTGCCATCGGTCACTTCGTTGAAGGTAAAGTTCACACCATTCAACGTGTAGTTGTTGGTCTTCGACGATATTTCCAGCCCGTTGTTATAGGTGAACTTCGCATCCTGTCCGCCTTTTTCATTCAGCTTCCACGAGCCGGAGGAGTTATCCCCATTCTTAATGCCAAGGGTCGTAGACAGAAACGAGGCACTTCCATCAAAACCAATTTCCGCACCTAAGAATTCATTATCATCCTGATTGAAGTTTCCGGTCACGGTCCGTTCAAGCATCACTTTATCCGCACTTTTATCATAAAACGCACGGACACCGAGGTCAGACTTGCTGATTTCAGAGAGAACGTCATTCAGTGACTTGTCTCCGGTCACTTCGAACGACTTCGTATTTTTTGAGCCGTCTTCATTATACGTCGTTATCGAAAATGTCTCGCCAAGCGTCAGACCATTTTTGAAGCTGTTCTGCTGGCTGCTTAACGAAGCACTCGGATCAAATGACGAACCATCTTTTGTAATCTTTTCTTCACTATAGTTGTAGGCAGCCGTCGCCAACTGTTCCACGCTCAACGTATAATCGCCGTTTCCAGCGGAAGAGTTGGCTGTTGCAGAAACGGCTGAACTCGAAGAAGTCGCTGTTTTGGAATTGAATGTTGACTGCAGCTTCATGTTAAAGGCCATATCATCAAGTTCCTTCAACTGCTTGTTCACATCACGGTACGAATCCCGCTGCCATGTGAGCCATTCCTTATCCTGCTCCATTTTGTTTAACGGCTGTTTCTCCGCATTCATCAGATCCTTGACGATACCGTCAATATCCATCCCGGAAGCCAGGCCTCCGATCCGCATATCACTCATGATTTCACCTTCTTATATTTTATGGTCGACAATGATGCCGATCGATTCCGCAATCGATGCATACAGATTCAACATCTTCTTCGGCGGAATTTCCTTAATCACTTCGTCGGTTTCATTATTGACGACGGTTACATAATATTCCCCGAGCTTATCGTGGAACTTAAAGCGCAAGGATGTTTGTAACGATTGGAAAATATCATTCAAGCTGTCCGTCAACTGCGTCAGCTTTTCTTTTTCACCAGCAGGAAAAGAATACGCTTATCTCTTCTCCTGTACGTCCTGAACAGATGTCGTTGGGTTATGTGGCTTATAGGTGCTCTGCAGGGGTTGTGAGGGGGTGACGCGTGTGGGCAGATGCACCTTCAACAACTCCTATACGGTTTTCTTTTTATATCGGAGCGTTTTGAGGAAGTTGAAGGGGAAATGAAAAAGAGACTCCAGTAAACTGAAGTCTCTTGGAAAATGAATATTAACGTAGAAGTTGAAGAACTCCCTGTGGCTGTTGGTTTGCTTGTGCAAGCATCGCCTGTGCAGCTTGAGAAAGGATGGAGTTCTTTGTTTGGTTCATCATTTCCTTCGCCATCGTGCGAACATTTGCTTTCACAAATGACCAGACTATATCTTCACCCTCTAGTAATCCAGGAGGGGTCGGGCACTTCGGATTCACAATGCTGATGATACATTGTTTCACCTATGGATTTCATCATCCTTGCATTTGCTTTAGATGGTTTATCCTAGTCGTTGAACCTTCTCCACTCTTTCGAGACAGGAGCTTGGCTGCTGATTGCCCAATCTTTTCTTTTGTTAACCTTCACGCTTATCGTTTCCAATTACGTTGTGGTAAGAAAAGTTCTCAGGGGTTTCCAGCAATTCACCCAATAATGATCGCTGACCGTTACCAGTCAGGACGACTGTGCTTGTCACTACTTAGGCAGCTAAAGCATAATCTACGTCACGGATACGAGATTCCGCAGCAGTTAAGTTTTCAGAAGATGTTCCTAGGTTATTAATAGTATGGTCTAGTCGATTTTGAAAAGCACCTAGCTTTGATCGCTCTGCAGATACAGTTTTAATAGCATCATCTATTGCTGTAATAGATTTCTCAGCACCGGTAGAAGAAGTTACATCAACATTATTAATTCCAAGGTTTGTAGAATCCATAGCATTAATATCTATGCTCATAGTTTGATTTTCATTAGCACCAATATGCATACTTAGAGCTCCACCAACGGTCACAGCGACTGTACCTGTATCCGTCGCTGTCATTGATAGACCATCAGAACCATAGCCAGATAGCATAAGTTTGTTACCATCTACACTAACTGTTAATGTATTAGTTGAAGCATCTTCTGCTGTGGCCGCTAGGTCAGTACCTGTGTCCTGAGCAGGTGTACCATTTAAGGCGTCTCCACTTGAAAAGGTATTATCCCCACTTGCTGTTACTGTTAGAGATTGATCTGAACCGACATTTGTCGTTTTGATAACAAAATTATTACTATTACCTGAACCATTATCAGTAAAAGTAGCTTCTACTCCACTAACATTAGAGTTAATTCTTGCAGCTAAATCTTCATAACTTTCATTAGCTTCCCATGAAATAGTAGTTATGTTTCCGTTAGCATTAATATCAAATGAACCCGCAGCATTTGTTGTCTTCTCATCAGCATTAAGCACATCACCTGTAGTTGCTTCTGTAGCCATTGTAGTAAGAGTAATATCATAAGTTCCCGCTTCAGTTTGAGCTGTTTGCTGAATACCTTTAACCTTCCCAGCACTATCTACCGAAGTACCAATATCACCAGTCAACAGCTTTTTGGTATTAAATTCTGTGGTATTAGCTATACGGTCAACCTCTTCGTTTAATTGGTCAATTTCCTTTTGTATTTCTCCACGGTCATCAGCTGTATTAGTGTCATTAGATGCTTGTACAGACAATTCTCGCATACGCTGAAGAATAGAATGCGTTTCATTTAAAGCGCCTTCTGCAGTTTGAATTAAAGAAACCCCATCTTGGGAGTTTTTAGCTGCCATATCCAACCCACGAATCTGCCCACGCATCTTCTCAGAAATTGCAAGACCAGCAGCATCATCAGATGCGTTGTTAATACGAAGACCAGAAGATAGTTTTTCCATAGAGTTGGACTGCGCATTGTTAGCAGAGCCCAATTGACGATAAGTATTCAAAGCCGCGATATTGTGATTAATTCTCATGTTACAAATTCCTCCTTGAAATGGTTGATTTCACGTCCTTGTGAAATCCATTAGAATATATACAAAAAGCCGGCCGACTCTTGTAATGTTTTACATTACTTATATCGGACGACTTTTCCCACTGTTAACGATTATTTTCATTTTTTCAGCAGATCCAGTAAATTTTTTGAAAGCGCGGAGGCTTCCTTGTTCTCCTCTTCAATGCTGACATACACTTCCTTGCGGTGGATATCGATATGACGGGGAGCCTCGATGCCGAGCTTCACCTGTCCGCCTTCAATGGAAACGACTTTAATTTCGATGTCATCGCCGATTTTGATCGATTCGCCGGACTTACGGTTAAGGACGAGCATCAGCTTCACCGCCTTTATCCTCTGTCAAAAGAAGCTGCCGTCTCTGATAGCTTTCTTCTTTCAGGATGACCTGCTTGGCCTTGTTTTTATGGACGTTAACAACGATCGGAGCTTTCAAGTTGATCGTAGAGGCTTTGAAAGGCTCTTTCAATGTGAGCACACTGTAGACGGCTACATCTTCCGGACCGTTCAGGCTAAGTTCTTCAACGACCGCGTCTTCAATATGGAACTCGTAATCCGCAAAAAACAGGTACGGGTTGGTGACGATGAGTGCCACCTCGGCTTCGTCCACGGACTGCAGCGCGTAATAAACACCATTTTCATCCACAGGCAGCAGCACATATGTATGATCATTTTCAAATCCCGGCAGTCCGTGCTTGAAAGTGAGGAGATCTTTTTCCTCGACAGCAAGTTCACCGAAATGCTTAGTATTGATATTCATATCCATTCTCCTTTTACACTTTCCAGTCGATCTGTACGTCCGGATGCTGTTCTAACTGAAAGCTCACTTTTCCAGGCTGATACGTATGCTGTGGTTTCTGCGGCTGCACCTGAATGACCGGCTTCTTCGGCTCTACGTCTATTTCCACAGAAGCGGCTTCATACGATACGTCAACAAGGTCATACGCAGGCAGCCCTCCCGGTGCAAATGTAAAATCCAGCTTGGCATTTTCCTCTCCATGAGAGGCGATTGGATTGCCGCCGCTTTCGATTTTCATCAGCTCATCTCCTTCACGCGCCATCCGGGCAATGCCTTCCAGCAACAGCTGCCGTCCATCAGCGGCAAGCTCATCACTCCGCTTCGCCACGCTTTTCAAATCAATATTGTTCCACGCCTTTGTCTGGTCGATTGTCAGTTTTCCTTTATGCTGTCGGATATTCATTTCCGCCGCCGGCTGCTGGATGGACAATTCCGCTTTCGGTTGACGGATCGTCTGCTGTGACCCATCCACCTGATGACCGAGCCGCGCCTGGGTCGTCTGCACCTGGAGCTTTGGTATGTTCATAAGGATGCTCTCCTTTTCATAAAAAAGCAGGCTGTCCCTTCAGGGAGCAGCCTATCTTAGAAAGTCCATCAGCGTCGGCTGGATGATGCGTGAGCCAGCACCGAGAGCGGCCCTGTGGATCGTTTCCTGTGTTTTCAAATCCATGATGACTTTTTCAATGTCGGCATCTTCATTATCGGAGACGAGCTTGGAGGCCGATACCTCCTGAGTCGCCAGACGGTCCTCAATCAACTCGACCCTGTTCATCCGTGCGCCGAGATCGGCCCGCTCATTGACGATATTGTTGATATGACCATCGAATTTACCAAGAAATTCATCAAGGTCTGTCCCACTTTCCAAAGCATTGGCGAAGCTTTCAAGGTCGTTGAATAAATCTTCGTTGAACACGTTACCGGCGTTCACGTTTGTCTGAATCCGGACGCCGTCCGACACTTCGATCATGACCGGACTTGCGCTTTGATTGATCGTAAAAGCGGTGTTATCCATATTGACCGGTGCGGCTGTCGTATTGGTTCCGTTAAAGATGTATTTATCGTTCACCTTCGTGTTGGCGATGCTTCCGACATGCTCCTTCAACTGGCGGATTTCTTTTGCAATGTTGGCGAGTTGTTCTCCTTCATACGTGCCGTTACTTGCCTGAACCGTCAGCTCTCGCACACGCTGCATCGCCTGTGTGGCTTCATTCATAGAAGAATCACTGCTGTCCATCCAATTATGCACTTCGCTGATGTTCCGCTTATACTGTTCCACGCCGGAAAGCTGGGAGCGGTAATTCATGCCCTTCATCGCAACAACAGGGTCCTGGGAGGCACGGGTGATCTTCTTCCCGGTCGCCAGCTGATCCTGATAGGTGCCCATGTTTTCATAGCTGCTGCTTAAATTACGCAGCATATTGCCGGCTAACATCGATTGAGTTACGCGCATAGGTTATCCTCCCTCCTTACACGCCCATCCGGTTGATGATGGTATCCAGCATTTCATCAATGACCGTAATGTTACGGGCGGCCGCATTATAGGCGTGCTGATATTTGATCATATTGGCCATTTCCTCATCGAGGGAGACAGAGCTGACCGACTGCCGCTGCTCCTCCACAGAAGCCTGCAGTGTGCCGGCATTTTTCGACATCCGCTCCGCTTCCTGCGTTTCCACGGCCATCGTACCAATGATGGATTCATAAAAGTTGGAAAGGGACGCTTCCTCACCGAAAAGGGCGTTATTATCGTTCTTCACTTCAGCAAGATTCCGAGCGTTTTCACCGTTCCCCGACTCATTCGTCACCGCTGCTGCGATGTTGTCGCCGTCGGCTTTGATTTCATCCGTTAAATCCAACGTCCCTGCAATGCCTTCCACGACGCCGTCATCGTTTGCCTGTGACATATCGATATCGAAAAACTTCGGTACAGCCGTTCCATTATTGATGCTGTTCAAAGACTCCCCGTTTTGATGAACGGTATTGAATGCCTCCGCAAAGCCTGTGGCCATCCGGTCCAGATCCGAGAGCATGTTTTCGTAGCTGCCCTTTTTCTCTCCGGCCTCCACATACCCACCGGATTCGATTAAACCTTTCAATTTTCCGGGGGAAGAAAATTCTTCAATCGTGTACGTGTTTCCCCCTATTGTCATTCCTGTAGCGAGAGCGCTGTCTGCGCCATAGGTGACATCCAGTTCATTCACGCCGCCACCGATGGTTCCGTCTACAAGGGTGGCCGGCGGGTTCATTGCTTTACCATCTTGATTGACTAAGGAAATCGTCGCTCTCCCCATAGCCAGCGGACTGGCAGATGCGGACGCCTCCTCATAGCTCACTTGTACGTTGACGTGCTCGGAAAGCTGATCGATCAAGCGGTCACGCTCATCATACAAATCATTCGGAACCATTCCGTGGGGCTCGACTTCACTGATCTGCTCATTGATATTATGAATCTGGTTGGCGATGGAATTGATCGACTTTTCCGTGACGCCCACTTCCGTTTTCACATCCTTCTGCATCGTCTGGATCGTGTTGGAAAGATAGTTGAACGTTTCGGCCACCGCCTGGCCGCGCTGCCGGACGACAGAACGGGCGCCTGAATCCTCCGGGTTCACGGACAAATCCTGAAGGGCTCCCCAGAAACGGTCCATCGTGCTGGATAAACCATCCTCGGAAGGTTCGTTCATGACGCTTTCCAGACGCGCAAGAGCGTCCGAGCGTGAATCATAATAGCCCGCTTTACTGGCTTCCCCGCGGTACTGTTGATCAAGAAAACCGACACGCACGCGCTCAATGGAAGCTGCCTGCACACCGCTTCCCATCTGACCGGGAATTTCCGGACGGTTTCTCGAAGCGGCAGGATATGGACCGGTCTGCTCGAAATTGACGCGCTGTCTCGTATATCCTTCGGTGTTGGCGTTGGCGATATTATGAGAGGTTGTGTATAAGGCAGCCTGCTGGGTAAACAAGCCGCGTTTGGCTACTTCAAGCCCGTGAAACGTAGATGTCATATGTGCTGCTCCTCTATTTAAGCTTTCGAATCAAACAGGGAGCGCTTCGGCGCTTCCTGCTTTTGTTTTCCGTAATTCAACGACTGGATGGACGGCTCCAGTGTATTCAGTGACAGGCTGATAAACTGCATCGACTGTTGGATGAGCTCCGCATTCAAAGCCTCCTGCTGTTTCAAGTCAGATAAAACGAAGATGAGCGCTTCATACGCACGCTGCAGCTCCTCTTTTTCCTCACCTGAAAGAAGCTGGAGCATTGCGGAAACGGTCTCGTCCTGTCCCGTATGCCCCTTCTCCTTAAACCACTGCTCCGCCGCTTCCGTCCGCTGCTTTTCCATCTGTTTCACAGCCTGCACATGCTTACGCTCCTGCTGCAGCAGTTTCTGCATTTTGTCCGTTTCATTATGCTTCAACGCCTCTGTTTTGGTGTGCGATACCGTAAGCAGGCTTTTATGCAGCTGAGTCAGTTTGTTCATGAGAGTTATGATGGTACCGATCGTCATGGTGATGCTCCTTTATTCTTTGTTTGAAAAGAAATCGATCATCTTTTTCGCTGATGCCTGGGCATCCACCTGATAATTGCCCGTATCCACATCATGCTTGATCTGTTCCACGAGTTTCTGTCGCATCGGAGATACCGTATCATTCTCCTGCATCTGCTTCGCCTGCGGAGAGATTTCCAGCTTATCCTTCGCCTGATGAGTTTTGACTTCTGCCTGCTGATTCAACTGTTTTTGATAAGGGTTCATCTGAGTATGATGCGGTCGATTGATTTTCATTAGATACACCTCACTTACGTGTCCGTTTCGTTATACTCTATATATCGGAAAAGGAATCGCTCCATCCATCATCCAAATTAATCATTTCCCACTGAGTAATAAGTCTTACGAGACACTTTTTCCTTGATCCGATCAGCAAACTGCTCGTTGCGCGTTACCTGCTCCAACTCTGCTCCGAGTTCTCTGCTGCAGCTGGAACAGATGCGTCCTTCCTGAATGGGGGAGCCGCACTTCTCACATCCGTATTCCAAGGAAGGAAACTGCGAAGGGTGCAGCCTTTTCTGCTTTACGAATTCCCGGATCTGCTTCTTGGAAACGCCGGTTTTTGCTTGTATTTCATTGACCGTAGCCGTGCGGTTGGATTTTTTCTTTAGAAACGTATACACCGTCTGAAAGTCCTGCTCCTCTTTTTTTACGCATGCCTGACAGATGACCGCCGCTCCTTTTATGAATATGGCATTACAGCGCGGACAGTTCGCTAATTCTCCCATGCCGATGGTCCCCCTTACGCTCTCTTTCTTATTATATCGGTTAAAAAATAAGATTCAAAAGTCTCATAGACAGATTCATCGAAAAATTGTAAATGACCGCACTGCGGGACAGCCGTTTTCTTTCAACAGCGAGGCCATGTGACGGATCGTTCTTCCCGTTGTATAAATGTCATCCACGATAATAACCGGCTGATCTACCGGTTTTACAAGAGAAAAGGGGTTGTCCGCTTCAAGCCTCGCCCGTCTATTCCGCTTCGACTGCTTTTCCCCGTGAATGCGTTTAAAAAGATGCGCGGATTCTTTTCCGACCATTTCAATGATCTTCCCGGATTGATTAAAGCCGCGCTCCTTTTCCCGCTCCGAACTCAAAGGAACGCAGACAGTCAGATCATCATCCAGGTTCAGCCCCTTCCACTTTTCCTTCACCATCACTTCAAGAGCTTCCACAGCCACGTAATCGCCACGGTATTTCCATTGGGCGACAAGCTCTTTGGCAAAAGCATTGTACGTAAACACCGAATCGTTTTGATCAAGGACACCAGGAAGCGTCGCTTCCCAGCGCACACAGTCACCGCAGAGACCCTCTCCGGGCCTTGAACACATCGGGCAGCGTTCAGCAGGAAGCTTCGCAAGCTCTTCTTCACACGTCCGGCAGATTTTCTTATCGATTACCGGCACCAGGAAATTTGTCCAGTTCACTTCCGGTACGATGGGGGAAAAGCAGAGATAACAGTTCACAGCTTCTGCCCCAGCTTGTTCATCTTTTTGATGGCTTCCACCGCGTCCAGCATCTCATCGGTTTTACCGATGTGGTAAAAACGCACATCCCCATCCGGATCGTCAGCGCTTCTTCCAGCCCGGCCGGCAATCTGAACGAGAGCCGCTTCATCAAAGACGACATGACCGGCATCGATGACGTATACATCGACCGACGGGAAGGTCACGCCACGCTCTAGAATCGTTGTCGTAACGAGGATGCTGTACTCTTTATTGCGGAAGCTTTGAATTTTCTCTGCCCGGTGATGATCTTCGGCATGGACCGACTTCACCTCATACCCTTCTTCCTTTAAGAAAGCAGCGATTTCCTCTGCCTTTTTAATGGAAGGAAGAAAAAGCAGCAGCTGCCTGGCTGTGGTCTGCTGTTCAGAGATGGTTTTCGATAGATGCTGCGGAAGCTTTCCTCGGTTCAAAGAGCGGTGAAGCATCGGAGTCAGCTTCAACACAGGTACAGGGAGCGGGTGACCGTGGAATCGTTTCGGGATGAAAGTGACAGGGAGGGATTTTTGGCGGAGCCTTCGCTTTTGTTCTTTTCGTGGCGTTGCGGTTAAATAAATGATCGCAGCCTCCGGCTTGGCCGCTCTTTTGGCTGCAAAATGCAGCGTGGGATCGTTGTGAAAGGGAAAGGCATCGACTTCATCGATAATGAGCACGTCAAAAGCATGTGCAAATCGGAAAAGCTGGTGGGTGGTGGCAATGACAAATGGAGCCCGCCCGTTTTTGTCCGGACTGTCCCCGTACAAAGCCGCTGTATCGACTGCAGGAAAAGCCTTCTGCAGCCGAGGCTGCAGCTCACGGACAACGTCGGTCCTCGGTGTGGCAAGGCAGATTCTTTTGCCGGTTTCCAATGCTTTTGTAATCGCAGGAAAAAGCACTTCTGTTTTCCCAGCTCCGCAGACAGCCCAGATGAGGTGTTCCCCGGAGCCGGTTTGAACCAATGCGGTCAAATCATCGGCCGCCCGCTGCTGGCCGGGAGTCAGCGTTCCCTCCCATACACATGGATCCTCATAGAGAGGCCACTGGACGTTTGCGCTTCCTATATACAATGGCTCACATTCCAATACACGTCCCATTTGGATGCAGTTGCGGCAGTAGACGCACGACTTTCCACAGGTTGTATGGGGGAGTTCGGCAAACAAATGGGCCTGCGTGTTCCCGCAGCGGCGGCAGCGTTTTTGAAACAGGTGCTGCTCCATACTCTCTGTTTTCGTTAAAATTCGTTTCGAAACCAACGTTAATATTACTTTTTGACTGTAGGGGATTTCATGTGGGAGGAGGAGTTTACCGGCAAGATCGAGATGTGGATGAGGAACAGGATTGGAGGGGATCCAGGAGAAGTCCTGAGGTTTCTTTCGTTGGAAATACGGGAGCACAGCGTCACCTTCCTTAGAAAAATAGAGCCTGCCTGAGTCTCACAGACAGGCTCGTATTCTCAGGACTGACGGTACCAGCCAAGGCCGATCGCCCCTTCACCGAGGTGGGTGCCGATAACCGGACCGAAGTAGCTTAATGTCACGTGGACATTGGCGTGCCGGGATTCTATTTCTTTCTTCAATTCCGCAGCTTCATCCGGACGGTTGGCGTGAATCAGGGTTGCTTCGTATTCTCCCCCGTCCTCCACCTTTTCTGCGAGCAGGGAAAGGATCCGTTTCAGCGCTTTTTTACGCGTACGGATTTTTTCAAACGGAACGATTTTCGTATCCACAAAGTGCAGCACCGGCTTCACCTGAAGCAGACTGCCGACAAATGCCTGCGCTCCGTTCAGACGGCCGCCGCGCTGCAGGTGGGACAAATCATCCACCATGAAGTAGGCATGCATCGTTTCCTTCATTTTCTTCAGACGGGACAAAATTTCGTCAGGACCCGCTCCGCGCTCGGCCATATCCGACGCCTCAAGCGCATAAAAGCCCTGCATGTGGCAGCTGATTTCCGAGTCAAACACGTGGACGTCGATATCATCCACCATTTCCCCGGCGGTCATCATCGCCTGATAGGTGCCGGAGATTCCGCTGGATAAGTGGATGGAAATGACGGCGTCATAGTTGTGCGCCAGTTCCTCGAGCTTTTGTGTCATAATGCCGATCGACGGCTGGGAGGTTTTCGGAAGCTTCCCGCCTTCCCTGACCATGTCATAAAAATCATCGGCGTTGATATCAATCTCTTCTTGATAGGATTCTTCCCCAAAGATGACGTTTAAGGGGACCATATGTATATGATGGGCTTGTCTTACTTGCTTCGGAAGGTAAGCCGTACTGTCCGTTATGATTGCTGTTTTCATCCGACCCAGCTCCTTATAAAAAAATTCCTCTATGCTTATATGTACGATAGTTTTCTTTTTTCTCCTTCCCTATTTTACATGAAGGCCGCTGCCATTGCACCAACAAACTGTGCAGCTGTCCGATGTCAGACACTCCCATTCCTGTTGTATCAACGAAGTCGGAGTCAGGTTCTGCGGGGGACAGGTCGCTTTCCGCGGACATGCGCTGAGTCTCCTCAGGCTCCGCCTTGCGGGGCCTCACCCTGCATGCTCATCCCGCAGGAGTCTCCCCGTCCCCCTTCGAACCCTGCTGAATGAGAGCCTTCTCATCCTGTTTAATGAAATACCAGGCCCGGTCATGCAGACAAAGAAAAAAGCTGCCCGGAGGTTCCGGACAGCTTGAGTAAGGAGCAAATCTACCGTTAAATGACTTCCACCCAGCCATTTTTAATGGCCGTGACAACCGCCTGCGTACGGTCATTCACATTCATCTTCTGTAAAATATTGCTGACATGGTTTTTAACGGTCTTTTCACTGATGTATAAGGCCTCTGCTACACCGCGGTTGCTGTTACCGTCCGCCAACAGCTGCAGCACTTCGCATTCGCGGCGGGTAAGCAGATGAAGCGGTTTGCGGTACTCGATCGTACGATAGCTGCTGCTTCCTTTGCTTTCTGACAAACGGCGGTATTCCGCTACTAGATTGTGCGTAACCTTCGGATGCAGATAAGAGCCTCCAGCACCGACGACTTTGATGGCATCGATGAGCGCATCAGAGTCCATTTCCTTCAACAGATACCCCTGCGCCCCTGTTTTCAAGGCGTGGGTGACATAGTTCTCGTCATCGTGAATGGACAGGATGATGACCTTCATTTCAGGATACCGCTTCGTAATTTCTGCTGTCGCTTCTACGCCGTTCATGCTTGGCATGTTAATGTCCATTAACACTACATCCGGCAGGTGTTCCTCGACGATTCGCAGTGCTGCATCCCCGTCATCACCTTCGGCTACCACTTCAAAACTGGATTCGAAGTCGAGGATTCTCTTTACGCCCTCCCTGAACAATTTATGGTCGTCAATCAGTACGATTCTGGTCGTCATGGTCATTTCCTCCTGTTTCTCTTACATAGAATGGTTTTTTGTTCCCCTAACCTATTCTTTGTTCTCTCTCTATCTCTGTTTTTGTTTGTTTGTAAATGACACCCTAATCCTGCTTTCTATTATAAACGATTTAAGTCCATTTACATAGTTTTTCACAAAATTATCAATTTAATGGCAGATGGATTGTGACTATCGTCCCTTCACCGATGCTGGAATCGATGTTCAGTTCGCCTTCGAGCATTTCTACACGTTCCCTCATGCCCATCAGGCCGAACGATTTTTCCTTCTTCCCGTTCGTGTCAAAACCTTTTCCGTCATCCTTCACGATGATCATCGCACTGGTGGACATGATTTCGACTTTCACTTTGATTTCCTGCGCTTCGGCGTGCTTGACCGCATTTTGAACGGCCTCCTGCACAAGTCGGAATAAAGCCACTTCGTATTTGGACTCCAGTCTGTCTTCTTTCCCGAACGTGGCGAAGGTGATGGTCAGTCCATCATTGTAATCCTGGACGGTCGCCAGGTATTTTTTTAAAGTAGGAAGTAAACCAAGATCATCAAGGGCCATTGGACGGAGATCGTAAATGATCCTCCGTACTTCATAGAGGGCAGACCGGACGAGCGAGCGGACACTTTTCACTTCCTGCATCGCATCCTCGATGCCGCGTTTCTTATAGGTCCTTTCTACAAGGTCGGAGCGGAGCATCACGTTGGCCAGCATCTGTGCCGGACCGTCATGAATTTCCCTGGAGAGCCGGCGGCGTTCTTCTTCCTGCGCTTCAATGATCTGCAGGCCGAACTGCTGCTTTTCCTTCGCTGTTTCCAAAGCATCGCTGACCTGTTTGAAATCTTCGGTTAAGTAATTCAAAACGACGGAAATTTTCCCGCCTAACGCTTCCGCACGTCCAATCGTTTCCTCAAGCTTACGAAGTCTGAGTTCAAGGTCGTCCCTGCGGCAGCGCAGCTGTTTCTCTTTTTCTCTTTTCATCGAGAGTTCCATCTGCAGGGCATGGGTTTTCTCATAGACTTCGCGGATTTCTTCCTCTGAATATTTCTGGAACTGACTGCTTACTTCGGACAAACGCTTGCGGGAAAAACGAACTTTCTGATCGAGTTGATCGCCTTCTTCAATATAAGCAATCACCTGTCGTTTCGTTTCCTGCAGTTCATCGTACAGCTTTTCATATTCCTGACGGGATCCCTCGCCGATCTCAAAAATTTCATCCTTGCTGTTGGTGACTGTATCCACCATCTCATCGATAATATGGTCAAGGGCGATATCCCCCGTTTTCTGTTCGCTCATCACAAGTCCCTCCATCAATATTCACATAATCATTCGTAAGACCCATGTCCATTTATGGGGGTTATGTACAACTTTTCAGCCGCAATCCTACTATTTGTATGGTTTGCCCATTTCAACCCCCCTCGATATAATAAAAGCTTAGGAGGTTTTCAACGATGCTGGAAAGATATTATACCGTAAAACCTGAGGGTTCTGAAGAAGTTACCATACAAAAATCCCGCTTCATCGGTTATGTGAAGCGTTGTGAAACAGAAGAAGAAGCACAGGCCTTTATTCAGGAAATCAAAAAGAAACACAGCGATGCCACCCATAACTGCTCCGCTTACATGATCGGCGAACACGATTTGATCCAAAAGGCGAATGACGACGGGGAGCCGAGTGGAACCGCCGGTGTACCGATGCTGGAAGTACTGAAAAAACGCGGGTTAAAGGATACCGCTGTCGTTGTTACCCGTTACTTCGGCGGCATTAAGCTGGGGGCCGGCGGTCTCATCCGCGCTTACGGATCCACTGCTTCTGAAGCCATTACGACGACCGGTGTCGTCCAACGGCAGCTGATGCAGGAAATCAAGGTGAAAATCGATTATACCCTGCTCGGAAAAGTGGAAAATGAAGTGCGGAATTCGACGTATACGCTAGAAACGGTTAATTACCTGGAAAATGTGGAATTAATAATATACGTAGAAAGCGGACTGGAAGAGGAATTCGAAGCTTGGATGGTCGATTTGACGAGTGGTCAGGCGGACATCACAAGAGGCGGAACCTCCTACGTAGAATTTGACGTCACACCGGAGTAAAGGAGCTTACTGACGTATGAAGCTGAAAAAGCTGACCATCTTCCTCTGGGCAGCGGCTTTCCTCTTGCTTGCCGGCATCGGAGCAGCGGCGGGGTATGCGGTTTATTTAACCGATCAGGTGAAAGAAACCGCCACCGAATCCCACAAAGAGCTGGACCGAGGCGGCATGTCGGATAAACGCGTGGAAGAAGTGAACCCTGCCAAAGATCACACGTCTGTGTTATTCATCGGCATTGATGACAGTGAGAAGCGTACAGGTGATGAAGGACTGCCGGCCCGTTCCGATGCCCTCGTTCTGGCCACCTTCAATCAGGATGATCGTTCGATTAAGATGCTGAACATCCCCCGGGACTCACTCACCTATATCCCTGAAGTCGGCTATGAGGATAAGATTGCCCACGCCCATGCCTTCGGCGGTGTGGATGCTACCGTCAAGACGGTGGAGCAGCTGCTTGATGTTCCTGTCGATTATTATGTCCGATTGAACTTCAATTCATTTGTGGAAGTTGTTGATGCCATCGGCGGCATCAACTACGACGTTCCATTTGATATGACAGAGCAGAACAGTTCCGATACAGCGGGAGCCGTAGAGCTGCAGGAAGGCTACCAGACGATTACCGGCGAAGAAGCTCTGGCTCTTGCACGAACAAGGAAGTATGACAGTGACCTTGCCCGTGGGGAGCGCCAGATGAAGCTCATCCAGGAAATTTTCAGTGAAACGATGTCCACAAAAGGGTTGAACAACTTCGACGATATCCTCGCCTCTGTGAGCAGCAACATGAAAACGAACCTGACCTTTGATGAAATGATTTCCTTTAAAGATTATTTCCTGCAGAAGGACGGCTTTACGTTTGATAAAATGCAGCTGTCAGGAGAAGGCGGATTCACTGGTAACGGCTGGTACTACCAGGTGAATGAAGAAGATCTCACCGCCGTCACTCAAACGCTCAAAGATCACTTGAACCTATCCAACCCTCTCGTTAAAGACGATGAGGTGGACAGCTTTTCCAACGGAGACGAAAACAACAATTCCATGTAAAAAAAAAGCAGAAGGCTGTTCATCCAGCCTTCTGCTTTTTTTATCGACGGGTTCGGACCCCGCGGATCATATTCAAAATCGGTTTGTAATCTTTTCCAATCAAACCGGTGATTTCAACAATCAATTCAATCATCAGCGCTAGAAGAGCTATGACAAGAACCGCTCCATACATCGTCGCCTGTGAGAATATGACGGCAGCGAGACTGAACAGGGCACTGACCGCATAAATCATCAGGACAGATTCCGGATGGCTGTAGCCGAGATTTAACAGACAATGATGAAGGTGCGACTTATCCGGTGCCGACAGCGGTTTCCGCTGGATGACCCGGCGGACGATCGCAAAGAGCGTGTCCGAAATCGGCACACCTAAAATAATGACAGGAATGACAAGGGAGAATAACGTCACATTTTTAAATCCGAGTAAAGAAAGAACACTGATCATAAATCCTAAAAACAGGGCACCTGTATCCCCCATGAAAATCTTAGCAGGGTAAAAATTGTAGACGAGGAAGCCGAGGGTGCTTCCAAGCATCATCAAGCCTGCGAAGACGACAAATACATTCCCCATCGTGATGGCCATGCCGGAAATGGTTAACAGCGCAATGGCTGATACTCCTGCGGCAAGGCCGTCCAGACCGTCAATCAAGTTGATGGCATTTGTAATGGCAATGATCCAGACGATCGTAAGCGGAATACTGAGATATCCAAGCTCCAGCTCCCCGCCGAAGGGCAGGTTGATGAATTCCACCTGGACACCGCCGATGACGACGACTCCTGCGGCAAGCAGCTGTCCGGCGAGTTTCATTTTCGCGGACAGTTCTTTCAAGTCATCCAGCACGCCGGTCACGATAATGATCGTTCCACCGAGAAGGACAGGCCATGTTAATTCACTTTCCGGAAAAAAGAAGACAATTCCCAGCGCAAAGCTTAAATATATCGCTAAACCGCCGAGACGCGGCATCACATTTTTGTGGACTTTCCGGTGGTTCGGCTGATCCGTCGCACCGATTTTTATTGCTGCCCGCTTGACCAGCGGCGTAATCGCCAGCGAAATGATCAGGCAGAACAGCAAGGCCTTATACTCCATAAAGACCCTCCTCAGGTTTATTATATCCTCTCCGGTCCGTTGTAAGCGGATCGATAATTTCCATCTGTTGTGTTCATACTAAGGTTTGTAATCGAGAAAATTATATCACAGGAATATGGGGGGCAATGTAACGATTTCCTAAATTTCCGTTAGCCTATTTTTTCACACCTCAAACCTATTTAGACCGGTTTCATCACAAACCCCACTATATCAGCAGATTATGTCAGTGGAATAACTGGTTGTTAACAATCCCATTTCATTTTTTGCGTTTTTCTGACTTTTTCTTTATAGAGGTTTTTTTGTTTACACCTTCGTTTTGGTTTGTCTAAAATAGGGAAGTTATCTTTGACATCTAACTAGGAGGACTTATTCGTTTATGGCAACTAGAGAACGAAGAAAATTAGAAAAGACGTTAAAACCCCACTGGGTCTGGGCGATTGCCTTCGGTTCAGCGATTGGCTGGGGCGCTTTTGTACTCCCCACAGACTGGATCGGCCAGGCAGGCCCCGCCGGTGTAGTTCTCGGCCTTTTACTCGGCGCCGCTCTCATGATGATTATCGGCGTCAGCTATGGATTTTTGATTGAAAAATTCCCTGTTACGGGTGGTGAATTCGCTTATGCCTATATAGGATTCGGCCGGCGGTTCGCTTTTATGGCGGGATGGTTTTTAACGCTCGGCTATATCTGTATTGTTGCATTAAATGCCTCAGCCCTCGCACTGCTGGCAAAATTCCTCTTCCCTGATTTTGTTCAGACAGGGAATATGTATACCGTAGCTGGATATGATGTTTCCATGATCCAGATCGCGATTGCATCTCTAGCCCTTATCGTATTTGCTCTATTGAATATCCGCGGTGCCAGCTTTTCCGGACAGACACAATTTGTTTTCAGCCTGATCTTGATTGCGGGAATCGTCCTGCTTGGGATCGGTGCCATCATGACCGACGGACCAAGCGTATCCAATATCTCCCCTGGATTTACACCGGATCAGACCGCAATGGCATCCATTTTAACGATTCTTGCCATTGCCCCGTTCGCGTACGTCGGGTTTGACAACATTCCTCAGACAGCGGAGGAATTTGAATTCGAACCGAAAAAGGCCTTCAGCCTGATCATCTGGTCGCTGCTCGCTGCAGGAGTTGCCTACAGCGCCATGATTCTGATTACAGCCAGTACGATGCCTTGGCAGCAGCTGCTTGCGATGATCAACGACACCCAGTCGGTCTGGGGTACCGGTGACGCGATTGAAAGCTACCTCGGACGCGCCGGCGTCTTCATCATTGCTGTTGCTGTCTGTATGGGTATTTTCACAGGATTGAACGGGTTTTACATTTCTGCCAGCCGTCTGACATTTGCTATGGGACGTGCCCGCATTCTGCCGGACATCTTCCGCAGGCTGCACCCGAAATATAAAACCCCCTATGTCGGCATCCTGTTTACGATGACGATCTGTCTCGTCGCTCCGTGGTTCGGCAGAGAAGCCCTGCTATGGGTCGTCGATATGTCATCCACCGGCGTCGCCATCGCGTACTTTTTCTGTACCGCAACGGCGTACAAGTTTTTCCGCTGGTCAGAGAATTCTAAGGCGGAGAAAAAAGCCAGCACGGTTTCCCCTGGACGCAAGCTTCTTTCCCTGGTCGGAATGATCAGCTCCATCGGCTTTCTCGTTCTCCTTCTGCTGCCATGGTCACCGGCAGCCTTAGGGAAGGAATCCTACATCGCTCTTGGTGTATGGATCATCATCGGCATCGTCTTCTATCTATTAAATGCGAAACGCTACAACGAAATCAGCCGTAAGGAAATGAACTATCTGATTTTAGAAAAAGAAGAATTATAATAGGAAAACTCCCCGGAAATGTTTCGGGGAGTTTTCTTTTTCGACAAAATCACTACAAAAACGACGTTGTATGACAGCCAGTTAACAATTTCCCAATCCTCAAAAAGAACGCCTTCCCCCCGTTTTCATCTATGATAGAATGGGAATTTGAGAGGTTAGAAAACAGAGGTGGAACAAATGGCGAAAAAACTCGTCCGCGTCCGCAGACGCAGGAAAAAAAGAAGAATAAGAAGATGGGTCGTTTTTTTATTTGTCCTGTCGCTGCTGATCGGTGGTGGCTTTTATTACGTGAATAAAGTCTACACCGCCTCTTACGAAGATCTGGATAGAGGAGAAAAATCAGACCTGCGGGATGAAGCTGTGGACATCGGTGATGATCCGATTTCAATTTTACTGATGGGTGTTGAGGATTATTCGACAGAAGGCGGCGCCGGCCGTGCGGATACCCAGATTGTAATGACTCTTGATCCTGATACGAAGGACATTACGATGACAAGTATTCCACGGGATACGCAGGTGGACATCCCGGCCTATAAAGTCGGCGATCAATATGCAGGCTCCCACAAATTGAACGCAGCCTACTCACTCGGGGAAGTTTCCGGATACGGGGCTGAAAAGCTGACGATTGAAACCGTAGAGGACTACCTCGGCATTCCGATTGATAAGTTCGCGTCCGTCAATTTCGAAGGGTTCATGGAAATTGTCGACCTGATGGGCGGCGTCACGATCGATGTAAAGGAAGGCTTCTGGGAACGAAGCAGCCTGGATTATGATAAGAAGATTGAATTTGAAACTGGTGAAACAACGATGAACGGGGAGGAAGCTCTCGCTTTTGTGAGGATGAGAAAGCGTGATGTTGCCGTATCCTATCCACGGGACGAGCGACAGCGTCAATTCATCCAGGCAAGCATTGATGAGGCCCTTTCTGCCGACAATCTGCTCAAAGCCGGTGAATTTGCGGATATCCTCGGTGACAGTGTCAGTACGAACCTGACGATCTCCGAACTGTACGCCATCCAAAAAACGCTGTCTTCCGAAAATCCTTCGACGACAACCTATACGATTGAAGGACAGGACATGCGTCTGGAAGACGGGTTGTATTATTTCGTCCCGGACGAAGGGGCTCTAGAGGAAACGAAGCAGAAACTGCAGCAGGCTCTCGATATTACGCCTTCCGGATCCTACGGGAACACTACGGATGATTCAAGTGAATAAACACAGCAAAACTGACCATACTCCGGTGTGGTCAGTTTTTTTATGTATCCTTAAGCTGTCCTGGTAAAAATCAAGATTCCGTTGGTCCGTTTCGATGTGTAGGGACCTTCGTACTCCTGTGGAAATCCCTCTTCATCACTTTCAAGTTTAATCCGCTGTATGAAGGCTTTCTCTTTCAATATCCGGCGGAACGTATCTTCTGTTAAATGTCTGAAAGGTTCCACGACAATCGTTTTGTCAATCCGCACGCTGCACCGGCCGCTCACCGGCAGTTCTGTCTGGTCCAGTAAAAGCTTGGTTACATGCACTACCCCTGACATCCTCTCTGTATAAAATGACAAAGAGCCCTTCCTTTTGAAGGGTGCTCTACCCATATTATAAGAAAAGGAGAATAAATTGGAAACGGCAGATATTCCTAGTTGGTTAGAAAGCCTCTTTCATTAATCTTTGAATTTCGTTCTTCCAATATCACTCCTTCCACCCTAAATCCTTATTCCCGCGGGATTGAAGGTCTTTTTCCGGCCATTGAGCCATCCGAAACTCATAGATCCTATGGAAGGATCCCTTCGTACCACTTTTCAGTCGATCCAATTACTTCCATCCCCTAAACCGGCTGATCGTCTCCATAAAAAAACCTTCCCCACCGGAGTGGAGAAGGCCTGTTCATGTTATTCTTCGATAATGCGATAGTTTGTATGAGCTACAACCGTCCTGTCATATTCGAAATCGATGTCATTCAGATTATCCATAATGGTTAAATCAACGATGACAGACTGCTGGCATTGACTTGGAATAACTCTTCCTTTAAATGTGATATCATTTCGTTCAAAGGTAACAATTTGACCAGGTGTTGCAATACGATCATCAGGTTGTATCATATCTCTCTATCCTTTCCGAATCAACATTATTGGTTTCAAAAAAGTTTACATGAAATAAACAAACAATTCAAACAAAACTTTTACAATATATGTTACTAAATTCGACAAAAGTATACAAGTAAAATACTTATGGTTTCACAAATCACTCAGGCGGTATATAGTAGAAATAGAAAAAAATGGAGAGGATGATCTTTTTTGTCTGTAGCCGTTTATAAAATAAAGCGGACCATCCTGATCTTGTTCGGGGTTTTTCTCATCGCTGCGGCAGCTTTCCTTTTCACACTCTACCAACTGGGTACGGATTTTCTTATCCTGGAGGATACCGTGGAGGAGGATCCGGAGGCGGATGCCATTATCGTCTTGAGCGGTAGTGCAGAAAGACTGGAACGCGGAGCGGAATTGTACACCATGGGAGCATCAGATACGGTCATTTTAACGAATGCCGAAGAAAACGGGACGACGCCGGACCGGGCGGTTTCCCTGGGGATATCCGAAGCCGATCTTTTAGAAGACACAAAAGCGACGAGTACATATGACAATGCCCTGTACGCCAAGGACATTATGGAGGAGCAGAACCTTTCCTCAGCCATCGTCGTTACGAGTGAATTCCACTCGCGGAGGACGAAAATGACGTTCGATGATATTTTCGGAAAAGACTATACGTTAAGCTATGCCTTTACCTCCTCCTCGTACAATCCCGCTGACGGTTTGACGGAAATGGAAAAAAAGACAACCTTCAGCGAATATACGAAAATGATCTTTTACTCGATCCGTCTGCTCTTTGACTGACTTTTTATATGCAGTATCCATGCGCCTGAAACAATCACTAGGATAGTCCTATGGACAGGCGTATGTCTATCCGATACAATGAAAGCGATTTCATAAAAATGGAAAAAGGAAGGAATGAAAACGCATGAAGAAATCATGGATCTGGATGATTGGGCTTATCCTTTTATTTTTACCTTTTGTGCAACCGGTTGCACAAAAGGTTCAAGCCGATGCCAAAACGTACGACAGCGTCGTTCTGCGCGGCAGTGCCGAGGCGCTTGACTGGAGTTCTGATCGTCATCCACTGCAGTATGACGAAGAGGAAGGGGTATGGCTCAGTGAGCCGGTGACCCTGGAAGGCGGTGAAACAACAGAATACAAGTTTGTGTACGACGGGACATGGATGACTGGTTCCAACCTGACCGTCACTGCTCCTCAGGATGCATCGTATATCTTCGCTTTTCACCCCGAGGAGGAGCGGACGGTGGATATCCGTCCTGCCGGAACGCATGAAGCATCCGCCACACTCGAACTGACTGTACCGGAACATACACCTGAATGGGTGAAACCGACCGTTGCCTCAAGCACGAACGATTTTCATTACACGGCTGCCCCGATGACAAAGACGGGGGAAGATACGTATACGTTCACGCTTGTAGGTAATGAAGGACAGAACGTTTCCTATACGTACAGTCTTGCGGGGAAAGCCTATGAGGAAGTCCGCAGCGAGCGGCGCACGGTCACTTTGACAAAGGATCCAAGCGTCCAGAACGATACGGTGGAGCAATGGCGGACGATTCCCGTAGCCCAGTCAGTCACCCATGATTTCAACCACGATCCTTACACCCCCACGAAAAAAGATGAGGTGGACGTAACGGTGGAGGTCGAGCACTTTGGTCCCATTGATACAGGAGCTGTTTATTATACGACGGATGGATCCTCCCCTTCCGGTAAGCGCGGAGAGGCTGAAAATGGGACGATCGCTGCTCTACGTGTCGTCGAAACGAGCGGATCAGCCGACGGCTTAAAAACTTCAACCTTAAAGGGCACGATTCCTGCTCAAAAGAATGAAACGCGTGTGAAATACAACATCGATGTTTGGAACACTGGATCGCAGGGCTCCCAGTTTGCCGACAACAACGTCCTGGACCCTGAGGAAGCCACCGAGTTTGCCTATTACGTCGAAGACTATCAATCTCCCGACTGGGCTAAAGAATCTGTGATCTATCAGATTTTCGTAGACCGTTTCCGCGATGGCAGTGAGGAGAACAACACATCCGTCGATCCGGAACTTCCGATAGATGAGCAGTTGAAAGGTTGGATGGGCGGTGACCTGCAAGGCGTGTTGGAAAAAATCGATTACCTCGACGAGCTTGGGGTGAACACACTATGGATCTCACCGATTTACGAAGGTCCGTATTCCCACGGCTATCATCCAACAGATTTCATGAACATCGACCCCCGCTTCGGCAGCAACCAGCTGATGAAGGAACTTGTCGATGAAGCTCATGACCGCGATATGAAAGTCGTCTATGATCTTGTTCCGAACCATACATCCAACCAGCATCCATTTTTCCAGGACGCCGTTGAAAAAGGAGAAGCCAGTACGTATTACGAATGGTACACCTTTTTGAAATGGCCGGATGAATATGAAACGTTTTATGATGTCCAGGAGCTTCCGGAACTGAACAACGACCATCCGGAAACGAGGGCCTATATGCTTGAGGAAGTGGTTCCATTCTGGATGGAGGACATCGGTGTTGACGGCTTCCGTCTCGATTATGCGAAAGGACCGAGTCACAGTTTCTGGGTCGATTTCCGCCACCAGGTGAAATCCATAGATTCCGACGCCTTCATTTTCGGCGAAGTATGGGACAGCCTGGAAACGATTGATTCCTATGCCGGGAAGCTGGATGGAGCGATTGATTTTGAAACCCAGTCCGCGATTTTCAATACGTACATTAACGATGGATCGATGAACAGCTTAGCTGATTCCTTGATAACGATTCATGAAACCTATGATGACGAATTCGTACCTGCCACATTCCTGGACAGCCATGATATGCCGCGTTTCATCTATGAAGCAGATGAAAATGGAACCACGATGAAAAACGCAGCAACCCTCCAGTTCGCTCTGCCGGGAGCTCCGATCATCTATTACGGAGATGAAGTCGGTTTGTCCCAGAGCGGTGATCATACGAAAGTGGAAGAATGGAAAGACCGCTACTACCGGGAAATGATGCCGTGGGATGAAAGTAAACAGAACCTTGATATAAAAGCCCACTATGAAGAATTGATTCAGGCGAGAAAAGATCAACCGTCCCTAGCCTACGGAGATATGAAGGTGATTTATTCGGATGATGACGTCCTCGTATTTGAACGGAGAATGCCTCAGGATCATGTGCTTACCGTCATCAATAAAGGGGAAAACAGCCGCACATTAAACATCAAAGAGCTGTACAACCAAAAGACGCGGAATAAAGTTATGCTGCAGTCTGTGATTGATGACAGCCGCACGCTGAGCCGCCGGGATGACTTGTACGTCAAAGCAGACGCCCATTCCGCCCAGGTGTACGATGTCAAAGGCACATTGACATACGAAGAGCCTTCCGAAGAGAAAAAGTACAACAAAGTGGTCCTCCGCGGTTCTGCTCCTCTGGACTGGGAAACGGATAAGCACGCCCTGACGTACGATGAACAAGCAGGCGTCTGGAGCAGTGCCCCTGTCGCTTTGAAAGCAGGTGAAACTGTCGAGTATAAATTCATCCGTGACGGCGAATGGCTGGAAGGAGAAAATCTGACGTTTACTCCGGAATCGAGTGGAGACTATATCTTCCACTTCGATCCACAGCAGGAGCATGCCGTCAAGGTCGATCAGGTTCCTTCTTCAAAAGCATCTTAATCGAATGGCCTCCCCTATAAAGGCGGAGGCCTTTTTTATTTATTGTAATCCCAGAGTATCTTCCAACCGCCCTTTTCCTCAGCCACATATACATCCTGATGAAGGCGGAATCGACCGTATTTCCCTTTGAACGTCTGCTCAACCGACACTACGAACACGTTCTTAAACGGATCCGTCCCTTTTTCCATCGACCAGGTGTCCAGATGATTGACCTCTCCCGTTGTGAAAGTGAACGTTTCCACGCCGAAATGATTCATAAACACATGAGCCCTGTCCTGTATGTAATGACCCTTTCCGAATTTATCCTTCATCCGGGAATGAAGCAGTAACCAGGAATCCGCGTACTGACCTTTCTGTTCGTAGCTGTAAAACGTCTCCACTGTCTTTTCCGCCTGATAACCCGGGCGGGATGTGATGAACAGGCCGGCAGCCGTCACAGCAGCAGCCAGAAGGATGAGGGCCGTGATGACAAGGAATTTCCCACCAGAACCTTTCTTCTTCATTCCATCGCCTCCCTTTATCACCTTATGCGGAAACAGGTGAAAAAAGAAAAGCCGGCCTTCCACCATTGGAAGACCGCCTTTCAATCAATACGGATCTGCTTCGTGTCCTTTTTCCTCGGCCTGCTCGACCGCATCCGCAGCCCCATCGCTGCCTATCGGAGAGCCACCCCGCTTTGGAAGTCTCCCTTTGGAAGGAGTGATGTCATCCGCAAATTCCTCGTTCATCTGTCCCGCTGCTGTATTCATTCCAAGTCCCTCTGCCACTCGGCTTCCATAATCCTCATCGCACTGGGTCAGCAAGGATACCATCTTCTTCTGGATATGGGTGTGGCACGGCTTGAGCGATACGACGAGGTTGTTGATTAAATCATCCCGTTCCCAGTCCTTCAGCATCCGGTACCGTTCTCCTGCCTGCTTGAAATTGTTTTCCCTGTCAATCGGCTCTTTCTTCAATTTCCCTTCCACGTACGGCTGGTGAGGTGCCTTTTTCGGAGGGGATTCCTCCAGACCATTCAAGGAGGAAGGCTCATAGTTCACGTGCGGGTTGGACCCTTCCGGCCGATCCACAAAATAAGACATGCTTCCTCCTTCATAGTTGGTGGCGGCATGTTTTTTCGGTGCGTTGGCCGGAAGCTGCTGGTAGTTTGCTCCGACCCGGTAGCGCTGCGTATCAGAATAGGAAAATGTCCGTCCCTGAAGCATCTTATCATCAGAGAAATCGAGACCGTCGACAAGCACACCTGTACCAAATGCCGCCTGCTCGATTTCATTGAAATAGTTGTCCGGATTTTTGTTCAGCACCATTTTTCCGACTTTCAAAAACGGGAACTGATCCTCCGGCCACAGCTTCGTATCATCAAGTGGATCAAAATCAAGCTCAGGATGCTCGTGGTCCTCCATAATCTGGACGCAGAGCTCCCATTCAGGATAATCGCCGCTCTCGATGGCTTCGTACAAATCCTGTGTCGCATGGTTGAAGTTTTCTGCCTGGATCTGGTTTGCTTCCTCCTGGGTCAGGTTTTTGATCCCCTGCTTGAGAGGCTCCCAGTGATACTTCACGAGGACTGCTTTTCCTTCGTCGTTGACCCACCGGTATGTGTTCACACCGGATCCCTGCATCTGGCGGTAGTTGGCCGGGATGCCCCACGGGGAAAACAGGAAGGTGACCATGTGCATTGATTCGGGCGTCTGGCTGAGAAAATCAAAAATCCGCTCGCTGTCCTGGATGTTGGTCACTGGATCAGGCTTGAACGAATGGATCAAATCCGGGAATTTCATTGCGTCACGAATGAAGAATACCTTCAAATTGTTTCCGACCAGGTCCCAGTTGCCATCCTCTGTGTAAAATTTGACGGCAAATCCGCGCGGGTCCCTCAGCGTCTCCGGAGAACCAGCCGAATGGGTCACCGTCGAAAACCGGACGAGCACCGGTGTTTTCTTCCCTGCTCCAGAAAAAACTTTCGCCCGTGTATATTTCTCCACCGGTTCATCGCCGGCTTTCCCGTAAGTTTCAAAGTAGCCGTGTGCCCCTGTTCCCCGGGCGTGGACCACCCGCTCAGGTACACGTTCCCGGTCGAAGTGGGAAATCTTTTCGATATAATCGTAGTTCTCCAGCGTGGCCGGTCCCCGGTTCCCGATCGTCCTTAAATTCTGGTTCGTCCGGACCGGGTGCCCCTGCCTCGTCGTCAGCGTTTTTTCGCCTTCTCCTTCGGCAAAACGATGGTCGTCCGCACCGCCGGGTCCCTGTTCTTTATAGTTGTCCATATGGTTCCCTCCTGTCATTGACTATCTACAAGGAGAGTTTCTGCAGGCATCCGGTTTTTTATTCCATCTTTTCCATCAACCTTTTGATCCTAAAAAAAAACGCCCAGGAAGATCCTGGACGTTGAAGTACTTATGATGGAAGAAGATAATCCGACAGCTGAGTGATGCGTTTGCTCATGCTGCCCGGACTGACTTCATACTTTTCAGCTACCGCTTTTTTCGTTACTTTTTCCGGTTCCGTACGGAAAGCAGACGTGCTGCGGTACATATGCTCAAGGGCTGCGGTTACGACTTCCGGCTTACGGAATGTCGGGTTTTCCGCCTGCTTGTACATTTCCCAGCGCTGCTTCAACAGTTCAAATCCTTCTTCCTGCTTCAAGCTTTCGTCGAACAAGTCAAGCACGTCATCACCTTCAGCAGGGGCCTCGACGGGCTGTTCAGCTGGGGCCTCTTCCGTTTCATCTGTAGAAGTCATATACATCCAGCTGCGCAGCTGTTTTATAATCGTTGCCTGCATATAGTCATAAATCGTCGCAGCACCGCTCGCTTCAAACGCTTCTTCCAGCTGTTTGCGGAACGTCACGTAAGAAGACTCGTAGTTCGGGATCGCCAGGGGTACGAAGTTATGGACAGGTCCCCACTTCAAGAGAACGCCGATACAGTATGGCATGTGCTCATAATTCTCTTCTTTCAAAGGAATGCCGTCCTTTTTCACTTCAAACGATTCTCCGCTCCACACGTCTTCTACAGAAGCGGTGGATTCAGAGGCTGAACCGTTGATTTTGAATAAGCTCACGTGCGGAGATTTCCAGGCTTCCATCGTTGCCATCGTTGCCGGACGGATGATTTTATCCTGTTTCTTCGCAAAAAATTCCTCATACAGGGTGGAGCCATCCTCCTGTTTGTCGATCAGGACACGCTGCACCATCTGGAACGCCGCTTCTACTTCTTCTTCCTGTGTTTCTCTCGACTCAGATGGCGTAACGTTCGGATAATTACGGTTCACATAAGCCATAAAGTGGCTGTAGTTACTCTGCAGTTCCTCATGAAGGCTGCTGGATCCGACAGCCTGATCATCTTTCACCATGCAGCATTTTTTATATTTTTTCCCGCTTCCACAAAAGCAGGGATCATTCCTTTTTGTCTTACTCATATAAATCCCTCTCCTAATTGTTTAAAGGTCAACTCTACTAGGGTACCGAAAATTGCGCAAACATGCAAAAAATTTTCCACATCTATGCAGTTTTCTGTAAAAAAAGGCGGATATAGGAAGTTTATGGAACAGATGCCATCTTCATAAAAAACCGCCTGAAGGTTACCCTTCAGACGGAGCGGAGCGGGAGATCGCCGACGAACGATATTCAATTTTGTGCGGAATGATGATACGCTTCGGCGGCTGCTCCCGCCGCTGCACGTTCTCAATGAGGCAGGCGGCTGCCTCTGTCCCTAAGGCCTGGATGTGGACGTCCACCGTCGTCAGGGCCGGACGGGACACCTGAGCAAGGTAGACATTGTTGAAACTGACGATTGATAAATCCTCCGGTACGTGAATGCCTGCTTCCTCCAAAGTGGATATGACGCCAATCGTCATCAGATCATCGGCGACAACAAGCCCGGTCGGCGGATGAGTGAGAGACATGAGTGCACGAACAGCTGAGCGTCCGCCCGATTTCAAGAACTCTGTATGGACTTTATAATTGTCTTCAAGGGAGATTCCGGCCTCTTTTAACGCCTCCTCATACCCTTGAAGGCGGTCGAGCGTCACCACGAGCTCAGGAGAACCCCCGATAAACGCCACCCGCTCATGACCGAGATCGATCAGATGCTTTGTCATATCCTTGGAAGCCTGAATGTTATCGTTATCAACGTGCGTCACGTAGTTTCCGTTTTCTGCCGGACGGCCGACGACGACAAAAGGAAACTTCTGCTCCAGCAGAAAGGATTGAATCGGGTCACGGACCTGCGAATAGAGGAGAAGAATCCCATCTGTCTGACTGCTGTACACCATCCGTTTCACAGCCTCCAGCATTTCCTCATCCGTTTCTCCCGTGCAGAGAACAAGGGAATACTCCATCTCATGGGCGATGGAACTGATGCCCCGAAGCACCTCCGGAAAAAATGGATTCTGCAGCGCTTTATCTGCACTGAAAGGCAGAACAACACCGAGAGATTTCGTCGTCCGGCTTGCTAAATTACGGGCGGTCACATTCGGGTGATATCCCATCTCCTCCATCGCGTGCTTCACTTTCCTTTTCGTAGCCGGACTGATCCGCGGATTGTCTGCAATCACACGGGAAACCGTCGAGGGCGCTACACCTGCCGCTCTGGCTACATCCTTAATGGTTACGTCCAAAACAATCACCTTCTATTCATATACTGCCTCCATCATAACACTCCCCGTTCCAAGGGAGGAATGAGTATTTAGGTGGCCAGGAAGAAAAGGTGTCCTCCAGAATGAGAGACCTGCCCCACCCTTTCCTTCCGGCTAAACGTGCATCCACATGAACGTTTCAGAATTCGCTTCCCGCACCTTTTTACAGGAGACAGGGCTCTTCCCCGCCCGGACGTGAAGGATAAAAAAAGAAGACCTTCTAATAAACAGAAGATCTTCCTCTTTTCAGCTCATCAATCGTCGCAAGCGGCGCTGACGCCACCTTCACACATGACCTTCTACACGAGTGGTCCTACAGTTTAAATTGCTGGATCTCCTCGTTCAACTGTTCAGAAAGCTCAGACAGCTGACGGGCACTGTGAGAAACTTCTTCCATTGAACTTGTCGTCTGCTGCGAGGAAGCGGCCACCTGCTCCACCCCTGCCGCCGACTCCTCGGAAACAGAAGCAATCTCTTCAATCGACTGGTTCATCTGCTGGCTGTTTTCTGCAATATCCGAAAGGTGCTCGGAAATTTCCCCGATCCGTCCGGACATGTCACTGACCGATGTATGGATATGGTGGAAGGTTTCCCCGGTCACCTCTATCTGTTTCGTTCCTTTGTCCACTTCCTGATAGCCGGATTCAAGCGATTGAGCGACCCGGTTCGACTCGGATTGGATACTTTCCACAATGGATGTGATATCAATGATGGACGTTGAAACCTGCTCGGCAAGCTTGCGGACTTCATCAGCCACGACAGCAAATCCTTTGCCATGCTCCCCGGCTCTGGCCGCCTCTATAGCCGCGTTCAAGGATAACAGGTTGGTCTGTTCGGCAATATCCTGAATGACCTGGACGAGTTTATTAATTTCCTTGGACTGCTTATCCAGTCCGTGCACACGCTCTACAGACTCCTTGACGATGCCATTGATGGTGTTCATCTGTTGGACGGACGTCTCCATCAACCCCCGCCCTTCTTCGGTCATCGACAGCACTTCCTTCGATGTTCCAGCTACTGCTTTTCCACTTTTGTTGGCTTCATCCAGACGTCGGACGAAGTTGTCCATCCCTTCGGAAAGGCTGCTGGAGCTGTCTGCCTGGGACTCTGCACCAGAGGACAGTTCCTGCATCGTAGAAGCGACCTGCTCGCTTCCTTCTTTCACTTCGTTGGCCGACTGCGTGAGTTCCTCACTCTGCGCCGACACTTCACTCGACGCTGTCGTCACCCTCTGAACAAGGCTCCTCAAGCTCTCCACCATTTCATTCATCGCCACAGACAGCTGACCAATTTCATCGGCCCGCTTCGTTTCGATGTCCTCTGTCAAATCTCCATCACTAATCCGGTTCACCGACGACAGCAGGGAGCGGACAACTTTCGTCAGACGGCTGCCGAAGATATAAGCAAACCCGGCACCAAGCAGAACAGCGACCGCTAAAAAGATAGCAAGGAAGCTATTGATTTCCTTCTGGAGGCTTCCAACAAAGGAGGTACTCATATCGACGCCGACAATCGCATCCATGTCACCAATCTGCATGAAGACCGATTTATGGACGCCCCATTCATCTTCATAAATGGAGGTCACAACGGTATCCCCTGTCTGGAACGCCTCCCTCTGCTTATCTGTAAAAGGAGACTCCACCATTACATCCTCAGAACCGTTCAAGGCGACGATGTATTCCTGCTCTCCCTGCTTTGTCAATATATAGGCATATTCCAGACGCTCCTGTCCTTCAATGAAGCTGTCCAGCGTGTTGATCAAGCTGGCATGGTTCTCTGATGGGTTTTCCATTGCTTCACGGACGGCATTCGGTTCAATCGAGCGGACAAGCTCCTGACCATTTGTCAAAAGAACCTGTTCAAACTGCGGCAGAATATGATCATCAATCATATTACCGGTTATATATTTCACGAATCCGAAGGTCAGTCCACCAAGAATAAGGATCGGAATGATGAAATTAACGAACAACTGGGTTTTTAACGACTTCTTCGGGTTCAAGGCCTGCCAATTCATCGGACAGCCTCCTTTGCTGGTTTCATTGTAAGGAAGGGCTCTAAATCAAGGGTAAGTAACCGGTCCAGTTCATTCAGCTGGTTCGTTTTGAAAAAGACGACGGCAAACGTCCGGTCACTGGCTGACTGGATGATCCGATACTCCAGGATGTGACTGAACTCTTTTTTCAGCTCCTCATGCTGAATGGATTGAATAAGATTCACGCTGATATGCCCCGGCACTTCCGCACAGAAAAATCCGTAAAAGGACTCGTCGGCCCGCTTCACAATCGTTTTCCAATCCGGCTTTACGCCCTTGAAGTAGGCTGAGGCCGAGTTGATATCATAGGCGTAATGACTCACATCTGTCGTACCTGCCCCGGCAAAGCGGAGCGGATTCATCTCAATGGGAACGATGCCGCCGTCGTTTTGTCTCATTTCTATGTGAAAAGGATAGTTTCGGAGCTGAAGACGGTCATTTAAAAGACGCAGGTAATCCAGCGCCTGCTCACGTACTTCCTCAAGAATCCGGCTGGACGTGTAATAAATGCGGTCGGACGTATCCTGATCGTGGGCAAACCGGCGTTTCAGGATATTCAAAATCACCGGCTCACCCGCTTCGTCATAGTAGCAGTCAAGCGCATACTCCTGTCCTTCAATATATCCTTCAATAATGATCTGTTCACTGTCCAGAACGGCATCCGAATACATCGACCGGGAGAGAAGCAGGTCGGAATACAATCCTTGTACCGCCTGATCCCACTCCGCTTTTTCCTTCACGATATAAACACCGACACTGGAATAGCCTTTGTTCGGCTTGATAACGACCGGGAATGGGAGATCTTCCTTGTTTGAACTCATCAATTCATCAAGCGTGACAAGCTTGAAATAATAGTCTTCATCCAGATCGGCAATCAGCTCCCGGAACCGGGCTTTGTTTTTGACCATCTGGGATACTTTCGTATGTATGTGCTCCGGATGGTGGTGCTGCAGCATCTGCAGACAGCTTTCCGAATTGGTTAGTAGTTTAGAATGTTCCTTCATATCCAGGGCTCTTTCATCGTCCTTATAATAGATAGGCAAATGATGAATCAGGGCCGTTTGTACTAGGATAGGGGACACCGTTTGTTCATCAATAATCAGCATAAATTCCCTCCTGAGCGTGCAATTTCAACTTATTTGTGCTCGACTCCTTATATATCGGCCTCCCTCGGAGTTCATACAGGTCCCTACGCCCGATTTAGTCATAAAGTCCTATGTAATCAGAAAATTAAGCACAAAAAAATCCGTGTACGGCTACACGGATTCCGGTGAATGATGAGTCGGACTTTTTCATCGATTGAAGGTAATCTTCTAGTCAGAAACAGGGATCGATGATTGAAAAGAGCCCGCAAACGTATGCAGCTTTTCCATATCGGAGACATCTTCTTCAAAAAGAGGCACATATACCAGCTCTTTGTCTCTAAACGTCCGCTTGATCTTATCAAGGTAAACACGCTCCTGTTTTCTCCTTTTAGCGAGAAAAGCACCATCAGCGTAGTCAGGCAGAACTTTATTCACAATCAGTGTCTGCACATCAAGTCCATGTTTCCCCAGCTGCTCCACGGCTTTCTTCGTTTCAAGAATCGGGAGGCGCTCAGGAATGAGAACAAACACAAAGGCGGTCTTCTTTTCGTCTAATATGATTTTCCGTACGGCGTCGAATTTTTCGCGGCGCCTCTGCAGCACGTTGAAAATCGGGTCATCTACAGGCTCTCCATCATGAAGCAGCTGTGTGTACGTCTCATTCATCCGCCCCCGGCGCTCCAGCATGCCATCAATCCATACGTTCATGATCTCAGGGAGTGTAAGCAGGCGGATCGTATGTCCGGTCGGAGCGGTGTCAAACACGATTTTATCGAACCGGCCGGACTCTTCCAGGATAATGGACACGAGGCGGTCAAATAAGGCGGCCTCATCTGCCCCGGGCGAGGCGGATGCCATATCGATCTGCCGGTGCACCTCCTCGACCATTTTAGACTTCACAAGCCCTTGCAGGTTTTCCTTCACCCCTTCAATATACCGCTTCGATTCATAACCGGGATCAATTTCCATCCCGTATAAACGCTTGGCGAGCTTCGTTTTCGTATGGGATAAAGACGTAAGAAAAACATCGCCGAGATTATGAGCAGGATCTGTCGATACGACAAGCGTTTCATATCCCTGTTCAGCAAAGGAGAGCGCAAGGGCCGCTGATGAGGTCGATTTTCCGACACCGCCTTTTCCTCCCGCAAAAATGATAGAGTGATGCTGGATATGTTTCATAGATAACCCTCCTTAACAGCAGCGGATGCCATCGAGCGGGGATTTCTCCATGCCCATCCGCAAATGCCAGTCATGAAATTTTTCAACAATATGTGGGTACAATTCAAGCGTGTAATAAAACGCGGGGTTGGGGATGCCGAGCAGATCGGAATAAAGCAGCAGAAGAAAAAGATCTTCTTCATCCCTCAACTCCCGGGCCACCTCCTGCTTATGTGGCAGACTCAATACTTCATCATACAGTTCCACCATCCGTTTCAGGGAAAGCTTCTTTTCCATCCGTCTCCCTCCTCAGGATTTTGTCCATTCCAACAGCCGCTCTTCATAGCGTCCGGCTGAAGCTGTATATTCTCCATTTACAAACACCGCCCCGTACGTGCTGTGCAGCAGAAAGGAAGCCAGTGCCCGACGGCGTGTAATACGTCCCCGGCGCTGCTGCTGACAGAAATAAGCGGCTGCAGCCAGCAGGTTCCTTGGGTCGATGAATTGCATGTTGATATCAGGATCGATCTCCAGTGTCATAAGATAAAGCTGCTGCAGATTTTTTCGTTCTTCGTCATGGTGCGAAAATTCGTCCTCCATGTTAATCAAACCATCCGGATCGGAGCAGATGCCGCCACAGCACCCCATCCCGATTTCCTTCTCCGCTCGCATCATCATGACATCGATCATGCCTTTTTCCTCCTTACTGAATGGAAAAAGCCGTACATCGGCACGGCTTCTTCTTTTTAAGCACTTCGTTCGATGGAATTTTTATGGTCCTTCGTAATCGCTGAAAAGGCCGTCAGTAAAATCCAGAAGGTGAAAACGAGGATGACTGCACCAAAAGCAAACAGCATCCAGTCACTATTCTCATTCCAAGGCGCCCATTCTGTCAGCACCTGTGAAATCATCGCCCACAGCGTCATGAACATGAGAAAGACCATTGGAATAATTGTCGGAAGGTAATTTCTCCCCTGACGCTTCAGCCAGATCGATACGAGCAGGAGACTAATGCCGGCCAGGAGCTGATTGGATGTTCCAAATAACGGCCAAAGCAGATAACCTCCGGATCCGAATCCCTTCGGCCCCTGCGGAATCAGGGTCAGTGCAGCGCTTGAAACAACCGCCAGCGTAGTTGCGACATGCATTTTCGTCAGTGGTGTGATCTTATATTCAGTACCGAGCTCTGCGATAATATACCGCATCAAACGAACCGAAGAATCCAGTGTTGTCGCAGCGAAACTGACGACAATCACACTCACAATCGTAGCCGCGACAGAGGCGGGAATCCCGAGTCCCGCCGCCAGCTGGCCGGCCCCTTGGATGAAGACACCAAGTCCGGCATTACTGGCCGCCGCAAAACCGCTGTAGGTTGCAGTGAATTCCGCCGCTGTTGGGAAGAAGGTGACAACAGCGATGATCGCGACTAAGGCGAGAGCTCCTTCTCCGACGGAACCAAGATAGCCGACAAACCGCGCTTCTGTTTCATTGTTCAACTGTTTCGAAGAAGTCCCTGAAGATACGAGACCGTGGAATCCGGAAATCGCTCCACAGGCGATGGTAATGAACAAAAGCGGGAACCAGGATGTATCCGCCGACGCATTGGTCACCGGTGCTGTAATTTCAGGGTTGGAAAACAGCAGCCCGAGATAGAGAAGGCCCAGTCCGACAATCAGCTGATGGGAGTTGATATAATCCCTTGGCTGAAGCAGTTTCCACACAGGAAGCGTCGATGCAATATACACATAGATCATGAGTACGATGATCCAGACGAAAAACGCCATGGATGTCGCACTCAATCCAAAGGCTGCTTCCGCTCCTTCGCCTCCGAAATAGCGGACAAGGTCAATCTGCAGGGCAGGGACATAACTTGCAATGACAGCAGAGAGATACATGACAGCAAGAGCTACTAGCGATGGCAGAAGCATACTGCCCTGTCTCTTGTAGACACTGTAACCAATCCAGACAGCGAGTGGAATTTGAATAAAGACCGATAATACACTCGCAGGAAACGAGATGAACAAGTTGGCAATGACCCAGGCGAACACTGCATTGACCATAAGAACAAGCAGAAGGATAATGAACAAAAACAACACCTTCGCTTTCTCGCCGATCAACTTACTCGCCAGCGTCCCGATCGACTGTCCTTTGTTTCGCACGGATAAAACGAGTGTACCGAAATCATGGACCCCTGCAGCGAACACCGTGCCAAGCAGCACCCAGAGCACAGCCGGAAGCCATCCCCAGTACACCGCGATGGCCGGCCCTACAATGGGAGCTGCTCCAGCCACCGACGTAAAGTGGTGCCCCCAGAGGACGAACTTGTTCGTAGGTACGAAATCGACACCATCCTTAAATTGATGGGCGGGCGTTACGTAATTCGGATCAAGCTTATAAATCTTTTCGGCAATAAACTTAGAATAATACCGATACCCTAGAAAAAAGACAAGCATACCAACAACGGCCAGCCAAATCCCACTCACAAAAACCCTCCTTTTATGTATGCGCTTACACATTATGGTTATTATATCTCACCATTCGCCATCGTTTCAATGAAATTTACAGATTTATCAGAAAATAGAAGCCATAAAAAAACCGCTCCTTTCGGCAGTCCGGTTGGAGCGGTTTTCTCATGACGATTATAAGATGGCTTTTCCTGTTTCCTGCTGCGACTTGTTCCCCTTCGATCGGTTTCCCTCGAAAAAGCCCGGTTTTTTATTCGGCAGTTTTCCGAAGAACAAACCAGCAAAAGGAAGGTACCTGTGGGACAGCCAGATGATCACATAACATGACAGCAGGGTGGCAGCGAGCCGGACAATGATAGCTGCGTGGAACATGTTTCCGGCCGGAATGGGAATGGTAAATTCATAGATCTTCAATACGAATGGGTGAAGAAGATAAAAGCCAAACGAATAGACCGCAATATTCTTCACGTAGGACAGCGCCACCGGCCACTTGACGACCAACCGTTCCGCAATACGGAACATGGCATAGCTTCCGACAACGAGAAAGAGCATATTAATAATCAAATAGCCCCATGTCGGCAGCTGTGCGCCAAAGATCTGATACCCGCTACCATGCAGGTAAACAGTCGTCAGACCTGCAAACAGGCCTCCGACTGCCCATATAGGTGTTGTTCTTGAAAAAGCTGCCGTCTTCTGCTGTTTATAATAGGCGCCGATCCACGCACCGAGCAGGTAAGGTCCCATACTCGTCATAAACAGGTTGAATGAAAACACTTGAAATTCCCGGTTGAAGAAGTAGTACCCGACCTGCAGGATCATTCCGAACAGCCACATGTACTTTCTGAAGAAAGCCCATTTCTGTGCGGCATAGAGGACGACAGGGAAAAACAAATAAAACTGGACGATTAAGAAAATAAAGTGCAGATGATAAAACGAATCCCCTGTAAACACCCGGGTCAGAATGTTTTCCGGCGTCGTCGACACCACTCCGAGATAAATAGAGAAAGCTTCATAGAAAAGCGCCCACAGGAAATAGGGAACGACAATATAGAGAGCTCTCTTCCTGAAATAAGAGAAGAGTTCCTGTTTATCCATTTTCTGATCGATATACTTATAGAAAAAGACCATCGCCGTAAGCATAATGAAGATGCCGGCTTCAATCCGGATGATCCGGTTGATAAAATGATAGGCCTCATACATGCCCGTGCCTTCCGTAAGAACCTTCACATAGGCCGCGCTGACGTGTACGAGGACGACCATGACCATGGCAAAGATGCGTAGAAAGTAGATGGACTCAATTCTTTCTTTTTTCATGGAATCATTCCTTTAATGGTTCGACTTAATGGTGCGTGAGCCATTTTACCATGAAATCATGGTCTGCTTTCGCATTGTAGCCGATTATTCATGAAATTATTGAACTGTCGTAATATAAATTACATTTTATTCCTATTCGTATCAATACGACCGAGGAAAAAGCCATCGATTCTGTCGAGACGTCCCTTTCACCGGAGTGGCCGGGGCATCGCCATTGTAGACCTGGGCATTTTCGAGATGAATGTATTGAATTTCCTCCTGCGAATCATTCATCTGACTGGCTTTTTCAAGCTTTTCACTTAGGGACTGAGCCGTTTATCTGCCTTCAGCAGGGGTACCGCTTAAAGAGTGGAAGTATTTTTCAGCCGAAACCGTTGTCCCTGTCACCAAAGCTCCGTTAACGTTTAACGTCATGTCCAGGGAAAAATCTTCCCTATCAGCTGCTTTCACAAATTTTCTCAGCCCATGACCCATCAAGGATCTTCCTTCCTGACTGGATATTGAACGGGATCGGCATCAATCTATTTTACGGGATCAATACACCTCTCATCGAGCCATCGTTTATCTTTTTACTTCCCAATTGGACGTTTCTGAAACCCCGGGAAACTCCCATTCTATGAGAAGGATCATCATGATGGATTTGGTTACAACATAAAGTTGCCCAACCCCTATGTCGAAACCACGCTTAAGGGGGCTTTTTTCCACACCTCTATCCCAACCCCGATATCGCAGGAATCCTTACGATTTCTCCGAATTACTAGAGTATATCTTTTAAAGGAGGAAATCGTTTGAAGTTTAAAAAGCTTGCTTCCCTGTCCCTTGCCGCCGCCCTTGTCCTTATGCCGTCCACTGGAGGTGTCCTGGCCGATTCCCTTTCCGACAAAACATCATCAGAACGGACAAACAAAATTGATACTTATCTCGAAAAAGGAAAGTACGTGCCGGGTGAAGTCGTCGTGAAATATAAAGAAGGCTTCTCTCCAAACAAAAAAGAGATGAACCAGATGGACGCTGTTGTCCTGGAGGAACAACAGGAAGTCGTCGAAGCTGAGGAGAAAGTGTTGAAGGTAAAAAACGTTGAAAAAGTCGTCGAAGCCTTAAACAAAAATCCGAATGTGGAATACGCAGAGCCGAACTATCTATTCCAAGCCACCTGGACACCAAATGATACGTACTACAGCGGCTATCAATATGGACCGCAGAACACAGATACCCCAAGGGCATGGGACGTAACACGCGGAAGCAGCAGCCAGGAAATCGCCATCATCGACTCCGGTGTCGACTACAACCACCCGGATCTTGATGGAAAAACGATCAAAGGCTATGACTTCGTCGATAACGATAACAATCCAATGGATCTCAATGATCACGGCACGCACGTAGCCGGAACCGCCGCCGCTGAAACCAACAACGCCAGAGGTGTCGCCGGAATGGCTCCGAATACAAAAATCCTTGCCGTCCGCGCCCTCGACGCGAATGGCAGCGGCTCCCTGAACGACATAGCAGATGCCATCCGCTACTCCGCTGATCAAGGCGCAGAGGTCATTAACCTTTCCCTTGGCTGCAACTGTGATACACAGACATTGGAAAATGCGGTCAATTACGCTTGGAACAAAGGATCCGTCGTCATTGCAGCGGCAGGAAATGACGGAGTTTCCACAACTTTCGAGCCTGCTTCCTATGACAACGTCATCGCCGTAGGAGCCGTCGACCGCTATGATAGAAAAGCCTCCTTCTCCAACTACGGCACGTGGGTGGATGTAACAGCGCCAGGCGTGAGTATTGCGTCTACGATGCCGAACGGAGGGTATGCCTACATGTCCGGAACATCCATGGCAGCCCCTCACGTAGCCGGTCTTGCCGGACTGCTCGCCTCCCAGGGCCGTTCCAACAGCAATATCCGTGCAGCCATTGAACAGACAGCTGATCCAATCAGCGGAACAGGTTCCTACTTTGAGCACGGATTGATCAATTCCTACGACGCGGTGAACTATTAAGTAGAAAAAGAGGAAGGCGCCTGCATGCGCCTTCCTCTTTTCTTATCGGTTGACTCCCGGACGAATCTTTCGCTATAGTAAAACTACCAAAGGGAGTAGCGACCGCATATCCGCGGCTGATGAATCGTCATTTCGGTGATCCACTCACCTGGTTCATCAAACTATATAGATAGGACGCGAGACTTTGGCCCTCCACAGGGCCGGAGTCTCTTTTTTTTGAGCAGAGCCCTGTGTATAGAAAGGAGATTGGAATGATGGTTTACTTTATTTTTCTATTATCCGCCGTCATCGTTGTATTTGCGGCTGTCCAGCTGAACCGGTTCGGCGATGTGATCAGCCGGAAATCCACGCTGAGCGGTGCTGTCGTCGGCACCTTTCTCATCGCCGGGGCGACCTCTCTGCCGGAGTTGACGACCAGTTTAACAGCCGTCTATATCGACAACCCTGACATCGCTGTCGGGAACATGCTCGGCAGTAATGTGTTCAACCTGCTCATCATTGCTGTTGTGGACATGATTTACCGAAAACGGAAAATGTTTAACGCCATCGATGAGAAGCAGCACATGCCAACAGCAGTGGCCGGTATCGTATTCACCCTGATTGTAGTCGCCGCCCTCATCCTGCCGTTCGATTTTTCCTTGTTTAACATTGGGGTAGAGATGTTCATCCTCGTCGGGTTGTATATATTGGCCACCCGATTTATGAATCAAGGGGAAGAAGAGGAGATGGATGAAGCAGCCGCCGCAGGCAAAGATTATACGTTAAAAGCAGCGGTCATCGGTTTCATTGTTGCAGCACTCATCGTGTTCGCCTCAGGGAGCGCCTTATCGATTTCCGGTGATCAGCTCGCCCAGCAGACAGGGATGAGTTCAAGCTTTGTCGGAAGCTTCCTCATTGCCGCTTCCACCTCGCTTCCGGAACTCGTAACCGTCCTTGTGGCCATGAAGATGTCCAACTACGGCATGGCGCTCGGTTCTATCCTCGGAAGTAACCTGTTCAACCTGCAGCTGCTTGCTGTGACGGATGTGTTTTACCAGAAAGGCGCGATTCTGCAGTCGCTCAGCTCCACCCATCTGCCTGTGGCGCTTTTAAGTACAGCGATGCTTTTCCTGACCGTATTCATGGTGAATCGCAAGCCGAAGGAAAACAGCTTCCGTTATGCGGTACCGTCGCTGCTTATGATCGTCATTTATTTTGCAGCATCGTATCAGTTGTTTTAAAAAAAGCAGGAGAGCGCCGGCTCTCCTGCTTTCATTTATTTATGTCCCGTCTCAATTTAGTTGATATACCTGAGGTTTAGTTGATATATCTCGAATTTAATTGATATATCTCGAATTTATTTGATATATCGCAGAAAAAATTGATATATCGAAAATAAAATCGATATCCGCCATAGGAATACCGATCTCCGTGTCGAATAAGGAAAGAGCGAAAGGATGGATGCCATGATTATGAAAGAACGCACTTTCCCCAGCGATATCAAAGTTCTGCAGGCTTTGAAGCGGAGACTGATGGACCATCACCCTCAATCCGCAGCTGTAAACGAACAGTTGAAGCTCCGATTAACCGGCTACAAAGGCGAACTCTCCTTGAATTATCCTCTTACTTTTCTCCCCTCGGACCATGATATTTTCCATGACCTGCGTCTGTATGACGGCACCCACCATTTTCAAATCGACTGCCTTGTCGTAACCGCTGCTCTCCTAATCATTCTTGAAGTGAAAAATATTGGAGGGGAGCTGTTTTTCAACCAGCGTTTCCACTACCTTGAACGAAAATGGGAGGAAAATCATTCGACGTTTGCCGATCCTGTCATTCAGGTAGGCCGTCATACCCGCCAGCTTCAGAAGCTGCTGAAGCTCTGGCAGATTCCTAATGTTCCGATTTACGGTCTGGTCGTCAACAGCCACCCTGCGGCAAGGATTGATACAGACGATGCTGACCTTGAGAACGTCATCCGGATCGAAACACTTTCCGAAAAGGTGGCGGATCTGACGGAAGATCGAACCTCCATTTTGAATGCCTCCCAGATGAACCGCTTATCCACCCACTTGCTCACCAATCACGAAAGCTACTTTTATGACTATGTGAAATTTTTCAAACTGGAAAAAGAAGATTTCAAGAAGGGAGTATTCTGTCCGGAATGTTCCTCACTTCCAATGAAACGTATACACGGCAGATGGAAATGCTTGAACTGCGCTCATATCAGCAAGTCCGCTCATGTGGCTGCCTTGGAAGACTATTCGCTCTTAATTGGAAAAACCATCTCAAACAAACAGGCCAGAGATTTTTTGCATGTTCCCTCTCCCTCAGCTGCTAATATCCTGCTAAAAGCGATGAAGATTAAAACAGTAGGCAGGAATAAAGGAAGAATATATGTATTGGAATGAGTGTTTAAATTGATATATTGGATAATTCGTTGATAAGTTGCTGAATTAATTGATATCTGCGGAAAATAATTGATATATCGCCATTTTAATTGATATACACAAGAAATAATCGATATCCGCGCACACGCACCCCGCTTAAAGAAAAAAAGCGCCCCACAAAAGGGGACGCCTTACATTTTCGGCTGAGGATCCGCTTCCATCAACACATCCACCAAATGCACGGCTTCCATCCGGTCGCCGGCACCTTCGCGGACGACGCCGAGCTTCATCTGCAGCAGGCAGCCCGGGTTGGAAGTGACGATGCCATCGGGATCAACGCCGCAGACGTCCTGCATTTTAACATCGAGGATGTCCATCGCCTCTTCGTAGTTCACGATGTTGTAAATCCCTGCAGAGCCGCAGCAGAATTCTGGACGGTCCATCTGTTTCAGCGTCAGGCCGGGCACTTTTTCCAACAGCGCGACAGGCGCTTCGGTGACCTTCTGGACGTTTCGCAGGTGGCAGGAAGGCTGATAGGTGACGGTTCGCGGAACGGACTGCTCAAACTGGAGGCCGTCCAGATCGATCAGCACTTCTGAGATGTCCTTCACGTTTGCCGCAAAGGCAGAAGCACGGCTGTGCCATTCTGTCCCCTCTTCAAACAGGTGCGGATATTCAATCAGACGAGCGCCGCATCCGCCTGCGTTATTGACAATGTAATCAAAACTTTCCTCTTCAAAGGCTTCAATGTTCCGTTTGGCCAGCTCAACAGATGCATCGACTTTGCCGGAGTGCGCGTGAAGAGCCCCACAGCACGTCTGCTGGTCTGGAAAAACAACTTCCGCGCCGCTTCGCAAAAGCAGTTCCATCGTGTTTTGATTCGTTTCATAAAACACACTATCCATGATGCAGCCCTTGAAAAAAGCAACTTTGGCTGTGGCCGGACGTTTACGGACGTATCGGCCCGCCCTGGATTTCCGCCGCTTCGGGGAAGGCATCTCGGGAAGTACGGCCTCAAATTCATGGATGTGCAGCGGCGCCCGCTTCGTCAGACCGAACCGCTGGGACACTTTTTTCAGACCACTGGATTGATAGAGCCAAGTCGCATGTCCAAGCGAATCCATCCACGCCGTGGAAGGAAAGAAGCGTTGGAACATGAAGTTTTCGACCAGTTTCCGTGGTCTGCTTTTTTCCTCGTGTTCATCAATGACGTGCTTGGCACTCTCAAGGATTTCTCCATACTGGACGTTGGTCGGGCATACAGTTGTACACGCCATGCAGCCGAGACATTTTTCGATCGGCTCCTTCAAATCCTCGACGGATGCTTTGCCTTCCGCGACCATTTTCACGAGGTTGATCCGGCCGCGCGGCGAGTGGGTTTCTCTTTCCATCGTCTCATACGTCGGACAGGCAGGAAGACAGTAGCCGCACTGCACACAGTCAAACGTCTTATCATAGCTGAGCTTTTCCTGCAGCAGACTATTCATGATGCAGCACCAGCTTCTGCCCTTTTTCCGGGAAGACCTTGCCAGGGTTCAGGATGCCGTTGGGGTCCCAGCTTTCCTTGATCCGCTTCATCATATCCAGCCCGACTTCACCGAGCTCCATCTCCATGAACGGAGCTTTCATCGTTCCGATTCCATGTTCACCGGAGAGGGTGCCGCCGAGCTCCAGAGCTGCTTCAAACATTTCTTCCACAGCTTTTTCCACCCGGTTCATTTCTTCGACATCACGTTTATCACAAAGAACATTCGGATGGAGGTTTCCATCCCCGGCATGACCGAAGGCGACCACTTCCACGTCATACTTCTCTTTAATGACCTGAAGCCGGTCCATAAAATCGGGAATTTTACTGCGGGGCACCGTCGCATCTTCGGAAACCTTTGTCGGCTTGATTTTCGCAATCGCAGGTGATACTTGTTTCCTTGCATGCCAAAGCTTAGCCGCTTCTTCGTCTGACTTAGGGATGATCACATCCAGCGCACCCATATCCTCCATAATTTCTTCAATGAGCCGGCGCTCGACCTTCAACGTCTCCGGATGACCGTCCAGTTCAATAATAATGACGGCAGCAGCATCGACAGGCAGACCGGCCGGTTGAAATTTTTCTACAGCCACAACACAAGCCTGATCCATAAATTCCATTTTGGACGGAAGGATCCCGGAGGTAAGGGTCTGGGAAATCGCCTCTCCCGCTTTTCGCACTTCATCGAACGTGACCATCAGCGTCTGAACAGCCGGCGGCTTCGGCATCAGTTTCAGCGTCGCCCCGACGATGACACCCAAAATACCCTCTGATCCTACAATCAGCTTCGTTAAGTCAATGCCGGTGACATTTTTGATCGTCCGTCCGCCGGTGCGGATGATTTCCCCTTGCGGAGTAACGACCTCAAGACCAAGCACATGATCTTTTGTTACCCCGTACTTCAAGCCGCGCGGGCCTCCGGAATTCTCTGCAAGATTGCCGCCGATCGTAGCAACATGGGCACTGCTTGGATCCGGCGCGTACATGAGGCCGTGCTCCTCAGCGGCCTTATTGATATTAGCCGTAAGTACACTCGGAGTGACGTCCACGGTGAGATCCCGGGGGCTCAGATGGATTTCAGCGGGATATTGAGACATGTCCAGCACAATTCCTCCGTGTACGGGAAGCGGGCCCCCACTCAGACAGGTGCCCGATCCTCTCGGGTGGACGGGGATGTTATGCCGGTTGGCCAGTTTCAAAACATCAGCGGTTTCCTCCTTGGTTTTCGGCTGGACCACAACATCGGGCAGATGCTCGCCGAACGAGGCATCAAAGCTGTAGCTGTGCCGGTCGGCGAGATCGGTCAGCACCCTTTTTTCAGGGATAATGCGGCGGAGTTCCTCGATCCATTCGTCCATATACTCAGCTCCTTATTAAGATTGGGCTTTTTTCTGACGAAGCGGTTTTCCTTTCAACACATCCATGACGTCGGTAATTTCATTAAAGTAATCGGACGCTTCATTCCACTGGTCTGTGACAAGATTAACGAACAGAATGTCGATCATATGCAGTTGTGCCAGCCTTGAAGAGGTCGCCCCGCTCCGGAATGGGGCGGGAATTTCCCTGGAGGCTGAAATATACAGCGACACATCTGCATGGGCCGTCACAGGGGAATGCCCGTAGCGGGTGAGACTGACCGTTTTAGCCCCTTTGTATTTGGCAATCTCCATGATTTTCGCCGTTTCATACGTCTCACCGGAAAAAGAAATGCCGAAGACGACATCATTTTCCTTTACGTTCGCAATGTTCATCGCCGCATTGTGCATATCCGTAAATGCGGACGTCGCCTTGTTCATCCGAAGGAACTTCTGCTGGGCATCCTGGGCGATGATCCCGGAGGCCCCGACACCGAAGAAGTGGATGGTATCCGCTTTTTTCAAGACGTCCACCGCTTTTTCCAGGGTCCGGTAATCGACCATTTCCGTCGTTTCCTTGATCGCCTGCAGGCTGTTGTTGGTCACTTTTTCAACAATCGAATCGGAGGGTTCCCCTGGCTGGATATCCCGGAAGCGGGCCTCCGGCTTTTTCTGCAGGTCTCCGGAAATCCGCAGCTTCAGCTCCTGCAGACCCTTCAACCCGAGGGACTTACACAAACGGATGACAGCCGCACTGCTGGTGGAACTCAGTTCACCGAGCTGTGTAGCCGTACAATGGATCGCTTCATGAGGCTGATCCAGTATAAATTCGGCAATCTTTCTTTCTGACGGGGGCAGCTTGTCCTTCATTTCATTCAGAATGACAAGCCCGCCTTTCAATGAATTTTTCATATCTTCCACCACTCTTATCCTTTAATAGCTCCTTCTGTCATTCCTTTGACGATGCGCCGCTGGAAAATCGCATACAGGATGATGACAGGAACGATGGCAATCACTAAGCTTGCAAATAAGGTTCCCCACGCATTGGTGTACTGGGTCTCATTGCTTATGTAATCGATCGCCAGGGCCAGCGTATAGTTTTCTTCCGTCTGCAGGAAGATCAAAGCCATAAAATACTCATTCCAGAACTGGATCATGTTCATGATCGTTACGGTAATGATACCCGTTGTCGAGAGCGGAGTAATCACCTTCCATAGAATCCCATACGGGGACATTCCATCAATGGCTGCGGCTTCTTCCAGGGACTTCGGTATCGTAGCCATAAAGCTCGTCAGTACGAAAATGCTGAAAGGCAGCTGGCTTACCGCATAGACGATGCTCAATCCGAAAATGTTATCCAGTAGGTTCAGCTGCATCAATAAAAAGAAGAGCGGGATCCAGCCGAGAACCATTGGAATCATCATCGCAGAAATGTACAGCGTAAACAACAGACGGTTGCCGCGGAAACGCATACGCTCCAGGGCGTAGGATGTAGGAATCGCCATCATCAGCGTTAACGTGGCACCGAGACCTGTCACAATGAAGCTGTTGAAAACACTCGTGTCGATATTGTAGTTGCTCCAGGCATCCACAAAATTAGCAAAGCTGAACGATTCCGGCAGCCCCCACGGGTTGGCGTAAATTTCCGCGTTCGATTTAAACGCGCCCAGAACCATCCAGACGATCGGATACAGGACAGCGAGTGTCCAGATGATCAAAGGAATTCGAACGATGGTACGTGAAAAGAATTTTCCTGTCTGCACTCCATTCCCCTCCTGTCTGTTAATATTCCACTTTTTCCCTTCTCATGAAAAACTGCATAATAAGAACCGTGACCAACGATAGAATTAAAATCATCACACCAATCGTTGCGCCATAGCCGAAATTGTACTTCACAAACGCCTGTTCATATAAATACGATCCCATCACATGGGTCGAATTGTTCGGCCCACCCTTTGTCATAACCTGGACAATGATGAAGGAACCATTCAATGTCGTAATGATGATGTACAGAATGCTGATCTTAATCTGCGGCCAGATGAGCGGCAGGGTCACTTTCCAAAACTGCTGCCACTCTGTCGCACCGTCGATCTCAGCGGCTTCATAATAGCTTTTCGAAATGTTGGAAATCCCGCCCATCAGCATGAGCATGAACAAACCGATCCCTGCCCAGACAGAAGGAAGTACAAGGCTTGGAAGCGCCCAGTCCTCACTGCCGAGCCACGGCTTCGTCCAGCTTTCCAAGCCGATCAGCTCAAGACCGGAGTTGACAAGACCAAGACTCGGATTATAGATGAACATCCATAAGATACCGATGACCACCACCGACATAATGTTGGGAAAGAAGAAGACGATGCGGTAGAAAGGGGCTTCTTTAATTTTCAGCTGTGTCAAAGCGACGGCAAAAAATGTCGACAAAATCATGATCCCGACCACTTTGGTCACAACAAGGAAATAATCGTGAAGGATGGTTCTGGGGATAATCTCGTCACTGAACAGCCGGCGGTAGTTATCAAACCCGACAAATTTCGCCAGCGACGACGCACCGGACCACTCAAAGAATGAATAATAAAGGCCGTTGAACAACGGATAAAGGGTGAAAACAGAAAACAGGATAAACGTAGGAACAAGACAAAATGCAAGAAATAGATTCCTCTGCCTGCGCGATTGGACCATCATACTTCCCTCTCTTTCTGTATGGTTATGAAAAAAGGAATGTGAAGACAAGAGCCTTCCCATTCCTCCTTCCATGTAAGCCTACTCTAAACTGCTGCGGTATTCAGCTGCGGCTTTTTCAGCCTCCTCCACAAATTCCTCTGCTGTAATGTTTCCAAGCATGAGGGAAACGAGGGAGTTGCTGATCGGCGTTTCCAGCTCTGAACTCATTGGGTGGGGCTTCTGATGAATCTGCACCTGTTCCGGATCATTGATCATTTCATTCGCTTCGATCAAGAAGGAAGGTACTTCTTCACTGGAAGACAGATCAACACCCTGCAGGTTCATGATCGCTCCGGTATGTTCAGAGAAGCTCTTCGCATACTCTTTCGTGAAAACAAACTCGACGAACGCTTTTGCTGCTTCCTTGTTTTCTGCTTTTTCAGCAATCGCCAGCGGACGAAGATCAGGAACGATGGCATAAGGCTCTCCTTCATCCTGCATCGGTGATGGAACGAATCCATACTCGAAGTCATCCGGTGTATCGTTGGCCATTTCGTTAGGCAGCCAGAACCCGACAGGAATGAACGCATTGTCATGAAGAAGGAAGTTCATCTGGGACTGCGTATGGTTCAAAGCACCGAACCCGTCATCAATCATGCCTTCTGCCTGCATCTGCTCGACTTTTTTCATAACCTCAAGAACCGGATCGCTCGTCCAGGCTCCTTCCTTACCTTTAATCACATCCGTCAAAAGCTCATCCCCGCCGGCTGCACCAAAGGCGGGATACAGCACACCGCGCAGGAAGTAATACGGGTATTGACCAGTGGTGACAAAAGGAGCGATGCCCTCTTCGTCCTTGATCTGCCCCATCGTGTCCATAAATCCAGGAAAATCTTTTGGAACTTCCCAGCCTTTTTCTTCAAACCAGGCATTGTCATACCACGTGCCCCATGTATCAAAAACAAGCGGCAGGCTGTATACGCTGCCATCGTAATCAGCCGGATCGACGATAAAGCTCTCGCTCAAAGCCGTACCATCCTCAAGCTCGACACCTTCCATCCAGTCGGTCAAGTCCATCAACTGTCCGTCTTCCACCATTTGAGTTTCACTGGATCCTGCTCCATCGATGTAAACGACATCAGGCGGATCGTCCGAGACCCAGCGGGAACGCATTTCTTCGTTAATATTCGGACCGGCATGCTCCGTAATCGTGACATCCGGATACTCCTCCTGGAAATCACCGATAACCTCTTTCCACCAGGAATCTCCGTAACCACCGACAAAATACTGAATTTCAAGTTCTCCTGAAACCTCTCCGGATTCTTCTCCGCTGTTCTCTGAAGAAGACTCCTCTTCGGTGCCCTCACTATCTGTCTCTTCTGTTCCTGCTCCGGGCGCACAACCGACGAGCAAAAGAAAACCAAATAAAACGGCGGCAATCAACCAAGCTGATGTTTTCCTCCATAAACTCAACATAAGCTCCCCCTTTTTTGATTGAAATCATGTATTTGAAACCAACGTGTGGTCTTCAAATTAAGTTTTCGCTTTCACCGCATCCCGGAGCTGCCCGTCACAAGTATCGAGGAGACGTTTGGCTTCCTGAAAGGACACCTTCTTTTTCAACATAACAATGGCAGGTTTCACCTGATGCTGCGCTTTCTGCAGAGCTTCTTCCGCTTCCTCATAGGAAGTTCCGGCCGCTTCCATTAAAATGCTTTTGGCCCGCTCCCGCAGTTTGTAGTTGTTTGCATGCACATCCACCATCAGGTTTTCATACACCTTTCCAAGCTTGACCATCACCGCTGTGCTCAGCATGTTCAACACCATCTTATGGGCCGTCGCTGACTTCAAACGGGTGGAGCCTGTCAATACTTCTGGTCCGACGATGACTTCGATCGGGCATTCGGCCTTCCCACTGATTTCGGACTTATCATTACAGGAGAGAGAGATTGTAAAAGCGCCGATCTCCCCGGCATAAGTCAGCGCTCCGATAGGATAAGGGGTCCGGCCGCTGGCGGTAATCCCGACAACGACATCTTTTTTGCTGAACCCGCGGGCCTTCAAATCTTCCCGGCCCTGATTCTCGTTATCTTCGGAGTTTTCCTTTGCTTCTGTAAACGCCCGGCCGCCTCCGGCCATCACTGCCTGCACAAGCGAAGGGTCGACCATAAATGTCGGCGGACACTCTGATGCATCAAGTACGCCGAGTCTGCCACTCGTTCCTGCGCCGACGTAAAATAAGCGGCCTCCGTTTTTCAAGGCTTCTGCGATGTGATCGACAGCTTTTGTAATCGCCGGCAGTACGTTTTTCACAGCCTCCGCTGCTTTATGATCTTCGTCATTCATCACCGTCAGCATTTCTATTGTTGTCATCTCGTCCATATGTATCGTCCGTGCGTTCCTCTGTTCCGTCGTTAAAAATGTAAGGGAATCTGTCATGAGTCCATCACCTTTCTTTTTCCATTCCGGCTGCTCTGCCAAGTAAAGCCGCTCCATATTCCGGTGGAGCGTAAGGATCGGTCAAGGGACCGAACTGCCTGTCTTCCAACAGTTTTCCAACATGATTTCGTAGAACCTGGGAGTATGTAAGGATGGAACCCGCTGCTGAAACAGGCGCTTCCGGATCCACTCCCTGCTTAACGAGACTTTCAATATGAAGCACCAGCTCTTCCGCCGCTTCCTTCAGCAGATCCACCGCTGCCTTATCGCCCTGTTCAGAGGCTTCGATGATGCAAGGAGCAAAGGCAGCGACTTCCTTCTTCTCAAAAGGACGATCATACATATACCGAATCAACTGTTCCGGTCGCTCTAAACCGCAAGCACGCAGTATATAAGAAGTCATTTGTGTAGGTTCCCCTCGCCCATCTGCTGCTTTGGCCACTTTTGATAACGCTTTCAAAGAAAGGTGATAACCGCTGCCTTCATCTCCAATTAGATGTCCCCATCCCCCGCATGTCACAACTTTCCCCGCCGCTGTTATTCCAACAGCATTGGATCCCGTACCGGAAATCAGCAGCATCCCCTCTTCTACGCCTGGGGCCAGCGATCCCTTCAACGCCGCATGCACATCGGATGTGATACACAAGTTTAAATTTTCTGAAAAATTTAGGTTAAAAAAAATTGTACGCACCGTACCAGCCATCTGTTCGACCTCATCCCGCCTGCCGACGCCTGCCAGCCCCATTCCTGCTCCGGATATTTCGTCCGGTGCAAGGGAGAACGTCTTCATTCCGTGCCGGATCAGGTTCTCCAGTCTTCTGCCGGCTTCCTCAAAACCAACGACGTGTGGGTTTGTCCCCGGCCCTTTCACGATCAGCGGCCGCTCGGGATACGCCTTTTCGTCCGCTTTCAAGAACAGACAGGTCGTCTTGGTTCCTCCACCGTCAATACCTATGATGTACGTCATGGGCTTCCTCCCAAACCTTGTTGAACTCATTATAGAGCGTATGAATTTTCATATCAATAAAATGTTAGAAAATTCGTAATTATATTTCAAGAAAAAGAAAAACCCGGACTGTTTGTAGTCCGGGCTGCCTTTGTTATGCTGCGCGTTTGCTGTTCTTCCTTTCTTCCGCCCTCAACCGGAACGGAGCAACAAGGAGGGCCGCAATTAAAAAGAGGCCCATATTTCCAATGAGAGGATAGAACAAGGAAACGAGATCGGTAAATCCGAGGAAGCTCAATCCGAAAGCAGCCGCAATCATGATTAGAACGAACTTTTTATGCCGGGCTGTCCCCAATGTTGTAAATCGTGCAGCGAAAGAGAAGAACATGCTGACCGCGGTGTTGAATACCATTCCAAATAAAACGATGGAATAAAAGGCCCCGAGCACCGGCGACAATTCGTCCACTAAAGCCAGCAGCGGCATGTCGTACCCCGCAATGGAATCGACTCTCGAAAAAATGGCAAGATGGCTGAGCACGATCATCAGACCGAGACCGAGTCCGCCAAAAAATCCGCCAAGCGCAGAGGTTTTTTCATCTGTTTCATTCCCACCCATCAACAGCGCCATCGAAGCACCGACAGCGATATTAAAGGACACATAATTCATGGCAGAAATGAACCAATAGGAAAAGTCACTCGGCTGCTTCAGGGCGGTCGCTTCCAATACAGCAAAGCTTTTATCCATCGACACCACACTATAGATGGAAATGAGCACGACAGTCAGTATTAAAAACGGAGTGATACTGCCAATAATCTTTACCACTTTGTCGACATTCAGCAATAGGGCCGCCGTCACGATGACGCACATGAAAATGATACCTGTAATCGCTGGGATTCCGAACTGCTGACTTGGAATCGAACCTGCACCGGCAATCATGACAACGCCTACGCCGAATAACGTGAAAATGATAACCGCGTCAACAATCCATCCCAGCCAGCGCCAGCCGCTCACACGGTGGATGGCTTCTTTATGAGATTCGGCTTTCATCCGGGTGCCGAGCTTTGTCAGCATCATGCCCATGTAGGCGAAGAAGGCTGTGGCCAGTACGGCTCCTGCGGTACCCATATGTCCGTAACTGGTGAAATACAACAACACTTCCTGGCCGGAAGCAAAACCTGCTCCTACAATAATTCCGATAAATGCACTGGCCATCTTAAAAATTCTACTCATCCTGCTCCTCCTTATGTAAAAATTCTTGTTGTTTTTATAATCCGCCCTCCACCTTTTGTGGTTTTACACAAACAGACCTTTCCATCTTCGTATAAATACACAAGATAAGCAAGAGAAAATGGTCATGTCTGCATACGAAAAACCATGATAGAATAGAGGTAATGATTGAAAGAAGGAGAACGTCTATGAGTCCATCACCACGTATCCCTAAAACATTGAACGATCTGATTGATTCTCCCGAAGGATTAGCCGATCGAATCGCCGAAAGCCTTGGCTGCCCCGTTACAATCGAAGATGCCAATCACCAGATTGTTTCCTACAGCAAACATGAAGAACGTGTGGATGATGCCAGAACGGCTACAATCATGCGCCGGAAAGTGCCGGAAAGTGTTGTCAACGGCTTATGGAAGCACGGCATTATGGCAAGGCTTTTTGAAAGCGGACGCCCGGTCATCGTCCCTCCGATTGAAGACATCGGCCTCGGCCGCAGGCTTGCCGTATCCGTCAGGCATAAAGAGGACATCCTCGGCTTCATCTGGGCACAGACCGCGGAATTGACGATCACGGAAGAACATCTTCAGACGATTGAAGATGCCGCCCGTATCGTAAGTCAGCATCTGCTCCGCCAGCAGGCGAAGAAAAAGAAATCCGAAGAAAACCAAAAAGAGTTTTTCTGGCAGCTGTTAACCGGCTCTTTGGAAAACTCCTCCGATATCAAACGACTGGGAAAAAAACATCAAATGAATCTTCAGGGCCAGCTTTGTGTAGCTGTCTTCGAATTCACGGAAGACCTCAGTCAGTCTGTCGAACGTCAGGCCTATTATTTATCAGAAACACTGTACCAGACTAGGATTGTCAGCCGGATTTTTGACGATCATCAGCTGATCCTGCTTGTACGGACAGATCCTAAAGAAGAGGCGGACCACTTGAGCCGTGCTTTTCTGAACGACTTCACCCAGAAAATGAAAGAACGGCTGAACTTCGATGATTTAAAGGGAGCTGTCGGCCTCGTCTACCATACACCGTCGCTGATCCACTCGAGTTACAAACAGGCCCTTAAAGTGCTTGAGTTGAAGGATCAATTCCCGAAAGCCCTTGCGGAAGTGGATCACTACCAGGACCTCGGCATCTATCAGTTCATTAACGAAATTGCCGATCTGCAGAGGAAGGAACATTACCATAATGATGCCCTCCGTAAAATCAAGGCGTATGATGAAGATAACCGGGCGGCCCTGCTCGAAACATTGAAGGTGTTCCTTGCTCATAACAGCAATGTCCATAAAGCAGCCGAAGACATGCATATTCACACCAACACGTTGAATTACCGGCTGAAAAGGATCCGGGAAATCGGTGGTATCGACTTTAAAAATGCCAGTCAGAAAATGATGCTGTTCATAGATTTGTTAATCGATGAAAAAGAAAAAGAGGATTTGTGATTTTTCACAAATCCTCTTCTTTATTTTCTCACTTTCTGCTAAACAAAAAACTCATTTCCCGGGCTATACTTTTCTTACAAATTGTTCTGAAAGGTGGTCATTTTCTTATGATTATCGGAGTACCGAAAGAAATTAAAAACAATGAAAACCGTGTAGCTATTACACCATCAGGGGTTGTAAACCTTACAAAAGCAGGACATAAAGTATACATTGAAGCCGATGCCGGTCTTGGCAGTAACTTCACGAACGAAGAATATCAAGCTTCTGGTGCTGAGCTTATTGAAAGCGCTTCAGAACTGTGGGCTGCTTCTGAAATGGTTATGAAAGTTAAAGAACCTCTAGCTTCAGAATATCCGTATTTCCGTAAAGGGTTGGTCCTTTTCACCTACCTTCACCTGGCGGCAGAGCCTGAATTGACGAAAGCGCTTGTGGAAAATGAAGTAACGGCGATCGCTTACGAAACCGTTTCTGCTGATCAGAAACTTCCTCTGCTTACACCAATGAGTGAAGTAGCCGGTCGGATGGCTACCCAGATCGGTGCTCAGTATCTGGAGAAATCCTACGGCGGCATGGGCATTCTATTGAGCGGTGTTCCAGGCGTTTCCCGAGGTAAAGTAGTGATCATCGGCGGCGGAATCGTTGGTACGAATGCTGCGAAGATTGCGATCGGCCTTGGTGCTCAGGTGACGATTCTTGACCTTAACCCGACACGCCTGCGCGAACTGGATGATCAGTTCGGTTCCGATATCCAGACATTGATGTCCAACCCGTATAACATTGCTGAATCTGTGAAAGATGCAGACCTTGTCATCGGCGCGGTTCTTATCCCAGGAGCTAAAGCACCGAAACTCGTTTCTGAAGATATGGTGAAATCCATGAAAGAAGGTTCCGTCATCGTTGACGTCGCCATCGATCAAGGAGGAAACTTTGAAACAGTGGATCACATTACGACTCACGATGATCCGATTTATGAAAAACACGGGGTTCTTCACTATGCTGTTGCCAACATTCCGGGAGCTGTCCCTCGCACGGCAACCATCGGTTTGACGAATGTCACCATTCCTTACGCGCTGCAGATTGCGAACAAAGGAGTTACCGCCGCAGTCAGTGACAACAAAGCCATCGAAGAGGGTGTCAACACAGCGAACGGTCATTTGACGTACGAAGCGGTTGCTCGTGATCTCGGCTACTCCTACACACCTGTGCTGGAAGCTTTAAAAGAAATTGCCCACGCCTAAGAAAAGACAATAAATGCTAACCATAAACCCGTGCTGGGAACACAGCACGGGTTTTACAATGTCTCCTTTTACAAATGCACCGCTCGTTCCTATAAGGAGCAGCGGACTTTTCCCCCACTCTTTATTCGTGAAACCACCGCCTCAAATGACCAGCCCCCTCCCCTTCTTACCTGCGTAAATAGTCACGATTCTTGTTATTCCCGCATAATTTTCAGAAAAGATAAACAGTTCAAACGACTCTGTCTTTTTTACCTATTTTTTCCTATAATTGGTTGTATTCTTGATAGGAGGTTGATTATGAAAAAGAAGTACGTCATTCCAGTAGCCGTCTTATCGTCCGCCTTGTTTATGGGAACATTAGCACCCCAGACGCATGCCGTCAGTACATCAGACCAGACACAGGTTCAACAGCAGATTGTACATAACCAGCAGAACAAGCCTTTTTTCAACAAAGAAAAGACACAGACGTCCTCAAGTGCCACGGAAAAGTCCGCCCAGGAGCACTTGAAGAAAAACAAAAAGACGTATAACATTTCCAATCCGGACAAGAGCCTCAAACAGACCGATTTGAAAACCGATGATCTCGGAATGACCCACGTTACCCTGCAGCAGACAAAAAACGGTGTTCCGGTCGAGGGACATCTCGTTAAGGTGCATTACAGCGAAGACGAGAAAGTGGAAGCTGTGAATGGACAGTTCAACACTTCTATAGAAAAGTCCACCATGTCGACAAAGCCATCCATAACAAAATCAAAAAGTATCACCACCGCTAAGAAAGCGGTTACGGCACCCGATGAACTAGTGGAATCCCCAACTTCAGAGCTTGTCATTTATCCATTCAACGACGAAAATCACCTGGCTTATAAAGTAAACGTCAACTTCCTCGGAGAAACGCCGGGCAACTGGTTTGTCTATGTGGATGCAGAAACGGGGAAAGTCATCGATCAGTACAATACGATCATGCATGCCAGCTATAAAACATCCCGCGGCTTCGGTATCGGGGTGCTTGGCGATTACAAGACACTTCACATTTCCAAGGACATGAGCACCCAGGGGCGCGATTACTACCTGCTTGATCAGTCCCATAAGGACCTGGACGGCATCTATACGCTCGATGCTGAAAATCAATATGTGCTTCCAGGAAAGCTCTTCTCATCCTCTGATGCTGCTTTCCGGACAAGCTATGAACGTCCGGCAGCAGATGCGCATTACAATTCTGAAGAAGTCTATAAGTACTTCAAGGATGAACACGACCGGAACTCTATTGACGGGGAAGGCATGCCGATTGTGTCCACCGTCCACTTTGGAGAGGATTACAACAATGCCTTCTGGAATGGTCAGCAGATGACCTACGGAGACGGCGACGGGGATTTCTTCATCCCACTATCCGCAGGTCTTGACGTTGCTGCCCACGAAATGACCCACGGAGTGACGACGTTCTCAGCAGGGTTGAAGTACCGCTTCCAATCTGGTGCTTTGAATGAAGCCTTCTCCGACATTTTCGGAGCCTTGGTTGATGAAGAGGACTGGGAAATGGGTGAAGATATTATGGGAGCCGGGGCGAAATCAGAAGGCCGGACAGCCCTACGCAGTTTGAGCAATCCGAGTAAGTTTCCTGTCGGGGCAGATTATGTCTCTTACGGAGATGGAAACGGCATGTATCCTTCCCATATGGACGAGTATTATGACCTGCCTATCGAACTGGACAATGGCGGCGTCCACATCAACTCCTCCATCATCAACCATGCCGCCTACCTGACAGGTGAAAAGATCGGTAAAGATAAACTCGGCCATATTTATTACCGAGCGCTTACAGTATACCTGATGCCTGATTCGGACTTTGATCATGCACGTGAAGTGATCATTCAATCAGCGGTCGATCTTTACGGGGAAGACAGCCCTGAAGCAGCAGCTGCTGCTTATGGACTGGACGAAGTAGGAATCACAGGCTGACCAATCGGAGGCTCCGATTGGAGAGAAATCTTTTTTCTAGTGATTCCAAAGGAACGGTCATCAATACTTGGTCATGGATAGGATTTTTCCCATGTAAGCGGAAGTAACGCAGCCTCTACTGTTCTTTGAAAACGGCGAGGAACTATGATCACCTTTCTCTTTTATCAGAGGGGAAAGCTATTTTCGCACAGGCATCGGCACGAGGAGCGTACGGTGGTGACGCCTGCAGGAACAGCGCGAGCCGAAGATCGACTTGGTCTAATGGTTTTCTTGACCAAGTCAGCTGAGGCCGTGCCCGCGGCAAGCATCCACCGATAAGCGGAACGTGCCCCCTCAACACGACATGCAGACAACTCTAACTGGATAACACGGATTTTTCTACAGCCTGAGGCTCCCATTAAGGGAGCCTCTTTCATAAGAATGGGCGGGAGCTCTCATCAGAAGAGAGGGGTCCAAGTCTTCGATACTGAAGAGTCATAATCTATTGATGTACGGCAACAAAAGGAGGAAAAGCCTATGACAGTCACTTTATCCAAGGAACATTTCATCTATGCGATGGACAAGGAGCATCCGCCTGCCTTACACGTTTCATCAGGCACAACGATTCAGGTGCATACACACGACTGCTTCGAAGGTCAGATCCAGTCGGAGGATACCGAAATCGATGCGGTGGACTGGAATCGGATCAACCCCGCTACAGGTCCTGTCTACATTGAAGAAGCAGAGCCCGGAGATACATTGAAAGTCACGATTCAGGATATTCAATTAGGAGACAGCGGAGTGATGGTCACTGGTCCCGACCTTGGAGTGATGGGGCACCGAATGGAGACATTCCAGGCAAAAATCATTCCTGTCGAAGACGGAAAAGCTGTTTTCAATAAGGATGTATCTCTTCCGCTTAACCCTATGATCGGGGTGATTGGAGTGGCACCTGAGGGTGATGCCGTATCCTGTGGCACACCAGGCGCCCACGGAGGAAATATGGATACAAAAGAAGTGACGACAGGATCTTCTCTCTACTTCCCTGTTTTTCATAAAGGGGCCCTTCTTTCTCTGGGGGATCTTCACGCAGCCATGGGAGACGGAGAAATCAGTGTCTCCGGTGTGGAAATTCCGGCCGAAGTTTCGATCCATGTAGCGGTTATCAAAAGCCGGCCACTTCCTTTCCCTTTCCTGAAAAATGAGGATGGACTGAGTATTCTTGTCTCTAAAGACACGCTGGATGAAGCTGTAGACACTGCGGTTGAGCTGATGATTGATTTCCTCCAGCCGCAGACAGACCTTTCTTTATCAGAACTGACGATGCTGATGAGTGCTGCCGGGCAGGTACAGGTCAGTCAGGTCGTGGATCCGCTGAAAACCGCCCGCTTCTTTGTACCACACACGGTGCTTAAAGCCTATTCCATCTCTATAGAATAAAAAAAGAGCTGCTTCCGGAAGTAAACCGGAGCAGCTCTTTTCGTAGAGGAATATTTTTTCATCGTTTCAAAACACTCTTGAAGTGTGTGAAAGTATCAAAGCTTGCTTTGCCGTGATAAGCTCCCATCCCACTGTTTCCTACACCACCAAATGGGAGGTAGTGGGTTGTCATATGGTTGATCGTATCGTTAATCGCACCTCCACCAAAGGAGATGTTCGTGAAGACCTCGTTCTGGACTTCCTCGTCTTCTGTAAACAAATAGAGGGCCAGCGGTTTCGGACGGTCCATGACCGCTTCAACAGCTTCAGATACTTCATCAAATGTGAGCACAGGAAGAATCGGACCAAATATTTCGTCCTGCATCACATCGTCCTCCCAAGTAATTTGATCAAGAAGCGTCGGCTCAATAAATAAGTTCTCCTTATCCGTACGTCCGCCCATGTAAAGTTCGCCGTTATCCAAGAAGTTTTTGAGACGATCGAAGTGCTTTCCGCTAACTACGTGAGGATACGCATCAGCCGGAACCACATCGCCATACGTGTTCGTTTTCGCTTCTTTGATTTTCTGCATCAATGCCTCTTTTACATCGCTGTGGGCTAGAACATAATCGGGAGCCACACAGGTTTGCCCGGCGTTCATGAATTTACCTCCAGCAATACGGGCAGCTGCCTGATCCAGATCAGCGTCCTTGTGAACAATCGCTGGACTCTTACCTCCCAGCTCAAGGGTCGTTGGTGTTAAGGTCTTCGCGGCAGCTTCGGCTACGATACGACCGACGCCTGTACTACCCGTGAAGAAGATGTAGTCGAAATTTTCTTTGAGCAGGGCCGTACTTGTCTCTACTTCCCCTTCGACTACATGGATGTATTCTTCCTTGAAATTTTCATTAATCATGCCGGCCAGCAGGCTGGATGTGTTCGGCGTTAACTCAGACGGCTTCAATACAGCCGTGTTTCCTGCTGCAATGGTTCCGACAAGTGGGGCCACAGCCAGCTGTACGGGGTAGTTCCACGGAGAGATCACCAGGGTAGAACCATAAGGCTCAGGCTGGATAAAGCTTTTGGCTTCGCCATGAGCTTCAGGAGTCGGAACTTCCTGCGCGGCCGACCATGTATCCAGATTCTCAAGCATAAAATCAATTTCTGCCAGTACAAGACCGATTTCTGCACGGTTAGTCTCTTCCTCCGGCTTATTCAAATCCGCCTTCACTGCATCGATGATATCCTGTTGGTGAGAGATCATATATTCTTTGATTGTTGTTAAAGCTTCTTTACGAAAAGCCGTTTCCTTCGTCTTTCCACTACGGAAAAAGGATTTCTGCTTCTGTACCAGTTCTTGATAGTTTTCCATCATAAACGTCTCCTTTTGAATGTTGAGCAGTCAAACGACCTTCTTGTACAGGCTGTCATGCCCCGGCTTTTCCCTGTCCAGGAAACGGTGAAACGCCGGGACCGTCTGCGGCCCAATTCCTTGGACTCACCTAACCAGATGAGCGTGCTGTCTAAACTACTCCTCTATAACCGGACAGTCAATTGATTTGTCTGGAAGAGGCCTTTAAACCAAAATCCCCTGACGTGATTTTTGAATCTCGCCAGGGGTCGAAATGCTTTAATTTTTCAGCTCTGTTAAAGTCTGTTGTTGATATTTTAAACGATTACTAAATCGTCTCCGTCTGGAATCAGGGGTCCGGTCCGTTATTACTCAGAGCGTGGGATGGCAGGGAAAACCGTCCGCTTTCCGGTGGGAACGATGAGCCTCCTCGAACTTCGTTCTCCGGGGGCTCACGGTACCCCACGGAAAGGGAGTCATTCCCAAGGCCGCCTCCTACAAATCCCATGACAGAAAAGGGTGATCTGAGCTCACATGTTACATAACAACACCAAGCAATAACAGAGCCAATTTTTAAAGAGCAGACCTCTGCTCACTGACTCCATTCGTCTGTCTAAGGTTGAATAGAAGGATGACCACAAAGGCTGCCAGTCCAATAAAGTCGGTCCATAACCCCGGATAAATCAGCAGCAGAGCGCCTGCTCCGGCAAGAAAACGATAGCCGGTGGAAACCTTCGTCTTCAAGTATCCCTCTGTCATGATGGACAGGAGGAAAACGCCGATGAGTGACGTAACAGTAATCGTCATGATGTTCATGATCGTCGCATCGATCATCAGCATTTCGTGCGAAAATACAAACATGAAGGGCACGATAAATCCGGCAATCGCCAGCTTCATCGCTTGGAAACCGGTTTTGTTCGGATCACCGCCTGCGACTCCGGCTCCGGCAAAGGCCGCCAGAGCGACAGGTGGAGTAATGTTGGCAAAGATACCGAAATAAAATACGAACATATGGGCAACAAACGTCGCCGTTTCCGTCGATCCTGCCAGCTCTCTATAAAGCGGAAGCTGGAGAAGAATAGGCGCAGCCATCGTACTTGTGATGATATACGTCGGAATACTTGGAAGTCCCATACCTAAAATAATCGACGTGATCATCGTAAGCACCAGCGTAATGATCAGCTGGATCAGCGGACTGTTCACCGCACTTCCGATACTTACGATACTGTTGGCAATTTCCAGGGCTACCCCTGTTAAAGAGGCAATCCCTACAACGATTCCTACCGCTCCACAGGCTATTGCAACAGGCACCGTTGTTTTCGCGCCTTCCTCCAAAGCTTTCAAGCAATCAACCACGCCTACTTCATCCCCTTTGATCCGGAGACGCTTCCTCCATAGATTAATAGCAAGTGGAACGGCTACAATAAGCAGCAGCTCCCACCAATCACTCCGCACATTCGGTACGGCGCTTCCGGACAGAACCGCAGACAGCTGCGGCTGGAAGATGAGAAACATAGAGATTCCAAGGATAATAGGAATCATCCGGCTCGTCCCGGCAATGATGACAGTGGCAATGATCGACCAAAACGCTGCATAAAACGGGGTTTTCCCGGAAAACAACAAATAAAGCAGAGTGAGCATCGGAATGATTAAGTGTCCGCGTTCAGCGATGACTTCCTTCACAGACGGCAGTTCACTTTTAGGCAGCCCCTGCAGCCCCCGTTTTGCCGCCCGGAAATGAACCTGAAGTAAAATCCCTACATAGAACAAGAGGGCAGGAATGATTCCTGCAAGAATGATTTTTGTGTAGGGAACGTTCAAATTCTCCGCCATAATAAAAGCAGCAGCCCCCATGATCGGAGGAAGGATCTGTCCACCTACACTGGCCGCGGATTCCACAGCACCGGCAAAGTTCTTTTTATAGCCGATTTTTTTCATCAGAGGAATGGTAAACGTTCCTGTTGTGACGACGTTGGCAATCGCTGATCCATTAATGGATCCTAAAAAACCACTGGCGATGACCGCCACTTTGGCAGGTCCGCCTTTCGTATGACCGGCCACGGCAAGAGCCAGATCATTAAACAACTGCCCCATACCGGACCGGGCTAGAAAAGCGCCGAATAAGATGAACAGGATAATGTAGCTGGCCGATACGCCGATGGCTGTTCCGAGCACTCCTTCGGTGATGAAGACGAGCTGGGCAATGATCTGCTTCGCCACACTCGTAACAATGACACCGTTCAGATCTGGATAGACAGACAATTTTACATAAAAGCCATAAACCAAAAAGCCAAGTCCCAGAAGGGTAAGCCCCCATCCCGTCACCCTTCTCGTAATATCAAATAAAAGAAGCAGAATGAGAATCCCTGCGTAGAAATCCATATCATTGATCTGCCCTCCGGATTGGATAATCCGTTCGGCCGTCACAAACATATACAAGCCGGCAAATACCGAGAGACCGGCCGTGATGTAATCATAAACCGGAACTTTACTGCTTCCCCTTTTTCTAACCAGAGGATACAGCAGAAATCCGAGCGTCATTAATGTATACAAGTGGATGCTCCTCTGTTTTACATCCACAAGGGAACCAGCATAGGACGTGTACAAATGAAATAAGGATAATGAAATCGCAAGGACAGAAATCGCAAGCGCCATCGGCTTTACAAAGTCCGTTCTCGTTGTACTTTCCCTGTCATACTTTTCTGCCGTTTCACTGTTCTGTTTGTTCATCATCATTCCTCTCCCTTCCACCCCTGTCCTTTCAAAACAATATACTTCCATACGGGCATCCGACGGACAGCAACCTGATAAGCCTTCTTTTCATCCAGCTGGTACGTGATATCCTTTCCATAGAAAAGGCGGTGTTCGGTTGCTTCCCCTGTACGGACGACCAGCTCGCTTCCGACCGGCTGGTGAATGCCTGTCATATACACCCACCCGTCCTGGACATACGTATCTTCCCCCGTATCGTGGGGGACGCCTGCCCCAAAAGTTTTAAAGCGTGTTTCTGTCAGGGTGATCTTCCCATCCTGGACAATAAATACTTCTTCCCAATCTTCTTTTTCAACCGAATGCTCCCAGCGGATGCGTAACGTCTGCTCCGAATCTGTAAGGTGTACAGCTGTGATCTTTCCTTCTTTCTTTAAAGTCAGCGCTTCCATAGAAAAAAAGACTGTAAAAAGAGAAACGGCTGATAAACCGATTAGAAACATATAGAAAATTCTCATCGTAGTAAAGGGCACCGGATCAACGATGCCCCTCTCCTTTACTCTAAAATTCCCTGTTCCTCATAGAATTTCTCCGCACCTGGATGCAGCGGAGCAATCAGGCCTTTCGCAATGTCATCTCTGTCCAGCTGTTTTAACGCTCCAACGGAAACTTCTTCTGTTCCTAAATACTCGTAATACCGTTTGGTCATGTCGTAAACGACGTCTTCACTCAAATCTTTGGACACGATAATCATGTTCTGAATACCAACGGTTTCCACTGCTTCATCAAGATCATACGCCGCTTCATTACCGGCCTCTATCGTATTCGCCTTATAGAACGGATACTTGTCCATCAGCGTCTTGGCTGTCTCCCCGCTGATTTCGACAAACTGGATATCTGACTGCTGCATCAAATCGGTAATATTACTGTTCGGTACCCCTGATGTGAAGAAGGCAGCATCCAAGTTTCCATTCTTCATTTCCTGCACGCTGTCGGCATAGCCGGTATGCGTCACTTTGGAAAGATCATCATAGGTAATATCCTCTGCCTCCAGCACTTTCTTCGCACTCTGCTCTACGCCGGAACCGACTTTTCCAACTCCGACTTTCTTGCCTTTCAAATCAGCCACAGACGTAATCCCACTGTCTTTTAAAGCGACAATCTGGACAACATTCTGGTACATTCCTGCCATCGCTTGAACGTCAACCGCATTTCCATCAAACTGTCCCTGCCCTTCTATTGCATCATAACCGACATCACTCATAATGATGGCCATCTGATTCAAACCATCTTTAATATTCTGGATGTTCGCGACAGAAGCCCCAGTTGATTCCACGGTGACATTGTCCACATTTTCACTTTCCTCAAATACGGGTTTGACCGCTCCGCCAATGGGATAATAAGTTCCTGATGTACCACCTGTGCCTAATACAATCGATTCTGAACCTGATTCACCGGACCCGGATGCCTCTTCAGAATCTCCGCTGCCTCCGCAGGCCGCTAAAAATGCCGTAAGAATCAGTACAGATATAAGAAAAACACGCTTCATCATAGAATTGCCTCCAATTCGTAATATTCTAAAAATAATGATAACGCTTACAAATCAGATTGAGAACATTACGGACATAATGAACATTTTGGTCTTTTTGTTCATAAAAAAACTCCCCTGCCTATGAGGAGAGAGTCAAGATCTTATCCGATAGCGGTTTACCGGACGGCCTACCGTTCCATATTGAATATCAATGATGACCGAGCCTTCTTTCTGAAGATATTCCAGATACCTTCTTGCCGTGACACGGGCTGCCCCGATCGCTTCAGCCGCTTCCTCTGCCGACAGAGGGTGCGGGGAGGATGTCAATACATGGACCACTTGTTTCAGTGTCTGCTCATTCAATCCTTTAGGAAGCACCTTATTCTCTGCTGGGACAGCCGATCCAAACAGCTCATCCAGCTGAGTCTGGCTGAGCTCCCCATTTCCAATCACAGCCGTCCGGTACGTTCTGTACTTTTCCAGTGCGTGCTGCAGCCGTTCGAATTTGAATGGCTTGATGATGTAGTCAATCACTCCGTACTGATACATCGTGCGGATGGTTTCTTTCTCTTTGGAAGCCGTAATAGCAATCACATCCGCTTGAACACCGTTCGCACGGAGCTTTTTCAACGTCTCTACTCCGTCCAGTTCGGGCATGTACACATCGATGACAATCAGCTGAGGGGTATGCCGGGAGGCCAGTTCAACTCCCTCTCTTCCATTGGAAGCAATGGCCTGCACCTTGTAAGAAGGCACCCTTTCAATGAACTGCCGGTTGACTTCCTGAACCATTGGGTCATCTTCAATTAAAAGAACTTCAAGCGTTTCTAACGGTCTGCTCATCCTGTCCCTCCTCGATGATAAGTGGTACATCAATAATGATGGTTGTTCCCTGTCCCTCCGCCGATTTCACCGTTATTTTACCCATGGCCTGATCCACGAGATTTTTAACAAGATACAATCCTATGCCGGACCCCTGATCTCCTTTCGTAGAAAAGCCTTTTTTATACATCTGCCGGCTGACCGAGGGACTCATCCCCATCCCGTTATCTTCAACGATGATGGAGCACGTTTCGTCGTCCTGTATAACTGATACCCGGATCGTTTTTTCATCCTGTTGGATCCCTTCAAAGGAGTGAAAGGCATTTTCAATCAGATTTCCCAATATAAGCACCAGATCATGATGGTCCCAGAGCGGCGGAAATACCATCAATCCGCTTTCTTCCTCTACCGAAACATCAACCCCTAATTCCCTGCCTCTGGAAATTTTACTCAGAAGGAGGCCGGCGATGCTGTAATCCTGGAAGGTGGCCAGAAGGGAACGTGACAGCTTCTCCTGTTTTTCTGAGGTGTCAAATACATACTGCAGGGCTGCATCGTTCTGTTCCAGCTGAATCATACCGGCGATGGTATGAAGCTTATTGCGATGTTCGTGGTTTTGTACCCGCAGGGCATCCACAAAAGCTTTCACACCTGTCAGTTCTTCAGCGAGCCGGGTCACTTCGGTCCGATCCTGAAAGATCAAAACGGCTCCTTCATATCGATCCTCCACTTGGATCGGAATACATGTAACAAGAAGAAGCTTCATCCCAGCCCGGATCTCACGATTCAACACAGGCTCTCCACCAGCAAGGACATCTCCGAGTTTCAGACCAGGGACGATAGTATGTACAGAATGCCCTGCGGGTGAGTCCGTAACATCCAGCAGGGATCCTGCCCTTTGGTTGATTAATGTCACTTTCCCAGCTGCATTTACAGTCACGATTCCTTCATTCATGGCTTCGAAAGCTGCGGTCCGTTCTTCATAAAGCTGAACAATTTCGTGAGGCTCCAAAGCAAACATCTGCTCCTTTAAATGACGCGCAAGCAGCCAGGATCCGGCCATCCCGAATAGAGAGGTGAGAAGAAGAACAATTCCGATATCGCTTTTCATCTCCCAGATGATTTCCCCCATAGAGGGAAGAATTTCACCGACCACTACAACACCGATCTGCTCATGATTCTCATCCATTACAGGGACGAACCCGCGCACGGCTGTCCCGGATTCCCCTTTGGCTTTGGAGGTGTAGCTGTGTTCAGCAAAGGCCGGCCCTTCATCCCTCCCGGAAGACAGCGTGCCCAGATTTTCCTCGACAGGGTGGGAGTAGCGGATCCGGTTCATGTTCAAAACAACGATGTAATTCGACTGGTAGACGGTACGCATCTGTTCGACCAGGGGTTGAATGTTCTCCCATCCCCTCGATTCTTTGAGATGGCTCTGGATTTCAGGAAGGCTTGCGATGGTCTGTCCGGTCAGGAGCGCCCGTTCTCCCAGTTCTTCTTCTTTTGTTTCGACCGTATGACCGACAATGAGAATTCCACCGATCAATAATGAGAAAAGGACCATACCAAACGATAGAATGGTAATCTTCCAGCGTATCGGCATGCGTTTCAATGACATGAATCTGCTCCTTTCCCCTTTTGTCCTTCCAGTGTATCATCTTCCAGACAGATTATGGTACACTTGTGTAAACGATTTCAGAGGAGTGCTGTCATTGAGAACGTTCGCACTCATTTCACTCTTTATTTGCAGCGGAGTGCTGGCGGCTTTCGTTTTCGGTTTTGACCTCAGAGATACTGTACAAACGCTGGAATATGATGATGAACAGGAAGGCCTGGAAGATCAGGTCGTCATCAAATTCAGCCATGTCGCGTCTGAACACACCCCTAAGGGTTTGGCCGCGCGTAAGTTTGCGGAGCTCGTGGAAGCACGGACAAATGGCACCGTGTCAGTAGAAATCTATGCCAATGGGGCGTTGTATAACGATCAGGATGAACAGCAGGCTCTTAAAGAAAACCGGGTACAGATGATTGCTCCCGCTACATCTAAACTCACTTCAGAGTATCCCGTTTTTCAAATTCTGGACCTTCCTTATGCTTTCTCTTCCTATGAAGAAGTTAGAAAAGCTTATGAAGGTACAATCGGGCGGACGCTGCTTGGTGAATTGAACAAATCAGAAATGAGAGGGATGGGATTCTGGTATAACGGCTTCAAACAGATGACAAGTACCAGCGAGCCTCTCTTTCACCCGAGCGACTTTAAACGGATGCATTTCCGCAGAATGCCGAGTCCGGTGATCGAAAGGCAGTTTCAAGCCCTGGACGCCAGTACAAGCCTGCTGCCCTTTAATAAAACCTACGAAAATCTGGATGTGGAATTTATCAATGGTCAGGAAAATACCACGTCCAACATTTATACGAAAAAGCTCTATGAGACACAGGATCACTTAACCATCAGCAGCCATGGCTATCTCGGCTATATCGTCCTTACAAATGAAACCTTCTGGAAGAACCTCTCCGAGGAACAACGAGAAAGCATTGATACGTCCATGGAGGAGGCTACGGATTGGATCCGCCGTCATTCTATTGAAACGAACGATGCCCACCTCAGAGAATTAAAGCGCACGGACTCGATCAGCATCCATTATTTAAACCAGGAGCAGCAGGACGTATGGCGGCAGGCGCTCGAACCCGTCTACATAGAAACAGAAACATTCGTGGGCAGAGAATTGATGCAGGAACTTGAACAAATCACCGACCAGTGAAGGAGGCATACCAATGAAAACGATTTTCGTAGCCGGCCACGCCAAACTCCCAGCAGGGATGGCCGCCAATCATATCTCGGAATCTTTAACACTGACGCTTGAAGTGGACAGAAAGTATGGCGTCATCGTCGATGCTTCCTGTACACTTGCTACAGAACACGGACGAAGTTTCGTCAAAGCGTTACTGAAAGGCTACAGTTTACAGGACGGTGTGGAAGAGCCTGCAGCTGAATTAAAAACAGGATATCTGGGTAAAGCAGGGAACGCTCTCGAAGCCTCCCTTAAAGACGCACATAAGCAGTACCTTCTCCATCAATAATGGTTTACTATGTAAAACCCCGTACAATGATTCAATCATTGTACGGGGTTTTTTTATTGGAGCGTGCACGACCTCCGCTTTCCTTAGAGATGCGTCCACAGGGTAATCCTTTCAAGAAATGGATAACCCCCTTACACGATGATTCTTTAATCAGCTGATCGACACACGTTCCCGTCCCAGACCGGGCAGTTTTTCAGCAATTTCCTTCCCGATTTCCAACGAAGCAGTAGCTGCCGGGGAAGGGGCGTTGCATACGTGAACCGTCCGTTTCCCTGGAATAATATAAAAATCGTCTACGAGCTTCCCATTTTTCAACATCGCCTGTGCGCGTACACCGGCATCCGTCGGTACAATATCATCCGCATTGATTTCGGGAACGAGACGCTGCAGGCTCTTCACAAAGCTTTCCTTATGGAAGGATCGGACCATCTCTTTCATCCCCTCCTTCATATTGGCTCCTGCAAGCTTCCAAAAACCAGGGAACGTTAAAACCTCTTTCATGTCCTTCCAGTCCATATCCACTTTGCGATAACCTTCCCGTTTGAGACTCAGCACCGCATTCGGTCCGGCATGAACGCCTCCATCCATCATTTTCGTTAAATGAACCCCTAGGAAAGGGAAATCCGGGTTGGGAATCGGATAGATTAAGCCTTTGACGAGGTGGCGTTTTTCCGGCACCAATTCGAAATATTCCCCGCGGAACGGAACAATCTTCACATCCGTATGAATGCCGCTCATCGCTGTCATCCGATCACTGAATAACCCCGCACAGTTGACCATATACCGGGAATGAATGGTACGCCCGGGTGTCTCGATGATAACCGCATCCTTGTTTTCTACAATATCCTGGACAGGAGAACCGAGAAAAACATCAGCTCCTCCTTTTTTCAATTGTTCCATAAGCTTCCGGCTGACCTCTTTATAATCGACAATGCCTGTCGTCGGCACCTTCAATCCAGACAGCCCATTCACATGAGGCTCTATATCATGAAGCTCCTCCTGCGACAGTCTTGTCACATGCAGCCCATTCTGCCCCACCCGTTCATATAGAGCTTCCATCCGCGGCAGTTCCTCGGGCTCTGTGGCCACAAGCACTTTCCCACAGACATCGTGGGGAATCTCATGCTCCTCGCAGAACCTCACCATGGAATTTCTGCCTTGAACGGCCATTCTAGCTTTGAGACTGCCGGGTTTATAATAGACACCCGAATGGATCACACCGCTGTTCCGGCCAGTTTGATGAGCCGCAATTTCCGCCTCTTTTTCAACAATCGCGATAGAAGCGTGCGGTTCTTTGTTTTGTAATGCGTACGCTGTCGAGAGACCGACAATACCAGCCCCGATAATCACATAATCATACATATAGAAGCCCCCTGCCTTTTACTTGGAAAATCGTCCCCGCTGACGGAGCAGCTCTCTGTGGAGATCGGTATTCTTCTCAAAAGCTCCGCGTCCATGCAGCCAGAAGCGGTTGTTCAGCATCACCAGATCTCCTGTCGGAAGTTCAAGCTCCACTAAGTTTTCCGAGTTCTCCATTGAATGGGATAGATCCTTTAAATACTGGGCCTGTGTGATCGTTTCTGGATAGACAAATTGGTCAATAAAGCAGATGCACGGCTCGTTGTTCCACGTATAAAAGGTCTCCCTCTGCACGTCCTCACTTACATTTTTACTTGCAGGTGCCTTGTACGTAAACGGATAATCCGCCAGCGCATGACTTCTGTAGTAATCCAGGTCCTCCCACTCATCCAAATGAAGAAGGCGTGAATTTCCACCGTTGGCATTCTCCTCTTCCATCTTCATCATCAGGAGCCAGTCCGTCGGCTCATCGACATACGTCCCGTCCGTATGAAGGGTGAATCTCCGGTAAGCCTGTCGGAGGTAGGAATCACTGTCATCCGTATGCTGGACAGAGAAACGGGCGTAATATTTTTTCGACATCGCATCAAAATTCGGAATACCTGCCAGGTGAGAAAACGCAGTAGAAAATTTCACATAATCCTGAGCATCCATCGTCGTTCCCTGGACACCTGTGGTAAAACCGCCGGATCGTCTATCATTCAGAATAGACGTCACATGCTTTTGGAAATCTTCGTCCAACACGTTCACTAACGCTTGAGCCGTCAACAGCCGCTGGTAAGGAATATACTCCAGCTGCTCATCACTGATATCCTTCACGTCTTCCAAGAACTTGTGAACCGCTTTTGTATCCAGTTCAATCGTATACAAACGTTCATGCTTTTCATGAGGTTGAATCTTATATCCATTCCCTGAAAACACCGGTAATTGTCCTTTTCTAACGTCTACAGCACACATAAACATTCTCCTTTTTTTGATAGAATTGATCTTCCATCCAGGCCTGGATACGAAAAAAGCCAGTCTTCCCCATAGGAGGAAAACTGGCTTTGAACTGCGGATGGTCTCCGGGTCATGGAGACGGAGCAGTTTTAACAGTTTGATATCGCTACAACGTTCATGGCAGACCGATTGGAAAAGGGGTTACCTTTTTTGAGGTCTGCTTTCTATTTCTAAGGTTATATCTTTTACAATTTTCTGTCAACAATCATTTCCATTCAAGAAAGGTTAATCATCTGGGGATTACCGCATTAAATAGACCACTGTCAAAATCAATCCCCACAAAGGAACCGATAATAAAACCGCCCAGAGCAGCCCCTTCATAAAGTTTCCTTCCTCTTTCACCATTTGACCACCTCTTTGTCACCAGTGTAGCCAAATGAGCTGCTTTTTATAGAAAAAGCTGTCCCATCAGATTTCTTCAGCTCTCTCTTTTACCATCCGCGTTTTCTGTTGTCGTGTATAAGCATAATAAAAGATTCCGAGTACGAGAAGAACGAGAATCCCACTGATCTGATAGGTCACACGAAAGCTTGTCATGGAAACGAGCAAACCTAAAACATAGGAGCCTGCTGCGATTCCGGTGTCATACATCATGAAAAAGGTGGCCGTGGCATGGCCGCTCCGATGCTCTGGAGCAGACTGGACAGCCATTGTTTGGAAACTCGGCAGCAGTGATCCATAACCAAGGCCGATGATGGCTCCGGCGAGCAGCATTCCCCATAAGGAATCGATATACCCAAGCAGGATCAAGCCTCCTGCAAAAATAAGCAGACTCGGAAGAATGACAATACTCGGTCCTTTATTATCAAATGCCCGGCCGAGAGAAGGGCGTGAAACAATCATCACAACAGCGAAGACGACAAAGAAGTAACTGGATACGCCTCCGAGCCCCAGGGTATTCGCGTATACGGATATAAACGACACAATACTGGAATAGGAAAAAGCAACAAGGCTTGCAATCAAGGCTGTCGGCAAGGCTCTTGTTTCAAATAAATCATGGAAAGATACCTTCGCTGTTTTCTGTTCTGTCTTCGGTGCGGCTTTTTCACTTGAAGAACGGATCATCAATGAACTGATCACACCAAGCAGCATAAACACACTTAAAACGATAAACAAGGTCTCAAAAGGAGCCGCCTGGAGAATCGAAAGACCAACAAACGGTCCGACAACGACCGCCACATTCATGGACATCGCAAAATACCCAAGTCCTTCTCCACGCCTTTGTGCGGGGACGACGTCCGCTGCGATAGCTCCTGTTGCTGTCGTTACAACGGCGAAGGAAAGACCGTGAATAAACCTCAGAGCAATCAATCCTTCAAACTGAGAGACCGTCAGATAAAAGATCATCGTAAGCAAATAAAGGGAGGCTGCTGCAATAAGCCCTTTTTTCTTACCTGTCTTTTCTAAAAACTTACCGGAAAACGGCCGGATCAAAATGGCGGCCACCATAATGGCGGTGACGACAAGACCTCCCTGGGCCTCATTACCGCCAAGTTCATCGATCACGTAAATAGGGAGAGTGGTTAGCAGCGCATAAAAGGTTACAAAGACAAAGAAATGCGTGAGTGATACGCTGATAAAGTTTTTTGTCCAAATCGGCTGGTTAGTCTTCTGCATTGTCATTCCCCTCCTCTATGATCATTCTTTCCAGGAGACCACGGAGCTGCTTTTCTTCTGCTTCTGTAAGTTGAAGCAGCTGTTCATCTTCATACTTCCGAATACTTGCGGCTATTTCATCTCTTCGTTGTTCCGCCTCAGGAGAAATATGGATGATGCGCTGCCGCTTATCGGACCCCTGCTTACGGACAAGCCATCCCTTTTCTTCCAAACGGGTAATGGTCCTTGTAACCGTCGGAGCTTCCACATTCAAATACTGCCAGATTTCTTTCTGCGTCATCGGCCCCATCCTATGGAGGGTATATATGACCGCCCATTGGGACATGTACAAGTCGTATTCCTTCAGCTTTTCGTTCATCCTTTGGTTCAACCGCCGCACCTGCTGGTTTAACAGGTGGAGAATATTATGATCGGAGCGTTCCATCCTATCACCTCTTGATTATTTACTTAGGTAAGTATTTTGCATACAGACTATCTTAAAGGATGTGAGGAGTATTGTAAACCGGCAGAAAGGATGAGGAACTTAGGGTTAGAGGTAGATGGATATCCATTTTTTTGTCCATATATCAATTAGTTTTTGAATATATCAATTAAATTCGGAATATATCAGCCAAATTTGAAATATTTCGATTAAATCGGAACTATATCAACCAATCACTAAATCACCACTAATGCCTGATCCATATTTCCCGGGAAATCCTCCGGAAATCACAAAAAGGGCGGAAATCCGCCCTTTTCCTGTTATCTGCCTTCAAAAGAAGGCTTCCTTTTTTCGAGAAAAGCCCGCGCCCCTTCATTTTTGTCCTCAGAGTTGAACAGGACCGCCTGAGAGAGGCGTTCAAGCATTAGTGCGGTTTTCATATCAGTTTCCGCCCCCATATGAACTGAAAGTTTTGCGAGCTGGACGGCGAGCGGACCTTTAGCCAGAATGCTCGCACTTGTTTCCTCAACCTCTGTGCGCAGTCGTTCCGGCGTAACCACTTTCGTGACAAGCCCGATCGCCAGAGCTTCTTCTGCGGATATCCTTTTCCCTGTCAAAATCATTTCCAGAGCCTTTCCTTTGCCCACTAAACGGGTCAGGCGCTGGGTACCTCCGGCGCCCGGGATGATGGATAACGACAACTCAGGAAGACCGAAGGAAGCGTGGATGGAGGCGATACGGATGTCACAGCACATCGCCAGTTCACAGCCGCCACCGAGCGCAAAGCCATTGACCATGGCTATCGTCGGCTTTTGGTAAGCTTCGATCTTATCGTACAACTGCTGCATATCGCCGTTCTTCAATGCATCCACCGCTTCCGCTTCGGTCAGCTGCTGAATATCAGCGCCGGCGGCAAATGCTTTTTCTCCCTGTCCAGTGAAAGTGACGACGCCTACGTCATCATCTCCCTCTGCCCGGCCCAGCGCGTCCTCCATTTCATCGAGCACGGCCTGACTTAAGGCATTCCGGACCTCAGGACGATTAATAACAATATAAGCGAGACGATCTTCTTTCACATACGCTATGTTTTGATATTCCACAACACCGCTCCCTTTCTTAGATTCCTTCCTTAAGCACGTTCCAACAGCATCGCCATGCCCTGACCGCCACCCGCGCACAACGTGGCAAGTCCATATCTTTCCTTTCTCCGCTTCATTTCATGAATCAGCGTTGTCACGATCCGCGTCCCACTTGCCCCGACCGGGTGACCGAGGGCAATCGCTCCGCCACTGACGTTCACGATATCGGAATCCACTTCCAGCTCCCGGATAACGGCAAGTGCCTGAGCAGCAAAAGCTTCATTCAACTCTATCAACCTGATATCCTTCAGACTCAAGGCTGTGCGGTCCATCAGCTTTTGGACAGCGGGTACAGGACCAATTCCCATGACTTCCGGGGAGACACCGGCCACCGCCCAGTCCGTGATTTTGACAAGGGGGACACATCCCATTTCCTCTGCTTTCCGCCTCGTCATCATGACCACAGCAGCCGCTCCGTCATTGCGGCCGCAGGCATTCCCGGCTGTCACCGTCCCATTCTCCTTAAATACCGGACGTAGAGAAGCCAGCTTTTCCTTTGTCGTTTCCGGACGTAGGTGCTCATCAATCTTGATCGTTTGAATCCCTTTTCTACCTTTCACTTCATAAGGGATTACTTCGTCTGAAAAAAACCCTGCCTCCAACGCAGCAGCAGCACGCCGCTGGCTCTCAAGCGCAAATACATCCTGATCTTCTCTTGAGATGCCATAGCGTTCGGCGACATTTTCAGCGGTTATACCCATCCCGAGGTCAGGCCCATAAATTTCTTTTGGCTGCTGACCGGCTTCCTTATGGGAGTCTACTAAGACAGGGTCTCCTTCCCCAAACCTTGCCTGTCTTAAATACAGGGGTGCGCGGCTCATACTCTCTGTGCCGCCGGCTACTACAATATCTGCCTGTTGAAAAGCAATCTGCTGGACACCAGAAGCGATCGCTTCCAGACCGGATGCACACAACCGATTGATCGTATATGCCGGGGATGATTCAGGAATTCCTGCTCTCAAAGAAGCCACACGGGCCACGTTCGAAGCTTCTGTCGTCTGCCGGACTTCTCCAAGAATCACTTCGCTGATATCGTCGCCCTTCAGCCCGGCCGCGGATATGGCACCTTTGATCGCCTGAGATGCGAGATGCCCGGAAGATTCATTCCTCAGCGAACCGCCATACCGGCCGACAGGCGTCCGCACAGCACTGACGATAACGATTTCTTCGTTCATGAGCGCCCTCCTTCCATCAACGGGCATATTCCTTCCGCAGCTGCCCGGCTATGATATTTTTTTGAATCTCTGAAGTCCCTTCATAAATCCTTGTAATCCTCGCATCTCTGTAAAAGCGTTCTACCGGATAATCTGAGATATAGCCGATCCCTCCGTGCACCTGAACCGCCTTATCCGCCACGCGGTTATACACTTCCGATCCATAAAGCTTCAGCATGGCGGCTTCTTTAATGACCTTTTTTCCTTGATCCACCATCCATGCCACCCGGTACGTAAAGGAACGGAGCGCTTCGATTTCCACTGCCATTTCCGATATCATATGGGCGACCGCCTGGTGCTCGATAATCGGGACCTCGAACTGCTGCCGCTCCTCCACATACTGCATCGACATGTCGAGCAGTTTCTGACAGGAGCCCAGGTTCCTTGCAGCAAGACCAGCCCTGCCGTTGGCAAGAATCTTCAAGGCATTCACATACCCTTCCCCTTCTTTTCCGAGCACATTTTCTTCCGGAACTTCACAATCTTCGAGAATGATTTCGGCTGATTGGGAGCCGTGCAGGCCCATTTTCGGTTCCACAGCTCCGACCTTGAAGCCGGGAAAATCCTTTTCTACAATGAACGATGTGATCCCCTTCGCCCCTTTTTCCGGATCGGTAACGGCCATAACTGTAAACACATCCGCAACCGTCGCATTCGTAATGTAATGCTTCGTTCCGTTTAGAATATAGCGGTCGCCTTGTTTCACCGCCGTCGTCTTTAAAGCACTGGCATTGGATCCTGCTCCAGGCTCGGTCAGGGCAAAAGCGCCCAGCGATGTCCCCGCTGCCATCCGGGGCAGATACTTGGCTTTCTGCTCCTGGGTTCCAAGCTCGACAATCCCTACGCTGCCAATGCCTGTATGTGCGCCGATCACTGTTGTATATCCGTTGTGGGTCGCTCCGATTTCCTCATACAAGGCACATTTTCCGACCATTGAAATGCCTAATCCGCCGTATTCCTCCGGGATGCTTAATCCGAACAATCCGAGGTCTCGGGACATTTTCATAATCGCTTCAGGAATATGGTCTTCCTTTTCAATGACGGCGGCAGCCGCTTCCACTTCTGACTGTACAAAAGCTCTGACACTCTTTTTCAACGCTGTCGTCTGATCGTCCAGTTGAAAGTCCATCTTTCGCCTCTCCTTCCTCCTTGAAAAAAGAAACCCGGCGATGCTGTAGGAATCACCGCCAGGTTGTCCGGTACCATCAATCGTTGACTTCAATCGTTACGATTTCACCATTTTCCACAGCAGCAATGCTTAAATCCGTAGCAAAACCGCCATCTTCCCCGATTTCTTCAATGGTGTACACTTCTTTTTCTTCCGGCAGGGCATCAAGGCCGTCCTGTATATGGTCACGGATGGCTTTCGGATCATCGACGCTGCCTGCCGCCTTCATCGCTTCCATCAAAATGTTCATCGCTACATAATGGTACCCTGCTTCAGATCCCGGCACTTCATTGTGCTCCTCTTTATATTTTTCGATAAAAGCGGGCGTTCCCGGGTATTCGGAATTGGCCAGTGGCAGAACCCCGACGGACCCTTCCAGTGATTCATACGATCCGGTAACCGCCTCCATCTCATCCAGTTTAGCCTGGTCCATAATCATAAACCCGCCTTCGAAACCAAGCTCCCGTGCCTGCTTCGCTACTTTAGCAGTCGGTTCAGATGGGCCTCCAATGAACAAAACGTCGGGATCTTCCTTCAAGGCGTTGGTCACAAGCGTGAAAAAGTCGGTATCCTTGGAAAAATCGATCGAAGAATTGTACACCACTTCTCCGCCTTGTTCTTCCCAGTAAGGTACAATCGCTTCTGTCCAGTCCTTCCCATACTGGGAGGCTGTTGGCAGGGCCGCAAGCTTCATGCCGTGGTTTTCCATCGCATAGGATGTAAATGGTTTAAGGTAACCATCATAGCTTGGAGGTACCCGTACGGTTAACTTGTTTCCTTCAGCGGTAACGGCAGGTTCACTCGTATACGCCCCAATCAAGAAGTTCTCCTGTTCATTAAATACCTGCATCGCCTTGATTCCGCCGCTGTGGGGGGAAAATACGACCGGTGTGTCGTTTTCCTGAATCAGGCGTTTCGCATTCGCTGCGGTTTCATTCGGCAGATACTTGTCATCCAGCGACACGAGGTTGAACTTGTATGTCTGCTCATCAATGTCAAAGCCGCCATTATTGTTGATTTCATCAACAGCAAGCTTGAGTCCGTTTAATGTACGCTCGCCGTAATAGGCAGCGGGACCGCTCAATGGACCACTGTATCCGATACTGACGACTTCTTCTCCCTCTTCGACTTCCGGTGCTTCGGATTCAGCTTCACTGCCTCCCCCGCTTGCGGACTGGTTCGATGGGTTATCAATACAGCCAGCGAGAAGCAGAAGCAGGACGGCCAATAGGAAAACAGCTGAATCTTTGATCATTTTCATAAAAGATCCCCCTAGATATGAAATGTTTGGTGCAGACCGGACAAAAGCGGAACGCTGCCATCAGGCCCCGATATAAGCTTTCCGGACCGTATCATTTGCCAGCAGTTCTTCCGCTGTCCCTTCTACAACGACCCATCCACTTTCAAAGACATAGCCTCGGTGGGCAATCTTCAAGGCCGCAAACGCATTCTGCTCGGCAAGCAGGACCGTCGTCCCGTCTTGATTAATTTTCTGAATCACTTCGAACATCTGCTCGACAATCAGCGGAGCGAGGCCGATGGATGGCTCATCCAGCAGCAGCAGCTTCGGTTGAGCCATGAGTGCCCGCCCGATGGCAAGCATCTGCTGCTGGCCTCCGCTTAAGGAGCCGGCGGGCTGATCTTTTTTCTCCTGTAATATCGGGAACAGTTCAAAAACATCCTGCAAAGACTGATTCACCTGCTTCCGCTTCCTCCGGTGCACATAGCCTCCCATTACAAGGTTTTCCTTGACCGTCATCTGCGGAAAGAGCTTCCGGTCTTCAGCGCACTGGACTATGCCTGAACGGACGATTTTATCAGGTCCAGCCCCTTGAATCGGGCGGTCCTCGAAAAGAATGGTTCCGTCACTCGGTTTCTGCAGTCCGCTGATCGTGTTAAACGTCGAACTTTTTCCTGCACCGTTGGAACCGAGCAGAACGACGAGTTCTCCCTTTCCTACGTGAATATTGATGTTTTCTACAGCGGTAAAGGATCCATATCGTATCGACACATCGGTTAACTCAAGCACTCGCACCGCCCCCTAAGTAAGCTTCGATGACCGCTTGGTTATTCATGATTTCCTCGGCCGTCCCTTCAGCAATTTTCTCACCATAATTCAAAACCATGATTTTGTCCGCCAGCTTCATGATCATTTTCATTTTGTGCTCAATCAAGCAGACGGTAATGCCCCGCTGCACCATTTTTTCCATCAGTGAGGCCAGCCCTGCGGTTTCCCCGGGGTTGATACCTGCTGTCGGTTCATCCAGGAAGACGACTTCGGGATTAGTGGCCAGAGCAAGGGCAAAGGCCACCCGCTTCTTCTCCTCCTGGGTGATGCTTCCGGCCGGCTCGTCCATGACATGGGTGAGCTCGACGAAATCCAGCACTTCCATCGCTTTATCCCGGCATTTCTTTTCTTCAAATTTGAAACGCTTCGTGCGGAAAACGGCATCCCATAAATTTGATGACGTCCGGAGGCGGTGACCGACAATCACGTTATCGAGCACGGTGGATTCTTCAAACAAATGCGTCGTCTGAAACGTCCGGGCAACGCCAAGCCTTGCGATTCTTTCCGGCGGCCGTTTCGTAATCTCCTGTCCTTTATAAAACACCTGACCAGCGGAAGGGGTGTACGTACCACTCAGCAGATTGAAAAAGGTGGACTTTCCAGCACCGTTCGGTCCGATGATCGCATTGATCTTCCCTTTTTCAATCGTAAAATCCACGTCATTGACAGCCGTGAGACCACCAAACTGCTTCGTCAGCTTTTTTGTCTCCATCAACATGCTCATCCCTCCTTCACCTGTTTCTCCGATTCTTCTGTCTCAAAGTACTCCTGCTCTTTCTGCGGACGCCTCCGCTGAGCAGGATTCCGTTTCAAACGCCAGTCATGATAGGCTCCAACAATTCCCCGCGGATAAAAAATAATCAATAAGGTTAAGAGCGGGCCGAAGATGAGCATCCGGTAATCCTGAAGAAACTGCAGCGACTGAGACAAGGCGACAATGAGGAAGGTTCCTACGATGGGACCTGCGAGTGTTCCGATACCGCCGACCAGCAGATAGGTCAGCAGATCAAAAATAATCGTAATGTAACCAATGTCCGGACCAATGAAGCGGATGAACGAAGCATACAGAGCCCCGGCAAGGCCGGCGAAAAACGCCGAGAGGACAAAAGCCATCAGCTTATTTTTCATCGTGGATATGCCGAGCGTGCGTGCCAGGTCTTCACTGTTGCGGATCGCTATAAACGTCCGGCCGGTCAAGGAATGGACGATCCGGTACATAACCAGAATCGTGAACAGAAGAAAAGCAAAAATTAAATAGTATTGAGAAATCGGCGTCTGGAAGGATATGGGTCCGATATTGGAAGGTTCAGGGATGCCGATCAACCCGCGCACACCGCCGGTAAGGCTGTCCCATTTGTCGATGATGAGGTAGATGATGTATCCGACACAAAGCGTATAGATGGCAAAGAAGTGCTCTCTCGTTCTTAGAGCTACGAGACCGACGATCAAACCGACCGCACTAGTGATCAGGCAGGCCAGGAGGAGCGCGAACCAGTAGTTCATACCTGTCTTGACCGTCAACAATCCCAACCCGTACGCACCGACGGCAAAAAATCCAGCATGGGCCAGGGACAAATAACCGGTGTAGCCGGCCAGTAGATTCAGACCGTATACGGCAATCATCCAAATAAAGGCGAGCGTTAAAATATGCAGAAAATAAGCGTTGGGCAGAACAAAGGGAAATAGAACGCCGGCAGCGATAAACCCCATGATCCATCCTCTGTTTTTCAGAAGTGAGACCAATTAAAAGCCCTCCCTTGAAAACAATCCTTTAGGCTTGATCGACAGAATGATCACAAGCATTAAGAAGGCAATGATATCCTTGTAGTCATTCGAGATGTACGTGGCTCCAAGGCTTTCGGTAAACCCTAGAATGTACCCGCCTAAAATAGCTCCGGGTACGCTGCCCATCCCCCCAAGGATAATAATGACGAAAGCTTTCAGAATGACGAGATGCCCCATACCGGGAAACACAAGGTTGATGGGTGCGGATAAAGAAGCAGCAACAGCGGCGAGGCCCCCGGACAGCATGAACGTCAGCATGGCGACCCGGCTTGTGTTGATGCCCACTAAACTGGCCCCTTCGCGGTTCTGTGCCATAGCAATGATCGTGGAGCCTGTGTACGTCTTTTTCAAAAACAAGTAAAGCAGAATCATGACGACGACAGCTCCGATATTAATCAGGACACGCTGCGTCGTTGCGGTCATTCCGAAAAGGTTGACGACCTGACCATATGGCGTTTCCATTGTACGGTAGTCCGCTCCCCAGATCAGCTGGGCAAAGGCTTCAAGAAACAATAAAATACCGATGGCCGCAATTTTGTCATGGATCGGCGGTGCATTACGAAGGGGATGAAACACCAGTCTGTCCATTAACACTCCAAGCAGACCGACAACAAGAACCGAAACAGCCATCGCAATCCAGTAATGGATCCCCCACAAAAGCATCATCGTCAAGGTTATGTACGCACCCAGCATGTATAATGCGCCATGGGCAAAGTTCGGAATGTGAAGGATGCCGTACACAAGTGTCAGACCAAGCGCCACCAGACTGTAGACACTTCCAATCGTCAAACCATTAAACACCTGCTGAATGAAGATATCCATGGAACGTCCCCTTTACCTTCAATTTAAAAGCGGCCGGCCCCGGATTTACCGGGACCGGGTGTTATTATTCCAGTGGTCCGGTTTCTGCCTTCTGCCTTTCCTGTTCCTGAAGCTTGCGCCAGAGGATTTTCCCGCTGTTGGTCATCGGGAATGCCTCGACAAATTCCACCTTGCGTGGATACTTATAGGCAGCCATCTTTTCTTTGGCCCAGGAAATGATCGCATCTTCCGTGATCTCTCCCTCAAAGCCGTCATTCAAAATGACAAAAGCTTTGATTTCCTCTCCTTTTCTTGGATCAGGAACCCCGACGACACACGCCTGCTGGACTGCTGGATGATCGTAGAGCGCAGACTCGACTTCTGTCGGCCATACGTTGTAGCCGGAAGCGTTGATCATCCGCTTCAAACGATCGACCATGAAAAAGTAGCCCTCTTCGTCAAAGCGTCCAATATCTCCCGTTCTGAAAAAGGATTTCCCATCGATATGGATAAACGCATGCTCGTTTTCATCCTCCCGGTTGTAATAGCCGGTCATCACCTGGGGGCCATGCACGACAATTTCACCAATCTCCCCGGCGCCCATTTCCTCAAGAGTCCCGGGGTCGATGATTCTCGCATCGACATCAAAGGAAGGAATGCCGAGGCACTGCATTTTCGGCCGCTCCTGTGGATTGAAGTGGGTCTGGGCAATCGTTTCTGAAAGCCCGTATCCTTCCACAAATTCAAGACCTGTCAGCTTGTACAATTTTTCGCCAAGTGCCTTCGGAAAAGCAGCACCGCCTCCGGATATGCCATGAAGAGAAGCCATGTCCTCCGCCTGCAGTTCAGGGTTCGCCAGAAAATCCACAAGCATCGTACTGATCGTCACCCAGTGAGTACACTGCTCGCTGCTCAGCAGCTGCCGGGCGGTTTCCCTGTTCCAACGTGTCATAAGCACCATCGTGCTTCCACTGTAAATCGGCATATGCATGCTGTGGACCATACCAGTGACGTGGAACAGGGGAAGCGTCCCGAGGGAGCGGGCATCCATCGTCACGCGTGACCAGTAATAGGCACCGAGTGTATTCGCCTGGACGGTCCGGTGCGTATGCATACAGCCTTTTGGAAGTCCGGTCGTCCCTGACGTATACGGCATGACAGCGAGATCATCGACACTCGCAGCGACGTCTCTGGCAGGCACATGCAGAGCAAGAGCTTCCGACCATACGTGAACGGCCTCCTCGGTATACACTTGTTTAGCAGCCGACACTTCCGGCGGTAGCTCCACGCTGCCGGATTCCTTCACATAATCAGAGTAGGCCGCGGCTACAATGGATGACAGGGACGACGATTCCAAGAGCGGTTCGACGACATCCATCAGTTCCTGTCCAGCAAGGGCATGTTTGATGGCCCCGTCTTTCACATAAAACTCCAGTTCGTTCGTCTTCAGCATCGGATTGATCGGTACAACGACCGCTCCCGCTCGTAAAATGGCATAATACCCGATAATGAACTGCGGAGAATTCTGCATGAACAACAAGACTTTATCTCCCTTGTCCACGTCCAAATGGACCTGAAGGTATCCGGCCAGGCTGTCTACCTGTTCCTTCAATTCCCCGTAGGAAAGACCCGTTCCATAATAGCGGATCGCTTCATGGGTTGGATAGCGCTCGGCGGATATACGCAGGTTATCGTAGAGTGTCGTTTCAGGAATCGTGAGTGTCTTCGTTAACGTCGGCCAGAAATCATAATGCTTGGTCAGCATGAGATCACTCCTCTTTAATGTAAGCGTTACCAAAAATTCAGACAGACTACTTTATGAGCCAGCCTCCATCAACAAGAAGATCTGAACCTGTCATGTATGAGGCTTCATCGGACGCAGCAAAACAGATGACGCTGGCGATTTCCTCCGGCTGTCCGACTCTTCCAAGCGCTGTATTGCGATTGACAGCCTCTTCAAAGCGTTTGTTCTTCAGACCATCCGCCGTCATCGGGGTTTCAGCGAATCCCGGTGATACGGAATTGACGCGGATCCCTTTTTCAGCAAATTCAAGAGCAAGAGAACGTGTGAAATGAATCACCGCCGCTTTCGATGAGCTGTAGTGCGGGATTTTTGCTCCTGCCTTATGGCCGGACAGGGATGCCACATTGATGATGGACCGTGCACCATCCGAACCTTCCATCATAATTTTCCCAAGCGCCTTGGAGGTCAGAAACACACTTTTGATATTCGTTTCCTGAATCCTGTCCCATTCATCAGCACCCAGTTCCATAATCGTCGCATTGCCCGATGTTCCCGCATTGTTCACAAGGATATGCAGATCCCCAAACGTTTCTTCGACGAAGGAAGCAAGTCCGGCTACTTGATTCTCGCTTTTCACATCCGCTTGGAAAACAAAGACCTCTGCCCCTTCGTTTTCCAGAATGTCAGCGGCCACCCGCTCCAGTTTTTCCTTTGTACGCCCGACAAGGACGACAGACGCTCCTTCAAGGGCAAGTTTTTTGGCTGTCTGCTCCCCGATCCCACTGCCCGCTCCTGTTACAACGGCCACTTTGTTTGTAAAACGACTCAAAGGTTCACCCCCTTTTTTACGTAATCCTCAAGCATCACCCGCCATTCCGGCGGGAGGGCTTCGCTTTTCTGCCTTTCATAATTGAAATGGACAACCACCGCTTCCGATGCAGCTACAAGCTGGTCGGTGCCTTCTACATAAACGCGGTGGGCAAATGTAAAGCTGGAAGTTCCAATTTTTGAGATCGTCGTTTCTATAAGCAGGTGCTGTCCGAAGTAGGCCTGACTGATGAAGTCACACTTCGTTGACGCGAGGATAAACCGGCCGAGCGTATCCTCCTGTTCTTGAAACAAGTCGCGAAAAAACTTTCCCCGCGCTTCCTCCAAATAGATGAAATAACTCGTGTTATTCACGTGACCGGCCATATCCGTTTCAGAAAACCTGATTCCTACCACGCTTTTATAAATCATCTCACACCATCCATTCCTACCAGTCAGTATGTGAATGTCGAAGCCTTATGAAAAAGGCTTGTCATTCCTTGGAGCTGATTCCATTCAAGATCATCGACAAGTAAATGTTCGTCAGTTCTTCGGCCGACACTTCCCGGTCCGGGTCAAACCAGTAATAGCTCCAGTTCGTCATCCCAAGGATGCCTCTTGTCACCATATTCGGATCCAGACTGCTTTGGAAATCCCCCTTTTCGATTCCTTCTTCCACCAGCTGTTGGAGGTTGACGCGGAACTGGTCCCTTTTTTCTACAATCTGTTCTAAATAATCAGGGCCGAGGTTGCGTATTTCACGGAAAAAGATCCGTGCGCTCTTTTTCCTGTACTTGATGCTGTCCAGCACCATGAAAATCATCGAACGCAGTTTGTCCTTGGAATCCTGATTGGTGTCGTTTAAGATTTTCTGCTGGTTTCCGAGCAGGAATTCAATGAAATCCAGATGGATATCCGTCAGCAGCTCCTGTTTATTTTTAAAGTAGTAATAAAATGTTCCTTTTGTCACGCCGATCTCCTCGACGATTTCCTGGAGAGACGTTTCGGTGAAGCCTTTTTTATCAAATAAATGAATACTTGTTTGAATGATTTCCTGTTTCATAGATACCGTGTCCTTTCATGTTGGGAAGTGATTTTATTATAACATCCCCGTTTTTTATGAAAGAGACCTTATTTCGAACGTTCCAAAATCATAGCGATCCCCTGCCCGCCGCCGATACAAGCCATCACCAGCGCGTAAGAGGCTTTCTGACGCTGCAGTTCATAAATGGCTTTTACTGCAAGGATCGCCCCGGTAGCGCCTAGCGGATGACCGTGGGCTATGGCTCCGCCGTTCACATTCACCTTATCCATATCCATGTCCAGTTCCGCCTGGCAGGCTAATACCTGGGCCGCGAACGCCTCATTGATTTCAATCACGTCCATATCTTCCAAGGATAATCCCGTTTTCTTCAGGACCTTCTTCACAGCCGGCACCGGGCCGATTCCCATCATGTTCGGATCTACACCTGCGACCGTACAGCCGAGGACTTCAGCCATAGGAGAAGCTCCCATTTCCTCCGCTTTGGCCCGCGACATGATTGTGAGAGCTGAGGCCGCATCATTCAAGCCCGAGCTGTTGGCTGCCGTCACGGACCCTTCTTTCCGAAAAGCCGGTGGAAGCTTCGCCATGCCCTCAAGCGTAGAGTTCGGGCGCGGGTGCTCATCTTTATCAAATACGACCGGCTCTCCTTTTTTCACCGGAATATGAAGGGGGACGATCTGCTCGGTAAAACGTCCGGCTTCCACAGCAGCCGCCATCCGTTCCTGACTCGCCTGGGCGAACTGATCCTGATCCTCTCTGGAGATCTGGTAGTTTTCCACCAGGTTTTCGGCTGTCATCCCCATCGGTGGATCCCCGATTTCCTCAGGTGAAAGCTGCGATCCTCTGAATTTCGGTGGAGCCGGATGGTAGGCACGCTCAGGCTTGTCCATCAAGTACGGCGCCCGGCTCATACTTTCCGTTCCTCCTGCGACATACACTTCTCCATGTCCCGCTTCAATGGCCTGGGCAGCCAGATGGATCGCATTCAATCCTGATCCACACTGCCGGTCCACCGTCAGGCCGGGAAGCTCCATCGATAACCCGGACTGCAGGGCTGACAGTCTCGCAATGTTCCCGCCACCACTCAGCACGTTACCAAAAATGACATCTTCAATTCTGTCTGCCTGTACACCCGAACGCTTCACCGCTTCTTTGATGACTTCGGCCCCAAGAAAGTGGGCAGGAACAGAAGCCAGTGCTCCGCCCTGCCTGCCTATCGCTGTCCGGACGGCTGAAACGATGACAGCCTCTCGATCACTCATATTCTTCCTCCTTTTCACATCGCATGTGATCCACCATCAATGATAATCACATCCCCTGTGATATGCTTTGATGCTTTCGAACTTAGGAAAATCACCGCACCTTTCAAGTCATCTTCACTGCCGAACTTCCGGAGCGGGGTATTCTTCAAGAACGCCTCACCGCTCCGCTCCATAAGCACTTCCGACATTTTCGTCGGGAAAAATCCCGGCGCAATGGCATTGACGCGGATGCCCCTCGGCCCCCATTTCACCGCCAGATCCTTAGTAAAGGTTAAAACGGCACCCTTGCTGGAATTGTAGCCGATCGTATCCATATACTCCGGATCCGATCCTTTCATGCCTGCCACAGAAGAGATATTAATGATTGCTCCTTCTCCCTGCTTCAGCATCACACGGCCGACCGCCTGGGACATGAGAAAGGTGCCGGTCACATTCACTTGGAATACCTTCTGCCACGCACTCAGCGGCATGTCCTCGACAGGAGCGCCCCAAGTGGCTCCACTGTTGTTGACGAGAATATCAATTTTTCCGAAGTGGTCGACGGTTTTGTCTACGACGTCCTGGATGGAATCCGGGTCGGTGACATCACAAGCGAATGCAAGAGCATCCACACCGTGCTCCTTCAGCTGCTCACTCACATCCAGGCAGGGCTCATACTTTCTGGAGCAGACGACCACATGCGCGCCTGACTCAGCCAGGCCTTGAGCCATCTGTCTGCCAAGACCGCGCCCACCACCTGTAACGACCGCTACCTGACCCGTGAGATTAAACAGCTCACTGGCGTGCATGGACCATGCTCCTTGCATAGTCTTTCGCCAGCTCATACTTGGCGATTGCCCGGCGGTGAACTTCATCAGGCCCGTCCGCCAGCCGTAACGTACGAATGTTGGCCCAGTTGGCCGCCAGTTCAAAATCTCCGCTCACACCAGCCGCTCCGAAGGCCTGGATGGCGCGGTCAATGACTTTCAACGCCATGTTCGGGGCCACCACCTTAATCATGGCGATTTCAGATTTAGCTTCCTTGTTGCCGACCGTATCCATCATGTAGGCCGCTTTTAATGTAAGCAGGCGGGCTTGTTCAATATCAATCCGGGAATCTGCAATCCACTCACGGACCACCCCTTGGTCAGCCAGCGGTTTTCCAAAAGCCTGCCTGCTTTTCACACGTTCGCACATCAGCTCGAGCGCCCGTTCTGCTGCGCCGATCGTACGCATGCAGTGATGAATCCGCCCCGGTCCAAGCCGGCCCTGGGCGATAGCAAATCCTTTACCTTCGTCCCACAGAAGGTTGGAGGCCGGTACACGGACATCCTTGAATTCAATTTCCGCGTGCCCATGTGGGGCATGATCATAGCCGAAGACGGGAAGTAAGCGCTTTATCGTAACGCCTTCGGAATCCAGTGGTACAAGGATCATCGACTGCTGTTCATGCCTTGCCGCATCCGGATCGTTTTTCCCCATCACGATACTGATTTTACAGCGGGGATCACCGGCACCTGACGACCACCATTTCGTCCCATTAATGACGTATTCATCTCCGACTTTCGTGATGCTCGTCTGCACGTTTGTAGCATCGGAAGAAGCGACATCCGGCTCTGTCATTGAAAAGCAGGAACGGATTTCCCCGCGCAGCAAAGGCTCCAGCCACTGCTTTTTCTGTTCCTCTGTCCCATAGCGTACGAGTACTTCCATATTGCCTGTATCCGGTGCGGCGCAGTTGAAGACTTCCGGTGCAATGGCCGAACGTCCCATGATCTCACACAGCGGCGCGTATTCCATGTTTGTAAGGCCGGCCCCGTATTCACTTTCGGGGAGAAATAAGTTCCACAATCCCTCTTCTTTTGCCCTCGTTTTCAATTCCTCCATGATCGGTGGAACTTCAGAAAAGCGGTCTTCCTTTTTCAACTGCTCCTCATACAAGGCTTCATTCGGGTAAATGTGTTTTTCCATGAACGTCGTCAGCTTCTCCTGCAGCTTTATCACTTTCTCAGAATGCTCAAAATACATCGCTTTTCCCCCTTTATGTAGCTGAAGTTTCTAAATGCTTCCTGAATACCACATTTCCACGAATCACATCTTTTTCCTGCTGGTTTCTCGCATAGACATCAAATGTAATCATGGATTCCTCGTGACTGACGACATCCGCATGCAGGGTCAGGACGTCGCCGACAAACACCATCCCCTGAAAGCGGATGGAATAATCCTGGATAAATCCATCTTCATAAAAAGGAGTGAACAGCTTGGCAAGACTTCCCATCGTCCACATCCCATGCGCAATCACGCCGGGGAGCCCTGCTTTTTCTGCTTCTTCATCAACCGTATGAATCGGATTATAATCCCCGGATGCCCCGGCATATTTGATTAAATCAAGTCTTGTTACAGCCGGAAGCGTCACCGTCTTCAGCTTATCTCCGGGCTGGACGCCGTCCATTGGGTTCATACGTTCATCCCCTTTCTGACCGCTTCCGTAATGATCACAACCTGTTCTTCTGAAAAAATGAGCCGGCCGTCAATATCTTCGCCATACCGCTTCACTTTAAGAAACCCCATCTCGCCGCTCCGTCCGCTCCGCTCATAATAATCGTCCACCTGGGCGTAACAATAAACATCTTCCCCCACATAGAGAGGGCGGCTGTAGTGATAATGCTGCTCCCCGTGAATCAATCCTTTTTCAGGGAGGTGGAGTCCTTCGATCCCCCCATATTCAAACACCCGCGGAAAGGTAGGCGGAGCAATATTTCGCTGCACCGCTTCTTCATCGATAAACAACGGATGCGGATCCCCGATGGCTTCTGCGAACTTCTTCACTGCCCCACGTTCAACGACGTTCTTTACCGGCGTCGATTTTTTTCCTACCGTTTCTTTAAACACGGACACCTCTCCTTTTTTGTTACGTTCTTGGTCCACCTGCGACGTAGATGACCTGGCCGTTGACAAAAGATGAAGCTTCATCCGCAAAGAAAGCTGCCGTATTTGCTATATCCTCCGGCTTTCCGCTCCGCCCGACAGGAATCTGAGCCACACTAGCCTGGACAAGCTCATCAAAAGTAATCCCGATCCGGGCAGCTGTCGCTTTCGTCATATCGGTTTCAATGAATCCGGGGGCTACCGCGTTGGCGGTCACGCCGTATTTCCCAAGCTCAATCGCCAGCGTCTTCGTAAATCCCTGCAGACCGGCTTTAGCGGTGGCATAGTTCGCCTGACCACGGTTTCCGAGCGCAGAGGTCGAGGAAATGTTCACGATTCGGCCGTACTTCTGTTCCACCATATACGACTGAACGGCTCTGGCTGCATGAAAGGACCCTTTTAAATGGACATCCATTACGGTATCCCAGTCCTCATCTGTCATTTTGTAGAGCATATTGTCACGGATGACACCGGCGTTGTTAATCAGAATATCGACCGATCCAAACCGCTCGTGGGTCTCCTTTACAGCCTTTTCGACTTCTTTGTACTGTGTCACATCCGCTTTTTGGCAGAAGACTTCAAAGCCTTCGTCACGGAATTCTGCCTCCAGTTCCTGAAGCGCTTCCTCATTGACGTCAATAACGGCCACCTTCGCTCCGTTTTCTGCGAAATGGCAGGCTATACCTTTTCCGATACCACGGCTCCCACCGGTGATAAAGGCTGTCCTGTCTTTAAATCTCTCCCTCATCGTATACCTCCTCCATCAACCAATCTTCACATGGCCTTTTAATAGATTTCTGGATATGATCAACCGTTGAATCTCGTCTGTCCCGTCATAAATCCGCCACAGCCTTGCTTCCCTGTACCACCGTTCAATCGGCAGTTCCCGCGTATAGCCCATACCGCCGTGAATCTGTAGAACACGGTCGATCACATTGTTGCCCATGTTCGCTCCGTACAGCTTCGCCATCGATGCGTAGTGCCGGTTATCCTCTCCCTGGTCCAACGTAAAGGCCGCGTTTAATACGAGCCACTTCGCTGCTTCCACCTCCACAGCGGAATCCGCAATCTGCCATTGAATCGCCTGCCGCTCCCCAATCGGCTTTCCGAAGGTTTCGCGTTCGTTCGCATAATCGATGGCCATGTTCAGCAGACGCTCTGCTGCACCAACCGCGCGTGCTCCCACGATCCAGCGGGCAAACCCGATCCATTCAAGGCCGAGATCATACCCATGATCGATCTCACCAAGGATATTTTCCTCCGGAACCCGGACGTTATCAAAAATGAGAGCCGCCGGACCCCATTCGCCCATCGTATGGATGTACTCAGATTCCCAGCCCATCGAACGATCTGCAATGAAACAGGTCACCCCTTTTCGTCCATTCGATTCTTGATGAAGCTCTTTGTTGGTTACCGCAATGACCATGACAAAGTCTGCTTCATTTCCACCGGTGATGAATGTTTTCTCTCCATTGATCACCCAGTCACTGCCATCCTTCACCGCTGTTGTCCGAAGGTTCCTCGTATCCGACCCGGCTCCCGGTTCTGTCATCGCAAAACAGGATTTCTTCTCTCCCTGAATCGTCGGGATTAAGTACGTTTCCTTCTGTTTCTCATTTCCGTAATAGAGAATATTGTCGGCAGAACCGCCAAACTGGAAAGGCACAAACGTTCGTGCAACTTCCATTTGAACGATGGCCAGCATCATCTGCCCTAAATCTGCGCCGCCATAGTCAGCCGGGGTATTGATCCCCCAGAAGCCCGCTTCCTTCGCCTTCTGTTGAAGTTCTTCCATCTTCCCTTCCGGAAGGCTCGGCTTTCCTTCCCGTTCATTACGAAGCACATCGTTTTCCAGAGGTATTAGTTCCTTTTCCACAAATTTACGAATGGTTTTTCTTACCATTTCCTGTTCATCGGTCAAGCGTAAATGCATGTGATCAACCTCTTTCCTCACTGAGAGTCCACATACCTACCGGTGGGTATGTTACTTTTTATATTATTTTAAATTTTCTCAAAATACAACACCTTTCCGAAAATTACTGCAAAAATTATCCATACAAAGGCAGACCCCTCTCCTTCTCCACCAGGGATAAAAGCTTAGGATAACAGGGTCCAAGGAATGTGCTGAAGAATTCAGAGATTTAAACAATAATGGTACACAATATGTTATAAATATTCTAAAGGAATTTTTTTATAGACAGGAGAAAAATATTTGTTAGAATATAAGATTTTCGGTAATGACCCAAATAAAGAGTACGTATTTTTAATTCACGGTATCGGGGGAAGTGCAAATATCTTCTTCCCTCAGATTAAAAGCTATCGAAATCATTTTAATGTGGTCGCCGTGCATTTAAGAGGACATAAAAAATCTCCAAGCGTTCTTGACGTTGACGATTTTTCATTTACGCGGGGAGCCCGGGATGTTGTCGATGTCCTCGATGATATCGGTATTCACAAAGCTCATATGGTGGGAATATCATTGGGGGCCGTCGTTGTCCATCAAATCCTTGCCATTGCTCCCAATCGTGTCGAAACGGCTGTCCTTGGCGGAGTGATTACGAAAATTACACCACTTCCCAAGCTGTTGCTGCTGATCGGCAGCATGGTCAAAAAGTTTGTGCCGCACATGTGGCTGTATACGATATTTGCTCACATCCTTATGCCACGTAAAAATCATCAGGAATCCAGAAATTCGTTTATTAAAGAGGCGGCCCAAATGAAAAGAAACGAATTCCTCGGCTGGTATGACATCGCTCCGACCGTCAGAGGGACGTTCACAGAAGCCGCCGAGCCATCCGCTCATGTCCCGAAGCTTTACATGATGGGCGAAGGAGATCATATGTTCATCGATCATGTGCTGGAGGATATCTCAGGGCTCCCTAACGCTGACTTTATTGAAGTGAAGGGATCCGGACACGTCGTAAACCTGGATGCTCCCCACACGTTCAACCAATATTCGTTGTCGTTTATGAAGTCTAAAGGGGCTGAGACGGAGGCGCCGGATCATGAGACCGGCAGAAGGCTCCGCTCTTAAAGAACATCATCCTCAACTTCCAAAAATAAGATAGAAATACAGCGGCAAGGTGTCATGACACAAAAATGACACCTTGCCAACCTGTCGGAATCGTTCCTTACCTGGAGACTAACAATACGATTGAAGGATATTTCTTCATTTATGTACATGGGGTTTTGACTAGTTGTTTTGGTAAAACAGAGGAGCAGGAAAACATACTTATCGTAGTAGAATAAGACTACTTCCTTCAAGGCAGGGAGCATATAGGTGAAGAGGAGGGAGAGCCCAGCCAGAGGCGTTCATTTTCAAACGAGGAGAGAAAATACACCCCCCGGAGTTTAGGTTCTGGGTGACTGTTATAAAGCGGGTAACTATATTGGAAGAATAAGCTGGCTTAAGATAATCATAAGAAGCAGTATGCCGAATCCCAGCCAACCAAACCCTCTATTTTTCCCATCGGAAAAGGGGGCTTCTTTTAACTCTTTCCAACTTGGATAGAAGAAACTGATAATCTGGACGACTAAGATGCCAAGCATGACGCAGGCAATCACCAATACTTTCATATAAAAATGCCCTCCCTCCTTTTCCATATCCTTACTTCCCCCCCTTGAAACCAGAAGCCTCTTATCGCTGTCACGGAAGATAGAGAAGAGCGTTAAATAAGAGTAAACGAAGGAAAAAAAGAGGACGTGATACTTTCATCGGAGACTTAGGAGAATAGAAGCTCATTGATTATCTTGTTATTTAACACCAACTCTAAAATGAAGATGTAGTAAAATCATCAAAGGGGACTACAGGATCCTGAGCGATATTTTTCATGTAGACTACGTTTTCCCGAATTTAATAGACAGAAGTACAGTAATGAAGATAAGACGGCAGTTTCCCCGGACCATCCGATTGTATACGTGCTGAATTTCCAACGTAACCTTTCCCGGCTTCCCTTGCCCTATGACTCTTCGATCAACTTCAACTACCGGCTTAATTCCAACAGCCGTTCCCGTAAAGAAAATTTCATCCGCATCGTATAATTGAAATCTTGCCAAACTCTTTTCATACAGCGGTAACTTCAACTCTCTCTCCAGTATTTCCGCTACTGTATTACGAGTGACTCCCGGAAGAATGTCATCAGATAAAGGGGGAGTGAAGACTTCATTTCCTTTAACGATGAAAATATTTTCCGTAGCCCCTTCGCTCACATTTCCTTCTTTTGTTAAAAAGACGGCCTCATCATATCCATTCAAAGATGCTTCAAGTATCGCTAATCCCGAATTCATATAACCAGCGGTCGTCTTCGCTTGAGGAGGAATCATATTGCCTCCTATTCTCGTCCAGGAAGAAACCGCCACCTTAAAGGAAGGTTCAGACTTGTATTCTGATTCATCCATGTAGACAGCCAGATGATTAAACGGATCTCTCAGGTCGGGACGTAAGGTATTGCTGTCTTTAAAACAAATCGGACGTATATAAACATCCTGAGTCACCCGGTTGATGATCAGCATCTTTTTTATGATGTACGATAATTCTTCTATGGAATAGGGGATTTTAATAAACAAACTCTCACCAGACTGCTCAAATCTCTTTAAATGATCGTTTAGTCGGAATAATGATAATTGTTCTTGGCCGGAATTCCAAAAAGCTCGGATACCATTTATACAACCCAGGCCATAATTCAAACCTTTATTCTTCACACTAACACTCAGCAAACGATCATCGACAAAGTGGTCTTTATCAAACATTACGGCCATTGAATCCACTCCCTTCCTATCACTATATGCCATGATGCTGCGCGACTATACAAACGAACATGGCTGCCTGCTGTTGGTGCGTATCCAGTTTATAATGGTGTATCAGCAATTGCAGCTACCTTCCCGTTCACTGGAATGTCCGAGCCTTCCCTTCCATAGATTTAGAGAGAAGAAGGGAGGTGGTTTTAATGATTGAGTGGAGTGTTACCATTGCAGCGGTCGGGTTTATTTGTCTCGTCATCTTTTTAATTTTCACTTTACGAAAACTTATGGCAACACTTACGGAAACTAAAGAGACGCTGTCTGACGCTCGAAAATCAGTCAACAGCATTACAGATGAGGCTGAAGAACTGATCCATGAAGCTAACAAAATTTCAACTGATGTAAAAGGGAAAATGGAAGCCGTTGATCCCTTAATTGATTCCGTTCACGATATGGGCGATATGATACATGATGTCACAAGTTCAATAAAACGAACGGCCCTGCAAAAGGAAAACAGGAAAACAAATGATTCAAAAGATAAACAAAAAAGCAAGCCGGTACAAATTAAATTGAAGTAAGCAAAACTATATCGCTGCCTATACATCTATGGATATGATAAGAAGTCAAATGGGAGCCGTATCACGTGCTGCTCATCGCCGGTTTTTGGATTTTCCAAAGTGATCAGGAAGACCAAGTCCATCCACCATTTTCATCCATACAAAAAAACCACGCCGAACCGGCGTGGTTTTTTGATTACGATTTTCCAAATTCTTTTTCAAGCGAGTCCAGAATCTCTTCCAGACTTTTATCTATACTTGCTTCAACAGCGGCAAGATAAGCCCCTTCCAAAATCGGGTGGGAGACAAGTTTGATCTGATCGGACTCTGTGACTTCAATAGCCATTTCGGCATTCATCCGCGCACTGCCGAGATCATAAAAGACGACCGTGCTTTCCGCTTTTTCTGTGACCTTTTCCAAAGCGGTCTGTATCTTTTCAAAGCTTGTCCCAAGTTCTCCCTCATCCGTGCCCCCGGCGGCTTCGATTGGAAGATCACCGACAACCTGATGAATAAGATCTTTCACACCTTCCGCAACCTTCTCACTGTGTGAGACTAATAGAATTCCTACAGTCATCAGCCTTCCTCCTTCAGCGCCTCAGAAAGGCTCGCAAATAAGTAATAGGAGGATACAGCACCAGGGTCCAGATGCCCTTTGGAGCGCTCTTTCAAGTAGGAGGCTCTCCCTTTGGTAGCGGTTAAATCCTTCGTCGCTTCCATGGCCTTCTGAGCGGCTTCTTCCACATTCGCTGCATCAAATCCGCGGCTCTTCACTTCCTCAAGAACAGGAACCCACACATCGAGCATCGTTTTTTCTCCGGTTTCTGCTTTTCCCCGCTGTTTGATTCCGTCAATCGCGGCTTCAAACATGTCCGCAAAAACATTGCCTTCGATGTCTTTCCCTTTAGCCGCCATGGACATTTTCAATAAGGCTGTCCCATATAACGGGCCCGAAGCTCCGCCAACCTTGGACATCACCGTCACAGCGGCCTTGTTCAACACGTCTGCTGATGTCTCAAACGTTTCTGCCTCCACTGCCTTGGCAGCTTCAGCGAATCCTCTTGCCATATTGATTCCGTGATCACCGTCACCAATCTTCCTGTCCAGGGAAGTTAGGTAGTCTTTTTGATCCTGGAGATGCTGATTGTAGTGTGTAATCCATGCTGCCGTTTGATTGACATTCATCTGAAACACTCCTTTATATACGGAAAGCCGGTGCTTGACTAGGGGCATCCAGCAGTTCTTTCAATTGGTCGTCCACTTTCAGAACCGTAATCGAACATCCGGCCATTTCAAGAGATGTCATATATTCCCCTACGAACGTATGAGAAACGGTGACATTCTTCTCGGCCAGAAGTTCATGTACTTTACGGTTCACGATGTAAAGTTCCATTTCCGGTGTCGCTCCCATGCCGTTCACCATGACGGCGACTTCGTCGTTTTCGTTCAATTTGAGTTCAGGAAGAATGCGTTCAACCATCTCGGATGTGATCTCGTCTGCGGTGACGAGCGGCTTTTTCTCAATGCCCGGTTCGCCGTGGATGCCGATTCCCATTTCGATTTCCTTATCGCCAAGTTCAAAGCTTTCTTCCCCCGAAGACGGCATGATGCATGGACGTAGTGCGACACCCATCGTGCGTACGTGTTGAACCACTTTTTCAGCCGTCTGCTTCACTTCTTCAAGGGATGCTCCCGTCTCAGCCAATGCGCCTGCCAGTTTATGAACGAAAACCGTTCCTGCGACTCCACGCCGGCCCGTTGTAAAAGAACTGTCTTCGACGGCAACATCGTCATTAACGACGACTTGATCCACTTGAATCCCTTCGGCTTCGGCGAGTTCAGCAGCCATTTCAAAGTTCATCACATCACCGCTGTAGTTTTTAATAACGAGCAGCACGCCTTTTCCGCTGTCCACAGCTTTGATCGCTTCGAAGACCTGGTCAGGGGTGGGCGATGTGAATACTTCACCGGAAACAGCAGCATCCAGCATGCCTTCCCCGACATAACCGGCGTGGGCCGGTTCATGACCGCTTCCGCCCCCACTGACGATACCGACTTTTCCGGACACGGGTGCATTTTTCCTCGCCACAACGGTTGTATCCTCCACTCTCTTCACGGTCGAAGCATGAGCAGCGACAAACCCATCAAGCATTTCTGTAATCACAAGATTTGGATCGTTGACTAATTTTTTCATCGATTATCCCCTCACTTTATAAGAATGGGCACCTCTGATAATCAGAGGTACCCTTCATTTGATTACTTGAATTTACGTGTCGCTTCCACAGCTTTCTTCCATCCGCTGTAAAGCTCTTCCTGCTCATCAGCACCCATCTGACCTGTAAATGTACGGTCATTATCAGAGTGCTGTTTGATTTCCTCTTTGTCTTTCCAGTAGCCGACAGCCAGTCCTGCCAGGAAGGCAGCACCAAGGGCTGTTGTTTCCTGTACAATTGGACGCTCAACAGGCACACCAAGGATGTCACTTTGGAACTGCATAAGGAAATCGTTCTTCACGGCTCCCCCATCGACGCGCAGGGATTTCAGATCAATGCCGGAGTCAGCAATCATCGCGTCCAGGACATCTTTCGTCTGATAAGCGAGGGACTCAAGTGTGGCACGGATGAAGTGGGCTTTTGTTGTGCCACGTGTCAATCCGAACATCGCACCACGGGCATCACTATCCCAGTATGGTGTCCCAAGACCAACGAAGGCAGGTACAAGATAAACGCCGTCGGAAGACTCTACAGACGTGGCATACCCTTCGGATTCCGGTGCGCTTTCAATCATTTTCAGGCCGTCGCGAAGCCACTGAATGGCAGAACCAGCAACGAAAATACTTCCTTCAAGCGCGTATTCCACTTTACCGTCCAAGCCCCAGGCAAGCGTTGTCAATAGACCGTGCTCAGAAGCGACGCCTTCCTCACCTGTGTTCATCAGCATAAAGCAGCCTGTACCATAAGTATTTTTGGCCATGCCTTTTTCAAAGCAGGCTTGTCCGAATAAAGCGGCCTGCTGATCTCCAGCTATACCGGCGATCGGAACTTCGTGACCGAAGAAATGATAATCAACCGTCTGCGCATACACTTCGGAAGAAGGCTTCACTTCCGGCAGCATGGATTTTGGTACGCCAAGGATGTCCAGCAGTTCGTCATCCCACTGCAGGTCATAGATGTTGTACATCAATGTACGGGAAGCGTTGGAATAATCGGTAATGTGCGTTTTGCCACCGGAAAGCTTATAAACCAGCCATGTGTCGATCGTTCCAAACATAAGATCGCCATTCTCCGCTTTTTCTCTCGCTCCGTCGACATGATCAAGAATCCACTTCACTTTCGTTCCCGAGAAGTACGGGTCAAGCAGAAGACCTGTTTTACTGCGGAACAGCTCATTATGACCGGCGGCACGAAGCTCTTTACAGATGTCTTCGGTCTGACGGGACTGCCAGACGACCGCATGATAGATCGGTTTCCCGGTATTCCGGTCCCACACCACTGCCGTTTCACGCTGGTTGGTAATGCCGATTCCGGCAATTTGGGACGGCTCTACATCCGCTTTTCTTAATACATCCGCAATACAGGCAAGAACGGATGTCCAGATTTCGTTCGCATCATGTTCCACCCAGCCCGGCTTCGGGAAGAATTGTTCAAATTCCTTCTGGCCGGTTTCAACGATGTTACCCGCTTTGTTAAAAAGAATGGCTCTTGAGCTTGTCGTTCCCTGATCAATGGATAAGATATACTGTTCTGACATTCAAACCCTCTCCTTTTCGTTTCAGCTGATTTTTTCTTCTACTTGATTACCTAATGTCTTCCCCTTTTTGATCTCTGCATTAGCTGCTCCAATCAGGATAACCGCCATCACGACAGACATTACCCAGAAGCCTGCAGAGAACTCAGACATAAACATGGCCCGGTAGAATAGTGCACCATAGATACCGCCTAAAATCGGTCCAACAACCGGTATCCAGGAGTAACCCCAGTCTGATCCGCCTTTTCCAGGAATCGGAAGCAGTGCATGGGCAATACGGGGGCCAAGGTCACGGGCAGGGTTGATCGCATACCCAGTCGCTCCGCCAAGCGACATACCGATCGCGATGATCAACGCACCCACAATCAGTGGATTCAATCCTTCTGTAAATTCGTTGGCACCGATAAACAGCAGCCCCATAATAAGGACGAATGTTCCAATGATTTCACTGACAAGGTTGGAAAAAGGGCTGCGTACGGCTGGATCAGTAGCAAACACCGCCAGTTTGGCTCCCTGATCTTTCGTTTCTCTCCAGTGCGGCAGATAATTTAAGAATACGATAACTCCACCGATCGCCGCACCAATCATCTGAGCAGTTACGTAAAGGGGCACCTTCGCCCATGGAAATTCTCCAATTGCAGCAAAACTTATCGTTACAGCCGGATTGATGTGAGCACCCGTGAAGCTTCCCACAGCGTACACACCCATCGCAACAGCAAGTCCCCACCCAATGGTGATAACGACCCAACCGGCTCCTTCTGCTTTTGAATTTTTAAGAACGACCCCTCCAACAACACCGCCACCAAAGATAATCAGAATCATCGTTCCAATCAGTTCAGCTAAGAATTCGGACATGTTGTTCACCTCTTCTTTCTCATTTTTCAAGGGGCATGTGTCCAAAAAAAGACCCGCACTAAGGTGCATACGAATGAGGCTGTATGCAAAATAGTGTGGGTCTCCATATCTCCGCCACATGCTTAACTTGTTACTAATACTATAGCGCTTTCTGAAAACGCTGTCAACATATATTCACAAAAAACAACATAGATTGATAGGATTTTGGTCGGAGGAACCAGGAAAATGGTACTACAAATTTTTACCATGGAAATATAATGAAGTTAATGCCGGTATAAAAGGTGCTTCCCTCATAGATAGAAACTACATGATTTTCCGTACCTTCAGGAGCTCCACCCCTTGCCATTCCGCGTAGGAACCGCCTGCACGAGCTGAAGATCCGCCGATAAGCGCAATGTGACCATTTACGCGCAGCCGAAGCAGGTCCGCGGGAGTTTTTTCCATTAGCTCTGTTATTGCTTGGTGTTGTTATTTAGCATGTGAGCTCAGATCACCCCTTTCTGTCATGGGATTTGGATGAGGCGGCCTTGGGAATGACTCCCTTTCCGTGGGGTACCGTGAGCCTCCTCAGGCTGCGCCTTCCGGGGTCTCACGATGTACCTTCATCCCACAGGAGTCCCGCCATTCCCAAAGCGGCCTCTTCAAAGTAGGGTAGTTAGAAAGGACATAACCGAAGTCCGTTACACCACTACAAAAGGGGTGGCAGGGAAAACAGGTAGACTCCTGCGGGAAAAAGGAACAAGGGGAGACCCCGGAGAACGAAGTTCGAGGAGGCTCATCGTTCCCCGCGGAAAGCGGACGGTTTTCCCTGCCATCCCATCCCCTGAGTAAATAACGGACCGGACCCCTGATTCCAGACGGAGACGATTTAGTAATCGTTTAGAATATAAACAACAGACTTTAACAGAGCTTTTCCATTAAAAGAACCCTCCAGTATGGAGGGTTCTTTTAAAACAGCTTATTTGGTGACTTTGTTCTGAAGTTCTTCCTTCGCTTCTGGTCCTACAGCAGCATCGCCGCCGAGAACAGTGACAGAAGAGATATCATGGGTATACACATACTTCGTTAAGTACGCATCCACTTCTTTCGGAAGATCATCAGGCTGAACGAGCAGGAGCATACCATCTTTACCTGTTACAAGCGGTGCAGATGCAAGAGCATCCGGATAGTTACGTCCGCTTGCAGCAAATAGATTCGCTGCATTCGGCTCGAACTCTTCCAAAATGCTGACGAGCGTGCCGTAACGGTTCGCACCGGACAGGCGCTCCACGGAAACGGCGACTTCTTTCGCCTGGTCAGCGACCTCATCAGAGATGACGCCTGTTCCACCGACCACATAAACGTCTTCGTTTTCAAGGACAGCCAGAGCTTCGTCAGATAGATCCTTGCCGTTTGTCAATACAATCGGCATGCCCTCAGCACCTGCGATAGAAGCGGCACTCAACGCATCCGCATAGTTTTTACCTGTTGCAAGGAATACACCATTTCCTTCAAAACCAAAGTCGTTCTGCAGTTTTTCTACGATCTCAAGGTTTGTGCTGTAACGTGTATCACCGGAAACCCGCTCAATCTGATCAGAAGCAATACTGATCGTGTTCAACTGAGCGAAGACATCAGGAGAAACGACGCCTTCTCCACCGACAAGATAAACGTTTTCTGCACCAAGGCGCTCAATTTCTTTCAGCGCTTCCTTGCTCAGCTTCCCATCTCTGTTTACTGGGATGACCGGCGCTTCTGCAGCAGAAGCCATTGGTCCAGCTGACAAGGCATCCGGGAAGTTATAAGCGGTCGTTACTACAACGGTATCCGCTCCACCATCCGGGTAAAGGTCTTGGGAAATTTCAAGCGCTGTACCTTCACGCGTTTTACCGGAAAGGACATTAACAACGTCCGCATCCGTTGTTACTGGTACAAGGTCGAGCACTTCATCTGTATCGGCATCCACCATGTACAGACCCGCGTAGCCTTTGATCGGCTGTTCTGGAGTCGTGATGGAAAGAGGAACGTCTACGGTTTCCCCGACACCAAGTTTAGTAGCTTTGGCATCTGTTGTAACAGAACCTTCGCCTTTTTCATCAGAATCATAAGATAGAAGCTTTTCTTCAGTCATGTTCAGCTTGTAATCAACAGAAGCCGAACCGGTGCCGAAGTAATCCACAGCAATCTGATAGTTTCCATCAGGAAGACCCGTTACAGTAAAAGCTTCATCATTGGAGCTGGAGGCACTGGAGGCGACTTCATCTCCATCTTCATTGAATAGGAACAGGTCCAGATCAACCGGCTCAGCAGGAGCTACATCTACGCTCAAGGAGACATTGTTCTTGATTTCAACATCAATCAAATCACCATCATTCGGGATTTCGTCGACTTCCTGAGTGACTGTTCCTTCAATGGTTTTGTTGATAGGGCCGCTGAAGCCGACCGTTTCGAACTTCACGTTTGCCGCTTCTTTCATGTAGTTGGTAAAGGATACTTCTTTCTCGAATTTTTCAGAAGATCCAACTTTACCAAGATCGATGCTGCCCGGCTCACTAACGATATCCTGGGCGACTGCATCTAAGGTGTACTTGTTCATTTCCTTACCTTCTTGAGGAGCAATCGTTCCATAAACATGGACTTCCCATACCCCGGCCTTCGGAGATGGAACAACAACATCCTCGACATCAATGCCGTCGTAGCCGGCATATCCGACAAACTCATTTACCTGTGTGCCATCCGGATTAAACACCAGCATACGGACACGGCCTTGGAACTCTCCGCTTTCCTTCAGAGCGTTCAAGGAGAAACGCAGCTCACTTACACCGGAATCAACGTCGAAGGTGTAGCCTTTCGTCTGGGAAGACTGCACTTCGTCTGTCGTTCTGAAGCGGTGTTTGTTTTCTTTCGTGAACTCATAGCCCGTGATGATCGTCTGGGCACTTCTAGCTTCGACATAAGGTGTGGAAGCATCATCAATGATTAAGTTCCCTGCGTTCACACCCGTTTCAAGCTTGGATGCATCGTACTCGACATCGATATACTCATATTCGCCTGCACCGAGTTTGACTTCATCAACCGATGGCGTAAACCAGTCATGGGAGGCGGAAACATCAAGAGTCTTGGCTTGATCAGAAGTGTTTTCAATCAACACTTCCACGGTTTCTGGAATGTCCTTGTTGCGCACATACAATCCAGGTCCGCCGGAGATTTTCTCCCCGTGGAAGACCGTTACATCGACATTTTCCACATCATTGACAAAGTTATCTCTCATGTACTCGTAGGCAGCTGGAACATTGATCAGTCCCTGACCTTCCTGAGCACGGTTGTAACCGTCCAGTTTATCCGCTGTCTGTACGAGTGCTTCGCGGGCCAGTTCATAATCAAATGGCAGACGGTCTTTTTCTGCAGCTGATTTCAGCAATGCTACAGCCCCGGCTACATGCGGTGCTGACATACTCGTTCCCTGGAGGACATCATAAGCATGGCCTTCCGGGAATTGGTGGACAGGCTGAGCCGCATAGGCAGAACCAGGCGCTACGATATCCGGCTTCTGATCTCCGGCTTCATTCGGTCCTACAGAGGAGAAGTACCAGAGGCCATCCCCTTCAAGCGGATTGCCGTCTTCATCTTTACCATAAGGGTAGGCACCATATTCCTTCGCCCACATCTGCTCATCAATATGTGCGCCAACAGAAATGACGCTGGCTACGTCCCCAGGTGAACCGACCGTATCAATTCCAGGTCCGCTGTTCCCCGCAGATGTAACAAAAACGATATCGTATTGGTCGCTGAGCAGTGTCATCAACTCGCCGTAACTTCCGCCGCCATCATTCAAGTCCGGCAGAGAGCCAAGGCTCAAGTTGGCAACATCGACACCGTATCCACCTTTAGATTCAGGCAGGGCAGCATCAATCATCGCGCGTTGAATACTCCACGTATAAGCTCCGCCTTCTTCTTTGAACACACGAAGACCGACAAGCTCAGCTTCCGGAGCCACACCTTCACCGGCGATCGCTCCTGTAGCGTTGGATTTCAGAGGCCCATTAGCTGCAGAAATTCCGGCAACGTGGGAACCGTGACCGTTGAAGTCTGTAAACAAGTTGACCTTCTTCACAGCATCGAATTCCTGAGTTTCATTGTTTAATAGTTTTTGCTCTTCCAAATTGTTCACACGGAAGTTGGCACCGGCTACATCATCCGTAGGGTCGATATCAAAAGTACCCGTTTCGCCTTCTTTATAGGCCGTCTCATCTGTAAAATCAAAATCAAAGTCTGTATCCACATAGACTTCATCCCCTGCTAGAAGGACAGGGAACCAGTCGCCGAAGGTTTCTCCAGACTCACCATCGCCGTTAAGGTCGGCCTTGGCTTCGAACCAGGTTTCTCCGTAATACAATTTATCATCGGAAGAGTCGATCCCCTCGGTCTTGAAAATGCCTTCGTAGATCGTGTCTCCTTCTTCAAACTCATCAAAGAAAGGAACATCCCCTTCCGCCAGATAATTGGCGTTCTGTCCTGTATATTCCTTGTAGCTGGAATAACGCTCCTCAGCGGCGTAAGGACGGTCTATGAATTCGTTGGAAATCGTATAGTCTCTGACGTCTGTAATGTGGGAATCCCCATATTTTCTCGTTTCCTCAAATACTTCCTCAGAAGTTTCATCCGACTCTTCATCAACTACCGGAAGATCTGTGAAGGATTCGTGTCCTGGATCTGGACCAGAGTCGATGATTCCAATACGGACACCTTCACCGCTGAATTTATCGTGGAAACCATCAACGCCTGTAGATGGATGGGTCTCCAGCTGATCCGGGTCAACAACTGCATCTTTATCCACCTGGTCCTGGCCGTCCGTATTCAATTCATCAGGATTGACCGGTGCAAGTTCAAGCTCTTGGTTCTCCCCAACCGTACGAACCGAATCAAGCTTTACGATATCCAGAATTTTATTGGTCGGCACTTCAGCCAGATAGCCATAGTTTTTATGGTTTTGGATGACTTTGACGCCCAGCTTCTCCAACTGTTTTGTCGCATCCGTTTTCCCGTCACCGATTATGACCAGCTCTTGTTTTGATTCCGAGCTGTTAGCGAGGGAAACGACTTCATCATAATTCATTAACGTGTTAAAAGATTTCGCAGCTTTTGTTTCTGCCTGAACCCCTGTTGTTCCATATGTACCAATCCCGGCAAACGAAGACGCAACGATAGCTGCACTGGCTAACACCGATAATGCTTTCTTCTTCACGTTCTTTTTGTTTTTCTCAGCCACCAAAGTAAATGACCTCCCTATGATATTGGTCCAACAATAAGAATTTCTATGCCTCCTTTTTTTGCATAAATATTTCAAAATATTACAAATTAGATTGTACGTTATCCTCCGAATATCGTCAATGAATATTCGCTCAATTTAGAATATTTGTGACAAATAAAAAAACCCGGTGACTTCACCGGGTTCGGCCATTCTTCCTATGAAAAATCATGCACATGAACGAGTCATGTCAAATAAGGTCCGAGATGAACAGAGGGGTGGTTCCCTCTTCTTTTTGAAAACCAAGTTTTCCATAAAACTCCACCACGTCCGGGTAGGCGATCAGCACCTTCGTCCGGCATGTTTGGTATCGATCCAGCATGTGGTCCATCATGACTTTCCCAATACCTCTGCCCTGGTACTCCGGATGGATCAGCATGTAATGAAAATAAACCGTCAATGCACCATCAGACAACGCATTCACCAAACCAATCAACCGCCTGCCGTCCCAGGCTGTCATCACGGAATGTGATCCCTGAATCGCTTGTAACAGTTCATCAGGATAGCTGCCTGAGTCCCATTCCACAGAGGTGAATAACGTCTGCAGATCATCCCGGGTGATGTTCCCTGTCGTTGAAGCATAGGAGATTTCCATACAAAACCTCCTTTCCTGAAGATTTCCGAATTCCCTCCCGTACCTTTGTCCTACGAAAGAATCTGCAGCAGGAACTTATTCCTCCAAAGAAAAACCGACTTTCTTCCTATTATAAATTACCGGTGAAAAATATCATCGATTTCCCACGCATGCTCTGCAGGTACAGGCTGCGTCCCTCCAATCATGTAATAACTGGAACGTTCATCGAACCTCCGGATGCTTTCAGCTGTTACAGGTGCATACCTCTCGTTCGTCAAAATAACCGGACTTTCCGTTTTCACGGCCAGAGGAGCAGCTGCCATCGCGTCCGGGAAGTTCTGTCCAGTTGTAAAATAGAGCGTACCGGCAGAAGGAGAGCCAAAGGTCTGATGCATCGCCTTGTTCGTCTCATATCGATTTTTTCCTGAAACCCTTAGTGGATTGGCATCGGGAAGGGCTGTGGCGACCTTTTCAGAAATTGGCTGGGTCCCACCGACAATATAATTCTTTGTAATGCCTTCTTCTTCCATATATGTTTGGACAGCCTCTGGAATTTCACCCTGCTTCACATATAAAATCGGATACTGCTTTATTCCGCTGTACGCCGATGCCGATAAAGCATCAGGGAATTCCTGACCTGAAACAACGAAACCTTTGTTTGTATCATAAGGAATGGATTCATTGACAGCTACAGCCGTCTCATACCTGTCCGCTCCCTTAATCCTGTGGACGTCATAGCCTGATTTTTCAACATCGTCCTCCACTCCAGAAGGAACGGCCACTTCTCCTCCGATAATGATGACGTCGGTCGCGTCCAACCGCTTCAATTCATCTTTAATCGACAGGGAGAGTTCACTGCGGCGTTCTAAGAGAACAGGGCTGTCCAGATAAGAAGCAAGCGGTGATGCAGCCAGACTATCAGGAAAATCCTTTCCTGTAGCGAGAATCACGAATTTCCCCTGCTCCTTTTTTCCGTCGATGGTCAACGTCTCTTCTTGTAGAGCGTCCCATCCTTTTTCAGAAATGGCTGTCGACGTTTCAACGGAAGTCGCTCCAGATATCCGTCGATAATCCCGAACCTGGTCAAGCGTTTTCCCGGCATCAATCATCCCTTCTCCAAGCTCGTACGTACTAGAAGCAGGTTCTGCTGCATTGACAATCAACCGCTGCACCTGTCCAGCCTTTAAATAAGGAGCGTGGTTTTCAACTAAGGCCGCAAGACCACTCACATGACCGGAGGACATGCTTGTTCCCCCCATGCTCGTATACCCATTGTCCAGGTAGGTACTATAAAGGTCTGTTCCCGGAGTGATGACATCAACTTCAGGGCCATAATTGGAAAAAGAAGCTTTTTCTTTTTCTTCGAGGTCATAACTTCCGACAGAAATCACCGGATCCAAAGCCGCGGGGTACAACGCTTTTTCGCGATCATCGTTCCCAGCGGCAGCCACGACAAGGACGCCTTCCTGTTGAGCAAATGCAATGGCATCGGCCAGTGCCGTCCGGTAGACATACGTTCCAAGGCTTAGGTTGATGATATCTACGCCTTGTTCTACAGCGTAGTCAATTCCTTCAATTACGTCGGACAAATTCCCGGACTTAGCCTCCATCACTTTCACAGGCATCATCTGTACATCTCCCGTGGATAAGGATGAAACGCCGAGATTATTATTTGTAGCCGCACCGATCAAACCGGCAACATGGGTTCCATGGCCGAAGGTATCTTCCGGGTCCTCTGATGGTTCGAGGATATTCGTCCCCTCAACTAATCTGCCCTTTAGATCCGGGTGCTTGAGGCTCACTCCGGAATCAATGACCGCAACGACCGGGTCCTTTCCTCTTACCTTTGCATAAGTCGTCCAGGCTTCTTCCGCATTCACAGCATCAAAAGTCTCTTTCTGATTAAGGTAATAGGGATCGTCAGGAATGTCTCCCTGGGCATACACTTTTACATCTGTTTCGATGTATTCCACATCAGGATCCTTCGCCAGTTCCTTTTGTTTCTCAGCGACTTGTTCTTTATCAACTGGTACTACATCCACCGGGAAAGACTGCCCCCCTGACTGTGAGGTGACGTTATCTTTATATTTTACGATCAGGTGAACCTGTTCTCCCTCCTCAGCATGGATCACTGGAATCATTAAACTGAACATCATAAAGAAGACTGCGGCTGCAATGATCGATCGTACGAAGTTCCCGTTCATATATGTACTCCTTTTTATGTAGTAGAGAATACGGGACTGGTTCTAGTCCGATGCCCGTATCCTCCTTTTAGTTTACATGGGGCTGCAGTTTTTTTAAATATTGACTTTGTACCCATCCTTATGGACCTTGACGTTGATCAGGCATAAAGAAAACGCTGGATTTGAAATACCCAGCGTTTACGATTGAAATGGGAAAATCCCAAGTGTCTTTTTCGTTTTCATCCGTTCCGGTGGATCAGTATAAACCATCTCCCCATCAAGGAGTACATGCGCATTCTCCATAAACTGATACATCACATCAGAACCAAATGATTTCTGAACCTTATCATACGCCTGCCTTAAGAAAGAGCCTCTTTTCTTATCATCTACAGCATGGGAAGCAACCACATGCGCCAAATTATGACGGATCATCTGCATCGCAAGCTTCTGGGAAGGTTTTCCCCGTTTATTCGCTAAGCTTGCCGCTGAAATTTGGGTCACGGCACCATTTTTCACAAATTGGTACAGCAGATCCGGCTGCTGCTGGAACACCTGATTCTGTTCAGGATGAACGATGACAGGAATAAACCCTTCCATCTGCATATCATACAGAACCTGCTTGGCATAATGTGGGACGTCCTTGTTAGAGAACACCACGTAAATGTATGGGGTCTTTTCATTCATCGGGAGAATGGAACCATTTTTAAGATCATCGACAAGTTCACCGTAGATCTTCACCTCATGTCCTGGGAGTATATGGAGTTCAATCCCTTGATCGAACAATTCCCTGTTTAACTCTTCGCATTGGTTTTTAACTGCTCTTGGACTCTGCTCAGGATGGAATCTTGGAGCGGCTACAATCGTTTCTACACCCTGTTCAGCAGCTTTTTGGGCCATCGCCAGGCTCCCCTGCATCGACTCCGGTCCATCACCAGTACCCGGAAGGATTTTGCAGTTCAAATCAATCATACCTCTCACCTCTCTGCGTTTTATAGAAGAATCCTTCTTTAAAGGAAACAAATGGATAAAAAATAAAAGAAGCTGAAGGCTTCCCCGGACGTTCATTATTGAGAACTATATCCAGTATAATACAGACGTCCTCCTGGAATAAAGGGGAATTTTGCTTTATTTTAAACGTCATTCTCCTTAAATTATGGATCTTCCCCACTATAGAGGTCTATATCTCTATATTACTTTATATATCTTCCATTTTTGTTTTAATGTAGAAATGATAAATTTCATAGAATTTCCAAAAAAAAGATATGTTCTGTATTCTTATCCCTATTTCTCAATCGAGAACATATGAGATATTATCTATACAGAAAAAACGACATATAATAAGGATTAAACTGCTCCCATAGCTTTCAAATTCCCTGTGGAGTGTGGACGAGCGAACCTGCAGCCATATAATATGAGTCTAAATGTTCATTATTCCAGAGTATCTTCCATCTTCAGATATACTTCTTGTAATCTTTTGTAATTTGTTGTACGTTCTTTATAAAGAATATGTCTGAGGGAGGAGGTCGAATTGCCTCAAAAAATCCTCCTGTTCCTATGGATAGTCCTGGCATTTCCATTCGCTGTCTCTGCCCAGGAGGAACAAGGAATAAAAGAACCGCCTTTTGTAACCGTCGTCTATTCGTCAGATCAGGGGGAATCTGATCCGAACATCCAGAAGCTTGATTTTCTCATCAGTCATTTTACAACCAAGCAGGAATGGATGGATGCCGGAGAATTAAAACCGGAAGATCTTGAAAAAACAACGCATCTTTTATATTTCGGAGCTGTTCAGCGTTCTCTTTCCAACTCCACTCGAAGAGCCATTGATCAATTCAATGGGATCAAGACAGCTTTTGGCTATAATGCTGATCAGCTGGAAGGGTTTGATTTTTATCAATATACCGGGGGTAAGCGGTTGGCAACCGAATTATCCGGTCCCTTCACAGAAGAGAAACTCCCTCTTACAGAAGCTCAGCAGGTATTGGATATCGAGGTTTCAGATGCCGGGAAAATCTGGTTGTATGGGGAATACAAGGGGGCGTCATTTCCCCTGCTCATTCAAGCATCCTCCCATTATTATTACGGGGATACCGATATCTCCTATTCAGATTCCATTGCACTGAGTGAAGTGTTTCATGAAATTTTCGGCATGCCCCATTCAGAGATCCACCCTGGTTTTCTACGATTGGAAGATGTTAACCCGACCCTCGATCCATCCCTGCTTATGGATTGTGCCGATTTTTTATTCTCTCAGGATATCCCTTTTATGGTATCGGTCACACCCGTTTACAAAAACCCGGAGGCAGGGGAAACCTATTACCTTGAGGATGCTCCCCAGCTTATTGAAGCTCTGCAGACCATTCAGAATAAAGGAGCTGTCATCGTCCTGCATGGGTATACCGATCAACACGGGGAAGGAGTGTCCGGAGACGGGTTTGAGTTTTCACCAGAAGAAAACGAGCAGATGAATGAAGAAAATCTCATACAGACGCTGAACAATAAACTGCAGAAAGGCATCCATCAACTCGCTGCACACAACCTGGTCCCTTATGGATTTGAGTCGTCCCACTACAGCCTCACGAAGGAGGGATATCGGACGGTCTCCCGTTATTTCCCTATATACATTGGACAGGTGCAGCTATCTGATTCCAATTGGATGGTAATGGAAGAGTCACCGGTACTGACCAAGCCTGATATGCTAAATAACATGACATTTATTCCAGAGACTCTTCGATATCAGGAAGATGGTAACACTTCTTCTATAGACGATATGATGGAACGGGCGTCCCGCCTTCAGTTTACGAGAGACAGTGTGATGAGTGCTTTTTACCACCCTTATATGGGAGTCGACGGATTGAAGGAGATGATCCAGGAATTGAACACAATTCCTGGACTCGTGTGGCAGGGGCTTCCGGTGAATCCTCAAAAAGAAGAGGAGTGGCTGGGGGAAGACAAAAAAGAACCGCAAGTGGAAAAACCCGCAGAAACACCTGCATTAAATAAACGGGAGGTTACATTTACTATGGAATGGTTACCCATTATTACCGGGATCAGTCTTTCAAGTATAGTCATCGGTATGTCGTATATGATATCGATTAGAAAACGACGGGAAGATGAGTTTTAACATACCCTTTCGTTCTTTATAAAAAACAAACATTCTTTAAAGAGGTGCAAACATGAAGAAATACCTGATCGTCTTATGTGCTTTCCTGATGGTGTTCACCAGTAAAGGCCTGGTTTCTGCTGAAGCAGAAGATACAAAAACACTGGTTGTTTATTCATCCTTGAACCGTCAGATTGACGAAGACGAACGCAAATTGGACATGCTTTTGAGTCATTTCACAGAAAACATCGATTTCGTTCATGTGTCTGATTTCCAGCCGGAAGATACGAAGGATACCACTCACGTCTTCTATTATGGCAGCCGGAGCGAACAGCTTCCCGATTCCTTCCTGGAATCCATCGGCACCTACGATGGCACCCTTACTGTGATCGGTCATAATCAAAAGCAATTCAACAATCATTTCAGCTTTGAAGCGTCGAAGAAGTTATCCAACTTCAACTATATGTACCTTGATGGAGATAAGAAAGATAAAATAAAGATCCCTCTTCAATCGTTATTCACCGTTCCAGAGACCAAAGACATGCAGGTGCTCGCCTGGGGAAAAGGTGGAAAGAAAACTCATCCATTAATAGTGGAGGAGCATGGATCTTATTTTGTGGCGTCTCCTGACGTCATCTCCCCTGTTTCTACACTGTTCGGAGATCTCCTTCATGAAATCTATCACAGCTCCCACGAGGAACAGCATCCAGGGTACATCCGCCTCGAAGATATTCACCCGCTGGTGGATCCTGAAAAATTAAAAGAAACAGGCGAGGTTCTCATTGAAAACGATATTCCTTTTATGATGGCAGTCATCCCTGTATATACGGATCCTGATACAGGCAAAAGGTCACACTTCTCAGATTATCCCGAAACGCTTGAGGTCATTAAAGACCTGCAGGAGAATGGTGGGTCGGTTGTTCTTCACGGGTATACCCACCAGTACCGTACCTCTGAAACAGGGGAAGGATTTGAATTTTGGGATGTAGAGAACAATACCCCCGTCTATAAAGAAGGCAGTGATCCAACCCCGATAAAAAGACCAGATGATTTTCATACAAGAGAAGCTTATCAAGACTATATGGCAGAACTGAAAGCTTTTGAAAAAGAGTATACAGAAACTAAGTTGAATAAAGGGATACAGGAACTCACCGGATTCGGCCTGTACCCCCTTGCGTTTGAGGCCCCTCACTACACGATGTCGCAGCACGGATATGAAATAGCCTCCCAATTCTTTTCCACGTATGTAGGGCAGATGCAGCTATCCGACGAGAATTGGCAGGTTATGGACAGCGCTCCATACACCACCTCCCCGTCATTCACTCATGGAATGACGGTTCTGCCCGAAACATTAGGCTATGTGGAACCTGATAACAACCATGCAGCAGAAGAGATTGTTCAGAAGGCAAAGCAGCAGTTGTTGGTAAGAGACGGCATGGTCTCCTTCTTCTATCACCCTTACCTCGGAGCTGAGCGCCTGGAAGAAGTGGTGGGTGGACTGAAGGAAATGCCTATTGATTGGATTGACTTGAAAGAACAAGACACAACGGTCCAGTCAGATGAAGTAGTCATCACCACTGTTGACGGACAAGTGCATGTAGATAAGAATACGTTCCAATTATTCAGAGACTCCAAAACGCTGTTTAACTATTTTGTGCAGAATACCGCGGATAAAGTGACGTGGGCGATGGTCGGAGTCAGTTCTGTCAGTGTCCTGCTGTTTTGTTTTTACACTTTCATTTCCTACAGACGCTTAATACGAAACGAACGGAGTGATCAAGTTGGCTGACATTCTTCTCTACACGTCCCTTTTCCTCATATGGGCCATGTTGTTCTACCATATGTTCCTTATGCAGGGAGGCTACAGGCATTCCATTGAATACCGCCGTACAAAAGAGCGGTGGGAAAAGAAACCCTTCCACTATCCTTCTGTGAGTGTTCTGATTCCGGCTCACAATGAAGAAATGGTGATTGAAGAAACGATGAAGGCGATGCTGAACCTCAATTATCCAGAAGACAAAATTGAAGTCATCGTCATCAATGATAATTCCAGTGATGCCACAGGGGAAATCGTTGATACCTACGTCAAAAAATACCCGAGAATCAAGGCGGTTCATACGAAACCCCCGCACGCCGGCAAAGGTAAATCCGGTGCGTTGAACCAGGGTTTAAAGAAATCGACCGGCGATGTGATTGTCGTGTATGATGCCGATAATACCCCCGAGCCGGACGCGGTCCGCTACCTGGCGCTCGGCATTGAGAACGATGCCAAAGCCGGGGCCGTCGTCGGTAAGTTCCGGGTCACGAACGGAAACAAAAACCTGCTTACCCGCCTGATCAATATTGAGACCATTACCTTCCAATGGCTGGCGCAGGCCGGAAGATGGTTCTGGTTCAAAATGGCCACCATCCCCGGAACAAACTTTGCGATCCGCAGGTCGATCCTTGAAAAACTTGGCGGATGGGATGAGAAAGCCTTATCCGAAGATACCGAGCTGAGTTTCCGGGTCTACAATCTGGGCTACCACATCCGCTTCTTCCCAGCGGCGATCACCTGGGAACAGGAGCCGGAAGTATTGAAAGTATGGTGGAAACAGCGGACACGCTGGGCGCGTGGCAATGAGTATGTCATTTTCAAATACCTGTTCTCGCTTCACAAGCTGGAGAAAAAGAAGATTGTGATTGACCTCGTCTATTTCCTGTTCACCTATCTATTATTCTTCGGAGGGGTGATGATTTCCCACTCGATTTTCATTTTGAATCTTTTCTGGGATTTGAACTTGTCTATGGGAATGGTTTCTTATGTCCTTCTCGTCCTGGGCTTCCTCCTTTTTGTCACAGAGGTGACACTCAGCCTCAGCTTTGAAAGAGAGCAGCTCACGTGGAAAAACTTTGCGGTCGTCCTGTTTATGTATTTCACCTACTCCCAGCTCTGGATCATTCTCGTCGTCTACGCCTCCTTCCTTGAGGCGAAACGTATTCTGTTCAAACAGGAAGTGAAATGGTATAAAACACAGCGATTCCAAGGTAAGCAGACCAATGAAAACCGTTCAGCATCTTAAAGCAGGAGGAAAAAAGGCAGCGGTCTGGCTGCTGGTTATCCTCTTAATCATGATCGGAGGGAGAATCATTTACGGAAATGAAGACAACCAGGATACCCTTGCCTTTTTAAAGACGTCCTTAACGAACGAGAACAACACACCTGCCACGTATATGAAACCGGAAACAGCTCTTGATTCTGACGAAGTGCAGGGAAGGGAGAGCTTATCAGAGTCGATGGGTTTTCTTCTCCTCTATGCGGTAGAAGCTGAGGATGAGTCGTTGTTTGAAGAGCAGTTTCAATTACTTCTGGATTACTTTATGGATGAGGAAGGGTTGATCTATTGGAAGATTGACTCTTCCGGACAACCTGAAGTACCTGTGAATGCTCTAGTGGATGATTTAAGAATCGTAAAGGCCCTCTATGCTGCAGGAGAACAATGGAACAAACCGAAATATACAGAAGCCGCAGCACAGGCAGGAAACTATGTCAGCCGGTCCTTAACGTATCAGTCCACCCTTGTCGATTATTCAGATCAGTCCAGCGGAGGAACAGCCCACTCCCTCACGCTTTCTTATATTGATGTGGAAGGGATAGAACTTCTCCGGCAGCAAGGGCATATCACTCAGGACGTCTATGATACGACCATCGACGTACTTGAAAAGGCAGAAACGAAGAACTCCTTCTACCCTAAGACCTACGACATTGCGAAGGGGTCTTTTGCCTATGATGAAGAAATCAACATGATCGACCAGATGATTACCGCCAATAACCGGCTGCATCTGGGAATTCCTTCCAATGCCTTGATTTCTTTTATTAAGGAAGAAATGGAACAGGACGGTGTTCTTTATGGAAGATACAACCCTTCTGATTATGAGCCCGTAGTCGACTATGAATCTCCAGCTGTGTACGGCTTTTTAATCATGTACGCCATCGAATTGAAAGACAAAGAATTAGCCATGCAGGCGTATGATCGTATGACAGCGTTCCGTTCCAATCATGTGAGTTACCGCGGGGGATACTCCATTCATGATGGAAACACACACATTTTTGATAACCTCGTTCCTTTACTGGCTGTTGAAAAACTTAAGCATACCGGATGGCTTTAGCACAACCGCCTTGTTATACACAAGGCGGCTTTTTTATAATGGATACACTATAGAAGAATAATGGGACAATCTTCTTTATAATGAAAAAAAGACCATGATATAGTGGAAGGAAATTTTGTAAATGAAACCAAAATGGAAACAACTCATCACCCTCATCCGCACCACCCAGCCCCCAAGGCTGTTATTCAGCATCGGAATAGGGCTCAGTCTGCTAACTACGATGGCCAGCCTCACCATTCCCCTGCTCGCCAGCCGGCTGATCGACAACTTTGATGTCAGTCAGCTGAGTACAGTCGTCATCATCGGCATCATTGCTGCTTTCTTCATTCAGGCTCTGGCCGGCGGCGTCTCTGTTTATGTACTGGCAAAAGTAGGGCAGCACATCATTGCTTCGCTCCGGGAGCGATTGTGGAAGAAACTGCTTGTGCTCCCCGTCAGTTATTATGATGAACATGAAACCGGGGATGCGGTCAGCCGGATGACCAACGATACCGGTGTCATAAAAAATCTGATTACCGAGCATTTCACCGGCTTTATTACAGGTGTGATTTCAGTCGTTGGCGCTGTCATAATTTTGTTTTACCTGGACTGGCCTCTGACCCTTGTGATGTTTTCCATTATTCCCTTATCCCTGCTGTTTCTGATCCCTGTCGGACGGAAAATGGCCGAGATATCACGGAACCTGCAGGCAGAAACCGCCGGATTTTCCGCCCACCTCACGCGGGTGATTTCTGAAATCAGACTTGTGAAAGCATCGAACGCAGAGACGATGGAATGGGACAACGGCCGGAGGGATATTCGGAAGCTGTACCGTCTCGGCGTTCGCGAGGGCGTTATCCAGGCTCTGATGTCCCCTCTTGTGTCCTCGTTAATTATTGTCGTGCTTGTTTTGATTATCGGATTTGGCGGCATAAGAGTGAGTTCCGGAGCGATGACAGCTGGTGAACTGGCTGCCTTTTTCATCTACCTGTTTCAGATTATCATGCCGATCACCCAGATGGTCGTGTTTGTGACCCAGTTCCAGAAAACGATTGGAGCGACAGAGAAAGTGCTGACCATTCTTGAACTGGATGAAGAAGAGCTGGAAAAAGGAACTGGTAACGTACCTGACCACCAGAACCTGGCTGTCCGGCATGTATCGTTTCACTACCAGCCGGATGAACCGATTTTAAAAGAGGTCTCCTTCACTGCTGAAAAAGGACAAGTAACGGCAGTCGTGGGTCCAAGTGGGAGTGGAAAAACAACGATGTTTTCGCTGATTGAGCAATTTTACAAGCCAGCGTCCGGGGAAATCCTGTACGGAAGGGAATCGATCAGCCATTATGCACTAAAATCGTGGAGAAAAAAACTCGGCTATGTATCCCAGGACAGTCCGATTTATGCAGGAACCATTATGGAGAACCTCACCTACGGATTGGAGGAGGAAGTGACACGGGAGAAAGTGATCCAGGCCGCTGAAATGGCTTATGCCCATCCCTTTATCAACGAACTCGCCCATGGATATGATACAGAAGTCGGAGAGCGTGGGATCAAATTATCCGGAGGCCAGCGTCAACGGATTGCCATTGCCCGTGCCCTGCTGAGAGATCCGGAGATTTTAATGCTTGATGAAGCCACCTCCAGCCTGGACAGTCAGTCTGAAGTCGTGGTGCAGCACGCATTGAAAAACTTGATGAAGGGCCGGACAACGCTTGTGATTGCACACCGGTTATCGACCATTGTTGATGCCGACCGGATTGTCTTTCTGGAAAAAGGTGAAGTTACAGGTGTCGGCACTCACGAAGAGCTCTTCGCCACACATGCTCTTTATCAGGACTTCGCCCGCCAGCAGCTGCGTATCGAGGGATAAATCCTCTTCTACAGGGGATGAAAAGAAAAGAAAATAGATATGAACATACCCCAGTCCTCATCGTCCAAAACAACAGAACCCCCGTTCTTATCTGGAACGGGGGTTCTGTTGTTTTTATTCACCGAATTGGATAGTCAATCTGATAACATGACCAAAGATGTACAGAGGAACAGCATAATCTATACGATGAGTAGACCACCTATTCTCACATTGGGAATCACCCTTCCACGTCTGACACGTATAGATATACTATACCTTTATGGACGCAGGTCTATAAAACAAACGAAGGGAGAGTAAAATTATGGGGAACAATTTTCATGGGAAATGCACTCAAAAAATTCCTATGGACAAGAAGAAAGTGAAGAAAACAATAGAAAAGAAAGAGCATAAGGAGTTATGCGGCCACTCCAATCCGGCAATTAATCTAACTATCCCGGCCTCTACAGAATTTACTATCTTTAACCCGATTACATTTCAAGGATACAATGGCATGATTTCTATTGAAAATCCAAATTTCGGCGGAAGTTCCGACACGATAACGGTTGCTTTTATACCTCAATCGTATGGAGATTATATACCAGTTACGCTGCAGGCCGGTCAGTCTCAGACCATCCCTTTTGAACACATTAGAGAAATAAAAATAAAAAATAACAGCGCCACCGATTCTGTCAGTTTAGATTACGAGGTATGTGTGTTCCTAACAGACACTGAAAAAGAAAAGAAACGTTGTCAATAACTATCCAATAACATGGAGGGAGGAGAATAAAACTGAACAATCAAAGCTTTGCAGCACTATGTAACAGCCAGGAAGCGGATATTGATGCAAGAGTTCCACCAGGCAGTACCTACACAATCTTCGACTCTACAAACGGAGGAACATTTGCGGGTATGATTACGCTAAGCTGTCCGGACAACCTTTTAAGTGCTGTCTCTATAGATTTTTTTCTAAAGTGTAGGAAAACGGATAAAAGAAGTGTGACTCTAAACCCCGGTCAATCTGTAACCATACCTTTTGAAAGCATAAAAAAAATTGATTTAACCAATAATGATTTGGTTATCAGGGCAGACATTAAATATACCATCTGCATCTTTTTATCTTCCAGTAATAATAAAAGTATAAACAGAATAGAATTATGCAGTTTTGCTGACCCTGATATCAATACCGAGTTACCTCCAAGTGCTGAATATACTATATTCACCTCAACGACAAGAAAAGAATACACAGGAATGCTTAGTTTGGACGAAGTAGGAAGTATTGCGACGCCAGATTTATCTTTAACCATCACCTTCATAAGTCACACAGGAGCAAATTCAACGTTTGTTGTATTAAACGAACAAGGCATTACCATTCCTTTTTCCAATATAAAAGAAATTAAGGTACGGAATAACAGTAGTATCTCAGATTATAATTTTGCTTATGCCATCTGTGTATTTCTACCAAATCCAGATGCTGAAAAAGAAAAACTCTGCAGTCAGGACTGCCCTAATATTTTTACATTTATCCCCAGTGCTACTACTGCATCTATATTCAAAGGAAAGAAATGCGAATCTTATGCAGGCATGCTGTCTGTAGAATCTGTGAATGAACCCATGACGATTCGATTCATTCCTTCCACTCCATCAAAAGACCGCCTCATCTTTGCTTTAGATGTAGGAAATTCCATTACCATCCCCTTCGAAAATATCAAAGAAATACAAGTGACGAATGATAGTGCGGTAAATGAACTATCCCTGCAGACGGAATTCTGCATCTTCTTAGAAGAGGGGCCTTAATGCAACCATAGGTGAACTTATACCTTCCTCAATGGAAACCTGTCCAACCGCTTATACTACTGACGGCCGTGGCAGGCATCCACTGATAATAAGCCTCCTGACGACCTGGATCTAATCCCCACATAATCAGGAGAAGGCAAAGAGCTTCTCCTGAGTAAAAAAAAGCGGATTGAATGGAATATTATATCCATTCAATCCGCTTTTTTCTATTTTCATAAGCCTTATTCTTTCTATTCCTTCATTCGTTTCACGTTCGCTCTAAAATCGCAATGTCGACGCCTGCGGGAACAGCGCGAGCCGAAGACCCACTTGGTCCAATGATCTTATTGACGAAGTCAGCGGAGGCCGTGCCCGCGGCAAGCATCCATCGACAAGCGATTTGTGAGAATCAACAACAACCTTTAACCCTTTCTCTTGATAGAAGATAGGAAGGAGCTTTTCAGCGGGCTTCTTGAAGGAGCGCTTTTTTTAAGATTGATATCCCTGAATCTGTGAACGGACTTTATCCACTTCATCATCTGAAACCAGCAGATAATAGATGCCGTCTATTCTTGTACCACTTCCGGTCATCTGATAGGTTGTCATGTTTTTGCGGGCGCTGCCGTAATTCAACATCAGATCCTTCATAACCGTAAAGTCCATATTGGTCGTAACATTCCCACCAAGAACATCAAGCATGTCCCCGATTTTATTGACAGAGCCAAAGCTTGCTCCTTTTTCAATCACACCCTGGATGACTTCACGCTGGCGTTCGTTACGGCCGGCGTCCCCTTGTGGATCTTCATATCTCATGCGGACATATCCGAGGGTTTCCTCCCCGTCCAGGTTCAGCTCTCCTTTTTTATAATGGTAACCGTTGCTCCCCTGCCAGTCGAGGGAATTCTGGACAGTGATGCCGCCCACAGCATCGACCATTTCAGCAAGGCCTTCCATATTCATCCGAACATAATAATCCAGATCGATGTCGAGGAAATTCTCTACCGTCTGAATGGCCATATCCGTCCCGCCAAAAGCGTAGGCGTGGTTGATTTTATCCTGCTCTCCATTATGGCTGGAGTCCCCGACCATCTCTGTCCGTGTATCTCTTGGAATACTGACAATCTGGCTTCGGTTGTTATCAGGATCAAGAGAAAGAACCATTAAAGCGTCGGACCGACCGGAATCATTAGAGCGTTCATCTACTCCGAGCAGAAGGATATTCAACGGCTCTTTATCCTGGACTTTCTTTTCCGTCAATTCATGATCAATCGATGCGACCTCTTCATTCATTTTTTTATCGACCGTCGCTTTGGCCCCATTATAGACCGTAAATAGATAAACCCCTCCAGCTACAATAAGGATACTGACAAACAGCAGGGGGATTTTCCACCAACGGCCTCTCTTTTTCTTTTTTTCTTGTACGCGGCTCATTCTCGTTCCTCCAATTTTTTCAAGCAATCTAACAACCATTATATAAAAAATCTACCAATTATGACAATTGCTTTTTGTATAAAACTCCTGTTTTCCCCCGAAACTGCTAGCAGGGAGGAGTTGATTACTTGTTGAAAAAAATAACCGTCGTCCTGCTTCCTATTCTCTATATGGCTGCTATTTGGATTCAGTCCAGCTATTCGATATCCGTTGTGAAAGGATGGATCCTATCATGGCTGTAACCTTAGGGACACTTCTTGAAGCCATGCATGTAATAGAGTTCGCTCTATTATATGCATGGATCATCACGGCCCTGTGTGTTTATGGGAGATTGACCCAATGGACAAGCATCGCCGCCGGGATATTCAGTATGACGTACGGGGTCGTGGATGAGTGTCACCAATGGTTCACCCCCGGCCGGTCGTTCTCCGTGATCGACATCGCTAAAGACTGGACCGGCGTCCTTGTCATGATGGCCGTGGTCCATTGGAAGCTGCGGAAGTCCACGTTCCATAAAAAAAGACCGCGCCGGGAAGAAGGCCTCTTAAAAACTGAGGGTTTGTCAAAGGTAAAGTAAAAATGCGGATTGCATGGGTAAAATATTCCATGTAAGATGAGGCAACCTCATCTTTGGGTCTGAGCTTTAATTCACTATGCTCCGCTTCAATTTTATACCTTTTTTTTAGGCCTTTGTTTGATATTCTTACTGTTTCAAAAGAAAAAAAGAGTGATTTTCTTTTATAAATCAAAGAAAATCACTTTTTTTAGATAGCTCTGTTAAAGTCTGTTGTTGATATTTAAACGATTACTAAATCGTCTCCGTCTGGAATTAGGGTTCCGGTCCGTTGGTTACTCAGAGCATGGGATGGCAGGGAAAACCGTCCGCTTTCCGCGAGGAACGATAAGCCTCCTCGGACTTCGGTTATGTCCTTTCTAACTACCCTTCTTTGAAGAGGCGGCCTTGGGAATGGCGGGACCCCTGTGGCATGAAGGTACATCATGAGACCCCTGAAGGCGCTGACTGAGGAGGCTCACGGTACTCCACGGAAAGGGAGTCATTCCCAAGGCCGCCTCCTACAAATTCCATGACAGAAAGGGGTGATAGGAGCTCATATGTTAAATAACAACACCAAGCAATAACAGAGCCTTTTAGATAAGACACCGTTGATTCCACGATGAGCGTTCGATGGTGACGCCTGCGGGAACAGCGCGAGCCGAAGATCCACTTGGTCAAGTGATCTTCTTGACCAAGTTAGCTGAGGCCGTGCCCCCCGGCAAGCATCCATCGACAAGAGATTCGTGAGAAACAACAACCACCTCCAACCACTTCTCTTGATAGGAAGGAATTTTCAGTGGCCTCCAGGGAAGCGCGGTCCTCCTAGCATTCAGTTGATCCTTTTAGCGCCGTAATATTTAGGAGCCCAGTAACTGTTGGTATGCATGTTCGTGACTCTCACCCCATCCGATAACGTCACATGGACCACCTGGCCGTTCCCGATATAAATTGCAGGGTTCAAGTAGCTGCCCTGGAAGAAGACGATATCTCCAGGCTGTAAGTCTTCCTTCGCTACTTCTGCCCCTGTATTCCACTGGTCGTCCGCATACCGCGGCAGAGAAATCCCCGCTCCCTGCTGGAACGCGTATTGAACGAATCCTGCCGTATCAAATCCTTCCGGTGTCGTGCCTCCGGACTGATAAGGGACTTCTCCAATGAACTGGGTCGCTGCTGAGACGACCGGATGCTCCTTCGGGATCTGTAGACCGTCAAATCGTTTTACACCGGTGAACTTCTTCTGCCAGTACGATTCGCTCAAGTAGGAAATGGTCACCTGTTCTGAGCGGGAGGCGTGAATAAACTGCCCGTCTCCGACATAAATCCCGTTGTGAGAAATCCCTTCTCTGTACGTGTCACTGAAAAAGACGACGTCCCCCGGCTGGATATCAGCAAGGTCCACATCTTCGCCTACCTGCCATTGCTGATCCGTGGAACGAGGCAGGAAGATCTGCCCGGCCTTTTCAAAAACATGCCGCGTGAAGGCGGAACAGTCAAAGCCTGTTTCCGGTGATTCACCACCAAAGACATAAGGGACCCCTAAGTATTTCAAGGCCTCTGCTACGAGATCATGATCTTCAGCGATTTGAGGACCTTCTGTGATTCTGCGGGCTTCCATAAAGCTCCCACTCCAATAGCTGCTTCCTTCAAATGCGGTCACTTCTACACCGCTCGATAAAGTAGGATGGACGATTTGATCACTGCCAGCATATACAGCCGTATGGGTAGGCTTACTTCCATCCTTGCTGAAGAAAAGGATGTCCCCTTCCTGGATCGATTCCCTGGACACCGGCTCTCCCATACCAATCTGTTGGGCCAACGTCCGAGGCATATCAAAATTCAGGACCTGCTGAATGACATACTGCACAAATCCCGAGCTGTCAAAACCATCCGGCTGCTCTCCACCGTAGACATAAGGCGCGCCTACATGGGTTAAGGCTTCCATGGCAATCGGGTGGGAAGTTGAAACAGATGATCCGGCCGGTTCTTCATTCACCCGCACGGCTTTCGTATAACGGGAAGACCAATAGCTGCTGTTTTCATAATTGATGAGTTCAATGCCTTTGGATGCTGAAGCATGAATCATCGTTTGATTCCCTGCATAGATACCGACATGGGTCACACCGCTCGTCTCATCTTTACTAAAGAAGAGCAGATCCCCGGATTGAAGCTCATTGTTCTGTACAGAAGCTCCAAACGCCGCCTGATCGCGAACGGTCCGCGGCAGATCGATGCCGGCTCCTTCCTCGTATACATACTGGCTGAACCCTGAGCTGTCGAATCCTTCTGCAGGAGATTCACCACCGTATTGATAAGGAACACCTACATGCTTCTCAGCTTCCTCCACAACGGACGTCAGAGCGGCATCCACAAGCTTTTCATCCAACAATAAAACCGTACAAACCATCAACGTCAAGACCCCGTAAAAAAATCGTTTCACCATCACTTCTCCTCTGCTTTATAAATAAGCTCAAAAAAATAAGACTGCAGTCCTAATATCGGACGGCAGTCTTCATTTGTTTACATTATTCGCTGTCTTTCACCTGCCAGGCTCCATCGCGGCGGTCATCCTTACCGCCGTACATCGTGCTGTTGACTTCATCAACAACAAGCGCCTGCACTCCGCCGTAGTAGAAAGCAGAGTCTTCCAGGTATACGGTATACCCTCGTTCTTCCAGTTCCTGCCTTACCGCAGGGTCAAAATCTTCTTCTACAAAGATGTTGTCATCCTCGATGTAAAAACGTGGAGCAGCGATAGCCTCTTCAATCGGTTCATCAAACAGGAGATTACGGGTCAACACCTGTGTCAGCACCTGCGGGATCCTTTTCCCACCCGGTGTACCGATGCCAATCTTTTTCTCGTCACTCGTTAAAATTGTCGGTGAAGTAAAACTGCGCGGGCGTTTTCCAGGCTCCTTATCATTCGGTTTCAACCCATTCATACTGAAGTTTCTCATCGTATCATTCAGGAAGATTCCGGCGACATTCTTACCAGAGCCGAAGAAGTTACTCAAGGAGTGAGTCGCTGTCACCATCATCCCGTCTTTATCTACAATGACGAAGTGGGTCGTATTATCATCATCTTCGATATCAGCAATCGAATCATCGACTTCATAGTTCTCCGATAGTTTATCCATGGAAATCGTAGAAGCCATTTCCTCAGAGTATTCCTTCGTCATGATTTTATCCGTTTCGATCTTATGGAAATCAGGATCAGCGATTTCACTCAGACGATCATCATAGGTCCGCTTAGAAATCTCCCCGATCAAATGGATGAAATCCGAAGAGGTTCCCTCTGAACTTTTAATATCAAGCATTTCAGCCATCTGCAGCGACTGAATGGTCGTTGCCCCTGCAAGCGGCGGCGGAGACGCATACACATCGAAGCCGGCAAATTCCCCTTGGACCGGTTCGCTCTCGACAACTTCATAAGCGCCGAAGTCGCTGACTTCCACTCCGTTGACTTCTCCGGCAATCTGTTCCGCAATTTCACCGGAGTAAAGAACGGAAGATCCCTGCTCCTGGATTTTGCGGAGCGTTTCAGCCAGTTCCGGCTGCTTCAATGTCTGGTTCGGCTCAACCGGCTGCCCTTGTGGGTAAAAGTTTTGAAGCTGGCTCATGTTCATCCGGTAGGCCGCTCCCTGCAGACGATCTGTCAAATGCTTGTCCGTTGTAAAACCTTCCTCTGCATAAGTGACAGCAGGATCGATCAACTCGGCTATATCTGTCGTACCGTAGTCTTCATGAATGGCTTCCATTCCTTTAACAATGCCTGGAATGGCGAAATTATACTGTGGATCGCCACCGGAAAGTGGTGCGGTCTCTTTGTAGTTGTAACTTTTCGGGGTGTCTGCGTCACTTGGAAGAACCAGCATTTCCCCTCCGCCCCCGATTCCGGAGCCATAGGGCTCTACCACACCAAGGGTATATGTAACCGCTACAGCTGCATCAACAGCATTCCCTCCGTTTTCCAAAACTTCCATCCCTACTTGAACGGCAAGCGGGTGTGTGGAACTGACCCCGTAACCATTCGTCGTTTCAATCGGATCCGTCGTCTCCACTTCGTAATCCACTTCATCACTTTGAAACTTTCCTTGACTGTAGTACACAATACCGACGCCTACAACCACAATGATAAAGAGGCTAATAAACAACCCTTTATTCTCCATCCATCCCGACGCACCTTTCATCTTTTTAAATGATTGATTTAAGAATTACAGCTTTCGTAAATCTTTGGTCCTTTATGTCTCTATAACATTTCCCATGTAATTTTAGTATTTTCAGAACGATTTCTATTATATGATAAAAACTTTCAAACAACAAATACTCTATGCTTTCGAAAAAGAGCACATTCCTAAGAATGTGCTCCAACATCATGACCCAAGCTTATACTTTTCATAGTACTGTTCGCGGTTCTGCTCCCAGTCGGTCAATGTCGTTTGATAGACCTGCTCACCGGAGTTGTTATAAACACGGACAATACTTCCATCACTTGTGACAGCATAATCATTTTCTACAGCAGCTTCCGTCTGAGGCTGCTCGGACTGGACACTCTCCATGCCGGCACTCGTTTCTGCTGATGCCGTCAAGGGTTCTGACTGCTCCTCAGCTGCTGCCTCCGCTTCCTGCTGGAATACATCAATTTGGTACGCCTCTGTAGCAGACAATGTTTCCAGCTGCTTATACTGCGTCATAAAAAACATAGCTCCGAACAACAAAACAAATGGAAACACCGATTTAACTACTTTCATCTTCATACGCACTCCTTTTTTAATGTAGAACGCCGGTATACAATTACTGGCTGTTGTTTTTCTGCTCTAAAATGGATGAATGATCGACTTCTATCGTTAATCTGCCGTTCTCCTCTGTGAAGTTTTCCTGTGGCTCTCCACGAGTCAACTGCAGAAAGATTTTCTTCTGGTTATAAGGATTGGTCGTCAAGGATGGTCTCGCTTCCCTGATCCTCATCGGGAGGATTTCGAAACGGCCTGTCCCGTCATCCATCAAGTTGTAATTGACCAGAGCACTATCGCGTGTTCTGGACCATCCCTGGTCAAAAATAAAGTTTCCAAGACTGTAAAAGATTACAGAATCCTTATACACTTCCACCGGTGACAAGACGTGTGGGTGGTGCCCGATGATGACATCTGCTCCTGCATCCACAATCGCCTCGGCCAGTTTCCGCTGTCTCGGGTGCGGTTCGTTGTCGTACTCGGCTCCCCAGTGGATATGGACAAAGACCATATCCGAGTTCTCACTCGCTTCCTGTACTAAAGGCAGGAACTGTTCAGGATCGGCATCTGCCACACCTGCACGGAACTGCAGGGCCTCGGAACCGGCTACAGGAACATCAGAAAACCCAAGAGTCGCAACGTTCAAACCGTTGATCTCCTGATAATCAATCTCCTGAGCTTCTTCAATGTTTTCCCCTGCCCCCACATAAGGAAGTCCTGCTTCGGTAAGGGATGCCATCGTTTCAATCATCCCCTGCTCCCCGAAGTCCATCGTGTGGTTGTTGGCAAGGTTGATGTTCGTGAAGTTCATCCTCGCCAGTGATTGGACAGGTGAAGCATCTGAACTTAAATGAATCGATTTTTCAAGCTTCTGGTAACTCTCTTCGTCTTGAAGGGTGACCGCATTCTCAAAGTTACCTGTCACATAATCAGAACTCTGGAAGTACGGGGCCACATTTTCAAAAAGAAAGTCGGTCCCTTTATTCTCTGTAACCTCCAGCACGTGCCGCCCAAACATCATATCGCCTACGAATGTGGCACTGAACTCAGAATCTTCCTTGGATTCAGCTTCCGGGACAGGCTGGGTATAAAACATTTCAAATCCCGCGATAAACAGGAATGTCACAATCAAAGCGATGAATACATGCTTTGGGGTGGCCTTTTTATCACGTTTAATCCTCTTCAGCAGTTTCTCTTTGAAATCTAATTGTTTAGACATGTGATATCCACCTTAAATCAGGTAATAAACCGTCATGATCAAGAAAGTCAGACCGCTGAGCAGCAATGTACTTGCTGTTGTGACAACCAAGCCCTGCTTCTGCATCGTATTAGCGATCAACCCTGGTACAATAACCCCGATGCCGCGGAATTCCATAATCTCAAATGGAACAACCGGGTAGAGGAAATCAAACAGCAGCTTGAGTACAATCCCTACACTCAGCATCGCTGCAAATTTTCTGCGTCCGTACAAAATTGTAAACTTTGAAACTCCAAATGTAACAATGACATAAGTGAGTAGACTAATAAAAAAGACAACCGCAATAAAAATCGGCTGGTCAAAGACCAGAGCCAGATATCCGGGTACAACGAGGCCTGCGGGCAGGACACCCGTTTTCTCAGCAAAAATCAAGCTTAGAATGATCCCTAATACAAGGGATATATATAAATCCGAACCAAACATTTCTTTCATTTCCCCCTCGTCAGCTGACGCTTGTTTGAATCTTATAATCCTGCATTCGTTCAATCATCGGTTCTGCAGCTCCATGAATGTTTCCAACTCCATAAATGACGCGGTCCGTGAACATCTCTGAAAGGACATCCATAATCTGATCCGTCGTCTTCCCTTCTAAATCAAGCAGCGTTTCCACTTTGATCTTTCCTTCGTCAACCGCCGTGACAATCGGTTCGGTCGTTTCCCCGATTAACACAAGCGTATCCGTTGGAATGTAAGGAAGAACGTCACGGGCGAACTGTTCCGTACGATCCACACGGTCTTCCCGGCAGTTCATGACGACAATCGGATTCTCTGTCGGATATCCGAGGAACTCCACACGTTTCCATATATTAATTGTAGAAACGGCATCATTCGCAGCAAAACCGTTCACGAAGTAAGATGGTTTCTCTTGGTCTCCCATCGGGAGGATCCTCATCGCTCCCGGGTCCGGCTGAGCGTTCAGCATTCCTCTGTATGCTGTTTCCTCATCGATACCGAGGGCCTGAGCGACGCCTAATGCTAACGAAGCGTTTTCAGGAAATACCATATATTCAAATTGCAGTAAAAACGAATCGGAAATTCTGCTGTTATCCGCAACAATCACCTCGGTGTTTCGTTTCGCTGCAATCTCTTTAAACATTTCTACATAAGGACTTTCTGAAACAATTAAATGACCGTTGTATGGAATCGTAGCCGTAAAGGATTCAGCCACCTCTTCCAATGTCGGACCCAGAACATCCATATGGTCTTCCAGGACGTTTACGATGACTCCGATATTGGCCTGGAGCATCTTTTCCTGGAACGTGATCTGGTAGTCAGGATTCACTGCCATGCACTCACTGACGAGGGCCTCTGCACCACGATCGACGGCTTCCTTCACAACCATTCTCTGCTCCCTGATGTTCGGACCTTCCGGACGCCGTTTGATCGGCTGTTCTTCCGGTGTATCCCAGAAAATCATCCGGGCAGACGTTCCTGTTGTCTTTCCAATTGTTTTGTAACCCGCTTCTTTTACAATCCCCGTAACAAGACGTGTAACCGTGGATTTCCCACGTACCCCGTTGATGTTGACGCGTATCGGCAGAGCATCGATGTTCTTTTTATGACGCTGCCATTCATAAATACCAGCAGCTAGAACGATGATCAGCACAATAGGGATCAGTAGCATATGAGCTCACTTCCTCTTAAACATATTTCTTCAATAGACTAGATAATTATAGAATAAGCCTCATCGTTCGACAATACTTTTATAATGGACAGCGGAAAATATAATAGTAGATTTACAATTTTTGTTCACAATAGTCCTATGTACCTAATCATAGAAGACACAACTCATAAACTACCAAAATCCTTCCAGTTTGTAAACAGAAGGACACCATTCCATTAAAAATTCATAATTCTATCATTTCCCGACAGAAAAAAAGAACCTTACCCAATATAGGACAAGGTTCTGTATAGTTCTTATTTTAACGCAGGCTTTCGAAGTAGGCATCCGACCATTGGAGCAATTGTAGAATGTCTTCTCTTTCCTCTTTAAAAGCATGATTCGGGTCTTTATACGTATCTTCAATCCGCTCGTTTGTTTGCATATTCAATATACGTGCATCGAAGCGGCTGTTCTGTGCAATATAGAACGTTCCATTGTTCAGGAACGAGCTGGTCGGAACATAGTAACGCATACCGAGCAGGTTGTTCTCATAATGAAGCAGGTTATGTCCAAAGTACAGGGACTCCGGTTCCACACCCAGCAGATTCAGGAGCGTCGGCATCATATCAATCTGCCCGCCGGTATGATCATTCGTTCCTGTCAGCTCCTCTTCACCGGGGACACCTACAATAAACGGGATGTTAAAACGGTTCAACAAGGAATACCGCTCCCCTAAAAAGTCAGCAAGAAGATCCTGATCCTCGTCTTTAAGCAGTTTGCCGTGAAGACCGGAATGGTCACCGTAGAGGGCAATGACTGATTCCTCCCAGAGGCCGCGGTCTTTCAAGTCCTGGAAGAACTCCCCAAGGGCCTGATCCGCATAGTGAACGGACTGGAGATAGTTCCCTGTTAAAGTTCCTTCATACTCAGAAGGAAGTTCCAGGCCTTCTTTGTCTGCAGGCATTTCAAACGGTGTATGACTCGTTAACGACAGCACATGGGCATAGAACTTGTCATACTCTTCGTCGATTTCATCAATCGCACCCATCGAGCGATGGTAAAACCATCCATCCGATGGTCCGAAGCCGACCGTATCTTTCTCTCCGTAAAACTTATCATCATAATAATCATCAAAACCAAGAGCTGGATAAAGTTCGTCCCTGTTCCAGTACTCCACCTCATCGGCATGCATGGTCACGTTATGGTACGACTTTTCATCAAGCATTCTCGGCAGAGAGGGAAGTTCCATGCCGCCGACTTGATCGGTGGTCGCTTTTTTCCCTAATGGATAAAGTGACGTATTCATGAGGAACTCTGCGTCTGATGTATTGCCTGAACCGATCTGTTGGTAGACATCCGTGAAATACATACTATCGTTCAGCCATTCATTTATGTTCGGTGTGATTTCCTGGCCATCGATCGATTCACCGATAACGAAGTCCTGAAGCGATTCAATCTGGACGACGATCAAGTTCCGATCTTCCGCCACTCCGAAATGATCATGCTCACTCATCGGCGTATAGGAATTGCCTTTCAGCTCTTCTATTTTCTGCTGCGTGACATTTTGATCTTCACCGGAAAAAGCGAAGGCTTTTTCACTGTTTGTCTGGTCCTGGTAATACTGAACAAACTGCGTATTGAATAAGCCGTTTTCCTTAGCAAAAAGAGCGCTGTCGAGAATGGGCTCTCCTTTATTCATTTGAAAATTGAAAATGGCGATTACAAGACCCGCAATAAGGAAGACAGACATAGCGAAATTGGACGTCTGTTTCGTTGGATACGTCCATGTCCTGCCCACAATCCAAATGACAACAAGCAGAAGCAGATCTGCGAGAAACAGAAAGTCTGTGCCATTGACGAGCAGCCACATGCTTTCATTCACACTGCCAACTTGATTAAGCTGGGATAGGTCATAGTATGTAGGAACGGTTCCGAAGTAACGCTCGTAAATCAACATGCCAATAAACAAAAGAGACAAAAACAAATCCAGAACAAGATAGGCAGCCGCTTTGCCCCGCTTAAAGACAAGCTCAATGAGAGCCATAAAAATCAAGATAAACGAAGCATCATACCAAATTCCTGCCCAAATACTCGCATCTTGAAGAAGCAGATAACGCAAAATTATAAACTTCAAGGAAATCATAATAAAAAAGTAAAAGAAATAACTGGTTAGTAAACGTTTCATCGAATCTTTCATATAAACACCTCTCTATTATTCTACCCAAATGTAAAGTTTATGTAAACTTAATGTAAATAAGGTAGAATAAGGCCGGTTCATCAGCATGGCTTCAAAAGGCGCTTGAGAAGATTCTGTTATTCACTCTGATTTCCACATGTCTGCGAGCTTTTTTATATGGGCGGGCGTCGTTCTGCAGCAGCCACCGATGATCCTTGCTCCATACTCGTACCAGAGTTTGGACTGCTCATGAAAGTCAAGCCGACTGGCAGACCCATGCCACGTCTTCGTTTCCGGATCATAATCTTCCCCGGAGTTTGGATAGACGATCAGCGGCTTGCTCGAACAGCGGTTCAACTCTTGTAAAGCTTCCGCCGCATGTTCCAGAGGCGCACAGTTCACACCTATAGCAGCCACATGTGTATTACCCTCCAACGCTGAAGCGACCTCCTTGAGCGGAGTACCCTCACTGATCGATTGACCATCTTTTAACGTAAAAGAAATCCATGCAGATGCAGACGGATACTCCTGTAAAATTGAACCGATCACCTTTGCTTCCTGCAGAGAAGGCAGCGTTTCAACCGCTAAAACGTCAGCACCCGCTTCAACAAGTGCTTGAATACGTGGTTGGTGAAAATCAAATAAAACCTGATCCGTGACGCCGTAATGACCGGAATACTCCGAGCCATCCGCTAAATAGGCACCATAGGGTCCGACAGAAGCAGCTGTAAGCGGCCTTGGCCGCTCAAGATTTTCCCTCCACACTTCGTCCCGTGCTTCCCCGGCAAGCGTGACCGTTTTTTTAATGAGAGTGACAGCCTCTTCTTCTGATAAGCCCCTTTGGGCAAAACCATCAGTCGTCGCCTGGTAGCTTGCGGTGATGCTGATGTCTGCTCCCGCTCTGTAGTAGGAGGCATGCACATCTTTGATCGCTTCAGGTTTTTCCAACAGCACTTTTGCGGACCATAAAGGATTATCAAGCTCGCATCCGTATGATTCCAGTTCCGTTGCCAAAGCCCCGTCCAGGAGAACCATCGATTGTTTTTCCAAAAGAGATTCAATGGGATTGGATAGATTTTGTTTGTTGGACATGTTTTACTCCCCTTTTCTTTTTCATAGATTCTCTCACATAATAAGCCGCATAGCAGAATGCAATGAACGGACCCCCACAGTACAAGGCGATCCGCTGTGTCGGATCAAAGGCAATGCCGATACAGGATGCCAGGCATAGAAGAAAAGCCGCAATCGGGACCACCGGGTACCACGGGGCTTTGTAGGATAAATCACTATCATTTCCTTCTGCCCGCCGGTGCGCCCGCCGGAAAAGGAAGTGGGAAGCGCTGATGCTCATCCAGACGACGACTACAGCCAGCCCTGAGATCGATACCAGAATGATGTAAACGGTATCCGGGGCGATGATACTGGATAGCAGCGCCAGACCGCCGCCAAGCATACTAAAGATGATCGCTGTCAAAGGAACTCCCTTTTTTGTCAGCTTCGCAAACACCGGGGAGATGGTATCCTTGTCCGCCAGTGACCACAGCATCCGGGCCGACGCGTATAATCCGGAGTTGGCTGCGGAAAGGATGGCTGTTAATATGACAAAGTTCATGACATCGGCCGCATAAGGAATACCGATGCGGTCAAGGACTGCGACAAACGGACTTTCCACAACCCCTGCCGCCTCACTTGGAAGAAAGATGGATAAAATGGCAATGGTCCCAATGAAGAAAATAATCAACCGTGCCACCGTTGTCCGAATTGCCGTCGGGATGGTTCTCGCTGGATCCTGCGTTTCCCCTGCGGCAATCCCAATCAATTCTGTACCGGAAAAAGCAAAATTGACAGCAAGCATCGTCATGAAGATTGCCGTTATACCATTTGGAAACAAGCCCTCACTCGTAAGATTTGAAAAGAATGGAGCCGGTTCTGACCCCGACAGCTGTATCCACCCAAAGGCGGCCCCGAATCCGATAATGATAAAAAGGACAATGGCTGCCACTTTGACAGAGGAAAACCAAAATTCTGCCTCCGCAAAAAATTTCACACTAAAGGCATTGAATCCGAAAATAAGAGCGGCGAACAACGCACTCCAAATCCACACACTTACATCGGGAAACCACCGCTGCATCAAGAGCCCGGCAGCTGTAAATTCTGACCCGAGAGCTACCGTCCACGTCAGCCAGTACAGCCATGCTACAGTAAAGCCTGTCCCCGGCCCTATGTAGTTATGAGCGTATGTATGAAAAGCCCCTGTTTCAGGGTTATGAACGGCCAGCTCTCCTAAACAGAGCATCACCAGATACACGACCAAAGCACCAATCAAATAGGCTAGGATTGTCCCGAACGGACCGGCCTGCTGGATGGTGTACCCTGAGCTTAAAAACAGTCCCGTACCGATAACTCCTCCCAGTGAAAGCATCACCAGGTGTCTTGTTTTCATTTCTCTCTTAAATTGATATTCCATTTGTCTCCCCCCTTGTGATGGTGGGCAAACAATTAAAAAACGCACCCTTGAATGAGTGCGTCAACTGACAAATAATAGATGGAAGTCTCTTATCGATCAGGATTGTTCACCCGCTGGAATTAGCACAGTATCTTCACAGACCTGCTGCTGAGGCTTCCAAGGGCCAGTCCCTCCACCTCTCTGGATAAGATATTTTTTTATAACTCTACTAGTCTTAATCATAATTGTCAATTTATTTTCAATATTCTATCCTTCATACCATCCAAATGAAAAGCCCCTGGTTCATAACCAGAGGCTTTTCACTCATACTCATATGCTTATTTCTGTTCCAATTGCTCTGCCACTTCATCGCTGACAGCATTTGTACCGCCGAGCACCTGGAAGTTGTTGATTTCAAGCTTTCCAATCGTCTCTTTTGTGGATTCCGGAAGCTGATCCGGCTTAACAAGGAGCATGGATGCTTCTTCCTTCGCAGCCAGAACAGAGCCCGCTAAAGCGTCAGCGAAGTTCTGACCATTCGCTACGAATGTCTTCCCTTCCTGCACACCCAGCTGTTCTGCAATGGTAGAGGCTGTTTCATAACGAGTCTTACCGCTGTAACGGGAAGCGTCAGGAAGCATCGCTTCGACCTCTTCAGAAATGGCATTCGTTCCACCTACAACAATGCTCTGTTCAAAGTCAGCAAGAGCTGTTTTGGTGATGGATGGCAGCTCATCTGTTTTAGAAAGGAGAATCGGGTAGCCTTCCTTCGCCGCATAAGGAGCCACAGCCAGAGCATCCGGATAGTTGAATCCATCTGCTACAACTACATTCTCAGGGTTTCCGTCAAGGCGGGCGGCAATATTAGCCGCCGTGTCAAAGCGCGTTTTCCCAGAGATGCGATCTACGTCGACACCCATTCCTGATAATTTGTACTTCACATATTCAGAAACGGCACCGGTCCCACCAAGGATAATCGCTTTTTCAGCACCCAGGCGCTTGATTTCCGCAGCTACTTCACTGTTCAAGTTTCCGGACTTTGTCAAAAGGATCGGCGCATCTTCCTTGTAGGCAAGAGGAGCACCGGCAAGAGCATCCGCAAACTCATCTCCCCGGGCAATGACGACTGTGTCAGCAGAATCCCAGCCTTTTTTAGAAATCTCAACGGCTGTTTGGTAACGATCCTCTCCGCTCACACGTTCTGTCGTTTTTTCAACAATACGGGATTCTTCATCAGGAGAAACCGTGCCCTGCTCTTCCAGGTATTCATTGAATACTTCATAGTCTACAAAGAATAATTCTGTCATCTTACCGGCATCCTTGGCTTCCTTGAATGTTTCATATCCATCGCCACCTGCGGCGATAAAGGCGTTCGTAGCCACCGTGTATTCTTTGTCCAGATCAAGCGCTTCATATCCATGGTCTGTTTTCACTTTGACATTAACGATACGGTCTCCTGCTTCATTTGAGCGATCGAACGTATATTGCATTCCCGATACATGAGCAAAACGGCCGCCGGTATTCTCAATGTCGCTCACTGCATTTTCAAGAGCCTCCCACACCTGCTGCCCTGTTAGGTCCAGAGTGACAAGGGTGTTACCAAATGGCATCGTTGTAAGGACTTCTCCCATCGTGATTGGTCCTTGATCAATGGAAGCACGAATGCCCCCACCATTCTGAATCGCAATTGAAGTAGACGGCACTTTGTCTTTAGCTTTGGCAAGCATACTGTCTGTGATTAAGTTTCCAAGATTCGTTTCTCCACTTCTTACATCATTACGTTCTCCGTTCAAGGCAACCGTCGTTTCTCCAACGACTTCTTTCTTCAATTCATCAAGAGGCTTCTCCAGTTCAGCAAGCAGTTCGGCTGCTTCTGCATTAGGTGCTACATCACTTTCTTCTACATTGATTAACTTTCCATCCCATTCCGTAAGTACACCTTCACCATCAAAAGATACTTGAAGGTCTCCAAGGTACTCTCCATATTCTGATGCCTGGACAACAAGTGTCGGCTCAGCCTCTTCGTTATAGACAAGCGGCTCCTCCAGCTTTGTATGGCTGTGAGATCCAACGACAACGTCCACCCCTTCCACTTCCTGAGCAAGCGTTTTGTCATAGTTAACGCCAAGGTGGGTCAGAGCGACAATCTTATCGACGCCTTCTCCTTCAAGCCTCTTCACTGTATCTTCAGCCTTTTGGAGATAGTTTTCGAAATCAATGGTATCCCCGGGATTGGCAAGGAACTTCGTTTCTTCTGTCGTCAAACCGAATACCCCGACTTTTTCACCATCGACATCGATGACGGAAGCAGGATAGATATTTCCATTGTCCCCAGGCATGCCGATTTCATCGTTGAACAATCCGTTCAAGCGCTCATCCTGACTGTAGTCAATGTTGGCACTGACGATTGGGAATTCAGCTTGATCAATAAAATCAGCGAACACTGACGGCCCGTCATCAAATTCATGGTTTCCTGGAACCATTGCATCATAATCGAGCATATTCATGAACTGGACGTCGGCAAGTCCTTTGTACTGATTGTAGAAAAGCGTACCTGAGAACACGTCCCCGGCATCAAGAAGGATTGAATGGTCACGGTCAGCACGGATCTGATCAATGATGGTCACACGTCGGGGAACGTTCTCTAAGTGTGCATGCGTATCGTTCGTGTGCATAATCGTCAAGTCAAAATCGCCCTCAGCGGCTTTTACTTCTCCTCCAGGAATGGCCAGAGTCCCCAATGCAATGGCGCTTGTGACAGCGGCTGTTGCCAACACTTTCAAATTCAGATTTTTCATTTTCTTCATTCTCCCCTTTTATAAGTCTCCGGCATCAGTTCTGTCCCGCCTCTGCTGGGAAAGGGCAGATCCGATGCTGGAGGAATAGATGGAACGTTTCAGTCCTGCAAACCATTCAGCACATCATCGCTTACGGCTTTTGTTCCACCAAGTACATGAAAGTTACGGTAGTCCTTCCTTTCGATGACATCATCAATGCTGTCCGGAATATCGTCCGGCTTCACTAAAAGCATAGGCGCATCGTATTTTGCAGCAAGGACAGATCCGGTCAGAGCGTCGGCAAAGTCACGCCCTGTAGAAACGAAAGCGGCTTTAGAATTTCCGGAGAGTTCGCCGGCAATCTTCGCTGCTGTTGCGTAGCGGTCTGCTCCACTGATGCGCACAGCGTCAGGAAGCTGATTCAAAACTTCATCACTGACCGCTTTCGTTCCACCTGTAACAATCGTGCTCTCCATATTCTTTAAGGCACGCTCGGTTTCAGACGGCAGTTCGTTCGTTTTGGTCAATAGAATCGGATAGCCGTTTTGTGCAGCAAAGGAAGCCGCAGACAGAGCGTCTGGATAATTTCTTCCGTCTGCTACGATCGCTTTATCCGGGCTGCCGTCGAGACGAGCGGCAATGTTGGCAGCCGTCTCATAGCGGTCTTTTCCGTCAATACGTTCAACAGAAAGACCCTGACCTTCAAGCTGGTAGCGGACATAATCGGATACCGCACCGTCGCCGCCCAGAATGACCGCTTTTTCCGCACCAAGACGTTTCAACTCTGCCTTGACTTCGGATGATAGTTTATTAGATTTCGTCAAAAGAATCGGGGCATCCAGCTTATACGCAAGCGGGGCTCCGGCCAGGGCGTCCGGGAATGAATCCCCACGTGCAATGACCACCGTTTCCGACTGATCCCAGCCTTTTTTAGATACTTCAATGGCTGTTTGATAGCGGTCTGAACCGGAGATCCTCTCGGCGGTATCCGCGAAATCAATCTGCGCAAGCATCGGGTCATGGTCACTGGCACGTCCGGCTTCTTCTGAGAAGTCAGCATTGATATTGACACTGTCGATCGACGTGCGTTCGGAAAGATTGTTGGTCACTAAAATGTGATCGAGCACCTGGGAGTTCCCTTGATAGTTATAGGAATAACGCTCTTCTACCGGAAGCTTCTCCACCATATTTGTCATCACATCGCCTTCAAGGGCATGAATCGGGTTGGAGAATTCAAAATCATTTAAGTCGCCCATCACGACGACGTTTGCATCACTGACACGATCCACGACTTTCTGGACGAATTCATTGACGACTTCCGCCTGCTTCATCCGCTGGACTTCGCTGCCCAGTTCAATCGGATGGCTGGCTCCAAACAAGGCATCATCTCCGCCTTTGGAGTTAAAATGACTTGTAACGACAACGATTTTCTCCCCGTTGAACTCAAATTCAGCAGCTAAAGGCTTACGGGAATCATCAAACGCTTCATTTTCAGGGTCAATCCGTCCGGGGTTCAGCGTAAGGCCGTTTTCATCCACATCCACCGCTGTCACAGCGTCCCCTTTTTCTTTGTCAGGAAGAGAAACCCGCTCCGGGTTGTAGATAAATCCGACACGGATGTTCCCTCCCGGCTGGCCGCCATCGGTCTTATCCAGCGGAGCGACATCTGTGAACTGATACGACGGTCCGCCGGCATCCTCAATCGCTTGGATAAGCTTCTTGTAGGACTCATCAGCCTCTACGGTGCCGTCATCCGTCGGGCCGTTATTGTCCTGGACTTCGACAAGTCCGATAATGTCAGGCTGGTTCAGGTTGTTTACCATAGATTCGGCAATGCGGTCCACTTTTTTCTGAGGAGTATCCGCAGAGAAGTTCTCCATGTTGTACGTGGCCACATTCAGTTTATCTTCTTCCACCTGCAGGTCAGACGTTTCGCGTTCCGTCCCGCCACCTTCAACCGTTGGGAAATCCCCGGTTGTCCGGATTTTAAAATTACTGTAATCATATCCGACGACACCTGTGATCGATCCGTCCATCTGATCGCCTACGGTGACATCAACATCGTACCCATCGATATCCACAAGAACCCGCTCCGGGTTGTAGTCATCAGGCGAAATGAGCAGCCCGCCGGCATTTGTCATCCGCTGGTTTTCACTTTTATCTACATAAACGGCTACTTCATCGTACTTTGGAGGTCCTGTAACCGTGGCATCTTTCAGTTCCACGCGCATTCCTTCCAGACTTTCATAAAAGTCGATGGCGTCCTCCTCTGCATCAAAGCTGGTCAGACCGTCATCCTCAATATTTTCGGTCGGCTGGATGCGGTCCTCACCGATGATCGTCGTATCCGGCAGCGTCTCATCAGAAGAAGTCACTTCCACAGCAGCCGCACTAATCTGCGTTGTCAAGAGATCGTCCGCATCATCATAGCCGTCTTCTCTCCATTCGTTCACCTGGCCATTGACATTAACGACATCTCCGACTGCCACACCTGAATTTCTGGAATAGACATAAATACCTTCAGAAGTGGCCACTTCGCTGTCAGGCTCCTGGTCCTGCATATAGAAACCGCTGCTCCCATCCAAGGCGGTTACCACTCCGTCTACATTCTCCACGTTCATATCCTTATAAGGGGATTCGTGAGCTGCACCCTGAATGTCATGAATATCTACATGATCAAGCGGCGCCATGACTTCATATGAGAAACTCGCCGTTTCACTGACCTCTCCACTGTCTTTGATAACAACAGCTTTGATCGTTGTATCTTCATTCAGTGTGATAGGACCTGTGTAGGCAGTACTTTCTTTTGTCGGGTCACTTCCATCCATCGTGTAGTAGATCGACGCATCCGGCTGGGCGGTACGAAGTTTGATTTCGGACCCTTTCACTACGCTGCCTGATGACGGGCTGGCAGCTACTGAGAAAATGGTTTCAACGACATCGGCTTCTTCTCTTGGAACAAGGCGGTATTGATTAAAATCATACGTAACAACGCCTTCAACCAACTCATACGTTTTACCGGCTTCCATTTCCACTTCTGTTTTAGGAGAGATCAGGAAAGTGCCCTTTTCATCTTCAGCAATATAGTCACCGTATTGATTCTTCTCTGTAACGGTAATATTATTGACCTTTACATATTCACCTTCGAAGTTCTCTCCCTCATCAGAGGAGAAATCTTTACTTTTCACGAGCTGAGGATCCGGAATTCCTTTGTTTTCAGTTGTCACAGATACCTGTTCAGCACTTGTTTCAATCTGTTGCAGGCCATAATAATCAGTCAAAGATCCCTGTGCAGTTACTTCATCCCCAATAGAAGCATCCAGACCAGCGGCGCGGACGACAATGCCTGCCGTATCATCCTGTATGTATATGTTGGTTTTTCCGCCTTCTACAAACGATGCTGTCACAATCCCCTGAACTTTGACCGTCGACCCATCATCCACACTTCTCGCAGCTTCAATTGTTTGTAATTCCACCGGCTCATCCGGTTCCGGTTCAACATCGTCTGGATATTGTCCTAAATAAGACAAGGTATCTTTCGGGTAAGTATTGTACGAAGCGTCTCCATCAAAACTGTCTGATAGATCGGTATCTCCAGTAAGCTGATCCATTTTCCGGGTGAGTGTAACGTCTTTAGCAAAATCATCACTCAACCCGACCTGCCCGATGGAGTCAACGACCACTCCATCTTTTTTAAGAACAAGTGTGTCATTTCCATTGAAGCCCATCGTCTGATCCTTGGTTATTTCATCCGCTACGTCGAGAATATCCGGTGACGCTTTCTCATTCGCAATCACATGCGTTTCCCCGGCGGCCAGTGTGCCTTTAAGCTCGAAGGAATAGGTAGGTTCCCCGCTCCCCCCATTATGGTGATCAAGCGTAAACTGACTAAGGTCTATATCCTTTTCTGTCCCATTGAACAGTTCCAGCGCTTTATTAAAGGAACCGCCTTCCACATATTCCGAAAACAACAGCGTATCTGCTGTGGGTGCTTCCGCTTTGACATTATAAGCGGGTCCGGCAAACATCCCCAGCACCATAGAACTTACAACAACTGAACTTACCCCTTTGACGAGGCCTTTCTTTTTCATTTGTGGTCCTCCCCGATATTTATTGACACGATACACCAACATCCCCCATTATAAAGCAATAGTTGTTTGATTTGTGTAAATAGTATTAATATTAGACAAATAATATGTATCCGTTTACAATCAAGAGAATAGACATCTGCCCACAACAAAAGCCCGGCTGATTTGCCGGGCTTTTGTTTTTATAAAGAGGATAAGATGGTCACAGGCATCCCGTCAGGAGCGGTTGTCGAATACATCTTTTCCCCATGTTCTTCAATGGGGCCGTGAACCTCAACCCCCTGCTGTTTAGCGTGAGACGCAAAAGCATCCGCATCATCCACGACCAGCTGCAGCATTTTCACAGGCATCATACACTCATTTTTGTGCCAGAATTCAAGCCAGCTGTCTCCTGTCTTAAAAATACCACCGCGGTATGCCTCCGTATCCTCCCACGCATTCTCGATGCCCAGTTTGTTCTGAAAAAAATCCACCATCGCCTCGCTGTGTTCAGAAACATCAACATACCTGTATCCAAGAATTTTCATCCTCCACCTCTTTCCTTTTCTATTTCCAGGATGGCCCCTTCCACCTTTCTTATTCTAGCCACAGAAAAAAAAGCCTGCACAAAGGCAGGCTTTCAGGAAAAGATTTGATCGATTTTGGAGATTTCATCATCGCTCAACTTCACATCCAGCGTTTTCAGATTATCGACGACCTGCTCGGTGCGTTTTGCGCCGGGAATAACCGCATCAATAGATGGCTGATTCAAATACCACGCCAGGACAATATGAGGAATGTCCACGCCTTTTTGTTCAGCGATTGGACGCAGTTTTTCAACTTTATCCAGATTCTTCTTGAACTCTTCCCCTTGGAACAATGGGTTTTCTGCACGCAGATCGTTGAACGTCGTATTTTTATCATACTTACCAGCCAACAGCCCGGAAGCAAACGGGAAATATGGAACAAAGCTGATTTGGTTGTCCGCTGTGTAAGGAAGCATATCTTCTTCCGCGCCACGTTTGAACAGATTGTATTCACTTTGAATCACATCCACATATCCGTCCTTGTTGGCTTCTTTCAACTGGTCGACAGAGAAGTTGGAAACACCAATGGATCGTATTTTCCCTTGGTCTCTCAGTTCTTTAAGGGCACCGACCGCTTCGTCTTTCGGCGTATCCTCATCAGGGAAGTGGATATAAAACAGGTCGATATAATCGGTTTGAAGACGGTTCAAACTGTCTTCAACAGACTGCTTTAAAAAAGCAGGGGAGTTGTTGAACACAACCTCTTCACCCTTGAATTCATGAGCACCTTTTGTCGCAAGGATGATATCATCACGCTTATATTCGCTCATCACCTGTCCGACAAGTTCCTCAGAACGTTTCGGTCCGTAAATAAAGGCCGTATCGAGAAAATTCATGCCGTGGTTCAGTGCTGTCCGGACGACGTCCTTCCCTGCTTCCTCATCCAGGTTCGGGTAAAGGTTGTGTCCTCCGACGGCATTTGTACCAAGACCAATGGGATTGACATACAAATCTGATTTACCGAGTTTTGTTTTGTTATCCATCTTTTCATCTCCTTCTAAAATTCATCCTTTTTCGGTGTTTACCACAATCCGGGTGTCCAAAAACAAGTGATTGCTGCATCCGGTCCATGATTGATGTCTCGAACCTGCTCCTTTATGATGAGAAAAAAACGTCAAAGGAGATTTCATTCATGGACATCCGCCACCTGCAGTATTTCATTGAAGTCGCACACTTCCAAAGCTTCACGAAAGCAGCTGAACACCTCTATATCTCCCAGCCAACCATCAGTAAAATGATAAAAAACCTCGAAAACGACCTCGGTGTCGAGCTTTTCGAGCGGCGGAGGAAAAAGGTCGTCCTGACAGACGCGGGGCGCCTCATCCTTACCCAGGCGAAAACCATCGATAAAGCCTTTCAAAATCTGACGACTCAGCTGGATGACCTGCTCGGTCTGCAGAAAGGCCACCTGCGTATCGGCCTGCCGCCGATCATGGATGCCGAGGAGTTCATCCAGACACTTGGAAGCTTTCACAAAAAATATCCGCACATTACTTTCCAACTGGTCGAAAGCGGGGCAAAAAAGATCGAGGAACAGATTCTCCAGGAGGAACTGGATGTGGGGATCACTGTACTGCCGACGGATGAAGCACGATTCCATTACTTTTTCCTCTTAAAGGAAGAACTGGAAGTCGTCCTCCATCCGGAACATCCGCTGGCCGGCCGGGAAGAAATCCAGTTGACGGAACTGAAAGAGGAATCCTTTATATTATTCAACAAGGACTTCGTCTTGAATGACCGGATCTCGACGGCCTGTCAGGAAGCTGGATTCCTGCCGAAAATTGTATCGGAGAGCTCTCAATGGAACTTTATAGGCAAAATGGTCGCTTCCAATTTCGGGATTTCCCTGCTTCCTAAAAGCGTCTCCCAACTACTGAATGACAACGTCCGCAGAATCAAAGTGACCCAGCCTTCCATGGCGTGGGAACTGGCTATCATCTGGCCGAAAGATCAATACATCTCCTTTGCCGCCAAAGAGTGGCTGGCATACACCCAAAACCGCATGCACAGCATTGAATATTAATCAGCTTGGACTTCCAAGCTGATTTTTTCATGCCACTTTTGACTGGTTGTAAGCATTTCCATAGATATTGTCTATCGTAGGAATGCCGGATTGCTATTTCACTTTCTCTTTTTTCAGGCTTACACTGATGGTGTTCTCCTTTTTGTAGGGACATGTCTTTACGAATAAGCGCTTCGAAATGATTTTATTTACAGAAAGGAAGTCGGAAAAATGACAGATAAACGATCCAGAGAAAGCCTTGTAATTAATACAGATCAAGTGATGATAAACGATTTGAACAACTACAATACATTGTTCGGAGGGGTGTTGATGAAGAAGCTGGATAACAATGCCACCCTTTCTGCAAGAAGGCACGCCAGAGTCAAGGAATGTGTGACAGCGTCGACAGACTCTATCGACTTCCTTCACCCGATTCATCAGACGGATTCGGTTTGTGTGGAATCCTTTGTTTCGTATACAGGAACGAAATCGATGGAGATTTTCTGCAAGGTGATTGCCGAGGATATGATTACCGGGGAGCGGCGGATGGCTGCCACCGCCTTCTTGACGTTTGTAGCTCTGGACGAAAACAAACGTGCCGTGAAAGTTCCAAACGTCATCCCTGAAACCGAAGAAGAGAAATTCCTTTATAAGTCCGGGGAGGAACGCGCCAAGCGCAGGCGGTTCCGCCGCGACCATAGTGCTGAGTTAACACGGATCATCGGATTAGAAAAACCATGGGAAAAAGGAGTGGATGAACATGATCAAATTAGCAAGCTTGGGTGAGCTCTATGAGGCAAAAGAAGATATCCAGGACATCCGAACCCGCTACCCGGATGTGTACGCCATTCTCAATCATGTAGTCAGCTTCACACGTCAGCTCCAGATCAAGTACGGATACATGGGAGCCCTCCTGATGGAGGAAGACTTGGAATCCTGCCATCCTGAATTTATCAAAGGATCGATTCTCTCCGTCTACCAAAGGGAAGTGAACCGCTTGAAAAACCACGAGGACTTCCCGGTCGTGCAGGCGTTTCTCGACAAGCACAGGGAAGTCGGAGATGCCAAGCTCTTCCTCCTCATTCTCGGGGCTAAACCAGAGCTGCTGCGCGGTTCTACCATCATGAAGTAAAGAAGAAAATCCCCGGGGGTTTAACAACACCCCGGGGATTTTCTTTCCTCAACGATCATTAAGCACCACTTTTAGAAAGCAGCTGCTCCTGCTGCAGCTTTTCCTGAAGCATGGATACTTTCTCACGCTCTTCTTCCAGCTGCTGCTGCAATTTCTCATTTTCCTTCACAAGAATATCTCTTTGGTCTAACACACGGATCATATCTTCTCTCATAGATTGTCCCCTCTTTCTTTTCACTTGTTCACCAGTCGACTCAAACTACTACTAGAAACGTTACTTTGTAAAAATTATGTTAAATAATGACGAATTTTGCAACTAAAATCTTTCGACAAAAGATAAATACCCCATTGCTGCAGAAATGAACCATGTAAAAAACCTCCAATTTTTTGGAGGTTTTTTACAAGATCAATAGATCCACATCGAAAATAGAGCGACTCCAATGCCTACAAAACCAAGCCCGATGCTGTATGGTAAATTCCGCAGCACAATCTGGTAAGGATTTACCTTCAATGCCACAGACGTTAAAGTCACAATCAATCCATACGGCGCCGACGGGACGGTGGCTATCGCACAGACCGAAAGCAGAATGGTAAGGGTCACCGGCGGGAAGGCGCTGGTCAACAGTCCGCTCACCCCTCCAAAGATTCCCATCGTAGCAATCGGATGGACCCCGAGCAGGGTCATCACTAAAAACGCGGCCTGGATGAACAACATGATGAAAATCGGCTGCCCTTCCATTGCGATGAGAGGATCCTGTAAGTATTGGAGATAAGGGGATGCATTCAGCGTTTTCGTTAAGAACGAAAGGGTCAGAAGCAGGACGATAAAGTTATCAAGCCGGTTTGTTTTCCACTTCCATGTCGGCCACCCAATATTCATAAAACTGCGCCTGCGCTTGATCAGCAGCGACCAGACAAAAGCAAACGGAAAAATGGCAATCGTCACGGAAAATAGAAAATCAAGCTGGACGACATTTCCAAGAAAAACAACGAAGCACAAAAATAAGATCAGGGCAGCAATAAACTGCATGAACTTCCGTTTGTTCAATGGAGCTGCTCCTGTGCGGTCGTTTTCTGGAATTGATTCACCCCTGTACGTGAATGTTGCCGCAAACGAATCAAGAGCAATGCCGATCACGGAAATCGCAAGCATCCATGGCAGCACTTGGAGGTAGTCGGCTCCCGTAATAAAGATGGATGTGGCCAGCAGAATCTCCAGCGGGCTCCAAAGAAGAGCGAGCGAATAGCCCCGCAGGGTGACCATCAGAATGAAGTTATTCTTCATCTTCGTGTTCATCTGCTTCAATTTTTCCTTCAGCAGATCCTGAGAGACCGCAGCGGAAGAAAGGTTCAAGAAAGCCGCCAGAGAGACCATCGTAACCTCACTGCGCGTATACAAGCCGCTTAAGCTCTGATCCCCACCTCCGATAAGCGACTGTAGGAGCTTGTTATATCTGCCGGCCTTCACAACACTGTTCATCCACGGAAGCATGGAAATGAGCAGCAGCAGACTGATATTCCCGGCAAAAAATTGAGGGATATCAGAGAGGACCGCATCACTGGAAAAGTAGAAAAATCCGCCGGCTGTCAGCAGCACGGTTCCTAAAATTTTAAAGACGCGGTCCGATCTGGGGAAACTGACGGCCGTCATCACCATCCCCAGGACCCCAATGATTATGTACAGCGTTTCATCTGCCCAGAACGTATGAAGGATATTCAGTAAAAAGACAGACGAGTAGAATAAATAGAGATAATTCGACCAATGGCGCACAGGTATTCTCCTCACTATGGTAGCGTATCCAATGATCTCATCCTATAGAGGAATGGAACTTTTTTCAATCCTAAAGCTCAAAAAGGTGACAACGCCTACAACGTTATCACCTCTCTGTTATTTATCGTTTTTTAGCGAAGAGAAGCGTGGAAGGCTGCCACTGCACGCCTACGTACCCATGTTCAATCAAAGATTTTTGTTCAGCGTAATCCTTCTGCTGAACGGTTACAATGGTAGACTCATCCCACAGCACAGGGCTGGAAATCGGACGATAGAAAATATAGCGGAGCATACCGGCATACTTTTCTTTGACGGCAGCAATGACCATCCCTTGAGAGAACTTATCCTTTAAACTTCCGGGATTTTCAGGGTGAACCGTACAAAAGAGATGAGTCCTGCCGTGGTCAGCTGCGTGGAAAGCCTCCATAATCCAAACACCCATGCTTTTCTGCAGACGGTTCCCTCTGTATTCAGGAAGCACGCATGAAATCTCCTGATGGACGACCTTCTCCCACTCGGCTTCCGGAAGACCGACGTCGCGGCCGAGATTCTCTATGTGCTTTCCTGGATACCATAATGCCCGGAAGGCAGCCAGGGTATCACGCACATAAACCCCGATCAGCAGCCCTCCGCCTGTTAAAATAGTCGTGAACTCTTCTTCGCTCAGCGGCTGCACCGTCGATGAATCATCAACATGCTGCTCCACTTCCTTCTGCATCGTCATCAGTTCTTCCAGGGCATCCAAAGAAAGAACATGGACGCTGTACTTCCTTTCCTGTCCTGTTGGTTGATGCTGTAATATCCCTTCGGCAATCATTCTATCCCTGCTTTCCAATCGTGCTGTCGGCAGTCATTTCCTTTGGTGTAAACGTTTCTTTATGGCTCGTTAATTGTTCAATATAGTCGATATCGGGCTCAAAACCGATGCCCGGCTGGTCCGGAACTTTCATTTCACCGCGGTCCATCCTCACTTCCGGATGAATGATGTCACGCTCCCAATAATGATTGGAAGGAGCTGTATCTCCTGGATAAAGGAACTGAGGCAGGGCTGTGACAGCAATGTTATGCGCCCGGCCGATGCCGGTTTCCAGCATGCCGCCGCACCACATCGGAATATGGTGGTCCTGGCAGAGCTTATGAATCTTCAGCGTTTCCTGCAGGCCTCCAACACGGCCGATCTTCAAATTGACGATCCTGCAGCTGCCAAGCTCAATCGCTTTCCGGACATCATCATAGGAGTGCAGGCTCTCATCGAGACAGACCGGTGTATTCAAATGCTTCTGCAGTTCCGCATGATCAATGATATCGTCATGAGCCAGCGGCTGTTCAATCATCATCAGGTTCAGATCATCCAGCTGCTTCAGACGGGGAATGTCATCGAGCGTGTAGGCGCAGTTGGCGTCCGCCATCATTTCAAGATCAGGAAACCGGTGCCGGACTGCGCGAAGCAGCTCTACATCCCAGCCGGGCTTGATTTTCACTTTGATCCGCTTGTATCCTTCCTTCACATAGCCGGCTATTTTTCCAAGCAGGGCGTCTTTACTTTCCGTAATTCCGATGCTGACGCCCACATCAATGGACGTTTTCGTTCCACCGAGCACTTCGGCCAGTGGACGTCCCTGTTCCTTGGCGTATAAGTCCCAGACCGCCTGCTCCACAGCAGCTTTTGCGTTGAATTGGCCCCGTATGGACTGAAAGCGCTCTGAAACTTCACTCGGATGACCGATCGGTGCTTCCAGCAGTTCGGGCAGGAGAAACTTCCGAAGCATCGGCCAGTTGGTATCAATCGTTTCTTCATTATAAATCGGCTCGTTGATGGATACGGACTCCGCCCAGCCGGAATGACCGTTGGCAGACTGGACTTCCACAAGAATGACGTCCTTATCATATTCAGTACCGACACTGGTCGTAAATGGATGCAGAAGATCCATCTTAATCTGACGGAGAATCACTTTTTCGATATTCACGGAGTTCCCTCCTTCCAGTCTACTTGATCGGCCAGACGCAGCATTTCATATAAAATATCCCGGCCGGTAATCAGAGCCTTTTTGTTAAAGTTCATCGCTGGATGATGCAGTCCTGGAGTAAGCCCGCACCCAAGTCCGATCATCGTCGCAGACAGTCCACTGTTGTGGAAGGTATAAAAATGAAAGTCCTCCGCTCCCGGTGAAACACACGGCGGTGCCAAAGCATCCTTGGAACAGGCTTCCACCACCGCATGTTCAGCCAGCCCTGCAGCCTTATCGTTTGGGACAGCGGCAGGCGAGAATTCCACCCATTCGCTCCCGATTGCTGTTCCTGTTTCCTGCTCGATCTGTTGGATGATTTCCTTCGTCTGGTCGATGAGCTGCTGCAGCCCGTCGTTGGACACGGAGCGGATATCGAACGTCATTCTCGCCGTTTCCGGAATGAGGTTCGCTGCTTCGCCGGAATGCAGTTCTGTCGGCTTCAAGGAATAGCCGGTATCCACATGTACAGCTTTTAACGAAGCCATCAAGCGGCCCGCAGCTTCGATCGGGTTTCTGGCGAGTTCCGGACGGGCAGCATGAGCGGGTACTCCTTTAATCGTCAGCTTCAATGTAATAATCGCCCCGTGCAGAATCACGGGTGCGGCCTTGCCGTCAGGAACTTCCTGTTCTGGACGCAGATGGATACCGCCTAAGAATTTCACATTCGCAAGAGCTCCGCTTTCCATCATCTGCAACGCCCCGGCTGCCGTTTCTTCCGCGGGCTGGAAGATGAATCGGACCGTATGATGTGGCTTTTCAACGGATTCCATAAGCTTTAATGCGGTATGGAGCACCATCGTACTATGGCCGTCATGACCACACGAGTGATTCGGACGCACTTCCCCGTCCACCTCCTGAACGAGCGCATCCATATCCGCCCTCAACGCAATGACTTCCTCTGTCTCCCCCGGATAATCCACGTAAAATCCATAGTGGCGGGCGAAGCTGTGCACTTGATAGCCGGCATCCTTCAGACGGCTTTGTAAATAATGAGAGGTTTTTTCTTCTTTTCCGCTCGGTTCCGCAAGCGCGTGGAGCGCTTCGTATGTTTGTATCAGGTCATCCTGATGCTGATTCACGATGCATTCCCCCTTAGAAAATGAGATGGGCTATACCGACAACAATCGGCAGTGTAATGATGGTACGCAATAAAAAAATGAAAACAAGATCCTTGAAGCTTACCGGAAGCTTCGACCCAAGCAGAAGTCCGCCCATTTCCGACATGTAGACAAGCTGGGTGACAGAAACAGAGGCGATGATGAACCGGGTCATTTCACTTTCAATGCCGCTTCCAATAACAGCCGGAAGGAACATATCAGCAAACCCGACGACCATCGTCTGGCCGGCTGCCGACGCTTCCGGCACCTGCATCGCTACAAGCAGCCATTCAAACGGCTTGCCGATGATCGTGAAGAAAGAGGTGAATTCGGCAATGACTACAGCTGCCGTACCGATAGCCATGACGACCGGCATGACACCGATCCACATATCCAGCACGTTTTGCAGTCCTTCTTTCATCGTTGCCTTCGCCCCGCCACTGTGGCGTGCTTTTTCAAGGGCCTGGCCTTTCCCCCATGTGACAACAGATACACCGGACGGAATCAGCTCCTCTGTTCTTCGTTCGGCGCCTTCGTACGTATCATCCGATTTTCTTGAAAGCGGTGGAATCCGCGGCATGATAATCGCAGCGGCCAGACCGGCAATGATAATCGTTGCATAATAAGGCAGGAAGTACGCCTCCATGTTCAAATAAGTGATGACCACAATCGTAAACGTGATGGAAACTATTGAAAACGTGGTCGCTACAACGGCGGACTCCCGCTTCGTGTAGTAGCCTTCTTCGTACTGTTTAGAAGTCAGCAGCACTCCGATCGTTCCATCCCCCACCCATGAAGCCAGACAGTCCAGCGAGGATCGTCCCGGAAGTGTAAAAGACGGGCGCATCACTTTCATCAACAGAGCCCCGACGAATTCAAGCAGGCCAAAATTGAGAAGCAGTGGCAGAAGGAATCCTGCCAGAAGAAACGTTGTGAACAACACAGGCAGCAGATCATTCAGGAGCAGTCCACCGGTGACATCCGATACAAGAAAATCAGGGCCGAAAGCAAACAGCACCATCCACCCGAAGACCATCCCGGCTGTCCGGGTGACGAGCCAGTTGTTACTTACATAGAAGAGATTTTTCATATACGCAGAATTCATGATCCAGCCAGGCTTCATTCCTCTGGCCAGGATGGAACCTAGAACAGAAATCGTGATGACCGCTACGGTAAAAGCTGGTATATATGCACCAAGAGCACCGTTGATGCTGTTGGCAAAATAGGCTACTGGAACAGTCATGCCTGATTCTGTACGAATAGGAACGATAAAAAATAAAAGACCGAATAATGACGGCAGTATAAATTTCCAGTAATCCTTCTTCGTATAGGTTTTCTCTGTAACATTCGACGTCTGAAACTCTCCCTGCATAATCCCCACTCCTTTTTTTATAGGTCCCTACTCTAAAAACATCCCCCGCTCTGCATACATCAGTTCAATTTTCTGCTGCCTCGCTTTCACCTGTTCCGAGTACTTGTCCGCTGCCGTCTGGATAACCATTTCAGAAACGCTGACGGCCCCCGCAATAGAATGATAGTCCGTCTCCATCCGCTCTTCTGTCGTAATCGTCACATCCGCTTCCCTGCCAACCGGTGACAAAGGCTTATCTGTGAAGGCGATGATGGATGCGCCGGCTTTCCCGGCAGCGTCTGACAGCTCTTTTCCTTCTATCCGATACCTCGGGAAAGAAAAAATGACGACCGCGGACCGTTGATCGATATCTATCATTTCCTCAGGGAGCAGTCCCTCAGCGCTGAAAAGGGACACGCGGTCTCTCAGCTGTCTCAGCGCATAGTAAAACCAATACCCGGCTGCATAAGAACCTCCGAAGCCCCCGATGAATACCCGGTCCGCTTTCATCATGACCTCCGCTGCATGCAGGATTTCCTCCGGATTCAGCTGATCCATCATATGAGCAAACACTTTCTTTTCCTGTTCCGCCACTTGATAAAACCTGTCTTCTTCCTTTACCTGCCCTGACATCGGAGAAGACTGAGAGGACTGAAGCCAGTTGGAGCGGATGGCGTCCTGCATATGGGAATACCCGCGGAACCCAAGCACATTGGCCAGACGGATGACCGTCGTTTCGCTGACGCCGACATTCCGCCCCAGCTGTGAAGCAGTTATAATGGCTCCTTCCTCTTTATGCTCAATCAAATAAGAAGCCACTTTTTTCTGGCCCTGAGATAAAGAGGGATAATACGTCTTAATGGTCTGAAGGATCGGTTCCTCCATCTTCCTCCTCCTTTCTAAGAATGTGTGAAGTTTTTCCTTCGTTTCTATTAATCTACCGTACTTTTTCCTTCATATCAATAATTATTAGAAAATTCAATAATAAAGCTGTCCCTCTTAATAGAGGAACAGCTTTATTTTTCATATAAACGGACGCGTACCAAATAAGCCAGCAACCCTATAATAGGAATACATCCCATCCAATGTCGCTGATTCTCCCTGCCATACTTCCGCTCCCGCCGGTAGATAACGTACACAGCCAGTGCGGTCAAGACGAAGAAATCAACCGTCATCACATGAACAAACTGTGACACTTGAAAGGCGTTTCCGTATGCAGCCGGACTGCCCAGAATAACTCCGTAGAAGAAAAGAGCTGCTGTTCCAAGAGTCATTACTACGAGGAGAACCTTTGAACGAAGCACCTTTACCACCCAGGCGGGCGTTCTTACCTTTCGATCTGATCCCCTTCCGGCTAAGAAAAAATAAGGCATCAAAGCAAAAGCCCCCAGCATAAAGGAGCCGATGACGAAAGGCCATACAGGTACGCGGTCGTCATCCTCCCCAAGTAGAAAAGCCGCAAAAGTTATCGGGTAAATCCCTAAAAAGCTGAACACCATAAGGAGCATCGGATCAGGATCATTCATTTGGATCAGCTGGGTAAGATAACCTTCGTTCCCATCCGGAGCTATGAAGACGGCGTATAAGATAAAAAGCATCCACAATACGAAAAATAAAGAACGCCGCAGCGTCATTTCCCTTCCCTCCTGTCATCAACAGTACTTGTCTATCTCCTGTATTGATTTCACATAAACCATACCTGACAAAAAAGGATCTGAACCTTCTTTTTTTCCTCTAAAAGGGGGATGCTTCTTTGGCAGGAAAGAAGCATCCCCCTCTTTTCAACTAGGAGTCTATCGATTGAATGACGCATTCGACCGCTTCCGTTAAATCCCGCTGCGGCCAGCTCGGAAGCTTCCCGTGCTGTACAGCCAGTTCGTGTGAGGCAGGGAGGTGAATGAACCCGGCAGGAACCTGTTCTCCTTTCTTTTGAAAATGATAGAGCACCTGATACATCACATGATTACATAGATACGTCCCAGCCGTGTTCGAAATTTCCGCGGGATATCCGCTATCATGGAGAACTTCCACAAATCTATGAATCGGCAGCGATGAAAACAGGCCATCAGGTCCTCCCTCATGAATCGGTTCCCCGTCCGGCATGTTTCCTTTATTATCTCTTTCCCTGCTCTCATTACAGTTGACTGCAATCCGCTCCGGAGTGATGGTATGCCTTCCTGCTGCCAGTCCGAGGGATATGACCAGATCCGGCTGGACATCTTCGATATGAGATAGAACTTCCTCTCCGGACGTATGATAATCGACAGAGAGAATACGTCCCTCAACGTGATATCCGTTGATCCGGCGGCCATGAAGTTGATTTACGATTTGTTCAGTTGGATTGATTGGAAAGTTGAGAAACGGTTCGAAACCAGTGAGTAAAAGTGTCGGCACATTTCCATCCCCTTTCGTTCAGAATAACTTTATAAAAGGTAATATTATCCACATTAAAGTTTTCCCTCTATCTTTATATAAAAACCTTCAAACCAATAAAAAAATCATTACAAATCCCAATAAAGCTGTAATACTACTTAAACGAATGAATAAACGAACAATTTTTAATATGATTAAAATAATGTTCGTTTATTAGGTTGTGCAAGAAGATGTCCTCTGTTATAGTAAACCCGTATCCAACTTCATAGCGTACTCGTATATTTTCAGTAATACGGTCTGAGCGTCTCTACCTGGTTCCCATTTAAGAACCGGACTACGAGTTACATGTGTACATCTGTGTCCCCATTGGCACAGTCCTGTTGTATATGTGAACTTTAATGTCTGAAGGTAGGACCCATTTTCTACTTTCAGGCATTTTTATATTGAGGCGGCGTTAAGGTGGATAACAACATCAAAGGAGCTTTCACATATGTCTTATCTCGCACGCACACTTACATTTGCACTTCTTTCCATCCTTTTATTAGCAGGGTGCAGCAGCAATGAATCAGATGCAGAAACCAGCGCAGAAGAAGAAACACAGCAGCCCATCCTTATCCAGGGGCCGATGCCGATAGAAGCGGAGAACTTTGCGGAACGCCTGGAAAACGTAGAAGAGGAAGAATCCGGTACGTTTGTTTTTTATAAAGGAACGGTGGATGACTATCCTGTCATTGTCATGAAAACAGGCAAAGGCATGGAAAATACAGCCGCTGCAACGGCCTTGGCCATCGAAAAGTTCAACCCGGCAGCCATCATCAATCAGGGCACATCCGGCGGGCACGATCCGGAATTGAATGTTTTTGATATCGTGCTTGGAGAGCGCACGGTCAACCTCGGTTCCTTGAAGACAGGGAACCGTGCAGAAGGAGAAGGCATCGCACCGAAGGAATGGATTCCGATGGACTTGATGGCATCTGAAGGAAGTGCCGGGGAAGATCCAGATGCTGAAAACATCCGCTACTTTGAAGGAGACAAAGACCTCCTGGAAGCAGCCAAAGCAGTCAAGGAAACGCACACGGAAGGGAAAGTCGTGGAAGGTACCATTGGTTCCGCAGATGTCTGGAACAATGAAGTCGACCGCATTCAATGGTTCCACGAAAACTTCGAATCCAGCGTAGAAGAAATGGAAGGAGCCGCCGGTGCACAGATCGCCAAAGCGTATGATACCCCGTACCTCGGCATCCGCATCCTTTCCAACAATAAAACCAACGGCGGCGAATACAATCCAGAAACCGCCGCATCCAACCAGGACTACGTCTATGAAGTTGTCCAAGAGTACATCCAAACCAAAGAATGAAAACAAAAGGCAGCTCTGCATGAGCTGCCTTTCCTTCACCCCAAATTCACTTCATCTTGTGCACACACATAGCTCAACACTGTATCTTTAATCGGAACATCCACTTTCCCGTTCAACCCATCCAGAGCCAGCACATCGTAGCCTTTTCCATCTTTGACATAACCGAGCCAGTACGGCACGTAGACGACAAAGCGGTTCACGATTTCCACATGAATTTTCTCACGGCGCTTTTCTTTCGAGAACATTTCCCAGTACAGCACTTCACGTGCTTCCTGCTTCGACACATCCCCCTGCACTCGCCAGAAGCTTTGGCTGCTTTCTTCCACTGGAAGATCAACAGGCAGAATAGCACTCATGCGGCTTAACGGTTCGATTGCCATCCGTCCTTCCAGACCGTCTGGAAGCGAGTGAGTGACCGCCTTATAATCAAAGCAGTAAAAGGGGATGTATACCTGCTCCATGGATGTCAGCTGTTTCGTGTTTCTGAGTTTCTTCCATATGCCGGTGTGAAGCTGCCCGGCCATTTTTTTGACGGCTTCCTCTTTTTCAATGACAGGTTGAAGGTAGTGAGTCATGGATTGTCCTCCTTATAAATTCTGCAGATACACCAGGAAGGCAAAGACGACGAAGAAATATACCACAAGATAGATCGGCCATTTTTTCGTTTTCTTCTCTTCCTCGATTTCCTCGACGGCTGCGGCTGCTTCCGCCCGTCCCTGCAGGGTTTCCTGGACGTTTTTCTTTGTCCGATCGATCGTCAGTCCTTCCAGCTTTTCCTTTGGAGGCGCTTTCGATAACAGGCTGACGGCATAACCGGCCGCAACTGCGATTACCGCACCGACAAGGTTATTGTACAGCCAGGAAATTTCCGCAAAAGCGTTCACGGCCCAGACGGCAAGCATTCCGGCAATGACACCGGCAAAGGCGCCTGTTCCATTGACACGCTTCGTAAAGATCGCAAGGATGAACACACCGAGCAGGGCTCCGTAGAAGTAGGAACCAATCTGGTTGACCGCTTCGATTACCGGTCCGAGGTTGCCGGCAAAGAAGGCGAAGATCGTTGCATAAATGCCCCAGAATACCGTTGCATAACGGGACGCTTTCAAGTAATGTTCTTCGGACTGGTTTTTCTTCATGAATTTGCTGTAAAAGTCACGCACAGATACAGCAGACAAGGAGTTCAGCGCAGAGTCCAGACTGGACATCGCTGCAGCGAATACTCCGGCAATGATCAATCCGGAAATCCCGACCGGAAGCTCATTCACAACAAAACGCGGGAACAATTCGTTCAAGTTATTGATGTTCGGATCTCCAGCATATTGATAGAAAATGTACAGCAGTACACCAATGAGCAGGAACAAAAGCATCTGTGGAATCAACAAGACACCGCTAAGTACAAGAGACAGCTTACTTTCACGAATCGATTTACTTGTCAGCACACGCTGGATCTGACTTTGATCGGTACCAAAGTAGGCCGCATGCAGGAAGAAACCACCGATCACTCCGGCCCATATGCTGTATTCCACACTCAAATCTGTAGAGAAATCGATCGACTCCAGCATGCCCGTCTGGGACGCTGTCGACATGACTTCTCCCCATCCGCCGGGAACATCCTGGAAGATGATGAAGACACTCAGCCCGGCACCGATCCAGAGAACGACCATCTGAATGACGTCCGTCCAGATGACGGCGCTGATACCGCCAAGGACGGTATAGGAAACAGCGATTACGGCCATGAGGATGATCATGATGTTGACGTCAACACCAGTAATGACCGACAACACAAGCGCCGGCGCATACAGGACGACCCCTGTAGCAAGACCACGGGCAATCAGGAACAATCCAGCTGTTAATGTACGCGTTTTCACATCAAACCGGCGTTCCAGATATTCATAGGCCGTATAGACTTCCGTTTTATAGAAGAACGGAACGATCGTCGCAATGAGGAAGGCCATGGCAAGCGGCACGTTGATGAACGTGATGATCCGCGTCAGCCCTCCGTCATAGCCCCATCCCGGGGCCCCGATAAACGTGATGGCACTGGCCTGAGTCGCCATCACCGACAGACCGATCGCCCACCACGGGATGCTTCTCCCACCAAGAAAATAATCTTTTGTCGACTTCTGGTTTTTTCCGAAGGCCGCTCCGATAAAAGCGGTTCCAAGTACATATACGACAAAAATGATGTAATCAATGACTGTAAAACTGCTCATTTTGTCCTCTCCCCATTTCGTTGATCTAACGTATAGACATCCATAAACCGGCGGGCCGCCTGCTTCAACAGTTCAGGTCCCTGTCCAACAGCGTCCTTTAGTGTCATCGGTTTGTCGACGATCGGAAGCACGGCCAGAAGCCCTTCCTTCTCTGCTTCGGACAAGTCTCCTTCCATCATGCCGGCAAAAGCGACACACGGCACATGATGCTTTTTCGCCAGTCTCGAAAGACCGATCGGACCTTTGCCGTACAGCGACTGGGCATCGACTTTCCCTTCTCCGGTGATCACAAGATCTGCTCCGGCAATCTGCTCTTCCAGCTTTCCGAGTTCAGCAATCATTTCAAAGCCGCTCTCCACATGGTAATCATCCAGCAAACTGAATAAAGAAAAACCGAAGCCTCCGGCCGCACCGCTCCCATCCTTTTCACGGACGATCCTTCCGGTGTGCTGTTCGATCACAGCTGCATACCTCGTCATGCTGTCCTCGAGTTCGGCCAGGCACGATTCGTCTGCACCTTTCTGCGGTCCGAAAATCATCACCGCTCCTTCTTTTCCAAGCAGCGGGTTGGAGACATCTGAGGCAATCCGCCATTCCACACCTGTCGTTCTCTGCTTAAAGGTGTCTGTATGGACGTCTGCTACTTTCCGCAGGTTCTTTCCATTCATGTCCAGCTCATTTCCGTCCTCATCGACATACTGAACGCCTAACGCCTGGAAAAATCCGCTTCCGGCATCAACGGTGGCACTGCCGCCAAGGCCGAGGATGATCGTTTCTGCTCCTTTTTCAATCGCCGCCTTCGCCAGTTCCCCGGTCCCGTAGGTGGACGCTTGAAGAGGGTTCTTTTCTTCGTCATTCAAAAGAGGAAGACCGGAAGCGGAAGCTGTTTCAATCACAGCCATCCGCTCCTCCGGAATCCATCCAAAAGAGGCGGTTATTTTTCTTCCTAATGGATCATGAACCGTCTCTTCAATCAGTTCCCCGTCAAACATCTGCATCAAAGCTTCAACGGTCCCTTCACCACCGTCCGCCATCGGAATGGACTGAACATCAACCGTAGAGTCACTTGCTTTAAGTCCCTGCTTCACCGCTTCGCAGGCTTCTGCACTGCTCATCGATCCTTTAAAAGAATCCGGCGCTACAATGATTTTCATTGTTCTCCCGCCTTCAGCCACAGCGCTCCGTAAGGCTGGACCGTTATTTTTTCTTCCGTCGTGTAGGACACTCCGCTTAAAGCATCAACAAACGCTTCTGACTGCAATGGAGCCTGGAACTCTTCCGTATCCACTTCCACAGCTTCTTCAGAGACGTTCACAATCGAAACAAGTTCACCACCGCGGGTGATGGTAAACAACCGGTCATCCAGGAACAGCACTTCCTGCTTGGCGTTCGGGTGGAAGGCTTTCTGCTGTTTGCGAAGTTCGATTCTGTCCATAAACGTCGTAAATACCCGGTCTCGCAAAGTTCCTTCCGTATCGAGGTCTTTCTTAAGCTTGTCTGCCTCGAGCTTCTCACGATTAATGGAACGGTTCCTTCCTGTCGCTTCGACTCCTGCCAAGTCATTCAGTGACCCGAGCAGACTGTGCACGTAAATGCCGGGAACACCTTTGACAGAAAGAAGGATCGTCTGCGCAGCAAGGAAACGGTCGACCGCATCGTGAGGCGTCTCTTCCGGCTTCGTCAATGCACTTAAATAGTTGATATTCAGTTCATATGGACTCTTTGTACCGTCTCCATTATCTTTGTAGGAAACGAGTCCTCCCTGTTCCTTCGCACGATCAGCAAGACTCTGTACTTCCCCATCATTTAAAATCCCTTCCACAGGACGAAGTCCGACGCCGTCGTGGGAAGCCAGGAAATTGAAGAATGACGTATGATCGCTCGTGTCTTCCAACGCATCAGCCCACTCGGAAAGATGGCGGGCATTTCCGGAAACAAACGAGTGCAGTGTCAATGGCGGCAGTGGGAATTGATAGACCATGTGCGCTTCATTGTGTCCGCTCCCGAAGTAGCTGATGTTATCTTTGTGCGGCACATTGGTTTCCGTAATCACGATTGTACCCGGGGAAATTTCCTCCAGGACGTGGCGCATCACTTGAACGATTTTGTGCGTTTCCTCAAGGTGGATGCTCGTTGTGCCAAGCTGCTTCCACAAAAAGCCGATCGCATCCAGACGCAGATAGCGCGCGCCATGCTGGACGTATGCGGCAAGAATTTGAAGCACTTCTGCGAATAACGCCTCACTCTCATAATTCAAATCGATCTGATCATCACTGAACGTGGTCCAGACATATTTTGCCCCTTCGGCGTGCTCCACTTTTGTTAAGAGTGGTAGAGCCCGCGGACGGACAACCGAACTATAATCAAGCGAAGGATCGGATTCCACAAAGTAATCCTGGTATTCCTCTTCCCCTTTTAGGTAATTTTGGAACCAATTACTTTTTCTTGAAATGTGGTTGATGACCGCATCAAACATCAAGTCGTAATCCTCGGACAATTCGTGCACATTATCCCAGTCACCAAGCTCCGGGTTGACCTCCAGATAATCCTGGACAGAAAAACCGTCATCCGATGTGAACGGGTAAAACGGGAGAATGTGTACGGAATTGATGGTCTGCCCGACATACTCCTGCAGAAACTGTTTCAGCGTTGTGAGCGGATTTTCCCCCTCCTGCTTGATGGAGTCTCCGTACGTAATCAGCATCACATCGCGTTCATCCACCCAGTCCTTCGCCTGGGGCTTCTGCTTATAATTATCTATAATATCAAGCGTTTTCCTGTAAAGACGCTCTCCTTTTCCCTTTCCATATACGTCATAAAGGTTCTGTTTAATTTGATCGACAGCCGTTTGAGTCATTTTGTCCCCTCCAAAAATGATGTTAACGCTATCATAAGGGAAATAAGGGATGCTTTCCATGTTACAAATACCAATAATACAAACGTTTTCACAGATTTATTTTGGTATATAGAACAAAAGAGAAGCTCAATCCGCTTCTCTTTCAGGTGATTTTATGGAAGGCAAGCGCTATCTGCAGTAATGTCGAATCATTGATATCACGAGGATCATAACCGGTCACATCCTTAATTTTCTTCAACCGGTACTGAAGCGTGTTTTTATGAATGTGAAGGACTTCCGAGGTCGCTTTAATCGAACCCTTTTGTTGATAAAATGTCTCCAGGGTATGCTGCCAGTCTGGAATGGACCCGAGGTCTTCGGGGTGGAGCTTTCTTGCAATGAAATCACGCCGTACGGATTCAGGCACATCATACATGAGTGACTCCACGCCTAAATCTTCATAGAAATAAAGCGGTTGATGGTGATCAGATGCATAGCGGAGCGCACGGTCGGCCTCTTCCACCGATTTCCACATCGCACCGGGGGTCCGGCACAGGCTGCCGACACCGCCAGAGCTCTCCTGTTCATACGTCTTCAGCAGCGCTTCCTGGATTTCCCGTACCCGTGCACTGACTCTTGCTTTTTGGTAGAGCGGATCTTTATGTTCGTTCACAGACAGCAGGATCATATAGCGGGAACTGCCATCCGGGATCAGTACATGTTCATTGTAGTCCGGAAAGTGGCGGTGGATCAGCTTTTCTACGTTTCTCCGGTACCGCTGCATCTGCACTTCATCATTGACATCTCCGAGAGGGGATCCCAATTTGTCATACCAGTAATCCTGAAAACCGCTGAGCTCCAGCAGCACAGCCACCCGGGGTTTATAAATGTTGATGCCGAACATCCATCCCCTTGTCGCAAACAGCTTTTCATCCTGATACTGATTGCGGATCCATTCGTTCACAAACGTTTCCCTTGCCTGCGTCTCCAGCTCCACCTGCTCATCAAGATACGCTTCCTTAATGAGGATTTCCGTCATTTTTTGAAGCAGCGCGCCCTGCTGGCTGAGCTCCTCCGGTTCACCGGTGATCCCGATCACCCCGACGATCTGTTTATGCAGACGGACAGGAAGATTGATCCCGGCTTTCGCTCCTTCATACGTTTCTTTCGACGATATGACTAACGTATGGCCGGTTTCCAGCACTTTGGCTGCCCCCTCGTGAAAATCACCGATCCGCTTTTTATCAAGACTGGCGATGATTTTCGCCTTTTCATCCATGAAGTTGATATTTTTGTTCATGATCGGTTCGGTTTCCTGAACAATCGATTGAGCTACCTCTCTTGGGATCAGCATTCCCATTCCCCTCTCCGTCGTTCTTCTTATTATTCATCCTAGCACAGATTCCAGGAAGGAGATGGTCATATTCCCCTCTTTCGGCCTATATAGTGGTCTTACGATACTCTGGGAGGAATGATGGAATGACAGAAGATCAAAAACCGGTATTTTTCAAGAGGAAAATGTTCTGGATCCATACGGCTGCTGCGTTGGTGATATTCTTTACTGCATTTTTCATCGGTTCCTACACCCGTACCATTTCTTTAAATGAAGAAAAGCTGAAGTACGAAGAAGTAACAATGGAAATAGAAAAAGTTGAAAAAAGGTTCATCCAAAAACAAGGCGACCAGAAGGATTTAGAGAAGGATGTTGAGCTCCTCGACGAGAAAAAAGAGGAAATAAATGAACAGGTCAAGGCATTGGAAAAGGATTTAAGTGAGGCTGAAGCTCTGGTGGCGGAAAAAGATACACTTCAGGCAGATCTCAAGAAGCTGGAAGAATCAAAGAAATCCAAGGACAGTGAATTGGATGCTGTTGAAGCGGAAATAGATACGAAGAAGGAAGAACTGGCCATCGTAACCGGAAAAATCATTGAATTAAAAGAAGAACCGAAAACGCTCTCCGCCGGATTCTTCACTGTAGGGAAAGACATTCCTGCCGCCCGCTACAAAGTAACCCCGAATGGGAACGGCAACTTCTTTGTGAATGAAGGAGCTAAAGTCAATATCATGATTGGAAGTGGAAGCTTCTATGAGAGCGAATATATCTTTGAGGCGTTGGAAGGCGACGAAATCGAACTGACCACATCTGCCCATTTTACACCCATTCAATAGTTTTCCACCCTGCTTCCATTTATAATAGGAAGCAGGGTGGAACATCTCTCCCTTTCCCTCCAAGACCTCACACAAATATGTCCAACTTTTGAACAGGAAAACGCTTTAATGAAAACAGGACAAGCCTATTGTGAATTATTTCACAAAACTCATTGATTTCATGTTGGATATATTGCACAATATAAATGTGAAATGATTCACAATAACTTGTTCATTATCTTTAGGGAGGAATTCATATGCCAAAACAAAATGTAAACCGTGTCGCTTTAATTGGAGCAGGATCCGTCGGAAGCAGCTACGCTTTTGCGATGTTGAACCAGGCGGTAGCCGAGGAATTCGTGATCATTGACCTGAATAAAGACAAAGCGATGGGCGATGCGATGGATTTGAACCACGGAAAAGTATTTGCCCCGAATCCGACGAAAACATGGTATGGAACGTATGAAGACTGCCGTGATGCCGACATCGTCTGCATCTGTGCAGGCGCGAACCAAAAGCCTGGCGAAACACGTCTCGACCTCGTCAAAAAGAACCTGGTCATTTTCAAATCCATCGTAGATGACGTGATGGCCAACGGATTTGACGGCATTTTCCTTGTGGCCACCAATCCGGTGGATGTGCTCACCTATGCCACATGGAAATTCAGCGGCCTCCCTAAAGAACGAGTGATTGGAAGTGGGACGATCCTGGATTCCGGCCGGTTCCGTTACCTGCTTGGAGAGTACTTCGATGTTTCTCCATCCAGCGTGCACGCAAACATTATCGGCGAACACGGCGATACAGAACTTCCTGTATGGAGCCACGCGACCATCGGCGGTGTTCCAGTCCTTGAATTGATCGAACGTCACGAAAACTATACAAAAGAAGATCTCGACGAAATTTTCGTGAATGTCCGCGATGCCGCCTATCAGATCATTGAGAAAAAAGGAGCCACCTATTACGGCATAGCGATGGGTCTGACCCGCATTACGAAAGCGATCCTATACAACGAAAACAGCATCATGACCGTCAGTGCATACTTGAACGGGGAATACAATGTGGATGACGTGTATATCGGTGTTCCAGCTGTCCTCAACCGCACGGGGATCCGTAATGTGATGGAAATCAACCTGAATGAAGAAGAACAAGGGAAACTGAATCACAGTGCCACTGTTTTGAAAGATATTCTAAGCGAACAATTCTATGTGAAACAGACGAACTAAACTTCTTTTGAAAAGAGATGATCTGCCATGTGGTTCCAACAGTATGATCCTTTTGGTAATCTGGGCGTGAGCGCGCTTTTAGCCGCTCTCCCCATCTTTTTCTTCTTTTTGGCATTAACCCGACTCCGTATGAAAGGGATTCTTGCTGCCTTTCTCACGCTCATCATGAGTCTGGGTATCGCTGTGTTCTTGTTTGATATGCCATGGGGCAATGCGCTCGCCGCAGCCCTGCACGGCATAGCGAACGGTCTATGGCCGATCGGTTACATCGTCATTATGGCCGTCTGGTTATACAAAATTGCTGTACATACCGGGAAATTCACGGTCATCCGTTCCAGTATCGCGAACATCTCTCAGGATCAGCGGCTGCAGCTTCTGCTGATCGGCTTCAGCTTCAACGCTTTCCTTGAAGGGGCCGCAGGATTCGGTGTACCGATTGCCATCAGTGCCGCCCTGCTTGTGGAACTAGGCTTCCGCCCGTTGAAAGCCGCAGCGTTATGCTTGATCGCCAATGCTGCTTCCGGTGCCTTCGGAGCGATCGGCATTCCTGTCATCGTCGGTGCCCAGATGGGAAACCTGGAAACGATGGAGCTTTCCCGGACACTGGCTTACCTGCTTCCTGCCATCTCCTTTGCCATTCCGTTTGTGCTCGTCTTTTTGCTGAATGGATGGAAAGGTGTGAAAGAAACCCTGCCTGCCCTGCTCGTCGTCAGTGGCATTTACACAGGCACCCAGCTGTTTACGATTCTATTTCTCGGACCTGAACTTGCCAACATCCTTGCCGCCCTCTTAAGTATGGCTGGTCTTGCGCTGTTCTTAAGAAAATGGCAGCCGAAAACGATCCACAGAGAAGCGGATGCTCCCGCTGTTCAGACCGGCGAAACGTACAGCCTGAAGGAAATAGTTAAAGCCTGGTCTCCGTTCTACATCTTAACGGCCGTCATTACGATCTGGAGTCTTCCTGCTTTTAAAGCCCTGTTCAATGATGGAGGCCTGCTTGCTGGTACGACCCGGTTGGTATCGATTCCATACCTGCACCAGCAGATTCAGAAAGCCCCGCCGATTGCGCCGGAAACAACCGCGCTTGATGCCATTTTTAAACTTGATTTTATTTCTGCGACCGGCACAGCGATATTGGTGGCTGTTCTTCTGACTGGGTGGTTCAGCTCTGCGATCACCCTTCCGGAAGGGATGAAAAACTTGAAAGCGACGATACAGGAATTGTGGATCCCTATCCTGACCATCTGCTTCGTCATGGGCTTTGCCAACTTATCCAATTTTGCCGGGCTGAGCTCCACCATCGGACTCGCCTTATCCAAAACGGGAAGCCTGTTCCCACTCGTCAGTCCTGTGCTCGGCTGGATCGGCGTTTTCATTACGGGTTCTGTCGTCAGTAACAACGCCTTATTCGGTCACTTACAGGCAGTCACCGCTGACCAGATCACCGCGAACCCGGCACTGCTTCTGGCAGCGAATACAGCCGGCGGTGTGATGGCCAAGCTGATCTCTCCACAGTCCATTGCAATTGCGACAGCAGCGGTTAAGCAGACCGGCCAGGAGTCCACGTTATTCAAGATGACGCTGAAATACAGCTTCATTCTACTGGTGGTTGTCTGTGTAACGACATACATTTTGTCCCTCATTGGTGTATAAAAAGAAATCCCCGCTCTTCTTTAAGAAAGCGGGGATTTTCTTATGACGTTTCATTTCTTTCATGCAGATGTTCAAGAGCCTTCACGAGCGAAGCTTTGAACTGCTTTAGCTCTTCTTCATCCATAGCGAGGTGGTCGACCACCTGAAATGGGATGTCACGGGCATCCTTTTCCGCGTTTCTTCCCTGCTCAGTCAACGTGACGATCACCCGTCGCTCATCCTCCGGCGACCGTTTCCGTTCAAGCAGACCTGATGTTTCCATCCGCTTCAGCATCGGTGTGAGCGTTCCGGAATCCAGATACAGACGTCTGCCAAGCTCATTCACCGTCATGCTGTCCTCTTCCCATAGTACAAGCAGCACCAAGTACTGCGGATAGGTGACATCCAACTTTTGAAGCAGGGGTTTATACATTTTCGTCATTTCACGCGCCGCTGCATAAATGGAAAAACAAATCTGGTTTTCCAATTTCAAATGCTCTTCAGCCATATCGATCTCTCCTTTATACCCCCAGTGTAGCGAATCCATCCATTTGTCACAACAGAACCAGTTTTTGAGTTCCGCTGGTTGACAAACCGATCTCTTTGCTATAAATTAAATTGTGCACAACTTAATTATACACAATTTAAATGAGGAGTGAAGAAAAATGGAAAAAGCTTTATATACAGCAGCAGCAACAGCACAGGGAGGACGTCAAGGTACGGTCACGTCCAGTGATGGTACCTTGAACCTTGATCTATCCATGCCTAAAGAACTTGGCGGCTCAGGAAAAGAAGGAGCGACGAACCCCGAGCAGCTATTTGCAGCCGGTTACTCTGCATGCTTTGACAGCGCTCTTCAACTCGTTGCCTCTCAGGCGAAGAAAAAAATCACATCTGCGATTACAGCCAACGTAAGCATCGGGAAAGAAGGAGAAGGCTTCGGTCTTGCTGTTGAACTTGCAGTGGAAATCGAAGGCGTTTCCCAGGAAGAAGCAGAAGAGCTTGTTGAAAAAGCCCACCAGGTCTGCCCGTACTCCCGTGCGACTCGCAACAATATTGAAGTTAAATTGACAACAACGGCAAAATAAAAAAAGAGAGCTCCTTACTAAAGGACCTCTCAGCTTGTAGAGAAACCTCTGTTTCTTTACAAGCTTTTTTCTTTCTTACCGCCGGGAGCGAAATCCCCTTCCCTTTCCGCGGACGAGCGCCCGAGCTTCCTCAGGAGTGGAAGGAATAACGCTCCTTGGGGGGCTTTTTCATATTCCGTCAGGCAGCCGTCATCAGCGCCTGTTCCTTCACTTTTTCTTTTCCAAGCAAGCGGAAATAGCGCAGCCCATGCCTTTCTTTTGAATCTGCAAAGCTACGCTCGACTTTCTCAGGCTGTCGAGCTACGTTTCGGCAGCTTTTTTTGAATTTATGAATGCGGACCCGTCTGCTCGTTACCCAGTGTATCCTGCTTTTCTTTAAGGCTCGGAAACGCGGTTATGCAGAGTCACGAGGAGCGTTCGGTGGTGACGCCTGCGGGAACAGCACGACCCGAAGATCCACTTGGGCAGGTGATTTTTCCTGACCAAGTCAGCGGAGGCCGTGCCCGCGGCAAGCACCCACCGATAAGCGGAACGTGACCCAAACCACACGGAATGACAAACCTTTTTTCTACAGACGAAAAGAAGCCCCTTAAAAGGGGCCTCTCTATTGCTATTCAAAGGAAAAATCCTCCATACGCTAAAGCTCCGGCGATCACGAAAGCGGGATGCACCTTTACCCGCTCCATCAGCACGTAGCCGGCCACAATCAGAATGACCGTCTGCAGCCAGCCGATGCCTTCAAACGACTCCTTGAAAAAGCTCCACGCCATAACGCCGAGCAGTACGGCAATCACGGGACGGACATACATCGTCATCCGCTTCACTTTTGGTGAATCCTTATACTTGAACAACAGGCCGAGCAGCATGATCATTAAAATCAAGGACGGGGCCACCGTAGCAAAGACCGCAACAAAGGCACCCGGCACACCGGCCACTTCATAGCCGATATAACCGGCCATTTTTGTCGCAATTGGACCAGGAAGTGAATTCCCGAGTGCAAGTACTTCACTGAACTCCTGCACATCCATCCACTCATAGTTCTGGACCACTTCATTCTCCACAAGCGGAATCGAAGCCGGACCCCCGCCGTAACCGAGGATGCCGGGAATGAAGAAGGCGAGAAAAAGCTGCCAGTAAATCATCATGAAGCTCCCGCCCCCTTCGCTTTCTGCTTATCTTTTTTCACAAGGGCAAATACTAACAGAGCTCCGATAATGATCCCCGGGTGGATCGAGAGCACTTCCATCAGAATGACCAGCACGACAGCAGCGATAACCGTGTTCCGCCACCCCATCCCTCTGCCTGCCTTATCTAAAAACTGCCACGTCAACACCGCCAGCATCACGCCCACGACAGGAATAACAGCGGCTGTCATCCCCTGCACCCAGTCAAACTGCTTGATGGATGACAGGGAGGTTAAGAGAATGATAATCAGAAGGATGGTCGGAATAATTGTCGCCAAAACCCCGATCAGCATCCCTGTCATCCCCTTCACCTGATGGCCGATATAGCCGGCGAGCTTTGTTGCAATAGGGCCCGGGAGCGTATTGCCGAGCGCCAGGATGTCTCCGAACTCCTCTGCTGTTACCCATTTGTATTTGTCCACCACTTCTTTATGAATCAATGGAATCGACCCGGGGCCGCCGCCATAACCGAGCATACCGACTCGGAAAAAGGCGATAAAGATATCCCAATAGGTTCTCATGATTTAGAACTCCTTCTCCTCAATTACCACCCCGCGGTTATCCCATCGGTCCGGGATTCCGTGCCTCCGACGAGGACGCCGCTTTCCGGATCTCTCCAGATCATCTGCCCGCGGCCGAAGCTGTTCGGCTCGACCTGAACCGTAATGTCATGGCCTTTATCCACGAGCTGCTGGGCGATATGGGATGGGAAGGTCTGTTCCACTTCCACCTGCTTATCCTTCAGCCACTGCCAGCGCGGCGCATCAAGGGCCGCCTGTGGATTCAATCCGAAATCGATGGTATTCATGACGACCTGCACATGTCCCTGCGGCTGCATGAAGCCACCCATCACACCGAATGGGCCGACGGGGTTTTTTCCTTTTGTTAAAAATCCTGGAATGATTGTATGATATGTCCGCTTTCCACCCTCTAGAGCATTCACATGGTCAGGGTCCATGGAAAAATTATGCCCGCGGTTCTGCAGGGCAATGCCTGTGCCGGGGACAACCAAACCTGAACCGAAGCCCATATAGTTGCTTTGAATGAAGGAAACCATATTGCCTTCTCCGTCCGCGGCCGCTAAATAAACCGTCCCGCTCAAAGATGGTTCACCCGCTTCCGGCTGACGCGCTTCTTCTCCGATGAGCTGCCGGCGCTCCTCCCCGTAGGATTCACTCAGCAGATCTTCTGCCGTATGCCTCATATAGGAAGGTTCGGTAATATGTTTCTGCCCATCCGCAAAAGCAAGCTTCATCGCTTCCATCTGCTTATGATACGTATCCACCGAATCCTTGGCCGGAAACTCGAAGCCTTTCAAAATATTCAACGCCTGGAGCGCAATCAGCCCCTGACCGTTCGGCGGGATTTCCCACACATCATAGCCGCGGTAGTTGACGTGGATCGGATCGACCCACTCACAGCGGTGCTGAGCTAAATCTTCCTTCGTTATGTATCCGCCGTGCTTCTCTGAAAAAGCAGCGATCTTCTCCGCCAGTTCTCCTTCATAAAAAGAGGCGGCCTTCGTTTTTCCTATCGAGCGCAGTGTTTCTGCATGATCGTGGGACGACCAGATCTCTCCTGCTTTCGGCGCCCGTCCTTTTGGTGTGAACGTATGGAACCATTCTGAAAATACGTCATCCTCCAGTTCCTTTTCAAACGTCTGGACAGCCTTGTTCCAATATTTCGCAAGGGTCGGTGAAACAGGGAAGCCTTCTTCCGCGTATTGTACAGCGGGTGCAAGCACCTCTTCTAATGGAAGCTTTCCGAACGTTTCACTGAGTTCCGCCCAGGCGCTCGGTGCTCCAGGTACAGTGACAGGCACCCAGCCGTATTTCGGAATCTCCTCATGACCATCCGCCTTCACCTGGTCAATGGAAATCGACTGCGGCGAGCGCCCGCTCGCATTCAGTCCGTGCAGCTTTCCTTTCGTCCAAACCAGCGCAAAGGCATCTCCGCCAATGCCGTTGGAGGTCGGTTCGACAACGGTAAGGCAGGCGGCCGTGGAAATCGCCGCATCAATGGCGTTGCCTCCTTTTTTCATAATGTCGAGGCCCGCCTGCGCCGCCAGCGGCTGGGAGGTCGAGACCATTCCATTATTGGCGTAGACGGCCTTACGTGAGACCGGGTAGGGCTGGGCATGGTGGTTCAATGATATCATAATCAAGCACTCTCCTTATTCTCTTGTTCATATTCATTCGGTTTGTTCTGCTTCATACTGCTGATGATCCCGTACGTTAAGGACGCGGCGGCCATCACCAGAAGCACAGCTGAAATCGGTCTGGTAAAGAAGGTTGTCAAATCGGGACTTACGGAAATCGCCTGACGCAGGTTTTCTTCAATCATCGGACCAAGGATGATGCCAAGAATGAATGGGGCCAGAGGAAATAGATTGGCTTTCATCCAATACCCGATCAAACCAAAGGCAAGCAGCACCCACACATCAAACATCCGGTTGTTCACAGCAAAGCTTCCGAGCACGCAAAGCAGTAGAATCACAGGGATCAACACATGCTGGGGAATGTTATTGATCTTCAAAAACACTTTAATCCCAAGGCTCTGAACAATCAGCATCAGGAACGCCGCCAGGAAGAAAGAAATAAAGATTCCATAGACAAGAACCGGCTGGTTTTCCATCAATAACGGTCCAGGCTGAATGCCGTGAATCAGCAGGGCTCCAAGCATCATCGCCGTCACCGCATCGCCGGGGATCCCAAAGGCGAGCATCGGGACGAAGGACCCTCCAATGGACGAGTTGTTCGCAGATTCTGCTGCAATAATCCCTTCCTTTGTCCCTTTTCCAAATTCGTGAGACTTCCTGGAAAACTTCTTCGCAATATCATAGCTTAAGATATTCGCAATACTCCCGCCGGCTGCCGGGAGAATACCGACAAGTGTCCCGATAAAGCTCGACCTTATCACATTCGTTCCGGACGACCACATATCCTTTAAAAGCTTCGGCAGTGGGTAGCTGACGTTGGACGCCTCACTGAACGGAACAGGAGCAGGGGGTCTTTTGATATCACTCATCAGCTGGGAAAAGGCAAACAATCCGATCAGCACCGGCAGGAAGTTGAAACCTGACATGAGCTCAGACATTCCGAATGTAAAACGTGGAATCGCGGTCAGCGGATCAGAGCCGACAAGGGCGAACAATATACCAAGCATTCCGGAAATCAATCCCTTAATTAAGGATCCATCACTCAAGCTGGCAATGGCACTGATGCCAAACAGCATCAAAGCGAACATTTCCCAAGGACCAAACTCCAGCGCCCATTCCGCAAGAATCGGAGCGGTGAAAATAAGTATGACACCGGAGATAATCGTACCGATAAACGATGACCACAACCCAATGGCCAGCGCTTTTCCGGCTTCTCCGTTTTTCACCATCGGATAGCCGTCGAACGTTGTTGCGACGGACGAAGGAGTCCCTGGTATCCCGAACAGGCAGGAGGTAATTAAACCTCCGGCGCTTCCCCCTACCTGTACGCCCATCATTAACGCAATTCCGTTGACCGGATCCATGCTGAAGCTGAATGGCAGCGTCAAGGCTACCCCCATTGTTATAGTAAAGCCCGGGATGCTTCCTACAATGATCCCGGCAACGACGCCGGCAAGCAGGATGAGGATCGTCTGTATATTCAATATGGATTCGAAACTTAATAAAATACTATCCATTATTCAAACCCCTTTTTAAAAAAGAACTCCTGATGGCAGAAAGACTAGCAGGAACTTTTGGAAGATAAAACTCAAGACATACGTCACAACGATAGAAATGATCAGCACAAGCCAGAGACGCTTTCTGTTGGATGATAGAAGCAGATAGAGCGTGAACAGAAACGCAACTGAAGATAGAAAGTACCCGGCTGATGGCATGATAAAGATGTAGGCACCAAACAAAGCGAACGTGTACCACACTTTCTTCCCTTCCGCCCACCGCTCTTTCAAACTTGTCTTTGGTTCTGTGCGCTGCTGTTTTTCTGATGTTACATACGCATACACACTTTTCACGAGCAAAAGAAGGCTCAGGACGGCAAGGATACCAATGATTATATTTGGAAAGAAGTCTCCTTCGGTTTTGCCGAGGCTTCTTTCCGGGATTAATGTGGATCCGTAAAAAGCCAGTCCGCAAAAGGCTAAGAGGATTACAGCGTTCATGGCATCTCTTTTAACGGTCATCATGTCAGGCGCCTCCTCTTATTCAAGCAGCCCGCTTGTTTCAAGGGACTCTTTCATTTCCACTTCATTTTCTTCCAGGAACTGAACGTATTCTTCTGTATTTTTGTAGGAGACTTCACTTCCGAGCTCTTCCATTCTTTCCTGGAATGACTCACTTTCTGCTACGTTTTGAAGAGCATCACTCAACTTCTCTACAATAGCCTCCGGCGTATCTTTCGGTGCTGCAATCCCACGGCTTACTGCAGAGGTGACGTCAATGCCTTGTTCTTTCAATGTTGGTACATCCGGGAATTCAGCACTGCGCTCTTCACCTGTGTACCCAAGCAGCTTCATCCGGTCATCCGCCATATACTCCTTACCAGCAGCAATCGATACACTGCCTAAGTGCACATCATTAGCAACAATCGCTTTCATCCGTTTGGCTGTTCCTTCATACCCGACAATGTTGAATTGAATATCTGCAGCGGTTTGGATCAACGCCGGCTCAAGCTGGGAAGTAGAGCCGATGGAAGCAGCATATGTAATGCTTTCCGGATCTCCTTCTGCATCAGCTACGACGTCTTCCATATTGTCCCACGGGTTTTCCGGGTGCGTAGCGACAAGATCATAGGTCGATGTCATAAGCGATACAGGCTGGAAGTCAAAATAGCCGAAATCTGCCTGCCCCATCAATTCGGACATGGCCATGGAATCATGAATCGCAAGAAGCGTATAACCATCCGGCTTGGCATCAAGCGTCTGCTGAGCTCCAATGACACCACTCCCACCTGAGATGTTTTTAACAATGACATCCTGGTCCAGTTCCTTTTCCAGCTCCTCAGCGATGACACGGTTAATGGCATCGGTATCTCCCCCGGCATCCCACGGAACAACAATCTGAACCGGCTGTTCCGGATAGCTTTCTCCTTCTGCTTCCGTCGAACCCCCTGCTGAACTACACGCAGATAAAACTAAGCTGCCGCCAAGAATAAGTGCCCCCATCATTTTTTTCATTCCTCTTCCTCCTCTGATTTTTTAATTTTTCAAATAATTTCGAATTAAATAATATACTAGATAAAGCATGTCCCTATGTCAATACAATTTCAAACAAAAATAAAGATAAATCCGTGTAATTGCTTACAAAAAGATTGAATTAGATTATATTCACTTACATAAAGTAAATGATTACCTGTTTGTTCCATCTTGGTGGTTTGCTATAATGAGTGTGGAAGGAGTTTGCTATGAAAAGTAACGAGTTTGATCAAACGGATCGTACCATTGTCGATGAACTAGTAAGGGACGGTCGAATTTCGTATGTGGAATTAGCTGAAAAAGTCGGCATTTCCCGAGTCGCCGTCAAAGATCGTATCAACAGCCTGATCAATAAAGGCGTCATTGAAAACTTTACAGCCGTCATTAATTCTGAGCGGTTCGGTCAAAACATTTCCGCCTTTTTCGAAGTCGATGTCGAGCCAATGAATCTACAGGCAGTGGCCCAGAATCTGGCAGACAATCCGAGTGTGGCAAGTATCTACCAAATGACCGGACCGAGCACCCTTCATATGCACGTGCTTGTGGAGGATTTCAAAATGCTGGAAGCCTTTATCAATGATGAGCTCTACTCCGTAGAAGGCATCACCCGAGTGGATAGTTCAATTATTCTGAAACGATTTAAAAGCAGGAAAGGATACAAGTTGTAAGCTCTCCTATGGAATAGAAGCATATCCCTCAATCCCTATACCTGCAGATCAAACGGACCTCATACGAAACAGTGACATGGATATGTTTTCGTTCATTGAACTAATGATTTCATTCAACATGAAAAATCCAGTGACCCCTGTCACTGGATTTCCTCTTCTATATCTTCTTAGGACCAACACTATTTTGACAAGCTCCATCATTTCCCGGGAAATTTCCTACTTAAATTTTTCCATATGCTGTATCATGTCTAATAAAGAGCTTACATAGAAAGGAGAACCCTGATTATGGACGGTCTCACGATTACGCAGGCGGAAAAGAGCCGCGGCGGCACGACGATCTTTTCCCCATTTGATTTACGTATTGAACCAGGACAGGTCGTGTCTGTTTACGTTCATACAGATCTCCGACACTGGCTGATTGATATTCTTACTGGAGACGAGGCGTTATCTGGAGGCTGTATTTCCTTCCATGGCTGCCCTTCTCCTATTCCTTTAGGACTGCTCAGCCTGGATGCCCCTCTTTATGAACGCTTGAAGGTGAAGGAGCTGTTCCGTTTTCACAGAGACCTTTACCAATCCAGCGTTTCCTTGGAATCAGTCATGGATTGGACGCACCTGACTGACCTTAAACACCACCAGGTGAAAAAACTGACCTTCTCTGAGAAAAAACGGGTACAGCTGGGCTGTCTCATTTTACAGGACCCTCCATTCTTTCTCATGGAGGAACCCGATCAAAATGTAGACCTCGAAACGAAACAGATGTTGATGAAGATCTTACAACGACTGAAAGAAGAAGGTAAAACTGTGATGATCTTGACCAGTAACCTGGAGAGCGCCATTATGATGGGCGATCACACCCACCGTCTCCATCAGGACGGTATACATAAAGTGGAAAGAGAGCACGAAGAGTCCGCTGAGCCTGAAGCAGATGGTGCAACCGTCACCTTCCATAAAATCCCGACTAAAGTGCAGGAAAACATGATTTTATTTGACCCGCCTGAAGTCGATTACATCGAAAGCATTCAGGGGCAGTCATATGTCCATATCCGCGGGGAAGCCTTCCAGGGAATGTTCACCCTGAATGATTTGGAAGCCAGATTGAAGCTGTTCGGATTCTTCCGCTGCCACCGGTCTTATATCGTGAACCTTCAGAAGGTCCGAAAAGTCATTACGTGGACCAAAAACAGCTACAGCCTCCAGCTCGATAACGCAGAAAAAACCGAAGTCCCGCTTTCCAAAGGTAAAATGGCTGAACTAAAGGAACTGCTGGGCCTCAAATAGCTCCGTTCAGCCCCAGGTGACTCCGTTTACGCAAAAACAGCTGTGCGCTTCGTTGATCTCCCGTAATCTGAAGGAGAACAAAGCGAAACGGGGGAATGAAAATGGATCACATTATTGAAGTCAATCATGTCCAAAAAACATTCGGAAAAGAACAGGCCTTGAGGGATTTAACCTTCGCAGTAAAAAAGGGAGACATTTTTGGGTTTCTCGGACCAAGCGGAGCTGGAAAAACGACAACCATTGAGATTCTGACCGGCCAGCAGGTCCCGACTTCCGGTGAAGCCCGTGTCTTTGGCGTGCCTTCCAAAGATATGCACCATCCCCATTATTTGAAGCGGATCGGTGTGATGTCGGATTCGAGCGGTTTATACGAGCGCTTATCGATTCGTGACAACCTCCTTCTTTTCTGCGAATTGTACGATCAGCCTTCTACACAAGTCGAAGAGGTCCTTGAAATCGTTCATCTGACAGCGGAAAAGAATAAGCGGGTATCGAAGCTTTCCAAAGGGATGAAGCAGCGCACGATGCTCGCCCGTGCTCTTCTGCATCAGCCCGATCTCCTTTTCCTCGATGAGCCGACAGGAGCTCTTGATCCGGCCAACGCTCAGCACATTCATCACGGTCTACGGACTTTAAATGAGCGGGGGACGACCATTTTCTTAACGACGCACGATATGAATGAAGCGGAAACGCTCTGCAGCACCGTCGCATTTCTGGATAAAGGAAGTATCCAACTGCTCGACTGCCCGAAAAAGCTTAGAAAGCAGTTCGGTGACGGACATCTGATGGTGGGACTGACAGACGGCCGGGAAATCATGCTTCCGAACGAACCCGCAAGTGCAGAGGAGATCTACCAATGGATGAAGAACAGCGAAGTGGAAACGATTGAGATGAATACACCAACCCTCGGCGATATTTTCGTAGAGGTCACAGGGAGGAATCTTGTATGACATTTTTAATGAAACGGATTTATGCGATTTTCCAAAAAGATTTGAAGGAATTATACCGGAACCTCTTTGTATCCTCCACGATCATTCTTCCGATTATGATGGCTTTCATGATGAGTCAGGCGGAAGGTGTCACAACAGCCAGCGTCACCTTAGTGATTACGCTGAGCTTTGCGGCTGTTGGGACCTTTGTCCAGTCTGCGATGATTGCGGAAGAAAAAGAGAAGAATACACTAAGAAGTTTAATGATGTCGCCCGCTTCCACCTTGGATATTCTAGCCGGCAAAAGCCTCGTCACGTTTGTCATGACGCTTGCCACACTGATTGTCAGCTTGTTGATCGTAGGCTATTCCATTCAAGAACCTGTGTGGATGACCGGCATGCTTCTCCTGCTCCTTGTTTTCTACATTACCCTCGGAACACTGATCGGCCTGCTGACCCGTACGTTAATTGAAACCTCTGTCGTTCTTATGCCGATTTTACTTTTGTTTGGGATGAACATTACTTTTGAATCGTTGATGGCGAGTTATGAATTCCTTTCGTTTCTTGAGTACCTGCCAAACTATCAAATCCAGCTGTTTATTGAGGACCTCGGTCAGCGGATATCCTTGAAACCTGCATTCATCATCGGCGTATGGACAATCATGACGCTTATCGTAACTATTGGTGTGTATAAAAAGAAATTCACAAGATAAAACAGAAATAAAGGAATAGACGGCAGATTTTCTTGATAACGTTTATGCGGGTGTATTTTCATATAAAAAAGCCTTTCTGATTGGTAAAAGGAATCAGAAAGGCTTATGTATCTGCTTATTCTAAGTTATCGACTGCGTATTGAGCTTGTTCTTTAGTGAATTGCTCTCCATGCTCTGAAATCAACTGATCATAGATGGCTGCTGAAGACATATCCATCGTTTCAGCATAAGATTGCGCTTTTTTCAAAGCATTATCTCTCCAATCATGCTCTATGTTATCCATCGCATATTCTGCTGCTTCTTCAGGGAATTGCTCCCCATATTCAGAAACCAATTGATCAAAAATGGCCGCTTTAGACATATGCATCGTCTCAGCGTAGGACTCTGCCTTACTCAATGCAGAACTATGTTCTCTTGGAACACTAGCCTCTTGAGATGCTTCTTCTTCTGATGAAGTTTCACTAGATTCATCTTCCTCAACGTTTTCTTCAACTGCTGGCTCTTCTGGCTCTTCTGTTTCTTCCACTGTTGATTCATCGTTGGATGTTTCTTCTGTTGTTGGTTCGCTCACGTCGTCAGAACCTGTAGCTTCCTCATCTCCTGAAGTTGCAGCTACAGAAAATATGATAATGGCGATGACCCACACCCACCATTTTTTATAAAAAGGCTTCTTTTTCTTTTCTCTTTTACTCATAATAGACTCCCCCTATTTATTTACACCTATGTAATTATTACTATTTTTTCATTTCATGTCAATAGCACAGTCTACATAAATGTGATGAAATTCATAGGATACTCTTCCTATAGTATATTAATTTCTCTGAATTCCATGAGAGTAGAGGGGGAGATAAAAGGAACAAAGCGGAGATTACCTATATAAGCAGCCTTATAATGCTTGCTCCTTCTTTGATGATGATTCAATTTTATATTGGACAGCTATATAGATTCAGCCTGGCAATCATAATTCTCACTAAAGATATGACTTCCTCCGAAACAGCCTTCGTCCCTCCAAGGGCAACCCCTCTTTCAAATACCTTCTGATTCAGCAGATAGCTCATTTCTACAGGAAGACTGTCTGTTTTTGTTAAAATGACCGCCCCGTTGTTTTTTGCGGCGAGCACCGATCCTGTTAATGCATCCGGAAAGCTGTAACCGGTGGCGATGTAGACATTGTCTGCGTCCATTTGAAACCTTCGGATAATTTCAGCCGATGTGCGAAAACGGTTATTTCCAGAGACACGCGTGGCATCAGGCAATTCGTTCATCACTTCATCACTGACCACCGACGAACCTCCGATCACAAAGGAATGATCAACAGAACGGAGAGCTTCCCTGGTAACCTCCGGCAGGGAAGCGGTACGCGTCAACAAAATCGGGTGTCCTTCCTGGCCGGCATAGGGAGCAATGGAGAGAGCATCGGGAAAATTATCGCCGTAGACAACAAATGCTGTATCCGATTTCTCCATCCGTTCTGCAATCTTTGCTGCTGTTTCATAGCGGTCTTTTCCGCCAATCCGCTCAATAGTAAGTCCCATTGCTTTTACTTCTGTTACAACTAATTCAGAAATGACACCCTTGCCTCCAAGAATGATAACTTCGGATGCCTTCAAGCGCTCCATTTCAGCGCGGGTCGTGTCAGTCAGCCGATCTTTTTGTACCAAAAGAATGGGAGCGTCGATTTCTTTTGCTAAGGGCCCGCCCGCCAATGCATCCGGAAAATTCGAGGCCGTGGATAGAATCACGGTATCAGCCTTGTTCCACCCAGCTTTAGAGATTTCTACAGCTGTTTCGAAGCGGTTTGAGCCGGCAAGTCGGTCCTTTTCATCCGCTGCTGAAGCCATAGGAATAAAAAATAGCAAAAAAATAAGAAAGAAAAGGAAGATCATAGTTTTCCGCATGAGTTTTTAAACAACTCCCTATAAATATTAAAATCATGAACGTCAGTTATTAACAAATCTGATAATTATATATCGGTTGAAATGGCCTGCGATTAAATAGATGCTTATCATCTGCGAGCTGTATCTTATAGTTCCCTCCAACACATGACTGTCACTCAACTCCTTTAAATGACTCATAAAAAAGCTCCTTCCCTTATAGAGAGAAGGAGCTTTCGTTATATAAATTCGGAAAGAAAACCAAGCGTAACAAGCAAAGACACCGCTCCGAAGAAACACGAAGCCAGTGAGAAAAAGAGCGGCCGTTCTTTTCGGACTAAAAAACTAAGACAATAAATCAAAGCTGGAAAAGGGAATAAAATACTAGCAATTTCCCAACCAGTAAACAAGTAAAGGAATGCCATGAAAAACGCAAGATAGCCTGAGATCGTTCGAGCAAGCAGAAATCCTTTCTGTTTTCCGGACTCTTTCACGTTCCAATCTCCTAAAGCCTCTTCCGTCTTTTTCAGTTGATAGGGTTTGTCTGAATGATAATAAAAATACATAGGCTGAAAATACGGAATGGTTCCGACCAGGGAGCTTTTCCCCCAAACAAACCGCTCACCGGCTAGTGGGAATGATTGATACACGTTTTCTGTACTTCCGCCTTCCTTTACATAGGGAGGGGAAGGGGTATGCTCGGTATCAATAGAAAAGACAATCCGTTGATTCTCTAAATGGCCAAAGTAGCGTCTCCAGCTTAATGTACGAATAGAGGAAAAAAAGAAGCGCCACAATTGCCTCCGCACCGTGTAAGCCATACTTGTATCGACCGGCATCCATCCTTCGCCTTCAATATAAATCTCATTCCAAACATGAGCCTGATGACGGCCCATAGCAAAGGCCCCGACCATCACTCTGCAGGGAATGCCGAGTGAACGGCAAAGAGAGGCATAAAGGAAGGAATATTCGCCACAATCTCCCTTCTTTTCTTTTAGAAAATGGGAAACCCCTCTAGCTTTAACCGGAAACGTATAAGAATAGTTTTTCACTAGGTGGACGAAAAGTTCCCATCCTTTTTCTTTATCTGTAGTGGCAGGTTCCGTAATAGCTGAAGCCATATGAGTCATTTCCTCGTTAACAGGAATCATAGGGCTTGAGCGTGTATACCGCTCCCGTTCTTCTTTCGTAAGAGGTGTAGAGCTTTTTGACGTTTTTTCTATTCCAACAACGTAGGAGGCCTGGATCTGCTCCCCCGGGGCTAATTCATAGTAACTGATTGTATTTCCGATCATGTCTTTATCCTCCTGGCGGGGAGGATGTTTCTTTTCTTGTAGGATCGTTTGCCGCTGTGTCTCTGGTGGATTAGCTAGCCAGACACTTACTTGATCAGATGTTTTATTCTTGTATCGGAACGAATAGTCGAACTGCCTCATCACTTCACCTGCTTTTCTCCATTGGAAATCGTGCAGCGATCCCCTTCACAACCGCCAACAGGTAATATGGTCCTTCTACTGGCCAGCCAGTCATACAAGGGAGACCCTAACCCTGCCCATATGGATAATTGGAGGATGGGAACCGCTATCCAGAATAAGGGCAGCTGCTTCACTATTCTCTGCACACTGAAGATCCCTTTTTCCATTTGGTTATCCTTTAATGTAAACGTATGCATCCGTTTTTCTGCCTCTGTCTTATCTATAGCATACCTTTCCAGTACTTGGTTGTCTCTAATCGATTCATACCGCAACTTTCGTCCCCGGTCTAACTTGGATAGGAATCTCATACTTTTGGAGCATACCGGACAATGAGAATCGTAAAAAATGATGACGGCTGCTTGATCACTGAACTTGTTTTGTTTCATACCGCTTCACCTTTGCTCCTTGGAATTTGTTTCGTACTCTAAGAACTGCTCCTTTTATCCAGCTATAGACTCTTTTATACTCCTGGTCGTTGAGCATCAGAAACTGCATAGTAATCATAGAAGCTGAGAACGTAAACAGTCCCATGACAATGGCTATTCCGATATGCAGTCCGATAACACTGAACATAGCAAAGTATTTGGTATACCGATTTAATAGAAAAAAAGGAAAGGACAACTGGACAAAAATGGCGCTGTAAGCCCCTGCCAGCAGCAAAATCTCAGAAGAAGCTATCATATTTTGGAAGAAAGGATGTGTATATTCACCAACTTGGAGAATATAATAGAGCGCTGTTCCGTTCGTCCACATCTCCCCCATCACTTTATGGGTTCCAGAAGATAGATACATGAAGCATAACTGAATAATAGAGGTAAGGATGGCCAGGTTATGTAAGGCATTCCATACTGGAGCATGCCCTATGGCATTGTTTTCTTTATTTGCCCTCGAGCGGTCTATCGAAAAATACGCGGAAGTATTCGCAAACAGCATATAGAGTAGAATGATCCGCATAATGTTATCTCCACCGTCAAGAATCAAGACGTTGGCATGTTGTAATGACCACACAAACAAGAGGTTAACGATAGCAGTAAAACGCGTCATCACTCCCAAGGTGAATAAGAGGGCAAACAAGATGCCGAGGTGAAAAATGATGTCAAAGTACAGAAGAGAATCTGAGAGCTGGTATAAAGAAAAGTTACTGGTCAGAGCCATCTGTTCTTGGAGATGATCGTGATTCTGCATTCCATTAGGCCCCCAGATGAACCTTCTTTGAGAGTAATGAATGAAATACATAAACAAAATGAGCAGACCAAAGGAAACTCTAAGCAATCCAGCTCCAATCAACATATGTTTTTTTTCCGTTAACATTCCATATAAGCGCTTCACTACCAGGACCTCCTTTATAGATTTCAATCAAATACAGGAGAAACTTCCACGAAATCCACCCATTCAAATTCATGAAGCTGCTGTTCTCTTTCATACTGCTCATTATCCTTTTCAGAAAATGGAACAGCTTTTGTTTCCTGCATTATAATTTGTGTTTTTTCAATATCCTTCTCTGGATAGACACTTCTTACATAGGATTGAGCATATCGGTTCAGAGCTTCCTGGGCATATTCATCTTTTTTCTGAGTCCGTTCATTTTCAAGCAGATGATCATAGTCCTCTCGATCAAGGTTTTTCTCTTCAATTTTCTGTGATATTTTCAACGTCACCTCATCCGTTTGATACAGGGAAGTGAAGGCCCCTCTCTGGATTCGAACTAAACGGTTATACGGAGTAAAACGGTTGGCCTGATTTTTATCAATCATAAACGTTGTGAGATCAAGCCAGTCTGATGTACCTCCATCGGCAAACTGAGCCCGAACCATGAATTGGTTGTTGGTAGAAGCCGGGTTGGGAGCAAACAGCCTCCAATTTTGAGAAAATAAAGGTTCCATATAGGCATTGACGGCGAAGCTGTACTTTGCTTTAACGGGGTTGAAAGGAGTTAGATATAAGGCTGTTATAACTAAATGAAAAACAAACACGCAAAGGATTAAGCTGACTCCAATTTTCTTTATCATCGTGTCACCTCTTTAAAGGCAAATCTTCTGCCCTCTATAAAAAGGGCAGAGATTTGCGTTGGAATAACTCACCTAAGTATTATTGATCAAAGACGACTTTCACATCTTCATAATCGCTTTCTCCCTTAATTACATCGTTTCCACCAATCTGATTTTTCGCCCAGTCATACGCATCAGCACCAGCCTTGGCTGTCACGCCCGCTACAAAAGCTCCTCCTGCTACTGCTGCTCCTTTAAGAGCGTAAGCTCCAACCACTGCTGGAATAGCTTCCGGCTCGGCTCCATTTTCAGAAACCTGCTTCACTTCCAGAGTTGTTTGGGATTCGATATCATCTGTGCTAGCCAAAGCGGATGTGGCTGTCGTCCCTCCAACAAATAACCCTAATGCCATACAACCTGCCATCAATTGCTTCTTTACTTTCATTTGATATTCCTCCTTTAATGATCGTACAAAGCATAAGCCAACCAGATACAGTACAGGTACCTCCTTTGTGGTATCCCCCCCTTCAAAATTGCTTTTCTTCTCTTACACTTATTTCCTAGATAAATGGTATCATGGTAACCATGAAAGATGTATTTCGCATGTTATGAAAGAAAAGGGCTGTTTTTCTCGATTTTTTCATCCTATTGCGCAATATAAGAGAAGGAAGTGTTGAAGAGTGGATATGGGAAGAGTATTAAAATACTTTAGATTGAAAGAAGGCATGAGTCAGGAAGAAGTCTCAGAATCTATTGTTTCCCCCTCCTACTTATCAAGAATTGAAAACAACAAAACCACTGTAGAACCGGAAACCCTTATGCTGCTCTTGGAAAGGGTGGGGGTGAATTACGAAGAAATACAAGCAAATGAAGAAAAATTAAAAAAGCTCCTCCGTCACTGGGAAGAGCCCTTACTGAACAACGATAAGCAGGCGTCCGAAAAGATTTACCAGGAGCTGAAGTCTTTCATAACCCCCGTGACTAACACCAACCTTCAAGCTGAATATCATATAAAAAGGGTAAGGGCCTGCATCATCCTTCAAGCATTTGATGATATTAATGATTCCATTTTATTTATCAATGACATCCACGATACTCTCACATCCCGCAACCGCTTCTTTTACTACAAACACCTTGGAAACTACTATTGGGTGAAGAATCAACCCATGATCGCAAAAGAACATTTTGAGAAAGCTTTGTCCGAGTATTCCTCGGTGGATTTAAACGAATTGGAACAAGCGGATCTATATTTCCTTTACGCCCTGACCTTATATGTGTCTCAAAATGAGACCTTAAGCTTTTCTTATGCTCAATCCGCTTTACTCCTGTTTCAAAACAACTACAAATCCAGACAGTGTTTAAAGATACACATCCACCTTGGTATTTGCTACAGCCGATTGGGAGATGTCCCCTCTTCCCTCTCCAACTTTGAGAAAGCGGAAAGCCTCGCACGAGAAATTGGAGATCAAGATCATTTAGGAATCATTTATCATAATATCGCCACGATGCATTTAAGAAAGAGGGAAAGGCAAATTTCTCTTGGCCAGTTAGAAAATGCTCTTTACTACAAGAAAAAAACAAGCACCAGTTATATGAAATCCCTTGTGCTGCTGGTCCTCATTTACTATCAGGAGAACGAAAAAGATACCTGCATGAAGTACTTGAACGAACATCTGGACGTGGCAAAGCAGCTTCCTGAAGACAATATCCACACAAAAGAGTACTGGTTCTTCCATTCTTTTTTCTTTCAATCCGAAAAAGAGTGGGAAATCTATGTCAAAAAAACGTTCCTGCCTTCTCTAAAAAAAGAACAAAAAAATCAGGAAATACAAAGGTATTCCCGATTTTTGGGAGAATACTATGAAGGGAAAGGAGGGTATAAAAAAGCAGCTGAGTACTATAAATTAGCGCTCGACAGCAATCCAGTCGCTGTCTACTAACTACTTCAACAGGGAGGGGAAATCATGAAGAAACTATTGTTGATCTTTAGTTTGGTCCTTGTGTTCATGGCCGGTCCAGCTTCAACCATGACGGCGGATTCTGTTGAAATTGGAAAACCTGGAGTGTCTGAAACCACCCCGAATGGTGATGAACTTCCGTTGAGTAATTAAATGAAGATTTTTCTGCTGTTCCTTACATAAAGCTTTGTGGCCATTTCAAACACCCCCCATATTCCTTTGAATATGGGAGGGTGTTCACTCTTCAAAACAATCTTAAACAGGATCTCCAAGTGAATAACTGAGCTCTTCTTCAGCTCTTCTTCTATTTAATCATGATTTTTTTCTTCATTTACCATCCATACGGCACACCCATTTCCCCTATCATCCGGTCAATCATACTCATCATCACGATCAAAAAGAAAACCGCCATCGCCACATTCGTCATCACAACGCCGTAAAACACATCCAAGCCTTTAGCTTCCCCACCCGAATAAATCGAGAATAAAAGGGCCGTACTTGCCGTTACGTATAACGCAATACTGACAAAAAAGAAAAACGTCCCAACCGTATTCATCGATAGCAGCATAAACAGATTGGCGGCAAGAAGTCCGGTCACAGGAAGGATGACGAGCGACCCGTATTTTGCCAGAACGCTCATATAAGTGATCTCCACCCGCATCCATTTGCCTACACCAAGGTTGACCGCGATAAACACCGCTAAAAAGAGCAGTTGATATAAAAAGGGCTGCAGAACGAGCACACCAAAGAATACATCCGGTACGGACTCCCCGAAGGCCCACAGGCCGCGCGCCGCGTTTCTCGCCGCTAAGTACGAAAAGAACGGCATGAGAAAAGCGAGCAGCAGCAGAGCAATCAGACCATTCGTCCGCTGCAAACCATCCACCCGCTGACTGGCCCGAAACGGTTCCTGCAGCGCTTGAAGGGCAAAACGGTAAAACTGACGGCCTGTTTGTTTAGCCGTTTCTGTATAATCCTTCTGCGGAGGCAATGTGGCCGCTTCGACCGTCGATGCCGATGCATGCTCCGCAAGAACAGAGGCCCCGCATTTTCCGCAGAATTTACTGTCTTCATTCAATGGATTTCCGCATGTCGCACAATGCATAACATCCCATCCCCTTCATTAGAAATTATCCATCCGAACGATTGGTTTCATTGATCGCTACCTCTTCAATTTTCCAGCTGTCGCCCTCTTTCACGACGGTGTAATCCTTCGTCCGCTCGTAATGCGTTTTCTCTCCTTTTGAGTCGGTAAAGATGAACGCTTCATCTGTCGTCACCACATAGCCATCTACTCCATAGGCCGTGGATTTCACAATGTTATTCTCCGTGAACGCATAGGTGAAGCCTTTGCCGGAGATCCCGTCCAAATAGTCCTTAAACTCAGCGGACGCCTGACTGCCATCCTCGAGGAAAGGAGCAATCATCGAGAAGTCCTCCGCATTCAACGCTTCTTCATAGACCTCCCGGAAATCGAGCACGTGATCCTCGGCTGCTTCGGAGTCATCCGATTCCGGTACGTATTCAAAGACCGATTCCTCCGGTTCCTCCAGTTCTTCCTCTTCAAAATAAAAGCTCAATTCACCCCAGTAATCGCCATCCTCCGTACGGACCTGTCCGGACTTGATCACCTCTTTCTTATCGTTTGTCCACTCCGCATGAAGGACCAGCTTGTTTCCGTCCGGCACAGGACCGATGACTCCAAGCTCATCCAGCGACTTCTTCGTACTCTTTCCGTTGACAAAAAGAATCGCTTCCGGCTGGTTGGTATCGACATCATACGTAGTCCCTGCAAAATATAGTTCCATATAATAATCCGATTCCTCCGCCAGCACCTGGTATTCCCACGTTTCTTTGAAACTTCCATATACGTTCGATGCCTCCCCCTTCACCTTATACAGACCAGGGTAGGCTTTGACCGTGACTTCGTCCTCGCCAGCATTCTCCACGGTGATTTTTTCTTTGCCGACTGTAAAGGAAGCCTCGTCCATGTTCGTTAAGAATCTGATCTCAGTCGGAACCGCTTCAATTTCATACGTCTTGTACATCCCAGGGATTACGGCTGTCTTTTTGACAGACAAAATCGGGCTGCCGTATTCATCGCGGATGATGGTATCGAACCGCTGTTGTCCGCTGACGGCATCCAGCATCTGCTCACGGATGGTCTCCCAGTCGTTTTCCTTCAAATACTGCAGGTATTCCTTCTCATTCAGCCATGCTTTTTCATCCAGGGACAACTCGCTTACAAAAGCCGCCGCATCATTATCTGTGACCGCACGATCCATCGCCCGAATCTTCGTCGTCGGGTCAAGCATCGATGACAAAATCAAATGAGCAGTCAGCAGCACAACAAAAACCGCCCCTATCGAGATCAGCGTGATTTTCTTTTTCCGCGGCATCGGTGGTCTTGGCGCTTTTGCTTCCGACCGGGTCAGCGGAGCATCCTTGGGTGCACCACATTCGGTACAGAAAGTTTCTTCCCCGCCCATCTCATGATCGCAGTGTTTACATACTTCCATCCAGCGACCTCCCTCGCCCTTGAAGGTGTTTCCCCGCCTGCTATGTACCTTCCTCCCTTCACCTGATTTAGTTCCATATAATGGGGAGTAATTAACTATACTCAAACGGCCGGGGGTGTATGACTGTCCCTTTTTCCATAAAAAAGAAGAGGACATCCCTCCATGGGACGCCCTCTTTTCCTATTCCTCTATTTACTTTGTAAACTTCACGCAGACCGGCTCGGGCACGAATACATCAGATTGAACAAGCGTCAGCCTGCCGGTTGATTTGTCCCGCTCGAACAACGTCATCGTGTTGGACTTCTGATTCGTCGCAATCAGGAACTCCTCGGAAGGATCCATCACGAAATCACGCGGCCAGTTCCCTTCTGTTGAGGTCCACTCTACAAAAGTAAGTTTCCCTGTATCCTGATCGACTTCGTAAACGGCGATGGAATTATGCCCGCGGTTGCCGGCATAAACAAACTGTCCATCTGAAGAAATATGAATGGCACTGCCATCATTGGTTTCATCAAAGTCCTTAGGGATTGCGGCAATGGCCTGCTGCTCGGTGAAGCTGCCGTCCTTTTCATCATAATGAAGGACAAGCACTTCTGAGCTGAGCTCCGTCATCACGTAGGCATACTTTTTGTTCGGGTGGAAAGTAATGTGACGCGGACCGGAACCCGGTTTCGTGTTGAACACCTGCACCTGGCTCAACTCGCCATTGTCTACGGCGTAAGTGATGACACGGTCGCTGCCAAGGTCAATCGCAATGACGTATGTCTCATCAGGGGTGAAACCTGCATAGTGCATGTGGGGTTTTTCCTGACGCTCATGAGGACCGGTCCCTTCATGCTCCACGATAGAAACTGCAGGATTCAACGATCCATCTTCATTCGTCAGGTAGGAGACCACTTCTTTTGTATGATAGTTAGCCGTGACAACATTGTTGTTCAAATGATCCACACTCACGTGGCACGGTGGAGATCCTGCAGCTGTCTGAGCGTTCAATTTTGTGAGTTCTCCCGTTTCTGCATTGATAGAAAAGGACGTGACACCGCCGTTTTCCCCGTCTTTGGAAACTGCATAAAGATTCTTTTGATCGTCACTCACGGTGACGTACGTAGGGTTCTGCAATTCTGCAGCCAGCTGAACATTTTTCAGTTCCTTAGCGTCTGTATCCAGGGTGAACTGATAGACGCCTTTACTTTCCTGTTTGGTGTACGTACCGATGTAACCAACATATTCCGGCATAGTAAAACTCCTTTATTGAATAGTATCAGTAATTACCATACCCATTATCTCATAAAGACAAAAGAGGCTGAATCATTATCCATTTATGAATATCGAAAGTTATTAAAATCTCTGCTCATAGATCTAAAAGCAGCTCTACCTGTAAGGTATCATCTAATCAGTGAAACGTTAGGTATCCGCAGGAACCATCGGAGAATGGCTGATGGATGAATTGATAGGTGCCTTCATTTTTCTCGTGAAATCCCCTTAGAATTGAAAGAATCGGCAAACCCAGCTGTCAAAGACATTCGCACGTTTACCACCAGTCACAGAATACAATTAATTTTCTCACTTTTCTATAAAATGCATTGACACCTTTCCTTCATACTGCTAACATGGCACTTAACCAAATAAAGGAAGAACATCTTATCCAGAGAGGTGGAGGGACTGGCCCTGTGAAACCCGGCAACCGCTATATTGATAGCAAGGTGCCAAATCCTACTGAGTGAATGCTCAGGAAGATAAGAGATGCCCACAATCTCTAACCTCTCTATCTTTGATAGAGAGGTTTTATATGTTTCCAATTGAATACCTATTTCTTATCCAGAGAGGCAGAGGGACTGGCCCGTTGACGCCCGGCAACCATCAAGCAACAGCTTGAAAAGGTGCTAATTCCTGCAGGAGATGATCCTGGAAGATAAGAAGAGCCGAGAGCCCTCTTCTTATTTTTGTGAAGAGGGCTCTTACTATTATAAAAACAGGAGTTGTTCCATAAATGACGACAGTACTTCTAGACGGCATCCGCACCCCCTTCGGTAAGTGGAAAGGGGCCTTGAAAAAGAAATCCGCAGCAGAACTTGGGTCTCATGCGCTGAGCGCTCTATTAGAGAGAAATCCGGACGCGAAACAAGCCGATGGTGTCCTGCTCGCCCAGGTGATTCAGGCCGGGGGCGGCCAAAATCCTGCGAGACAGGCCGCTTATCAAGCGGGGGTGGATATCGCTACACCCGCCATCACACTGAACAATGTTTGTTTGGGAGGTATCGCTACAATTACCGACGCCTCCCGCAGGCTCCGATTGAATGAAGGAGAGCTGTACATCGTCGGTGGATTCGACTCGATGACGAACGCTCCTCACACCGCTCCTGTCCGGGCTTCTAACGGACTTGGTCACAGCCTGCTGAAGGACACCTTACTGAACGACGGGTTGTGGTGCGCCTTGAGTGATGTGTCGATGGGAGCTCTCACCGATGAGAAGAACCGCTCCTTCGACATCAGCCGGGAGGAACAGGATGAATACGCCGCCCTTTCCCAGCAGCGGGCAGCGGACGCTCAGAAAAATGGTTGGCTGGAGCCGGAAATCGCTCCTTTTACTGAACGACTCGCAGAAGATGAAGGCATCCGTAAAGGGACGACAGCCGAAAAATTATCAAATCTCTCTCCCGCCTTTTCACGCGAAGGCACGATCACCGCAGGCAATGCCTCTCAAATGACGGATGGCGCGAGCGTTGGGATCGTTACCACGAAGGAAAAGGCGGAAGCCCTCGGCCAACAGCCGCTGGCGGAAATCATCGACTGGTCAGAGATTGCCGGACCGGATCCGAGTTTACAAACGAAGCCATCACAGGCCATTCAGAAGCTGTTAGACAAACACCAGTTGACCACGGACGATATCGATTTGTTTGAAATCAATGAAGCCTTTGCCAGTGTCGTGATTGCCAGCTGCCGGGAGCTCGGAATTGATTATGACCGCGTCAATGTGAACGGCGGCGCGATCGCTCTCGGCCACCCGTTAGGCGGGACAGGATTCCGGCTCGTTCTGACGCTTGCCCATGAACTGAAACGACGCGGCGGAGGGAAAGGCATCGCTTCCCTTTGCGGCGGTGGCGGCCAGGGGATGGCCCTGTTGATCGACGTTCCCCATTCATAATTCGAAAGGAGACAATTCCCATGAATACACCCATTACCGCTCAGCGTTCCCCTTACCTGTGGGAACCATCAAACGAACGCATCGAACAGTCGCACATCAAAGCTTTTGCTGACTATACCAATCAGGCGCTCTTCCCTTATGATCGGTTCCACCGCTGGTCCGTTTCCCACCTTTCCGATTTTTGGTCAGCCGTATGGGATTACGCAGGGATCATTGGAGAAAAGGGAGACCGTGTGTTTGTTCCCGGTCCTTCGATGCCGGATAGTGCATGGTTTCCGGACGCCCGCTTGAATTTCGCTGAAAACCTGCTGCGCGGGTCGCTTGACCGGATCGCGGCCTATGAAGCGAATGAGGCAGGCCTCACCCGAAGCATCACGCTGCAGGAACTGAAACAATCCGTTGCCAAAGCCCAGGAAGGGTTCAAACAATTGGGTGTTCAGGAAGGTGACTGTGTCGCCGGCATCACGACGAACGATATCCAGGGACTCGTCGCTCTGCTTGCCACGACATCACTAGGCGCCACCTGGACATCCTGCTCCCCGGACTTCGGAACAAAAGGAATTGTCGACCGCATTGGTCAGGTAAAACCGAAAGTATTAATCGCGGCACTCTCCTATCAATATAAGCAGAAGCCCTTCGATATCGAAGATAAAATTAAACAGACAACCGAGCATCTGGAAGGACTATCCGCGGTCGTCACGTTCGGAGGAGAAACGTCGATCGAAGGCATTTCCACTCTATCCTGGGACGAGCTTTGCCGCAATGAAGCCGAAGAGCCAGTGTTTCAACCCGTTCCCTTTAACCATCCCCTGTATATTTTATATACATCCGGAACGACGGGGCTTCCGAAAGCGATCGTCCATTCTGTCGGAGGCACCCTCCTGCAGCATGTAAAAGAACACCAGCTCCACTGTGATGTCCAGCAGGATGATGTGTTGTTCTGGTACACCAACACCGCCTGGATGATGTATCCGTGGCTCGTTTCCGGACTCGCCAGTGAAGCCGCCATCCTGTTGTATGACGGCTCTCCCGTAAGAAAGGAATCCCTCACCCATTTGTGGGACATTGCGGATGAAGCCGGCATTACCCATTTCGGCACAAGCCCGAAGTATTTAGACACATTGATGAAAGCAGGCGTCGATTTGAAAAGCAGTCATTCGCTTCACTCCTTGAAAAGTGTGCAGTCGTGCGGGGCTCCCCTGGCACCCGAGCAGTACACCTGGATCTATCAAACCATCAAAGAGGATTTGTTCCTCGCTTCCATTTCCGGGGGCACCGAAATCATCGGCTGTTTCGTAATGGGCTCTCCGGTCCACCCTCTGAAGCAGGGCGAAATCGCCTGCAAAGCGTTGGGGATGGCGGTGGACGTCTTGGATGAGCGCGGCGCATCGGTCTACGAAGAAAAAGGCGACCTTGTGTGTACGAAACCATTCCCAAGTATGCCGCTCACCTTCTTCGGTGAAGGCGGCGACGAACGCTACAGGAAGAGCTACTTCTCCAAGCGCCCGGGGATTTGGACACACGGGGACTTAGCTGAACAAACCATCGATCAGTCCTTCATCATTTATGGACGGGCGGATACGACCTTGAATCCCGGCGGCGTCCGGATCGGAACAGCAGAAATCTACGGGGTCGTGGATCATATCAAGGACATTCAAGACAGCGTCGTATTCGGATCCCCGAAGGATCATGATGAAGAAATCGTTCTCTGTATCGTGACCGAGCAGCTGACGGAAGACTTGGCGAAAGACATCCGCGGGCAGATCCGGAAGAAGGCTTCTCCACGCCACGTTCCGAGGCGGATTTATCAAGTGGAGGAAATCCCCCACACTATCAATGGAAAAAGAGTCGAAGGAGCAGCGAAAACAGCCGCTTTGGGAGAAGAAGTGAAGAATGAAGCTTCTCTGCGCAACCCATCCAGTCTGCAGGCGTTCCGCCAGCTCTCAGAAAGGACGTTCATGTAATGACCACCGCCATCCAAGGGGCGATCACCGGCATCGGTGAATTGAAGCCCGTCCGTTATTCAGAAGGAAAAACCACCTTAAGCTTGATCGCAGAATCCGTCCGCCTCGCCGTCCAGGATGCCGGCCTTTCCAAGGATGACATCGACGGCCTCCTCGTCGGACCTCAAGTCGGGGAGACGCCGCAGCATGTGCCGGCGACGGTTTCCGAATACTTAGGCATCGATCCCACGATGTCCAACACCGTCGATCTCGGCGGAGCGACAGGGCCGGGGATGATCTGGAGAGCAGCCGCAGCCATCCAGGCAGGCATGTGTAAAACCGTCGTCTGTGTTTTGGCAAACAAAAATGAAAAAGGGGAAACACTACGCTCTCCCAACCGCAATCCGATCCGCGAATTTGATGTACCTTTTGGGGCTTCCGGAGCGAATACCTCCTATGCCCTGCTAAAACGTCAGCACATGGAAGAATACGGATCCACTCAGGAAGACTTTGCAAGAATCGCTTGGTGGCACAGAAAAAATGCCCAGCTGAACCCGGATGCGATTTTTTATAATAAGCCGCTCGACCTTAAAGATATTCTTGCCTCTCCGATGATTTCCGATCCGCTTCACATGTTGGAAATCGTCATGCCTGTGGCCGGGGGAGCAGCCGTTGTGGTCACTTCTCCGGAGAAAGCAGTGAAAGGGAAGCATAAGCCGGTTTATCTGAAAGGAGCGGGGGAAAAAATCACCCACCGCGCGGTCAGTCAGGCACCAGACCTGGACGCCCTGCCCTTCCACGCTTCCATTCCAAGAGCGCTGGAACAAGCCGGGACAAACGTGGAAGAGATCGACCTTTTCTCCTTGTATGACTGTTATACGAGCGTCGTCGCCATCACCCTGGAGAGTGCAGGATTGTGTAAGCCCGGGGAGTTCGGAGAGTTCGTCAAAAACCACAGCTTCGGCCATGACGGGGATTATCCATTAAACACCCACGGCGGCCAGCTGGGCTTCGGCCAGGCCGACCTGGCCGGCGGTATGTCCCATGTGGTAGAAGCCGTCCATCAATTGCGAGGCGAAGCCGGGAACCGTCAAATCCCGGATGCCGCACAGGCCCTTGTGACAGGAAACGGCGCCACATTAAGCGAAACAACAGCCCTCGTGTTAGGAGGAGAACAATGAGCCAGCAGCCAAATATTTCACTGCCCGGTCCAACGATCACCCCCATCAGCCAGCCTTTTTGGGAGAGCATCCAGGCCGGACATCTCAGCCTTCAGCAGTGTGACAAGTGTGAGCAGTGGGTCTTCTATCCCCGCGCACACTGTCCCCACTGTTTTCATGATTCGTTAACATGGAAACAAGCATCCGGACGAGGAAAGTTGAAAACTTGGAGCGTCATCCACCGTGCGGGACATCCCGCCTGGCAGGCCCATACGCCTTATGTCGTCGGCGTCGTCGCCCTTGAAGAAGGACCTTCCTTATTAACGCACGTCCTGGTAGAAGAAGACGCCTTAACTCATAACCTGAACGTCGAAATCGACATTACTGACGTCGGTCCGCACCCCTTGCCATTCTTTAAAAAACAGGAGGAAACCCCATGATCCTTACGTACTTCATCGCAGTGGCTCTATTCTGGCTGCTCGGATTAATCCTATGGAAGAATTTCTACACGACGAAGAAAGGAGAACGTTAACCGATGCTTACAAGCTCCAGCGTATTACTATGGACCGTCATTCTTTTACTAGCTGTATACTTTGCCGCTGTGACGTGGGTCGGTAAAAAAGGCCGGGCGCACAGCCAGTCGATGGCCGGCTTTGCCACCGCCCGCGGAAAAGTGAGCCCCTGGCTTGTCGGCGCTAGTTTCGCCACCAGTTACGCCAGTGCCAACCTGTTCATCGGTGTCCCGGGACTCGCCTACGAACACGGAACCGCCGTCCTCTGGTACACCCTCGGCTGCTTTGGTGTCAGCTGGGTGGGACTGCTACTCTTTGCCAAAACGTTCTGGCGGTACGGAAAAAAATTCGGTCACGTCTCGACCCTTCCCGAGTGGCTTGGGAAGCGTTATAACTCGAAAGCCCTGCAGGCGATCGTCTCTTTACTGATCTTATTCAATGTGTATTATATCGTCGGGCAGAATGTCGGGCTTGCGACCATCTTTGAAACCGTCATCGGTATCCCCTACTCCTGGGGCATCATCATCGGTGTCGCCATCACGATTCTGTACATCGGTCTTGGCGGCGCCTTCGCACAGATCATTACCGACGGCATCCAGGGCATTCTGATGGCCATCACTTCCATCTTCATCGTCGTATCCTTTTTCTGGACAATCGGTGGAGGATGGAACGTCTTCGGTGTGCTCACCGACCGCCTCCACAGCATCGATCCGAATCTGACCGCCGCCATTGCCGACAGCGGCCCCTATAACAGTGCGCTCGCGATTATGGCCGTCCAGTTCCTGCTCTTCAGTTTCGTACTGATGCCGCACCTGTTAAACAAAGTGCTCTCGATTGAGAAAGAGGAAGATCTCGCTCCATTCACCTTATCCGCAGGACTGGTGCTGTGCATCATATCCACGCTCATGGTCCTCGGCGGACTCGCCGCCCGCGTCCTGTTCCCGAGCCTGCAGAGTGCCGATGCAGCGATTCCGACCTATGTCATCGAAGCCTTCCCGAGTTTCATCGCAGCCATCATGATCGTCGGCATCATCTCCGCGATCTTATCGAGCACAGACAGCCTGTACCTAGGCATCACGACAAGCATCGGCAACGACTTGTACCGCGTCGTCGCACCGATCCTGTCCTCGAAGAAAATGTCCGCCCAGGAGCTGGACAACAAGTCATTGAAAGTAGCTAAAGGATCCCTGATCGTCGTCGGCCTGCTGTCCCTCTACTTCTCCCTGGAACGACCTGAATCGCTGGCCTACCTGATCCAGTTCAGCTTCTCCGCGATCATATCCGGGATCATCGCACCGATCACCCTCGGGTATTTCTGGAACCGGGCGAATCACTACGGCGCAATCGCCGCTGTCGTTACGGGTGCTTCCTTATATGTCGCCTTTACGACGCTGAACGTATTCGGAAACATCTTTATTGCCATGTTCTTCAGTGCCGCTGCGGCCTTTGTCATTATGGGGGTTGTGAGCGTGTTGACTGGTAAAGCGAAGGAAGAAAACCTGGTGCTTGAGAAATCCAGTTAATTTTCCATATATCAAAAAAAGATCTATAAAAGAAGCGTATCACCTCTGGTAGAAACCTAAGGTGATACGCTTCTTTTTATGTTAAATACTCATGAGGTAAAGAAAGACATTCTCAGTGAACCTGACCGCCAGCCTTTATGGTCCCGCTTTTTCCCCATAAAAAAGGAATCCTTTTTTAAAGAAAGCGGCAACTTGACTCATCGTCTATGGTTGTTCCTTCCAATCCATACGATGATTTTCTTATGAAACCAATACCTCATACACTCATCCAAAAAGCAGTCGGAAAACACTTAAGGGATCTACGGTTAGCGCAGGGGCTTTCCCAGGAAGAACTGGCGTACCGAGCTGGCATGCACCCTACGTATATCAGCGGCATAGAACGCGGACGAAGAAACCCGTCCATTACGAACTTCTACTATTTAGCTCATGCGCTGGACGTCCACCCAAAACAACTGATCCCTTCCATTCCATTAGACAGTAAAGGGGAGGAAAACGATGACTGATTCTATAAAGAAAGAGTATCTACTCCTCCCCACTTCAACTTCTTCCATCTATATTGAATTCCTCGGCCAAAATCCTGTTATGGCCATGACCACTTGGAAACAGACCTATATTAAAGCAGAGGCCTCGACGAAAACTGAAGTCATTCAAGAGATACTAACTATGATAAAAAATGACCCTTATACTTTCTGAATCCAGAATCCATAACATGTTTATATGAACACTTACACATATATTATAAAAGTGTAGTGTCATTCATCAACAAAACACCGTCCTAATAATTAGGTAGTCAGCATCGACCATACAGAATTTTCTTCACACAAAAAGTCCCCCTCATTTTACATGAGGGGGCTACTTCATTACTTAACTGTTATCTTTTTTTCATAGTATTTAACATACCAATCAGCGAATCGCTGCAAGCCATCTTGGATGGTAGTCTCTGGCTTAAAACCTACAGCTTTTTGGAGTTGTTCCGTTGATGCGTAGGTCGCTGGAACATCTCCTGGTTTAATGGGTTCATACTCTTTAATAAACTCTATTTTTTGACCAAGAGCATTACTTAAAGCAGCTTCCAAAGAGTGGATGAATGTCATTAACTTTTCAGGGCTGTTGTTACCAATGTTGAAGACTTTATGTGGAGCTCCCTCTTCCTTACCAGGTTCATTGCTTAATAGACGCTCAATACCAATCACGATATCGTCAATATAGGTGAAGTCACGATATAAATCATTTTCAAAGTCACCATTGTTGAAAATCTTAATTGGTTCTCCTGCGAAGAATTTATCCGTAAAGCCGAAATAAGCCATGTCCGGGCGTCCCATAGGGCCGTATACGGTAAAGAACCGAAGACCTGTTGCAGGTATATCATACAAATGACTGTATGTATGAGCCATTAGTTCATTAGACTTTTTCGTTGATGCATATAGAGATACAGGGTTATCAACAAAATCTGATTCTTCAAAAGGCACTTTCTTATTGGCACCATACACAGAACTCGAAGATGCATACACTAAGTGGTCGACCGGATAATGACGGCAGGCTTCTAAGACATTGTAGAAACCAATCATATTACTTTGGATATAAGCATCTGGGTTTTCAATAGAATACCGTACCCCTGCTTGGGCTGCTAAGTTTACTACAATCTGCGGTTTGTGCTCTTTGAAAATATTCTCTAATGCGTCTTTATTAGAAATATCCTCTTTAATGAACGTAAACTTTTCAAAAGGGGCTAATGACTCAAGACGAGTGTGTTTAAGGTTAACATCATAGTAATCGTTAATGTTATCCACACCAATTACTCGACAGCCTTGCTTTAGCAATTGCTTAGAAAGGTAATAGCCAACGAATCCTGCTGCACCAGTAACTAAATACATTTTATTCGTATTAAGTGGTTTGCAACTCATGATTGCGCTCCTTTGAAGACAACTCTCTTTGACCTGGTTGACGTCCGATGGAGTGATACTCTACTCCAGCATCCTTCATTTCTTTCACATCGTAGACGTTTCGCCCGTCATATACTAAAGAAGTTCTCATTAGATTCTTGTATTGTTCTGGAGTTAAGGCTTTTATATCTCCCCACTCTGTAAAGACAAAGCAAACATTCGCATCTTTTAGAGCTTCCTCAACGTTTTCTACATAAGTGATCGTACCTTTTCCGTTTTTACCTTCTGGGAACACTTTTGCAAAGTTTTCTGCTCCTACTGGGTCGAAAGCAAAAATGTCGGCTCCTTGTTCCAATAGAAGAGGAACATTTTCAAGTGAAGGTGCTTCGCGCAAATCATCCGTGCCTGGTTTGAAGGTCAATCCCAGCACTGCAACTTTTAATCCATTAAATGTAATAAGGCGATTGCTTGCTTTCTTGTAAAGCACCGTTTTTTGTTCTTTATTAATATCAATAGCAGCTTTTACCGTTTTGAGCTCATATCCATTCTGTTGAGCCAAATAGTCAAGGGCTTGTGTATCTTTAGGGAAACAGGAACCTCCAAAACCAATTCCAGCGTTTAAGAACTTAGAACCTATGCGTTCATCATAGCTCATCCCTTTTGCTACATCTTGGATGTCTGCTCCCACTAGTTCACAAAGGTTGGCTATATCATTCATATAAGAGATCTTCAAAGCTAAGAAGTCATTAGATGCATACTTGATCATCTCTGCCGATCTTCGATTAACAGATACAATTGGAAGATTGAAAGGCTTATAGATTTCTTTAAGAACGTTCTCAGCCCATTCTGTTTCCGTGCCTAGGATAATTCTCTCTGCATGAAGAGTATCATGAACAGCAGAGCCTTGAGCTAGGAATTCAGGGTTGGATGCAACCTCTACATTTACATCGTTAACCAGAAAATCTTGAATGAATTGTTCAACTTTATCGTTCGTTCCTACCGGTACCGTGGATTTAACAACAACCAAGCAATCTTTTTCTACGGATTCAGCGACTTGTCTAGCGACTGTAGCTATGTATGATAAATCTGCAGATCCATCAGGCTTTTCTGGTGTCCCTACTCCAAGAAAGACTGCATCTGCATCTTTGTATGCAGATTTATAATCGGTCGTATACTGAATGCGACCTTCCGCATAATTTTTTTGCATTAGTTCCTGCAATCCTTCTTCATAGATCGGAGAAGTTCCAGACTCCATTAATTCTACTTTTTCTTGATCAATATCTACGCAAGTTACATGGTGTCCCATTTCTGCAAAACAGACTCCAGCTACTAAACCAACGTATCCTGTTCCTGCCACAGCAATATTATACACATTTATGCCCCCTCAATTAAGTTTACAAGTTCCAGTAAGAATACCCTCGCTTTTCAATTTCTGACTTATCCAAAATACTCTTAACATCGATCACCACTTTTTCCCTATTATCAAAATTACCATAGCACGCATCTATATCATCCCAGCTCATGTTGGCAAATTCATTATGGGCTACTGCAAAGATTAAACAATCTGCTTCTGACACATCTTCCATATCAATCATTTTCACATCGTACTCTTCTTCAATATGACGCTTTGATTCAGCTTGGGGATCCACAATAACTGGTTTTACACCGTATTCTTTTAAAGATGATATAATATCAAATACCTTAGAATTCCTAATATCAGGGCAATTTTCTTTAAAAGTCATACCTAATATAATAACCTTGCTATCCTTAATAAGCTTATTAGCCTTAATCATCTTTTTTATAGTAGCTTCTGCCACAAACTCTCCCATTGAATCATTAATTTTTCGGCCGGACAAAACAATTTGACTATGATAGCCTAATCTTTCTGCTTCATAAATAAAATAGTATGGGTCCACTCCTATACAATGGCCACCAACCAACCCCGGGGTGAAGCCGAGTGCATTCCACTTAGTATTCATAGCATCTACCACATCATTAGTATTAATATTCATTCTATCGAAAACCATTGCCAATTCATTCATAAATGCAATATTTATATCCCTTTGGCTATTTTCAACAACTTTTGCAGCTTCAGCAACTTTTATAGAACTAGCTTTATGTACTCCAGCTTCAATAACTAATTCATATAAATCGGATAATTCATTAGTGGTTTCTTTATCGATACCAGACACAATTTTAATAATTTTCTCCAGTGTGTGCACTTTATCGCCAGGATTTATTCTCTCCGGGGAATAACCTACTTTAAAATCCACACCGCACTTCAAGCCTGATTCTTTTTCTAATATAGGAATGCAAATGTCTTCTGTTACCCCTGGATAAACAGTTGATTCATATACTACAGTAGAACCTTTAGTTAAATTTTTTCCAACTATTCTGCTAGCTCCTTCAACAGGAGAGAGGTTTGGAGTTTTGTCATTATTAATAGGTGTAGGAACAGCTACAATGTGTATTTTGGAGTCTTTTATATCCAGCTCATTTGAAGTGAAAATAATCTCACTTTTTTTAATTTCTTCATCTCCAATTTCTTTTGTTGGGTCTATACCAGACTTGTAGAGTTCCACTTTCTCCTTATTTATATCAAAACCAATAACTTTTATCTTCTTAGCAAACGCTACTGCTAAAGGCATTCCTACATAACCTAATCCTACTACGGATATAGATTCTTTTTTGCTTAGTAAATCTTCATATAATGACATAATCTAACCTCATTTCAATAATTATAGTTATTTTTTGTTAGCATAATACATCACTGCGAAATAATACAATATATATACAACTGAAAATGAACTTGATATTAATACTAAATAGCTTTCTACTTCATACATAAGAACTTTTGAAGCAACAAAGCAGAGTATAGATGAAACTATAAACATAGCTTGTAAAATTAACTCTAAATGTTGTTTGTTGACAACTTGTAATCCATAGGCAATTGTATTCACTATAAACCTTATACCAAACATAGGTGCTAAAATTTGCACATACACCCCAGCTTGCCCCCATCCTTCTCCAAATAATAATTCAAAACCAAATGGAGATAAAAAATACAACAACAAAACCATAGGAATAGCAATTAAAAGTAATATAAAGCTAGTTTTTTTGAAGCTGTCCGCAAATTTCCCAGTACTGTCATATTCTCTAGAAGCCTCTTCAAAAAAAACTTTAGCAATATTTTTACTCATTACAGTAAGTGGTAATCCCAAGACTTTATAAGAAATAGAGTAAAAGCCCAGAACTGTTAAACCATACAATGATTCTATAAACAGAGCTATAGATGCATAAGAAAACCTATTTGAAAAAGTAGCTGGTGCGGAATATATAGGTAATTTCTTGTGTTTTTTCATTACACTTATTATATTAGCTCGTTTTACATTAAGTATGTCTCTAATGTAAGGTCTAATTTTAGACGATTGTTTTTTCAAACCAAATAACATACCTATAACATGAGATATTAATAAGCCGAAAACTCCAAACTTCAAAAAACCTAACGTAACTGATCCTATATTTTGCGCGAAAGATTTTCTTACATAAACTGAGGTCATAATTTTGTATTCTTTATAACGATTATTATATGATTCTAAAATTCTCATAAGACCGTTTATGATTAACATAAAAAATATAAGAACAACAGCGTATGTATAATTGCTATATTCTTGTTTATAACCAAAATAATATGAACCATATAATAAAGTAGCAAGAATGCTAAAGAAAAATGTAATTATAAAAGAAAGCTTAATTATTGGAAATATATTTTTTTCTTTTGGTTCAGAAACTATAGATATGTCATACCTTCCGCAAATTATACCCCCAAATATACTTTCTGCTGTTAAAACTAAGGCATATACTCCCAACTCTTCGGGGGTATATATTCTAGTTAATAGGGGCGACACCAATATAACCAAAGCTTGAGCCAATATTGAACCTGAAGTCAAAGTTATAATTGCTCTTACAAAATTGCTATTTTTCAAACTTTTTAAGTACATTAAATATTTTCCTCTTTTAGTACTGAGGTGATACCCTTTAAATACTCTTGTGACATTTTTTTATTAGTTAAATTTCTTACAGTTTCCTTAGCGTTCATCTTAATTCTTTGCTGTTCTTTGACACTCAATCGTAAAACCTTATCTATAGTTTCTTTAATGGCTTCTACATCTTTTGAATCAGTTAAAAACCCATTATGACCATCAATAATTACACCATCTATCCCTTGACCTTTTGTTCCAATTACTATATTATCAGCAGCCATTGCTTCTAAGTAGACTAATCCTAGCGTTTCTTTTTTACTAACCATTAAAAATACATCTGATTCTTTCATTAACTCAAATGTTTGGTCTCTACTAACTCTACCTGAAAAATGAACTTTATTAGATATACTAAGTTTATTTGAAAGCTTAGTGAGGTTTTTCATTTCACTTCCATCACCAATAATATTGAAAGAATAATTCGTATCTTTAGGAAGCATACTTAATGCTTCTAAACTTTTCTGTACATTCTTATTCTTATCCAATATACCCGCATATAGTATTTTAACCTTTGACTCTAAACTATAACTTGAATTACCGACACCGCTTGATATGTAACCTTCAGGTATCCCAGATAAGCAAATAAAAGATTTGGCGTGCCAACCGATTAATTTAATAAATTCGTCTCTGATTACATAAGATCTAAATCCTAATGCATCAAAGTCCTCAAAGTAAGCCTTCCAAAATTCAAGGTTTTGTCTATTCTTTATATTCTTTATATCGAACGAGTGAACAATTGCTACTTTCTGTTTTCTGTACTCCTTTCCTAAGATTGCATAATAGTAAGTAGGAAAGTGAACTACCAATACCTCTGGTGTGAAGTTTTTATCATCAAGATATTGTTTAGTAACCTTTTTAAACTTATCGACTATATATGGAAAAGATTTAAGAGATTTAGGTAATAATAATAAATTTTCAAAAAAAAGTATATCATTACCATAGCTATCTTCACTTAAATACTCTTGATAATCTAATGGACTACTTATTGCTTTACTTAACTTACTCCACGCACTCTTAAAGCCGTGCATATATGAATGTATTATTAGAATGTTGCTCCCGTGAAAACTTTCTAACAAGTAATGGACTGCCTTTGTATCTTCATATAAATCGTTACGATGGTATATTGGATAAAAAGGCGTTATTATAATTATATTTTTCTTATTCATTATCATCTAACTTTCTTAATATTTTCGCCGGATTACCTACTAAAATACAGTTTCCTTCTGGAAAACTTTTAGTTACTATTGAGCCTGCACCTACTACGGTATTATCCCCAAGTTCTACGCCGGGTAGTATAGTTGAATTCATTCCTACCCAACAATTTTCACCTAAAATGATTGACTTACCCTTTTCATGATTGTCTAAATCTCCAATCTTATGGTTTTGAGTAATTAATCCAACATTTGGTGCTATATATGTACCCGATTTTATAACAATATCAGCATTAAAATTTTGGAAATAGCAACCGAAATTCTGGAAGTTATTCAAGTCATTGACATCAAATTTTAAGTTTTCGATCTTTCCTAGATTATTCCGATGAGAAACCGGAAATGGTATTTTTCTGTTATAACCTACAATTTTCTGCATGAATATACTTTTCCAACACCATTTCCATCCTTTTATATTATCTTCAAACCATCTCCCTCTAAGGTATTTCTTATCATAAAAAACGTACATTATAGGCTTCGAAATTAATATATATATTTTTTTTAGTATATATTTTACATTCACCCTATGATACCTCTTTTTTATTATATTTTGCTAAGAATAAGTTAGGTTCACTATAAACTTTCATCTTTCGATATATATATACCAATACTATTAACAATACAACGACATCTAAACGGTTTCTAATAACAGCAGAAGGGTCTGCATTATTCAATATATTTACTATCGACAGAGAAATTCTAAATAAAATTATTTTTATTGCTAAGTTATCATTAAAAAAATAAAATATTTGATCCAACTTGCGTAATATTTTACCTGTTATAAAACTGAATATTATTAAGGTAATATAACCAAGTTGATAATAGTTTAATGTTAGGAAATCTACTGGTATTCCTCCTGAAGGAATAACTCCCAAAAAGTCCCCATATGCACTAGTGTTGAAGTTTGAAACAGAAATAAGAGATTCTTTACTTATACCTACAGGGTCTAAAAACATACTAGGTATCATAGTAAACGGCCATATTATATAATCCAAAGCGTACCGAAAACCTGAGTAACTTACCAAGTCTTCTCTAAGTACGAAGTTGGTAAAAGGATAACTAAATTCACTTAAGAACAAGGTGATGAAACTTCTTCTTTCATCCATATCAAATTGACCATATGATAAATATTGAAATAAAGCATCCAAGTAATTCAAGAGGAATATTCCTAAAGCGAATAGAACAGTTATGCCTACAAAACTTTTCTTCCTACTTTTATTAAAGGTTAGAAGAAAGGGTAAGAAAAAGATAATTAGTGGCGCACGACCTTGGTTGTATAATAAGAATAGAATTGAAAACAACAATGATATTAACAATTTCGAAAAAATAATCTTACTTTTTTTTAATCTATATAAATAGAAATATAAGAATGGTGTGACAAGTATAATTACAGAAAGAGTAACTAATTGTAAAGCCCCGGATGATATATAGTCTGTTGGTGATTTGTCTAAACCTCTGGTTAATGTGCCCAACATTAAGTATTTGTCCAACGACCCTACTTCCATAATTAATATAAGGATTGATGTTACACTAATTAATAAAAGAGCATCTGTAACATAACCAATTTTTTTATGCAAGGCTGGGATGTAACTTATCTTCTCCTTAGTTATGTTTCGATTTTTATTTGATCGAATTTTCACATTATAAGAAAACACGACAATTAATAAACATGCTAAACACAAGAGCATATTAAAATATAATTCAGAATCACTAACATTATTTAAAAGCTGCGTAAATAAAGATGTATCATCACGTTGTTTTTTAAAAAAAGTTTGGAAGAAAGGTGTTACAATATAAAACATTGTAAAAGTTAAAATGAAAATACTTAAACCGTTAAATCCATTTTTAGAAATAATTTTCTTAACATAAAGATAAATTATTATGAAAAGTAGCACATAACTGATAAAAGATATATATGAAAATATACTATCAAATCCCATAATTCACTCCTTGAAGGTTTATATTTTAAACCCATAGCTCTTCTTAGAGACTTTTCTATAACCTAAATGAATAAAATATCTAATAATATCTACGCCACTTAAATCATTTTTTTTCACTACTTTTATTGCTCCCAAGAAGTCTTTCTTTGACAGTATCCTATACCTGAATAATTGAAGATTTATGATTTTATAAAATTTTCTTTTCTCTTCTTTACTAAATTCCTCAATAAAAGGTTTAAACGTTTTTAAATAATGCTTAGTGATCTTATCCATGTCAAAATTTCTCTCACCAGGGTTTGGATGACGGTGATATATAAGCCCCATTTCATCTACATATGCTATTTTATATTTTTTTAATAACCTCACAGCAAATTCTATATCCTGGTTTCTTTTAAATGATTCATCAAAACCACCTATATCCTCAAAAGCACTTCTTCGGACCATTAAATTAGATCCAGCTTGTATAAATAAATTTCTACAGAGCTCTTCGAAATATAAATTACCTTCCCTATTCTCATAGCAGATGGTATCAATTTTTCCTTTTCTTAATCGCTTATATTTGGTGTAGCACACCCCCCATTCAGGGCCTTTCGATTCTAGACAATTCACCTGGCTTAACACTTTATTAGGTAGAAACTCATCATCATCGTCTAAAAACATAATATACTCGCCTTTTGAATATTTGGCTCCTGTATTTCTTGCCACAGAACCATTTTTGTTTTTTTCGTGCTTAATATAAATCACTCTTGAGTTTTCTTTATACTTTAACATAACCTCTTCTGTTTCTATTCTTTCTGGAGTATTAGGATTATTATCATCTACAATTATCACTTCGAGGTTTGAATATGTTTGATTCAGAACTGAATCAATTGCTCTAGTTAAAGTTAAAGGTCTCATATATGTAGGTATAACCACACTTACTAATTTCCCCCGCATAGTAATAGTCCTTTCTATTTATTGAGTTATTTTTTTAATTTCTTTAAGATAACTTTTCACTACAATATTTCTATCAAACTCAATCTCTACTTTTTTTCTAGATGCTAAACTCATTTGCTTTCTTCTTTCTACGGATAGATTGATGAATTTCTCTATTTTTACAATGAGATCATTTGTGTCTTTTTCATTAACAAGATAACCATTATATCCATCATCTACAATTTCTTTACATCCTGGTCTATTAGTAGTTATTGCTGGTCGGCCACATGCAGCACTTTCTAATAAAACATTAGACATACCTTCCGGGTAATAGGTCGGATGAATAGTGCAATGAGACACAGAATGAAATTTCCTTACATCACTTTGCATACCATGGTATCTAACAATACCTTGTTCATGTAAGGCGTTTATTTTTGATTTATAGTCTTGTTCGCAATATCCTAAAATATGAAATTCAGTATTAGGATATTTATTTTTTATATATTCAGCAGCGCTTAGATATTCTTCGATGCCTTTTTCCTTCATGATCCTAGCGATAAATAAAAATTCAATTTTATTCTTAGCAGGGTATTCTAAGAATTTATAGTATTCTAAGTTCACACCTGATCCAGGTATAATTTTTGAATTGCTTTTTAAAATTTTATTCTTTCTAAAGACTTTTTTATTGTATTCGTTTTGAAAATAAACACATTTAGATTTTCTTAACGATATCTTGTATAAAAACAATGTTATTTTTCTTAGAAGTGTATCATTTTCAACTGCTGTACCTAACCCCGTAATATTAGTTAAATATGGAACTCCTAACAATTGACACGCTAACCCTCCATAAACATTTGGTTTAATTGTATATGTCAGTACTACCTTTGGGCTAATTCTTTTAATAATCTTTCTATACCTAACAAGTAGTTTTATATCTTCTAAAGGATTTCTACCTCTTCTACTTAGAGGTGTTTCAATAAATTTTGCACCAAGAGCTTCTAATTTTGGGACAAAGTCACCATTAGGGAGAGAAATATAAACCTCATATTTTTTAACTAAATCTTCTATTAATTCTTTTCTAAATTTGTATAATCCTATGTCGTTATTTGCGAGTATTAAAACCTTGTCCAAACCTAAGCTCTCCTTGCTGGGACACCTATATATGTCCCCGGTTCTTTTAAGTTATTTATTACTACAGCACCTGCGCCTATATTGCAATCAGAGTCTATCCAGATATTATTAATTGCTGTACTCCCAATACCAAACCATGTTCGGGATCCTACGTATACTGTACCTGCTAAGCTTACATTAGGTGATATGTGGACGAATTCATCTAATATGTTGTCATGATCTATAGATGCGTTGGTGTTTACAATACACCCTGTACCTATTGTACTACCTGAGTTTATTATTGCACCCGGCATTATTACAGATCCTTCTCCTATTTCAACTTCCTTTCCTATAACAGAGGCAGGGTGTATAAGAGTCGCAAGTGATGCTCCCTTTTCTTTCAATTTTTTTTGTATTGTTTGTCTAATTAAATTATCACCAATTGCCACTATAAATTCGGAGCAATCTACAAAATTCCAAGCATCTTTTATAACTCCTTTAATAGGGTATCCCAACAATGTGGTACGATTTGAATTATCATCAAAAAAATATATTTTTTCCCACACATTCATGCGGTATGCCACATCCGCTACAACTTTACCATGTCCACTTGCACCTATAATAATTAATTTATTCTTTTTATTCTTGACCTTCATTATTATTACCTCTAAAAGGTTTAACAGTGGGTGCTTCCGAAGAATTAATTCCCTCTCTAATAAAAACCTTTTTAATAGTAGCAAACATGATTTGAATATCTTTAATTAATGAAACATTATCTACATAGTAAACATCTAAATCAAACTTTTCTTGCCAACTTATAGCATTTCGACCATTTACTTGAGCTAGACCTGTAAGGCCTGGTTTAACCTCTTGCCTACGTCTTTGATGGGAATTATACAAAGAAAGATAGCTCATTAACAAAGGTCTCGGGCCAACAATAGACATATCCCCTTTTATTATGTTAAATAATTCTGGCAATTCGTCTAACGATGTAGATCTTAATATTTTACCAAACTTAGTTAAACGAGCATGATCCGGTAGCGGTTGGCCTCTTTCATCCTTTTTATCAGTCATTGTTCTAAATTTATACATGTAGAAAGGCTTTCCATCGAGACCTGGACGTTCTTGTCTAAACAAAATTGGAGACCCAATTTTGTTTTTAACTAACAAAGAAACTGCTAAAATAAGAGGACTAAATAAAATAATGGCTATTAAAGAAAGGATAATGTCGAGTAATCTTTTAAAGGAGCGTTCATAAAAGCCTTTTTCGTTTTTATTCATTATTTCCTCCATAAAGTTTTAACTATTCTTACAACTTTATCTAGTTCACTATCAGTCATTTTTGTATCAGATGGCAAGCAAATCCCCCTATGGAATAAATCTTCGGAAACTCTCTTACCAATATAAGGATACTTTATAAAATATGGTTGCATGTGCATTGGTTTCCATACTGGCCTAGATTCTATGTTTTCTTTTTCTAACGCATCTATGACATCATTTGGACTTACTCGACCTCTTAAACACATAGCACTTAACCAATAATTAGGATCATCCCATTCATTTACTGGCATAAAATCAATATCTTCATAGTCTCCAAGCTCTCTCTTATAATATTCAAATATATATTTTTTCTTCTCAACCCTCTTATTTAAAACCTTAAGTTGACCTCTACCAATACCAGCAACTACGTTGCTCATACGGTAGTTAAACCCTAGTTCGCTATGCTGATAGTGTCTTGCTTTATCTCTTGATTGAGTAGACCAAAAACGTGCTTTATCTATCTTATCTTTATTATTAGATACTAGCATCCCACCACCTGATGTCGTAATGATTTTATTTCCATTAAATGAAAATATTCCATAATCTCCAAATGTTCCTGTATGTTGTCCCTTGTAGTAACCACCTAATGATTCTGCTGCATCTTCAATAACAATGACATTATACCTATTGCAAACTTCCATTATCCGATCCATATCCGCAGAAAGTCCATATAAATGAACGACTATAACTGCTTTTACACCTGGATATTGCTTAAATGCTTCTTCAAGAGCGTTTGGGCATATATTCCAAGTTTCATAGTTACTGTCTATAAATACAGGGGTGGCATTTTGATAAATTATAGGATTTGCTGTAGCCGAAAAAGTTAATGTTGGGCAAAAGACTATATCTCCTTCACCAACACCTGCTGCCTTTAAAGCTAAATGAATAGCAGCTGTTCCTGAAGTTAGAGCTGTAGCTGATTTTACGCTAACTTTTTCTGCGAGTTCTCTCTCAAATTCATCTACATTTGTTCCCAATGGAGCAATCCAATTAGTATCAAATGCTTCTTGAACAAATTTTTGTTCATAGCCTTCATCACTCATATGAGGGGATGAAAGAAAAATGCGATTTCCCATAATTGAAATCTTCCTTCCATTTTTTATCTACTATTTTGTTTGTTTGGACTTTTATATATCTTTCTTATAAACAACTCCAAGCAAACCAACTTACGTTTCTTCATTATTAGAAGGTTGCCTAAAGGCAACCTTCTTTACATTCCATTAATTAATGGGTACATTTGTTTTCTTCAAAATGTCCCCCATATAACTTATAACATCATCTTTTAGTTCAGTACGCTCCAACGCAAGCTCCAGCGTCGTCTGTACAAACCCAAGTTTTTCACCAACATCATAACGCTTCCCTTCAAAATCATAAGCGAATACACGCTGTATTTCATTCAACCTCTGGATAGCATCCGTCAACTGAACTTCACCCCCAGCACCTTTCTCTTGCTTATCAAGGAACATAAAAATCTCAGGATTCAATACGTAACGACCCATTATAGCTAAATTTGAAGGGGCAGTACCTTGTTTAGGCTTTTCAACAAAAGTACTTACCTGATATCGGCGACCATCTTGTTCTTGAGGATCAATAATACCATAACGATGTGTTTCTTCATCCAACACTGACTGTACACCAATTACAGAAGAAAGTGTGTCTTCATACTGATCCATCAGCTGACGAAGGCAGGGCCTTTCAGCACGTACAATATCATCTCCAAGGAGGACAGCAAATGGTTCATCACCAATAAACTTACGCGCACACCAAACAGCATGTCCTAGACCTTTAGGCTCTTTCTGACGAATAAAGTGAATTTCCACATTAGAAGTCGCATTCACTTTTTCAAGAAGGTCATACTTTTCTTTCTGCATTAAATTATCTTCAAGCTCAAAATTTTTATCAAAGTGATCCTCAATGGCTCGTTTCCCTTTTCCCGTGACGATAATGATATCCTCTATACCAGATTCAATCGCCTCTTCAACGATATATTGAATTGTAGGCTTATCAACAATCGGCAACATTTCTTTTGGCATTGCTTTTGTGGCGGGAAGAAAACGAGTTCCTAACCCGGCTGCTGGAATAATTGCTTTTTTTACCTTTTTCATTACGAAATCCCCCTTACAACCCTATAAAACTTGTTCCATGATTTTTTCACTCGATGGTAATCTGTTATTAGCTAAGTCAATAGAATACTTTTTCAAATCTTCAACTCTGCTCTCTGAATGATGCTCAACTAAATATTCAACAAGTTTATAATCAAAATCCACTGTCTTACCAATAAAGATTTTAGGAAACACCGGGTCCTTATTAACTTCTTTATCACTTAATAGCTCCTCGTACATCTTCTCACCTGGACGTATGCCATTGAACTGAATAGGAATCTGCTCCTCGGTAAACCCGGAAAGGTGTATTAAATTCTTCGCCAAATCGACAATCTTTACAGGTTCGCCCATGTCCAGCACAAACACTTCCCCACCACGAGCAAGAGCCCCTGCTTGAAGCACCAACCTCGAAGCTTCCGGTATCGTCATGAAGTAGCGGGTCATATCAGGGTGAGTAACGGTAACCGGGCCACCTTCAGCAATCTGCTTTTTAAATAGCGGAATCACACTTCCTCGGCTTCCGAGCACATTCCCAAACCGCACAGCCACAAACTTTGTCTGGCTTTGTCTACTTAGGTTCTGCACAACCATTTCTGCAATACGTTTCGTAGACCCCATCACGTTAGGAGGGTTGACCGCTTTGTCAGTTGAAACAAGAACAAAGGTTTTTACCCCTGCATGGTGAGCAGCTTCTGCAACATTTTTCGTTCCAATAATATTATTCTTGACTGCTTCTTTCGGATTCGCTTCCATTAATGGGACATGCTTATGAGCAGCTGCGTGATATATATAAGACGGTGCAAAATCTCTTACGACTTGGAAAATACGTTCTCGGTCCTGAACATCTGCAATGACGGTCACAAGTTCAGTGTCAATATCGTACAGTTTTAACTCCATATGGATCGTATAAATGCTGTTTTCCCCATGTCCAAGTAAAATAATTCGTTCCGGACTGAATTTGACGAGCTGCCGACAAATTTCAGACCCTATACTTCCACCGGCACCTGTGACCATGACGGTCTGCCCTTTGACTTCTGATTCTATGGAACCGATATCGAGTTCGACAGGTTCACGACCTAGAAGGTCTTCAATTTGCACATCGCGGATTTGATTAACAGATACATTACCCATCGCAATATCTTCAATCATAGGGAGAGTTTGTACATTTTTCACCACTTGTTTTGACTCAGTAATAATTTCTTTAATACGCTCATTACTTACAGAAGGCATAGCGAGGACAATGTGATTCACTTGATAATCACTTGCGATGGTTTTAATTTCACTAGTACTCCCAAATACCGGAAGATTAGCAACTGTTAGATGGTGCATTGTGAAATCATCGTCTACAAACCCAACAAGTTCATTTTGGACTTCATTGGAATTCATCATCTGCCTGGCAAGCATTCTTCCCGCAGACCCAGCTCCAACAATAAGTGTTCGTTGATGGTTAGGATCCTTTTTAATAATCCGGGCTTTTTTTAATTTGGGATTAATTGTAAAACCATATGTCTTATAATACTGCCACGCGAATCTAACTCCACCAATAAGTAAAATATGTAACATCCAAGTAACTACAAGGGCCCTCTCATATATAGCCCCAAATGAAATTAACTGAATGAGAGCAGCAGCAATAATTGATAAAGTAACGACAGATATTATTCCTATAAGTTCCTCTGTGCTTGCGTAACGCCATTTTTTCTTATACATCCCAAAAACACTTGAAAATAAATGATGACTAACTAACAGCGATAAGGATAAAACCAACATAACTCCATCGAAAACCGCAACATAGGGATTAAGGAAAAAATGGGACATATAGATGGAGAAGGAAACAATGAGTGAATCTATCAATATTAATAAAAGAAGCCTTCTTCTATATGCAGTGGTCAATGAACTTCCTCCTTTTTAAATTGTCTTTGAGTCATGGCTTTCTCTATTTCTCTATGTAAGATGTATAACTTTTCTTCAGGGGCTTCATATTTAATATATCGAATGGTTTTGATGACTGATTTTGGAAGTTTCTTCAATGAAAGCTACCTCTTTTCTAATTGTGATACAACCCTGATAATTCCTACAACTGTAACTCTTTTGTAACAAATTTGATTGTACCATTTTCCACCATTCAAAAGAAGACCTGTGACGCAGATTTTTACATAACTTTTATATAAAATGTAAAAGTTTGTTATGAATACGCTTTCAATATTGTTCAAAAAAAGAAAAAGGGCACAAGCAAGATAGTTCCATGTACCCTTTCCCATTAGATTAGAGGTTAAATACACCTAAAAATTTAGATTTTTTAATATGCTTAGGTGGATCAGATGCTAACACTTTACCATCCACCACATCTTCTGCGTTTTCCATCAATATATAAACCATATCATTTCCAAACTTCTTATGAATCTCTTCGTATGCCTCTTTCATACAAAACCCCCGGGTCTTTGTATTATGAGCATCTGAAGCTACTAAATGTGCTAGGTTCGCTTCCAAGAGCTGCTCTGAGAACTTTTTGATTTTCTTCCCAAAATGCCCACAGAGACTGCCGGCGGTGACCTGAGTGTAGGCTCCCTTTTTCACGAAAGAATATAGTATATCCGGATTTTCTATAATCTGTTTATTACGCTCCGGATGGGCGATGACGGGGCTGTACCCTGCTACCTGCAGGTCAAAGAATAGCTGCTCGGCATAACGAGGAACAGAGCTGGATGGAAATTCTACCAGGACGTACTTCGTTTTATCATCTATAGCTAGGATTTCATTGGCTTCAAGCCCTTGGACCATTTCACCGTAGATACGGTTTTCCTGACCGGGTAGCACTTCTAAATCGATACCATGTTCTTGAAATGTCCGATTCAGTTCAGCCACTTGAATCAAAATGTCATGTTTATAATTATCATAGGCACCATTTTTATGGTGCGGCGTCGCTACAATTGTTGTAATTCCATCGGCGACCGCTGCTTCGGCCATCTGAATACTTTCTTCTATCGTTTGAGCACCATCATCTACACCAGGCAGAATATGACTGTGAATATCAATCATGGTAAACTCCCCTTTCTTATTCCAACCTATCAAACTAGTTTTTTATAAACTAACGCCGATTATATCAAGAATAAGCATGGATATGAAGAACAAAGCAATGACATTTGTTATAATTTTGTAGAATTATGTGACTGAAGTTATACCCAGTGAGTCTATTAAAAAAAGAAGGCCTAAGACCTTCCTTTTTTATTGCCCATAATAATAGTAGTAGTTGCTCGACTTAATATCCTGGTCGTTCAATACTACACCAAGGATATTGGCCTGGGACTGCTCCAGCTGTTCTTTTGCCTTCACCGCAGAATCTTTCTCTGTCTGTTTACTGCGTACAACGAGAAGAACTCCATCAACGAAGTTTCCAAGCACCTGTGAATCGGTTACAGCATGAACCGGCGGTGTATCAAAAATGATCATGTCATATGTCTGTTTGGCTTCTTCAATGAATTCCTTCATTTTATTAGAGCCAAGTAACTCTGATGGGTTTGGTGGAATGGGACCGCATGTGATGACATCCAGCTTATTTAAGTCGGTATGATTAGCGATTTCAGATACTTTCTGGGCACCAATCAAGTAATTACTCAAACCAATCGTATTCGGTACACGGAACGTATAATGAATCGTCGGTTTTCGCAAGTCTGCATCCACGAGGAGAACCCTTTTCCCCTGCTGGGCAAAGACAACCGCCACGTTGGCCGTTGTGACTGACTTCCCTTCTGAAGGGTTGGCAGAGGTGACAACCATCGTTTCCAAGTCTTTATCGACTGAAGTAAACTGAAGGTTCGTTCGGATGGTCCGGAACTGTTCGGCAATTGGAGATTTCGGATTGTTCTTTGTAACTAGATTCTTCGCTCTTGTATTTGTCGTCGTTGCTGCTGCTTTCTTCTTACGTGCCAACTGATTCACCCCTCATTTCAGATACGCGGTTCTTTGACTTCCGAGCCTTCCCTGGATCAACCGTATCATCTGATGTGATCGTGGAAACGACACCCATAACCGGAAGGCCGAGTGCATCTTCGATATCCGTTTCAGACTTGATCGAGTTGTCGAGGTACTCCAATAAGAAGGCAAGACCGACACCAATCATTAACCCAACCACTAAAGCAATCGCAATGTTTAAAGCTGTATTCGGGCTTACAGGTGTTGGATTCGATCCCACATCAGCTGTAGACAGGACATTAATGTTGTCAACTCCGTTCATCAACTGCGGAATTTCCTGTTTAAATACTTCTACGGTCGTATTGGCAATATCAGCGGCCAGCATAGCATTTTCATCCGTTGCGGTAACGTTCACAACCTGGGACTGTTCCGCATTTGTGACAGACAACTTGCTGGATAGAGTTCCCGCTGTCATATCAAGATTCAATTCATCGGCCACCTGGTCGAGAATTCGCGGGCTTTGAATGATAACGTTGTATGTATTGATAAGTTCGACGTTCGAGCGTATCTCGTTGATATCGTAAGCAGCACTCTGGTCTTGGTTGCTGGACTGGTTCACAATAAACTGGGACGATGATTCATACGTGGGTGTCAGAACAAACAATGTAATTAAGGCACTAATGACCGCTGCTCCAGCTGCTAAGCCGACGATCAGCCACACTCTTTTTTTGATCACCTCGAAAATTTCTTTCAAGGAAATGGTCTCTTCCATTAATAAACCTCCAATATTTGTCGAATTTACAGATAGGAACATTATAGCACACTCTTATTCTTTCAAAGAGGGAGGATTGCGTATTTTTTCAAAATGTTAACAAACCTCTTGTACCACATCTTGTTAAAGTATCGGCATGACGCTATCCATTATTTAGAATTTTGTCGAAATTAGTTCAAATCACTTAATTTGAATGTTTATTATTCTGTTCTATTAGACAAATTAACGGGACATTTACCAAATCTTTCATCTGTTCCTGTATAATGAAGAGACATTTAACCTATGTATGAAGGAAAGGCGGGGAACCATTTGAACAAGAAAGTGCTCATCATTGCTGTCATCGCAGTGCTCGCTGTTGGTGCGGGAGTCTTTTTTACTATGAACGGCGTTGGCGCAAACTCTGTGGACAGTACATATGAAAAAGCCAAGGCGGCTCTGGAAGAGGAAAACTATGAAGAAGCCATTGACTTATATCAATCTGTATTAGAGAAAGACCCGGCATTTGTAGATGCAAGACTGGGACTTGCGGATGCTTTTGTCGCAGTAAAGAAATCCTCAAAAGCTGTAAAGACTTTGTCGGACGGGATCTATGAAACACCGGAAGAAGGAAAGCTGTATACAAAATCCTCCGACATCCAGCTTCAGCTGCAAGATGTAGAAAAAGCGTACAGCTTGTTAGAAAAAGGTATCAAATACAGTGAAAACGATGCAGATGCTGTCAAACAAGCCATGGAAACGTTGGAATCTCAAATTTCCATACAAACGGAAAGACCCCGTGTCCAGAAAGGCTATGAACGTGATCTGCAGTTAGCGTGGAAGAGTGAAGAAGGAAAGTTCATTCCTCTTGAGGCGCAGTGGACGAAGGAAGAAGACAGCCTTGGTGAACTGGTCACAGTTGAAGGCGTCACAGGGACGACTTTTTCTGCAGAAGAACTCGGTAAGGTAGTGGTTACTGCCGAGTGGGAATCCTACACGGAAGATATGGAAGTGGAAGTCGTAGATCAACTGTTGGATCGGGTTGAAGTGACACCGGAAGAAATCGAACCACTCGCGGTTGGAGAAACCCTCGACTTATCGGTGACCGGGTATGATGCGGCCGGAGAAGAAATGAACATCCAACCCGAATGGTCGATCGAAAAGCAGCTGTTTGAACTGGATGTGCAGCAGGATCAGACAGCCACTTTGACTGCAGTAGAAGAAGGTCAGGATGTACTGACCGTCCGCTTCGAAGATTTTGAAGAACAAATCGACATTTTTGTCGAAGGGTCATCTAAAATCATTCAAACAAAATCCCAGGGTCAGGGAACCGTTACGGTCTATCCTGATCAGGAAAGCTATAGTGTCGGCGAAGACATTACGATAGAGGCTCACCCGGCTCAAGGATATGAATTCGTCCGCTGGGAAAATGATCTTGATGGTGCAGTGAATCCAGTGAACCTGACAGTGGAAGACCATATGAATGTGACAGCTGTCTTTGAGCCTGTCAAACACACCTTGACGCTGGCTAAGACCGGAGAAGGCGAAATCGTCCGGGACACGTTGGAAACAGATTTTGAACACCTCGCTAAAGTGTCGCTTCGTGCCCGTGCCGCTGACGGCTGGGAATTCGATCACTGGGAAGGATCACTCACTGCAGAAACCTCTGATATCGTTGTATCGATGAATGAAGACAAAACGCTCCGTGCTGTTTTTACACAAGTGGATGAAGAAACAGACGAAGAGGAACCCGAGGAAGAGGAAGAAGAACAGACAGAAGCTGTAGAAACCTATTCCTTGAATGTGGCGATCAACGGCCAGGGGCGTATCCAGAAAAGTGCGTCTGGCAGCCAGTTCGAAGACGGAACGAACGTAAGCTTATCTGCAATCCCAGCGGATGGCTGGCGTTTCACCGGCTGGAGCGGGGATGCCAGTTCCTCCTCATCCTCCATCACGTTGAAGATGAACCGCAACAAGGTTGTGGCAGCGAACTTTGAAAGAAAATCCGCGCCTCAGCCGGAACCCGAACCTGATCCCGAACCAACACCTGAACCTGAGCCGGAGCCAAAACCGGAACCTGAGCCAGAGAGATACTCTTTGACAATGTCGGTCATCGGTGAAGGAACGATTCAGGCGTCCAATAAAACGGTGAAGGCGGGACAGTCCATTTCTGTCACGGCCGTACCAGATGAAGGCTACACCTTCGTCCGCTGGGAAGGGGACGTCTCAGGATCAAGTGCCAGCACGTCCGTAACGATGAACCGCAACAAACAGGTCAGTGCTGTGTTTGCAAAGAAAGCTGAGGAATCCGAAAGCACAGAAACAGAATCGGAATAAAAAACAGCATGAGAACGAACCTCAGGCTGTTAAGGTCACGAGGAGCGTTCGGTGGGGACGCCTGCGGGAACAGCACGGACCGAAGATCCACGTGGGCAGGTGGTCTTCCTGACCAAGTTAGCTGAGGCCGTGCCCGCGGCAAGCACCCACCGATAAGCGGAACGTGAATATCCACGTTAAACAGAAACAGCTTCTCAAATGAGGAGGACTTTTTCTATAGTAAAAGGAGACGCTATGAGGCCGTCTCCTTTTTTATGTTCACATATTTGATCTCTCAACCGCCTGCCCTGCACTTGATGTTTCCGGTTCACGATGCGTCACATACGTGCCACCGATGAGATCATGGATGGCGCGCTTGTCTTCACGGATTCCGACCATGAACGCACTGACAATGACTCCAATGCCGAAAGTCACGGCGTAGACAATTCCACCGACAACCTCTCTCAAAATCATCCGTCCGAATCCTACATCTGTGCCATCCTTTTTCACAATCCTTATACCGACGGCCTTTTTGCCTACTGTGTATCCGACCCATAGCGCAGGCAGAACGACGTAGTAGACGGTTGCAATGAAGTTAAAAGCAGTATTGTCCTGACTAAAACCTTAAAAACGATAAAATTCAGGGCAGCAATGACAATACCTACTAAAAGTCCGTCAATAACCAATGCACCCAACCTCACCCCGAACCCTGCAGGCATCTTTTCATTCATACTCTCATCTCCCAACGTTTGTATAGTTCTTCTATACCACAAAATGGTATTTTAACACATTTACACACCAACAACCCTTGCGACGGTCGGGGACACCGTTGATGTCAAGCTGAGCGTTCGGTGGTGACACCGTTGATGTCAAGCTGAGCGTTCGGTGGTGACGCCTGCGGGAACAGCACGAGCCGAAGATCCACTTGGACAGGTGGGATTCCTGACCAAGTTAGCTGAGGCCGGGCCCGCGGCAGGCACCCACCGATAAGCGGTACGTGGCCGTAAACTGCTAATAGTTTCTCGACAGCATAAAAAAACCCAGGCGCTTGGCCTGGGTTTTCGTTTATTAGATATTCATCCAATCCGTATGGAACGTTCCTTCTTTGTCGACACGCTTGTACGTGTGGGCACCGAAGTAGTCACGCTGCGCCTGAAGCAGGTTCGCAGGGAGTTTCTCTGTGCGGTAGCTGTCGTAGTAAGCAAGCGCACTGGAGAACGCCGGTACTGGAACACCGTTCTGGATCGCAAGTGCGATCGTTTCGCGGAGTTCTTTTTGATACGTTGTTGCGATGTCTGTGAAGTACGGGTCCAGAAGCAGGTTGGACAGGTGGTCTTCACGATCATACGCTTCTTTGATCTTCTGCAGGAACTGCGCGCGGATGATGCAGCCGCCGCGGAAGTTCATGGCGATATCGCCATACTGAAGATCCCAGCCCTTTTCTTCACTCATGGACTGCATCTGAGCGAATCCTTGCGCATAAGAGCAGATTTTACTCATGTACAACGCTTTGCGGATCGATTCGATCGCTTCTTCCTTGTTGCCGGTGAAGTTCACTTCTGGACCGGTCAAGTACTTGCTTGCCTTCGCACGCTCTTCCTTCATCGCAGAGATGAAGCGGGCGAATACGGACTCGGTAATGATCGGAAGCGGTACACCTAAATCAAGGGCACTCTTACTCGTCCATTTTCCGGTTCCTTTTTGGCCGGCTGTATCAAGGATCACTTCGACAAGCGGCTTGCCTGTTTCTTCGTCGACTTTCGTGAAGATATCAGCTGTGATTTCGATCAGGTAGCTGTCCAGCTCGCCTTCGTTCCACTCCTTGAATACTTCGTGAAGCTCCTGAGCAGACAGGCCGAGGACGTTCTTCATAATGAAGTACGCTTCACAGATCAGCTGCATATCGCCGTACTCGATACCGTTGTGCACCATTTTCACATAGTGACCGGCACCGCCGAGTCCCATGTAGGCCGCACATGCTGTACCTTCAACGTTCGCTGCAATCGCATCAAAGATCGGCTGCACTTCTTTGTACGCTTCTATTGGTCCGCCAGGCATGATGGAAGGACCGCGGCGCGCGCCTTCCTCCCCGCCGGAGAAACCGGTTCCGATGAAGTGGATGCCTTTTTCTTCTAAGTAGGCGGCACGGCGCTCGGTATCTTCGTAATACGTGTTTCCGCCGTCGATCAGCATGTCGCCTTCATCAAGGTGAGGCACAAGGCTTTCGATCACTTTGTCGGTCGTTTCACCGGCTTTGACCATCATAAGGATTTTGCGTGGGGATTCCAAAGAAGCCACGAATTCCTCGGCACTGTAGGCTCCGCTGACGTTGCCGGTGTTTTCTTTGTTTTGGACGAGCTCATCGACACGGTCTGTCCAGTAGTCATACACTGATACTTTATATCCGTTATCTTGAATGTTCAGGGCAAGGTTCGCACCCATGACTCCTAAACCAATGACACCGATGTTCTGTTTCTCCATGTTTCAATCAGTCCCCTTCTCTATCCGTAATTTATACTTCCCACCAGGTATAGCCGTCTTCGTTCAGCAGTTTCTCGGCTGCTTCAGGTCCGTGGGATCCAGCGTTGTACGTGTGAAGCGGAAGCTCGTCGGCTTCGAAGGCTTCAAGAATCGGTTGAATCCACTGCCAGGAAAGCTCCACTTCGTTCCAGTGCGCAAAGTACGTCGCATTTCCTGCCATAGCGTCATTCAACAGGTTCTCATACGCTTCCGGCTGCTCATCCAGGTTTTTCGTGAAGTTGACGTAGGCCGGTTCGAATTTCTCGTTGCCGTCATCCTTCAGATTGACGCGCAGACCGATGCTTTCGTTCGGGTTGATTTCAATCAGAAGCAGGTTGGATGTAGCGCCTTCGGAATCCGGCTCATCCTCCACTTCGTTTTTGAATTCAATGATAATTCGCGTCGATTTCTGGCTAAGACGCTTTCCGGTACGAATGTAGAACGGAATGCCTTTCCAGTATTCGTTATCGATGTACAGACGGGCAGCGAAGTACGTGTCGTTGTTGGATCCTTCTTCGACACCGTCTTCTTCGTGATAGCCGACAACGGACTGAGCGTCCACTTCGCCTGCTTCATACTGACCGCGGACGACATCCTGCTGGATATTGCCCTCATCAACCGGACGCAGCGCCTGCATGATCGCTGATTTCTTCTCTTCGATCTGCTTGGCGGACAGCTTTTCCGGGTGGTGAAGAGCGGTCATCATCACTAATTGTAACAAATGGTTCTGCACCATATCGCGGATCGCTCCGGATTTATCGTAATAACCCGCACGTGTACCGACACCGACCGTTTCACTGGCGGTAATCTGCACGTTGGCAATCTGGTCATGGTTCCACAAGGATTTCAGAATCGGGTTCGGACGGATCAACGATTCCAGGTTCTGCACCATCGGCTTGCCTAAGTAGTGGTCGATGCGGAAGATTTCTTCTTCATCGAACGCTTTTCTCAATTCTGCATTCAGGTGACGGGCGGTATGCAGGTCACTGCCGAACGGCTTCTCCACGATCAGCTTTTTCCAGCCGTCGGTTTCTGTGATGCCGCTCTTCTGAAGCGATGCCGTAATCGGCTCGACAAGGCTCGGCGCCACAGATAAGTAGAATAGACGGTTCTGTGGAATGGATTTCTCTGTTTCACGCTCTTCAATAAAAGCCTTCAAGTCGGCGTACGACTGCGGTTCCATTGCGTCAAAGATGAAGTAGCGGAAGCTTTCCAGAAACTCTTCCATATGGGAGGGATCCGCTTCTCTACGGGAGAACGTAGACAGCGACTCCTTGATGATTTCACGGAAGTCCTCCTGAGAATACGGCCGGCGGCCTAAGCCTACGACAGATAGAGAGGACGGCATTTTTCCTTCGACATATAAATTGTATAAAGCCGGATAGATTTTACGTTTCGCAAGATCGCCGCTGGCTCCGAATAATACGAAAGTCATATCATCCATAAGCTGAGCGGAATCGATTCCAAGCTGACTTTGGTTGCTTTGTTCGTCCATTTTCCTGTTACCTCCTGTTTCTCTGTACGATTCATTTACACCGCCTATAGTATAAAACATGTCAGAGGATTATGTAAGTAATCCACCTTAAACGAGGTGAAAGAAAAGGGAAGCCGTCGCCCGCTTCCCTTCCTTATGGTTCAACTAAACCGGCAGGCTATGCACGGTTGTAAAGATCAATGATTTCATTCAGCAGCCGCTCCGTATCGCTTTCCTCGGCTGCCTGTTCGCCGTTCTCGATCAGCCGCTTACGCAAGAGCTCATCCTCCATCACTCGCTGCAGGCCGGCCTGTAAGGAAGACACACTCTTCGGCTCAACGAGCACACCGTTATCATCCGCCAGCAGGTAGGATAAACCGCCGACATCCGAACCGACCACAGGGGTGTGGCATGACATCGCCTCAAGGGCGACAAGACCGAAGCCTTCGATGTAGGACGGCAGGGTGAACACATCCGCCGCTGCCATCCATGTGGCGACCGTCTGCTGGTCTTTCGGTCCGTGAAAATGAACGAGGGCGCTGTTTTCCTGCTGGACGCTCTCTTTCAATTCCTGGAGGTAACGTTCTTCTTTGACGCTTCCAACGAGGTGGAGCTCCACTTGTTTATTCTGCTTCTGGATGTTCTGTACGGCTTCCAGAAGCTCGGTGAGCCCTTTCGCCTTAATATGGTTGCCGACAAACAGGATGTGAAAATGATCCGGGTTCAGCCCGAGTTCTTTTTTCGCTTCGGTACTGTCAACCGGCTGGAAGACGCGGCGGTCGACCCCCATATTAATGAGGGACACCTTGTTTTCCGCGACTCCAAAGCCGTCAATCACTTCCGATTTCAAAGCCTCGCCGACAACGATGACGTGATCGGCTTCATGAAGGATCTTTTTCGTCAGCTTCTTGATCAGGCCGCTTTTTTTCGCCATCTGATCGAGATCTCCACCGTGGGAGGTGACGATCAGCTTCGTTTTGAACAGCTTTTTGAACAACAGCCCGGGCAGGCCGCTCGGGAAGATGTAGTGCGCATGCACGACATCATACGACCGCCCTTTCGTGATGAAGCGGGCAAGGATTTTCAAAAACCAGATCATATACTTGCGGATCAGATTGCCTTTCCCGCCGCGGTTATCACGGTTGACGGCGGTATCAACGGAGATCCCTTTTTCCTTCAGGGCCTCCACCTGATTTTTCACAAAAATGCCGTACGTCGGTGTGCGGTGACTCGGATACATGTTGCTGATGACGAGTACACGTTTACTCATAAGCGCCCTCCTCGATTAGAGGTCATATTCATGCTCCGGCCGCATATTCAAGAGGTAGCCGAGCATGGCGAAGTAGAAGATCGTGAACGAATCGCCTTCCCAGATGTTGTACACCATCCCGGCGGCATAGGCCGCAAGCAGAACAGCGAGGAGCACAGGACCGAGCAGCGTTTCGTTCCGCTTTTTCCAAATGTGGTACAGCATGTTCAGCAGGAAGATGGCGAATAGAATGACACCGACGGCCCCTGTCTGGGTGATGATCTGGATGTACTGGTTGTCCGAGAAGAACTCCCGCTCGATGCCGTAGTCATCGTAAATCGGTGAATCATAGCTCAATGTCGCCCCGTCACCGAATGTGGCAAAGCCGGTTCCGATGATCGGATGATCGAGATAAATTTCAAAGCCTTTGCTGACAATCCAAATACGTCCGGACTGGCTCGACTGCTCGCGCGTTTCCTTATCAATCGTGGAACCGAGCCGGTCCTTGAAGCTTCCTTCACTGTCGTCATACTGCGACTGCTTCTCTTTCTTCTCTTTTCCGAAGTCGGTGTTCTCGACGATCGACGTTCCGATACTGACCGGCACAGCGATAAGAATCACACCGGCGGCGAGCGATATGAGCAGCGGCTTCAGGAAGTTCCACTTTCTAGCTACAACGACGTAAATCGCAAGCGCAAGTGCGAACGCGATCCATGTTCCACGTGAATACGTGAGACTCCAGACGCCGAACAGACAGGCAAGGGAAACGTAGGTGAGCCACAGCCATTTGCCTGTAAAACGGTTGCGGAAGTACATGATGATGATGATGGAAAAGGACAGGTAATACGCCAGCACGTTCGGGTTTCCTGTCATTCCGTAAATACGGATCCGATTCGTTGCAGACAGCGGCATATCCTGCCAGCTCTGCGGCAGAAAGACGCCGCGTAAAGACAGCTTTTCAACCATGCCGTGGATACAGATCAAGAAGGTCATGATCAGTGTAGTGATGATAAATTTGTTGATGTCTTCCTTCGTGATGTGCAGCCTTCTTGCTATGTAGAACACGAGGTAAAACAGCAGGAAGCCGCGGATCTGGAAGATGATCGCTGTCAGGGATACACCGGTCAGGTACGCCGATACCGCTCCGACAATAAGGAAGCCGAAAAAGGCGTATTCAAACCAGTAGAACTGGAACAGCTTTTTTAAATCCTTGCGGTACATGAGTAGGACACGGAATAAAAGCGCAAAGATGATGATGTCGCCGATTCCTTTTAATGCCGGGTTGAATTCCAGCAGAAACGGGCGGATCGGGAAATACGTAAATAAGATCAGCAGCGAGTTCTTCGGCTTGAAGAGCGCATAGCCGGCGAAGAACAGCATGATCAGTAGATCGATCACCGTGTTATCGAGAGCTGCGCCGATGAAGAAAAGCGCAAGCGCGACGAACACGAAGTATAGTTTTCTCCATGGGATAGGCATGGGGGACACCTCTTTTCTATGATGATTAGTTGATGGTTTTGCGGTACAAATCCTTCTTCATGGCGTAGTTTTTGAAAATCGCCCACAGCAGTGTATCGGTACGGTTGACCTGCTTGAACTTCTCCGGGAAATCATAGCCCATCTGATCGAGCACATCGACGTGTTTCACGAAGTTGGATTTGTCCCATTCGATGAACGCCTCCGCAGTCTCTACAGGATCAGACGCCAGTTTTCCTTTGTAATGGTTCAGCTCCAGGAAGCCGTCAAAAGCGATGGCCTGGGAATCGAACACTTCCGTCGCCTCCACTTTTCTCTCATGCTGCTCGGACGTGTCGACGAGGCAGTTGATCGAATCCGGCGGGAAGGCACAGTTGATTTCATACATGCGGATTTTCGAGCGTACGTTATCCATCCGCTTCAGCGTATCGCTGAGCAGTTTGGCGGTAGCACTGTGATCGGTATGCGCATCAATGAACGGCGTCGTGTAGATGATGTCCGGGCTCAGGGTTTCGATCCTTTCCTTCAAGTATTGAATCGCATCCGGGGTGCTTGATACACCACCGTCCGGCAGGTTGAGGTAGGCGACGTCCGTCAGTCCGAGGATGTCTTTGACCTTGTCAATTTCCTGGCGGCGCTTGGCATTCAGCTCCTCCGCACTCATCTCAGAAACACTGCTCGCTCCATCGGTGATGAACACACAATGGACCTCTGCTCCCTGATCGGCGTGCTGGCGGAGGGTGCCGCCCGGCCCGATCGTTTCGTCGTCCATATGGGGCGCGAGGACGAGCACCTTCTGGACCGGTTCATTTTTCAGCGCCATCAGGTCTGCGTTATAGTGACGGCCGAGGATGAATTTCGTCATCGGTGCGTTGACCGGACGCACCGCGTTCATGAACAATTCTTTACGACTCATGACGTTGCTCCTTTCTTTTTCCGTTTCGTAACATTATGGAGTAGAAACATAAAGGCGTCCGACTTCATAACAAAAGCGGCTCCGACAAAGACAACCGCGCCGACACCGGCGACGATGATAATAATGAACAGGTTGGGAAGACCTGTAATCAGCGGTTTGACGGCCAGGACGGCTCCCGTCATAAGCGCGGCTGCGGCTGTGATTTTCGCGTAATCGATGAGGATGGACTTGAAGTTGAGTCCACCGACAAGCTTTGTGAAAACGATGAGGCATGCCCCTGTATAGAAGAGCGCCATCACAGATGCCGCAAGTGGGATGCCGAGGTAGCCGAGCCATTCGGCAAATACGAAGTTGAAGACGACGTTCAATAAGATGGAACCGACACTGATCATGAGGATCAGGTGGCCCTTTTTCATAGTATAAAAGCCTTTGTTGATGATGTTGTTGAGACTGAAGAACAGGACGGATCCGAAGTAGAAATACGCGACCTGGGTCGTGGCTTCGGTCGCCTTGTTATCAAAGGCACCGCCTTCATACAACAGCTCGATCAAGTTCGGCATCAAGAGCATCATGCCGATGATCGACGGCATCAACACGAGGTACATCGTTGTGAGCCCTTTTTCAATACCCTTTTTAAACTGCCCGGTATCGTTCGTTGTAATCGCTTTAGATAATAACGGGAAGATAATCGTCGCAATCGTCACCCCGAAGATCGCCTGCGGCATGTGCACGAAGTTCTTCGCCGTATTGATGTACATGACCGCGCCCTCGCCCTGGTAGCTGGCGAAGACCGAGCCGACAAGCAGGTTCACCTGGCCGACCATAACCGTCAGTCCTACAGGCAGGAAGATCCAGTAAAACTGGCGGACTTCCGGCCAGTCGAACTTCTCCTTCAGCGTCAACGACTTCTGAGGAACGACGATGAACGCCTTGAAGATGAGGGATAGGACGGTACCTACCGCATAACCGATCGCCAGCGAGTACGCCCCGATCTTGTTGGCGAATAGGAATGCGCCGGCAATCGAGCTTAAAATGACGATGATTTGAGAAACGATCGACAGGGAGAACTTGTTTTCCGCGTCAAAGAACGCCTCCAGCACCGAGTTCATGCCGACGAACGATATACACGCAAAGAAGATGACCGTCACCCAAATGGCGATCTGACTTGCTTCCGGACTGAAATCCGGATACAGGAGCGGAATCAGCACTGGTGCGATGGCCATTCCGATAATCGAAAGAATAAGAGCAAGTCCGGCGGTTCCTTTGAAGACCTGTCCCAGATGGGAGCGGCCGCGTTGTTCCTCCGCCGCCTGGATATAACTCGGAACGAGCGCATTCTTCATCCCGTTCTGCATGAATAAAATCAGCATATTCGGAATAATGAAGGCAGCCAGGTACGCATCCGCCACGTAGCTTGCCCCGAAGTAGTAGGCGATGACCATGTCCCGGATCAGTCCGGAGACCTTCAGGATCAGAGTGGCGCCGATAAACAGTATGCTCGCTAAGCCTAATTTAGATTTCACACAAATACCTCTTTCACGTTTGCTAAAATCAAACAAATTTCGCTATGTAACACTATAATCCATACTTGTTGATTTTACCATAACCTTAAACGAATCGTAATCGTCTAGTCATATCTTTTCCATATATGGGCAGAAGCTCATGCGACCTGAGTGGGGTGGGGGTTGAGGTGGATCGGCGGGGATGTGGGTTTGTCGATCTATCGTGGAATTCGTTGATAAATGAGCGGAATAATCGATATACGTGGATAATCATTGATAAATGCGGAGAATAATTGATATATCCGCAGAATCATTGATATCGGCGGATTTTCGTTGATATGTGCTATGAAAGGCGGTGGCTGCGCAGGGGTGGCGACCGATATATTCGCAATAAGACCGATATAATGCGAATTTGACTGATGTATCCGCGGTTCGACCGATATCCGCGCAGAAAGACTGATAAACCCACCGCTCCGACCGATATCCGGCCGCACACTTGAGCATCAACGCAAAAAACCGGCTGCTCCTCAAGGGAACAGCCGGTTTTCTTCTATTATATCAGCGGCGGATACTTTCCAGCTCCACCTCGGCCTCTTCGGAAATGGCAGCATTTCCGCCCAGGTAGTAGTTCTCCGGGCTGATCGGCAGATGGTTCAAGTAATTCTTCACGGTTGATGGTACGTTGTCTTTTCTCGTCAAAAGAATCGGTGCTTCGTAGGAAGCGGCCAGCGGTGAGCCGGCAAGAGCATCGACGACTTCCTCCCCTTGGGCGAAGAACACCTCTTCCAGACGGTGGTCGTTGAAGTACTTCTCGGCAATCTGCACGCTTGTGCTGTAGCGGTCAGGTCCGCTCACACGCTCGACCGTGTCAACGATACCTTTCAGCTGGTTCTCAACGGTCTGGTGGACAGCCCCTGTTCCGCCGACAATCGTCGCTTTTTCCACGCCGTTTTCACGGATGAAATTGATGACGTTGTCTTCAAGCTTGTACGGCAGTGTCAGAAGGATCGGTGTGTTCTCATCGCCGGCATATGGGGCGATGGAAAGGGCGTCGGTCGATGTTTCATCAGAGGTTGTGATGAAGATTTCATCGACGTTCACTTCATCCGCTACTTCGTCGGCCACTTCATAAGCGGTTTCGAAGCGGTTGGCTCCGGACAAGCGCTCGACATTCGAAGAGCCGTATTTCTGCTTCAGCTGGTTTTCAACAGAAGCGGAAACCGCTCCTTCACTGCCAAGAAGGTAAATCTTCGTCGGGTCCATACGTTCCAGTTCTTTTTCCACGGTTGCCGGAAGCTGGTCCGTCTGTGTCAAAAGAAGCGGGGAATTGTGATAAGCGGCCAGTACACTTCCAGTCAGGGAGTCGATCGGCAGATCCCCGCGTCCGATCACTGCGACTTTCGGTTCGTTCCAGTGCCAGCCGTAGTTGGACAGGGCGGTACTTGTTTCATAACGGTTGATCCCGGAAAGACGGTAGCTGTCCGGCTCCTGGGTGGCAGACAGGTAGCTGGAGGCGACATAGCCGGTTTTCCCGCTTGTCGTTTTCACCGGGTACCATGCCCAGTGCTGGGTGTTGCTGTCATAGCCGACCGGGGCGCCGGTCACTGTGACCTGCTCGCCACGTTTCAGGCTTGTGACAACTGTACTGCTTGGTGCTTTGCGCACATTTAGACTTCCTGCGGTTACGTAAACTTTTTCCCCCGTCCCGAAATCATGCTTCGTCGTATGAAGAGGTCCGGTTGTTTCCACGTTGCTTTCTTCAAAACGCATGATGCCGTCTTGATAAGGGTTCAGCTTGTGCGTCGGGAATGGGGTGACGTTAAACAATCCATAGTTGCGCATGCGGTCATAAATCTTTTCCTGATAGGCAATATACCCGTTCGTAATCGGGTTGTTACGCTCGGAAATGCCGTTATAAGCTAAAATAGCGAAATACCAGTTTTCAATCACATCACGGTCGCCGTCATTGACCGTAGGAATAAGATCGTAGTTGGCATAGTTCCACTTGGACTCAAGAATCTTCAGCCCTTCACGAATGTTGTAGCGGATATCAGTGGAAAGCTTGTAGACTTCTTCTTTTCTTTCCTGGTCGTTCTCAATGAAGCGGTAGTCGGACACCTGCATGATGCCGATTCCGATACAGTCATAACCAAGCTTCAGGTTCGTTCCGTCCCAGGCAATTCCTCGTGTTTTTGAAGGCGTACAGGAATTTTGATAATGGGTGACAGGCGTGCGGCCCGGATCCCAGTACTGCTGCCAGCCACTTTCCTGATAGGCAATCGCTTTGACTATTTCCGGGGGAATATCGAAATTTTCGGCTTCTTCGGTCAAGATGCGGTTGATTTCGGCATAGCTCGGATTCTTATATTTTTCATTGACTGCGGCTTGAGATGTGACCGTGTTCTGCAGAGACATTTTTTCCTCTGTTTTCCCTTTCGTCACGTCACCGCCGGCAATCGTGAACGCATCTTCCGCCAGGGCTTCCGGCTCTGTATCGATGCTGTCTTCATCAAGAATCGGATATTGTATCATAAGTTCTTCTCCGGACAGTTCGAATGTCGAGCGGTCATAGGCTTCGGATTCGAACACTTTCTTTCCATTAGACAAGTTGTACGCATCAAAGAACAAACTTTGAGCTGACCCGTCGGCGCGATAAACGACAACGAGCGTTTCTTCAACAAGAATAAGATCCGTAATCGTGCTGAGCTGTGTCGTTTCTTCAAGCAGTTCTTTCCCTTCTTTGGTTACAGAAAGGTTCGTTTCAAGTTCTTTGTTTTCAACGTCAGCGGTCACAGAGTCATTGATTTCAAAGGAAGCTTCGCTCTCCTCGACGACCCATGTGTTGGAATCTTCTGCACTAACAAAGGCTGGGGCGGTCAGGCAGGCCAATAGAAAAGCAGAAATGCAAGTTAATAGTCTTTTCACACTCATCCGTCCTTTTATCGTTTTTTATTCCTGAATCTCCGTCAGTTCTGATGTCATCGTATAGCCGTTGTCCCCTTTGTCCTCGACCTTTTCACGGATCAGGCCGTACTCAGGGGCATAGTGGTACATCGATGTCACCTTGGAACCGGACGTTCGTTGAACAACGAACACATTTTCAAATTCTCCATAAGGCGTAGCAGTCGTCTGAGCTTCATCAAGAATCTGGAAGTTCGCGGAGCTGCCGGTGGCATCAACAAGAACATCAATCGTTTCATGCGCTTCAAATGAATCAAGCTGACTGGACGTATCCTCCGGGTTGGACTCCTGGTAGACAACAGCAATTCTGCCTTCTGTGAATTCAAGAATCTGCAGGGTCACCATGTCTCCGAACGTCACAATCTGCTGGACGAAGCGGTCGTTCACATCCACCACTTCATGTTTCACTTTGTAATCTTCGTTCTGTGTGAATGTTTTCGTCATCGGCCCTTTCGGCATGTACGCCTTCAGACCGGCGGAGGAGCCTGCTTCCTCAGTTTCTTCCGAGTCATCGGATGCGGAAGAGACAGTATCTTCGTCTTCATCCGTCGTTTCTTCCGGCTGTTCTTCTTCTGTCGGTTCCTCTGCAGCGGTTTCCTCTGATGGATCCTTTTCTTCAACGTCAGATTCCTCTTCGGTCGGCGCTTTTTCTTTTGCAGTCTCTTCTTCTACAGGAGCCTCTTCCGTCTGTTCCTCTTCAGAAGGTTCTGCTTCTTCCTCCGTATCTTCTGAAGGGGTTTCTTCTGACGAGGTTTCTTCTGATAGGGTCTCTTCTTCCGTTGGTTCCGTTTCACTGTTCTCTGGTTCTTCCAGCTGTTCAGCCTGATCGACATCGGTGCCGGAACAGGCTGAAAGCAGAAGAACAAAGAACAGGGCGATAAAGCTTAGTTTCTTCATCCAATCCCTCTCCTTTGTTCAAAAAAGTACTGATTGATTTAGTTTAAGTGGTCAGCAATTTGTTTCTGGTTGTTCTCATCTACGACAGCTCCGATGACTTGAAGCTGTTCGACGACGTTTTCCCCGCCGTACAGATCGAGTTGTTTTTCAAGCTCAGGGTTCAGCTTGTCCCCAACGAGTACGAGGGGTGCGGACGTTCTCGCGGACAGCGCCGAAGCTGTTAACGCATCCGGGTAGTTCTTACCTGTCGCCGCAAGGACGGTATCGGAATTCATGTCATCCTGGAAATACTTGAGCGCAGCCGCAACGGTTTCATAACGGGTCGCTCCGGACAGACGCTCCACACGATCCGCTCCGTTCGCCTCGACAAGCTGTTTTTCAACATCTTCCGAAACTACAGCGGTTCCGCCGAGAATCACGACTTCTTTCCCGGTCAAGTACTTCAAGCTGTCGCTGCTGATTTCATCTTCTCCTGTCAAAACGATGGACCAGCCATTGGCTGCTGCGACAGAGGAGGCTTCCAGTGCATCCGGGAAGCTGGTGCTTGATGCAACAAACACACCTTCTGCGCCTTTCAGATTTTCATTGATTTCAAGATTCGTTTCGATACGCGTGGATCCTGAGATGCGGTCGACGTTATAGCTCTGCTTCAGCTCTTTTTCAATGCCTTCAGAGATGGCGTTCGTCCCGCCCAGAATAACGACGTTTTTCGTATTCAGCCGCTGCAGTTCCTGTTTCACATCGTCACTGAGTTCATCGTCACGGTTCAACAGAATCGGAGCGTTGTCATACTGAGCAGCGAGCGGACCGGCAGACAAGGCATCGGCGAACTCAAACGCTGTCGCAAGGACGACCGTTTTTTCTCCGTCCAGCCCATTCGGATACAGCTGCTTGGACACTTCAATCGCTGTCTTCATCCGGTCTTTACCGGCAAGTACGTTCGTTTCAAACGAATAGTTGTAGCTGTCATCCATATTGGACCAGACCACATCTCCATCGTTCATTACCTTCGTGTTCTTCCACTGCTCGGCATAGGCGACCGCTTCCTGTTCGCGGTAGAAGGATTTCAGATCACCTTTGTCAGAATGGGAAACCGTGTAGTCTTTATCCAGATAGTTGCTCCAGATCACTTCGTCCTGGGCTTGATCCAAAACAGATGTGTTTTTCCACTTCACCGCATAAGTGACAGCATCATCAAGGTTGTAGGATTCGTACAGGGCCCCTTTGTTGGAATGCTCGACGACATAGTTTTTGTCCAAGTAGTTGCTCCAGACGACTTCGCCTTCTTCGTTATCAACGACGCGCATATTCTTCCAGTCATCGGCATAGTCGATGGCGTCTTCTTTTTTCACGAACAGCTTCGTTACAGAAGACTGGTTGGAATGATAAGCGCCATACCGTTTTTTCGTATTATCATAGACTTTTTCCTGCGTGTACTTATCAAGAACATAGACGTTGGCTTCGTCTTTGGCGTAATCGATCGCGTCCTGTTGATCATAAAAGATTTCAAGCCGTTCGCCGTCCATGTCGTACACTTCATACACTTGGAAATAGGCATTGACACCGTCAACGACAGCCTCCGCCGCTTTCTGCTGGAAGGACGATGTTTTAATCAGGGCTTCTTCATCCGGGTTGGACATGTAACCGAACTCTAAAAGAGCTGCCGGCATGTGGGCGTTCCGTGTAACATACAAGTCGGATGGCACAAGGCCGCGCCCTTCTTTCAACGGGGCTCCATCAAGAATGTTTTCATGGACGGTGTAAGCCAGACGCTTACTTTCCGGTGAATATTCGATCTGCTCCTCGGATGGCGGATAGGTCTTGTTAATCCCTTCATCAATATCAAAGAAATAGGTTTCATACCCTCTCATATACGGGTTGGATGGAAGTGCATTCGAGTGCACAGACAAAAAGATTGAGTTATCATTGTTTCCATTCACCGCGTCGTGGGCGATATCCAGACGCGCCTGCAGATCATCGTGCAGATTCCAGGCAAAATGGCTGTCATCTGTGCGTGTCATATGTACGTCGTAGCCGGCATCCTCGAGCTCTTCCTTAATTTCTTTGGACATTTCCAAATTGAAGTGCTTCTCATAATAACCCGTGGATATACCGGAATATCCGGTCGTTCCGGAGAACCTTCCTCCATGACCCGGATCAAGGATAACTGTTTTTTCAGCCTGTGCCTGGGCCGGGTAAATGACAAAAAGTGCGAACAGCAAAAAGAAGCCGCCTATATGTGTTTTTTTCATATGAACCTCCTGCATAATATGAATCATAGATAGCTAGAGTCTAAAGTGGACGGACAGTGATATATGGTTTCATGCAGCGATTTTAGCGGAGCAGTCCCCTCCTTTTGTTTTGGCTCTGATCCCATAAAAAGTGTGATTCAATCGTATATAATGGTAGGTTTGCTGGTTTGTTTAGTCGGGTATATAGTCAATAGGGTAGTAGTGTGTCTAATGATGCAAACTTTCATGGTCATTCGATCCGATGGATGAATACGTGCCGGTAGTTTGTATATCGGCTTATTTGTCGAAAGGGTTAAATATTCGGGAAGAAATTCCGAAAAATTTCTACATGATTCTCTATGTATTTCCAAAATAAGCCTCTACGAGAATAATATGTTCATTATATAAGAGGATTCGACGGCAAACAACATACCTCGGCGTATCTTTGCGCAATTTTAACTTTTTAAGTTCAAAAGTAACAGAAATCACGTAGAAGGATCGAACTACTTCCACCTCCCCTTTTTTCTAACGGTGATGAAAGCCCCCTGCTTCCATCATCACGAAATCCGTCCACATAAAAAAGCAGCGGTGCAAGCACCGCTGCTTTTTCTTTTTACTTATCTCTCCATACCTTCAGCAGAAACAATGGAAGGCGGATCTGGCGTTTAATCCGCCACGGCTCAGAAATCAGCCGGTAGAGCCATTCCACACCGAAACGCTGGAAAAGCGCCGGGGCGCGCTTGACGCGGCCGGAAATGACATCGAAGGAGCCGCCGACACCTTGGAAAATGCTGATATTGAGCTCTTTCATATGATCGACGATCCAATACTCCTGGCGTGGGCTGCCAAGGGCTACAAATAGAATATCGGCACCAGACTCATTGATCGTCTGGATGACCTTCTGTTCATCTTTTTCATAACCGTCCAGTACACCGGCAACGTGGAGGTTCGGATACTGCTCGATGAGCTTTTCCTTCGCTTCCCCTGCAACGCCGGGTTTCGCACCGTAAAGAAAGACGGACTTTTCGTTATCTGCAGCCTGCTCGCAAAGGGTAAGCAGCATATCAATCCCGGTTACACGTTCCTTGATGCCGCCTTTGTTCAGCTTGGAAGCCAGAAGAACGCCGACACCGTCGGGAATCTGGTACGTCGCTTTGTTCAAAAGCGCCTTTAAATCCTGATCTTCCTGGGCTTTTAATATCTTTTCCGGATTGATCGCCACAATGAAAGACTGGCGCTTTTCATTGATATCATCCAATACATTCTGCTTCAGCTGCTCGTACGAGTGGCTGCTGACGTCTACACCTAAAAACTTTTCCTTCATGATTTCACCTGATCTTTATCCGTTTTTGGAGTCACCCAGACGCTTGGCGATAAAACCGGCTTCTGTCCAGTTATCGAGGTTCAGGGCGTTCTTCGTATCATAAACGACGCGGTTGTTCATCTTACTCTTGATGTAGGCTGGGTCGAGCTTCTTGAATTCATCGTGATCCGTCAGAATGACAAGGATGTCCGCTCCTTCAAGCGCTTCATCCATATCCTGTGTCTGGTTGGAGGCGACGTTTTCTTTAATATGCGGATCGAACGTCTTGAAGCTGATTCCTTTTTCAACGAGCTCAAGAATCACTTTCAAGGACGGACTTTCACGCTGGTCATCGATGTTCGCTTTAAAGGACAAGCCGAACAAGGCCACTTTCGGATCCTGAATGAACTGGTCCTTCATCAGCTTCTCGATCTGATTGGCTGTGTACACCGGCATGTTATCGTTCGTATTCCGGGACAGCTGGATCATCTGGGAAAGATCCGGCTGGATTTCAGCAAGGAACCAAGGATCCACAGCTATACAGTGACCGCCGACACCCGGGCCGGGTGTATGGATGTTCACACGCGGGTGATAGTTGGCAAGCTTGATCGCTTCCCATGCGTTGACACCGATCTGGTCGCTGATCAAGGCGAGCTCATTGGCAAATGCAATGTTCACATCGCGGTACGTATTTTCAATGACCTTGGCCATTTCCGCTGTTGTCGCATCCGTCAAGTGGATATTCGCTTTAACGAAAGAACGGTAAAGATCCTTCGTCATTTCGGAGGATTTTTCATTGATTCCGCCGACGATCCGGTCGTTTTCGACCAGCTCCTGGAAGACCTTCCCTGGAATGACGCGCTCCGGGGAATGGGAAACGAACAAATCAGTTCCGATTTCAAGACCGGTGTCCTTAAGGACCGGAAGCATCACGTCTTCGACGGTACGTGGAGGAACGGTGGATTCCAAAATGACAAGGTTGCCTTCGCGTACGTAAGGGACAATCGCCTCTGTCGCTTTACGTACATAATCGAGGTTGGCGGTTTTATCTTCGCGGATCGGGGAAGGGACGGCGATGATGAAAACATCGGCCTCTTCCGGCTCCACCGCCGCTTTGAAGTTACCGGCGTCAACCGCTTCCTCCAGGCGTTCCTGCAGACCGTTCTCTTCTATATGAAGCTGCTTGGCATTAATCATGTCGACAGCTTTCTGATTCACATCAACTCCATGCACTTTGTGCCCGTGAATGGCGAACATGACGGATGTAGGAAGACCAATATATCCTAATCCGACTACACATAGTGACTTCTTCATACAACAATACTCCCTTTCTCTGGCCCATCCATAATCAAGATGCGGTTCCTTAGATCTATTGTTTTATCATGTATTTTTTGAATGATTCCGCAGCCCTTCTCCTTATATCATTCGACAACTTCCTATCTTTATGACGTCTGCCGGTGATGGAGAGGGGTGAGAACCTGTTTATGCAATGCTTTCGACATCATCTAATACCCGTCAGCCGTACACGGTCAAACGTTCCATGACATTACCTTCCATTATAGCTGATTTTATGACAGAGTTCTATCTTGAGATAAAAATGTCGCTTGAATGCCATCGGGATTTAATGAAACGTCACGAACTTGTAACAGAGACCTTCTGCCAACCATGGGCGTTCTTTGTTATACTTTGGGAAGTATTTTTTTATACGGAAAGGAAAGAAGCATTATGGCAGTCCGCCGTTATCAACCAGGCGATGAATCCCAGATTCAGACCCTTTTCCAAAAAACCTTCCACCAGGAGCGTCCTCTTGACGCCTGGGAATGGAAATTCAAACAAAACCCTAAACATAAAGAACCCTTCATCCTCGTCTTCGAGGAAAACGGAAAGATTCTCGGCCACATCAGCTTATGGCTGATGAGTGCCTACATCAAAGGATGCGTCGAAACGGTCGGTGTCCGTGTCGACACGATGGTGGATCCCGATGCCCGCGGCAAGGGGATCTACAAGCACTTGAATGACGCCTTGATCGAAGAAGGGCGCAAAGCCGGCATCACATACCTGTATGGTTTTCCTGCCCCGAAAGCGAAGGAATTATTCCTGCGCTACACCGGCGCGAGCCATCTGACGGATATGCCACGCTGGATGTATGTGCAGAAGCCTGTCAGCCTGCTCGCTTCCAAGCTGTCCCCACTGAAAGTCCTCAAGCCGCTGGATCGTGTGTACGGAAAGATCCGGCAGTCGAAAAAAGCACCGCACGGCTATGAAGTGAAACGGATAACCCGGTGCGACGAAGCGTTCGATAACCTGGCTGAAGAGACGAAACATACGGCGGACGGACTCGTCGTCCGTGATGCCGCGTACTTGAACTGGCGCTACTTCGACCATCCTGTCCATCCCTATAAGATGACCGCCCTCTATAAGCATGGACAGCTGCAAGGGTTCGTCATTACGCATGAAAAAGAAGGACGCTTCCGTAACGGGATGATCGTCGACTGGCTGGCGGTCGATGACGACGCCTGGCGGGCTCTCCTTGAAGAAGCGCTCAACGTCCTGAGGGAAGCGGATGTCGTCCAGTCATGGGCTCTGCCGTCGATGATGCCGGCGCACCTGATGAAAAAGAATGGATTCGTCCATAAAGACAGTCCGATGCCGCTCGTCGGAAAAGAAATCGAATCGGACAATACCGACATGAATGACCCGGATAAATGGTTCATCACACCCGGAGATGTCGATTCCTATTAAAGAAAGCAAGGGAAGCCGCTGCTCCTCAGCTTGTAGAGAAACCTCTGTTTCTTTACAAGCTTTTTTTCTTACCGCCAGGAGCGAAAGCCCCTTCCCTTTCCGCGGACGAGCGACCGAGCTTCCTCGCAAAACCCACGCTCGGCGATCTCGGCCCACTCGTTCTTCCGCAGGAGTGAAAGGGGCACCGCTCCTTAGGAATTCTTTATCATCGAAAAAGACTCTCCTTCACCCCGCTCACCTCTGCTGGATGGAGGGAAAATTTTTTCATATTGTGGAAGGAGTCCGTGAAGTTCAATCTTAAGAACCATCCATAAGCAGCCGTTTTTTTGAATCTGCCGTTGAAACTCACGTTCGGAACGGATGCCATAAAATAACCCGATGCACATCATTTTGAATCATACAAGAGGATCCAGGGAAGGACGTCCATTGTCTTCAGAATAGCAGGGCCGTACTTTTTCGGGAGGTAAAAGAGAAACCTATGTATTGGTCGATCTTACGGAGTAAGTGATTTTCCGGGACAAGCTCTTCTATAGTTACAATTTTTATAGGATAACAAATGAACAAGGTGAAAAAAAAAAGAAATCAGAAAAAAACAAGGCTGTCGATAAAGTCTCGACAGCCTTGTTTTTTATTATGCTTTTTCTTTTTCTTTGTTTTTTTCGCGTTCCTTTTTCGAAAACAAACCGATGATCGGCCGCTTGCCGCGGTAGACGACGCCTGTCATTTCTGCAAAAAGATGAAGCAGAAACAAAAGGACGAACGTGATGATCAGCGATATCCCGAAGGATGTCAGCGAAAATAAGAGCGCCAGCAGGCCGAATAAGGCACTGAAGGCATAAATGATCAGAACCGTTGCTCTGTGGCTGAAGCCGGCGGCAAGAATTTGATAATGGATGTGTTTGTTATCCGGCATCATAATCTTCTGCTTGTTGATCATTCTCCGCAAAATCGAGAACAACGTATCAAACACCGGCACAGCAAGGACGATGATCGGAATGACAAAGCTGAACAATGTCACGTTCTTGAACAGACCGACCATGGAAATGACGGCCATGGAATAACCTAAAAACAGGGATCCTGTGTCCCCCATGTAAATCGAGGCAGGGTTGAAGTTGTGGAACAAGAACCCGATGTTGCTTCCGATCAGAACTATACATAAATAGACAATGGAAATCTGCGGTTCAATGGCAAGCGCCATCACCGCGATGCTGATCAGGGATATAGTCGATACACCGGCCGCCAGTCCATCCAGGCCGTCAATCAGGTTGATGGCATTGGTAATACCGATGATCCATAGAAACGTAAAGATGATGCTGATCGGATCACTCAGAGAGACCATTCCGATGAACGGAATACTAAGCACGTCCACTTTCAAACCGGAAAAGATCAAAACAGCCGCAGCAGCCACCTGGCCGCCAAGCTTGAAGATCGGCCGGATCTGATAGCGGTCGTCCAATAATCCGGTCAAGACGATGATGAACGCTCCGATGATGATCGGTCCTATATACGGCATATCCGGGCGGATAAACAGCATGCCGGCGGCTGCTCCTCCAAAGATTGCCAGCCCGCCCATGCGCGGGGTGATTTCTTTATGGATCTTCCGCAGCTCCGGATAGTCCATCATTTTCCATTTAACAGCTAGCTTCATAACAGGGAATACAAGCGCATAGCTGACCGCCATCGACAGCAGCAGCGCTACGATAATTTCAACAGTAATGTTCATAGAAATCCTCGCTTACTTGGTAAGTTTACTCTTGTCGGTATTAGTATATCACAGGCACGCGAAGATTCCGTTATCTTTCCCGTGAGCCTTTTTTCTCAGCTTATGTAAAACCCGGAACATGGAAAAACACCGCCATAGTCCTCAGCGATGCTCCACACGATCTATTCCTGCAGCTGCTGAATCAGCTGGTTGATGACTTCCTGAGATGATAACAGTTCGGAATTCTCCGTCCGCTGGATGATGTTCTCCAGCACTTCTTTAAGATTCTCCATACGACCCACCTTTTCATTCATGATGTTCCTATATATTCCTATTTACTTAACGGTTCGGTATCAAACGCCTTTTTCCGACGGTCATTATGTAAGGACCCTTCCTGCTGTATGCCGTCTTGGAATAAGCGTCCCCATATTTTCTACGTTTCTCGGAATGATCTGTCAATAAAATTCAAAATACTTTGTTACATCATAATCTATTTTTGTCAGAATGAAAAGAAGAAAATGGTAGAAAAGGCCGTTGATCTTTCGACATCGCAAAAAAACCGGCCCTTTTATAAAGGCCGGTTAAGAAATGGCTGCCCACCTGCGTGTCAATGTCTTCAGCTCATAGCTTCCATGAGCGAAACGATGGACATGTTTCCGTATGACCGCACCACCTTCACGATGGTACGTAAAAAAGACGACAGCCGGATGAAAAAGAGAATCATAGAAGAACAGTGGATTGAAGCTGCGGAGCTGCTTTCCAAACGGCCAAGCACCGAACAGATCAAGTGTACGGGCATACCTATCGTCGAGGACGGCCTGGGGGATGACTCCGGACGTCTCGTTCGTATATTCCAGCAGATGGTGATAACAGAGGGACGCCTGCAGGTAGGAAAGCGGGGACTCATCCCCCGTCACAGCCTTCATGAACGATTCTTCCCATAGTACCGTTTCTTTCTTTCTCCCTCCTATCCTGCCGTTGATCACAAAGATATCCCATCCAGGCTTGATGAGCAGCTGGGAATACTGATCCACTATGGAAGAGAGTGTGCAGGCTCTGCGTTTGTCCGTGACACGCGGGGAAACCGCTGTGACATTGCGCCAGCCTGCTTCTCTCGTGAAGACGGTTTTACCCTTCACAGTCCCCCGTCCCTTCGGTGAGGAGTTCCGGCACCCGGGGATTCTCCAGGAAATCCTTGACCTCCTCCAGACTCAGACCGAGCTGTCTGGCTTCTTTGATCAGAGTCACCCATTCTCTGTATTCCTCCTGTTTCACCATATGATCGTCTCCTTTCGTCCGCTATCGGCTCTGTCCATTCCCCGTTTCTTCGGCATACTTATGCGTTAATAACTCTTCCAGCGGTACCTCCAGCGTCCGGGCGAGTTTTCCCATCACGATTAAGGAAGGGTTCTTCTGTACCCCTCTTTCAATGTTGCTGATATACGATTTGGATACACCAGAACGTTTGGCAAACTCGTTGACAGATAAACCTCTGCCGGTGCGCAGGATACGGATTTTTTCACCAATCGGCGTCACTTCCACCTACCTCACCTTCCATCGTCAGATGACTCCTGACATAATTAACCTATCTTTTTGTTCGTTATTAAGAATATTATAAACGCTGTTCCATTGGAAATAAACAACCATTTTTCATTATAAAGAACATATATTCCACACATTCCTGCCTGTATCTTCTATATACTCACAAATAGTCCGTTTTTAAGAACAATTCCTCACAAAAAATCAGCTGAAACTGGATCAGCTGATTACTTTTCCTTTATTCGATATTTCTGCCGGAATTCTTTCGGACCGATCCCTTCCACACTTTTGAAAACCCTTGTGAAATAACTCTGGCTGTTGTATCCGAGCAGCATACTGATATCCATAAGCGAATGCTCTGTGATGCATAAGAGCTCTTTCGCTTCGGTAATCCGCTGCTGATTGATGAACTGGGTGATCGATACGCCGGTTTCTTTTGTGAAGACGCCGGATAAATAATTCGGATTGACGTTTAATGTTTCCGCAATTTCCTTTAACGTCAAATCTTTCGTCAGGTTTTGGAAAATATATTTCTGTGCGCGCTCCACCAACGGAGAAAAGGACTGCCTCCCCACCCCCTGGATTCTTTCCAGGAACGAACGAAGAATGATAGATTCCAATCCTTCCAGTTCCTCGACGGTCTCTTTCGTCTCCAGAAAACTGATATGGAAATCACTTAATGACCCTGTTTCATCCGGCTGCGCTCCTTTTTCTACACAAAGAAGGCTCAATTCCGTAACCAGACGGATCAGATGGTTTTTAAAGGAACGCACATGATTTTTTATATGAGAGAGGTTATTGTCCATCAATGCATAATACGCTTCCACTGCCTGTTTTTCCCCACGTTTGAAACGTTCCATGAATTCCTGCTTCGACGCCACCGTATCCGGGTAGGATTCAAGCGATGCCGCATATTCTTCATAATGGTGCAGAAGATCAGGCTCTGTTGGATCTTTCTTCGCTTTTTCCTTTTTCCCTGGCAGCACATGCTGTAAGACGCGCTGGATGGATGCCAGTTCCTTCGGCGTCCTTACCGGCAGATGATCCAGGTATCCGGCAAATTCCTCTGCAAGAGAGGAGGAAAGATCATTCATAATCAAACTCAGCTGGACCTCTTTATAGTCCGATATTTCATGGAGGAATGGACCGAGCAGGGCGACCACGGTTTCCTTCTGTGGATTTTCATACGCATAAAAAAAAGCATACTGGTTAAAAGGATCCTTTAACAGGTGCAGGGTGCCGGGCATCTTCCTTGCTTCCTGAAGATAAGGATGGCGGGTTTCCAGAATTTCTTCCGGTGGTTTAAGAAAAGTGTCAGGATATTGAAAGATGGCTGTGTTCTTTCGATCGATTAAATGGACTGGTATATTGAATGCAATGGCACAATCTTTGAGCAGATTGATCATTTCAAAGTTTTTCATGCCGACCCTCCTTCCAACTACTACTATATACTCATTATAATGGGAGGCATAAAAAAAGACACCCTTGAAAAATAAAGGGTGTTATACTAGTTTATACAGTTCCGTTCCGCCGCGCAGGAAATTTTCTACTTCTTCCTTACTCAGGCCTAAAGCTTTCGCTTCCTGTATCAAGTCGATCCACTCATCATCCAGCAGACGATCTTTAGGCATCGCTTTCATCTTGTTAACCTCCCCGTTTCCCGGTTCTTCTTTTCCTAATCCTGTAAGTATAAACCTATTATAATGGATTATACGCCACCACATTTGAAAAAAATTCATATGTTTTTAACATTTATCACTTATATTTCAGTATTTTTAGGAAAATCGTTGTGGTTTTATGTAGAATAGTATATCAGACAAAAAGAACCGGGCCAAAATAATCAGCCCGGCACCTATGAATGCATCGCTTTCCATTTCTCGGTCAGCACTTGGAAAGCTTCCTGATCGTCCTCATCAATGGCCTGATCGATCAGGCGCCGGAGGTTTTCTTTTTCCAATTCACGGATGATGGCTCTCACTTCTTTAGATGATTGCTGGCTGATGTCAATCCCCTCTTCATAATACGGCGACACAATCGAATGAAGGTGTGTCAGAAATTCCGGCAGCTGCAGCAAATCCGCTACGGATACATACACCATATTTTTACCGCGCTGAAACACGAAAATATCGAAGACATTGTGCACCTTCTGACGATTGCGGTCGATGATTATTTCTCTTGCTTCCATTGGAATAAACTGATAAAGTTCGTCATCAATAAACAATGAAAAGTACTGGTAGGCTAAGACGATGCGAATAAAACGTTTATCTTCTTTAACATAATATGGCTTCAACATCTTTATGTTCAACATGGGCCCACCCCTTTTTATGTTATATCTGAATTTTCAGTATTTTATTCTATTATCGCTCATTTGTCAATCAATTGAAAGCCCTTTCTAGATGGATCCGCAAAGTTAGGCGGAACAAATCCGGCCCCTTGAATAAGGAGACCGGATTTTCAGAATGCAGGCATAACCGATATCCTCCAGGCCCTCCAGGAGCGCAAACCATTCCCTTTCCGCGGACGAACGGCCAAGTCTCCTCGGGGAGACCGCCCTGCGGGGCCTCGGCCGTCCGTTTTTCCGCAGGAGTTGAATGGTCTGCGCTCCTTTCGGAATTGAAAAGGATTTTCCGATCCTTACTGGGTAAGGTCTCGTGGAGCGTTCGGTGGTGACGCCTGCGGGAACAGCGCGAGCCGAAGATCCACTTGGACAGGTGGTCTTCCTGTCCAAGTTAGCTGAGGCCGTGCCCGCGGCAAGCATCCACCGATAAGCGGAACGTGACCACCCACCTACAAAAAGGGGGGGGGGCGCCTCTATGAGAGGAAGAAGGAAATTAAAAATCCGGTCCCCTGAGAAGGAGACCGGATTTCATTTGATTAGATGATGGCGTGGAGACGCTCGTCGACCGCAGCTTTGACGGACGCAAGCAGTTCTTCACTTTCACGGCGTGTAGTGGACTTCACTCCGTAATAGAATTTGATTTTAGGCTCTGTTCCGGATGGACGCAGGCAGAACCAGCAGTCATCCTCAAGAATGAACTTCACGACATTGGAGGTCGGAAGATCGATTTCCTCTGTGGTTCCTTCCTGTACCAGCTGGCGGACCGTTGTGGAGTAATCCTCCACCGCCATGACTTTCTTTCCACCGGCTTCCTGAATGTCCGCCTCACGGAAATCGTTCATGATTTTCTCGATCGTATCCGCTCCTGATTTTCCTTCCAATGTGACCGACTTCAAGTCTTCAAGGAAATAGCCGTGCTTCTGATACAGCGTATCCAGGGCTTCCACCAGTGTTTTCCCCTGGCTCTTCCAGTAAGCCGCCGCCTCTGCGGCAAGTACAGCAGCCTGGACGGCATCTTTATCACGGGCGAAATCCTTCACTAAATAGCCGTAGCTTTCCTCGTAGCCGAAGAGGAACTTGTACTCGCCGGACTGTTCGTACTCGCGGATTTTCTCTCCGATAAATTTGAAGCCTGTCAATGTATCCAGAGAGGAAATCCCGTAGGAATCAGCGATCACACGGCCGAATTCAGACGTTACGATCGTTTTCACAAGCAGGCCGTTTTCCGGAATGGAAGCGCTCTGGCCGAGAATATAATCAAGAAGCAGGGCCCCTGTCTGGTTACCAGTCAGCACTTTGTACTCCCCGTTCTCATCCGGCACGGCAACGCCGAGACGGTCTGCGTCCGGATCTGTAGCCATCAGGATGTCCGCGCCCACTGCTTTCCCTTGATCGATCGCCATTTCAAAGGCCTGGTGTTCTTCCGGGTTCGGTGAAGCCACCGTTGAAAATTCCGGATCCGGCGTGGCCTGCTCTTCGACGATGTGCACAGAGTTGAAGCCGTTCTGCTTCAAGCCCTGCTCCACGAGGTGGCGGGCAGTTCCGTGCAGCGGTGTGAACACGACCGAAAGATCTTTCGGCAGGTCGCCGCGAACACTTACGGTTTTCAAAGCTTCCATATAAGCGGTATCGACGTTCTCGTCCACCCAGCGGAGCAGACCGTCCTGTTCCAGCTGCTTTTGGTCCGCTGCTTCTACGTTCAGCTCATTTTCGACCTTGTTGACGAAGTCGATCATCACTTCCGCCTGGGCTGGAGGCAGCTGTCCGCCGTCTTCATTGTAAGCTTTGAAGCCATTGTATTCCGGAGGGTTGTGGCTGGCGGTGACGACAACACCTGCCGCCGCCTTCAAGTGACGGACCGCAAAAGACAGCTCCGGTGTCGGCCGCAAGGATGTAAATACATAGGAAGGAATGCCGTGGCGTCCAAGAACCTTCGCTGTTTCAACTGCGAATTCCTTCGACATATACCGGGAATCGTACGCAATGGCAACGCCGCGCTTGGACATCCCCTGGTCATTGACATAGGAAGCCAGACCTTCAGCGGCTTTCCGAACGGTGTAAATATTCATCCGGTTTGTACCGGGACCGATTTTCCCGCGCATACCGCCTGTACCGAACTCAAGGTTCTTGTAGAAAGCATCCTCTAAAGATGCCTCGTCTTCTACGATCTTTTCCAATTCGACGGACAGATTCTCATCAAGATCAGAAAAGTCTTTCCAGCGTTTGTATTCGTCTTTCCACATGTCCAACACTCCTTTGTCTTTTGGCGGATCGGCCGGGCCGCTCCGCGCTGTTATGTAGAGTTCCGGCTCACTGGTCAAGCCTTAAACGTTTCATTCGTCATGAACGGGGAAAGTTCCTGTCAAGACGACAAAAATTTGTGTATGTATCCGGATAAAGAAATTGAATCAGTTCCTTGATTTCCCAGTGATTCTATCTGTATTGTATCATAAGTCCTGCAGACAGAACGGGAAGCGGACAAGGTTTTTTATGGAATTTCTCCGCTTCCGAATCCCTGTCTTTTTTTCTATGTGACTTTCCCATTTTCCCTGCCTGATTCTTCTATTGATGAGGTGATTGTATGCGTGAGGCCTTTCAAATGAGGGGGGCATTCCTTTCAATGGATGCAGTGTTAAACGGGGGTGCTTCCATTTCCGCCATAGATGTCGACCAGCCGTTTCCTCAGCGCCGAGTAAAACAGGGCGCACTTCTCCTGATCGCTTGCTGCCGTCTCAAGTTTCCTCTGAATATCCTGAACCACTTCCTGCGCATCTTGAACGAATTCATGTTCTTTGCCGCTTAATCCAAGATCGAGCAGCAGAATCTTGTAGTACTTTTCATACTTAATCATAAGTCCAGAGAAAAACAGACCTCCACGATACATAGTTCTCACCTCCTGGTTCTTTTTTCACACTTAGTTATAATCCACCTTCTGGAAAACGTCAACTCCCCCATTATGCATTCCAGGTTTGTGTTTTTTCTCTTTTCTTTCTGAAAAACCTGTTTTTCTACTATATTAATAAGCCTTTTGGAAAAAGCGGGTTTCCAAGGCAATTAAAAGGGCTTTTTCGCACGATTGTTAATTTCCTGTAAACCTTGGAGTCCGCCCTTTGTAATCGTCGGATAATTCACTCTTGTACTTCAATTTCCTTTCCGTTACAATGTCCTTTATACAAAGAATTCTGTGTATATATAGGAGACAGAGAGAAGGAGTGTGAAGAATGAACAAATCCATTACGGTAGGACTGCTCGGTCTGGGAACAGTCGGATCAGGTGTCATTGAAATTCTGCGCGATCATAAAGAACGCATTGAACATAAAACGGGGTGCGATGTCACGATTAAATCGGTGCTTGTCAGTGACATGGCGAAAGAACGTGAGGTTCCGGCTGAAACGGAACTGACGGACCGCTACGAGGACATTACGAGAGATCCGGACATTGATGTCATCGTGGAAGTGATGGGTGGGATCGATCACACCTTGACGATCATGCTGGAAGCCATTGAGCACGGCAAACATATCGTAACGGCGAACAAGGATCTTGTCGCCCAGCACGGGGAGCAGCTTTTCGAAGCCTGCCAGAAGCACAACTGCGACCTTTATTATGAAGCCAGTGTAGCTGGTGGTATCCCGATCATCCGCTCGATCATGGACGGCCTTTCTTCCGACCGCATTACGAAAATGATGGGAATCGTGAACGGAACGACCAACTACATCATGACGAAGATGGCTCAGGACGGCGTCGATTTCGACAGCGTGCTGAAAGAAGCGCAGGACCTCGGTTTTGCCGAAGCCGATCCGACCGCTGATGTGGATGGCCTTGATGCGGCTCGTAAAATGACGATTTTGTCCATTCTCGGCTTCTCCATGCCGTACAGTCTGGAGGATGTTGATGTGAAAGGCATCCGCGGCATTTCCTCTGACGACATTACGTATGCAGAAGAACTCGGGTACCGCATCAAACTGATCGGGATTGCAGAGAACGATGCCAACGGTGTATCCGTCAGTGTCGAACCGACGCTGCTGCCGGTTGAACATCCATTATCTTCTGTCAACGATGAATTCAATGCGGTGTATGTGTACGGTGATGCAGTCGGCGAAACGATGTTCTACGGACCTGGAGCCGGAAAACTTCCGACAGCCACAGCCGTTGTTTCTGATTTGATTGCCGTCTTGAAGAATATACGACTCGGCACGACGGGAACCGCTTACGTCCAGCCACAGTTCCCGAAACAGGTGCGCGCCCAGAGCGAGAAACTGACGAAAAAGTACATCCGTCTTCATGTGGATGATCAATCCGGCATGCTGAAGGAATTGACGAATATTTTTGCCGAGTATTCGATTTCCTTCGATCAATTCACCCAGAAAGCCACCGATCAGGAAGGCGAGCGTGAATTGATGATGGTGACACATAAAGTCAGTGAAGAAGACTTCGAAAAAGCACTTCAAGAGCTGAAAACCTTGGATTCCGTCAGAAAAATCGACAGCGTTTTCCGTGTCGAAGGAGGAGAATGACCATGTGGCAAGGATTAATCCATGAATATGCGGAGTTTCTTCCCATCAATGAACGTACACCAAAACTGACGCTACACGAAGGGAACACCCCGCTGCTTCCGATTCCGGCGATATCCCAGGACCTCGGAATCGAAGGCTATGTGAAATTCGAAGGAGCCAATCCGACCGGTTCCTTTAAGGACCGCGGCATGGTGATGGCCATGGCCAAAGCGATTGAAGAAGGGTCCGAAGCGGTCATCTGTGCTTCCACAGGGAATACATCCGCCGCCGCAGCCGCCTTTGCCGCACGTGCAGGCATCCGCTGTATCGTCGTCATTCCGGACGGTAAAATCGCAGAAGGCAAGCTTGCCCAGGCCGTCATGTACGGCGCTGAAATTTTTGCGATCAAAGGGAACTTCGATGATGCGTTGAAGATGGTCCGTAAAATTTCAGAAACAGAACCGGTGACATTGGTGAACTCGGTGAACCCTTACCGGATTGAAGGCCAGAAAACGGCCGCTTTTGAAGTAGTGGACGCGCTCGGTTCCGCACCGGACATCCTCAGCATCCCTGTCGGAAATGCCGGGAACATCACAGCCTACTGGAAAGGGTTCAAGGAATACCATGACCGCTTCCAGTCCGGCCTGCCGAAAATGATGGGCTTTGAAGCCAGCGGTTCTGCGGCGATTGTCCGTAATCAAGTCATTGAAGATCCGGAAACACTGGCGACAGCCATCCGTATTGGAAACCCCGCGAGCTGGGATAAAGCCATCCAGGCCCGCGACGAGTCGGAAGGGTTGATTGATGAAGTGACCGATGAAGAAATCGTCGAAGCTTATCAACTGCTGGCCCAGAAGGAGGGCATCTTTGCCGAGCCTGCTTCCTGCGCCTCGCTTGCCGGCATGATTAAAAAAGTGAAGGAAGGTACGATTCCTCAAGGCTCCAAAGTCGTCCACGTTCTGACTGGTAACGGGTTGAAAGATCCAACGACAGCGATTGAAACGAGCCCTGTCAAACCGGCACGGATTGAAAACAACTATGAAGTGTTCGCTTCCGCCGTCACAGGAGTACAGTCATGAGCCGGTTCCAGATCCGGGTGCCTGCAACATCCGCCAATTTAGGACCAGGGTTTGATTCGGTCGGCATTGCGCTTTCCAAATATGTGACCCTGGATTGTGAGCCGGCGGAGGAGTGGCATTTTTCTGTTCCGGCAGAAGATCAGGCGCATATCCCTTCGGATAAGCGCAACTTGATTTATCAAACAGCACTGGCCGCCGCTCAGACGCGCGGCTTTGATTCTCTCCCTCCCACCCATGTGACGTTGACGAACGATGTGCCGGTCGCCCGCGGGCTGGGGAGCTCCTCGACGGCGGTTGTCGGTGGCATTGAACTTGCCGATCAGCTGCTGGATCTAGAGCTCACACGGTACGAGAAGTTCAAGATCGCCTGTGATATCGAAGGACACCCCGACAACGTCGGACCTGCCGTCTATGGAGGAATTATGGTCTCGAACTATGACGGCGAGCACCTTGACTATGTCCATTTTACAGAGGACCTGGATTCCTTGACGTGGCTTTCGGTCGTTCCTGATTATCATTTGGAAACCGAAAAGGCGCGGAGCATTCTTCCATTGGAGATCGATTATAAAGAGGGCGTCCGAAGCAGTTCGAGAGCCAATGTCCTTGTGGCTGCTCTTGCCTCTAAAGACTGGGCGCTCGCTGGAAAAATGATGAAGAACGACCAGTGGCATCAGCCGTACCGGAAAATGCTGATTCCTGGTTTCGATGCTGTTACGGAGGTCCTTGAAGGGGAGCAGTCGCTCGGGTATTACATCAGCGGTGCCGGACCGACGATGGTGGCTGTTTTTGATGAATGGACGAAGGAGAAGGAACGACGTCTTCAAAATAAGCTGTCCTCCTACACGGTCGAAGCGCTTGCTGTTGAACTGGATGGAGTCACAACCATCCAGAAAAACGAAGTTCCAGCTGCCGAATCCTGAATAACGAAGAACCAGCGGGCTCATTCCCGCTGGTTCTTTTATTTTCTTCTTCTGTTTCCTGCCAAAATAAGGATCAGGCCGATCAGGGCCCCCACACTGTCGAGTCCGATATCCCCGATGTACGGGGTACGGTCCGGCGTCAGGGATTGATGGTATTCATCCAGACATGCATACAGCACCGTTACAACCAGAGCGCTGACGGCTGCTGTCCTTTTTTTCCAGGGTGTGTTCACAAGGAAAGCTCCATACGCGGTAATCATCAATACGAAAAAGATGCTGATATGAGCCCCTTTCCGAATGAAAAATTCGACCATGCCGTCGATGCCGTGGCTGGCCAGACTGACCTCTTCCCCGTGGTAGGTAAACGAAACCGGCGCCAGCAGCGGCCGAAGCAGATCGAGCGGAAGATACATCGATAACGATGGACGCATATCCTGTTCTCCATAGGGCTGGGAGGAAAAGTAAAAAATCAGGCCCATCACTGCAAATGGGAGGATAGTAAAGATTAACCTTTTATACAAATCATTCACACTTTCTAAATAAAATAGCTGAAAGACATATGAATAGTCTACTATAAATATCAGGAATTAAAAAAAATTTCATAAATTCATAGGACCTACTATTAAAATATTGTAATCTTGTATACAATTGCTTATGGAAAGAAAAAAAGGGGGATTCGAGAGTGGCAAAGAAAAGTAAGCAGTACGATTATGACCTTGGCGAAGTGAAGCGTCTGATCGGTGAGACTGATAAAAACTATCGCGAAATCGCGGCCGAAACGGGATGCCCTTATGCTAGTGTCGTTTATCATGGTCGTAAAATCCGTGGACGCGTCAATCGTATGCGTCAGGAAGAAATCCAGGCGGAACAGCAGCAGCCCCAGTCCCTGCTGGCCTTGGCCCAGGAGACTCCGGAAGAACCAACCGTGTTGTCTGGCGGGACAACCTTGAGTATATCCAGGAACGAAATCCATATCCAGAATGCCGAACAGGAAGCAGCCAAGATGATCAAGGCTGCCCGGGCTATGGGACTGACGAAAATTAACATAACCATCGATCGATGAGGAACATCCGGCGCTTTTCTGGAAGGCGCCGGACTTTTTTATGGGGATGGAAGAGTGGGGATTAAAGAAGGTGTCTGCAGGACTTCAGTTTATTTCGGGCATGACGTCCCCAGTTTTTCACAGCATCCTGGGTCACGCCTTCGATCAGGGCCGTTTCCGCAACAGAACGGCCCTGCTTCACACGGTGGGATACCCATTTCCACTGGTTGGGTGTCAGCAGGTTCTTCACCTGGTCCCAGAAGTATGTATCAACCGGTTCGTCCTCCCATATGTAATCTTCGCTGTGGATGAGTTCTTCTACAAACCGGTTTTCCCTGTCCTGACGGTTGTTTTCGCGGCGGATCTGGTCAATGAGCGCGTTGCGGATCTTCCAGTGGGCATAGGTGGAAAATTCTCCAGCCTCGGGATTGTACGTGCGGTGGGCCTGCCATAAGGCAAACAATCCTTCGGCATAAAAGTCACCGTTCGCATCGATGATGTGCAGCTTACGGATGTGGTAATGGATGCTCCTTTCCCATTCGGCCAGCAGCTGTTCAAAATCTTGTTCCGTATCCATGACTTCACTCCTTCTCATTTTCTGCCTTCACTCTATAATCGAAGAAAATGGAAGTTTTCGTGTCATCTTTTTTCAAAAAATATAATTTCCACCAGGAAAAATGGAATTTCTGCTGGGAAGCCGGCGGCAAATGTAGGACAATAGAAAAGTAGAAAGGAGTGACTCATGTCAAAGATTCAGGAATTTCACGAATTGGAAAAACTCATTTACAAGGTGATGCACACCCTGCACCTCCCACCCCCGTACGACGATTATTTCCAGGAAAGCTACCTCGTCTATCACGCGGCCAAGGCACGCTATGATCCTGCGAAAAGTCAGTTCTCCACCTATTTCCACACCAAACTCCGACATCACTACCAAACCCTCGTCTCCAACGACCTAAAAAGAACAGCGGCCCAGAGCCGGCTGTATACGTTCGCCTCCTTTGAAAAACCCCTCCCAGCGGCGGATCCTGCTCCGACCTCCACTCTATCTCCTTTTGAAAAGCGCCTCCTCTCCGACCTTCTTAACGGTTATAAAAATGTGGAGATTGCGGCCCGGATGAACATCAGCTCCTCGACCTTTTACCGGCGGCGCAGGATCTTAAGAACGAAGCTTGCGCGTTTATACATGTAAAATACAGGGAAAACGACTATCATATCAACTAAACGGAGGAATCGCCTTGGAAGAGACATCCCGCTCCCTGACTCCCCTTGCCAGCATCTGGCTCGACGAGGCACCGACGACCTACACCCACGCCTTTGTGGAACGGCTCGCGTATGAATGGATGATTGAAATCGTGAACCCCTTCCCTATACCGATTATGGAAAATAAGGAATACGTTCTTTCTATATCGATTGAGCAGATCGACGGCACTTTTTACGAAGCCATCCCGATCGAATCCTACAGCATCGAGATGGGGGAACAATTCACCGTCTACCGCTTCCATATGTATCCCCCCGCATAACCTTTCCAGGAATGTTATACTAACGTTGGACGTTTGACTTGGAAAGGAAGAGATTATGCTTTATCTTGCATTTGCCGGATTTTTTCTCATTTATGTGCTGCTTGGATGGTTCACCGACACGGTGGAAATGTCAGCAGTCGGCGGCGTTTTGAGTGTCGCTTTTTTCTTTGGGAATCTTTATTTGTTCTGGCGTGAAAAACGCAATGCTTCAAAAAGTGAATAAAAAAGCTCCGCCGGAACTGGCGGAGCCTCAGGCTGTCGATAACTTTTCCCGACAGCCTTTTTTGTTCTTCCTTTGAAAGTGGAACTTCTGCTTTTTCATCCTGGGAATACCGAAGATTCACTTGAGAAATAGGTCATAAATTACTGAATGACCACTCCCGGAGGAACGCTCCTTTCTCCTAAAAGCCAGCTACTCAACAGGGGAAGTCCTTCTTTCAAAGCAAATGAAGGCAGGAATAGTCTGTTCGCGTCACGAAGAGCGTTCGGTGGTGACGCCTGCGGGAACAGCACGAGCCGAAGATCCACTTGGGCAGGTGGTCTTCCTGTCCAAGTTAGCTGAGGCCGTGCCCGCGGCAAGCATCCACCGATAAGCGGCTCGTGCCCCCCTTTTCATCGCAGAAACAATGAATATCTAAATAAAGCCCGCCGGGGAACGGTGGGCTTTTTCTACGTCAATAGAGTCAGGAGAAGCGGAAGCGTAACCACACTCAGGATGGTTGTCACCAGCGTGATGCTGGAAACGAGGTCGGGCTTGGCGTCGAACTGGACAGCGTACATCGTCGTCGTTGCGGCGGACGGCATCGCCGCTGCTACAATAAGGACCGAAGCCATCAGGTCGTTCATCGGAAGAACAGTCGTCAGCCCCCAGGCGATCAGAGGAGAAGCGACCAGTCGGATGGATGCCGCAAAGGAAACCTTGCTCCAGTCGAGATTTTTGATGGTAATGTTCGCCAGCTGCATTCCGAGCAGAATCATGATGCTTGGAACGGTCGCATCGCCGACGAGTTCAATACTGGAATACAGATTATCCGGGATGTTCACGTCGGCCGCTTTAAACAACAAGGCCATCCAGACGGCGTGGGTCGGCGGCATTTTCAAAATCGTGCGGACAGCCATGCTGAACCCGGCGGTGCCTTTGGCGGCATAATAAACACCGAAAAAGTTCATGACGATCTGCTGAAGCACCATGAATGTCACCGCGTAGACGAACCCCTGCTCCCCGAAGGCGAACAGCACGATCGGAGTTCCGTAATTGCCGGCATTCATAAAAGCGGTGGACAAGATCAGGCCGCTTTCCGTCGGTGTCCCGTAACGGAACAGGCGGGCACCGATTTTATTCAGGATGAGAATACTAGTCAAAAGCGTCAATGAAAAGAGGATCATCATATAGTAATCCCGGTTGAAATCCGCTTCATAGAAGGTTTTGAACACAAGGCAGGGCAGCATCAAGTACAACGTAACCGTAGACAGTGATTTAATCTCCAGATGCAGACTTTTCTGCAGGATATATCCGGCCACGAAGACGAGGATGACCGGAAGAACGACTTGGAAGAATATCCCCATACTCTCCCTCCTTTATCGAGCATTTCTGTTAACTTCAATAGTCTATCAGAAATGTGGGAAGGTTGTCCTGCTTCTGCTCTAAAACGGCTGTCAGCGGGAGCTCATCATTGCCCTCAACGGGGTTTTTTGAAATAATAACAAAAGAATACGAAGGACAGGAGCTAGACGTATGAATAAAACGCTGCGACGCTTTCTCATCGGTGCCGGGATTTTTGCTGCCGTCGGCCTGCTCGCTGTACTGGTGGTTTTCATCGCCATCAGCGGCAATAATGAGGATGCGGTAAAAGAAGACGCCGAAGCCTATACAGAGGACCGATTTACTGGTGAAACCGAAGTATATGGTGTGATGTATGATTCGATGGGCAATCAGCCGTTCAAAGCCGCCGCCGAGGTCAGGCATGTGGAGGACGGGATTGAATTTCTCGTCTATCGGAATGAAGATAACCAGCTGGTCGATACGTATGTGTCCTCCAAATGGGAGGACGAAGTCAAACAGACGTCCATGACGTATCTGGACGAACAGCTGGGAGGAGTCGAAAACCTCGATATCCAGTTTGAAAAATCAACGAGCAGTCAGCACCGCTACACGCCGGAAGATACGCCGAGTGTCGGTGAGGTGGAGGCCGCTCCATCGATTTATCTCGATCTGAACCGGGAACCGGAGGATGGAGATGAAGAGATTTTCGAAGCCTTTGCCGATTTTCTTCAAGACGAATTTTCATTTTCTGACGGCCGGATTACGGTCCAGTACTTTGAAGGGGACACGAAAATCAAAGGCGGATGGACCCGGGAATTTTCATAAACGGAACATGTTTCCTCTCCTACGGGGAAAAGAAACGCCTGCGGCAGTGGAGACGCTCCATACCGCAGGCGTTTCTTTCTTGTCTGTCCTCCGTTTTTCCATCAGGTTCCTTTACTGGGCATCCTTTTTATAATATTCGCCGTTCTTGTATTGGATCTGCTCCGGATAACGGAGGTCCGTGACTTCATCCTGCGTCTGTTTGCTCGGCGGAGCTGTCAGCAGTGAAACGGTGATGTTGGCGATAATGGCGGCAGCGGCTCCGAAGACGCCTGCCCCTGTGTCGATGATTCCAAGGATCGTAAACCCGCCGTACTTGGCTGCGAAAATATAACCAAGCGTAACCGAGAGGCCTGTGATCATACCGGCAATGACACCTGGACCGTTGGCACGGCGCCACCATACCCCAAGGAGCAGAGCCGGAAAGAAGGAGCCGGAAGCGAGCGCAAAGGCCCAGGCGACAATCTGAGTAATCGCCCCCGGCGGATTCAAGGCGATCAGACCAGCCACCACCGTTGCGAGGACAATGGACCAGCGTCCGACAGACAGCCGTTTCTTCTCACTGGCGTTCGGGTTGATGGACCGGTAGTAAATATCATGTGAGAGGGCAGCCGATATGGCAATCATCAGACCGCCGGCCGTCGATAAGGCCGCTGCCATCGCACCGGCCGCCATCAAACCGATGACGAAAATCCCGAGGTTGGCGATTTCCGGTGTGGCCATGACGACGATATCATTACTGATGGCAAGCTCGGTCCATTGGAGCACGCCGTCACTATTGCCATCCGCAAGGGACAGCTTGCCTGTATCGACCCACGGCTGCGTCCACGCCGGCAGGTTCCCGAGCGAGGAACCGGCAACTTCCGTCATTAAAATGAACCGGGAGAAAGCAGCATAGGCGGGAGCAGATAAATACAGCAGGCCGATGAACAATAGAGCCCACGCTCCGCTCCAACGGGCGGCTTTCATCGTTTTTACGGTATAAAAGCGGACAATCACATGCGGCAGACCGGCGGTTCCGGCCATGAGCGTAAACATGAGTGCCATGAACTGCCATTTGGAGGCTTCTGTGAACGGAACGATGTATTCCGATATCCCGAGCTCCTGATCGATAGAGCGCATTTCCGATATGACTTCCCCGTAGGAGAGCCAAGGAACAGGGTTCTGTGTGAGCTGCATCGACATGAAGATCACAGGTATTAAATAAGCAACAATTAAGACGAGGTACTGCGCCACCTGTGTCCACGTAATCCCCTTCATGCCTCCCATCGCCGAATAAAAAGCGATCAGGACGACACCGATGAGGGTCCCGATCATCGTATCCACTTCAAGCAGCCGGCCGATGACGACTCCTGAACCTGACAACTGTCCGACAGAGTATGTAAAGCTGATGATGATCGTCGCAACAGCGGCAATCAGACGGGCGGTGTTGCTGCGATAGCGGTCACCGATAAATTCGGGGACTGTGTAACGCCCGTATTTCCGGAGCTGCGGGGCAAGCAGGAATGTAAGCAGCAGATAACCCCCCGTCCATCCCATAATGTACGCAAGCCCATCATAGCCTAAAATCATGACGGTTCCGGCTAGACCGATAAAGGAAGCGGCACTCATCCAGTCAGCACCGATCGCCATGCCGTTGAACACCGGCGGCACCCCTCGGCCGGCGACGTAGAAGTCCGACGTCTCTTTCGCCTTATTGTAGATGGCGATGCCGATGTAGAGGGCAAACGTCACAACAATTAATCCTAATGAAACGAGAAACTGAGCATCCATACTTTTCCCCCTGTCTTATTGATTGGCAGCCTGGTCCGATTCCTTGGAGCTGTCCTTTGGAACGAGGCCGAATTTTTTATCCACATAATCGCTGATGACGGCATTGAAAAAAAGAAGGACGATAAACGTTAAAATGGCTCCCTGGGACCCCATGTAGTAGGGCAGCGGAATCCCCATCACTGTAAAGGACGAAAGACTTTCTGCAAACAAAACGATGCCAAAGGACACCAGCAGACCGATACCGAGGTAAATCATAATCAGCGTCGTTCTCAGCCGGAAATACGCCCTCGCCTGCTCTGGATCCATCTTCTTCATGTATTCTCCTCCCTATCCTTTTAAGTTGAAAATAAAAACGACCGTCTCCCAGAACGGCAGCGGCACCATGATCACCTTGATCAGCGCGGCGGCAAATAAAGCGGCCAGTGGCAGGGCAAACAGCACCGGTTTTTTCTTTCTTACCGCAGCCACAACAGAAACGATGGTTATGAATGCAAAAAGCAGCGGAATGAGCACCTGGATGTCACCTCCTTCTTGTGTAAGCGTTACCATAACGCTGTAAAAATTTTTAATAATTAGAAAAAACTGAATATTATACCCTGTATTATTCTAAAAATATCAAATAATGTCAACCAGTCAAAAAGAACCATAACGAAAAAAGCACCCGCAATGGGTGCTTTACCTCCCGAACAGCGACCCCCATGTCTTCGGACCTACAATTCCATCGACCTCAAGACCGCGGGAGTCCTGGTAAGCGCGGACAGCAGCCTCTGTCCGGCTTCCGAAAATCCCATCCGCTTCTGCGCCTGTCTTTTTCTGAACAGCCTTCACTTCCTCCCCGCGTGACCCTTTTCTAAGCGGTGTACCCGGGTACGTCCGGATATCCAGCCGCTGCAGCGTTTCCGGACCGGCACTCCCATCGACCTGGAGACCTTCTTTTTTCTGAAAGGTGGAGACGGCCTCCTCTGTCAGCGGGCCGAAGCGTCCGTCGATCTCCCCCGTGTAATAGCCGAGGTTCCGGAGCTTCTCCTGGACGTCATTGACGAGGCTCCCCTGACTGCCGCGCCGGACGTAATGGACGATCGGCAGCTCAAGATGGGCATAATCCTTGAAGCTTGACCAGTCGCCTCCCCAGGAAAAACCCAGTTCCTTCGCCCGTTCCGCCACCCAGCGCCAGTTATGATCAACCGTCCAAAGGGCTGTCCGTCCATCCGGGGTGACTAAAAAAAAATCGACGGCGCGGCCGCTGTGATGGTTGCTCTCTCCCGGTTCGGCATACGTCACGATCGTCCCGCTTCTGCCATACGTTTTCCCTTTATACGTGTAGCCGGGACGTCCTTTTCCATATAAAGCCGCCTGCTCCTCATACGTCCGGTAGCCGGAGGAGATCTGGACGAACAGTCTCCGCTCGTACGCTTCCGTTAACAGCTTCTCCACTTTCTTCTGCACTTCCGGATGGACGTTCCCCATATTGTTCCTGCTCCGCGATTTTAACGTTTCCAATGTAATCATAAAAAAATCCCTCCCTGCTTTTATAATCGAAGCAGAAAGGGATTCGGTGTCTATCGGCGTATTAAGCGGTCAGACTGTCCGGCTGACTTGTGAAGTTCTTCTTCAGCTGGTGATCCAGGATGAAGTTCCCGAACGGAATAAACGCAACCACAAACGCCCCTGCGGCCCATTTGAGCGGCCAGCGGACGGTGAAGGTCACATACGCGACGGCAGCCATATAGATGACAAACAACCCGCCGTGGATGGCGCCGTTGACAGAAACGGCCTCCGGATAATCAAACATATACTTCAGCGGCATTGAAATGAATAACAGAACCAGGAAGGACATTCCCTCAAGGAATCCCATCACTCGCAATTTACCAATGGGTGTTTTAAGCATGCGCTGTCTCCTTTATCGCAAAAAATCAGCGGCGCCGCCCTGGGATGGCGCTTTCACTAGTTCTATCTTAATGGTTCTGGAAAGGAGATGCAATCACCCGCGGCGGCTTTCACTTTTTGTTCACAGATGGGGCGGACGGGCGATATCGATGATTTTCTGCGTATATCGATTTTTTTGTGGATATATCCATTATTTTCTCGATATATCGATTATTTCTCAGATATATCAACGAAATTCTGAATATATCAACCAAATGCCTGACAAACAGAATAATGGCATTCGTTCTCCAACACTCGTACAATGGGAAGAGAAATTACTAGTAGAGGTGATCCCTGTGAAAATAGAAGTATGGTCCGATTTCGTCTGTCCTTTCTGCTATATCGGAAAGGCCCGTCTCGAGGAAGCATTGAAGCAGTTCCCCAACGAAACGGTAGAAGTCGAATATAAGAGCTTTGAGCTTGATCCGAATGCCGGGCGCAACACAGAACCAGTCATGCATGAGCACCTGGCTCATAAATACGGCCGCTCTCTGGAAGAGGCGCGCGGCATGACAGCCAATATGACCGAGCAGGCGAAAAGCGTCGGTCTTGATTTCCATTTTGATACGATGATTCCAACGAACACGTTCGCCGCCCACCGTGTGGCTCAGCTGGCGAATGAAAAAGGGCTCGGCAAGGAAACAGCGGAGCGCTTCTTCAAAGCCGTGCTGACGGACTCTGAGGATATCGGTGATTATGGGACGATTACACGCCTCGCTGTTGATGCTGGTCTCGAGCGCAGCGAAGTGGAAGACGTCCTGAACAGTGACGCTTACACAGAAGCGGTACGCATGGAAGAACGAGAAGCGCATGAAATCGGTGTGCAGGGCGTTCCTTTCTTCGTTATCAACCGTAAGTATGCTGTGTCCGGCGCGCAGCCGACGGAAGTATTCGTCAACGGCCTTCAGAAAGCCTTTGATGAAGAAAACAAACCAGCATTTGAAGACCTTTCCACAGACAATGGTGCGGCCTGCACCGAAGACGGCTGTGAAGTCCCTTCCGGAAAAGAATAACGAAAAAGCTGCAGGACATGATCCTGCAGCTTTTTTTATTTCAGGTGTGAAACCAGCAGGAGACCGATTTATCCGCTTTTTGACCGATAAAACGCTCGATTGACCGATATATCAGCATTTCGACCGATATCCGCGCGGAAAGACTGATAGGTGTTCCACTTGGACCGATAAACAGCCGGTCACCATCTCCAGTGAGCTGCAGCCTTTTTCCTTAAATGATCCCCTGGAAGCGTAAAATCACTTCGGCGATCAATGCCGAACCGATATACGTCCCGAGCATGACACACATCGCAACAACGATGCTGCGCCAGCCAAGCTTGACGAAATCCCCCCATGAGCGGCCGATGGCAATACCGGCGTAGGCAAGAATCGGTGTCGTCAACGCAAGCAGGTTCACTTCACTCGTCGTCTCCACGATAAACGAGGAACCCGGAATCCACGGCATCGACACGAGCACACCGACGAGCGCAACATAAGCGACACTCGGGATGCTTCCCGGGAGCACTTTTCCCAGTATCAAACCGACGAGACAGATGCCGATAAGCACAAGCATGCCCGGCACCGCCTCCCAGACGATGACCTCATAACCGATCCAGTTCCCCAAAAGGGCGGTCACTCCGAAAATCGCAAGCATGAGCAGCCATTCCTGTATATTTTTCAGCATCGCTTACGCCCCCTTTTCTACGCGAGAGCTGGTGCTCTTTCTGCGCGTCATGATTTCATAAAGCTTCTCTGTAAGCGGCAGACCGATGAAAATACTCATATACAGACCTGTCGATAAGGAGAGCAGGTTGCTTGCCCCGGCGAAAGCGAGGATATCGTTCTCCATCTGTGGGAAAGCGGCGACGAGCGAGCCGCTGGCAGCAGCCATCATGCTTCCACTTCCGATACCCGAAGCCATGGCAAAGGACAGCGGATTGAGCGGTGTCAGTGTGGCCAGAAAACCGGATATCAAACCCATGAAAACCGCACCGAATACCGTACCGAATATGTAGATGGCCATGACGCCGCGTCCTTCCGGTGAGTTGAACCCGTATTTGTCCATAATGAGACCGACATTCGGCTCACGGGCGACCGAGTGGGTCATGCCGATACTCTCCCGCTTCAGCCCGAGCATGATCGCGACAGGCAGGGCGATGAAGATCGTCCCAAGGTTCCCGAATTCCTGCAGCAATAGAGCTGGACCTGCTTCAATAATCTGTGGAAGCGATGGACCGATGATCACGCCGATTTTGGCAATCAGCAGCGTGACACCAAGAACGATGAGCGGCTCCGCGTTTTTCGACTGTTTGTCCTTAATGAGCGGTGTAAAAAATAATCCAAGACCAATGATGATGGCATAAAGCATCGGCAGCAGCAGTACTACGCCGGGACCGACCGTAAAGGAATGCGTACCGATCGCCTCTGTCAGGAGGACGATGGCGAGCACAATCATATGTAAACGCCAGTCTTTCCATAAATTCGTAAGCTCTTGTTTCATACCTCTCCCCCTTAATGAAAATAAATATACCAATCATTATAATGTTCTGAATATTAAAATCAAAGTTATTTTTTGGGAGAAAAGGTTTAGGAACCGCTTTATTCGAAAAAAACCCCCGTGGTGACAGGGGGTTTCCTATCGATTTTTCTTTTTCTTCAAGTAATACTCATAGGTTTGGATGCGTTTGTTCAATTGATAGATCAAGAGGAGCGACACGGCAAGAATGCCGGCGCCATATCCATAGAAAGCCACTTCGAGAAGGATCGAATACCCACTGAACAAAAGGTTGCCGGCCCCGTAAAGAAGAGCAATCAGCAGGCAGGACCAGCCGGCTTTTTTCAAAAAGGAAGACTTCCTGCCGGCAAGGATGTGCATGTGGATGATGAAGGCGGCCGAACAGGACAGCACAGCGATCAAAACGCTGAACACATAATCCTCCGGGCCGGAGAGCAGTGGACGGCCGGACCACAGGAGAACGACTCCCCGGATCAACACGCCGATGAGGACCGACAGCAGAAGAGCTTCCGTATAATATTTTTTCATCGCTGATCACCTCATTCCTAGAAACGTTTTGAAAGATTTCACATAGTTTTTGGACACTTCCACTTCCTTTTTCGATCCTTCAAACGTCAAGAGCAGACGACGGTTGAACCACGGAATAATTTTTTCCACTGTGTCGATATGAACGATAAAAGAGCGGCTTACTTTGATGAATTGTTCTCCCGGCAGCCGTTCCTCAAGTCGAAACAGCTTTTCCTTCATCCGATAGACGTCATTTTTCGTATGACAGAAAACAACGGCATCCTGAGCTTCGAAATATAAAATGTCGGCATGCGGCAGGACACGGAATTCCTCCTGTTTCATACCGACGATTTTTGTGGAGGATGTTTTGGAGGAGAGTGACTGCAAAAGCAGCGTCAATTCCTCCAGGTGATCCGGATGGAAAACGATGCACGGCAGAAATCCGTCCTGCAGGCCTTCCTGGACGACATAGACATCGGCCTGTCGGTAGATTTCGATACCGAGAGCTTCGAATTTTTCCAAAATCCGCTCTCTGTGGTCATTCCCGCAGATCAATCCGAGTTTCACAGCAGCCCCTCACTTTCTTTGTTTTCTAATAAACACGGCGTACAGAAGTAGAATCACAGCTATTATAATACATACGGGGAAATAATGCCCCGCCGCCGTGTAAAAGGTCCGCTTCTCCTCTACAGGGACATGGCCGTGCATCGTCCAGTTGTCTGTCGTAAAATGATCCATTTCCGCAATCGTACGTCCATAAGCATCCGTGATCATCGACATCCCGTTCACCGTCTGGGTGATGACAGCTACTCCGTTTTCCAGCCCGCGGAACGTGCCCACAATGGTATGGTACGGCGATATCTCCTTCCAGTCAGCGGATGGAACAAAGAGAAGATCGATGTCCTTTTCCCCGACTTGATCCATGACGGCTGGGAAATCCTTATCCCAGCAGATGACTCCGGCAATCCGACCGTAAGGAGTGTCCACATAAGGGATATCCCCGTCTCCCTCGACCGTCTGTTCGACAAAGCTCCCGCCGTACTTATAATGCTCCGCGGCAATCTCTCCGTTCTGGTCAATGATGTACAGAACATTTTCGTTCGGTTCCTCTGACGGAGTATAGATGTACGGGACGGTGATGATGTAGACGCCGGCCTTTACGGCGACCTCCCGCAGTCTGTCCAGATACTCCGTCTTCTGTGATTCATCAATAATGACCGAGCCTTCGGCGTGATGGATGATTTCTGCCCCGTGCTCCGCTTCTTTTTCAGTAGCTTTGATCAATTCATCCATCCGCTGCCCGGCTTTTTCCAAAAATAAGGAAGGATCGCTTTCCTGAAGCTGAAAAATTTCCGTCGTCTCCTCGTTGGTCCGGTCAAAGATGTGCAGACCGGCAACGTGGACGGTTTCTTTTTCTCCTCCTGAGATCGTCCGCAGTCCGCCAAGGGTCAGGGCAACTGCGAGCACGCCGGCCATCACAAGAGTCGTCCGGCGTTTCTTCAACGTCACCTCTCCCCGCATCAGCCAGAAGACAACAGCGGCCGTCCAAGTAATGAGAAACGTGAGGCCTGTAATGCCGAGGATGGATGCCATCTGCATGACCGGGAGAAGCTGATGCTGCGAATAACCGAGATGACCGAAGCTGCCATATGGATTGAGGTACATATGAAGCGTATCCAGCAACGTATAAGCCGATGGAAAAAGCAGCGTAACGATAAAGGAATCACTCCTTTGGTACGCATGCTTCTGTAGAAGATAGGGGATGGCATACAAAGCTCCAGCCAAACCAGGAAGGTATTCAAAAAAAGGAACGTCAAGACTCGGCAGCATATGTTGAAAGCTGATTTGATTAGCCGCCCCCGTGGCCAAAGGAAGAAGAAGCCATGCTTTTCTGAAGGACATTTCCTTCACAGCCGTCATAAAAAGAACCGGAAAAATCCACGCCGCCACACTGTTTAAATATTTTCCGTTGCTCCAAGCCATAAAAGTCACCCCAGCCGCCATCAAAAGGATCATCCGCATCCATTTCATTTCTCCCACTCCCTTTCTTTTACTGTCTCTATCGTAAGCCGGCAGAGAATAAACCGCCCCCGTTTTTCCGCGGAAAGGACATAATGGAGGATGAAAAGGACATCTTTCCTGATCACTGTCGTTGCACTTCTATAAAAATTTAAAAACAGCAGGGGGGCGTTGGAGAAGAAGACCTTCAAAGGATGCATAGGAGGCCGGCATAAGAGGAGCGCTTACTGCAGAAGGCTGTCTGGTTAATGGGGGATGGGGGAACCATAAGAAAGGCCCTTCCTAATAAGGAAGGGCCTTTTGGCTTTAGAAAAAGCCTGTGTTAACCAGTTAGAGTTGTCCATTTGTCGTGGGAGGGGTCACATTCCGCTTATTGGTGGATGAATGCCGACGTTAGAATATTGAGGAGAGAGACTGCGCCCTATGCAGGTTCGCAGATTCCAAAGAACGACATGAGCTGCGCTATGGCCGCTTGCGTGGAAAAGAAGGGAAAGAACAAGCGCTGATGACGACTGCCTGCAGGAATATGAAAAAGACTCTCTTCCATCCAGCAAAGGTGAGCGGGGTGAAGGAGAGTCTTGTTCGTTTTTAATGAACTCCCAAGGAGCGGTGCCCCTTCCACTCCTGCGGAAGAACGAGTGGTCCGAGATCGCCGAGCGTGGGTTTTGCGAGGAAGCTCGGGCGCTCGTCCGCGGAAAGGGAAGGGGCTTTCGCTCCTGGCGGTAAGAAAGAAAAAAGCTTGTAAAGAAACAGGGGTTTCTCTACAAGCAGAAGACCCTTCCTAATAAAGAAGGGCCTTACACACGTGTTATTCCTGAATCAATCGGCTTTCAAATGGTGCCAGCGACTCTCCTTGGAACCGCTGCTCTTCACTGGTGTGGTTCATCACGAACAAGTAGGAGTCCTTCCCACTTCTGCGGCGGTACACTTCAACTCCGCGGTCCGAAGAAATCGTTTCAATCTGATGATGTTCCGTAATCTCCTCACCAATCCGATCGAGAGCTTCTTCATTGAGCCCGCCGCCGATGTAGTACACATGCCCCTCTCCGAAGCTGTTTTTCGTGACAGCTGCGTAGCTGTCATAGAACGCATCCGTGTACTGGTACAGAGCTTCCGCTGTTTCCGGTACGAGCAGATCACGCCAGATGCTGACGGTGCCGGGAACTTCTGAGAAGCGTCCTTCACCCTCCAGCTCGAGACGGTGATCCTTGGTGAGCGATTCGATTTCCTCCACCCGGGCGCCGACGAGATCGCGGACGAGTCCCGGCTGAACTTCACCGAGACGCAGGTTGTTGTCTTTGCCTTTCAACCCTGTACGGTAGGAAAAGAGAACAGTCCCTCCGTTCTGTACAAACGCTCTCAGCCGCTCGGCAAGCGCCTCGTCCATCACATGCATCACCGGTACGACCACAACCTTATAGCCGGATAAATCACGGTCTGCCGGTATGACATCAATGGCTGCATTCTGGTTGTAAAATGGGCGGTAGAGGCGGACAAGTTCATCGGTAAAATCAAAGTCGCGGCTCTGAATCTGGGAACGCCACGCCCAAATGTTGTCATAATCATAGAGAACGGCTATATCTGCCTGGATGGGTGCATCAAGCAGCTCGCCGTAATCTTTCATTTCGCTGAACAGGGACTGGACCTCTTTGTATTTGCGGCCATACACATTATCATGATCGACGACACCATAGCAGAACTGCTCTGCCCCTTTCGTCATCCCGCGCCAGCGGAAGTAGAGCAGATTGGAGCAGCCGTGGGCGAAAGCCTGGTACGACCACATTTTCGCCTGATTCGGACGCGGCAGGTATCCGATGACATCATGGCCCTGCGCTCCCATCAGCTCTTCCACGATCCAATAGTTCTGATCCAGCAGCCCCCGGTTGAAATCATGCATCATCGCAATCGCTTCCGGTGCGATCGGCTCTTCCAGTCCACCCCAGACCGGATAGTTGTCATAGGAGACAAAGTCCATCGGGCGGAGGTTTTCTGCGTGATCGAACCATTTCGAGAAAAACCCGCCGGAAACGTTCGTCGTGACCTGCTGGTGCGCGCCTTTTGTTTCCTTTACAATCTCCGTCATTTCATGAGCAAACCCGTTCAGGGAGTCAGAACGGAAGCGCGCCCACTCGAGCTTTAAGCTCGGGTTATGCGTCGTAATCGTCGGTTTCGGTGCAGGAATTTCTGAGAAGGCGTTGTACGTCTGGCCCCAGAAAATCGTTCCCCACTCCTCGTTCAGCTGGTCGATGCTGTCATACTTCTCGGCCAGATAGGTCTGGAATTTCTTTTCACACGACCCACACCAGCACATATCGCTGCCTTCATGCCCGAATTCGTTATCAATCTGCCAGGCGATGATGGCCGGCTCATTCTTATAATGCTCGACGACCTTTCTTGTAATCTCTGCCGCATACGAACGATAGACGTCGGAATTGAAGCAGTACTGCCGGCGTCCTCCGAAAACGCGCGGATGGCCGTATTCATCGGCCGATAGAATCTCAGGGTATTGGTTCGCCAGCCACGCCGGGAACGTCGCGGTCGGCGTGCCGAACATGATATGGAAATCCTTCTGCTTCAGCTTTTCAATGACTTGATCGAAGTAGGAAAAATCAAATCTTCCTTCCTCGGGTTCCATCAGATGCCAGGCGAATTCACCGATTCGTACGATGTTGGCCCCCAGCTGTTTGATGCCTTCCAAATCTTCGTCGATCTTTTCCTCCGGCCAGTGCTCCGGGTAATAATCTACACCTAAGTACGTCATAGCTGTCCTCCTGATTCCAATCTATATCGTTTGTAGAAAACGGCGGAATGCGTCCTGTCCTTCTGCCGTGCGCTTGAATACGCCTGCGTGCTCCAGCACGACTGAAAAACGGCGGCCGATTTCATCCTGCAGCTGCGGCCATACATCATCCTTTTCCCAGCGGATGCTTTCCGCCCACGGGACATGCTTGGCTGTTTTTTCATCCTTAAGGGCTTTTCCTTGAAGCTCTCCGCCTTGGATGTATCCCGCCAACGCCTCCATCTCATCAATAAGGCGTCCCGGCAGGACAGCCAGTCCCATCACTTCGATGAGGCCGATGTTTTCTTTCTTAATGTGATGCACTTCCTCATGTGGATGGAAAATTCCCATCGGATGCTCGTCACTCGTACGGTTGTTGCGGAAAACGAGATCCATTTCAAACGCCCCGTCTCGATAGCGGGCAATGGGAGTAATTGTGTTATGCGGCTCTCCGTTTGTTTCGGCATAAATATCCGCCGACGCATCACTATACGCGCGCCACTTCGTCAAAATGCGGTCGGAAAGCTCAGCCAGTCGTGTGCGGTCGGTGCTCTTGAGACGCAGCACTGACATCGGCCACCGGACGATTCCAGCTTCCACATCCTGATATCCCGGAATATGGATGCTTTCTTCCACAGGCGCTTTCGCCATCGGGAATTCATGATGTCCGCCCTGGAAGTGGTCATGGCTCAAAATCGAGCCGCCGACAATCGGCAGATCCGCATTGGAGCCGACGAAATAGTGGGGCAGCTGATCGACGAAATCAAGCAGCCGGTCGAACCCTTCTTTGGAGATGCTCATTGGACGGTGTTCCCTTGATAAAACGATGGCATGTTCGTTGTAGTACACATATGGGGAATACTGCAGGAACCAATGCTCGCCTTCCAAATCGACAGGAATCACCCGGTGGTTGTCCCGTGCTGGATGGTCGAGACGTCCGGCATAGCCGACATTCTCCTTACAGAGCAGACAGTCCGGATAGCTGTCGGCTTTTTTATTTTTCGCCGCGGCAATCGCCTTCGGGTCTTTTTCCGGCTTGGACAGGTTGATCGTAATTTCAAGGTCGCCGTATTCCGTTTCGCTGTACCAGTGTTTGTTTTTGGCGATCCTGTCCGTGCGGATGTAATGCGCATCCTTGGAAAGCTGATAGAATTTTTCCGTCGCCGCTTCCGGCCCCTGCTTTTCAAAGGCATAATAAAAATCACGGATGACTTCCGACGGGCGTGGAACGAGACAGTCCATAATCTTCGGGTCGAACAAGTCCCGTTCTGTCGTTGTGTTGTCTTCGATCAGTCCCTGCTCCACTGCATAATCAAGCATCGGTTCCAAAAGGTCTACAGGTGTATCCGGCACCGGATCTTCCGGCGTTTCTTCCGGATTTTTCCCTTCCAGTTGAAACAAATGGAACAGGCGGTTGCGGGTGTAATCGACATCCCACACGGAGATCATCTTTTTGGCTAATCCGTATTGAAGCAGTCGTTCAATGGTGTGATAAATGGACACGTCTGTCACCAGCCCTTCAATTTATTGGTTGTAACCGGCAGGGTGGTTTTGGAACCAGTCCCATGCGGTTTGAATCATCGTTTCCAGTTCAGCATACTGCGGCGTCCAGCCAAGCTCCTCCATCGCTTTTCCGGAGGATGCGACGAGTTGAGCCGGATCACCGGCGCGGCGCGGAGCCACTTCGGCAGGAATCTCCCGTCCGGTCACACGGCGGGCGGTATCGATGACTTCTTTGACACTGAAGCCCTGTCCGTTCCCAAGGTTATAAATGCCGCTTTCTTCTGTGCGTTTCAGCTTGTCAATCGCCAGCAGATGGGCGTCCACAAGGTCTGTCACATGGATGTAGTCACGGATGCAGGTGCCATCTGCGGTCGGATAGTCATCGCCGAAGATCATGATCTTTTCACGCTTCTCCTGAGCTACCTGCAGCACGATCGGGATGAGATGCGTCTCTGGACGGTGATCTTCCCCGATGCGTCCGTCCGGATCAGCACCGGCTACGTTAAAGTAGCGGAGCACCACGTGCTTGATGCCGTGCGCCTGTTCGGCCCATTTGAGCATCTTTTCAATGGCAAGCTTCGTTTCTCCGTAAGGGTTGGTCGGGAAGGTGCGGTCGTCTTCCTGGATCGGCACCTGATCCGGTTCCCCGTAAACCGCCGCCGTGGAGGAAAAGACAATCCGGTTCACGTTATGAGCAGCCATCGCCTTCAACAGGCAGACCGCTCCGTATACGTTGTTGTCGTAATATTTCAGTGGCTCCTCGACACTTTCCCCTACAAGGGAATCCGCCGCAAAATGAATGACAGAATCAATCTCATTTTCCTCGAACACACGGTTCATGAAAGCTTCATCTCTCAGGTCCCCGTTATATAAAACCGCTCCCTCAAGAATGGCCTGTTTATGACCTTTCTGCAGGTTGTCTACAATGATTACTTTTTCGCCTCTGTCCAGCAGCTGGGCTGCGGCGTGGCTGCCGATGTATCCGGCACCTCCACATACTAGTACACTCATTCCTCTTCCTCCTCCAACCGTTTCGCCCCGTCGCCGATTTCCACCACGTAGAAGTCCGCTTCAAGACCGGTTTTCTTATAATACTGTTCTCCTACGTTTTCCTTAAAAGTATCAATGTCCGCTTTAGGAACGATGCTGATGGTGCAGCCTCCGAACCCGGCGCCTGTCATTCGCGACCCAACGGCTCCTTCTTCCCAGGCGGCTTCCACTAAAGCATCCAGTTCTTTTCCTGTTACTTCATAATCCTCCCGCAGTGAACGGTGCGAATCATTCATCAGCCGGCCGAAACCTCTGATATCCCCGGCATTCAGCTTTTCCACCGCTTCAATCGTACGTGCATTTTCATATATGACGTGTTTGGCGCGTTTTCGCGTAACAGGATCATCAATCACGTGTTTACAGGCCTCAAAATCTTCTACAGAAATGTCCCCGAGGAAGTCGGCTTCCAGTTCGGTTTTCAACTGCTCCAAAGCTTCTTCACATTCCCGGCGTCGTTCGTTGTATTTTGAATCCGCCAGTCCTCGGCGCTTGTTCGTATTGGCGATGACAAGCGTTTCGTCTTCCAGGTGGATCGGTGTTTTCTGATACTCCAGCGTCTGGCAGTTCAACAGGAGCGCATGATCCTTCTCGCCTTTACCAATGGCAAACTGATCCATGATGCCGCAGTTGACTCCGACAAACTCATTCTCCGCCGCTTGAGCAAGCTTCACAAGCTCCACCCGGTCGATGTCAAGTCCGGCAAAGGCATCCAGTACGACACCTGTGACTAGTTCAATGGAGGCTGATGAAGAAAGACCGGCACCGTTCGGGATGTTTCCGTAATAGACGATATCCGCCCCTTCAGAAAGCGGATAACCCGCTTCCCGGATTTTCGCTGCGACACCTTTGGGGTAATTGGCCCACTCCTGCTCTTTTTCATAAACGAGCGCAGTCATGTCCGCTTCTATCATACCAAGTTCAGGAAAGTTCATCGAATACAGTCGTAACTTCGCATCGCTGCGCTTTCTGGCCACCGCATACGTGCCGACACTCAGCGCGCACGGAAAAACGTGTCCTCCGTTATAATCGGTGTGCTCGCCGATCAAGTTTACCCTCCCCGGCGCAAAAAACGAGTGAATGTCTCCCCCGTTTCCAAACTGTTCATGAAATGCCTTGATCATCTGCTTCATTTTTCCACCTCATCCATTGTTGTAGAATTCGTAACGGCTGTCAGGACGAACAACTGGGAAGTAAAGTCGCCGGACTCCTCCAGTCCGCCTGTCTGTGATCCGTCGTAGCCGCTTTCCAGCTGCAGGCCGGCATGCATCAGTTCATCTCCATAATACGTGCGCTCCAAGCCTGCAATCCTATACTCCGTCTCCGGATTCAGCCCGGTCAGCTGGATCCGGCGGAAGCCTGGATTAGGGCGGGCCAGCACTTGATAACTGGCAGCGACCGCCCGCTGTCCGTCCTCGGATACGACCATCCATGCCGTTTCATTCCCGCCCTTTTCAAACGGACTCGTCAGCCGGTAAAAGGTACCGAACTGGAACAAAGCCCGATGCTTTTTATAAAAAGTGATTTGTTCACTCATCCGTTCTTTTTCTTCTTCGTTCATTTTCGTTACATCCAGCTCATAACCGAACGCTCCGAAGAAGGCGACATCGCCGCGCGTTTTCAAACTCGTCACCCGTTTCACCTGATGGTTGGGAACGGCGGAAATATGGGCGCCCATGCTGCTCAATGGATACACCATCGAGGTTCCGTATTGAATCGCCAGACGCTCGACGGCATCAGTATCATCACTCGTCCACCCTTGAGGTGCGTAATACAGCATACCCGGATCGAATCTCGCCCCTCCGCTTGCACACGATTCAAATAGAATGTGTGGAAACGCTGTGGTAAGACGCTCATACAAATCATAAACCCCGAGGATATACCGGTGAGGCACTTCCATCTGCTGATCAGAAGCCAGACGTGCCGATCCGATTTCTGTCATATAGCGGTTCATATCCCATTTCACATATTCGATGTTGGCCTCTGACAAAATGGTTTTCATCCGATCATAGATGTAGTCCACCACTTCCGGGTTGGAGAAATCGAGCACCAGCTGATGCCTGCCTGTAGAAGGGTGTCTTCCTGCCACCTGGATAATCCAGTCGGGACGCGCTTCATAAAGCTCACTTTGCTTGGATACCATCTCCGGTTCAAACCATAGGCCGAACGTCATCCCTGTCTCATTCACTTTTTCAACGAGCGGTTTCAATCCATTCGGCAGTTTCGCTTCATCTACAAACCAATCGCCAAGCGACGTTGTATCGTCATTCCTTCGGCCGAACCAGCCGTCATCGAGGACGAACAGCTCGACACCCAGCCGGCTGGACTGTTCGGCAATCGATTGAAGCTTCTGTTCATCGAAGTCGAAATAGGTGGCTTCCCAGTTGTTGATGAGCACCGGACGCTCCTGATCCCTCCAGCGCCCGCGGGCAAGCCGCTTCTGATACAAATCATGATACAAATGGCTTAAACCGTTGCGTCCATGCGATGAAAAAGCGGAGACGAGTTCCGGTGTCTGGAACGATCCGCCCGGCTCCAGCTTCCAGCTGAAATCGAATGGATTGATCCCCATACTGATCCGTGCCTGCTCATATTGATCGACTTCAATCTGCCCTAAGAAGTTGCCACTGTATACGAGACTGAATCCATAGACTTCTCCAGAATGCTCCGTCGTCCCCGGCCGCTGGACAGCGATGAAAGGGTTGTGCTGGGCACTGCTTGTCCCCCGGGTGCTCTGGATTTTCTGGATGCCCGGATGAAGCGGCTGTGTATGCATGTGACGTTCCCTTGACCATCCGCCGGAAAGCTGGACCCACTCAAAATCGCTGTCCGGGAAGTCCATGGAAGCACTCAGCGCCCTGTCCAGCTGGTACGGTTCCGGTCCTTCATTTGTAAATCTTGCCGAGCGGACGATAACGTCTTTGTCATGATAGACGGTATACACTAAATCAAGCTTCATACCGGTATGGTCGTCCAAGAGAGTGATGGTCAGCGTTTCCGCCTCTGCGTCGTCTTCCACATAGGTCGCTGGAAGCCCATCAAGCGAAGGCTTTCCCGGGGCGACACGGTGGGAGGAGTAAGCGAAGTTCGATATTCTCGAACCGTCCGGCTGCCGGATGTGAAAAGCCGGCTCCCGGTAATCCGATGTCCCATACCCAGGGTAGTCCTGGGGAATCATATCCAGAGAAAACGCTGGATCTTCCTCATAGACATAGGAAGAAGTGACGCGGAACTCCTCCTTGGACAAATGACTGAAATCGTCCCTGTCCCTTACTTTCTTTCCATAATAAAGATGGCCGATCTGACCGTTTTTAAGGACATGTATAATGTAACTGATGTTTTTTCCTTGTAAGTGAAACTGCCGGCTGTCTTCCGTGATGTGAATCGCCAAGATGTTTCCTCCTCCAATCTTTTCCGCAAACGCTTCCAAGTAGTTGTTAGCTTTATTGTAAAAATGAACCCCTTTTCAATCAATGGTAAATAAAAAGACGCATTCTGCACATTTTTGCTTATCGATATTCCACCAGATCAGGTTAGCTGTTATGATATGGAGGGAAAACAGAAACTTAACCATTATGAAATTCTGCTTATATTTGCTTTTCCAGGAAAGGAGAATTGCTTTGACCCCTTCTTCTTTGACACACGGCTCCTACGGCTACCGGTTTTCCGATCCGGACCTGCAGCAGCTTGCCCAGATCTGGTCCCTCGGCTGGGACGAACAGACGACCACGCTGTATGACTGGGACGGAAAGAACCGGCGCGACCGCGGGAAGTATATTTTCCAGTACACGACCGCAGGAAAAGGAGCCATCGATATTGAAGGAACGACCTATGAGCTGACGCCGGGACAGGCGTTCATCGTTAACATCCCCGGGGACTACCGGTATTATCTCCCCGATCACAGTGATAAATGGGAATTCATGTTTTTGACGCTGTATGGAAATGTGGTGGAGTCCTATTGGAACCAGATTCAGGAGAATGTCGGAGCGATCCTCCATATGCCTCCGGATGCGCCGCCCGTCTCCTACGTCCACCAGCTGCTCGAATCAGCGGCCAATAAAGAGATCGCCAATGCCCATCAGGCTTCCGGCTACGCTTATCAATTCACGATGGAGCTGTTTCATTACTGCTCCACCTTGGAAAAAGGACTCGTCCAGTGGCCGGATGCCATCATCGCCGCAAGCATGTATGCCAAAAACCACTACACCGAGGAAATCAGCCCGGATGATATGGCGGAAGCCTCCGGCATGTCGCGCTATCATTTTACGAGGCAGTTCAAAGCCGCCACCGGTCAGACGCCGATTCAGTACTTAACGTCGATCAGGATCAACAAAGCGAAGGAACTGCTGGCGAATACGAAATACTCGGCTGAGGAAATCGCCGTCCTTGCCGGCTATAAAAACGCCAATTATTTTACGAAGGTTTTTAAAAAGCAGGCCGGCCTCACTCCCGGCAGATTCCGCGAATCTCACAAACATTTGTAACAGTAGAATCAGACATAAGAAAGGACGGCCCCGGTCAGGGCAGTCCTTTCAACGCTTCCAGCAGCTCTATGTTGAACCAGCGCCTCCAGAAGCCCCTTTCCGCGGACGAACGTCCAAGCCTCCTCGGAGAGAACGCCCTGCGGGGTCTCGGCCGCCCGTTTTTCCGCAGGAGCGGAATGGTCGCAACACCTTTCGGATCCAAAAAAGGATGTCTCGCCCAGGGTAGGATGAATTTTTTATATGATGGTAAGTGGACAGCGCCAGCACCTATACCCAAACGATTTTGGGCCCTCTGTCATGAGCCACACTGCTTGTTATCCTGCGAAAGACAGGTTTCAAGAGATCATATTCTTCTCCGGTATTATGCAAACGTATGAAAAAGGGAAGGTTTCCTGTAGAACAGGAAACCTTCCCTTTTTCATATGAACCTTTCGTGAGGTCACGAGAAGCGTTCGGTGGTGACGCCTGCGGGAACAGCACGAGCCGAAGATCCACTTGGACAGGTGGTTTCCCTGTCCAAGTTAGCTGAGGCCGGGCCCGCGGCAAGCATCCACCGATAAGCGGAGCGTGACCGCATGCGACTTGCAGACATTGGGCTCTCCACAGGAGCCGCCCTGTTTTCAGCGTTTTGGTACTTCAATGGTGACCGAACGTTTATCGTAGTTGATGGTCATGCTCTTGCCATCGTCCACGAAGTTCTCGAGGACGTCCTTAGCCAGCTGGAGCGCAAATTCTGTCCGCTCCAGCTTTTCGTCATCCACTGGATCGCCACCGGACTCTGCTCGTTGAAGCTCCTGCGCTTCTTCATGGAACGCATCCAGGTTCTCGTACACTTTATGATAAAAAGACTCAATCGGCTGACTGGCTTTTCCCATTCTTTTTCCCGCCTTTCACTCCTTTTGACAATACTCTCATTATATCAAAAAGAAGGCGGGAACATCAGTCAGGATAAGATGCCGATTGGGGAGAGCAGCAGGTAGATGACGACCATCGCAGCTGTGGCGGCCAGGCCGACAGGATAGACGAGCTTCCACGGCGTCATATCCACTTTCGCTTTTTCTTCCAGTACAAAGTCGGTATCCCTCGGACGAAGCTTCCCGATCAGAAGCATCAATCCAGTACAAAGGACAAACAGGATGCCGAGAATGTGCAGGAAGTGAAGGCCTGTATCCCAGACCAGCTGGGTCGTTGCGTAGATGGAAATAAAGACGAACAATGATATTTTCGCTGCAATGGACGGCACCCGTTTCGTTAAATACCCGACAATGAGAATGGTGAAGATTGGTACGTTATAAAACCCATTAACGATCTGCAGGTATTGGAAAAATCCCTGCGGCACTTTATCGATAAGCGGAGCGATACACATCGCAAATACAGCAAGAATGATACCGACAGATTTCCCTTTTCTTACGACTACCTTATCCGGAGCATCCGGGTTGAAATACGGCTTGTAAATGTTCAAGGCAATCAAGGTAACCGAAGAGTTCAGGGCTGAGTTGAAGGAGGATAAAATCGCTCCGAACAAGACTGCCGCAAAGAAGCCCACAAGTGGTGCCGGAAGCACTTCCGCGACGAGGCGGGGGTAGGCGTCGGTCGGTTCAAGACCCGGACCGAACATATTGAAGGCGATGATTCCCGGTACGATCAGGAATACAGGACCGAGCAGCTTCAGAAATGCAGCAATTAAAACACCCTTCTGGCCCTCTTTTAAGTTTTTGGCAGCAATCGCCCGCTGCATGATGTGCTGGGCTGTCCCCCAATAGAACAGGTTCACAAGCAGCATCCCTGTAAACATCGTTCCAAATGGTACCGGGCTGTCCGGTCCGCCGACAGAATTCAATTTTTCCGGAGAATCCTGCACAATTGTCTGGATCCCATTTGTCATCGATCCATCCCCAAGAGCGAAAAGACCTAAAATCGGAATCATCAAACCACCGATCAACAGACCGACGCCGTTGATCGTGTCGGATACGGCGACCGCTTTCAATCCTCCGAAAACTGCGTAGATCGAACCGACAGTACCAATTGCAAAGACGGTGATCCATATTCCGACCGTACGGCTTACACCGAGTGCGCCCGGAATATCAAACAAACCGTTGATCGCTACAGCTCCGGAATAAAGAATAGGAGGCAGCAGGTTGAATACATACCCGAATAAGAAAAGAATCGTCACAATCTGTTTTGTATTAAAATCATAACGATCCTCCAGAAAATCGGGAATCGTCGTGATGCCGCCTTTCATATAGCGAGGCAGCAGGAAGAAAGCTACAATAACCAATGAAATGGCCGATCCAACTTCCCAGCCCATGACGGCAAGGGTATCCGAGTAGCCCTGCGCGTTCAGGCCGACCAGCTGCTCGGTTGATAGGTTCGTGAGCATCAGGGAACCAGCAATGACCCAGGCGCTCAAGTTACGCCCGCCAAGGAAATAGCCGTCCTGTGTATCGAGTTTTTCCTTTCTAGTAAACCACCAGGCTACGAGAGCAACGAAACCTGTAAAAAATAAGAATGATACGACTGTAAATGCATTCATAGATGCCTCTCCTTTGTGTAAGCGGAACCAAATGTATGTATGCGCTTTTTTATGTAACTTCTATATTAGCGGTCTTTCTGAAAGCGTTTCAATGGTAAAAATTCTGCCGTTTTCTGTCTTTTTTTGCTTACAATAGGAGAATCTTTATGACAGATTAGAGACGGGAGAAGCCTTGACCTTCCTGCCTCTTCACCATGAATTTCCAAAAATCATCATAATTCTGCACTTTTTTGCTGTTTTATCTATTACACAAAAAAGAGTCCGATGAATGGTCGGAGTCTCAACAAATTATAAAACCTTCTGCTTTCCAGCCCCCCTCCAGAAGTTCCGACCATTCTTTTATCTGTTGGATAAGGGGAGAAGGATTCAGGACATGGACAGCACCCGAGCAGACAACCGATTATGAGTTGTACGTCTTTTGGTTTCGTCATACAGATTGATAAAGAGAAGGCACATGCTTTTTTCTATGATTTGGACATAAAAAAGGAAGATCTTCTGATAAACAGAAAATCTTCCTTTTATAGAGCATCATCAGGGAAGGTCACGAGGAGCGTTCGGTGGTGACGCCTGCGGGAACAGCACGAGCCGAAGATCCACTTGGACAGGTGGTTTTCCTGCCCAAGTTAGCTGAGGCCGTGCCCGCGGCAAGCATCCACCGATAAGCGGAACGTGACCAGAGACCACATGCTAGCTCCCATTCTTTCCTGACATTCCAGGATTGTAATGATTCGCAGGCTTCTCATCTTTTTAAAAACTGCTGCCTGTTTCCATCTTAAACTTCCATGTGTAGGAGCCGTTTGCGGGAATGTAGGATGCCCGGCCGATTTTGTCCGCTACATACACATCATCATAGACACCAGTACACGGTTCAAGGGCGATGTTATGCTCGCCTCTATAGCCCCCGCGGGTTTTCCATACGCCAAGGTATGGAACTTTTTCTTCAGGGAAATGGTAAGTCAATTTCCTTCCAAGGTCCGGTTGTACAAGGGCGCACCAGCCTTCACTGAGAGGCTTTGTGAAATAAAACTTTTCAGCCGTGCCGTCCTCCAACGGCTCGAGCTTAGCCAGGTCGATCCGCTCCCCCGTAGAAACGGATGAGGTTTCCGGATAGGTGTGCGTTGTGCCCCAACCACCTAAGTGGGTGGAGGAAGCTTCTACACTCATCACTTCCTTCATCGCTTCTGGTACTTGGATTTCCGTCTGGTCGTTATAGTTGAGCAGCGCATGTGGTGTCCATATAAAAGGAAATGGAACCGATCCCTTATTGACTGCCTTGTAGGTGATTTCCACATCGTTCTTCCCGAGCTTGACCCGTTTCATCAACCGATACGGAAACCGATCACTCTCCACCGTCAATTCCATTCCATCGCAGGTGGCCTTCCATGTCCAAGGCATGGCCCATACTTCCCCGTGATCGGGAATTTCGTCCATCGTTACAGGATGAGGGCCCTGATCGATACCGGGGAACATTTCATCAAACCCACTGGAATCATACGCCGAAAAATCCGCCCCGTACGGCGGTATCCGGAGGGACTCTTCCCGTGCCTGATACAGCCACTCATATTGAATGGTCTTGTCATAAAAACTGACCATCTTTCCTCCGTAGTCAGGAAGGATGACAGAGCGTACATACTCATTCTCCAGTACAACTGCTTTCAGTCCTTTAAATGTCGTCTTTTGACAGGTCGATACATCGATCATGATTCATCCTCCTCCATCACTGTCTCCTGGTTTTCCAAGCGTTCATTTCTGGCCCACCTTCAATGGTAACGCTTCCAATTATCTATTATGTATAAGGTAGCATATCCATGGATATCGTGGAAGAGGTTTTTCTAAATTTGGAAAAAACAGAAAAATAAAAGAGACTTTTCTAAGTCTCTGTCTGCTTATGGGTTGGAAAGCTGTAAGATCATGCCTTCCAGCACGTGTATATTACGGGCGTTAAAGCGGATGCCTTTATAATCGAATACAAGGATCTGCCCGTCTTTGACTCCCAGTAGTTCTTCATAATCCTTATCGTCCTTGATCTTCCTGTAACTGATGGAAGCTGGTATATTTTTTCTCGCCAGAAACACTTTCATCCCCGTCAGCTGAGCCTCCAGCTTTTCTGTAGGACGTTCCTGTTCATAAAAGTAAACGATATGAAGTTCATGTTCCATCGTGGATGTCAGTTCCTGAATGGCCCGCTGCGAAGATCCTGCGCCGCAGCCGGCTACGATTAGGAAAACAAAGAAGGTTCCCAGCCACTTTCTCACGTTTCCATTCCTCCATTATAAAGCTTATACCACTATATGCAGGACCATGGAAAATATCCCCCGTTTCTACGGCCGACATTCAAATTTTCACAGAAACCCTTCATCAGCCTTCCATGCGTATAATTTTGCAAATTTGCATATGAAAAACTATGAACATTGAAACCCCTTACATATCCGTCATTAAACGGCTATACTCATAACATAAGATGATCATCCCAATCACAACGTACAATCTTGCATGAATTTCCTAGAAAAACAAAGGAGGGCCCCTCCATGGTTTTAGATAAAAGGCGTGCACACCTGATATCTATTTTGAATCAGTCGACAACTCCTGTCCCTGTTCAAGAGCTCGCTTTCCAAATGAATGTCTCTCCACGCACCGTGTACTATGATGTCGAACAGATCAACGACTGGCTGGCCGGCCAGCAGCTGGAACGGCTCGAGACCAGACACGGAGAGGGACTCTGCTTGCCTGAATCATCCAGACATCACCTGGAAGGGGCTTCCCTTCATTTTGACGGCTGGCATTACCAGCTTTCAATAAAAGAACGCACCCTGTTGATTAAAGCAAACATTCTTTTACAGCCCCATGCATCGATGAATACCTTTATGGATCTCACCCATATGAGCAGAGGAACGGTCGCCAAAGCAATTGCATCACTCAAACAGGAATTTGACCAGACGGGGTTGAGACTCCATTACCAAAAAGGAGCAGGCTACCAGGTGGAGGGACCGGAGGGTGTCCAGAGGCTGATGCTCTTGAACCTGGTCGTTGATGCCTATTCCCATCCTGAGTGGGTGACGGTTCAAAACAACATCCAACACATGGCCCTGCCCTCTTTCCTTCCGTCCGGAGAAAGCAGCCGGATCATCAAACGGCTCCTGTTTGATGTTGAGGAACAGCTCGGGGCCACATTTACCGACGAAATGGCCGATCTGCTGGCCCTTCAGATGCTGATGATGGTCAAACGGATCGACATGAACCAATTCGTCCACGTACAGCCGGAAGAAAAGGAAGTTTTGAAACAGACCGACGCCTATCGTTCCGCTTCCGTTCTTACAAAGGAACTGGAAAACGTATGGCCTCTGGTTTTTCCGGAAGATGAAATCTGCTTTATGACGATGAACCTGCTTAGTTCCAAAGTGCAGCACGACGACATCAGCCGGTATTCAGAAAGGGAAAGTGAAGGACTGCGACGGGTGATCCACCAGATGATCGAAGATTTTCAGATTTATTCATTTGTCGTCTTCGATGACAGAAAAGGGCTGGAAGAGAACCTGCTGTCCCATATCAAACCCGCCTATTACCGGATTAAATATGGAGTCAAAGTCACCAACGAGCTGTCTCAAAACATTCAGGAAACCTATGCCGACCTTTATCATCTGACCCAACGCGTCATGAAGCACCTGGAGCTGTTCATCGGCAGGCCGGTGCCTGAGGAGGAAACGGCTTATATCACCCTTCATTTCGGGGGATGGTTGAACAAAGAAAAAAAAGCCGTCGAAACGAAGTACAGAGGCATCATCGTCTGTGAAAACGGCATCGGTACATCCAACATGCTTCGTTCCCAGCTGGAAGAGTTGATTGCCGGACTTCGGATCACTGCCATTCTTTCCAAACGGGAGTATCAGAAAAACAAGCATGACACCGATGTCGTATTCTCCACCAATTATGTGAAGTCGGACGAGGTACCGGTGATCCACGTCCCGGCCATCTTGAACAATTTTGAAAAAGAACGGGTCATCCAAATCATGAATCAACAATTGGAAACAGAACCCGCAGACAGAAGCCTGCCGGCCGCATTGATGGAAACGATTCAAAAGTATGCGACCGTCCACCAGCAGGAACGGCTTCAAAAAGAGATGACTATGATGTTGGACCGCCTTCATACCGATAGAAAGGAGCTGAGAAAGCCAATGCTTAACGAGTTATTGACGAAGGATACGATTCAGCTTCAAGAACAGGCTCCGGATTGGGAAGAAGCGATCCGCACGGCTGCCCAGCCGTTAATCGACAAATCTTCCATCCATCCTGAATACGTTGAAGCTATGATTACAAATGTCAAAGAGCTGGGACCTTACATCGTGATCGCCCCAAGGATCGCCATCCCTCACGCCCGTCCGGAAAGTGGCGTGGAGCAGCTCGGGATGAGTCTCCTAAAACTGAATGAACCGGTCGCTTTTTCTGAAAAGGAAAAGCATCGAGCGCAATTGATCATTATTCTGGCAGCCATTGATAATCAAACCCATTTAAAAGCGCTTGCCCAGCTGACGGAACTGCTTTCTGACGAAGAGGCCGTCGATCGAATGATTGAAGCGTCATCTCATGACGAAATTCTTCACCTGATCAACCAAACGATAGAAGTGTAAAATTACGAGGAGGTATTCAAATGAAAAAAGTATTAGTTGTATGTGGAAATGGACTTGGAAGCAGTATGATTGTTGAAATGAATGTGAAATCAGCCCTTCAGGACATGGGGAAGGAAGCAGAAGTCTCCCACACCGATTTGACGACGGCCAAAACCGAGCAGGCCGACCTCTTCCTCGGATCTGAGGATATTGTAGAAAGTCTGGAAGATGGGCAGAAGAACGTCGTAAAACTGCAGAACCTGATGGACAAGAACGAGTTGAGAAGCGCGTTGGAACAAAACCTGTAACCTAACCCATTCCATCAAACAAAGGAGCGACTTATATGGTTGATTTGATCATGAAAGATATTTTGGGAACCCCTGCCATCCTCGTTGGATTATTCGCTCTTATCGGGCTCCTTGTACAAAAGAAAAATTCCGGAGATGTCGTCTCCGGTACGCTGAAGACCGTGATGGGATTTGTCATCCTGGGAGCCGGGGCGAATGTGCTCGTCCAGTCTCTCGGGAACTTCAGCAGCATGTTTGATGAAGCCTTTGCTGTCGAAGGGGTCATCCCCAACAACGAAGCGATCGTTGCACTGGCGCAGGAAAGCTTCGGTACAGAAACGGCTATGATTATGCTGTTCGGGATGGTCGTCAACATTATCCTGGCCCGCATCAGCCCTTTTAAATATATCTTCTTAACCGGGCACCACACCATGTTCATGGCCTGTCTCATCTCTGTCATTCTGACGACCGGGGGCTTTTCCGGTGCAGGCATGATCCTTCTCGGTTCCATCATCCTTGGAGCTATCATGGTGTTATTCCCGGCCATGCTTCAGCCCTATACGAGAAAAGTCACGGGGTCTGATGATTTTGCTGTCGGACACTTCGGTTCCGTCGGCTACCTTGTTGCCGCTTCAATCGGAAAAGTGGTTGGCAAAGACTCCAGGTCCACCGAAGAAATCAAAGTCCCCAAATCCCTCAGTTTCCTAAGAGATACTTCTGTGTCTGTCTCACTGACGATGGTTATTCTCTTTTTCGTCGTCGCTGGAGCCGCGGGGCCCGGCTTTGTAGAATCTGAGTTAAGCGGAGGTCAGAACTTCCTGGTGTTTTCCTTCATGCAGGGACTGACTTTTGCTGCCGGTGTCTACATCATTCTTGCTGGTGTGCGTATGCTGCTTGGAGAAATTGTGCCGGCGTTCAAAGGGATTGCGGATAAGATCGTACCAAACGCCAAACCGGCGCTCGACTGTCCTGCTATTTTCCCGTTTGCAGGAAATGCGGTCATCATCGGATTTCTCTTCAGCTTTGCCGCCGGGTTGATCAGTATGCTGTTCCTTCCCCTTCTCGGGTTGAAAGTCATCGTTCCCGGTCTCGTCCCCCACTTCTTTACAGGAGCAGCCGCCGGCGTGTTCGGGAATGCGACCGGTGGACGCAAAGGTGCGATCTTCGGTTCGATGGCCAACGGTGTCATGATCAGCTTCCTTCCTGCGCTGCTTCTCCCTGTTCTCGGAACCTTAGGCTTCCAGGGAACAACATTTGGTGACGGGGACTTCGGAGTTGTCGGGATCGTCCTCGGCAACTTGATCAACCTTGTAGAATCCAATGTGGTTGTTGTCGGCATCATCCTGGCGCTGCTGGCTCTACCGTTTGCACTGGCCGCAAAAAAACGCGGCAGTGAAAAACAGAAAGATACAAGCGCCGCATAAACGAAGTGCCCAAACCTTCCATTCCGGAGGTTTGGGCACTTTTTTTAAACTGAATTTCGTTTTCGGTTCAAACAATCTTCCATTCGTCGGCTTCCCGAGCTTCCAACCCGTCCCAGAACAATTCAAATATCGCAAGAAGCGTTGCTTCGTAATCAGGGAAATTTGCATTCACATGCTTTAAGGAAGCCCCTTCCATCAGACAGTAGAACGAATGAGCCAGGGTCAGGGACAAATGGTGCGTCTCAATTTCCCCGGCAGCTTTTCCAGCCTCGAACATCTCTTCGAAATAGGCGAGTAGAAAGTTTCTGGATGCTGATATCTTTTCGCTTACCACCTGTTCCAGTGACCTTGGCGGAGAAATCTGAGCCATCTGCCAGAACGCAATCAATGCGGGTTCTTTGACGGCTGTCTGGATCGACATAATAAAGCTGTCCCTCAACTTTTTTTCGCTGGACGCCGATTTCATCCGCTGTTTTTTCTGCATCCAGTATTCTTTGTGAAACACTACTAAATGGTCGAGTACAGCTATGTACAGATCTTCCTTGTTTTTGAAATAACTATAAATCCCCGCTTTTGTAATCTGTGTCTCGCGGGCAATCAATGACATCGAAGCCCCGTCATATCCATAGGAAGCAAAGTACTGCAGGGCATTTTCAAGAATGGTTTGTTTCGTATTCATTTTGTTTCCCTTTCAGAGGATGAGCGGTTGTCATCCACATGTATTTAGAAAATAAAGGAAGGTAACTAAACGTTCGGTAACTACTGTCCGCGCGTAACTAAAGTCAAATGCCCATTTCTCTCTCTGGCATTCTTTTCTCCATATTCACGTCCGGCCTTCAGGATTTTCTGTTCGTTCAGGTAACGGCGGAATTCCTCTTTGGAACACGGTCCATCCATTGCTTTCTCAACAAGATCCAGCCATTTGTGATCTAAGTTCTCTCTCATCTGTCTGCCTCCTCCATCGAATGATCCCTTTTATATTATTTACCATAATTCTACATAGATTTTATATAGGTGTAAAGACCTATTTAGCGCATCGGACGCTCTTCGCAAAGGAATATCATGGTAATATGAGAGGGAAGATTACTGTATTTTATTCGACGCAATGCGACTAAACGAACGTTCACATTTTTTTGTACAATGGGGAGTTGATGTTCCATGGTATCCGATTTTTTTGTCAATATCTGCATCCTGACCGCTTTGTTTTTCTCCTATCTTCAATTAAGATGGCACACCCTTGAAAAACATCTGCCACTAAAGGTGATCTGCCTGATTGATGGAGTCGCGGCCGGTATAATGGGAAACTTAATGATGTATTATTCCATTCAGGTGACTGATTTGACGATTGTGGACCTGCGGCATGTTCCCGTCCTTATGATTCTGTTAATCAGCGGTGTCCGGCCGGCCGTTATCGGCACTATCCTCATTATTGCCGGACGTTTCCTTCATGGCTTCAACCTTTCATCGTTGGCGGCCATTATTTTCATGATCGTGACCCTTGCCGGCATCATCGTGATTGATCGAATGAGAAAAAGTCATCAGCCCCGCTATATTTCAGGCTTTTACATGATTTTTTATTCCAACCTCGTCTTTTCCATTGTGCTTTCTGTGGTCGTAAGGGATTGGAGTCTTCTTGAAACTCTGCTCCCTGTATACTGGGTGATCAGCTGTCTTGGCGGTGTGGGGATCATTTATCTCATTCAATACCTCGACCGGTCCCACTCTCTTTTTAAGAGCTATGAGCAAAAAGCTTCCATCGACCATCTGACAGGATTGAACAATGTGAGGCAGTTCGATTTCCACTGGAACCAGCAGCTTGAGGAGAGCGAAAAGAAAAAGAAGGAGTTGTCCCTTCTTATCATTGATGTGGACCACTTCAAGGATGTGAATGATACGTATGGTCATCCGGCTGGAGATCAGGTACTCAAGCAGCTCGGACGTCTTCTTCAGGAACATACAAGAAACTCAGATATCGTTTCCAGGAACGGTGGGGAAGAGTTTTCTGTCATTCTTCCGGACTGCTCCAATTCCTGTGCCTGTGCCATTGCCGAACGGATCCGGAGCGAAGTGATGGCCCATACCTTCTGGATCAATGCCACATCGCATATTCCGATAACGGTTTCCATCGGGGCGAGCACGTATCCATCTACAACGGAAGACAGGCAGGAGATCATTGATTTGACCGATCAGTCGTTATATCAGGCGAAACAGCTGGGGCGGAATCGTGTTGTCTCTTTCACCGCCGGTGGATTCGTTCAGGCTGATCACCGGACTTACTTGATGTAAATTCACAAAATGCTTTGTCTTTCACACCCTGCCAGGCTGTAAAAAACGTTCCATTAGAGTTATCTGTATGTTGTGTGAGTGGTCACGTTCCGCTTATCGGTGGATGCTTGCCGCAGGCGTCACCACCGAACGCTCCTCGTGACTTCACCGAATGATGATCTAAAAAATAGGCGTTTTCTTAAAGCTCATATATCTAGAACAACAAGCTTTATATCTTATAAGAGAATTCAGTACCATTCGTATGCAGGTACTGACTATGGCATTAACCTTCTCTTGAAAGGAGCTCAGATCGTTCCACACCTGCGGAAAGCAGATGGTCCAGGCCCCACAAGGTAGTTTACCCGTGGACACTCGGAGGTTCGTCCACCCAAAGAAAAGGGGCTATTCTCCTGGAGGCACCATAAAAAAGCTCTGCCTTTTCGGCAGAGCTTTTTTATTTATAAGAACAGTAACCCGAGTGAAATTATGATACCGCTTACAAAAAGGACGATGAGACAGAAGCCCATAATATCCTTCGCCTTCAAGCCTGCAATCGCAAGTGCCGGCAGGGCCCAGAAGGGTTGAATCATATTGGTCCATGCGTCTCCCCAGGCGACTGCCATGGCTGTTTTTGGTATCGATACTCCGAGGTGCTGGGCGGCATCCAGCATAATGGGTGCCTGCACTGCCCACTGTCCTCCACCGGACGGAACGAAAAAGTTCACGATCCCTGCACTTAAAAAGGCAAAGAAGGGAAACGTAAAGGGGGTGGAGATGGACACAAACGCTTCTGACATAAGCGCTGCCAATCCGGATGCGACCATCATCCCCATAATTCCTGCATAAAACGGAAATTGGATGATAATGCCTCCCGCCCCTTTCACCGCATCGCTCACAGCGTCCAAAAAATGCCTGGGCGTGCCGTGGAAAAGGATCCCCATAAATAAGAAAGCAAAGTTGACGATGTTCAGATTCAATTGAAAACCGGTCGTAACAAAATAGTACACGAGAAATCCAACGCCAAGTCCTCCGATGATCATGGAAAGAATCCGGCTGTTTTCCATGCGGACGGCCGGTGTCAGGGCGTCCGCCTCCAGCCCGGCTGCCTCCTGATGACGAGGCTGCTCAAGCAGGGAACGGTCGATGACAAACCTTTCTTCCTCTGCTGGTGACATCCTCCTGTTCAAAAGTGGTACAGCGATGAATAACGCGGCTGTTATCGCAAGGTTGAATCCGGCAAATATCGTCTCTGAAGCGGGGATGATCCCGATGGAATCTGCTGTGAAATGATCAGGTGTGGCGATCGTCAGTGGTATAGAACCGGCCAGTCCCCCATGCCAGACAAGGAACCCAGAGTAAGCGCTTGCAATTAAAAGCCGGTAATCCACCCGCTCCACTCTTTTGGCAAGCTCTCTTGCGAATAAGGCTCCGATGACAAGTCCGAACCCCCAGTTGATCCAGCTGGCTGCCAGGGAAACAACCGTCACAATGACAACAGCCTGGCCCGGTGTGCGGGCTGTAGATGCCAGTCGTCCGAGCGCACTTTTAAACACCGGACTGCTCGCCAGAACAAAGCCGGTGACAAGTACGAGCACCATCTGCATGGAGAACGATAAAAGGTTCCAAAACCCTTCCCCCCAGTACTGCACCATCTGGACAGGCGTGCTTGGTGTAAATATCAACCCTAACCCGAAGACCACCATCGTTAATAGAATGACGAAAAGAAAGGGATCGGGCAGGTAACGCTGCATGAGTGTGTTGGATACATGAATGGCTCGTTTTAACATCAAATCCTCCTTTGGTTGGTAGATAAAGACCCACGGTACCATTTCGTTATGCGACACCATTTTCCTTCTCTACAAATGAATTTCCCATTTCCACGAATGATCAGAATGACTTTTCTCCCAAGACAAAATGCAGGATTATTTTTACAAGGTTCTACAAAAATCGTATAATAGAAGTAGTTTGAATGAAAGAGGTGGGGGTATGGAAGAGCGCAGACGTTCCAAGAAGAAAAAGCGCAGAAAGAAAAAACGCTGGAGAATCCTCCTGGCTGCACTGGCACTGATCCTTGTCGCAGGAGGAGTTTATGCATATATGATCCTGCAGGATGTCCGCACAACAGTGAATGAAGATTTACACGAAAGTGTGGCTTCCATTGATAATGACGAAACGAAAGCGAAAGTAGACAATAAAGACCCGATCAATATCCTTCTGCTGGGCGTCGACGAACGCGAAAATGACGTCGGTCGTTCCGATACGATGATTGTGATGACGCTTGATCCGAACAATGACCAGATGCAGATGGTCAGCATTCCCCGTGATACACGGGCGGAAATCGCCAATGACGGCCGCGTGACGAGAATCAACCATGCCTACGCCTATGGCGGAAGTGACATGGCGGTCAATACGGTGGAAAATTTCCTTGATATCGACCTGGACTATTATATTCGTGTGAACATGGAAGGCCTGTCCCAGGTTGTGGATGCTGTCAACGGTGTAACGGTTCAGAACGATATGACCTTTACGTCCGGCAATTACACCTTTGAAGAAGGCGAGCTTGAGCTTGATGGACAGGAAGCCCTGTCCTATGTCCGGATGCGGAAAGACGATCCAAATGGAGACCTCGGCCGTAACGAGCGGCAGCGCGAGGTTATTACTGGTATTATTGATAAAGGAGCAAGCCTTGATGCGGTGAATAAGGTGGGAAATGTGATGGATGTGCTTGGAGATAATGTGAGTACGAACATGCAGTTCTCTGATATGAGGCGTCTGGCGACGAACTACAGCAGCGCCCGTAAAAATACGTCCACCTACCAAATGTCCGGAGATGGACAGATGGTGAACGGCATGTACCTGATTTTCATGTCTGATGCTGAAATTCAGAAAACCCATGATATGATTGTGAACTTCGGTTCCTGATCAACCATAAAGAAAGCCCCGTCTTTACGAAGACGGGGCTTTCTTTATGTTAAAACAAGATGGATGTCACCTGATTCGGCTTCAAGGATAGAGAGACTCTTCCTTGTTGGTGCAGCAACGTTTCCTGAGGCACCTCGTTCAATTTCGCCTCCTGGATGTTCTCCGAATGGGAGGAAAGGTGAAATTCTGCTTCCTGCTCCTCTTCTTTCGGATTGAAAAAGCGCAGCAGCAGACGTTCCTCATCTTCTGCTTTTTTGAGCGTACTTAGAACGGCTCCTTCATTTCCTTCCTTCAGCAGTGAATGCGATCCCGGGGTCACGAGGCCGGATTCATTCAGTTTCATTGCATTGTAAGGAATTCTATTATAAATCTCCACAGGGGTTGTATACTCTTTCGCGATTCTCCCTGCCCCGGCATCTGAGAGTGATCCTTCATGAAGCACCAGTGCAAAGTCAAGTTCCAGACGGCCGATCATCTGGGAGTCCGGTGTCGGAAGTTTTATTCCTGATGGACGTCCCGGACGCCTCACCAGCTCTTCTTTTCCTAATACGCCGACACTCCTGAACAGCGTGACTGCGATCGTATCAAAGGAATCTCCGATGATTTCATATTCACGAACGCTGTTCGTAAGCAGCGTGACCCCGCGTTTGTCGTCTGATAAACCGACATAGGACAGCATCGGATAAATGGAATCCGGGCGTTCATCCCAGTCTTCCTCTTCCCAATAATCCATCGCGCTGTCGACGACATCGCGTTTGATCATGCCGAATTGATTATCCGACCATGAGAAAGCGGAGGCAATCTGTGTTGGAATGAGGGCGCGCAGACGGTGATCCCCGGCCTGGTTGTTAATGTCTGCTTTCACCTCAATGACCGGCTTATGCTTCGCAATGTGTAAGTGCCATTGAACAGATACGAAGCTGTCGATTTTCCCAGCTTTCCGGCTTTCCAAGTTGGCGGGTACAGGTAATTGCAACGCGATATCCAGCCTGGCACTGTAATCATTTTCATACACTTGAACGTCTGCTTCCATCGAACGACTATAGATCAACGTCTCATTCTCAAGCGGGGAATAGTCATATTCATCCCCATCATCACCGCCGTTTTCCAGAAGCAGGACATCTTGGATTTCCACGTTGTTCCTTTTGTCGTAAATGGTGAGTGTACCATTGCTGTTCACTTGAATCCGGTAGTGATCGGTCTCGATTTCCCGTTTATCTGATTGATGCGGGCCGGCAGCAGCAAGCGCTCCTTCTTCCGGTTTGATTTCATACGTCTTATACCCCATGGAAGGGAGGGTGTCCTTCCATTGAATGGTATATTCATAAAACGGATCATAGTTGCCATAGTGGACAATCTGACGGTCAATGAGACCTGGATCAAGAATGTTTTTCTCCAGGACTTCAAAAGGAACTCCCCGGCCGTCATGGCCCTCCATGACGAAGGATTCCAGCTTCGTCACGACTTTATCTGTAATGACTTCCCCGCGCTCATAAGGGAGGAAGTTGAAGGCGGAAACGACATCATGCTCCGCTTGGACCGCATCCGTAATTTTACGCTTATAAAATTCGATCAGCTGATCCGTTTTTTCCTCAGCCAGAAACAGGCGGTTGAGGATTTCCCTGTGCACCTTATCAGAGCAGCAGCATCCGATACTGTCATGGGCATGGTTTTTCATCATTTCCTTCCAGATCAATTCAATCAGTCCGTGATGGTATTCGAAGCCGAGCGAATAGGCCATGGACGCCAGCGGCTCCAACACGTTGGTCAGCTTATTTTCCACGCGTGTATTCGCTGCTTTGATATCATTTCTTGTGGAGTAGATGCTGCGGTGTACACGCATATATTTTCCATCAAGAAACTCTCCGGATAACAACGGCAGGTCGTCGTTCTTCTCCAGTTCCTCAAATACATTTTCATAGCGGCTTAAGAAAAATTCCCGGTCAGGGTAAAGCCGCTGCAGCTTTTCAATGATCGTGTGAATGTTTTCCTGAATCGGCATCTGGTCATGTCCATTGGGAAGGATGATGTGATCGGTCGTAGCCCCGCGGTCGAGTACACGGAAATACTTATCCATCCGCTTCTGGAGCGCTTCTTCATCCTCCGGCAGGTACTTCCCGATGGCATAGCCGAGTGGGAAGAGCTGGACGAGGACGCTGGATCCGTCCTCACTTTCCCAGTGGAATTCTGTTTTATCCGTGCCGTGACGCTCCGATGTACCGCGCCAGAAAATCGAATATTGGATGTCAAAGCCGTTGAAAATCTGAGGCATCTGAGCCGACTGACCGAACGAATCCGGCAGGTAGCCGATTTTCATCGGCGCCCCGAAGGCTTCTGAATCCTTATGGCCATACAACAAGTTGCGGACGATGGATTCAGCTCCGACCACCATTTCATCGGTCTGCGTATACCACGGTCCGATGATCAGCTTCCCTTCCTGGACGAGCTTTCGGACCCGCTCTTTATTTTCCGGCTTTACAGCAAAGTAATCTTCCAAAATGGATGTCTGTCCATCGAGCACATAATAGGGATAGTCGGGATCGTTCTCAAGCTTATCCATAATTTCTTCCATGTTGTTCACTAAGAGGATACGGGACTCCTCTGTTGTAAAATACCATTCTCTGTCCCAGTGCATATGCGGTACAATGTGGGCCTGCTTCATTTCGATATCCTCCTTATTCATTCGTACTTCTCTATCAGGCGGCAGCAGCCGCTTCTTTCGTTATTTTCCTTTTTCTTGTTGCGATCAATAGAACCATAGAAATCAATGCGCCGAGCAGAGCCGCGCCGAACCAGAGACTTGCAGCGAGCAGAATCGGCTGTCCCTGAAGGAGAGCGAGGGAGAAGATGCCGGCGCCCGGTACATTCAATCCAAGGTCAAAGTAGGCGACAATGGCTCCCGTCACCGCAGAACCGGCTACCAGGGAAGGAATGACACGAAGCGGATCATTGATCATAAATGGAATCGCTCCCTCCGTAATGCCGGCAAGGCCGAGCAGCCACGTCTGTTTTCCAATTTCCTGTTCCTGAAGGGAGAAATATTTCTTCCCGAGAATCGTAGCTCCAGTGACAGCAAAAGCGGACACCATTTTAACCGAAGCAAAGGCTGCATAAGGAATAAAGTTACCGCTCGCCATCGCTCCGATACAGAACGTATAGGCGGCTTTATTGACAGGTCCTCCCAGATCGAAGGAAACCATAGCGCCAAGGATCGCTCCAAGAATCAGGGCGTTGGCTCCCGATAAGCTTCCAAGCCAGTTGATCAGACCGTTATTGATCCAGGCCAGTGGTTCTCCGATGACGAACAGCATAATCGATCCAACCACAAGCGTACCAAGGACGGGATAGACCCAGAAGCTGATGAACCCGGCAAATGTACCTTTGGGCTTGATTTTGTTTTTCAAGAATTTCAGGAAGAATCCGGCTAGGAAACCACCGAGCATCCCGCCGAGAAACCCGGAGCCGATCAAGTTGGCAGCTACACCAGCAGCAAAACCAGGTCCAAGCGCCGGTTTATCTGCAATCGAGTAGGCCATATAGGCGGCCAGAATCGGCACCATCAGCTGACCGAGAAGGCCACCGCCGAGCTGACGGAGCATCCAGAGCCATGAACCTTCCGTATCATAGAGCGTCTGCAGATCGAAAGCCTGCGAGATTAACACAGCCGCAGCGAGCGTCATCCCACCGGCAACGATGATCGGAATGATGTAGGAAATCCCGGTAAGGATGGAATCCTTGATTTCTGCTTTAAACCCTTTTCCATCCTGTTCTTCTTCCGTATCATCAGCCGCAGCCGCTTCGGAAACCTGTTCATCCTTCACATAACCGGCTGCTTTTGCTTCCGCCTTTTCCAATATTCCGCGGGCATCCCGGAGTGGCGCTGCTACCGACGTTTTCACTTTCGGCAGGTGAGCAAAGCGCTCTTCATCTTTGACAGCAACGTCATTAGCAAAAATGACCGCATCCGCTTTTCTTAAGTTCTGTTTCGTGTGACGGTCTTCAATACCGTTGGCTCCCTGTTTTTCTACGAGAACTCTATAACCCATCTCTTTTCCTGCCTTCGTCAACGCTTCCGCTGCCATATACGTATGGGCAATTCCGGCTGGACAGGCGGTGACGGCTAGAATGAGACGAGTTTCCGCTGATTGTTCTGCGTTCTCCTCTGATTCCTCTGCTTCCTCTTCTACCGCATCAAGCCGTTCAAATAGCTCTTCGCTTGAAGAAGCGTTCAAAAGCCCTTGTTTATACGCGTCGTCTGATAAACGGGTGACAAATTCAGATAATAAAGATAAGTGCGTGGATCCTGCTTCCTGATCCGGGATTGCTAACAGGATAATGAGTTCGACCTGATTGGAAGGGTCGATGCTCTCCCAGTCCGTCAGTGGTTTTTCAACCGTCGCTACAGCGAAAGCCGCTTCCTTCACGGCCGTCGATTTCCCGTGCGGGATTGCGAGGCCTCCTTCAAACCCAGTCGGGGACAGCTCTTCTCTGTCTTGAACCGCTTTCAAAAATTCGTCCTTGGAATGAAGCTTTCCCTCCTCATCCAGCTGTTTGACTAAATACTCAATGGCTTCCTGCTTCGAAGCAAGATGTATTTTCGTACTTATCAAATGGGGTGAGGTCAATTTTCTTAGTTCCATTCTGTTCCACCTCCGCTTTGTAAGTGTTTTCATCACTTGGCTTTATCTTAGCAAAAAAAAAATAAGAAGATGGATTCTTCTTATTTTTACACATCTTTTTCTTATTAAAGCGTTTTCTTGTGTATGCGGAAACAACTTCAGTAAGATTTCCAAAAATACTGGGATAATGTTTCTAAAACAACCATGACCGGCGTCCGTCCCGTTATATTGTAGCCGTTTTTCGTTTTTTTCGGTGCATAACAATAGAGATTGATGGCCGCCATCGCCTGCAGCGGGTTCTTCGTAAAATGAGTCAAGGATATAATAGGAATCTTCTTTTCCACGGCTTTTTCGGCCGCCTCCAGGACAAGCGGCGTTTCTCCGGAAAGGCTGATTAAGAAAAGGACGCTCTGCTGATTGGCCTGGTCGAGACTGTGGAGGATTTCGTGCCGGTGAATGTGATGGCTCGTCGGCTTGCCGACCACCCGGAGGTTTCTGGCCATCATTTCGCAGAGGTCCGAAGAATCTCCAAGCCCGAAAAGAAGCACCTGTTTGGACTCCGCAAGCTGACGAGCCGCTTCCATCATCCGGTCCTGATCAAGGATTTCAAAGGTTTTCTGGATTAAAGAATAGGAATCGTCATCCGGGACTTCATACGGTTCTTCGAGTTCTACTTTCAGACTGTTCTTCATATGAGAGAATCCGTCGTAGCCGAGTTTTTTCGAAAGCCTTGTAATGGTATTGGGGACAGTATAGGCCTGTGAAGCAAGCAGTTGGATGGATCCGCCGGTCACATCTTCTTTATATTGAAGGATGTAGTCAATGATCTGGTCATCGGTATCATTCAGCTTATATTCATATTTATGAACACGTTCTTCAAATCTCATGTCAGTTCACCTCATTTTGTTGCATCTATTATAGCAGACATAAACCGTGTTTTTTTAATCATTCTATCGGAGGGATCCCCCATGAATATTTTAGTAGCCTTGGATTCTTTTAAAGGTAGCTTATCCTCAAGGGAAGCGAACGCAGCGGTCCAGAAAGGACTGATCAACGCATCCGATTCATTCAGCGTTGATACCATCCCTGTAGCAGATGGAGGTGAAGGCACTATGGATGCATTTGTATCTGCTCTAGGAGGAAAAGTCGTTTATAAAAACGTCTGCGGTCCTCTCAGACGTCCGGTCAAAGCAGCCTATGGAATCATCCGCCAGGACACCACCGCTGTCATTGAGGTAGCGGAAGCGTGCGGACTTCCGCTTGTCAACGAAGAAGAAAGAAATGCCTTATCCGCTACCTCCTACGGCGTCGGAGAGCTCATGGTCGAAGCTCTTGAAAAGGGCTGCCGGGAAATGATCGTCGGGCTTGGAGGAAGCGCAGTGACAGACGGAGGCACCGGGATGCTCCGGGCCCTCGGTTTTCAATTTCTGGACGCGGATGGCCGGAGTATCGGTGATGGGGGCCGTCATTTATCACGACTGGCTCACATCGATACGACTCATGTCCATCCCCGGCTGAAGGATGTTGTCATTCACACGATGTGCGATGTCTCCAATCCACTTTATGGACCGAACGGGGCCGCTCACATTTTTGCTCCGCAGAAAGGGGCATCCCCTGAGGAAGTCTCTCTCCTTGATGAAGGACTGAAGCATTTCGCTGACATTGTACAAAAACAGCTGGGGCTGGATCTTCAGGACACCGCAGGAAGTGGTGCGGCGGGTGGACTTGGAGCCGCCTTCTCAGGATTTCTCCAGTCTTCCCTGCAGTCTGGTGTCCAGTTCATTCTCGATGAGATAAAGATGGATGAGCGCATAGCCGGAGCCGATCTCATCATTACCGGAGAAGGAAAACTTGATGCCCAGAGTTCAATGGGAAAAGCTCCATCCGGCATAGCGGAACGTGCTAAACAGCAGGGCAGAGCCGTCATCGCTCTTGCCGGGGACATTACAGGTGTTGAAAAAGGACATCATGGTGCAGGAATCGATGCCTGCTTTTCGATCATGAGAGGACCTTCCTCCTTACAGGACGCTTTGAATCCGGACACAGCCCGGGACAATCTGGCGGAGACAGCTGAACAGATCGGCCGGCTCCTGACCGTTAAAACAGGTGTATGAACTTGAGGGGGCGGATAGAAAAAGAGGAATGGATCTTCATCCATTCCTCTTTTCCATTTCCTGATACGATTCCCTGTGGGAAAGGACCTTCTCCATGTTCTCCCTTCCCCACTCCCGCATCATGACGACGATCGGCTTCAAGGAGAAACCAAACTCCGTCAAGGAATATTCTACTTTCGGAGGAACAACTGGATACACTTCTCTGTGCACAATCCCGTCTGCCTCCAGCTCTCTCAGCTGCAGCGTCAGCATCCGCTGGGTAATGCCGCTGTTCAGCCTTTTGAGCTCATTGAACCGCTTCGTTCCATCCAGCAGATGAAAAATGATGACACTTTTCCATTTCCCGCCGATGACGTGGACCGTTCCTTCTACGGGACAGGAATATTGGTTCAAGAAAGGTTTCCCAACCGTCTGATCTTTTTTTTCTGCACTCATAGAGGGCCTCCCCTGTTCTATAGGAAACATTTCAATTGTAATCCCTTTTTATATACTGTCACTATACCATAAGTTCATGTGTGAAGAGGAGCAGAAGTCTTTCCCAGCAGGTATCCTTTTTGATACTTTCCCACAAAAATGTGCGTACTTCAAAAAATATAAAGAATCCTTTACGATCAAAACAGGAACTCTAACACCGAAAGCTATGGATGTTGAGAAAGGATGTGGGAGTGATGAGTAAAATGAAAGCTGTTGGATTATATAAACATCTGCCTGTCGACCATGAGGAAAGCCTGATCGACTTGGAACTGGACAAACCGAAAGCCGAAGGTCGTGATTTACTCGTACGCGTGGAAGCCGTCGGAGTCAACCCTGTCGACTACAAAGTAAGAGCGAATGGTGACACGGAAACAGAAGCCAAGGTCCTCGGATGGGACGTTGCCGGGGTTGTCGTGGAAACCGGAGCTGAAACCAGCCTCTTCAAAAAAGGCGACCACGTCTACTATGCCGGAGATATTACCCGGCAAGGCGGGAACAGTGAATTCCACCTCATAGACGAACGCATTGTCGGAAAGAAACCGGCTTCCTTATCCTTTGCAGAAAGCGCCGCTCTTCCATTAACAACGATTACAGCCTACGAAGCCTTGTTTCATCGTTTAAAAGTCAGTCATCATCCAGAAGATAATAAAGGGAAGTCTATTCTGATTATCGGTGCATCCGGTGGTGTCGGATCCATTGCCACCCAGCTGGCGAAGCGGGCCGGGCTTACGGTTGTCGGCACAGCCTCACGTCCGGAAACAGAGGAATGGGCGAAGAAGCGGGGAGCTGATTTCACAATCAATCACTATCACGACTTTTCTTCTCAGCTGAAGGAAATCCAAATCGAAACGGTGGACTTTATTTTCTGCCTGAATGCAACAGAGCAGCACTGGAGTAACATGGCAGAATCCATCGCTCCTCAAGGGAAAATCTGTTCCATCGTAGAGATGCCGGAACCCGTTGATTTAACCATGCTGCAGAGTAAAAGTGCAACATTTGTGTGGGAGTTGATGTTTACACGTCCGATGTATCAAACCGATGATATGATCAAACAGCATGAACTCCTCAATGAGATTTCCGGTCTTATTGATGAAGGGAACATACAGACGACGTTGAATGAAACCCTTTCTCCCATCCATGCCGCAAACATGAAAAAAGCTCATGAGAAGCTTGAATCCGGGAAGGCCATCGGAAAAATTGTTGTGGAATCTTTTGAATCTTAAAACCTCCGCCCATAGGGGCGGAGGTTTTTTACTGGATACCTTCGCCGGCTGAAACAGGCGTTCTGGAAAACCTCGTTTCCGCTTATATCGGAGAGGGAATCCTCCTGGTCCTTCCTATTTATGTTTACATCCATTGAAAATCTTTTGAATCTCTCCTCGCATTCACAGTCATTGGTGTGATTGTTCAACTTACGATGATTGGTTGGCGTGCGTTTGAAAAAAGTTCAAAGCATGTTCATTCACTCTCTCTATTATGTTCCTATATGAAAATTGGATGTTTATGCTCTAAAGGGAGGGGTATACCTTTTAAGGAGATCCCCCTTTTATCCCTATGCGGATACATATCATCACTATCTTCACACCAGTCTCCCGTGGACGTACGTTCACGGGAGTTTCATTTTCACCCTTAACGCTCGTCTGTCCGCGCGTTTTATTTATTATTTTTATATAATTTATAGGAAAATCCTGCATAGGAAGCGGATCCAAAGGGTATTTCATATTGTACAAACCCAACCTACAAACAGGAGATGACCATATATGAGTGAACATCAGCGATCGCTTGGGATTGTCACACCGCCTGGTTACCCCAAGGAGCTCAGTAAAACAATCAGCGAACAGCTTCCAGACATGCTCAAATATTACGTGAAAGACGACTGTGAATGGCAGGTCGAAGCCTTAATCGATCCTTTGACCGGCGTCACGGAAGACCCGGAGGAAGTATTTGAAGCCGGCTTAAAAAAGAAAGAAGAAGAAGACTGGGATTATATCGTCTGTCTGACCGATCTTCCTTTCTTTCATGATCGGAAGCCGATTATGGCTGAAGCATCAACCAATGACAAAATTGCCATCATTACCCTCCCCGGGCTCGGATCCACACCTCTATTAAAACGTGTCCGGCAGTCGATTCTGCAGCTCGTCAATGAAATGTACTATGGAAGCGGTGAAGAAGACAGAGAAAAGGCGCAGGAGAGGCTGCAGTCAAAAGAAGATGGCGAACATAAAAATTTAAAGAAAAAAGGCTCCCGACGGCTTGTGGAAAAACGTGGAATAGACCGATTCTCCCCCATTAAACGGGTGACACCGGATGAAGAGGATACGTATATGGACGTGCGGTTCATCGTCCAGTCCCGAATCAGTGGTGCGTTAAGAGTATTGACCGGGATGGTGCGGGCCAACCGCCCATGGGCGATTTTCCCCGCCTTTATGAAGGTCATCATCTTCGCCTTTGCCACCGGTTCCTACGCCCTTGTGTTCCCGACGTTATGGCGGTTGAGCAATAATTACAGTTCTTGGCGGATGCTTCTGCTTACCATCCTGTCCATTTCGTTAATGGTCGGCTGGATCATCCTTGCTCACAATTTATGGGAAAAGCAACGGAAAGACCGGGCCCCCTATCTCCGGAAACTGTACAATATGACCACGCTGCTTACGCTCGGGGTAACCGTTGTCATCTATTACTTCATCCTCTTTGTAATGTTTTCGGTTGCCGTTGTCGTCTTCATCCCAATGGGGCTGTTGGAGTCGGAAGTTTCCGGCGCTGTCGGTTACGATAATTATTTCTACATCGCCTGGACGGCTACCAGCATATCCATCATTATCGGCGCGCTCGGCTCAGCCCTTGAAAATGAAGAAGTCGTGCTGTCCTCCACCTACGGCTACCGCCAGCAGCAGCGCTATAAAGATGCGGATACAGATCAGGAAACGGAAACAGCCAGGAAACAAGAAACGAAGAAACAGAGAGAGAAAAAGGATAAGCAGGAAGTTTCGCCGGAAAAAAAACGTCCTTCCAGGGAGGATCAGGAAAAAGCGGCGCAGTAAAAGTCGGTGATATCCAGTTCAAGGGATTTCCGCTCCTGACGGCAAGAAAAAAACCGTTCTAGTTAACTAGAACGGTTTCTTTAGTGCTGGAGGGCGTGCAGCTTGGCAAAGAGGCCGGCTTCCCGCCCGAGAAGCTCTTCATGACTTCCTTCTTCAGCCACTCCCTCTTCCGTAATCACGAGAATACGGTCGGCTTTTTTTATCGTCCCAAGACGGTGGGCGATGATCAAGGTCGTCCGATCTTTGGAAAGCTCGGTGAGCGCCTTTTGGATCTGGGTTTCAGTTTCAGTATCCAGCGCGGATGTTGCCTCATCCAAAATGAGAATGGAAGGGTTTTTCAAGAACATCCGTGCGATGGCAAGCCGCTGCTTCTGACCGCCGGACAGCTTCAATCCCCGCTCTCCAATCTGCGTATCATATCCATCGGCCAGGTTTTCAATCATCTCTTTCAGATGGGCCTTCTCCACAGCGTCTTCAATTTCTTCCTGGCTGGCATCCAGTCGTCCGTACGCAATGTTTTCCCTTATCGTTCCGGTGAACAAAAAGACATCCTGCTGGACAATGCCGATCTGGGAACGGAGCGATTCTTTCGTCATGTCACGCACATCGATGCCGTCTATGGTAACCGCGCCATCCTTGACGTCATAAAAACGAGGAATCAACGAGCAGATCGTCGATTTCCCAGCTCCGGAAGGTCCGACAAAAGCAATTGTCTCGCCGGGCTTTACGGACAAGCTCAAGTCCTTTAGAATCTCCCGGTTTTCGTCATAGCCAAACGTGACCTTCTGGAAACGGATGTCACCGTGCAGGTGAGGAACGTCGACGGCTCCCCTCCGGTTTTGGATATCAGGAATGGTATCCATCAACTGGGTAAACCGCTTGAAGCCGGCCATCCCTTTTGGATACAACTCCAGCAGCGCACTGATTTTTTCGATCGGTTTAAATAAAATATTCAAATACAAAATGAATGCCACAAGCTCTCCGTAGCTTAAAGCACCGGAAAAACTGAGCCAGGCGCCGTACACGAGAATGGTGATGGTCATCAGTCTCGTTGTCAGATAAATGCCCGTCAAATTCAGACTCATCACCTTGTAGGCGGTCAGCTTCGCTTTTCGGAACATTTGGTTGTTCGTGTTGAAGCGTTTGATTTCATACGCTTCATTTGTAAATGACTGCACGACACGGGCCCCGGATACACTATCTTCGACCCGTGCATTCACTTCTGCAATATTGCCGAACATTTTCGTCCAGGCTGCATTCATTTTGATGTTGGAAAAATAGATGAGCCAGATGAGGAATGGGACGATAATGATGGCGACAAGCGCAAGCTTCACATTGATGGTCAGCATGATCCAGAAAGCACCGACAAAGGTCATGATGGCTATAAAAAAGTCCTCTGGACCATGATGGGCAAGTTCCCCGATGTCCATGAGATCGTTGGTGATCCGGCTCATAATATTTCCGGTCTTCGTATTATCAAAGAAACCGAAGGACTGCCGCTGCACGTGCAGAAACAAATCTCTGCGAAGATCTGTCTCGATATTGATTCCAAGCTTATGCCCCCAGTAGTTGACGACAAACTGCATACTTGAACTCAGCATATATAAAAGCAGCAGCCCGGTACTGACCGCCACAATCGTTCCCCAGTTCCCCTCGGGAAGCAGATCATCAATAAACCAGGAAACAGCGATCGGAAACCCAAGTTCAAGCAGTCCAACAAAAACCGCACAGAAAAAATCGATGAAAAACAGTTTTCTATGCGGACGATAATAACTGAAAAAGCGTTTCAGCATCTTCCTCCACTCCATCCTGACGACGCTGCTGCAGCGTTTTTAATCGAGTAAAAAAACCGCACGCTCAAGCGGCGGTTTCATCTTCTTTATTCTTCCTGTACCGCTGGATTCCCTTGGTAATCAAACGGAAAATCATGTAGAGGCTGCAAAAGAAAAAGAAGCCGAGCACACTGACGAGTGCGTCCGCAAATTCCATGTTGCCACGGCCTGTGATCTTCTGCTGGATTTCCACCGCAAAAACGAAGACAAGCACCATAGCAAATGTGAAAAGAAAGGAAATAACCGTAATACTCCATTTTGCAAGAGCATGAAACAGAACATCTATAAAAATAAGACCGATGATTCCTAGAATTCCAATTACCCAGAAATGCAGATCCTTATCTGAGAGTTCCCATCCCATCATTCTGGAAAATTTTGCGATGACGTCATGCCATAGGTTGACGACTTCTGCTAACAAGAGAATGATTTCTTTCATGGCATATGTTTCTCCTATCCTGTAAAAATCAATGGTTCAGTTCTTTCTCACTATATCACACCCGCTGTTTTCCAGTAAGTCCCTTTTGATTCCAGTATTGCTTCCTCCGCGGTTCCGCTATAAAATCCATTATAAGACCATTGATCAAAGGAAGTAGAAAGGGATGACACGATGAAACAGACACGATTCAATCGATTTTTCAACCGCCTTTCCCCCTTTCAGATCATCGTTTTCTTCTACTTTTCCGCCTCCCTCATCGCTACATTGCTGATCAGTCTTCCTTTTCTTCATAAAGAAGGCGTTAACGTAAGCTTGATCGACAGCTTATTTACTGCCGTCAGCGCTGTGAGTGTGACAGGACTGGGAGTCGTTTCCACACCGGATACTTTCAACACAGCGGGGTACGTTGCGCTGATGTTTATCCTCCAGTTCGGAGGCATCGGCGTTATGACGCTCGGCACATTCATCTGGATTCTGCTCGGTCAGAAAATCGGATTAAAGCGCCGCGAATTGATCAAAACCGATCAAAACCGTTCCACATTCTCCGGAATGGTCCGGCTGATCCGACAGATCCTCCTGATCATCCTGCTTATTGAAGGAGTTGGGGCCGTCGTTCTCGGTATCTATTATATCCGTTATTTCCCCAGCTGGGAGGAAGCTTTCATCCAAGGGGCCTTCGCTTCCGTGAGTGCCACGACAAATGCCGGGTTCGATATAACCGGGTCTTCCCTCGTCATGTTCCAGGACGACTATTTTGTCCAGGTCGTCACAATGCTGCTGCTGACTCTCGGAGCCATCGGTTTTCCTGTTTTGATTGAAATCAAAGATTATGTAACCAATCGGAGGAAAGAATTGTTTCACTTTTCCTTGTTTACGAAATTGACATCTGTCACGTTCGGACACCTCGTTCTTGCTGGTACTCTGCTTATCTATTGGTTTGACCGAAATCACTTCTTTGCAGGGAAAAGCTGGCACGAGTCTCTCTTTTATGCTTTGTTCCAATCCGTCACGACACGGAACGGGGGACTGGCAACGATGGATGTGGCTGATTTTTCCACGCCGACTTTGTTGGTGATCTGTCTGTTGATGTTCATCGGAGCTTCTCCAAGCAGTGTAGGTGGAGGGATCCGGACGACGACCTTTGCCATTATGGTGCTGACCATCTTTTCCTTTGCCCGTGGGAAAAATCATGTACGTGTGTTCCGCAGGGAAATTCACGAGGACGATGTTTTCCGCTCTTTTATCGTGATTACAACCGCCATCGCCATTACAGGTGCGGCGATTGTGCTTTTGAATTATTACGAACCGCAGTTTACTTTGATGGAAGTGATTTTTGAAGCCTGCTCGGCCTTTGGGACTACCGGCTTGTCCATGGGCATCACCCCGGAGCTTGGCACAGCCGGCAAGCTGATCATCATCGGATTGATGTTCATCGGACGTATCGGCATCTTCTCCTTCCTGTTCATTCTAAGACGCCGGAACATTCAAGATGTATACCGCTATCCAAAAGAACAAATGATTATTGGTTAACAAACAAAGACCAGGGCTCCACGCAGCGTCCGCATTTCAGCAGAAGTGAGACGGGCTGAGCGACTCTTTTAACCCCTGTCTCCCTCCTCCACTCATTCCCGCAAACTGACTGCGGGAGGGGACTTCCCTATTTCAGTATGTAAACATTTGAGGGTTCTCCGTCTTATATATATCCTCCTTGTTTCCAACTCGTCATTTGGCAGGTCGCGAGAAGCCCTCGGTCGGAAGTTGACCATTTCCCTGAACTATGGACAGATCAAAAACAGGACCGGGGCAGGTCCTGCTTATTCATGATCCTCTTTTATTGATACATGTACCGCATCATGACGTGCGCGGCGAGGCGGCTTGTCATATCCCGGAAATCCTTGGATGGATCGACCTCGACAATATCCATGGCGTTAACGATAGGATCCTTGGAAGCCGCCTGTACACTCATCAGCAGTTCCCGTGACGTCAATCCACCAGGGCCGATGGCAGGACATCCGGGAGCATCGGCCTGATCCACGGCATCCATATCGACAGATAAATAGATCATATCCACCTGCTGCTTCAATCGCTGAATCTCTTTTTTCACGATCGATACAATGCCCTCCGTCACTACATCTGCCATCGTGTAGACAGCCACCCCATGGCGTGCACAATAGTCCGCATAGGCTTCAGCATTGGAATAGTCCCGGATGCCGATCTGGACCAAATCCTCTCCCCTTACAATGCTGGATTCGAGCAGGCTGCGAAAGGGGGTGCCGTTCGTCCGTCCGCCGTCCTCTGTGTTCCTTACGTCATGATGGGCGTCCCATTGAAGCACACCGACACGGCCCCACCGCTCATGAAAAGCAGTGATAGAAGGAAAACTGACCCCGTGATCTCCTCCGAGGAGGATGTAACGGGTACAGGCTTCTTCCTCAAGCATTTCCTTCACACTCTTCTTCAATAAATCGTTCGTTTTTTCCGTATCTGTCGGATGGACGGGAGCGTCTCCGAAGTCGAGCATCGTCACATCCGTATAGTCCTGTTCTTTTTCATGGGAATACGTCGTATAAAATCCCAGAGCCCGGCGGATGCTCTGCGGGGCTTCCGATGCCTGGGAGGCAGAGATGGATGATTTCGAGTAAGGCAGACCGAGCAGGCCGATATCTCCGGATTTTCCTTTTTCATACCACTGCTTCGTTTCCTCCACTTTCGTCGTGAACCTGTCTTTGAACCCCCGTACCGGACCGGGATTAAGGTGTTGGAAAGACATCCGCCTCCCTCCTTTCCCAGATTAACCGCCCCCGCTTCCATACCGAACGGGCATGATTCACACCGTAATGATAAGGAAGGTACTTGTAATTCGGAATGTCCCAGAAGACAAGGTCGGCCTGCCCGCCCACCGTAATTCTTCCAGCCACTTTCTCCATGCCGATCGCATGGGCCGCATTGACCGTCACAGCGTTCCAGATTTCTTCCGGCGTCATTTTCATTTTCAAAGCGGCCAGCGCCATGATCATCTGCAGATTATGGGTAACACAGCTGCCCGGGTTGAAATCCGTCGCCAGGGCTACGGCCGCCCCTTCCTGTATCATCCTTCCTGCATCCGCATAGGTGTCTTTGCCTAAATAAAAGGTTGTACCCGGAAGAAGGACCGCAATCGTGTCAGAGGCTGCCAGTCGTTTGATGCCTTCGGATGATGCCGCCACCAGGTGGTCGGCCGATACCGCACCGTATTGAACAGCCAGCTCTGTGCCGCCCAGCGGGTCGATTTCATCCGCATGGATTTTCACCTGGAACCCGTGGCTCAGCGAAGCCTCCATGAACCGGGCTCCCTGTTCGGTCGTAAACACCCCCGTCTCACAGAATATATCCGTAAAAACCGCCGATGTTTTTTGTTTAATGACCGGAAGCAGGTCCATCATCTGGTCAAGAAAAGCGTCTTCCCGCCCTTTATACTCAGGAGGTATGGCATGAGGGCCGAGAAAGGTGGCTGCGATATCAAGCAGCCCCTCGTCGTTCAGCCGGTCAATGACAGCCAGCTGCTTCAACTCTGTTTCCTCATCCAATCCGTAGCCGCTTTTCGCTTCCAGCGAAGTCACTCCATAAGCCGCCATACCGCTGGCAAACCTACGAGCTTTTCTATACAAGGAACTTTCATCCGCCTGCCGCGTTGCACGTACCGTCGAAAGGATGCCTCCACCACTTTTCAAAATATCCAGATACGTTGCACCTGCTTGTTTAAGCGCCAGTTCTTCTTCTCTTGATCCTCCAAAAACGAGATGGGTGTGTGGGTCCACCAACCCCGGTGATACGACTCTGCCTTCAGCATTGAAACGCTGACGGGCCTGCCGTGCACGGGCCTCTTCCGAAGAACCGATCCAGACGACTTTCTCTCCCTTTATGGCGATAGCGGCCTGATGACGGACAGGCAGCTCCTTCATCGCCTTCCCCTTCAAGGGTCCTGCGCTTGGAAGGAGGAGGGTACCAATGTTTTCAATGATTTGATCATCCATCATGCTTATCCCTCCCCAGCATCGGAATATCCAGATTGTGTCTTCGTGCTTCCTGCTCGGCCTTTTCATAGCCGGCGTCTGCATGGCGCAAGATGCCCATGCCGGGGTCCGTCGTCAATACCCGTTTCAGACGTTCCTCTGCGAGATCCGTCCCATCGGCCACAGCAACCATCCCAGCGTGAAGCGAATAGCCCATGCCGACCCCGCCGCCGTGATGGAAGGAAACCCACGAACCACCGGCGGCCGTGTTGATCAGCGCGTTCAATACCGCCCAGTCTCCGACAGCATCACTGCCGTCCTTCATCGCTTCTGTCTCACGGTTGGGAGAGGCTACCGAACCACAGTCCAGATGATCCCGGCCGATGACGACCGGTGCTTTTAATTCTCCCTTCCGTACCAGTTCATTGATGCCAAGCCCCATTTTCAACCGGTCCCCGTAACCGAGCCAGCAGATTCTTGAAGGAAGCCCCTGAAATTTGATTCTTTTCTGAGCCTTGTCAATCCAGCGGAGGAGCGGGGCCTGATCCGGGAATAGGTCGCGTACGAGCTGATCGGTGCGGTAAATATCTTCCGGATCCCCCGATAAGGCAGCCCAGCGGAACGGTCCTTTTCCTTCGCAGAATAACGGCCGGATATACGCGGGGACAAAGCCCGGGTAGTCAAAGGCTTCGGTGACGCCGGCATCATAAGCCACCTGGCGCAGGTTGTTGCCATAATCAAAAACAATGCTTCCATGCTTCTGAAACTCCAGCAAGATTCGGACGTGCTCCGCCATGGAATGGGAAGCCTTTTCCACATATAATTCCGGGTTCTGCTTTCTCAGTTTATCCGCTTCGTCCATGGAGAGATCTGTTGGCACGTACCCATTCAGCGGATCATGGGCGGATGTTTGGTCGGTCACAATATCAATCGGAAATCCTTGATCCATGATCTGTTTATGAATGTCTTCCGCATGGCCGAGGCAGGCGATGGACAACGCTTCCCCCTGATGCTTTGCCTCCTCTGCCCAATGAAGGGCTTCTTCGAGGCTTGATGCCCGTCTGTCACAGTAACCGGATGAGAGCCTTTTCGCTATGCGGTCCTGATCGACTTCAACAGCAATGACGACGCCGCCGTTCATCGTCACGGCCAGCGGCTGCGCGCCTCCCATTCCGCCAAGTCCTGCGGTCAAGGTGATGGTTCCCTTTAAGGAGCCATCAAAATGCTTCTCTGCCAAGGAAGCGAACGTTTCGTAAGTGCCCTGTAGAATTCCCTGTGAGCCGATATAGATCCAGCTCCCAGCCGTCATCTGCCCGTACATCATCAATCCTTTTTTGTCCAAGTCGTGAAAATGGGGCCAGTCCGCCCACTTCGGAACGAGAACAGAATTAGAAAGCAGCACACGCGGGGCAGCCGGGTGGGTACGGAAAACACCGACCGGTTTGCCGGATTGGATAAGGAGCGTCTCGTCATTTTCCAACCGTTTCAACACACGGACGATGGCATCAAACGCCTCCCAGTTCCTCGCTGCCTTCCCAATTCCACCGTAAACGACCAATTCCTCCGGCTTTTCGGCCACCGCCGGATCAAGATTGTTGGAGAGCATACGCAGGACAGCTTCCTGCTCCCACCCCTTACATTCAAGCATCTGTCCAGTTGCAGCTTTTATGTTACGGCTTGTCGACATAAGCATCTCCTCCTTCGTGAATCGACCGCCACTCTTCCCAGTCAAACGAATCACTTTTCATCCATGCCGTCATTTTTTCAATATCTGTAGAAAGAATTCTGTCCTCCGTCAGCGGTGCAACCACGGTCCGGGCTTTCTCCCACAGCTTCCGGATCCGTGGAGATGCCCGGTCAATGCCGCGCCATTCGAGTGCCTGCAGACCGCAGATCAGTTCGATGGCGGCGACTTTCTCCACATTCTCAAGAATAAGAGCGGCATGGCGGGCCGCTGTCGTTCCCATGCTGACGTGATCTTCCTGGTTGGCCGAGGAGGGGATGGAATCCACACTGGCTGGATGAGCGAGCGTTTTATTTTCTGAGACAAGAGAGGCTGCCGCATACTGAACAATCATGAACCCCGACTGCAGTCCTGGATCTGGACTTAAAAAGGCGGGAAGATCATTCAACTGCGGGTTGACGAGCCTTTCAATTCTCCGCTCGGAAATCGAAGCCAGTTCACTGAGCGCAATTTTCAAAAAATCCATCGCCAGGGCAATCGGCTGTCCATGAAAATTCCCTCCGGATACTACGACGCTCCCGCCTTCAAGAAGGAGCGGATTATCTGTAGCTGCGTTCATTTCGATGGTCAGCTTTTCTTTCACGTAGTGAAGCGCCTGCCAGGTCGCTCCATGAACCTGTGGGATACACCGTAACGAATAAGCGTCCTGTACCCGCTTTTCGCCTTGGTAGGTCATCAGCTGACTTCCATCTGTCAGGTGCCGGATACGCTCGGCGACAGCCTCCTGCTCCGGATAGCCCCGTGCAGCATGAATACTCGGATGAAAGGCATCACGGACCCCTTCCAGCGCCTGCAGCGTTACGGCCGCAGTCCAGTCACACTGTACGGCTAATTTTCTCGCCCGAAGCCAGGCTGTGACGCCGACAGCCGTCATGGCCTGGGTCCCGTTGATCAACGCCAGCCCTTCCTTCGCTTTTAATGACAGCGGTGGAATCGATAACTCGGTATAAACAACCGCCGCCGCACGTGGTTTGCCGCGAATAAACACTTCACCTTCACCCATGATCACCAGCGCTAAATGGGCGAGAGGGGCGAGATCCCCCGACGCGCCAAGAGATCCCTGCGAAGGAATAACGGGATGAATCCCCTCATTAATCAACAACTGCAGCCGTTGAACTACGACCTCCCGGACACCTGAGAACCCTTTCAAAAGCGTATTCAGCCTGAGTACAAGCATTGCCCGGCTGATCACTTCAGGAAAGGGCTCACCCACCCCGCAGGCATGCGACCGGATTAAATGTCGCTGCAAAGTATCGACGTCTTCAGCGGCAATCCTGACGTCACTCAGCTTGCCAAATCCAGTATTGATTCCGTAAACCGTATGTCCGTCCGCTACAATCTTCTCAACCGTCTCTCTTCCCACACGTACACGGATCAGACTGCCCTGGGCCACACGAACCTGCTCGTTGTGTACACAGATCCTCTCCATTTCCTCCAGCGTCAAATGATCTCCGTCCAATTCGACCATGGCCATCCCCCTTTCAGACTTCTCCCATCGTTCAGGTGGATCGGCTTAAAAAAAGGCGGCAATGGCACGAAATCCCTACCATTGCCGCCTTCTCATATCTAATGACTACAGGCCACCTATTCTTTTATATATGATTGATTCCAAGTCCACATGTCTCATGCTCCAAACCTTTTACAGGAGCGCCGATCGTCCCGTAAAACGCAACGGCCAGCCATTCCCCTTCTCCAGGATGGTCATAAGGGCGGCCGCGGACGACTGAAAAGCGGAGCCCTACTGTGCGCATCATCGTGCCTACGCCGATCTGCCCCCGGGTGACACCGTGCAGCGCTTCGAGAATCGCATGATACAACGCATGGGTTTCCCTGTAGACATGTTCCTTGATGATGCCGTTGCGCTTCGCCGCCGTTTCTACAGCAGCGATGATTTTCTGAACATCCATGGAACCTGCTTTTCCCTGACAGTAACGGACATGATTGAAACTGTCGGCAAACACAGACCGTTCTTCTTCTGTCAAAGAGGCGGCCAGGACAGCCAGTTTACCAATCTTAATCTGTTGCGGCACACTAAATCACCGCCTTTCTTCAATCTCCGTCTATTCACTAGTCACTGCATAAATTGTAACCGTTTTCTTATAAAGATACAATCCTAATCCAGGAAGTCGCTTTCGATTTCCTGGATCATTTTTTATGTATGGTCGGCCTGTGAGTGTCTCCGCTTCTGCACAAACACATAGATCAGTTCGGTTAGGAAAGCGGCGGCGATTCCCGACCAGAATAATATCTGAGCGGAAAACAGAGATCCGGAAGCAAAGGTTTCGTAAGAGAAGTTGATGAACAGAACAATCAGGTACGTATAAAAACCGACATAAATGCCTTTGTTCCATCCTTTTTTCTCCTGAGCTGTCATGGAACGGAAGAAAATCGGCTTACCCATTTCCTTTCTCTTCTTTCGTAAGACTCATCGTTATGGTCTTCTTCTGAAAACCGAGCGATTCATAAAGTTTAGATGCGTCATTCCCCGCATAGACGCTCAAGCGGATTTCCCGGTACTGCTGCTGAAGACGGCTGATCCCTTCTTCCATAAGAGCCCGGCCGACATCCCGGCCTCTGAATTCCGGAAGAACAAACAACTCATAGATGAACCCGAACTTCTCTCCGGAAAAGGTATCGCTTTTCTCTCCCGACAGCAGCCAGCCAAGCAGCTGTCCCTGATCGTTCTCTGCGATGATGTACGTTCCCCCTTCATCAAGAACCGGCCGGACGAAAGTTTTCGCCTGCTCCTGCCCCACCTTGACCGTACGCATGGTCCCTTCATAAATCATTTGGTGCGTGTGTGAAAGGACCCGGTCATATTCGGAGCTTTCCAGTTTCCTAATCTTCATGCTATCCCTCCGCTTTATGGTTTGATATGAACCCTTGTATTACTTCCTCCATTTTACCTTACAGAAAAAAAAAGAAAACCCGGATGGCGTCATCCGGGTCAGTCCTCTGTATTTAGTTTCCTGTACACCCGGTAAAAGGCGGAAAATGATAGAAACGCAATGATGGAACCTGTAAAAATCGGGATGATCAGCGGGAAAATATACAAGCTGACCATCAGCATAAACCCTGCACTTACCGCAACAGCCACAAACAGAACAGGACTTGTAATGGTAATCAGCAGCGCCTGCTTCATGACGTGCCGGGCTTTCATATCATAGTGAACCATCACAGAAAAACAGTTGATGGTATACACGAATAAGAGAATGCCGAGAACAAGGAAAACGTTCATCAGAAGCTGGTTCACAGCAGAGAAATAGTACAGATCCGCCACAAGCAGTCCCCATAAAACCGTAAGGAACGTTCCAACCGCCGCACTGGTTTTATAGTTTTCCTTATAATAGCTCCAATAAGAACGCCGGGATGCTTTCTCTTCATCTTTACGGACCCACTCGCGTGCCTGGGCAAACAACGCAGTCGTTGCCGGAAAAAAAACGACGGGAAGCAGAATCACCAGTGGTGGAAGCAGATACCATAGATCCTGCAACCCCGAGCTGTACAGCAAACTCAGCAGCAGCAGTCCAACGGGAAGGTTGAAGAATGTCCAGGACAGATTGGCCAGGGCCAGCCGGCTGATCCATTCACTTACGGCATATAGTCCTCCTCTTACTCCTGATGTCTGTTCCATCGTTTTTTCCCCTTTCCAGCGGCTTTATTTGTCCATGTCAGCCAGCCTTCAGGCCCACCACATGTCCGTTGCCGGTTCCTCTATCATCACATCTTTTAAGTTCTTCACCGCAGCTTGGAACCCTTCCTGAATGGACATGATCGGATCTTCGTGTTCAATACTCACCACATGGTCATATCCGAACGTCCTTAGAGCACTGATGATATCAGACCATTCTTTCGTCCCATGGCCGTATCCGACAGAACGGAAGCTCCATGCTCTTGTTTGCACGGCTGCGTAATTCTGCATATCCGTCAGGCCATACATGTTCACGTTTTCCTGATCGATGTACGTATCTTTGGCGTGGAAGTGGTGAATCGCCTGTTCACGACCCAGAATCTTTATCGCTGCGACCGGGTCGATGCCCTGCCACCACAAATGACTCGGATCCAGGTTTGCACCAATGGCTTCTCCTGCAGCTTCGCGGAGCTTCAGCATCGTGTATGGCGTGTGGACGAGAAAACCGGCATGCAGTTCCAGGCCGATTTTCACGCCATGCTCCTCAGCGAGCCGAGCCTGCTCTTTCCAGTATGGAATCAGCTTCTTCTCCCACTGCCATTCAAGAATATCAGAATATTCCGGCGGCCACGGAGTCACCGGCCAGTTCGGAGCGGTGTCATTTTCGTGTCCTCCCGGTGTTCCGGAAAACGTATTGACGACAGGTACGTCCATCAGGCCTGCCAGTTTGACGGTTTTAACAAAGGTGTCATGACATTCCTCTGCAAACGCTTTGTCAGGAGAAATGGGGTTGCCGTGACAGCTGAAGGCACTGATCGTCAAACCTCTGTCATGGACTTTTTGAAGGTATTCTTTACGCTTGTCTTCACTTTCCAGCAGTTCATCCAGGTTGCAGTGAGCATCGCCTGGATAGCCTCCTGTCCCGATTTCAACGGCCTTCAAGCCGGATTCTTTCGCATGATCGAGCATGTCTTCAAACGATTTATCAGAAAAAAGGACGGTAAATACCCCTAGTTTCATTCAGCATCCTCCGCTCTATGGTTTAGTTTAACACTTGTTCCGGTTTGACTGCTTTCATAAATGGCTTCCATCAGCCTGGTGACTTTCAGTGCCTGCTCCGGTTTTACGACAAGCTCTGCCTGGCCGAGACACGCATCAATAAAATTCTCCGCTTGAAGAACCCCGACTTCCGGCTCTCCTTCACGGATTTTCGCTGAGCTGTCAAACAAGGCACCGTATTTCGCCTGGTATAATTCAAACGGATAGACACTCAAGCCGCCTTCCGTGCCTGAAATGGTCAAGGTTGTATGGTCTTCCTTAATGTTCGCTGCCCATGAACACTCAAACTGGAGCGACTCGCCATTTTCAAACGTGATATAGCTTGTTACATGATCATCTACGTTAAAGGTTTCATGATCAAAGCTGCCCCAGTCATTGACAAGTCCCGGTGTCCTGCTCAGCCGGTCATAAGTCCGGCCCGTCACTTCAACCGGTTCCGGATCATCCAGAAGCCAGAGAGCAAGATCAAGGAGATGACAGCCGAAGTCGATCAGACTTCCTCCACCCTGGAGGTCCTTATTTGTGAATACACCCCAGCCGGGAACTTTACGGCGGCGCATAGCCTGGACTCTCGTCACGAAGGCCTCCCCGATTTCATTGTTCAACAAAACTTTCTTCGCCAGCTGCGCCTCTGGAGTAAACCGGTAGTGGTAGGCAATGTCAAGGATGCAGTTATTCCGCTCTGCCGCCTCGATCATCGCCTCTCCCTCTGCCGTTGTCATGGCCATCGGTTTCTCACAGAGCACATGGACCCCGGCTTCCAGAGCTGCAACCGCAATCTCTGCATGGAACTTGTTCGGCGTACAGATCGTTACAGCATCCACTTCCTGGAACATATCTTTATAATAAGAAAAGACGTAGGGGATATCGAACGTCTCCGCTGCCTCTTCCGCCCGGTCACGGTTCACATCCTGAACGGCGGTTAATTCTACTTTTCCGCTTAATTCAAGGAAAGAGGGAATATGCCTCCCCTGGGCAATTCCCCCCGCTCCAATGATTCCCATTTTCAACCGAGTCATTGAAGAGCACGCTCGATACGACTGATTTCCTTCGTTTCCCCTGAACGGACCGCAGCAAGGATCAGTTCAAGTGATTTCAGACCTTCTTCCCCAGTAATGAGTGGTTCCGTGTCATTGAGGATGCTGTCGACAAAATGATCAATCACCTGCGTATTCGTCTGACCGCCTTCGTCATTCGACTGGATTTTCCCAAGCTGATAATTCACGATGTCCCCGTTCGTATACTGGGCAATCAGGGAGTACACAGGATCGTCCTCCAGACGCAGCGTTCCCTTCTCTCCATATATGACTGTGCTGTTATCCTCGTGGGTATTGTAAGCCCAGCTTGCTGTCATTGTTCCGACGATGCCGTTTTCTGAGCGGAGGATACAGACCGCATTATCGTCCACCGTGATATCTTTTTTCGCATTGTTCTCGACAAAGCCGGCCGCTTCGACAAATTCCTGTCCGAGGATGTAGCGGAGCAGATCGGCTTTATGTACACCTAAATCCCCCATGGCACCGATGAAAGCCTGATCTTTCTTAAAGAACCAGCTGTCTTCCCCTTCGGCACTCCAGCCTTCCGGACCGCCGTGCCCGAAAGTCGTACGGAAGCTGTACACTTTTCCGATGCTGCCGGACTCAATCAGCTCCCTGGCTTTCTGATGGGACGGCACAAAACGCTGGTTGTGGGCAATCATCAATTTCTTTCCATTCTTTTCTGCCGCAGCGATCATGTCCTCCGCTTCCTCTCTTGAAGTAGCCATCGGCTTTTCACAGAGCACGTGCGCTCCCTTGTTCAAAGCGGCGATGGACACAGGAGCGTGCAGGTAGTTCGGCAGGCAGACGCTCACCGCATCTATATCTTCTTTTTCTAAAAGATCTTCATAATCCGTATAGATTGTAGCTCCATACAGCTGCCCTACTTTCCGGGCCCGTTCCTCAGCGATATCACAAACCGCCTTGATTTCCACATGTTCATTCGCTTCATATTCCAGCAAGTGACGGTTCTGGGCGATGCTTCCGCATCCGATTACAGCAACTTTCAGCATTGTCATCGTTACAGCTCCTTTATGATTTACTCGTAATGTTTTCTAAAGGCTGGGCATTTCCATAAACCGGCTTCGGCGTGTCTGCGTTACGGACGTAGTTCACACCGTTGCGGATGACTTTTTGTATTTCTTTGTTGTAATAGGTTGGATACGTTTCATGACCTGGACGGAAATAGAAAATCTTTCCGCGTCCGCGTTTGAACGTGGCACCACTGCGGAACACTTCGCCGCCTTCAAACCAGCTGAGGAAGACAAGCTCATCCGGCGCAGGAATATCAAAATGCTCTCCGTACATCTCTTCTTTTTCCAGTTCGATGTATTCCCCGATCCCTTCAGCGATCGGGTGGGTGGGATCGACGACCCATAGACGTTCTTTCTCATCGGCTTCCCGCCATTTCAGATCACAGGAAGTCCCCATCAATTTCTTAAACGGTTTGGAAAAATGGCCGGAATGAAGAACGACAAGTCCCATCCCGTCAAGGACACGCTGCTTCACCTTCTCAGCAATCTCATCCTGGACTTCGTCGTGGGCTTTATGGCCCCACCAGACGAGGACATCTGTTTCGGCAAGGACTTCATCTGTCAATCCATGCTCCTCTTCATCGAGGGTGGCTGTTTTCACCTGGGCATGATCTTCGCCCAGAAATTCTGCAATTGCGCCGTGAATGCCGTCGGGATAAACATCAGCAACGACCTGGTTTTCTTTTTCATGTCGATATTCGTTCCATACTAGTACATTCATTCTTTCCATCTCCTTTTCCTTTATCTCTGTTTGATTTTTCTATGGATCATGCTTTTTTCTGTCTGCTACGCTCCGGCCTGCAGGACGACTCCCGTTCCACGATTCTTGTAGGGATGATCATGCTTTTCTTGACCATATCCGGACGTTTGAGCAGGTCGATCAAGCTGGAGGCTGACTCATGTCCAAGCTGGATCGCCTGCGTATCCACCGTCGTCAGCGGGGGATCAGCGAGTCTTGACACCACCGTATTGTTAAAGGCGGCGATACTCATCTGTTCCGGAATAGACACTCCTCTGCGGGACAAGGACCGCATAACTGTGAGCGCATTGTATTCGTCAGTGAAGATTAAAGCTGTCGGTATCTTTTCAAGGACCAGGAGCTGTTCAGCAACCTGATCGGGATCCTGTTTGTCTGATGGATCATTTTTCAGCCATTTTTCATCAACCGGCAGCCCCTGATCCTTCATGGCGGCGCGATATCCTTCCAACCGGTCGCGGGCGACTTCAAATTGGGAGTTGCCTCCGACATATCCGATTCTTTCGTGACCAAGTCCAATCAAGTACCGGGTCATTTCCTTACTGGCCTCTACGTTATCGTTGTCTACATACATCGTCTCTCCCGGTCGATCGACAGGCTTTCCAAGCACAACAAAAGGAAAGCTGGATTCTCTTAAAAACGGAACGACTTGATCGTCTTCCCTGGAGTAAAGCACGAGCACACCGTCCACACGTTTTCCCTGGACCATCTTGACGACTTCCTGAAAAATCGCTTCCTCTGTATTCCCTGTTGTCAGGTACATGCTGTAGTCCCGTTCATGGCAGGCATCACTGATTCCCCGTAACAATTCGGAGAAAAACGGATTTTCGAAAAAGTGATCAGAAGAAACTTTCGTTACGATGCCGATGGTCTGCGTGGACTGGCTGACAAGGACACGGCCGTTGTAGTTCAGGTGATAGCCAAGCTCATCCATGACTTTCCGGACTTTCCGCTTCGTTTTTTCACTGATTCTCGGACTATCCGAGATGACACGGGATACGGTAGATGGCGCGACGCCGGCCTTTTTGGCCACATCCTTGATTGTTACGGACACGTTCATCTACCTCCCTTCTTCGTTTATTTAACAGCACCCTCTGATACACCATTGATGATCTGCTTCTGTGCGAAGAAGTATCCGATGATGACCGGCAGGATGGCAATGGTAAGTCCAGCCAGCGCCAGGTGCCACTGTTTCGTATATTGCCCGAAGAAATAGAACATTTTCAACGGTATGGTTGCGTTGGATTCGTTAAGAACAAGGGATGGAAGCAGGTAGTCGTTCCAGATCCAGATGACGTTCAATATAGCTACCGTAACGGAAATCGGTTTAAGCAGCGGGAAAATGATGTACCAGAATGTCTGGAAGCGGTTCGCTCCATCGATGATAGCCGCTTCATCCAGGGATTTCGATACTCCTGTCATCGCTCCGTGATAAAGGAAGATGGAAAGACTGCAGCCGAATCCGAGATACATGAAAATCAATCCGCCGGCATTCAGCATGTCCGCCTGTCCAAAGATCGATACAAGCGGAATCATGACCGACTGGAACGGAATAAGCATCGCGGCCACAAAGATGAAGAAAATCACACTGCTCAGCTTACTTTTATTTCTCGCCAGCGCATAACCGGCCATGGATGAAAACAGGATGATGATCGCAATACTGAACCCTGTAATCATGAGCGAGTTGAAAAGAGACTTCAGGAATTCAAGATCAACAAACGCTTCGACGAAGTTTTCAAAAACCGGTTCACTCGGAAATCCGAGTACCCCGCTGAAAATGTCCCGCTTCGTTTTGAACGCATTGACAATCATCAGGTAAAATGGCGAGATCCAGATCAATCCAAGCAGAAGGCCGAGGATTTCTATCGATAGTAAATTTCTTCTCTCTTTGTTCTTCTTCATTACATCTCAACCTCCCGCTTCTTGTTGTAATACACCTGAGTCAATGCAATCACAGCAACGATCAGGAAGAAAATAACCGCTTTTGCCTGGGCATAGGCCATATCGTTGTCAGAGAACGCTGTACGTACGATTTCCATCGCTACCATCTGCGTGGAGTTGAATGGTCCACCGTTGGTCAGGGACAAGTTCTGGTCGTAGATCTTGAAAGCCATGGACAATGTAAGGAACATACTAACCGTAAACGCTGGTGCGACCAGGGGGAACGTAATATTTTTGAAGCGTTGGAAACTGCTTGCTCCATCAATTTTCGCCGCTTCAATCAGTTCTTTCGGAATGTTTTCAAGGTAAGCAATGTAGATGATCATGATGTAACCAGCCATCTGCCACGCTGTCAGAATGACAAGACCCCAGAAGCCGGTATTTGTGGTGGACAACCAGCCTTCAAAACCTTCGATTCCTGTAATTCCGGCAATATCACCGAACACACTGATGAAAATGAACTGCCAGATAAACCCGAGGATCAATCCACCGATCAAGTTCGGCATAAAGAAGACGGTCCGCAGAAGACTGCTTGATTTAATATTCCGTGTCACAAGCAGGGCCAGGCCCAGTCCCATCACATTAAGCAGGACGACCGTAATGAGGGCAAATTTCACAGTGAACCATATGGAATCCACAAATTCACTTTCCTGAAACAGGTTGATGTAGTTCTCAAACCCGATAAAAGCTGTAGCCGTAATTCCATTCCAGTCTGTAAATGAATAGAAAAGACCGTAGAAGAATGGGATGACGACGACAATCCCCAAACCAAGAATAACCGGTGTCAAAAACAGCCAGAATGATAAGCTGCGGTTCTGCATGTACAACTCCTCCAATACATGATGCGGTAGATGCCGCTGGTTATGGTATCGATTTCATAAAAGAATAGGATCAAAACATCCCATCTATTAACATACTTACTTCAGCAAATATCCTAATAGAGGAGAGTTTTATAGTTCCGGCAGCGGCATGGCCGCCGCCGGTCACCAACATCCATTTACTTACGGGCTTTCTCCCAGGCTTCTGTTGCTCTCTGCTCCACTTCTTCCCAAGTGATATCGCCGGCAATGTATTCCTGCATCGCTACACCCATCGCGTCTTCTGTCCAGCCTGTAGGAGCGCCGAGGAAGACCCATCCAAGTGTATTGCCTTCACTTGCGTACTCGTAGATCTGCTGGGAAATCGGATCGGCAATCTCAAGATCTTCGTACCCTTCGTAAGCTGGAATGAATTTGAACTCTTCTGTTACGAATTTCTTACCTTCTTCAGATGTGTACATCCAATCAAGGAAGTCTTTACTTGCTTGAACCACTTCATCTTCAGACTCTTTGTTCACAACCCAGTAGTTTGGTACACCGACAGGAATGCTGCCTTCATAACCTTCCACCGGAATAGGCAGGATGCCTACGTTGTTTTGAGCGAATTCTTCATCCATGGATTCAACGGTATTGTATACCCAGTTCCCCTGCTGGATCATAGCTACTTTTCCAAGGGAGAAGTTTTCTTCCACCTGCTGGGAATAATCAAGGCTCAAAACAGGTTGGACGGAATATTCTTTCTGGAGATCGGTGAAACGTTTCATCTGATCACCCATTTGGAATTCGACTGTATCGGCTTCATAGGCTTCCGTCACACTGTGATTGAACTCATCCGCCAAGTATGCGTTGGAAAGGTGGTTCCCAAGTACCCACTTCTCTTTTGCTGCGAAGGCGATCGGTGCTTCGATGCCAAGCTCATCCTTCTTGGAATCAAGGGTTTCCAAAGCTTCTTCAAAGGCATCAAAGGTTGTAATTTCTTCCGCGTTGATTCCGGCTTCTTCAAAAACTTCCTTGTTATAAAGCATGCCGTAGCCTTCCTGGTTGAATGGAAGTCCCAGAACCTGATCATCGCGGGATACGCCTGTCAAGGTTCCTTCCAATGCAGCTCCAGCGGCTTCTGTATCAGATAAGTCAGCAAGGTACTGCTCGTATTCATCTACATCTGTTGGTCCGCCTACGTTAAAGATGTCAGGCTCTTCCCCGGAGGAGAAGGATGTTTTCAAGGAAGCTCCGTAATCATTTCCTCCACCCACTGTTTTTACGTTGATATTTACATCAGGGTTTTCTTCTTCATACATGGAAACAAGCTCTTCAAATTGATCCTTGAATTCTACTTTGAACTGGAAAATATCTACAGTTGTCTGATCGCCGGATGCACTATCAGAGGAGCCTGAATCTCCGCTGCTGTCAGAACCGAAGGAACAGCCTGCAAGAGCAACAGTTGAAGCGAGTACAGCAGTAGCAAAACCCGAATAAAGTTTGTTCTTTTTCATTACATCCACCCCTATTTTCTATTAATCATTGAATCCGCTTTCATATCACATGAAAAAAAGAGAACCATTCCGGCGGTGTTGTGCAACGAATCGTGCATACGTTTGCACAAATGATATTAAAAAAAGCTCGCCGGCTTGTCCATTGAATATAAAGAAGAGTGCTTGATATTCATGTGAATACGTTTGCATAAAATTCAATGACCACTTGAGTTGATTAAATCATAACATGTGCCTGTCTTAAACACAACACCATTTTTCAAATAATTCCTGAAACGGGCAGCGCTTTCAAAAGACCGTTTCCTTCACGGTTATGGGAAGCCCGTCCCCAACATAAACTAATGAAATGAGGTGATCGATATGAAGAAAAAGAACAATTCCATCAACTGGGAAGCTTTCTCTGAAAATGTTGAAAAAGTTCTGGGAGAAGACTTCTGGAATGATATGCATCACGTCATTCCGAAACGCGGACCATCGTATGATTTATTCGAAACAAAGGATCAGGGGGTCGTTGTCGTTGAACTCCCCGGGTTCAGTAAAAATGATCCACTCCATCTTTCCCAGCAAGGGACACACCTCATTATTCAAGGCGAAATCACACCTCATTATCCAGTACCTGTAGAAGAGCTCCATCACAATGAACGAATGAAAGGGAAGTTCAAAAGAGTCATTCCGATCCCTTTCCATTTTGCATTCGAGGATGTTGTCACTTCCTATAAAGAGGGCCTGTTGATTATTACTATTTTCAAACGTCCGCATCGTCAGGAGATGAAGATCATTTTTGAAGATTAATAATGCAGAAAAATTTCTTTTTCATCGGTTTGTTTTTTCTGCAGACGTATCTCAATCCGGCCTTCCCGATATTGGGCGTAGACGTTTCTTCTGCTGGTTGCCGCCGGAAGTTTAATGGTCATCCGGCCGGCTTCCACTCCCTCCACATACAAATATCCGCTGCCGACACTCAGTCTGATCATATCCGGATCCACCGGATGACTGAGGGATACTGTAACCACAACTTCATTCATCAGTTCCACGACCTTCACCTGATCCAGCTCCTGTTCTTTCCTCAGGTGTGATTCATGGTGAAAAGGAGTAGAAGACAAAGCTTCCTTCATCGACTGTTGGAGAAAGTCATTCATTTTATCGCCATTCATCCAGTTGGGAACGGGACCGTTCCAGCTGCCATCTTCACCACCAACCGGATTGAACCATTTCATAAAGTCCATCATGCTTATCTTTCCCTTTCATACATTAGTCATAGGAGGTGATTTCATGAGCCGCATCCATTTTGGTCAGCTGTCGATCCACCAGGTTTCCAAATCCTCAGGAGTGTTTTCAGGTACGAATTTCCAGTCCGGCTTCAAGGCACACGCCCGTGTGTATGAAGGGAATGGAAAAGTCGTCGGGCATCGCAACTCCCTCCTCCATAATAAACACTTAATAATGAAACGCCCTTCTGCCGATGGGGATTAACCGCTATGTTTTTTTCACGAAAGCGGCGGGATTCCAATAAAAAAACAGATGACTTGGAAAAACAGATTGAAGAATTAAAAGCAGCTCTGCAGCAGGTCAAGGGACGTCCGATCGAATACCACATCCATATCGACCATGTAACAATCAAGGAACCTTCTCTGGAACAGCTGACCTTCCAGCTTGATCAACTCGATATTGAGGAACTGAGCGGTGCATTGAACATGGGGAATAACTTCGGGGTCCATGTAAAACCCAAGGCCTCCCCCGCACCCAAGCTTAGACAAACCAATGACGGCTTAAAATTCACCTTCCCTTCCAAGGAGGAGTAAGATGGCTTATTTATCACCGAATTTCTTCATCGGAAGTATCCGGATCGGAACGATCGAAAATGCTTCCTGCCTGAACATGGGGAATAACGTACCCACAGGTTTTGAAGGACATCAGAAACTCAACCAAGGGTTCGGAACCATTCACGGGGACGGAAACACATTGGAAGAACTAAAATCCATCCTCAGCGACTCGGCGCTGCTGGATTTCATGTCCAAACAAGAAGACACGGAACTGCCGGAATGGATTCAAAACATGATGGAAGAAAAAATGAGAGAGGCTCAGGAAGCTGAATAGTTCCCGGGCTTCTCTTTTTTCTTATGCTCTGAACTGTAACTGGTGACAGGCATATCGATCAGATCATTGTCATACACCACATTGATGTTGCACGAAAGAATGTTGCCGTCTCCAATCACGCTGCCGAGCGCTGCATTTAGTTTTTCATGACTGCTCCAGTTTGACTGGGTATTGGGTCCGACGAAGATGCCCGAGTTCTCTACAATCTGATTAACATAAATAGAATCGAAACGAATGTCGATATGCGTCCCTCCTACACTTGAACGTTCGGTTGAGGGTTATTCACCGTAGGGTTATTGATCGGAGTATCTGTGAAGTCATTATCAAAAATCGTATTCACATTATTGGTGGCAATGAAAAAACCGACAGGAATACCAGCTGCATTATTGTTCTTGCCCTGCCACGACCAGTCCGGCTGATTATTCTGACCAGTGGATATCAGGCCATTCTCGCTTAGTGAATTGACAGCAATCTGATTAAAGACGACGGATACAGGCATTTCTATTCACCTCACCTTTTCTAGACTATCCTATTCCCCCGTCACTGGAATGTGTCACTCCCCGAAATCATCGACCTCCATGTTATAACAATCGAAACATAAGGGTATAGAAACGTGAACGTCCTGCTTGAAGACCACTTCCTCTTCCAACAGTTCCTGCTTGCAGCTCCAGCAAAGGGAACGGAATCCATTCAGGGTTTTCAAAGTATGTTCAACCGTCGTCACCTGGATCACTCCTTTCTGTTGGTTGTAGTATAGGGGATTTTTTCAACGATGACGAACGCCGATTCATCGTCATTCAACGGAGATTCGGTTTACTTTTTTTCCTTTGGCTTATCGTTTTTTCATTTTTGGAAGGATTTTGGAGTGTAAAACGCAAAAGTGTCTATATAAAAAGAAAGGGGAATGAAATCATGACCACCATACCATTCGCTGTCCAGCTTTATACATTAAGGAACGAAACAGAGAAGGATTTTGAAGGAACGTTAAGGAAAGTAGCAGATTTAGGATTCCAAGGCGTTGAGTTTGCCGGTTTCGGTGGACTTTCCCCTGAGAAAGTAAGCGCACTTCTGGACGAGCTGGGACTGAAAGCAGCTTCCAGTCACGTTCCACTTGAGGAACTGAGGGGAAATTTGACCCAGGTGATTGAAAACCATAAAATCATCGGAAGTCCTTACATCGTGTGTCCTTATATTGAGGACAGGGAGCCCGGGGATTACGAGGTTCTGATTGAAGATTTGAAAAACATCGGCGCTATCTGCCGTGACCACGGCCTGACATTGTGCTACCATAATCACGACTTTGAATTGACTCCGCTTCCTGATGGAGCCGTTCCTTTGGAAAAAATCTTTCAGGAAACCGGTGAAGAGGACGTACAGGCGGAATTTGATATCTACTGGATTCAAAAGGCTGGTGGGGATCCTGCGGCCTGGATCGACCGTTACCAGGGGCGTACACCGCTCATCCACTTAAAGGATATGACACTGGATGAGGAGCAGTTTTTTGCGGAACTGGGTACAGGAGGCGTCGATCTGGATACCATTTTCACCCTCGGGGAGAAAAACGGTGTGAAATGGTGGGTGGTGGAGCAGGACGAAAGCCGCCGGACCCCGATGGAAAGTCTTGAAATCAGCATGTCCTACGTCAAAAATAAATTCCCATCTTTACTAACAAACTGAGTGTTCCCAGAAAAAAACCTGACTGAGCGCATCCAGTCAGGTTCTTATTTATTCTGATGAATTCTCCATTTGTTAAATTCTAAAAATTCACGGAACTGCTCTTTGGATACCCCTGAATTCATGGCTTCCTGGACAAGTGTCATCCAGTCCTGATCCAGTGTTTCATCCATCGGCTCTGATTCGCCGTGAAGGAGAAAATTAATGGAAACATCAAGTTCCTGAGAAATTTTTGTCAGGAATTGTATCGATGGATTCGTCTGGATGTTCCGCTCGATCGAGCTCAAATAAGACTTTGCGACCCCTGCTCTATCCGCCAGTTCTGACAGCGACATATGTCGGTCTTTACGTATTTTCTGTATGCGTTCACCGATCATATTTTCACCTTCTTTCTATGTACTACGAGTATAGCATACTTACGGTTTTCGTTCTATTTAAAGCACGTTTTTACTTTGAAACGTGTCGAAAGTAGTAAGCCGCATTCCCCCGTTTTTTATTCTACCTATTATTATCGGCTTCGACAAAAAATTCTTTAATTTTTTGTTCTTCATCAGATCAGGAATTGATATCATCAAAAACAGAAATACTATAAACAAATCAAAAAAAAGGTGATTTGCATGCATGATATTGTAGAAGAGTTTGAAATAACCTTCAATCAAATCCACCAGCACCTGAAGGAACTGAACGGATATCCTAAAAACGACAATTTCGTAGAGCTGCTTCAGCATTCCAAACTGAAGCACAGTGTCGTCCGTGTTCATTTTGACCAGCTTAAACAATATGCCAAATTAAGAAACGCCATTGTCCATGAACGGATCAGCGGTGATTATTATATCGCCACGCCGCATGAAGATGTCGTCCATCATTTGAAGAGCATTAAAAAGGTTCTTGAGCAGCCACCTGAAGCTCTGACCTTCGCTACGCGTCCTGTCCTGTTCTTTAAGATGAGCACGGATCTGCTTCATATTATGGAGGCATTCAGCAAGCACGGGATTTCCCAGTTCCCCATCTATGATGACAGCCATCGCTTTGCCGGACTCCTGACTAATGACGGCATTGTCCGTTTCCTTGCACAGACAGCTGAACATGGAGACCCTCCCGCCCTTCACGCACAGGCCGCCGATGTTCTTGGCTATGAGAAACATGCCAATGTTCAATTTCTTTCCACGACCGCCTCAGTATTCGACTTAGAGGAAAGGTTTGAGAAGAGTCTGAATGAAGATAAGAAACTGAAAGCGGTCATTCTTACGAAAACAGGACAACCGGATGACCTTCCTATGGGAATCGTTACCACGTGGGATTTGATTAAAGTCGATAGGCGGGAACAGGATATTTCGTAATTCGGAATTTTAACTGATTAAAGATTGAATCCATGTATTCAGGAGTATATGATGGACTTAACTGACCATATAAGAAAGAGGTGGCCGACGTTGCACGAAAGAAGACAAGAACCTTTCAGATATCCATTCCAATCACCTCTCCCTGGTTTTTATAACAAGAAATTCAGCCCACAGGTGTCCGGGCCGCTTGAGGTCAATGACATCAGCCTGAACGGCATGCGCTTTACCTCCTCCCCGCAGCCTCATTTGTCGATGAGAGATGAAGTGATTATTTCGTTTATGATGGACGGGGAAACCTTCACCTTTGAAGGCCGGATCATCTGGCTGAAAACCAATGAAGAGAAAACAACGTGTGGTTTACATGTCTTTGATTACCCGGACCGTTTGAAGAATAACATTCAAAAGCTTGGAGATTCCCTGGCAGAACATCAAAAGACTCAAATAGAATCAAAGTCTCCTTAACAAGGAGGCTTTTTATATGCGCCTTTTTCCATCACCCCTTTCAAAAATCCAGGAAAGATCCGGTGGGCTGCGCACACGCGGCAGCAGGGAGGGGGGAAAACGGCCCGCTTTCCTCTGGTGGAACCGTCAGGACCTTCAGACTCCCGCTTCGTCCCTTCTACTACGGGAGTCCAACGCTGCCGCTACTCTGTACGTGCCCGTCCTATTCTTATCACTTCAATTCAGGCTGTTATCATACAATGAAAAAGGGTCTTCCCTGCGTAGAGAAGACCCTTTTTCATTTATTCTTTCGCCGATCGTTTTCGGAAGAATCCTGTGATTTTTGCAGACAGGTCATCAAAATACGTATAGACAACCGGAATCAAGACCAATGTGAAGAAACTGGAGACGGTAAGTCCGAATATAATCGTGACGGCCAGTGGCTGCTGGGCTTCAGCTCCACGTCCGATACCGATGGCCAGAGGGACCATGCCTAGAACCGTTGTCAGCGTCGTCATTAGAATTGGACGCAGGCGGCTTGGTCCAGCCTCCAGAATGGCTTCATACCTGTCATAGGATTTCCTGCGGAGTATATTTATATAATCCACCAGAACAATGGCGTTGTTCACGACAATCCCCGCCAGCATGATTATACCGACAAAGGCCGGCAGACTGAATGGAAGTCCTGTCATGAACAATCCACCGCTGATCCCGATAATAGTGGCAGGGAGAGAGAACATGATGATGAATGGGAAAAGGAAGTTCTCAAACTGCACAGCCATGACCGCATAAACGAGAAACACAGAGAATAGCAGGGCCAGGGATAAATCACCGAAAGCTTCCTGCATATCCTGCGCCTGGCCGCCAATCGTGTAGGAGTATCCATCCGGGAAATTCAAGGCATCCAATTCCGCCCGGACCTCCTCGGTCGCTGTTCCCAGATCAATGTCTGAGATTTCCGCTTCAACGTTCACCTGAGGCTGCTGATTTTCTCTCAACAGTGAGACCGGTCCCTGGACCTGCTCCAACTCGGCAATCGTCGCAAGTGGAACCAGAGCTCCGTTCGGTGTTTGAACCGACATGCCCTCTAAGTCCGCAATCGTCTGCCGCTCCTCCTCCGGAAGCAGGAAGCGTACGTCTTTTTCATCCGTACCATCCCGGTACCGGGTAGCGACTTGTCCATTGAATCCAAGCTGCACCTGGCTGATCACCTGCTGCTCGGTCAGCCCATATTGAGACGCTTTCGCTTCATTGACGGTAATATTCATCTGCGGGCGTCCTTCATCGGTCGAAGAAGCGGCGTTCTGAACACCATCCACTTCATTCATCAAGTAGGCGACTTGACCGCCGAGTTCATCAAGCACTTCATATTCAGGACCGTTCAACTGTACTTGAAGAGGTGCTCCTGTCCCCAGTCCTGCATCCAGTTCACTGACTTCGATTTCAGCTCCCGGAATATCAGACACGGCTTCGTCCATTTCCTTCATCACCGTCTGGGTCGTTTTCTCCCGTTGATCAGGTTCGACCAGTTGAATGGTGTAGGAAGCAAAGTCAGAGGTGCTTGCTCCAAAACCGCCCATATTACCTCCTCCGATAGACAGGTAACGAACATCCACGAGATTTCCAAAAGTATCCAGCTGCTCGTCCACCTGAGCGGTCACGGACTCTGTTTCATCCAGCGAGGTCCCTGCCGGCATGTTGACCCTTATTTCCACCTGACCCTGGTCAGACGGAGGGATGAATTCCGTGCCGATCAGAGGCACCAGAGCAGCACTTCCGACGATTAGAGCTCCTGTAATCGCTATCGTCGTTTTCCGGAACTTCAATACCCAGCGCAGCATCGATCGGTACCCATTGTTCACTTTATCGAGGAATCGGTCGAACCAATACCGTCGTCCGCTTTCTTTCAAGGACTTTGTTAACAGCTTCGACGACAGCATCGGAATTAACGTGACCGATACAGCCAGCGAGGCAATCAAAGCAAACATGATTGTCAGCGCAAGCGGAGTAAAGAGTTCCGAGGCAATCCCTTCTACAAAAATGATCGGCAGAAAGACAACAAGTGTTGTCGTAGCCGAAGCAACAACAGCAGGAGCAAGCTCTGAAGCTCCCTGTTTAGCTGCTTCCACCATTGAGTATCCCCGCTGACGGTAGCTGACGATATTCTCCAAAATAACAATGGAACTGTCCACCATCATACCGATCCCAAGAGCCAGTCCTCCCATCGTCAGCACGTTCAGTGTCTCTCCTGTGAAGTACATTAATGTGAAGGTCGAAATGATGGCGATCGGAATGGACAGACCAATGACAAGCGTCGCCCGGATACTTTTCAAAAATAGCAGCAGGACGAGCACGGAGAAGATTCCTCCGAGAATGATGTTTAAAACGACACTGTTAATGGATATTTTAATAAACTCCGATGTATCCAGAACGATATTCGTGCCGACTTCTTCTGGAAGGTCTCCCTGCACTTCATCAAGGGCTTCCCTGACATTGTCCGCTGTTTCCACTGTGTTGGCTTCCGACTTTTTCAAAATAGAAAGAACGACCGATGAATCCCCGTTTACTTTACTCACCGTATCAGAGTTCGTCAGTGTTTCACTGACATCTGCGATTTGATCAAGGGTAACCTGGGCACCTGTCTGTGATTGAATTCTCGTATTCTTCACGTCGTCAATTGAGCTGAACTCCCCGTCCACCCTGATCTGGAGGTCCTTCTGTCCTTTTTCGATCGTTCCTGCAGAGGCGGACTGGTTGGAGGCATTGAGCGCCTGGATGACCGTTTGTGAATCGAGTCCATACTGGGCCATCTGCGCACGGTCGACAAGCACCTGGATTTCACTCATCTGACCGCCTTCAATACTGACGGAAGCAACCCCTTCCTGCCTTTCCAGAAACGGAACAATCCGGTTTTCCGCTGCCTGCTGTAATTCATCCGGGGTATCTCCCGAAAGGCCGATGGTCATAATAGGAAGCTGCTGTGGATCAAATCGCAGCACACTTGGATCCGAGGCTCCTTCCGGAAGGACCCCGGTGATTTGATCCACATTTTCTCTTACCTGTAAAAGCGTGCTGTCCAGATTGACTCCTGTATTAAACTGAAGAAGGACAAGAGACGCTCCAGCCTGTGATTGAGACTGAAGCACCTCCAATCCTTCAATACTGCTGACAGACGATTCCACCGGCCGGCTGACCAGCTTCTCCACCTCCTGGGGGGCCGCTCCCTCGTATGAAGTGGATACGACCGCAATCGGAAGCTCAATTTCAGGATATAAGTCGATGGTTAAACTTCTTAATGAAACGAATCCAAGGCCTAAGATGGCGGCCACAATCATAATGACACCCACAGGTCTTTTGACGGACAGATTAACGAGCTTCATCAGAATCCTCCTTCATGATGGTCACCTGCGCACCATCTGAGAGGGTCAGCTGTCCTGTAGTAATAACCTCATCCTCTGCCGTAAGATCACCAGAAACGGCAGAGAAGTCACTCTGTGATTCGATCACTTCCACATCCACACGGACAGCCTTCTCTTCCTCGACTTTATATATGAATGTCTCATCATTTTGTTCAACAAGACCGTCCGTAGGAATAATCAACGTGTCCTCAACGACATTTTCGGGGAGCAGGAAGGAGGCCATCATCCCCGGCTTGATTTCCTCTCCGGCATTGTCGACCGTCGCTTCAACTGGATAAAGGCCGGTATCGTCGGGAACAGAAGAGATGTAACCGATAACTGCTGCTGCTTCTTTTTCCAAAGCAGGGAGATCGACTTGGAGCTCCTGCCCCTTTTCAAAAAGATCCAGCTGTTCAGGAGTGATGGAAGCGGAAATAGTCATCGGGTTCAAACGAACGATTGTTGCAAAGGGCTGCTGATTTGTCACCGTGTCCCCTTCTTCTGCACTCAGACTTGCGACTTCACCTGTCACAGGAGCTGTAATCGCCTCATTCGCTGCCTGTTCTTCCGCCTGGTTCAGCTGCACATTCGCCTGTTCTACTTGAAGTTCCGCCTGATCGACAGCCACCTCTGCCTGATCGAGCTGCTGCTGCGCCTGATCGACTTGAGCTTCCGCCTGAGCGACGGCTGAAGAAGACTGGGACTTCTGTCCTTGAAGCTGCTGATACTGAGCCTGGGCTTGATCAGCTCTACTCTGCGCCTGACTGTAGAGAGCTTCTGGAATGGTGCCTTCATCCACCAATTTTTTCGTTTCATCGGCAATCTGCTGCGCCTGCTCATACTGCTGACCTGCCGCCTCTGCCGCTTGAGCAGTCTGACCGGCTTCCGACTGAGAGGCCTGTTCTGCCAATTCCACCTGGTCTTTTGCGTTCTTAACGCCAAGCTGCGCCTGCTCTTCAGAAATCCTGGCATTCTCAAGCTGTTTTTCTGCCTGTCGGACAGCAATCTCCTGCAGTTCTACCTGATCCCCCACATTCCCACCGGGGCGGACGACGGCTATCGTCTCCCCTTTTTCTACACGGTCCCCTTTAGCGATATTCAAGGTGGCCACTTCCCCTGGCGTCTCGGGCATCACCGGGGAGGAATCAGGCGAGGCCGCGCGTCCTGTAATTTTTCGTTCAATAACGAAATCCTCGTTTTGAACACCATCCACCTTCACCGGAGTCACCCGTTCTTCTGTCTCTTTCGAGCTTTCCTCCTGCATACAAGCGGTTACAAAGAAAAGTAGTATAAGTAGTAGCAACAACCGTTTCATTAAAGACTTCCCTTCCGTAGTAAGACTCCGAGATCCCATCATTTTCCTATCTATATTTTCCCTAATACCTTCCGCAAACATACGACAAAATCCCACTGTTTTTGTGGGAGTGACCAAATAGTCACAATTATGAATTATGTTACTAAAGTGTGAAATGTATTGCAACTTGTAGTGTTTTAGCGAAAATGACAATATTGTGAAAGGTCCAAGCACTATTAGAGGGGACTTTGTGATACACCGGGGTCATCCATAAGTGCTGGGAATGGCAGCGTTCCGCTTACCGGTGGATGCCTGCCTCAGGCGTCACCATCGGAAACTCCTCGTGACATCCCCGGGGTGACTTCAAAAAAAGGGGTTCTTTTTTCCAACTGACACCGGTCGGAACTGCTCCATCCTCTCCCTTAGAGAAATCAAAAAAAGGCTGCCGAGATTGTTCTCGACAGCCGGAAACCTTCCTTTTCAGGAGGTTCTTTTTTTCATTGAAGCAGGTTGCCGAGCTGGGCAACCATAAGATCCAATTTTTTAATCTTAGGCAGGTCGTATTCAGGGAACCGTTCATCGAAATGATTGAACATCGGTTCAAGGGCTTCATCCTGGATCAGCTCTTCATACGTTTTGAATGTATGCTGATACTGTCCGATATACCGTTTCATTTTCTTCTCAAATCCGGACAGGTGATAAGTAGAGGAGAAATCAAAGGCTTTCACAATATCACTGTCATAGGAAGGAAAGCCCGGATTGATGGTATGAAGCATGGAAGCCGCCAGAGGAAACTGCATCGTAGGGTTTCCCTTATGATTCTTCACTTCATATAAATCCCTGGTGATCTGGACGATATTCGGCCGTTCATATCCCCTTTGTTCTTCCATCAGTTTAAAATAGAAAATCTCGAATTCCTTCGTTAAGCTTGGATTATCGAGCCGGAAGAAATGGCGGAAGATGAATTGGTACAAGGTGTCGTCCGGCACATAAGTATCATGGAAGACGGTTTGAAGGTAAACATAAACATCCAGTTTTTCGAGCGGGATGTTGTTCACTACTTTTTCATAGTCTTCCAACAGCAGGTCTTTTAAGTCGTTCGCCGTTCTATACTTCATCATTAATCACCTCAATTCGCTTATTCCACACAACCCAAACGTGGAAACACGTATTTGTAAAGTCTGTATGAACGTTTATACTTCCATTTTACATAACACGCATGCTTTTTCCAAAGGTTTTCAACGATTGATAGACGGCTTCCTCCTGTTTTCTCTTCATTTTGCTCCGGAGGCGCCGATGGTAATACGAAAGGAGGGATATTATGGATACTGCCGCTTTATCGATGGTCCTTGGTCAGACGCAGCTCAAACAGCAGACCAACCTTGCATTAATGGACAAAGTGAAAGATGAGTCCGAGGCAAAAGGGAGTCAGATGGTGGAAATGCTGAACCAGTCGGTTTCCCACCCTGATCTTGGTAATCGTGTAGATTTAAGAGGATAAAGTTCAAGCAGGGAGAGAACTCTCCCTGCTTTCGGTTATTCGTTATTTTCTTCATCTTCAGGAGCATTTTCGTCTGTCATGTCTTCCTGTTCCTTCTCTTCCTCTTTCATTTCTTCATCCATATTTTCTTCTTCGTCCATATTCTCTTCTTCTTCCATGTTTTCTTCTTCCTGCATGTTTTCTTCTGTGTCGTTTTCCTCTTCTGCGGGCTCCTCTTCAGAAGCGCAAGCGCCGAGTAATGTGATGGCAAATAGAGCTGTCATAAGCTTAAGTAATAAGGATTTCATTTCATTTCCTCCTTTTCTCATCTTGAGTGTTAGTATGTCCAGCGGGTGGAGATCCATCCATGCTCCCTGCTTTTTTTCCATGGCCCTGTTATTGCTTGGTGTTGTTGTTTAACATGTGAGCTCAGATCACTCCTTTCTGTCATGGGATTTGTAGGAGGCGGCCTTGGGAATGACTCCCTTTCCGTGGGCTACCGTGAGCCGCGGAAAGCGGACGGTTTTCCCTGCTATCCCATGCTCTGAGTAAACAACGGACCGGACCCCTAATTCCAGACGGAGACGATTTAGTAATCGTTTAAAATATCAACACCAGGCTTTAACAGAGCTTTTTCCATAAAAAAAGACCCGCATTCAGACGGGTCTTTCATCAGTTATTTTAAAGCGAACATAATTTCCGCTTCGCAGGCAAGCTCACCATCGACGGTGGCTTTCGCTTTCCCTTTACCTACAGGGCCTTTCAGGCGGACAATTTCCACTTCAAGCTTCAAACGGTCCCCTGGTTTGACCTGGCGTTTGAAACGGCACTTGTCAATACCTGTGAAAAAGGCCAGTTTTCCCTGGTTTTCTTCTTTCTTCAACATCGCCACTGCCCCCATCTGGGCCAGGGCTTCAGTGATCAGAACACCCGGCATCACCGGGTAATCCGGAAAGTGCCCTTGAAAGAAGGGTTCGTTCATCGTTACGTTTTTATAGCCTACCGCGCGCTCCCCCTCCACAAGCTCTTCTACTTGATCGATAAGAAGAAAGGGATAGCGGTGGGGAATGATTTCTTTAATTTGGTTAATGTCCAACATGTTAAAAGCTCCTTTCCTGCGTTCTTTTCTAATTATAAGGGCAGGAGCTCTCTGGAACAAAATTTTTTCGGAAATTGTACGATTCTGTCATTGAAAAGGTGGTTATGAACTTCTGGTCAATTCGGCGCTGCGGGCGTTTGATTTCAGGGATCGTGACGATTCGCCTGAATATCCGGTCTGGTGGATTTCCTCTACCGGGCTCGCCGGGCTCAGCCAGAACGTATACCACGAGCCTTCTTTAACGATTGGACTCAGGTCGAATAGATCAAATTTACAGGTCTGCGATACTTCCTGCAGTTCTTTTTTCGTCGGAAGGGCGAAAAGGTTGGAGTGAGCCACAAAGAAACTGTTGAATGCGGAGGAAAAGGCTTCTCCATGCTCGGTTTCATTGATCGGCGTAATGACCGATATCAGCCCCTCGGCGCGCACGTACGAGTAAAGGTGGTCCAACAGCGGCGGCCGGTCATCCGGATGAATGTAATGAAAAATATTGTGGAGGAGAATCACATCCACGTGTTCATCCTCCGGAGTCCAGCTATTGATGTCTCCGACTTGAAAGGTGACATTCGAATAATCCCCGGACATTTCCCGGGCTTTATCAATGACCTTCTGGTTAATATCGACACCAATCATCTGCACATCCGGAAATTCAGCAGCCAGCTTCCTCAAATATCCTCCATGGCCGCAGCCTAAGTCGACAATGGAATGGACCTGTTTTTCACGGATCATCTTCTTGATTTTCTTAATCGCAAAATGTTCAAGAAGGGCTGAAGTCTCAGCCACTACTCCTCCGTGACGTTCATGATCGAATTCCGCCCGCTCCTGAGATTTGATGATATCGGGATACCTGAGCATCGTCGGGATATGCAGCTCCATCATTTCTTTCAGCAGGGCTTTGACACCTGGAGAAGCATCATCTCCCATAAGAGCACCACACTTCCGTTTGGAAGTCCTGAATCGGTTGTTGGGCCGTTTTTTTAAATGTTTGACGGCGACACCGACTTTCACCCAGGATGAGAGCAGGTCATAAGGATAGCCGGTTTTCTCGCTGATCGCTTCCACCGTCCTTGCCGTCCTGAACTCATCGAACAACCCGAGCTCCGCTCCAACATACGCATGCCAGCCCGGTAAAAAGGATTCATTATTCTTCATCCATTTTCTTGCCTGCATAGCTGTGACCCACTCATTCATTGTCATCTCCCTTTCTTTGGTCTTTTCCAAGGATAATCCTCAGCTTCAGAAAACAAGAAGCGCTGCTGTTCCTGATCCGATACTTTCTTCTTTCTCACGGGCAGGACATTTCCCTGGATGCCCCGGTCAATGAAAGTGAAATCCCATTTCCCCAATCCTGATATATTCAGCATTTGCTTGACATGAAGAGGGTCATCATCGAAAATCCGCTGGACGGCCTTCATGCGGAAACGCCTCCACCACTCATATCTAAATGAATAAACGAGGGCGGACATATGACTGAGGTTCAACAGGAATTCGACTCTCGGCTTTCGAACCTCTTCGTAATAATGCAGATGATCCGCGTAGGATTTCCCTTCCTCCCAGCACCACGCCAAAAGTTCACCAAGCACATCGGCGTCCTGAACAGCCAGGTTCATTCCTTCTCCTGCCATCGGATGAACCGTGTGAGCGGCATCACCTAAGATCGCCAGGTTGCCTGAGTAGTATTTGTCCACGTGATACGTAAAAGGGATCATCAATTGGACCGTCTTCCAGTCTTTAATGGCCCTGACACCTTCAGCAAGTTCAGGCTCCAGTTCACTGTAAGCTTTGTACAGATGTTCAAGCCCCAGCTCTTTTATTTTTTTGTAGTCTCCCGCCTTAATCAGGAACACTGTTCTGACTTCGCGGTCAGGAAGTGGGAATAAGCCGAGGAAACAGCTGGAGGTCGTGATGATTTTCCCTTTTGTGAAGCTTTCCGGCCGGGGGATGGTAACTGTGAGAAAGTGATGGTTATAGTCTTTCCGGTTCACTTCCACGTTCATCGCATCCCGTGTAGGAGAGCTCCTGCCTTCAGCTCCTATGTACACACCGGCTTGGATGTAGAGGATTTCCTTCTTCTGTTTGACTTTAGCCATCCCATTCTCAAACCCTAAGAAGCGTGCGCCCGGAAGATAATGAAAATACTCTTCATATTCCATTCCCTTATTGCGGAGAATCTCCTTCGTCTTTTCGTGAGGGACCATCAAGGAATGGTCATAGGTCGTTGCCACACGACTGTAACTCAGCTCAGTCAGATTGATTTCTTCCGGAGGCTGCCCTTCCCGGCGATGGACTTCCTGGAATCGAAGTTCATCCAAAGCATGGCCGTTCGCCTCTATTTCATCGAGCACCCCGAGGCGTTCCAGTATCGCCAGCGTCTTTGGCTGCAGAAGTTCTCCTTTATAAGCAGGAGATTCTTTTTTTAATTGTTCTGCGATAACGACGTGTACACCTCTTGAAGCGAGCTTGGCAGCAAGAGCCAGTCCGCCGACACCGCCACCTGCGATAAACACTTCTGCTTTCACCTGTCACCCTCCCCGTTGTGATTCATGTCCGTATGGTTTTCTTTCCCTAATTCGGAACTTGAAAACCTTTCAAACGACAACGATATTCCAGAACATGGTATCCAAATCCGGGCAGTGCGTCCGTCCCATAACCGGTGGAGAAATCTTTCATCGGCCGGAAAGCTGGAAGGAATATAAAAAAAAGAACGAGCTGCTGCGCCCGTTCTTTTTTACTGAAAGAAAGCATAAAGATTAGAGTACAAGCTTTCTTTTATTCAGTTTTCACTACAATATCCAGGATGTGCTTCCATGTATCCAGCTTAAGAGCATCCATAGGATTTCCATCTCCGAGAACGCCGTAACCGACCATCAACCCAATGATCAAAGCGGCCGCACTGAACAGCACAACAAGAATAATACGCAGCCAGATCGGCAGAATACGCCGGCGCCCCTGGAGATTTTTTTCTTTCTTATCTGCTTGAGCTCCTGCTTTTTCACCCGTTTCTGTGCGTTTGGGTTCTTTCTCTTGTTTTTTATTCAGTTTTTTACCTTTTGATTTTGGATCTGTCGCCATGGTCGTTCTACTCCTTACGTTTATGGTCTCAGCTGGTTTACCAGTCCCATCATCTGGTCTCCTGTTGAAATAGACTGAGCATTCAATTGATAGGCTCTTTGAGCTGTCATCATTTCCGTCATTTGAGCACCGATATCCACGTTGGATTGTTCCAATGCTCCTCCTTGCAGCTTGATGTTTCCTGCTTCAAGCGCCTCGATGAGTCCAGCCTCCCCGCTTCCCTCAGGGATCCGGAACCGGCTTCCACCTGCGGACTCCAGTAAGTGAGGGCGGGACGCTTCCACAACCTGAATTTGTCCTTCCACTTCCTGGGTGCCGTTTCGCTGGACAAGCAGCGATCCATCATCAGCGATGGATATTCCGTCAAAGGTATCTTCGATCATGATTGGATTACCATCTTCACCGATGACCGCATGCCCATCAGCGTTTGTAAGCATCACTTGATTATTCCCCAAAGGGTTCAGATAAAAGTGACCAGCTCTTGTATACTGGGTTTCTGAGCCGCCATTCTGATCAGAGACATCGAGGACAAACAACTGATTTTCTTCCAGCAGGGCAGCATCCAGAGCTCTGTCTGTCTCCTTCAGGCTCCCCCGGCTGCTATCCACGCGCGTACTTCCGAGTACAGCACCTGTCCCGACCCGGATGCCTTCAGGAGTCAAACGCCCTGTTTCGGCTTGTCCATTGGATTGGTTGTTCAACTGTTGAACGAGGAGGGAGGCAAAATCCGCTCCGGTACTTTTGTATCCTGTCGTCTGGCTGTTGGCCATATTGTTCCCGATGATATCCAGTTTCTGCTGCAGCTGCCCCATCGTTGCAGCTGACTGAATCATGGACCGATTAATCATATAGATCCTCTCCCTCAGCGGATGCGGCCGATTTCAGATACGGCCTGCTGCATACTTTGATCATAAGCTTTCAGGACACGCTGGTTCATTTCAAACGAACGATAGGTGTTCATCATTTCTGTCATCGTCTGGTTCATATCTACATTCGACCGTTCAATGTAGTTCTGGTGCACGGAAAAATTCACACCTTCGTTTTCCAGAGCGTTCCCTAAAGGCTGGGCATTTTCTCCGGGGCCGTAAAGGTCGCTGCCTTCCGGGACAAGCCCATTGGCATCTGGTGTATAGGAAACGGCCAGCTGAGTGCTGCCACTGTCTGTCGTGAGCATACCGGTTTTGGACACAAGAAACGCTTGTCCTGCGGTATTGATTGGATTGCCGCTTTCATCAAGAAGTCTGTACCCTGTATTCGTGGTCAGAAATCCTTCCACATCCACCGTAAAGCTCCCATTCCTCGTGTAACGTGCTTCACCATCGGTGTTCTCCACTTGAAAAAGAACAGCACCGTCTTCATCAGGCAGCTCATCTGCGACAAGTGCCATATCTGTAGAGACTCCGGTTTCTTTAAGAGCCCCCTGGGAAAAGTCAGGCGTGGTCTCCTGAAGATATACACCTGTGTGAAGAGATCCGACCTCACCTTGATCCGGAACGACAGGAGCCGTTGACGTCGGCTGTGTTTTCGATCCCATCTGCTGCAAAAGCAGCTCGGGAAAAGCCCGTAAACTTCCCTGGGTCTGTTTATACCCCGGCGTTTCTACGTTCGATATGTTGTTCGATAACATTTCCTGCATCCGCTGGTTGGCCATCATCCCTGATGCAGCGGTATAAAAACCTCTTAACAACGTCCGTTCACTCCTCCCGGATATCTCAGCCTTTTATAACTTTGTAGAGATACGCTTGTCTATGTTTTCAAGCATAATTCCCGTTCCTGTAGCCACACAGTCCATCGGGGACTCGGCTACAAGAACAGGAACCTTCAATTCTTCTGCAAGGAGCTGATCAATACCATGAAGGAGGGCTCCGCCGCCGGTCATGATGATCCCTCGGTCAATAATGTCTGCGGATAATTCAGGTGGTGTGCGTTCAAGCACCTGCTTTGCAGCCTGAACAATCATCTGGACAGATTCACGAAGAGATTTTTCGATTTCTTCGGAATTGACCGTAATGGTTCTAGGAAGCCCGGAAACCATATCGCGTCCGCGGATTTCGATTTCCTCACTTCTGGAACCCGGGAACACCGTGGCTACACTGATTTTAATATCTTCAGCTGTCCGTTCACCAATCAACAGTTTGTATTCCTTCTTAATATACTGAAGGATTTCGTGGTCGAATTTATCACCGGCCATCTTGATGGAGGAAGCTGTTACAATATCCCCCATGGAGAGCACCGCAACGTCCGTTGTACCGCCACCGATATCAACGACCATATTACCGCTCGGCTGGAAGATATCCATGCCGGCACCAATCGCCGCTACTTTAGGCTCTTCCTCAAGATATACTTTCTTCCCACCGGATTTTTCCGCTGCTTCCTTGATGGCTTTCTGCTCCACTTTCGTAATATTCGTCGGGCAGCAGATCAACATCCTCGGCTTCGAAAGGAAACCTTTCACATTCGTTTTTTGTATAAAATGCTTCAGCATCGCTTCTGTCACATCGAAATCAGCAATCACGCCGTCTTTAAGAGGACGGATCGCTTCAATGTTCCCCGGTGTCCGTCCGACCATCCGCCGTGCTTCTTCTCCAACTTCCAATACTTTGCCTGTATTCCGGTCCATCGCAACGACCGATGGCTCATTCAAAACGATACCTTTACCTTTTACGTGGATAAGTACATTGGCTGTACCCAGGTCTATACCTATATCTCTCGCAAACATGTCCTGTAGATCCTCCCTATTGTAAAAACATCATTACCTCACCACAAAACACATAACGGATGGCCGTTATCCGTTATGCTGTCAGGCAATGCCATACAAATACTCGATAACTTATGTTTTCCCTATTTGAGTCAGTCTATTTTGTTGAAATGATCACACATCTAATTCTATATTCTATCACAAAATTACGACATTCGTCTCATGGGAGTTGAAAAAAGTTACCAAGTCTTGAGGGATTTTGACAATGGGAGGGACTGTTCACAATTGAGGCTGAACCGGCTGCTCTTCAATGATCTGCGTTTTATACTTACGCCTTGTTGCTTCCCCGCCACGGAGGTGTCGGATTTCCTTATGATGATCCAGGATTTTTTTGACTTCCTTCGCCAGCTCCGGATTGACCTCAGGGAGCCGCTCCGTTAAATCCTTATGAACCGTACTTTTTGAAACGCCAAACTCTTTGGCGATCACTCTCACCGTTTTTTTCGTTTCAATAATGTGCTCTCCGATCTTGATGGTCCTCTCTTTGATGTAATCATGCACTCCACTCGCCTCCTGTGATTGACTATCCAAGGAGATAGGGCGTTTAGGAAAGCGTCCGTTATAACATGAGGGGGTACTTGCTTCTGGATGTCTATTCATGGTGTTTCACCCTGGATGTTACCGAGTGCTCGGTTATCTCATTGTATTAATAAAACCGCCCCGATATGCCTTCGCATGCGCATGATGTTCGGATTTCTTAATTTTATGCCCGAAAAAATAAAAAAATAAGGCTGACAAGAATGTTCTTGTCAGCCTTATCTGTTATGCCTGTGTTGTAGAGATGGAAGATGCGCTTTCTTCATCAGGCGCCTGTTCTCCGCCTTCTGTTTCTGCCGGGTCTTCCTCATTATTCAGTTGTTCATCCGATGGTTCCCCGTTTTCTTCTTCAGGGCTGTCGGAAGGAGTTCCTTCTTCTGTCTGCTCAGCTTCAGCGGGCTCTTTTTCTGCACTTTCCACAATCTGGCTGACCGGCTGACCGAAGAATGCTTCCGGGTTCACCGGCTGACCGTCATTACGGACTTCGAAATGCACATGGACACCGCTTGCCTGTCCGAAGGAATTACGTCCTGCTGATCCAATGACATCTCCTTGAGCGATATCCGATCCAGCCAGTACATCGACACTTTCTAAACTAGCATACACGGTAGAGAGATTCTCGTCGTGCTGAACTTCAATAACATTGCCGTACAGCGGATCTTCTTTCACTTCAGTCACTGTTCCTGATAGAGCAGCCGTTACTTCAAAGGCTTCTCCATCTTCTCTTGTAATATCTACGCCTTCACTTTGGTAGTATTTATTGTTGTATAGGACCAGTGCACTTTCTTGATCTTGCTCAGAAGCTTCGTAGTCGTAGAATTTTGTTACGATGGAAGCTGTCTTTTCGTCAGCCACAGGCATCTGCAGATTTTCCTGGTGGTCCATAACGGGTACAGACTCTCCATCTTCATTGACAAGGAATTCATCCTGACTCTGCGATTTCTGCTGGTCAGCAATCTGGTTTTCTACATCATTGGCACTCTGCTGATACCAGAATACGCCGACAAGGACTAAAGCAGCTACGGACAAATACAAAGCTGGATACAACCACTTCTTGCGCATCAAGCGTTTGAACTTTAATTTAGTCACGCTTTTTTTACCTTCATCTTTCATGTTTATCACCTCAAAAACCATTCTGAACAGATCTTGTCCAATCTATACATCGGTGATGAAAAATTTTACAGATGAAGGCAAAACCACCATGGTGATGATTTACTGTATAGGACTGTCCATGAATATCTGATTTCGAGAATTGGATGTATATGAGGGGCGTTTGGGGAGGAGTCGCTTTCCGTGGGGCTCATCATTCCCCACGGAAAGCGGACGGTTTTCCCTGCCATCCCATGCTCTGGAGTAAACAACGGATCGGACCCCTAATTCCAGACGGAGACGATTTAGTAATCGTTTGAAATATCAGCAACAGACTTTAACAGAGCTTAGTTTAAAAAGAAAAAAAGCCGGGGATCCGGCTTTTTGCTTCATCCTTATTCGGCTGCTGAGCTGAGGAGGGCGGTCTGGGTGCTTAAGGGGCTGATTTCAGTATCCTGGTAATAATGGTGGATGATGTCTTTATAATTCTTCCCTGTTTTCGCCATACCGTTGGCTCCGTACTGACTCATCCCCACTCCGTGACCGTATCCTTTGGTTGTGAAAATGACATGATCGCCTTTTTGTTCGATTGTGAAATCACTTGAAGACAAGCCGAATTTCTCGCGGATTTCCCTTCCTGAGAAAGTCTGGCTGCCGAAATGAACTTCATCCACCCGATTGCCTTCTGTTTTGGTCATCGTGGACGTCTGAATCGATCCATCCATGGCTATGCCGAGCGTCTGCTCCAGTTCCGCTGTGGAAACAATTTTCTGATCAGCGAATTTCGGAGAATCTTCATCCCACGGACTTTCTACGCTCTGCAGGTAAGGGATGTCGTGCTCCCAGTAATCGCCTGCATTTTCGGTGTAGCCATTACTCGTGGAAAAAAAAGAAGCCGTAATCGGTTTGTGATCATAGGTGATGATTTCCCCCTGAGTGGCTTTTACCGCCTGTTCAATCTTTTCCATGTTGCTGTTAAACGCATCCTGCCACTGGCCTCTGAGCTCATCCTCATTCTTATATACCTGGTGGGTGACCGTGTCTGTAACATCGGCTGCTTCTGACACCTGAGCTCCTTCAATCATATGACGGGTGATGTACGTCCTTGCTGCCAGCGCTTGAGCCTTCAAGGCTTCCAATTCAAAGTTGACCGGCATTTCTGAAGCCACCACCCTCGCTACATACGTCTCCAATGGGACTTCTTCCACCTGGTCTGTCTGGGAACGCAGAACCTTCACAAGGAATGGAGACTCCTCCTCTCCCTGTTTCTCCTTCGGTTCTGCTTCTTCCACCTCTGATGTATCCGCAGGACTCGTGAAGGGGATAACGATTAAAGTCGGTAGGACAAGTATGGTGATCATTAAGCCGAGAACAACCATCAGACCTGTTCGATTGTTTTTTTTCATCCGCACCCTCCTGGCTGTACACATAGTAAAATCCTCTACTAAAAATGTATCCAGAAATGAAAGATGATAGAACAAAAAATGCCTGCCTATTTCAAATATATTGAAACAGGCAGGCTGTAAAAATGTATATTATAAGGTCGATACAGATTCACTTGGTTCGTGCTCTTCGCTGTAGGCATCTTCTTCTTTCACGCGTTCGATGTCAGCGCCGAGTTGAGCTAATTTTTCTGCGAAGTCTACATATCCACGGTCCAGGTGCTTAAGCTCTGTCACTCTTGTGTATCCTTCAGAAACAAGACCCGCAAGAATCAGGGCTGCCCCTGCACGCAGGTCTGTCGCAGCTACTTCTGCGCCCTGCAGTGAGGATGGTCCTTCAATAATTACACTGCGTCCTTCGATTTTGATACTTGCGTTCATGCGGCGGAATTCCTCCACGTGCATAAAACGGTTCTCAAAAACAGTTTCTGTAATGACACTCGTTCCAGTAGCATTCAGCATTAAAGCCATCATTTGAGACTGCATATCTGTCGGGAATCCAGGGTGCGGCATCGTCTTGATATCCGTCGCCTTCAAAATATCAGGGCCGATCACACGCAGACCTTCATCCTCTTCTTCGATGATAACACCCATTTCCTCCATCTTGGCGACAAGGGATCTCAGGTGTTCATGCATAGCACCTTGTACTAGAACGTTTCCGCCGGTAATCGCTGCAGCTACCATGAAGGTTCCTGCTTCGATACGGTCCGGAATAATGGTGTGTTCGGCTCCGTAAAGCTTTTCCACACCTTCGATACGGATGGTTTCCGTACCTGCGCCTACAATGTGGGCGCCCATTTTGTTCAAGTAGTTGGCAAGGTCAACGATTTCAGGTTCTTTGGCACAGTTTTCCAAAGTAGTCGTTCCTTCTGCAAGAGCTGCCGCCATCATGACGTTTTCTGTCGCCCCTACACTTGGAACATCAAAATAGATTTTTGCACCTTTTAGACGGCCTTTTACTTCCGCTTCGACATACCCGTTTCCTACAGTAACATCAGCTCCCATGGCTTCAAAGCCTTTGAGGTGCTGGTCGATAGGACGTGATCCGATAGCACAGCCGCCAGGCATGGCTACCTTAGCATGGCCATAGCGGGCCAAAAGTGGTCCCAGTACAAGAACAGAAGCACGCATTTTCCTTACATACTCGATCGGAGCTTCTGTCAGCAGCTCACCTGAGGCGTCTACAGTGACAGTGTTCCCCACCATATTGACATCTGCGTTCATATGTCGAATCACTTCGTTGATCGTATATACATCAGCTAGAGTAGGTACTTCGTGTAGTACGCTTTTTCCTTCACTTGCGATAATACTTGCTGCGATGACAGGCAGTACGGCATTCTTAGCACCTTCAGCTTTAACGGTACCATTCAGCTGCCTCCCACCACGGACGATGATTTTTTCCAAGGTTCATTCTCCTCCGCGTCCATATTCACTATTATTAATATTCAGCAGTAATAATGGGTGTGCCAATAGTGATGTTTGTCTCCCCGCCCAAAGTTCTTGTGGCGAATTGAACATTCATTGATTGTTTACCTGAGGGTATTGACTGAGCCCATTTCTCTGTCCAGCCGGATCTGCTCGTCCAGCCATTCTCGTCGATTTCATCTATTGTTGCTACGTCGAAAGTTTCTTTGAATTTTTCATACACTAAAACATCGTCTATAATACCATTGCTTACGGCCTTAAGACAAGAGAAAATTGTAGCAGATTTAGAGAAATATCGACTTTTTACATCTTCCACACTAAGAAACAAGTCCTGTGTCAGAGAAGATGTTCCCTCTCCCTGAATAGAATAAACCAATTCTACCTTGTTCTTCATATTTCTGGGAGAAATCATACTATATGTTTCGACGATCTTTTTATTTTTTTGACGGTTTGTGACAATCCATTTTTCCGCCTGTGCCGTTTCCTCATGGGAAACATCCTGATGCTGCCCCTGCTCTAAAATCCTTTCCATGATTTCTCCGGATCGTTCTGCGGAAACCTTCCGTTTCATCATCATGGTCCATTCTTCTACGTTGAGCTGCTTATCCTCAGCAAATGACGCAAACATCATCAGTGGTTCCTGCTCCTGTGTCATTTCCTGTGGATAAGCACCTGTTCCTACAATGGCAGCTGCCAGCACACCGGCCAAAATATTCTTCCACATGTTTATGCCTCCCCAAGCATCGTCTTACTTTCAGTTTGACCAGGGACAGGCACAATCATACGATACAATTCCTAACAGCATTAGACATTAAAACAAGTACACAAGACTGTTTGACCACGATAGAAAGTCGAGGAAAAAATTACTGACAGTCGTCCCAAGGGCAATCGTGATTATAATAAGGAGAGCTCTTGCTTCAAAGACGCGGTTTTTTCGGAAGAACGCATCAAAGTTAACCGACTGCAGAGCACGCCATGTAATAATGATGAAAATCAAATGGGAGGTCATGCTCATCAGTGCTTCTTCGGCAAAATATTGTTCCATGTCTGTTCACCCTCCTTCATCTACCAGTCCTTTAATCATACGGGCATAACGACAAAAAAGCCGCAGCCTTTGTATTTCCCGGGGAATATCGAGAATATCCCCTATATTCCATCATAGTTACAGGGGAATGACAATTCATCTGACTGCCTCAAGCTTTTCACAAAAAAACTGCTCTCATAATGAAAGCAGTTAGAAATTGTTTTCAATAACGTCTAAACGATTAATGGCTCGCTTAAGGGCCATTTCAGCCCGTTGGAAATCAATATCGGCCTGCTTATCCTGAAGGCGTCGTTCTGCACGTTCTTTAGCCATACGGGCACGATCGGCATCTATATCCGTTGGTTTTTCAGCAGACTGCGCAAGGATGGTCACTTTATCCGGGCGCACTTCTAAAAAACCGCCGCTGACAGCAATTCGTTCAGATCTTCCTTCGCCTTTTAGACGGACAGCACTGATGGTCAAAGGCGCCACCATTGGAATATGTCCCGGAAGGACTCCAAGTTCGCCGCTCTCTGCCTTACAGCTTACCATTTCAAATGCATCTTCCAACACCGGGCCGTCAGGAGTGACTACACTCACCGTTAGTGTGCTCATACGTATTCCTCCTTGGCGATCTCATGAAGGGGTGTAAGATGCTCCATGGGGAGCATCTTAACCTTCAGAGTTGTTTATTGCATTTGTTTTGATTTCTCAACGACTTCTTCGATGCGTCCAACTAGTCGGAAGGCATCCTCAGGAATATCATCATACTTACCGTCGAGGATTTCCTGGAAGCCTTTCACCGTTTCAGCAACAGGGACATAAGACCCCTGCTGTCCGGTGAACTGCTCGGCTACGTGGAAGTTCTGAGAAAGGAAGAACTGGACACGACGTGCACGGGACACGGTCTGTTTATCTTCATCAGAAAGCTCATCCATACCGAGGATCGCAATGATATCCTGAAGCTCTTTGTAACGCTGAAGCGTACGCTGAACTTCACGGGCTACATTGTAGTGCTCTTCTCCCACAATATCCGCATCAAGGGCGCGGGAAGTAGAAGCAAGCGGATCCACCGCCGGGTAGATTCCCTGCTCGGAAAGCTTACGCTCAAGGTTCGTCGTCGCATCAAGGTGGGCGAATGTTGTCGCAGGGGCCGGGTCTGTATAGTCATCGGCAGGAACATAAATCGCCTGGATGGACGTTACAGAACCTTTATCCGTTGATGTGATACGCTCCTGAAGCTGTCCCATTTCCGTTGCCAGCGTCGGCTGGTAACCTACGGCTGAAGGCATACGGCCAAGAAGGGCAGACACTTCAAGACCACCTTGTGTGAAGCGGAAGATATTATCAATGAAGAACAAGACGTCCTGTCCCTGCTCATCACGGAAGTACTCGGCCATTGTCAGTCCGGAAAGGGCTACACGCATACGTGCACCAGGCGGCTCGTTCATCTGTCCGAATACCATGGCTGTTTTCTTAATAACTCCGGAATCTGTCATTTCCCAGTAAAGGTCGTTTCCTTCACGGGTACGCTCTCCAACACCAGCGAAAACGGAGATACCGCCGTGCTCTTGAGCGATGTTGTTGATCAGTTCCTGAATCAATACGGTTTTCCCTACACCAGCTCCACCAAACAAGCCGATCTTACCACCTTTTACGTAAGGGGCAAGAAGGTCAACGACTTTAATTCCTGTTTCCAGAATCTCAGTCTCAGTGGCAAGGTTTTCAAACTTAGGAGCTTCACGGTGGATCGGATCACGGCGTACATCAGCTGGAAGCGGCTCATCTAAATCGATAGTTCCGCCCTCTACGTTAAATACACGACCGAGAGTTACTTCTCCGACAGGTACAGAAATCGGCTTACCGGCATCTGTTACTGACGTTCCACGCATGACACCATCCGTTGATGACATAGCAACGGTACGAACCGTATTGTCACCTAGGTGCAAGGCAACCTCTAAAGTAAGGTCGACGCTTTTTTCGTTTTCATTTTTCGCTTCGTAGCGAACGTGAAGCGCGTTATTAATATCTGGGAGATGTCCATCATCGAACGTTACGTCAACAACGGGTCCCATAATCTGGGTTACGCGTCCATTACTCATCGTTTTCCCTCCTAACTTACTTTTAAAAATCCGAGAGTTCCTACTCGAGGGCTGCGGCTCCGCCGACTATCTCGGTAATTTCCTGGGTTATCGCAGCCTGACGGGCACGGTTATAGGAGAGCGTCAGATCCCCGATGAGCTCATCGGCATTGTCTGTCGCACTCTTCATGGCTGTCATACGGGCTGCGTGCTCACTTGCTTTACTATCAAGAAGAGCCCCGTAAATTAAACTCTCAGCATACTGAGGAAGCAGTACTTCAAGAATTTCTTCCTGATTCGGCTCATATTCATAAGAGCTGCGGCCTGCTTTTCCTTCTGTATTCAAATCCGTCAATGGAAGAATTTTCTTCTCTGTCACTTCCTGAGTGATCGCACTGACGTAGTGATTATAGAAGATGTAGAGCTGATCAATCCGTTCGTCGGTATACAATTGAACGGTATTGGATGCAATGTCCTTAATGTCGGCAAAGTCCGGCTGATCGGACACGCCTGTAATATCCATATCGACAGGCATATTACGCTTACGGAAGAAATCACGTCCAATACGTCCGATTGTAATCAACGTATATTCATCAGCGGATGTATGCTTACTGCGGATCTGCTGGTAGACACGGCGCAGAATGCTGCTGTTAAAAGCACCTGCGAGTCCCCGGTCCGATGTGATGACAAGGTAACCGGTCTTCTTCACATCACGCGCTTCAAGCATTGGATGACTTGCGTCTCCACCACCCTGGGCGATGCTTGATACAACTTCCTCAATTTTTTCGCTGTACGGAACATAATTTCTAGCATTCTGTTCCGCACGGTTCATTTTAGAGGCAGAGACCATTTCCATCGCCTTTGTGATTTGTTTCGTCTTTTTGGTAGACGTAATCCGGCCTTTAATATCTCTAAGGGACGCCACGCTGTTTCACCACCCTTTCCTGCTATGATTCATTTATTCAGAAACGACGAATGTTTTCTTGAATTCATTCACAGCACCGCTCATATCATCGTCTTCCGCAAGCTTCCCTGTTTCACGGATCTGATTCAGCAGTTCTTTGCGGTTGTTATCCAGCCAGTTGTGGAATTCCGCTTCAAAACGTGTGATGTCTTCGGTTGGAATTTCATCCAAGAAACCTTTTGTCAGGGCATAAATGATCATAACCTGCTTTTCAACTGCCAGTGGCTGGTGAAGACCCTGTTTGAGAACTTCTACCGTACGGGCACCGCGGTTCAGCTTCGCCTGTGTGGATTTATCCAGATCAGATCCGAACTGGGCGAAGGCCTCAAGTTCACGGAAGGAAGCAAGGTCAAGCCTTAAGGTACCGGCTACTTTCTTCATCGCTTTGATCTGTGCTGAACCACCTACACGGGATACGGACAAACCAGCGTTGATGGCTGGACGTACACCTGAGAAGAACAAGTCCGACTGAAGGAAAATCTGGCCATCCGTGATGGAGATAACGTTCGTCGGGATATACGCCGAAATATCACCGGCTTGAGTTTCAACGAAAGGAAGGGCTGTCAAAGAGCCGCCGCCTTTGGCATCACTAAGCTTAGCTGCACGCTCAAGCAGACGGGAGTGCAGATAGAAAACGTCTCCCGGGAATGCTTCACGACCCGGCGGGCGGCGAAGAAGCAGGGAAAGTTCACGATAAGCGGCTGCCTGCTTGGACAGGTCATCATAAACAACAAGAACGTGCTTGCCGTTGTACATGAAGTCCTCACCCATCGATACACCAGCATAAGGAGCAAGGTACAAGAGTGGTGCAGGCTGGGAAGCACTTGCTGTAACGACAATCGTGTAATCAAGAGCACCATGGCGGCGCAGTGTTTCTACTGTTCCGCGGACAGTGGATTCTTTTTGTCCGATGGCTACATAAATACAAACCATATCCTGGTCGTGCTGGTTAATGATCGCGTCGATCGCTACAGATGTTTTACCTGTCTGACGGTCTCCGATGATCAGCTCACGCTGGCCACGTCCAATAGGTACAAGGGCGTCAATCGCCTTGATTCCTGTTTGAAGCGGCTCATCTACGGATTTACGATCCATAACTCCTGGTGCAGGAGATTCGATTGGACGGGTTTTGCCAGTTTCAATCGGACCCAGACCATCGACCGGCTGGCCAAGCGGGTTGACGACACGGCCAAGCAGTTCCTCACCTACTGGAACCTGCATGATACGACCGGTACGGCGTACTTCATCGCCCTCTTTAATATCTGTATATGGTCCAAGAATGACAAGACCAACGTTACTTTCTTCCAAGTTCTGTGCCAGTCCCATGACACCGTTTGAGAATTCAACGAGCTCACCAGCCATGACATTATCAAGGCCATGTGCACGGGCAATACCGTCACCCACTTCGATAACAGTCCCCACATCATTGACTTCTATATCTGATTCATAGTTTTCAATCTGCTGTTTAATCAGCGCACTGATTTCTTCAGCTTTGATGCTCATGCGATTTCACCCCTATCATCTATTGTTCGTGGAAAGAAGCTTCCGTTCTATACGGCGCAGTTTTCCACTGACAGAACCATCAAAAATGCGATTCCCTACACGCAGGCGTATGCCGCCGATAATGGAAGGGTCTACGATATTTGTCAGGTTCAAGGATTGCTTCCCGACTTTCGGTGCAAAAGATTCAGATATACGCTGCTTTTCAGCTTCGGAAAGCTGACGAACAGAATAGACATCCGCATCTGCAATTCCTTTGGCATCATTCATCATCCGAATGTAATCCTGGATCATATCCAGAATAATATCCTCACGGTGTCTCTCTACCAAAAGTTTCAATAAGTTCACGATCTCTTCAGAGAAGGACTGAAAAGACTCGGCAATCATTGTTTTCTTTTGATCGATGGAGAAACGAGGGTGCTTAAGAAAAGAGATGATCTCTTCACTGCTTCGGAATACTTCTTTCAGCGTCTGCAGTTCCGTTTCAAACTTCTCCAGCTTGGATCTTTCCTGTCCCAGCTGAAAAAGAGCATCGGCATAACGGTGGGCAATGATCGACTGACTCATCGCTTCTCGCCTGCCTCATCGATATACTGGTTGATCAAAGCTTCCTGATCTTTTTCAGAAAGTTCTTTTTCAATCACTTTGGAGGCGATCATGACAGACATGCCTGCCACCTGATCTTTAAGAGCCTGTACGGCTTTTTCTTTCTCCTGCTCGATTTCCTGACGCGCTGATTCTTTCAGGCGCTCAGCTTCCGAACGTGCAGAATCGAGAATATCACGTTCCTGCTCTCCCGCCGTTTTGCGGGCATCTTCGATAATCTTCTGTGCATCCTGACGAGTGGCCTTCAGTTCATCTGAAGCTTCACGCTGCATACGGTGAGCTTCTTCACGGCTTTTTTCAGCCGTATTTATTTCATTGGCTACATAATCTTCACGATCTTTCATCATTTTCATCAATGGTCCCCACGCAAACTTCCCTAATAGGGCAAGAAGACCAAGGAAGAAAACAAGCTGAACGATCATATCACCGATTAACAGTCCTCCCTCAGCACCGAGGACCAGATTAGCTGCGAATCCTTGCACAGTTTTCACTCCTCTCCACACCAAATCATCACGAACGCTGCCTGTCCCCATCCAGTCCGGTTGAGGCTAGACAAGCGAAAAACCCGGCTTCCGCTGGCTGTACAGCTTCCGTCGAAGTTTTCCTCCTGTGACTTGCGGGTATAAAGTTTTCATAAAGTATAAAGGAAAGGCGAAGATCGATTGAGTTGAACTTCGCCATAAGCGTATATACTCGTCCTGATTATTGTCCCATTACGATGAATGCAATAACTACGCCGATGATAGGAATCGCCTCGACTAGTGCAACACCGATGAACATCGTTGTTTGAAGAGCACTGCGGAGTTCCGGCTGACGCGCGATACCTTCGACTGTACGACTTACGATTAGACCGTTACCAATACCAGCACCCAGTGCTGCTAAACCTACTGCAATTGCAGCTGCTAAAAGACCCATAATGAAAATCCTCCTCAATATTTTAAAAAAATTTGTTTATGATGCTTTATATCAATGATCTTCGCTCACTTTGTGAGACAAGTAGACCATCGTTAACATAACGAAAATAAACGCCTGGATGAAACCAATAAACGTACTAAAGCCCATCCACGCAACCATTGGTACCGTGGCACCAAGGAAACCGCCGACGCCTGTTGTTGCCAATCCAACCAATAAGCTCAACAGAATTTCACCAGCATAGATGTTCCCGTAAAGACGCAGACCAAGTGTCAGCGTGTTGGAGAACTCCTCAATAATCTTAAATGGCAATAAGAATGGCAGCGGACGGACAAAGCCTTTGGCATATTCCTTCCCGCCTCTCAATTTCACGCCATAATAGTGGGACAATACGACGACGAGCGTAGCCAGGGTTAATGTGATACCCGGATCGGCTGTCGGAGATTTCCACCAGAGAGTGTGTCCTACTACACCATTCGTGACGACCCCAAGCATGTTGGCCACAAATATGTAGGCAAATAATGTCAACCCAAGCGGCAGGAATAACCTACCTGTCCTCCAGTCCATGTTGGACCCTATGATCCCTTTAATGAAATCGATGAGCCATTCCATGAAGTTTTGGTAACCTTTAGGATAACGCTTCATGTTACGTGTTGCCGCTACGCCGAGGATAAAAACAATCAATGATGCGACAAACATCATCAGAACGTTTGATAAGTTAAAATCCAGCCAACCAATACCAAACGCATCCTCATAAATCGGTGCTTCATGATTCAAACTGTTCACCTGCCTTCCATCATGCTATACTGTTGATTTATTGAACAGATAATCTATCAAAATGACAATGTAGGCTGTCATTAAGCCCAGAACTACAGAAATTAAATGGAAATATTCTTCATATTGAAGGGCGATGACTGCAGCTAAAGCGCCGGAAGCCAGTCGCGTAAATGTGCCAATCCCTCTTACGGAGCGGTTGTCTGAGGAAGCTTCTCCTAATTTGCGGATCTTTCTCTGCATGAGCCAGAGGTTGTAGTAGCTCAATGCACTTCCAAGCAGAAGTCCAAGGAAAATTGGCTGCCAAGGGGTAATCCCCCAACCAAGTACAAATAATGCCAGAAGGTAGAACATCCATTTTCGCTGACGGGTAATCATCTGATGATATCCTTGCATGTTAATCGTCTCCCGTATACGTCCGTACTAAATGAATGGTTCCATATGTACCTGCACCTAACCCAAGGAATAATCCAATGATTAAGAATGTGGGTTCAGTGGAATAGTGACTGTCCACCCATTTCCCTAAAAAAACACCTGCGAGCGGACCGCCTGCAAGCTGGGAAAGGATACTGCTGGTCAGCGCCATCGCTTTAAAAGGAGGGTCGTATTTTTTCAATCATTTCCGTCCCTTCCACTTTCAGGATGGCATCTGCAAGTCACCTATGAAAACCTTATCATTCCACACTATGTAAGAATACAATAGGGGTGGTTTCATGTCAATGTGTTTGTGATTAAAAATACAAAGGATTGACACCGTTCGATCACATTTCCGTCACAATTGTGACACAATCTTCCTGCATAAAAATAACCATGATTCCAAGGCCACGGATAAGCACCACAGAACCTCGTTCTGTGGTGCTTTTTTATCGGTTCCCTTCTATATATACAGGAAAGGCATAGCTGGCCTTCTCCCTTCCATGCACAATTTCCACCACTGCTGTATACATCCCTGCCAGTTCCTGATTACGGACAGAGACTTCACCTTCCACCATGCCGGCTTCCTGTTCCTCCAGCTCCACAAGGGTGGCTGTCCACATCATCGTCCCCGCACGATACAGGTCAATAACAATACTATCCACAGGATCCGAAAGGTGAAAACGGTAGTCGGCCTTTTCCCCAGCCGGCCACCTTTGGGTGAACTCAAATCCGGAAACCCATTCATAGGTCGATTTCTGATTCACGTACATATAAGGAACATTGTAAGACACACCGCCTGCTTGAAAGGACACGTACCCTTCCTGCACACCCTCGTCCAGGAAGGATCCATTCAACCCAAGTCCTATGCTTACTTCCTTTGTTTCATTTCCTTCAAGGCGGAACGGCAGTGGCAGTTCCCATGTCTCCCCCTGTTTTCTTTCCGGTTGTTGAAACCGGACCTCTACGGATTCGTCAGTTCGGTTTTCCAAGGTTAATGCAAGGTTTTTCCGCTCCAGCCGTCCCTCAACTTTTCCAATAACCATGTCCTCCTGATGAAAAAGAAGGGGTGGTTGAAGAGCTTCCGTCATATTGAATACCCCGGCTCCCTGTTCCGTCGGGAGAAATGTCTCTCCTTTTCCCTCCATCACATCCGCTGTACTAACCAACGCACTTTTGATCTCTTTCGGCGTCCAGTCCGGATGTGCTTCTTTCAACAAGGCCGCCGCACCGGCAATGTGCGGGGCAGCCATACTCGTGCCCTGCAGGGGTGTGTAGCCGCCCGGGACTGTACTCCACACGGCTACACCGGGTGCCAGGAGATCAGGTTTGACCTCCCAGTTTGTTGTGACAGGTCCCCGTGAACTGAATGGCGCCACCTGCTCATCCTCCGCAAGCATGACGGTTTCGACCCATTGATTCTGCTCGACGGCCTTTTCCTTCAGCCACAGCCCTTCCTTCTTCGTCAGCGAGGCTGCCGGAATTGGAATCCTGCTTCCATTCAGCCCGCCACTGAATGAACCCTCTTCATGATTGTAGATGAGCACAGCCTCCGCTCCCGCTTGATACGCCTTTAAGGCTTTTTCGAAAAAAGGCAGCCCTCCACGCTCAAACAAGACGATATGCCCGCGGGCATCAGAAACCTCTGTCTCCCCTGTCCCTGCAAAAACGACCGGGTACTTTTTTTCCAACGACCAGGGAACAGAGCCTGAAAGTGTCTGGATGTGTATGCGCTCTTTTTCACCAGGGATCTTCAGGGCTGGGACTTTCGTTTTCATAGAGGAGGCCCCGACGGTTACGGCAAGGCTGGAAGTGGCCGGTGAACCGACTGTCCACGCATCCGGACCTGAATTCCCTGCGGCAGCTACTACGACAACTCCCATTTCCACGGCTTTGTTGACAGCATGCGTCGTTGGCCAATCCGGCCCGTTCACATCATTCCCCAGTGAAAGGTTGATGACGTCCATGCCATCTTCCACAGCTTCTTCCAGTGCGGCGATGACCTGGACCGATGTCCCCATTCCCCCTGGACCGAGTGCTCGATACGCATACAAATCAGCATCAGGGGCCATCCCCTTCATCTCCCCATCCGCAGCAATGACTCCGGCAACATGCGTGCCGTGGATCGTCGCACCCTCTCCTTCTGTTTCCATTGGGTCATCATCAAAGTCCACGGTGTCGCAGCCTCCCTGATAATTTTTCGTTAAATCAGGGTGGGTGTAGTCCACACCGGTATCAATCACCCCCACTTTCACGCCCTTCCCTGTATAGGAAGTCTGCATCTCGTTACGGAGCGTGTGGGTGGAGTAGGGGATTTCATCTGTGGCGAGGGCCTGATACTGGGTAACAGCGTGCTGATTCCTGACCGTTTCCATCCTCGCTGCTTGTTCAAGTTCATTCACCCGGCCCTTCACGGCTGCGGCATTCAACAGCGTGTCATATCGGGCGACCACTTCAAGCCTCGGAAACCTCCGCTCCAGCTCATCAACAAACTCTGCCACAGGCTGTTCCACTTCTATGATGATGGTGACCTCTTCATCCGGCTCGGGAGCACGAAAGCCTGAAACCATCAGAAAGACAGATATTATGGGAACCAAAAGTTTCATAACGGTGCGCTCCTTTTTAGGATAGCTTCTGCCAGTAGAGAACGATTATACTTCCATAAAAAAAGCTGAGCTCGAATGAGCTCAGCTTTTAGAGAAACCTTTTTTCTAGTGACTCCAAAGGATCGATCACCAATACTTGGTTATGGATAGGATCCTGTCTCCCCACAGGCATCGGCACGAGGAGCGTTCGGTGGTGACGCCTGCGGGAACAGCGCGAGCCGAAGATCCACTTGGTCCCATGGTTTTCTTGACCAAGTCAGCTGAGGCCGTGCCCGCGGCAAGCATCCACCGATAAGCGGAACGTGCCCTCTCAACATGACATACGGACAACTCTAACTGGTTATGATGAACTTTTTCTACAGACTGAAAGCTGAGCTCGAATGAGCTCAGCTTCCTTTTTATTCGTCAATTTCAAAAGCTGCCGGCTTTTCCTGCCTGCGGCCGAAATAATATTGGATGGCTTCTGCAATGCGCGCAGATGCTTGTCCATCTCCATAAGGGTTGGACGCCTTCGCCATCTGTTCATGCTTCTCATCCTCAGATAGAAGCTCATGAGCAAGGTGGAAAATGTGGTCTTCATCTGTCCCGGCGAGTTTTAACGTACCTGCTTCAATCCCCTCTGGACGTTCGGTCGTATCACGCAGAACAAGGACAGGTACACCGAGAGACGGTGCCTCTTCCTGCACGCCGCCGGAATCAGTCAGAATCAAATGCGCACGGGAAGCAAAGTTATGAAAGTCGATGACGTCGAGAGGATCGATCAATTTAATCCGGTCATCATTACCAAGAATGCTGTCCGCCGTTTCTTTAACCACTGGATTCAGGTGAACTGGATAGACAACTTCAATATCGTCGTGTTCCTGAACGAGGCGCTTAATCGCTCTGAACATCTGTTCCATATTGTTACCGAGGTTTTCCCTGCGGTGCGCCGTCATTAACACAAGACGCTTGGAACCCACTTCATCCAGTACAGCCGATTGATAATCACCCCGGACAGTCGTCTGCAGGGCATCGATGGCCGTATTTCCGGTTACGAAAATATGGTCCTCTGATTTATTCTCAGCGATCAGGTTATCCCTGGACTTGTTCGTCGGAGCAAAATGAAGATCTGCCATGACCCCTGTCAGCTGCCTGTTCATTTCTTCCGGGAACGGAGAGTACTTATTCCACGTGCGGAGTCCAGCCTCCACGTGCCCGACAGGAATCTGGTTGTAATAGGCCGCAAGGGAAGCAGCGAATGTCGTGGTCGTATCTCCGTGCACCAAAACAACATCCGGCTTCGTCTCCTTCATGACGTTGTCCAGACCTTCCAGCGCCCTCGTCGTTACCTGGGCCAGTGTCTGTCGATCTTTCATAATATCCAGATCAAAATCAGGAGTGATATCAAAAATCGTGAGCACCTGATCCAGCATTTCACGGTGCTGAGCGGTGACTGTTACAATCGGCTCAAACTGGTCACTGCGTTTTTTCAATTCCAATACAAGCGGAGCCATTTTGATGGCTTCCGGCCTTGTACCAAAAATGGTCATTACTTTAATTCGCTCTGCCATGGTGCTGCCTCCTTCTGTTGAGGAATAGTAGCCGTACGTTTACTTAGTGCCATATAGGCGGTCACCGGCATCTCCGAGACCAGGGACAATATAGCCTTTTTCATTCAGTTTTTCATCAAGGGCTGCCAGGTAGATATCAACATCCGGATGCTCTGCCTGAACAGCTTCTACACCTTCAGGCGCCGCTACAAGGCACATCAGGCGGATTTGGCGTGCTCCACGTTTCTTCAAGGAGTGGATTGCTTCATTGGCAGATCCGCCTGTGGCCAGCATCGGATCGATGACAATCAGTTCACGTTCTTCGATATCACTTGGAAGTTTGACATAATACTCCACCGGCTTCAGCGTCTCAGGATCACGATAAAGTCCAACGTGACCGATTTTCGCAGCTGGAATCAGTTGTATAATTCCATCCACCATACCCAAGCCTGCACGTAAAATAGGAACAAGGCCGATTTTCTTCCCTGTCAGCACTTTCGCTCTGGCCTGTTCCACGACAGGCGTATCGATTTCCACTTCTTCCAATGGAAGATCACGCGTGATTTCAAAAGCCATAAGAGCAGCTACTTCATCCACGAGCTCACGAAAGTCTTTCGTCCCCGTCTCTTTTTTACGTATGTAGGTCAACTTATGTTGAATCAAAGGGTGATCCAGTACATAAACGTTTGCCATTGCCATTCACTCCTTCTCAAAATTTACATCCTTTAAATTGTACTGAAAAAGCCTCTCTCCTGCAACCCGGATTTCATTTCGATTTCCTTACAAAATGTTAATTTCCTTCATGAACAGCAGAAGAGAACCATTCACAGATGGATGGAAAAGGAAAAGAATCCATAAAGAAAGAGCTCCCTGTGTACAGGCAGCTCTTTCTTTATAAGCTTTTTTCTTTCTTGCCGCCAGGAGCGAAAGCCCCTTCCCTTTCCGCAGACGAGGAGCTTATCGGTGGCGATGCCCGCGGCATTCATCCATCGATATGCGGAAAGTGGCCCTTCACACGACTAATGGACAACTCTATATTGGAAGGCTTTTTGTGTCAGATGGATGAATAATTTAACGTCTGGTATAGAGGGAAGCGGGAAGTAAGAGCACGAACGCGCTTCTCTGCTTCTTTCATTTTCTCTTCGTCTTCATGGTGGTCAAGCGTGAAGGCAATCAGATCTGCGATTTCTTCCATTTCCGCTTCCTGGAAGCCGCGGCTTGTAACGGCAGCTGTCCCGATCCGGATGCCGCTCGTAACGAAAGGACTCTCGGGGTCAAACGGAATGGCATTTTTGTTCGTTGTCAGTCCGATGGCGTCCAAGGATTTCTCAACGACTTTCCCGGTTAACTCCTTGCTTCTTAAGTCCAGTAACAGCAGATGATTGTCCGTTCCGCCGGAAACAATATCCACTCCTTTATTTACAAGAGCCTCTCCAAGATGCTTCGCATTAGCGATCACCTGGCGGGAATACTGTTTGAATTCAGGCTGCAGCGCTTCTTTAAAGGAGACCGCCTTCGCTGCGATGATGTGCATAAGCGGGCCGCCCTGCATACCAGGGAAGACGTTCTTATCAATTTTCTTCGCAAACTCTTTTTCACAGAGGATCATTCCACCACGAGGACCACGGAGTGTCTTGTGGGTCGTTGTTGTTACAAACTGGGCATGAGGGACAGGGTTTGGATGAAGGCCGGATGCTACAAGTCCTGCAATGTGAGCCATATCCACCATCAGGTAGGCACCCACTTCATCAGCAATCTCCCGGAATTTTGCAAAATCGATTTCTCTCGGATAGGCACTGGCACCCGCAACAATCAGCTTCGGCTGCACTTCTTTGGCTTTCGCGAGCACAGCGTCATAATCAATTTTCTGATCGTTTTCATCAACGCCGTACTCCTCAAAGTTGTACAGCTTCCCACTGAAGTTCACTGGACTGCCGTGTGTTAAGTGACCGCCATGGCTGAGGTTCATGCCGAGTACAGTATCGCCGTGGTCCAATACTGTAAAGTAAACAGCCATATTTGCCTGGGCTCCGGAGTGAGGCTGTACGTTTACGTGCTCCGCTCCAAACAATTCCTTGGCACGATCGCGCGCAAGATTTTCCACGACGTCTACGTGCTCACAGCCGCCGTAGTACCGGCGCCCTGGGTACCCTTCTGCATATTTGTTGGTGAGTACAGAACCCATGGCTTCCATTACGGCTTCAGAAACAAAGTTTTCAGAGGCAATCAGCTCAATATTATCCTGTTGGCGTTGTCTTTCATTCTCCATCGCGGCAAAGATTTCTGCATCTGCTGTTTTTACATGATTCATCGTATTTCGTTCCCCTTTCATGGCTCTTAATCACAAAACGATCCTTCTGCATCCCTTTCATACACCGCCCGTGCTCCCCCGATGAGAGGAGGACGGGTTTTAGCTGCTGTCATATGGGCATGCCCCACTGTTTTCTGCTTCAATCGGACAGGAACAGCCACCCGCTTCAAATGCATGCCGATCAGCGTGTCTCCGATATCCAGACCTCCCGCTGCCTCTACGGCTTCAACAAGGACTGGATCCTTCAAATGCTTAAAGGCATAGGAAGCCATCGATCCTCCCGCCTTCGGAACAGGAACAGCCGCTACTTCCTGCAGCCGTTCACGCTCAAGCACGGAGCGTTCCACCACCAGAGCCCTGTTCAAATGTTCACAACATTGAAAAGCCAGATCGACACCGTCGACAGACTGAATGTCCAGCAAAGCATGAAAAACAGATTCAGCGATCGCCTCGCTGCCGGATGTGCCGATACGTTCCCCGGCAATTTCACTGGTCGAACAACCGACTACAAACAATCCCTTCTGCAGAATATCGGATTCAAGCAGTTCATCTATCAGCTGCTTCATATCATTCTCCACATGATTCCATTGTGCCATTTCCCCGCACCTCCTTTGTTAAGTACCCGGAACACCGGTAACACAGGCTTTATGATAAAAAAGGAGAAGCTGATTCTGCTCCTCCTTTTTATCGCAGCGAAAGCTGTAAGACCTCCGCATTTCTATATCCCATTGTATTACTTATTTTCATATTCGGCAATCTTACTTACACGTCTTTCGTGACGACCAGCCTCGAAATCTGTAGATACCCACGTTCTGGCAATTTCCCTCGCCAGGCCGGGTCCGATGACGCGCTCTCCCATGCACAGGACATTAGAGTCATTATGTTCACGTGTGACCTTTGCCGTAAATAAATCATGCACCAGGGCAGCTCGGATACCTTTCACTTTGTTTGCGGAAATGGACATCCCGATCCCCGTCCCGCAGATTAAAATGGCTTTATCAAATTCACCGGCTGCTACGCGCTCCGCTGCCGGTATCGCATAATCCGGATAATCCACCGATCCTTCACAATCACATCCGGCATCCTCAAACGCCACGTCCAGTTCTGTCAGGACCTCTGCTACTTCTCTACGCAAATTCACACCGCCGTGATCGGAGGCAAGAATGACTTTCATTTACGCACACTCCCCTCTTCTACATTCCACTATATCGTGCCAGTTTCCTATAGGACTGTCAATGAATAGAAAGAAGGGAAATCCTTATGTACACACGCCCCCCGAAGGGGTCCGTTTTTTATGACTGCTCATCCTTCAGCTTGTCCACGAGAACATCGATGTGTCGGCTGAGTTCATCCCTGGTCCTCCGATAGACATTCAGGCTGCCTCCGAACGGATCCGTAATATTCACATCCGGGAGCTGTTTTTCCAACCGTTCAATCCGGCTGATTTCATCGTCCAGCTCTTCACGGAGTCTGGATTCGAGTTCTTCATCATTGAGGTGATGGTATTTGGCGAGCAGGCTTGTCCGCTTTTCTTCAAAATGGCTGTACAGTTCCTTCAATTCCCCCCACTGATTTTCATCAATGAGCACGTACTCCTTCAGGGTGAAGAACTTCTCCTGATGGTCAGGATACTGAATCGCAAGCGTCTGCTTATGGCGGTCTGTCATTGTCAGAACAAGGTCTGCCCATTCAAGGGTTTCAGCTGAAACGGGGCTTGTCTGGTGGTTCAGTGACAGGTCGATTTCACGTAGAACGAGGCTGGAGTTTTCCGCGAGCGGTTCTCCTTTTCCGGCAAAAATACCGGCAGAACGCACCTTGTCCTGATCGTATTTTGATTTGAGAAGCGCTTCTGCCATCGGACTTCGGCATGTATTACCTGTACATACAAATAAGATATTCATTTCCAATTTCTCCTCATATAGAATCCGTTTTATTCCATCATATCACAGAGGATTCTCTTCCTGAAAGAATGCTCAAAATATAGCATAGAGGCCGAGGGCACACAGGATACTGCCTCCCAGGAGCTCGCTGTAAATCCCCAGGAAAGCTCCAGCCCTTCTTCCTATAAGAAAGCCCGTCCACGTCAACAGCATACTGAACAGGCCGAAAGAGGCAATCGTCATCACCACATCCGCCTCCCGCAGCCCCAGACTGAAGCCCACAGGAAAGCTGTCGATACTGACACTTAATGCAAACAGCCAGAAACCGACCCCGCTGAGACGATAGGAGACCGCGTGTTTTTCCGTAAACGAGGCAAACACAGTGTAGGCACCAAGACCGAACAACATAAAACCTCCAGCCATTTCAGCCCACTCGCTCGCGCCGGCAGACAACCACTGTCCGAGAAGCATTCCCAGTCCAGGCATGAAAATATGAAAAAGCCCGATGGCGATCCCTGTCAGCAGGACATATCTCATACGCACCGCCTGCATCCCTATTCCTAACGACACAGAGAAAGCATCCAGCCCCAAAGCGATGGAAAGCAGCAGCAGTGAAGATAATTGTTCCAACGAAAAACCCCCTCCCCGGACATGCTGTATCATCGTATGCACGGGGAGGGGGAGCTATGTCATTGGTCTTTGACCTTTTTCTCAGCAGCTTTATTCAAACGGTTCATCACAGCAGCACCCACCCCGGTTTCAGGGAAGGATTCGCACAAAATAACATCAACATCTGCTTCCTTGAATTCACGAAGAGCACCATACAAACCTTCCGCCACTTCTGAAAGGCGGCGGCGGGATCCACAGCGGATGATGCGGTCGTGATCCAGGGAATCCGCCAGTTCCCGGCTTGCAATAATCCCGATCCGTTCTCCACGGGATTTACACGCAGCCAGCGTTTCAGCAAAAAAGGAATCGTCCCCTTCCACAAGCCAGAGTGGCGCTTCCGGTGCATAATGCTTATATTTCATACCGGGAGACTTCGGAGCTTCGGCGCTGCCGGCCAAAGCCGGGTCCACGGCAACGCGTGGAAGCACGGTCTCTAAATCTTCCTTCGTCACTCCCCCGGGGCGTAAAATGACCGGAATCCCGGCAGTAATATCCAGCACCGTTGATTCCAGACCGACTCCTGTCGGTCCGCCATCAAGGATACCGGCAATCCGCTCATTCAGATCCTGATAGACGTGGGCAGCGGTCGTAGGGCTCGGACGGCCGGAGCGATTGGCACTCGGAGCGGCCAGCGGTGTATCGGCCGCCTCCAAAAGAGCCAGGGCCAATGGATGATCCGGCATACGGACAGCGACCGTCGACAATCCAGCCGTCACATTTTCCGCTGCGGATCCATTGCTTTGAACAATCAAGGTGAGCGGTCCCGGCCAGAAAGCATCCATAAGTTCAGCTGCTACCGGAGGAATTTCCACGGCCAGACTTTCCACCTGGGCGCGGTCCGATACATGGACAATCAAAGGATTATCTGAAGGACGTCCTTTGGCTTCAAAAATTTTCTGGACGGCTTTTTTGTTGGTTGCATCAGCACCCAGTCCATATACCGTTTCCGTCGGAAAAGCTACCACCTGCTGATTCAGAAGCAGCTCCGCCGCTTCCTTGACAGCTTCATCGTTTTTTTGTGGATGATTCAATCTTTTCCACATCTTCGTTTGCATACACATGGTCCGTACTCCTTTGTTCTAGGTAAATATCTACATATATTATGATGAATTCTACAATATATCGCAAATTTAGACATTATTCACAAGATGTCCTCAAGTTATCCACAAAAATACCCACATATCCAAAGAATCCGTTAGTAACTTGGAAGATAAATCCACCACTGTGCACAGGTTATCAACAACAAAAAGGCCAATTGTGAATAAGTTCCTTAGTTATTCACAATTTCGCATGTGACCCTTCATATATCCACAATCTTTTTTCGACATCCTCCAGACGGAAACCCTGATGCTGTAAAAGAAGGTCCAGCGTTTGGGAATGACTCTCCACGTGAAGCGGTCCCAGGTTCTTATCTTGCACATAAACCTGGATCAGCTCAAAAATCTGCAGGATTGTCCCAGGCGTCACCGCAGCCTGCACATGCAGTTTCTCCATTTTCCGACCGGCGGACACAGGCGTCAGACAAAAAGAGCCTACAACCTTATTCTCCTTAACCAACTGGAAGTTTTGATCGTCTATTTGTTTAATAAACATGATAGAATCCACCCCTTTGATTCACTCTATGAAAAAAGAGGTGGATTCTATGCTAGGAAAATAGACTTTCCCATATCTCTACAACGAAAAACTTCACTTCTTTTTCTTCCTTCTCTTCCTTCACATCTTCCTCATTGTCCGAAGGTGTTTCTTCAGCTTCAGCTACACTTGTGCCGTTTGAAAAATCAAGGAAGCATAAAGGAGGAAACAACACACACCACCAGTTGTCGCCAGTCCCTCTTCCAAGCGTAATCAACACCGCTTCATACTCTCCGGCTGGATAAATATAAGACCCGTAAAGCTTTGTTGGAAACTGGACGTTTTCCCCGTAATCCACCGTATAGGAGGAACGTTCCCCCTCGGCTTTCAACGTCTCTTCAACGATGACTTCCAATTCAGGCAGCCGGGCTTCAATTAACTGCCTGGCGGATTCTACAGATGTGAGGTCCTTCACCCATTCAGTAATTTCAGCATTCACTTGGTCGCGCACCTTCCGTTTGATACGCTGATCCTCCCCGTCATTGCTGTCTGCAAGAATCCGGAGACGAATCGCTTCATCCGGGATGACTTGATAATCTATGCCGGCTTCTGAGCGCTGCCCCCACGGCAGAACGGTCATAAGAATAATTAAACTGAATAATAGCAGTACACTGTTTTTCATCGTCCTCTTCCTCCCTGTCCCTTACTAGTTGCTAGTATGGGCAGGGAGGAAATATCTTAAACCATTGACCTATGAATCTATTAAAAAAACCAGATTTTTATTCTTTTTTCCTCCGGCTTGCAAAAACCATCCGGTCCCGTCCGTTGATATCTGTTCTGACCTCGGCCTGGAAGCCGGGCAGCAGTTGTTCAATCATAGACAAGACTTGTTCTCCCTGAAGCCATCCAATTTCAAAGGCGAGGAGAAGAGGCTTCTGTTCCGCATGCGCGACCTGAGTGAGAATACGCTTGTAGGCGGCCAGGCCTTCTTCTTCTGCAAATAACGCCAGAGAAGGATCAAAATCAAGAACGGTATCATCCATCAACGCTTTTTCTTCTTCAGAAATATAAGGAGGGTTTGAAATGAGAATATCAAATGGTTCATGCTGTACAGGGGATAGGAAATCACCCTGGTAAAACTGGATATCCACCTCGTGGCGACGCGCATTGGCCGCTGCCACTCTCAGGGCTGCCTCGGAAATATCCACAGCAGTCACATCACTTCCCGGTATTTCCAATGAAGCTGTAATGGCAATGATCCCGCTTCCTGTTCCAAGATCCACAATCTTTGGCGATGCTATTTTTTCGGCACGTGCCCATTCCATGACACCAAGGACAAGTTCTTCCGTTTCCGGGCGTGGGATGAGAACATCCGGCGTCACGTGGAACTCCCGGCCAAAAAAGGAAGCAGAACCAAGCAGATGCTGAACGGGCTCTCCGGTCTCCGCATGCGCCCGGACAGCATTGATGAAGTTCTTTTTCACTTCCTCATTCAGTGGTTCATCTTCATAGGCAAGCATTTTCGAAAAGCTCCATCCCAGATATCCTTCGAGTAAAAGCTGCGCGGCCTGGGTCTCTCTGTCATGCTCCTGCAAAAAAAGAGAAGCCCAGCGGCGGGCTTCCCGAATCGTCGTAAAAGTAGGCTCCATACTATTCACCAAGCTGTTCCATTTTTTTCGTCTGCTCTTCGATCAACAGGGCATCAATGATTTCATCCATGTTTCCCTGAAGAATCTGGTCAAGCTTCTGTAACGTCAAACCGATGCGGTGATCCGTCACACGTGTTTGCGGGAAGTTATACGTACGGATACGCTCGGAGCGGTCTCCTGTACCTACAGCAGATTTACGGTTTTCATCGTATTCTGCTTGTGCTTCCTGTTGGAATTTATCATAAACACGAGCACGAAGAACTTTCATCGCCTTCTCTTTGTTCTTGATTTGTGATTTTTCATCCTGACAAGATACAACAGTTCCTGTTGGTTCGTGAGTCAGACGTACGGCGGACATGGTCGTGTTGACACTTTGCCCTCCTGGACCACTTGAAGCAAACGTATCGACTCGGATATCTTTATCGTGCAACTCTACTTCGACTTCTTCTGCTTCAGGCATAACTACGACAGTCGCGGTAGAAGTATGAATACGTCCGCCTGATTCCGTTTCAGGTACACGCTGCACGCGGTGAGCGCCGTTCTCGAACTTCAGCTTGGAAAAGGCCATGTTTCCGGACACCATAAAGATAATTTCTTTATAACCGCCGACATCACTTGCATTTGCTTCAATGACTTCTGTCTTCCACCCCTGAGCCTCTGCATAGCGTGCGTACATGCGGTAAAGGTCACCAGCAAATAGAGCCGCTTCATCCCCACCGGCTGCGCCGCGCACTTCCATGATAACGTTCTTGTCATCGTTCGGGTCTTTCGGAAGCATAAGGACTTTCAAGCGCTCTTCAAGATCTTGTTTGCGTGTGGAAAGTTCATGAATTTCTTCTTTGACCATTTCCACCATATCCGCATCCATTTTGTCGTCAAGCATCGCTTTTGCATCATCCAGCTGCTCGGTCACTTCTTTATATTCACGATAGGCAGTCACGGTATCCTGCAATCCGGACTGTTCTTTGGAATACTCGCGCAGTTTATTCGTATCAGAAATTATTTCAGGATCACTAAGTAATTCATTCAATTTTTCATAACGATCTTCTAATGTTTGTAAACGTTCGATCAATGGTATGCACCTCTTTCTCCATAACAGTCTAATTATATTATAGAGCGCCTGGAGATACAACAACCCCGGAAAACCACCAAACAAAACCGGCACCAATACGGGGCCGGTCCACAGACGTCACTTTATTTTGACATGGATATCATAACGGGGGACTGCTTTGTAAACCGCTTCACCAACCTGGTCTTTCCACTCTTCCCGTTCTTCCTCTGACATGTCCTCTTCACCAGCTATATCAACGGTCACCCAAACCTGGTCCGCCTCCATGATGACACGTTTAACCGCCACCCCTTCCAGCTGCTGGGCGGCTGTCTTGATCAACTCGCGATCCTGTTTCAGTCCCCATGTGTGACCGACTTTATTTACGGATCGCGGGTTCTCATCTTCCATGGTCACTTCATTGTTCATTCCCATATTCTCTACATCGTCACGGCTCGTCTGCCCCTGATATTTTTCCACTTGTGTCCCACAGCCGGCAGCAAGCAGGCACAGCACAGCGGCTGGTATCAATACGTGCTGTTTCAAGGTATCACCTCTTATCCTTTTAGGCCTAGTATGACCAGAAGAGGTGAGGGTATGTAATAAGGTTCCGTGCAGCTTTCAACATGCTGAAACAAGCAGGACCTCGATGGCCTGCTGTTACACAAGTTTCCTTAACCGGCGGGGGTCCTCCTGAATGTGATATTCCAGCTCTTCACACAATTCCGCATAATCAAGGCACATCTTATATGTCCTGCCGGATCGGCTGTCCCCGAGTTTCAGACACTCGTCGGCACAGGAACGGCACACTTCCGCACACGATTGAGCTAAATCGCGGCTCAAAGGACTGTTTTTTCGAACCACTTCCACCGCATATTTATAGGCGTTCATGGATTCTTCCAACAAATTGGATTTCTCCATAAGATATGCGCTTGTTTTCATTTTTTCCACTCCTTTTCCAAGGGATAAAGAAGATAGGAATCCTCTGCTTTTCCATAGAATACCACATCCACGCCGATGAAAAACCTTCATCAGCACATCGAAGCACACCCAGTCCGTTTTAAGCATAAAGCTCTGTTAAAGTCTGTTGTTGATATTTTAAACGATTACTAAATCGTTTCCGTCTGGAATCAGGGGTCCGGTCCGCTATTTACTCAGAGCATGGGTTGGCAGGGAAAACCGTCCGCTTTCCGCGGGGAACGAAGTTTGAGGAAGCTCACGATACCCCGTGGAAAGCGGATCATTCCCAAGTCCGCCTCCTACAAATTCCATGACAGAAAGGGGTGATCTGAGCTCACATGTTACATAACAACACCAAGCAATAACAGAGCCAAGCATAAAAAAACAGCCGGCACCAAGACCGGCTGTTTTTAAAACAGGTTACTCCGCATAAGCGGCTTTTATTTCCTTCTGCCTGGGTTTGTTCGGCACTTCGTGATGATGACGGCAGCGCGGCTCGTAGGATTCTGACGCTCCCACCAGAATAACCGGATCATCATAAGAGGCCGGTTCCCCATCAATCAAACGCTGCGTACGGCTTGCGGGCGATCCGCAGACCGGGCAGATCGCGTTCAATTTTGTCACACTTTCACTCAGAGCCATCAGCTCAGGCATCTTACCGAAAGGTTCTCCCCTGAAGTCCGTATCCAAACCAGCGACGATGACGCGTATGCCTTTGTCTGCGAGGCATTCGACTACTTCTACGATATGTTCGTCAAAAAACTGTACTTCGTCAATTCCAACAACATCCATCTCATCCGTGACCTGCTGCAGAATATCCAAAGAGTTTTTTACCGGCCGCGCCGTCACTGAAGTCCCATTATGGGAAACTACAGCATCTTCCTTATAACGGTCATCGATCGCAGGTTTGTACACGCGCACATTCAAGTTTCCAAAGGTTGCCCGTCTTACCCTGCGGATCAGCTCTTCTGATTTTCCACTGAACATGCTTCCGCAGATCAGTTCAACCCATCCGCTCTGTTTCATCACATACACGTCCACTGTCGCTCCCTTCTCCATCAATCAAGCTCAATCCAGCAAAATTGTTTCGTTTATCCTGTATCTCATCAAAAAAGAGCTTCCTCGGCAGCCCCGGATCCCACCGCGGCTCAAACACCAAGGACAGCTCCCTAATATTCATACTTCCCCGGGAATCAGCTGTTCAGTCTTTTGAACCTCTTTTCCCGCATTTTTTTGACAAAAAAACAGGCAAACCTTTGAGACAATTTGCCTGTTTTTGTTCAAAATGATGATGTCCCCTTCCGTAGAAGGCGGATCATAATTATGAAAGGTTATATTTCTTCTTGAAGCGATCCACACGGCCGCCAGCTTTGTCAGCTTTCTGCTTACCTGTGTAGAACGGGTGAGACGCAGAACTAATCTCTACACGGATCAATGGGTAAGTGTTTCCATCTTCCCACTCGATCGTTTCTTCAGAAGTCTTAGTAGATCCTGTTAGAAACTTGAAATTAGAACTTGTGTCTAGGAATACGACTTTACGGTATTCTGGATGAATTCCTGCTTTCATGTTCTTCCACTCCTTTTTGCCCTGAATCCTTGAGAGACAGAGTTATTGTAAGAGCCGTCGAAGGTTCAACATACACCTTGTACTGAAACTCACATAGAAAGATTATAACAGGGGGGAGACCCCAATGCAACAACCAGTTTTTATGAATGGTCAGAGAAGGTGTTGTTTCCACCCACAGGCCCGCCAAAAGCCCGGCGGAGGGATCAGCGGCGCGCCGGTGAAGCTTTGCCTTTCATATCCTTGTCCATCAGATCGAAAAATTCGTCGTTGTTTTTCGACGCACGGAGTCGACGGAGGAACCGGTCAGCAAAATCATGGGAATCGGACATCGTTTTCCGGATGGCCCAGACTTTATCCAGCTGGGTCTGCGGAAGAAGAAGCTCTTCTTTCCTCGTACCGGACCTTACAATATCAATAGCAGGGAAAATCCGGCGTTCTGCCAGACTGCGGTCAAGATGCAGCTCCATGTTCCCCGTGCCCTTGAACTCTTCATAAATGACATCATCCATCCGGGAGCCTGTATCAACAAGCGCCGTGGCTAGAATCGTCAGACTTCCACCTTCTTCAATATTCCGGGCAGCGCCGAAGAAACGCTTCGGACGATGGAAGGCAGCCGGGTCAATACCACCGGATAATGTCCGGCCACTTGGCGGGATGACCAGGTTGTACGCCCGGGCAAGACGGGTGATGCTGTCCATCAGCACAATCACATCACGCTTGTGTTCCACAAGGCGCATCGCCCTTTCCAGTACCAGCTCCGACACTTTGATGTGGTTTTCCGGGACTTCATCAAAGGTCGAACTGACGACATCCACATCCGGGGCAACGGACCGTTCGATATCCGTCACCTCTTCCGGACGCTCATCGACTAACAGAATAATCAGCTTTGCATCGGGGTGATTGGTGGAAATACTGTTTGCCATCTGCTTCAGCAGCATCGTTTTCCCTGCTTTAGGAGGAGCAACAATTAAGCCACGCTGTCCATAACCCACGGGAGCCATCAAATCCATAATTCTTGTGGAAAGCTTTTTCGTTTCCGTCTCCAGTTTCATATGTCTGTCAGGATAAAGCGGTGTCAATGCCGGGAAGTGGACACGCTCCTTGGCGGAATCCGGGTCCTCCCCGTTGACCGCATCTACGTGAAGCAGCCCATAATATCTTTCGTTTTCTTTCGGCGGACGGACTTTTCCGGACACCTTATCCCCGTTACGCAGGTCAAAACGACGGATCTGGGAGGCAGAAATATAAATGTCCTCTGCACTTGGAGAATAATTAATCGGACGCAGGAAACCGAAGCCTTCAGAAGGAATGATTTCCAGAATGCCATCCATAAACAAAAAGCCGTCTTTTTCTGCCTGAGCTTTCAGAATGGCAAAAATCAATTCACGCTTCGTCAGCTTTGCATAATAAGAAACTTTATACTGCCTGGCTTTTGTATAAAGGTCCTTTAAGGTCAATGTTTCTAAATTGGAGATTGTTAAATCTGCCACGTAATCACCACTCTTTTCATTTCTTATCGCTTGGATACACGTACCTGTCCCACTAAAGGACCGGGCGTTCATGGGTCACCATCTGCATCAATAGGCCCTTTCCGACCCTGAACCCAATCAAGGTATGGATGGACCCAATTTATAGGTTCTTGGAATTAAATGTGAACGGAGTCAACGACTTCTCAAAGTGAATACTTGCAAAGAAGAAAAAGGAGAAGTTAAGTGAAGTAAAAAAAAGAAGCCTAAAGAAGCAAGTGACATGATCCTTCTAACTCATAAACAACATTCATTGTACTCCTGTCACTCAAGAGTTTCAATGTTATTTTTTCAGAAGATGCTGTGAGGATAGGAAAAGGAAAAGGAAGCCGCCATTTCCGGCTCCCTCTTCCTCTCCTTCCCACCCACAGCGCGTACGACACACGGGAGGCGGTTCTCCTGCAGTCCCTCTGGAGAATAACGCCCCAGGTGAAAACTTAAGAGTTTTGGAACTGTTCGATTTCCTCTTCCGACATTTCCTCATACCAGACGTCGGCGCCCAGATCAATCAGCTTATTGGTTATATTTTCATACCCTCGTTCGATATGATCTACTCCGGTGATTTCTGTAATTCCATCTGCCATTAAACCGGCAATCACTAGAGCGGCACCAGCTCTTAGATCGGTGGCTTTCACCTTCGCGCCCTGAAGCTTGGAAGGACCGGTCACAATCGCTGATCCCCCCTCCACTTTTATGGAGGCATTCATTCGTCTGAGCTCATCCACGTGCTTGAAGCGGGCCTGATAGATCGTATCGGTGACAACACCCGTCCCTTGTGTCTGTGTAAGCAGGGAAGTGAACGGCTGTTGAAGGTCTGTCGCAAACCCTGGATAAACGAGTGTCTTGATATCCACACTTCTTAGTTGTTTCCCGGGACGTACGTACAGCTGCTCATCATTTTCTTCAATGGTCACGCCCATTTCCCTGAGCTTGGCAAGCAGGGACTCGAGATGCTGGGGAATGACGTTATCAATGACCATCCCGTCTCCCTGGGCTGCTGCCATAATGGTGTAGGTACCGGCCTCAATCCGGTCGGGGATAATCGTATGCAGACATCCCTGCAGTTCCTGCACCCCTTCGATGCGGATGACATCTGTACCCGCACCTTTGATTTTGGCGCCCATGCTCGTCAACAGGGTGGCCACATCAATGATTTCCGGCTCTTTTGCGGCATTTTCAATGACGGTTTTCCCTTTTGCCCTGACGGCAGCAAGCATAATATTGATAGTCGCTCCAACACTGACTACATCGAGATAAATACGTGCGCCTCGAAGTTCTTTCGCTCTTAGATAAATGGCGCCCTGTTCGTTCGTCACTTCCGCCCCAAGAGCCTCGAAACCCTTGATGTGCTGGTCGATCGGACGCGGGCCCAGGTGACAGCCGCCGGGAAGCCCGATGACCGCTTTATTGAAACGGCCGAGCATAGCTCCCATGAAATAATAGGAAGCCCGAAGTTTTTTCACCTTCCCGTTCGGGAGCGGCATGTCCACCATATTGGACGGATCGATATGTACGGTTCTGCCTTCCTTTGCCACCGTGCCACCGATCTCTTCCAGAAGATCAGCCAAAATACCAACATCCGATATATCCGGCAGGCCTTCAATCGTTACAGGGGATTCAGCTAAAATCGCAGCTGGAAGAAGAGCAACCGCACTGTTTTTGGCGCCGCTCACCCTTACCTGTCCCCGCAGCGGGGCCCCGCCTTTTACTAATAGTTTACGCATGGAAAACTCCTCGCTTTAAAGGTCAAGATTTTCACTTATTATGTGCAATTTTTACCAAATCACACATTATTTTTGGTTGTTCCAGTCATTCAGGAATTTTTCGATTCCCTGATCCGTCAAAGGATGCTTCACGATTTGATTCAGCACCTTAAAAGGAACCGTTGCAATGTGCGCACCATACAGGGCCGCTTCCGTGATATGAACCGGATGGCGGACCGAAGCAGCGATGATTTCTGTATCAATCGCATGACGATCGAAGATTTCTGAGATTTGAGCGACTAATTCCATGCCGTTCTGGCCAATATCATCAAGACGGCCGAGGAATGGTGAAACGTAGGAAGCGCCTGCTCTGGCTGCCATCAGCGCCTGATTGGCTGAAAACACAAGCGTGACGTTTGTCTTGATATTCAAGTCACTGAATGCTTTTACAGCTTTTAACCCTTCCATTGTCATGGGAACCTTTACGGTAATATTCGGCGCAATGGCTGCAAGTTCCTTCCCTTCCCCAATCATTCCTTCTGCGTCTTCAGAAATGACCTCCGCGCTGACAGATCCGGCCACTTCTGCCGTAATCTCTCTTAAGCGGTCGTGAAAAGAAACGCCTTCCTTGGCGACGAGGCTCGGGTTTGTCGTCACACCTGCAAGAATGCCGAGAGCATTGGCTTCGCGGATATCCTCAATATTGGCTGTATCGATGAAAAATTTCATAATCTCCACTCCTCTTCCCTTTGTGTTGGATGCTCAACCATGAAAAATGTCGAATGATTGCGTTTTCATTCATGCTTAAAAGGAAACCGCTACAGGGGTAGCGGCTTCCTTGATACAGAGGTTCTTACGCTTTGTTGGAAGAACCGAATTCGCGCATCTTGCCGATAACCGTTTCTTTGATTGCGTCACGGCCTGGTCCAAGATATTTACGAGGGTCGTACTGTTCAGGCTGGTCAGCAAGAACTTGACGTACGGCTTTCCCTTGTGCGATCTGGTTTTCAGTGTTCACGTTAATTTTAGCTGTACCGAAAGAAATAGCTTTCTTAATGTCAGCCGTCGGGATTCCTGTACCACCGTGAAGAACAAGCGGCTTGTCTACAAGTCCCATGATTTCTTCCATGCGGTCAAAGCCAAGGTTCGGTTCACCTTTGTAAGGGCCGTGGACAGAACCAAGTGCCGGCGCAAATACGTCAACATTTGTTTCGTCTACCAATTGCTTACACTCAGAAGGGATCGCGTAGGCAGCTTCAGCATCGTCTACGATCAAGTCATCTTCCTGACCACCTACACGGCCAAGTTCTGCTTCAACAGATACGCCGTGGATGTGAGCAAGCTCAACAACTTTTTGCGTTACAGCGATGTTCTCTTCCAATGGATCGTGAGAAGCATCGATCATGACAGAAGTAAATCCGGCGTGGATCGCTTCTGCACATTTTTCGAAGCTGGAACCGTGGTCAAGGTGAATCGCAACCGGTACAGTTGTACCGTAGGCTTTCATAAGGGCCTTCACCATGTCAACGACTACGTTGAAGCCGCCCATGTAACGTCCGGCACCTTCAGAAACACCAAGGATGACCGGAGACTGCTCTTCTTCTGCAGCCTGCAGGATGGCCTGGGCATATTCTAGGTTATTAAGGTTGAACTGACCTACACCGTAGCGTTCTTCCTTCGCTTTTTCCAGCATTTCTTTCATTGATACTAGTGGCATGAAAGATATCCTCCTTTGAATAACGTGCTTTCCCTATTTACAAGTCTGTTTCCATACGAAAACACACCATGCAAGTTTGGTTACAGTAATAGAATACCAATACCCTTCTTATGGTGCAACAATAGGAGGATTATATAACGCTTACATTAAGAAAAAAGTCATGAACGGCTGTGAACAAGCGTCCCATTTACCATTTCCTTCAAGTTATGGATATCAAAAGGTTTTGTTATGATATGCGTGACAAAATGGAAATCGATGTCCTTTCTTACTGATTCCTCCGAATCCCCTGTGATAATCATAACTGGAGAAGAATCGTTCATTTCCTCAAGAAATTGGAGAACGTCTCTTCCATGCATGACAGGAAGATTATAATCCATGATGATAAGGTCAAGGTTCTCTTCCTTCACCACCTGGCACGCTTCTTTACCTGTTTTAGCCGAAATGGTCTCATGGCCTTCTGCTTTCAGAATTTCTTCAAGCAGTAACCGGATCCCCGGCTGATCATCGACAATCAGGATTTTATTCGTCATTCTTTCTCCCTCCCTTTCCATGATCGTGTACTTTTTCTCTCATTCCTTTAGTTTCGAGGCGCCCCCTGTCATTTCCTGCCTACAAATGGATGCGTTGTCATATTTTCTGGAATCAAACTGGAATTCGACATCATTCTTCTCCCTGACATGAAAAAGCCTCTTCTGTCAGAAGTTTTTTGAACAAGAAAGGCTGGCGCGGTCCCCCGCTCCAGCCTTTCTTTCCAGCTCTTTTATTGGTAAGTTTTCATAGCTGCTCCGATAAAGCCGTAGAACAACTCCTGCGGACGAGTCGGGCGTGATTTGAATTCCGGGTGGAACTGGCTCGCCACGAACCAAGGATGATCTTCCACTTCGATAATCTCAACAAGACGGCCGTCAGGGCTTGTTCCTGAGAACTTGAAGCCGGCTGCTTCCATCTGTTCACGGTAATGGTTGTTAAACTCAAAACGATGGCGGTGACGCTCATAGACGACTTCTTCCCCGTAGGCTTCCAATGCTTTGGACCCTTCTTTGAGGCGGGACGGGTAAATGCCCAGTCTCAGCGTCCCTCCAAGATCAGATACCTCTTTCTGCTCAGGAAGAAGATCAATGATCGGATGCGCGGTAGATGGATCGATTTCTGCCGAATGCGCTCCTTCAAGACCGAGAACGTTACGGGCAAATTCAACTGTTGCCAGCTGCATCCCCAGACAAATGCCGAGGAATGGGATGCGGTTTTCGCGTGCATACCGGATGGCGTCGATTTTGCCTTCGATGCCACGGTCCCCGAATCCGCCTGGAACAAGGATGCCGTCTACACCGTTCAGCTCAGCTTCTACGCTGGCTGCATTCAGCCCTTCAGAATTGACCCATTTCACTTCGATATCGGAATCGTAGCTGTATCCTGCGTGTTTCAGAGCCTCTACAACGGAAATATAGGCATCCGGAAGTTCTACATACTTACCGACAAGCGCAATTGTCGTCTTGTGCTGCAGGTTTTTCACACGATCAATGAGCTTATTCCATTCGGTCATATCGGCCGGTGCACAGTCCAGACCGAAGTGGTCGCATGTCAGCTGGTCAAGTTTCTGCTCCTGAAGGTTGATCGGAACATTGTAAAGCGTATCAGCATCCGCCATTTCAATGACCGCTTCCTTGTTGATGTCACAGAACAGGGCAATTTTCTCCTTCATGTCTTCGGAAATTTCCATCTCTGTACGAAGGACAATCGCATCCGGCTGAATGCCGAGAGAGCGCAGCTCTTTCACACTGTGCTGGGTCGGTTTTGTCTTCATTTCACCGGCCGCTTTCAAGTAAGGTACCAATGTACAATGCAGGTACATGACGTGCTCGCGTCCGATATCGCTCTTGATCTGGCGGATCGCCTCAAGGAATGGCAGGGATTCGATATCCCCGACGGTTCCGCCGATTTCTGTGATGACGACATCTGCATTCGTCTCATGACCGGCACGGAATACACGGTCTTTGATTTCATTCGTAATGTGCGGAATAACCTGAACGGTTCCGCCGAGGTAGTCGCCGCGGCGTTCTTTTTTAATAACGGTGGAGTAGACTTTCCCTGTTGTCACGTTACTGAATTTGTTCAAATTGATATCGATGAAACGCTCGTAGTGACCAAGGTCCAAATCGGTTTCAGCGCCGTCATCTGTAACGAAAACTTCCCCGTGCTGGTACGGGCTCATCGTACCCGGGTCTACGTTGATGTATGGATCAAATTTCTGGATGGTTACTTTCAAGCCTCTGTTTTTCAATAATCGTCCTAATGAAGCAGCTGTAATCCCTTTTCCTAGAGATGACACCACTCCGCCTGTTACAAAAATGTATTTTGTTGCCACGTCAAATCCCTCTTTCTCTATTTGTATTAATTAGTTATTTACTAAAGCTTCAATTTGATAAGGGGATGTAAAAACAAAAAACGCTCCCCGTCATTGCCGGGGAGCGTTTGGATTCCGTTCAAGGAAATTAAAGAGCCCAAATAAGATTTTACTGATATGACTTTTGAAAGTCAACCTCCTTATTTATCTTCATCGTCATCTCCAACGAAGCTGAGGTCATCTTCCACAATTTCTTCCTCTTCTTCATCCAGGTCATCCTCTTCATAATCACCATCGTAATCATCGTCATCATCAAGGTCAAGGTCTTCATCAGTAAGCTCAAGATCATCCTCGAGATTCTCATCTTCATCGTTGTATCCATCCTGCCCAAGCTCATCTTCAAGCACCTTGGAAGGTTTTTTCTTTTTCTTCTTCTTTTTGCGTTTCTGAGGCAGGTTGGCGATTTCTTCTTCCATCTGCTCTACAGGGTACCACTTTTTCAAGCCCCAACGGTTCGTCCCGATCGTCATGAAACGGCCGTCAATGTTCATATCTGTGTAGAACTGGGAAATGTACTCTTCATTCTGCGCTTTTGTGAAACCTTTCATTTTTGAAATCCGGTTAAAGATTTCATTGAAATCAATGGCTTCGCGCTCCTCTTCCAATATCATGGTCGCCAGTTCGATCATGGAAATTTCTTCAATCTTCTGTGGGCTGAGTTCTTTTACGCTCACGATTCAGCACTCCTTTATCTAGACAAAATAGAATTAATGACTTCATGGGCATACGAATCACATTTAATCATACCATCCATTATATGAGGTGCCTGTACAAAAATCAAATAGAGTCTGCCTCTTCTTTACTTTTCTAGCCAAAGCTGCATGAAAGTAAACCTTGTGCTGAAAAATAGAAAACAAACATAAGCCTTTGTGTTCCTGGAGATATCCTTTAAAATAAAAAGGAGAATGCTCTATGTAAGGAGAGACGATCAATGGAAAACCGCCCTTTTAACTGGACAGCCATCATTCTGACTGCTGCCGCTGTTGGAGTCTGGCTCTACTCAAGCTTCGGAATCATCCACTCCGAACACCTCGAGGAAGCAGAAGTGACGAAGAAAGTCCATAATGATGAAGGCTATTATGTCACGATTGATGAGAAGAAAGTATCTGTCAAGGATACGAGCACTTGGATGCTCCTTGAAGAAGGAGGAACCTACAACATTACGTATGAATGGTACGGCATGAAAAAACCGTATGTGACAGAAGTGAACCAGGCCCACGATGACGATCAGGTGGGCGGCCACTAAAACGATGCGTCTAAACTTATGTAAAACCCGTCCTGTGAGGAGATTTCCAAATCACAGGACGGGTTTTATCTTTCAGAACAGCCTACATGTTCCTTCTATACTGCCCCCCTACTTCATAGAGGGCGTTCGTAATCTGGCCGAGGCTGGCCACTTTGACGGTTTCCATCAGCTCAGCAAAAATGTTTCCACCGCCGGCGGCCGTCTGCTTCAGCCGATGCAGAGCCTCAGCAGCCGTCCGTTCATTCGACTGCTGGAAACGGCGCAGTTCTGTAATCTGATGATTCTTTTCTTCTTTCGAAGCACGGGCGAGCTCCATCGAATCGATTTCTTCTTCAGAAGGAGGATTTGGATTCAAGTACGTGTTCACTCCGATGATCGGCAGTTCACCTGAATGCTTCTTCCCTTCATAATACAACGACTCTTCCTGAATTTTCCCCCGTTGATACTGGCGCTCCATCGCACCCAGCACACCACCACGGTCGTTGATCCGTTCGAACTCCTGGAGAACTGCTTCTTCCACAAGGTCAGTCAATTCCCTTATAATGTACGCCCCCTGCAGGGAGTTTTCATTTTTCGTGAGGCCGAACTCCTTGCTGATGATCATTTGAATCGCCATGGCCCTTCTCACCGACTCTTCGGTCGGCGTTGTAATGGCTTCATCATAGGAGTTGGTGTGCAGGGAATTACAATTATCCTGAATCGCAATCAATGCCTGCAGCGTCGTCCGGATGTCATTAAAGTCTATTTCCTGGGCATGGAGCGAGCGTCCGGATGTCTGAATGTGATACTTCAGCTTCTGACTCCGCTCATCAGCACCGTATTTATCCCGCATCACCACTGCCCAGATCCGTCTCGCTACGCGTCCGAGTACGGTGTACTCCGGATCCAGTCCGTTGGAGAAGAAAAAGGATAAATTGGGTGCGAACTTGTTGATGTCCATCCCCCGGCTCAAATAATATTCCACATAAGTAAAGCCGTTCGCAAGAGTGAAGGCCAGCTGTGTAATCGGGTTGGCCCCTGCTTCGGCAATATGATAGCCGGATATGGAAACGGAATAATAGTTGCGGACTTGATGGTCAATGAAATACTGCTGAATATCCCCCATCATCCGCAAGGCAAATTCTGTAGAGAAAATGCATGTATTCTGTCCCTGGTCCTCTTTCAGAATATCTGCCTGCACGGTGCCGCGGACGACATGGATTGTTTCCTCTTTTATCTTTTGTGCTTCTTCAGCTGTCGGCTCCCGTTCTTCTTCCTTCTTAAACTTGGCAAGCTGCTGGTCAACGGCTGTGTTGAAGAACATCGCCAGAATAATCGGAGCCGGTCCGTTAATCGTCATCGATACCGACGTCGTTGGATCGACAAGGTCAAACCCGTCATACAGCTTTTTCATATCTTGAAGCGTGCAGATATTCACTCCGCTCTCGCCGACTTTCCCGTATATATCCGGCCGTTCATCGGGGTCCTCCCCGTAAAGGGTGACAGAATCAAAGGCCGTACTCAGCCGTTTCGCATCATCACCTTCGGATAAATAATGAAAGCGGCGGTTCGTCCGCTCCGGCGTTCCTTCTCCGGCAAACTGGCGCTTCGGATCCTCTCCCTTCCGCTTGAACGGGAAAACGCCGGCTGTAAATGGGAAAGCTCCTGGAACATTTTCCTGAAGAAGCCACGTTAACCGGTCTCCCCAGTCTTTGTAGTGCGGCAGGGCGACTTTCGGGATTTTCGTTCCGCTCAGACTTTCGGTTGTGAGGTCCATTGTAATGTCTTTGTTTCTCACTTTAAATGTATAGGTATCCCCGCTGTAACGTTCATGAAGACCATCCCAATCTTCCAGTTTGCCGAGGTCATGACGGTCGATGGTCCGTTCATAATCTTCCATTAAGCGGCGGAGGTTCTCTCTCACACCCTCATCCTCCACCATATCGAGGGTTCCCTGAAGCTGATAAAGCTTACTCGCCGCTTCCGCCTGTGTATCGGTGCGCTTATGATAATGGCGGACTGCCATGGAAATATCCCGCAGATACTGCTTTCTTTCATTCGGTATAATCACATTCTGCTTTTCCGCTTTTTGGTTCAGTGAAGAATAAGAAGTCTCATCCTCCCAGGCATAGGTTTCGTTCAACGTCTCAAGGAGAGCGGCGAACAATGTATTGGTGCCCGGGTCATTGAACTGGCTGGCAATGGTCCCAAAGACAGGAAAGCGGCTGTCATCTTCATGAAACAGCATATGGCTGCGCTGATACTGCTTTTTCACCTGATTAAAAGCATCTTCCGAACCCTTCTGCTCGAACTTATTAATGACGATGAAGTCAGCAAAATCAATCATGTCGATTTTTTCGAGCTGGGAAGGTGCCCCGAACTCCGCGGTCATTACATACATGGACAAGTCCGTAATATCTGTTACAGCGGCATCCCCCTGTCCGATCCCGCTCGTTTCGACAATAATGAAGTCTACACCAGCGGCTTTAACGACCTGGATGGCTTCTTCCACTGCCGTAGACAATTCTGAACGGGCCTCCCTTGTCGCCATGGACCTCATATAGACACGGGGATGGAAAATCGCATTCATCCGGATCCGGTCCCCAAGCAGAGCGCCGCCTGTTTTCTTCTTCGTCGGGTCGACCGACAGAACAGCGATTTTCTTCTCCGGGACTTCATGAATAAAGCGGCGGATCAGTTCATCGGTTAACGAACTTTTTCCTGCTCCCCCTGTACCGGTGATTCCAAGAACCGGGATCGTTTTATCCTGCGTTTTCTCAACTGCTGTTTCAAAGGCAGCTACGGCCTCGCGTTCTTCCTTGGATGTGTTTTCTACGTAGGTAATGAAGCGGGCGATCGCCTGGTGGCTCCCTTCAGATAAATCGGCCACCCCTTTTTCCACATCCAGTGGCGGGAGAAAATCACATTCCTCCATCATCTTATTGATCATCCCCTGCAGGCCGAGTGAACGGCCGTCTTCTGGAGAAAATACCCGGGCCACACCATACTCGTGAAGCTCCTTGATCTCTCTCGGAATAATCACACCGCCTCCTCCGCCATAGACACGGATGTGTCCCGCCCCTTTTTCATTCAAAAGGTCGACCATATATTTGAAATATTCTACATGTCCGCCTTGATAGGATGAGATGGCAATGCCCTGGGCGTCTTCCTGGATGGCGGCGTTGACTACATCTTCGACAGAACGGTTATGACCGAGATGGATCACTTCCGCACCGGTCGATTGAAGAATTCTCCTCATGATATTTATGGAAGCATCATGACCATCAAAAAGACTGGAAGCCGTTACGAATCGAACAGGATTTTTCGGCTTATAGATTATCGGTTGTTCCATTTCCGCTCTTCCTTTCTTTTTCAGCTGCTGCTACGCATGCCCCGCGCTGTCAGCCGGCTGTAATTCCTTCTGTCTCTTTCCCCAGTCCTCTTAGAAGCAGATGGATCTGGGTATCGGTATACGTTTCAATCGTAAAATTACGCTGCAGAATCCAACGCCTGAATCCCCACATCTGTCCCTGCACAAAAATATTGTTGGCCATTAAGCGTACTTCCGCTTCCGCGTACTCGCCCGGGAGACTGTTGATGATGACCTGCTCCAGCATGGCGACCATGTCACGCTCTTTCTGCAGGACATATTCCTGAGCTTCCCGTGACAGCGATTTCACTTCCTGATACATCACCAGAACCTCATCCTGCATATCGTCCATCAATTGAAAATACGATTGGACCGCCTGAATCAGACTTTTGACGGTTGTCTGTTCCGGGTCGATCGAAGCTTCCATTCTTTCTTTTACACGCTGATAAATAGAATCACAGACAAGAAACAATACATCCTCCTTCTTGCGGATGTACTCGTATAAGGTTCCAATACTGAAACCGGAAGCTTTGGCGATCTCCCGTGTCGTCGTTTTATGAAATCCCTTTTCCATAAACAGCGTGACGGCACCCTTGATCATCTGATTCCGCCGCTTCACAATCAATGCTTCGTCTTTGATGGTGGATGGTACCTGCTGATCTGTCACATCATTCATCCTTCCCAGCCCATTCCTGAAACCATGATCGGGCCAGCTGATAGGGGTCGGCGTCGGGATTTTGGAAGGCCTGTGTTTTCTCCGGGTCCTTCTCTACCGAAGATTTTACGTTCCGCCATATTTCTTCACGGATCAGATCATAGACTTCCAGCTGCAGCTGGTCTTTTCTCCGCTTCATCCCTGCCTCGGTTTCGTATAAATACGTACGATGATCCTGCACCTTTTCCCAGACGTCTGCCATTCCTTTGGATTCCGTGGCCACCGTCTCAACAATAGGCGGCTGCCACCCTTCCGGCTGAATGATCATCAAATATTCCTCGAGGGTCGATTTCAGCTTCCGCACGCCGGGGAGGTCTGCTTTATTAATAAGAAAGAGATCGGCAATTTCCATGATCCCGGCTTTGAAAATCTGAAGGACATCGCCACTGTTCGGTGTCAGGACAAGACCTGTGGTATCCACCACCTTCATCACATCCAGCTCCGACTGACCCACACCCACCGTTTCCACAAGTACGACATCAAATCCGTAAGCATCACAGACCCGGATGCTGTCCTTCGTCGCTCTTGCCAAACCTCCCAGACTGCCTCTCGTCGCCATACTGCGGATGAAGATTCCAGGATCAAGAAAGTGCTGGTTCATTCTTGTGCGATCCCCAAGGAGAGCCCCTCCACTGAATGGACTTGTAGGATCGACAGCAATAACAGCGACCGTAAGCTCCTGCTTTCTTAAAAACGTCAGCAGGTGGTTGATCAAGGAGCTCTTCCCTGCCCCCGGGGAGCCTGTGATGCCGATATAGTGTGCCTTTTTCTGTATCGAAAAGATATCACTCATCAGTGGAAGCTTTTCCGGATCTTCATTTTCAACGAGCGTGATGGCACGGGCAAGCGCCCTCATATCCTGATTTTGTATTCGTTCCGCCAGCGGGTGCATCATCCATCACCTTCCTACTTCGTTACCATCCGGCCGATAACGAGACGTTGAATCTCCTGGGTCCCTTCATAGATCTGAGTGATCTTCGCATCCCGCATGTACCGTTCCACCGGGTAATCCTTCGTATATCCATATCCGCCGTGAACTTGAACCGCTTCTGTGGTTACCTTCATCGCCGTATCACCGGCAAACAACTTCGCCATGGCCGACGCCTTGGAATACGGAAGACCTTCAGATTCCAAATAGGCCGCTTGATACGTAAGCAGACGGGAAGCTTCGATTTCAGCTGCCATATCCGCGAGTTTGAAAGATATCCCCTGTAAAGCAGCGATCGGCTTGCCGAACTGCTCCCGCTCCTTGGCGTAGGCGACAGACTCATCAAGCGCCCCCTGCGCAATTCCTACAGCCTGGGCAGCGATGCCGTTTCTACCACCGTCCAGCGTCATCATCGCGATTTTAAAGCCCTGGCCTTCTCCACCAAGCAGGTTTTCCTTAGGAATCCGGCAGTCTTCAAAGATTAACTCTGTCGTCGGAGAAGAGCGGATACCGAGTTTTTTCTCTTTTTCCCTGTGGAGAATCCCGGTGTGTCTTTTTCTACGATGAAGGCGCTGATGCCGCGGTTCCCTTCATCCGGATTCGTCTTAGCAAAGACGACATACGTATCAGCGACACCACCATTGGTGATCCACACTTTGTTTCCATTCAGTACATAGCTGTCACCGTCAAGCTTTGCCTGTGTGCGCATGGAAGACACATCACTCCCTGCCCCCGGTTCGGATAAAGCGTAGGCGCCAAGCTTTTCACCCGCAGCCAGTGGAGCCAGAAACTTCTTCTTCTGCTCTTCCGTTCCAAATGTATAAATCGGCCAGCTGGCCAGAGAAATATGCGCAGAAAGGGTGACGCCTGTGGAAGCACACACTCTGGAAAGCTCCTCCACAGCAATCACGTAACTGATGAAATCCGAACCGATGCCGCCATATTCTTCCGGCCATGGTATTCCCGTCAGCCCGAGTTCAGCCATTTTGTCGAAAATTTCACGATCAAAACGCTCCTCTTCATCCCGCTCTGCCGCTGTTGGTTCCACCTCATTCTTGGAAAAGTCCCGAACCATTTTTCTAAGCATTTCCTGCTCTTCTGTTAATGTGAAATTCATTTCTCCATCCTCCTAATCTCTCACCAGATGATTGCCGATGACGACACGCTGGACTTCGCTTGTTCCTTCGTAGATCTCACACACTTTTGCATCTCTGAAAAACCGTTCCACCGCATAGTCTTCTGTGTATCCGTAGCCTCCATGGACCTGAACCGCTTCAATGGCTGCTTTGACTGCTGTACGGGAAGCGATCAGCTTAGCGATCGATGCCTCTTTACTACACGGTTTTCCTAATGCCTGCATCGATGCTGCATTGTAGACCAGCAGTTTGGAAGCTTCGACTTCCGTGGCCATGTCTGCCAATTTGAAGGAAACCCCCTGCAGATGGGCAATCGGGCGCCCGAACTGCTCCCGCTCTTTTGCATAGGCGGCGGCATGCTCCAAAGCGGCTTCCGCAATACCAAGTGACTGGGCGGCGATGCCGATTCTTCCGATATTCAAATTGGAGAGGGCGATTTTATAACCTTCTCCTTCTTTACCAAGGAGCTGGGAAGCTGGTAGCTCACAGGCATCAAAGTTCAAAGAAACCGTACTCGACCCATGCATGCCCATTTTCCTTTCCGCTTTTCCAATCGAGAACCCAGGTGTGCCGCGCTCCACAATAAAAGCGCTCAAGCCTTTACTCGGAGACACTTCGGGATTCGTCCGCGCGAAAACGATGAAGGTATCTGCACTGCCTCCATTCGTAATGAACACCTTGGAGCCGTTAAGGATGTATCGATCTCCCTTTTTCTCAGCACGCGTCTTCAGGCTGCTGGCATCACTGCCCGCGCTCGGTTCCGTCAAAGCGAAGGCACCTAAATATTCACCCGATGCGAGTTTGGGGATGTATTTGGATTTCTGTTCTTCCGATCCGAAATATAAAATCGGGTGGGTCCCCACTGATGTGTGTACAGATAATATGACACCAAGGGTCGCACTTACTTTAGATAGTTCATGAATCGCAATGATATAGGAGGTATAATCCATCTCGGCTCCCCCGTATGCTTCAGGGATCGGGATCCCCATTAAACCGAGCTCCCCCATTTTAGGAATCAGTTCTTCCGGGAAGCGGTCTTCCTTCTCCATACGTTCAACGGCCGGTGCCACCTCATTCTGCGCGAAATCCTGTACCATCCGGCGCATCATTTTCTGTTCATCTGTCCATTGAAGCTCCACGGTCATCTCCCCTTTTCATCAGTTATTCATAGATGTAAAAACCGCGGCCGGATTTCTTCCCGAGCCATCCGGCTTTGACGTATTTACGGAGAAGCGGGCAAGGCCGGTATTTGCTGTCGCCGAATCCTTCATGAAGGACCTCCATGATAGAAAGGCATGTATCCAGTCCGATAAAATCAGCGAGTGTCAGTGGTCCCATCGGATGGTTCATCCCAAGTTTCATGACCGCATCGACATCTTCGGGTGAGGCGACGCCTTCATGGACGGTATAAATCGCTTCATTGATCATCGGCATCAAAATCCGATTGGAAACAAATCCCGGAAAATCCTCTACCTCTACCGGTGTCTTCTGCAGTTTTTCAGCCATTTCCTTCACAGACGCATACGTGTCATCGCTCGTTTGGATAGCTCTGATGATTTCCACCAGCGTCATGACCGGGACCGGATTCATAAAATGCATGCCGATTACTTGGTCCGGACGCTTCGTCGCTGCAGCGATTTCCGTTATCGGAAGAGAAGAGGTATTGGTCGCCAAAATTGCATGAGGGGGTGTAATTTCATCCAGCTTCTGGAATACATCGACCTTCACTTTCATACTTTCCACGACGGCTTCAATGACGAGATCGCAGTCAGAGGCCTCCTGCAGATCGGTCGTAATTGTCAGACGCTCCAACATCTCCTCACGCTTGCCATCGGTCATACGACCCTTCTCAACAGCTCTTTCCAGGCGCTTTTCGATCCCGGCCTGCCCTTTATTCAATGCTTCCTTCTCTCGATCATTCAATTTCACATGAAGACCAGCCTGGGCAAAAACTTGAGCAATCCCTGCGCCCATCTGGCCTGCGCCGATGACCATGACTTTATTTATTGACATTCCTGTGTCCTCCTTATTGTTTTGGTACTTCGATGAGAACGGCATCCCCCTGGCCGCCGCCTGAGCAGATGGCTGCAATCCCTGTGCCGCCGCCCCGGCGTTTCAGTTCATAAGCCAATGTCAAAAGGATACGGGCTCCGCTGGCCCCGATCGGATGGCCAAGAGCAACGGCTCCACCGTTGACATTCACTTTTTCCGGATCCAGACCGGCGATTTTCCCACTGGCCAGGGATACAGCGGCAAATGCCTCGTTTACTTCAAACAGATCGATCTCATCGATGGTTTTTCCGGATTTTTTCAACAGCTTATTGATAACAAGTCCCGGTGTCTGCGGGAAATCCTGCGCCTCCACAGCAATCTCATCATGGGCGAGAATTGCTGCCAGCACAGATGCTCCGGTTTCTTCAGCCTTTTCATCCGACATTAAAACCATGGCACAGGCCCCGTCATTGACACCTGGTGCATTTCCGGCCGTAATCGTTCCTGTCTGGTCGAACACCGGCCGCAGTTTAGACAACGCTTCGATTGTTGTGCTCTTTCGAGGAGCTTCATCCTGATCCACGATGACAGGGTCCCCTTTGCGCTGGGGAATTTCCACTGGCGTAATTTCTTCTCCCAGCTTTCCCTCTTCCGTGGCCTGGACGGCACGCTGATGACTGCGGTACGCCCACTCATCCTGAGCTTCACGTGTCAGTTCATACTGTTCGGCTGTCCGGTTGCCGTAATTGCCCATATGGACGTTCTCGAATGAACAGGTCAATCCGTCATGCACCATCATGTCTTTCACAGACGCATCCCCCATCCGGAGACCCCAGCGCGCTTTCGGCATGAAATATGGCGCATTGCTCATGCTTTCCATACCGCCGGCGACGATGATTTCTTCTTCTCCAAGGCGGATGAACTGATCTCCCATCGTGACACTGCGCATGCCGGAGGCACACACTTTATTGACGGTTTCTGTTTTCACATCCCAGGGGATTCCAGCTTCACGAGCTGCCTGTCTGGAAGGGAGCTGCCCTTGTCCTCCCTGAAGAACGCTTCCCATAATCACTTCGTTCACATCCTCCACATGGACCTTCGCCTTCTTCAACGCTGCTTTAATCGCCATACCACCAAGCTGTGCCGCCGTCAGTGGTGCTAAAGCCCCTCCGAATTTTCCAAATGGTGTGCGTGCTCCATCCACGATGACTGTTTTACGCATTGTCATTCCTCCTCTTTTTTGATAACGCTTACAAAATTGACAATTGAACGCTCGCTCAATATCGTCCCATAAGGAAAGTGTACATAAAATACTGTACACTTTCCACAATTTTTCAATCATTCTGTCATTTTTCCGTTTTTTAAACAAACGTTTAATTAAGCCGTTTTCTCCTCTGTGCTCTCAAAAATGGACTTCGCCAGAATTTCTGCAATATCCATCGTGCTGACCTCTTCTTCCACTTCCTTCGCTTTTGTTCCGTCTGACAGCATCGTCAGACAGAATGGACATCCGCTGGAAATCATTGTCGGCTCCACTTCCAGCGCCTGCTCGGTCCTGGCTACGTTCACACGATTCCCTGACTTTTCTTCCATCCACATCATGCCTCCGCCGGCTCCACAGCACATTCCGTTGGAACGGTTCCGCTTCATTTCCACGACCTCGACACCTGGAATCATCTCCAGAACTTCTCGCGGCGGCTGATAGACTTCGTTGTAGCGGCCAAGATAGCAGCTGTCGTGATAGGTGATTTTTTCTTTCACCACTCCCTGAGGTTTCAAGCGTCCTTCTTTCAACCATTCCGCCAACAGCTCGGTATGGTGGTACACTTCGGCTTCCAATCCGAAATCCGGATACTCATTTTTAAAGATGTTATAGGCATGTGGATCAATGGTAATGATCTTCTTCACATCATTTTTCTCGAATTCCTTCATGTTCTTCTCCGCCAGCTCCTGGAAAAGGAATTCATTTCCCATCCGGCGGGCGGTGTCTCCGGAATTCTGTTCTTTGTTTCCCAGGATGGCAAACTTGATGCCTGCTTCATTCATCAGTTTCGCAAACGCCATGGCGATTTTCTGGCTCCGGTTATCGTAAGAGCCCATAGAGCTGACCCAGAATAAGTATTCGAACTCTTCCCCTGATTTCTTCAACTCTTTCACTGTAGGAATATGAACATCTTCATCCAGCTCTCTCCAGTCTTCTCTTTCCTTCTTGGAAAGACCCCATGGATTCCCCTGGCGCTCAATGTTCATCATGGCACGCTGACCGTCGGCATCCATTTTTCCTTCGGTAAGTACGAGATAGCGGCGCAGGTCGATGATTTTATCAACATGCTCGTTCATAACCGGGCAGGCATCCTCACAGTTCCGGCAGGTCGTACAAGCCCACAGCTCTTCTTCTGTAATGACATCCCCGATCAGGCTTTTGTTCTGGACCGCTTCGAGCGTTGCTGCGGCCTCATCTGTCCCATGGCTCCGGGCCATTTGAGCGAGTGTATTCCCTTCTGTCCCGGAAAAAGCGTAGGCTGGGACCCACGGGGACTTTCCTGTAACAGCGGCTCCTTTTTCGGTAAGGTGGTCGCGGAGTTTCACAATCAGATCCATCGGCGACAGCATTTTTCCGGAACCGGACGCCGGACATACATTGGTACACCGTCCACATTCAACGCATGCGTAAAAATCAATCATTTGAAGCTGATTGAAGTCCTCAATCTTCCCTACCCCGAAGGATACGTCATCTTCATCGGCATCTTCATCCATTTCAAAATCAATGGACTTCAATTTCCCCGGCGGCTCCTCACGACTCAAAAAGACGTTCACAGGTGCAGCAAGAAGGTGGGCGTGCTTGGACTGCGGCACGTAGACAAGGAAGGTAAGCAGGATCAATAGGTGAATCCACCACATGACAAAGAACACCGTAACAGCTACAGGTTCCGGCACCCATCCGAAAGCGCTTGCAATAACGCTCGCAACAGGTTCTGTCCATGCTCCTTCATGGGCATGCCAGATCATACTCATGCCGTTTCCAACGAGGACGGTTACCATCAGTGTTCCAATGAAAATCAGGACAAGCCCGGCTTTAAATCCGCGCTTCAAACGAACAAGCTTTTCGATGTAGCGGCGGTGAAACGCCCAGATAACGGCGGTCAGAATAGTTAACGTCACCAGCTCCTGGAAAAACGTAAAGCCGGCGTAAAAAGGGCCGAGCGGAAGATGGGCATCCGGCACAAGTCCTTTATAGATAAAATCAATCGCTCCGAATTGCACGAGAATAAATCCATAAAACATCATAACGTGAATGATTCCGGATTTCTTATCCTTGAGCAGTTTCTTCTGCCCGAATACATAAATCCAGATTTTGCGTAACCGTGACTTCAGCTGTTTGTCATACTCGAATTTTTTCCCCAGTTTGATATAAGCGATACGAGTCTGAACCACACGGACAAATAAATAAAGTCCATAGATCAGGACACCAAGGAACAAAATCCAGTTTGCGACCAGCAGTGGATTCATAGGTTTTCCCCCTCTTTGTTGTCATCGCACGAAGCGATTTCCCTTTTCTCCGATCAGAAACTTTTAATTTTCTGAATCTTATAGCTTAACTATAAATTATGAATGAGCATTCAGTCAACATTTTTTCTGTATTTTTCCTTTTGAAAAAGTCGAAAACGGGGAAACTATGTGGAAGAGTTTTTTAGGAGGCTATACTATCATGTTCTATATCATTCTATTACTAGCAGCCGCTCTTATTTTCCTGCTTTATATAGATTTTAAATTAGGAAGAGTCCGGCATCATAAACAGGCCCGCACGATACCATTGGAGGAAACGACGGGCAGCTATCACTTATTTAAGAACGGTTCCAGGCTGTATGAGCAGCTTTTCCGGGATATATCAGAAGCAGAAAAACAGGTGGATGTGCATTTTTTTCTTATTGAAAATGATTATATCGCGGATAATTTCCTTCAGGTGCTCAAAAACAAAGCGGCCGAAGGTGTCCCTGTCCGCCTGATGGGCGACCGTGTGGCCAGCTTTAAAATAACGAAAAAGCGCCGCAGCGAACTTGAAGAGGCCGGGGTGCGCTTCGCTTTTGCGGAAGTACCCGGCTTTCCTTACTTCTTCTACCGCCTTCAACGAAGAAACCATAGGAAAATCACTGTCATCGATGGAAAGATCGGCTATGTTGGCGGCTTTAATGTCGGAAAGGCGTACATTGGAGAATCGTCAAAATTCGGGGATTGGCGGGACTACCACATCCGAGCATACGGTCCGGTCGTTCATCAGCTCCATACGATTTTTCTTGATGACTGGTATCTGGCAACAGGGGAACAAGATACCCCCTTCCCTCCTTCAGAAACCGAGCATCCGTATCGAATGAGGGTTGTAGCGAGTGACGGCGTAGAGCTTGAGAAGGAATTCAGGAAAATGATTGATTCGGCTGAGCAGGAAATTTTAATCGGTTCGCCTTACTTCATCCCTACGCCTACGCTTCAGGAGGCTTTGAAAAAAGCATTGAAGCGGGACGTCTCGCTGCACATTATGATTCCGATGAAAGCGGACCATGCCTTTGTAAAGGAAGCAGCGGTGCCGTATTTAAAAGAACTGAAGCAGGCTGGTGCTGACATACGCTTCTTTGATGCAGGCTTTTATCATTCAAAGGTCATTATGATTGACGGTCAGTTCGCCGACATTGGAACGGCGAACTTTGACCGGCGCAGCTTTTTCCTGAATAAGGAAGTGAATACCTACGTGTATGACGAAGCTTTCATCCAGGACTTGAGAGATGTCTATTTTGAGGATGTCGCGGACGCTGTTCCTTTCGATGACCGCTGGCTGAAAAAACGCTCGCTCGGAACGAGAATCAATCAAAAGATTGCTGTTCTGCTCCGCCCGTTTTTATAGACGTCATTTGAACAGCTCTGTGAACACTGGCCCGATCCATCCATACACTTTAAACCCAAGATAAATGCCAATGATACCGGCCACTCCCGCAAAGGCGGGCGGCGCCGGTATCGGCAGTTTTACAGCAGCAAATAACAACCCGACAACGAAACCGGTCAGTAATGCCAGCACCACTTCTTTTCCCACATGGATTCCTCCTTCTTCCGTCCTTTTCGTATATCATGTACTTCTTTCTCCACTCCATTCATCATTCCCTTTTCCTTATGACTGCGCCCATAAAAAAAGAACGCCTCTGCCTGATTATGCAGAGACGCCCTTTTCCTACTCTATGAGATTACATTTGATTTGGTGCAGATACACCAACAAGTTTCAGCGCATTGTTCAATGTGATCCGTACAGCCTTCATTAAGGCAATCCTCGCCGCTGTGCGCTCCGGATTGTCGCCATCCAATACTTTCACCGCATTGTAGAAGCTGTGGAGGGCAGAAGCCAGATCAAAGGCATACTGGGTCACCCGGTGCGGGGTACGTTTGTCGGCCGCATCCGCTACAACCTGCGGGAATTCCCCAAGCTTCTTCAGCAGGTCTTCTTCCTTCTCAGCCGTTAACCAGCTGTTATCGTAGTTCTCTTTCATGAGTCCTTTCTCTTCCGCCTGCTTCAACATCGTACAGATTCTTGCGTGCGCATACTGCACATAGTACACAGGGTTTTCATTGGACTCAGAACGGGCAAGATCCATATCAAAGTCCAGGTGGGAGTCACTGGAACGCATGGAGAAGAAATAGCGCATCGCATCGACACCGACTTCCTCCATCAGTTCTCTAAGTGTGACCGCTTTTCCGGTACGCTTACTCATTTTCACCTTTTCGCCGTCCTGGAACAAATTGACCATCTGGATGATTTCCACTTCCATCGTATCTTTTTCATAACCCAGTGCCTGGATGGCTGCTTTCATACGCGGGATGTAGCCGTGGTGATCCGCTCCCCAGATGTTGATGAGCGTATCAAAGCCGCGGTCCAGCTTGTTTTTATGATAGGCAATATCCGGCGTCAAGTACGTGTATGTGCCGTCGTTTTTAATAAGGACACGATCTTTATCATCGCCGAACTGTGTTGTTTCAAACCATGTGGCATCATCTTTATCGTACACGTATCCTTGATCCTTAAGGACTTTCAAGGCATCTGTAATCTGGTCACCCTGATACAAGGAGGTTTCAGAGAACCATTCATCAAATGGCACACGGAATTCTTTCAGATCGGTCTTGATTCGGTTTAAAAGGAACTTCAAACCATATTCACGGCAGAACTGAAGACGCTCTTCCTGCTCGGCTTCCGCCCATTTTTCACCGGTCTCTTCCGCGAGATTTTCTCCCAGCTGGATAATATCTTTCCCGTGATAGCCATCTTCCGGCATGTCCCAGTCACGGCCGAGCGCCTGCATGTAACGGGCTTCGAGAGACTTCGCCAAATTCATCATCTGGTTCCCTGCATCATTGATGTAGTATTCACGGGAGACGTCATAGCCGGCTGCATCCAATACGTTGCACAAGGAATCACCGACAGCTGCTCCACGGGCGTGTCCCAGGTGAAGGGTTCCCGTCGGATTGGCCGAAACGAACTCAATCTGGATTTTATGACCGTCTGCGCTGTTGGTGCGGCCATATTCACTGCCGGCTGACAGTACAGAAGGCACAAGCTCCGTCAAATACTGATTGTTCATGTAAAAGTTAATGAAGCCCGGTCCTGCGATTTCAATTTTTTCAATGGATGCTTTCGAATGGTCGAACTGCTCCACCAGTTCAGTTGCAATCGCACGCGGGTTCTTTTTCGCTACACGCGCCAGCTGCATGGCCATATTGGTGGCATAGTCCCCATGAGCTTTATCCTTCGGCTGTTCAAGCACCACTTCCGGCATTTCTCCTTCTCCGGCAAGCCCCGCTGCCAGCACAGAACGCACAATCTCTTCTTTCAGGTTCTGTTCCATTTGTTCAACGATATTCATGAATCGCTCTCCTCCTCAAACGTCAACGTCAGGCTGTGCTTCTGCGTCACCTCGTGATTTAACGTCATCGTATAGTTTAAAAACAGTCGTCCCTGCACGGATTCTTCCAGCGGGGTGTAGTCCAATTCTTTCGTGTAGGTTTTCATATGAAAATCACCATAGGTGTGGTGATAGAGATTCTCTGTTTCCATCAAAGGTTTAAAAACCTGGCGCATTTCCACACCGCCGGTACGCTTGATGCTTACATGCTCCGGTTTGATCGTCACCATTGTATGGACAGGCTCACCGTCTTCCGGGTGCTCCGTAAAGGTCAGCACCTGCGTACTGCCGCGGACTAAAAAACGGCCGGTCTCTTCGATTTCCATGGTCTCTCTGCGATCTTGATCCTGGATTTTGGTAACAAGCTGGACCTGGATGTCTTTTGCATTTGCAGACATGTTTCTCCACCTTTTCTTTAACAGTTTTACGAACGAGTTATAACTAATCCATTATAAAAATTTCAGTTTAAAAACGCAAGCGCTGGTATCAGGAACTTGTCAGCAGACGAACATACCTCTCTATATCATCCACATAGGAAACGTGTGCCGGAACGGACCATGCGGTATATACCACAAGGATGGCCAAAACAACCGCCGCGTACCACTTAAAGGCTAGATGTTTCTTAAACGGACGCTGTGCAGGAGCAGCGATAAACAACAAGAGAGGCAGAAGAACAGCGATCACACCAAGGTCCACGCTCCATTGCTGTCTTTCTTCAGAAACCGCCAGCTGGAAGAGCAGGATATTGTTGATGTTCCCTTCCCTCTCCACTTCCATTTCTTCTTTATTCCATAATCCTTCTTCAATCGTCAGGGTGTTTTCATTCAATGTATAGCTGTAATTTGATGGGTTCCATTCCCCTGCAAAAGTGGCGGTGAAGAGAGCCACCATCACCAATGCATAGGCCGAAATGAGACCGATCCCTTTCTTCGTCAAAATGAAACGCTCCTTTATTCATGATTTCAGGCCCCGGGCCTGAAAATAGAAAAGCCACCGTGATCATCACAGCGGCTTTTCCTATTCTATCATTTATTGAACAAACCCTAAAAGCATTTCACGCATCAGTTTGCTGGCAGCAATCTGCGTTTTTTCCGAATGATCATAGGCCGGCGCTACTTCCACCAGGTCAGCCCCTACAATATTCATCTCACTTCCTGCCATGGCATGAATGGCCGCAAGCAGTTCCTTAGAAGAAATGCCGCCCGCTTCAGCCGTCCCCGTTCCTGGTGCACCGGCGGGGTCAAGCACATCTATATCAATCGTGACGTAAACCGGCCGCCCGGCCAATTCAGGAAGAACCTTCTGCAAAGGCTCCAGCACATCGAACTTGTACAAATGCATACCGGATTCAGCAGCATATTGGAACTCTTCCCTCATACCGGAACGGATACCGAAGGAGTAGACATTTTCCGCTCCGATGAGCTCACACGTCTTCCGGATCGGCGTCGAATGGGAAAGCACCTCTCCCTCGTATTCCTCCCGAAGATCAGCATGGGCATCAATATGAATGACGGCAAGGTCCGGGTATTTTTTGTAAACGGACTGAATGACCGGCCAGGAGACAAGGTGCTCCCCGCCCATCCCGAGCGGGAACTTGCCTTTTTCCATCAGTTCATCCATATAATCCTCAATAATAGCAAGGCTTCGGGCTGCATTTCCGAATGGCAGCAGCAGATCGCCTGCATCATGATAGCTGACCTCTTCCAAATGACGGTCCAGATAAGGACTGTATTCCTCAAGGCCGATGGAAGCTTCCCTGATCCGGTTCGGACCAAATCGGGAGCCCGGACGGAAGCTGACCGTCCAGTCCATCGGCATGCCGTAAATCACAGCGTCCGCTTCTTCTTCTGAAGCTCGGCTCATAATGAATACTTTTCCAGAGTAGGCTTCATCAAACCTCATGAATGTCACTCCTTCGTCAAGTCTTTCACAAATTTCGGCAGCGCAAAGCAGGCCTGATGGATTTCTTCGGTATAGTATTTCGTATCCAGTTCCGTGAAACGGTCTTCAGGAACCTGAAGGGGATGATGCGTCTTGCTTCCCATCGTGAATGTCCATAGTCCGCTTGGATACGTTGGAATATTGGCCGTATACACGTGGGTAATCGGAAATGTCTCTTTCACATCCCCGTACACCTGACGGATCAGATCTGCCTTGAACCACGGGTTGTCTGTTTGCGCGACAAAGATGCCATCCTCCTTCAGTGCTTTGGCAATGCCCTCGTAAAAGCCCTTGGAAAAAAGATTCACAGCAGGTCCGACCGGTTCTGTGGAATCAACCATGATCACATCGTATTCGTCCCGGCTTTGTGCAATATGCATGAATCCATCATCCACTTTGACCTCGACCCGTTCGTCTCCAAGCGTTCCTGCGATGGATGGCAGGTACTTTTTCGAATACTCGATGACCTTCCCGTCAATTTCCACAAGAGTGGCTTTCTTCACACTTTCATGCTTCAGGACTTCTCTAATCACACCGCCGTCTCCGCCGCCGACAACCAGCACATTCTCAGGACGGGGATGGGTGAATAAAGGGACATGGGCGATCATTTCGTGATATACGAATTCATCCTTCTCCGTCGTCATGACCATATCATCAAGCACGAGCATGTTTCCCCATTCTTCTGTCTCCAGCATTTCCAACTCTTGAAAATCTGTTTTCTCTTTATGAAGCGATCGATTCACTTTCGCTGTAATCCCGAAATGATCGGTCTGTTTTTCTGTAAACCATGTACCCATGAAGCATTTCTCCTTTTCATCTATACATCCGCCGGTGACGGGGATCCCCCTCCATACCGGTATTTAAAAAGCAAACAAGAAGTTTATTTTACTACGAATTCTCCCATAATAATAGCAGTCTTTCGATTCGGTGAACACAAAATTTTCTCTTTATAGTTGGGAGTATAAACAAGATGTGGTCATTTATCAAAACTTCTTACAAATGGCTGATCATCAGCCTTAAACTGACGGGAGCCGGTGCCATCCTCGGCGTGATCGCTGTCATTGCTGTAGTCATGACAGCGATTATCCAGGGCCCCCCGTCCTTGACGACAGAACAGAATACACTCATCTACGGCAGCAGTGGAGAGGTGATCGGGGAGGACAAAGGGGCCGAGGAAAGGTATTGGATCGCGATTGAGGATATGCCCCAGTCGATTAAGGACGCAACCCTTGCCATTGAAGACCGGCGGTTTTACAACCATTTCGGCTTCGATTTCAAACGGATTGCCGCTGCTGCCTTAACCGATTTAAAGCAGATGCGCATGGCCCAGGGAGCAAGCACGATTACCCAGCAGTATGCCCGCAACCTATATCTTTCGCACGATAAAACATGGAAACGCAAACTCTATGAGGCGATGTATGCCCTGCGACTGGAAATCTTCTATAACAAAGACGAAATTTTAGAGGGGTACCTGAACACTATTTATTACGGCCACGGGGCTTATGGCATTGAAGCAGCGAGCCGCCACTATTTCAGTAAGCATGCCGGGGAACTTTCCCTCACAGAAGCCTCCATGCTTGCCGGCATACCGAAAGGGCCCAGCTACTATTCTCCTCTGAACAATGAAGAGAAAGCCGTATCCAGGCAGGGGCAAATTTTAACGGAGATGGAGCGCCACGGCTATATTACTTCGACAGAAAAAGAGGAAGCTGTGGAAGCCAGCTTGAATTATGCGGATGGTCAGAATGAAAAGATACAGGAAACCGCTCCCTATTTTCAGGATGAGGTCATTTCCGAAGCAGCCCGGCTGCTGGGCGTGGACAGAGAAAGCATCCAGACTGGTGGGTACCACATCCATACGACTCTTAATGAAGAACATCAGGACACACTGGAAGAAATGGCCGCCCGGCACCTTCCAGACGGCCATGACGTCCAAACGGCCGCAGTCGTTATGGACAGCCGCACCGGCGCTGTCACCGCACTGATCGGGGGCAAAAATTATGAGGAAAGTCCGTTCAACAGGGCGGTTCAGGCAAAACGGCCGATCGGATCCACCATTAAGCCGCTGCTTTATTACAGTGCACTGGAGGCCGGAGAATCGCCGGTCACGATGCGCGAAAGCAAGCCGGTGGATTTCCCCGTCGAAGGAAAGAGCGACCCGTATGTTCCAGCCAATTTCAACGATCAGTATGCCGATAAGCCGATAACAATGGCTCAAGCTCTTGCTGTATCCGATAACATTTATGCCGTATCCACCCATATGGATATCGGTCCGGAAAAGCTTGTCGAAACGATGAAAACGTTTGGTCTAGAGGGGGCTTTTGAACCCCACCCCTCTCTTGCCCTAGGCTATTCATCCATATCCTTGTACGACATGATCACGGCGTACGGAAAGATGGTCAAAGGATCTGACTCTCTCGAAGGGCATACGATTGAAAAAATTACCGACCGGCATGAACATGTGTTATATGAATATGAACCGGTCCTTTTGAAAGATGACCCTGTCAATCAGGAAACGGCCTTTACCGTTACCCATATGATGACAGGGATGTTCGATCCGGCCCTTGATGCCTCTTACGCTTCTGTGACAGGCACACCTGTTAACGGAAAACTGACCCGGATGTATGGAGGCAAATCAGGAACTACAGATACGGACAGCTGGATGATCGGTTTCAGTCCGCAATACGTTACAGGTGTATGGATCGGCTACGATGAAGGAGGGCGCCCTTTGGAAACGTTCAATGATCACCGATATGCCAAGTCCATCTGGGCGGATACGATGGAGGGCATTCACGAAGCTCTCCCTTCAGCGGCTTTCGTACCTCCACCAGGTGTGAAGGGGGTCTACATTGACCCTGATACCGGCTACCTTGCCGGACCTGACTGCCCTCAGGAGCGGCTCGTCTACATGGAAAAAGCGGACATACCGAAAAAAGTATGCGGAGGCAGTGAAGAAAAGGATATCAATGATGAATTCGAGGACGACCCATGGTTTAAAGATGTCGTGGACTGGTTCTTCTAACCAAAAAAGTCCGATCTTCAACCAGCAATAGAAAAGCACGGAGAAAGCTCTTGTCACACAGTACTTGTACGCACGTTGTGTCTGAGGTCACGTTCCGCTTATCGGTGGATGCTTGCCGCGGGCACGGCCTCAGCTAACTTGGGTAGGAAAATCACCTGCCCAAGTGGATCTTCGGCTCGCGCTGTTCCCGCAGGCGTCACCACCGAACGCTTCTCGTGACCTACCCTATGGAGAGATGGACAAAAGATTGACCTTTTGTGAAACGGAAGGGGATCCTTGATTCTAAGATAATGCAGTCTGCTCCATGATCACGTTCATTCGCAAAAAGGAATGGTCGGATTTGGAGCGATAATAAAAAAGACAGAGAAAACGACCGGTCACAAGCCGGTCGTTTTCTCTGTCCTAGTCAATCATGTACGATCCATGTATTACTTAATATATTACCACGTCAAAGGTTCGTCAATACGAATCACAGAGATCTATCCGTATTTTATGAACATTCCGGTAAATCAAGCTCAGGCGATCGTTAAATCAATGATATCCTCCAAGGGAAAGCGGACCTGTTCCTTCGTTTCCCAGTGGATCCCTTTGACAACTCTTTCCCACCGGCTTACCTCCTGGACCTTCAGCAGACATTCTTCATAATCAAATCCATTATGGAACCTCAGACGGACGGTTAAATCATCCTTCACCGCCCTCTGCAGCAAAAAGTCGATTTCGACCGCCTTCTGTTCATCAATGATGCCTTTTTCCACGCGCTGATCCTCTTTCCACAACTTTTTCACCATCTCCACATGTTCCGGCAGCATCAAAGACGTCCACTTAATGGTTCCTCGATCCCGATTACGATTATCCATCATGCCCCTCCTCAATCACGAACATTTGTTCTTATTCTATCATAAAAAAGGACAGCGTAAACTGGAAGTTACAGGAGAAGTGAAAAAAAGATCCCTTTCTCCAGAATACCTGAAAAAACGAGGCATAAAAAAAGCCGCCGGTTGTCCCGGCAGGCTCCCCTCTTATGAAACGCCTAACGCAGCCTTCAATTCCTGAGCCGTATTTTCCCAGAGCTCCGGTTTGAATTCACGAAGATATTCTCCAAGAATTTTTCTGCTCTTTTCATCCACGTGCTCGACAACAAAGCGTCCTTTTAACGATTTGTCCATATGATTCACGTGCTCCGGCATCAGCTTATACCCTCGCTTGATGGAACGATCGACGATGATTTCACTGGCAGCCACTCCGTAGTAGCAGGGATTCCCTCCACGGTAATCCACCGTCACCCAGGCAATCCAGTAATGAAGGCCATTGGCCACCACGTCTTTATCTGTGATGAATTTGATCCGCTTCTCTACTTTACTGCGGGCATGAAGCGCCCCCATGTCCACATAAGCTTCTTCTTCATTGGGATCGACGATGACCGGGGTCATATTCTCAAGACTGATGGAGCCTACCCCGTAGCCGCCGTGCCCGTCTGTCGCATCATCTTTGATGATCGTAAATTGATTTTTCTTCTTATCACTGCTGTCACTATTTTTCTTAAACTGATCGAATTCTTTCATGATTCAGCGAACCTCCTTTACAAGCCCGTACGTTTTGCCCCTATTTTAACATAGAACCACCGGGATGGTGGAGTGAAAGGGCAGCGGTCACTCTTCCTTATTGGTCAAACGTTTGTTCAAGGCCAGGTATTCTTCCTTCAGCATAGAGAAGACAACCGTATCCTGAAACCTCTCCCCATCAAAATCCGTCTGACGAAGTGTCCCTTCCTCCTGAAATCCATATCGTTCAAGAAGTTTCCTCGACCCCTGATTTTCTGCAAATATATCTCCGACGATTCTGTTCAGCTGCAGCTCCTCAAACCCATACCGGAGAATGGCGGCCATCAATTCAGACATGACGCCTGAACGCTGATATCCGGGAGAGATGACTACTCCCATCTCCGCTTTCCTGTGCCAGTGATGAAGCTTATGAAACCGGAAAAATCCAATAACGTCTCCACTCCGGTCTTCGATCACCCAGGGGATTTCGCGCTTCTCCTCATAAGCCGTCAAGTACGCTCCAACTTGTTTTCTCATCTCCTCGATATTCTGAACCGGATGGGCCGTGATATACTTCATCGTTCCGCCGTCCCCCATGAACGGGAACAAAGAAACGGCGTCTTCTTCCCGCAGACCCCGAAGACGGTAATGCTCGGTATGTAACGACGGTATGGCCATTTTCTCATCCTTTCCCAGGCATTCCTGTTCTTCTGTGCAAGCCTTTTCCTCCAGGAGCATAAAAAAGATTGCCCTTCACACATACGCTCGGGCCAGGTGGAGGACAATCTAACGACAGTAACGCAGTCCACATCGTTCTTCCCAATCTGAGAAACTGCGCTCTATTTTTTCTTTTCTCGAACCATACATCCATTTTCCTTCGCACGTCGTCTATGCGGAGCGTGACCATCCACACGACATACAAGACAACTCCAACGGACACGTACTTTTTATTCCTATCTAATGCATACCGCGGATCGTTTCGATGAAGGTCCAGCCTTCTTCAATGTCTTCGTCTGAATACTTCTGGGCACTCTTGACTGTAAACACTTTTTCGGCGACCTCTTCTTTCGGCAGGTCCTCAAAGAAAAGCATCGTTGAAACGAGCTCTAAAAACCTTGAGCTCCGTTCATTCATCAGATCAATGTGCTGATTCAGAGGCGGCAGGTCCATTTCATAATGCTTGAGAAAATCGCGGCCGCTGTCGGTCAGCTGATAGCGGTACTGGTAATAATTCTTCTTCTCTTCTCTCGTTTCCGTTACAAATCCCAGGTTGCACATTTCCTCTACCCGGAGCGTCAGTTCCTCTGAATAGGGGCCGTAAAAATGGAATTGGTACCGTTCCTCAAATGGGATTTCACACTTTTTCAAGATATAGATCATCTTCTGCAGTTTCTTCCTTCCGACGATTTCTTCCGTGCTTGAAAAAAACTGCATCAACTTCGCATGATTCTCCAACATGGAGGTTCACTCCTTATCCAAACAATATTTCCATAATCCGCTTCTTCGTTTTACTTCGATTGGACATTTCCTCAAGGCGGTCGAGAGGAATATACAGCTTATGATCCGTCCGTTTCTTCCCGGAAATCGACTCGACAATATCCGATAGTCTGGACAGCTCCTTCAATTCACCGCTCGGCTGCAGCAGATGAATCGGCAGGCGCTCCCCCTCTTCGCCGGGGCGGTAGAAATCATAAGGCAGGTCGGAACTGGAATCCACGACAAGGTAATAATCCGGGTTCAATCCCGCTTTGGTGAACAGCTTATACAGCTCCATCCATTCATTCATCTGGGCATTCGGATTGAATTCGATGTATTTGAACAGCCGCCGGTTCACGAACCGCTGGCAGAGATCACTCAATACATCGTCCTCTTCTTCCATCCACATCTGGAAATAGTAAAGCACAACGGCTTCATCTAAAGCTAAATACTCCTTCAAGCTCGGTTTCCCTTCAAAAAAGGAAAGGAAATGGACCGGTTCCAGCTTGAATGTATAGCCATCGTCATACAGCTCTTTTGCCCGGTGCAGAATCTTTGTCAAAATGACTTCCGCACTGCGGGTGACCGGGTGGAAATAAACCTGCCAGTACATCTGGTACCGGCTCATAATGTAGTCTTCCACCGCATGCATGCCGCTTTCCTTCACTACGACCTGATCTTCCATCGGACGCATGACTCTGAGAATCCGCTCCATATCGAAATGACCATAGCTGACCCCCGTGAAGTAAGCGTCACGCTGCAGGTAATCCATCCGGTCGGCGTCAATCTGACTGGAAATCAAACTGACGACCAGCTTATTTTCATACGTTTTGTTAATGACATCGGCAACCTTTTTCGGAAATCCTTTTTCCACACGTCTGAGGACCTGATTAACCTCGGTATCCCCAAGCAGAATGGCCTGGGTGAATTCCTCATGATCCAGCTTGTACACCTTCTCAAAGGAATGGGAAAACGGGCCGTGGCCGAGGTCATGCAGAAGCGCCGCACAAAGACAAAGCAGCCGCTCCTCCTGATTCCAATCCGGCCGGTCCTTGAAGTTCTCAATGATCCGTCTCACGATTTCATACACACCGAGCGAGTGGTTGAAGCGGCTGTGCTCTGCTCCATGGAACGTCAAATAAGAAGTTCCCAGCTGCTTCACACGTCGCAGCCGCTGGAATTCAGACGTTCCGATCAAATCCCATATGACCCGCTCCCGTACATGGACATAACGGTGAACCGGGTCTTTAAATACTTTTTCTTCACTTAGTTTCTCATCACGATAAGCCATCCGCTTGTCCTTTCCTGACGACATTTTTAACTATTATATACCTTTATATCCGACAAAAAAACGTCTTGACAGACAAAAAATGACAGGGGCGAGGTCTCTTCCCTGTCCCTATCCCTTTTTGACCGACGACTTTTTTTAACCCATCGGAGATTTTACAACGGTTCACTTATTCATGCAACAACCGATATTTGCTATAATAGATGGTGCTGTATGTAAAGGAGTTCGAATGTGCATGAGTACAATCCATACCTTATTAAAAACCAATACCTACCGCTTCATCGATCAAAGCAGTCTTGGACCTTCGTTTTCAGCTCTTCAGTCGTTCGCCATGGACGACACTCTGTCCATCTCCGTCGGAGAGCGCATCAGTCCGACGACGGCCCGCTTATGGGTGCATCATCATACCGTCGTCCTCGGGATTCCCGATGCCCGTCTGCCCTACATCGATGAAGCCATCGAATATTTGAAAGCCGGCGGCTACCAGGTTGTCGTCCGTAACTCCGGCGGCCTTGCCGTCGTGTTGGATGAAGGTGTCATGAACCTCTCCTTCATTTTCCCAGACTCAAAGGAAGTAAACATCCATGAAGGCTACGATGCGATGGTTTCATTTATCCACTACCTGTTCCAGGATGTGACCGATGAGATTGAAGCGTATGAAATCACGCGGTCCTACTGTCCGGGCACCTATGACCTCAGCATCAACGGGAAGAAATTTGCCGGCATTTCCCAACGCCGGGTAAAAAACGGTTCCGCTGTGCAGATCTATCTGGACGTCACGGGGAGCGGAGCTGAAAGAGCCTCCCTGTTGAAGAACTTTTATGAAATCGGAAAAAAGAATGAAGAAACACGATTCACCTACCCGGATATCGATCCGTCTGTCATGGCTTCTCTTAACGAACTGCTCGACACCCCCCTTACTGTAGCGGATGTCCGGGACAGGATCTTGACGAAGCTGTACGAACTTTCCGGCCACATTGTGACCGATCCACTGAATGACACGGAAATCGAATGGTTCCAGAAACGGTTCGATCAAATCGTCAAACGCAATGAAAAAGCGCTCGACCACCTCCGCTGAGGATGTCGAGCGCTTTTTACCTATTTCAGCCGAACCAGCTCAGGCTTCTGACTTTCTTCTTCACGTGTCGTACATAAGGAGTCCCAGTCATAAGATGCCCCGTCTCTCATCGTAACCATACGATCGGCAAGGGCGCGGGAATCCTCCCGGTCGTGCGTCACAAAGATGCAGGTCGTACCCGTTTGCTTAAGGATGGCTTTGAGCTCATTTCTTATTTTTACCTGCAGATCCGCATCAAGGTTACTGAATGGTTCATCCAACAACAGCAGCTCCGGCGCGGGTGCCAGAGAGCGGGCCAAAGCGATCCGTTGCTGCTGTCCTCCACTCAGTTCATGGGGGTACCGTTTTGAAAAGTCCCCCATGTTCACAAGCTCCAGCACTTCCTGCACTCTGCGGCTGCGGTCCTTCCTCTTCCATTTTTTCAACCCGAACTTCACATTCTCATACACCGTCATATGCGGAAACAGCGCATAATCCTGAAAGACAATGCCGATGCCTCTTTTTTCAGGAGCTACAAATGTCCGGTCATCTGTCATCGTACGGCCTGCGATGTGGATCGTCCCTTTTTCAGGGATTTCCAAACCGCACAGGAGACGGAGGACGGTACTTTTCCCACTGCCACTCTCGCCCAGGATGGAAATGATTTCGCCCTGCTCAATATCCAGGTTAAAACCATGGACGGTTCGTTCTTTGGAATTGGCATACCCAAAACAGAGATCTTTGATTTCAACATACATATCAATTCGACTCCTTTTCTAAGACCTGATGAAAAATAAAGACAGCCGCTGCACTAATGACGACTATGATGAGAGAAGACAACGCCGCTTCATGAATCTGCTCATCACTGGCATATTTAAAAGCATTGGTCGAAAGCGTTCCGAAGTTAAATGGACGCAGAATCAACGTCAGCGGGAGTTCTTTAATGATCTCAATAAAGGCAAGCAGAAACCCGCTGATCAGCGGTGCCCGCAGCATTTTTACGTCCACTTTGAAAAAGGTCTTCGTCATATTCATACCAAGCATTCGTGAGGCTTCCGTATACTTGTTTCCGATTTTATCGAATCCGGACTCGATGGAATTGTACCCAATCGCCAAAAAACGAATGATATAGGACGAAATCAGAATGACTAAACTTGTGCTCAAAAACAGCCGGCTTTCCATCCCTGTGGATTCATAGAAACGGGAGAGGCCACTGTCCAGTTCAATAAAGACCGTGCTGATACCGACAGCAATGACGGCTCCAGGAATGGAATAGCCGAGAATCGTCACTTTGGCTGCAGATTTCGCCAGCCGGCTCTGATGCGTGCGGGCGAAGTTGCCGATAATCACAGCAAAAAGAACAATCAACAGCGCTCCAACCAGGGATACGAACAGGGAATTCCAGATCAACGTTAAAAATTCAGGAGATGCTACTTTTTCAAAGGTTAACAACATCCAGTCCAAAAGCTGGATCAACGGGATAAGAAACCCGAGCATGAAGATGGCCAGACAATAACTGAAGGCGGCCCAGCCACGTCTTCTGCTTAGTTGAACAGCACGCAGCGGACGGGCTTTTGCCGTCGTAGCCGCGTATTTCTTCCGGCCGCGCAGCAATTTTTCCAAAATCAAAATAGAAAAGACGATAAACATCAGGGTCGCTGATAATTTAATGGCTGAATTCAAGTCATTCATACCAAACCATGTTTGGAAGATGGCCGTACTGAATGTAGGAACACCAAAGTACTGCACCACCCCGTAATCATTCAGAACCTCAAGGAGAACAAGGCTGACACCCCCGACGACAGCTCCACGGGAGATCGGCAGGACCACCCGGAAAAACACTTCCAGCGGCGAGCCTCCAAGCAGCCGGGCATTTTCAATTAAAGATGCAGACTGATTGGCGAGAAATGCTCTTGTAATCGTATACACGTACGGATATAGAAAAAGAGTGAAAATAAAAACAGCACCCGGAAGATTCAGAATATCGAAGTATTTCTGGTCCACTTCGATCCCCCACGTGTTCCGCAATGTCGTCTGGATCACTCCTGTGTAATTCAAGATCCCATTGTACGTGTATCCGGCAATGTAAGGAGGAATCGCGAGCGGTAAGATAAGCGCCCACTTAAAAAACTTTTTCAACGGGAAATCATAAGCAGAAATCAACCAGGCGAGGCTTGTGCCTATGATAATGGTTAACAGCCCGGTGCAAACGATAAGCAGGGATGTGTTTTTCAATAAATCCGGAAGTATATATTCAGTAATATGCTCCCAATTTTCTGCTTTTTTCGTAAAGAAGTTATATAAGATCGTCACGTTGGGGACGAGAATTAAGATGACAATGATCAAACTGAGTATTGACCAGCCATTTCTATAAGCAGGCAGTCTTCGCCGTACATTCAAAGAGGACACGTCCTTTTCTACCAGTCCCTCAGCCTTGAATGAAAAAAGCCTGAAGACTTGCTTCATTCAAGGTTGAGTCCGTAATAATGATAACAGTTCTCATCTGTTTTGTATAGAAAAAACCGCATCATGACGGGCATGATGCGGTTTTTTCTTATTTCCAGCCAACTTCATTCATAATTTGAATGGCACGATCGTTGTTTTCTCCAAGTTCATTAAGAGAGATGTCCTGCTCTTTGAACTCACCCCAGCTTTGAAGCAGTTCAGAAGCTTCGACATCAGGGTTTACCGGATACTCGTAATTCGCTTCAGCAAATTGTTTCTGCGCTTCTTCTCCAGACAGGAATTCAATGAATTTCTGAGCGTTTTCAGTGTTCTGGCTGCTCGCTGTCACACCAATACCGCTGATGTTCACGTGGGTCCCTGTAGAATCCTGGTTCGGGAAGATGATTCCCAGCTGTTCAGCCACTTTCACTTCTTCCTCATCTTCAGAGTTCAGCATTTTTCCAAGGTAGTACGTGTTCATAACCGCCACATCACCTTCACCGGCAGCGACAGCTTTCGCCTGGTCACGATCTCCTCCTTGAGGATCACGAGCCATGTTATCTACGACTCCCTGTGCCCATTCCTTGGCAGCATCTTCACCATCTGTGGCAATCATAGAAGCAACAAGAGACTGGTTATAAATGTTGGAGGACGAACGAATCAAGACTTTGTCCTGGAACTCCTCGTTTGTTAAATCCATATACGTTTGAAGGGTTTCTTCATCCACACGCTCTTTGTGATACGCAATGACACGTGCACGTTTTGTCAGACCAAACCAGTTGTTATCCGGATCACGGAATTTCTCCGGGATGTTTTCATTCAACGTGTCACTTTCCAAAGACTGCAGCAGATCCTGCGATTTCGCACGGTGCAGACGACCGGCATCAGCGGTGATCAGCAGGTCGGCTTCAGAAGCCTCTCCCTCGCGATCAAGACGGGCAATCAATTCGTCATCATCCCCTTCAATGACATTGACCTCGATCCCCGTTTCTTCTGTAAACGTATCATAGAGCTCCTGATCTGTATCGTAATGACGACCGGTGTAAAGATTTACTTCTCCACCCGTTTCCTCGGAAGCGTTCTCTCCACTTGTTTCTTCTGTGTCTGCCGCTTCCTGATCAGAAGATGTACCTTCCTCCTGTTCGTCCCCTCCGCATGCAGCCAGTACGAATACGGATAGAAGAAGCGTTAAACCTAACATCAACCATTTGTTCCTCATCATGTCCACCCCTGTATGTAAATTTTAAATGATAATGATTTTCATTCCAGCTATTATTTTAATGGAATTCAGCCTAAAGTCAAGCGTTTTCAGCCTATTCCTATTTCCTAATGCAAACGCTTTACTCCAACATTATAAAAAAAGACTGCCGGCCTTCAGGCCGACACTCTTTTCTGCGATTCTATTATAGAGATTGAGCTGCTGTAATAATGGCCAGCTTGTACACATCATCTGCACTGCAGCCGCGGGAAAGGTCGTTGACCGGCTGGTTCAGACCTTGAAGAACCGGACCTACCGCATCAAAACCGCCAAGACGCTGGGCAATTTTGTACCCGATGTTACCTGCTTCAAGACTAGGGAATACGAATGTATTCGCTTCGCCTTTCAACGGGGAATCCGGCGCTTTTTTCTCAGCTACGGATGGAACGAAAGCAGCGTCGAACTGGAATTCACCGTCGATGACAAGATCAGGGTTCTGTTCTTTGGCAATCGTCAGTGCTTCAGCTACTTTTTCCGTTTCCGGGGATTTCGCAGAACCTTTCGTGGAGAAGCTGAGCATCGCTACTTTTGGATCTACATCGAATAAGGCAGCCGTGTCCGCACTCGCCAGCGCAATTTCTGCAAGGTCCTGGCTGTCCGGGCTGATGTTGATGGCACAGTCAGCAAACACATATTTCTCGTCTTCACGGACCATGACGAAAACACCGGAGGTTTTCTTAATACCCGGCTTCGTTTTGATGATTTGAAGAGCTGGACGTACCGTATCCGCTGTTGAATGAGCGGCACCGCTGACAAGACCATCTGCTTTGCCCATATAAACAAGCATTGTACCGAAGTAGTTTTCGTCCTGGAGGATTTCACGGGCTTTTTCCTCTGTCGCCTTGCCTTTACGGCGTTCGACGAAGCTTGCTACCATGTCATCATATTCAGGATAGTCCGCCGGGTTCAACACTTCAGCGCCGGAAATGTCCACACCCAGTTCTTTCGCTTTCTGTTCTACTTTTTCTTTATCTCCGACTAGTACAGGTGTCACCATACCATCCGCAGTTAATTGGCCGGCAGCTGTCAGAATACGCTCGTCCATCGCTTCCGGAAGTACGATTTTCGTACCTTTTCCATCAATTTTAGCTTTCATAGTATCAAATAGGTTACTCATGCTTAACCCTCCAATTTTCATTTCTGTTATATATGATAAAGTCTTTTGTGTATAAATGAAAGGAATTCCCTTCAAATTTTCTCCTTCCCTACGGTTCTATCCCATTTATCTGTACCCGGAAACGTCATCCATCATTCCTTCATTTAATTGTCACAGGATATCGGTGCCCTTCGTAATGCCGAATGATCAAAATATGTTATATTGGGAATGTGATTTTTTTAACTAACGACTTGCTATACAAAGGAGCGAATGATCCTATGCCAGAAGCAGTAGTAACGATGGATGGATGGTATTGCCTTCATGATTTCCGCACATTGGACTGGACAGCCTGGAAGTACGCCTCCGAGGAGGAGCGTGGACAGGCCGTCTCCGAATTCCGTGAGCTGATCGGACAATGGGAACACACGGAAGAAAACAAGGAAGGCAGCCATGCCCTCTACACAATCGTCGGTCAGAAAGCTGATTTCATGATGATGATTCTCCGCCCGACGATGGAAGAATTAAACGAAATTGAAACAGCCTTCAACAAAACGAAACTGGCTGAATTCACCACTCCGGCCTATTCCTACGTTTCTGTTGTCGAGCTCTCCAATTATATGGGAAGCGCCAATGAAGAGGATCCTGAAATCCAGGCCCGCCTTCGTCCGAAGCTTCCGAAGTGGAACCACATCTGCTTCTATCCGATGGATAAGCGCAGACAAGGAAACGACAACTGGTACGTTCTTGAAAAAGATGAGCGTGCGAAGCTGATGTATGCTCACGGCATGACCGGCCGGCAGTATGCCGGAAAAATCCGCCAGATCATCACCGGTTCCATCGGTTTTGATGACTGGGAATGGGGCGTCACCTTGTTCGCTCACGATGTCCTTCAATTCAAGAAACTCGTGTATGAAATGAGATTCGATGAAGTCACATCACGCTACGGCGACTTCGGCTCTTTCTATATCGGAAACCTTCTGAAGCCGGAAGCTGTTGATCAATTCCTGAAAATCTAAGATCCAAGAAACTGTCCGGGGAAACCCGGGCAGTTTTTTTATTTCCCATGATATCCCCCATTTATTGTACCTCTGTTTTATGAAGCGGATTTTTCGGATGTGTTAAGGTTCGATGAATGCACCATGGTTTATTTTTTTCATATCCAGGGAGGGTCCGTACATATAGTGATAAAGAGCATGCAAGCATGCCTTTCGTAAAGCGAGGTGACAGCGTGGCTGTTATTCCTTCCACTGAGGCTGACGTGAAGTTACTGGCACGGCTGATGCGGGCGGAAGCCGAGGGTGACGGAGAGCTGGGGATGCTGATGGTTGGGAACACAGGAGTGAACCGCGTGCGCGGAGATTGTATTGATTTCACGGATATCAACACGATCCGCGATATGGTCTATCAAAGTCCAGGAGGATTCGAAGCCACCCAGAAAGGTTATTTTTACCAGAGGGCGCGCGAAAAGGATATCCGCCTGGCCAGGAAAACAATCAAAGGGACGCGCTACCACCCTGCCTCCAACTCCCTCTGGTTTTTCAAGCCTTCCGGCGACTGCCCTGAACAATGGTTCGGACAGTGGAATACAGGCCGCTATAAATCGCACTGTTTCTACTCTCCGACCCGGTCCGACTGTCCAAGTGTGTATTAAATTCCTGTAAGGAGTGATTCAATTGGCACAAAAACCACAATCCGGAGGCCAGGGACAGCCGATGTACGGGCAGATGTCCTCCCCTTATTATGGTCAGAGCCCTTATATGTACCAGTATCCCAGCGCCCCCTATTCCAACCAGGGGATGCCTCAAGGACAACAAGGAGGAGGTCTCCAGGTTCCGCCTATGCAGCAGGGAACGTTCAAAGGTGGAGTGAATCCGCCGAACATGCTTCCTTCTGAGGAATCCTATATTGAAAATATTCTCAGGCTCAATGCCGGCAAACCGGCAACAGTGTACATGACCTTTGAAAACAACGACCAGTGGAATGCAAAAATCTTCAAAGGAGTCATTGAAGCCGCCGGCAGGGATCACATCATTCTAAGTGATCCACAGACTGGGAAACGTTATCTACTGCTGATGGTCTACCTCGACTACATTACCTTTGATGAGGAAATCAACTACAACTACCCATACGGCTCCGGATCCAATCAGGGGATGGCCAACTACCAGTCCCGCCCTTAAGCCTGAACTCGCTATTTCGATAGCGGGTTTTTCACTATGAAAGGAAAAGGTGAGCGGATGAGACCTCCTTATGAGAACTACCAGCGGGCCTTGCTGGGAACCCTCCTTCTTGCGGTCGTCCTGGCAGTCCTGGCCTTGTTTCAGCTGGAACATCAATGGCTCGTTCTTCTTTTATTCTACGTGCTGACAGCCGGTTTTGTATTAGAAGGACTTGTAGCCATGAAAAAGCAGCTGCAGATCGAAATGATCATCCAGCTGCTGCGTGCCTTTATCGTTTTTGTGTTTGCAACCATTCTTTATTTCTGACGATTACAGGTGCTTAATGATGGCATACCCAAGCAGAATCCAGCCAATCAGGAATGATAAACCACCGAGCGGCGTAATCATGGCAAACGTCTTGATTTCTGTAACGGCATAGATATAGAGACTGCCGGAGAACAGGAGAATGCCGATCAAAAAGAACCAGCCGGCGCCTGTCATCATTCCAGCCTGGATTCTGCCCATCAATAATGCTGTACCAAACAAAGCCATCGTATGGAACATTTGATAATCCACGGCTTTGCCCCACTGATCCAATCCTTTTTCCGATACTTTCCCTTCCAGACCATGAGCTCCGAATGCTCCCAGAGCTACAGACAAAAAACCATTGATAACTGCGGCGATCAGTAAAAATTTCATATCGATCCTTCCTTCCTAGAAATCAAATATAGACGGCCCGTTGGCCTCTTCATGATCGACGGCCGTATCAGGCTGGGACTGTTTCACAGGTGCCTTGTCCGCCCCCATCATTTTCCTTATTTCTTCTGCGGTCGGTTCATTCACCGAAGGTTCCGGACGACCTCCCCGGTCCTCTTCCTCCAACAGAAGCTCCGCCAGAAGCTTCACAGAACGGACATGCTCCCTTACTTTCGGCTCATTTCCATGCTGAAGCATCGCTTCCTGTATTTCATTGGCCATTCTTTTTAGAACACTATGGTTGGTTACTGCCATTTTATAAACTCCTTTACTTACATAAAAATGGGACTCTGTCGTAGTTTAACACGTCTCTTCCCCTCCTGTCCCATCCCCTTTCCAATGTTCAAACAAAGTTCCAAAACGTTTCTATACAAACCTCTCTTACTAAAATGCATAAAGATGTATACGCTCGTCCTCAAAACCTTTCCCATCCAAACTCGATTAAGGGGGATGCTGCTTCTGTGAATCTAAGTCCTTCTCAAGAAAAAGACGTTTATGAACAGCCATGGATAAAGGGTGTCCGCGCCTAGCCCGAATAGCTGTATGAAGAAAGGTCTCCCGCACATCATGACGGTATATAAAAGAGGACTGCCTTTTGTTAAACAAAAGGCAGTCCTCTTTTTTTGCACATGACTTGGTTCGGTCACGAGAAGCGTTCAGTGGTGACGCCTGCGGGAACAGCGCGAGCCGAAGATCCACTTGGTCAAGTGATCTTCTTGACCAAGTCAGCTGAGGCCGTGCCCGCGGCAAGCATCCACCGATAAGCGGAACGTGACCGGAAACACAACGGAAGAACAGTTTCTAGTCAGGATGATCAAATAACCCCTAATTTGTTTAGGAAGATAAGGAGGATCATGACCGGTGCGACGAACTTCACGAGGTAGTACCAGATCTGCCCGATACCGGATCCTGTGAAGTCTGTAGCTTCCAGAGCTTCTGATTTAGAGAAATACCATCCGATCAGAAGGGCCATGGAAAGACCGCCCAGCGGCAGAAGAATGTTGGATGCAATGTAATCCATGGAATCCAGAATGTTCAAGTCACCGATCGGGGTGACGCCTGACCAGATTCCGAAACCGAGAGAAACCCCGATCCCCATGACAAACATGACCGCTCCCATGACAACACTTGTAGCAAACCGTGTCCATCCGAGAATTCTCATGAAATAGGCCGTCGGCACTTCCAGTATAGAAACCGAAGAAGACAGAGAAGCAAGAATCAAGGCAAAGAAGAAGACAAGCCCTACGATTCCCCCCATCGGCATCTGTTCAAAAATACTCGGCAGTGTAATGAATACGAGCGGCGGACCTGAACTTGGATCGATCCCGAAGGCAAAAACCGCCGGGAAAATGACGAGCCCTGAAATCACTGCAAAGAAAGTATCCATAATCCCAATGCCGAGGGCTGCACTCGGCAGTTTGTTTTCTTTTCTTAAATAGCTTCCGTACGTGAGCATCGCTCCCATACCAAGACTGAGAGAGAAGAACGCCTGCCCGAGGGCGGCGATGTAAATGGACGGATCACTTAGAGCGGTCCAGTCCGGCTGAAATAAGAACTTCACCCCTTCAGACGCCCCATCCAGGGACAAGCTGAAGAAAGCGAGTCCAATGAGAATGAGGGCAAGCAGCGGCATAAAGATCTTGTTGGCTGCCTCAATGCCTTTTTTCACCCCGCTCAAAACAATAACAATCGTAAGAATCATAAATAAGGCTGTCCAGGCAATCGGATGCCAGGAATGACTGATAAACTGACCGAATGCCCCTTCGTAACCGACCTCCGGAGATGTAAAATAAGATCCATTTAAATAATTCCAGAAATAAAAGATCGCCCAGCCGGCTACGACGGCGTAAAAGCTCAAAATTAAAAAGGAACTGGCAATGCCGAAAAATCCCGTCAAATACCATGGTGTATTTGGTGCCAGCTTTTTAAAGGAACCGACAACATCACTCTCTGCTTTTCTACCGATACTCACCTCAGCAAGCAGCAGCGGGACCCCCAGTAAAATGACAAAGGCCAGGTACAACAGCAGAAAGGCTCCTCCACCATTATTTCCCGCTACAAAGGAGAACCTCCAAATGTTCCCGAGGCCCACGGCCGAACCCATGGCCGCCAGCATAAACCCAAGCTTCGTCCCCCACTTTTCTCTTACCATTCTTCCTCAACTCCTCTCCATCTCTTTCTATGATGTTCTGATAAATATTCATCATAATATCATAGATTCGGGAAAAGATAATATAAAATCAGAAATTTCATAAAATTTACAGCCTGAAATCGATCTTTGTATACTTCGCTTGGACACGAGAAGCGTTTTCCTGATGTTTTTCTTCAAATTTCATACAGGATGAGCCAGAGGAATGCAGCACCACCTGAGAGGGCATTTCCTTCGATTTGAAATCGTAGGCACTGCAGGCTCTCGGAAAAGCGGGGTTCCATGTCGTGCGAAAGTGCCGGCACCGAAAACAGTTGATCTTCTTCAAAGAAACCCTTCCTTTCTACCATGATGTGGTAAAAGCATAGCATATCCGGCCGGCCCGGACATACATAAAACAGCCCTGCTTCACTCTCATGAAGCAGGGCTGTTATTTTAGTACCCACGTTCTTTTTCAAGACGCTGGATCCGTGCTTCCAGTCTCTCGTATTCCTCACGGGAAACGAAGCCAAGTTCGTTCATTTGGTCCTGGAATTTCGCCTTCACCTGTTCATTCCACTGCTGATCCTTTGTTTGACCTTTGGCCATCCACGCCTGCATCCGCTCATTCACCATGCTCTTCGCCTGCGAAGGACTGATCTCTCCGCGCCTGACCATGTCATTCACAAGCTTCTCGAACTTTTGTTTTCCACTGACTGCGGCTCCAAGACCTAAATGAAACCCTTTTTTCAATAAGTCATTCATGTTCGATTCCTCCTATTATGAGTAAGCTTCCGCAGCATATGCACGTGATTGATGGAGCTGAAAATAAATCCGGCTGCACCAGTCCCGAAGATGACCCCACCGATCCACCAGCTGGGAAGGACTTCAATAACGCCTGTATAAAAAAAAGCAGCGGTTCCGATCAGCATGATGATAAACGAAAGCAGTGTCATAAATAAATAATATTGGTGGAACAACTGATTTTTCTGCTGAGTCGTTTTCCACTCTCTTTCCTTGTCCCCGTCCTCCAAATATTCGACCAAAGCCCGCGGGAGGGAGAGCAGCGGCCTCGCTGTCTCCTTCAACACGTCCGTGTAAAGGGATGAAGTGGAATCCTTCCCGGATACCCACTCCTTAATGACCGGCCGTCCCCAGGCAATCAGATCCACTTGAGGATAGATTGTGCTCAGGACACCTACGACAATGGATGCCGCACGTCCAAGAAACGCATAGTCAGCAGGCAGCTGAATCGGCTGTTCTTTGACAAACTGCTGCAGATCCTCCAGCATGTCATTCATCATATGTGCATCCAGCTTGTCAAAGTTCCCTTCCAGGTACATGTCTGTTGTCTGCTTCAACAGTTTCTTCACTTTTTCCGTATCCGCTTCCGGCAGAAGGAAATTCATTTCCTGCAAGGCTTCAATTACTCTGTCGTAGTCGTCCAGAATGAACCCTTGAATCATTTTACGTATGGAATCGGCATCCTCTTTCCGGATTTCCCCGACCATTCCGAAATCGAGAATGACCACTGTACCGTCTTCTTTAATCATCAAGTTGCCCGGGTGTGGATCAGAGTGGAACATCCCGGCATATAAAAATTGTTCGATACACAGTTCAAACAAAATATAGGCAATACGGCTCCGGTCGATCCCCTGCCTGTCCATAAAGGAGACATCCGTAATTTTGTGCCCCTCCACCCACTCCATGACGAGCACGCGTCTGGTCGATAGGTCTTCGTAATAATGCGGCACCCTTACATCCTGAAAATCACGGAACCGCTTTTGAAACGCCCGTCCGTTCTCCAGCTCCATCGTAAAATCAAGTTCGTTGCTGATGACCCGGACGACTTCCGTATAAAGGGCCTGGAGATCCGCTTTTTTTCCATAAACGGTGAACCGGTTGACGAGCCAGAATACAATTTTCAAAGCCTTGAAGTCCATCCGGAATGTATCACGGACTCTGTAGCGCTGCACTTTAACCGCCACCGGTGTCCCATCCTTCAGGTACGCTTTGTACACTTCTCCAATGGATGCAGAGGCCACCGCTTTTTCATCAATGGAATTCAGGTGATCATCCAGTGAGGCGTTCCAGTCTTCTTCAATCGTCGTTCTGGAATAGGAAAACGGGACGGGCTTCACACGATCGACAAGTCCCTCCAGTTCTTTAATGAAGGACGGCGGAAGAAGATCCCCACGGGAGCTGAGAAATTGTCCGAACTTTATCAGCAGCCCGCCGAGGGCGACCGCCTTCCTCCGATACTCTTCCGCCATATCTGCCAGCATCATCTCCCATTTCCTTTTCGTCTGCTCATCCCAGATCCGGTGTCTCTTTTCGAACCAGAAAATGCGGAGCAGAAAACGGACAGACATCCAGACAATAACTGTGATCCGGTAAATGGCTATGTATTTCAACCGCTGATGCATGCGTCCCGCCTCCTTTCCATACTTCTGTATCTTACTTTTCCCCGCAAATCCACAGGTCAACCCTGTCAATCGACAATCCCGCACAGACTTCAGCTACTTACAGCCGCCCCGCAGAAAGGCAGCGCTTGCACTTTTCTCTACTATTGTGTGAAAATTCATGTATAACGAAAGGATGAGTGCCATGATTCAGATTCGCGAGCTGGAAGTCAGGGAATTACATACGGCAGCCGAGTGGCTGTATCAGATGAATGGCCAGGACCGCCATTATGTGGCCTGGATGGCTTCTGAGAAAAATGAAATCTTCGAGCAGATCTGGACGTTAACCCAGTTCACAGAGCCTTTAGCTTATGTCGCTTGGGAAGGTTCCGAAATCGTAGGATTTTTAGGCATGGTCCCTTTTTTCGAGCAGAAATTCTGCCGGCTCCTCGGGCCTTTTGCGGTAAAAGAGGAATCCGACGTCATTGAACGCTTATGGGACAAAGCTTCTCTGACTGCCCAGCTTCATTTTGATGCGGTTAAAGTAGCCTGCTACGGGGCGAACGAAGAGTTGAAAGCTTTCGCTGAAACCCATGCGTTCGAACTGTATAACGTTGAAAAAACACTGGTCCTCTTCCAAGCCCATTACAAGGCTGCGGAGTCCACAAAGACCCCGTCAATCTTCCGGCTGCAGGAACAGGATAAAGAAAGATTGGACAAGCTGCATCCAGATGCGGCTTATTATACGACAGAAGAAATGTTTTACCTTTCACGACAGCAGGGGAACGATCTATGGGGATATGAGAAGGAGGGAGAGCTCGCCGGGTACCTCTACTTTGAAACGATCGCGGAAGGGGAAGAGGGTGAAATCTGCTTTGTGAATGTTCATCCTTCCTATCAAAACACCGGCATCGGCACAGAGTTGATGGAACATGCCCTGCAATATGCGTTTTACGCCCTCGAACTGCAGGCGGTCACCCTATCTGTCCGCTCCTTGAATCCTCAGGCTGAACAGTTATACAAAGCCATCGGTTTTCAGGAGCTGAACGAAATACATGCGTACCAGAAGATTTTCACACCGACCCCACCTGCTCCGCTTCATTAATGGAAAGGAGACCTTTGATGGATATCATCGAAAAAACATTGAGCACCATTGGAGATGAAAGCCGGATACAGAAGCAGACCGCCGTCAGTGGTGGTGACATCAACCAGGCATTTTACGTACAGACCGAAAGACAGGCGTACTTTATAAAGACGAACGCCGGGGTCCCCTCCCACTTTTTCCAGGCGGAAGCCGAGGGACTGCAGACAATTCAACAGACAAAGACCATCCGTGTCCCGAACGTCTATCATTACGACATGCCTGAAAACAGGGAGCCTGCCGCGCTTGTGATGGAATGGATTGAACCCGGGAGCCGGAACGATCATGCAGCCCTCGGCCGTCAGCTTGCTCATATGCACAAGCACACAAGGGATTCGTATGGATACGGGGCTCCGACGTTTGTCGGACAGCTCGATCAGCCAAATACGTGGGCCCCTTCCTGGGTGGACTATTACCGTACGTGCCGCCTGGGCGCACAGCTTGATATTGGGATCTCCAAAAAACGGATAACGAACAAACGAAGAAAGCGGATGGAAGCATTGATGAACAGACTGGACCAATACCTCCCCGCTCATCCCGAAGCCTCTCTGCTCCACGGTGATCTATGGGGCGGCAATTACATGATGGATGAGCACGGACAGCCGGTTTTGATTGACCCTTCCATTCTTTATGGGGACCACGCTTTTGAACTGGCCTTTACAGAAGTCTTCGGCGGCTTCCCAGCTGATTTTTACAATCATTATCAAGAGGTCCTCCCTCTGCCTGAACATTACGAGGAAATCAAACCTCTGTATCAGCTCTTTTACCTGCTTGCCCATCTCAACATGTTCGGGGAAAGCTATGGTCCGGCTGTGGACCGCATTCTTAAGCATTATGCAGAATGATCATCAGGAATAGGCCCGGCCCTTCCCTGAGTCGGATATTTCCACCAGATCGACCGGGTAGGGCTGGAAATAACTCTGCTGCTTCAAATACCCGCTTTGAAAACGGGCGGTCCAGGAACTCAATACACTGAGAACAGCACTTAAGGGGATTTTTTCTTCTTTATATTGATGAAGAAGATCAGCAAAACTTTGTTTTTCTCCGCTTGTCAGCTGCTTCTTAAAATACCCGGCAATGTGCTGACAGACGTTGACGTGGGCGCTTGTTTTCGCAGGCTCCCGCATCAGCTCATGAAGCAGATTTTCGTACGTTTCAAGCACCTCACCGATTCCAAGATGGTCATGGTTGGCTGTCGTCTGCCCCATTTTCTTCAACAGGCCCGGGTGGTAGGCCATAAACAGATATTTATGCCGGGCATGAAACTGCTGCAGCTCCTTCATCTTTCTTTCCTTCTTCATCTCCCGGAAGGAGGCCAGGGTGAACAGTTTCGTCAAAAAATGATGGCGCAGCGTGAAGTTTTTCAACCGCCCTTCCTCCTCCACAGCGAGCCCGCTGTGACGCTTGAGTACCTCTGCGGCAAACACCCCGGATGTCTTTCCGATCACCTGGGAATTCTGCGCACTCTGATACACCTTCACATCATGCATCCCACAGGTCGGAGAACGGTTCTTCAAAAGAAATCCATCGACATCATCAAGATGATCAAGAAAAGTATTGGAAAAACCAGTCATTTTATCAGTAAGATCTTCCCCCGTTTTCGGTTGAACGAGACGTTTTTCCTCATCATCCACGAGACGGATGACATCTCTTGGTACACCCAGTCCGATTTCCACTTCCGGGCAGACAGGAATAAATTCTACATGCGCTTTCATTCGTTCGACTGCTTTATCTGGTATGACCGCTCCGTTATACCGCACCTCTGCAAATTCAAGGCACCGGCTTACGACGACTCTAGGCTTCGCATATGACTGCATTCCCTTTCCCCATTTCCAGTTTCCAATGTATATAAAAGGTTCCCCGTTGTCCTTTTGTGATAAACCCCGGGGTCTGTGATTCTCTACAAATTTCCTATTGGTTTTTGGCAGTAATCGTAATAGAATAAATAATGTTGTATATTTATTCTGAGATGTTTATAAATAAAACAGATTAGTCAGGAGAGATTTTGGATGAAAGCGAAAGATTTTAAACCTTCTTCGCATCTGCGTTTTATCATACCGTCCCTCATCGGTATTTTCTTATTTATGTTCCCTATCAGTGGTGATGACGGAGCCGTCACCATTCCAATCGCCGTTTTGGCAGGAGAGGTCGAGGAACGACTGGCCGGCTCCCTGTCTCTCATCATGACCATCATTATTACGATAACAGCGCTTGCCACTGTTGCCGCTAAACTGCTGAGATCGGATGGTTCCAAATCTCCGTTTTTCCATTCATTATTTAATGTACCCGCGGTATGGGTCGTTACCCGTGTTCTCGGTATGATTTTCGCCATCATGGTCTACTTCCAGATTGGACCGGAGGCGGTCATTTCCGAAAATACAGGCGGACTGCTGCTGGATTCCCTGCTGCATGTCCTGTTCGCCGTCTTTTTATTTGCAGGGCTGTTCCTTCCCCTGCTGTTGAACTACGGCCTGTTGGAATTGTTCGGAGTCATCCTTACGAAAATTATGCGTCCGCTCTTCAAACTGCCGGGACGCTCGTCTATTGACTCCCTTGCTTCCTGGCTCGGGGACGGAACGATCGGAGTCCTTTTGACGAGTAAGCAGTATGAAGAAGGGTACTACACGAAAAGAGAAGCAGCCGTAATCGGAACCACCTTCTCCATCGTCTCCATTACCTTCAGTCTTGTCGTCATACAGGAAGTCGGGCTCGGCCATATGTTCGTGCCGTTTTATCTAACTGTAGCGCTCGCCGGATTTGTTGCAGCATTGATCATGCCGCGGATTCCGCCGCTGTCCAGAAAGCCTGATACCTATGTAACCGATGAAGCAGGAGAACAGAATGAAGATATTCCCGAAGGCCACAATGTGTTTACCTACGGATATGCCCAAGCGGTTGAGCGCGGCAGCAAATCGATAGGTCCCGGAGCCTTTATGAAGCAGGGCGCCCAGAATATCCTTGATATGTGGATGGGGGTTGCTCCGATTGTCATGGCCCTCGGGACGATTGCTCTAATCATTGCGGAATTCACCCCTTTCTTCACGTGGATCGGTATGCCGTTCATTCCACTTCTTGAACTCATGCAGGTGCCCTATGCTGCGGAAGCCTCTGAAACCATTCTTGTAGGGTTTGCGGACATGTTCCTGCCTGCAATCATCGGAGCTTCTATCGAGAGTGAAATGACACGGTTCATTATTGCCGCTCTTTCTGTAACCCAGTTGATTTACATGTCGGAAGTCGGTGGTCTTCTGCTCGGTTCCAAGGTTCCGGTTAACCTGAAGGACCTGTTCATCATCTTCCTTGAGCGTACGATCATAACCCTTCCAGTCATTACACTGATGGCACATCTATTGTTCTGAATGCATAAAGAAAGACCGCCGGGCCTTTGGCTCAGCGGTCTTTTAATTGTTCCAGCACTTTTTGCGCGGTTTCCAGACTGGACGAAGGATTCTGACCGGTCACAAAGGGAAAATCAACGACGACGTGACTTTCATCCGGCTTTCCTTTGCTGAATTCCGCCCCTTCTTCGATTAAACGATCTTCCAGTGAAAACGGGACACGTCCCTCAAGACCAACCTTCGTTTCCTCTTCATTCGAAAAGCCTGTCAGCTTTTTCCCACTTACAAGAGACTGCTTATTGTGATCCGTGACACCAATGAATCCGGCGGGGCCGTGACAGACGGAAGCCATGACTTTTCCTTCGGTAAGAAAGTGACGGAGAAGCTCTTCCAACTGTTCATTTTCAGGAAAATCGACCATGGTTCCGTGCCCGCCGCATAAAAAGACAGCGTCATACGACGTCGGATCCACTTCTGCGAGTGCCACCGTCCGGCTGATCGGCTCCATCACCCCGTCCCATACATCAGGAAGCTGGTTGCTGTAACTGTTTTCATCAATCGGCGGGCGCCCTCCCCGCGGGCTTGCGGCGGTCACCTCATAACCGGCTTCCCCGAACTCCACGGACGGTTCGACAAACTCAGACAGCCAGAGCCCCGTTTCATGTCCATCCATGTGATCAGCATTCGTGACAATCATCAAGATTTTTTTAGACATACAAAAACCTCCTTGCGAATCTCTTACGTATTATTCACAAGGAGGCTCTATTCCATCCACCAGGAAAGGCGGATTTATTTATGATTGAAGCGTGGAATCTTTGTCAAAGGTCCGCTGCCACCAACGTTTGATGAGCTGGATACGCCCCTCAATGAACGGCTGTGTCAGCGTGCGGATCAAGCTGCTCGATAACAAGTAGACAATAGCGGCAGAGATGATCGCAAGCCCGATGACATCAAACAGGTTATCCACTTTGAACAAGTCGGCCTGCCGGAAGAACTGGATGAAAAAGCCGTGCAGCAGATAAACGTACAAGGTCTTTCCGCCAAGGTACGTGATTTTATATTCTGTATTCGGAATCCATGAAAGGACACTGACAACCATGATCCCCGCGAGAGCGTATACCGCCAGTCGGAACAGTCCTCCCATTTCCGGACTGCCGAGAACCTCATAGGATTTCGAACCGAGCAGCCAGCCGGAGTTGATTTCAGGGAGGACAGCAATCACACCTGCGGCTGCAGCCATAATGACCATACTGATTTCCCGGACACGGCGTGTTCTCCACTTATGCACATGCTCCTTCGTCAGCCAGTACCCGGCAAGGAAAAACGGGAAGAAAACGAATGTGCGGGATAGACTGAAATGGTGGCCGATATCTGTGAAATATCCGACGAGCACACCGATCTGAACAGCGATGGCGACACCGAGCATCGGCGGGATTTTCTTAAACCAGTACAACAGAATGTGCCAGCAGAACAAACTGAACAAGAACCATAACGACCAGTGCGGATAAAAAATCCCGTCAAACCCTTCACCTTTCCCGATGAAGAAGTAATACCCGGTATAGACGAGCTGAAAAATCAAGTATGGCAGAATCAACTTTTTAGCCAGCTGGATCAAGTAATCCTTCTCCCCCGATCCTTTGGCAAAGAACCCGGCAAGGAAAATGAACGCCGGCATGTGAAAGGTATAAATCCACGTATAAAGGGTGTACATCGGTTTGGAACCATCGGTAAACGGCTGGATCATATGACCGAAAACGACGAGAAAGATAAGGACTACTTTGGCATTATCAAAAAAAGCATCACGCTTCATGGGATCACCCTTCTTCGATTCAAGATAATCTATTCTACTTCATATGTACCACAATCTATCCTTATTGTAGACAGGTTTTTGAAGATTTAAATCGTCTGTAATGATAATGTAATTCAGAAGATACAATGTCATCTTTCCACGAACAAAGACACCCTGGATCAAGGTGTCTTTCAGCTTGTAGAGAAACCTCTTTTTCTTTCTTACTGCCAGGAGCGAAAGGGGCACCGCTCCTTGGGAGTTCTATAACATCGAAAAAGCCTCTCCTTCACCCAGCTCATCCCTGCTGGATGGAGGAGAGGCTTTTTCATATTCCGGCAGGCAGCCCATGCCGTTCTTTTGAATATGCGAACCTGCTTCGTGCACAACCTCTCTCCTCTATATTCTAACGTTGGCACAAGGAGCGTTCGGTGTTGATGCCCGCGGCATTTATCCACCGATAAGCGGAAAGTGACCCTGCCCACGACAAATGTAAACTCTAACTGGTTTACACAGGCTTTTTCTAAAGCCAAAAAGACACCCTGGATCAGGGTGTCTCTTCGCTTTCCTCAAAATCCACGGCCCACATACCGTTCCGGAAAATAGGTTCATACAGACCTTCCTTCGTTTCTCCGTCGATGTTCAATTCATCCGACCCCATCATGAAGTCTTCATGGACGAGACTATCATTGACGCCGTGTGATTCCATCTGCTCCTTATTAAAGGAGGATCCGCCTTTTATGTTGGTGGGATATGCTTTTCCTAAAGCTAAGTGACAGGAAGCATTTTCATCATATAACGTGTTGAAAAAGATGTGACCGGATTGGGAAACCGGGGAAGCGTGCGGTACGAGGGCGACTTCTCCAAGTCTGGCTGAGCCATCATCCGATTCAACCAGATGCTTCAGTATATCCTCCCCGGATTCCGCGGCGTAATCCACCACTTTTCCATCCTTGAATGTTAAGGTGAAGTTCTCAATCAAGTTCCCCGCGTAACTCAACGGCTTTGTGCTGGAGACCTTCCCATTCACACCGTACTTATGAGGCATAGTAAAGACTTCTTCGGTCGGAATGTTGGGGTTGAACGTGCTTCCTTTTTCTGATTCAGCCGCTCCTCCATGCCAGATGTGATTCGAAACGAGCTCAATGGTCAGCTTTGTCCCTGGCCCGGAATAATGGAGTTTTTTATACTGCTTTTGGTTCAAATATTCCCTCGCCTGCCGAAGAGCTTCATTATGCTCCTCCCACGCCTGAACCGGATCGTCCTTGTCCACCCGTGTGATTCTGAAGATCTCCTTCCACAGCTGTTCCTGTGCCTCTTCCGGAGAAGCATCCGGAAACACTTTCTGCGCCCATGCTTTCTGCGGATAGGCAACAATGGACCAGGTCGTCTTATCATTCATTAAATAGTCCCGGTATCCGGAAAGAGCCTCGCCACTCGCTTTCGTGGCCGCAGCCACCCGTTCCTGATCTACATTCTTCATTAAATCCGGGTCCGGACCGTAAATGGTTAACAGCCCATACCCGTCCGCCACCATTTCTTCAAGACCTTCCGCTTTCCATTTAGGGAAATCCTTAAGGACGTCCATCGGTGCATGCTTCATTTTCATATAACTGAGCATTTCGTCGTTCCATTCGACATGAACGTTTTTCGCCCCCATCCCGTAGGCCTTTGCGGTTACGATCCGGACGAAATCGGCAGCTTCAATGGGGGCGTTGATGATCAGCCCCTGCCTGTGCTGCAGGTTCACTCCGTTTTTCAAAGCCAGATCTGCATACTTCTCTAAATCATTTCGCTTTATTGTCATGGTTACCCCTCTTTTTAGGTTTTGTCTTTAAAAACTTCAATCGCCCGCTTTCGCATCTTTTTATGGTCCACCACAGGCTCAGGATAGTCTTCACCGATCATGCATCCAGCCTTTTCCTGTTCGTTCTCCGGCATCTTCGAAGGATCATGGATATACTTCTTCTCCACATTTTCAAGCTCCGGCACCCATTCCTTAATGAAACGGCCGTGAGGATCGAAGCGCTCGGACTGCCTGACTGGATTAAATACGCGGAAATAAGGAACAGGATCTGTACCGGTGGAAGCCGCCCACTGCCAGCCACCGATATTCGAGGCAGGGTCATAGTCCACCAGCCTCTCAGCAAAGTACCGTTCTCCTTCGCGCCAATCCATCAGCAGATCCTTCGTCAAAAAAGAGGCCACAGCCATACGGAGCCGGTTATGCATCCAGCCGGTTTCATTCAGCTGTCTCATCGCTGCATCAATCAACGGAAAACCAGTCTGCCCCTGCTTCCATTTTTCCAGAAGATCCTCATCATTATTCCACGGAATACCTCTGTATTTTTCAACAAGCTCTTTATCGTCTGATTCCGGATAATAGTAATAGATCATGTTGTAAAAATCCCGCCACGCAAGCTCGGAAATATAGGTTTCCACTCCGGATGTATCCTTTTTGAAGTTTACTTCGTCCTGAATTCTATGATACAGCGTCCGGACGGAAACCGCACCGGTACGCAGATACCTGGACATCAGACTTGTCCCATCAACGGCCGGGAAATCCCGCTCCTCATCATAATCATAGATGGCTCCATCAAGAAACAGGCTGAACCTTTCACCGGCAGCTTCTTCCCCTGTCCCGGGAAAATCAGCTTCTATTTTTTCCATCAGCGACTGGTACGCTTTTTCTCCTTCTTTAAAGGAAGAACGTTTATCCACGGCCGCATTTTTCAGTTTATCGTGGTTCACCCGTTGAATACCGGGTTTCTGCTGCTGCTTCCACTTCTTTAAGTATGGGGAGAATACTTTATAATGGCCGCCATCCTGCTTTTTGATTTCCTCCGCCCCGTGCAGGTGGTGATCCATGTAATGGTAGACTTCCACATCAATCGAGTCCAGATACTCCACCATATGATCATCCCGCTTCTTACCAAATCCTGTTTCATCCCGGTTGAAGTAGACCATGTCCACATCCAGTTCCTTTACAAATGTCTGAAAGGACTCTTCGGTTTCTCCTTCAATAACATGGACAGGCGCACCCATATCCCCGGCACGTGAAACGAAGTCCTGAAGGGTTTGAAAATAGTAATCATGCCTCATTGTGAATGACTTGTTCAAATCCGGGTGAATATGAAAAAACAAAACGAGGCTGTCCTCATCTTTTGTATGTTCAACAGCTTTTGCAAGTGCTGTATGATCATTCAACCGTAAATCTCTTCTAAACCAGACGGCTCTTGTTGTCATCACCGTTCCCCCTTTCCCTTTATCCTTCCTTTTTCCTACTTCACTTAAACCCTGTCCAACCGGGGGGACAGGCTCCACGAAAAACCAGAGCCCCTTCCCTTTCCGCGGACGAGCGCCCGAGCTCGGCGGTCTCGGACCACTCGTTCTTCCGCAGGAGTGGAAGGGGCACTGCTCCTTGGGGGTTCTTTAACATCGACAAAGACTCTCCTTCACCCCGCTCACTCTTGCTGGATGGAGGAAAATCTTCCGGCAGGCAGCCGTCATCAGCACCTGTTCTTTCCCTTCCTCTTTTCCACGCAAGCGGCAATAGCGCAGCCCATGCCTTTCTTATGAATCTGCGTACCTGCGTAATGCACAATCTCTCTCCTTCATATTCTAACGTCGGCACAAGGAGCGTTCGGTGTTGATGCCTGCGGGAACAGCACGGGCCGAAGATCCACTTGGGCAGGCGGCCTTTCTGACCAAGTCAACTGAAGGCGTGCCCGCATCATTCATCCACCGATAAGCGGAAAGTGACCCTTCCCACGACAAATGGAAAACTCTAACTGGTTAACACAGGCTTTTTCTACAGCCAAAAGAGGGGTTCTGCTTAGCAGAACCCCTCTTTTTTGTACTATTTTGGCGAAGTTACGAGAAGTGTTCGGTGGTGGGGCCTACGGGACCGAACCCAGGTCAGCTGAAACCGGGCCCACGGCAGGCATCCACCGATAAGCGGAACATGACCGCACATACCACCTCTGTAAAACCGTACTTTTCCAAATAGGTTCTTTTATTTGAACGCGTTCATCAGTGTCGCCATTTCAATGGCTGCTGTGGCTGCCTCCCAGCCTTTGTTACCGGCCTTCGTACCTGCACGCTCGATGGCCTGTTCAATGGTGTCTGTGGTAATGACGCCAAAGATCACTGGAATACCAGTCTTCTGGGAAGCCTGAGAAACCCCTTTAGCTGCTTCGCCGCAAACATAGTCGAAATGCGGCGTGGAGCCGCGGATGACAGCTCCCAGGGTGATAACCGCATCGTACTTCCCGGTTTCCGCCATCTTCTGAGCGGCCAGTGGAATTTCAAAAGCTCCAGGCACATAAGCAGCCTCTACATCGTTCAGATCGACGCCGTGACGCTTCAGCGCATCTACGGCTCCTTCATACAGCTTACTCGTAATAAAGTCGTTGAACCTTCCTGTTACAATACCGATTTTCAGTCCTGTTCCTACAAGATTACCTTCAAATGTTTTAACCATAAGTCTCTTCCTTTCTAGTAGTGGAATAAGTGCCCCATTTTAGACTGTTTCGTTTTCAAGTAGCTTTCATTTTCTTTGCGGGAAGGCATCTGAATAGCCACCCTCTCTACAACCTCAAGACCAAAACCACCAAGTCCGGAAATTTTCTTCGGGTTATTCGTCAGCAGACGAAGTTTTGTAATGCCCAGGTCCTTCAGGATTTGAGCACCGACACCGTAATCTCTTAAATCAGGCCCGAAGCCGAGTTTCTCATTCGCTTCCACCGTGTCATAGCCTTCTTCCTGAAGCTTATAGGCTTTCAATTTATTCATTAACCCGATCCCGCGGCCTTCCTGTCTCATGTACAGCAGAACACCGCTGCCATTTTCGGAAATCTGCCGTAAAGCGTTGTGCAGCTGAGGACCGCAGTCACAGCGGTAGGAGCCGAAGACATCCCCTGTCAGACATTCGGAGTGTACCCGCACAAGGGTCGGCTCCTCCGGATTGATGTCTCCTTTTACAAGAGCGATGTGATCTTTAAAATCGATATCATTCTTGAAGCCTACCGCTCGGAATTCGCCGTATTCTGTAGGCATCTGCACCTCGATTTCCCGGGTCACATGGTTTTCCTGCTCATGGCGGTATGAAATCAAATCCGCAATGGTGATCATCGGAATGTCAAACGCCTCGGCCATTTCTTTCAGGTCAGGCACACGGGCCATCGTTCCATCATCTTTAATGATTTCACAGATGACACCTGCCGGCCGGGCTCCCGCAAGACGTGCCAGGTCGACAGCCGCTTCCGTATGACCCGCTCTGCGCAGGACACCGCCTTCCTTGGCAATCAACGGGAAAATATGACCGGGCCGCTGGAAATCGGAAGCTTTACTTTCCGGGTTCAGCATTTCCCTGATGGTCAGGGCCCGTTCGTCCGCTGAAATTCCAGTTGTTGTCTCTTTATGATCCACACTGACCGTAAACGCTGTCTGATTAGGGTCTGAATTGTCATTGACCATAGGCATCAGCTCGAGCGCTCCAGCTGTTTCATTCGTAATCGGGGCACAAACCAGCCCACGCCCATGCTTGATCATAAAATTGATCATCTCCGTGGAAGCATGCTCCGCGATTCCAATAAAGTCCCCTTCATTTTCCCTGTCCTCGTCATCACAAACGATGACAAGCTTTCCCTGCTTCAATACATCAATCGCTTTTTCAACCGAATCAAACATATGCTTTCCCCCTCTTCATGCAAACCCGTTATCAGCCAGCATCTTTTTGGAGATGGCTGTTTGCGGGTGCTCTTGATTCTGCCCACTCAGGAAGTGAGCGACATATTTTCCAATCATGTCACATTCGATATTAACTTTGTCTCCCGGACCTTTCCTGCCGAGAACGGTATGTTCCATCGTGTGCGGAATCAAAGAAATGGTGACACGATCCTCTTCTACTCCGAATACAGTCAGGGATGTACCATCAACAGCTATCGAGCCTTTATAGACAAAATAAGGAACCAAGTCGGACGGAAGCTGTATGTCGTAATAGACGGCGTTGGACTCCGGCCTTTTTGATACAATGCTGCCCGTACCGTCAATATGACCCGATACAAGGTGACCGCCGAACCGCCCATCTGCCGCCATCGCGCGTTCAAGATTGACATCGCTGCCCTGCTTTAATTCATGGATGTTGGTGGCGCGGTATGTTTCCGGCATCACATCAAAGGATGCGGTATCCTTCGTATAATCTGTCACGGTCAGACAGACACCGTTAATGGAAATACTGTCCCCAAGCTTGATATCTTCCAGAATTTTGGATGCAGCAATCTTTATCTCCAAAGCTTCCGTTTTACTTTTAACGGACTGCAGTGTTCCTATTTCTTCTACAATTCCTGTAAACATTAGGATTCCCCTTTTCTTATCGAAACAATTTTAATATCTTCTCCAAGCTGTTCGGTCGATACAAACTCAAAAGATGTCACCTGTTTCAACTGTTGGATGCCGCGGCCGGCAACCGGGGTCAGTGCTTCTTTTCCACCGATCAATTTGGGAGCAATATACGTAATCGTCTCATTCACCTTTCCTGATCTGACAAAAGCGTCGGCAATGGTGGCCCCTCCTTCAACAAGGAGAGAGGTGACCTTGTGCTTTCCTAAATAGCGCAGGACTTCTCCAGGATCGATGGTGCGGCCAAGCGGAATGACGTGGACATGGGCATGCTCTTCAAGAATCAGACGCTTTTCATCCGGTATATCCGCTGACGTGAAAATCCACGTTGGAGATTCATTATTTTGTATCAGATTCGAAGCAGTCGGAATACGAAGATGCGTATCGAGGACAAGACGGATCGGATGCTTTCCGCCACCCGGAATTCTTGTCGTCAATGTCGGATTATCCATCATGACCGTATTGATCCCGACTAGAATCGCGTCCGATTGATGACGATAGCGGTGTCCGTCCTGCCGCGCCTCTTCTCCTGTGATCCATTGACTCTCTCCACTGGCGGTGGCAATCTTCCCGTCAAGGCTCATCGCTGTCTTTAAACGGACATAAGGTTCACCTGTTTGAATGTAATGAAAGAAGGCACGATTCAGTTCATCTGCCTCGTCTTTCAAAACACCCGTCCGGACCTCCACGCCCTGCCGCTTCATCATTTCAATGCCCCGGCCGGAAACTTTAGGGTTCGGATCCGATGAAGCCGTAACGGCCCGGCGGATGCCTGCCTTCACGACAGCTTCAGCACACGGAGGTGTCCGTCCATGATGGCTGCACGGTTCAAGAGTGACATAGATGTCCGCGCCTTCCGCTTTTTCTCCTGCCATCCGTAGTGCGTGCACTTCCGCATGAGGTTCACCAGCCTTCACATGCACGCCTATACCGACGACTTGATTATCTTTGACCACAATGGCGGCTACTGAAGGGTTGGGACTCGTCTGGCCGACCGTTTCCCTGGCCATCTGTACAGCCATTGCCATGTACTGCTCATCACGCTCCATCTTCATCACCTGCTCTTTTTCCATAAAAATAACCCTGAAGAAGACATACTTCTCCAGGGTCTTAAACGTCATTTTTTTGCGTACAGCAAACAAAGGGTACACGTGTTGCATGAACGGTACCGATACGTTTCCACAACCTTCTCCCATCCAGACTTTAACTGTCGGCTTTGGAATTTCACCAAATCAGGGAGAACCGTGCTTAACACTGATTCTCCGTCGCGGGCTGAGAGCATAAGCTCATTACCGCCGGCTGGGACTTTCACCCGACCCCGAAGGTTTCCATATTCAGTTGAATTACTTTAAATATATATGAAATCCCCATCTGCCGCAATCCTTAAGGTTTAAACAGCACCCATTAAGGCTATGTACTCATAAAACTGACCGCCCTTATGATGGGCACACGGATAACTGTCCACCGGATTCACGCCGCTTTGTTGTGAAATCAACAGGATTCATGACAGCCTTTCAACATCCTCAACAGAAGATGCACCACCTGATTTTAACAATCCAATGATGTGTAAGCCTGCTCTTTTCACGAACCTCCTATTGTAAAGCAGAAGAAAATCAGCTAGTATAGATTTATCAGGAAAACGTTTGCATAATAAGATATATTTTTAGATTTTCATGGTTATGGTTATTGAATAAACAAGCTGTTTATTCAATCATTCTCACTGAGAAAACGTTTGCATATCACGAATGATTTTATTAGGAAAGAGGGGCTGTATATGGAACGGGTATGGTGGAAAGAAGCGGTAGGATATCAAGTTTACCCTAGAAGTTTTCAGGATTCAAATGGAGATGGGATCGGCGATCTGCAGGGAATGATCAGCCGTCTGGACTATTTGAAGGATATGGGCATTGATTTCATTTGGATCTGCCCAATGTACAAATCCCCGAAGGATGATAACGGTTATGACATTTCCGATTATCAGGACATCCTGGATGAATTCGGAACGATGGAGGATTTCGACGAGCTGCTTAAGGAAGTGCATAAACGTGACATGAAGTTGATCATCGACCTCGTCCTCAACCATACAAGTGATGAACATCCATGGTTTTTGGAATCCCGGAAATCCAAGGACAATCCCAAGAGGGACTGGTATATCTGGCGCGATGGCAGAGGCGGCCGCGAACCGAACAACTGGGAGAGTATCTTTGAAGGATCGGCATGGGAATATGACGAGGAAACAAGGCAGTATTACCTTCATGTGTTCTCCAGAAAGCAGCCGGACTTGAACTGGGAGAACGAAGACGTCCGCGAAGCTCTATACAGCATGGTCAACTGGTGGCTGGATAAAGGAATCGACGGTTTCCGCATAGATGCCATCAGCCATATCAAAAAGCGGCCGGGCTTTCCAGATATGCCGAACCCTGAAAAAGAAACGTATGTGTCCTCTTTTGATATGCATATGAACCAAAAAGGGATCCACACCCACCTTCAGGAATTCAAAGACCGCACATACGATAATTATGACGTGATGACGGTCGGAGAAGCGAACGGGGTAAGTGCCGATGAAGCGGATCAATGGGTCGGCGACAACGGAAAAATGGATATGATCTTCCAATTCGAGCACCTGGACCTTTGGGATCAGGATGCTGAACAGCAGCTTGACATTAAGGGTTTGAAAAAAGTACTGACCCGATGGCAGAAAGCTCTTGAAGGGGATGGATGGAACGCTTTGTTTGTAGAAAACCATGACAAGGCCCGTGTCGTTTCGACGTGGGGGGATGATCAAGTCTACTGGCGCGAAAGTGCGACGGCGATTGCAACGATGTATTTCTTTATGCAGGGGACGCCTTACATTTATCAAGGTCAGGAAATCGGCATGACGAATATGACCTTCCCTTCCATTGAAGATTATGATGATGTGGCTGCGAAAAATTTATATCAGAACAAAAAAGCAAAAGGCATGGCTCATAAGGACATTATGAACATTCTCTGGAACACATCCAGGGACAACAGCCGTACGCCGATGCAGTGGAGCCGTGAAGCACAAGCTGGTTTTACAACCGGAAACCCGTGGATGAAAATCAACCCGAACTATACGTCCATCAATGTGGCTGATCAAGAACAGGACCCCCATTCCATCTTGAACTACTACAAAGAAATGATTGCCATGAAAAAGGAGCAGGATGTGTTTACGTATGGCATCTATAATCTTCTTCTTCCGGAAGATGAGCAGATTTATGCTTATACGAGGACGCTGGACAGTAAAAAAGCCATCGTCATCGTCAATCTGACCGATCAAGCAGCTGACTTTCAGTCGGAGGAGCCACTCAGCTCCAGTCAGCTGATGTTGTCCAATTCGATTGTAAACCATCATAAGAACGTATCCAGCTTCTCGTTGAAGCCTTATGAAGCGCGCGTTTATCTTATGGAGACGTAAACGAAGAAAGCTTGTAAAACCATGGTTGGTTTATAGTGGTTCTCACTTCCTGCCAAGGCGGAGTCCTTTAAAAACGAAAAGCGGCCTGTATGCCATGCCATACAGGCCGCTTTTTTCTTCCCTTTCTGTCAGGAAGCAATAGTTACATCTGAGTCCAGCTCCAACGCTACGTTTCCTGCAATTGCTCGTGAGATCATGCAGGACTTTTCCGCCTTTTCAACAAGACGCTGAAGTTTTTCCAACTCCTTCTCTTCTGCCTCACTTTTCAACACGACACGGGGACGGTGAATGATTTTCTTATAGGTGAAGACTCCGTCGGTCACATCGACCTGACCTTCCGAGGTCATATTCATTTCCTGAAGCGGCAGATCCGCTCTTTCGATCATAGCGGCCAGCGTAATGATGTAACAGGTCGCCGCCGCCCCCAGAAGCATTTCATCCGGGTTTGTTCCTACATCCGGTCCATCCATTTCTTTAGGGATGGAGATTTCTGTTTTCAATTTATCTGATTCGATCCGGCCGACTTCGTTGCGGCCGCCCGGCCAGTCTGCCTTTAAATGAAAATGATGTAATGCCAAAGCAGAACAACCTCCTTTTTATTTTTTCATAGCAATGAATGGATGCGTACCTCCATTGGTCTTCTGCATAAACCGGTGGGTTTCTTTAAATCCAGCTCTTCGGTATACTTCGACCGCCCGCTGATTGAACTCAGCAACACTCAATGTAAAAAAACGGGCCCCATAGTGGCGCTCTGCAAAACTCAAACCAGCTTCCATAAAGGAATCTCCCTTCCCCTTTCCCGTTAGATCCGGGCGGAGTCCAAGACCTACATCCACCGTTTCTTCAACAGTCGGATGAAAGGTGAAGAAACCGATCAGCGCGCCTTCCCTATAGGCGCTGTACGTATGCGGACTTCTCCGATGGGGATCGATAAACTCACGATAATCTTCTTCATCGGCGGTCATATCGTAAAAATCATACGGCGGAGGATAATGCCACGCCGCCATTTCCTCGGCTTCCTGCTGGGTCATCCGGGAAAAAGTGATGGACATTATGACTCCCGCGCATCCCAGTCTTTCTTGAAGCGGTCCATTTTTATATGCAGCTGCTCCACCATTTGATGGACACGCTGAAAATCTTCCCGATCGAGTTCTTCTGGATCCATGCTCTCAACAACCTGATGCAGCATATCAATCCGGTTTTTCACATAACGGAATTGATCGGACGTATTCTCTACAGCTTTTCCCACCGTACATTCCCCCTTTTCTCTATTGTATCGTTTCTTTTATTTTCAATAAACCAAACGGCACTTTCACGCGCCATGAACGGGTGCGGAATGTGCCGTGCTTCAGCTGAGTGATACAAGAAAACCCGTACTACGTGCGATCATAGTACGGGTTTTCTCCTCAATGCCGGGCTCTGCCCTTTAAAATCAGGCTTGCTTTTCTTCCTTTTTACCGGAAAGGAACCAGCCCAGCACTGCAATTAAAACAAGGACAGAATAGAATATAATTTTCCACACTGTCGAATGAGCAAAGTGTTCATCAAGAATTTGAATATTCGGGTGGGCTAGCGTGGATACGACAAGCTTGATACCGACCCATCCCACAATGACAAAGGCGGCGATTTCAAGACCCGGACGGGATTGAAGCAGATTGACGAACACATTGGCCGCAAAACGCATGATGATAATTCCGATCATCCCCCCTGCCAGGATGACACCGAACTGTCCTCCATCCAGACTTCCGACGTTGGGAAGATCCGTTTCTGGAAGAGCAACAGCAAGAGCTACAGCAGCTAAGATGGAGTCGACAGCAAAGGCGAGGTCGGCAAGTTCGACTTTCAACACAGTCATCCAGAAGCCTTTCCCCCGCTCGGAGCCGGTATCTTCCTCTTCCTCCTCTTCCTCTCCGCCGGACCTCCATTTATCAATGAGGTGCTTGATCGAGATGAATAAGAGGTAGGCGGCACCAAGGGCCTGCACCTGCCAGACATCGACAAGGAAAGATATAATGAATAAAGAACCAAATCGTAAAATGAACGCACCAAGCAGTCCATAAAACAGGGCTTTCTTACGCTTTTCTTCCGGCAGGTGCTTTACCATAATGGCCAGAACAAGAGCGTTGTCTGCGGCTAGAATACCTTCCAGACCGACAAGTACAATCAAAACCCAGCCATACTCAATCAACAATTGAACATCCACAGTTTCACTCTCCTCATTTATACAAGCTGCCATTAAAAAATGGCCCCGACCAAAGTGGTCCGGGCCATTACATAGACCTTTACCACTGTGGGTAAAGGTCTCGCTAACAACGTACGTTGCCAATAAAGCCGGGGATGACTCCCGAAATGACGACTTTATTGTACCAGCTACTCCCCTTTAGGAATGCTATATCTTTCTTAATCATAGCATGAAGCCTTTTTTTGTCAATCATTCCCGCCCACATTATGGAATCACTTTAGTATGGGGACGGGACGGAATCCTTATACGTGGTTCATCAATCGTTTGATCCATTCGGGATAACACGCGTCCATCAGGCTTTCTCTTCAAATAAACGGGTGGTTTCGACGATGACCTCAGCCGCTTTTTCCATACTCTCCAGAGATATGTACTCATACTTTCCGTGGAAGTTTTCTCCCCCGGTGAAAATATTCGGCGTAGGAAGTCCCATGTAGGAAAGCTGTGACCCATCCGTTCCTCCGCGGATCGGTTGAATGATGGGCTTCACACCTTTGTTCTGCATCGCTTCTTCAACGATATCAACAATATGACGGACCGGTTTGATTTTGTCCCCCATGTTGTAGTACTGATCCTCCATTTCTACAGCCACCCGCTTTTCTCCAAGGCGTTCATTCATGTCAGCAGCCAGACCATGTAACCGCTGCTTTTTCTCCTCAAATTTTTCTTTATCGTGATCCCTCACAATATAGGAAAGCTCAGCCCGATCCACATTCCCTTGCAGGCCAAGGAGATGGTAAAAACCTTCATACCCTTCTGTATGTTCAGGCGCTTCTTCGGCTGGAAGCTGATTTTGGAATTCCAGAGCAAGCTTTACCGCGTTGACAAGTTTATTTTTTGCCGTCCCCGGATGCACACTGTTTCCGTTAAAGATGAGCTTGGCGCCTGCTGCATTAAAACTTTCATACTGAAGTTCACCGAGCGGACCTCCATCAACGGTGTAGGCGTAGGAAGCACCAAAACGGTCGACGTCAAATTTGTGGGGGCCTCTGCCGATTTCTTCATCCGGTGTAAACGCCACACGGATTTTTCCGTGCTTGATTTCGGGATGTTGAATAAGATGATTCAGAGCCGTCATAATTTCAGCAATACCTGCTTTATTATCGGCCCCGAGCAGGGTCGTTCCATCCGTTGTGATCAACGTCTGCCCTTTATAGGCGGTAAGTTCAGGGAAATCTTCCGGGCGAAGCTCCACCTCTTCATTCAAAGGCAGCACCCCTCCGTCATAGTTTTCAACAATTTGAGGGTTTACATGTTCGCCGGTAAAATCGGTGGCTGTATCCAGATGAGCGAGAAAGCCGATTACCGGCACCTCTTTTTCCGTATTTGCAGGAAGGGATGCCATCACATAAGCATGGTCATCCACACTGACTTCACTCATCCCGATAGCTTCAAGTTCTTCGACAAGCTTATGAGCAAGCTCCCACTGCCCTTCCGTTGAAGGGGTACGGCCGGTAGTTTCATCGGATTGAGTATTCATTTTTGCATAGGAAACTAAACGTTCCAACAATTCTTTTTTCATCATTGATGCTCCTTTCATGTCTCTTTCGGGTAAACTTTCATACAGGAAAAGTAAATCTATTGCTTCCCCCCCGAAATTTGGTATCCTTATTATAACGAATATGCACGAACGTCTGAAAGCTGGAGCATCCAGCTTTTCTTCATTCTACATAAAAAGGTGTGTCTTATCTGTGGTCCAAAAAAAATGGTTTCAAGCCATCGTTACTGCCATCCTGCTTGCTCTGTTGATTTTACTGCTGCATCAAATTCAGTTTTTCTTCGATCCGATCATGACCTACGTCGGAGCCATCGCCTTTCCTTTAATCGGTGGTGGGATTCTGTTTTATTTATCCCGTCCCTTACTAAAACTTCTGGAACACTACAAAGTGCCGAGAATTCTCGGAATTGTCATCATCTTCCTATTGTTCATTGTTCTCGGTTACATCATCACCCAGTTCATTGCTCCAATCGCCCAGGAGCAGTTCACCCGGCTCGTAGATAACATTCCGGATATGGCTGAAATGATTGGCGAAGGCGTAACATACTGGCAGCAGAATCAGGACATTATACCAAGTCAGTTCAATGCGACCATCGATAATGTGGCCAACAATCTGGAAACATATCTTCAGGATGCCTCCACGGTGGTCATCAACGTCGTCAGCCAGTTGATCAGTTTTGTGTTCGCTCTTGTCCTGATCCCGTTTTTCCTTTTCTTCATGCTGAAGGATGGTGACAAACTGATCCCGTTCATCAGGCAGTTCTTAGGAAAAAGAGCGGGAAAAAGCTTTGCTAAACTGGCTCACGATATCGATCATACGCTTCATTCCTTCATTCTCGGTCAGCTGACGGTCAGTATCGTTGTCGGTCTGCTGCTGCTTGTCGGGTATTTAATCATCGATCTTCCATACGCTCTGACCTTGTCTTTATTTGCCATGGTGATGAATGTTATCCCATTCGTCGGCCCCTTCCTGGCCGTGGTACCAGCCATCCTTGTCGGATTGTTCGAAGACCCCATCCTGGCTGTGTGGGTGGCCGTCATTACCATTATCGCTCAGCAGCTGGAAGGGAATTTTGTTTCGCCAAACGTCATGGGTAAAGCATTGAGCATCCATCCGCTTACCATCATTACCTTGATTCTCGCAGCTGGAAGCCTTGCCGGCTTCCTCGGATTATTGTTTGCTATTCCCACCTATGCGGTTATCAAGACAATTGTCCGTCACTTCTATCAGGAGTGGCTTGAACGGAGAACAGCTGATCACAGCTGATTATACAAACGCTCTGACCCGCTATTGTTTACAATAGGGGGTCTCCTTTTTTCATTCCATATCACCGAAGCGAGGGATTTTTTATGCATAAACCAAGATTATGGACCCGGCCTTTTATCTTTCTCATTCTTGCCAACTTATTTACGTTTATGAGCTTCCAGATGCTGCTTCCCAACCTGCCTCCGTATATCGAGTCGATTGGCGGCAGCACCCTTGAAGTCGGATTGATTACCACCACCTTCGCTTTTGCAGCGATCGTGATTCGTCCGTTTATTGGTCACCTCCTGATGACCCGGGCACGGAAACTGCTCATCCTCATCGGTGCCGGGGCCCTGCTCCTCCTGACGATGATGTATCCTGTGACACAGGTGGTCTTCTTCCTGCTGGTCATCCGCTTCATCCACGGCCTTGCGTGGGGATGGTCGACGACGGTCAACGGAACCGCCGCTGTTGACATCGTCCCAAGACGCCGTGTAGGGGAGGGGATGGGCTATTTCGGTTTATCCGTTACCGTCGGAATGATTATGGCTCCAAGTCTCGGTATCTACTTGTATCAGAACTATTCATTCTCTCTACTCATATGGATTTCCGCAGCACTCGGAATCATTGCGCTTCTTTTATTTTCTGTCACCCGCTTCACCACGCCTGAGCAGGTGTATGAAAACCAAAAAAATCCGCCTCGCTTCTCCTTCAAAGATGCATTAATCGAAAAGAGAAGCTGGTACCCGGCTCTCGTCACGATTCTCAACACGTTTGGTTACGGAGCGGTTGTTACCTACATTGTCATCTTCGGTAATGAACAAGGACTGGACGGAACGTTTCTTTTTTATTTCTTTAATGCCGTCCTTGCTACTGTGTCACGTCCCATAACAGGACGGTACTTTGATAAGCGGGGACCATGGAACTTAATAATCGTCTGTTCCGTCATATCTTTCATTGCCATGTGGGTGCTGGCAACAGCGGATTCGAATCTGGACCTTATTATCGCAGGAGCTTTATTCGGAGCCGGCTATGGATCCATGATGCCGGCACTCCAGGCCTGGGTCATCTCCAAGACCTCCATCGAGCGAAGCGGGATTGCCAACGGGATGTACTACTCCTCTATTGACCTCGGCATCGGTGCGAGTGCCCTCATCCTTGGGTTTATCTATCAATTTGTGAACACAGCTGCCCTGTTTAAACTATCCAGTTTTCTCTTTTTAGTCGTCATGGTGCTGACGATCATGGACTTAAAAAGGCAGACCGAACCGTGGCAGTCGCCTCAATAATAAAAGCCCCGCATCTCTGCGGGGCTTTTTCGTTATTCGGCTGCATTGATTTCTTCAATCAGCTTATCAAGAACTTCACCATCTACCGTGGATACTTCGTTGCGGTAGAAGTCGCGGACAGGTTCAGCCTTTTCTTTAAAAGCTTCACGCTGTTCGTCAGACAGCTCTACAATCTCTGTCGGGTTTTCCGTATCGTTCTTAATCGTTTCTAAATATTCTTCGTTCTGCTTCTTCTGTTCTTCAAATACCCAGTCCTGCATCTCCGTTACGGTTTCATCCACCATCGTTTTCATTTCTTCGTCAAGGCCATCATACCAGTCAGTGTTCACAGTAGTCATTGCCACGTAATTGTTATGATTCGACATTGTCATGTAGTCCTGTACTTCGTTGAAAGAAGCATCTCCGATGAAGAAGATCGGGTTCTCCTGTCCTTCCACTGTGCCACGGTCCAGGGCTGTGTAAAGCTCAGACCAGCTCATTGGTGTCGGATCAGCTCCATATGCTTCATAGGACTTCAGGATCAACGGAGACGTCTGTGTACGCATCTTGAAGTTTTCAAAATCCGCAGGTTCGGAAATCTCCTTACTGGATGTCCACTGCATCGCGCCTTCAGACCAGAAAGAAAGCGGCGAAATGCTGTGTTCCTCGTAAAGCTTACGAAGGTCTGTATTCAAAGCTTCGCTGTCGTTCAGGATATTCTGTGTCTTTTCTACACTTTCAGGAAAAAGGAATTGGAGCGCAAAGATTTGTCCTTCTTTCACCATATTCCCTGTGAACCCTGGAGACATGACAGCCATTTCCACGGTACCGCTCTGCAGCTGCTCGACCTGGTTTGTTTCACTACCGAGCCCTCCGAATTCATACACGTCGATATTAACAGCACCGTCGGATTTTTCATTCATACGCTTGGCAAACTCCTGGGCGTATTCATACTGGACCTGTCCTTCCACTTCCTCTGTTACGAACTTCCAATTATACGTCTGTCCGTCTCCCCCGCTGTCACCACTGCTGTCGTCACTGCCTCCACAGGCAGCCAGCACCAAACTGATCAACCCTAGAATAAGAACTGCTAATCCAATCTTTTTTCGAATGAGAATGACCTCCCTTTGTATTTAAACTCTCCTTTTCCTAAAGAAGGAAAAGTGACAGTTCGTCAAAAAATATGAGTAAGCCTGAGATGGCAAACAAAATGAGAATATACGGCGGTGTGCCCTTGATAACCTCCAGGTACGGTTTATTGAAGACCGCACTGGCTGTAAAGATATCTACTCCAAACGGCGGCGTAGCTGATCCCAGAGCCGCCTGGAATGTGATGACGACTCCGAGGTGGACCGGATCTATACCAGCACTCATCGCAGCCGGGTAGAAAATCGGCGTCAGGATAAGAATGACGACGATCGGGTCTACAAACATACAACCGATAAAGAAGAAGATGGTGACCATCAAGAGTACGTAAATGGCACTAGGATCGGTTCCAAGGACAGTTTCCGTAATCATCTGAGGAATCCGTGCAAAGGAAATGACCCATGTAAAAGCCTGCCCGCCGGCGACAAGGACAAAAACGGCTGATGTAACAAGCCCTGTAGACCTGGCGATTTTCGGGAGCTCTTTAATATGTACGGAGCGATAGATGAACACCTCAAGAATAAAGGCATAGAGCACTGAAACCCCCGCTGCTTCCGTAGGACTGAAGAGTCCTGTATAAATACCCCCGATAACGACAATTGGAAATCCGAGTGGCAGAATCGCTTTTCTTGTCATCGTCCACCGTTCGCTCCAGCTCGCTTTTCCTGCCAGCGGAATATCGGCCATTTTAGCGTAGATGATGCTGTAGACCGCAAAGCTGATGAATACGATGATCCCGGGAATGATACCAGCAATGAACAAGTCACCGACAGAGGTGCCGGAAACGAGGCCGTATATGATCATTCCAATACTTGGCGGCACAAGGAGTGCGACGTCACTGGAATTGATAATTAAAGCGATGGCTGATGGATCTTTATAACCGATTTTCAGAAGACGCTCTCTCATCGGCTTACCGATGGCGACTACTGTAGCCTGGGTTGAACCTGATATCGCGCCAAAAAGCGTACAGGCAGCGGCTGTTGTTACAGCGTAGCCTCCCCGGATATGACCGATGAACGATCCGATGAAGTCCAACAGGCGGTTTGATGTCTTCCCTGTAGTCATAATATCGGCAGCGAAAATGAATAAAGGTACAGCTAGTAATACGTAAGGTTCGATTCCTGTAGAGAATTGCTGCATGAGGATCATGGGGTCCAATGTTGGGAAATAGATAAACATGATGACTAATGGAGCTGCCATCAGTGGAATCATCATGGGAAAGTTTAAGAATAAAAGCACCACCATGATAATGAGCATAGTCGCGATCATATCGTTATCCTTTCTTGTATCCGATTTTTATAAATGCGTTCCTTCCAGATCATTTGTATCTTCGTCGTTGTAGTCCTTGACATCGGTTCCCAAGTACACTTCATCCCGGTTCGTAATGTTGATCCACATGTTTCTAAGGAACTGGATGCCTCCCAGCAAAAAACCGATTGGAATGAAGATGTAGAGGTAATAGGCCGGCATTTCCAGTGCTGAAGTCACTCTTCCTGACTCATACACGTCCTGTACATAAAGACTCGAATAATAGGCCAGGACAAACAGCACGGCTGCTGTGCCAAAGGGAATGAGAATAGAAAGGAATTTCCTCACCTTAAAGGGAGCCAGATCATAAAAGGCGGACATGCTGATATGTCTTCCTTTACGTGCGGCATAGCTGATCCCCATAAAGGTTGCTACGACAATGGCAATCTGGCTGACTTCATCAGCAAATGGAGGCGAATAGCTGAAAAGCGCCCGGCTCAGCGCCTTTCCAACGACCATTAAAGCAATAATAATAACCGCGTAGCTTAATATAAACTCTTCAATTTTTAATATGATTTTGTCTACTGCCTTAAAAACCTTCAAGTATGTAATCCTCCTAAATAGATCGAATGTAGTAGTTTTCAGGCCAATTACTAAACATCATACCGGAACCACGAAATTCACTCAAATCAGTATGAACAGAATATTTTGTACTAATTAACCAAATGGAGCTGCCAGATGGAAATGGATGGGTGAGAGTCCATTATGGTGCCGATAGCTCGTTCTAGATAAAGAATCCTTCAGTTTACCGCTTACATTTACAAAATATAACAGATTTATTTTTTAATTTTTATGAAAATGATAAACGATGGAGTCACTGATTTTCTCATAACCGATTTTTTTATAAATGGAGTTTGAGGTGGGATTGGCGAGATCTGTGTATAACGAGCAGAAGGTGTATCCCTGTTGAAGAAGATTCTTCGTTAAGTGCCAGACCGCCTGGGTGGCATAACCCCTTTTTTTAAAGGAGTCCGGTGTGAAAACCGCGTTGATGGTTGCCCCGTTTTTTGTTGTCCTGGCCCGGCCTGCCATCGAAACCGGGATTCCATCCACCAGCCATAGAAATAAGCGCTGATCCCGGATGAGACTCTCTGTAAGCTCCGCGGCCCTTTCAACAACAAGGGGTTCATCTGTTTCTTTTCCGTACTGGATCATCCATTCCACCACCATGGAGTAGTGGGACATGTCTGCGTCCTGGAGCTTACCGCTGCTCTGAGGAATGTCATTCAATTCATCGAGGCGATGGACGCCCTGCTGCACATGGACCCGGGGGATGACAGAAGTCAGCTGCGTCCATTCTTCTACAAATGCGGCAGTGGATTTTTCATCTCCGATGACACCCGGCACTTCGCATTCCTGGTTATATAGATGACGGGCTGCTGCTTTAATGTAAGGAGTGGCATCTCCTCGTACGCTCGGCAGAATCCACAGATGAGGGGGTGTGCGTAAAGCCATGTATTCCGTCTTTTCCCCCTTCGTGATGCGGAGGGTGTAACAGGGGCCCTCTTCCCTGCCAAGCACGAAACGCTCCAGTACACCTAAAGGCAGATTATTTTCAGCTTCTCTTTGCAAGAGGAGTGGTTCCACCTTGGACAAGAACTCTTTAGGACTTTCGTCATTATGAATGATCATCAATTCTTTCCCCTTCCCCTTTAACTCTAAACTATTTTTTGTTAAAATTCTGAATATAAGATCGTTTTTCCATTATACGTTGTCAATAAATGGAGAACAAGATGAAAAGGAGTGATCCTGTGACTGAACAGGAAATTCGTGACCAAATCGCCTTCTTAAAATCAGACTATGTCCGAATCCAAGGCGATCTGGATAAACTGGAAGCCGCCGGTGGAAACATCCAAAATGCTGAACAGCAGCTCGCACGGATGGAAGAAGAATTAAAAGTATTAAATAAGAAGCTTGCAGAAGCATAATAAAAAGGAGAAGCCGGTATCGGCTTCTCCTTGTTTTGTATAGAATCCCAGTGCATCCTCTTGTCTTCAGAAATTCTGACCATTCCGTTTCCCGGAGGAACGTCCAAGTCTCCCAAGAAAAAACTCCATGCGGGTTCATGGACGTCCGTTTTTCCGGAGGAATGTTCTTTCATAATCGAAAATACGAACCTTCACTTAAGCAACCATAAAAGTTTTCGTATCTTGGCAGGGTCTCCATTACCTGTGCATGAACGGTTTTTGGACCATTTTAATAACTGTTAAGATCGTTTTCTGCTTATAATTCCGAACCGGACCATGCCGGCGGCGAGGAGCGTTCGGTGGTGACGCCTGCGGGAACAGCACGAGCCGAAGATCCACTTGGTCAAGTGGTTTCCTTGACCAAGTTAGCTGAGGCCGTGCCCGCGGCAAGCATCCACCGATAAGCGGAACGCTGTTTTCTCCACGACCTTACATCCACTTTTTCCAAAGTCAAACTTTGACTTTGCTGCTTTATGATTTTTTCTCTTCCTGGTTCTTCCTCTGGCCTTCGAGCTTTTCCTGAATTTTTTCGAATTCCTTGCTCGGAGGCATTAAGGAAACGATCACATCCCCATTTTCAGGACGGAACTCCATCCCCGGTGTAAAGAATTCAACTTTACCGGAGGTCCGTTTGGCGAATAGCAGCATCGCATGTTCATCCATATTCTTCCGATAATCTTCAAAAGAATATTGAGCCGTCAGGGTTGTTTTTCTGAACACATACCCATTTTCAACCCGGGCGTTCAGTTCTTCCCACGAAGCTCCTTCTTCAAACAGAACACGGCCTCCAATTGTATGAACAAGATCTTCCAAATTATCCCCTTCCTTATTGGAGAGGCTCAATTGGAAAGAGTTGTTCCGGCCAAATTCCGGCACGAATGTCGTACAGACCAGTGCATTGTAGGAATCCAGTTCTGTTGCCGCCACGAGGTATTCATAAGGCGTCATGTCGAGATAATATTCCGTCTGTTCAGAAAGGATCTCCCCGTGATAGGAGGCAATGCCTCTGGAACGCGCCCGTGACAGGCGCTGCCAGGAAGAGTCCGTAAGAAGTACCGGGATTTTCAAGTCTTCCAGCGTTTTTGCCAGGCCTGTTGTGAAGGCACTTCCTCCTGCAATCAACACCCCAGGCGGACCTTCCATAGACAAGCCCAGTTTTTTAGCGAGCCAGCCGATGGAAAATCCATGAGCCACAACTGTCGTAAAGACAAGGGCAAAGGTGAGGGAGATCAGTATGGATGCATCTTCATATCCACCTTCAAGAAGGATACTCGCAAAGTAACTGGCAACCGTAAGGGCCACAATTCCCCTTGGAGCAATCCAGCCTACGAGCAGTTTTTCTGATTTTGACAAATCGGTCCCGATTGTCGACAGGAAGATCGACAACGGACGAACGATAAATAACATCAGAAGGACAAAACCGATAATCCGGATATTAAAGATCTCCACCAGTGTATCCACCGTTAAGGAAGCTGTCAGCATGATAAAGATTGTTGAAATTAACAGCAGGGAGATATTTTCCTTAAAGTGCCTCATGTCCGCAATGGATGAAATATGCATGTTGGCAAGGGTCATCCCCATAGCTGTAACAGAGAGAAGACCTGTCTCATGCATGACTTCATCCGCTCCTGTAAAGCAGGCAATGACCACTGCGAATACGACAGGCGACTTTAGAAACTCCGGCACGTAGCCGGTTTCGAACATCCACCCTACGCCTTTTCCGCACAGCCAGCCAAGAAAGACTGCGAAAGCTGAAGCTAAAAAGAACATAAGCAGGGCCGATGGGTCATTGACAGTTAAAAACACAATGATTTCAAATGCGAAAACCGCAAGAAGCGCTCCGATCGGATCGACGATAATCCCTTCCCATTTAAGAATCTTGGCGGGTCTGGGTTTCAGTTTCGCCTGCCTGAGCAGCGGGAGGATTACGGTTGGTCCGGTTACAATAAATAAACCGCCGATCGTAAAGGCGACCGCCCAGGACAGCCCGGCAACATAATGGGCAGCAAAGGAACCGAGAATCCAGCTGAAGAATGCGCCGAACGTAACAATCCGGAACACCGGCCTCCCCAGTCCCCGAACTTCCTTAAAGTCAAGATTCAAACTGCCCTCAAACAAGATCACCGCAACAGCCAGGGAAATAATCGGTTTATAAAGATCCCCAAAGTCCTGTTCCGGATTCATTAAGTTAAATACAGGTCCAGCCAGCAGTCCGGCTATGGACATGACTACGATAGCCGGCAGACGGAAGCGCCATGCCACCCATTGAGAGCCGACGCCGAGAAAGCCAACCAGGGTCAATTGCAGTAACAGCGAATCGATCATGTAGTAGTCTCCTTATCTTCTATGTTTATCAACAGCCGTGATTGATGTATAGCCATATTCTATAACCCGGTTTTCCTTCTGTAAACTAACTTATCTTATCAGTTTTATAAAAATATCATGACATTCTTTCCCTGGTAATCTTAACCGTTTAAATTTTCAGACAAAAGGGTTGACATGGTATTCCCACCCTGATAACATTACTCCGGTGCTAATTGAAATTTCTTAAAATTTTTGATGGATCCCACGCCTATCGTCACTTCCAGACAAGCTGTGCTCATGTCTGGATAGGAGCGATTTTTTTTACGCAGAATATATAGACACCCTTGAGGAGGAAGCTGCTTTATGAGAGCCAGAGATACGCTGTTTATCGGATTTACACTATTTGCCTTATTTTTCGGCGCCGGCAATTTAATCTACCCTGTTACATTAGGAATTGAATCAGGAACGTCTTATACACCTGCTATTCTAGGGTTCGTCATAACGGGAGTCGGTATTCCCATCATCACAGTGGCTGCCATATCCCTTGTTCAAAACGGCGCGGTCCAGCTGGCCGGACGCGTGCACCCTCTGTTCGGAATTCTTTTTACTTCCATGGTGTATTTAGTGATCGGACCTTTCTTCGCCATACCAAGGGCAGCCAACGTTGCCTTTGAAACAGGCGTAGCGCCTTTTGTGAACGGAGAATCCCTGACGCTCTTCATCTTTACCATCGTCTTTTTCCTGCTCGTGTATTTATTGAGCCGCAACCCTTCCAAATTAGTGGATCGTATCGGTCAATTTTTAACACCTGCTCTGTTTCTGGCTATTGTCGCCCTTGTAATCGGCAGCTTCTTCGCCCTTGACGGTCCCATACAGCCGGCAGGTGAAAAGTATGCGGCCCAGCCATTCTTTACCGGCTTTGTGGAAGGGTACCTGACCATGGATGCCATCGCATCCCTTGCTTTCGGAATTCTTGTCGTATCATCATTCAGGGACCGCGGTGTTACAGAGCCCAGGCAGGTGACGCTCTCCACATTAAAAGCGGGGCTTGTCACAGCCGCCGGTCTGACTTCCGTTTATGTGGCTATCGGCTGGATTGGAGCTAAAATGGCGGTAGAAGGTACGTATGATAACGGAAGTGCGATCTTATCCGGGGCCGCCCAGATCATGTTTGGAGATACCGGTACCGTCCTTCTCGGTGTTATTGTCGGTTTGGCCTGTCTGACCACCTGTGTTGGACTGACCGTCGCCTGTGGACAGTTTTTCTCGAAGCGTGTCCGGAAGCTGTCGTATCATTCCGTCATTGTACTCGTGACCATCGTCAGTCTCGCTATTTCCAACATCGGGTTAAACCAGATCATTTCCTATTCTGTACCCGTCTTAGTGTTCGTCTACCCTATTACGATCGTCCTTGTTGGTCTGACATTCATGAGCCGGCTGTTCAACCACTCTTCCTATGTGTACCGTGGAGCCATCATTCTGACAGCTTTCATCGGGCTCTATGATGGACTGGCAGCATTCGGAGCCGATGTTTCCGCGATTACCCCGCTTATCAGCCGCCTTCCCTTTTATGAGCTGAACCTGAGCTGGTTGTTCCCGGCCATTATCGGTGGTCTTGCCGGCTGGCTGTATCAAACCTTCAAAGGGCAGACGAGAACGACAGAGAGTTACCAGAAATCTTAAGTATTAGAAAATCCCTCTTTCATGAAAGAGGGATTTTTTTTATTACTGATCAATGAGCGTGACGCTGACTTTCACGTCCAGGTTCTGTCCGCCCCCGCGATAAACCCCCTGCAGCGGGCTGACATCTGCATAGTCCCTCCCCGTACCGATACGGATATGCTGCTCAAGGGCTTCTACATTATTGGTCGGGTCAAGACCGACCCAGCCGATACCCGGAATCATGACTTCCACCCAGGCATGTGTAGCGGCATCTCCGACTAAGGCAGAGTCTTCCCCTACGTATAAATACCCACTTACGTAACGGGCGGGTATTCCCTGGGAACGGAGGACGCCAATCATAATATGGGCATAATCCTGGCAGACACCTGCACGAAACGGCCAGGACTCATACGCTTTCGTACTCACCTGGGTCGTACTTGTATCATAACGGAACGACTCGTGAATGTACTCCATCAACCGCAGGGAATACCGGACAGGGTCCTGCATCGGCCCAAGAATATCCTTGAATTCTTCAATCTGTTCTTTATATAAAAAAGTATAGGGCGTCTCATTAATATAAGCCAGGTAATGATTCCGGAACAATTCTGAATGGAAAATCGACTGCATCTCATCCGAACATTCAATCATACGGATGAATGGACTTTTTTGAATACTGACGGTGGAAATCGTTTTAAGAGTAAGGTGTTCATGTTTTTCCGGAATAAAAAATGTTTCCACATGGTTTCCCCATAAATCGATATGTTCCTTTGTCATGGAGGACGGCGTAATTTCCGTCCGGTAGGCAAGCAGACGCTGACATTCATCGGTTCTCGGTTTAAGCCGGATGTGATTCATGCTCTGGTCCACGAAATTATCATAATAGAAGGTATTGGTATGTTCGATTTGAAACTTCACTGGGTATTCCTCCTGATTGTTTTCTATTTCACCCGAACAGGTTCGATTAAGTAGTAGGTTTCCGAAAACATCCGGCTTAATGTCATACAGCGGTCCTGGAAGTGGTCAAGGAACTGCATCAGTTCTTCCATGCCCATATCTTCAATCGATGATTCTTCGATTTCATTTTGAATCACTTCCAGCATTTGAAACAGGTTTTCCGAGTAGTGTGAGACTTTCCCATCCTCCAAATTAGTCACAGCCTCAAGGACATGATCCATACAGTACTGAATCGAGCGCGGGAAATTCCGTTCCTTAATAAGGAAGCTCAACACATTTTTCGGCTCCATCGTCGGTGGATGTTCTTTAATATAGGCATCATACCCATTCAGAAAATGGAGAGCCGTCAGCCAGTGGTAATAATGATGAGTGCCCCCGTCGGTTTCCTTACGGTTTTTCTCACAGGTAACGTTCAGGATGCGCGCCATTTTTTCAGCCCGCTCCAGCCATTTTCCGATTTTGATGAATGAATAAGGCGTACCACGGCTCATGCTTGATTCAATCACTCCCTGGGAGGTCATGGATGTCTGGATCACCCGGTTTAAATACTGCTGGGTATGATCCCTGGTGTTCGGAAGCTCCTGCCAGTCTTTTTGATCGAGGTGGAACTGATTCAGCACTTCCCATAATTCTTCGGGAAGGATGTCCCTTGTCGCCCTTGCGTTTTCCCGGGCGTAATTCATCGTGTGCATCAGGGAATTGACGTTGAGCGGACTGATCGTCAAATACTGGATCATCGTTTCCCGATCCATCCGTTCATAAAAACTGTAGTAATCCGCTGTAGAAGCACAGACTTCCAGAATTTCCTCCCATTCCTTGTCCAGTGCATCTTTGCTGGAAGCCTCCAGCATATGGATCAGCTGTACTTTCAATACCCGGGCATTGTTCTCAGCCCTCTCGATATTTCTGGACATCCAATACAGCGAATCCGCTACCCGGCTAAGCATGTTGATCACCACTTTCTGAAAGAATCCATGTATCCTTGCCGCCTCCACCCTGGGAAGAGTTCACGACGAGCGATCCTTCCTTCAAGGCTACTCTGGAAAGTCCGCCTGGAAGGACGTTCATCTGCTCACCGCTCATGATAAAGACACGGAGGTCCACATGACAGGGATAGAAGCGTCCTTCCTGATACGCAGGAGCTCTGGATAATTTAATGGTCGGCTGGGCAATATACCGGCTCGGATTCTCCACGATCTTTTTCCTGAAGATTTCCTGTTCGCTTTCATCGGACTGTGGACCGATAAGCATATCGTATCCACCGGAAGCACCGACATTTTTAATCACCAGCTGGTCGATATTCTCCAGTACATAATCGAGACGCTCCGGATCACTGAGAAAATATGTTTCCACATTGGGAATGATCGGATCCTCATCGAGATAGAAGCGGATCATGTCCGGAACATACACATACATGGCCTTATCATCAGCCACGCCGTTGCCGATCCCGTTCAAAATCGACACATTCCCTTTCTTATACGCTCTCAATAATCCGCTCACACCGAGCATGGAGTCAGGACGAAAGGCTTCAGGATCGAGAAAATCGTCATCAATCCGGCGGTAGATGATATCCACTCTCTGCAGACCGCGGGTCGTTTTCATATACACCATATCATCCTTCACCACCAGGTCACGTCCTTCCACAAGCTCGATCCCCATCTGCTGGGCAAGAAAGACATGATCATAATACGCAGAATTATAGATGCCCGGGGTCAGCAGAACAGCTGTCGGTTTCTTCCCGGGCTCGGCATTCAACGGCACCTGTGTGATCAAGGACTGGTGAAGTTCAGATAATTGATGTTCCAGTGTCTCAATAGAATGCTGGTTGAACAATTCCGGATAGACCTGCCTCATGACATACCGGTTTTGAAAAACATAGGACATGCCTGATGGATTGCGCAGGTTATCCTCCAGCACCCGGTACTCTCCGTGCTCATCCCGGATCAGGTCCACCCCGGCAAGGAAGATATGATTGTTCAGCGGCACGCGCACCCCGCCGATCTGCTTATCATAATAGTACGGGTTGTTTTCAATCAGATCCCTCGGAATCACACCGGCTTCCACGATACGCTGTTCATGATAAATATCATCGAGAAAGTGGTTGAGCGCCGTCATCCGCTGCTTCATGCCTTTCTCGATCTTTTCCCAATCTCCGCGCGGGATAATAATCGGCACAAAGTCAAAGGGCATCGTTCGTTCCGTCCCTCCGGTATGACTGTAAACCGTAAAGGTGATCCCCTGCCTGAGAAAATTCAACTGAGCGGTTTCATGTTTATTCATCAGCTCTCGTTCATTAAATTGATGGACCAATTGATAAAACCATTGGTAATGACTTTTGGGCTGTCCATCTTCCTTCATCATTTCATCAAAGTAGACACCCGTTTTATAATTGGTTAACACGACCTCTCCTCCGTTTCCTATGTAATCACTATCCTTTACCCTAAGTTAACAAAGATTAGGCCGAAATTGTAAGAAAATTAGTACATTTAACAAAAAGCCCCAGAATTCCTCAAAATTCGAGGTTTCCTGGGGACACACTCTTATTTCATTGTAATGACGATTTTACCTTTGGCATGGTGACTTTCACTGATTTCATGAGCTTTACGAAGTCCTTCCTGGGAGAACGGCAGCTCATGGCCGATCACAGACTTCAATGTGCCTTCTTCCATCATCTTACCCAGCTTGGAGAGCTGTTCTCCGTTCGGTTCCAGCCAGACAAAACCAGTCTTGATGTTTTTCTCGGCCGCCTTCGTTTCATCAGGGGGCTGGACGATTGACGGAAGCTTCCCTCCTTCTTTCAGAACCTGAAAGCTTTTTTCCTGAATGTCTCCGCCAAGGGTGTCGACAACGATGTCAAAATCCTGCAGGACCTCAGAGAAATCCTCTTCTTTATAATCAATGAAGCGGTCCACTCCCAGCTTCTCTACCCATTCCCGGTTTTTGCCGCTCGCAGTGGCCGCAACATATGCTCCGAGATGTTTGGCAATTTGGACAGCGTAATGGCCCACTCCGCCTGATCCCGCATGGATAAGTACACGATCCCCTTCTTTAATATCCGAAAAGTCGACGAGGCACTGCCATGCTGTAAGACCGGCCAGAGGAACAGCGGCCGCTTCTTCGAAAGTCACTCCCTCAGGCAGCGGTGCCAGCAGATGTTCATCCACCGCTGTATACTGGGCATATGTTCCGAATCTTGTCGTATCCGGTCTTGCGAATACCCGGTCCCCCGGTGAAAAATCCTTCACATCCTCTCCTACTTCGGTAATGACCCCTGCGGCATCCCATCCAAGAATAATCGGAAATTCGAAAGGAACCGCATCTTTCAAGTACCCTTCACGCAATTTCCAATCAATCGGGTTAATGGAGGTCGCCCGGACATCCACGACCACCTGCTTGTTCTCAGGTACAGGGTTTGGAACTTCTTTCTCAACGAGCTGATCCCGACCTCCGTACTGTTCAATGATGACAGCTTTCATGATAAAACCGACTCCTTTTTTGAAGATTGATCCAGGTTAGTTTTCCCCTATATTTTCACGTGAAACATGGTAAGATGTGAGGAGAACGATTACATTAAAGGATGATTCACATGATGGAACAGGCCGAAAAAATTTTAATGCAGTATTACGGATATTCTTCCTTCCGGCCGGGACAGGAAGAAGCGATTGAACAGGTGATGAACGGGCAGAACACCCTCGCCGTCATGCCGACCGGGGGCGGAAAGTCGCTGTGCTATCAGATCCCGGGACTTGCGCTTGAAGGAACGGCTGTCGTCATATCGCCATTGATTTCGTTAATGAAAGATCAGGTCGATGCCCTGCTTTCCTACGGGGTGGCTGCCACCTACATAAACAGCTCCCTTACGGCAGAAGAGCAGCGGACACGACTGAGAGATATGGAAAAAGGGCGCTACTCCTTCATTTACGTCGCACCGGAACGATTTGAGACTCCTTCCTTTCTCTCCGCTGTAAGCAGGATCCCTCTTTCTCTAATTGCTTTCGATGAGGCCCATTGTATATCCCAGTGGGGACACGATTTCCGACCGAGCTACCGTTCCATCGTCCCGACGCTTAATAAAATTCCGAACCTCCCTGTACTCATGGCTTTGACAGCGACAGCCACCCAGGAAGTCGTGGCCGACATCAAACAGCTGATCCATGTCGAAAACGGTCATGTGATCAACACAGGGTTCGCAAGGGAAAACCTGGCTTTTCGTATCGTTAAAGGAAGAGATAAGCGTGAGTTTATTACAGAATACATGAGCCAGCTCCCCAATGAGTCCGGTATCATCTATACCGCCACCCGGAAAGAAGCCGACCAGCTGCACTATATTCTCGAGAAAAAGGGCTACGCAGCAGGCAGGTACCATGCCGGTATGACAGAGCATCAGCGGAAACAGGCACAGATGGATTTTGTACAGGACGAGACCAAAGTGATGGTGGCCACGAATGCGTTCGGGATGGGCATCGATAAATCCAACGTCCGCTATGTCATCCATTACGCTATGCCGATGAATATAGAATCCTATTATCAGGAAGCGGGACGTGCAGGAAGGGATGGCGAACCCGGTGACTGTATCCTTCTTTTTGCGAGTAAAGACATTAATCTGCAGAAGTTCCTGATCGACCAGTCGCCTTCTGAGGAAAAGAAGAAAGAAGAGTACGCCAAACTGCAGGCGATGACGAATTACTGCCACACCCATACGTGCCTGCAGAAGTATATTCTGGAGTACTTCAACGACCCTGTCCCCTATGAACGCTGCGGAAAGTGCTCCAACTGTACACATAATGGAGAAGTGGAAGACCGCACGAAAGAAGCCCAGATGGTGCTGTCCTGTGTGAAACGCATGGGAGGCGGATTCGGGGCAGGTCTGACAGCCAAAGTGCTGAAGGGCTCCCGCGACCAAAAGGTGAAGCAGTTCGGTTTTCACGAGCTTTCCACCTATGGGATCATGCCGAAAATTACGGAGAAGGAATTAACCCAGTTTATTCACTTCCTGACGGCCGAAGGTTATTTAACGGCCGGATCAGGGAAATACCCTTCCCTCCAGCTCACCTCAGAAGCAGCAGCTGTCCTCAAAGGGGATAAACCTGTAGAAATGCTCGTGGAAACTGCCGCCGTCCAACAGTCAGGTGAATATCATGTGCAGTATTTTGAAGAACTGCGGCACTTAAGGAAGCAGCTGGCTGATGAAGCCGGACTTCCGCCATACGTCATCTTTTCTGATGCCACCTTGAAAGAATTTTCCAATCACCTGCCCCGGACGAAAGAAGAGATGCTTCAGATGAAAGGGGTGGGAGAGCGGAAGTACGAGCAGTACGGCGAGACATTCCTGGAAGTGATCCGGCCGTGGTCCGAACAAACCGAATCAGCCCCAATCCCGTCACGCCGGCCGGAACCGAGAGATCCCTTTGATGACAGGCCCAGCCACATCGTAACGTTTGAGCTGTGGAAAAGCGGCAGTCACTCTATCCGGGACATTGCAGATCAGCGCGGCATGAGTCCGCAGACGATTGAAAACCACCTGTTCCGCTGTGTGCAGGAAGGAGAAGATATTTCGTGGGACTACTGGTTTGATGAAGAACAAGAGGAGCAGGTCCTTCAACATTATCACAAGCTCGAGGAGAAAAAGCTGAAGCCGTTGAAAGAAGAGCTTCCGGACACGTTTACGTATTCCATGATAAAAGCTGTATTAATCAAACACCGTTACCTGAACAGATAAAAGGAGGAATGGGATGATTACCCTGGATGATGTAAGAAAATGGGACGCAGATGATGAACTGAATGAATATAAATCGGAATTCTTTTTAAAAGAAGACAGCATTTACATGGACGGCAACTCTCTTGGACTGTTGTCCAGGCGTTCCGAATCTGCTCTGCAGCAATCTCTTAATGACTGGAAAGCGCACGGCATCGAAGGATGGACACAAGCTGACGAACCGTGGTACTACATGTCGGAAAAACTCGGACGGATGACGGCTCCTCTCCTTGGGGCTTCTCCGGAACAGGTCATCAACACAGGATCCATTACGACAAATCTCCATCAACTGCTTGCGACCTTTTACAATCCGGAAAAAGGGCGGACAAAAATTATCGGGGACGAACTAAACTTCCCCTCCGATATTTATGCTGTCAAAAGTCAGATGGCCCTGCACCACCTTGACCCTGAGAAGCATTTTATACAAATCGCCAGCGCTGATGGGTATACACTGAAAGAAGAGGACATTATCGCCCAGATGAAGGATGACGTAGCTCTTCTCCTGCTGCCTTCCGTTCTGTACAGAAGCGGGCAGCTTCTTGATATGAAAACCCTCACCCACGAGGCTCACAAGCATGGAATTCTTGTATTGTTTGATCTTGCCCATTCCATCGGCGCTGTTCCGCATCAGCTGGATGAATGGGAGGTGGATTTCGCTGTATGGTGTACGTACAAATACTTGAACAGCGGCCCCGGTGGTACAGGTGGATTGTACGTAAACCGCCGGCATCTCGGGACTCATCCCGGACTTGCCGGCTGGTTCAGTTCTGATAAAGACAAGCAGTTTGATATGGATCACGATCTGACTCCCTCTTCCAGTGCCGGTGCTTTCCAGATTGGAACCCCGCATATTTTAAGTTCTGCTCCGCTTCTCGGATCTCTGGAAATGTTTTTGGAAGCAGGCATCGAGGGAATCAGAAAGAAGTCACTGGCCCTCACCCAATTATTCATGGATTTAGTTCATCAGGAATTGAAAGGCCTCGGGTTCACCCTGGGTAACCCTGTGGAGAAGGAGCGCCGGGGCGGTCACGTCTGCCTCGTCCATGAAGAAGCGGCCAGTCTCTGTAAAGCACTGAAAAGCGAAGGGGTCATTCCCGATTATCGATCCCCGAATGTCATACGGCTCGCCCCTGTCGCTTTCTACACTTCCTACGAGGATGTGTTTAAGGTTGTCATGACCATCAAACAAATCGTACAGGAAGAAAAGCATAAATCATTTAAAAATGAGCGGGATATTATCGCTTAGGAGGATACCGATGAAGTGGATGGATATCAGTATGAAACTGGATGCAGGCACCCCGCCATGGCCGGGGGATGAACCTTTTACGTATGAAATCACTTATGCAATGGAAGACACCGGATCTGTCAACGTGGGGCAGTTTAAAGGCAGTTGTCACATCGGAACACATGTCGATGCCCCTTTCCATTATGATCCCTCAGGGGCCCGGATAGCAGATCTGCCTGTCGACCGTTTCGCAGGAAAAGCGGTGGTCGTTCATTTGGACCGACCGGAAGTCATTCATAAAGAACAAGTGATGGATATCGATTTGACAGAAGTGGATAAAATCCTCTTTCGTACAAACAGCTGGCCTGATCGGTCCGCTTTTCCTTCTTCCTACTCAGTGATCGGAAGTGACCTGGCTGCTTACCTTGCTGAACAAGGCATTGATCTAATCGGCGTCGATACTCCTTCTGTTGATCCAGAAACGAGCAAAGACCTCCCTGCCCATCACAGTCTCTGCGCCCATGATCTGCTCATTCTTGAGGGTCTCGTCCTGGAAAACATCCAGCCGGGCATCTATGAGCTTATGGCCTTCCCGTTGAAAATGACTCAAGCAGACGGCAGTCCGGTACGTGCGGTGCTGAGAAACCTGTAATGTTGCAGTAAAAAAGGTGGACGTCAAAAGACGTCCACCTTTTTTATCTTTATTTTTTTGAAATCCGTTGTTCCACAGCCATGATCTTCGCCACTTTCGGCGCCAGCCAGATCATAGGAAGCAGAAGGAGTGACACAGGAACGGCAGTCACCACAATAAAGTTCTGCAGCTGTGTAATTCCGCTGTCTCCTGTAATCAGAAGAATGACAGCAATCGCTCCCATAAGCACAGCCCAGAATACACGGAGCCATGTCTGCGGGTTACCTTCTCCTGTCACGGCCATAGCAATGGTGTAGGACATGGAGTCAGACGTTGTCACAACGAATAGAATCGTCAGAATCAAGAAGAGCGGTGATACGATTTCCGCCAGTGGGAACTGTCCGGTAATCGCAAACATCGCTGCCGGGTTTCCTGCCTCATTCAAAGCGTTTGAAACCGATCCCGGATTCTCCATTTCGAAGAATATTCCAGATCCACCAAGGACAGTAAACCAGAACGTTGAAATAACCGGAGCGAATACAGACACCGCTATGATAATTTCACGGATCGTACGACCTCTGGAAATCCGGCTGACAAGAATGGCCATCATTGGACCATACCCGATAAACCAGCCCCAGAAGAAGACGGTCCATAGAGATAACCAGCCTTCATCCCCGCGGTACGTACTCATAGGAATGAACTGATCCACATAATAACCAAATCCAGATAGGAAATGGTTGATAATAAAGCCGCCGGGACCAAAGATGACGATGAAAATCATTAGTCCAAGAGCAAGACGGACGTTGAAACTACTCAGCATCTGGATCCCTTTATAAAGTCCGGACACAGCTGAAATCGTAGAGACAAGAACGACAACCAGGATGATTGTAAATTGCGTACTGAATGTATTAGGAATTCCGAAGATTTCCTGCAGTCCATAGCTGGCCTGCAGACCAAGGAATCCGATCGGACCGATTGTTCCTGCTGCCACGGCAATAACAGCAAACGCATCAATCATCGTTCCGAAGAAGCTGCTCCGAAGCTTTTCACCAAAGATTGGATAAAGCAGGGTCCTCGGCTTCATAGGCATCCCTTTTTGATAGTGTCCGTACATCATAACGACAGCACTGATCGTACCTAAAATCGCCCAAGCAAGAAAGCCCCAGTGCATGAAGCTCTGAGCAAGTGCAGGATCAATTGCCGCTTCTGTGCCCGCTTCTACTCCGGACTGAGACGGCGGTGCAGTAAGGAAGTGCCACATCGGCTCAGCAGCAGCCCAGAAGACGCCTCCGCCGGCCAGTAGTGTAGCCATGATAATTGAAAGCCATTTATACAAACCGATTTCCGGTTTATCCATATTACCCATTTTTATTTTTCCATATTTAGAAAATCCAAGCCATATACCGACGAAGAAGGTCGCCAGCATCAATACCTGCCAGAACGCACCAAAATAAGTGGCTGACCAGGCAAAACTTTCACTTACAACTGTTTCTATAAACGAAATGTCGATAAGAGCAATAATCACGAAGAGTGTCAATAAGCCTCCACTGATTGCAAATACAGGCCAGTCTATCCGGCCTTTCGATTGTTTATCCATTTTGATCTCCTTTTGATAATGGTGTTACTTTCTCGGAGGAAAGCACAATAACTGACTCTAACATTACCCCTATTATGGTGTAAAGAAAAATCTTTTATCCGGTCGATGAAAAGGTCACTATTGTGACCTTTCAATCCCGTACCTCCACTTTGTGGTCTTCCTGCCGGCGCTGACATTCCCTGCAAAGATTGATGTCTTCCTCTGCCCCGGAAACGAGCGGCTTTCCACAGCGTGAGCATTCATCGTGACGGTTGGGGTTTGCTCCAAAGATGTTCATCTCATATCCGTCGCCCACCATAGGACCCTCTCCTTTTTCGTATGCTGTTCTTTGTATTCCCAACGTTTTTCATTTTAGTCCTTTTGCGGCCTGTTTTGCTGCCATTAACCCTGAAAGCGTTACGCCGAGTGTTCCGGCACCTGGAAAAACGGTATCCCCGCACTGATACAAATCAGGGATGCCGGTTCTTATCGAGTAACTGGACAGCCAGCTGTATTTTCCAGCAGGTGCATAACCGCCTACCTTCCCATCTTTACGGCGCAGCCATTTTTGAAAAGTGACGGGTGTACCCGGCAGGACAAGGTCAAGCTGATCAGTGAACCCTTCAAAATAGTGCTCCACGGTCCGTATGAGTTTCTCCTTCATCCAACGCTTTTCGGCTTCATAATGGCCGGACTCCCACCAGGGAGAAATGTCGGTATGGGTGGACAGGGTGAACGAACGCTTCCCTTCGGGAGCCATCAAAGGATCCTCCGGGTCCGATAATGACAATAAGAACTGTCCGCCATTATGGAGGTCATCCGGATGATCGGGATCGATAAACTGATGGTACAGCACATCCGTATTTTGGAATACGTCTGCGTCTACACCGCCGTGAATAATATACGCCCCCCAGGCTTTCTTTGCTGTTTCTTTCCGGGGACGAATATAGGACTGTGAGCTGAGGTCCTCTGTTAACGTGTCATGAAGGTTGTGAACAGAATTGTTCAGGATGACCTGACGGGCTTGAAAGGTGGAATTCCTTTTGGAATGAAGGATAAACCCTGCCTCTCCTTTTTCTATGGAGTGAACCGGATGCCTCATGAGAATGGACCCGTCATGCTCCCGAATATAGGCAGCCAGTTTATCAGCAGCTTCAGCAAGACCACCGTGGACGGCAAAAGCACCTTTATGAAACGTTTGAAGAGCAGCAAAACCTAAAAAGGCGGGACATTTTTCTACACTCGTCTGTACACTGTCCATTAATTCACCATTTAAAAACGTCCTAAACATGCGATGCTGATCCAGCCCATGTTTTTTAAGCCGGTCCTCCACGGTTTGTGTCATATAGGGAAGCAGCCGGAGAGAATTTTCATTCACAAGCGTCAGAAGCTGAGCATAGTCCCCCCATGTCCTTGGAGGAAACACCGGAAGCTTGTCTGTCAGCCGATCCACCAGATGTCCTACTTTGAACACTTCATCATAGAAATTCTCAAACGTGCTCCCGGGTCCTTCAAAAACCCGTGCCATCTCTTTATACCAGTCATGCCGGTCACGGTAATAATGAATGATGCGATCCGGAAGGTGGACATCCATAATAATATCCAGCTTTTTCATTGACGGTTTCTCAATCCCCAGCCGTTCAAATAAGCTGTCAAGTACACCTCCGGGCTCAAACCCCATCCCAACGGTAGCACCGGATTGAAAACGATAACCGTTCCTCTCGAATTTACCCGCGCTTCCGCCCAGTTCGTTGGACGCTTCAAATACGACGACCTTATACCCTCTATAGGTTAAATCCGCAGCGGCTGCCAGTCCCCCGAAACCAGCACCCACAACAGCAGCATCATAGATCAAATCGGCCACCTCCTTTTTTTATTCATTCCCCTAATCGGCCGATGTTTAAAAAGAAAGCAGCGGATTCAATACCATTACTGAATCAGAAGTTATTCTAAGATAATCTTTTTACACATTATGGATGGTATTTATGAACAGGAAGAAACAAAAAAAGACAGCCGGGACGTCCCCGGCTGTCTTCCTATTCATTATTCAAACGTAATCGCCCAGCTGCCTTTTCTCATGACGGCTTCGGTTGTACCGTCTTCAAGCACACCGTCGATATCCAGTTCCCCGGATCCCATCATGAAGTCCACGTGGGTGAGGCTGTGGTTGACACCATTCTGATCTAATTCTTCCTCATTCATGTCGGAACCGCCCTGCACGTTATTCGGATACGCTTTTCCAAGCGCAAGGTGACAAGATGCGTTTTCATCATAAAGGGTGTTATAGAAAATCAGTCCGGATTGAGAAATCGGTGACTCATGAGGCACGAGCGCGAGTTCACCAAGGTGACGGGAGCCTTCGTCCGTATCCAGCAGGTGTTGAAGGGTTTCGCTTCCTTCTTCCGCCGTAAAGTCCACCACTTTTCCTTCTTTGAAAGTGAGAGAGAAGTTATTGATGACGTTCCCACCGTAGTTCAACGGCTTCGTGCTCGCCACTTTCCCATCGACACCGTATTTGTGAGGAGCTGTGAAAACTTCCTCTGTCGGCATGTTCGGGTTAAATGAAATATCACCTTCTGCCGTTTTGGCCGGTCCGCCTTTCCAGACATGTCCTTTTGGAAGCGCCACTTCAAGATCAGTGCCCGGCGCTTTATAAATCAGCTTCTGATACTGTTTCTTATTCAAATATTCACGGGCGGTGATAAGCGTATCATTATGCTTTTTCCAAGCGTCCACCGGATCTTCCTGATCCACACGGACGATGCTGAAAATCTGCTCCCACAATTTCTCCACAGCTGTATCTTCCTCTTCCCCTGGGAAAATCTTCTTCGCCCACTTTGGAAGAGGAATACTGATGATCGACCATTGGATCCGGTCATTCATCGTGTAGTTACGGAATGTGGACATCGCCTCTGAGCGTGCTTTAGCAGCAGAAGCTACTTTCCCAGCATCAATCCCTTTCAAAAGATCCGGGTCCGTGGAACGGATGGAAAGGATGGCTGCTCCCTGCTCTGCGAAATACGTGTATTTTTCCTGCTGCCATTCCGGTACGTGGGAGAGTGTTTCCTGATCCGCGTGCTCATAAGCCATGCGTGTCAGCTCATCGTCTCCCCAGTTAATATGTACATCCTTGGCTCCCATTTCAAACGCTTTACGGGCGACAATACGAGTGAATTCCGCCCCTTCAATGGTGGAATTGATCATTAAAAGCTGATCGTTTTGAAGATTGACGCCTGTACGAAGCGCCAATTCTGCATATTTTTCGAGTTTATCCATACTTGGCATTTTCATCTGTCTACCTCCTATATTTAAACAGTGTATCCGTATTCATTATTCCACAAAAAAACGATGACTACAAAACATATGAAAGGAAGCGGGACAGGGTCGGATGGACCACTGCCCTGCATATATGGAAAAGAAGGCGCACGTTCTTTCAAGGTGCCATCCTTTTTCTCTGAACATTATTCAAGCCCTTCAACTATGAGGGAGAGCTCTTCCCAGCGTTCCATTTTCTGCTCCAGCTCCGCCTCCGCTTCTTCTTGTTGAGCAGTAAGGTCCCTGACCTTGTCATAATTGGAAGCCTCTTGAGCCAGCTGGTCATTCAACTCTTCGATCTTCTCTTCCAAAGCGGCAATATCGTCTTCAATGGTCTCCCATTCCTGTTTTTCCTTATAGGAAAGTTTCCGCTTACGGTTCCCTCTTCTCGTTTCCTCCTGGGCGGACGGCTGTTTATTTTCCTTCAAAACCGTCTGCTCCTCTTTGACAGCTTCCAGGTACTCGGAATAATTTCCATAGAAACGACGCAGTTTTCCACGCTGTTCAAACGCAAGCAGCTGGTTTACGACGCGGTCAAGGAAATAACGATCGTGGGAAACCGTAATGACGACACCGGGGAACTGCTCCAGATAGTCTTCCAAAACGCCAAGGGTTTCTGTATCCAAATCGTTCGTCGGCTCATCAAGAAACAAAACGTTCGGTTCACTCATCAGGACGCGCAGCAAATAAAGGCGCCGGCGTTCTCCACCGGAGAGCCTCTTAATGTAGGTCCACTGCTGCGGTCGTGGGAATAGGAAACGTTCGAGCATCTGCTCGGCGGTAATCTCTGTTCCGTCTTCAGTCCGAATGACTTCTGCCACTTCTTTAATGTATTCAATCACTTTCAAGCTTTCATCGAGCTCTCCGTGATCCTGTGTGTAATATCCGATCTTCACGGTTTGGCCTGTGTGAACATTTCCTGCGTCCGGTGTAATCCGTTCCGCCATAATATTCAGGAGGGTTGTTTTTCCAGATCCGTTGGGACCGATGATCCCAAGCCGCTCTCCGGGGACGACTAAGTAATCGACGTCCTCCAGCAGTTTATGGCCGCCGTAACTGTGGGTGACCCCCTGTAGTTCGATGACCTGATTCCCAAGCCTTGATGAGCCGATAGCCATATCAACATTTTCTTTTTTCGTGTGGAAGGTCTCTTCTTTCATCGCTTCCACCCGCTGAATACGCGCTTTCTGCTTTGTAGATCTCGCTTTCACTCCAGCTTTCAGCCAGGCAAGTTCCTTACGCATGGTATTTTTATGCTTTTGTTCAGCCTGCAGTTCCCACGCTTCGCGTTCAGCCTTTTTCTCAAGGAAGGTTTCATAGTTTCCCTCATACGTATACAGACTGCTTTGATCGAGTTCATAGATCAGGTTCGTTACTCTATTCAAGAAGTACCTGTCGTGCGTCACAACCATAAGAGCCCCTTTGTAGGAGGAAAGGTGCTCCTCCAGCCACTCGATCGTTTCATTATCCAAATGGTTGGTCGGTTCATCAAGCAGCAGAAGATCCGCCGGCTGAATAAGCGCCTTGGCGATGGCCACCCGCTTTTTCTGACCGCCCGACAACTCCGATACTTTTTTATCAAAGTACGTGACGCCGAGCTTGGAAAGGACGGTCTTGGCTACAGTGCTCGCTTCCCAGGCCCCTTTTTCATCCATTCTCTGCTGCAGGTCGAGCATCCGCTCCTGGACGCCGGTGTCCTCCGGATTTTCAGCAAGTTCCAGCATGACCTGCTCGTACCTGCGCATCAGCACCATAATTTCAGCTTCCCCGTCATAAATATGTTCCAGAACCGTCTGGCTTTGGTTGAATTCAGGGTCCTGTGGCAGATACTCCACTGTGAAATCCTTCGCATGATCCATATCGCCCTGATCCCCTGTTTCCATACCGGCCAGAATTTTCAGCAGGGTCGATTTTCCGGTCCCGTTCACACCGATCAAGCCGATTCTCTGCTGGCTGGATATCGTAAAGGATAGGTCATCAAATAAATCTTTATCTCCATAACTTTTACTCAGTTGATTGACTGATACTACACTCATTACGCTCATTCCTTTAATAAGAATCTGCTCCCATCATATCACACCGGCCGCTTCTGCTGTGGAGGACAGGGTCTGGGAAGGGAAGAAAAAAGCTGTCGACAGGGCATCGCCCGTCCACAGCTTTTGTATCAATTTATGCGTCTTCCTTCTCAGAGGACTGGTCTCTTCTCCAGTATTCCATTCCGTCTACACCAGGCAGGTGATCCTGATAAAAGACAGGGTCTTTCCCAGCTTTTTTCTGTTTCACATAGTCATTGAGAGCTGCATAGGCCACCGATGACAACCGGAAAATGGCATACAGGTTGATTAAGGCCATGATTCCCATCGTTAGATCCGCCAGTGACCAGACAAGGTCAAATTCAGCGACAGCACCGAACATAACCATAGCCAATACCGCAAGACGATAGATGAAAATGGTGCTTTTACTCGTTTTAATAAATTCGATGTTCGTTTCTCCATAATAATAGTTTCCAACAATCGAACTAAAGGCAAATAGAAGAATGGCAATAGCGATAAATACCGCTGCCCATGATCCAAGCTGGGATTCGAAAGCTTCCTGAGTCAGCTGGATGCCATCAAGGGAGGTGTTTTCATAACCCCCGGCAAACAAGATGATGACAGCTGTAGCACTACAGATAAGCAGCGTATCCGTGAACACACCAAGGGTCTGAATCAGTCCCTGCTTGACCGGGTGGGTCACTTCTGACGTAGCCGCTGCGTTCGGCGCACTACCCATACCGGCTTCGTTGGAAAACAGGCCGCGCTTAATTCCAATCAGAATCATACCGCCGAAGGTTCCACCAGCGATTTCACGGAAGCCGAACGCCCCTGCGAAAATCTGGCCGATCATTTCCGGTACTTGAGCAATATTGCCGAACAGGACGTAGGTGGCAAGAATGATATAGAAGATCGCCATTATCGGAATGATGTACTGCGTCACCTGGGCGATACGCTTGAGTCCACCAAAGATAATTAAAGCTACGAAAACAGTCAGGATGGCCCCCATCAGCCATTTATCAACATCAAAGGAGTTTTCAAAGGCAAGCCTGATCGTATTGGACTGCACAGAACTGAATACAAGACCGTATGTAAAAGTGATGGTAACGGCAAAGACAATCCCCAGCGTCCGGTTTTTTAATCCTTTTTCAATATAATAAGCCGGTCCGCCTCGGTATTGGTTTTTATCCGGAACCTTATAGACCTGGGCCAGGGTGCTTTCGATAAAGCTTGAAGCTCCTCCGAGGATAGCTACAATCCACATCCAGAAGACCGCACCAGGTCCTCCGACAGTAATAGCCGCAGCGACACCTGCCAGGTTTCCTGTACCGACACGGGATGCCGTACTAATAGCGAAGGCCTGGAAAGGAGAAGTTCCTTTCTTTCCTTCTGCCGAGATCGCCCGTTTATCGAACAAGACACGGAACATCTCGGGTATGTAACGAAACTGTGCGAATTTCAGACGTATTGAAAACCATAAGCCCACACCCAGTAAGGCGGCGACAAGAATGGTCCCCCACATCCAGTCATTCAAAAAGGATAAGACTTCCTGCACACTGATCACTCCTATAAAATGTAAATGTTTTCCTGTTTTAACACACGTATTCCCTTATCATAAAGGAAAAAAACATGAATAAGTTCAACTTTTTTATTTTATCATACAATTGGATTTCACCACTACTGCCTTTCCGATGAAAGGATCCCCTCCCGCAGCAGGATATTTCTGTTTCGAAAGTCCGGTATCTTTCAGGAGCCGCCGAAGTTATGGATATGCGGGTATTAAAAAACCAGGAGAAGCGCTGCCTCTCCTGGTCTAGTATTAGGAATTCCTTAGCCACGGAAGACTCGTGCCGAATTTCTCAGCGAGTTCCTTGGATTCCTTCCGACGGCTTTTCCGGTGCTCATGACGCTTCTGGGCGTGATCATGAAGCCACTGTTCTTCCTCTGTCTCCGGGTACACCGGCGGTACTGGTGTCGGGTCATTGTTTTCATCAACAGCCACCATGGATAGAAATGCGGTAGTGCATACTTTCCGTTCTCCTGTCAGCAGGTTTTCTGTCGTTGCTTTCACGAATACTTCCATGGATGTATTATGCGCCCATGTCACAAAGGCTTCAAGGCAGATCGTATCGCCTTCAAATACCGGCTGAAGAAAGTCGACAGAGTCAGTGGAAGCGGTGACCACCGGTTTGCGGCAGTGCCGGACGGCAGCTATTGCAGCCACGTCATCAATGTAAGCCATCAGTTTTCCACCGAAAAGGGTTCCGTGGGTATTCGTATCCGGAGGAAGTACATGTGAATTTTTAACGGTCAGTGAATCTATACAAGGTTTTGCATCCATATCTTTTTCCTCACCTTCATGTGGAATCGTTCTCTGAGATACATTATATCATGTTAGAGAAGCTCGTCTTTCCTTTGAAAACGGATTTCAAAAACGGCTCCTGGTTGATCATCGCGGTTATAGGCCTTGATGGTCCCTCCGCTCCTCTCGATGATAGCCCGGGCGATAGCAAGACCGAGTCCCGTTTCCCCTTCTTTCCCTTTGATGAACCGCTCAAACATCTGCGGGAGAAGTGCCTCTGGAATCCCTGTGCCATCATCTTTGATTTTGACGTGCATCTGTTCGGCTTGCGTTTCGATTTCTACAGTTACATGATGGGTTCCGTGACGGACAGCATTACTTAATATGTTGATGACTGCTTGGAGTATACGCTCTCGATCTACAAACGAATAAAACGAATCGCCGCCTTTCAAGTCAATGGTCATATCCTTATCGTTCGCAAGCGGAATGAGTCTGTCTTTCGCTTGTATGACTACATCAGTGATGTTTGTCTGTTCAGGATGGTAGACATCTTCACTGCTGTCGAGCTTAGCAAGCAGAATCATTTCATTGACGATCTTTTTCAGCCGTTCCGTTTCACTGACCATGACGTTCAATCCTTTTTCCGCCGCTTCTCCCTGGAAAATACCGTCCCGTATTCCTTCTGCATAGCCTTGAATCGACATGAGAGGTGTTTTCAGCTCATGGGAGGCATTCTGGAAAAACTGTTTCTGGGAATGGATGTAACGCGCAAGCTCCGCAGCCATGTGCCGGACGCTCTGCTCGACTTCTTTGATCTCCCCGGAAGCCTGGACCTGTTTAACATCATCGAACCGTCGTTTCTCGATTTTTTTCACTTCCTGCTTCAGCTTCGTCAACGGTGTAACGAGCCTCCACGTTAAAATGTAGCTGACAATCAAGGCGAGAAGGAGGCCGATCAGAAAGACCATGATCATCCGGATCGCAAATACGGACTGGACCGCCTGGAGATCATTCAGCGGGGTCGCCATCACAAGAATCTGACTGTTTCCAGCATTGACCGGGAAATCATAGACCACATACTTCTCCCCTTCACTCTCCCACACTTCCTCCCCTTCCAATTCTCCCTCATACCGCTCCATCCAGGAAGCAGCAATAGCGGCCGGCATCGTGCGGAACAGGATTTCTCCATTGTCGCTGTCGAACAATAAAATGGGATAATTGCGGTCCTGAATCAACTGGGATAACTCCGGGGTACGGTCTTCATCCTGGTCATTAATCAAATCAATTAAGAGCTCCGCCCTGCCTTTCAACTGGCGCTGTTCATCCTGAATAAGCATATCCATTAATAAGGAATAAACGAAAAAAGCTGTAATGGACATAACGATGATGATTAACGCAGTGAAGGCTGCATTCAATTGATAGAGCAGCTTCATGAGGACTGATCCCTCAACCTGTAGCCATGACCCCAAACGGTTTCAATCGGCAGTTCCTTCATCTTCTTCCGCAGTCGTTTGACCAGATCATCGACGGCTCTGTCGCTGCCGTAATAATCATCGCCCCATACTTTAATAAGAAGCTCTTCTCTTGAGAACGCCCGGTTTTCCTGGGAAGCCAGAATGCGGAGCATTTCAAACTCCTTTGTCGTGACTTCCACTTCCATTCCCTTGAAATAGGCCCGCCTTTCGGCTTCACTCAGTTCAAGCTCGCCGGCCTTGATCACATCGAGCCTTTCTTCTGAAAGAGGCTTCATGGCTTCCCACCGCTTCAAGTGTCGTTTCACCCTCGCGACCAGTTCCCGAGGACTGAAGGGTTTCGTCAAATAATCGTCACCACCGAGCTCAAGGCCGAGAATTTTATCGATTTCGTCATCTTTGGCAGAAATGATGATAATCGGAACTTCTGAAGTCAGTCGGATTTTCTTGCAGAATTCATACCCATCCATGCCTGGCAGCATGATATCCAGCACCCAGAGGTCCGGAGACGACGCTTCGAATATTCCCCAGGCCTCTTCTGCCGTTTCCACGCTGATCACTTGATAGCCTTCTTTCTTTAAGTAGGCTTCTACTATATCCCTGATGTTTGGATCATCTTCCACCAATCCAATAAGTCGGTTCATCACGTTTCCTCCTGGTTTTTTCTTTTATTCTCTCACATTTTCAGAACTTCCTCTTCCATTACACACTTTTTACACATTTTCTCCAAAGTCATTCCATAAGTCATGCCTATAATAAGAATTGTCAGAGGGAAACACCAAAGACATTCCAGCAGATCTTCACGAAAGGGGCAGCCGTTACTCTATGTTGGATGATGATAAGAATGTAAGCAGAAAGCAGTATAAACGTTCGGGGATGGCCTTCAGCGTCCTCGGTGCCATTATCGCTGTTTTTATCGTAACGACGGTCTTTCAATGGAAAGGAATTTCTATTGAAATCAACACCGAAGAGCCGACAGCACAGGCTGATGAAGTGAATATCGGACAGAACGAAGAAGATGTCACTCAAGCAGTGAATGAGGTTTCTCCGGCAGTCGTTGGTATAAGCAACATTCAAAGTTCAGCTCAGGGAACACAACAGGCCGGCACAGGTTCCGGGGTCATTTACAAAGAAGAAGGTGATCAGGCATTTGTCGTCACCAACCATCATGTTATTGAGAATGCTTCAGCCCTTGAGGTCATCCTTAGTGATGGGACCAAAGCAGAAGCCGAATTAAAAGGCAGCGACCCATTGACAGACCTGGCCGTTTTACAAATAGATAGCGAACATGTCGAGAAAGTTGCCGATTTAGGGAATGCCGGTGACGTAGAGATCGGCCAGACAGCCATAGCCATCGGCAACCCACTGGGCATGGAATTCGCAGGGTCGGCCACTAAAGGAATCATCAGTGGATTGAACCGGAATATTCCGGTGGACATCAATGGTGACGACCAGGCCGACTGGCAGACCGAAGTCATACAAACAGATGCAGCCATTAACCCGGGCAACAGTGGTGGTGCGCTGATTAACCTACAAGGTGAAGTCATTGGTATCAATTCTATGAAGATCGCCCAGGCCGAAGTCGAAGGCATTGGCTTTTCGATTCCTATGGACGCCGCCAAACCTGTCATTGAAGACTTAGAGACCAACGGGGAAGTACAGCGCCCCTATATGGGTGTTTCCCTGCAGGATGTAAGCCAGATTCCAAATCCTGTTCTGGAAAGCGAACTGGGTTTACCAACTGATATCACCCACGGCGTCCTTGTCCAGGGCGTCGAGCAAGGTTCCCCTGCTCAAAAAGCAGGACTGGAACGCTACGATGTCATCACCGCCATCGACGGGAATAAAGTAGACTCGCTCATCCGTCTACGGCAGTATCTCTACAGCCAAGCACAGAACGGAGATACTGTAGAGCTTGAAGTGTATCGGGACGGGACCCCAACCACCGTCCAGCTCACACTGACCTCTCAGTAAGTATTGAACAGATATGAAGAATACGGATACGAACAGAAAACACGGAACAGTCAGGCCTTGTCCATCGGAACCCAACCCCTATGCCGATGAGCAGGCACGGCCGTTTCAGCAGCCAGCCAAAGTAAAGTGGAGCCTCTGCTTCCGAAAAAGACTAACCTCCTTTTTCAGAACAGAGGCAGGTACAGAAACGACAGGCCGGCCGGTGTCACCAAACAGCTGAGATCCCCCCCTCCTATCCTGTTTGTTTGATGCCTGCCGCTCCGTCCTTTCTATGATCGAAGTAAAACCAAATCAACCTCTCTCAAAAAACCCCTGCACACGGTGTGCAGGGGTTTTTTTCAGATATAAAGGAGAAGAAGCATCGTGTTTTTCAAGCACCATTAGAAAACCATCAAAAATCTTATAGTGAACATGCTCTTTCCCGTCTATGATTTTTCCATACGAAGGGAGATAACCTTATCTTGATTAAAAGCCCGATGCCCACCTCGTCATGTATGGAGCTCACAAGGAACGTTCGGTGGTGACGCCTGCGGGAACAGCACGAGCTGAAGATCCACTTGGTCAAGTAATCTTCTTGACCAAGTCAGCTGAGGCCGTACCCGCGGCAAGCATCCATCGATAAGCGGAACGTGACCATTCATAAGACATATGGGGATCTCCAAATCCTATATTTACAGTCCAAAAACCCCTGCCTATGACAGGCAGGGGTTTTTACGTTATAAGATCGGCGACAGCAGCCGGGAGATCGCTTCTTTGAAACGGATCCACGTTGACCTTGATTGATAAAGCGGCAGAGTGAGCTCAGTCGAATCTACGATATCTTCATGAAAACGGTCAGACAGCTCTTTCGCTGCATCCGGATGATAGAGAAAGGCATTGACTTCAAAATTGAGCCGGAAGCTGCGTACATCGATATTGGCCGTTCCGACGGAAGCGATAGTATCGTCCACGACAATCGTCTTGGCATGAAGGAATCCTTTCTGGTAAATATAAACCGTTGCCCCGGCCTTCAGCATGTCGCCGATATTGGAATAAGTCGCCCAGTAAACAAAAGGGTGATCCGGCTTATTCGGAATCATAATCCGAACATCGACACCTGAAAGAACAGCTACACGGAGAGCATCAAGAAGACTGTCATCGGGAATGAAATACGGTGTCTGGATATACACATGTTTTTTTGCAGACAGAATCATCTTCAGATAACCATGTTTGATCTGTTCCCATTCAGAATCCGGTCCACTTGAAACAATCTGCATCGCGACGTCGCCCTTTGGCTCCGCTTTGTAATAACGCTCTTCATATACGATGTCTCTGCGGGAGGCATGGTTCCAATCGAGAATGAAACGCGTCTGCATATTGTTCACCGCATCCCCCTCGACACGGAGATGAGTATCGCGCCAGTAGCCGAACCGCTTATTAAAGCCAAGGTATTCATCCCCAATATTAAAACCACCGGTATAACCGATCTTCCCATCGATGATTGCCAGTTTCCTATGGTTACGGTAGTTGATCTTCAAATTGACCTTCGGAATAAAGGAAGGAAAAAACGACTCCACCTGAATGCCGGCCTGCTTCATCTTCTTCAGGTAGCCCCGCTTCAAAAGACGAGATCCCATATCATCATAAAGAAGCTTTACTTCAAGACCGGCTTTCGCCTTTCGAATCAACGCATCTGCGAGCCGCTGTCCAAGGTTATCATCCCGGAGAATGTAATACAGCAGATGGATATGATTTTCCGCCTGTTCAATATCTTCAAGAAGAGCCTGGAATTTCTTCTGCCCATCCGTAAAGATCTGCACAGCATTGTTCTGGGAAAGAAGGGCATCGTTGTTTTTCAGATGCATGTATATCAGATCCTCATAAGGAATAATGTCTTTATGCTGAACTTCCAGATGTCCTTCCTTAATGGCCGTCAACTGCTCCTGGACAGCCGTAAGAAGACCGAGACGGCTCTTTTTATCCCACGTGAAGATTTCTTTCCGGTTGAGTCGCCTCCCGAAAATCAAGTACAGCAGGAATCCGGCAATAGGAATGAATAAGAGCACCATCAGCCACGCCCACGTCGCACTGGCATCTCTTCGTTCGAGGAAGATGATCGCCAAAGCGAGCAGGACGTTTAAGCCAAGAATAATACTTAATAAAATTGGAAATATATCGATCATGTAGACACCTGCCTTTTAATGAACACCATTTCTCTCAATATATCATATTCTCTACCTCACAAAGGTTGGGAATGGAATGAAATCATGTAAAAAATACCATAAAAAAAGACAGGCGCTTCACCTTATGCCTGTCTCGTACCCATCTATCCTTGATGTTCCAAAAGAATTCCTGCTTCTTTAAGAGCCTGTTCTGCTTCATCCAGCGCTTCCCTGCTCTCTGCAGCAATCGTATGCGTATGAATGCCGCCCGTAAGCTCCAATAAAAAGGGAGCATTGGTGGAACGGACTTTTTCAATGAACTTCTTTACATCGCGGCGGTTTGCGACTTGAAGTCGTGCGGTCAAATCCCCGTATACCGGGTGTTCGACGACGACGTCCCGGACGTGGACACCATGATCCACCAGGATATTCAATTCATTTTCTGTCTCGCTTCCTTCGTGCCGACAGACAATGGTCCGCTGATAAGCCAGATCTTCTTTAGCCTCTGACATATACATGTAGCCCTGACTGGTAGCCACAATCGGTTCGTTCCCCGCTTTCAACAGGGAAACGTCACCGACAATCACCTGCCTCGTTACATTCATTTCTTCAGCTAGAGCACTTCCCGTAATCGGCATCCCCCGCTGCTTCAACAGGGTGAGGATGTACTCCCGCCGTTCATTTGCTTTCATTTTTTTAGAAGATTGACTCATAGACATGACCCCTTCGTGCAAAATACGTATCCTTATCTTACCATACAGAAATAGTGTTCAGGAAGCTTGACAGAGCCTCATCCCTGCTCAAGTGTCCACCCTGACAAATTCCACTTTTCAATGGAGAAGGTGCTCTCCCCAAGTGAAGTAAACAATATATGCTCTTCTTCCGGCTGAGGGAAGATCCGCGAGGTGAACACTTCCTCGCCCCCGTTCACGAAAATTTCCAGGCTGGATGTATCCGCAAAGATACGTAAGCTTTCCAATGGCCGTTCAAGACGGACTCTCCGGAATTCCGTTTTGGAATGCTCATCCAGACGCGGACGCGATAAAGTAAGAATGCCTTTTCTATAGCTGAGGGAGGCATATTGGTAGAATTCCAGCGCAAACTGATCCCCGAGCTTTTCAAATTCAAGGTTAAGCTCTATGGACCGCCCTTCTACTCCTCTCACAGCTTTCTGATCATTTTCAATTGTGATGGACGAATGCAGAAGGACCGGCCCTCTCATTTCCTGCAGTTCCTCCACCGGGGACTGAATCAACTGTCCATCCCTCCATGTCAATTCCCGCGGAAGGGTCAGGGCATGGATCCAATGGTTATCGACCGTTGGGTGAGCCTCCTCCCATTGATCAGGCACTCCCATCCATCCGACAAGGAGGCGTCTTCCATGCTCATCCTCCATCGTCTGCGGCGCATAAAATTCAAATCCTCGGTCCAGTTCCTTGAAGGCGCCATGATCGAAGGTCCCTGCCTCATAATCCAAACTGCCGGTGAAAAATCCACTCTGATAAGTGTTGGCATAATCCATCCCATCCGGGTCAAGCCCCTGTGGAGAAACAATCAATACATCCCGGCCGTTCAAATGAAAGAAATCCGGGCATTCCCACATATAACCGAACGCTTGCAGCGGCCCTTGGAAACTCCCTGCGGCAGGTCCGATAAACTCCCAGTTTTCCAGGTCCTGTGATTGATATAACAACACCTGCCCCTGCTTGGCTTCCGTCTGTGCCCCGACAACCATGTACCACTTTCCTTCATGATGCCATACTTTAGGATCCCGGAAATGACTGGTATACCCTTCGGGACGCTCCACGACGACACCTTTTTTCGTGAAGGTCACCCCGTCACTCGAAACGGCCAGGCACTGATACTCCTCTTCAGGGTCTCCATCACCATCTATATTTCCTGTATAGAAAAGATGCAGCTGATCATCCGATACAACAGCACTCCCAGAGAATGCCCCGTCCTTATCAAACCATTCGGACGGCGTAAGCGCAGGCTTTTGCTCCGTCCAGTGGATAAGATCCCTGGATGTCCGATGTCCCCAGAATTTGGCGCCGTGGCCTGTATGGAAAGGCATCCACTGATAAAACAAGTGGTAGGTGCCGTTCCACTGGATCCATCCATTCGGATCATTCATCAATCCTGCAGCAGGCATATGGTGGTACGTGAGGCGGTAAGGATCCCCTTCCACACTCTCTTTGTTTTTACGTACTTCTGCTTCTACAAGTTCTCTCAGTTCCTCGTCCCGCTCCGTCAATGTCATCCCCCTCTATGTATAAATACGTCCTATCACCTGATTCTTTCCACCTATTATATAGCGTTTTCTATCTATTTTCCATTCATATCCCAGCAGATGAATACGAGCCGACAGCCATGCTGCTCCACGCAGATTGCTTTGTTTCTTCAAATCTTCTGCATAAAAAAGAAAAAAGCCTAAAACACCAGGGTATTTTAGGCTTTTCCTATTACTTCGTCGTTAAGACAGCCACTGTAGACTGACCAGCTTCTGCATGATCACTGTACGATGGTTCAAAAGAGTCGATGATATCGTCATAGTTGGTAATGATGACAGGAGTAATGGTGCTTTTCGCTTTTTCTTTAACCAGATCCATATCAAATGTGATCAAATGGTCTCCAGCTTTCACCTGATCTCCAGCTTTCACGTGACCTTCGAAACCTTCTCCTTCCATTGATACGGTTTCAAGACCGATGTGGACAAGGACTTCAACACCGGACTTCGTTTTGATCCCTACGGCATGGTTGGTTGGGAACAGTTGAACGATTTCTCCGGATACAGGACTGACCACTTTTCCATCTGCAGGTTCAATGGCAACACCATCACCCATCATACGCTGGCTGAATACAGGGTCGTCCACTTCATCAAGAGCGACAACTTTCCCGCTGACAGGAGCAGTCAGCTGCTCTTCTTCATTTTTTTTACCGAATAATTTTTTAAACATACGGCACCGTCCTTTATGTTTTTATAAATGTTAAAGCTAGTTTCACGGTTGTTCATGAAGCTACTTTTACTTTTCCCTGCACCGGAAAGGATAAACGCCGAACAAAACAAAAAAGCCGGACAGGTGTCACGGCTTTGACGCGTTCATCAATCTTCCGAGAGGGACTGATATAAATCATACCAAATATCGTCGACGGCTTCGAGTCCGACGGATATACGGATAAGCGATTCGTGAATGCCCATGGCGTTCCGCTGCTCTTCAGGAACGACCGCATGAGTCATGGAAGCGGGATGCTGGATCAATGTTTCGGCATCTCCAAGGCTGACCGCAATCTTAATGAGGTTCAACCGGTTGATGAATTGTTCCGCTTCTTCCCGTCCTCCGTTCAATTCAAATGCGATGACTCCCCCTCCGGCCTTCATTTGATTCTGTACAATCGCGGACTGCCTGTCATCCTCAAAGCCCGGATAATGCACGTGCTTCACTCTCGGATGACGAATCAGACGAGCCGCTATTTCAGACGCATTCGCACTATGGCGATCCATGCGGAGGTGCATCGTTTTCATTCCTCTGATCAACAGCCACGCATCAAATGGAGATAAGATACCGCCGATGTCCTTCTGCTGGGAAGAAGCAAGCTTCTCCATAAACGACCGGCTCCCTACGACGACACCGGCTACGACATCCCCGTGTCCTCCTATATATTTCGTTGCACTATGAACAACAACGTCGCATCCAAGTTCGAGCGGTCTTTGAAGATAAGGCGTGCAGAACGTATTATCAACTACAACCGGGATGCGGGACAAAGAGGCTGTCCGTGACACCATCTCCAAATCTATGACTTTCATCGTTGGATTAATCGGCGTTTCCACGAAAATACAGGCCGTCCGGTCCGTTATCGTCTGCTTCAGATCCTCCTCTGTCTCCATAGAACAGAAGTCATGAGTAATCCCATACTTCTCTTCCATCATCTTGAGCAGCCCGTACGTACACCCATACAGACCATTGGAACAGACAATATGGTCACCGGCTTTTGTAAGCGCAATAAGGACGGCCGAAACAGCCGCCATCCCAGATGCAAAGGCAAGTCCCTTCCCGCCACCTTCCAAAGCAGCCATTCGTTCTTCAAACTGGGCGACGGTTGGGTTGCCGAGCCTGGAATAAATATAGCCCTCCTCCTCACCGGCAAACCTGCGTGCCCCTTCCTGAGCAGAAGCAAATGAAAATGTAGAAGTTTGATAGATCGGGGTGGTCAGGCTCCCTGTTTCATTATGTCCAGCCTGCTCATTGTGAATCATCTTTGTTTCCATATGTGTCTTTTTCATAACCCTTCCCCTTCCCTTTTCTGTAAGCGTTTACATTAATAGTTTATCAAAAAAGGAGGGAAAAGGCTCCCCCCTTACCTACTATATTCATCACAGAGACTCTTGTTCTTCCACATCGTCTCCGTCCTTAAGTTCATTGAAATGTTCATGAAAGAGCCGCTCCAGCCACTCAAAATCAACTTCTTTAATCCCTTCTGCAAGTGGCAGCGGTTCTCTTCTGTAACCATACGGTTATCCACGTAATGAAGCAGTTCGAAAATAAAGGCCCTTTCCGGATCGATAACGTCGTCAAGAGCAATGGTGTACCCTTTTGATTTCAACTCACGGCACACCTGGATCATCTCGAAACTGAATGACACTTCATCAAGGATCTCAACGACCAATTCTTCAGGGTCGAAGTATTCCGGTATTTTTTAAAACAACAGGTCCTCCATGAAATTAATAAAGCAGGGCTTATCATTGGACAACCGATCCAGTCCGATTGTAACGAAACTGTTCATCAGCACGTCCGATGCTGCCTTGTTCTCATCCATGGGCACAAACTTGTTCTCCTCCCTACTCCGGTATAGAAGCTCATACGTCATCCACCGTCAAAATCGGCTGCCGTGCCACACATACTTCCATCCTGTTTATCACTTCCATCTGATTCCATATACCCACTGGTTATACTACAAAAGTTTCCATACAGGGATCAGGTAGAAGCCTGCAGCCTCATTATGTCATACGATTGTCGAAAACTTATATTTTTTCCAGATACATGATTTGGTAAGGAAAGGAAACACTGTAAGAAAAGCATCTCTCAGGAGGGTTTCTATGACACATTATGAACAGTGGACACAACCTGAACCACTATGGAGAGAAGATACATCCTTGTCTTCCTATGAACCGTTAAAAGAAGATACATCTGCGGAAGTCGCTGTCATCGGCGGTGGTATGACCGGAATAACGACGGCTTATCTGCTCGCTAAAACCGGGAGAAAAGTCATTCTTCTGGAAGCGGACCGATTGATCAACGGCACCTCCGGACATACAACAGCCAAAGTAACGGCCCAGCACGGATTAATCTATCACGAGTTGATTAAACACTTTGGTGAGGAGTCCGCCTCCCTTTATTACCAGGCACAGACAAAGGCTCTCCAAACGATGAAAGAATGGGTCGATAAGTACAATATCGCTTGCGACTGGGCGGAAGAAGACGCTTTTTTATTCGCAACCACCTCTAAAGGAGCATTGAAACTGGACAAGGAGTACGAAGCCTATCAGACGCTGGACATTCCCGGTGGTACAGGTCATACGCTCCCTTTCAGCATGGATGCTGAAAAGACACTCCGCATGAGAAACCAGGCCCGGTTCCACCCTGTGAAATATCTGAAAGCCATCGCTGAGGAATTTGTGAGACTTGGAGGAGAAATTTACGAACAGACGAAAGCGGTTGACGTTACTGAAAAAGACCGCCTTGAAATTAAAACCGGCGGCGGGTCCGTCGTGGCCTGCGAGAAAATGGTCTCCTGCAGCCATTTCCCTTTTTATGATGGAAAAGGCCTGTACTTTTCCCGCATGTATGCGGAAAGATCCTACGTGATCGCTGTCGAACCTGAGCGTGAAGTTCCTGCGGGCATGTACCTGTCCATCGACGAACCGAAACGTTCGATCCGCACGGCTGAGTACAACGGAAAGAATGTTCTGATCATCGGTGGAGAAAGTCATAAGACCGGTCAGGGGGTCGATACAAGCTTCCACTACCGGGCGCTGGAGGAGTTTGCTGCCGTGACGTTCGGCATCAGGAAGAAGCTCTTCCAATGGTCTGCCCAGGATTTGACGACGCTCGATAAGGTTCCTTATATCGGACCGATCACCCGGAAAAACGACCGGATTTTTATTGCGACCGGTTTCCGAAAATGGGGCATGACCAATGGAACACTCGCTGCCCAGCTGATTACCGATTATGTATGCGGGGAAACCTCCTTGTTCCACGAGCTTTTCAAACCATCCCGTTTCAAGTCAGATCCAAGTATGAAGCAGTTCATTTCCCAGAACTTCGATGTAGCCGCCCACCTGGTGGAAGGAAAAGTCGAACTGGTGGAAGATAAACCGAACCGTTTAAAAAAAGGGGAAGGAATGGTTGTCCAGTGGAAAGGACAGAGGGCCGGTGCATTCAGGGATGAGGAAGGACAGCTTCACGTCCTGGATACCACCTGTACCCACCTTGGATGTGAAGTCGAATGGAACAGTGCGGAACATTCCTGGGACTGCCCGTGTCATGGGTCCCGCTTTTCCTATGATGGTTCTGTCATGGAAGGACCAGCCGATCAGCCGCTTCTGAGAATAGCAATCGACAACCATGCGGAACTCCCGTTTCAAAACCTTGGTGATGCAGACCGGCCGCAGGACACGCCGTAATCAATGACAAACGTTTTACCGCTTGTAGAGAAACCATGTGTTTATCTACAAGCTTTTCTCATGCTTCCAGATCACCGCCATTGGTCAGCCGCCCGTATCTTCCGGAGAGGCCATTGGCCGGCCTGTACTTTTTGATCATCTAAGAACCGTTCCTCTTCATAGGTGGCCCTGAAGCGCACCCTTTTCGATTTCAAGGGAAAAGGAGGCACTTCAGGCCTTTTCTTTCCATTCTGTTCTGCAAATGGTGCTATAATGATTCGGACGTACATCGAACAGTTTTTTATGGAAAGGAGGACAGAGATGGAAAATGATCAAAAACTAGGAATCATCTATACATCCGGAGCTTATATTCTATGGGGCATTCTTCCGATTTACTGGAAATGGATTCAAGAAATTTCCGCCTTTGAGATTCTTGCCCACCGCATCGTCTGGTCGTTTGTTTTTATGACGCTGATCATTTTGGTTCTTCAAAAACAGCAGGCGTTTTTCAAAGAATGCCGACGGATTTTAAAGAATAAGCGGCAGATGATCGGAATGACACTGGCATCTGTGACCATCAGTATCAACTGGGTGACCTACATACTTGCTGTCAATACCAACCACGTGGTTGAAGCCAGCCTCGGCTATTACATTAATCCGCTGGTCAGCATTCTGCTCGGCATGATTTTCCTTCAGGAACGCTTCTCGAAAGCCCAGTGGCTCGCTTTCGCTCTCGCTGGAACAGGCGTCCTTTATATGACACTAAAGTTCGGCTCCGTCCCCTGGCTTGCCCTGCTCTTGGCCTTCAGCTTCGGAACATACGGCCTGCTTAAAAAACTGGTGCCGTTGAACGCCATGTTTGGGCTGACCATTGAAACGTTCATCGTTACACCAGCTGCGCTTTTCTTCCTGCTCCAGCAGCTAAGCGGGCAGGGGGCATCCGTAGAATGGGGATTGCTCACAGCACTCCTTGTCTTCGGCGCCGGAGTCGTGACCGCTGTACCGTTACTTTTATTCTCAGCGGGGGCCAAACGGATTCCGCTTTCCATGGTGGGTTTTTTACAGTATTTCGCGCCAACGATTATGCTGTTCATCGGTGTATTCCTCTACGACGAACCATTCACATCGGTGCATGGCGTCGCCTTTACATTCATCTGGGCAGGACTTGCCGTCTATACGATGGCCCGCATGAAGCGCATGAAGAAATACGAACCGAAAGTCACATAAAAAGGTGTTCTCCTGGAGAGAACACCTTTCACCTTGTAGAGGAGCTTCTGTTTCTTTACAAGCTTATTTCTTTCCTACTGCCAGGAGCGGAAGCCCCTTCCCTTTCCGCAGACGAGCCCGCGAGCCGAAGACCCACTTGGTCCAATGGTTTTCTTGACCAAGTCAGCGGAGGCCGTGCCCGCGGCAGGCATCCACCGATAAGCGGAACGTGCCCCCCTCAACATGACATGCGGACAACTCTAACTGGATAGGACGAACTTTTTCTACCAGCGCAGATGGGCAGCAGCATCTTTCCCTGACAAATAGGCACTTTCAAAACGGGTCCGGCCGGCTGTATCATTCGGGCGGAGGAACGCGTCTCCTCCGAGGATGAGTCTGCCGTCTCCATTCACATCAAGACAGGACTCCTTCACAACTTTCTTCGCCTGGGCATACCTCCACCGCTTCAACTGCTCCGACTCCAGGTCGTCCCATGGAAGATAGTTCTCCGCCTTTTCTTTCACCAGAGACATGACATAATCTTCACCGTAGTATTTTCTGGACCAGTCTGCTGTCATATAGACACTGACGATCACATCTTCGGAAATTCCTTTTTTACTATGGTCGACAATCCGTTCCACACCTTCAGGAAGGTCTTGATCCAAATGGCCGTGCTCAGGAAGTTCTGTAGGCTTGTTGAATTCAAACAATCCCACATACGTTGGCTCAAACAGGATCCCTTTCAATTGTTTTCTCACAGGTTCAGGCATGCTCATGGTACTGTTTCTGAAGAGCTCCAGAACCTGGGGCACAGGCATCGTCAAATACAGGCTGTCCGTCTGCCATTCAGAACCGTCTGCACTGTAGACCCTGTATCCCCCGTCATTTTCTAATAATTTCTCGACCTTTGTTTCCAATAAAGTGGGGATACCCTCAGCAAGCTGCTTGGCAAAAGCATTCATTCCGTCTACAGCCGTGTACCGCGGGTGGTCGTCACCGAACCATTCCTTTACCCATCCGGCCTCCACCCAGTGCTGGACTTCTTCTTCAAGTTCTTCTGTACGGACCGTGAAAAACTGGGCCCCGTGGTCCGCTCTGCCGCCCGCAATCCGGCGGGTGGCGAGGCGTCCCCCGACACTTTTCCCTTTATCGACAAGCAGGATATTTGTACGTCCCTGCTTCATCAGACGGCGCGCGGCTGTTATTCCTGCAAGGCCTGCACCGATAATCGTCACTTCATAATGTTCCATCCTTGACCCTCCCCTTCTCTTCTCTTGGGCTTCCTTTGCAGAAAACCCCATTCATCCTATATTTTTTCGACTTCAAGAACTTCATCAAGAATCGGATAAACCGCCTCGACTCCTTCTTCTGCCACCAAACAGGCGACACCGAGAGGCGTTTCCCAGAAAGTCTCTGGAATGGCCGGATTCTTCAAGCCGGCCGGCTGATACAACGAACGGTAAATCCGGTTCAAGTGATCCCTCGTTTCTTCTGCTTCCTTCGGTTTTTCTCCACGGGCGACCAAAAAGACCCAGCGCATCGACTGAAAAAGATTATCGCCCGGCATAAACGTGTATTCTTTAAAAAACTTCAATTGTTTTTCAGCTTTTTCTGTCAGACCTGTTTCCACAGCAAGATCGTCAAGATGGCCATGCAGATGGCGGTACACCATTTGGAAGATTCTTCTTTTTTCGTCCTGCATCACTTTATCTGTATAAATTTCCTGCAGCTTTTCGAAAGCTGATGTTTTCGACCATTCCATCTTCTCATCACCTCTCTTAACCATTTCGCCTTCAAAGGAAGTTAATCCTTCCTGAAACCGAAGGAGGAAGCTTCCCCTTCCACCGATTGATAAAAAAGAGGGAAATCCTTGGTGTCTTCTTTCAAATGCCGTCCCATATGAGGCATCAGCTTATTCCACGCCATAGGGTTGGCGGCGATGGTTTGAAACAATGCCATTTCGTTGTCTGTCCACTTCCGGAGCGATTGAATATAATCCAATGTCAGCTGAAATCCCGGCAGCAGCTGTTCATCCCTTCGACTCTGAAAACGATCCAGGGCTGTTTTCCAATCCACCCCTTCATCCATCTGCTGAAAAGCATCGGCCAGCAGAAAAGACTGTAGAAACGCATCATTGATTCCAAGCCCCGTACTTGGATCTTTACTGTGACCAGCATCTCCAAGGAGGACCCAGCCCTCTCCATAAGCATTCCTGAAAAAGTTCGGCATTCCGGGGGTTCCGATAATCTTTCCCTGCAGAACTGCCCCTTCCATCCTTTTCTTCATTCCGTAAAATTGATTAAACGTTTGTTCAAATGTATCCTGCGGCGCTTTCATCATGTCCGTAAATTCCCCAGGGTGGATTTCAATACCGAGACAATCCCGGTTTTCCTCCATTGGAAATACAAAGCCGATTCGTCCTTCATGCAGGAAAATCTCCGTTACAGGTTCGCTTAACGGCTCCACGCCTGTGTAATAACCGTATAAGACCGGACGGAGAGGCTTCGTTTCCCGATACTTCTCTGCTTCCGTCCAGGCAGCGATGTTCGAGTTCTTTCCATCCGCTCCGGCCACCCACGCTGCACAGGCCTCCCACGCTTCCCCTTCTGTTTCAAGGTGAAGCCCGGCAACGCGCCCGTCCTCTCTGATCAAACCTCTTGCTGACGTACGCGGCATAAAAGTGACGGAACTCAACGCCTCGGCCTGCTCGATCAGAAGAGGGTCCAGGACATCTCGTTTAGGTATAATCGTATAATCCGCTCTCGGTCCTTCTATAAAACTTTGGCCGATATACGTCCGCATCCGGCTCACTTTTCTCAAACCGGTCTTCTCCAGTTTATGAAGGATGCCCAGTTCCTCAAGGAAGCGGGTATGGGACATAAAGTGAGTAGACAGTGTGTCACTCGGAAACGCGGCTTTATCGATCAACAGGACACGCTTCCCCATTTTCCCGAGCAGGACAGCCAGACTTGCCCCAGCTGCCCGGGCTCCTGTAATGATCACGTCATATGTATGATTCATTCCGGTCCTTCCTTTCTTTCTCAACCTGTGTCCCATCATAATCGGTTTCACGCAAAAAAACTACAGCCACAGGAAAACAAGCATAGGAAGCCATAAAAAAATCCCCTGGACGGGGATTTTTTAAAAGGTACGCTCTTCTTCAACTTCGTGATTCTGGTCAAGGATGTACAAGCGGCTCGGTTTGTTCTTTTTCGCGATTTCTTCCGCTTTTTCTACAGCTGTATCACGCTCATCAAATAAATCTGTCGGAGCTACGTCCTCAATTTTTACGAACCATCCGGTTACATCTTTATTTGGTACTACACTATATTCCTTCATGAAAACATCTCCTTCAACATAGACTTAATTATCCATTCCCGCCCTATTATAGATTTAAACACCCTTGTTTCAAGCTGGGAATTGACAAGAGAGCTGGACCCCTTTATAATTTCAAACAAGTCAGATAAATTAAATATTGAAAACTCTTATCGTGAGCGGCAGAGGGACTAGGCCCTGAGACGCCCGGCAACCTTCAAGGAAAACTTGAAAAGGTGCTACATCCTACAGATCAGATGATCTGAAAGATAAGGGGAGGTAAGCATACATAAAAGCCCTCTTCTTACTTACAGAAGAGGGTTTTTCTTTTTCCCTCTACACCGAGGATCAGGATGTCCTGGAAATCATAAGGAGGAATGAAACAATGACCAATTCAAATCATGTATACGGTGATGAAACACAGCTGCTTCACGGTGGACAGGAAGCTGATCCAGCAACAGGATCGCGTGCTGTTCCCATCTATCAGACAACGTCATATGTATTTAATGATACCGATCATGCCCAGAACCTATTCGCCCTGGCCGAACCAGGGAACATCTATTCCAGAATCACAAACCCGACGGTCGATGTATTTGAGCAGCGTGTTGCCCTTCTGGAAGACGGTGCCGCTGCTGTCGCTACAGCTTCCGGGATGGCGGCAATCACGATGGCCGTCCTGAACGTTGCCGGAGCCGGAGATACCATCCTCACTTCCTCCAACTTGTACGGAGGTACGTATAACTTATTCGTCCACACCCTTCCCCGCTATGGTGTGAACGTTGTTTTCGTAGATGGGAACGATCCTAATGCCTTTGAGGAAGCTGTTACACCTGAAACGAAAGCGATTTTTGCTGAAACCATCGGGAACCCAAGCCTGAATGTGCTGGACTTTGAAGCGGTAGCGGATATTGCCCACGCCCATCACATTCCCTTGATTGTCGACAACACCTTCGCCACCCCTTATGTATGCAAACCGATCGCCTGGGGAGCCGATATCGTTGTCCACTCCGCAACGAAGTGGATCGGGGGCCATGGTACAGCTATCGGCGGTATTGTCGTAGACAGCGGGCGTTTTGACTGGAATCACGAAAAATTCCCGGGTTTTACTGAGCCTGATGAAAGCTACAACGGCATCCGCTTCGGTATTGATGCTGGACCTGCCGGCTATGCGGTTAAGCTCCGTGTTCAGATTTTGAGAGATATCGGCGCCTGCCTGAGCCCCCAGAACGCCTTCCTGCTCCTGCAGGGACTTGAAACGCTTCACCTGAGAATCGAAAAGCATGCAGAACAGGCCTATGAGATTGCTGCATACCTGCAGAATCATGAAGGGGTGGATTGGGTGAATTACCCTGGACTGCCGGATCACCCTACTCATGACCTTGCCCGAAAGTATTTGAAAGGCGGAGCCGGATCCATGGTTGTCTTCGGAATCAAAGGGGGACGCGAAGCCGGTCGTAAATTGATCGATCACTCCACACTCTGGTCCCACGTAGCTAATGTGGGTGATGCGAAATCATTGATCATCCATCCGGCATCCACCACCCATCAGCAGTTGAATGAGGAGAACTTGAAAAAGTCCGGTGTTTCCGAAGAACTTGTCCGCTTGTCGGTTGGTCTGGAATCTGTGACTGATCTTATACAGGACTTGGATCAAGCCATAGAAAAGGCCAATGGATACAGCCGCCCTTATAAGGAACAGCCTCATCCAGCGGAGACCGTTCTCCGTTCCTCTCTCGACCGGTCCAATGGGAACATCCGCCGGAAAACGATCGGCGTCATTCCTGATCAGCCGGGAGGCCTGCAGGAGGAAGCCTCCAAGTTGGAGCGGTTCGGTTTTGATGTGACTACTTTTTCAAAGGTGGAAGACATTCTGGAACAGAACGATCCAGCTTTCGATATTCTTTACTTTGAAACCCTTGGAGAAAACCAAACGGATCTGGCCCAGTCGGCGAATCCATCGGTCATCTGGTCCAAAACTGCTTCTTCCCTGAAAAATGAACAAATCCTATCCGGTGCGAGCCTTTACGAGACGATCGTTTCGATCCGCTCAGGACACCACTTATCTCAAACACTCGTCACTGTATAATGGCCAGAAAGGAGAATGAAAGCATGTCTTTAAAAAACCCCGCCAGCCAGACAGCAGCTTTGGAAACGATTGAACTGGGACCCTTCCATTTCGAATCCGGCGGACGGCTGGAATCTGTCGAACTGGCTTACGAACGCACCGGCCCGTCTCATGCTCCCGTCATTGTCGTCTGCCACGCTTTAACCGGGAACCAGGCAGCTGTGGGTACGGAAGAGCAGCCCGGCTGGTGGGCAGGATTAATCGGGGAGGGGGAGCCAATCGACACCTCCCTGTTCCAAGTGATTACTTTCAATGTTCTGGGAGGTTGTCACGGGTCTACAGGTCCCGCCAGTATGAATCCGGATACAGGCAGACCATTCCGTCAGCATTTCCCTAAAGTGACCATCCGGGATATGGTCCGTGCCCAGTATGAGGCTTTAAAAAAGATGGGCATTCATCAGGTCAAAGCTGTTGCGGGAGGATCGCTTGGAGGTATGCAGGCGTATGAGTGGGGGCTCCTCTACCCTGACTTTATGGAGAAGCTGCTGATTATGGCTGCCACCCCCTACTTAAGTGATTACGGCATCGCCTTCAATCATATCGGGGCGAAAGCCATTAAAAACGATCCTTTTTTCCAAGACGGGAACTACACGACGAATGAGTCCCTGCAGGGGTTTGAAATTGCGCGGATGACCGGCATGGTGACTTACAGAAGCCCTGCTCTTTTTGAAAAAAGGTTTGACCGGTCCAATGGAGGAGACACTTATGAAATTCAGTCCTACCTGGATTATCAGGGAGATAAAATCAAAGAACGGTTTGACGCGAACAGCTACTTGTACCTGCTTGATGCAATGAATAACCATGACATCGGGAGAAACCGGGGAGGATGGAAAGCGGCCGCCGCTCAGTATAAAGCAGACTTGATCACGTTCAGTTTTGAACACGACCTGCTGTATCCAGAAGAGCTGATTTCCGCTTTTTCATCGGCGGCACCGAAGGCCGTCCACAGGCATATCCCTACGGATTATGGTCACGACGGCTTTCTCGTTGAATTCGAACAATGGGGCCGTTTCATCAAAGATGAGCTGAATGAGGACTAGAAAACATAAAAAAGACGGGTAGACGAACACGATGTTCATCTACCCGTCTTTTTTATGATGGAAGATCACTGACTTTCACAAATTGAAACCCTTGGGAAGTTAACTGTTCCAGCACAAGCTCTACGACTTCAGGGGTCCGGCTCTCTAATTCATGGAGAAGAATCACTGAACCATCCTCTGCCTGTGAAATAATCTCTTCCGCTATTTCCTCCGGCTCCTGTTCGCTCCACTCTTCGGAATAGAGCGTCCATGGAACCGTATTCCAATCGCCTTTATAAGCCTTTGGAGGATTCTCGCCAAACGGCAGTCTCAATCCAGCCGTTTCTACTCCCGCGGCCTGCTTGATCACGTCCTGGGCAGCGAGGATCTGCTCATCCACCTCTTCCGGATTTAACCGGGCGAGGCGGGGATGATCCCACGTATGATTTCCGATTTCATGACCCTGCTCAGCCACCATCCGGGCCGTTTCCGGGTAATAGGACACCCGTTTTCCGATCATGAAAAACGAGCCTTTGGCGTCATACTTCTCCAGAAGGTTGAGAATATCCACTGTCCATGTTGGATGAGGACCGTCATCAAAAGTGAGAGCAGCTCTCTTTTCTCCGGTTTCCACCCCAAGGTCATCCGTTGAAACAGCCTCCACGGGGCTTTGCTCCTGCTCTGAAGAAGATGTTTCCGATGCGTCGGAAGCGGATTCCAAAGCTTCTACAAATTCTTTCCGAATGAGATCCTGCCCTTCTTCAAGTTCGACCAGTACATATCCCAATGTGCCGTCCTCCGCCTGAAGATAGACCCTCACCCCTTCTTTGGTAAGGGCCACATCTTCAAATGTTCCCTTATTCACGTGAAGAGGTAGATGGTAATGGGTGGCGACTTCCTCTTCCTTCATTGCTTCTTCTGTCAATGCAGCCAGTTCATCAAGCACTTCCGGATCATTCTTGAGCAGCTCGTCCAGCTCAAGCCTGCGTCCGTCCTTCTTATCAAAATTCATGACGGTCTGGTTTTGGATAACCTCGTTTCCGCCTACATCCATCGTTTCTATGAAGCGGACTACGAAGAAACGGTGATCCTGATAGAGCATCTCAAAGTCCACGTGAAGCTCATGGGATTCAGAAGCCTCCACGGATTGTTTATTCTGATAGCTGGCCTGTTTAAAGTCGGCCTTCTGTTGATTGACGTAATCAACAATCGTCTGATTCAATTGATGGTTGGTTGTCTGCGGATAGTGGATGGTTATGTGGTATTCATTATGCTCCACGAGTTCCGTCTTCATATCGATATCGTACATTGGTTCTGTTTCATCAGATGGTTTAGAATCATTTTCATTAGCTTTTGCGATAAATGAGCATCCTGATACAACTAAAACGACCAGCAGTGATATATATAAAATAGGTTGTCTCATAATTCTTCCCTCTTTATCTATTAGTCACACAACCTATTGTAACACAAATGTAACAATCATTTAATTAATCAGATATATTCAGCCTATTCTGACATTAAAAGTGGGTGCGGACGTCCCAGAGCTCAGGGAAAAAGCGGTGATCCAGAACTTTCTTCAAGTAGCCGACCCCCGAGGATCCTCCTGTCCCTTTTTTATGGCCGATGATCCGTTCCACTGTCTTCATATGACGAAAACGCCACTGCTGGAGGCTGTCCTCCAAATCGACAAGCTTCTCAGCCAGCTGATACAGATGCCAATACTGATCTACATCTTTGTAGACCATTGCCCAGGCGGCTTCAACCGAAGGGTTCTGCTCATACACATCTTTATAATTCCTGTTCAGCACCTGTGGATCGAGATCAAAACCTGCTTTGGACAGCTGCTCAAGTGTCACATCATACAAGCTGGGATTTTTATAGGCCTTTTCCAGTCGATTGTGAAGATCTTTATCTTTCCGGTAAATCTTCAATACAGCATTCGTTTTATACCCAAGAGCAAACTCAATCATCCGGTACTGGTAGGATTGAAACCCCGAAGCCTGGCCGAGGTGATCCCGGAATTCCATGTATTCTGACGGGGTCATCGTCGCCAGTACGTCCCATGCTTGGATGATCTGCTTCTGAATACTGGAGACTCTGGCAAGCATTTTAAAAGCCGGCTGCATGTCGTCATGTTGAATCGACCGGATGGCTGCCTGGAGTTCGTGAAGCATCAGCTTCATCCATATTTCACTCACCTGATGGATCATAATAAAGAGCATTTCATCATGATGGGAAGAAAGCGGCTTCTGCGCATCAAGCAGCTGGTCTAAACGTAAATATTCTCCATAAGTCATCCGATCGGAAAAATCCGTATGCACGCCTTCACTGCCTTTCGGCGGTTGCTGGGTCATGAGTGGGACCTCCTTTAGTCAAGTACTCCACGCTGTGGGATATTGCGGAACGTCATCGGGAGGAATTCTGTGTGAACAAGCCCTTCATACATTAAGAGCGTTCCGAGGACAGGGTCTTCTGTATGGACGTGCACCCGTGTCGCCCCTTCTTTTTCTTCATAATGTTCATATACGGACGTCACAGGCCCGGTCATGCCCAGCACTCCTCCCACATGATTCGTTCTTGACTCCATATACAATCCGCCCTCTGAAGTAACGTGAAGATCAAATTCTGCCTCTACCAGGCCCGAACGGCCAAGATGATCGACAAGGCACTGTTTTTCTTCATCATACCTCGCAGCAGAATCAAAACCGCGGATGGCATATGGGAAAAAGAAGCGGCGGATCCAACTGATCGTTTCTCTGCCCTCTTCATCTTCATAGACGTAATTTTCGAGGGTAAACGGCACATCTTTTCCACGCTCTCTGAAGAGAAGGTGATCCTTCACCCCCGCACTCATCAGCGGCCTCACCAACGCCGGAGTTCCTCGGATTTCCGTCATTCTGCCCTGTCCAAGGACCATAAGATTCTGCTTACTCGTTAATCCGTATTTTTTCTGCAGCTCAGGATGAAGGTTATGGAACTGCTCCCCGAGTGCTTTGTGGTAGATGGATTTCATTTGTATGCGGCCTCCTTTAAACTATCCGTTTTCCTGTTCTCCCCGTGCCTCGTGATGAATACACTAGGGAAGACGGAACCTTGGCTGTACATGAATTATAGCACAAGTAAACGCTTACGATTCAGCTGCATGCAGAAAAGAAAGACCTGCCCTTACAAGCAGGTCTTTCTTATGAAAAAACGTTGTTCTACATAACTTCCTCTGCATAATCACTGATTGCATAACCCTTCTGCTGCTTCATCAGCCAGCCCTGCTTTTCCAGCTGGGTGAACAACCGCTGAATATGCTTTTCAGGCCAGCTCGATAACAGACCAAACCAGCGTGTTTCATGAAGATAGAGACTTCTTAATTTGTTCGTCGGCTTGCCCGCGAGCATCTGGACCAGGGTGTGCACCGGATATTCACTGCCATAATAATAGATGAGGTCAAGAATCTGCTGAGTATCCGCATAAGTGATGGACCTTCCTTTAATGGTCAGAATGATATCCTCATCATTGTAGCGGACTTCTTCGAGACGCGCCTTCAGTTCCTCAAGGACATGCCGGGTATTCGGGTAGACATGCTCCGGCACGACCTTCTGCCAGCGGTTCAACTCCTTAAGAATACGGACATCATGAAGCTGGACACCTGCCAGCCACAGCAGCTCTGAATCGGTCCGCTTCTCCGGAATATGAACCCGGCTTAATTTGTCATACATGTCCAGTAAAGGATAGGCGGACAGGTCGTCTTTTCTGCGCTGATACTTTTCGATACGGCTGACGACAGCCAGGCTTTCATCAAGGGATTTCCTTGCGGTGTTGAGCTGTTTTTTCAAAGCTCTCAATTGGCCAAGCTGCTCGAGAAGCCTGCTGTTCTGTATCGCTATGTCATTGAACTGCTGCTCAATCGTCGCTGTGCGCTTGGCTGCCCGTTCCACATCAAACTCTTCAGGAAAACGGACCATATCTTCCACCGTGTCATAATAAAGGCAGAAATCACACGTTTCACAGTAGCAGCAGATCGTTTTCTCCCCGGCATCGAACTGTAAACATTTTGAATGGGGGCAGCTGCCTTGTTCCTGCTCGACCCACGCCTGTGGAAGAGCTCGGAACGGGCGCATGACGATTTCGACACGGTGCCTCCAATATGCGATGTCCTCAGGATAGTTCAGCACAGAAATGAGTGAGGATTGATTCATTGTTTCGACCGCATCGATGACTTCGCGCTTTTGATGAAAAAGCTGGACCATCGGATGCCGGTGAAACGCATCTGCTATTTTATCAAGCCAGTCTTCACGACTTTCCGTGCTGATGTGAGAAAGAAACAGATAATCATCCAGCACTTCCCCGACATGGTCATACAACTGGTCTGCGGACAGCTGAGTGAAATCTGTGTTATATAAATATTGATCTTTTAAAGGTAGTCCATGTTCTTCAGGCAGGGACTTCCATAAAAATAATTCTGGGCGCAGCAAATGTGGATGGATCTTCTCTTCCTTTTGAAAAGCTACAGGCAGAACTGCATCTCCGGTTAGTCCGAGATAATTCTGGATGGACGTTGTGTCCAGAGACTTCCTGCCGATATGATCCACAATTGCATCGTTAAGCCTGGATAATAACCCCCGTTCAAATTTATGTCCGATGGAACGAATATGTTTGTTCTTTTTCCCAATCGGCGCAAGTACAACATGAGGGTAGCGATGATCCTGGTAAGCAATCCTATTTGGCAGTCCCATAATGAATTCCCCTTTGAATAAGGATTTACTACTATTATAGAAAAAGTATTACGAGTTACCAACAAATATAAGTAAAATGGGCGTCAAACCGTTAAAATTTCCACGGGATACCCAATGAACAGTCCTGTTTCTATAACTCCAGGGATGGCACTGAGCTCTTTTTCCAACTCATCATGAATGTGTTGGAACCGCACTTCCAGCAGGAGATTTCCTGCTTCCGTGAGCACGGGGCCGTCTTTCGCCGCCGCCATCCGCAGCTGAATGTCCACACAAGGGAATTCCTGAAGCTTTGTTTCCACAAGATGCACAGCCCTCGGATCCACTTCAACAGGAACAGCATACTTTTCACCGAGTTTCTGAACATATTTACTTTCATCCACTAAAATATACGTTTTAGGGGAGCTTGCCATCACGAGTTTTTCAGCGAATAACGCTCCGCCCCTTCCTTTGATCAACCGGCCGGCATTGTCTACCTCATCCGCTCCGTCAAAACCCCAGTCGGGCTTTGCAGCTGTCAATGTTGTCGTCTTTAAGCCGAACAAGGCACAGTTCATCTCCGCTTCTTTCGATGTCGGTACGGCATAAACGTCCAGCCCCTCGTTCTTTACCCGTTCAGCGATCTTTTCCAGAGCAATGAAAGCCGTCGACCCGGAACCGACGCCGATCACCTGCTGATTTTCAACATATCCGCTCACTCTGGCGGCGGTCCGTTCTTTGGCTTCCCGATTGGATATTCCGCCAGCCCATACCGGTTTCCCGGCCAGCTGATTGTTCCAATTCATACAAATCACCTCTCTCTTTGTATTCCCGAAAGTCTCATGAAACAAGCACAGGTGTTAGGAAAAGTGTATCAAACAGGTTCCCCACAGATACAGCGACGGGGTAAACTTTGTCATTCTTTACGCCTCCTTCACATAAACTTAATGGAATACGACGGGCCGAAGTAAAGGGGGAAAAGCATGAGAAGACTCTATTGGAAACTGGTCATCTTCTATCTCATTCTGATTACCGCCTTTGTCTACGTCACCTTCCTCCACTGAAAACACCCCGGCCTGCATGGCCGGGGTGTTCGTATACTCTTTCATGTATTTAATGGACAAGATCATGTTTGAATGCGTAAATGACGGCCTGCGTCCTGTCTGATACTTGTAATTTCCCAAGAATACTGCTTACGTGAACCTTTACCGTTTTTAAGGCTATGAACAACTCTTCTGCAATCTCCTGGTTCGTCCTGCCATCTGCCATCAGAAGCAGAATTTCCTTTTCTCTGTTCGTCAAATCTTCATGGAGCGCCCGTTGGTCGGGGTGACGCATCTTTGTCATGATTTTCCCGGTGACTTCCGGTTCCAGAATGGACCGTCCTTCAAAAGTGGCACGGATCGCCTGGGCAATTTCCTCTGCTTTTGACGTTTTCAGCATATAACTGACCGCTCCCGCCTCTAAAGCGGGATACACCTTCTCATCATCAAGAAAACTTGTGACGATGATAATCTTCGCCTCCGGCCACTCGGCTGTAATCCGCTTTGTCGCTTCAATCCCATCCATATGTTCCATCACGAGGTCCATCAAAATAATGTCCGGCCGGTGTTGAAAGGCAAGCGCTACAGCATCTTCGCCGTCCCCTGCTTCAGCGATCACCTCAATATCCGGCTGCGAGGACAAATAGGCGGATACACCAATACGGACCATCTCATGATCATCTGCAAATAATACTCGAATCATCAGGATTGACCTCCTTTAAGTCGGTGGGGCACTTTTACTTCCAACCGGGTCCCCTGTCCTTTCACACTGACAACCTTTAGCACGCCGCCCACTTCAAAGGCACGCTCCTCCATATTTTGGAGACCGTAGGAACTCGTTTTTTTCTCTTCCACATGAAACCCCATACCGTCGTCGATCACTTTCAAAATAACGGTTTGATCACGCTCCAGAAGCATAACCGAAAGGGTCGATGCCTTGGCGTGCCTCAGTGTGTTGGATACCGATTCCTGCAGAATCCGGAAGAGCTGGTCCTCCACACCTTTTTCTAATGGAAATGTTTCAATCGTCCAGTCAATCTGAAGCGGCACCTTTTGGATCAGCTCCTGAAGAAGCTCTGTCATTCCTTCCGCCAGCGTTTTATCTTTCAAGGGAACCGGCCGAAGATGGAGGAGCAGTGCCCTCATTTCGAGCTGGGATTGATGAATCATCCTCTCTACCATCTTCAGCTGCCGATCCACGCCTTCCCGCTCATGGTCTTTTGTCTCATTAATGGCTGACATCATCATGGAAGCGGCAAACAACTGCTGACTGACAGAATCGTGAAGTTCCCTGGCCAGACGATTCCTTTCCTGTATGACTACTTCCTGAAGGCTTTTTTCCCGTTCTTCCGCTCTTTCTGTAACCATACGTTGAGAAAGCTCGGCTTGTTTCACAATTTTCTCTTCCAGCTGTTTCATTCGATCTTCAATTCTTTTCACTTCTGCCAGATCCGCCGTGTCCGTCTCCAGAGGACTGCCTTTCACGACTTCTCCAAGCTGCTGTTCGATATGGGTAAGCTGACGACGCCAGTACCACCCCTGGGCCGTACCGGTTACAAGTCCCATAAACAGGGATAACAGCAGAATCAAAAATCCATACGGAAGATCGAGCACCTCTCTTGTCCAGAGCACTGACCACCGCTCTACCGGAAAAGCGGCGAATGTTACAGCGGTCAGGAGAACAGCAAATAGAAAGAACGTGAAAAGTCCCGACCCAATCTGCCTCTGCCAAAGGTTCATATCCGCTTCACCTCGAGATCACCGGAAAATATCGACGTAATCACCTTCACCCGGGGCTTATTTTCCTGATAATCCGGTGTTTGGTAATACGTCATCTGATTGAGCATTCTGGACTTTTTAAACTGAAAAATCGAGCTTCTTCCAATGATGGCGCTGTGAAGGATCGTCACTTCCACCTCATACGGAACATAAATCGTGACATTGCCTATAAAATGACGGATGGAAATAACGGATTCGTTCGAAGGAAGAACGGTCTCACTTAAATCGATAACCCGGTCGCCTATGCCTCCGTGCACATTCACATCCTGCCACGGATAGGAATGTGGGGGCGTCGCCTGCCGCCCAAAAAACTTTTGAGTGAATACAGGTTCTTCCGGAGGGTCATGCGGTTCCTGGTCCATCTCTCCAAGCTGAACGTTTTCCGGGTGCTGCTTCGTTTTGTAATAATGACGGACCGCCAGAAAAAGGATGGCCAGCACGAGAAAACGAACGGCAATCATACTTAGTACAGTCAGCCCGAGACTGACCGCCCCGATCCAGAACATGACTTTTCTCCAAAGCGGTCTATAATTCTTCCAACCGAAGTAAATCAGTACGGCTGAAAAACCGACAGAAAAAATGAGACCTCCGTTAAAGAACACTATTTCAATAATCAGGAGAATCACCCCCGTGATTAAAATCGTGTTCAGCATATCTGTTGAAATTCTTTTAAGCACAGCGGTCATTCCCCCTTCCTCTTATCCACCTGCGCCCTTTAGACAAAGGAAAGACGCAGAGAACTGCGCCTTTATCATACCATGATTTAGTTACCCCGACACTTCCTGCTTATTCCGGACCTTTTTCTCAATCTCTGTCATCTTACTGTCAAACGTATGACGGTAATAGGCACTGTTCACCTTATACTCCAGGTCCTCCATGTAACGGTCGATCTCAGAGAATCTGGAATACGGCTTGTCTGAGCCATCCTCCAGCACACGGTTCATTGTGTGATGCGCACGCGCTGTATTTTCACGTCCCATAAACGCCATCCGTTTCAAATGCATATCCTTTAGTTTATGCTTCATTTCCTCATACTTACGCTCAAGGGCCTCCAGCTGCTCTACACATTCTGCCTGAGACTGCTTCAGCTTTTCAGCACGCGATTCATATTCTTCCTGCTCTTTTACCGCAAAATTATGCATGGACGTTTCGCCGGCCTGTTCAGCCACATGCGCCTGATGCTTACGTTTCTCAGCCAGATCTGACGCTTTTTGATATTCCCTCGTGAATTCATCCTTCAACTGGTACTGCCTCTCCACCAGCTTCCGGACTTTTTCCGTCTCCTTTTCACTTTCTCTTAAGTACTGATTCAGCATAGCGGCCGGGTTCTTCTGTTCCTTTTGGTCCAATGCCTCATGAAGATCTGCCGTAATTGAATCCTTTAGTCGTGTAAATAGGTTGGCCATGTTTCCATCTCCTTTGTTATTTGTTCAACTCTGCCCATTGACGCTCAAAATTTGTAAATGGATCGTCTTTTTTTTCAGACGCGGGATCACGTGGACGGCTTGTCCAATTTTTATAAATCCAGTAAAGGACAAAAGCAGCAGCGACGCCGACGACCGCGTAAACATTGGAAACAGCGACGCTTAAAACAATCAAGCCGACGACCATCCAGCCGATCTTCCCGGCTGTCGAGTCACTTTTCACAAACTGCTTGAAAACGATATAAAGCAGCCACACACTGACACCAAGCAGAATCATCGGGCCAAGGTTCGCAATGAATAATCCAAGGGCAATCAGACCTGCGAGGAACAACAGAAACTTTTTCATGTATTTCCCTCCCTGCACTGTTCTTGTCTTTATCATACCGGTGCTGAAGGATTTCCGTAATGAGCCGGGGATATATCTTTATCTAAGACCAGAGGCTTATATCCCTTCCGCCCTCGTTTTCCATAGGAGAGAAAAGATCTATATACCTTCCGGAACCAAAGCCCTCCCATTCGTTTGTTTTGATTTCACAGACAAAAGGAATGATCGTCCGGCCCGCACTTTTTCTACAATAAAAGCTCTGTTAAAGTCTGTGGTTGATATTTCAAACGATTACTAAATCGTTTCCGTCTGGAATTAGGGGTCCGGTCTGCTATTTACTCAGAGCATGGGATGGCAGGGAAAACCGTCCGCTTTCCGCGGCTCACGGTACCCCGCGGAAAGGGAGTCATTTTCAAGGCCGCCTCCTACAAATCCCATGACAGAAAGGGGTGATGATAGGAGCTCACATGTTAAATAACAACACCAAGCAATAACAGAGACACAATAAAAAAAGGAAAGGTGCCTTCTGCAGGCACCTTTCCTTTGATCGTCTTACGGCTGCTCTATTCACTTTATGATGGTGAGTTCTTTTGGTGTTTCTGTCAGCGTGACAAATCCTTCCGGGGTGACAAGTACATCATCTTCAATACGGACACCGCCGATTTCAGGATCGTAAATGCCCGGTTCGAGCGTATACGTCATCCCTTCTTTTAATACCCCGTCATTCAAATGGCTCATAGAAGGGAATTCATGCACATTGATTCCCAGTCCATGTCCAATCCGGTGTGGAAACTTATCGCCGTAGCCGGCTTCTGTAATGATCTGACGCGCCGCTTCATCCAGATCACCAATCCTTGTTCCAGGACGACTGATGGCCAGGGATGCATTCAATGCTTCCAGAACCGTTTCATAGATAACTTTCTGCTTTTCATTGACAGAGCGGAAAGCGAAGGTCCTCGTAATATCAGACGTGTATCCTTTCCAGACGACTCCAAGATCAAACAGGACAAGGTCTCCTTCTTTTAATCTACGGTCTCCAGGATTTCCGTGAGGGTGGCCGGATTTCTCACCAAAAAGCACCATCGTGGAGAAGGACATTTGAGCGACGCCTTTTTTCTTAAGCTCATACTCAATCGCCGCCAGGACTTCCATTTCCGTAACCCCTTCATTCAGGGCTTCTGTCCCTACCTTGACCCCGAAATCTGCGAGTTCTGCCGCTTCCTTCAAAACCGCGATTTCCTGCTCATCCTTCACGACACGCATCTCGTTTAATTTCCCTTCGATGTCCAGAACCTCTGCGTCATCAAACAACGCAAAAAAGGACTCACTACGCCCGTAGGAAAGCACTTCTTTTTCTATGCCCACATGATGTACGTTCGTGATCCCCGCCTGATTCATAGAATCCTTCATCAACGTCCAAGGATTTTCATGATCAGCGTAACCAATGATTTCATGGCTCCACCCTGTTTCCTGCAGCTGTGCTTTTTCCATTCCCGGAAGAACAGCTATAGGGTCTGCTTCCGGAAAGACGACCAATCCTAACAGTCTTTCATGAGGGTCAGTTAGAAACCCGGTTAAATAAAAGAAGTTTTCCGGTGAATTAATAAAAGCTGCATCAATACCCGTCTCCTTCAGGTAGGCAGCCAGTTCATCCAAACGATGTTTCATTCTCCATCTCTCCTTTCGAATCTTCTTTCATCATATAGCAATCCAGACCGTTATCCAACTCACACAAAAGTCCGAAAAATGGCAAAAAAGCCCTGTCCCCTATGCGGGCAGGACCTTACGTTCTTTCATGAAACGACAGGACTATGCCGCCTGTCTGAGTCTTGTTTTGGAAAGCCACGCCTTTTCCAACCTCTGGGTAAACAAGACTGCACCTACGGCGAGAATACTGTCCTTTATGATAAACGGCACCATACTGGACCACGCCAGAGCGAGACTGATCCCGTCTCCTCCCACCCAGAAATTCAGTGCGAGATAAAATAATTGGACACCGACAAAATAGTTGATGATGATGCCGGCGGCAGCGGCCATCATGTACCTCGGCATCGTCCGCCTGGATTCAGCGATTTTCCCTACAAAATAAGCAAGAATAATATAAGACAAAATAAATCCGAACGTCGGAGCAATCACAACCGACAACCCGCCTTTAAACCCAGCAAAGATCGGTGCTCCCGCCAAACCTAAAAGAACATACACGAGAATCGAAAAAGACCCGAGACGGCTTCCGAGCATAAGCCCTGCCAGAATAGCGAAAAACGTCTGCAGGGTCAGAGGAACTCCCATAACCTGGAGAAATGGCAGGTAAGCCGTAATATTGGCACCGATAGCCATCAGCGCAACAAATAAACTCCCTAAAGTGATGTCATAAACGCTTAGTTTCGACTTCTTCATCATTTTTCCTCCTCCACAACTTCTTCCTTAAAGATAAAAAAACCCTGACATAATGTCAACACTAATTTATTTTAGTTTACAATAAACTTTTTCAAACACACACCTTTTGAAAAAATACACAGCGGCCAAAAAAAGACTGCCGGAAAAGTTCCCGACAGTCTGAAAATCCCAGTCTCGAGCGGTGCTTAAACCTTTACAATCCAAGCCCCATCGACAACTGATTCGTATAGCTCGTATAAGCCACGGTATGGTTTATCACAGCAATCTCACGAACACTAAAGCCTGCTTTCGTAAGGCGGTTCACGCTGTCCTGATCCACCTCTACAGGTTTGGCGGTTAACTGTTCGGCATAATTCAGGACAGCTTTCCACTGCTCACTCATGGATGATGCTTCATAATGATCCAGCCATTCTTCTACATCATTCACACCTGTGTGGCCTTCTAACAAGGAAGCATGACTTTTTGTACAGTAGCGGCAGCCATTTTTCATTGACACAAACGTGATGACCGCCTCTCGCAAATCATCTGGAAGGCCGGTATTCTTCACTGCCTGTTGAAGTGGAAGAAAAGCTTCATATAAACCGGGGTCATTGGCAATAAGCCGGTCAAACAAAGAGGAAGGCTCATCTTCTCCTCTTATTTCTTTCATATGCTGTTGTTTCACAGGTTTAACCCAAGGCATATCCATCCCTCATTTCTACAAAATCCATTCCCGGCACAGCGGTATCCGCCAATAAATTTCCCGGGAAATCTTTTTATTTAATAATTCGATAATTTCTCCAATCTTCTGGGAATAAACTCGTGTATTTTCCAGAAACAAACCGGTCATCTATAAGCTGGATAGCTCCATGATCCTCTTCCGAACGGATCAAGCGTCCACCAGCCTGGAGCACTTTGTTCATTCCAGGATATACGTAAGCATAATCATACCCCCGGCGGCCTTTCTCATTGAAATAGTCTTTAATCAACTCTTTCTCGAAGTTTCTTGGAGCCAGACCGACACCAACGACGGCCACACCATTCAGCCGGTCTCCGCGGAGGTCGACACCTTCAGAAAAAACACCACCCATGACAGCAAAACCTGCCAGACGCCCTCCTGGAACGAATTGGGCAAGAAAATCCTCCCGCCGGCTCTCATCCATGCCCCTTTCCTGCATGACTGCATCGACAGGGGACATCTGCCGGAACTCTTGGTAGACAAGCTCCATGTAGTGATACGACGGGAAAAAGAATAAGTGGTTTCCACTATAGCTTTCCACCTGGTCTTTCAACCGCTCTGCCAGAATTCCGGCCGTTTGATTCCGGTTTTTATACCGGGTTGATAACGGCGTAATTGTGACATCCACCTGAGAGGCGTCGTAAGGGGATGGAAGCTGAAGGATGTAATCCTCCTTCGTCCCTCCCAGCATTTCTTTATAATAGGCAAAAGGTGAAAGCGTGGCTGAAAAGAATGTACCGGAGCGGAACCCATCTGTCACCTTCTTTAATACGTGGGAAGGATCCAGGCAGAACAACTTCAGCATCAGGTCCCCGTTTTCCCCTTTTGCCGCTATAAAACGATAATGATCATCCACAAACTCAAAAATCCTCAGGAAATTCTGGGCGGTGAAATACAAGTCAACAAGAGATTCGGAGCGCTCGTCCTCCGCTTGTTCCTGGATGATCTGCTCCGTTTTCCCAATGAACCGTTCCAGGTTTTCTTCCAGTTCTCCAGGGATCTCATTGATGACGATCTCTCCACCTTGGAAACCGGCAAGGCGCTCCAGGTCATCAGCCACTGCCAGGGCGGTCTTTCGGACCCCCTCCTCGTCTTCCCACGAATCAGAAGCCTCCCTGAATGGGTTTTTATAAATCGAGGCCGAGTACATTTCTCTCGCCCGTTCAACAAGGTTATGCGCTTCATCCACAAGGAGAGCTGTTTTTTTCTTACGGTCAGGCATCAGCCTCTTTAAGGCAACACGCGGGTCGAAGATGTAATTGTAATCACTGATGATCACGTCCACCACATCCGTAAGGTCAAGAGAAAACTCAAACGGGCATAAACGGTGTTTTCTGGCATACGCTTCAATCACAGGGCGTGTGAGCTGCGTCTCATTCCTCAGTACATCCACAATGCCGTCATTCACCCTGTCGTAATACCCATCTGCATATTCACAATAATCCGGCTGACAGATCGTTTCCTCCTGAAAACAGATTTTCTCCTTAGCCGTTAAGGTGACCGACCTCAGGGAGAGACCGTGCTCTTCCATTTTGGCCAGTGCCTCCTCAGCTGTCGCTCTCGTCGTCGTTTTAGCGGTTAAATAGTAAATCCTGTCCATTTTATCAAGAGAAAGAGCTTTGACAGCCGGAAATAAAGTCGATATCGTCTTCCCGATGCCGGTGGGGGCCTGAGCGAACAGGTTCCGTTTTTCTTCAATCGTCCTGTACACACTCCCCGCCAGTTTCCGCTGGCCTGTCCGATAGGTAGAGAACGGAAAAGAAAAGGAAGGAACCGTGGCTTCCCTCTGTTCCTCCAGATGATGAAGGACAGAGGCGTAGGATTGATAAGCCTTCACGGTCTCCTCCATAAAGTCAGCCAGTTCCTCATGCGTGAATCTTATCTGCAGGCGTTTCTTTTCCTTCGTCCGTTTCTGCACATAGGTCAGCTGGACATCGATTTTTTCCAGGTTTTCCTGGAGAGAATAGATATAGGCGTAGCCTTTTGCCTGAGCCCAGTAAACGGGATGAGAAGAACTGTCGAGTTCCTCCAGGTCCCCGGATGTCGACTTGATTTCATCAATGACCGGCCCGTCTTCTCCCTCAAGCAGGCCGTCACACCGTCCCTGAACAATCAGACGAAGCTCTCCATACGCATATTCACACTGAAGAAAAACTTCCTTTTCATCTCCGTCCTTATATTTCTTCTGCACTTCCTGATGGATGGCTGTTCCCTCCAACAGAGCTGTATTGGACTGGAACCTTTCATCAATACTTCCAGCCCTGTACACATAAGAGACCAGCTCTCTTACAGAAATCGTCATACTTCGATCCATTTTTCAAACGCCTCCCGCAACCAATTCGTTCCCTACCCTCATCTTCCAACACTCGTTCACGTATGTCTATTGTAAAGGCGTCATGCTATAATTATGGATAAAACTTTTTCATTTCCCATAAAAATAAAACCACATATAATAAAATTAACGCCCCCTCAGGAGGGATCCTAACGTGAAAAAGTGGAGATGGACAGCCTCCATCCTGCTTACTCTCATTCTTGCCTTTTTTATAACAGCCTCCTTTATCTATACACCAGAGGAGCAGGAGTCATCCAGCACACCTGATGAACAGCCGTTAGAAACAGGAGACGCGGATGTAGAAGAGCAGCCAGAGATAGAGCAGGAGGAAGTTTCAACAGAGGAAGACGAAAACGCCCTTGGCGAAGGTCTGCGGGACGTTTTCACAAGTGTCATGGACAGCGCACGTGACCTTTTCATAAAAAATGATTTGACCGTAGTTGCCATTGGGGACTCTTTGACGCAGGGCGTCGGAGACGGGACAGATAATGGCGGCTATGTTGGTATTCTTGAAGACAACTTCACAAATACTAACAACAATACGTCTCTTGAAGTGATCAATTACGGAAAACGCGGCAATCGTACGGACCAGATGTTAGAACGGATGGAAGACGAAGATATTTCCCGGTCCATCGAACAGGCAGACATTGTGCTCATCACCATCGGCGCCAACGATGTGATGAAGGTGGTTAAAGATAACTTCACAGATTTAAACTACCAGGACTTCCGAAACGAACGCGATGGATATGAAGAGCGGCTCAAGGAAATTATTGAGAAGACACAAAACTTGAACGGCGAAGCCCCCATCTACTTCGTTGGTCTGTACAATCCATTTAACCAGTATTTTGATAACATCCCCGAGCTTGGAGAAATCATGGGCGATTGGAACGAGGCGAGCGAAAGGATCATCGGCACCTATGATCAGGCCCACTTTATTCCTATCCGTGATATCTTTGATGGAAACGAAGAAGAACTCCTATGGGAAGAAGACCATTTCCACCCCAATGAACAGGGATACAAGGAAATGGCAGAACGCGTACTCGCTCATATTAGAGAAGATATTGAAGAATAACCTGGGTGGAATGATAAATGAAACGATTACTTCTTAACAATAAATGGCGGACATCCTTCTGGGTCCTTGCCATCATCAACATCGGGATCATCGGGTGGCTTCTGGCTTTAGTCTTTCTCCCGAGCTCGTATACCCTTGTCAATGTAGACCGTGGTAAAGAAAACACCGATGCCGAGTTCACCATTGTCTCAACGAAAGAGAATATGGAGCAGCTCGCCAATGAATACTTATCCGAGCTGTCCAACCAGACCGTATTTGATTACTCCGTCTCGATCGACAAAAACGTTACGTTATCCGGTAATATCAAGGCTTTTGAACAGGTAGTCCCCATCAAGGTGGAATTAAACCCTGTGGTCCAGGAAAACGGCGACCTTGTTCTGGAACAGGAGAAAATCTCTCTTGGGCAGCTGCCACTTCCTAATAAGAAAGTACTGGAATTCTTAAAGGATAACTACAATCTGCCGGAATGGGTCATCGTGAACCCGAATGAAGAAAATATCTATGTTGCCGTCACCCAGATGGAAACGGCCAGTAACTTCAATGTGAAAGTGGACCGCTTCAACCTGAATGCCAACCAGCTGGCTTTTAAAATTTCCGTACCAAAAGATACGTTCCAATTCGCCCAGCAGATGGTGGAAGACAATTTTTGAAGCAGTCGGGAGAGCACAGCGGATGAATGGCCTCCACTTCCTATGGTAAACTTAAAGCAACAGGTCTAACAAAAGGATGTGACGTTCATGCGCGTAGTCAACAACATTGCGGATCTAATCGGAGATACTCCGTTAGTGAAATTAAACCGCCTGGCTCCAGAGGGTGGCGCAGATATTTATATGAAACTGGAAAAGTACAACCCGAGCGGCAGTGTGAAAGACCGGGCTGCTTTCAATATGATTGAACAGGCTGAAAAGGATGGATTTTTAAAAGAGGGATCCACCATCATTGAACCGACAAGTGGAAATACGGGAATCGGTATTGCGATGAATGCCGCCGCCAGAGGATACCGCGCTGTTCTAGTCATGCCGGACACGATGACACAGGAACGGATCAATCTTCTGAAAGCATACGGAGCGGAAATTGTTCTGACGCCGGGAGACGCCAAAATGCCCGGAGCCATCGCCAAGGCAAAAGAACTGGTCGAAGAAATCGACGGCGGCTTTATGCCGATGCAGTTTGAGAATATGGCCAACCCTGATGCTCACCGCCATACCACAGCTGCAGAAATTATCGAAGCAATGGATGAACTCGGTAAACCGCTGGCCGGTTTTGTCTCCACAGCAGGGACTGGAGGAACGATTACAGGAACCGGTGAAGAATTAAAAAAACGCTTCAAGGACATGACCATCCACGTTGCGGAACCGGCAGGATCTCCCGTGTTGTCGGGCGGTCAGCCAGGCAAGCATAAGCTGGTCGGTACAAGCCCGGGATTCATTCCAAGTATATTGAATCAGGAGATTTATGATGAGATTTACCAGGTCACCGACGAAGATGCCTATGACATCACCCGTCGTCTGGCCCGTGAAGAGGGGCTGCTCCTTGGGACATCCTGCGGCGCCGCCTGCTGGGCTGCCATCCAGGCCGCCAAACAGAAAAAACCGGGAGAAGTCATCGTCTGTATCGCTCCGGATACAGGAGAGCGCTACTTATCAGGCGATCTATTCCGATATTAAAAGATATAAAAAAGGAGTCCACGATGGACTCCTCAGCTTGTAGAGAAACCCCTGTTTCTTTACAAGCTTTTTTCTTTCTTACCGCCAGGAGCGAAAGCCCCTTCCCTTTCCGCGGAGGAGCGTTTGGTGGTGATGCCTGCGGGAACAGCACGGGCCGAAGATCCACTTGGACAGGCGGTCTTCCTGATCAAGTCAGCGGAGGGCGTGCCCGCGGCATTCATCCACCGATAAGCGGAACGTGACCCTTCCCACGACAAATGGACAACTCAAACTGGTTAACACAGGCTTTTTTAGATGCGGTACAAATCCCGAAATCGTAAATGCCATCCGAGATGATACGACAACACGCGGCTCAGGATAATCAGTAGAAAAATGCTGTAGGTATGAAAGGGATTGTAAAGGTCGACCCACCCAAGCCCAATCACAACACCAGTCACCATTGCCCATACCGCGTAAATCTCCTGGTGAAGCACCATCGGGCGCCGCTGGGCCAGCACGTCCCTTGTCACACCCCCGCCCACTCCTGTCAGGATGGCAGCGAAAACGATTCCGCCCAGTGGGAATTCATGCTGGACAGCAAAGGACGCTCCCTGCAGAGCGAATGCAGAGAGTCCCACAGCATCAGGATAGATATTCCAACGGTCCCAGGCCATTACCCACGTTTTTGGAAAAAAGTACACAATGGCAATGGTGATTAAGGCGACGTAAAATAAGTATCCCTGATCCCATACGTGAATCACCGGCACATCCAAAGCAATGTTCCGGATAATCCCTCCCGCGAACGGTGTGGCGATTCCTAAAATAAACGTACCGAATATATCATACCTCTCGTTCAATGCGACAATAGCTCCACTAAAAGCAAATGCACTGACGGCGAGGATGTTTAAAACTTCCCATGTCATGCCTATCCCCCTCCCTCTGCTTCCCGATATACGAATGTCATGCCGCACCGATTATACCAAATTCTCCATCCCCTCTATCGAAAAAACTCAAAAAATGTAAAAAATGCGCACAAAACGCTAGGACTAGTATGTTTTTTTCTATACACTACCATATATAGTGAATTTTGTTGCAATATGCCACAAGGAATTTTCTTCAATAAGTAGAATTCATTATATAACTAAGCAAAGTAGGATGTGATGAACCAGAAATGAGAAGCTGGCTGATCAATTTAAGAAAAGAACAGGCACTCACCCAGCAGGAGATTGCAGAAGGAGCTCATATTGATAGAGCTTATTACGCACAAATAGAGAACGGTACCAGAAACCCCAGTATGACGGTTGCTTCTCAAATTGCGTCTTACCTGCACATCAATCCATCTCTTTTTTACACCGAGCACTTAAGTGAACCTTTCGAAAAAGCGCTCGTAAATTCCCCCATAGTCATTGCTCACTGTGATTTGAACCTCCGTTATACATGGATGTTCAACCCCCACCCGGACTTTAAAATGAATGTAGTCATGGGTAAAACAGATGAGGAATTGGACTTTAATGAAGGCACAACAGCATTGATGAAGCTGAAGCAGCGTGTGATCGACGATGGAATGGCGAGAAGAGAAATCCTCGCCTTTCCCCTATCCGAAGGCTTGACCAGATATGACGTATTTGCCCAGCCTCTTTACGATCAGCTTGGACGTATTACAGGTGCGGCAACAGTTTCTGTTGAAATGCTTACGTAACGAAGGAGGAACTGCTATGGCTTTTGATAAACTATCTCCCTTCCTCCTGAAAGATGCCATTCATAAAGCCATGGAGTTGAAGCTGGAGGAGGAGTTCATCCAGCTGCTGCTGAATGAGATGAGGAAAAGGGAAAGAGAAGCAGGAGAAATCGCTTCTTTCGAATAACCGGAACAGCCGATTGAACACCTTCGGAATGTATGTTTCCACTTCAGGGCGGGTAAAGCTAACCAGAGGTGATAATCATGGATAAGAACCGATGGATTATGCATCAGGACTGGGATGATTTATATTTCATACACTGGCCCGTCCCTGTAGATGTACTGCGGCCTCATGTACCTGAGGAGCTCGATATAGACGAATTTGACGGCTCAGCCTGGATTGCTGTAGTCCCCTTCCGTATGAGGAATATCCGGTTCCGCGGCCTGCCGAAACTCCCGTTTGGCACGGATCTTCTGGAACTGAATGTAAGAACATATGTCTCCTACAACGGCGAACCAGGGGTTTATTTCATTACCCTTGACTCCGATCATCCTCTCGGGGTTTTTTTAGCGCGCACCGCTTTCGGACTTCCTTACGTCCACGCCTCTATGCGGATGGATAAAAATGATTCGATCACACAGTTTTCCAGCAGGCGGACCCATAAAGGGTACACACCTGCCCACTTTCATGCGGAATTCCAGACACTCAGTGAGCCTATGCAGGCCCGTCCAGGCTCACTTTTATACTGGCTGACGGAAAGGTACGCCCTCTGGGTGGTTCGGGGGAAGCGTGTTTATAAAGGGCCCATTATTCATAATAATTGGATGCTGCAGAAAGCTGAAGCGGCCGTAGGAACGAATCATCTGCTGGACTTTCTCCCTGCCGAACATTTCCAGCGTCGACCGATCACCTATTATTCCAAATCCGTCCAGACACGTATTTTTCCGTACGAACGGAAGTCATGAGCGCACATGTTGAACCTCATGACTCTCTGCGTTATAATTATCTCGAATTCAAAGTAAATGAGGAGGATCATTCATGGAGTTAAAAGGCATCCATCACGTATCAGCCATTACAGCTTCCGCAGCCAATAACTATGATTTTTATACAAGTGTGCTTGGGATGCGGCTCGTCAAAAAGACGGTAAACCAGGATTCCCCTTCTATGTACCACCTCTTCTATGCGGATGAAAAGGGAAATCCCGGGACGGACCTGACCTTTTTCGAAATACACCGGGCCGGCCATACCTATCCGGGAACAAGGAGCATCTCCACCACATCTCTACGGGTGAAAGATGATGAAGCCCTGCTATTCTGGCAGAAGCGTTTGAATGATTACGACCTTGATGTAGACAGGATACAGGAACGTCTGGGTAGAAAAACGCTCGCGTTCAGAGACCCGGAAGGCCAGCGGCTTATGCTTGTATCCGATCAGAACAACACCGGCGTACGTGCAGGAACACCCTGGAAAAACTCCCCCATTCCTCAAGACAGCGGTATTCTTGGACTCGGCCCTGTTCATTTGACCGTTCATGAAGCCGTTAAAACAGAAAAAGTACTGACGGAAGTCCTCGGTTTCCGTAAAGTCGGCGCCTATGATCAATGGACGGTTTATGAAACAGGGGAAGGTGGGTCAGGAGCTGAAGTCCATGTGGAGGAAAAGCCGGATGCACAACCTGAAAAGCCTGGAAGGGGCAGTGTTCACCACGTTGCCTTCCGCGTTGAAAATGAAGAAGAATTAGCAAAGTGGAAGACAATCATCGATGCCGCCGGTTATCCGAATTCCGGTCTTGTCGATCGCTTTTATTTCAAATCATTGTACTTCAGAGAAGCCAATCACATTTTATTCGAACTGGCTACAGACGGACCTGGATTTGCCACTGATGAAGACCCCGCACACCTGGGTGAATCACTGGCTCTTCCACCGTTCTTAGAGCACGAACGCGAAAAAATCGAAAAAACGCTGGCTCCACTGGATACTTCCAGAACATGAATCGTGCTCCATTGTGCATACGCCTCGTACAATCCGCCAACCGTACGAGGCTTTCTTTATTCTTCTCATCTCCTCCCTTCCGAAAAGACGGGGAAGCAGACTCCCAAAGCATGAAAAAAGCTTGTAGAGAAATACCTTTCCCTACAAGCTGATTTCGTTAAAATGCAATCTGTATTACGATTCAAGACGCGATTTAACCCAGTTGATTAAACCGCCTTTTTCCATAATGTCCATTTGTCTGTCTGATAGGGCATGCTCCAATTTAATCGTTTGGCCCCTGCCTTTAATTTCAGCTTCAACCACCGGCGATTTTTTGATCTGCTCTCTCAATCCTTTGAAAACGAGAACGTCTCCCTGCTCAATCTCTTCCAATTGAGCCGGATCCTTGAATGTAAGCGGCAGGACGCCAAAGTTGGCCAGGTTCTGCCAGTGAATTCTGGCAAAATCTTCGACAACCGCTACTTTCATCCCTAAATACTTAGGAGCCAGAGCGGCATGTTCCCGGCTGGAACCCTGTCCGTAGTTGGCACCTGCCACAACAGCATGACCACCCTTTTCTCTCTGTTCCATCGCCCGGTCATAGTACGTGTCATCTACGATCTCAAAGGTGAACTTACTAATTTCCGGCAGGTTACTTCGGTATGGCAGCACTCGCGCTCCTCCTGCAAGAATCTCATCGGTCGAAATGTCATCCCCCATTTTCAGGAGCACAGGGAGCTCCATTTCGTCCGGAAGTTCATCCATTTCAGGAATCGAGGCGACGTTTGGACCTTTGACTAATTCGACGTCCTTTGCCTCCTCGTAGGGCAGAGGTTCATCCAGAAGACGTGTATCCACGGTCGGCTCATCCAAATCCTTCACATCAGGATAGTCAAACCCGGCTTTTCTCGGGTCCGTTATGACTCCTGTCAAAGCAGAAACGGCTGCGGTTTCCGGGCTGCATAAAAAGACACTGTCTTCTTTCGTCCCGGAACGTCCGGGGAAGTTTCTCGGTGTTGTACGCAGGCTGTTCCGTCCTGTGGCAGGTGCCTGTCCCATACCGATGCATCCATTACACCCCGCCTGATGGAGACGTCCTCCAGATTGAAGGAAATTAGCGATATGCCCTTCCTGTGACAAGTCAATCAGCATTTGTCTGGAGGTCGGATTTATATCAAAAGAAACGCCATCGGCTATATGTTTACTTTCAACAATTTTGGAGGCTGTCGCAAAATCACGGAATCCAGGGTTCGCCGAGGAACCGATATAAGACTGGTAGATTCCTTCTCCCTCCACTTCCTCAACAGGTACCACGTTTCCCGGACTGGAGGGCTTGGCCACCATTGGTGTAATTTCTGAGAGATTCAATTCATCGTGGACATCATATGTGGCATCTTCATCCGGTGACAGTTCTATCCATTCGTCTTCCCTGCCTTGAAGCTTCATGAATCGTTTCGTTTCCTCATCGGAAGGAAAGACCGTTCCAGTTGCCCCAAGCTCTGCTCCCATATTCGCTATGACATGCCTGTCCATGGCTGTGAGATTTTTCAAACCGGGTCCATAATATTCAAACACGTGGTTCACTCCGCCTTTGACCCCGTGCCTGCGCAGCATTTCCAGTATGGCATCCTTCGCACTGACCCAGTCCGGAAGGGAACCGCTCACTTTTACGCCCCATACTTTCGGCATCTTTACATAAAACGGTTCACCGGCAACAGCCATTGCGACATCGATGCCGCCTGCCCCCATGGCAAGCATGCCCATACTGCCGTTGGCACATGTGTGGCTGTCAGATCCCAGCAGTGTTTTCCCCGGCCTCGCCAGCCTCTGCATATGAACAGGATGACTGACACCATTTCCCGGACGGCTGAAATAAAGCCCGAACCGCTTGGCGGCACTTTCTAAGAACAAATGGTCATCTGGATTTTTGCTGTCTTCCTGGATTAAATTATGGTCTACATACTGAGCAGAAACCTCTGTTTGAGCCTTTTCAATCCCCATTGCCTCCAGTTCAAGCATCACCATTGTCCCTGTAGCATCCTGCGTAAGAGTCTGATCAATTTTCAAACCGATTTCCGATCCAGGCGTCATCTCTCCCTCGACTAAGTGGTCCTGGATCAGCTTCTGTGTGACATTGTATCCCACACGAATCACTCCTCCTCACTGATTGGTCGATATTTCAAGAATAGATGAAATTTTCCTATACCTTTTATACCCGTTCTCGTGTATTATTACTCATAAACCCATATTTTCCCTTGAAAAACCTCTAATGGACACCCATTCTGTCCCTTTTATGAAAGTCCCCTTCAAAAACCACCTCTTAAGTACCATTTTTTCTGCGACTTGGGAAACTGCCGAAATTTATTGAAAATGATGAAACGAACATGTATTCTAAAAATAGATTTGAAAGAGAATTGTTCTCCCAAATCAACAGTTGATCAACTAGGTGTGTGGAAAATGGAATATGGAAAAGTGCTTCGGTTCCATCGGGTGAAGCAAGGGTTAACACAAAACCAGCTCGCTGATGGAATTATTTCGCCAGCGTATTTATCCAAGATTGAGAACGATCAGACCGTTCCTGCCTCTGAGGTACTCGAACTTTTGTATGAACGCCTCGGCCTTGATTTTCACGACTCTTCCTATAACCACCCTTCCAAAGAAAAGCTGAAGGAATGGTATAAAACGATTTTTTACAAGCAAAGGGAAGACGCGGAAAGATTGAGAGAGGAACTTTCTCATCAAAAGGATACGCTGAACAATCATCATCTGTATATATTTTTCGAGCTCTTCCGCATTCGCCATCTTTTATTGGAAAACAAGGTGGAGAAGGCTTATGAGGCATGGAAAGATATTAAACAGCATGAAGATACATTCGATGTTGAAATGAAGTACTATTTTCACGTAAGTTCCGGCCTGCTTGAATATTATCGAGGGAATTTTGATGAATCTTTTCAACAGTTGATGAAAGCCAAGAACTACATCAGTTCAGCGGGCATCGAAAAGTGGGAAATAAGCGATTTATATTACCACTTATCTTTAAGTTCCAGCCAGGCTCATCATGTTTCTGCCTCTGTTTTCTATGCAGATCAGGCCTTGGAAGCTTATAAGAGCCAGTACGATCTTGCCAAAAGTGCAGACTGCCACATTCTTCTAGGCATCAATTACAGCCGGTTGAAAAACTATACGAAATCTCTTGAAAATTATAATCTGGCTAAAAAGATTGCATCTCAGACCAAAGATAATCAACAACTCAAACTGGTTTATATCAACATTGCAGTGTTGGAATCCAGAATTGAAAACCACGATTCTTCCATTCATAATTATAAGAAAAGTTTAGAATATGTTCGTGAATCTAAATCTACTTATGATTATCACGAGTACTTGAATATCATTCACGGGCTGGTCATTGAACACTACCGCTTGGATGATAAATCCGGGTGTCTTGAATGGATTGAAAAAGGCTTATCGGAAGTCGAAAAAACTGCTTCTGAAAGTCACTACCTGCACTTTATGGTGTATTACAATTTACTGAAAGAACTGCCTGAAACACTTCCCTTCATTGAGGAAACTGTCCTTCCTTATTTTCAAAAAAAGAAGGAACATGTTTATGTGATCAGGTATTCTAAGTTCTTAGCCGATCTCTTTGAAAGGCAGAGAATGTATAAACGCTCTTCCGAATATTTAAGGTTAGCAATGCAATTGTTAAATAAACATTCTGACTTAGGAGGAATTATGTTATGAAAAAGATCATTGCATTTGTCGCTGTTCTAGGTCTGGCTGTATCTATCGCCGCTCCGATGACTGCAGATAGCGCAGTAGAAACTTACCCTAGACCATTAGTTGCTGAGCAAGTTTAATTTACGTGTTAATTTAATTTTTATATAATTAACACCTCCCCTAATCCTATACCTATACAAACTTTCGCCTCTACTTTTCTTGAGTAGGGGTCTTTTTTTGCCAAAAAAAAACACGACCTTGTTCCCAAAGTCGTGTTTTCATCAGGATTTATTTATCCCTTTGTTGTTCCCAGGCCGCATATCCACCCTTCAAGTTGATGGTGTCCTTAAAGCCGTTGGCCTGCAGCAGGCTGACGGCGATCGCGGAGCGGACCCCGGATTGGCAGTGGACGATTGGTGTCCGGTCGTTCGGAATTTCATCCAGGTTGTCTTTCAAATGTCCAAGCATGAAATGACGGGCCTGATCCATGTGACCTGCCTGCCATTCACCTGGATTACGCACATCGATGACCACATATTGATCATCCTGTTTATAGTGACTCTCCAGTTCCTCCGGGGTAATGGACGTATAAGTTTCAAGTCCTCCGATCTGACTGAGATCTGATTGGGCAACATAAGCTGTAACTTCATCCAGACCGATGGCTTCCAGTGATTTTTTCATTTCATCTAACCGGCTTTCCTCACCGATGAGTACGATGGACTGGTCATAGTCGACGAGCCAGCCGGCCCAGTTTGAGAAAGATCGATTGTAAGGAATATTGATCGTTCCTGGAAGGTGGCCTGCCGCAAAGGTCCACTTATCTCTCGTGTCAATGATGACCGTATCATTTCCTCGATAACCTTCCAGTTGATCCACTGTCAATTTCTTTATATCTCTTCCCTTATTCAAAGACGGGCCTTCTTTATTCAGCTTTTTCATCATCCCAAAATATTTCGGTGGCTCCGGCTGTCCATCAATCAATTCCTCTGTAAATTCATCGACATCCGTGTGCTGAAGCGCCCAGTTATTTGCTTTTTCATAGCCAACCGTAGAAGCAGGGACTGCTCCTAATGATTTCCCACAGGCACTGCCTGCGCCATGACCCGGCCAGACTTGAAGATAATCAGGAAGTTCTTTGAAAGCTTCAAGGGACTGGAACATTTGGCGCGCTCCCTGCCTGGACGTCCCTTCTGAACCGGCAGCCTTTTCCAACAGATCCGGACGGCCGACATCCCCTACAAAGACGAAGTCTCCTGTGAAAATCCCCATAGGAACCTTGGAGCCTCCTCCTTCATCAGTTAAGACAAATGAAATACTTTCAGGGGTATGTCCGGGGGTGTGAAGAACATCAAATTTAATATTTCCAACGTAAAACTGATCTCCCCCGTTCAGTAACACGTGATTCAATTCATTTAAATACTCGTATTTCCAGTCATTGTCTCCCTCATTGGACAAATACAGAACAGCTCCAGTATGCTGAGCCAGTTCTCTGGCACCAGAGAGAAAGTCGGCATGAATGTGTGTTTCCGTCACTTTCGTGATTGTAAATCCTTCTTTTTCAGCTGTTTCAAGATAAGGATTGATATCACGTGCGGGATCAATCACCATAGCTTCACCCGTTCGCTGGCATCCTGTCATATAAGACATCTGAGCTAATTCTTCATCAAAAAATGATTTAAAAAACATCGTTCGCATCCTCCTTAAAAAGCTTATATTGAATTTATAACATACCCCTTACCGTATGTAAAACCAAGAAGCTTATTTACGTCTGTCCCAATTCGGACCAAGAAAAACAAGGGAATTTCCAATGAGGCACCGGCTTATTTATAAAAAAATGCACACGAATACCGTGTGCATTTACTCTTCAAAGTATTTGTTTAAAGTGGTGACGGGATCCAGGTTCTTCAGAGGGCTCATCGGGAATACATTGTTATCCTTATTCAACGCTACGGCGTCGATTTCCTCGTAAGACAGGTCACGCACGGTATGATCGATTCTTGCTTTTGTTTCATTCATCATGCCCATGACACTGCGGTTATCCGTTTTGGTATAAACGATTTCATCAGTGGCATCAAGGATATAGTAGGCTGCCTTCTTATCAACATCCAGCAGTTGAAACAGCTGCTGAAGGGAGCCTTTAATCACATTATCCAGATGCTCAAATTGTTCTTTCTGCAAACCGAAGAGCGTCAAATTTATACCTGTTTCATTGTTCATAAGCATCAGGCACTTTCTACCCTTCACCGTAATCATATTTGCATGCCATTTATATAAATCGGGGACATCCTGATAATCATTCAAATCACGAACAGGGGATTTCAATTCATTCTGCAGTTTTTTTGTAGCACCAATGACGAACATCTTTCCACCTCTTTCATTTCTTTAGCTACACCTATTTTACCTTTTTCACTATAAAAAACAAAGGAGAACCATTACGGCCCTCCTTTGTTCAAGCTTTCGTGCGCCTGGCGAAGTCCACAAATTGAAACTTGTCAGGACGGTGTCTGGATTCTGTAAATTGAAAGGCTGTCGTATCGGCAAGGTAGACATAACTTCGAATAACGACCACCTGCTGATGACCATTCAAGTCCAGCAGTTCCCTGTCTTCATCCGTGATATCTTCGACGACGATTTCCTTTTTGGCAAAACTGATTTCAAGTCCCAGCTCTTCTTCTATATAGTGATAGAGAGACTGCTCCGCTGTTTCCTTCGTAATATCCGGGATCAAATCTTCACGGATATAGTCTTTATCAAGAATGATCCGTTCTCCATCAATTTCTCTTGAGCGGATCAGCTTCCAAAGTTTCGCATCTTCCGGACATCCCAGCTGCCTTCGGATGTGGGAGGCCTGTGTGACGATCGCCAATTCATGCACCGACGTTTTCACTTCCTGTCCCATCTGGTCAGCCAGCTCTTTAAAGCTGGTCAGACCCGAAACAGGAAATTTGAATTTGTTCCTTTCCAGAACGACCGATCCCTTCCCACGCACTTTTTGGATATATCCATTTTGAGCAAGCAAATTCAGCGCTTTTCTGATCGTTTCCCGGGATGTATCAAACTGAGCAGTCAGCTCATGTTCAGATGGAAGTGTCTCACCGGCAGAAAAGACCCCCTGCTGTATCTTTTTCACGAGTTGATTAAAGATGACTACGTATTTGTTCTTCAAGGTTTATCCCCCTCTTCCATTTTACCTGCCTGGGAGATGATAAACCACAGATTCATAAGGGCGGAGAGAGATTTCTTTTCTGATTGATGGTTCGTCCTCATAGTTGCTGATCAACACGTCCATCTCTTCCTGACTGTCTATGGATGATGGCAGCTGGAACGTCGCAGCTTCTCCGTAAAAGTTATTGATAACCAGCAGCTTTTCTCCATTCCACTCCCGAAGATAAGCGAACACCTGTGGATGTTCCGGCGTAAGAAGCTGGTAATTCCCGAACGTAATGATATCGTGGGACTTCCTCAACTGAATCAGCCTGCGGTAATGATGAAAAATGGAGTTTTCCTTATTCATGACCTTTTCAGCATTGATGGTTTTGTAGTTATCTGCAGGCTCAATCCACGGCGTTCCATCTGTAAACCCGGCATTCGAGTTATCATTCCACTGGACAGGTGTCCGTGAATTATCTCTCGATTTCTGCTTTAGAACAGCAAGGATCTGATCTTCATCGAACCCTTTTCCTTTAAATTCTTCATACATGTTCAGGGATTCCACATCCCTGTATTGATCGATATGGTTGAATTTAGGATTGGTCATTCCAAACTCTTCTCCCTGATAAATATAAGGCGTGCCCTGCATCATATGAATGACAGTCGCAAGCATTTTCCCGGATTCCTCCGGATAGTTCACGTCATCTCCAAATCTTGAGAGGACGCGCGGCTGGTCGTGGTTGCACCAGAATAGAGCGTTCCACCCGCCGCCTTCATTCATTTCCTTCTGCCATTTCGATAAGATGGCTTTCAGTTCATGAAAATCAAAGTCGGCTACGGTCCATTTCTCTCCACCCGGATAGTCCACCTTCAAGTGATGGAAGTTAAAGGTCATGCTGAGCTCCTTGCGTTCAGGAGCCGTATATTTGATGCAGTGGTCAATCGTAGTTGAGGACATTTCCCCAACCGTCATCAAATCATAAGGCTGGAAAACTTCCCGGTTCATTTCCTGCATGAATTCATGGACCCTTGGACCATCCGTGTAAAATTTACGGCCGTCCCCCGGAGCTTTAGAGCCATCATCATCAGGAAATTCCTGGTCCTTGGATATCAAGTTAATGACATCCAGGCGGAAACCGTCGACACCTTTCTCTCCCCAGAACCGCATCATTTCATAAATATCCCCGCGCACCTGTTCATTTTCCCAATTCAGATCTGCCTGAGTAATATCGAAAAGGTGAAGGTAATATTGACCGGACGTTTCATCATAGGCCCAGGCACTCCCCCCAAACTTGGATTTCCAATTGGAAGGCGCACCACCGTTTACAGGGTCCTTCCAAATGTAATAATCCCTGTACGGACTTTCCTTGGACTGAAGAGCTTCCTGAAACCATTGATGTTCGGTCGACGTATGGTTCACAACAATATCCATGATCAGCTTCATGTCGCGTTTGTGCGTTTCATGAAGCAGTCGTTCAAAGTCTTCCATTGTTCCGTATTCATCATGAATATCGTAATAATCACTGATGTCATACCCATTATCATTCTGAGGGGATTTATACATCGGAGTCAGCCAGAGAACATCCACTCCAAGTTCATTCAGATAATCCAGTTTCTCAATGATCCCCTGGATATCTCCGACTCCATTGCCCGTTGTATCGTTAAAGCTTTTCGGATAGATCTGATAGACAACCGCTTTTTTCCACCAGGGCTGTTCATTCATGACCTCACCACCATTTCATAGTTTTATACGTCTTTTTTACGTTTTGCATAGAGATACGTTCCTACTAGAGGGAGCACGATGACGATAGCCATCCCTATCATGAAATCCAGCCAATAATCGCTGACGATGGAGAAAATGCCCGGCACACCGCCGACTCCAATCGAATTAGCCAGCACCCCTTGAGCTGAGATATACAGTCCGGCAATGGCGGATGAACTGACCGCTATAATGAATGGATATTTGAAGCGCAGGTTCACACCGAATAAGGCAGGCTCTGTAACCCCAAGCCATGCGGAAACTCCTGACGATACACCAAGCCCCTTCAGTTTTTCATCCTTCGATGCAAGCCAGATCGCAAACGCCGCTGATCCCTGGGCAATGTTAGACAAGGCAAGCATCGGCCATAGGAATGTCGTGCCTGTAGAACCGACAAGCTGGATATCTACAGCCAGGAACGTATGGTGCATCCCTGTTATGACGAGCACGCCGTACAAGCCGCCGTAAATCAGCCCGCCAAGCCAGGAGAACGTATCAAATACAGCTACAAGTCCATCTGTAATCCCGTTTCCAATCGCAAATGTAATCGGCCCAATGATAATGAAGGTCAAAAAGCCTGTGACAAGTAAAGCAATCGGCCCAACGAAAAGCAGTTGTATGCTGTCCGGAATCCGCTTGCGCAGGAACAATTCAATCTTCGTAAGCAGATAAGCTGCAGCCAGGACTGGAAGCACCTGACCCTGATAGCCGATTTTCTCGACCGTCATACCAAATAAATTCCACGTAGGAACGGAGCCTTCGGAAACAGCTTCCCCATAGGACCAAGCATTCAATAAGTCCGGGTGAACGAGAACGAGTCCAATAACAATCCCTAAAATCGGACTGCCTCCAAATTTCTTGACAGCGGACCACCCGATCAATCCAGGCAGGAACACGAATGCCGTATTGGCGATAATAATAATCATGTTCGCAATATCAGACCACTGAGGATACACATCAATCAAAGACTGATTATCAAAGAAAATATCGGGTGCTGTAAGCAGATTGTTGATACCCAAAAGCAGACCAGCGGTTACGATGGCCGGCAGAATCGGAATGAAAATATCAGCCAATGTTTTTATGGCTCGTTGGAGCGGATTCATTTTTTCACTTGACGCTTGTTTCACTTCTTCTTTTGTAGACTCACCAATACCGGCCAGTGCTACAAATTCCTTATACACTTTATCAACTGTTCCCTGGCCTACGACAACCTGGAACTGGCCATTCGTAGAAAAAGAACCTTTGACGGCTTCAATCTGATTCAGTTTCTCCTGATCGACAATCCCCTCATCATGCAGGGCCAGCCGCAGCCGAGTGACACAGTGCGTGGCAGCCGACAGGTTTTCCTTTCCACCAATGGCTTCTAAAATTTCTTCGGCCTGTTTTTTGTGATTCATATCCTTACCTCCAGATGTTATTTTTTCTTCCCAAACAACGAGGTTCATCTACGGGTATCCAAGCGCTATTCTTAAACGCTTTCAACAACCATCAAAATAAACTTGTATATACATGATATGACTTTATTATAATTTGTATATACAAGTTATGCAACCGTTAACATTAATCATTTATAAATGGACTTCCTTTCCTTCATGAAGAAAAACGAAAAAAGCCCAAAACATCGTTATTATATGAGCAGATTGTTTTTTCATCCCTATCTGTTATGGTATATATTTAGGGTGTCGAAATAAATAGGAAGAAGGGATAAGCATGCAGACCAGCACAGCAGAAGCCCGGAAAAATGTGTGGGTGATGTGGTTTGCAAATTTCTTTATTGCAGGAAGCATCACGATGGTTCTTCCTTTTTTGTCGTTGTACATTGAAACATTCGGAAATTTCTCAGATGCCTACGTTCAGACATGGTCCGGATGGGTATTCGGCGTCACATTTGTCACTGCTTTTATATTTTCACCGATATGGGGGAAGGTTGGAGACCGATATGGACGGAAGAAAATTCTCGTCATGTCTGCGCTCGGACTAGCCTTATCGGTCTTCTTTATGGGGCATGCCACATCCGTTTGGCAGCTCTTTTTCCTGCGTTTATTTATGGGCGTATTCACCGGGTTTATTCCCATGTCCCAGGCCCTTATCTCTACGCAGACACCTAAGGAGACAGCAGGACGTGTACTGGGAACGCTTCAGACCGGGAGTATTACCGGCAGCCTCCTCGGACCGCTGCTCGGGGGGTGGATTGCCGATGCCATTGGTTACGCCGCTACATTCCAATACGTTTCCTTTACCGTAGCCCTTTCAGCCATCATCGTCTATTTCGGGGTACGTGAGCAGAAAGTGAAAAAGGAAAGCGCCGATGAGAAAACCAGCTATAACACGAGAGAAGTGCTCAGCCATATTGTTCACCACCCACTATTACTAATGGTTATGGTGGTGTCCTTATTTGTCCAGATTGCCCACTTCAGTATTCAACCGATCCTTTCCTTGTTTGTCGGGGAACTCCACGGCCCGGAAAACCTCGCCTTGTTTTCCGGAATTGCATTTTCCGCTGCCGGACTGGGTAATTTAATGATGGCTAGAAAATGGGGAAAAATCGCAGACCGGATCGGTTATATAAAGATTCTCATCTTCCTTCTGGTTATGGCAGGTGTCGTATACCTGCCGGCCGCTTTCGTTACGAACATATGGGAGCTTGTTCTATTAAGGTTCCTTCTCGGTGTTTCCATCGGAGGCATTATTCCTGTTCGAACTGCTTACATTAGACAGCAAGCCCCTGTAGCTATGCAGGGAGAAGTCCTTGGCTACAACACCAGTCTCCGTTTCCTAGGAAACATCATCGGCCCCGCCATGGGCGGTATGGTTGCAGGTGCATATGGATTTTCGATGGTCTTTTTCGTGACCAGTGGATTGCTTCTTCTTTCCGGTGGCATGCTGTTTTTGGTCCTTCACAAACGTAAACCCGTTTTCAATCACGCATCCAGCCACTAACAGATTTTATCTGTTAATATAGGTGTAAAGACATTCCGGGAGGGATTCGATGAACCGTGCACTACTAGTCATTGATTACACGAACGATTTTGTGGCGGATGAGGGGGCGTTGACCTGTGGAAAAGCAGCTCAGGCGCTCGACCCATTCCTTACCAAGTTGAGCAGGGATTTTGTTGAGCAGGGGCAGATGCTTGTTTACGGGGTCGATGTTCATGAGCAAGACGATCCTTATCATCCGGAAACGAAGCTGTTCCCCCCTCACAATATAAGAGGATCAGAGGGCAGACATCTGTATGGGAAAACCGGGGAGGTCTATTCCGTCTATGCCGACCGCTCTTCGGTCCTATACATCGATAAGACCCGTTACAGTGCTTTCGCCGGAACCAACCTCGATCTGAAATTACGCGAACGGGGCGTTACTGACCTTCATCTTACAGGGGTATGTACAGACATCTGTGTGCTTCATACAGCAGTGGACGCTTACAATTTCGGATATTCCCTTACGATTTATAAGGAAGGGACCGCCAGCTTCAATGAAAGTGGTCATGCATGGGCACTGGCCCATTTTGAAACCGTGCTTGGTGCCAAGGTTATCTAACAGGCGCAGCTTTCGTTTCCCGTTGGGGAAGCGGAAGCTTTTCTTATGGCCCGGCATTACAGAACCAAAAGGAAGGGAGTGATGAGGTTGTCACCATCACCAGAACCATCTATGAAATATTTTAAAACCGTGTTTATATTAAGTGCTGCTGTTCTCATTGTTGTCATGAATACAACGATGTTTAACATAGCACTCCCGAGCATTCTGCGGGAGTTTTCACTCGAACCTTCCGAAGGTGCCTGGATTGTTTCCGGTTATTCCATTGTCCTGGCTGTCTTTACGATCACCTACACGCGGTTAACGGATTATATCCCTATCCGTCATCTGTTGACGATCGGGATCACCATTTTCAGTTTATCTTCCATTCTGGGATTCTTTGCAGATTCCTACCTATGGCTGCTGACCGCCCGTCTTTTACAGGCGTCAGGGGCCGCTGCTATCCCAGGCTTGTCCATGGTATTCGCCGGAAGGTATATTCCGCCGGCACGCCGGGGAAGTGCTTATGCATTAATCGCTTCCTCCTCTTCCCTCGGTTTTGGTCTCGGGCCTGTTGCCGGCGGGTTTATTACGGACTACGTCGATTGGAATTTCTTATTTGTTGTCACCGTTATGGTTCTATTCATCGTTCCTCTCCTTTACAGGGTCATGCCGGCTGAAACAATGAAACGTGGAAGCTTTGATGTGTGGGGCGCTGTATGGTCTGGAGGTACGGCTACCTTTTTCCTTTTATACTTTTCCACCTTTACGCCGTGGTATTTAGCAGGGGGCATTCTGGCCGCCCTGTTATTATGGAGAAGAATCAATCATACAGATGTACCGTTCATTCAACCTGAGATTTTAAAGAATGCTCAGTACCGGAAAATCTTATATATGAGTTTTCTCGGTTTCACGCTTCACTTTGCTGTTCTATTCCTGATGCCGATTATGCTTGAACAGGTGTATGGAAAAGGAGCGGCAGCCATCGGCCTGATTATTTTCCCGGGAGCCATGCTTTCAGCTGTGGCTGCGGTGTATATCGGCCGTCTCATTGACAGCTACGGAAACATCAGAATCCTATTATTGTCACAGGTGTTATTAATGATCGCCGCCTTTAGCTTTTACATGTTCTCCGGGCTCAGCCCCTATCTCATTATGGTCGGGTATATGTTTACAAGCTTTGGATTCTCCAGCTTGTCGTCTAGCTCAACAAACGAGGTATCCCATATCCTGCCCAATGAACAGATCGGGGCCGGAATCGGGCTTAAACAACAGATCCAGTTTATCGGCAGTGCGTCCGGGTCTGTCCTTGCGGGGATTCTCCTGGATTTCAGGCAGCAGCCGTACACGGTGTCTGACTTCTCCCTTCCATTCGGCATATTGATTGTTCTTATGGCTCTGTCCATTCTGACACTGGCGCTTTATACAAGAAAGACGGAAGTTCCAAACGTTCAAAAAACTGACATTTGAATTTTACCGCAGAATCGAATATGATGGAGAATGGAAAAATTTTAATTAACCCAAACTGATATAGATAGAACAATAGGAGGAATCACTTATGAGCTCAAAAGATTATCGAGTTCTGCTGTATTATAAGTATGTTGACCTTCCTGATTACGAAGAGTATTGCCAAAACCACCTGAAATTCTGTAAGGATCTCGGGCTGAAAGGACGAATCATTGTTTCTCATGAAGGAATCAATGGAACCGTCTCAGGTACAGTAGAACAGGTCGAGGAATATATGAACTACGTCCGCTCCGATGAGCGCTTCGCAGACATCCACTTCAAAATGGATGAGCATGAAGGCCACGCATTTAAGAAAATGCACTGCCGTGTGAAGCCCGAACTTGTCAACTGGAGCCTCGAAGAAGATGATATCGATCCTAAAACCTTCGGAGGTAAGCACCTGAAGCCGAAGGAATTCAACGAAATGTTGAAAGATGAAGATACGATCGTCATTGACGGCAGAAACGAATATGAATACCGGATCGGCCATTTCCGTAACGCTATTCAGCCGGACGTCAACCACTCCCGCGAATTCCCTGAATGGATTGCTGAAAATGCAGACCAGTGGAAGGGCAAGAAAGTCCTGACTTACTGCACGGGAGGCATCCGCTGTGAAAAGCTGACCGGTATTCTTAAGAAAAACGGTGTTGAGGATGTGTACCAGCTTGAAGGTGGAATCACCACGTACAGCAAGGACCCGGAAGTGAAAGGTGAGTTGTTTGATGGAAAGATGTACGTCTTTGATGAGCGTATCTCTATTCCCGTCAACCACGTAGAAGAAAAGGTCATCGCTGAATGTGAGCACTGTGGAAAAGCGGAAGACCGCATGATCAACTGCAGCAATCCCGTCTGCAACCGCCAGTATGTCTGCTGCGAAGCTTGTGAAGAAGAGCATCACGCAGCCTGCACAGCTGAATGTAAAGAGCACCCGGAAAACCGCTGGGATGCTGTTCAGAAAAAGCAGATTGATAAATACGACCGTATTCACGGTTAAACAAAAAGGCTTGTCCCCTGCTTGGGGACAAGCCTTTTATCATTCCGCACTCCATCAGGTCCGGGCTTATCCTTTAAGCCGGTGGGCAGCATGATAAGTGGAACCGATGCCGCGGTCAAAGGGTAACGCATGCTGAATAGCTGTCGTAACGAAAGACTTAGCCCGCCGGACAGAGTCCTCCACACTGTTCCCTTTAGCCAGTTCAGCGGTGATGGCTGCAGAATACGTACAACCCGCTCCACTTGTATGGATTGTCTGGACACGTTCCGATTCCAGTTCCATCATTCCGCTTCCATCATAGAGCATGTCAACGGCTGGATAATCCTTCAACGCTCCCCCTTTAATCAATACATACTCTGGACCAAGGTGATACAGATCACGCGCCGCTGCCTTCATATCTTCCGGGGTTTCCGGAACCGGAACACCAAGCATATGGGCCGCTTCCTGAAGATTGGGCGTGATGATTTTCGCTAATGGCAGCAGTTCGTTCATAAGTGTCTCAACAGCCTCATCCTTCAGCAGCTGTGAACCCATTTTCCCGACCATCACAGGGTCCACCACTACATTCTCCACCTGGGACTCCTCAATGATTTCAGCCGTCCGCTTAATGATTTCTTCCGTAAACAGCATCCCTGTTTTTAATGCATCCACGCCTACATGCTCAAGTGATGCGTATATTTGAGCTTCGATAGACACAAGCGGCTGTGTAAAAATCCCCTGCTCTGTTTTTCTATTATTTGCAACAAGAGCTGTTACAGCGCTCATTCCGTAAACATCAAATTCTTGAAATGTCTTCAAGTCCGCCTGAATGCCTGCACTTCCCTGTGAGGCCGAACCAGCGATACTCAAGACTCTTGGTATTTGTCCCATCATGGACCTCCTCTTTCTTCTCTGTTCATAAATTGTAACAAAAACAAAAGGTCCAAAGCTATCCAGTCCCCTTTTCTATCCTGTAGAATAAAGGCAAAGGAGACGTGAAGATGAAACCGTTCACCGAAAGGACCATAACCATCATTAAGCAGATCCCCGAAGGACACATTATGACCTATGGACAGGTAGCTCGTACGGCCGGTAACCCAAGCGCAGCCCGACAGGTTTCCCGTATCCTTCACAGTATGAGCTCCACCTACCACCTCCCATGGCACCGTGTAGTGAATGCCCAGGGGCGGATCGCTTTTCAGGATGAAGAAAAAGCGGCTGTCCAGCGGAATCTTTTAGAGGATGAAGGCGTTTTGGTGCTTCATAATAAAGTGTCGTTGGAAACCTATCAATACGTGAATCATGAACCTTATGAATCCATATAGCTGAATGTGTGAAAAAAGGATGTTTTTCTATGTTTGAAATCAAACCATATCCCGAGTTGTCCTGGTCTCTTTCGCGGCATAAGACCATGCTGACCTGTTCCAGGAAATACGCCTATGATTACTATGTTTCCCATAATGGATGGCTGCGTCAGGCTGATTCGCTGGCCCGACAGGCGTATCGTTTAAAGAAGATCACCAATCTGGAAATGCTGTTCGGAAGCATTGTCCACGATTTGATTTATCAAACCCTGCAAAAAGTGCGCAGGGATGAGCCCCTGCCGGGCGAGAATCATCTTTTGGATGACATCCGCCACCATCTGAACCGTGGTTTCGTTGAATCCACAAAAAAAGAACACTTGTGGATGAACAGACCGAAACACTACACCATGCTTCATGAAATATACTACAGCCAGTCCAATACCCTGCCGGCAGCCAAGGTGGAGAAAATTACAGGAAGGCTGAAGCATGTAGTGAAACACTTTTTTAACAGCCGGACATTCAAGGATGTTCAGAATAAAGAAGCAATGGAATTCATCGATTCGGAAACCTTTCGTTTCATGAAAGCGGACGGCGTGAAGATTTTTGTTGTGATGGACCTTGTCTACAAAGATGTCACAAGAAATAAATGGATCATCGTAGACTGGAAAACGGGAAAGTCCTCCGAAGAAGACCGCAGTCAGCTTTCTCTTTATGCCCTGTACCTGCTTCAAAAGTACGAAATTCCATCTTTGGACGACATCATTATCCGAAACGAATATCTCCTTGATGGAACACATGTGGAGTACCAGTTGGACGATCAGGATCTGATCAATGTCCAGCACCTCTATCAAATCAGTATGGAGCAGATGAAGCTGTACCTGGCCGATCCGGATAAAAATGAGCCCCTCCCCCTTCAGCAGTTTCCGATGCAGAGCAATCCTTCCATCTGTTCACGGTGCAATTATCAGGAACTCTGCTTCCCTTCCAATTCGAATGTTTGAGAAAGATGAGAAAAGGCTAAACAATTAGCAGAAGACATTCTAGAAGGAGCTGTATACGACATGAAAGTACTTGTAGCAGGAGCAAACGGACATACCGGACGTCTATTAGTAGAATATTTAAAAGCTGACGGCCATGAGCCTTACGGCCTGATTCGTAAAGAAGAACAAAAAGCAGCGGTCGAGAAGCTTGGTGGAACACCAGTCCTTGCCGATGTAACCAAGAGTGATGTAGGGTATGCGGTTAAAGGAATGGATGCGGTTATTTTCGCAGCCGGTTCAGGATCCAGTACCGGTGCTGACCAGACAGAAGCTGTTGACCGTGATGGCGCGATCAACCTCGTCAAAGCAACCGAAAACCTCGGCATTAAGAAATTCATTATGCTGAGCAGTATGGCCGCAGGTGAACCGGAACGCGGGCCTGAGGAACTGAAGCATTACATGAAAATGAAGGGCGAAGCGGATGATTATCTTGCATCCACGGAGCTTGACTATACCATCGTCCGTCCCGGCGGTCTGACCAATGAATCCGGCACGAGCAAAATCCAGGTCGGTGAAAAAGTAGACGCTGGAACGATTTCCAGAGAAGATGTTGCGAAAACAATGATTGCCTGCCTTCAAGAACAGAACTGCTATCACAAGACATTTGAAATGATTTCCGGTAACCAGCAGATTGAAGAGGCATTAAAAACATTATAATCAAAAAAAACCAGGCCGCGCGCCTGGTTTTTTTATACATAAGCAATAGGCATAGGCACAAAGTCACTTCATAGGACAAAAGTATTGAAAAATATAATTCTCTGCTATAATGTTAACAACTGATGCGTTAAAGGAGTAGTGAATTATGAAAGGCTCATTAATTAAACAACATCGGAAATTTAAAAATATGACCTTGGAAGAACTTGCATCAGGAATCTGCTCGGTCTCTTATTTGAGTAAGATCGAGCACGATACAATCAATGCCAGTGAAGAGATTTACCGCCTGCTCGGCGAGCGCTTAAAAATTAAACTGATTGATATTAACGAAGAGTTCGACGAGGCAATATACAACAATCTGCATGCCTGGCACGAGGCTGCCCAGATGAGGGATTTCTCCCTTATGGAAGAACTCTATGAAGAGTGTACCCATCAATTAGATGATAACCAGAATATTGAATTGACCAACTTATATAAAATTGTTCACACCCGCCATCAAATGACTAAAATCGGAAAAACCCTTACGGATGACGTCATGAAGGAACTTTCGAATATTTATGACGGTGCAAATCCAGAATATCGTTTTTTTTTCCATAAAACCGTCGGTGTTCATTACTTGTTATCAGCGGAATTGAAGAAGGCCCTGAAGCACTTTATGGAAGCCGAACACCTCATGAATAGACTTCCCATCCACGACGGGGAGGTTTATTTCCATTTAGCTTTAGCGTATTCAAAAATCCGGTCGTTTGTTGAATCCACCTACTATGCCTACCAGGCCTTAGAGATCTATGAGGCTACACTTTATTATCAACGCATGGTTGATAACTATATTATTATTGCGATTAATTACAACGCCCTCGGCGTGCATCAAATTGCTGAAAGGTTCCTCTTAAAAGTGCTGAAGGTCGCTAAATATCAGCTGCCTGTTACTGAAAAAAGAAGGATTTATCACAACCTGGGGATCAACTATATTAATCAGGAAAGATACTCTGATGCCTATCACTACCTGCACCAAGCCTATGAAATCGATACGAAGGAAACCATGTTCAGATCCAGTACGATCTACCTGCTTGCTTTGACCAGCTACTATAGTAATGATTTACCCCAGTGCTGGAAGTACATTGCGGATGGAGAGGCTGAGTCGGAAAAGGAAAATCTCCTGAAATACAAACATAAGTTTTATATCTTAAGGAACATGGTGAGTGAAACAACACTCGAAGATTCCTTCATGGAAAAGCTCGAGCATACAATTATTCCTGACTTCCGGCGGTTGAATGAATACAAAGACTATAAAGAATTTGTAGAAATGCTCGGCAACCTCTATTACGAAAAACGCATGTACAAAAAAGCCGCCATGTACTACAAAGAAGCCAACCACTACAGAGAAACCCAAAAAAAAGATTTACTATAAAAAAAGGAGAAAGCAACCGCTTCCTCCTCAGCTTGTAGAGAAACCCCTGTTTCTTTACGAGCTTTTTTCTTTCTTACCGCCAGGAGCGAAAGCCCCTTCCCTTTCCGCGGACGAGCGCCCGAGCTTCCTCGCAGAACCCACGCTCGGCGATCTAGGACCACTCGTTCTTCCGCAGGAGTGGAAGGGGCACCGCTCCTTGAGAGTTCTTTAACATCGACAAAGACTCTCCTTCTCCCAGCTCACCTTTGCTGGATGGAGGAGAGTCTTTTTTATATTCAGGCAGCCGTCATCAGCGCCTGTTCTTTTTCTTTTCCACGCAAGTGCGCACAAGCGCAGCCCATGCCGTTCTTTTGAATCTGCGAACCTGCTCAGGGCACACACTCTCTCCTCTATATTCTAACGTCGGGACGAGGAGCGTTCGGTGGTGAGGCCTGCGGGAACAGCGCGAGCCGAAGATCCAATTGGTCAAATGGTTTTCTTGACCAAGTCAGCTGAGGCCGTGCCCGCGGCAAGCATCCACCGATAAGCGGAACTTGTCCCCTCAACACGACATGCGGAGAACTCTGCCTGGATAACCCGGATTTTTCTACAGCCTGAGGAGAAAGCATCCGCTTCCGCCTTTTCCTTTTTACATCCCGGTAATGTTTTTCTTCCAGTTCTTAAATTCCAGCTCATCGAATTTAGCTCCCATTTTCTCCTCATCGATGTAAAACAGCGCCTCATCAAGAGAACAGTCAACCTCTGCTTCACAATGAATCGCAGCAAGCCTCCTTGATAAATGAAGCATCTCCAGGTTCTCTTCTATTTTCGAGCGCTGCCCTTTCGTCAGTTCCTCGATATTTTCAAGGATGCCTTCAATAGTTCCATACTTCAGAAGAAGTTTCAGGGCTGTTTTTTCACCAATCCCTTTCACCCCTGGATAGTTATCACTCGTATCCCCCATTAAGGCCTTCAAATCAATCATCTGAGAAGGTGTGATGCCTTTTTCCTCATAAAAGCTGTCTTCATGATACTCGGCATAGTTTCCATATCCCTTCTTCAATAGGACGACATTCACATTCGGTTTCAAAAGCTGGAGGAGGTCCTGATCTCCTGTCAGCAGGAAAACCTGGGAATCCTCACTATACACCCGGCTGAGCGTCCCCATACAGTCATCCGCTTCATACCCGATCCGCCCAACATTCGGTATATCCAAGGCCGCGACGGTTTCTTTAGCCAGTTCAAATTGGGGAATCAGCTCAACAGGCGGCTCCCCCCGATTCGCTTTATAATCCGGATATAAATCGTTCCGGAAGGTTTTACTTCCCATATCCCAGCAGCAGATGACGTGGGTAGGCTGATAGGTGTCCAAAGCGGTGAATAAATGCTTCATCATCCCATAGACAGCATTCGTCGGTGTGCCTTTGCTGTTGATCATATAATAATTACTCATAGCCGTGGCGTAAAAAGCGCGGAATAATAGTGCCATGCCATCGACAAGCAGTACTCGGTTGGTCGTCATACATAAGCTCCTTTTTCACTAGATACTCTTATTATAACAAGAATGTCCAAAGCATCGAGCGCTGTTTTTCAGTTTTGTTTTCTGTAAATTGACAATTTTCCATCTTAATGGTAGTTTCAAAATGAAGGATAATGTAAACGCTTGCAAAATTATTTTAATAGGAGGATGGATCTATGGTTTATGCTTTTCCAAACACAGAAGGGTCGGACGTTCAGTTTAAGGAGCGCTATGATAATTTCATTGGCGGGGAATGGACAGCACCCATTAAGGGGCAGTACTTTGAAAATGTGACTCCTGTAACCGGCAGAACCTTCTGTCAGGTCGCACGATCCACAGAAGAGGATATTGAACTGGCTTTGGATGCGGCTCATAAAGCAAAAGATTCCTGGGGCACAACATCCGTCACGGAACGATCGCTGATTCTCAACCGGATTGCAGACCGGATGGAGGAAAACGCTGAAAAGCTTGCCATCGCTGAAACATGGGAAAACGGAAAAGCCGTACGCGAAACCTTGAATGCAGACATCCCTCTTGCTGTAGACCACTTCCGATATTTCGCTTCTGTCATTCGATCAGAGGAAGGAAGCATCGGGGAAATCGATCAGGATACGGTCGCCTACCATTTTAAAGAACCACTGGGCGTTGTCGGTCAGATCATCCCTTGGAACTTCCCGCTTTTAATGGGTGTTTGGAAAATCGCCCCTGCTCTGGCTGCAGGAAATACGGTCGTTCTGAAGCCGGCCGAGCAGACACCCGCATCCATCCTTTATTTCATGGAAATGGTGCAGGACCTTCTTCCTGCAGGCGTCCTGAATATCGTGAACGGCTTCGGTCTGGAAGCTGGTAAGCCTCTGGCGCAGAGTCCCCGCATCAACAAGGTGGCCTTCACTGGAGAAACGACGACAGGCCGTATGATTATGCAGTACGCTTCTCAAAATATCATTCCTGTCACGCTTGAACTTGGTGGTAAATCACCAAACATAATCTTTGAAGATGTCATGCGCGAAGATGACGATTTCCTTGATAAAACGATCGAAGGCATGGTCATGTTCGCCTTGAACCAGGGTGAAGTCTGCACGTGTCCATCCCGTGCCCTTATCCAGGAGTCCATCTATGATGAATTCATGGAGCGTGCGATAAAGCGGGTGAAAGAAATCAAAACCGGAAACCCATTGGACCCTGAAGTGATGATGGGTGCCCAGGCTTCTTCTGAACAGCTGGAAAAAATCCTGTCCTATCTGGAAATCGGTAAGGATGAAGGTGCCGAGTGCCTGACCGGTGGAGCACGCAATCAGCTGGACGGCGACTTTAAGGACGGCTATTATGTGCAGCCGACCGTTTTTAAAGGGAACAACAGCATGCGTATTTTCCAAGAGGAAATCTTCGGACCCGTCTTGTCTGTGACCACATTCAAAGACCATGACGAAGCTATGAAAATCGCCAATGATACCCTTTACGGTCTCGGAGCTGGTGTATGGACGCGGGATATGAATACCGCCTACCGTTTCGGCCGCGGCATTGAAGCCGGACGTGTGTGGACAAACTGCTACCATGCCTATCCTGCTCATGCAGCCTTCGGTGGATACAAAATGTCCGGCGTCGGCCGTGAGAATCATAAAATGATGCTCGATCACTATCAGCAGACGAAAAATATGCTTGTCAGCTACAGTCCGAAAAAGCTTGGGTTCTTTTGATCCCCCTCAGCTTCCTAAAAGAAAGGAGACCTCTTTAAGATGGTGGAACGTGTAAAAGCAACCGATGCTGCCCTGGATCTCATCGACCGTCTGAAGAATAAGCACGGCCCCCTCCTTTTTCACCAATCAGGCGGATGCTGCGACGGCAGCTCGCCGATGTGTTACGAAGAAGGCGATCTGATGATTGGCAGTCAGGATGTCCGGCTCGGGGAAATCGGGGACACCCCCTTCTATATGAATAAGCGGCAGTTTGATTACTGGAAGCATACCCAGCTGATCATAGATGTTGTGGACGGACGGGGAGGCATGTTTTCTCTCGAAGGAGTCGAAGGGAAAAGATTTCTTACGAGGTCCCGCGCCTTCACGGATGAAGAGTATCAGCAGTTGAAAGAAGCAAAAGTGAAGAAGTAAAAGGGCTCTCAACCAGCTGCCGGGAATATTCCCGGCAGCCTTTTTTCAATCCTCGGATGTCCATTCACTTTTGTTTCCTGAAAGCTGTCGTGACTCTCTCTTGGACACCACCCGCTTTTTCGAACAGCCTCAGCATCGCTTTGTTCCGGATATTTGTCGAACCTACATGGGAGGAAGCACCGAAGTCATGCTTCAGCCTGCGGAGAGTACCAAAAAACAACGCCGTCCCCTTTCCCCTTCCACGCTCTTCAGGCACCAGTCCGAAATAAAACACCCGCCCCTCATTCTCTGTTCCCGGTTCAATATGAGGCATAACAATCCCAATCGGCCGCCTCTTCTCAAAAACGGTCAGACAGGAGGATTCGTATCCTTTTCCTAATTCCTGTTTGACGCTTTCCATATGATCATCCATCGTCAGCGTCGACTTTCCGTTTGGAGAATCGTTCATCGACTGCTCCCAGACTTTCTTAAATAAAGGTTCCCCTATCTCTGAGACTGTCTTCCATGTGTATGAAGAGGAAACAGAAGGCAGAGACTTTAAAGGGGTCCGGTAAAAAACGGTCGTGTTGTGCCTGGTAAAGCCGTTGTTCAGCAGGTACACTTCTGCTTCAGGACAATTTTCCAGCATAAGCGTAATGATCTGCCCCGGGGAAGCATCCTGTTCAAGAATATCTGCCAATGAGCAGATGTCCGCTGCAGACAATCTCCCTGTATCTTCAATGGTGATATACTTTTCACCTTCGATTCGTTTGATGGCACCTTCTTCTGCAGGCATCATACATGTATCCCCTTCCATTGAATGAATGTTCATTACGCAGGCCCTATTACTTTTCAACAGGGTTTAAAAAGCGTTACGATAAAATAGAAACAAAGGAGGATGATTAAATGAGTAATCGAGAAATCCAGCTGGTAGAAAGACCCGTAGGCGCGCCTACCCATGAGCATATCAACATCGCTGAAACAGAAACACCTGAACCAAAGCAGGGAGAGGTCCTTGTGAAACTTCTTTACGTATCTGTAGATCCTTACATGCGTGGACGTATGAGTGATGCAAAGTCTTACGTAGCCCCTTTCCAATTAAATGAACCGATGGAAGGCGGCGTTGTCGCTGAAGTTGTGGAATCAAAATCAGATGCCCTTGCGTCGGGAGATATCGTAACCGGCATGCTTCCGTGGCAGGAGTTCACAACGGCTGATCCAAATACCCTGAGAAAAATCGACCCAAGTCTGGGACCTGTAACCACATCCCTCGGTATCCTTGGTATGCCGGGATTAACCGCGTATTTCGGATTGATGGACATTGGTCAGCCGAAACAAGGCGAGACACTGGTCGTTTCCGGTGCGGCCGGGGCTGTTGGCTCAGCTGTCGTTCAAATCGGTAAAATTGAAGGCTGCCACGTCGTTGGTATCGCCGGCTCTGATGAAAAGCTTGCGTATTTAAAAGATGAGCTGGGTGTCGATGAAGTCATCAACTATAAAACGGATGACGTTCCTTCCCGTCTTGATGAAGCCTGCCCGAACGGCATTGATATTTATTTCGATAACGTCGGTGGTGAGATCTCCGATGCGGTTTATCCACGCCTGAATAAATTTGCGCGGATTTCCCAGTGTGGAGCAATTTCCACATACAATACACCGAACGCTCAGGGACCTCGCATGCAGTCCCACCTTATTAAATCAAGCGCCCTTATTAAAGGGTTCACTGTAGGCGATTATCAGGATCGTTTCAGTGAAGGCTTCCAATACTTGTCCCAGAAACTTCAGGAAGGCCGGCTGACGTATGAAGAAACAATCATCGAAGGTTTCGAAAACGTCCCGGACGCTTTCTTTGGACTGTTTGAAGGGACCAACCTCGGGAAACAGCTCGTAAAAGTTGCTGAACCTTCCCATCCCTAATTGTAAAAAAACCTGTAGAAGGGCTCCTTCTACAGGTTTTTTTACGTTTCAAGCGATTTGGAAGGGCGCTGGATTCCCAGATCACTAAGCGCCTGTTCAAGGCCGCCTTTCGTATGGATCCGTTTAAAGTTGACCCCAAGGTCCACCATTGTTTTGGCCATTTCCGGTCTCAGTCCTGTCAATGTCGTTTTCACACCGACAAGCTCCAAGGCATGAAAGATTTGATAAATGTAATTGGCTACATACGTATCTATGATCGGAACCCCGGATACATCGATGAACAGCTCATCAAGATCCAGTTCCATACTCCGGCGCAGAGACGTATCCATCACCATTCTTGCCCTTGGGGGATCGACCTCTCCAATAAGAGGAAGAACCGCCACTCCTTCAACGATGGAAACAACCGGCACAGACAATTCAGCGAGTCTGGTTTCTTTCCGTTCTGCCTCCTGCTGGATGCTCCTTGAATAACATTCGCTGAAATGACGGGTAACTTCATCCAGGATGGAACTGATCGTTTTACTTACTTTTATAATCGCAGAAGAAGAAAAAACGTCCTGTTCCACCTCTTCCTGAAAGTGATCCCAAAGGACCCGACGGACGAAATGTACAGCTCGCAGCGACTGGGATAACTCCCCGCCCTGGTTGATTTTGCTTTCCACTTCTTTCTCCGACCAGTTCTTCACTTTTTCATGAATTTCCAACGTCTCTTCTTCCAGGCTCTGGGCAATATAAATGAACAACTGCTCCCAGTCAGCAGTCATGAGGGCTTGTACCCCATATTCTTTTTTCTTCATCGCCTTGACTTGCTCACCCAGCGTCTCCCTGCTGGATAAAATCTTCTCTTTTATGTAGGACAGCTCATTATTCATCTGCAACCGTCTCCCTGTTTAAAGTATTCTTTTGTCCTAACCATACCATAAACTATTTTTTGAAAGAATAACTATGCCTATTCTTCTTTGTTCAATTTTTGTATGATGAGAAAGAAAACGTTTATCCATGGAGGATCCATATGAATAAAGCGACTCTGATTGTTTTTCTTGTACTCTGCCTTCTCTTCCTGACCAGGGGGCTCTATATTGGTGTTTCTCAGGGGGAATGGACATCCTTGATCATCGCCCTTCTCATCATTGCCTTTGGGTCCTACCGCCTTTTTAAGAAAAACCAAAAATAAAGCCTTCTGTAAAGGAGGCTTTCAGCTTGTAGAGGAACCTCTGTTTCTTTATAAGCTTTTTTCTTTCTTGCTGCCAGGAGCGAAAGCCCCTTCCCTTTCCGCGGACGAGCGCCCGAGTTTCCTCGCAAAACCCACGCTCGGCGATCTCGGACTACTCGTTCTTCCGCAGGAGTGGAAGGGGCACCGCTCCTTGAGAGTTCTTTAAAATTGAAAAAGACTCTCCTTCACCCCGCTTATCCTTGCTGGATGGAGGAAAGTCTTCTTCATATTCCGGCAGCCAGCCGGCACCAGCGCCTGTTCTTTCCCTTTTTGTTTTCCACGCAAGCGGCCATAGCGCAGGGCACAGTCTCTCTCCTCTATATTCTAACGTCGGCACGAGGAGCGTTCGGTGGTGATGCCTGCGGGAACAGCACGGGCCGAAGACCCACTTGGGCAGGCGACCTTCCTGACCAAGTCAGCGGAGGGCGTGCCCGCGGCATTCATCCACCGATAAGCGGAAAGTGACCCTTCACACGACAAATGGACAACTCTAACTGGTTAACACAGGCTTATTCTACAGTCAAAAAGCCTTCTGTGCAGAAGGCTTTCATGCATATCTGGGAAGATCGTATCTCCCGAACCACTGGTGCCTGTGGGCGGAAAACCAACGGTATAATGGCGATCCGATCCGGGAGGCGCCAGGGAGGGATAAGAGGACGCCAAGGGCTGCAAAAAATGGCAGGGCAAGCATCAGCCGCCGAATCGTTTCAAACCCCTGAGTGACTTCCCCCTGCTTTGTCAGCATATGAATCTCATCTAAGACGTTTCGATCCTTTAAGTAAGGGTATTTCCCATAGTTCTCTGTTTCCTGTACAGCTACCCATTTAATCTGTTCCATCCAGTCAAACTTTCTCAATACTTTTTTTACATAGAAGCAGAAAGGACACTGCGCATCGTAAAACACGATATGCTTCACTGGATCACTCCTTTATGAAAACTCCACCTTCACCCATCCGCGCAGGGCGTTCACCATCCAGATTTCATCGAATTCTCCAACCTGATCCTTGTAGAGAATCTGCTCCTTTATCAGTGATTCATCCAACAGGTACTGCCGGTAGGTCCCTCCGAGAAGACCACTGGTAACTGGTGGGGTGAGGTACTCTCCCTGGTATTTAACGACGAGGTTCGCTATTGTGAATTCTGTCAGCTCCCCCCGTTCGTTCCAAAGCAGAACAGCTGCTTTACCGGGCTTCTTGTGTCTCTCATACACTTCCCTGTGGGTTGTTTTATGAAACAAAAAAGGATCCTGGTCGGACACAGGGGTGTCGGCAAGAGCGGTCTGGACAAGGGAATTCGGCTGATCCATCGGTGTGACCTGAACTTCCTCCCGCCCCTTTTCACCCGTGAGCAGTCTTACTTTGTACAGACCCTCCGGCCGCTGATCCGCTTCATCCAGTAACCGCTGCTTCAATCGGGATAGGTTTAAAGAGAAACGAAAATACCGGGCCGACCGCTCGAGCCTCTGCAGGTGGTAATCCAGCAGGTGAAGGTGTCCCTCCTCCAGCCTCATCGTTTCCAACAGATGAAAGTCGGGGCGGTTTTCTGTGAGAAGACGCGCTTTGGTCAGGACCTCCTGGTACTCCCCTTCTGAAGTCGAATCCCAAGTTACCCCGCCCCCGGTTCCGTAAACCGCCCTTCCGCTGTCATGATTGATCATGATCGTCCGGATCGGGACGTTAAAAACAGTTTCCCTCCGCGGAGTGATAAAGCCGATCGCTCCGCAGTACACGTCACGGGGAGAATCTTCGAGCTTTTGGATGTATTCCATTGTCCGCACCTTAGGCGCCCCCGTAATCGATCCACACGGAAACAACGCTTCAAACACCTGATACATCGTGAAGGAGGCAGGAAGCTCCCCTTTCACGGTGGAAGTCATTTGATGGACCGTAGGATAGGTTTCTATATCGAACAGAGCCGGCACACGGATAGACCCGGGTATGGCAAGCCGGCCGAGATCATTCCTTAATAGGTCGACAATCATCAGGTTTTCTGATTTTTCTTTTTCAGAAACTTGAAGATGTCTGTACTGCTCTTCATCTTCCCGGTGAAACCTTCCACGCGCAGCCGTCCCTTTCATCGGCTTTGTTGTAATCGTGTCGTTGTCCATCCGGAAAAAAAGTTCAGGAGAGGCGGATAAAAGACTATGTCCTCCCATATTTATATAAGCGCCATAATCGGGCTTCTGATTTTTAATCAAGCGCTTATACAACGAATAAGCATCACCCGAAAACGCTGCTTCCAGTCTTGTCGTATAATTGACCTGGTACGTGTCCCCCTCTTCTATGCCCCTCTTTACTTGCTCGATGCCTTTTTGGTAGTGCTCATAGCTGCCCTTCATTTTCCACTGGGACACATGAAAAGGCAGGTTCGAGGAAGGCTCAGGAGCGTCCATCGCTTTCTCAAAGATACCGAACCAGACGAGCGGCCATTCCGGTGAATCATGAACCGTGAACGCCTCATCAAAAGCCGGTGCTGCCTCATAGGAGACGAATCCCGCCGCATAATACCCTTCATCAAGAACATGCTCCAGCCGATCGAAAATCCCCTTCACTTCCCTGTGGTCGTCGGTGGTTAAGATTTCGACCGGTTTTTCAAATCGGCTGGTCTCCTTTTTTCCGTGCTCGTTCACAAACTCAAAATGCAGGAAAGGCGCTTCATTCATACAACCGCCCCTTTCCTGCCTGCTTGATAGTGCAGAGACTGCTGATACTTGTTCCACAGCATCGTAAAGCCGTGTTCAGTGAGAATCGATTCCGGGTGGAACTGGATCCCTTCCACTGGATAGTCTTTGTGCCGGACCCCCATAATACTTCCATCTTCAGATGAAGCTGTCAGCTCAAGCTGCTCCGGAAGCTGGCGCTTATCGGCCTCAAGGGAATGGTACCGTGTAACCTGTACCTTTTCCGGAAGCCCTTCATACACGTGTGCCCCATCGTGGGTAATCGCTGTTACCTTTCCATGCATCGGCTGCCTCCCTTTACGGACCAAGCCTCCATAAGCTTCTACAATCAGCTGGTGGCCGAGACAAATACCAAGAATAGGGATGTCGGCTTCAAAGGCCCGGAGTACCTCCAGACAGACACCGGATTCTGATGGTTTACCAGGCCCCGGGGACAGCACAATCAGATTTGGTGCAAGCAGGGAGATTTCCTCTACCGATACGGCATCATTTTTCCTGACGATGACTTCTGTGTCCATCTGCCGAAAATATTGTACTAAGTTATACGTAAAAGAATCATAGTTATCAATAACGACGATCATAGTTTCGTTCACCTTTCGTCCGTAATCATAATGCTTTCATTATACTACCCTTTGAGGTCCTCCTCATAGGAAGAACTGCTGGTAAAATCCATCAGCTCAGGAAAAAACAATCGAAAATGACTGATGGATATATTAGAATGTATAAAAAGATGCGCTCCAGTGAGGATGAATCAAATGTGGAAACAACTGCTTTATTCAAAAAGCATATGGATCAAGATCGCCTGTATCGTAATCGGTATTACGATGCCGCTGTGGCTGAGTATTGAACGGACAGGCATTGATGAATGGATGGAAAACCTCCAAACCGATCCCGATGGAAGCACCCTGATGCTCGCTGCCTTCGGCCTTGTCATGCTGAACACCATCCGGGCGCTGCCCCATTATATCGGGGCCCTCCTTCTTGGTGATGAATTAGGAAGACGCCTGGAACGACCCTGGCTCAAGATTGCTGTGCCGTTCGCCATCATTCCCCTTGTCTATGCCATCATCAACGGGTATAATTCGATCAACTATCATTTTGGCGGACCCGCCATCATTCTCTTATTATCCATAGCTGTTCTTCACCTGTTAGGCAAAGGACAGCTCCGCCCGACTTACAAAGCCTTTATTCTCGCTCAGCTTTTATTCGGATTCCAGTGGCTGGATACGATCACGTACCTGACAGCCTTCGGATTCGGGGGCGGAGAGCTTTCCATGCTGGTGAAAACTACGGCAGAACTGCTCGGCTTTGAACAGGCGATCAGCCTTTACAGCTTCCTTTTCTTCGCCTTCTTTATCAGTAACGCCACCGTCCTTGCTGTCTACCTGACTGTGGCTGAACAGAAAACACGCATGAGGCAGGACCTCGATATTGCCCGTCTCGACATGGTGGAATCCAGATCCGGACGGGAAGCTCTGCACCTCGTGCATGATTTGAAAACACCACTCTCTTTAATGGAAGGGCTCAACTCCCTCATCCAGATGAAGACAGAAGACAGGGAAATCCTGCAGTACACCAATAAAATATCCTCATCCATCCAAGCCACCAGTGATATGGTTTCCGAAATCCTCTATCATGAAAAAAAGAACTGGTGTTCATTAAAGACTTTCATCGAATATGTCAGGGCCAATAAACTGTCGGAATCAGAGACGATGTACACGTTTGACCTGGCTGCGGACGAAGAACTGGAAATCAATATCAACAAAATCCGTATGACAAGAGCGCTTGTCAACTTAATTGATAATGCCGGAGATGCGGTCGAAGGAAAAGCAGATGCCAAAGTAACGATTGCTACGAAAGAGAACAGGCAGGGCGTATCCGTCGGTGTCCAGGATAACGGCCATGGCATCAGTAAAGAGAACATCAATAAAATATGGAATGCAGGCTACAGTACGAAATCCCATCCGGGGGTCGGCCTGACATTTGTGAAAAACGTCGTGAAAGAGCATGGCGCTGAAATGACGATTGAAAGTAAGAAAGGCCTGGGAACTACGTTCTGGATTCACTTACCGAAGGAGAGAGTACGAGATGAAAATATTAATCATGGATAATGACGAATCTCTTAGATATATGCTTACGGAATTCTGCCGTCATGCCCAATGGGAGTCCGATACGGCCGCCAATGGCCGTGAAGGCGTAGATCTGTTTCTGAAAGGAAACTATGATGTGATTCTCGTAGACTACCATATGCCGGAGATGGACGGTTTACAGACAGTCAAGGAAATCCGCCGGCATAACTCGATCGTGCCTATTCTTGTCCTGACCGTCGACGAAAGGCAGGAAGTCGCCGACCGTTTCCTTGAAGAAGGGGCGACGGATTTCGCATTAAAGCCTGTGAAAGCTCCTGATCTCATTTCACGAATCAAACTCCATGCCCAGATTGCGAATATGAAACATGTCCAGGAAGAAGAGGAAGATGTCTTTACCGCCAAAGGAATCAGCAAAGGTACGCTCCACTCCATCGCTCAATACTTACAGGAAAACCGGGAAGCCTTCCCTGTCGATGTGATTTCTAAGGAAATCGGTCTTGCCTATCCAACGGTCTATCGTTACTTAATGCACCTGCTGGAAGAAGGAAAAGTAAAACAGGTCGTGAGCCACCAACGCATCGGCCGTCCGAAAAAATTATATAAATGGTACGCACACTAACATACATCCCCCGCCCTCAGGGTACAGGGGTATCGAACGATTTATAAAGGAGGCTCTCTATTGAGAACCAGCAACCCGATATTAAAAACAGACGCGTTCCAGCGATCCCGTGAACAGGGGAAAACAATGACTCTTGGCGGAACGATCGCCAAAATAGCCGTTTTATTCCTGTTCCTGCTTGGAACTGCCGGATATACATGGTATCAGTACGCCCAGGGAGCGGACGTAACAACGATGATGTTGATCGGAGCGCTCGGAGGATTGGTATTCGCCCTGGTGACCGCTTTTATTCCAAAAGCTGCTCCTGTTACAGCTCCCATTTATGCCGCTTTGGAAGGATTTCTGATCGGAGGGCTGTCCGCTTATGCGGAGGGAGCTTACTCAGGCATTGTCATTCAAGCGGTCAGTTTAACGCTGGCAGTCATGGCTGCCCTGCTTTTTCTATATGCCACCCGAATCATTAAGGTAACGAGGAACTTCCGTTTGATGGTTGTTTCCGCTACGCTTGGAATATTCCTCGTCTATCTTGTGCAGTTCATTCTGCAGTTTTTCGGAATGGAAGTGCCCTATCTCCATTCCAGCGGGCCCATCGGCATCGGCATCAGTCTATTTATTACCGCTATCGCTGCGTTGAATCTCGTCCTTGATTTTGACTTTATCGAACAGGGAGTGGAACGCGGGGCACCTAAGCATATGGAATGGTACGGCGCCTTCGGTCTGATTGTGACGCTTGTGTGGCTGTATATTGAAATTCTCAGACTCTTACAGAAGATTCGGCGCTGAAACACTAAAAGCATGGAAGGAACCCCAGGGTTCCTTCCATGCTTTTTTCATACTTTATCATTGACCGGCCGGTCCTGTTTTTCTTTTTTTCGGGCAGCCTTTTCCTTTTCATGCTTGCGGGTAAGAGTGTATCCCAAAAGGGTTTGTATGCTGAGGAATATATATAATACCGGCAGGCTGATGCTGTTGGGTGTTAACTGGTCTAATAAAACTCCACTTTCGTCAGTTTGGAGGATAGACTTTGTTGATTGGATGTCGAAAATGCCCGTGAGGATAGTTGAAATCCCGAAAGCTATTGTGAATCCTGCAAAGATTATGATCCATACACCAAAGGGCTTTTTTCTAATAATACCTCGTATAATCAGGTAAGTCATCAAACCTGTCATCAGCCCGCCATAACCTATATAGACATAGAGTTGCATAATAAGATCTGAACTTTCAATGATAAAAAATCCCTCTTTTCTTGTGTTGGTGTCATCGCCAGCCGTCTCCTGCCTGCTTGTTAAAATGGGCCAGGCAGGTTACTGCTTCAAAAGATATTAGAAGAAAGGCAGCTATGCTGTTATAGAAAATCGTCTGGCATTGAGTGGATTTCATCATGATTATCAAAAACCGTTGTTCTGTAAAAAAGTGATCAATGGATCAGTGAAGGACTCCGGCAGCGGAAGGTCCGGGTCTGTATATGTTTCCAGATTTCCTTCACGGTCTTCAGGAGCTTCCTTCAATACATGATTCATCCCTTCCACCAGAAGAAGCTCCGACTCCGGTGCCGCTTTCTTTAAACGCTCAGCTTCCGCTACCGGAATCTGAACATCATGGGTACCGTTCACAAGGAGCACCGGCATATCCAGCTCACTGATCCGGCCGGCTGGATCATAGCTCATCCAAGAACGGAGAAACGGCTGAAGGTCAGAAGCGAATAAGCTCTGCAGGGGAGAACTCACCCTCCCGGCATCCTCTCCATTCCTCAACTTTTCCAACACATCCAGACTTTCCTTATATAAATCCTCTGGCAGACTCTCCTCGAGCTGGTTTTCAAGCACTCGATCAATCGGCTGGCCGGCGCCTGCAAGGGAGACATAAGCGTCCACCGGATGGCCCTCAGCGGCCATCATGCCGACAAGTGATCCCTGACTGTGCCCGATGACCGCTGTTTTCGTAAACCTGTCATCCCTGGAGAGTTTGTCGATCCATTGGCTGGCATCATGAACAAACACCTCAAACCTCATGTTTTGATTATCCATAACGGCCTCACGGTTCTTCCCCGCGCCCCGCTTATCATAGCGAACAGAAGCGATCCCGGATTCCGCAAGTGTCGCGGCAAGCATTTTCAGGCTGTCATTCCTCCCCTGCATGCCCTGCGAATTTCCGTTACGATCCGTCGGGCCTGATCCTGGAATGAGCAGAGCCACCGGCGCCTGTTCCAACCCTTCAGGCATCACCAACTCCCCGTAGAGGGTGCCGGAATCCATCTCTATACTCAGAAACTCCCCCTCTTCTTCAGGGGCCGCTTCTTTTTTCTGCATTTGGAAACGATAGGACTGTCCTCCCTGGGTAAATGTCCCCGCAAGCTCCCCGTTTGTTAATTGTCCATTGAATTGAATGGATTGACCCGGTACCGGCATCGTGAAAGCCACTTCCTCCCCGCCTGCCGTAATATCGGACAAGACGAAATCCTCCACGTTTTGGGCAGGGATGCTGATGGTTCCCTGCCATTCTTCTTGTTTATCCATATGTATAACAATGCCCAGCGGCTGTCCCGGCACTTCAATGGAACCTTCCCATCTCCCCTCCAGCATTTCAACACTCCTTTGATCTTCTCCCTTTTCTCCCGTTTGACATCCAACTAAGAAAAGAACGACCAGAAAGATGCCCCCTACCCACTTATCCATTGATTTCCCACCCTTTCCTTTCTTAAATTTTACAGGAAATTCAAGTGAATATCACAACATCAATAAAAAAACTCCGTCTCTTCAAGGAGACGGAGTAAACATCAAGCCTGCTGCTGACGGGATTTGCTGCTGTTCATAAAGAAGGTCATGAGCAGCATAAGGGCGAGGAATACGAGCACGATGCTGAATCCACCGGCCATTCCGAAAATTTCAGAGGCCAGGCCTACAATGTAACCGGCAATACCCCCGCCAATACCGGCGGCAATATAGATCAGTCCTAAGGCAGAACCGCTGGTTTTGGACATCTGCGTCCCAAACGCTGTCGCTGTCGGGAACAATGCTGAGAAGAACAGGCCGGCTCCTGCGAAAAGATACGGGAAGCTTTCCGCTACAAGGAAACTGATACCGACCATCAGCAGCGCCCCTGCCGAAAAGCTGATCAGGATCACCCGCTCGTTCACCCATTTGGTAATATAGGCGGCTGCGAGTCTTCCAACCATGAAGAAAACAGAGAAAATCGATAGAATAGCCGCTACCAGATCTTCCTTCTCTGCCGTTGCCATGCCTCCTAAATCAAGCGATTTGAGGTAGACCGGGAAGAAGTTTGTAAAGGACACTTCCGCCGATACTTGAAAGACGAGAAAGATCATAAGGAAAACGAATTGAGCATCCTTCAGCATCGGAATAAAAGCCTTCAAATCGACTTTTTCCGCTTTCCCTGAAGGGAAGGCTACACTTGTGATATAGATAATGACAGCAACCAGTGAAACCGCAATGCCTAGATAAAAGTATCTCCAGGACGCGAATTGGAAAAGGAAGTTCAATACTTGTGGGAAGATCACCATCCCAAGACCATAAACACCCATCGCAAGGTTGAACATCTGGTTCTGTTTTTCTGGATAAGCGGCGGGAACAATGGCGTTGGAAGCTACCCCGAGCGCTCCAAGACCAAAACCGACAATCATATAAAAACCGAGGAAAAACATAATATTGGGGGCAAGACCTGTCCCCAGGAATCCAAGACCCATAATAATCGAGCCGATGATGGTCATCGTACGCAGACCTTTTTTGTCTGTGTAATATCCAATGATGACACTGGCAAGCGTAAAGCCAAGCTGGAAGATTAAAACGACAAGACCAAACTGGCTCATGTCCAGACCCAGATCATTTTCCACCTGGTCAAGGACAATCCCTTTGGTGTTGGTCACCCCGCCTGATATAAATTGAGTAAACATTAAAATGATTAAAGCGTGTAAACTTTTCCCTTTCTTCATGTGTGGTACCTCCTGATCGTCTTTTGTATGGGAACATTTTCAGGAAATACCCCGGTTTTTTTTTAGTAAAACTCCAATCTTCTATGTAACCGTTTTTTTATAAAATTTCTTACTATTATTTTAGAAAAATGATCTCCTCTTCCTGTGAATATCCTTTATCTTCCTGGTTATCCACCACTCATGAAACCTTAAAACACGGCATACAGAGATGAAGATGACCTGATTTATAAAAACAAACAAGGCTGGCGGGAGAATCCACCAGCCTTCATTATTATATTAATGTTTCATATCGGTGGAACCATGGCTCCGCCTCCTCCAGCTGCGCCGCCAGTTTAAAGAGCGTCTTTTCATCTCCGAACCGGCCCGTGAAGTGGGAACCGACAGGCACATGGTTCTCTTTCCAATACAGCGGCACACTCATCGCAGGGAGCCCCGTCACATTGGCTGCCGGGGCCAGATGGGCATAGGCCGCTGAAACAGCAAGGATTTCATCAATCGTCTTCTCTTCCCCGTTATAACAGCCGAGCGGAAGCGCGGAAGAAGCATTGACCGGGTGAAGGAGAACATCGTATTTCTCAAAGAACGCATGGAATTTCGCGCTTTCAGCCGCCAGATAGAGACGTGCTTTTTCATAATCAAGAGCTGAATAACCTTCTGCTTTTTCAATAAGGGTGGAAAGCATCCGTTCTACGCTGTGACGGTCTGCCGTTTTCCCATTCATCTGTGCCGCTTCTTTCACGGCCAATGCGCCTCCTACGACCCACACGACGACAAAAGCATCCATAAACTTGTTCAAATCAATGTCCGGGTACGCCTGCTCAACGTGATGACCGAGTGATTCGCACAGCCGTGCTGTTTTATTTACGGCTTCCTGAACATCTTGACTGATCGGCATAACGTCGCCGAAATCAGCCATATATCCGATTTTCAAGGAGCCCAGATCGCGATGATCCAGGCCGGCATAAGGTTTTCCCTGCGCAGGAGTGGCAAATAGATCCCCTTTTTGCGGGCCTTCTAAAATATCAAGCAGGGCTGCACTGTCCCTGACAGATTTAGTCACCCCATGACTTACCGCAAAACTGTTCAAGTGCATGGAGAATGGAGTCCGCCCCCTTGTCGGCTTGAATCCGAACAACCCGGTGTTGGAAGCAGGAATCCGGATCGAGCCTCCACCGTCACTGGCGTGGGCGAAAGGAACCATCCCTGATGCGACGGCCGCTGCAGCTCCACCACTCGATCCACCGGGTGAGAAATCTTTGTTCCACGGATTTTTCGTAAACCCGAGATGGACAGACTCTGTCGCTGGTGTAAAGCCGAATTCAGGGGTGTTGGACTTTCCAATGATGGTCAAGCCTCCTTTTCTAAAGCGCTTGACGAATTCATCATCCCATCCAGCCTTGAATCCTTCCATCACTTTGGATCCATATGTTAACGGATGGCCCTTCACGACATTCAAATCTTTAATTAAGAAGGGGAGCCCCATAAATGGACCATCGGTGTTCACAGGCTCTTCGATTTGATGAACAACAGCGTTCAGATCCGGGTTTTTCCGGTTGATGACAGCCCGGTAGTGATCGATCACTTCTTCAATTTTCCATTCTTTCTGAAGGAGTTTCTTTCGAAGCTCCCACGCATCATAACGGTAAAGTTCACGGTGTTCCATTATGTTTCCTCCTTTATACTTTCCTGAATATGTACAGGTTTGTCCCCTTTATGCCAGGGTAAAGTAAAACAAACAAAAGAGGAGGGAAAAGGTGTGCATCCTAACATCTTCTGGACGGCGTATGCGGCCGCTCTCATGATTTTGTCCTTGTTTATCAGTTTCACCCATCAGGAAGGACTGCTTCAGCTGATCCGGACGTTTCTCTGTTTTGGTGCAGCCCCGGCTTTGATTGGATACACTACAAAAAGGGGGAGCTGGTTCCGCCATTCCTGGAAACAGCTGCTTCCTACGGTCTCCTGCCTGCCGGTAACCGCAGCAATTTTTCTGGCAGGCACCACCGCCGCATACGACTTCCCGGCCCAAGAGGCACCGTCCTCCATATGGACGGGCATCCATCTGAGCCTGTCATTTTGGGCGGCGCTGCTTTTCTGGTCTCCTCTTTTGATCCCGGCTCCTTTTTTGCGGAAACGAACCTCTATGGAAAAGTTCGCCTATTTGATCGTTACAGGTATGCTCTTCTACTTTTATCACCAAGCCGCCGGTTATGTACAGGGAGACCCTGTATCCATCACGTTTATGACGACAGGGACCACCGCATTGATCATGTACCTTTTCTATTCCATCCATACGTGGGCAGCTGCAGAAGAACAAACGGACCAGTCAACGGTGAAAGGGAAGTTCCACCGTGTCCAACGCAACGAACCTTCATGATTCCATACTTACAGCGTAACAAGTACACATTTATTTTCCACACCGCAGACGAAAAAAGAAGGCTGCCGGGAACATTCCCGGCAGCCTTTCCTGTTCACATTTATCTCGGCTTCATGAACAACTGGGTCCAATACGTACCGAACCTGCCCTGCCCTTCTACGTAACCCACTCCGATATGAGTGAAATCCTCATGAAGGATGTTGGCCCGGTGACCGTCACTGTTCATCCAGCCTTCCACTACTTCCTCCGGTGTCCGCTGTCCGGCTGCAATATTTTCACCAGCAGCAAGGTAGGAGAAGTCAAACTGATCCATCATATCAAACGGACTTCCATATGTCGGCGATTCATGACTGAAGTAATTCTTATCCGCCATATCCTGGGATTTCACATCGGCCATGCCGCTCAATCGATCATGCATTTCTAAAGGCGGCAGACCTTCTTCAGCCCGCTCTTTATTGACAAGGACAACGACTTCCCGCTCATATTCACCGGGGGTGTAGCTGTCCAGCGCCTGCACTTCCGCTGTCGGCTCGGCTTCGTCCTCTCCATCCGGTTGAGCAGAGGAGGAAGACTCAGCTGAAGGTTGTTCCCCTTCCCCGTCCTGTTCCGACGGAGACTCATCCGGGTAGGTCCATTCGATTTGATCTATAAACGTAAAGAAGTCCTGAAGGTCGGACCGGAATCCTTCCACTTCTTTTTGAAAATCGGTTTCCTGCACCCATCCCTGAATATGTTGGCTGACTTTTTCATAAGAGGCTTTCGGCCCTTCTTTAAAAAGGTCCTGAGCAGAGACAGGAGTAGCTGCAACAATAATGACAAACAAGGCGGCTGAAAAGAGGACAAGTTTCTTTATCATGATGATTCTCTCCTTGGTTTGTGAAGGTATGATTCTACTTCCAGTATTCCATGCTCCCCTTCAAAAGGCAACTTTCCCGCTGTCTGCTACCGGGTCTGCAGACGGCCTTTATAGATGATACTTTCCTCTAACGGAATATCAAGGTCTTTAGCCATCTTTTTCAAACGCTTCTCTTCCACGGGGTTGACGATGGAAACGACGCGTCCTTCCACTGCCCCGATACGGCCGGTCCTTCCTGCTCTATGCACATAAGAACTCGGGTCCTTCGGAATATCCAGATTGACGACGTGATTGATTTCGTGGATATCCAGTCCTCTCGCGGCCACATCTGTCGCCATCAATAATGGATAAGTCCCGTTACGGAACTCCTTGACCGCTTTTGCACGCTGTTCTTTTTTCGCATCACTGTGAAGGAGACCAAGATCCAGCTTTTTGTAAACCAGCTTTTCAGCCATCACGTTCAGTTTGGCGATATCCTGCATGAAGGCTAGTCCGGTAAACCCTTCGGTGTGGGCCAGCTTCCGGACCACTTCAATTTTTTCCCGATCTTCACTGACGATATAATGGTGGGTCACTTGTGGCTTTTTCATCTCTTCATCAATGCGGATGACTTCGGCATTCTCATCCATGAATGTCTGCGCCAGGTCGATGACTTCGTCTGGAAGAGTCGCAGAGAATAACAGCTTCTGCGTATCGCGCTGGACGCTTTTTAAAATATGGTTGATCGTCTCTTTGTGTTCAGGGACAAGGAGCTGATCCGCTTCATCAAGAACGACAGCCTTTACTTCATGAGCTTTTAATTTCTTTTTCTGGATGAGCTCATGGACACGCCCGGGCGTCCCTGCCACCATATGCGGTTTCTTTTTCAATTTATCGATTTGGCGTTTCACGTTCGCCCCGCCAATCAACGTCGTGCTCGTAATCCCGCTTCCCTTCGTCCACTTTTGAATTTCCTGGTGGATCTGCATCACCAGCTCATGGGAAGAAGCAAGGAGAAGGATCTGCGTATGCTTTTGGCTGCTGTCGATTTTCTCGATCAGTGGAAGGAGATAGGCAAGGGTTTTCCCACTTCCTGTCGGTGCTTCTGCCAGCACATCCTCCCCCGCTGAAATAGGAGGAAGAGACGCTTCCTGCACAGCTGTCCACGAATCAAAGCCGGATTCCTCCCATGCCTGTTTCGTAGAGGAAGATAAGCTCTCCAGCCATTCCTGTTGTTTATCTGTCATGATTTATTCGTTCCTTTCTATCTGAAAAACGTTGTGTATGATTCACGGTATAAAAAATAGGCCTCTTCCCAATTCGTTTGATGGAGAGGCCTTCATGTGTGATCCACAGCTTACTTCCAGTATAGCATGATTGCGTTTAAGATTCGATAAACTTCTTCAAGTGCTGCAGATGATCCTGGTCTTCTTTTTTAATGATCTGTTTGATTAACGGGCGGGTCAGCGTATTGCGCAGTCCCTGTGTGAACAATTCACCCTTGAAGACCACCTGCGTTCCTCCCGGCGCCGGTTCAAACTGATAATGGTAACGCAGGTCAAGACCACTCTGTACACTTTTCACCGAATACGACCGGTTTTCTTCCAAGGCGGTGACCTCAATGACCGCCGAGACCTTCCTGCCTCTAATCTCTCTCGTCTCTTTGAATTTATACCCTTCTCTTACAGGGCCATCACTCAGCAGTTCCACCCCAACGACCGCTTCCATAATCTGCGGACTGTTGGAAAAATCCACGGCAGCTTGGAACACTTCTTCTACCGGCCGTTCAATCAGGACCGTCTGGGTCATAAAACTCAATAGCCTTCCTCCTTTCTCTCTCCTTTTCCTATTCTCCACAAAAGGCCCGTCCCCCTTTTTCCAGATGATGATTCCATTTCTCCCGCTCCTGGAGGTATAACACGTGTGGAAACACACAACCTACGAAAAATAGAGGTTTGAAAGGGGGACCGATGATGGACTGGTTATCCGTCCTTCCATTTATCGTTGTCATCTTCGCAGCCATATGGACCAGGCAGGTCGTTCCAAGTCTCCTCTTCGCGGTTGTTGTTGCCGGATATATTATGGATTTCCACTGGCTTGGAGGGATGTTGACGGCTCTCGGTTTCATTATTGACGGCCTGAAGGATGAAAGCAACATTAAAATTATCCTGTTTTTATATGCTTTTTCTGCTTTGATCGGTCTGATTAAAATGTCAGGCGGGATTAAAGGATTTGTGCAGGAGGCGGCCGAACGGATTGAACATAAGCGGGGAGCTTTCATGCTGACCTGGATTTCCTCTGTCGGAACCTTCAGCGCCCCAAGCTTCCGGATCGTCACGATCGGACCTGTCATGAAAGCTCTAAGAAAATCCATCCCTATGACGAAACAGGAGCTTGGATTTGTCATCGAGACGACCGCCTCCCCCCTCGTCGTCCTGATTCCGATCGCTACAGCCTTCGTCGGCTACATGACCTCCGTCATCGAATTATCACTCAAACAGGCGGGACTGGAGGGAGATGCCTACAGCCTTTACATCCAAAGCATTCCCTACAACTTTTTCGCTTTTGCAATGCTCGGGGTAGGCTTCTATCTAAGTTTTTTTCATAAAAATAAGACGCCTGCCACTGATGCTGAAAATCATGAGGAACAGACGGAGGATGATCAATGGGAGGACTGCCACCCGGCCGTAACGAAAGATCTTCCTGCCAAACCGTGGCATTTGATTGTCCCTTTGATCAGCGTCATTCTCCTGACTTTTCTACTCATGTACAGTCTCGGCGTTCAAGCCGGCCGCCAGGGGCTTGATGCTCTGATCAACGCCAATGTGCTTGATGCCATGGTCCTTGCGGTTGTGCTTACGTTAACAGCCTTTGTCATCTATTTGAAGCTGCGGTCGGAATCTTTGAAAAAAATGATGGACAGCTTAATTGCCGGCGGGAATGATATGATGGGCGTCATCCTCCTCCTTGCGATGGTATGGGGGCTGAGCACCGGCTCGGAAGCGCTTGGTTTTGCGGAGACGATTTCCTCCTCCTTTTCCTGGGTCCCTGCAGGATTTGTCGCCGTGATTACATTTATTGCAGGCTGCGGCATCTCCTACTTCATTGGGTCTTCCTGGGGGACGTGGGGCATCCTCATGCCTGTCGGAGTATCCATTGCTGCTGCCGCCGACAGTTCCCTTCCTATGGTGATCGGAGCTGTCTTTGCAAGTGGTACGTTCGGAGCTTTTGCTTCTCCATTAAGTGACGATACGAATACGACGGCCGGTATTCTGGATTTGAATCCTATGAAGTACGCCCGGTTCAAGCTCCGTCCCGCTCTCATTGCCGCCGGTGCTGCCGCTGTTCTCTATTTCATGCTTTCCTTCTTTCTGACTTGAACATTGAAGCACAAAAAAGGAGCTGATCCGCTTAAACAGATCAGCTCCTTTTTTTCTGAGTCTCATTTGGTGACGACTGCGGCAGAAAGCCGAGCGGTAATCCACATTTTATCCAGCTTAAACACCGGGGAGCCGGAGTGGTTTTCCAGCCTCATTTGATTGGCAGATAGAGGCAGTATCTTGTTTCCTGTCCCGTGTAAGGCTGATACTCCTCAAAGCCGAATCCTTCCACCTGCTGATATCCATTTTCTACAATCCATTGATGAAGAAACGTATACGGGTCAAAGTCATGAATAGAAGGGTCATAATCGATCATGGCGTACGTGTGAGCAGGGACGGTTTTAGTAATCATATCCTGTGGAATCTTCTCAAAACTCTCAACTTCCACGGCAGCAATCCAATAAAAAGCATCTCTGGATTCATTCCAATTCGGCGGGTCTACAAACATTCCGATCGACCGGGGGGCGTGGACACGGTTCTTCACTTTCGGCAGTTTCATCGTATGAAACTGTTCCATCAGCCTCGGCACCTTGATGGCACGTTCATCCATCATCGTTTGACAAGAGACACCGACCACCTTGAAATGGGGCTTTTCAACGACCTTAGGTTCCACTGCTGTTGTCACTTGCTCACTCATTGCATGGCCACTCCTTTTGATTTTGATCTCTCTTTGACTACTTCCACATGAAACCTTGTAATCCCTTGTAGAAATAACTCGTTCGATGATATTCGCAGCCATTCGACTATCTTTTTATGCACCCTGGCGTAAGATAAAGTATAAAGTTCCATTCCTTTATCTTACGGTGCAGGGAGGAGCATTTATGTCATTTTTATTTCCAGCCGATAACCGCCTGCAGAACCGCCTTCTGCACGTGCATACGATTTTCCGCCTGTTGAAAAACGACCGAATGGCTTCCATCAATGACGTCGGCCGTCACTTCCTCTCCCCGGTGGGCAGGAAGGCAGTGGAGAAAGGTGACATCGTCAGCTGCCTGCTTCAACAATGCATCGTTGACCTGGTAACCGTTGAAGTCCTGAAGGCGGGCCTCCGCTTCGTCCTCCTGCCCCATACTTGCCCAGACATCTGTATAAATGACATCAGCCTTCCATGAGGCCCGCTTGGGATCCGGTTCGATCGTCACTTTCCCGTCGTATTTGCCGGCCAGCCCCCGTGCCCGTTCTGTCAGCTCCTTGTCCGGTTCATAGCCTTCCGGGGTACAGATGACCACTTCCATCCCCATCATAGCGGATAGGATCATCAGAGAGTGGGCCACATTGTTGCCATCGCCGATATAGACCACTTTCAATCCAGAAAGACGGCCTTTGATTTCAAGAATCGTAAAGATGTCCGCAAGAGCCTGACACGGATGGTAGCGATCACACAACCCGTTGATGACCGGGACAGAAGCATGGGCAGCCAGTTCCTCGAGTTTCTCATGGGAGGTGGTGCGGTACATAAGCGCATCCACATACCCTGACAGAACTTGTGCTGTATCAGCGATCGTTTCACCGCGACCGATTTGAATATCTCTTGAATTCAAGTATAGGGCGTGCCCTCCCATTTGGACCATTCCGACTTCGAAGGACACCCGGGTTCTTGTGGAAGACTTCTCAAAGATCATGCCCAGCGTCTTCCCTTTCATGGACTGCGAGTAAGGATTCTCCTTCACATGCTGGGCGGCCGCCAGGAGCCGCGAGACATCCGACTGGGTATAATCAAGCCACGTGAGCAGATGACGGCCGTGCAGGGATTCATTAGCTGCGTGCATTTGTTCCATTAAATTCATAGGGGTTTCACTCCTTCAAGGGATTGCTGTGGCAGAGGGACAGGTACAGGGTCTTTGCATTCCAACCCCTTCACATACGCATCAAAGGTCGCTGCCTCGCTCATGACGGTCAGGCCGTTTTTGACAGCTGTAATTCTGCGTTTTTCTGCTTCCTCACCCGATTGGTCATTGACATAAACAGCCGCATCTTCTTTCGTAATCCATTCCTCGAATGACAGGTCAGAAGCTTCTGGAACGTGTCTTCCTTCGAGTTCCACCATACACGCTTCCTTCACGTCATACAGATCAGGGAGATGAGCGAATACCTTGGCAAGAGCTTCCTCGACCGTTGTTCCGAGACACATGCCTTCTCCCGTCGATTTCATGTTTGGACCAAGCTTATGATCCAGGTCCGTCATGGCATAGGAGGAGAAGAGCGGGTATTTGACAGCTGTCTCCTGAAAAACGGGAGCCGGCTGTTGGGACAGACTGAATTCAGCGTCATCGATCAGGATACGGACGGCCCAGTCGACCATCGGGATATCTGCGACCTTACTGACGATCGGAACCGTACGGCTTGCCCGTGGATTGACTTCCAGGACGTACACGTTATCCTGCTGAATGAGAAATTGGATGTTCATTAAGCCGCAATAGGCGAATTCCGCCGCAATCTTTTCACTATACGTGCGGATTTTCTGCTTCCATGCATCTGCCAGTGTGGATGGGAATACAGCCATACTGTCGCCTGAGTGAACTCCACCAGGCTCGATATGTTCGATGATGTCCGGCAGGTAGATCGAATGGCCGTCCGACACGAGATCCACCTCTACTTCCGCCCCTTGGAGCAGAGAGTCCAAAACGATCGGATAATGACGATCATCCGATTCAGCGAGCGCCTGCTCCAGCTCCTGTTTATCCTGTACAATGACCATCCCCTGACCACCAATAACATACGAAGGGCGGCAGAGAAGCGGGAAGGTATAGGAATCCGCAGCTTCCAGCGCTTCTTGCTTGGAATGACAGGTCGTTCCGGCCACATGCGGGATACCAAGTTTTTTCAGCGCTGCGTAAAATTTATCACGGTCCTCCAGGGCATCAAGCACATCGGCGCGGACGCCAGCTAACGGAAGGCCCGCTTTCTCCAAGTCTTCAGCCAGATTGATCGCCGTCTGTCCTCCAAACTGAGGGAAGACAAGGTCAATGCTTTCGTGTTCCACAATGGAAGCGATGATTTCTTTTTGGATCGGTTCAAAATAAAGGCGGTCGGCGGTTTCATAATCAGTACTGACCGTTTCCGGATTATTATTGATCATGATCGTCGTCCATCCCTGCTTCTGAAGACTTTCAATCGCCTTAACCGCACTATAGTCGAATTCAACCCCCTGACCGATTCGAATAGGCCCGGAACCAAGAATCAACGCCTTCTTCCCTTTTGAAGGCAGCGGTGCAATTTCATTCATACCGGCAAATGTACTGTATACATAGTTTGTGGCGGCTTCAAATTCCGCTGCACATGTATCGACAAGTTTAAAGGAACGCTGGATATCATACGCTTTGCGTGCCTCTTCCACATCGGCTGTTGTACACCCGGCAAGCGCTGCGATATGGTCATCCAAAAACCCGTAGACTTTTGCCTGATGAAGCAGCGGCTGTGACAGTCCTTCCGTACCAAGAGCCTTTTCTGTATCGACTAAATGACGGATGACTTGAAGGAACAAAGGATCGATGTGTGTTTCCTGATGGATTTTATCCATCGACGTCCCTTTCCGAATCAAGTCATAGATAGCAAAAAAGCGCAGGTCTGTCGGCTGGTGCAGATGGTACCAATGATTTTCCACTTCAGGAATTTTTGTATCGAGCGATTGTACAGCCTTTTGGAACGCTCCCTCCATCGTGCGGTCGATCGCCATCACTTCGCCGGTCGCCCGCATTTTCGTACCAAGCGAACGGTCCGCCTGTGGAAACTTATCAAACGGCCATCTTGGGAATTTGACGACAACATAATCAAGAGCAGGCTCGAAACTTGCGTACGTATATCCTGTCAATGGATTCTCCAACTCATCCAGTGTGTATCCAAGTGCAATCTTGGCGGCCATTTTAGCAATCGGGTAGCCTGTCGCCTTTGAAGCAAGGGCGGAGGAGCGGCTGACACGCGGATTGACTTCAATGACGTAATACTGCTTGCTTACTGGATCAAGGGCCAGCTGGACATTGCATCCTCCAATGACTTCAAGCGCCGATACGATTTTTATCGAAGCGGAACGAAGCATTTGATAGTCATCATCGGTCAAAGATTGGGAAGGCGCAACGACGATGGAATCCCCCGTATGCACACCGACGGGATCGAAGTTTTCCATATTGCATACCGAGATACACGTCCCCTTATGGTCCCGCATGATTTCATATTCGATTTCTTTAAATCCGGCAATGCTTTTTTCGACGATGACCTGATGAATCGGGCTCGCCTTCAGACCTGTAGCTATCAATTCATCCAGGTCTGCCTCATCGTGAACGATTCCACCACCGCGTCCCCCAAGGGTGTAGGCCGGGCGGCTGATGATCGGATAACCGACTTCCGCAGCGAATACGCGCGCCTGTTCCGTCGTAGTGATGACCTCACTTTCCGGAACCGGCTGATCAAGGTCGTTCATCAAAGCACGGAACAATTCGCGGTCCTCTCCCTGCATAATCGAGGAGATCCCTGTCCCCAGAAGGGTGAGGTTATATTTTTTCAATACTTCTTCCTTTTCCAGTTCGACGGCGAGGTTCAGAGCCGTCTGTCCGCCCAGGCCCGCTAACAGGGAATCGGGGCGCTCCATCGCAATGATTTTTTCCAGACTCGCTACCGTCAGCGGTTCGCAGTAGACTTTATCCGCCACATCATAATCCGTCATGATGGTCGCCGGGTTATTGTTGACGAGGATGACTTCATGACCTTCTTCTTTCAGTGCCAGACATCCCTGTGTTCCGGAATAATCAAACTCTGCGGCTTGACCGATCATGATGGGTCCTGATCCGATCACCAATACTTTAGACATGTTCCTTCACTCCTTTGCTGCCTACAAGACTAATGAAATCATCAAACAACCATTCCGCATCCTGTGGACCAGGATGGGCTTCCGGGTGGAACTGAGCCGACATCAACCGTCCTGAATCATGCATCAACCCTTCAATCGAACGATCATTCACATTAAAGAAACGCTCTGACAGCGGGGTCTGTGATAAGCTGTCTTTTTTCACAACGTAGTTATGATTCTGGGACGTTAAAAAAACCTTCCCTGTCACGGCATCTTTGACCGGGTGGTTGGCACCGCGGTGACCAAATGGAAGCTTCTCCGTATCCGCTCCGTAGGCCAGTGCAATGACCTGATGGCCCATGCAGATTCCGAAGGACGGATACTCGTCGAGAATGGATTTGATCTGTTCAATCTTCGGTAAAGCATCTTTCGGGTCACCGGGACCGTTGGACAAAATGACGGCCTCTGGTTTCACCTTATGAACGGATTCAACCTGTGTAAAAGGAATAACCGAAACTTTCACTTGGCGCTTCAGCAAAGCCTGCAGGATGGATTTTTTCCAACCAAAATCGATTAAAGCGACATGAAGACTTCCTTCACCATACGTCTCTACCGTCTCCCCCTGTACAGCGAATATCTGCTGATCAGACGGTTCGGAAAAGTCGTGATGATTCTGATGACTCATAACTGCCTGTTGTGTTCCATGAGCCCGTATCGCTTTCGTGACTTCCCTTGTATCTACGCCCGTGAGATAGGGCACCTGCTGCCCATCCAAATAGGCCCCGAGCGACTGGGTCGACTGGAAGTGAGAAGGCTGCTGTGTGCATTGGTACATGACCACTCCACTCACTTGAATTTCGCTGCTTTCTTCATCCGTTTCATTAATGCCGTAGTTTCCAATGAGTGGATACGTGAAAACGACGATCTGATCTTTGTAGGAGGGATCTGTGAGAACTTCCTGATATCCGGTCATGCCGGTAAAGAAAACAATCTCCCCCTGCATCGGTTCTTGTAACGTCGAAGAAGCCTTTCCTTTAAATGTCCGGCCGTCTTGCAAATGTAGGTAACTTTCCATGCCCTTCACCTCGCTGAATGAATATTTATTATATACACTGAATTTTTATACATTGAGTGTCTGGAAAAGACGGCGCTTAGAAGTCACCGTCTCATCTATTAGGCGTTCTGCAGGTTTTTTTCCTGTTCCACAAGGGATGCCTTGATCAAAGCGGCCGCCCGCTGCAGTTCGTCCGTTTCCACCGTTAATGGGGGAAGCAGTCTCAGGACATTCGGCCCGGCTACAACAGCCAGCAGTCCTCTGCCTCTGAGGGAGTGGACGAGCTCAATGGCCGGCGTGTCCACCTCCACTCCGATCATCAATCCTTTTCCACGGATATCCTTGACGCTGTTTAAAGAGCCAAGCTCTTCTTGGAGCGCTTGGACGAACGTGCGTCCCTTCTCCTCTACGTCGGATAAGAAGGAAGAAACAAAAATCTCTTCCAGCGTCGCCTGCACAGCGGCAGAAGCCAGCGGGTTTCCGCCAAATGTAGAGCCGTGGGACCCGGCTGAAAAGGAAGGAGCCAGTTCTTCTTTTCCGATCATGGCTCCGACCGGAAACCCACTGCCAAGCCCCTTCGCTGTCGTTACGATATCCGGGTTCAGACCATGATGCTGGTAGGCGAACGATTTCCCTGTCCTGCCGATCCCTGTCTGTACTTCATCAATGATCATAAGTGCCCCGAGTTCGTCACACTTGGCTTCAACTGCCTTCAGAAATTCTGTGGTACCAGGGATGACGCCCCCTTCCCCTTGGATCACCTCAACCATGATGGCGGCAACTGAACCATCATGAACGCGCTCAATGGCTTCCTTGTCATTGTAAGGGAAGTATTCGAACGTCTGCAGCAGACTTCCGAACCCTTCCTGAATTTTCGCCTGACCTGTCGCACTCATCGTCGCAAAGGTCCGTCCATGGAAGGACTGTTTGAAGGAAATAATCTTTTCCCTTCCTGTATGCTTGCGGGCCAATTTAATAGCCGCTTCATTCGCTTCCGCCCCGCTGTTGCAGAAGAAGGCATAATCCAGACCCGATCCTTCACATAAAAGCTCCGCCGCTTTCTGCTGAGCAGGAATTTCGTAAAGGTTGGATACGTGCCACACCTGATCGAGCTGCTTCTGAAGGGCTTCCTGGACCTTGGGTGGACGGTGTCCGAGATTACAGACAGCGATGCCTGATACAAAATCCAAGTATTCCTTTCCTTGATCGTCCGTCACTCTTGTACCTTCTCCAGATACAATCGTTAACGGAAAACGGTTATATGTCGGAAATAAACTCATAATACGGTCTCCTTTCGTCCAGAACGGATGGAGGTTCCTTTCAAATGGCTGCCCTGTACAAGACGATCCCCGCCGCTTACAATCCACACTTCCTGAAGCCGGTCCGATAAGGCTTCTACGGCGGACTGCACCTTTGGAATCATCCCCCCATAAATGACACCTTCCTGGATGTACTGATTAATTTCCTCCGGGGTGGTACCCTCAACCAGCTCCCCTTCTACTAAAATACCGGGAACATCTGTGACAAAGAGGAGCTTTTCTGCTTGAACAGCTCTTGCTACTGCGGCGGCGGCGGTATCGGCATTGATGTTTACCGTGCGTCCGTCTGTCGTTTTTCCAAATGGAGCGACGACTGGTACGTATCCACCCTCAAGCAGGTGATCGAGCACGGATGGATCGATCTCTTTCACTTTTCCAACGAAACCAAGCTGTGCTTCGTCCACAAAGTCAGCGGTCAACAATCCGGCTTCAGATCCTTTCACACCGAGAGCCTTTATCCCTCGTCCGGCAAGCCTTCCTGTAATCTGACTGCTCACGGTACCACCGAGGGTCATCTCAACAGCCTCCATCGTATCTGCTGTCGTTTTCCTCAACCCTTCAATAAACTCCCCGTGGATCTGCAGACGATCAAGCAGCCGGCTGATAGCAGGTCCTCCACCGTGCACGATGATGCAGCGGTAATGGGTAAGGAGTTCCTGGAAACTGTCATAAAAATCGTCTGTCAGCTTATCGAGCATACTGCCGCCGAGTTTGATGACAATGGTTGGTTTATGTTCGGTAGCTGGCGTTGATTTTGACGTAGTCATACGTTAAGTCACACCCCCAGGCCGTTCCAGCTCCATTTCCTTCATCAAGGTGTATGGAAATATGCACTTCTTCATTGTCCAGATCCTCCGTTGCCTGCTCTTCTGAAAACGGACACGGCGTCCCTTTGCTGAAGACGAGCTGATCCTCAATATAAATGTCACACGCTTCCGCGTTCACTTCAGCTTCACTGTGACCAATCGCGCCGACAATCCGGCCCCAGTTGGCATCCAGCCCGTAGACGGCCGTCTTCACAAGACTTGAGCCGACTACCTTCTTAGCAATGATCCGTGCCTCTTCATCTGAACGAGCACCGGAAACGTTCACTTCGATGAGCTTGGTAGCTCCTTCCCCGTCTTTAGCGATCTGCTTGGCCAGATCCTCGCACACCAGTTGAAGGGTCGCTTGGAATGCATCCCAGTCTTCGTGATCCTCATCAAGCGGTTCATTATCCGCATGGCCGTTGGCAAGCGTCAAAACCATATCATTCGTGGAAGTTTCCCCGTCCACAGTAATCTGGTTGAACGATTTATCTATCGATTGGCTGAGCGCGCGTTGGAGCGCTGCGGGTTCAATAGCCGCATCGGTCGTAATGAAACCAAGCATCGTCGCCATATTCGGGTGAATCATCCCTGAACCTTTGGATGCGCCGCCGATGGTCACGGTTTTCCCATCAATCACCACCTGATAGCAGGCGGATTTCTGACAGGTATCTGTCGTTAAAATCGCCTGTTGAAAATCGCTGTACCCCTCTTCCGATACTTCAACGGTTTCACACCCGTAGGATATTTTCTCCATAGGAAGCTGCTGTCCGATTACACCGGTGGAAGCGACGGCTACAAAATGTTCAGGCAGACCAAAGCGTCCGGCGATCATTTTTCTCATTTCATAGGCGTTCTGCAAACCTTCTTCTCCTGTACAGGCGTTCGCTACAGCACTGTTAATGACAATCCCCTGGAGTTTCCCTGCTTCATTGACACTCTCCTGAGTCACCTTCAATGGAGGAGCCTGGAAATGACTCTGGGTATAAACGGCTGCAGCAGAAGCTGGTGTTTCACTTAGCAGAAGGGCAAAGTCTTTTTTACGGTAGCGGAGGCCGCTGTGAATCCCGCCTGCACGGTACCCTTTTGGAGACAAAATGGAGCCTCCCGTTACTTTTTCCATCTGCTTTGATTTATCCACTTGTATCAAATCATTTCTCTCCTTCTTTAGTTAGGGATAGACAGGATGTGGCGCAAGTCCTGTTCTTTCGTCAAGCTGGAATAATAGATTCATATTTTGAACGGCCTGACTGGCTGCACCTTTCATTAGGTTATCAATGACACTGACGATGGTCACCCGGTTCGTTCTTGGGTCGACCGTTACACCAATATCACAATAATTGGACCCGTATACGTCTTTCGTAGCTGGGAATTCCCCCGGCCTTCGCACACGGACGAATGGTTTGGATTCATAGTATTTGAGAAAAAGAGAATGCAGTTCTTCGGCTGTCTTTTCTTCTTTTAATGTTACATAGATCGTAGCCATGATTCCTTTCGTCATCGGAACCAGATGGGTGGAAAACGTCACCGGACGCGTGTCTCCACTCCATACAGAAAGCTGCTGCTCAATCTCCGGGATATGCTGATGCTGATTCACTTTATAAATCTGGAAATTTTCCTGGGCATGAGCGAAATGCGTCAATGGATTGGCATTTTTACCTGCTCCGGAAACACCCGATTTCGCATCGATGACAATAGATGATGGGTCAGCAAGGTTTTCGGATATCACTGGACCGAGTCCGAGCAGAGAAGCCGTCGGGTAACAACCCGGATTAGCGATCACTCCGGCTGCACGAATGGCTTCTGCATTCCATTCAGGAAGTCCGTAAACAGCTTTCTGAAGGGTTTCAACAGGAGCGGGCGGCTTTTTATACCATTGTTGATAAGCTTCAGGATCCCGCAGGCGCAGATCTCCGGATACATCGATAATTTTAGCTTTTCCTCCAAGCAGTTCAGGTGTAAGTTCCGACGACACTCCTGAGGGTGCTGCCAGGAACAGGACATCCTGCTCTTCCTTCATCTTTTCAGGGACAAGATCCTGTAATTCATGACGGCTTCCCCCTGCAAACTGAGGAAACATTTCCTCATAAACTTCTCCTGCCCTTGATGAGGAGTACAGCGTTATTTGACTGATCTGCGGATGGGTGCTGAGGATCCGGAACAGTTCCATGCCTCCGTATCCTGTCGCCCCTACAATTCCTGCTTTCAACGAAAAAACCACCTTTATGTATAAATATGATAAGGTCTGTATATTTACAATATTATTAACCCTTAGAAGTCATCTGTCAATAGGCAGCTGCCACATTCTGACGATTTTACAGTGTCGTAATCTCATAGACTGCTGTTGTTGCAATTCATCCAGCTTTTCCAGCTCAAAGTTATCCACATGTGCATAACTGACACCTATTCCTGAAAATTTCTGTTTTTATTCACATATACACACATTTATACACAAAAACCACAATCAAAGTCTTATATGCCCTTCCCTATCTAAGAAAAGGTAAGGATCTTTCCACATAAAAGGTTTGACGGTCACGTTCCGCTTATCGGTGGATGCTTGCCGCGGGCACGACCTCAGCTAACTTGGACAGGAAAACCATCTGTCCAAGTGGATCTTTGGTCCGTGCTGTTCCCGCAGGCGTCACCACCGAACGCTCCTCGAGACCTCACCTTATGACGGAATGAAAAAGAGGAGTTTTTCTGTTCACCAGAAAAACTCCTCTCTTATCCTATAAAGTCATAGGTGCGAAAAAATGTGCTTCCCCTTCACCGGAAAACCATCCGTATGGATCATAACAGCCAAAGCAGAAATCACAGGGTTGTCTATACAATGAAATGGTCCAGCATGTGCCACGCCGTTTCGGTTATTAGACGTCAAAGGTTTGGAAAACGTTGGTCTCATTCAAAGGATAAACGTTTCTCTTCGTCAGGTGGTTAATAATCACCTTATTCCGGTGTACCGACAACCCGAGGTTTGTGGAACCAACGCCATGGGTGTGGGAAATGCCGCTGTGGACATAAATATGATTGGAGTTCGGTTTCTGCTGCACCAGACGGTAATCCTCTGTCACTTTATACCGGCCCTCATCGTCCCACACCAATAGATCGGTGAGTTCCGTGACAAAGTCCGGAACATATGGCTGATAACCTGTGGCTGCAATAATTACTTCAGAATCATGACTGAATGTTTCACCCTTCTGAATATGACGGCCTTCAAGGGTGAAGCCCCCCGATTCATTTCTTTCTATTCCATTGATTTCACTGAGCACTTTCAATCCGACGTTCAATGTCTCCCGGCCGACCGAATGCTCGTATAACAAATTATAGATATCATTAATGGTATGATTGCTGATTCCTTTGTAATACAATCCCTGCCCGGCAAAAATATCATCTTTCTGCTTTTGGGGAAGCTGATAAAAATAATCCACATAATCCGGAGAAAAGTGCTCCAGACTCAACTTTGATTCTTCCATCGATTCAAATCCGGCAGAACGGGTGATCCAATCCAGCCGGTAGCCCCCGCTCTTCTGCTCTTTCAGAAGTTCGCGAAACGTTTCGGCAGCACTCTGTCCTGAACCGACCACTGTAATCGATTCCGCATTCCTGCAGTGGTCGTAGTGGGATAGAAATTCAGACGTATGAAAAACCCCCTCGCCTTCCACTTTTCGGAACGAGGCCGGCATCACAGGGACACTGCCTGTGCCGAGCACAAGGTTCTCTGCGTAATACGTGCAAACCTCCTGTGTTCCTACATCACGGACTTCAACCGTATACAACGACTTTTCTTCCTCGAGCGTCAATCCCACAACTTCTTTTCCAAACACACAGCTGGTCAGCTGTTCAGCGGCCCATTGGCAGTAATCGTTATATTCCCTCCTCGGGATATCCAGGCGCTGCAGAAAATAAAAAGGATACATCCGTCCATGTTTATTGATGTAATTCAAAAAGCTGTACGGGTTTGTCGGATCCGCCATCGTTACTAAGTCAGCGAGAAATGGGACCTGCATTTTCGTCCCTTCGATCAACATCCCTGGGTGCCATTCAAAGGCGGGCTGTTTTTCAAAAAACAGAGCCTCTACATCTTCAAGCGGCTCAGAAAGTGCTGCTAAACTGAGGTTGAATGGTCCTACCCCTACACCGATTAAGTCAAAAACCTTTTCTTGTTGCTCCATCATCCACGACTCCTTATCTGAAAAGTGATAGATTTCAGAATTTGATCTACTAGTCTTATGTTATCATATGCTCAGGATGTTCGTAGAGAGGAGAAGATATACTTGAACGATGAAGTGAAGATACATAAAAAAGAACCCGCTGCTTACATGGACGTCCTTCTGCTGGCTGATGAAAGCGAAGAGCTGATCCGGTCGTATATGAACGAGGGCGATTTCTATGCGATTACTGTAGACGGCAGAACAGCAGGGGGATGTGTATGTACGTTCCCGGAAGAATCTACCATCGAAATTAAGAATATCGCTTTAAAGGAAGCTTTCCGCGGGCAGGGAATCGGAAAAGCAGCGATTAAAAAGATTGAAGCCTTTTACAGGAGCAAAGGAAAAACAAGGGTGATCGCCGGAACATCCAACTCCAGCATTGAGAACCTCTTGTTTTACCAGAAAGCCGGCTTCCGCTTTCATTCTATAAAAAAAGACTTCTTCCTGTCCTATCCGGAACCGTTCTATGAAAACGGCATACGGGGGATCGACATGATCGTCTTTCAAAAGAAGCTTTGACAAACCAAAGAACCCCCGGAGAGCTGTTCCCAAAGAGAGATGAACGAGATTCATCCATCAAAAAACTGCCGGAAACCTTTCCGACAGCCTTAAGGATCTGCTTTGATAGATCCGTCTGCTACAGCCACCCGGATCTTCCAATGAGAAGACATGCTTCAAATCCGAATTTCACTCCATAATAAAAGAGAACAAGTCCGGCCGTTCTCTGAACCCATTTCAGCAGAGTAAAGGTCATGATGGATCTGCTGAAATGGACAATAAAAGCGAGATTCATGTTCCACAATCCGATTCCAATAAAGACCATGGAGCTGATCAAAAAAGAGTGAAGAACATCCTCTTTCTGCAGCGCACCGCTTAACACAGATCCGTAAATGCTTACCCAGAAAAGAATATTCATGGGATTGGTGCCGGCAATCAGCACGCCGCGGGCATAGGAAACCAAGGAGGCACCACGGCTGCTCCTGTTTCCTTCCGCTGCGTCCCATTCCGCTACGACAGGTTTACGGAAGCTTGTCCACCCGGCATGCGTTAAAACCAAACATCCAAGAAGCAATAAAGTAATCTGCACCCAAGACCATGACAGCACAGTGCCTGCTCCTAAAAACATCACAAACATCAGCAGTAAATCGGAAGACATCCCGCCAAGCCCTACACATAGCGCCGGCCAGAAGCCAAAGGTCAGCCCTCTCCGGATAATTTCTATGTTAATGGGTCCGACAGGCGCTGCTATAGATAATCCCAGGACAATGGAACCTGCAAGAAGAGTGACCATCCATTCTCCCCCCTGCAGATTTAATCAACGACAATGTAGGCAATCATAGGTCCGTCGGTATCGATCTCTGCGTGCGTTGTACAGATCAGCCGGTAGATGCCTTCCTTATCAAATTTCAAATCCACCACCGTTTCCTTGCCCTGCTCCACCACTCCTTTGATGTCTGTACCTTCAATATAGAAAGGATGCTCTTTCCCATTCACTCCATAAATGGATAATTGGACATCCTCTCCCTTTTCAATAAGAATTGTTCCCGGGTCCCATCGGTAGGCTTCCATTTCTGTGCCATCCGCTTTTTCGGCTTTGAATTCCCCTGTTACAAGCTGGACCACCCGCGGTTCTCCACCTGACGGGGCTGTCGTTGTCGAGACGGCACCTTTCCAAAAGAATGATCCGATAAAATAGGCGGCCAGTGCTATAACAAGGGCACCCCCGATCAGACCGATTTTCTTCGCCGACCATATCCATGCTTCCATGTTTATCCCTCCTGTAGATGTTCCTTACATATATATGCAGGTCCTCCAGGGGAACTTGTCTCTTTTTTCCCCTACAAAAAGAACAGCCGTCCGGCTGTTCTCTCTCATCCATATTAAAAAAAGAGCTTTGGATCAATCCATTCCGTATAGGACGAGGATTCATCGTCTTCGCTGAGAAGCAGGGACCGGCACCGCTGATCATAATCAAAGGGTATGGCCTGCGTATAATCCGCAGGGTACACGTCCGCATTTCTATACTGGGTGAAAGGTCGATCGAGCGGGACACCCCGGACTTGATCCTTCTTCAATTCTTCAACAACGATGCCGCCGATCTGGCGCCCCAGTCGAAGGCCCTGGTCGTTGTCGACAGGATAGTGAACACCAGCGAGCAGCCGTGACCGGGCATTTTCCTCCGCGAGCTCCCTGATTTTTTTCCTTTCTGCCGGAAAGAAGTAGGTTAATATAGCTTCTGCGGCTCCGGATACGGTTGCATGGCCGGACGGATACGAAGGATGGTCCGGTGTGCAGATGACGGTGGCCAGAGATGGATCAAGCTGGTTCGGACGCGGCACCAGCCACTTATACTTCAACGACCAGCAGACGACGAACGCATCATTCATCCCACTGAACAAAGCCCCTAACATCCGGGCAGCCCGTGGAGCTTCCACCCCATAAGTGTCGATTAAACGATCAGCAATCGGAAGCCACTGCTTGGAAGCCGGCCCCTCCCCCCAATATTTCGCTACACGGATGTCATGGTCCGTCAAACCTGCCAGTACTTTCTTCACTTTCTTTAACTCTTCCTGCCAGTGGATCGTTTCCGGGTCCTGGATCATTAAACGGATTGGCTGTCCATCAAGCCGTTTGAACCCATGCCGGCGGCTGTGGTGAATAAAATAAGTCTTCCATTCACCTGCCTCCACTTCAACACCGGAATCGAGCTTCGGAGGATGATCTTCTCCTGCGTAAGGCAGTTCCGTCCAAAGTGGATAGTTGTGATTACGGGACATACGCTTCCCCTCCCTTATGTCATACCATATGACACAGGGACCACGGTGGTGTATTTTTCACCGAGCTGATGAACGCTGAGTCCCGGACTGAGCTTGAATCAATCCCGCATATCTGCCGCGCTGTTTCATTAAGGACGTATGGGTCCCCTGCTCTACGATGGCCCCATTCTCCATAACAAGAATCACATCCGCCGATCGAATCGTATGCAGACGGTGGGCGATGACAAAACTTGTCCTGTCTTTCATCAATTCCGTCAGTCCTGCATTGATTTTGATTTCCGTCACTGTATCAATACTGCTTGTCGCTTCATCAAGGATCAAAAGTGCCGGGTCAGCGATCATGGCCCGGGCGATAGAAAGTAGCTGGCGCTGCCCGTGACTGACCCCCTTCCCATCCGAATCGAGTTTCGTATCATAGCCGTCCGGAAGCCGGACGATAAAATCATGAGCATGTGCAGAAATGGCGGCTTGCTCCACCTCTTCATCCGAAGCACGAAGACGGCCGTACCGGATGTTTTCCCGAATTGTCGTGTTAAACATGACAGCGTCCTGGAGAACGACTCCCATCTGACTGCGCAGACTGTCCCGGCGGATATCGCTCAAAGCTGTACCATCCAGCAGGATGCTTCCTCGATCCGGTTCAAAATAGCGGGATAACAAGGAGATTACAGTGGTCTTCCCTGCCCCTGTCGGTCCTACAAGGGCCACTGTCTGCCCTTGTTTCACCTTGAAGCTGATATCCTTCAAGGTATCCTGTCCTTCCTTGTAGGCGAAGGAGACATTCTGGAACTCCACTTCCCCCTGCAGAGGAATCGATACAGACCGGGATTCATCCTCGGTTTCCATCTGTTCATCCATCACTTGAAAAACTCTTTCCGCTCCTGCAGCAGCTGACAGGATCATATTGAATTGGTTGGCAAGATCATTAAGAGGCCGGGTGAACTGACGGGAATAGGTCGTGAAAGTCACAATGATTCCAATCGATATGAATCCATTGACCGCGAGAAGGCCGCCTGCTCCTACAATAATGGCAAAGCTGACGTTATTCAGCATGTTCATCAGTTTGGGGATAAACCCGGTATATACCTGCGCATAATAGCCGGACTCTCTCAACGCTTTATTTTTTTCAGCAAAGTCCTCAATGACGTGGGGTTCTCTTGAGAACATTTTTACGATGAACTGACCGGTGAACATTTCCTCTACATATCCATTCACGTCACCGAGATTCCGCTGCTGTTTCTTAAAAAAAGGGCCTGTCCGGTTCGTAATCCATTTCATACCGGCATACATGACCGGAACGATCGTCAATGTCAAAAGAGTCAGCACAGGGCTCAGCCAAAGCATCATTCCGATTGTACCCACAATGGTCAACACGCTCGTAACGAATTGGACAACCGCTGTGTTCAGCGTCCGACTTACATTTTCAATATCGTTGGTCAGACGGCTCATCAGCTCCCCCTGCGGCATTGTTTGAAAATAGATGACAGGCAGCTGCTGAACATGGGCAAATAACTGGTCCCGCATACCCTGCACAGCCTCCTGGGCAATCCCGATCATCCAGTAATTTTGGAGCCATAAAAAGACAGAGTGCATCAGATATACACCCAAGAGAAGCCCAAGCATGATGAGCAGCTGTCCTCTACCTGGATCCTCAATGACGGTATCTACTGTTCTTCCGAGCAGGTAAGGTCCGAGAAGAGAAAGACCCGCACTTAGTACAATAGCTGTTATAACGAGGAAAAAAGCCCACTTGCGTCCACTCATATAGCTCCAAATCCGTCTTAAAGTCGAACCAAATTGATCCGCCTTCTGTCCTGACATTCCGATCGAGTGATGGCGGCCTCCCCCTGCTTCCTGGCGCTTCATGACATCACCCCTTCCTTTTGTGACTCAAAGACCCGCTTGTAATAGGCATTCGTTTCAAGCAGTTCCTCGTGTGTTCCTTTCGCAGCAATCCTCCCCTGATCAAGCAGCAGAATCAGATCCGCCTGCTGGATGGAACTGATCTTCTGAGCTGTAATGAAGACCGTACAGGACTGATCATCCAGACTTTTCAACAGCTGTTTTTCCGTATGGGCATCGAGAGCACTGGTGCTGTCATCCAGCAGCAGAACAGACGGATTCCGCACTAAAGCCCGCGCAATGGACAACCGTTGTTTCTGCCCGCCGGAAAAAACGACGCCCTTCTGCCCGATTTGTGTATCATACCCACCAGGAAGTGATTCAATGAAGTCAGCTATCTGCGCCTGAGCGGCCGCCTCCCTGATTTCTGCTTCGTCCGCTCCCGGTCTGCCCCAGCTGATATTTTCACGGACCGTTCCTGAGAAAAGCTGGACCTCCTGAGGAACAAGACTGACGGACTGCCTTAACACCTCCAGGGAATAATCCTCCATATCTTTTCCGTCCAAAACAATTCGACCGGATTCTTTTTCGTATAATCGGGGTATTAAATGAAGGAGAGACGTTTTACCTGAGCCTGTTTCTCCTAGGATTCCCACGGTGCTTCCGTTCTCAGCTTCAAAGGAAATGTTGTTTAGAATACGTTGACCGCCCCGGCGGAAAGAGACATTCGAGAAATTTATTCCACCTTCGACATGGTCAAGCGAACAGGACCCGGCCGCACGGTCGGTCTCCACAGATGATAAAAGAACCTCTTCCACCCTCCCGGCAGAAGCCTGGCCGCGGGAAACCATCACAATGAGGAAGGTGAACACAGAGAATGTGAAAAGAATTCTAGTCGCATAATTGATGATGGCGACAAGCTCTCCCGGCTGCAGACTTCCGATGGCCAGAAAACCGGAGCCCGTCCATAACAGAACGAGAATGACCACATTCATGCCGAGCATGACCATCGGCATAGCGGTTTCCATCAACCAGAGCGCCTTTTTATTCTCAGCGACGAGCCCCGCATTAGCCGTGCGGAACTGCTCTTCCTCGTAATCTTTGCGATTGAATCCTTTCACAAGACGGACGGCAGATAAATTCTGTCTGATTACATTATTCAAAGCATCAAGCTTTTCCTGCACTTTTTTAAAGTACCGGACCCCTTTCATTAAAGTGAAAAATAAGAATACGAGAAATACAGGAACACCCCCGATCAAAATCATGGAAAGACGGACATCAATGGTCAGTGCCATGATAAGGGCAGAAATGATGAAAAGAGGGGCGCGAAGCCCGATTCTGACCAGCATGAAAAGCAGGGACTGCAGCTGTATGACATCGTTTGTAATTCTTGTAACGAGACTCGGTGTCGAGATCCTTTGAAATTGATCATCGGTAAAATACTGGACTTTTTCAAATAAGTCACGACGCAGGTCATGCCCCACTCCTTGACTGAAATCGGCGGCATAAAAGGAATTTGTTATCCCGGCAGCAAAGGCGGCGAACGATAACCCGAGCAGAACAAGTCCCCAGATCGTGACCTCCAATAAATCACCCGGGACAATTCCATCATCGATAATCTTCGCCATAAGGACGGGCTGAGTCAGTTCGACGATCAACTCAATCACCATCAGCAGTAAAGCGATAACTACGGATTTCTTATATGGAATGGCATAAGAAAATATTCGTTTCATATTTTTTCCTTTCCGGCTGTGTCCACTGTACAAGCTGTTCCGTATACAGCCCCTGTGTTATGTATGGTCCGACGCATGCACTTATACAAAAACCCCGAAATTTATTATATAAGTATAACTTTTGTATACCTGTACACCCCTTTTCAACAGGCTGTACAAACCAAAAACACGGACTTAGTTGTTGCTTAACCAACTATTTTTAGTTCATAATGGTCTATGTTGAAACTAACCTTTTTGTAACTACTTGTGATGTGAATAAAAAGGAAATAGAATTATAGTAATAGCGTTTTCCGATTTATCAGGAAGGTGATCCATTTGGACAATATAAAGCCAATTTTTCCGGTTACGGAAGAATTGCTCGAACTTGTGGACTTGTTGAATCAAATATCTCAATCAGAGGAAGAAAAAATCATTCCTCAAACAATGACGGTATTAAATAAAGTATATGCCCAGGGCATCATGGAAGGCTATGAAAAAGCCATGCAGAAACAGGGGCAGAAAAAATAAATGGAAAAGAGGCGGGACTGATGGGAGGCAGAGTCGGCATTAGTGTCACACTTGAGGTCGTCTGTGGGAAATGGAAGGGGTTGATTCTCTGGAAGCTTCTTCAGGCTGAATCCATGCGGTTTAATGCGCTGCGTCGTACTCTTGATGGTAATATTTCTTCGCGGATCCTGGCACGTGAGCTGAAACAGCTGATGAATGACGGACTTGTGGAAAGAATTGACCATCAGACCGTTCCGCCTCATGTTGAATACCGCTTATCCCCTTACGGCCGCTCAACAGCTTCCTTCCTCCATGCTATGAACCAGTGGGGAATCAAGCATCAGGAAGAATTGGAAGCTGCACAGCCCTATCCTGACCGGGCAGGTGACGAATCCACATCTTAAGAAAAAAGAGGCACGTTCATACACGTGCCTCTTTTCTCTTCGTCTTATTCATCTGCGGGATATAGGAGACCAATCTGTCTGCGGGCTTCCTCCATAATCCGGGCAGTGATCAACGTGTGTTCGAAGGAATTTACAGAAGACTGTTTCGCCCCCCGTCCAATGACCTCAATAAACTCAGCCACTTCATAATACATAGGAGGAAAATCACTCTCGACCGTCAGTTCTTCCCGTTTTCCGTCCCGGTATAGGATGTGGATGTTTTCCGGTTCAGAAATGTTCGGAATGATCATGGTCCCTTTTTCTCCTTGAATTTCTGAAGGAGAATGGGAGTCGATAATCTTCGAGTGCATAACGACCCCTTCCATATCGCCGTAGTCCGCTGTTACAGATCCTTGGCCGTCGACACCGGATTCCAGAAACAGGCCGTTTGCTTTAATGGAGCGTGGTGCCCCGAATAAAGCCGCCATCGGATAGATGCCGTAAATCCCTAAATCCATCAATGAGCCGTTGGATAATTCAGGTTTGAAGGCATTCAGGACCTCCCCTTGCTTATACGCGTCATAGCGGGAGCTGTACTTACAGAAGTTCCCTACATATCGGCGGACAGGGCCCAGCTTATGGAGATGCTGCTTCACCGCTGAAAATCCAGGCATCAGCGTGGACTTCATCGCTTCCATCAGGACGACCCCTTGGTTTTTGGCTGTATCAATCATACCGGCAATTTCCTGCTGGTTTGACGCCATCGGCTTCTCACAGAGTACATGTTTTCCATGCTTCATAAGAGTGACCGCATGTTCGGCGTGGAGAGCATTCGGACTGGCTATGTAGACGGCCTCGATTTCTTCACTGAGAGCCAGGTCTGCTATTTTTGTGAAACGGAGTGGAGCTCCGTACTGATCGGCGAACGCATCGGCCCGCTCCTGGTTTCTTGAATAAACCCCTGTCAATTCAAATTCCGGATGGCTGCGCCCGGCTTCAATCAGCTTTTCGGTAATGGTATTTGTTCCTATGATGGCAAATTTCAAAACGATACACCGCCCCTTCTTTATGGTCATTATACATGAAACCATAGGAAACCCCTATATTTACCGCTAGTTTTTCAACTGATTCCAGCCCAGCTCAGCCAGTTTTTCCTGTCCCTTTTTGTTCGGGTGAACATCCCGTTCTATGATATATTCCGGATGTCCTTCAAAAGCTCCATACGCATCAATCAGCGTAACAGAGGCAAAATGACGGACCAGTTGGACGAGTGATTGATACTGCTGATTAATGTAGGAGAGGGGGGCACTCAACTGATCAGAGGCTGCCGGATAGGGATTATATAAATTATAGACAAGAATTTCCCCGTCTGACAAATCGTCAATTTCAAGGATTGTCGAATACACATTATAAATAAGATCTCTGATGACAGGTGCCGCTTTCTCCAGATCCACCCCTTGTAGGTTATCGTTTTTCTTGAGGAAATTGAGCAGGTCATTCCCTCCAATATAAAGAAGGATATAATCCGAATCAGCGACCGCTTTACGGAAGACCTTATTTGTTTTCAACTCCTGAAGCAGTTCTCCTGATGTAAGTCCCGGGACACTGAGATTATTGACGGCCATGTTCCCTTTTTTCCCAATCAAATAAGGAAAAGCATAAGGTGATGGCTGTTTATTGACGGGGGTAAGGTGATACCCATATGGGATGGAGTCACCAAGCGCTGTGATCTGCTTTTCAGGGAAGCTGTAGACATGGACAGCTCCCGTCATCCATATGAGCAGAAACAGTAGTAGTCCTGTCTTCTTCATGTGTATCGTCCTTTGCTGGTTTATGTAGAAAGGCGCCGGCAGAGCCGGCCGCTTTTCTTTACTTCGCTATGAACATCTGCACCCAGTAGTTCCCATCCTTGGCATAGCCTACACCAATGTGGGTGACACTGTTGTTCATGATATTTTTCCGGTGTCCGGAGCTGTTCAGCCATCCATCCACAACGGATTTTGGAGACTGCTGGCCTGCAGCTATGTTTTCAGCCGCTGTAGAATAATCGACATCAAAGTCCTTCAGCATATCGAACGGACTGCCGTAGGTTGGAGACGTATGGGAAAAATAATCATTCTCCGCCATATCCTCTGATTTCACCTGGGCGACCTCTTCCACTTCTGCACTATTCTTCAATGGCTCCAACCCATTCTTTTTACGGGCTTCGTTTGTTAACTCGATGACCTTTTTCTGAAAATCACCGGATGCTGCCTGGCTTTCGCTTGGGCTGGAGTCTTTTTCAGTTTGGTTCTTGTTTTGCTGAGCAGACTCCGGCTGTCCTTGGTTATCCCCGGATGGTGCAGCCTGACGTTGGTCATAACGGCCTTCCTGATCGAAAAAGTACGGGCCTTCCATCCTTCCATTCGGACCATTGGGATTGATGCCCTCAAAATAGACGTTGGCATCGAAACGGCTCTGTTCATTGGAACGGGGGTCTACGGCATACCTTTGTTCCTGCTGCATGTTCTCATCTTCCGGATCGAAGGTAACCTGGTTCAAATTGTTGCGCTGACTTTCACGCGCACGTTCTTCTGTTGTATTACAAGCAGCCAGCAAGCCGAGAAGCATGATGACTGATAAGATCACAAGGATATTCTTCCTCATTTTCATCCTCCTTAAGGAATAGGTTCATCTATACTATCTGCTCTTTCCATAACCTTATCCCTGAAAAGAAGTACCAGCATCACTCTTGCTTTTCCACGAAAAAAAAGACTGCGGAACCCCACAGTCTTCGTACTTATCACCGGTGATTCAATCGGAAACAGACGACCTTCTGCTCGGTCATTGCTTCCATGCTGAAGCGCACACCTTCCCGGCCGATCCCCGATCCCTTGGTTCCACCAAACGGCATCTCATCAATCCGGTAATCACTGCTGTCGTTGATCATCAGTCCTCCAACATCCATATACTGAATAGCTTCAAACGCTTGTTGAATAGTATTGGTGAAAATTCCCGCCTGCAGCCCGTAGTTCACAGAATTGGACAATTCAATCGCTTCATCCAGACTTCTCACCGGGTGTACGAGCACAACAGGTCCGAATATTTCCTCCTTAGCCACTTTTGCATCATGCGGAACGCCGGTCAGAATGGTCGGATAGTAAAAGGCTCCTTCTCTTCTTCCACCAAGGACGATCTCCGCCCCTTCGCTGACCGCTTCCTCCACCCAGCTTTCCACCCTGAGCGCCTCTTTTTCCTGAATCATCGGCCCGACATCCGTTTCTTCCTCCATTTTATCGCCAACATGGAGAGCAGCTGACGCGGCTGCGAACTCATCAAGAAAAGCTCCATACTGCTGTTCCTCCACATAAATCCGCTGCACACCGATGCAATTCTGCCCGGCCGCTGAAAAAGCACCTGAAACGCAGGCTTTTACAGCTTCTTCCCGGTCTGCGTCGTTCAAGACGATAACAGGGGAATTGGATCCGAGCTCCATACTTAATTTTTTTGTCCCTGCTTTTTTCGTAATCGCATCACCTGCTTCGGGTCCACCGGTAAATGAGATCATCTGAACGGCCGGATGAGTGATTAAAGTGTCACCAATATCTTTTCCTGATCCTGTAATGACGGACAAATACCCTTCTGGAAGCCCTGCGGCTGTAAACGCCTCAGCAAGTTTCAAAGCACTTAAGGGGGTGACAGAGGCCGGTTTCAGGACAATCGCATTACCCGCAGCGATCGCAGGGCCGATCTTATGCGCCACTAAGTTGAGGGGATCATTAAACGGCGTAATAGCTCCGATGACACCGATCGGAAAGCGCTGATAATAGCCGACTCGGTTTTCACCGCCTTCATTCTGATCAAAATTGATGGTTTCTCCTTTTAACCGCCGCGCTTCCTCGGCACTGATTTCAATCGTCTGAACCGCCCGCTTCACTTCTCCCCTGGCTTCGGTAATCGTTTTGCTTCCTTCCAGGGCGATCACTTCAGCAAAGGACTCTTGATTCTCCCGCACGTAAGCGGCAGCTTTTTTCAACACTGTCATCCGTTCATGCGTCGGCCAAGGGCGCCGGGAAGTAAAAGCACGATGCGCCCCTTCCACCGCCTCTTCCATATCTGATTTGGAGGCGGAAGGTACTTCGGCGAGTAAACGCCCGTCCTGAGGATTGTAGACCGGGAAAGTGGAATCGGCTTCGACCCACCGCCCCGCGCACAGCATTTTTTCAACAACAGGATTCGTTTTCATGGCTCTGCTCCTTTCCTACACTTTTATTCTTGACTGCTGTTTATGGTAATGGATCAAATCAATCAACAAGGCATACCCGGTTTCCTTCAGTCCCGCTCCTGCTCCTGTCATAAAAATGGGGCCGGACATGTCACAGTCATATAAAATGGCATTCAAGGCTCCTGATACTCCCGCAAGAGGCTCATGAGCGGAGATGCGTTCCGGCTTGACCACCCCTGTAACACGGTCACCGTCCAAGGTTAATGTACCGATCAACCGCCATTTCTTTCCCGCTTTTTCCGCTTCCTGTATATCCGATGCACTCACTCCCGTAATCCCTGTACAAGGAATATCTTCCGGGGACAACGCCACACCAAAGACATGACTGGACAGGATGGCGAGTTTATAACGGACATCATAACCTTCCACATCACTGGTGGGATCAGCTTCTGCATACCCTAGGCCCTGCGCCTGCTTCAAAGCCTCTCCATAGTCCAGACCCTGCTCCATTTCCGTCAAAATATAATTGGTCGTACCATTCAGGATGCCCTTAATTTTATGGATCGTATTTCCTGCAAGTGTCTGCTCTGGGAGACGCAGCGCAGGTGTTCCGCTCATGACCGTGCCTTCAAAACCGAAAAATGCACCTTTCTCCTCCGCTTTCCGGGTCAACTCCTCATACGCATGGGCGACAGGTCCTTTATTCGTCGTGATGACACTTTTCCCATGATCCAGAGCCCGGCGGCAGTGGGTCAATGCCGGTTCGCCTGTTTCCACATTCGTATAAGTGACTTCCACGATGACGTCTGCATGAGCGTGATCGATCATCTCCAAACTGTCCCAGCCTTTAACGACACCCGCGTGTTCCGGATAGGTTTCCACAGTCCCATGATCGCTGAGCCCTTTCAAAAGAACGGGAATATCAAGCCCATCCGGATGATATACCGCCCCTTTCATAACATCACTGACTCCGACAACGACAGCATCCAAGCCATACTCCTTCCTAAGGCGGAACCTTTTCTCTTCGATGATTTCCGCAAGTGCGCGTCCGACTCCTCCAAAACCGATAAAGGCGATTTTAACAGGCATTGTCATCCCCCTCGCTTTAATAGTTCATAAGCACTCCCCAAAAGGACTTGAACACCATGGGGCAGTGCTTGTTCGTCCAAATCAAAATCGGATTGATGCAGACTTTTCTCTTCGGTCAGCCCACAGCCAAGGAAAAACATCGCACCGGGAATGGTTTTCGTGTAAAAACTGAAATCTTCACTCCCCATGCCGAAGGGTTCTTCAATAAGCTTCAGAGAACCCGCGGCTGTTTTAATGGCTGTGTTGATATCGCGGTCGTTTACAAGGGCTGGTTCTCCCCGCTGGACAGTAAGTTCATAATTCCCGCCAAGGGCTGTCACGATGGCAAGGGTCTGCTTCAATTCTTCCAGCAGCTGTTCTCGGACGGATTCCTTATAAGAACGGATCGTACCCTCCAGATAAAGCCGGTCAGGGATAATGTTTCCCGCTTCACCAGCCTGAACCCGGCCGACGCTGAGTGTCCCGACTTCCAATGGGTCCATCCGGCGCCCATTCAGGCTGTATAAAGCTCCCAGCAGCGAGGAGGCCATCCAGATTGGGTCATTCACATGCTGTGGATAGCCGGCATGGCCGCCGGAACCATGGATGACAATGGAAAATTCATCGTTGTTTGCCATACTCGGCCCGTCATGCCACTGCACTTCCCCTGGTTTACGCCACGGACACATGTGGAGCCCCACCATTTTTTGAATATCATCCAATCTTCCTGTCTGCAGCATTTTCACAGCTCCGGTTTCCCCTTTAGAGTCGCAGCATTCTTCGGCCGGTTGAAAGATCAACTTCACTGTGCCTTTGAAACGCCCTCGTTCTGCATCTTCATGCAGCAGCTGAGCGGTACCCAGCAGTACAGCCATATGGGCATCATGGCCACAGGCGTGCATCACCCCTGGAACCCTGGAAGAGAACGAATGAGTGGTCGTTTCTTGAATCGGGAGGGCATCCATATCCGCCCGCAGTCCGACCACCGGACCTTCTCCATGACGAATGGAAGCAACCACGCCATGGCCGCCTACTTTTTCTTCTACCTTAAAGAGTGGAAGCTTCTTAAGTTCCGCAGCAATCGTTTCACTCGTCCGCTTTTCCTGAAAACTGAGTTCAGGGTGGCGGTGAAAATCCCTTCTCCAGCTGACCAGCTGCTCAAACAATTGACGGGATCTCAAGGCCAAGTCCGGGTTTCTGGTCTCCACACCGCTCCCCCCCTTAAGGATTCACATAGGTTTTCAGCGATTGGAATGCCTGGGCTAAGTCTGCCTTCAAATCTTCAATGTCTTCGATTCCCGCCGAATAGCGGATCAAGCCTTCAGGAATTCCCATAGCCGCTCGTTCTTCTGGTGTACACTCCACATGACTCGTCGTTCTCGAAGGGCCGACAACGGTTTCTACAGACCCTAAGTTGGCTGCCCTATTGGCATAATTCAACTTAGGCAGTAAATCACGGACACCTGCCACTCCGCCTTTCACAGAAAAGCTGAGCATGCCACCGAATCCTCTCATCTGTTCTTTCGCTGTCTGGTGATGCGGATGCTCCGGAAGGCCTGGATAGAAGACGGCTTCCACTTCGTCAAAGGATTTCAAGTATTCAGCGATGGCTGCAGCATTCTTGTTTTGTTGATCGACGCGCAGCTTCAACGTCTTCATCCCGCGCAGAAGCAGGTAGGCAGCCATCGGGTCGAGGGTGGCTCCATTGATTTCACGGTAGTGGTAGATCGGTTCAATCAATTCTTTTCTGCCACAGACTGCTCCCCCAAGAGCATCAGCATGGCCACCGAGGAATTTCGTGGCACTGTGGATGACAAGGTCTGCCCCTAGCTCCAGTGGGTTTTGGTTGACCGGTGTCGCAAATGTATTATCGACGATGACAAGGGCACCAGCAGCCTTTCCGGCCTCAGCCATCCGCTTGATATCCGTAATCTTCACGGTTGGATTGGTCGGGCTTTCCAAGTACAACACCTTGCATCCTTTGGCAATCTCCCCTTCAATCAACTCGTGATCTCCAGTCTCACAAAGGACAACCTCGACCTGCTGTTTGGGAAGGAATTCAGTAAAGATTTTATTCGTTCCGCCGTACGTATCTTTAATGGACACCACCCTGTCGCCCGGGAACAAGTACGTACTGAGCGTATTGCTGATGGCCGCCATCCCGGTGGAAAAGCTTGTGGCCGCCTCCGCTCCTTCCAAGATACGGATTTTGTCTTCAAACGCCTGCACAGTCGGGTTGGTGTTCCTGCCATAAATATGACCGGGCTTAGCGCCTACAGCAACGTCATACCATTCATCCATGTCGTCATAACCAAAAGATACGCTGTGGACGACAGGTACCTGTGTCGCTCCGAAAGCCAGCTGTTCCTTTTCACCAGCCCAGATGGATTTTGTGCTCATTTTAGCTTCTTTCACGAAGATCATCTCCTTTATTTTTCAAAGCTTTCCACGCAAACCTTGCGATGGCTGTGTCCTGCACCCCTGTTCCTGTTAAATCACAGACCGTAATATCCTCATCGGAAGTTCGGGCCTGTTTACGGCCGCTGGTGAGCTCCCCGAGTTCCAGAGCCTGTTTTTCCAGATCCGGTACCCCTCTCAGTTCCCCGAGACGTCTGGACTGATGGATGACATCACAGGTGATGCTGTCCGCTTGTTCCAACACCCCGTGGTCAAGCTCCTGCTTATGTTCCGCATCCGATCCCATTGCTGTGATGTGAAGGCCGGGTTTTAACCATGCTGCATAAATCAGCGGCTCACGGGACGGGGTGGTCGTTACAACGATGTCGCTTTCATCGACGACCTGCTTCACGCTTGAGCAGATCGTTACCGGCAGGCCCAGTTCGTTTTCCACCTCTTTTTTATACGCTCCCGCCTGTTCCACTCTTCGTCCATACACATATACGTGATCGATAGGACGGACGAGCGTCAAAGCTTTCAATTGGAGTCTTGCCTGGGCACCTGTCCCGATGATACCGGCCCGGTGTGCGTCTTTTCTGCTGCAGAACGCCGCTGCCACGGCCCCCGCGGCGGCGGTACGCAGATCTGTCAATAGACCCTCATCTGCCAGCACGGCAAGCGGCTGTCCGGTACGGCTGTCAAGCAGAATCATCATGCCTCCGGATGTCGGAAGGCCTGCGGAAGGATTGTTAAAGAAGCCGGTGGATAATTTAACAGCAAAACTGTCTTCGCCCTCAATATAGGCGGACTTGATGTCCACTTCCCCGTTATGCTCCGGCACGTCTATACGCATAATCGGCGGCATCGTCACCTTTTTCGTGACCAATGCCGTAAAGGCTTGTTCGATGACTTTGAGTAATGGGGGATCGAGACGTATGAGGCGCTCGATCTCCTCCCTGGTATACAATTGAATCACGGCCACTTCCTTTCAGCTGATTTGTCCGCTCAAATCCAAATGGTCACGAATGACTAATTCCTGAGGATATGTGGTGAAGCGTTCACTGCCTGAGTCCGTCACCCGGAACGTTTCCGATATTTCTATCCCATCTGTATCAAACCAGAGTGCCGGGATGAGGTGGAAGGTCATATTAGGCTGAAGGACAGTCGGGTCCCCTTTTCTAATACTGGCTGTATGCTCGCCCCAGTCCGGAGGGTAATTCATGCCGACAGAATACCCGAGACGGGCTTCTTTTTCATATCCGTATTTTTTGATCGTGTGCCGCCATACTTCTTCAAGCTCTCCACAGGTGACTCCAGGCTTCGCAAAATCAAGCACCGTCTGAATACCTTCGAGAACTACGGGAGCGACCTGCTTCATCTTCTCATTCGGCTGTCCGATGGCTACGGTTCTTGCAAGTGGAACATGGTACCGCTTATAACACCCTGCCAGTTCTATAATAACGGCGCTTCCTTCTACAAACGGCCGGTCCGTCCACGTTAAATGAGGAATCGATGTATGGTCTCCGGTCGGCAGAAGCGGCACGATGGATGGATAATCCCCGCCGTATTCCGGCGTCCCTTTTACGAGATGGTAGTAAATCTCCGCTGCCGTATCACATTCTCTGACACCGGGCCGGACGCTTTCCACCCCTTGAGTCATGGCAAGATCCGCAATCCGGGCTGCCCGCCTCATGTATTCAATTTCCTGGTCTGACTTGACCATCCTCACTTGGTTGACCAAAAGCGAACCATCCGCAAAAGAAGCGTCCGGAAGTCCCTGCTTCAGCCGTTCCAGAGCCATACCCGTGAAGTAGTAGTGATCCATTTCCACACCGATGCGTCGTTTCCCCTGACCGATCTGCCGGATGATTTCCGCTGCAAAATCCATCGGATGGTACACGGCTGAATGGACATAGTAATCCGGATAGGCGATGACATTTTCATCGTAGATCCATGTCGTCACTTTGGCACCGCCGGCATCCTGGTATCGGCCAATCCAGAGTGGCTGAGGTTCATCAATCAAAATTACGAGCATTTGATGGACATAAAAGGACCACGCATCATAACCGGAGAGATAATTCATATTGGCAGGATCCGTTATCAGCAGCACATCGATCCCTCTGTCCGCCATATTTCCTTTGACGGCCTGCAGACGCTTCTGGTACTCCAAAATGTCAAACGGAAGAACCATTCCATCCCCTCCATCCAAGTAGTCAGAATTTTAAATCTTCATTACGTCCATTGTATTCAACAGAAATTTTTTATGTAATGTAAAAATTGTATGAATTTTCAAGGCTGTCCTTGCTACATAATGGACACAGATGTCCCCTTTGGTGTTATGCTCTTTATAAATGCTTGTAGGAGGATGATCCATGACGTACAGTTACATCTCTCACCTTTACTGCCCGAAATGCTCGAAAACCTACAACACCTCAGAACCTCACCACTTATGTACTTGCGGCTCACCACTGCTTGTAAACTATGATTTGGAAGCGCTGTCTACATCTTGGTCAAAAGAAAGCCTCAGGGACCGCAATCCCGATCTCTGGCGCTATCATGAACTTCTTCCACTACAGAACCCTTTTTACCGGGTCTCCCTGGGAGAGGGGATGACACCGCTCCTTTCTCTGCCCGCTCTTGGAAAAGACATGAACATCCCCCATCTGGATATGAAGGATGAAGGCGTCATTCCGACGGGCTCTTTCAAAGCCCGCGGAGCAGCTGTCGGGGTATCCAAAGCCCGCGAACTTGGCGTGAAGGCACTGGCTATGCCGACAAATGGCAATGCAGGAGCGGCTTGGTCCCTCTATGCCGCCAGAGCGTCCATCACCCCCACCATTGTTATGCCGGTCGATGCCCCGAAAATCACACGGAATGAGTGCGCGGTTTCGGGAGCACGCCTTTTCCTTGTCAATGGCTTGATCAGCGATGCCGGCCAAATCATTTCACGGGCCGCTCAGGACCCGGACATCTATGATGTTTCCACATTGAAAGAGCCTTATAGAATCGAAGGAAAGAAAACAATGGGGCTTGAAATCGCAGAACAGACCGAATGGAAGCTGCCGGATGTCATTTTGTATCCGACCGGAGGCGGCGTCGGTTTAATCGGTATTTATAAAGCGATTCGGGAGCTCCAGCGACTGGGATGGGTAGAAGACGGGCGGATGCCGCGACTTGCTGCTGTCCAGTCAGAGGGCTGTGCCCCCATTGTGAAGGCCTGGGAAGAGGGACGGACAGAGTCCGATTTCTGGGAGGATGCAGAAACGATGGCGTTTGGAATCAACGTTCCGAAAGCCATCGGTGATTTCCTTGTGTTGGAGGCGATCTATGAGTCCAATGGTTGTGCGGCTGCTGTTTCTGAATCATCGATTCTGGAAGAACAGCAGCGGGCGGCGGAAATGGAAGGAACATTTGTCTGCCCGGAAGGTGCGGCTGCTTTTGCTGCTGCCCGGCAGCTGCGTCAGAAGAACTGGATCAAGGAAGAAGAGCACGTCGTCGTATTGAATACCGGAGCCGGCATCAAATATCCGGACACCGTAAACCTTGATATTCCAATCCTTCAACCTGGTGACGCTCTGAATAGAAAGGTATGATGAAAGTATTCTTAAAGAAAGTTGGGATAGAATGGAACGCATACAAATAGCAGAAGACCTCTCTTATTCACGCATTGTACACGGATTATGGCGTTTAGCCGACTGGAACCAATCGAAGGAAGAGACACTTGACTTGATTGAACACAATATCGATCAAGGCATAACGACATTTGACCATGCCGATATTTACGGAAGCTATACATGTGAGAAGCTTTTCGGAGAGGCACTCAGTCTGAAGCCATCTCTCAGGGATCAGATGGAGATTGTTACGAAGTGCGGCATCGTGCTTCCTTCAGAAAACCGCCCGGAGCATACGTCTCATCACTACAATACGACGAAAGAACATATCATCAAGTCGGTGGAACAGTCGCTTACCGATCTTCAGACAGAGTATGTAGACACTTTGCTGATCCATCGTCCCGACCCGTTCATGGACCCTGCATCCACAGCTGAGGCCTTTATTCAGCTGCAGAAAGAAGGAAAAGTACGTACCTTTGGTGTGTCCAATTTCAAGGATCATCAATGGCAGATGCTTGAATCCTATCTGCCGTTTTCTCTTGTAACCAACCAGATGGAACTTTCCGCCTACCAACTGGAAAACTTTGAAGACGGTACGTTAAACCTTTGTCAGCAGAAACGCGTCGCGCCCATGGCCTGGTCCCCTCTGGCCGGCGGAGAAGTCTTTACATCCAACGATGATAAAGCCGTGCGGCTGCGAGACACACTGGCGAAGATCCAGGAGGAAATCGGTGCCGAGGGCATAGATGAAGTCATGTATGCCTGGCTTTTGAACCATCCGTCCCGGATTATGCCGATCGTCGGATCCGGTAAAAAGAACCGGATCGCCGGTGCCGTTAGAAGCCTGGATTACACCCTTACTCATGATCAGTGGTTTGAAATTCTACAGAGCTCCATGGGCCATGATGTACCGTAATTCATTTACAAACGTTTGATTCTATAAAAAGGACCGGAACGACGCTCGTCATTGCGTCGTTCCGGTCCTTTTCAGCGTTTATAACTCTCCAACAGCCTTCCGGATATCCTCCGCTTTCGTAATGGCGGATATGACAGCTGTGCCGGATGCGCCGGCTTCCATCACTCTGTGTGCATTTTCCGTGGTGATGCCGCCGATGCCGACCACAGGCATGTCCGGCTGTCTATCTTTTAATTCTTTGATCCATTCCGTACCGGAAACCGGGTTGGCATCCTTTTTACTCGTTGTAGGATAGACCGGTCCTGCTCCAAGGTAATCAACGAGATCAACGGGGCTGTTTTCCCATTCATCCAGGTCGGAGACGGACAGACCGATCACCGCATCAGGATGTGCCTCCCGGATCCCCTTGACGTGTTCATCCGACTGACCGACATGGATGCCTTCCGCGTTCAATCGGCGGAAAAGGTCCACATCATCATTTACGATGAATAAAATACCGGCGGATTTACAGCGCTGCTGCAATGCAGCCGCCAGCTGATATTTTTCATCCCCCTGCAGCGCCCCTTCCCCTTTTTCCCGGAATTGGAAAGCCGTAATGCCCCCTTCAATCGCTTCGTCCAGGATGGATAAAGGGTCCCTGTCACAGTCCTGACTGCCCATGATCAAATATTTTCTGAGCTGCTGTTCCAAATTCACCGGTCCGCCTCCTCTTCTGCTCCCAGAGCATCGATAAACGCAGGAACAAATGTCCCGGGTCCTGACACATGAGGGTGAGAAGCGGCCTGTTCTGCTGCTTTACCAAAATGATAGAGACCGGCCCGGACGTTTCCTGCGCGGTCTCCTTCAATGGCAAGAAACGCAGTGAGAACGGCACCAAGCAGGCATCCGGATCCTGTGACTTTTGAAAGCCATTGGTGTCCTGTATCGTTTTTGAAGACTTCTCCTTCATACCCGATCACATCGGTTTTGCCTGTGCAGACAGCCATCGTCTGATAAAGTTCAGAAACTTTGAGAGCAATCTCATCGGTATTGGAGGCTTCTCCAGAGTCCACCCCTTTTGTTTCGACTTTCTCTCCAGCAAGGAAAGCCAGTTCTCCCGCATTGCCTTTGATCACATCGACATGAACCGTCGACAATATTTTCCTACAGGCCTCTTCCCTGTAGGAGGTGGCAGCGACTCCTACAGGATCCAGAACGACAGGGACGCCGGCTTCATTCGCCGCTTTTCCCGCCTCCAGCATCGCTTCCACCTGCTGCTCGTTCAATGTGCCGATATTCAACAGAAGGCCGTCTGCCAAACGAGCGACATCCCCGGCTTCCTGAACGGCATTCGACATAATCGGCGAAGCGCCGAGAGCAAGCAGGCCGTTGGCTGTATAATTCATGACGACTGCATTGGTAATGTTATGAATCAAAGGACGTTCACTCCGCAGCTTCTGGATCAATGTTTGTGTCATGGATGAAAAACCTCCCTGCGTACAGCGAAATGATTGGTCGGGCCGTCCCCTTTACCAAGATCGAAAGAATGGCGAATAGCCTCTGTCACAAAATGCTTGCCCTTCTCTACCGCCTGCGCGAGCGGATATCCCTGGCTCATATAAGCGGCTATAGCAGCCGAGTACGTGCAGCCTGTGCCATGGGTATTCGCTGAATCAATCCGTTCTTCTTCGAAGGTGTGCAGCTCATATCCGTCATATAGAAAGTCGACCGCTTTCCCTTTTAAATGGCCGCCTTTTACAAGCGCAGCACCGGCTCCCAGCTGTTCTACAATTTCCACAGCTGCTTCCTTCATATCCTCTTCATGATGGATCCTTCGATTGAGAAGGGTTTCTGTTTCCGGAATATTGGGGGTGACAAGCGTCGATTCTGGTACAAGATGCCTTTTTAAATAGATCTGTTCTTCCTGCTCTACAAGCGGATCTCCACTTTGAGCAATCATGACAGGGTCCATAATATACGGAGCATCAATGGTCTGCATCCAGTCTTTAATGACCTGCATCATTTCCTTATTGGCAATCATCCCTGTCTTCACAGCGTGCACCGGCATATCATCACTTACCGCAAACAGCTGCTCACGGATGAAGGAGTCAGGGAGATGATGCACATCTTTGACTCCTGTCGTATTTTGGGCGACAACCGAAGTCACCACACTCATACCATAGCTTTTCAATTCCTGGAATGTTTTCAAATCGGCCTGGATGCCGGCTCCTCCACTTGGATCCGTACCGGCAATTGTTAATACACATGCGGGTTTCATTGAACCACTTCCTTTCCTATCAATCATTCTTTTCAATTGGATTTCATCAGGACTGCGGGAGCGGGCTTTCCACCTTCACTCTTGATAAAAGGAACACAGCAATGACCGCTCCTGACAGACTACTCACTAGAAACGACGGAAGAAATGCAAAGACCGCTGCTGAGCTTCCCATGAACCAGCTGGCGAAGGGAACGGCGGCCAGAGCACCAATCACACCTGTGCCCAGCACTTCTCCTGCTGCTGCAGAAAGCTTCCGTGCATAAACCTTATAAAATACACCGGCAAAAAACGCCCCGAACATACCTCCGGGAAAAGCCAGAATCGTCCCGAGTCCCAGCAGAAAACGCAGCAGGCCGATGACAAAAGCGACCGCCACCGCTGGAATCGGACCGAGCATTACGGCTGCCATGACATTGACGGCGTGCTGGACAGGGTAGGCTTTGGCTGCTCCAGCGGGAAACCATAAAAACTGCGAGCCTAGTGTACCTACGGCCACAAGGACGGCCATGAATGTAAGAATTCTGGTTTTATTCATCAGTCAGCTCCTTCCTGGGAATAAAATAAAAAACCAGGTCCACCGGGGACCTGGTTTTGATAGAAGAAGTCGATCAATGACGATCATGTGACTACTTCCCTCCGCTGGTATTAACCAGATCAGGTACGTAAGAGTCAGAAAGCGTCCATGCTTTCCTCTCAGCCTCTTCAGGCTCCCCTAGTAGTTTTGAAATCTATTCACTTGCATCCATCATAACAAAACTGGTTGAATCTGTCATCATCTCCTGCCTCATGCAGCCAGGCAAAAAGACTTCCGTTCACTGCGGCCCGGGCTTCTCTACTTTTTTCAGGAGCCACAGCCGCACACTCAGCTCCAGTAAAAATAAATCATCCGCGTTCAATAAGGACAACCCCGTCAGCTGTTCAATATTCCTCAGCCGGTGCAGAAGGGACTGCCGGTGCAGATTCAGTGCTCTCGATGTCTGGCTGACATTGCTGTTGTACTTGTTATAAACCATAAATGTATGAAGAAGCTCCGCCTGCCTTTTCTGATCATAATCAATCAGGGGCTGGAGAGTATCCTGAACAATATCCTCGATTTCCTTTTTATGGGATAAGGCCATCAAAAGCCTGTTCATCCTTGTCTCCTTAAAGAATGTCCGGCCCCCGGCCTCGTTCTGCTGCTCTCCCATCTGCAGGGCTGTCCGCGCTTCCTCATAGCTGTGATGGAATACTTGATACCCGTCTTTATGACACGAAATCCCCCATTGGATCGTGACACCAGCCAGCAGCTCGAACAAACGCCTTTCGACAAGGTCCAGAAATTGATTCGCTGCTTCCTCACTGCCTGCTTTATCCGCCTCCAGAAAGATGATGACTTTCTCTTCATCAAAGGTCGTCATCACCTGCCGTCCCACCATGTGCCCGGCATAAGCGGCCTCCTTCTGTATGTAATAGTTGCGGCTCTGTAGAGAAGAAGAAGAGGGAAGCTGTCCATCGTTTCCTACTGAACGGCTTGCCGGCTGATGGAACAGAACCTCTCCGACAAAGCAGACGTAAGGTTTCTCAAGATCATAGCCGAGAAGCCTGGCTTTCGACAACAGCTGCTTGTCCATGCGCTGCTCCTGCTTCGCCAGTTCCAAAAGAAAGTTATCCTTGAGACGGATTTCTGTCATTTCGATGGCATTTTCCTTCACGAAATAAAGGGCACAGGCGGTCAGCGTGTGCTCAAGAATCGTCATCATCTCTGTTGTTACCTCTTGGTCCTTTTCCGGCTGAAACAACAAATATCCCTGTTTCTTATAGTTGGATAGAATCGTAAGCTGATAACAGCATTCTTCACCGATTTGATAAGCTTCTATAAAATGTGTAAGCGGGTGCTCCACACGGAAAGGATGCTCAATTAAAGAAACAACCGCTTCTTTACGCCCGTTCAACGCTTCAATCAGGGAAGAATCAAAATGCTGATTGGCCCGGATGTGCTTCAAATGGTCACTGATGGCATTGGGCAGCCCTGTGTATTGATAGAGGATGGTCGTGATTTCCTGAAGTCCCTTCCCATTCAGCACGCAATTGATCAATTCCTGACGGATCCCTTCGACATGCCTGTGAATCTTCTGTTTCTCATCATTGATTAACTGCAGCACGCCTTGAATAATATCCGCAAACCGTACTTCCCAGGGGATTTCCACAAGCACGAGCTCATGTTGTTCAGCTAGAGCAATGATACGATCAGGGATTTTAAACAAATGACGGCCGGTGGCAAAAGCCAGAATGGAAGCATCTGACCGGATGACATCCTTCACGTAGGCCTCCAGGGCCGGGATATCCTCCCCGCATCCCACTCCCGTGCTGAGAACAAATTCATTGTTTCTCACAAAATTTTCGACAGGCGTCTCTATGACAGAGATCCACTCCACATCACGCTCATAAACAGGCGTCTGCACGTTCGCTTTCTCTAACATCGGCAGCTTCAATACCTCTTCCACAGGTACACCCATCCCCACTCCCCCTTTTTCAGTTGTCCATCCACGTTCGAACCGTATCTGTATCTACATTGTTTCCCGTAATGATCAAGACCACAGGCCCTTCCAAAATCGGCTGATCAAGGAGATAGCCGGCTCCAACAGCGGCTGCACCCTCTACGATAATTTTATGATGATCAAGGAGACTGTATAATCCTTCTTTAATACGGTCTTCCTGTAAAAGCACACCTTTATCCATCAACGACCGGGTCATAGAAAATGTATAACGGTTATCCTCACCAATGCCACCCAGCAGACTATCGGCCAGGGTATCCTCTTCTTCCAGCCTAACGACCGCCCCTTTTTTCAGACTGGCCTGCATGACGGCACTTCGTTCCATCGTCACCCCGGTGACTGAAACAGCAGGATCCATCTTTTTCAAAACGAATCCGATCCCGGATAAAAGGCCGCCTCCGGACAGCGGGATCACCACTTCTCTCAGTTCAGGAAGCTGTTCCATCAATTCAAGACCGATGGTTCCCTGTCCAGCAATCACCTCGGGGTCATCAAAGGGCTGGACGATCGTCATTCCATACTTAGATGCCAGCTCCCTGCAGCGAACAGCAGCTTCATCCTGACTGACCCCCGTCCGTTCGATATCCGCCCCCAGACGCTTCAGACGTCTAAGCTTCGCTTCTGGAACACGACGGGATAGGCAAACCGTACAAGGAATACCCATCTGCCGTGCTGCGTAGGCGGTGGCGATTCCATGATTTCCTGTAGAAAATGTTGTCACACCACGCTTTTTTTCATCTTCTGTTAAAGATAGCAGCTTGTTTGCCGCCCCCCTTATTTTAAAAGATCCTGTAGGATGGGATTGTTCCATTTTCAAGTAAACCGGCTGCCCTGAGCGGTCGGAGAAATACTCCGAATACACAAGCGGCGTCGGTTTCACGATGCTCCCGATACGTTTCCTCGCTTTCCACACATCTCTCAACAACAGCTGTTCCAAAGAATCCCCCCTGAAATAGATAAAAAATTCTGATTATTACTTATTATAGGGGATGGATTGATAGTCGGAAAAGGGGCAGAGAGGGGAATCTTTGTAAAACCCTCTAAAAAAAGCCCTCCCATGACGGGGAGGGCCTGATGTATTCAGGATGATTTCTTCTTTCCAGACGTCGTTGTTTTCGTTCGTGCTGCTTTGGTCTTGCGCTTTTTCGTGGGTCCTTTTGTCTTTTCAAGGGATTTTTCCAAGGCGTCCATCAGACTTGTAACGTTATCCGGAGCCGGTTTATCCTTCGCTGTTGTAATTTCTTCATTATTTTTCTTCGCTTCAATCAGTTCCATCAACGCTGTCCGGTAGTCATCTTTATATTTCCCAGCATCAAATTCGGTGGTCAGCTGGTCGATCAATGTAACAGCTGTACTCAGTTCTTTTTTACTTAAATCAGATTCTTCAGGGACATTCGGGACATCCTGGACACTCCGCACTTCATCAGGATAATGGATCGTCTCCATGACTAAGGTGTTCTCATACACCCTTAAAACAGCCAGCTGCTCCTTCGAGCGGATGATGATTTTGGCAATCCCGATTTTACCGGTATCCCCGAGTGCCTGACGCAGAAGGCTGTAGGCCTTGGCCCCGCCTTCGTTAGGAGAGATGAAATAGCTCCGTTCAAAGTATATCGGATCGATCTCCTCCAGTTTTACAAAATCGAGGATTTCCACCGCTTTATCGCCTTGTTCCTTTTTCAGCTGCTCTAAATCCTCGTTGTCCAGGACAACAAACTTATTTTTCGCATACTCGTAGGCCTTAACGATTTCTTCACTTTCGATTTCTCTGTCACAGACAGGACAGCGCTTTTCATATTCCACCGGCGAATGACACTCTTCATGCAGCTGCCTCAGCTTAATATCCTTATTTTCTGTAGCAGCATGCAGTTTCACAGGAATGTTGACCAGACCGAAACTGATGGTTCCTTTCCACATGGTGTGCATAGTGATGGCTCCTTTTTTCTTAGCTTTTGCGTTCAAAGTGAAAATATGTTCCATCCTGAAAGGACAACCTAAGGGAAAAAGGAGGAAACGTATGAAACGTCCGATGGTGCTCACCCCGTCCGACGATCTCCCTGAAGGCGGGGAGTGGATGTATGAACCAAAATATGATGGCTTCCGTGCATTCCTCGAATGTACATCTGAAGGCATCCGCCTGATCAGCCGGAACGGGAAGGATTTAACAAATAAATTCCCTGAAATCAGTGAAGCCGTCCCTCCTCCGCATACAAGTCCCTTTATTCTGGACGGGGAAATTGTCATTCTGAATACAGCTTTTCAAGCCAATTTCGACCTTCTCCAAAAGCGGGGACGTTTAAGAAAGACAGCGAACATTCGAAAAGCAGCGGCGGAGCGGCCTGCCTTATTTGCAGCTTTTGATTTCGTTCAGGAAAAAATTCCGTTAAAAGAAAGAAAACAACGGCTGACGGAACTCCTTGCCAAGTGGGAACACCCACGAATTGAAATGGTGGCCGTTTATCAACATGTGGATAAGCTGAAAGACATCATCCACCTGCACTTTGGTGAAGGAATCATCGCAAAACGGAGCACCAGCACCTATCGATTCGGAGAAAGAACCCGGCACTGGCTGAAGTGGAAGCAGTGGAAAACAGCATCCGTATTCCTCACCCGCTTCGACCCAGGCAATGGATATGTGGATACAGGTGTGTATAACGAGGGGCAGATCCGAAAAGCTGGACGCTTCAAACATGGTCTTCCACATGAAGAAGCTGCCACTCTTCGTCAATTTTTTAAGGAGAAAGGAAAAAAAGAAAAGAACAAGTGGACACTCCCGCCAAGCGTCTGTGCTGACATCCACTGCTTAGGAGCAGAAAATGGAGAGTTCCGGGAACCGATGTTTCACCGTTTCCGTTTCGATCACACACCAGGAGAATGTACATCAAGGAAGATGACGTGGGATTTAAGTTTGTTCCCCGGCCGTTTTGAGCCGACCAGCCTTGAAAAAGAGCTGTTCCCAGGTGTGACCAAGCGGGACTATCTTCTGTACACCCGGCATATCGCTCCTTATATGCTGCCTTTCATGAAAGAAAAGAAGTTGACCGTGATCCGATTTCCTGACGGCATTCATAACGAATCCTTCTTCCAGAAACACCGTCCGGATTATGCCCCGGATACACTGAAACTGTGGATGGAAAAAGGAGAGCCCTATATGATCTGCGAAGAACTTCATGGTCTTCTCTGGCTGGCGAATCAGGGAGCCGTAGAATTCCATCTTCCTTTTGAAAAAGCAGGCGGTGTTCATCCGGATGAAATCATTCTTGATCTGGATCCTCCAGAAAAAGAGGCTTTCCCTCTCTGCCTCACAGCCGCTCTTCTCTGCCGGAAATGGCTGGATGAGCTGGGCATGATCAGCTTCATTAAACTATCAGGAAGCAAAGGGATGCAGCTTCACATCCCGTTCCAAGAGGGAGATCTTACTTATGAAGAAACGCGGGCCATCACAAAGACATTAGCCCGGCTCCTCGTTGAGACAAAACCGGATCTTTTCACTGTGGAACGATTGAAAAGAAAGCGTAAAGACAGACTGTACATCGATTATGTCCAGCATGGGGAAGGGAAGACGATCATCGCTCCCTATTCTGTACGGGCGAAGGACGGCGCTCCGATTGCCGCCCCTTTGCACTGGGAGGACGTACAGGATGGACTGGACCCCCGGTCATTCACGGTGGAGAACATGCTTGAAAGGCTCCAAAAAAGAGGGGATCCTTTTCAGGACTATGAAAAAGCCAGAGCCCTCCAACCGATGGATCAGGTTCAAGCCCTGCTCGACTATTGATGTCGGATATTGCCCGGGAAATAGGAAAATACGCCATTCTTCTTTCATACAGGCGGATGTCGAGGTTCCATTTTTTATGTAGAGGTGTTGGGAAAAGGAGAAATCCAGCGGTCGATTCTCCTTTTTCCCAACCTTCCCGCAAGCCTCAGGTGCCTTCATGACTTATAATTCAAGCTTTTAACACCTGTTTCCGGGTTATGACAGCAAGCAGAACAGCGACGAACATTTCCGCAAGAGGCAGAGACAGCCATACCCCTGCAGCTCCAAACCAATTTGGAAGCAGCCATAAAAGCGGAAGGATGAATACAAAGCTCCGCAGAACAATAATCGTTGTCGAAGGGCGTATCTGACCTACGGACTGGAAATAGGTCATATAAACGAAGTTGAAGCCTAAAAACAAGTAACCGGTAAAGAACAGCCGGATGCCGTTCACCGCAAGATCCGTGACATCTTCGGACTCCACTCCAAACAAGGAAACAAGAGGACGGGCAGCTAAAACTCCTATGATTAGCAGCACGATGCCGAGACCTGCAGCTGTCCGTTCACCTATCCTCACTGAATCCTTGATGGCAGCCTTGCTCCCAGCTCCATGGTAATAACTGATCATCGGCTGGAGGGCCGATTCAATACCGAAAAAGGATAAGAACATAAAGCCGTGCAGGTAATTCACTACTGAAAAAGCGGCGACGCCTTCCGTTCCAAGTAACTCCCCGATCGCTATATTATATCCAGCGACAAATACAAGCGTCCCCGCCTCTGCAAGAAAGCTCGGAAAACCGATGGTCATAACTTCTCCAAGAAGCTTCCATGACCATAGAAAAACCGGTTTTCGCAGATAAGTATTTTCCTTGAAAAAGTGAAGCAGCAGCACAACCAGACCTGCCACACTGGCAAGCACGGTCGCCAGTGCCGCTCCAAACACCCCTTTTTCCAAAATGAAAATCATATAATAGTTCAAACCAATGTTCACGATGGCAGTTACCCCAAGCGCCACCATAGAGAGGGTAGGACTTCCATCGTTCCGGACGAAGATACTGAGGAGCTGCTGAAGGGCAATCAACCACCCCAGCAGAAATAAAACCGTTAAATAGTCCACGGTAGGAGCGAACGTATCCGCATTGGCCCCGAGCCAATAAGCGATTGGCTCAATGAAAAAGTATCCGGCTGTTCCGATTACAGCCAGTATAACGAGAGAAGCCGCAGTGGAAAGCGAAAAGACACTCCGCGCTTTGTCAGGCTCTCCACGGCCGATATGCATGGAATAAATCGTCCCTCCTCCGATTCCGATCCAGAGGGAAATGGAGAAGATTAATGAGAAAACCGGCATAGCAAGATTGACACCAGCCAGTCCTTCTTCGCCTACACCGCGTCCTACGAATATGCCATCGATCAGGATGTTGATCGACATCAGCATCATCCCGAACAACGCCGGGAAGAAATATTGAAAGAATACCTGTCTTACTGGTTTGGTTCTCAACGTCTCATGTGTTCCACTCATCTTTATGACCTCCTGCATCTGTTTGCAAGAGAAAGTATAAACCTTAAAGTGACTTTAAGGTCAATCCTTTTCTGTTACAGGAATTTGAATCCAAGTAACATAGGCAGATGAATCGTTGGTTACCGATTCATCAAGAACCGCCACTTCCAGAGGTGTCCCTGATATCTGCCTTCCATCCTCCTTCAAGTGATCCAGCATCACGGCATAACTGTCTTTAATCGTCTCATAAGGCCCCCGGTGGGGGTAGCAGGCATATGTCCCTTCAGGAAGGCTGGGACTCGCCGGTGTTTCCTTGTCTTTTGCTAAAAATATGAACACAGCGAAATATTTCGCAGGTCCTTCTCCATGAAGACTGTCCATGTCGACCATCGTCCCCATATCCCCTGTGAAAAATCCATCATAACCGCCTCCAGCAGATGCGAGTTCTTCCAGATCCTGAAGAAAAATGGCGTCTGATGCTACAAAAAGATCCACCGGTTGATCATTATACAAATACGTAATCGGGCGCTCAGGAAAATAACGATAGACGAAAGAAGGCGACCGGCGGAGCGCAAGCCCCTCATCAATGGTCTCAATTTTGCTTTGAATCATTGCGGAAACCTTCTTCAGCCTTACCATTTCATTATCGATTTCCCTTTGTTTGCTCTCCAGCAGCTCTTTTGTATTTTCAGCTGTCCGGTTTGCCAGCTGGTGGTGGATATCATCGATGGAAAAGCCGTTCTTCTTTAGAAATATGATCGTATCCAATACGACAAACTGTTCAAAGTTATAATAGCGGTATTGTGTTTCCGGATCCACATACCCCGGACGAAACAGCCCGATTTGATCGTAATACCTTAACGTAGAAGCAGAAATCTGAAATAACCGGGCCATTTCCCCGATACGAAAGCGCCGCTTCATAAGTATCTCTCCTCCCTTTCATCTATCCCCCTATCCTATATCATATCCTAAACCGATCGCACGGATCTCTGGGCTGGATTTTTCCATTAGAAAAGGGTGCCTTGATCAGGGGCACCCTTTTCTTTCTGCTATTCTGTTACCTTTTCCACGGTTTCCCTCAGTTTGAATTTTTGAAGCTTCCCACTGGCATTCCGCGGCAGTTCGTCCACAAATTCATAGCGTCTCGGCCTTTTATAGCGGGCCAGCTGCCCACTTGAAATACAGAATTCATCGAGCTCCTTCTCCGATAGTCCGGGGTCTTTTCTGACGATATAAGCGGCGACCCGCTCTCCCCAAAGCTGATCCGGCTCACCGATAACAGCGGCATCCAGGACACCCGGATGTGCGAATAAGCAGTCCTCCACTTCCCGCGAGTAGATGTTCTCCCCGCCGGATAGAATCATATCCTTCACCCGGTCACTCACCCACAAATAGCCGTCTTCATCAAAGGAGCCGATATCCCCGGTGTGGTACCAGCCTTTATACAACGCTTCCTTCGTCGCTTCCGGGTTGTTGTAGTATTCCTTCATCATACTCGGCCCCCTCACGATAATTTCCCCGAGTTCCTGAGGCTTACAAATTTCATTGGGCTCCGCAGGCCCGTGTTCATTCGTCCGTACGACCCGTATGTCATGATGGAAAATCGGCCTTCCCGCCGATCCGGCTTTCTCGATCTGCTCGTGGTCGAACAACGCCGTAATCGCCGGTCCCATTTCAGTCATCCCGTACGCCTGGACCAGTTCCACCCCGAGCACTTCATGCAGTCTTAAAGTAAGCGCTGGAGCCATTGGTGCGCCGCCATACAGCCCTTGACGCAGTGTTGAAAAGTCCTCATGGGAGAAGTCTTCCTGCAGCAGCATATTCCACATTGTCGGTGCAGCGAAGAACGTTGTAATCTGTTCCTCTCTTACGGTCTTGATCACTGCCGGGGCATCAAAATGATGGAGAAGAACATTGGATGCACCAATCATAACTCGTGGGAAAAAGGCACAGTGCAGTTCCGCGCAGTGGAAGATAGGTGCCGCGGTCAGCCCTCTGTCTTCTTCCTGCAGACGCATGGAAGCCGCTATAATGAGCGCCTGGTCCACCATATCCCTGTGGGTATGAATGACTCCTTTCGGCAGACCGGTCGTCCCTGATGTATACATGATTGCGTAAGGGTCATCCTCCTGGACCTCACAGACAGGGGGGCGCTCCAGGACTTGTTCCATACGATCGTAATAATGAGAGGCAAAAGAAAAGGCTTCATCAATCGACCAGAACTCCACTCCCGGCATCCCACCAGCCACTTTTTCCACTTGAGGGGCCGTCGCTTTTTCAAACAGGACAACTTTCGGACCGGCATCCTGCAAAATAAAGCGGATCTCTTTTTCTGTAAGTCGGAAGTTGATCGGGTTGAATACAGCACCGATTTTCATGCAGGCAAACAAAACCGTGGCGAATTCTGCTGTGTTGTACAGGACGGTTGATACTTTATCCCCCTTCTCCACACCGGAAGCAGAAAGCGCTGCGGCTGTCCTGTCCACTTCATCCTCCCACTCCTTGAACGTCCACCGCACTCCAAGCCGAACATCTACAAGGCCTTCTTTATCCGGATACTTCGCAGCAGTCTGCTCAAACATGCTCTTTAATGTTGGTCCCATTTTCATCGACTCCTTTTCGTTTTTACCAGTGGCTTTTCTGCCGGTTCAACAGGAAATCCAGGACACGGAAGGATTATTTCGGCTGCATCCGTATGGCTCCGTCCAGGCGGATCACCTCCCCATTCAACATAGAATTTTCTATGATGCTTACAACCAGATTGGCAAATTCATAAGGTTTTCCCAGCCGCTTCGGAAATGGTGTCATTTGACCAAGAGCTTCTCTTGCTTGTTCCGGAAGACGGTCAAACATCGGCGTTTCAAAAAGTCCGGGTGCAATGGCCATCACACGGATACCCCAGCGGGCCAGCTCTCTGGAAACTGGAAGCGTCAGCCCGGCTACGCCTGCTTTTGAGGCACTGTAGGCCGCCTGACCAATCTGGCCTTCAAAAGCAGCGACAGAAGAAGTATTGATGATGACGCCTCGTTCCCCGTCCTCAACAGCTTCATTATTCTGCATAACTTCAGCAGACAGGCGGATAACATTAAAGGTGCCTGTCAAATTGACCTGGATCACCCTTTGGAACGAATCCAGCGAGTGGGGTCCCTCTCTGCCTGTTACTTTTTCAGCCGTGACAATACCGGCACAGTTGATAACCGCCTGAATGCCCCCAAACACATCCACACCCTTCTCTAAAGCCTGTTGGACTTCTGTCTCAGATGTTACATCCGTCTGGATAAAAAGCGACCGGCTCCCAAGTTCGCGGGCAAGAGCCTTTCCGTTCTCTTCATTCTGATCGACCATTACGACACAGCCGCCCTGCCGGATGATCTTCCGGGCAGCGGCCTCTCCAAGGCCAGAAGCTCCGCCTGTGATGAACGCTGTCACACCTGAGACATTCATGAGTGTCCTCCCACTCTTTCCACCACTGTGGCATTAGCCATGCCGTGTCCTTCACACACAGCGAGCAGTCCGTAACGCTTCTCCGTCCGTTCTAATTCGTGAACCAAGCTGGTCATCAATTTGGCTCCGGTAGCCCCGAGCGGGTGGCCTAAAGCGATCGCTCCACCGTTCCTATTCAATTTCTGATGAGATACTCCGGTCTCTTTCATCCAGAACATAGGGACGGGCGCAAAGGCTTCATTCACCTCAAACACATCCACATCCTCTATTCTCAAACCGGCTTTTTTCAACACCTGCCAGGTTGCTGGAACCGGCCCCGTCAACATGAGCGTTGGATCTGATCCCACCACTGCACGGGCAAGGACTTTTGCTTTTGGAGTCAGTCCGAACTGTTCCGCTTTATCTTTCGACATCAGCAGGATAGCTGCCGCGCCGTCACTAATTTGGCTGGCATTCCCTGCTGTAATGCAGCCGCCTTCCTGAAAAGCCGGCGTCAGGGTGGATAAAGTTTCCACAGATGTACCTGGTCTGGGTCCCTCATCCACTTCAACCCGTCCAGCCTCTGTTTCCACAGCCATGATCTCCTTATGAAAATGCCTTGCCTGGATAGCTGCCAAAGCCCGGTGATGGCTTTCTGCTGCATAAGCATCCAGCTCTTCCCTCGTAAGCTTCCATTGTTCGGCGATTCTTTCCGCTGATACCCCTTGATTGATCATGTCAAAGCGCTCCGTCAGCATCTCGTTGAAGGAAACGCCTTTCATGTTTGAAAACATCGGGACGCGGGACATGCTTTCAACACCACAGGCAATGACGACATCCATGTCACCGGATGCAATCGCCTGTGCACCGAAATGAACGGCCTGCTGGCTGGAGCCGCACTGACGGTCAAGGGTTACCCCTGGAACTTCAACAGGAAATCCGGCCGTTAAGGCTGCAATTCTGGCAATGTCACCGGCCTGCTCCCCCACCTGTGACACACAACCTGCAATCACATCCTCCACGGTTCCCTTTGGAATACCGGCTCTTTCTACGACCTCATTCAAAACGCCGGCCAGAAGCAGATCCGGGCGGATAGAACTTAGCACGCCATTCCTTTTCCCTACAGGCGTTCGAACCGCTTCAACAATTACGACTTCATTCATGCTTTGATCCTCCCAATCCCATCTTCTTCGCAATAATGGTTTTCATGATTTCATTGGAACCTGCATAGACAGCCGTTACAGGGGCATCACGAAACCTCCTGGCAATCTCATACTCTTCCATATATCCATAGCCGCCGTGGAGCTGCATGCACTCCAGGGCTGTCTTTTTCACGAGTTCTGTCGTCCACCATTTGGACATCGATACTTCCTTTACAACGTCTTCTCCCTGCATATGAGCTTCAATCGTCCGGTTCAGGAAAGTGCGGCCGATTTCAATTTCTGTATGAAGCTCAGCCAGTTTGAACTGAGTATTTTGAAACGAAGCGATGGACCTTCCGAAAGCTTGACGCTGGGTGACGTAATCCACGGTTATTTCCAACATCCGTTCGCAGGCCGCAACAGCTCCGATGCCTACAATCAGCCGCTCCTGCTGCAGCTGATTCATCAAATAATAAAATCCCTCTCCCTCTTTTCCCAGCAGCTGGGAGGAAGGGACGATGGCATCCTCAAAAATCAATTCCGCAGTATCCTGGCTGTGCAGTCCGACTTTTTCAAGTTTCCTTCCCCTTGAAAAACCGTGTGTCCCCCGCTCGACAACGAACAGGCTGATCCCTTTATGCGGCGGGGAAGCATGAGGATCTGTCTTACAGACGACGACAATTAAATCCGCATGAATCCCATTCGTAATAAATGTCTTTTCTCCATTCATGACATACGTATCATTTTTCTTTACTGCTGTTGTACGAATGGCAGCAAGGTCCGACCCCGCTCCCGGTTCCGTCATGGCAACAGCCGTGATCACCTCTCCTGTCACACATTTCGGAAGCCACCTTGCCTTCTGCTCTTCGGTACCATAGGCTTCCAGATAAGGAACGACAATGTCATTGTGAAGACCGATCCCAATCAAACCGGTTCCTACTTTTTCAAGCTCCTCATTAATGATGACAGAGTAACCAAAATCTGCCTCCATCCCACCATAGGTTTCACTAAGCCATGGACACAAATAGCCCTGCTCCCCGAGTTTTCTCCAAAAGGACCGGGGCACTTCCCCCTTTTCCTCCCATTCTTTGTAATAGGGGACAGCTTCCTTTTTTAAAAATTTTTCAAAGGAATCCCGGAGCATTTCATGTTCTTCTGTTATGTATCCCGCTTTCATGACCACCCTCCCCGCCTTTACTAAGCACCTATTTCTCCTCTCTTCCTCGTTTTTCCTGCCCTTAACGGAAAACGCTTACAAAAAATTGTTTTTCTGCATCGAATGACAAAAAAACCAGCCCTTACCGGACTGGTTTTGTTCGTTATTCTATAACTTTTTTAATCGCTGCGGCTACGCCGTCCTCGCTGTTTGATTTCGTTACAAAAGAGGCTTCATCTTTGACAATCTGCTGTGCATTGCCCATCGCTACACCAAGACCCGCTTCCCGGATCATGGCTATATCATTCATGCTGTCGCCGACAGCCATGACATTCTTCATATCAAGATCCAGCCACCGGCACACTTTCAACAGGGCCGCTGCCTTGTTCACGCCTACGGGATTCACCTCAATATTGGTAGGACTTGAATTCGTCACTTCCAACGCATCATTAGCCTGAAGCTCATCCAGGATCACTTGACGGACCTCATCATCTTCGATATCGAAACCGAATTTGAGCCAGTCGTAGTCTTCAATTTCATTATCAAAAGGGTTCTGCGTATTATACAGCCCCTGGACTGTTGATGACCAGAAATAAAGGCCGTGTTCCTGTTTCATTTCCCACAAACGGTTCACATGGCTGTGATCGAGTTTCGTCTGATCCACCAGTTCGTAATCATGATTATAAATCTCTCCACCATTAATGGTGACGATGTACGACGAACGGCCAAGCGCTTCAGAAATATGCCGGCACCGGGAAAGGGAGCGTCCCGTGCTCAGGACCACATGGATCCCCTTCTCCTTCGCCTCTTTCACAGCAGCAGCGTTGGCTTCTGACACCTCTCCTGCGTGATTCACTAACGTACCATCAAGGTCAAGAGCTATTAATTTGATATCTTCTGTCATTCCAGTCACGTCCTCTCTTTATCCACACTCCATTTTAATATAAGGACGGCCCTCTTACAATTCACACCTTTCCAATCCTCCATGATTAACAACATACCACAATGGGTATGGTAAAGAAGAATTCATAAGGAGGGAGAACATGTTTCATTATACGGTTGAAACAGAAAAAAGCGTAGAGCAGGCCGTTGAAAGCCTGGAAGCGAATTTGAAAGAGGAACAGTTCGGTGTCCTATGGAATTTTGACCTGAAGGGAAAATTGAACGAGAAAGGATTGGATTTTGAGGACGATTTCCGGGTTCTTGAAGTGTGCAATCCAAAAGAAGCCCAGCGTGTCCTGGAACAGAACAAAATGGCTGGATACTTCCTGCCTTGTAAAATGGTTGTTTATAAAGAGCAGCAGCAAACAAGGATCGGAATGCCCAAACCATCCTCCCTTACACAAATGGTGAATGACGACCAAATTCTTGCCATGGCTGAAGATATTGAATCACGTTTGATCCGCTGTATGGACAAATCGATATAAGGGTGAAAAGAGCTGCCTCGTGGCAGCTCTTTTTTAATGGTTCAGCGGAGGCAGATTGTCTGGAGGATTCCCTTTTAACGAGTAATGAAATTCCCCTTCACTTGTTATAGCTCCGAAGAAAACATCTGTTACCTGATGATCTCCAAGCACTGATTCCAGCCACCCACGGTCACGCCCCATCCTCTGGAGGATATCAAGCTGGAGGGTTCCATCAAGAATGACGGGGATATCATACCCCCCTCCCCTTAAAGGCATCTGGAATTCCTCACGTGTGGGCGGTTCTTTTTCAGGCACTAATTTCACAGATAACTGGCCGTTGGCCTCCACGATTCCGAGATCCACCTGAGTGAGATCGAAAACCTGCTGTTCGCGAAGCATTTGAGTGATGTTATCAATGGAATAGCGGATCTGCTGGAGGTTTTTCTCCACCATTTTTCCTTCATATACGACAATGGTCGGTTCAAATGTCAGCAGTCTGCCCAGCTTCCTGTTTTTCAACTTCACCGTAACAATGAATTTCTGGAGCAGGGCTATAACAATAATGGCAGCAACCGTATGTATATGATCGATATCAGGATCTGCGATATCTGCGCCAACGACAGAACCTAACACAAGCACGACGAGAAAATCAAAGACCGGCAGTTCCCCGATGGACCGTTTCCCCATGAAAATACCAACCCCGAGCATCAGCGGGAGAATCGTAACAATCCGAAGGACGACAATGAACAGGTCTTTCCATAAATCCATGGACCCTCACCTCCTTTCCTAGCTTCACCCTTCCTTCTCGTCCTATCCATTCATTCAAACGAAGGTGTTGACATTATACCTATAGGGGTATATGATATGTCATGTACTGTTCAACAGCAAACATCTTCACAAGGAGGGGAAAACATGGAATATAATGACGCCATGAAGAACAGAGTCAAGCGTCTCGAAGGCCAGCTGCGTGGTGTATTGAAGATGATGGAAGAAAATAAAGACTGTAAAGATGTCATTACGCAGCTTTCTGCTTCGCGGAGTGCCATTGACCGAGCGATTGGACTTGTGGTAAGTTCCAACCTTGTGGAGTGCATCCAGGAAGCAGATCAACAGGAAGATAAAGAAGCCTCCATTAATGAGGCCGTTCAACTGCTCGTCAAAAGCAGATAAATTTTTAGATTTTAATATACCCTAGGGTGTATCAATTCAAGGAGGATATAACATTGTCTGAGACAAAAAAGACGAATATCATTTTATTCAGCGGGGATTATGATAAGGCAATGGCTGCCTACATCATTGCCAACGGAGCAGCAGCTTATGATCATGAAGTCACCATTTTCCACACGTTCTGGGGATTGAACGCTTTACGTAAAGATGAACCCATCCAATTGAAAAAAGGGTTTATGGAGAAAATGTTCGGCCGGATGATGCCTAGAGGTGTAAATAAAATGGGCATTTCTAAAATGAACTTTGCCGGATTTGGACCGAAGATGATCAAAGACGTCATGAAAAAGCATAACGTTATGCCACTGCCGGATTTGATCGACATGGCCCAGGAACAAGATGTGAACCTTGTAGCCTGCACGATGACTATGGACCTTTTAGGTCTGCAGAAAGAAGAACTGTTGGATGACATTCAATATGCCGGCGTAGCCGCCTATCTCGCTGATGCTGAAGACGGCGCTGTAAACCTGTTTATATAATCGAGGAGGAATCAAGAATGAAGACATTGACGGCAAAAGAAGTAGAACAAAAGCTGAATGAAGGAAAAACATTAAATATTGTGGATGTTCGCGAAGATGAAGAAGTCGCTGAAGGTATGATTCCAGGTGCTAAACACATTCCGCTGGGATCCATTGCAGACCGCGCAGATGAACTTGATAAAGAAAAACCTTATCTTATGGTCTGCCGTTCAGGTGGACGCAGCGGCCGTGCCAGCGAGATCCTTGAAGATAAAGGATTTGATATCACGAACATGGAAGGCGGCATGATGAGCTGGGAAGGACCGACGAAATAACCAAGTGACCCTTATGGGTAGAGGAGGAATTGCAATGGAATTGAAAACAGATGTAACACTGGACGCTAAAGGATTAGCCTGCCCGATGCCGATCGTGAAGACGAAAAAATCGATGAAAAACATGGAATCCGGACAGGTACTTGAAGTCCAGGCCACTGATAAAGGATCAACGGCAGATCTGCAGGCATGGACGAAGAGTGCCGGTCACCAGTACCTGGGTACCATTGAAGAAGACGGAATCCTCAAACACTATGTACGCAAATCAAATGATGAAGAAACAGCAGAGAAAAAGCACCCGGATGTCGTGAACAACGAAGAACTGGATGCTGTTCGCTCAAATCCTGTATCCATCATTGTTGATGTTCGCGAAACAGCAGAATATGCCTTCCATCACATCCCTGAGGCCATTTCTATTCCTTTGGGTGAAATCGACGATCGTGGCAATGAACTCGATCAAAGTAAAACGGTCTATGTCGTGTGCCGCACAGGCAGCCGAAGCGACCTGGCCGCACAAAAGCTTGCCGCTAAAGGGTTTCCTGCTGTTTATAACGTAGTTCCCGGGATGAGCGGCTGGAACGGTGAAACGAAATCACTGAATCAATAATTTTTTTGATAAAAATATACCGCAGGGGGTAAGTATATGACAATGAAAAATATGTCGATCCAAGACATTGCTCATAAAGTCCTGAATAACGAAGAGCTGTTCCTTTTGGATGTCCGCACAGAAGATGCCCATCAGGACTGGAAAATCGAAAGTGAGCATTTTTCTTATTTAAACGTTCCCTATTTTGATTTGCTGGACGGTGTCGATGAAATTATAGGACAGCTGCCAAAAGATCAACCGATTGCTGTCGTTTGTGCCAAAGGTGGTTCTTCACAAATGGTTGCAGAGATGCTTGTTGAAGAAGGAATGACAGATGTTTATTCAGTGGAAGGCGGTATGAAAGCCTGGAGTGAGCATCTCGAGCCAAGGAAAGTCAGTGATCTGAAGGACGGCGGTGAACTGTATCAGTTCGTCCGTCTCGGAAAAGGATGTCTTTCCTATATGGTCACATCCGGAGGCGAAGCAGCCATCATTGATGCAGTAAGAATGACCGAAGCCTACACGGATTTTGCTGAGAAACTCGGAGTAACGATTACGAATGTCTTTGATACCCATCTTCATGCAGACCACATTTCAGGCGGTCGTAAGCTTGCAGAGGAAACAGGAGCTGTTTACTGGCTGCCACCGGAAGATGCCGGTGAAGTTGTCTTCAACTATCAGCCTCTAAGGGATGCCGATCACGTCCAGATCGGTCATTCGAACATTGATATTCATGCGTTGTACTCACCAGGACACACAATCGGATCCACTTCTTTTGTCGTGGACGATACGTTTCTGATGACGGGAGATATTCTATTCATCGATTCCATCGGCCGTCCTGACCTGGCTGGAAAAGCAGAGGACTGGGTAGGGGACCTGCGCGAAACCCTTTATACACGCTATAAGGAACTCTCTAATGAACTCGTCGTCCTCCCCGCCCACTTTATGATGATGAACGAATTGAACGAAGACGGCACGGTAGCAGAGAAACTTGGAACTCTGTTTTCCCGGAACCACGGCTTGAATATATCCGATGAAGGTGAATTCCGCCGTATGGTTACAGAAAACCTGCCGCCACAGCCAAACGCCTATCAACAGATCCGTGAAACGAATATGGGCAGAATCAGCCCTGACCACGAAGAGCAGCGGGAAATGGAGATTGGTCCAAACCGCTGTGCTGTAAGATAAACCATTCTGACATGCGTCCGTCCACTACGGACGCATGCATCAATCAAAATTGAGGAGGAAACAATATGAACGCAGCGAAAGTACTTGATGCAAAAGGTCTGGCATGCCCAATGCCGATTGTAAAAACAAAAAAAGCGATGAAAGACGTTGAAGCCGGTGAAGTTCTTGAAATTCACGCCACGGATAAAGGTGCGAAAAGCGATTTGACAGCATGGGCAAAGTCCGGCGGTCATGAACTGCTGAAACATGAAGAAGAAGACGGCTTATTCAAATTCTGGATTCAAAAAGGCGAGTAAGCACACAGATTCACGTATAAAAAATGCAGAGGGAACCGGTAGAGGTTCCCTTTTTTAAGGAGGTCATCTTCATGGAATTTGGATTTATTCTTACGATTTTCCTTATCGGTTTTGTCGGTTCCTATGTATCAGGCATGCTCGGAATTGGCGGGTCGATTATAAAATACCCGATGCTGCTTTATATTCCACCTCTTGTCGGTTTTACAGCCTTCACCTCTCATGAAGTTTCCGGGATCAGTGCAGTCCAGGTTTTCTTTGCCACCATCGGCGGTGTGTGGGCCTATCGGAAAGGCGGTTACTTAAATAAGCCGCTGATTATTTATATGGGAATCAGCATTCTGATCGGGAGCTTTATCGGAGGGTACGGGTCGCGTTTCATGCCGGAAGCAGGTATCAACCTTGTTTACGGTATCCTCGCCCTGATTGCTACCGTTATGATGTTCATTCCGAAAAATGGACTGGATGACCAGGAGATGGATGAAGTGACGTTCAACCGTCCGCTGGCCGCCGGGCTTGCCCTGATTGTCGGGATTGGAGCCGGGATCGTCGGTGCTGCCGGAGCTTTCCTGCTTGTACCCATTATGCTTGTCGTATTAAAGATCCCAACAAGAATGACGATTGCTTCATCTCTGGCGATTACGTTCATTTCTTCCATTGGCGCAACGATTGGAAAAATTACGACCGGCCAGGTGGAATACGCGCCTGCTGCTATTATGATTGTGGCCAGTCTGATTGCGGCCCCTCTCGGAGCATCCGCTGGTAAGAAAGTGAATACAAAGATTCTCCAGACAGTCCTTGCTGTACTGATCCTGGCATCGACGGTTAAGATCTGGATGGACATCTTTTAAAAAGCTCTGTTATTGCTTGGTGTTGTTATTTAACATGTGAGCTCCTATCACCCCTTTCTGTCATGGGATTTGTAGGAGGCGGCCTTGGAGTTCGAGGAGACTCATCGTTCCCAGCGGAAAGCGGACGGTTTTCCCTGCCATCCCATGCTCTGAGTAAATAGCAGACCGGACCCCTAATTCCAGACGGAAACGATTTAGTACTCGTTTAAAATATCAACAACAGACTTTAACAGAGCTTTTAAAAAAGGACCTTCCCAGGTCCTTTTTTCGTTGTTGTCTTTACCCGCCCCTCTACCCCCGGAGAATTTCCGGGATGGAGGGCCGTCGCTTCTGGTCCGTTACCGTGAACCTTTCTATATTTGAAAACCTTCTTATGCACTCTGGACATAAAAACCCCTCTGCCTGACAACAGAGGGGTTTGGTTTATTCTTCGTTTGATCGGGGTTGTTCATCTTCTGTGACCAATTCCGTTTCGTCCAGATAGCGGAGCAGGTCGCCGTATACGATGGAGTCGGACATCTCCAATTCTTCCTGTGCTGCCGTGAAGCCATCTTCACAGGCAGCTCCATCTTCGACTTCTTCTCCTGTTTCACGATCATAGCATGTGCCTTGAATACCAACGTATTCTTCGTTGGCAAAGTTTCCGTCTCGTGTGATCATCAATTGACGGCGGTCTTCATCCAGCAGATCATGACCGAATTGGACAGGGTTCTCATCTTCAATACCTAAAAGATTCATGAGGGTTGGACGCAGGTCAACTTGTCCACCAACCGTATGATTCTCCTCAGATTCGATGTCTTTTCCGTAGATAAGGAAAGGAACACGTTGAAGCTGGAACTGTTCATACTCATTTATTTCTTTTCCTAAATACTCACCCATCGCTTCCTGGTGATTCTCGGAAATGCCGAAGTGATCTCCATAAATGACGAGGATTGTATTGTCATACAGCTCTGAGTTCTTGAAGTCCTCGACGAATTTTTTCAACGCTTCATCCTGATAGCGGATGGTTTGGAAATAACGGTTCAATGTGCCGCTGCTCGTTTCTCCTTCTTCAATGAGTTTCAACTCTTCAGGAAGTGTGAACGGGTAGTGGTTGGTCAGCGTAATCATTTTAGAATAGAACGGCTGATCCATCTCCTGCATTTTGTTCAAGGAATCTTCAAAAAAGTATTCATCAAGGTACCCCCACCCGTGGGACTTTTCTGTCGTTACCTCATAATCTTCCTTGGAGAAGAATTCATCATACCCCAGCGAATCATACATCACGTTTCTGTTCCAGAATGTCTTATCGTTGGCGTGCATGGAATTTGTAAAGTAGCCATTTTCACCAAGTACGCTCGGCATCGCTTTATATTCGTTACCGGAGTGCGTAAAGAATACGGCGCCACGGTTCAGAGGATAAAGGGAGTTCGCCAGTAGAAATTCGGAATCAGACGTCCGTCCTTGTTTAACCTGGTGATAGAAGTTATCAAAGTAGATCCCCTCTTCTTTCAGGTCGTTGAAGTAAGGAGTCAGCTCCTCGCCGTGCAGCGTATTATCCACTACAAAGGTCTGTGTACTTTCCAATGAAATGGCAATCACGTTCTTGCCTTCAGCGGCACCTTCCAGTCTGTCGCTGTCTTCTTTCTTGTTTTCGTTCAAATAGTTAATGACCGGGACGAGCTCATTGCTGTCCGCCAGCGTTTTCTTCATTTCGGTCTTCCCTTGAAGAACAATATCATACACATGATAGTTCAATACACCAATGTATTTGACAAGCATGTTGCGGTCAAATGTTCGTTCAAGCAGGTCCGTACGTTCTGTCTCCGCCCATTGAAGGTTTACAATGAACAGGGGAATAGCAACGATGGCCAGAACGATTCCCTCCGGCCGCTTCGGTGTGAACGTCTGGAAGCGGGAAGGTTTGAGATAAAACAACAGAAAGCCTGCAGCAATCACATCAACGAACAACCATAAGTCAGCAGGACTCATAATCGTCGTAATACTTCCCCCGAGGTCAGCCAGGTTGGCTACTTGATTTAACATCGGAATAGTGATGAAATCATTGTATTCACGATAAAACAACACATTCACATAAAGCAGGATGGATCCTAGAATGTAGGCAGCAAACATCCCTCGCCGGCGTCCAAGCAGAATTCCAACTCCGAACAATAGGAATATACTGCTGAGCGGGTTGAAGGCCAGAATATTCGCCTCATTCGCATTCTCGACACCCAATGTGAAAATGTTTGTTTGAATATAATACATTTTCAACCAGAATAGACCGATCACAAATGCATAGACTAGTAGTTTCAGTCCTGTTTTTTTATTTATATATTTATTTCCTGTAAACATTGTAAAACCTCCGTTAATTTTACATTACCCTATTTTAACTCATCTTATTTCATTTTTGTACCATTATGGCGATAGTTTTAAAACTCTGACACATTTATCCTTGTTTTATTACAGGTTTGTCATGGAAAAATGAACCTCTTGGCCTATGACACTTAAAAGTTACTATCTATACATGAATTTTTCATCGTTTGTCATCTCTCTCCTCTTTTTATGTTAACCTATTATCAAATAAGTTTACAAAAGGAGGCTGCTTCATGTCAGACGAAAGCAGAAAGCTTCGATTTTTGTTGAATAGTGCGATTTTCGCCGCATTAACGGCCATTATGGCCCAAGTTGAAATCCCTCTTCCCGTTGTACCGATCAGCGGCCAGACACTTGCTGTCGGCTTAACCGCCACGATTCTCGGGAGCCGCCAGGGCGCAGCAGCTATGGTTGGATACATGGCTTTGGGTGCGGTAGGGATGCCTGTATTTGCAGGGTTCAGCGGAGGACCCCAGGTTCTTGCCGGACCGACGGGAGGATACATTTTCGGATTCATACTCAGTGCATTTATAACTGGATATATCCTCGAAAAAACGTCATTCAACTTAGGATGGGCGTTGGCGGCGAATACGGCCGGGATGGTCATCACTCTTCTATGTGGAACCCTGCAGTTAAAATTCGTTCTTGATATCAGCTGGACCGCAGCCTTTGCCACCGGTGCCTATCCTTTTATCGCGGTCGGATTGATCAAGGCGTTTCTTGCCTCCTGGCTGGGCATTACGGTCAGAAATAGACTCGTGGCCGGACAGTTCATTCAGCAATCCGTACCAAAGGAAGCCTCCTCGTTCTATTCCCCGGGAAATAAGGCCGGCTCATAAATGCCGGCCTTTCGGGAACCCTATTCCTGGAGGTGATCGATTTGAATCCTTATTTATGTCCAGGATGCAGAACAAACCGTTCTCGCTTTAACGTCATTGAACAGCAGGCAATGCCGGTCAAGATGGACCCGCAGACTGGAGAAAAAAATCCTTCTTACACTGCAGAAACCATGGATGCCTTTCATCTCGCTTATCAAGGACCAGCCATTAAGGTCCAGTGCGGGGCCTGCGGTCTGATTGAAGATGAAGCCTCTTTCATAGCCTTTGCTGGACACCACCGTATGAATGGAACCCCCTGAATAGAATCAGAGGGTTCTTTTTCGTCGTATATTCAAACGGAACCCTCCCCGGGTGAGAAAGAAGACTATAAGAAGGAGAGCTGAAGATGGATACACCATAACGGCGGCTGTGAATACATATCCCGCCAATCGATACCACGAAGCTGGATAAAAGGATTCTTCATTCACTTTCCTCATCTCCTCCAACACGCTCCCTTTCAAGTCATACCCCGTCCAACAAGCAATGGCCAATGCCTGGATACACGAAGAAACCAAAGAGAAACTGAGCATCTCCTGAATAACCATCACCGCACATCCATAAATAACAAGCAGGGGGGTCATCCATTTCACATACGTAAGGGCGAGCAGTTCATCCTCAACTGGGATAAATCGAAATACCGTCGGCTGTTTAAAAAAATTGTGAAAGATACTGGTCGACACTTCAACAAAGATAAAAGCAGCCAGCGGCACCGTGAAAAATCTCATCCAGTCCACCTGGAGTGGGACAACGATGATAATAAGGACGCCCGCTGTTAGAGCAGACAGCAGATAGTTGTAGGATTCTTTTCCATGGGACAGCCAGATCCGATCATACAACCGCTTAGGATAAAACCTACTGTTTCTCCTTCTCTGGACCGCAGACGTAAACCGTCTGGGTGGTTTCACAGCGACATTCGTCACTTGATTGACCAGCCACAGGTTCCAAACCTTTGCGTCGTTCCGTTCTGCGATCCTGCCCCAGGAAGGTTCATAATAATAAAAGCAGGCACTGGAAGCTGCGGCAGCCCATACCAGTGTCCCGATAACCAGACCAAGGAAGGATCCTGCTGTATAGCCGGCCGTTATAACCATTCCCCCTGCAGCGGCAAGCACCAGTTTGATATACCACGGTGTGCTGTATAATCTCCATTGAATCCACACCTCAAACAGATGACTGACTCCATATACCATAAGAAATAAAAGTGTAAAGGCTGACGATAGTGGGGTGATAGAACCGGCTGCCAATAGCAAAACGGCTGCCAGAAGGAGGGTTTTCCCTGCCTTCTCCTTGTATAAATATAAAAGAATGTCCCGTCTGGAATGAGGAAGAAGGCTGAGGTGAAGTTCTGATGAAGTAAAAGGCAGCGAGGAATCCTTGAAAGCTGCCATACAAGCTCTCACCCACACAGCAAGGGGAAGAAAAGGGAGATACATCAAGGCACGTTTTTCCAATGTTTGAAAAAACGGGGTGAATTCTTTCAACCAATCAAGGCTGATAAAGAGCAATATAACGGCCATGACCCCGGCATAAAGAAATACCACAGGATCATACAACGTCTTAAACGATTTTCGGTACAAATGCATCTTTTTCTGCCGACGACTACGCTGCAGCAGCCGAAAAACCTGCCTGCTCTCCGGCCTGTTCATTTATGCCCCCTTCTTTCCAGCTTCTCAAAAGATTCGACAGGGCCGGAGGAAGACACAGAACCATGTTTCAACATAACGTATGTATCTGCCAGAGCTTTCACTTTGTCCAGCTGGTGAGTGGTCAGAATAATCGTCATGCCCTGTTCTTTTCTGCGAATCAACTCTTCTTCTAAATATTGACCAGCGTATACATCCAGACCCATAAAAGGTTCGTCAATAAACAAAACAGGAACATCCGGCAGGAGGGCACAAATCGTCTGAACCTTCTGCCTCATTCCTTTGGATAACGCTTCTGGATAGTCATCCTTTTTGTCCGTCATTTCAAAGGCGGCCAAATACCCTTCAACTCTGGCTGCAAAAATATCTTCATCGATGGAGTAGCTCCGCCTGTATAGATCAAAATGCTGCCGGGTCGTTAGTTCACTGAACAGCAGCGGCTCTTCCGGGATATAACTGAATAAACGCTTATAGTTCTTCAAATGGTCATCCATACTTTCCTGCTGAATCATAATCGTCCCTGTCAGCTTCCCTCTCATACCAATCATCGTTTTCATCAACGTCGATTTGCCTGCTCCATTATGACCGACCAGAGCAAGGATTTCTCCGCGTCCGGCCTGGAGACTTACGTGTTGTAAGATCGGATTTCCGGCGATTTCCACTGAACAATTCTCTACACGAAGTACCAAGTATATCCCTCCTCGTATAATGGTTTACGTAATTTTCCAGTAAAAAGTTTCAAAAAAATAAGCCCTCTCCTGTGTTAAGAGCGGGCTTACGATTATTGATTCATCCTTGAAAGAAAATCTCCGAGCAGGTCATCATCCTCTTCCTCGGCTTCCCCCGACGACTCCGCATCACGGAGGTCGTCCTGGAAATGGCCAAGGTCCAGTCCATCCAAATCATCGTCTCCGGTTGTATCCAACACCGGCTCCTTCAGCTCTTCTCCTTCTTCCTCTTCATCAGGAATAACAGGAACTTGAGGCTCATCGGATGCAGCGGTTTCTTCCTGAAGATACAGGGCGTCGTCTATATCATAGGCGCGGCTGTTCAGGGAAGCCAGTAGTGTTGTAGCACGGACGGGATCCATAATGAGTTGATGGAGGATACTGCCGATCAATGCTTCGGAATGTTCATGCTTCATCCAGTTTCTCTGCTCTTTCGACAAGGCTTTCGGAAGGGGGACTGTAATCGTTTCTTTATCCTTGGAAAGAGATTCATTCACTCCGTCCATAACGAACTGAGCAATACGGCTGGAAAAATTGCGCCGTTCTGTCTCTTTCAAGTGCGACAATTGTTTCAATAAATGATCCGGAGTGTCCGAGGGGACACGAAATGTAATGGACTGCCCCCGTTCGACACTTTTTCTAGATGAACTCATGAATGATCACCTTACTTGGAAGATCCGGTCTGTTGTTCCACTTTTTTATTCGCCGGTTCGGCTGGTTTTTTGTTCGTTTTACGGATAAAGTCGGAAATCAGCTTGTAATAAGCGTTTGCCATCATCCAGATGCTTTCTTCCTCATCCTCGAAGAATTCAATATTAAATCCGTCCAGTTTATTGTTCAACATCTTGATGTATTCCTTAAGAACGGCAGAGCCTCCACCAACAAAATAGCAGATTTCCGTCTGGGAATTTTTCTGCCACACGTTGCGCAGGTATCGGTATTGTTTCTTAGCCAGTTCAAGGAGAATACGATCGGTTATGTCATGGACACTTGTACGGCTCCCGCGAACCATAATGTGGTGACGGTCGTTCTTCCTCGTAATAATATCGACTACGTCCCGGCGGCTGTCGAGTTCCACTCCATGCTTCGTCAAAATTTCATCACGAATCATTTCCAGCGATTCAGAAACACCGAGGTTGAATCCCTGTGCCTTGTCATCATCCACATTACGGTTGCGGATGACCGCGATATCTGTGGATAATCCACCAATATCCTGAATAAGAATCTGCTTGTCCACAAGCTCCTTGTTGATAATGTTCAAATCATTATCCATAACAAGGTTGACATAGGCGGCGAAGCCTTCCGGATAAACTTTCACTTCGTCAAACTTAAGGTTGACTTTCATCCCCTGATATTTAGGGGTTACTAAAAATTCAATCTGGTGGACAGATCCGAGGAGCTGGGAACGGTATCCTACGTCCTTCCCTTCTTTGACTTCACGCAGGGGAAGACCCGTACCGAGCGTATAGTTGGCTTCTACTACATTATTTTTAGCTTGCTGAGATCCTTTTCCAGAAACCGCATCAAGGGCAAGGGACGCAAACAGCATAATCAGGGTCTGATCTTCTTCCGATTTATAGCTTCCTGGATCAAGCTCGGTGGAGTTTGTTGTTTTTGTCGCCAGATTACCTACGCGGTAAATCGCATTATTTTCCCTGAGGGCAGGGGAATGCACCCGAATATGTAGATTATCGAGTGGATTTTTATCATCCAGATCCTCAATCCCGATAACCGGGCGGTCCTCCAAATCTCTCGCTACTACGTTAGGAATATAAAGGGAAGATTCCAGTTTCCCGAAGTTTGCTTTCAAAGCATCATTACCAACATCAATGGCTGCAATTCTTGAATGTGTCATAAACAGTTCTCCTTTTATAAGTTATTTAAATAACCTCTCCTTAGTTAGAATCTATTAAACTATCAGAGAATAGTCAATCCTCCTTTTTTCGTGTTCATTTATGCACACAAGTAAACAATACTGTGTACTTGCACACATAATTGCACACTTCCTTTTATGACGGCATGTACACGCTTTTGCACGCATGCAATCATAAACGCAAACGAAACGTTTTCTTTTTGTACACTTGCAAACATTTTTGTATACATAAGATCATTTTTACGTTTTTTACATTTTTCTACACAAAATCACGGACTGAGTTTTCATCACTGTTTCTATTACATGGACTGAGATCCATAAAAAGAAGACGATGCTATCTGCATCGTCTTCTTTTTACTGCTTCATATAAGTACTGAACAAATCCTCCAACTTCTTCGTTAAAGCCAAAGTCATCAACCCATTGCCCTCTGCTGTTTTTGAATATCCAAGAGGAGTCGTACGTTTGATAAGCTGGGAGAATATTTCTGATTCTGTCATCGATCGATTGAATTGCTTCTCAACTAATGGAATAAGGAGAGCGAGTCCCCCGGAGACGTGAGGCGTGGCCATTGATGTACCAGAGAGCCTCGCGTATTTTCCTTCTAAATAGGTGGAAAGGACATCCACTCCGGGAGCCACAAGATCAAGCTGGGTGTTCGTATTCGTAAAATCAGCCAGTTCCCGCCGTTCATCTACGGCTCCTACTTGAATGACTTCATTATATGCTCCAGGGTAACCGTACTCCATCGTGTCTTCCCTGCCATCTCCCTCGTTACCAGCAGCACAAACGACGGATACATTATGGCTGACAGCGTTTTTAACAGCTTCTCTCAAGGCTTTTGTATCTTGAGGACCTCCAAGTGACATGGATATGACTCTCACCCGTTCCTGATTGGGTCCTCTCCAGTTAACGGCGTAATGAATGGCATCAATAATCCATTCATACTCCCCTCCCCCATCCTCTGATAAGACCTTTAAGATGAGAAGTTTTGACTTGGGTGCCGTTCCTATGACACCTTCCCCATTCTCTACGGCAGCAATGGTCCCTGCTACATGTGTCCCATGGCCATTGTTATCTGAGTAATTATCAGGATCCCCTCCATAATCATCCGTAAAGTTATGTCCACCCAGGATGTTTTCTTCAAGATCAGGATGATCAAGCTGACAACCTGTATCAATGATCGCTGTAACGCTTCCATTTCCTTGATCCGATTCTTCCCAGAGGCTTTCAGCTTCCACCATCTGTATACCTTTCGGCCGCTCGTTTGTTGTTTCTATAATCGCTTCTGTACGGTACGGAATCAATTTCATCCGACTCATGGACATCCTCCTCCATTATGGTAAAGGGTGTTGGTGTACAATCTTGGAGTCATTCTTCCTTTCATTATAACATCCAGATATACCCACCTCGGACAGGTTTTTGAAATAAGGACCTTAGAATCACAAATGATATAAAGAACATATGTATTTTATATTGAATCCAACGCGCAATGGAGTATAATGAAAGAAAGTTCTTTATAAAGAACAACTATTCAAGGAGTGACCTTGCCTTATGTACAGGAAAATATGTCATCATTGCCACAGGGCATCCTACAGCTGTCAGAACGAACATTGGACCTGCCCCTTATGTGGCAGAGATTTAAGCCGTCAGGCACGCTTACCAGTTCCATTACATACATCAGGCCACCGAGGCATCAAGCAGTATAAGAAGCAGGCAGCAATGACAGGGTCATCACCGGTTTGAAAAGTATAAAAAAGAGCTGCACCGATTCATATCGATACAGCTCCTCTCACTTATGGGAGATACTTTCTAGGGTTTACAGAGTTTGAACGGCTTCCATTCCAGGAACCTTCGTGAATTTCGAAGTGAAGGTGCTGTCCTGTAGAATCACCGGTACTCCCCATATTACCTAGGAATTGGCCTTGAGAGACCGTTTGACCGGCAGATACAGCCGGTGTACTTCTCAAGTGTGCATAAACAGTTGTGAACGTCTGACCGTTCATATAGTGGGAAATCATAACCACGTTTCCGTAACTGGATGAATAGTTTGCCCGGATAACTGTACCTGATGCGGATGCATGAATCGGAATCGTGCCTCCGGCAGCTAAATCAATCCCTGAGTGAAGACGAGGCGTTCCGTAAATCGGGTGGATTCGGTTACGGTCATATTCAGATACGGCCGGTGCGTTAGCAGGCCAGATGAATCCTGAGCTGTTGCTGCTGGATGACGAACTGGACGTGCTTTCAGACTCACTTGAATCAGATGAGCTGGATTTATCCGAAGATGAAGAATTGGAAGAGGCACTGCTTACAGTCTCCTCTGCTTTTTCTTCCTCAGCCGCTTTTTCTGCAGCGGCTTCTTCAGCTGCGGCTTTTTCAGCTGCAGCCTTCTTTCTGGCTTCTTCTTCAGCTTTACGCTTCCGTTCAAGTTCGAGCTGGCGCTGACGCTCGATTTCCTTTTCAATAGCGGCTTCCTGTGCAGCAAGCGTTTCCTGTTCTTCTTCCACGCTGACCATGTGGTTATGAGCATCTGCTTCTTCCTGCTCAAGTGTGGACATCAAGGCTTCCTTTTCTTCTTTCTTACTTTCAAGCTCCTGCTTTAATGTTTCAAGCTCGGACAATTTACTTTCAAGGGAAGATAATTCCTCTTCCACCTGGGCTTTTTTTTCTTCCACAGCCTGCTTATCAGCAAGATGCTCTTCCAGAATTTCCTTATCCTGTGTAGCAATCGTATTCAGGCTCATGACACGCTCCAGGAAGTTTCCGAAGCTTTCAGCGCCCATGAGAACATCAAGGTAATCCACGCTTCCACCATTTTGATGCATGGATTTCACCCGTTCTTTAAGAAGTTCATCACGCTCTTCAATCCGCTTTTCAAGCTCCGCAATTTCTTCTTTCAGCTGATCGATGTTCTCTCTTGTCTGTGCGATTTCATTTTCCTTCGTCTGGATCTTATCCAGTGTATCCATCGTCTGCTCGTCCAGACGTGCAATCTCAGCATCTACTTCATCCTGATCTTCCTGAAGCTCAGCGATTGTATCTTCTTTTTCTTGAATTTCCTGCTCATTTTCAGACTGCTGTTGTCTATTCTCTTCCAGTTTCTCCTGATTTGTTTCAGCATTCACCGTTGTTGAAACAGGTAAACCGGATAGAATCAGACCGGCAGTAAGAGCGGCAGTTATGATTTTTGATTTCACTCTTCTTCCTCCCCCGATTCCTCACCTGTGTGTATGATTCATCTATTTTTTAAACCTTCAAATACTTACGGATGGACGTAAAGCTTCCCCAAAGTCCAATGGTGACCCCCATCAGGACAAGCAGGGCAGATACTTCAAAAACAAACGGATAAACCGGCAGTAAGTCTATAAATAAAGTAGGATATCTGGCCGTAATCTCATTGTAGAGAGCCTCATAACCAAAGATCACAAAGGCGATAGGTAAAATCGACCCGAGAATTCCGATTAGGATACCTTCGAATAAGAAAGGCCAGCGTATGAACCAATTGGTCGCTCCTACCATTTTCATAATCTCGATTTCACGTCCCCTGGCTACGATAGTGATCCTGATTGTATTCGCAATCAAAAACATCGCTGTAAACAAAAGTCCTGCGATAATCGCCAGTCCGACGTTTCTGGCTACATCCATAACGCTGAACAAACGTTCTACGGTCTCTTTGGCATACTCGACTTTGTCCACGTTTTCAAAGCTTTCAATCGATTCAGCTACCTGAATCGTATCCTGTGGATCTGCCGTTTTTACTACGTAAACGTCATTCAATGGATTTTCATCTTTGAGAGATTCAAAGGCTTCCCCTTCATCTCCCATGCTGTTGATCAGGTTATCCAGGCCTTCATCCTTCGACTGGAAATTCACACTGGATACACCCGATACGTCTTCCAATTGACCCTGCAGGTTCTCACGGCTTTCCTCATCTGCGGTACGGTCGATGAAAACACGGACTTCGACGTCTTCCTCGATTTGTTCTCCCATATCATTCAAGTTCAGGAGAAGTGTCGCGAAAACTCCTACAAGCAGAAGGGTTACGGTTACCGCTGAAATGGAGGCTACCGACATCCACTTGTTTCTCGTTATGTTTTTGACGCCTTCTTTTCCGTGCCGGCCGAACGTTTTAAATTTCATAATTCCTGTCACCCCGGCACTTCTGATTTATAACGGTTTGAAAGTCCCTCATCCTGCCTGCGTCTTCGGTTATACGGTGATGTGTTTCAAACAATTTCTATCACTTCCTACCAATCTTTCATATTTGTTGATCTATGTTGTAAAAAATTATGTAGTCTCAGTCGTCTCGTTCAATTACCCTACTAATTATATCAAATATATTCGCTAAATAAAGACAAATTATTATTACATTTGTGTTTCATAAGTTTACAGAACCCTGTAATATCAGGGTTTCTTTTCGACATCATCCGTCATATTCACGAGTCTTTACAGGTAAATATAATCAGGTCCATAGACCCTGAATAAGCATAAAAAAATAAGCTGTCCTTGTAGAAAGACAGCTTATTTTTTCAGGTGATGATTCTTTAATTTTTCAATTTCCCTCTTGAGCCGGAGGTTTTCCAGTACAACGGAATCGTACGACTTCCTCGTCCGGGCGTCCGGATCCAGGTTTACTTCGTACCATGATTTTCGGAGCACGGCATCCACCGGGCTCGTCTGTTTAATCTCAGCCGAAGGGTAGAGTTTCTTGAGACGTGTCACCTCTTTTTCAGACAAGCGGAGTTCCCTGAAGAAGATACCTTCTTGAAATGACTCGAACAAGAATCGCTCAAACGCTTTTTTTGCCAATGCCTTTCCCCCTCGAGTGAATCGTCTTAGTTATATATAAGACGAAACGGGAAGGTTCATGACTTCTGGAATACAGATTCTTTTACTACGGCATGGGCTACGACTTCCATGGGATCAAGCAGCGGCACAGGAAGATGGTAGGGTTTTAGAACCAGACCGATTTCTGTGCAGCCGGAGATGATCACTTCTGCGCCCTGATCGAGCAGTTCCTCAGCAGCAGCTTTTAAAAGGGAGAGCGGTTCTGCATCCGTGTTGCCGCTTTTAATGCCATTGCTTCCATAGATGGATTCCATCACTTTCTCGTTCTGTGTCACCGGGCGCGGTTCAATAACATCAAGGTGCCCAAGGTGCTTTTTGAACAATCCGGTCTGCAGTGTGCCGGACGTTGCCAGCACCCCGATTTTACGAACCGCGGGATAATGATCCTCGATGTATTTTTTCAACTCTTCAAAAGCATTCATAAGTGGGAAGGATACGGCTTTTTGAACATCTTCGATAAAATAATGGGCTGTCATACACGGAATACAAGCCACATCCACATTTACTTTTTCCAGATTTTTAGCGGCATCGATCATTTGCGGGACAGGATTTTCCCCGCGCCCGGATATGGCCGCAGTACGGTCCGGGATTTTAGCATTGCTGTCAATAATCACACGGTAATGATCCTGATCCTTTTCGGCCTGTGTCGCGCGGATAATCTTCATATAATATTCAGCCGTAGCCTCAGGTCCCATCCCCCCGAGTATGCCGATAATTTTGTCGTTCATCGTCTGCCTCCTTACAAAAGACCCGATACGTGGCTGAGAAGCCATTCACAGAACACCGGCCACCCGGTTTTTCAACGGTTTGAACAGCTGATCTTCGTCGATGTCTGGTCTTTTTGTACTTAACTGTTCTAAAGCAATCTTTGCGCCGGGATCCATGCCCTGACATCCTGCAAGCAGCAGCACATCGTTTTCCTTCACTTCAGATATAGCGTGGTTCACAGCGTCATCAAGCTCTTTATAAAGATGGACTTTGATGCCGGCTGCATCCATTGCTTCTTGGAACACACGGACCTCTTCGTCCGTCACAACATCCTTCTCAGTCACATGAGAATGGCTCACTGTAGCAATGATTTCCGTCAAGCCAAGACGCGGAGCCCATTCAACAATGGCATTCGCGTTCTCTTTGTTCACTGTGACCCCGCGGCTTCCACGGATAGCATAAACAAGTTTCAAGTCTGAGTAGTCCATCTGCTGCAGCGTACTCAGTGTAACGTTGATATTTCCATAGTTGGCGAAGTGATCATCCAGCATTTTGAAGTCATCTTCAAAAACCATTTCAAAGCGGCGCTCCACCCCGCCAAAGCCTTTAATCCCGGACTGGATCGTTGGAATCGGTACCTCATTCAGAAGTGCAGCTGCAATGGCCACCATGGAATTGTAAACGGAATGATAGCCCGGCGTGGACAATTCAATATCGAATTCCTGTGGAGCGTACCCGGTATTCCCGACAGAGAACGGGCGGCGGATTTCCACTGTGAACTTAGCTCGTCCCGTTGAAAGATCAAGATTCTTACAGACGAGATCCCCATCGGCGGTTTCCACACTGAATGTAAGGACATTGGCTTTCGTTTCTTCAACTAAGGATGCCGAATAGGAATCATCCAGGTTCAGGACTGCCCAGCTCCCTTCAGAAGCGTTCCGGATCAAGCTGGCTTTACTGTTAAAGTATTCCTCAAAAGATCCGTGAAGATCAATATGCTCTCTGCTGATATTGTTCAATGAGACGATATCAAAATCGACACTGCCCACCCGGCTTAAATCAAGGGCGGAGGATGAAACCTCCATCGTTACGTGGGAAACATCCTGGTTTCTCATTTCTGCAAAATATCTGTGCAGATCCAGCGATTCAGGTGTCGTCAGCTTGGTCGGTTCGGAATAGTCGCCGTATTTCACGACTACGGTCCCGATCAATCCTGTTTTCAAGCCGTGCTCTTCCAAAATGGCATCAGTCATAAAGGAAGTGGATGTCTTTCCATTCGTGGCTGTAATCCCGATGGTTTTCATAGCCTGGGAAGGGTGGTTGTAGTAGGCATCGCTTAACGCAGCCAGAGCCTGACGGCTGTCCGCGACGCGGTATTGAGGAAGATCGCCCCATCCGTCCTGGTAATCTTCTACAACTATTGCTGCTGCACCACTCTGGACCGCATCTTTCACGTAGCGGTGCCCATCCGTCTTAAAGCCTTTAATGCAGACGAAGACGTCCCCTTCGTTTACGTTTTTAGAATTGTAGGCAAGTCCCTGGACATATATGTCTTTATCATTCCAGGCTTCCAACACTTCAATCGATGATAATAACTGATTAAGCATAGCCATTGTTATCTACCTTCCCTGCTCATTTTTGACTGATTTCCATTTCGATGATCATCCGCATATATGTTTCGTACACCGCAGAACGTTTCCTGCTGTCCCCCGGCATATATTTCCTGTTTTTCTACGCTTTTTTCGTCACACGTCCAGCGACGAGGCGTGCCAGCTTCTTCCCGAAAGCAAAGGCCGGTTTCGGGTCTTTCGGGTCCCAGATTGCATGGGCTTTCGGTCTGAAATAGGATTTCATCACACTTTTCGGGGAAAGCTGACCCGTCTTGATATATTCCCTTACGGCAAGAAGATCCTCATAGGCATACCAAAATACGATGTTTTTATCCTCACGTACAGCTTTCGGCTCAAGTGGACGGCCTGTAAGCTCCCGGTAGGTGATATAAGGAATATTGATTCCTGTCTTCTGCAGCAGGTGGTTTAAGTTTGTAATCCTCACATTGATTTCAATCAAATAATACTGCCCTGTTTCGGCATCTTTTTTGAACTCGATTTCGGCAAATCCTTTGTACTGGATCCCTTCGAGGAATTTCGTTCCAAGCTCGTACAATTCCGGAACGTATTTCTGCTGAGTGTAGACAGAGGCCCCATAATTCACAGGAAACTGCCGAAGCTTCTGGCAGGTCACCCAGTGGGTCACTTTCGAATCCTGATCCAGATAAGCATCAAATGTGTACATATGATCGTCAAAACCAGGAATGATGCGCTGTACAATCACTTCGATATCTGCCGCTTTCGCCTCGTTGACTTTCTCCAGCAGTTCCTCCTGATTGTGTACCGTGAAGAGCTTTCTTCGGAACTTGGCCACAAATGCCGGTGAATCCACCGGTTTGACAAGGCACGGATACTGAATGTCCTTTTCCACACGCTCTACGAAATTCTCTTCATCGACATTGACGGTCTCAGGAACCGCCACCCCATGTTCAGAAGCCAGGGTATGAAGCGTTCCTTTGTCCATTATCTTAGTATATAACCCCTGTTCCTTTTGAGGAATAAGGAAATGTTCCCGTAATTCCGGCAGATGTTCATCGACGAACTCCACGTACGGATCGGCTGTCGGAATGAGAACAGGAGGACTGTCCTGTTTCTTAGCATAATCCACGAGGAAAGCAGCAAGTCCAGCCGGATCTTCTTTATAGTGAGGTCCGATCAGCGCTTCCGAACAATATTTAGATTCCAGCCCGTAAGCCCCTTCCCACGCGTAATCCACAGCAGCAACATGGACACCATGAATACCCAGACACCGGATTGTACTCAGTCCAATATAATAATTCGCACCTAAAACGACCGCTTTATTCGTCATGAGATATCCCCTTTTACCTTTTTATTAACTATACACGACCCGTAATCTAAGGCGTGAATCTTCCGATATGTAAACATATATATTTTACCACAATCCACGGGGGAACAAAACGCAAACCGGTTCCCGGCATAGAAAAGGCGGCCCGGACACGGGACGCCTTCAATCTTTCTATCTATTTGGCAGATGGCGGCTGAACATCCAATGGATTGGACGGAGCAGCGGCTGTTTCCTGTCCGCTTTTGCGAAAACGGCGCACCCACGTATCAGCTGCATACATCACTAAGAACAGAAGCAGGACGGTCAGTGACAACATCGCAAATGATGTAACCATTGTTTTTCCCCTTTATTCGTTAAATTTCCTCAAATCACTACAAATCCTTATATATAATACCAAATATACGGCTGTTGTAAATGTTTATTTCTATTTTCTCCAATATTCTATGGATTCTTCAAAAAAGCCGCCTTCCATGTAAAGGAAAGGCGGCCTGGAATCAGGACCATTCAAACTCCCAGTCTTCTTTTAAAATCAGGTAGGAGGCAAAAAGGCGGTCCTCTCTGTCCAGATGGTCTGCAAGGTCTTCCAGCTGCAGTTTCGGTAAAAGAATTGCTGCAACATCTTCCGTTAACTCTTCCTGTTCCACGGCATTCAAACCAGGGTAGCGGTGAACATACGTCCGAAGCAGTTTCCAATCTTCTTTTGAAAACCGCTGGCGTTCCCAATCTCCTATGTGCACCGTCTGCGCCGTAATGTTCCTTTCCCTGAGAAGCTTGTTCAGCTTTTTATCCGAACTCTTCTCTGCCTTTTTCTTCTTCTCATGGATGACAATCGTTCCAGCTACCACATCACCAAGACGTTTGTGGGACGGATGGAAAAAGACCATCAGCATACCAAGCAGGTAATAGAAAGGAAGCATATCAATAATCCGGAGCAGATTTCGAATGAGAACAGAAAGAGCGGTCGGACGTCCGCCATTCTCCCTGACCACTCGCAGTCCCAGAAGCATCTTGCCCGGCGTCCTTCCGTTTGCAAGCCATTCAAATAAAAAGAAGTACCCCCAGTTAATAATAAAAACGATCACAATGATGACAGCAACGATCACGCTCTCTGCCTGCCAGAAGTAAACACCCATGTAGTTATCCATCAGCAGGATGACTGTCAGCAGACCGGCATTCATCAGCGTAGTAATCAACGTATCTGTAATCTGTGCCGCTCCCCGGCTGCCCAGTCCAGCCAGTCTGAAATTAAGAGTCACATGCTCCGGTGTTTTCACTTGTACATTTTCCTGCATACGCCATCTCCTCTCCCGGGTTTCCATTAAAGGCAATCTTGCTTATAATTAAACTACGTTGTAAAAAATTTCCGAGCGGCAGGTGACCCTATGAATTATCGTACATTTATCTCGCAGAACCGCCAGGATTGGAAGCGGCTGGAGAATCTGATCCATACGCTGCAGCAGAATAAGAAAAAATGGACAGCCGGGCAAGTGGAGGATTTCCAGCGGACATATCAGAAGGTTACCCAGCACCTGGCCTTCAGTCAGACGTACTTCCCTGAAGAAGAGAGCACGGATTACTTGAATACGCTGACATCAAAAGCCCACAACACCCTGTATCAGGAGCAGACCTCCAACTGGAAACAGGTGAAGCATCTGTTCGGCCACACCTTCATCCATCTTCTTCGTGAGCAGTGGGCGTTTGTCATCATCAGCATGTGCCTGTTTCTTCTTGGAGGAACGGCTGCGTTTACAGCCGTCTACCAGGACCCAATGAGCCTGTACACGATACTGCCCGCCAACATCGCTCAAAACGTGGACCCGTCACAGATCGGCAGTGACGGTGGGGTGAATTCACCAGTGATGTCGGCTGAAATTCTGACCAACAATATACAGGTGGCCTTCCTTGCGTTTGCCGGTGGTGTAACCTTTGGTCTGGTCACCGTCTATGTGCTTATTTTTAACGGCATCATCGTCGGCGCGCTGGCCGCTCTTTTCTTCACCTACGGAAAATCCTATGATTTCTGGGCCTATATCGTCCCTCACGGAATCATCGAGCTGACAGCCATTTTCATTGCCGGCGGAGCCGGACTTCTGATGGGCTTTAAATTATGGGTCCCCGGCTCACGAACCCGTGCCTATCAATTGAAAACGAACGCCTACCGCTCCGTGCTGCTGTTAATCGGAACGCTGCCCTTGTTTATCATCGCCGGGATTATTGAAGGATACATCACGCCTTCTGCACTGCCGCTTGAAGCTAAGTATGCTTTTGCTGCACTGACTGTGATCGGACTACTCGTCTATATCGTTCTTGGAAGCCGACCGCTTAAAGCAGCCCGCGGTTCATAATATCAATGTAATAGGATACCGAGGCGGATGCGAGAGCCTCTTCCGGAGCTTCAACCATCGGAAGCCCACGGCTCTCCCAGCGTCTCATTTCCTCCTTTTTATCCATCAACTGCTTCTGTGCCATACTTTTCACCATTGTGGATGCAACATCTTCCGGGATGCGCCTCGCAGCCTCATCCACTGTCCTGTCCTCAATACCAACCATAAGAAATAAATGGGAACGCCTTAACCTCATCAAGTAATGCAGCGCTGTTTCTTCATATAGAAACGTGGTGACATCGCTGAACAAAAGATAAAGGCTGCGCTTATTTTGGACGGATTGTAAATATTGAAAAGCGGAGGCGTAGTTCGATTCATAACCTTCCACCTCCAAATGATAGACTTCCTGTAGAATGGTCTGCATATGGGCCATTCCTTTTCCAGGAGGCACATAGACATGAACACGCTTTGAAAAAGCAGCCAGAGAAACATAGTCGCCTCGCTTTAAAGCCGCCGTTGTTACAGTAAGAGCCGCTTCCAAGGCTTTTTCGAGGCGGTTATTTTCTTCAAGCTCCACTCCCATCATTCTTCCGCAGTCAATAAGGATCGTCACATACTTCCCATGTTCCGGCTCATATTCATTCATCATGAGCTCCTGCTGTTTCGCCGTCTGGCGCCAGTTAATCTTTCGAATGTCATCGCCTGTCACGTACGACCGGATCTGACTGAACTCTCCTGAGCCGACCCGGTCTTTCCTAATGCGGGTTCCTTCATAAAGCAGAAAACGCTGGGCATCTTTCAGAAAGTGCCGGCTGCCGCTTAAGTCCGGGATGACACGCACCTTCATTTCCTGATCGACACGTCCCTGTCTCGCCCACAGGCCGATGGATGAACACCAGCGATAGGAAATGGACGGAAGTCTATAATCGCCCCGTTGTCCGGCCGTAAACGAAAACGGGAGGTCTTTTCTTTCTCCTCCCTTGATCCATCCTTCCAGTGGAAAAGGTCTGGAGAACGATGGAGGAAAATGATCGATCACTTCTACAAACATCCGGTGATCCGAGTTGTTTTTTATGACAAGGGCAGCTTCACTCTCTAACCCACGTTCAATCTCCTCCTCCATTGAACGATGGAAGTGAATTTGTTTTTTCCCTGGCATCAGCATCAAATCCAGAAGGCTGAGGAGAAAAACGACAGCATTTAAGGAAAGCAGATACGGCCAGGGAACACCCAGGGCCGCCAGTCCTGTCACTAAAACCAACAGCACAGCTGCAAGAAGGAGCAGCCTTCGCGTTGGTACGATCCCCCTATCGCGGAACAGGAACAGATCCCACCAGCTCCTGAATGATCTGGTCATAGGTGGCTCCCTCCAATTCCATATGAGGCGCAAGTAAAATCCGGTGCCTCAGTGCAGGTACGGCTACTTTTTTCACATCGTCCGGTGTCACATAATCCCGCGACCCTAAATAGGCCCAGGCTTTTGCCGCACGTGCCATCGCTATAGCCGCCCGTGTACTCGCCCCGTTCCGGATCGTATCCGTCTCTCTTGTTTTCCTTACCAGCTGTGTGATGTACTCATAGACGTCATCCGTTACGGTAATCGCTGCAATCTCCCTGCTTACCTCCTGGAAGATATCCATAGACAGAACGGAAGTGGTCTCAGCATCAGCTGTCCCACCACTGACGATACTCTTTATAACATTCACTTCTTCTTCGAGAGCAGGGAAATCGACAGTCAATTTAAACATAAAGCGGTCCTGCTGCGCTTCCGGGAGTGGGTACGTGCCTTCAAACTCGACCGGATTCTGTGTAGCCACAACAAAAAACGGAGCAGGAAGCGTATAGGTATCCCCCTGGATGGTCAGCTGTTTTTCCTCCATCGCCTCAAGCAGTGCCGCCTGTGTTTTAGCGGGCGTACGATTGATTTCATCTGCCAGAAGAACGTTTGTAAAAACCGGTCCCTTCAATGTTTCAAACATGCCGGACTTCATGTTGTAGATCATGCTCCCTGTGATATCACTCGGAAGCAGATCGGGTGTGAACTGAATGCGTTTGAAATCGCCGCCAAGCAGGTCAGCGAGCGTCCGGATCATTTTCGTCTTCCCTGTACCCGGCACACCTTCCAAAAGGACATGGCCTCCGGAAAATACCGCTGCCAGCATCAGGCGGAGATTTTCCGACTGTCCGATGACTTTACTTTCGTAGGATTCGATTAATTGATGGATCTGCTCTTTCATCTGTCCTGCACCTCTTTCCTCATCTGTTCAAGTACACCTGACCATTCCAGGTAGGATTTTTTATCGACATGACTTTGATGTTCCAGCGGTTCAATCCGGCGGGACATCGTCGTCCACCTTTCCAACGAATCCGGGTCGATCCGTCCGTCCAGACGCTCTCTCGTTTCTTCCCATGATATGTGGACCGGTACACCGAAGCGCTCCTGCAGCAGCTGGCGGATATAGGATTCCTGGATCGCCAGCGACTCCCGGTAAAACTCCCCTTTTTTATACCAGCTTGCAACGGCCTGAAGACGTTCATCCCCAAAGCGGACGACATCCTCCCGCGGTGTGAAGAATGGGCCGAAACGCTTCCCTTTCCACCACAGCCAGGCCAGCGTCAACAAGGCCAGCTGAAAAGTGAAAAACAAGAGCCAGGAAGGGTAAACACCTGCTTTATCAGCGAACCCGTTCCGGGTATGTATGTATTCATCAAACCAAAGACTTCCGCCGCTGCCCGCTGTATCCATAAGTTTCGTGACAAGGGTAAAGTGATCCTTTTCTATTATCCGGTCGTTAACAAGCCAGGAGGGCGTTAAACCGACAATCAGCCTCCCCTCGCCGTAAGATCGTTCAATGGCAACCGCTCCACTTTCGTCCTTCAGCAGTATTTTATCTGCTTCCCCGGTCCGCAGCCGGTGGGGAGCAGGGATATCTGCCTCATACTGATTTCCGCCGGCATCTGTGATGAGCGAAGATCCCTGGTCGGAATCCGGATACTCAACAGCCACATCAAAATAACCGGCCGGATGTTGTTTCATCAGCCAGATGGTGTTGCCTGCCTCCATCCACTCCTTGTACCGCTGCATCTCCTCCCCACTCACCGTCGTCACAGGCTCCGCCATCAAGAGGGTCTGGGAGGTACCGGCCGCCGGAAGCTGTCCAGGGGCTGCATTCCAGCGCGCGGCATCCTGATCCCGCTCTTCCAACAGCGTGTAGAACCCCTTCAATCCGTTTGGTGCCGGAGATTCGGATGTGTACGGAGGATAGACTTCCGGTTCTTCTTTTGAGCTCCAGTAAATGACCCCGGCAAACAGAAGGAGAGCCGCTCCGATTCCCAGCCATGTTTTCCTTTGGTTCATCAGGCCTCCTCCTTTCTTCCTTCCTTCACATACCATGCTGCATCAGAACGGAAGGTATGGTAGTCCTTTTCATTCAGCAGCCGCTCTCCGTAGGTCATCTGGTCATACATTAAGGCCAGACGGCGGAACGCTTCCACATAATCCGCTCCGGTATGAGCTTTCAATTCCTTTTCATAATCCCCATTGGTTTTCCATGACTGCACATCTACAAACCCTTGATCATCAAAATGAAGCAGGAGCCCCAGAAAAACCTGACGGGCCGCAGCAGTCCATTGTTGCTGTTCCGCCCATTCATCTGCCTGCCGCCAATGACTATCGAGCGAAAGCGGTCCTTCTTCACCTGGAAGAAACGTCCGGTTTCTACGGGCATGCTTTTCGCCCGAGAGTCTGCTGAACAGCCGGAAAGCCAAAAACACGAGAACACCGAGGCCGATGGCTCCAATGAAATACAGCACACCATCCACCGCAGATCCTGTGATTTCCGCCCCGGGAAAAAGAGTTTCCAACAAGTCTCTGACCCATTCGGAAAGCAGTTCGCCGATCCGGCTGCCTGCACGCTCCGGCTGTTCTTCATACGCTTCATATTCCGTCCTGCTCAAAATATCGCTCAAGTATTCCTTTTCCTGCTGTATTGCGCTCATACTGCCACCCACCTTCAGCCCTTCGCAGATTACATGTTTTTATAGGAAGCAATCATATCCTTCAAGTCTCCGCCCTCATTCCGGGTCTTCAAATCGTACAACAGGACCGTGTAACCAACCATTAAAAACAATGTTCCGAGGAGTGTAGACAGGTCGGTCAAAAGTTTGCCGGCTACACTTCCTCCAAGAAGAATAATGGAAACCGCATCAAATATAGAAGTTAGCAGGAATATGATGATGCCGAAGACAACAAATAACCCGAGCGTCGCCCAGAATCTTCCTTTCGTTAATTTCCAGCTTTCTGTGAACCCAGGCGCTGCTTTTTTGTAAACAACCGATCCGAAGAACATACTCAGTCGTGTTCCAAAAAAAGCGAGCAGCGCGATAAAACCGAGGACGAGGAGAATGATCGGAATAAATCCAGCTCCGTCTCCAGCCGCAAGGGTCAGTCCGATCCCGCCAAATCCAATGACAATAAAGAAAACGAAAAAGACTCCAAAGACGATGACCCCAAGCAGCAAAGAGCTTCCAATCAACGGCCAGAACCTTGAAAAGGCCCCTTTTACTGCTGTTTTTTTCGTCCAGCTTTCTCCTTTGATGACTTTGCCGGCTGCAATGATGACCGCAGCCTGAGCCATTGTATAGAGCACGAGATTCAAGATGGTGTTCAACCCCAGGTACACCATTTCCATTCCAATTCCCAGGTTAGCAGCAACCGAAGCTTGTATGTTTCCCGCACTGTCCAGGTTGTTCATCAGCTGCTCTCCGAATCCTCCGCCGGATGTTTCGCGGAAAAGATCAATACCGCTTACAATCATGAACAAGTAATCGACTATGAAAATCGGGCCGATTAAAAATAACAGCATAAGAAATAAAGACGGGAAATGCTTCTTCGATATGCTGAACGATGTATCAAGAATTTCCCCAAATGATTTAGGTTTCAGCTGTGTTGGTTCCATAACCTTCCTCCTCTATAAGCATTTACTATTAGTTTAACACGGAGAAAGGGTTATTTTGACAAAAAAAGACAATGATCTCGTGATAGAATCATAGGAACGTACCCGTAAAGGAGGAAAAGGATGGGCGATATCCAGCTGCACAACTACCAGCACGTATGGCCTGAGATATTTGCTGAAGAAAAGGCTGAAATCTTGAGCTTTCTTGATCAGGACTACCCTGTCGAGCATATAGGGAGCACAGCTGTCCCCGGGATGAAAGCAAAGCCGGTGATTGACCTGATGCTCGGTCTTCCCCGCCTTGATCTAAATGGTTCCTTCATCCATGCTCTGCAGAAAGCCGGCTATACATATGTGCCAAAGCTCGAATGGAAGGAGCGGTACTTTTTTCGTAAAGGAGAGCCGGGGAACGGAACGTGTCACCTTCACATCACAGCGTATGAAGGAAACGAGTGGCGGGATAAGCTTGCCTTTCGCGACTATCTCATGAAACATCCGGAAAAAGCCATGGACTATCAGAGGTTGAAAAGCCGCCTTGCCGTCACACACAAAAAGAACCGCTCCCGCTATACCGCAGCGAAGGAACCGTTCATTCAGCACATCCTCCATCTCGCTGAAAAAGAAAGCTGACACCCGTGTGGGTGCCAGCTTTCTTTCATGATAACTTCTGAAGATATTGGGCGGCCGTTTCGATTCCTTTTGTGAAATTATCCAGATGGAAGTGTTCATTAGGGGCATGGAGATTCTCTGTCGGAAGACCAAAACCCATCAATACGACAGGGGCATCCAGGACACGTCCAAATACTTCCACGATGGGAATGGACCCGCCTTCTTTCGGAAACAGCGGACGCACCTTGTAGACATCCTCATAAGCCTCTGCCGCAGCCTGGATAAAGGAGTTTTGAGAATCCATGGCGACAGGGTCCGCTTGAATGAATTTCTCCAGACTGACTTTGGTCCCGGCAGGCTTATGCTGCTTCACATGGCGTTCTATTGATTCATAAACCGCCTGTGGATTTTGATCACCAACGAGACGGCAGCTGATTTTGGCGGAGGCTTCCTTTGGAACAATCGTCTTCAGTCCCTCGCCCTGGAAACCGCCTGTCATGCCATTGATCTCGAGCGTCGGGCGGATGCCTGTTCTTTCTTTAAATGAAAACCCGGCTTCTCCGTAAAGGTCGTCTATATCCAGTGCGCGTTTCGTTTCTTCTTCGTCAAAAGGAACGGCAGCGACTTCCCGGCGGAGTTCTTCGGTCGGTTCCGGAACGCCTTGATAAAAGCCCTCTACAGAGACTCTCCCCTCTGAATCATGAAGGGAATCCAACAGGTTGACGAGCGAATGAACCGCATTCGGTACGCCGCCTCCATATGTACCAGAGTGAAGATCAGAGTTTGCGGTCCGGACCGTCATTTCCATCGCCAGCGCCCCACGAAGGGAGGTGCAGATCGCCGGCTGGTCTTTGCCGCTGAAGGAAGTATCACTAATCACGACAGAATCACAGGATAAACGCTCTTGATTTTCCTCAATGAAAGGACCGAGATGCGGACTGGCCACTTCTTCCTCCCCTTCGATGATAAACTTCACGTTCACAGGCAGCGCTCCATGCTCTTTCATCAGAAGCTCGGCCGCCTTGATATGAATGAACAGCTGGCCCTTGTCGTCGGTCGCTCCACGTGCATAAATCCTGCCGTCTTTGATGACCGGCTCAAACGGCGGTGTGTCCCAAAGGTCAACAGGGTCTTCCGGCTGGACGTCATAGTGACCGTACACCAGCACGGTCGGCTTATCAGGGGCATGGAGCCAGTCACCATAAACAAGTGGATGACCATTCGTTTCGATGACTTCCACATGCTCCATTCCGGCCTTTTCCAAAGCTTCGGCGGTCCATTCCGCCGCCCGGCGAACCTCTCCTTTATATGCAGACAGCGACGAAATACTCGGTATACGCAGATACTGCTTGAGTTCTTCGATAAATTGTTCCTTATGTTGTTCCACAGCTTCTCTCACTTTATTACCTCCCTTTTTCAAACCATATCCTCATTATACATGATGCAGACGGCTGTCCTTCTTTCTCCCATTGTCATCCTGCAGAAGAAAACGGACGGTGCAAGTCGAATGCACCGTCCGGATGTACTTCCTATATAAGAGAGATAATAAAGCTGATTACTACTATTAAGCCGATAATCATCAGGATCGTACGAATCATGCGATCACCTCATTGTGTTTGGATTTTCTTTTACTATTCCCTTAATCCTGCATTTTTGAAACAACGAAGAAAAAAAAGCTGCCGGAAAAATTCCCCGGCAGCCTGAGAACGGACAAATCCATCCTCCATTTTATTTTTTTACATGACTTCACGATCCCAGAAGCGGTGGGCGGCAACAGCTTCACCAAACTGTTTGGCGAACTGCTCTGCGTTGTCTCCTGTAATGACGCCGCTTTGGCCGTCCATATCGTTCTGCTGCACATATTCCACACCTTCGTGAGTCGCTCCAATTGGTTTGAAGTGCATGAACGCTTCAGACAGGAAGTTACCGGACTGCTTGGCGAACGTTTGATCCGCATCAGCACCTCCGACAGCATAAATCGCATCATAAAGAACGGAATCCACCGTGAGGAACGTATGGTCCACTTTCAGTTCTGAATTATCATCACCTTTCAGCATCCCTTGACGGTTACTGATAATGTTTGTGATGATCCCTTGGGATTCCAGCTGCTCCAATGTCTGTCTCACATCCTGACCATTAAAACCGTCAGCAAGAATGACACCGACCGTCCTCGTTGCCGGAGAGTGAACCGTATTCGCCTGGCTGAGCGCCGGGGAAGATTTCGTCACGTTCGAACCACCGGATTCCGGAGGGGTTACACCGATGTTCTTCGCAAAAGACTGGGCGAGCTCAAGGCTTACGTTGGAGAACATCTCTACGATTTTCTCACGCACATCCTCACTCTGTACTTTTCCAAGTTCAAAGCTGAATGCATTGATGATGTGATTCTTTTCATGATCACTCATGCTGTTCCAGAACAGGGTCGCCTGGGAGAAGTGATCCTTAAAGCTTTCACTTCGTGCACGGACTTTATGGCCGTCCACTTTTTCCTGATAATGCTCAAAGCCGCCTTCTGCTTTGCTCGCAGGTGCCGGCGTGTTGCCAGCCAGACCATTTTTGTGATAAGCCACAGGTCCTTTATTGATCGTCTGACGTCCATAGCCGTCACGCTGATTGTTAAAGAACGGGCAGACCGGACGGTTGATCGGCAGTTCGTGGAAGTTCGGGCCGCCGAGGCGGATCAGCTGCGTATCCGTGTAGGAGTGAAGACGCCCCTGTAGCAGCGGGTCATTCGTAAAGTCGATGCCTGGTACAAGATGGCCCGGGTGGAAGGCGACCTGTTCGTTTTCAGCAAAGACGTTATCGACGTTGCGGTTCATCGTCAGTTTACCGACGATTTCGACAGGTACGTCTTCTTCCGGCCAAAGCTTCGTCGGATCAAGAAGGTCGAAGTCAAACTTATATTCATCTTCTTCCGCAATCACCTGGAAGCCAAGTTCATATTCCGGATAATCCCCGTTTTCAATAGAGGTCCAAAGGTCACCCCGGTGGAAGTCCGGGTCTTTTCCATTAATTTTCTGAGCCTCGTCCCAAACGAGGGAATGCGTTCCAAGAACAGGTTTCCAATGGAACTTCACAAAGTGTGCGACGCCTTCTTTGTTCACAAGGCGGAAGGTATGTACACCGAAACCTTCCATCATACGCAGACTGCGTGGAATGGCACGATCGGACATTGTCCACATCACCATATGCGCAGATTCCTGGTTATGGGCAACAAAATCCCAGAACGTATCATGGGCGGATGCCCCCTGCGGCATACCGTTATGCGGTTCAGGCTTAACAGCGTGAACTAAATCGGGGAATTTGATTGCGTCCTGGATGAAGAAAACGGGAATGTTGTTTCCTACAAGATCAAAATTCCCTTCCTGCGTATAGAATTTCGTAGCAAAACCTCGGGCGTCACGAACAGTCTCCGCAGAGCCCTTGGACCCCTGCACGGTAGAAAAACGTGTAAACGTCGGGGTTGTCTTCGATGTATCCGTCAAAAAGTCAGCACTCGTGTATTTTTCAAGTGATTTATATAATTGAAATTCTCCATGAGCAGAAAAACCTCGGGCGTGCACAATACGCTCAGGGATACGTTCATGGTCAAAGTGGGTCATTTTTTCGCGAAAGTGAAAATCCTCCATAAGAGTAGGGCCGCGCTCACCAGCTTTGAGGGAGAATTCATCCTCAGATACTTTCACTCCCTGGTTGGTGGTCATATGTTTACCAGAATCATCTACTCTGTACTGATCCAGCTGCTCATCCTTTTTTGTACGCTTGTCGCTCATTGTGCTCCTCCTCTGATTATGTTTAGAATGGTAAGTAAAAAATAACCATTACAATCTAAAAGTACCCGAGGGTTCGACAACTTAAACGACATTATTATTATTTTTAGAAAACAAAAACAATGAATCAGGTAGACCATAAAAAAAGGGGGACATCGTTGTCCCCCCTTTTTTGATAGTTAAGGCAGCTGCGTCGTACCCATCAAGTAACGATCACATTCACGGGCTGCTTCACGGCCTTCATTGATTGCCCACACAATCAAGCTTTGTCCGCGTCGCATGTCGCCCGCTGCAAACACGCCATCTACATTGGTCGTGTATCTGCCATATTGTGCAGCTACATTGGAGCGGACGGTCGTTTCTATGCCCAGCTTCTCAATGAGATCCTGCTCCGGCCCGCTGAATCCAATCGCAAGCAGGACAAGGTCCGCCTTCCACACTTTTTCCGTCCCCGGAATTTCCGTACGTACTTTGTTCCCTTTTTCATCATAGGAAAGAGCGACATCAATGGTATGCACTTCCTTGATGCGGTTGTTCTCGTCACCGACGAATTTTTTCGTCATGACTGCATAAGCTTTCGGATCTTTACCGAATTCAGCTTCCGCTTCTTTCTGCCCATATTCCACACGGTGGATAATTGGATACTGCGGCCACGGGTTTGTTTCATTATCGCGGACGCTGCTCTTCTTATCGTAGATATCAAATTGGGTCAGACTTTTACATTCATGGCGCATGGATGTGGCCATACAGTCTGTTCCTGTATCTCCCCCGCCGATCACGATCACATTCTTACCCTTGGCACTGATATAGTTGCCGTCTTCATGGTCCGAATCCAAAAGACTTTTCGTATTGGAATGAAGGAAATCCATCGCATAGTGAACGCCTTTCAAGCTTCTTCCACTTACGTCGATGTTCCTCGGTGTCGTAGCACCGCCGCATAGAATGACCGAATCATATTCTTCATTCAAGCGGGAAACAGGGTAGTTACGCCCTACCTCTGTGTTGGTCAGGAATTGAATGCCTTCCTGCTTCAGAATGTTCACACGGCGTTCCACGACGGAGTACGGAAGCTTCATTTCCGGAATGCCGTAGGTCAGCAGTCCGCCGACACGGTCATTCCGCTCGTATACCGTCACCCAGTGCCCGGCTTTGTTCAACTGCGCAGCGGCAGCAAGGCCGGCCGGACCGGAACCGACAACCGCCACTTTTTTACCTGTGCGGGAGGCCGGCGGCTGAGGAGTTACCCAGCCTTCCGAAAAACCTTTTTCAATGATTGAACGCTCTACACTACGAATCGCAACAGGCGGCTCATTTATGCCAAGCACACAGGCGCCTTCACATGGAGCCGGACAGGCAAATCCGGTAAACTCCGGGAAATTGTTCATTTCATGTTCTTTCTCAAGAGCTTCCTTCCATTTCCCTCGATAGACGAGGTCGTTCCACTCGGGAATCAAGTGATAGACCGGGCATCCAGTCGTAATGCCGTTGATTTCCATTCCGGAATGACACGTCGGAACGCCGCAGTCCATGCAGCGGGCCCCCTGCTTTTGTACTTCTTCATCTGAAAGGGGAAGCGTGTAATCTTCCCAGTCTTTCGTTCGAACTTCAGGATCACGCTCAGGTATAGCCTGGCGCGTATATTCCATAAATCCAGTTGACTTTCCCATCAGGTCTCCCCCTCCGCTGTTATTTGACGGTTTCCACCGGTTTGTTTCTCTCTTCAAAAGCTGTCATTTCTGCGTCAAATTTGTCCAGTCCGCTCTCTTTCAGGCGCTGAATGCGTTCCTGCATGTGCAGGTAATCTCTTGGAATCACTTTGACAAATCGGCTCACGTACTGCGGCCACTCCGCAAGGATCTTCTGTCCCAACGGGCTGTTTGTATACGATACGTGACGATCGATCATATCATAAAGCTCCTGGATTTCCTGTGAATCCTGCAATTGCTGCAGAAGCACAAGCTCCTTGTTGCACTTCGTTTCAAAACGGTGGGCTGTTTCATCAAGAACGTAGGCGACGCCTCCGGACATACCAGCAGCAAAGTTACGTCCGGTACCTCCAAGGACGACGACCCTTCCACCCGTCATATATTCACAGGCGTGGTCCCCGACACCTTCGACGACGACATCCGCCCCACTGTTCCGTACACAGAAGCGCTCCCCGGCAAGACCGTTGATATAGGCTTCTCCAGCGGATGCTCCATAGAAAGACACGTTTCCGATAATCGTGTTTTCTTCCGGACGGAACGAAGACTTGGATGAAGGGTGGACGATGATCTTCCCTCCGGACAGTCCTTTACCGACATAGTCATTGGAATCTCCGATCAGGCGCAGTGACATCCCTTTAGGAATGAAAGCTCCGAAGCTCTGTCCTGCTGAACCTTTGAATGTCAGGTTGATCGTATCTTCAGGCAGGCCTTCTGCGCCGTAGCGGCGGGTAATCTCACTGCCCAAAATCGTCCCTGTCACCCGGTGGATGTTGCGGATCGACCCGGTATATTTCATCGGTTTACCCGTTTCGATCGCATCTTTACATAACGGGAGCAGTTCTTCCATATCGAGGGTCTTATCCAGACCGTGATCCTGCTTACGCACAGCAAATAAACCATAGTTGTCCGGTACATCGGGCTGGTAAAGAAGCGCAGACAAGTCCACACCCTTCGCTTTCCAATGATCGATGGCTTCGTTTGTTTCAAGCACATCCGTCCGTCCGATCATTTCGTTGATCGTACGGAAGCCGAGTTCTGCCATGATCTCCCTCGCTTCCTGGGCAATGAAGCGCATAAAGTTTTCAAGGTGATCGGCTTCACCGGTGAATTTCTTCCGAAGTTCAGGATCCTGGGTGGCTACACCAACAGGACATGTGTTCAAATGGCAGACACGCATCATGACACAGCCTAGGACAACAAGAGGGGCTGTGGAAAATCCATACTCCTCCGCTCCAAGAAGAGAGGCGACAACGACATCTCGGCCGGTCATCATCTTACCGTCTGTTTCAACGACAATGCGGTCACGAAGCCGGTCGAGCACAAGTGTCTGGTGGGTTTCAGCCAGACCGATTTCCCACGGAAGACCGGTATGCTTAATACTTGTACGCGGCGCAGCCCCTGTTCCACCGTCATAACCACTAATCAGAACGAGATCGGCACGGCCTTTCGCTACACCAGCAGCAATGGTTCCTACACCGACAGCCGATACAAGTTTCACGCTGACACGAGCCTTTGGATTGGCATTTTTTAAGTTGTAGATCAACTCAGCCAGATCCTCGATGGAATAAATATCATGGTGCGGAGGCGGTGAAATCAACTCAACGCCTGGCGTGGAGCCGCGGACTTCGGCTACCCACGGGTACACTTTCTTACCAGGAAGGTGTCCACCTTCCCCGGGCTTCGCCCCTTGGGCGACCTTGATCTGGATTTCATCGGCATTCACTAAATAGTGACTATTTACGCCAAATCGTCCGGAAGCTACCTGTTTAATAGCGCTTCGTTTCAGGTCACCATTTTCTTCCGGTTCAAAACGGGCCGGGTTCTCCCCGCCCTCTCCGGAGTTACTGCGGCCTCCGATCCGGTTCATCGCGACAGCAAGCGCCTCGTGGGCTTCCTGACTGATGGAACCGAAGGACATCGCACCGGTTTTAAAGCGCCGGGTAATGTCTTCAACCGATTCCACTTCATCCAACGGAATGGACGGCCGTTTTTTAAAGGATAAAAGTCCACGCAGGGATTGAAGGTTATGCTTTTCATCCGTCAGCATCTGCGAGTACTGCTTGAAAAGATCATAATCATTGGCACGGCAGGCGTGCTGCAGTGTCGCGATCGTCTGCGGATTGTACTGGTGATCCTCACCATTTTTGCGGTATTGATAATCATCACCCGCATCAAGCGTACGGTTTCCGCCACGGTCCTCACTGAAGGCTGTTTCATGACGCATCAATACTTCTTTTTCAATGATGTCCAGACCGATTCCGCCGAGACGGGAAGCCGTCCGGGTAAAGTATTGATCGATCACATCCATCCGAATACCGACAGCCTCAAAAATCTGGGCTCCCCGGTAACTTTGGATGGTTGAAATCCCCATTTTGGAGAGGACTTTAATAATACCGTCTGTTGCCGCTTTAATGTACGTCTGTACAGCTTCGTTATGGGAAACGGCTTCAAACTGACCGGTTTCAAGAAGGTCACGCAGCGATTCATAGGCAAGGTAGGGGTTGATCCCTTCTGCCCCGTAGCCCAGAAGTGTTGCAAAATGATGGACTTCACGCGCTTCCCCTGTTTCCACAAGCAGACTGACTTTCGTTCTCGTCCCTTCGCGGATCAGATGGTGGTGGAGACCTGAAACAGCAAGCAGCGTCGGGATGGCTGCATACTCACCATTCACACCGCGGTCAGAAAGGATAATCAGTGTCGCTCCGTCTTCCACCGCTTGATCGGCCTCTTCAAATAAACGGTCGAGCGAAGCTTTCATTTCATTTTCTTCCGCTTTAAATAACGTCGACAGTGTGACCGGTTTGAATCCTTCCACCGTCTGCTGGCGAAGCTGTTCGAGCTCTTTATTCGTCAGAATCGGTGTCTTCAGACGAATTTGACGGCAGCTGTCGGGTTTAGGATCCACCAGGTTCCCTTCGGCACCAATGGTCGTTTCCACCATCGTAATCAGTTTTTCACGAATGGCATCGATCGGTGGGTTGGTCACCTGGGCAAACAGCTGCTTGAAATAGCTGTAAAGCAGCTGAGGTTTCTTGGAAAGGACAGCCAGCGGAGAATCATATCCCATCGAACCGACCGGATCTTTTTTATCCGTCACCATCGGCATGAGGATCTTATTCAATTCCTCTGTCGTGTATCCGAAAGCGAGCTGCTGATCGATCAGATTTCCGATCGGTCGGTGTTCTGCAGCCGGCTCAGGCAGGTCTTCCAAATCGAATTTATGATCATCAATCCATTCCTGGTACGGATGCTCACGGGCAATCTGAAGCTTGATCTCTTCATCCGGGATGATTTTCCCTTCTTCAAGATCGACGAGCAGCATTTTGCCAGGGTGCAGTCGATCTTTGTACAAAATATCATCAGCGAAAATATCGAGCGCACCAACTTCAGACCCGAGCACGATCATGCCGTCCTTCGTTACATAGTATCGGGCAGGACGCAGACCATTACGGTCCAGACAGGCACCAATCTGCTTCCCGTTCGTATAGGCAAGGGCTGCCGGGCCGTCCCATGGTTCCATCAGCGTACTGTGATATTCATAAAAGCTCTTCTTATCTTCCTGAATCGTCTCATCATTGGACCATGGCTCAGGGACCATCATCATAGCCGTGTGGGCCAGAGAACGACCGGATAAGTAAAGAAACTCAAACGCATTATCGAACATGGATGAGTCACTTCCGTTGGCATCAATGACCGGCAGAAGCTTATCCAGATCTTCTTTGCTGAAGTATTCAGACTCACAAAGCTCCTGCCTCGCTCTCATCCAGTTCACATTTCCGCGGAGGGTGTTAAACTCTCCGTTATGGATGGTATAGCGGTTTGGATGTGATCGTTTCCAACTCGGGAAGGTGTTCGTACTGAATCGAGAGTGTACTAAGGCGAGGGCGGTTTTAAAATCAGGATGGTTCAAATCAATATAAAAGGAGTCCAGTTGTTCAGGAATCAGCATGCCCTTATACACAATCGTATTGGAAGACAGGCTGCTGATATAAAAGTCATCATACTGGTCCAAGGAAGCAATTTCGCTTTCCGCACGTTTGCGGATGATGTATAAACGGCGTTCCAGATCCATCTGCGTCTGGATATTTGCAGAAGGAGCTACAAAAGCCTGACGAATGAATGGCTTCGTCTTTTTCGCATCTTTTCCTACGAAGGAGTCGTTGACGGGTACAGTACGCCAGCCAAGGAACTGCTGTCCTTCTTCCTCAACGATACGCTGAAAGCGCTGCATGCAGTCGACTCTCAAGCCATGATCTTCCGGGAAGAACACCATGCCGATCCCGTATTTCCCAGCCTCCGGAAGGTATATATCTTCTTTCTCACATTGTTTTTCAAAGAATTTATGAGGAATCTGGGTTAAAATACCGGCACCATCCCCTGTACTGATATCCGCGGACTGACCGCCCCGGTGCTCCAGATTACATAAAATCGTGATGGCATTTTCTACAATACTATGACTCTTTGTCCCATCGATGTTGGCAATAACTCCGATACCACAAGCTTCATGCTCATTTTCCGGATGATACAGCCCCTGCGGAACAGGATATCCGTGTTTTTGCATTATCTTTCCCCCTAGCGGACTTATTCTTGAAGGTTGCAGGCAATAATAGAAAAATTCTGTCTTTTCAGTTTCTTACTAGTATAGCATGAACATATGGAAGAATCACGCCCTCATCAGGCATAACCGCTGAATTTTCATGCAAATACGACAATGACAATCCTTTACAAATCCACTTATAAAAACGATGTAAGCGCAACCAAATATTTTTTGAGATTTTTCAAAAGAAAATTTATTTTATTCACTTTTCCATACAAAAAACCTTTATCTACAAGCGTTTGAACGTATATTAAAACCGAAGGATGTATTTTCATACATAAAAAGGAATTTCATCTCTTCATTTAGAAAGTAGTAGGAAGGCAGGGAGGGTTTATGGATGGGAACAAAAACAAGAACATACGGAATTACAATTGGAGAGATGCAGACGGGGAGACGAAATCAAATTACCGATGTACCCGGTGTCAAAGTCGGTCATCAAACACTGACAGACGGAGACACACGCACAGGCGTAACGGTCATCCTTCCTCATGAAGGGAACCTTTTCAAACAAAAGCTGCTGGCCGCCTCGCATGTCATCAATGGCTTCGGCAAAACCACCGGATTAATCCAGATCGAAGAAATGGGGACGTTGGAAACCCCTGTCGCCTTAACCAATACGTTCGCAGTCGGCCGGGTTTACGATGCCCTCGTTGATTACAGCTTGGAGCGGAACCCTGAAATCGGACGGACGACAGGGACGGTCAACCCCGTCGTCGGGGAGTGCAATGATATGCATTTGAATGATATCCGAAACCGCAGTGTAGCGAAGGAGGATGTATGGCATGCGCTGCAAAGAGCGGAAGATGAGTTTGAAGAAGGAAGTGTGGGAGCGGGGACAGGCATGGTATGTTACTCCATGAAAGGCGGCATCGGGTCAGCTTCGCGTAAAATCGACCTCGCCTACGGATCGTATACCCTCGGCGTTCTGACATTGACCAACTTCGGGACGCTGAGTGACCTGCGGATAGATGGAAGAGCGGTTGGGAAAGAGCTGAACGAAGCACATCAGGTACAGGAGAAGGACCGCGGTTCGGTGATGGTCATCTGCGCGACGGATCTCCCGGTCACAGAGCGGCAGTTGAAGCGGATACTCAAACGGGCAGCAGCCGGATTATCGAGGACGGGGTCTATTATCGGTAACGGCAGTGGTGAAGTTGTCATCGGTTTTACAACCGCTGGAACCATTCCGCATGACAAACCGGACCAGCCCCTGTCTTTAGAAATGCTTCATGAAGAGGATATCGATGCGGCATTCCGAGCTGTACGCGAGTCCTGCGAAGAAGCTGTATTGGAATCACTGCTTTATGCAGTTCCCGGGAAAGGAAGAAATGGACATGACCGGCCGACGCTGCCTGAACTTCTTGAGAAATTCAACCTTTCCCTCCATTAAAAAAGGAGGTCTCCTCATAGGACGGGAGACCTCCTTCACATTTAAGCCGCTTTTGATTTCCTGCCTCCGTGGCGTCGGTGATAGACGACATTGATTTCCGCACCGACCATTAAGATGATACCGGTCAGGAAGAACCAAAGCATAAGAATGATGACACCACCGAGACTTCCATACGTTGCAGAGTAGTTTCCAAAGTTCGTTACGTAAAACGAGAAAGCCAGGGAAATGACCTGCCAGAGAAGCGCAGTAATCACTGCCCCCGGAAGAATATGCTTGAATGGAATGTTCTTGTTTGGGGCGAAGTGATAAAGGGCCATCAATACGAGACCGATGACCGATATACTGATCACCCAGCGCAGCACCTGCATCAGTATTTCCGTCTGAGCTGGAAGGTTGATGAAATCAATCAAGACTTGTCCGAACACTGGGAGCGCAAGAGCGACGACAATCGCTACTATCATGCCTATCGTCAACGCGACCGCCAGCAGTCTCACTTTGATGAACGACCTCGTTTCTTCTACTTCATAAGCTTCATTGGCCGATTGTATGAACGCATTGATGCCACTGGAAGCGGACCAGAGCGTACCCAGAATACCAACTGTAAGAAGCCCCCCGTTCGGCTGTTCCACTACTGCAACGATATTTTCACGGAATACATCAACGGTGCCGCTCGGAAGAACGTTGCCCATGGCCTGGATCGCCGTTTCTGAATCAATATTCAAATAGGGGAGTATAGATAATAGCAGAATCAACATCGGAACAATGGATAGTAAGTAATAATAAGCCTGGGCAGCCCCAAGCAGAGGGACGTTATCTTTTTGAAATTCCTTGATGACCGCTTTCGTATAATCAATGATCTTCTTCAACGTTTCTCTCCTCCTTCACTCCACTTTAATAGTCTATCCCCCATTCAGGAGAATATTAACCTAGGAATGTAGGAGGTGAAGCTTTTTGGACGTGTCCTTCCTGCGTGAGGAGGATGGAATTTTCATAGTTTCCCTGTATTTGGCTACCGTCCTTCTGGATATGTGAAGACCTTCCTGTTGAAGCAGGAGGCGGCTGATGCTTTGGTCGGAATATGGTTTCCTTTTATTTTCCCCCTGGATCATCCCGGTGATCCTTTCTTTCACATAACCCGATGAATATCCTCTTCCGTCCTCCCCTTGATACCCCGTGACGAAAAAGCTTTTCAAGGGATACAGTCCTTTTGGTGTCTGCATGACTTTATTGGCAGCCGCACGACTGATGGTGGACTCATGCACACCGAGCTGACCTGCCACATTCTTCAGCGTCAACGGCTGCAGCGAACGGCCCCGGAAAAACTCCTGCTGATGACGGACGACGACCTCGGCCGTCTGCAGGAGAGTGTTCTTCCTGCTTTCCAGGCTTTGAATCAGCCATCGGGCCCGTTTATAGTCTTCTTCAAAAAAACCGGCGGCCTCTGCTTTGGTATCGTATAACTCAAGGAGTTCGTGGTCCCACCCAAGGTATTTCGTCATGGAATAAGGGTCGTGAAGCTGATACCCTTCTGCCGTTTCTTCCAATATTAAATCAGGCGGGAGAGATGGAATGGATGGAGATAAAGTGGAAGCCGGCGGTCTCGGATTCAACTGCTTTAACCGCAAAAGTGCTTCCTCTCCTTCCTTCCGCTGTATGCCTGCAGACTTTTCAATCTCCTCCCAGTTTCCAAGGGCCAGATCATCCAAGTGATGCCGGATGATCAGCGGCAGTTTTTCATCCTCAGGAAAGCGCCGGGCAGCCTGAAAAACCAAATACTCCCTTATGTTCCGGCAGCCTACACCTTCGGGATCCAGGTTGAACATAGACATGCGTATGCTCCTCGCTGATTCCACCGTCGTAAGAAAGGTTTCTGCTGTCTCCTCGTCCGATGCTTCACAAAAACCGTCATCATTCAGATGCCCTGCAAGAAAAATCAGCATCTCTTTCGTCTCTGCAGGCACCTCCAACAGCCGGATCTGGTCCTCTATATTATTCCTCCATGATGCTTGATCAGGAGTCATCTCTTCCATAAAATTCATCGATGCACCTTGCTTGTAGAACATGGATGAAGCGTCGACAGAAAAATGAAGGAGCGGGTTTTCATCAACCTCCCGCTGCACATACTCCCATAACTCACCCGCTGAATATTGAAGCATTTGAACGGCCTGGCGCATTTCCGTTGTCATAAATAAACCTGTCGTTTGTTTCTGAACAAGCTCAAGCTTCATGAGAACACCTCTTTGGTAACGCTTTCATAATAATGTACTTCTATGATGCTTGAACGGCAGTCATTTTTCAATAGCAAAAGCCTTCTTCCTTTATACGGAAGAAGGCTGCAAAGGTCATAATACATGTTCAGCCAGTGTTTGTTGAACGGATTCGATCGGGCTGTCCTTCTTGAAAAGTTTTCCGATCGGCTCGGATGACCCTGAAATCCATATCTTCAGCTCAGCATCCATATCGAAGCTGCCCGCTGTTTCTACGCTGAAATGGGTGATGCTTTTATACGGGATGGAGTGGTACTCCACTTTCTTCCCCGTCATGCCCTGCTTATCCACGAGAAGCAGCCGTTTGTTTGTGAAGATAAACGAGTCGCGGAGCACTTTATAACCGCTCTCTACCTGCTCTCCACCGGCAAGGATATCTTTCAAATCCTTTTCAAGCTTCGTTACGTCCACTTCGGACGCGTTTCCCATTAATCCATCTAAGAAACCCATTGGTTACGCCTCCTATTTCATTAACCTTAGAATCATATTCTCTGACGGATCCAGTTTGATCGTCAGCCAGTTATTTTTCGAACTGAATATACTTTTCTTGTTCTCCAGCTGCTGCCATTTCCCTTTTTGAATGGGGATATTAATCTCCCGATTTTCCCGGAGGTTCCGGTTGAACAAAAAGAGAATCCGCTCGTCCGCCGCTTCATTTCCAAAATGGTCGACATTGTTTTCATTCCATCTCTCAAATCCGATAACATCATCATCCAGGGCAAAGGACTTCCAATGCCCTGTACGAAGAACATCATGCTCTTTCCGCCAACTCCCGATTTTGGTATACCAGTCAAGCAGTTCCTGGTTTTCTCTTCCCCACGGATAAGGTTTACGATTATCCGGATCTGCTCCGCCTGTCAGCCCGGCTTCATCGCCATAGTACAGGGAAGGCACACCCGGAAAAGCATAGATCCATAGACTGAGAGCCTTGATCTGCTTGAAGATGAGCTGCTCTTTCTGCTCATCGGAAAAGTCATCCGGCAGAAAGTCTGCCAGCATCGTATAAATTCTTTCGACATCATGACTGGAGAGCATGTTCATGACGGCATAGAAGTATTCTTTCGGATAGTGCTCACATAAAGTCATCAAGCGCCTGTGCACCGTGTAGGCATCCATGTCCCCTTTAATAAAGTCGAGCAGGATCCGCCGCATCGGGTAATTCATCACTGAATCCAGGACGCCCCCGAGAAAATAGTCGCGGCGTTTTCCATAGGCTGATTTGTTGGACGCATCCTCCCACACTTCCCCAAGCAGCACACTGGATGAATCCTTCTTCTTCAGCTGGGTGTAAATCTGCCGGATCAAGTCATCGGTCAACTCGTCCGCTACGTCAAGACGCCAGTGCTTCATCCCTGACTTCTGCCACGTTTTGATGACACTGTCTTCATCGTGAATCAGGAAGTTCTGGTAATCTTCATTTTCCTTCCGGAGTGTAGGGAGAGTCCCTACTCCCCACCAGGCATCATATTCGTTGGGATAGTTGTGGAATGTATACCAGCTGTAATAAGGGGAATTTTTGGATTGATAGGCACCAAGGGAGTCGTACTTCCCTTCCCGGTTGAAATAAATACTGTTGCTCCCGGTATGACTGAACACCCCGTCCAGCATAACTTCCATGCCTCGTTTTTCCGCTTCTTCAATCAGCACCTCGAAGTCTTCCTTTGTACCGAGCAGTTCATCAATCTTATGATAATCCCCCGTATCATACCGGTGATTGCTTTCGGCTTCAAAAATTGGATTCAAGTAAAGAACGGTAATGCCCAGTGTCTCGAGGTAATCAAGTTTTTCCGTAATGCCTTTCAGGCTGCCACCGAAAAAGTCCCAGCGGATGACTTCTCCTCGCTCATTGCGGATATAAACAGGGTCATTCTCCCAATGGGCATGTACAAGGCTCGTTTCCGGTGCTTTTTTCATATCAATGTCACCGGCTGCATAAAAACGGTCGGGAAATATTTGATACATCGTAGCATTCTTCCACCATTCCGGCGTTTCGTAAACAGGATCATAAACCGTAATCTGCCAGGAAGGGGGGATATGATCATAAATCCGGCCTTCCCCGCTCTCATTACTCCGCTCCCGTCCGTAAAAAAGGGTGCGGTCTTCGGAGATGATTTCAAAGAAATACCAGATCAGCTGTGGACTTTCCGGCATTTTTATAGTCGTTTCATATGTCGTGCACTGGTGTTCCTCGCTGCATACGTCCATTTCCTTCGTCTTTTCATGATCCGTACGGTCAAGGATATAGTGAAGGATGACATGGGATACACGATGGCGGTTGAGCACATCCAGTTTCAGTGTAACAGCAGAACCTTTCGGCGCAGCACCGAAAGGCTCTCTATAGGATTCCTCAAAGCTGTTATGATACATTTCCTTTTGTCTCACAAATCCGTCCCCCTATATAACTACTTCAGCGCCCCGACACGATTGATTTTCCAAATCTCCTCTGCGTATTCCTGGATCGTGCGATCACTGGAAAACACACCGGATTGGGCGATGTTTACGAGACTCTTCAAGTTCCACTGACGCTTTCGCTGATAATCCTGACTGACTTTCTTCTGAGCCAGCAGATAATCTGGAAAATCTTTCAGTACAAAGTACTCGTCATTATAGGTGACCAAAGCATCGTAAATGGCCTGGAATTCCGTTTCGCCTTTAGAAAAAGGACTGTAGTGAATCAATTCATCGAGAATACGGCGGATCCGGTCGTCATTATGATAAATCTCACTGGAAGAGTAGGAGCCTTGATTGTAATACTCCCAGATCTCCTCAGAAGTGAGACCGAAAATGTAAATGTTATCATCCCCGACGTGGTCGTGGATTTCGACGTTCGCCCCGTCCATCGTCCCCACGGTCACTGCGCCGTTCATCATGAATTTCATATTCCCTGTACCCGAAGCTTCCTTCGTAGCCATGGATATCTGCTCACTTATATTGGTCGCTGGAATGATTTTCTCTGCCATGGACACGGAATAGTTCGGAAGGAACACCACTTTTATATAATCGTTTACAGCAGGATCATTGTTGACCACTTCTGCAATACGGTTGATCAATTGGATGACCGTTTTCGCGAAATGATAACCCGGGGCAGCCTTGGCTCCGAAAAAGAAAGTCCTCGGTACCATTTCCATGGCAGGGTCTGCCTTCAATTCATTGTATAAATGCATAATATGAAGAGCATTAAGCAGTTGACGCTTATAACCGTGGAGCCGTTTAATCTGGACATCGAATATGGAGTGCGGATTGACGGTGATTCCCTGCGTCTGCTGCACCCACTCTGCAAATTCCACTTTATTCTGGTGCTTGATATCGTGAAGCTGATCAAGGAAGCTTAAATCATCTTTCCGGCTCATCAGCCGGCTTAACTGCTGCGGCTCGTGGATCCAGGTGTCGCCGATCGCTTCCGTAATGAGTGACGTCAGTTTACGGTTGCTGTGCATCAGCCACCTGCGGTGAGTAATTCCGTTGGTTTTATTGTTGAAGCGATCCGGGAATGTATGGAAGAATCGTTTCATTTCGCGATGTTTTAAAATTTCTGTATGGAGTTTTGCCACACCATTAATGCTGTGACTTCCGACAATGGATAAATGGGCCATTTTCACCTGACCGTCCGCTACGATGGCAAGGTCGGCAATGCGGTCGAAATCGCCTGGGTAAGTGCTCCACAGCTCCTGACAGAAACGCTCATTGATTTCATTGATGATCATGAAAATCCGTGGCAGCAGCGAGCGGACAAGACCTACAGGCCAGGACTCCAGCGCTTCACTAAGGGTTGTATGATTCGTATAGGAAACCGAGGACCGGGTGATCTCCCATGCCTCCTCCCAGCCGATTCCTTTCTCATCCATAAGGATCCTCATCAGTTCAGGAATGACGAGGGCCGGATGGGTATCGTTGATATGGAGGGCTGCTTTTTCAGGGAAGGAGGACCATGGCACTCCCAGTTTTTCAAAATAGCGGACAACCGACTGGACACCGGCGGAAACGAGGAAATATTCCTGCTTTAAGCGGAGGCGTTTACCGTCTTCTGTAGAATCATCCGGATATAGGAAATCCGAAATAGATTCCAGCGAACGTTTATGGCCGAGAAAATGACCGAACTCCCCTTCTTTTTCAGCACGGGACATTGTGTCTCCGACAGATGGTTCTGCGGACCACAACCGGAGCGTATTCACGGTTTCGTTTTTATATCCGGCAATCGGGACATCATAAGGCACCGCCTGGATCGGTTCGTAGTGCTCATACTTAAAATGCAGCTTTCCGTCCTTGTCACGTGTGGAAGATACCTGTCCGCCAAAACGGACTTCGATTGCTTCATCCGGGCGCCTTACTTCCCAGACGAAGTCTTTGGAAAGCCAGTAATCAGGAAATTCCACTTGTTTCCCGTCGATGATATGCTGATCAAACATGCCGTACTTATACCGGAGGCCATAGCCGTGACCAGCCATCTCCAAAGAGGCCAGGGAATCCAGAAAACAAGCCGCCAAACGGCCGAGACCGCCGTTGCCGAGTCCTGCGTCACTTTCCTTCTCTTCCAACCCGGACAGGGACAAACCAAGCTCCTCCAGTCCTTCTTCTACAAGTGTCAGAACATCCATGTTTAATAGATTGTTCCCAAGCAGACGCCCCATAAGGAATTCCATCGAGAAATAAAACACCTGCTTCGTTTTATTACGCTTGTAATGCTGCTGGGTGTGAAGCCATTTGGCATTGATTTTCTCCTGAATCAGCGTCCCTAACGCGCGGTAGGTATCATACTCCGAAGCTGTCTCCAGCGTCCGCCCATACCGGTCCTCCAACTGCTCCTTAAACGCGGCCTTGAATTCCTCTTTGCTACTGAACATCACCATAAAGGTTCCTCCTATCAGCTCTACCGGAACATCGTTTGATACAAATCCATGTACTGCTCCGCAGAGTTTTTCCAAGTGAACTTACTCTTGCAGATGTTTTTTACAAGATTCTGCCAAGAAGCAGGCTCCTGATAGAATTCGACGGCCCGGCGGATCGTGTACAGCATGTCGTGGGCGTTATAGTTTGTAAATGAAAATCCGTTCCCTTCCCCAGTCTCTTCATTATATGGCTGGACGGTGTCCACAAGTCCCCCTGTTTCCCTTACGATTGGAGCAGACAGATACCTTAAGGCAATCAGCTGACCAATCCCGCACGGTTCGAAACGGGAAGGCATGAGGAACATATCACTGGCCGCATAAATCTGACGGGATAATGGTTCTGAAAAACGGATATTCGCTGACATTTTTTCGGGGTGTCTGTGCTGTACCCATTGAAGCAGCTGCTCATATTGATATTCACCCGTACCAAGCAGGACGACTTGAACATCATCATGATAAAGCAGCTCGTCAATCACCCTTCCGATCAAGTCGAACCCTTTTTGTTCCACCAATCTGGAAACGATGCCAATCATCGGTACTTCCTTACGTACAGGCAGACCTAATTCAGCCTGCAGCCACATCTTGTTCTGAGCCTTCTTGATCAGGGAGCTGCGATACGGAAAAGCAAGGGCTTCGTCTTTCATAGGGTTATAGTTATGCTCGTCGATGCCGTTGACGATTCCGATTAATTCGTCAGTCCGTTTTCTAAGTACTCCGTCTAGGTTTTCCCCATAATAGGGCGTTTGAATCTCTTTTGCATAAGTTTCGCTGACCGTTGTAATAAAATCGGCGTAGTTCAAAGCACCCTTCATGAAGTTGATGTTCCCGAAAAATTCGAACGCATCATCTCTCATCATGCTTTCATCAAAGTCCATCAGATCATGCAGGACAGACTGCGGATAAATCCCCTGATACTTCAAATTATGGATCGTGAAGACCGTTTTCATACCTTGAAGCTTTTCCACATCCTTATAATGGGTATGTAGGTAGACAGGGATGAGACCGGTCTGCCAGTCATGGCAGTGCAGGATATCCGGAGTCCATTCCAGCGTGCAGATAAAGTCCATAACCGCTTTATTGAAGAAAACGAACCGCTCGGCTTCATCTCCATACCCATAAAGATTGGAACGTTTAAAATAATATTCGTTATCTATGAAATAGACGGGAATGCCCTCATAGTTGATATATTCGATTCCTGCATACTGGCTCCGCCACCCAAGCGTGATATCCAGTTCATCCAGGTGGGTCAGCTGTTCCTTCCAGTGATCATCCATGTTCTCATATTTCGGCAGGACGACACGGACATCGGCGCCCTGTTTCTTCAAGGCATGCGGCAGAGTACCGAGCACATCAGCAAGACCACCGGTTTTTACAAAAGGGGTGCATTCTGAACCAACCATTAAAATATTCACGTATATCCACTCCTTATCTTTGTTCAATCCATCACTTAACCATTGTTAAAGAAAAAGGACTGCCCGAGCGGTAAGGTCCAGACAGTCCCTGACAAAGGGGATTACATTGATCGCCGCTTCGCTAGTACGTACGGCTTTTCAGGTGCTCCAATCAGCGTCTTGCCACTGGAAATGGTGCAATCCTTATCAAGAATGACATTTTCCAGGACCGCTCCTTCTTCAATCTCGCAGCGCTGCATGATGATGGAGTTTTTAATGACCGCCCCTTCTCCTACTTTGACACCGCGGAACAGGATGCTGTCCTCGACTTCCCCTTCAATGACACACCCGTTGGCCACCATTGTATTTGTCACGTGTGATGACTGGGTATAATTCGATGGTGCTTCGTTTTTCACCTTCGTGAAAATCGGTGCATCCTCTTTAAATAACTCATCATGCTCAGAGGCATTCAACAACTTGGAGCTGTTGCGGTAATAACTTTCCACCGAATTGATCAGCGCATGAGTGCCGTGGTACTCATAAGCATTGATATGAATGTTCGGAAGCTTTCCTTTGATCCCATCCAGGAAGAAGTTGGAGCATCCATGGGCAATGCACTTCTCAATCAGATTGTATAGAAATTCCTTGTCAATGATGTACATATCCATATAGACGTTATGGCTGCTTCGATCATTGTGAATATTCGTCACACGGTTATTCCCATCGATATCGAGCTTGTGAGCGCGTTCATGCTCGGAATACATTTCGTCTACTTTTTTATAAATGACCGTTACGTCCGCCCCTGATTCCTTATGCTCCTGCAGGACATCCTGATAATCGATGTTGCAGATGTGCTGGGAACCGGAGATGACGATATAATCCGCCAGCGTCCGGTTGATGAAATCGATGTTGTTATGGAAATGCTGCAGATCCCCGCGGGAAATATCGGTCGGATCATTCCAGTCAGGGGGCAGGATGAAAAGACCGCCCCGTTTGCGGTCCAGATCCCAGGCTTTTCCTTGTTCGAGATGGTCCATCAGCGAACGGTATTTTCTTCTTGCAAAGACAGCTACGGATTCAATCCGGGAGTTGGTCATATTGGAAATAGCGAAATCAATCATCCGGTAGCGTCCAGCAAAAGGAACCGCTGCCCCGCAGCGGAAGTATGTGAGTTCATCGAGCATATCCTGCTCATGGTCCAGGTTAATAATTCCAGCGATACGATCCATAATATCCTCCTCAAAAATCAGTTTGTAGCATAGCTTGTTGCCAGAACACTTCCTTCATCTGCCACCAGCGTGATTTCGCTGTCTGGTGAAGGATCACCGATCACGGCTCCATCCTCAATCACCGTTCCTTTGGAGATGATGGCACGGTTGATCGTGACATTTCTGCCGATTTTGACATCCGGCATGATGACAGAATCTTTCACAACGGAGGATTCACAAACGTGAACACCATAGAAAATCACCGATGTATCCACCTTGCCGTAAATCCGGCACCCTTCATTAATCAGCGCATTTTTCACAGAAGCTGACGGTGCAATATACTGCGGCGGCTGGTTTGGATTTTTAGAATAGATCCGCCATCTGGAATCACTGAGGTTCAATTCAGGATTCTTCTTAAGCAGGTCCATATTGGCTTCCCAAAGGCTGTCGACCGTTCCGACATCCTTCCAATAGCCTTCGAATGTATAGGCCATCATCTTTTTATAATCGTTAAGAAGAGATGGAATGATATCCTTCCCGAAATCATGGGAGGAATCTTCTTTTTCCGCATCATCAATCAAGTACTGCTTCAGTACATCCCAGCGGAAAATGTAGACGCCCATGGAAGCCAGGTTGCTCTTCGGATATTCAGGTTTCTCATCAAATTCTGTAATCTTCCCGTTATCGTCGGCGTTCATAATTCCAAAACGGCTCGCTTCCTCCCAAGGAACTTCAATAACAGAAATCGTCACGTCCGCATCCGTTTCCTTATGGTAATCAAGCATCGCACCGTAATCCATCTTGTAAATATGATCTCCGGACAGGACCAGCACGTGCTCCGGATCATACTGGTTCAGGAATTTCAGGTTGCGGTAGATGGCATTCGCCGTTCCTGTATACCATCCTCCGCCTTCCGACTGCATGAATGGAGGGAGCACCGACACGCCTCCGAATTTACGGTCCAGGTCCCATGTATCTCCAATGCCGATGTAATCATTTAAAATAAGCGGCTCGTACTGTGTAAGTACGCCGACTGTATCAATGCCGGAATTCGTACAATTGCTCAGCGGAAAATCAATGATCCGGTATTTACCGCCGAAATATACGGCAGGTTTGGCGATCTGTTTCGTCAATGATTTCAATCTGGTCCCCTGCCCACCAGCTAGAAGCATCGCTACACATTCTTTATTTTTCATGATTCTCCTCCTTGATTTACTGATGTTCTTTTCAGGAAGCTCACACCGAGCGGGGGAACCGTCATGGTGACATGCTGGTTCTGGCCCTGCCATGGAGAGGATATCGTGTCCAGGGGCAGTCCATTTCTCTGCCCGGAACCACCAAAGTGCTCCGCGTCACTCGAGAAAATTTCCTCGTATGAGCCTTGTTCAGGCACTCCGACTTTATAATCGTGGTAGACCTCCGGAGTGAAATTGCATACAATGACTAATTGATCGTTTGATGTCCGGCTGTTCCGTACAAAAGATATAATGCTCTGCTCGTAGTTATTCGGATCGATCCATGTGAACCCTTCTGGTTTATGATCGAGCTCCCATAATGCAGGCATCTCCTGATACATCTGGTGAAGCTGTTTCGTGTACTCCAAAATGGAGGAGTGGGAATCGTATTCCAGCAGCTCCCAGTCCAGGTCCTCCAAGTCCTTCCACTCGTCGAATTGTCCGAATTCACCTCCCATGAATAGAAGCTTCTTACCGGGATGGGCGTACATATAAGCGAGAAATGCACGCAGGTTGGCGAATTTCTGCCAATAGTCGCCCGGCATTTTATTTAATAACGATTTCTTTCCATGGACGACTTCGTCATGAGAAATCGGTAATACAAAGTTCTCGGAAAAGGCGTAATGAAGAGAAAAGGTAATTAAATTATGATGGTACTTCCGGTGGATCGGGTCCATTTCCATATACTTGAGCATGTCATTCATCCAGCCCATGTTCCACTTATAATTGAACCCGAGTCCGCCGATATGTGTCGGGGCACTGACAAGCGGCCAGGACGTCGATTCCTCCGCCATCATCAGCGTATCCGGAACTTCTTCAAAAACGGCTTTATTCATTTTTCTGATGAAGTCGATGGCTTCAATATTTTCACGCCCGCCGTATTCATTCAGCTCCCACTCTCCGTCTTCCTTACCGAAATCGAGATAGAGCATACTGGCAACAGCGTCCACACGCAGTCCATCCAGGTGATACTCTTTCAGCCAGTACACAGCATTGGAGATGAGAAAGCTCTGTACTTCGTTTCTGGCAAAATCAAACGTAAGCGTCCCCCACTGTGTTTTCTCAGCTTTACTAGGGTTGGCATATTCATAAAGCGCTTCCCCGTCAAACCTGCGAAGCCCGTGTTCATCCTTGCAGAAGTGGCCCGGTACCCAGTCCAATATGACACCGATTCCAGAATTGTGACATTGATCGACAAAATATTTGAAGTCATCCGGGGTGCCGTAACGGGAGGTCACGGAAAAGTATCCGGTCGCCTGATAGCCCCAGGAGCGGTCAAACGGATGCTCCGTCATGGGTAGAAGTTCGATATGGGTATAGCCGAGTTCTTTCACATAAGGAATCACCATATCTGCATATTCACGGAAATTGTAAAAAACCTCCGACTCTATGTACTTCCAGGACCCTAAATGAAGTTCATAGATCGACATGGGTGATTCATAGGGATTACGTCCTTTCCGCTGGTTCATCCAGTCATGGTCTCCCCATGCATAATCATCCAGCGGATAGACAACCGAAGCGGTATTTGGACGGAGTTCGCTTGAAAATGCATACGGATCAGCTTTCAAGCGGAGATGTCCGTGAGGAGTTAAAATTTCGTATTTATAAATCGTTCCTTTTTCCAGACCGGGAAGAAAGGCGATCCACACGCCGTTGTCATTGATCTTTTCCATTGGGTGTTCCCGTCCGTCCCAGTTGTTAAATGGACCGACGACACTGACCTTAACGGCGTTCGGAGCCCAGACCGCAAAACGGATGCCCTGCTCTCCGTTTCTCGTATCCGGATGAGCCCCCAGCAGTTTGTGGCTGTACCGGAGGTTCCCCTCATGGAATAAATAAATATCATGTTCTAAAGATGTATCCTGGACCACACCATCACTCCTCGTCTCAATAATCAAACTTTATGACTAGACCTGCTGCCTATCAATCAATTCGGAAACGTTTGTTATCTCCTATATTCATCATAAAATCACCTGTATAGATTTACAATTACAATTGATAAAAATATTCTGAAAAGTTTTGTCGAAAAATGTCGAATAACCATGGCATCCGTCCATTTGTTAATTTTTCGTTAAGAACCTTTATAAGTAAGCGTTTACATATTTTGTTCTATTCCCCGGCTCACAAAATTAGAAACCACCGATTCTCTGAGTCTATGGGCCCCCTCCTTTTATCTTCTATCATGGACTGGAAGATATTTTCTTTTCCAGAAGCGTTTCAGCAAAAAAGAATAGTGGTATAGCTTTTACAAACCGAATTTAAGAGAGGTGGAACGAGATGTCATTAGCAGGACTTGGACTACTCATCATCGCAATTGCATTTGCCTTCATCAGTATCTTTGTTGTGAAAACATTAAAGACAGCATCCCATACGATGTCCAGTGTTTCCAATACATTGGAGAAAGTGGAAGGCCAGATTCAGGGGATTACATCTGAATCAGAGAGCCTGTTGAAAAAAACCAATTCAATGGCGGCTGATCTTGAAGAGAAAACCCAGAGCATCAACGGCTTGATGGATGCCGTCAACAATGTGGGCTCGACCGTAGGAAATGTGAACAGTTCCCTTCAAGGGGTTTCAGAAAGTGTGGCCCACGCCTCCCACGAGCGTAATGAGAATGTCATTAAAGCCATGCAGTGGGGCGATGCAGCCATTGATTTATATGTGAAATGGAAACGAAAGAAAATAAAGGAGTGAGGTTGGCATGGATTTTCTAGGAATCGGCGTACTCATCATCGGAATCGCTTTTGCTGTGGTCTCTATTTTTCTTATTAAAGCTCTTAATAACCTTGCCGGTGTTTTAAGCGGGGTCCGCGAAACCGTGGATCAGCTCCCGGAACAGTTGGACTCCGTCATGAAGGAAACGACCGGCGTCCTGCATAACAGTAATGATACACTGGCCGATGTGAATGAAAAGATTAAAGCATTGAGCCCGTTATTCTATATCGTTGGAGATATTGGGGAATCCTCCAGGAAGCTCACTTCTTCTCTTGTAGATATGACCTCTTCCTTGAAGAATACCACCTTTGAAGGCGAACAAAAAATTAATGAAGAAGGCTGGCGGGGCATTTATGGAGCGCTTGCCATGACCTATTACCTGTCTCAGAAAAGAAAGGCGCTCAAATCAGCCGCCCAGCTGGACCGTACGACATCATGAAGACTCTTGAATGGATATCAGGATTGACGGCAGGAGCTCTGACAGGCGTACTTATCCACTCCCTTACGCGTGATCCATCCATTGCCAAAATGAAGGTGGAGCGTAAAAAGGGTGAATTTTACCAGGCAGGCAGAATTCAGTATGAAGACATTCAGACCGCCAGAGAAACAATGAGGAATGAAGCTCAAAAAAATATAAGGATAGAAAGGTGATTCAATTATGACAACTCAACAGACGACCAAAAAAAGCGGGAGCAAAAAGCTTCCTATCGCTATTGTAACCGGAGCTCTTATCGGAGGTGCGATCGTTCTGGCGAAAGACCCTGAACAACGCCGCCGTTTGAAAGAAGGATCCCGTGCCAAGAAGGATTCTGTAACGGAATACGCTTCCGAGGTAAAAGAAAATCCATCAGAGAAAAAAGATGATCTTGTTACACGTGTCCGCAATATCGTCAATATCGCATCTGAAGCCGCTGCCACAGTACAGGAGGTTTTCAACAACCAAGGCAGAGAAATCACCGACAAAGTGAAGGACATTAAAGAAGAGTCTGAAGAAATTGTTTCCACAGCTAAAGACGCCGGTGAAGAACTACAGGAAGTCGGAGACAAAGCCAGAGAAGCGAAAGAAGAGCTTTCCAGCGATGAGGAAGAGCAGACCACTCCAACAGCAGGAAAAACCTTCACCCCTTCCAACACACAGGACAACGTCACTGAAATCAATACACGCTCTTAATAGAAAAAGTCCCTGAGACAGCCGTCTCAGGGACTTTTTTTAGGAAACGCTGAGCTTCCCTTTACGAACAAATCATTCAATCAGCCATCGCTGTCAACTGCTGGGAAGAAGCCGCTACTTTACCAACGGCATCATTGATTTCATCAATAACGTGCGAAAAATGCTGCAGCTCCTCTTCCATACCTGCATTGTAGGCTTTGTTCTGCCCCATCGCCGTAACAATTTCCGTAAAGAAGTGATTGATCTGTTCCATACTGTCCGCACCCTCTGCAATCATCTCATCGATACTGCCTACATGACCAGACACGTTATGGATCTGTCCGCTTGTAGAATGAATCAACTGGGAAACTTCTGCAGCAGAGGTTTGTGTCTGCTCCGATAATTTACGTACTTCAGCGGCTACAACCGTAAACCCTGCTCCATGCTCCCCTGCGCGCGCAGCTTCAATCGAAGCGTTCAGGGACAACAGGTTGGTCTGTTCAGCGATGGAAGAAACGATCGTCACAATTTTACTGATTTCTTCAGCGATCCGGCTCAATTTTTCCATATCCCCGGAGATTTCCCTGATGGTCTGTTGAATCTGATTCATCTGCCGCTGGTGTACTTCCAACTGCTTCTTACCATCAAGCGACTGCTGCTCCACTTGGCGGGCTACCGCTGTTCCATTTTTAGAGTCGGTGACCATTTTTTCCGTTTGATCGGTCAGCTGTTCGGTAGAAGCACTGGCTTGCTGGGAAACAGCAGCCACTTCTGCGGACATCTGATCCACTTTCAGGTAAGCTTCTTCTCTTTTCTCTATTTCTTTTTCCCGTAAAGCATCCGCTTCTCTTTGAAACATTTCCAGGACGAGCTGCTGTTCGATGCTCAGTATTTTTGTCGTCGCTGCAACCGCCTGCCGGTAATCGTCTTCTTCCAAATGCCTGTCGTATACCTCCAGGAAGGAGAGCAGTAAATCCTGAAAAGCAGACATGTACCATTTAGGCTCCAATCCGATTTTCAAGTGTACCGCGGCAATACGCTTCCTTTTTTCAATATATGACTCATCGATGACGCCCGAAAACATCTCTTCCATATGAACAGCCAGTGTTTTCCGCAGGCGCTCAACGGTACTGTGTTCCTCAATCATTTTTTGAAGCGCCGGCTCACTTTCAAGATTCACGTAAAATTTCTTCACAACCGCTTCCATTTCCACGCTTACCAGCGGCTGCAGGTCCTGCAAAACAGCGAGGTCATCTGTCGTCAGCTGAATCATTTCACATTGACGATGAACAGCCGATCCTTCCGGGACGTCGATCACCCCTGTTCTTCCCTCTCCCAGCTTCTTACGCACGGCCTCTTTTCTCTTATTCCACCAACCCATTCTAAATCCCCCTGCATGTCTTTTTTTCTTATATCGTCGTCTTAGTAACAACAGTTAAGGGGGAAAGGGCTGCACTACTCCTCCAGATGGTTTTTGATTTTTTGCAGCATCTCCTGCATCTGCTTGATTTCTGTGGGTGTCAGCGGATGGGTCACTTCGCTTTCTAAATCGTAGCGGATATGCTGAAGCTGCTCCTTCCGCTCCTTACCAAGAGACGTTAAATGAATCAGTTTCGTGCGGGCATCCTTTTCAAGCGATGCTTTATAAACCAGATCCTTTTGGATAAGTATATCAATCAGCTTGGACAAAGAAGAAGCTTTGATTCCAAGCTCTTTTTGCAGATAGGACTGCGTCACCCCGTCCTTCTCATAAAGAACGAACATGACATTCACATGAGAAACGCTCAAATCTTCCTTTTGGAGCCTCTCGTTCTGAAGCTGTTTGATTGAATGGGATATTTTCTGAATCTGATAGCCAATATCCTCATTGTGTGATTCATTCATCGCGTTCACCCTTTCTGCCGCTATTTTATCACAAACCGACTGCATTGGATGATCATTTAATTAGTTTCCTAACTAAATATGTGTTATGATGATTTCCGAATGGCTAAAGGAGGTATGTACGATGAAACCATTATCCAAAGCGGGAGTATTTGCCTTAATGCTCGCGGCCAGTCTGACTGTCATGGTCGGCAGCGCCATTACTCCCGCCTTACTTGATATATCCCAGCACTACAATATGGAGGACTCAGCCGCCTGGTTGACGACACTCCCTTCGCTCGGCGTTGTCCTGTTCGCTCCGCTCGCCGGTAAATTCATCGACAAGTCCGGACCCTACAGGGCTTTGTGTACCGGGCTGATTTTATACGGAGCATTGGGGATAAGCGCCATCTGGCTGGACGGGACGGTGTTGGTCTTCGCCGACCGCATTCTCCTCGGCGGGGCAACGGCTGTCGTGATGTCTTCGGCTACCGGGCTGCTTGCCGAATTTTTTGAAGGAGAGCAGCGACTGAAGATGATGGCTCTGCAGGGCATGTCCATTGAAGCTGGAGGTATCATCTTCCTGAGTATCGGAGGCATCCTCGGAAGCTTCGGATGGCAGTTCCCATTCCTGTTGTATCTTCTCGGTTGGATCGCTCTTGTTTTTCTATTATCTTTCGTGCCCTTTACAAGAAAAGAAACCGGAGGGGAAGAGGAAGCCGATGGTGGAACTTCTTCCGAAAAAATCTGGCCGGTGCTGTTATCCGCTATGCTCGCCATGACCATCTTTTTTGTAACGATGGTCTCTGTGCCCTTTTACCTGGCTGAGCACTTTCACATGACTTCCACAGGAACGGGATACTTTTTGGCGATGATCTCTCTTGTGGCCGTCATATCAGCCAGTCAGATGCCTAAGGTGGTCAATAAAATCAGTGACTACTCCACGCTGATGACCGGGTTCTTTTTATTCGGAGGCGGCTATCTGCTGCTTGGGCTGAACCAGACCTCCCTCCTGCTTGCCGCAGGGGCGGGAATTTTGATTGGCTTTGGCTTTGGCTTTACCATTCCACTTGCCAACCACATGACCGTGGAAAAAAGCAGCGCCGCCAAGCGCGGGAAAAATCTCGCCTACTTTTCTTCCGCTGTTTTTCTTGGACAGTTTTTATCCTCTTTTGTAGACAGTATTTCCGACGATCTGTCCGTCGTCTATCTTTTAACGGCTTCGGCCGGATTGTTGATCAGCGCCATTTACTTCATCACAATGAAAAATGTGCGCACGGGAGTGCAGAAAAAGAAATCCCCTTCTGAAGGGTGACAGCAAAAGGCCTGTCCATGAATGGACAGGCCTTTACTTATGCGTCGCCTTTATAGCCAAGGCGGGCACGGTCGATATATTCATCCGGCTCGGAACCGAATTCAGTACTGTGATTCTTAAATTGAGCCAGCCGCCCGTTACGGTGCTCACCGTGACTATTGCGTTCCTTGAACTGCCGGTCGTGCTTCTTGTCCTTCTTGCTCATCCCAATCACCTCATGCAAGCTTAAGTGTTACACGCTTAGTTTGGGAAAAGCGGGCATCGCTTATGCATGGTGAAGAACGGTGGAACTTCCCCATTTCTCCAAATGCTTCCTGAATAAGGCCATCACCACAAGGTGTGCTTTCGCCTGGGTGTATTTATAGAAAAACCAGGGCAGCGAAGGCATGTAGTCGTGAATTGCTACAATGGCTTCCTGACGGCCGGGGATTTTCCTGAATTCCAGGCGGCCGCGCACATTTTTTCCGCTGTCGGCGAGCATACCTCCGGAAATGTAATAAAGAGCACGGTCCCCGGTACTTCTGTCTTTGGCATAATCGAAGGATAAAAGCGGAGACTGTTTAAAGACGACCCCGATTTTACAGCAGTTGTCTTCATCCACTTCCGTTTTCACCCACGGATTGAGTGTGTTTTCCAGCCATTTCACATAGTAACGTCCAACCCAGTCTGCATCATATCCTTCTGGAATCGGAATACGCTGGACAGACCGGACATCCTGCTGCATCGGTTGAAACATCGGAAGGGCTCTCTTTCCATCTTTGTTCTCTTCTTCCTTTGCAAGAGCTTCCCTGGCCGCCTCTTCAAAAGAAATGCGGCCTTCACTTAACCCTTCCACTTTATTTTCCTCTTGTGTGACCATAGGATGGGTCAAGCTTTCAATCAGGGGATAGACCATTTCCTTCGGCGAGCCCGTGACAAGACGCACCCACAATTTGGAGAGTTCAACGGTTAAAAAAGGAACGTTAATGGTGAGCGGCTTTCTACCCATCACAGCAGCCGTCCGTTTCATCATCGTCTCGTAGGTCATGACATCCGGACCGCCCACGTCTACCGGACGTCCTTTCACCTCTTCATTTCCAATGCTGCTGTCCAGGGCATGCAGCACATCCGGAAGGGCGATCGGCTGGGTCTTCGTCCGGGTCCATTTTGGCAGAATCATAAACGGCAGCCGTTTAACCAGCTTTTTCAGAATCGGGAAGGAAGATCCTTTCGGCCCCACAATCAGCCCGGCCCGGATCGTGGTCACGGGTACTCCGTAGGCTCCAAGAATTTCTTCCACTTCCAGTCGGCTCTTCAAGTGTCGGGACAGCTTTTTTTCCTGCTCCGGGATGATACCGCTCAAATAGATGATTTGGCGGACCCCTTGTTTCTTTGCAGCCTGGGCAAAGTTATCAGCTAAAATGACATCCATATCTTCAAACTTTCCCTGGGTCAGCTTCGCAGAAGGCAGCATGGAATGAACGAGGTAGACCGCGATGTCCGCCCCCTCCAGGCCTTTTTCAGCATCCACCATGGAGTAAAGGTCACAGGAACGCCATGTTACCTGCTCCTCATCTTCTTTTTGGTCACCACTTCTGGAAAGGGCAATGATGTCGGCGTGCTTTCTCAACTTTTCCATCAAGTTCTGTCCTATATATCCACTCGCGCCTGCAAGCGCAATGACCGGTCTTTGTTCTGCCATGCTCGTCACGTCCTTTCAGGTATAATGTACGTGTACCCCGTCTGTCATCACTCTTAACCCTTCAAGAACGTATATAAAAAAGGTGAACCACCCACACAGGCGGTCCCCCCTTCTCACATTGTCCAGATTCGCATCCAATTTTCCCACTTTGGAAAGAGCATCCACTTTTATCTTCCCTGAATGAAATAGCACACCGGTACTGTAGAGACACCTTTCCGCCCCCCCTCGTGTTACGTGGAGCGTTCGCTGGTGACGCCTGCGGGAACAGCGCGAGCCGAAGATCCACTGGATCAAGTGTTCTTCTTGATCCAGTTAGCTGAGGCCGTGCCCGCGGCAAGCATCCACCGATAAGCGGAGCGTACCCATCACTCTTATGTGCAGATCGGTCACGACCTTAGTGCTGACTGGTAACGTTTGTAGTAGTGTTCGACGTTATTCAGGAGCAGGAGTTCAGTATAAAGGTACGCCTTCATGTTGAAGTCCTGGAAATCGATGGTCGTCATTTCCTGGATCTGTTTAATCCGGTAATTGAGTGTATTGGGGTGGATAAACAACTCGCCGGCGGTCTGCTTTCCTTTCCCATTGTTAGCAAGATAGGTTTCCAATGTGAGCAGAAGTTCCGTCTGTTTATCCATATCATTTTTCATCAAGGCCAGCAGATCTTCACTGTAATAATCCTCGGAACTGTTTTTTTCATAAAGGGCGGCCAGGTATCTGTACAGGCCGAGTGTCGCGAATTCCCGCGGCATCGTTTCCGGGCGCGGGTTAATGAAGTTGGCCGTTTCAATGACCTCGAGCGCCTCCAAAAAACTTTTCCTCATCAAGGACAGTGTTGTATATTCCTTGCCGACGCCAATCAGGAAATGATAAAACGCTTCTTCCCCTGTTTCTTTTTTGACTTCCTCAATAAAATCCCTCGCTGTCGTTCTTGATGAAAAGCGGTCGGACGCCCTTCCCTCCACGAGCAGAATAAGCTGGAATTCTGTTTTCAGCACATACATCGGACGCGTGATCCGGAAGCGGTGCACCGTTTGTAGAAGATCATCAAGCATGCTCTTATATTGAGGTGCGGTGACCGAAAAAACGACGACGGAAAAACGTTCGGCCAGATTCAGTTTGGCGAGGGCGGCTTCGTGACGGAACTGGCTTTCACTGCCGTACTCATGCTGCAGCAGCTGCCACAATAGCTCCTCTTTCCGTCCTTCCTTAGCATTGTCTCTCATGAACTGATCATAAATGAGTCTGCCTATATGATTGGTGATGTCTTCAAGGAACTGAAAGTCCGCGTCATCCAGCAGCAGACCGGCCTCCTGCACCCAGACATACCCCATCGTATGATTCAGGTGCCTGGCTGCCACGACGACACGCTGCTGGAAGCCAAGCTCTTCCATCGGATGGACACGGATCGGGTCCGGCTGCATTTCCAGGCGCTGGACGATGCCCTCTTTTTTCAACCGGTCAATAATGAAGATCGGGCATTTTTTGGATAGAATGGTTTTCTGCTGAGTTTGATCGAAATCATCATGAGTGGAGCTGTAGGCGATCAATTCAAAGTTTTTGTTTTCAATAATCACAGGCTTACCGAGTCTGGAGCTCAGCAGCTCCGTCGCTTTATGGATATCTTCTGCCTGCAGAATCCTATCTTTAACTTCCATGGGAATCCTAACCTTTCTAAGTAGGCTGAATGTCTTCATTCGTTACCCTCCATTATATCGGTTGTCACTGGAAAGAAAAAGAAAATGGTCAAAGGGGCGGGAAAAAGAGCCGACTTCCTTCAAATAAAAAAGGCTCCCCTGAACGGAGAGCCTTTATGAGCATGGTTTAAAACATCTCGGAAATGGTTTTCGCCTGCATGTGAAGGGCAATATAATCAGGCCCGCCGGCTTTAGAATCTGTACCGGACATCTTGAAGCCGCCGAACGGCTGGTAACCGACAATGGCACCTGTGCAGTTACGGTTGAAATAAAGATTTCCGACGTGAAAATCGTATTTCGCTTTTTCAAGGTGGTCGCGGTTATCGGAAATGACAGCACCTGTGAGGCCATATTCGGTGTTGTTGGCAATATCAATCGCTTCATCAAAGTCTTTCGCTTTTGTAAAGCAGACGACAGGTCCGAAGATTTCCTCCTGCTGCATGCGGGAATTTGGATCAAGATCGGCAAAGATGGTCGGGTTGATGAAGTACCCTTTGGAATCGTCTCCTTTGCCGCCGGTGACAAGGCGACCTTCCTCCTTGCCGATTTCCATATAGCTCATGATCTTGTCATAAGCTCCCTGATCGACGACAGGCCCCATGTAGACATTCTCTTCAGAAGCGTTGCCGACCGTTAGTTTTTCAGTGGCTGCTTTGACTTTCTCCAGTACTTCGTCATACACATCTTCGTGAACGACGGCACGGGAGCCGGACGAGCATTTCTGTCCGGAAAAGCCGAACGCCGAAACGACGATGGCATCGACAGCTGTATCAATGTCTGCCTCTTTGTCAACGACAACCGTATCCTTACCGCCCATTTCAGCAATCACCTGTTTCAAGTGATTCTGGCCTGGCTGGCGTACGGAAGCCCGTTCCATGATACGCAGACCGACATCGCGGGAGCCCGTAAAGGAAATCAATGCGGTTTTCGGATGATCGACGAGATAGTCGCCGACTTCGCCGCCGCTTCCCGGCACAAAGTTCAGGACGCCTTTCGGCAGACCGGATTCCTCCAGGACCTCTACAAACTTAGCAGCGATGACGGCACTGTTACTGGCCGGTTTCATAACCACCGTGTTTCCGGCAACGAGCGGAGCGACGGTTGTACCAGCCATGATGGCGAGAGCCAGGTTCCAAGGAGGGATGACGACCGCTACTCCAATCGGCTGGTAGACATAGCGGTTTTCCTCTCCCGGGCGGCTTTCTATTGCTTTTCCTTCTTTCAGTTCAATCATCTGACGGCCGTAATACTCAAGAAAATCGATCGCTTCAGCTGTATCTGCATCGGCTTCCTTCCAAGGCTTACCAACTTCATAAACGAGATAGGAAGAGAACTCGTGCTTACGGCGGCGGATTTTGGAAGCAGCGCGGAATAGAATTTCTGCACGTGCCCTTGGATCCCATTTTCTCCAGTCTTCAAAAGCGTCGGACGCAGACTGTACCGCTTTTTCCGCCAGCTCCTGATTCGCTTTTGAAATCGTACCCACAACCTGCTTCGTGTTCGCCGGGTTGGTGGACGTAATCGTATCATCGGTCCGGACACGCTCTCCGTTAATCAGAAGGTCATGGTGCTGCCCCAGCTGCTCCTTGACCTGCTTCAATGCATCTTCAAAGGCTTTCTTGTGCTCCTGCTGTTCAAAATCCGTGAATGGTTCGTGTTTGTAAGGCTGTACCATAATAATATTCCCCTTTCTGATTGTGTGGTTTTATTTAGAGAAAATCCCTTTAACGGCAAAGGCAATGTTGGCCGGACGCTCGGCTAAGCGCCGCATGAAATATCCGTACCAGTCCTCACCATAGGGAAGATACACGCGTACTTTATATCCTTCTTCCACCAGATCCTTCTGCATTTGGTTTCTCATGCCGTACAGCATTTGAAACTCAAACTGTTCACGTGGGATGTTGTGCTCTTCTGCGAGAGCCTTTGTATACTCCACAATCCGGTCATCATGACTGGCCACAGCCGTGTAATGTCCGTTCAGAAGGTTTTTCTTGATCAGGTGCTTCAAATTATCATCCACCAGCTTTTTCTCGGAAAAGGCGACTTTCGGTGATTCTTTATAGGCCCCTTTTACAAGACGAAGATAAGGATCGCAGTCATTCAGGGCATCCAGATCTTCATCAGAACGGTATAAGTAAGATTGAACGACCGTGCCGAGATTTGGATACTTCTCCTTCAATTCTCTATAAATATCAAGTGTCTCCCCGCATCTGGAGGAGTCCTCCATATCGATGGTGACCGTAATATCGTGCTTCTCCGCTTCCTTCAAGATCAGGGACAGATTCTCGATAACGAGGTCCCGGCTGATATCAAGCCCGAGGGAAGTAAGCTTCAGTGAAACTTCCGATCGGAGTCCTCCGGAAGCAATCTGCTGGATGGTCCGGATACACTCCCCGGCGCGGTCTCTCGACTCGTCTTCACAATCAACAAATTCCCCTAAATGGTCTACAGTGACCTCGAGCCCGTCATGGTTTAACTGCTGTATAATTGGAATTGCGTGGGAGAACGTCTCTCCCCCCACGATCTTGTCAGCCCCGAACTTAGCGCCAAAACGCTTTGCAAAGCGATCTAACAGCTTGTTGTTGGAGAGGTATAAGAAAAAATTCTTGCTGATGGCTTCCAAGAACACCACACCCTTTCATCATTCTCCTATCGATTACCATGCGGGCCGTTTAGGTGGAATGTCGTATTTTAATTGTTAAGAAAATTGTAACGAATAACGCTTACATTATACAACGTGCACCAACCACAAAGATAAGCACGGTAATTTAGTGTTTAAACACAACGGATGGCTTTTTACACTCCATATATTATATTGATAAAATAAATAAGACCCACCGGATGAATCATTCCGGGGGTCTTATTCACTTTTCATGCTACGCTTTTTTCCAATAGGCCGCTTCCTTGTTGGAGCGGATCGGCGGGAACTGATCCCCGTTTTCCAGTTCAATATGTTTTTCATCTTCGGTTACGTCGTTCTCACTACCCCCATCAACTAACCCATCAAATTGATATGTTCCTTTTTCAGGTGCTTTTTCGCCAGTCTTAAAACGGTCTGCCATCTTAAAAAACTCCTTTCAAAAAGTTGGTTGTTGTTGTGTACACATCCTTTATATATCACAGAAATTCCCATGATAAACATTTTTCTCATATAAAAAAGTGTAAAAGTCTTACAAATTATAGAGGACCCTCTCCCAACCCGCCCGGAGTTGGATTGGTTTACATGGACACAGGCCGGATACTACCGGCGATGTCACAGACACCTCCGATATCAAACGGGTGGTCGAGACCATCTACAATGACTTCGGACAAATCGATATTCTTGTAAACAATGCAGGAACAGCCGCGTTCAAAGATATCAACAATCTGACCGAAGAGGATTGGGACACAGTGATGAACACGAATGCCAAATCCATCTTCTTCATGACTCAGGCCGCTGCCCCTTATATGAAAGAACAGGCATACGGACGCATTATCAACACAGCGTCTGTTGCCGGTGAAGTGAGCCTGTCCTTCAGCTCTGTGTACGGCACAAGTAAGGCAGCAGCCATCCACCAGACGAAGCAGCTCGCCCTTGAGCTTGCGCCTTACAACATTACGGTGAACGCCATCAGCCCATGGTTCTTCAAAACGGATTTGAACGAAGAGGCACTTGCCGATGACAGCTTCCGTTCTGCCATTGAAGATCGTTCTCCAATGAAACGTCTCGGACAGCTGGAAGAGCTTCAGTCCTCCATTCTGTACCTCGCTTCTTCAGGTTCCAGCTATGTATCCGGCCAGAATATATTCATCGACGGCGGGATGACGTCCTACGGTTTATAAGAAGAAGCGGAAAATAGAACTCATAGAAACAAAAAGACTCTCCTCTGTGTATGCAGAGGAGAGTCTTTTTTCATCCATTTGTTATTTCATGACAAGGACCGGACACGAGGCCTGTTGGACGACTTTGCTGCTCACACTTCCGAGCAGCATTTTTTTCATGTTTCCGAGACCGCGGCTTCCGATAATAATGAGGTCCATGTCGTGCTTATTGGCATAGGCAACAATCTGGACGGCCGCGTTTTCTTTCACAGGGCTGACTACAACTTCTGTAATGACATCGATGTTGTGAGATTTGAATTCCTGTTTGAGCTCTTCCATTTCCGATTGAAACCGGTCGGCCATTTCCCGGCCAAGACTTTTGGATACGGCAGCGTTTGTAGCCGGCCCTGTTGGTGTGACGACAGCAAGCAGGTGAATCTCGCGCTGTGGAGCTTCCACCGCCTGAAGATTCGCCTCGGCCACAGCTCTTTTACTCATTTCACTTCCATCATAGGCAACAAGAATGCGTTTTGTAGTCATAGAAAAACCCTCCCGATCAAGATGGTATTCACACTTCTATCATACCACGTTGTAAGCGCTCGCTTAAGAGGATAGGTCTATTTTCTATCCGTTATGACCAAAATGATGGAAGAAACGTAACAAGGAGCTGAAATTAATGAGCCGCTTTGATATTGTTATGCACTATTCCTATTCAGCCATCATGTTTATTGGAGCTGTCACCTTTTTTATATGGAGCCAAAAGCCACGCGGAGTTTCCAAGGGAGAATACATCATTGCGATGATCATTCCTCTTTGGTCAGGAACCGCCTACTTATCCATCGCCCTCGGTCAGGGGGTTTTACTGGAGCCGGATCAAACCATTTACTTTGCCCGCTACCTGGACTGGGTGGTCACGACCCCTCTCCTGCTGCTGGCGCTTGCATTGACAGCGATGTTTTACGAGCCGAAAAAAGATAAGGCCCTGATCGGCGGTCTGATTACAGCCGATGTGTTTATGATCTTAACCGGACTGATCGCTGATTTTTCGAACGATACGCTGAAATACGTCTGGTACGGACTTGGAATAGCCGCCCTTTTCATTGTTTTGTATATCATCTGGTATCCCCTGCGGAAGATGGCTGCCAAGAGCGGGGATGGTCTGAAACGTCATTATGGGCGGATGGCCGCCTACTTGACGTCTTTCTGGGTGCTCTATCCGACGGCGTGGGTTCTCGGCCCTTCAGGTGTAGGGGCATTTGAAGAAGTCATGGAGATTACAGCATTCATCGTGCTACCAATCCTCTCCAAGCTTGGGTTTACGCTGCTTGATTTAAGAGGGCTCCGCAGGTTGAGAACCCCCGGCGTGGACGCCTGACGACCTGTTCCACGTGAAACACATCCAGAAACAGGGAAACACCCATGACAAGTGTCATATAAAAGTGCTGACGTTTATGTCTTCTGATACGTCTCCTTTTCCCCTATTGTTAGAATTACGAATTACTACGAAGGAGTCGTTACGATGGATAAGGAGAAAGAAAAAGAGCTGAAGAAAAGCGTCGCCCGCTTTGCAGAACCAGATCGAAACGCCGGCATCCGCCAGCTGATCAATACACTCGTTCCATTTCTAATCATATGGGCCGCAGCCTATCTAAGCATGGCTGTCTCCCCTTGGCTCGCCGGCGGACTCGGTGTGCTTGCCGGAGGTTTTGTCGTCCGTCTGTTTATCATTTTTCACGACTGTACCCACCAGTCCTTTTTCAAAAATAAAAAGGCCAACCGCGTGATCGGGACGATTACAGGGATCCTGACGCTGTTCCCTTTCGATAAGTGGAAGCGGAGCCACTCCATCCACCACGCGACAAGCGGCAACCTCGATAAGCGTGGAACAGGTGATATCTGGGTCATGACCGTAGATGAATATGTACAAGCGTCCTTCAAAGAACGCCTCATCTACCGTCTGTACCGAAACCCTGTCATCATGTTTGGTCTGGGACCGATTTATTTGTTCCTCGTGTCCAACCGTTTCAACCGCAAGGGCGCAAAGCGAAAAGAGCGTGTGAACACCCACGTGACAACGGCTGCTGCCGCATTGATATACGGAATGATCATCTGGATGGCCGGATGGGAAGCCTTCCTGATTGTACAGCTGCCGATCCTTTATATATCCGGTGCACTGGGCATCTGGTTGTTTTACGTCCAGCACCAGTTTGAAGATTCCTATTTTGAAGAGGAATCCGAGTGGAATTTCGTAAAAGCAGCTGTTGATGGAAGCTCTTATTATAAACTTCCGAAAGTCCTGCAGTGGATTTCCGGCAACATCGGCTTTCACCATGTGCACCACTTGAGCCCGAGGGTTCCCAACTATGCACTGGAAAAAGCACATGATGCAACACCGCCGCTCCAGTATGCAACAACAATCACGCTGAAAACGAGTCTTGAGTCCATCAAATTCCGGCTCTATGACACCGAGAACAAAACGTTCCGGACGTTCAGGGAAGTCCAGCCGCTCTTGAAGAAGAAAGCAAGTGCAGCGGTTTCCAGCCGCGTGCAGAATGAAAGTTGATTCAAAGCCCATTCGTTGAGAATGGGCTTTTTCCTTCATGACAGCCGCCCGAATTTCCCATATGCTAGACACAGGAGGTAGCGTTCATGCAGAAGTGGTATCATATTATCCCAAAAAACACAGGACTCAGCATATACGTCTGGATCATCTTTTGTATCCTGCCGTTTTTCTTTATCTTCCGGGCATCTTCCATTTACGAAATTTTGACCGGACTTCTTCTCGTCTTCATTTTCTTTCTGGCCTATCGGTTTTCATTCGTATCGGACAGCCGTCTCGTTTATCTGTGGGTCAGCGTTGAGATGGCGATCAGTCTTGGAATGACCTTGTTGTTCGGCTACATTTACTTTTCCTTGTTCCTGGCTTTTTTCATCGGGAACATCCGTCACTTCGGAGGGTTTCTTTCTTTATATATTGTTCACCTGACTCTTACACTTGCAACGATCGCCTACACTTTCGTGCAGCAGCTGGATTCGATTTTTCCGAACCTTCCATTTATCATCATTACCGTCATCGGGGTGATCCTGCTGCCTTTCACTGTCCGTTACCGCAACCAGCAGCAGGATCTTGAAAATAAGCTGGAGGACGCCAACCAGCGGATTTCCCAGCTTATGGTGATTGAAGAGCGGGAACGAATTGCCCGTGACCTCCACGACACACTCGGGCAGAAACTGTCCATGATCGGATTGAAAAGTGACCTCGCCGCCAAGCTGATGACGGCCAAGCCGGACAAAGCGCAGAAAGAAGTGGAGGATATCCAGCAAACCGCCCGCAACGCTCTCAAGGAGGTCCGGGAGATGGTTTCCAACATGCGGGGAATGAAATTGAAAGATGAACTGATCCGGGTGCAGCAGATCATCGAAGCTGCGGAAATGAAGTTCACCTATGAAGGAAACCTAGGGAATACTTCCATCCCTGCCTTAACGGAAAATGTTCTCAGCATGTGCCTGAAGGAAGCCGCCACCAATATCGTCAAACACAGCCGGGCCACCCATTGTCACGTCCAGATTGCAGCCTCTGCCATGGAGTTGACGGTCACCATCGAAGATGACGGCATCGGCCTTCCGGAAACGATGGACCCGTTCCAGGGACACGGCCTGCAGGGAATGCGGGAACGACTGGAGTTTGTAAATGGACGGCTTGATTTGGAAAGTGACCAGGGAACGAAACTGACCCTGCACATTCCCACAGTCATTCAGCAAGGGAAAAAGGAGGAACTCTTATGATTCAAATTGTCATTGCCGAGGATCAGCGCATGCTGCTCGGTGCACTCGGGGCGCTGCTTGATTTAGAAGAGGACATGGAAGTCGTCGGCCAGGCTTCCAACGGTGAAGAAGCCTGCAGCCTCGTCCGCCGTCTGAAACCGGATATCTGCATCATGGATATTGAGATGCCGGTCAAAGATGGGCTGGATGCCGCGGAAGAGTTGTATGAGGAGCCCTGCAAAGTGATCATCCTGACGACTTTTGCCCGTCCCGGTTATTTTGACCGTGCCAGAAGAGCAGGCGTCAGCGGCTATTTGTTGAAAGACAGTCCAAGTGAAGACCTGGCAACAGCCATACGTAAAATTACAGCCGGACAGCGCATCTTCGACCCTGAGCTCGTCGACCTTGCCTTCGCCGATCAAAACCCGCTCACAGAACGGGAGCGGGAAGTGATGCAGCTGATGGCGGACGGCCGAAATACGAAGGACATATCTAAAGCTTTGTTCATTACCCCCGGAACCGTCCGGAACTATGTATCTGTCATTCTGGAGAAGCTGGAGGTTTCCAACCGGATTGAAGCGATTTCCATATTCAAGGAGAAAGGCTGGTACAAAGGACAGCGCTGACGACGAGAACCGGCGTCACCAGTGTCTGTATACAGATATATGTAAAAAAGAGGGTGGTCTTCTGCATACCGGAGGATTCCCCTTTTTTTAATAGAGAGAACTTCAGTCCAGTTCGCGAAGCTCCCTGAAGCGCACATAGACAAAGAGGACATACAGCGTAACAAGTACAGATCCCCCGGCCATGATTTGATGGATCGGCACTCCTGCCGCCAGTATAAGAGAGGTCACGCCGTAGCTCACTGGAACGAGACCCATCGATGCAAGCGAAACAAGACCCATCACCCTGCCCATCATTTTTTCTTCAATGAAACTTTGAAGCACAGAGATGACCGGGATGTTGCAGATAGAGAGACAACATCCGAAGACGACGAGGCACCCAAGGCTGAACCATACCCCTTCTGTGAAGCTTAAAGCGAAAAAAGCGGCTCCGGCAGCCATGAGGGCGGTGAGACTCGTTTTCCCTCTTCTTCTTTTCAAATTAAGGATACCGATGACTACAGATCCGAGCAGCATTCCCACTGCCAGACCTGCCTCAAGAAAGCTGAAGTCAAGGGCCGTGCCATTCAGACGCTGCTTCACAAAGAGAGGCAGCCCCATCGTCATCGGCCCGACCATGAACAGATTCAATAAAATGCTCATTCCGATAATCAAGGAAAGCACACGCGAGTTTTTGACGTAGCGCACGCCTGCCTTGAAAGAGTCCCAGAACGCTTCCTCCTTCTCTCCGGCTTTCTTCTCTTCCTCCACCTTCATAAGAAAAATAAACAGACTTCCGGTAAACAGCATCCCAGCGGTGACCGTGAATACGAGCGCATAACTGCCAAAGGAAACGAGAATGCCTGCCACCATAGGCGCTAGAATGAACGACGTCTGGTTCGTCATTTGAATCACTGAATTTCCACGGGTCAATTGATCCCTGGAAATGATTGACGGTAGAACCGCCCCCTCTGCTGCCCAGAAGAACGCATCTAAAATACCAAAAGCAAACGCAAAGCCGACGAATGTCCAAAGACTGATGTCCCCGAAGAAATACCAGCAGACGAGTCCTGTTAACAGCACCCCCCGCGTGAAATCGGACAGGAACATCAGTTTCGTCCGGCTGAACCGGTCGGCGATTGTTCCACTGACAATCATAAAGACCAGCCGTGGAATACTTGCTGCCACGTACAGCACACCGAGCGAAGCTTCCAGACGAAGCTCATGGACGACATACCAGCTTTGAGTAAATAAAAAGAACGAAATACCGAAACTGGACAACAAGGCCGCTCCCCATAACAGGAGAAAATTTCTATTTCGAAAAATGGAACGCTGTTCTGCCAACGGTGTATCTTTAGAAACGGTAATGGATGAACCGGACATGACTATCCCCACCTTTTTTGTAAGTTCCTTTAAGTGTAAGGAATATCCATGTCCTTCTCGATGTGCCCGGGATGGATTCTTCCTCCGCCTGCAGACGGATTTTATAAAAGGCTCTGTTATTGCTCGGTGTTGTTATTTAACATATGAGCTCCTATCACCCCTTTCTGTCATGGGATTTGTAGGAGGCGGGCTTGGGAATGACTCCCTTTCCGCGGGGTACCGTGGGGTACCGTGAGCCTCCTCAAACTTCGTTCCCCGCGGAAAGCGGACGGTTTTCCCTGCCATCCCATGCTCTGAGTAAACAACGGACCGGACCCTTAATTCCAGACGGAGACGATTTAGTAATCGTTTAAAATATCAACAACAGACTTTAACAGAGCTTTATAAAAAAGATGAGTCGGACATCGGTGCCTGGCGACCATTTTTGTCGAATAGCATGATTTTAGCACTTCCCTGTTGTAAGCAGGCGTTAATTTTGGTACTATTTTTATTAACTAAATAGTTTCTTATTTCAAATTTCATTTGAAGTAAGGATAGAGGTGCAATGACAAGAGTACGCATGTGGAGGAGAATGAGATCCATGGAGGCATGCGGAAAGGGGAAATTGCCGAAGTGTACGGACTCTCATGGTCCTGAAGCTGGGTCTGATGCTCAACAGGCACAGAACTGTCATATAGGAAACTATATGGAGGGCTATCTTACGCAGGAACGGTATAAAAGTTTCTACGGCAGCATCGAAGCCCTTGATGCTGTCGTTTTTGATTTTACTGCCGTATGGCCCTCACGACCTCGAACGTACAAAATACAAGAAAAGGTGTGAGGTTAATGAACTTCGGGCAAGTACTGACAGCGATGGTGACCCCTTTTGACAACGACGAGAATATGGACCTGGAAGCAACGGGAGCTTTAGTCAACCACTTGATCGAGAACGGCAGTGACGGCCTGGTTGTCGGTGGGACGACCGGTGAATCCCCGACACTGACAACGGATGAAAAACTCCAGCTGTTTGAACACGTGGTAGAAGTTGTAAACGGCCGCGTCCCGGTCATCGCCGGTACAGGATCCAATAACACCCGCGCATCCATTGAATTGACGAAAAAAGCCGAACAGACAGGCGTGGATGCCATCATGCTTGTGGCTCCTTATTACAACAAGCCGACACAGGAAGGACTGTACCAGCACTTCTCAAAAATTGCCGCAGCCACTTCCCTTCCGGTCATGCTGTACAACATTCCGGGACGCAGTGTCGTCAACATGGAACCGGAAACGATTATCCGCCTTTCTGAAATTGACAACATCGTTTCCGTAAAAGAAGCGAGCGGTGACCTGGAAGCCGCGGCGGAAATCATCCGTGAAACAGACCGTGACTTTTCGGTATACAGCGGGGAAGATTCCAACACCCTTCCGTTTGTCGCCATCGGAGGAACCGGCATCGTCTCCGTCTCCTCCCATATCATCGGGAATGAGATGCAGCAGATGATTCAGAGTTTCAGAGAAGGAGACGCCCCATTTGCCGCGCGTCTTCATCAAAAGCTTCTCCCTGTCATGCACGCTGTTTTCTCAGCGCCGAGTCCCTCCCCGGTCAAGGCGGTGTTGAATGAAATGGGCGTTCATACCGGAGGCGTCCGCCTCCCGCTCCTTCCCTTAACGGAAGAAGAGACCGCCCGCGTCATGGAGACCTACAACAGTCTTCAGCCTAAAGAAGCACCAAAAGCCCATATGGTCGGTTGACAGAAAAAAGGCTGCCGGGAACATGTTCCCGGCAGCCTTTTTCTGCTTTCTTATACTTCGATGGTCCAACCGAAGCTGTCTTCTTTTCTTCCACGCTGAATGCCTGTAATCGTATCATACAGCTCCTGGGAGAGCGCACCGATTTCGTGGTCGTTGATCACCATTTTCTTCCCAAGCCAGTTCAACTCACCGACGGGAGAAATGACGGCCGCAGTTCCAGTTCCGAACGCTTCCTCCAGTTTTCCCTGTTCATACGCTTCATACAACTCTTCAATAGAGATGCGGCGTTCGGTCACTGGAATGTCCCATTCTTTCAGTACTTCAATGATTGATGTTCGTGTAATCCCCTGCAGAATGCTTCCGCTCAAAGCAGGGGTCACAATTTCCCCATCGATTTTAAAGAAGATGTTCATGCTGCCGACTTCTTCAATGTAGCGCTTTTCCACACCATCCAGCCAAAGGACGTCAGCATTGCCTTCCTTCGCTGCCTTCGCCTGGGCCTGATAGCCGGACGAATAGTTACCGGCGGTTTTAGCCATTCCGGTTCCGCCTTTGACGGCTCTTGTGAACTGGTCTTCCACATTAATGGTAACCGGCTTGATTCCTCCGGAGAAGTACGGACCGACCGGTGACATGATGATCATGAGCTTATACGATTTGGACGGAGCAACAGCGAGGCTCGGTTCCGTAGCGATGATGAACGGACGGATGTATAGCGAAGTTCCCTCAAATTCCGGTACCCAGTCCTTTTCCAGAGCGACAAGCTCCTTCAAGTAGCCCAGTACCTCGGCTTCATCGACAGGTGGGATGCTGAGACGGTCACCGGATAGGTTCAGGCGCTCAAAGTTCTTTTCCGGACGGAACAGCAGGACACGTCCGTCGTCTGTCCGGTAGGCTTTCAATCCTTCAAATACAGTCTGCCCGTAATGGAAGATCATGGCGGCCGGATCAAGCGTCAGCGGCTCGTAAGGAACGATGCGGGGCTCGTGCCAGCCCTTCCCTTCTTCATAATCCATTACAAACATATGATCCGTGAACGTTCTTCCAAAAGGAATCTGCTCCGTTTCGGGTTTCTCCTTTTTATAGGCGGCTTCGACGATTGGTAGGGACATAGATAAGACTCCTTTTCGATTGGTTTCACCTGCCATCACAGGCGGAAATATTAGTACTCATTGTACGCCCTCCTTCAAACAAATGAAAGAGGAAGATGCTGAAATGTTCAAAAAATTCACCGCGGTCACGCGTTACAAAAGTACAATAGGGAATCCCTCGCTTGTCTGCTATAATAGCAAAAGGTAAATAACGGAAAAACGGAGGGATCGATGTGTTTGATGTACTGTTGATTGAAGATGACCGGACATTGTTTCAGGAAATGCAGGAAAGGCTGTCACAGTGGTCGTATGCGGTTCACGGGGTGCAGGATTTCAGCCGGGTGATGGAAGTATTCACGTCCGTTGAACCGCAGCTTGTGATCATCGATATCCAGCTCCCGAAGTTCGATGGCTTCCACTGGTGCCGGATGATCCGGGAGCATTCCAACGTCCCCATCATCTTTCTTTCCTCCAGGGATCACCCGACGGATATGGTCATGTCGATGAATCTTGGAGCCGATGATTTTGTACAGAAACCGTTCCACTTTGAAGTATTGATCGCTAAAATCCAGGCCATTCTCCGACGTGTCTACAACTACAACACCCACGCCTCTGAACTGCAGACGTGGTTTGGCGCAACGGTGGACTTTGAGCGGGGCCGGGTGACGGCAAACGATACGTCCATTGATTTAACAAAAAATGAAAGCTTCATTTTAAAGCAGCTGCTCGAAAAAAAGAACAAAGTGGTCTCCCGTGAGGAAATCATTCAAAAGCTGTGGGAGGATGAACGATTCGTGAGTGACAATACACTCACAGTCAATGTGAACCGGCTGCGCAGACGGCTGAATGAGATCGGTCTGGAACACGTCATCGAAACAAAAGTCGGGCAAGGGTATACAGCCAGAGACGAGGCAGGCTCATGATTTTCACCTATATGCGGGAAAAGCTGAGCTGGATTCTGCTGTTCATGTCCCTTCAATTGCTTGCCCTCCTTATTGGATACCTCGACTCGTCCCTCCCATTCCGTGCCGTTACGTATTACATATTTTTATCGCTGATCATTTTCAGCGTGTTTCTGCTCCTCCGTTTCCAGAAGGAGACCCGGTTTTACAAGCAGTTGGCGGAGCGGGACAATGACCTTGATCTGACCACGATTCCTGAAGCTGAGAGTCCCTTGGAGTCCGTCATTGAAACGAGCATCCGGGAGCAGCTGGAACGATTGAAAAAGGAAGCTGCCCATCATCAGGATCTTCTGCAGGAGGAAAAAGATGACCTGCTCGGATGGATCCATGAAGTGAAAACGCCGATGACTGCGATGAAGCTGATGATCGAAGGGATTGAAGACTACCCGCTGCGCTCGCGTCTGACCTATGAATGGATGCGGATCCATCTTCTGCTCGACCAGCAGCTGCACCGGAAGCGGATCCCTTTTATTGAAAATGACTTATACATAGAAGAAACCGCGCTCGAGCCTTTATTGTTCAGTGAAATTAAAACCTTGAAATCGTGGTGCATGCAGAAAGGCATCGGCTTTGACCTTGAGCTGGATCAGAAATCTGTTCTGACCGATGCGAAATGGCTCTCCTTTATGATCCGTCAATTGCTATCGAACGCCATTAAATACAGCCCTTCCTCAGACATTACGGTAACAAGCGGCAGAAAGAGTGGCCGATCTTTTCTTACGGTTGCTGATCAAGGGCGGGGCATAGCAGCACAGGACAGTCCACGCATTTTCGAAAAAGGGTTCACGTCAACAACCGCTCACCAAACTGAAGCAGCATCGGGGATGGGCCTTTACCTCGTTGACCGCATCCGCCGCCCGTTGAACATTGAACTGGATGTTCAATCGGAACCCGGCCTGGGATCCACGTTCACGCTTTGGTTCCCGGAACCGAATACGTTCACCAAGATCAGGAACCGCCCGGATCGTCCCCCACAACAGGATAGAAAGTGATACACTCATAGTTATTCTTTACCACTGTTTTTTTGAGGGAGTGTTAACATTGAATCAAACCAGTCCGGCAGCCAACCTGCTTGAAACCATCCAATGGTTCGTCTTTCTGCTTGCTAATGCGGTTGCGCTGCCGATTGTGATCGGATCGATTTATCAATTAGACTACATAGAAACCGCCGGATTGATCCAGCGGACCTTCTTTACCGTTGGGATCGCTTCCATGCTTCAAGGGCTTTTCGGCCACCGTCTGCCGATCATGGAAATTCCCGCAGGCATCTGGGTCAGTATCTTTACCGTTATGGCCATGACCGGTGCAGAAGCAGGCGGCAGTTATACAGGAACACTTCAGGCGCTGGAGATGACGATGATCATGACAGGCGGTTTTTTGTTCCTGTTTGGGGCGTTTAAAGTGTCGCAGAAAATCCTGCCCATCTTCACTCCTCTTGTGACAGGGGCATTCTTCCTGTTCTTGACCGTACAACTGAGTGGAACGCTGCTGAAAGGGATGCTCGGGCTGCAGGGAGACAGTGGAACAATCCAGGGAACGACCGCAGTCCTTGCCTTTCTGACGTTCTTTATTGTGCTCGGATTATCGACGTTTGCCAGAGGATGGCTGAGCAGCTATGCCGTTTTCATCGGCATTGTGATCGGCTGGGTCATTCACCGGCTGATTCTCGGCGGGCAGATGACGGAAGCGGAGATGCCGGTATTTTCAGTTCCCGAGCTATTCGCTTTCGGTCTACCAACGCTGGAGTGGAGCCTGCTGCCGATGGCGTTCATTACGGCTGTCATTTCGATTTCGAATATCGTAGCCTCCATTACAGCAGTGAAACAGACAGTAGGAGAAGGTAAAGAAAATAACGGCGTCCAGGTCGACAGAGGAACGATGTTTTCCGGAATCAATACGATGATTGCCGGCGGCATGGCAACCGTCGCCAACGTCCCGGGAGCTACGTCCGCAGGTTTTATCGCCATTACCGGGCAGAAGCGGAAAAACCCGTTCATCTACGCTGCCATCCTGCTGTTGTTTACAGCCTTTTTTCCGCCGGTGACACGGGTGATTTCAAGCATCCCCTCCTCGGTTGCCAATGCGGCCCTCATGGCAACATTCGTCCAGCTTGTGGGAATCGCGATTAACAACTTCACGCTGGAGCCTCTGGACTCCAGAAAAATCACCATCGTCGGCATTGCCTACCTTTTCGGGATGGGGACGATGTTTCTTCCGGCGGAAGTGTTTTCTGCGATGCCTGCGCTTGTGCAGAACTTAATGAGCAACGGTCTGCTCGTCGGCACCGCCCTTGTCATTGCCATGGAACAGCTGTGGCGTCCTAAGAACTAACCGCTATCCTTCTACCTGATGGTAGAAGGATACTATTTTATGGATCCTCCTCCTCGTGAAACGTATAGAAGAGCCGCATCGTATAGACTAGCAGCCACATGAATAAGGAGCGGATCGTTCATGTTTATTTTCACACTCTTGTCCGGGTTGTGTTTACTCTTTTTCCCTTTACAAGGGATAAGAGATTTCAAATCGGAACAATGGTCATACAAGATCACCCGGATGATTTTCATCACTTTGGCTCTATTACTCATTACAGCAGGTATCATTGGGATTATAGACTTTGTTCATAACCCCAGGGGGTACTTTTTAACGAAACAAAAGGACCATTCATGTAAAACCCTGAGTTATTCTGCACCTCCAAAGTCGACGTACGAACGTGACTTGAACCTTATTTAAGCTTCTAAGGTGAACCCTGGTCTGCGTTTTCAAAACCTATCACGAGAGCTCTTATTAAATGAAAGCCATGTGACAAAAGTGTCACTTCCACCCCCTCTTTTGTTAGCTGAATCGAAGGAAACACGTCCCCGGTAAACGTACAATGAAGTCAGATGAAAAAGGAGGTTGAATGAATGAGTTTATTAGAAGCAAGAAAAATCCATAAGAGCTATGGAAACAAATTTATGAAGCAGCACGTTCTGGAAGGCATCGATGTCACGATTGATAAAGGGGAGTTTGTCACCATCATGGGCGCATCGGGTTCCGGGAAAACGACCTTGTTGAACGTCCTCTCTTCTATTGACCGGGTCAGTCACGGATCGATCGTGATCAACGGGCAGGAAATTACCGGACAAAAGGACAAACAGCTGGCAGAGTTCAGAAAGCATCATCTCGGGTTCATTTTTCAGGAATACAACCTGTTGGACACACTGACGGTGAAGGAAAACATTCTGCTTCCGCTTTCCATTTCGAAAACGGATCGTAAAGAGGCGCAGCGGAAATTCAACGCGCTTGCCGAAGAACTTGGCATCGAGGATGTCCAAAACAAGTACCCGAACGAAATATCAGGTGGACAGAAGCAGCGGACTTCAGCGGCGCGGGCCTTCATCCATGAACCGAGCATCATTTTTGCCGATGAGCCGACAGGGGCATTGGATTCCAAGTCCGCATCCGATCTGCTGGGCAAATTGAGCGGCCTGAATGACACACGGGAAGCCACCATAGCGATGGTCACGCACGACCCGGTAGCTGCGAGCTACAGCAGCCGCGTCATCTTCATCCGCGACGGGCAGATCTACACCCAGTTGAATAAAGGTGGACAGACGCGGGAGGCATTTTTGAAGGACATCATGAAAACCCAGGGTGTATTGGGTGGTGTAAGCTATGAGCATTAATCAGCTGATCCTCCGAAATTTGAAAAAGAATATCAAGAACTATTACTTATACGTTTTCGCCCTCGTCTTTTCCGTCGCCCTTTACTTTTCCTTCGTGACCCTTCAGTACGACCCGGCGATGAGTCAGGACGGATCTGTGAAAGGAAGTGCAGGATTGATGGTCGCTTCGGTTCTATTGATTGCCATCGTGGCCGTTTTCCTCCTTTATGCCAATGCTTTATTCGTGAAAAGGCGCAGTCAGGAAATCGGACTGTTCCAGCTGATCGGCATGACGAAAAACCGGATTTTCCGGCTGTTGGTGGTAGAGAATCTAATTATCTACTTCGGATCGATGGCGGCCGGCATTTTTATCGGGTTTGCGATTTCCAAGCTGATTCTCATGGGCTTTTTTAAGATTGTCAATGTTGATGAAGTGGCCGACCTGCACTTCTCCATGGCGGCCCTTGCCCAGACGGTGATCGTATTTGCGGGCATCTTCCTGCTCATTATGGCGACGATGTACATCTTTATTCGGAAGCAGTCCATCCTCTCCCTTTTCCGTGTTACCTCGAGCACGCAGGGTAAAGTGAAAAAACTCTCCGTGTGGGAACACATCATGGGAGTGCTCGGCATAGGAATGATTGCTTCGGGCTATTATGTGTCCACACAGCTGTTTGAAGGGGATATTACCTCGATCAACGGGCTGTTTATCGCCATGACGTTCATTCTGGCATCCACGATCATCGGCACCTACTTTTTCTACAAGGGTTCTGTGCGCTTTGTCAGCAACCTGCTTAGAAAACGGAAAGCCGGCTATATGAACATCAACGAAGTGCTTTCGCTGTCTTCGATGATGTTCCGGATGAAATCCAATGCCTTCCTGCTCACCGTGATTACGACCGTTTCCGCCCTTGCTATCGGACTGCTGGCACTGAGCTATATTTCACTGTACTCAGCGGAAAGCCTTGCGGAAAATAATGCTCCTGATGATTTTGCCATCACCAACGAAGAAAAAGCGATGGCCTTTTCCGATACATTGGAGGAAGAAGGTTTTGACCATTCCTACAGACAGGTGGAGGTGCTGCAGGCGAAATTCAATGTGGAGGATATTCTGGATGTGGACCTCGAGGATATGAATTTCAACGCAGAAAATACAACCATTCCTGTCATCAGTGAAACCGCCGTGCCTGAGCTCGACTTGGAAAGAGGAAGCATGATCATGACCGGCTACAACGATATTATGCAGTCCTATATTTCCTTAAAGGGCGATGGAAAAGTGGAATGGCTGTCTGAGAATGACGCCGTGGATCTTTCCTATCAAGGACTGCGGGAAGACTATGTGATTTCCTCCTATTATACCGCCGGCGGTCTGCCGATCGGCGTCGTGTCCGAGGAACAGTTTATGAACATGAAAGAGCAGCTGGAACCTTCTATTTATACCGGGATTAATCTGGAGGATGACAGCAGGAATGAAGCAGCTTTTCAATTGTTTGAGGAAGCCGGTTTAACAGAAAGTTTCGAGCACCGGTCCCAATGGTACGTGGAAACCTCCCAGAAACAGAACATGGGGGCCGTCATGTTTATCGTCGCCTTTTTAGGACTCACCTTTCTCATCACCTCCGGCTGCATCCTCTACTTCAAACAGATGGATGAAGGGGAAGACGAAAAGGAAAGCTATACGGTACTGCGGAAGCTCGGCTTTACAAGGGGCGATCTTCTGCGCGGCATTCAAGGCAAACAGCTCTTCAACTTCGGGGTGCCGCTCTTGATCGGTCTGCTGCACAGCTACTTCGCCGTGAAGTCCGGATGGTTCTTTTTCGGTAATGAAATCTGGACACCGATGCTGATGGTGATGGGCGTCTACACAGCTTTATATTCCATCTTCGGTCTCCTTTCTGTCTTATATTACAAAAAGGTGATCAAAGAAGCGCTGTAATTGTCGAGCGGCTCTTTTCCTCCCGGACGGTGCGGTCTGGTATAGTAAAGGCATGAGGTGAAACGATGAATTCGAAACATATACTCGATCAAATGAAACAACACCAGCCTTCTGTGCTCGGTCACGAACAGTTCCGTAAATTCTCTGTCCTTCTGCCGCTCATGGAAAAGGATGGAGACATCCACGTTCTGTTCGAGGTACGGGCCAATACACTAAGGCGCCAGCCCGGAGAGATCTGTTTCCCAGGCGGAAAAATCGATCCAGATGATTCTTCTGCACGTCAGGCCGCCATCCGGGAAACGGAGGAAGAATTAGGCATCCGCCGCGGACAACTGTCCGACGTCCATCCGCTCGACTATCTCGTCTCCCCGTTCGGAATGATCGTCTACGCTTTTGCAGGGTACTTGAATACCGACGAAAGTGCCTTTGAAAAGAATCCGGATGAAGTGAAGGAGCTCTTTACCGTTCCGCTTTCCTTCTTTATGGACCAGGATCCGGAAATCCACTACGTCCATTTCGAGGCCCAGCCGGCGGAAAACTTCCCCTACGAGCTCATCCCGGGTGGTGAAAATTACAATTGGCGCACGCGTCAGATGGAAGAATATTTTTATCAATATGGAGACAAGGTGATCTGGGGAATGACCGCAAGAATCCTCGCCCACTTTGTTGACGTGTTGAAAAAGAAACAGTAAATTCAAAAGAAAAGCCTGTCCTGTGATCAAGGTTTGATCACAGGACAGGCTTTAGATATAGGGTTAAAAGCTGGCTGCACAGGTCTTATGTATTATGGTAAAGCATCAAAAAAGGACCGCCCTTCTTCAACAGCCTCCTGGAACATAAAGAACGTAAACATCAACAGAACGAATAGAAAGGCGATCGATCCCCATTTGATTACATTCTCCCACCTCTTCGGCAATAACCCGGTACTCTGAATACCAAGACGTTTAAGAACAACATCCATCAGCAGGAATAATGGAAAAGCTGCGATAATCGAAATGAGAAGTCCAAACGCCTCTTTCAATTCCATTTCAACAATAAGAGTGCCGTTGTGGGAAACATTCTCAGATGGAAGCGGGGCTGTTTCAACAACCTCCCCCCTCCAATTATATTTTTCAACGGTTTCCCCCTCCATCCCTACACCAAACGGAACGTGATAAGAACTATATTCAAGCGTCAGCTGAATACCAAAGATCATGAGAACAGCTATCGGCGCTGCCAGCCATCGAATTATGTTTTTCAAAAGCTCCTCCTCCTTTTCCATAATCAGGATAACATTTGAATTTCCATTTTTACCATCATAGGGTTAGAAAAACATAGAGTGAAATCTGATGTTACCATAAAGGAACAGGAGGCGATGATGTGACAGAAGAAGAGATGTGGATGCAAATCGAACGCCTGCGGGCTGTTGAAAAAAGACAGAGCGAAACATTGAAGGCATTAACCGGAAAAGGCCTCTACGAAACACGCCTGAAGCCTGACGAGCATGGTACGATCTTCATTGATCCTGACGATCCTGTGCAGCAAAAGTTGTGGAACCTGGAATAAAGCATACAAAAAAACGCTGCGGTCTCACGCAGCGTTTTCTGTTTCTAAAAGATCTTTATACTTTTCCTGGATGAATCCAATGATGGTTCCAAGCGTCTGTCCCTTGAAAGCATCCGGAACCGATTCACCGTTCGGATCAGCGTAATAAAAGGCGCCTTTTTCTTCACTATAGGAGAAGCCCAGCTTGGTCAAACGATTGTTCAATTCCTCTGGATTTTCTTCAAGGCCCGTCTGCTGCTTGAAATACTCTGTCGGATATACCCACACATCCACATCATCACTGCCGGTCTCTACAATGAATAAGTCCGTATCATACTGCGAAATCCACTGATTTTTTGAGAAAAGGGCAACTCCCGTTCCTTCCAATCCTGCAATGCCTACTAAATTCACTCCAAAGATTTCATTGATCATCGTATACCGTTCCTCGGCCGTCAGTCTTTCTTCAAATGACAGCCAGTACAACTGCATCACGCGGACTTTCGAAAGCTTCGCAATCCGCTCATCGCTCAGTTCCCAAGGGGATGCCGTTTTCCTGATGCGGTCCAGGACATCATCTGAATAGGTGGCTGTCTGCTTTCCAACCCCCAGATCAGATATAGCCTGAAGATCTATGCCGTACACAGCATCCACTACTCTCATCAATGTATAAGGCGTGACCCTGCGGTTATTTCGATCCAGATAATGGTCCATAACTTCCGATTTGCTCATCTTATCGATAGAAGCTTTGGTTTCTTTATACGAGAGTGGGCCCCGGGTCTCCTGCTTCAAATCCTTGTAGACTCCGTATACGATGAGATCCGGGTATTTTCCTTCCTCTGTATGAACTTCCTGTTTCCAGCTTTTCGCCTCTACCTGATGAGGAATTGCAGCCGATGCTCCTGCTGTGAACAAAGTGAACGCCGTCAATATTACTGCAGACTTCTGCATCCATTTTTTACGAAAACGCTCCATTTCTTCCTCTCCCCTATCGTGTGTCCGCTACCCTCCCAGGCCGTACACAACAAAATATAGATGATGTACTCTTTCGTTGAATGGTCTATTTTAACTATACCCGATGTTGTCGAATAAAGACACATCCAACCGATGAAAAGTGTGAACAAGCGTCCTCCACAGGGTACACTAGGAGAAAAAGGGAGAGAATGACGATGAGCACCTATTCGATTGTCTGGTTCCGGAATGACCTGCGTGTCCACGACCATAAACCCTTGACTAGAGCTGTCACAGCAGGGCATCCGGTCATCGCACTTTATATTTTCGATCCATATGAATACAGAGACCTTTCCTATGGTTTTAAAAAAACCGGGCGTCACCGGGCACAATTTATCCAGGAGAGTCTGGAGGATCTGCGGACGAATCTCGCTGAACTGAACGTCCCCCTATTGATTAGGTACAAGGACCCAGCAGAAGCTTTCCTCGAGCTTTCCGATGATTTGACTATTAACGGTGTGTACCTTCATGAAGAAATCGCAACGGAAGAGCAGCAGACCGAAAGAGGAGTTCGAAAGGCTCTGCCCGGCGTACCTTTTTACGTCGATCACGGACATAACCTGTTTCCGCCGGAAGACCTGCCGTTTTCCACCCGGGATGTGCCGGATACGTTTTCCCAGTTCAGAAAAAGAATCGAAAAAAATGGGGTGACGCCGCCTAGAGCGATCGCTCCACCTCAAGCAGCTGTGAAAGTGGAGCTTCCAAATAGGATAGAGGAAGGGAAGATTCCGGACGTAGCTGCCTCAGGCCTGGAGAACGAGTGGAAAGAGCCGCGTTACCATGGCGGATCGACAGCGGCTAAACAACGGCTCCGGGACTACATCTTTACTAAGGACCGCCTCCGGGTTTATAAGGAAACGAGAAACGGGATGCTTCTAGAAGACGATTCCTCTAAATTTTCTCCATATCTGGCGAACGGCAATTTGTCCCCGCGGGTCGTGTATGAGCAGATCCAGCACTATGAAAAAAACCATACGAAAAACAAGTCGACCTATATGCTATATTTCGAACTGCTCTGGCGGGACTACTTCCACCTCGTTCACCGCAAATACGGCGATCGTCTCTTCTACAGGACAGGGCTGAATGGTTTGGAGATCCCCTGGAAAACAAACGAGGAGCATTTGCAGGCGTGGATGGACGGCCGCACGGGCTATCCGCTCGTAGATGCGGGCATGCGGGAATTAAAACAGACCGGTTTCATGTCCAACCGGGCACGCCAGAATGTGGCGAGCTTTTTTACAAAGAACCTCGGTCTGGACTGGCGGATCGGGGCCGCCTGGTTTGAATCACAACTCGTCGATTATGACGTAAGCAGCAACTACGGCAACTGGCTGTATATCGCGGGAGTCGGAAATGATGCTGTTTCCTTCCGGGTTTTTAACGTGGAAAAACAGGCGGAGGATTATGATCCTGATGGCGATTACCTGCGCTGGTGGGTCCCTGAGCTTCGTGAACTGCCCGTACCTTGGATTTTCAAGCCGAGGGCAATGGGAATGATTGAACAGGAACAGTACGGGGTTCAGCTCGGAGAAAATTATCCGTTTCCGATCATCGACTTGTACGAATCGATGCGGGAGATGAAGACCGCTTTTGAAGAAGGGACAAAATAGAGAAAAGCCGCGGACATCCTCATGTCCGGCGGCTTTTTTCAGTCCTGCCTCGTTTTCCGTTTTTTCCGTAGATAAAAGAGGAGGGATCCAATAATCAGGAGACCTGCGACAGCGGTAATGATGATGTTCCGAATGTTAGGGACGGCGAGTTCCACCATCATATTCGTTGTACCGGCAGTCTGAATATCCCACTGCAGTTCATTTCCGTCTGTCCGGTCGGCGTTGTGGTCTTTCGGTGCGATCGGAAGGTCGAGTGTGAACGTCAGATCCAGCTGATCCGAAACCATCTGCTGCATCCCGCCCATGATTCCGCTGTTTTCAAGATTTATTTCACCTTCCACCTGATATGTAGTCGTAAACCACCCGGGCTCCTCCGACCATTCTACGGGTAGACCTTCCATCACATCCCCGATTCCAGCGGCTGCCGGTTGTTCCAGCTGATCCGGAACCTGGATTTCCTCGACGTTTTCAAAAGCCTTTCCGGCGGTAAACCCGGTGTAGCCATCTTCTTCGTAAGGTTCCACCTGATAGCCGCGGGATTCGAGGTCCTGTTCCGCTTCATCAATCACACCCTGCATCCGCTCCATGAACAGACCCGCCTCTTCCTCGTTCACACCAATCTGCACCTGTGCCTCACCGCTTTTATCTTTGTTGACGGTCAGCTTCACATCGCCTTGCACACAGCCGCTTATTACAACCAGACTGAACAGAAACAGCACTCCCAGTCTCATTCTCATACTCCTTCTCCCCTTTTCAAAAAACACTCTCGAATATATGCACCGATATCCCTCTGACTTTCCCGTTTTCCATACCGCCCGTGATGTGCCCCACGATCATCCACACGGCTGCCTAGGCCCAGAAACGGCTCGGACGGCTTGAAATCGAGGCCGATGACAGGTACATCAAGGGTGGGGGATGTACCGAAATGAAACCGGGCAGAAGGGAATCCTTCTACGTTCATGGATGAATCGTAGGACACATCATAGACATCTGTAAACCTTCTCCTGTGTTCTCTGCCAAGCAGCAGGATAAGGGAAGGTTGTAAATAATGCAGCGTTTCTTCAAGCATTGCCGTTACTTCAGGAAGACGCAGCAGCTTCTCTTTCTTTTTTATTTTACCCATAAACTGGAGCGTCGGAAAAGGAAAAGCATCGACATGAACAAGAGGGGGCTCGTTTTGATAAAAAGAAGCTCCCATCCCGTTCATAAACCCCTCAAGCTTCGCTCCACCCTTTCTGCCAAACCATCGGGTATACGCCTCTTCCCCCTTAAAATAATCCTCATATTTCCTGATGACGGCTGTCTGCCGGTCATCATCTTCTTGAAAAGATGCGAGTAGATCTGCACTTTCCTTGTCAAATGACTGCGCCGTCGTCTGCCATTCAGCCTGGTCGTTCAAAACATATCGGGACGTCGGGTTTGTCCCAATGGTGACGATCGGATGATCCCGCCTCTCCCCGAGCCATAAGACAGGCACCGACCGGTGGATGAGCTCGTTACGGACATCTGAACGTCCCAGTCTGCTTTGAATATCAACCGCCCTGCTGAGCAGCTGGCGGGCTTCTTTTAAATCATCGGCCATCGATTTCCCTCCTCCCCCTTCCATTCCCCCCGCGACCACTATTTAACAGCGTAGAGCGGGTTTCCTTTGGAGACGATAAAGTCAGGAGGGATCTCATCATGGATGGACAACCATTAACGATTGAACATTTCAACGAACGCTTCCAGCGATGGAGCGGTGCCGATATTGTCATTACGAAACTGGAACTGAACGATAAGGATACAACAGAGATGCATCTGGATTACATCGCTTACGGGACGGATGCTGCACGTCTGGATGAATACCTGCCTATGCATTCCCTGTTTTTATATGGAGATGGCGAAGCGGAAATCGGCCCTCAGCAGATGGAGCCGCTCCCAGCACCCTATTACGAAATTCCTCTGCAGGATACGACGCAGTACCTATACAGTCCGGAGGGCTTTATTGTCACGACGGACCGGGCAACCTATATCATTCAGAAAAAATAACGGCCTCGGCAGCGGGGCCTTTTTACAAAAATAAAAACAGGGAAAATCCCTGCCGTCAAAATTTATATCCGAACACCACAACATCCACGGCATTCAGCCCCGTTCCTCCATCAGCCTCTGTTTTTATCGTCAGTCCCGTCCCAGGTACATTAAAAACCCTTGTAAACTGCTGTCCCGGAATGACCCGGAAAGAATCCAGCAGGAGGAAATTCACACCTTCCACTTTCACAATCAATTTGAACGTGACAGGCCCTTCCGATACCACCCGGTTGCCGCCGGCCACCCGGATGGAGTAGAACGGGCGGACATCAATGCCGCCGGGCAGATCTTTCGTCACATCCACGGTAGCCCCTGATTCAACCGTCTGACCTCCCGGCTCCGTCATGAAAATTAAATTATTCCCGCGTGAAACAGCCTCAGCCACCTCAACCACTCCCCCCCTCCTCTATCCTATGAAACCATGGGGGATTTAGGGAGTAGAAATCACACCTTTTCGTTTTCTTCCGCTCCTGATGCAGACGCTCCTTCCCTTCCCGGACTTTCTGCCTGTTTCCAATGCACCTTGTCAGATTTTCCAGGTTGCGTACGATAGAAATGGTGGACACCCCTGGATCAAACCTCATGACCTCCTCAATTCAATTGTGAAGGAGAATGTACATGGATCTGCTGACCAAAGGTCTCTTTACCTGCGCTTTCCTGCTTTTCTTTTTTCCCATCACCAGCCACGCCGGCTCCATTAAAGATGGAGCCTCCGGGAATCCCGGGGAATGGTACGTGGGAGACACGCCCGCCTCTGTAACAGAAGAGAAACGCCCCATTCTTTTCATTCACGGCCTCAACAGTTCATCAGAGACGTGGTACGAGAGTAATGATATGTATATCACCGCTCTCGATAACGGCTACGAAACAGCCTTTATCGATTTGTACCCAACAAAAGATATGTGGGACAACGGGGAGCTGCTGGCCGGAAAAATCGAAGACATGTATCATCATTTCGGTGAAAAAGTCGTTATCGTCGCTCACAGCAAAGGCGGCATTGATACACAGGCGGCGCTTGTTCATCACAGTGCGTCTCCCTATGTGGATCGTGTCATTACCTTATCCTCCCCGCACCACGGCTCGCAGCTTGCCGATCTCGCTTACAGCAGCTGGGCCGGATGGCTTGCGGGAATCATCGGCAGTAAAAATGAAGCCACCTATTCCCTGCAGACTGGATACATGAGCTATTTCCGCTCCACCACCGACAGCAGACCAGGAATCGATGCCGTCCCGTTTTACACGTTCGGCGGTACGGAATGGGGCAGCTTCGGCAGCTCCCTGTACTGGGGAGGCTTGTACTTAAGCTCTTACGGCAGCAACGATGGGGCGGTCACAGTGAAAAGCTCACGCCTTCCTTACGCCCAGGAATTGAAAGTTGGAAAATGGGATCACACGAGCATTAAAGAAGGCTCCTCCACGTTTCCCCTTTTCCGTCCTTACTTGAATGAGACCGCTCCGCTGGCGGCATTCGGACTCGAAACAGCCGCTGTGTCAGAAGAATCCGAGCCGGCGGCCGGCCAGTACGTCTCAGGCGGCGAATACACAGGACGCACACGGGAGACCGTTATTGTAGAATCCGGAGCAGACGCCGTCACCTTCGACTGGATCAGTTCCAGCCCGGATGTTGACTTGAAGCTTGTCTCCCCTGATAAAAAAACCTACAGCGGCTTTAAAGCCGCGAAGGATGAAACCGAGGTGCTTGAAGGATCCTATCATCACACATTGAGAATCGATGACCCCGCAGCAGGCAGATGGAAACTGGAAGCCCGGAGCCCTGGCGGGGAATCCTATCTGCTCAACACCTCCTTTGACAGTGAGTTGAACGATAAAATCAGCGCCTTCATGAATGTGGACGAGCTGAAAGTGAAAAACAAAGATACCCGCCTGAAATATAAGACAGATATGACCGTCACCCACTATAAAAACGGACGGGAAAAAGAAACAAAACTGAAAGCGAAGAAGCAGTCGGACGGTGTCTACCAGCTTCCGAAGCTCGGAGAAGGTGTGTACAGCCTGACCATCGAAGTACAAGGAACCTACCCAAAAGAAAAGTTCGCCCGGACGATGATTTCCTCGGTCTATATCGACCAGAACGGCAGAGTATACAGCGAGGACTTTTAAAACGGGTGGACAAATAAAAACGGCAGGAGAACATGTGACGTTCTCCTGCCGTTTTATCAGGATTGTTTCTGCAGCGCTTCCTCTAAAGGCTCCTTCAATGCGGGCGCAAGGGTTTTGGAGTAAGCTGTACTCAAGTGGTGCTTGTCGCGGTAGACAATCACATTACCAATGACAGGCTCACACACTTCTTCCCCGCAGAAGTAATCCGACAAATCCACAAATGTGACATTCTCCGGGATCCCATCCGTGTTTTCCCATGGCACGACATCGGATAAAGCTTCATCTCTGGAAACCGAGCAATCCTCGATTGACCCCTTTTCCTCAATGCAGAGCGGCGTATCCTCTTTCATCCGCGGATTATCACGGACAGCCATGATATGGGTCGTCCCTTCAAGTTTCTTCCACTGTTCAAGATAGCCGTCCGGCACCGTCGTTCCACTGTTGACGGTGGATGTTGTAAAGACAAGGTCCGGCGGGTCCTCCTGGAGATCCTGCAGCACTTTTTCATTCCAGTCCATACATGTTTCGTTCAACAATCCGTCAAAATCATCGTTGGAGAACCGGCAGGCATCCTTATTGTAAAGCTCGATTTTCAAATTCAGGTCATCAGACAGTTCACTGAGGGCCGGGAACCAGTGTCCCGAGTGGGATCCGCCGACGAGGGCAACCGTATAGTCGGGATTCTCCGTTTCTCCCATTGAACAAGTTTTCATCCCTTCTTCACTCGTATACATGAAGCATTCTCTGTCCTCATAAAAGGCCGGCAGCTCCTCCTGCACTTCAATAGTCGATGGATAAGGATCCAGTTCTTCCGCATCTACGTTATAGAAGACGGCCTGAGCACCTGGATAGTCCCCCGCCTCATAAGCCTTTCCCTGCATCTGACTCACGTAAAAATTCCATCCGCCATTGACGAGAAGAACAGGGACAATCAAGGCGGTGAGCGCTTTTCCGATTTTCACCTTCGACGTTTTCACGCTCAAGTTACGAACAGGCGCTTCAATGTAGGTTACCGTTACATAAGCAAGCACAAGGGCAGCTGCTATAATGACCGCCCCGGCGAATATCGATGCCTGACCGGTATCAAACCAGGCAAAATAGAAAATCAAAAGCGGCCAGTGCCACAAATAAAACCCGTAGGAAATGCTTCCGAATTTGAGGAAAGGCTTGGAGCCTAACAGACGGTCCACACCGAAGCCACCGCTGTTTTCAGCCGATATAATAACAAAAATCACGCCGGAGGCCGGTAAAAGAGCGACCCACCCGGGAAAAACAGTAGATACCGGAAGCAGAATACCCGTAAGCGAAATAACGGCCAGGCCGGTCCATCCAAGAATCACAGACACATGTCTGTTCAGCTTCACATAAGGCAGCAGCAATGCGACGATGCCTCCGAGACTGAACTCCCACGCACGCGCAAACGTATCAAAGTAGGCCCACGGCTGGTTTACAGCCGTTTTGTAAACAGAGTACGAAATAGATAGCACGAACAATGTGAGCAGCACACCGAGCAGTGTTTTCCGGACCGGCGTTTTCAAAACCTTCCGCGCAAGAAAATACGCGGCCGTGATGACAATCGGCCAGGTTATGTAAAACTGTCCCTGTACAGATAATGCCCAGAAATGCTGAAAAGGGCTTGCCTGGTTGTTCTGAGCCAGGTAATCAACGGAACTGAAGGCCAGCTGCCAGTTCTGGAAATAAAACACCGAAGCGAATCCTTCAGAGATGATCTGCTTCCACTGGGCCTGCGGAAGAATCCAGATGGAGCCGGCAAGGGTGAACAGCACGACGATAAACGCCACCGGGAACAGCCGGCGTCCGAGCCCCAGCAGGTATTCTCCTAAATGGATATTTCCCTGCTTGAGCATTTTGGAAAGCAGGGAGGTCGTTATCAAGTAACCGGAAACGATAAAGAATACATCCACACCGCCGGAAACCGATCCAAGCCATATATGGTACACCGCCACAAGGAAGGCGGCAACCGCACGCACGCCTTCGATTTCCGGACGGAATCTTTTCTCAGGGGTCCTTAAATCATTCACTCATCACCATCTCCATTTCTCTCTTCCTCCTATGTATCCCTTCAGCTTATCGGACCCCACCAGAACTGTGAACCTATCAGGAGAGATTTTTACTGGATTTGCAGAGTTTTTACAAAAGGAATCAGAGGTTAATCGCCTGCTCTATTGGCAGGTTTCATTCAAGGTTCTTTGACATCCACGACAATCCCCCCCGCCAAGAAGGATATAATCGCGGACCGTACGCTTTCGGACCGCTTCCTCAGGGAGCCTTGGGAATCTAATCTTTTCTCACAAGCAGAAGCGGGGCACCTTCCCTGACGGCTCAGTCTTTTCCTACACTCCTCCGGTCTCCCTAATCATCTATAACTCTACCATTTATAAAAATAATTGGAATACTTGTGAGAAAATTTGCCAGCTGATCTTTCACAATTGTACTTTTATAACAAATTCAAAAAACCACCGGCTCTTATGAAGAGCCGGTGGTTCAATCGAAGTTATTTAATTTTTCCCGGATGGCCGTCCTTGATGACTTTGGTTTTGTCATTCTGGATCGCGAGCTTGATGGTCGGCGCCAGTGTACCACCGAAGTGGGACATCTGATACTCCGGAGTCGTTCCTCCAAGATCTGAGATGTTCTTTCCATCAAGATCATGGAAGTTATAGAAGCTGATCACTTTTCCGTTTGGAAGAACCATCCAGGAGTAGGATTGGTACGCGTGTTCTTCCGGATTGGCCAGGACTAACCCACTGTCATTCAGCGGCTCATAGCCGGACGTCAGCTCATCGGATGAAAAGCCGTACAGGCCGTCCGGTGCATCGAGGTCCGGACCAAATTTGTGTTCATGTGTATTCGTGAACAGGTAGTATTGATTACCCTTGGTTACGATATGGGGACGCTCAAGCTCCTGGTTGACGTAATTCGCTTCCAGAATTGGTGGTAGAGCTTCATATTCGGTGTAGGAATCGTTCGTTGCTTCAGCAATTCCGATCGCCCCGTTGAATAATTTTGCAAATCCTTCGTCTGTGAAGCTGAAGTCATCCTGGAAAGAACCGCTTCCGATATAATCGGTATCCAGCGTACGCTCCGCTGGTGTTCCGGCTGAGTTTCCTTCAAACAAGATATAGTCTTTCCCTGTTTTTGGATCTTCAAAGAACCATGGATCACGGAACGTGTAGCCGATGTCACCCTGTTCTGCCTGCTCCTCAGTCTGATAGTGCTCGCCTTCAGGCTCAAGGATGATGGAGTGATCGAAGTTTTCGAAGGAAATGCCTTCAGAAGATGCGTTCACTTCCCCTTTAGCAAGAGCAAGACGCTGTTCATAGGTGACGCCCTCCTCCCCTTTACGACCTGTAGCTGTATAGAACAGGTTCAGTTCACCGTCTTCAATCATCGCAGAGCCTGCCCACTGCCTTGAACCGTAGGCGCCTGTTGGATCAAACGCCTCTCCGCCAAGCTCCCAGCTCTTGCCGTCTTTGGAATAGAAGTAGCGGATCGTCGCTACATCATGTCGTTTACCTGGAAGCAGGTCGGACGGAGCCGTCAGGGAGAAAATCACGTAGTAGCCGTTCACTTTGGCGACCGAGCCGTCTTTGTTACGAAGCGGCCACGTATCCCAAACATGAAGTTCTGGAGCCATTTTTTCAAAATCCGGCTCGATATAAGGGGCGGTTGTATCTTTCGTGCGCTCAATCTGTGAGGCATCTTCAATCGTCCAGTTGGAAGTCTGACTGGTTTCTGCAGAAACAGAACTGCCAAATGCCAACGTGGAAACAAGAGCGGTCGTCACTAAAAAGGAACGTTTCATCCATGTATTTGTTTTCATCGTTCTCCTCCTTATTTATAAACAGGGAGCCGGCAGGTCGTGCCGGCTTTGTTCATCAAAACTTACCCGTGAATTTCACCTTCACCCATCTCACGCTTAATTTCAGAAGTATCACCTTTCAACTTCAGTTTAAGCGTTGGGGCAAAGGATCCACCCTGTTGGAAGTTTCCATTTTCATCATGGTATTCGTTCACAAAGCTGATCACCTGTCCGTGTGGAAGCACAGCCCAGGAGTATGCCTGGAATGGATCTTCAGCCGGGTTGGCTATAACAAGCCCCGTATCGTTCATCGGCTCGTAATCACCGAAAAGGGAGTTGGCGTGGAAGCCGTAAAGACCATCCGGACCTTCAATTCCAGGAGCAAATGTGAACTCATGGGTAATCGTGAACAAGTAATAGTCATCACCCTTCTGGACAACGTGTGGACGTTCCAGCTGCTGGTTCACACCATTCGCTTCAAGAAGAGGCGGCATTAATTCAAATTCTGTCAGATCCTCGTTTTCTGCCTTAGCAATCCCGACATTTCCGTTATAGTCTTCAGCGCCGGCAGGAACGTCTTCGTCTACATCACCAATGTGTTTCTCTTCGAGTGTCTTTTCATCGCCACCGGTATTTCCTTCGAAGATGATGTATTCTTCGCCGGTTTCAGGGTGTTGGAAGAACCAAGGATCACGGAAAGAATAGATAATGCTTCCGGTCTTTTGTTCCTGTGTCTCGTAATACTCGCCATCTGCTTCAGCAAGAATCTGGTGGTCGCCATTGTTTGTTACCTGGAAACCTTCTTTGTTGTCGTAATCCATTTCAAATGTCGTCTTAGCCAGACGCTGTTCGAATGTCGGACCTTCATCCTTACGTCCTGCAGCCGTGTAGAACAAGTGGATCGTGCCGTCTTTCTCCATCATAGCTGATCCGGCCCACTGGCGGTAACCAAGCGCCTTGTCCGTGTCATAAGGGACCGTACCCATTTCCCAATCTTTACCGTTCTTAGAATAGAAGTAGCGGATTTCCGCATGATCGTGGCGGCCGCCCCATGTGTATTCTTTGCTCGCTGTCAGCGCGAACTGTACATAGTACCCGTTGATCTTGGCGAAAGAACCATCACGGTTACGAAGCGGCCATGTGTCCCAGATCCAATAGTCCGGGGCAACATCAGTAAAGGAATCAATGTTTGGGGCTGTGTTTTCGTCTGTTAACGTGAAGTTCTGCGCGTCTTCACGGGACCACACAGGTGTGTCATCTGTGGATGCTGCGTGAGAAGTTGTTGGGAGCTGGGCAAACGTGCCGGTCAGGATAAAAGCAGAAAGCGCCAGTTTAGATAAGATCGAATGATTTCGTTTCATGTTTTCTTTCCCCTCCAGAATTGTTAAGTATATGAAGTGTGCTCCGGAACACGTCTTAACTTTACGTGGTAAAACAGGGGTGGTCAACGCCGGAAATCCTGCCATTCACGCTTATGCCAAAAGTCATGAAAGGGCACCTTTCACAAGGATGACAGCGATTTCCCCACTACTGTGCAAAGGATTGCACAAAATGTAAAATTAGGGGAGAAGAGGGATGTGCGTTGTAATAAACTTCCATTTAAATGATTCTAAAATCCAGTTTCATACGTCCTTTATACCCCTTCTTAATTTTTATGAATTGAATATAAAGAACCAATATTCCAACGAATGTTTGTTCTTTTCCGAGAATGGTAGAATTACGATTAAATCCTTTCATATCAGTGTTTTCAAGCCGTTTATAACCATTACAATGTGAAGCGCTTTATAGGAAATAAGACATAAAAAAAGACAGACGGGTCCCGTCTGTCTTTTGCACATCTATATACCTAGAAAACTTTTGCAAGGTTCCATTTGTGAAGATAGAAGCTTGCAGCTGCTGAACTGCTGAAACGAATGCTCGTGTCCTGAACAGATGGATAGAACCGGGCGGTCATCACGCAGGCACCATCATTAGCGAAAACTTCGATAGAGGACGTATCTACATATATCCTCAGACTATCAAGCTGCGGTACTTCGACCTGGCGCTTTTCGACGGTTCCATCCACATAGCTCTGACGTTCCAGGGTGAGCACCTGTTGATCGCTGGAATATAGAATCCTTGCATCTCCACCGATGGCCACACTCATCCAGCCCTCTGCAACGTCGATATCACTCATCATCAGTTCAACGACCTTCCCATGAACACCGTCCAAGGTACGGCTCTCGTTGTGGAGGCTGACCTGATGTTCAACGGCTTCTCCCTGACGGAGTGCTTCCAATTCCTGAACCGGCTGTTGGTACAGCTGACCGTCCTGCCATGTTAATTCCCGCGGAAGCGTCATGTTGTGCAGCCACTTGTGGGCAATCGTCGGGTGATCCTGCTCATTCTGGTCCGGTACACTCATCCAGCCGAACATCAGCCGGCGGCCGTGCGCATCCAAGGTCGTCTGCGGCGCGTAAAAGTCAAAACCGTGATCAAGCTCTGTAAATGCACCATGCTCGTATATCCCTTCTTCCGGATCGAAGGCCCCTGTCACATAGCCGGCCTGATAAACGTTTTGATAGTTCATGCCGTCCGCTTCCAGTCCCTGTGGAGAGAAGACAAGCACATCCCGTCCATCCAGTTCAAATAAATCCGGGCACTCAAACATATACCCGAACTCCCCGTGAGGTTCCTGACCGGCGCCGGCAAGAATACCGGCATGGGTCCAGTCCATCAGATTGTCTGAGGTGAATAGAGCGACCGCCCCTTTCTCATCTTCCGTCTGAGCGCCGATGACCATAAACCAGCGGCCATCCTGCTTCCATACTTTCGGATCGCGGAAGTGGGCGGTATAGCCGTCAGGCAGATGGGCGACAGGACCTTTTTTATCAAATTGAATGCCGTCTTCGGATACAGCGAGACACTGGTACGATTCCCGGTTTCCATTTTCATCTTTGACGTTTCCTGTGTAAAAGGCATAGAGCTTTCCGTCATGCTCGATGGCACTGCCGGAATAGCAGCCGTTTTTCTCAAACCACTCGGACGGGGTCAGAGCGATCTCTTCATGCGTCCAGTGGACAAGGTCCTCAGACGAATAATGCCCCCACAGTTTAGCACCGTGGTCGGTTTTATACGGCATCCACTGATAGTACAGATGGTACGTGCCCTGGAACTGAATGAAGCCGTTCGGATCGTTCAACAGTCCGACCGGAGGCATGATGTGGTAATGGAGACGATACGGATCACTCTCTACTAGAGACTGATGCTTTTCGATTTCTTCATAAGCGCTCTTTCGCAGTTCTTGATCTTTAGACATCGGTTACTCTCCTGACTGATGAAGGCGTGTTTGAACTTCTTCGATAGTCGGAAGGGCCGTCATCGCTCCCTTTGTCGATGCAGCCAGTGCTCCGGAAACGGATGCAAACTCTGCCATTTTCACAGCTTCCGAAAGCGTCAGCTCCTCCATGTTCCCCTCATAGCGGTTCAGCTGATAAAGCATACCGGAGACAAACGCATCTCCAGCCCCTGTTGTATCGACCGCTTTTACTTTCATAGCCGGAACGTGCTCGACGCCTTCTTTCGTAGAAACATAGCTTCCGTCCCCGCCCATCGTAATGAGAACGAGAGGGATTTCATATTTCTCGAGAGCTTTCAGGCCGGGCGTGATCTCTTTTTCTCCCGTAATGAATGCCAGCTCTTCTTCAGAAAGCTTAAGCATATCCGCTTCCCCGAGCATGGAAATGATCGTTTCGCGGGCCTGTTCTTCAGATGGCCAAAGCATCATGCGCAGGTTGGGGTCATAGGAAATCACCATCCGTTTTTCTTTGGCCAGCTCCACAGCCCGCTTCGTCGTATCTTTTACCGTATCTCCGATCATGGAGATGGAACCGAAGTGAAGCACCTTGTGTGTATCAAAGTCAGCTTCCTGAAGATCGGAGCGCTCTAAAAACTGATCTGCACTGGGATGAATATAAAAATCGAAGCTGCGTTCTCCGTCTTCCGCGTTCGTTACGAACACCACACCTGTACGCACATCACCCGTCAACGGCATGGCGTGGGTCTGCACACCGAAATCTTCGAGGGTGGTCTTCAGGAACCGTCCGAGAACATCATCGCCGACCTTCCCTAAGAACGTGGATGGAACCCCGAGTCTTGCGAGACCGACCGACACGTTGGCCGGAGCACCGCCGGGACTTTTCTGGTAATTCACATTGTTTTTATCCAAGGGAATAAAATCGATTAACGCTTCACCGAGCGAGATGACACCATTTTTCATCACTAATTCCTCCTTTGAACCTTTGTATGAATCATACGAAACAAATCCCTACCAGACAAGCTGGTAAGGACTTGAAAAAAGGGGTTTACTTCGCTTCTTCCTTCCATCCAAGAAGAAGAGTGGCAGTGACCGCACCGCCGACAGCGATCAGACAGCCGATGCCGTAGTTGATCGGGTCCTGCGCAATCGCAAACATCGGTATACCTGTCAGACCGATACCGTTTGCCATCACTTTGGTGAAGACGACGTAAGCTCCGCCGAGCGCACCACCAATGGCTGCACCGATGAACGGGCGGCGGTGCTTCAAGTTCACACCGAAAATCGCCGGCTCTGTAATCCCGAGGAATGCGGAGATGGCAGCAGGAAGAGCGATTTCTTTCGTTTTCTTGTTGCGTGTTTTAAAGAAGACGGCAAGTGTCGCTCCCCCTTGAGCAATGTTGGCCATCGCCCAGATTGGGAGCAGGTAGTTTCCGCCGACGTTATTCAACAGTTCCGCCTCAATGGCGTGGAAGCTGTGGTGCACCCCTGTCAGTACGATCGTAGAGTACAAGCCCCCGAAGATCAGTCCGGCAATCGGACCGGCCGTTTCATAAACGACATCAAGAGCGGTTGTCAATCCATTCCCAAGCGCACGGCCGAGCGGTCCTACAACAAGAAGCGCTACGAAACCGGTGAAAATAACAGTCAGGAACGGGGTAAGCAGAAGATCGACCGCGTTCGGAACGATCTTACGGAAATTCTTTTCAAGCCAGGACATGACGTAAACCGTCAACAGAACAGGGATAACCGTACCCTGATAACCGAGCATTTCAACGCCGAAGCCGAAGAAATCAAGGGTTTCCGGCTGGGCATCAGCAAGCCCCCAAGGGTTTAACAGGGCCGGATGGGTCATAATTCCCCCGATAACCGCACCGAGGTACATGTTTCCTCCGAATTCCCTGGCTGCACTGAAACCGATCAGGATCGGAAGAATGATAAAGGACGCTGAGGAGAACATATCCAGCATGACAAACAATCCACTTGCTGGATCCATCCATTCGTACGTACGCATTAAGCCGAGCAGCCCCATCAGCATACCGGCAGCTACGATCGCCGGGATGATCGGAACGAAGATGTTGGAAAGCGTCCGCGCGAAGCGGGCGAACGGGTTCATTTTACTTTTCGCTGCATCTTTATGGGAAACCGAGGCGTCTTTCTTTTCTTCGTCATCTCCCATGGACGCACCTACAAGCGGGCCGAAATGGGCGAACACTTTGTTGACGGTCCCTGTTCCGAAGATGATTTGATACTGTCCGGAGCTTGAAAACGCTCCTTTGACCCCATCAAGTTCTTCAACGGCAGATTTATCTATTTTGCTCTCATCATCCATTACAAGGCGGAGACGAGTGGCACAGTGAGTGGCGCTGACAATGTTTTCTTTCCCACCAAGCAGAGGGACAAGCTGTTCAGCAACTTCTTTGTGATTCATGAAGATTCCTCCTTTATTTTTCCAATAAAAAAGACCTAAAACGCATAAAGAATGCGGATAGGTATCAAAATGAATACACCTATGCTTCTTTACACATTTTAGGTCTTGCCTGCTTCTGCAGTAACAATCCTGCGTTATTTAACTTTGGATTGATTCCTATTTTATACGATGAAAACGCTGTCGTCAACCATTTTCAATTAAAAACAATCACTTCATTAAACGCTGAATATGGAGGGCGATATAGGCGATTTCAGACTCTGGAAAATCGATATTGTACTCCGCTTTCAAGAAGTCTGCCACTTCTTCAGACGTCCGGAATGCGTCGCTGTATTTCATTTTTATCAATTCGAGCATATCTTCGTCAATCGGTTCGAACTGACTGCCTTCCTCCACACGGCTCAGTGCAAAGCGCAGATGGGTGACCAGGCGCTGATAATTGATACTTGTCTCTTCAATCGTAATCCCTGCAGTCTCTTCCACTTTCTCAACAATATCCCTGAGGACCGTCGCTGTCTGAAGCGATTCCCCCATCGACGGAGATCCCATTTTCGCAGTATGGATATGCAGCGCGATATGCGCGACTTCATCAGGTGGAATATCAACACCCATCACTTTCCTGATTTCTTTTTTTGCCCACATCCCCGCCTCAAATTCCTTCTTATAGAGAAACTTGATTTCGTGTGTAAGCTTATTGTGAATCGGAAACCCCTGCTCCAGACGTTCAAGTGCAAACGAAAGGTGATCGGTGAGTGCAATATGAATGTGGTCATTCAAAGGCGCTTCCAAATGGCCTTCTGCATAGCTGATGATCCGTTCAGCGAGATCTATGTGAGCTTCAGGGAGAGTCGAAAGCAGCTGCTGGAACTTCTCTGATGACTGATCCCGAAGCAGGAAGATCTTTTCGATTTTATTTTTCGGGACGATATCATTGCGCCTCTTTTGAAAGGCAAGCCCCTTCCCCATCACAATCTTTTCCTGTCCTCCGTCGTACACCACAACAGCGTTGTTGTTCAAAATTTTAAAAATGCGCATAAAGCCCCTCCGGTCCATAATATCTCCTACCAGTTTACCACGAATGTATCTCCTTATGACACATTCAGGCCCCATCAGCACAGGACCTGAAGAAAGCGTTTCAAAAAATTTTATTAAAAGCGTTTTCAATTTTTATGATCTATGCCATAATACTTGTATACAAGTTAAACAAGTATACGAAAATCATTAAAGAAGGTGAATCGATGACAGATTCCATCCCTTATTTATATCCTGAAAAATGGCTGAATAAAGCATCGGCCGGCGAACGTGTCGCCTCTGAGCTTCGGATCCGGATTATTGCCGGTTTGATTGAAAGCGGTTCAAAGCTGTCCGAAAACCAGATGGCTTCCGAATTTTCCGTCAGCCGCTCCCCTGTCCGTGAAGCCCTGAAGCTGCTCGCATCAGAAAACCTGATCCGTCTCGAACGGATGGGGGCGGTTGTTCTTGAACTGTCCGAGAAGGAAATCCAGGAAATCTACGATGTCCGTCTTTTAATCGAAACATTCGTATTCGAACGGCTCGTCAAAATGGACACAGCAGGTCTCGTGAAAGAACTGAGCAAGACACTGGAAATGATGAAGATTGCGATCAAGTACAAAGATGCTGATGATTTTTCATTTGAAGATGTCCTGTTTCACGAAACGATCATCCGCGCTATTGATCATTCCCACATTCTCATGATCTGGAAGAACCTGAAGCCGACACTGGAAAGCCTGATCCTCATTTCCATGCGCATGCGCTTCAAGGAAAAGTACGACGATTTCGACCGGATTATCAACAACCATGAATTGTATATCGAAGCGATCCGTCAGAAAGACCGCGATCTTATGGTCAAATCGCTGCACAAAAATTTCGATGACGTCCAAGGAAGTGTCGAGGATTTATGGAGGTCGCAGCAGATCTATTCAAAAGGAGTCGAAAGCGATGACTAACTATATGATGGGTGTCGATATCGGCACCACCAGTACAAAAGCCGTCTTGTTCACCGAACAGGGAGATGTCGTGGAGAAAGCGAATGTCGGCTACCCTCTTCATACGCCGGACATCTCAACAGCTGAGCAGGACCCGGAGGAAATTTTCCAGGCTGTTTTGGAAGCGGTCACACTTGTTAAAAAGAAGCATACGGACAAAGCCGTATCCTTTGTATCCTTCAGCAGTGCGATGCACAGCCTGATTGCTGTCGATAAGGACGGCAGTCCGATCACCCCCTGCATCACATGGGCGGACAACCGCAGTGAGAAGTGGTCGGAAAAAATCAAAACCGAGTGGAACGGGCACAACATTTACCGGAGAACGGGGACACCGATTCATCCGATGAGCCCGCTCAGCAAAATTACATGGCTCGTCCAGGAACAACCTGAAATCGATTCCAAAACCTATAAATATATCGGAATCAAAGAATATGTCTTTTATAAACTATTCGGTACCTATGTGATCGATCATTCCATCGCTTCAGCAACAGGGATGATGAATCTGGAGAAACTCGACTGGGATGAAGAAGCCCTTGAGGTTGCCGGCATCGGCCGTGAAAAACTGTCCGAGCTTGTTTCCACGACTTCTCAGTTTACCGGACTGAAAGAAGAATACGCCAAGGTCACCGGTCTTGATTCCAACACTTCCTTTGTGATCGGAGCCAGTGATGGCGTTCTATCCAACCTTGGGGTCAACGCCATCAAAAAAGGAGAAATCGCCGTTACCATCGGAACAAGCGGAGCGATCCGGACCGTGATCGACAAGCCGCAGACCGATGAAAAGGGCCGGATTTTCTGCTACGCGCTCACCGAAGATCAGTGGGTCATCGGAGGACCGGTCAACAATGGCGGCATGATTCTCCGCTGGATCCGTGATGAATTTGCTTCATCGGAAGCAGAAACAGCGAAACGTCTCGGCATCGACCCGTACGAAGTGCTGACGAAAATCGCAGAAGGCGTCCGACCAGGATCTGACGGACTGCTCTTCCATCCTTACCTGGCTGGTGAGCGGGCCCCGCTTTGGAACCCGGATGTACGCGGATCCTTCTTCGGACTGACGTTATCCCATAAAAAAGAGCACATGATCCGGGCTGCTCTGGAAGGGGTCATCTACAACCTGTACACCGTTTTCCTTGCGTTGACGGAATGTATGGACGGACCGGTGACAAGAATCCAGGCGACCGGCGGGTTTGCCCGCTCGGAAGTGTGGCGCCAGATGATGGCCGATATCTTCGAATCCGAAGTTGTCGTGCCGGAAAGCTATGAAAGCTCCTGTCTTGGAGCCTGTATTCTAGGACTCTACGCTACAGGCCGGGCGGATTCACTAGACATTGTATCCGGGATGATCGGCAGCACCTTCAAGCATACACCGGAGGAAGAAGCGGTCCATGAATACCGCCAGCTGCTTCCGATGTTCATCCAGCTGTCCAGATCTCTGGAAGAAAACTACGCCACCATTGCCAATTACCAACGAAACTTAACCAACTAAACAAACGGAGGGTTTACGATGCCATTATTAATGGTCGCTATAGGAATTGTCGCGTTACTTATCTTGATTATGGGACTCAAACTGAACACGTTTGTTTCCCTGATTATCGTCTCCTTCGGTGTTGCCGTCCTGCTCGGCATGCCGCTTACGGATATTGTACCAACCATCGAGGCCGGTCTCGGCGGAACACTCGGCCACCTCGCCTTGATTTTCGGTCTTGGAGCTATGCTCGGTAAACTGATTACAGACGCCGGTGGTGCCCAGCGCATTGCCATGACCTTCGTCAATAAGTTCGGAGAAAAGAACATCCAATGGGCCGTTGTCGCCGCATCCTTCATTATCGGGATCGCGTTATTCTTTGAAGTCGGCCTCGTGCTGTTGATCCCGATCGTTTTTGCGATTTCAAGAGAACTGCGCGTATCGATTTTGTATCTGGGAATCCCGATGGCAGCCGCCCTGTCCGTCACTCACGGCTTCCTGCCGCCTCACCCGGGCCCGACAGTGATCGCTGGTGAGTATGGGGCAGACCTTGGTGAAGTGCTGCTGTATGGAATTATCATTGCTGTTCCGACGGTCATTCTTGCTGGTCCGATTTTTACAAAAATGGCGAAGAAAATTGTCCCGGACTCTTTCAAAAAGCAGGGGAACATCGCTTCTTTAGGCGAACAGAAATCCTTTAAGCTTGAAGAGACACCAGGCTTCGGTATCAGTGTTTTCACAGCTATGCTGCCCGTCATTCTCATTGCTATTTCTACAATTATTACATTGATTCAGGAAACCATGGGTGTAGAATCCGGCGGTTTTCTCTCTGTTATAAACTTAATTGGAAACGCATCCACAGCGATGATCATCTCCCTGCTTGTGGCGGTTTACACGATGGGGATTGCTCGTAACATTCCGATGAAAGACGTGATGGACTCCTGCTCCACAGCTATCGCCCAAATCGGTATGATGCTGTTGATTATCGGGGGCGGCGGTGCCTTCAAGCAGGTCTTGATTGACGGCGGTGTCGGTGATTATGTGGCGCAGATGTTCGAGGGCTCTTCCATGTCTCCACTGCTGCTTGCGTGGATTATTGCTGCGATTCTAAGAATCTCTCTCGGTTCTGCTACAGTGGCTGCTTTGACGACGGTCGGCCTTGTCACACCGCTTCTCGGGCAGACGGATGTGAACCTGGCACTGATGGTGCTTTCCACAGGAGCCGGAAGCTTGATCGCTTCCCACGTCAACGACGCTGGTTTCTGGATGTTCAAGGAATACTTCGGCTTAACGATGAAGGAAACGTTCGCTACATGGACGCTTCTGGAAACGATCATTTCCGTTGCCGGTCTTGGATTCGTCCTTCTGTTCAGCCTTTTTGTTTAACGAAAAAACCCGTACGAGGATCCTCCTCGTACGGGTTTTCCTTTTATACAGCCGTCATGACAGCCAAATAAAACGATACAATCATTAAACTCCCTGCAGCCGTCACTATCCCAAGTGAAGGCCTCTTCACTGCGGAAGCGATAGTGAGCAGCAGGAACAAAGAGCCGATCAGACCGAGCATCCAGCTGACCGGTCCGAACGACATCGTCACTTCAATGAGTTCCGAGCCGCTTTCCCCTGTAAACGCCCGGTACAAAAAGGAAGCTTCGTCTCCTATCGTTCCCTCCTGATTTGGGGTACCTGCCCGCCCCATGGCAGCCGTCAAAGCAAAAGCGCCGAGAGCAAACCCACTTTCCGCCTTCGTCCACGGAAGCGGATTGAAACGCTGATCACCGGCTTTTTTACGGAACAACACCCCGTTCATCAAGGCGAACAAAAGGATGCCGATGACAAACAGGTGCTTGACGAGAAGGGCCTGACCGTAGTTCGATGGCAGGGCTTGAGAATAGCCTTCCAACGCATTCATATCTGGAGCACCGTAGCTGTACAAATCCACGGACATCGTGAAATACCCGGCGGCAAACACGACAACCAGACTGAAGACAGCCGTCGGTGTGTACCACCGTAGAAAGGAACCCCAGTTCTTCTTAGACACCGCAAACCAGCTGACCATCAGGAGCAGGCCGATCCATACGGATGCCCCGAGAAAATGCAGGGTATGAAACACATGCCCGGACGCTCCTCCGATGGATGCCGCATGAGCAGCCATCGAGTAAGAAGCCGTCATCGCAGCGACAAGCCCTAAAGATAGATAGAGCAGACCCGCTTTTTCCTTTACACCCTTTGTTGTCCAGATAAGAAGAAGGAGCATAGAGAAAAGGGCGGTCAGTAAAAAGGCACGTCCGACGGCAAACTCAAAAATCACCTGAATGAAGGCGCTCCCCCACCCTTTTGATGATGCAAGCAGATCGACGATGGGCAGCACCGGCAGGAAAGATCCGAACGTCACCAGCAGGGCACATGCCTGAATCAGCCTTTGATCGATGCGTACCGGAGGTTTCAGATGGTCCGGCACAAGCAGCAGGATCAAAGATCCCATTAATAAGGAAAACGAAAGGTACAAAAGCAGTTCAGTCAATCCAATCAGAATCCCCATTGGTACCGACTCACTTCTTGCTGCTGAACAGCTTCACGGCAAGTACGATGACAATGACAAGAAGCAGGAGCGCAACAACAATCATGAACACAGGGAGGCTGTTTTCCTCTTCTGTCTCCTGTTCGCTGTCCACATCTGTTTCCGTTTGTTCCGCATCGGTGTCCGTTTCTGTACCGTCCTCCTCTTCAGGAACCACTTCTTCAGTCGTTTCTGTGTTTTCTTCAGGAGCTGGTCCATCCACAGTAAAGCTGAACTGTTTCTCAATCACATGACCATCCGCACCGATGATTTCCCAGTTGACGGTATACTCACCGTTTTCAAGGGCATCGTCAAACACGGCGGTCATCGTCTGATCAGAGATCGTCACCTCGGACGGTGCAGGAGCCTCTCCTTCCGCTTTCGATAATTCAAGCGTGCTTCCTTCTTCAATGACTGTATTGAAGTTCAGTTCGATCGTATCCAGCGGTTCTTCCACCGTCTCCCCTTCAGCGGGCGTCGAGTTTTCCAATGATGTATGAGCATGGACTGCCGGGGTGAACAACCCAAGAGTGACGACCAGTGCCAGTAACGCAGCAGAAATTTTGTGCATAATTTTTCCATCCTTTCTCCATATTAAGACTAAGTAAATGAAAGCCTTATGATTGGCTATTGCAGCCGGAGTATTTTACTATAGAGATAACGGGTATCATCCCTTTACGGATCATCCATCCCGTGATGACAGACTTCCGTAACCAAACTAAGTTTATGTGATAGAATCATTCAAAGTCAAAGTTTCTCATCGTTTGTCACATAATCTCCATGTTCCCCGTTCTATGGGATCCATCCCCTACCTATCCCCTACTCTTCTGAACCGCTCTACACAGCTCTTCAGAAGAAATTCCGACAAAACCTTATAAATGTTGACAAATAAAACAATGTATATAATAATAGTTACTGGATAATAATTATTATAAATAACTGCGCCCATTTTTCTGCAGTTAAATCTCTACCTATATCAGGAGGAATTTTACTATGTCCCTAATCGGAAAAGAAGTACAATCATTCCAGGCGAAAGCATTCAAACAAGGTGAATTCATCGACGTTTCCAACGAAAACTTCAAAGGTCAGTGGAGCGTTGTTTGTTTCTACCCGGCAGACTTCTCTTTCGTATGCCCGACAGAGCTTGAAGACCTGCAGAACAACTATGCAGCTCTTAAAGAACTAGGTGCAGAAGTATACTCTGTTTCTACAGATACACACTTCGTACACAAAGGCTGGCACGACAGCTCTGAAAAAATCGGTAAAATCGAATACGCTATGATCGGTGATCCTTCCCAGCAGCTATCCCGTCAGTTCGACGTTCTTAACGAAGAAGACGGCCTTGCTGACCGCGGAACATTCATCATCGATCCAGACGGCGTTATCCAGACGGTAGAAGTTAACGCAGGCGGAATCGGCCGCGATGCAGATAACCTGATCGGCAAAATCAAAGCCGCTCAATACGTTCGCAACAACCCAGGCGAGGTTTGCCCTGCCAAATGGGAAGAAGGCGAAGAAACACTTACACCAAGCCTTGATCTAGTTGGTAAAATCTAAGGAGTGTCTTAATCCATGGTTCTCGATGCACAAATAAAAGCACAACTGGAACAGTACCTGCAGCTTTTAGAAGGTGACATCGAGCTGAAAGTCAGCGCGGGGGACGACAAAGTCTCCCGTGACATGCTGGCTCTCACCGATGAACTTGCATCCATGTCACCGAAAATTACTGTCCAGAACACAACACTTAATCGCACACCAAGCTTCAGCGTAAACCGCCCTCAGGAAGAAACGGGCATCACGTTTGCCGGCATTCCTCTCGGTCATGAATTCACCTCTCTCGTCCTCGCCCTCCTTCAAGTGAGCGGCCGTGCTCCGAAAGTGGATGACACGATGATTGAGAAAATCCAGAACATCAAGGGCGAGTTTCATTTCGAGACATTTGTCAGCCTGAGCTGCCACAACTGTCCGGACGTCGTACAGGCCTTGAACATCATGAGCGTGCTGAACCCGGGCATCACCCATACGATGGTGGACGGTGCCGCCTTTAAAGAAGAAGCAGAAAGCCGCAACATCATGGCGGTTCCATCCGCTTTCCTTAACGGTGAATTCTTCAATGGCGGCCGCATCAGCCTTGAAGAGATCGTTGCTAAAATCAGTGAAGGCCCATCTGCTGAAGAATTTACAGAGCGTGAACCTTATGACGTTCTTGTCGTCGGTGGTGGACCAGCTGGTGCAAGCTCAGCAATCTACTCCGCTCGTAAGGGAATCCGTACCGGTATCGTAGCGGAACGCTTCGGCGGACAGGTGCTGGATACGATGACGATTGAAAACTTCATCAGTGTGAAAAGCACGGAAGGACCGAAGTTTGCTGCAAGCCTTGAAGAACACGTCAAAGACTATGATATTGATATCATGAACCTTCAGCGTGCCAAGGATCTGCGCAAAAATGAGGAAGGCATGTTTGAACTTGAACTTGATAACGGCGGCGTACTGAAAAGTAAAACCGTCATTCTTTCCACGGGTGCCCGCTGGCGCGAAACCGGCGTTCCGGGAGAAGACGAGTACAAAAACAAAGGTGTCGCATTCTGTCCGCACTGTGACGGTCCTCTATTCGAAGGCAAAGACGTAGCGGTTATCGGCGGCGGAAACTCCGGCGTGGAAGCAGCGATCGACCTTGCCGGTATCGTGCAGAACGTCACCGTCCTTGAATTTGCAGACACGTTGAAAGCTGATGATGTGCTTCAAGATCGTCTCCACAGTCTGCCAAACGTCGAAGTGAAGACAGGCGCCCAGACAACAGAAATTACCGGCGATGAGAATGTGAACGGCATCACGTACATCGACCGTGCTTCCGGCGAAGAACAGCACGTGGACCTTGAGGGCGTCTTCGTCCAGATCGGTCTCGTGCCGAACACGGAATGGCTCACCACAGATGTTGAAACGAATAAGATTGGTGAAATCATTACAGATAAACACGGATCTACAAGCATTCCTGGTTTGTTTGCTGCCGGTGACGTTACCGACAGTCCGCATAACCAGATCATCATCTCCATGGGAGACGGTGCCAACGCAGCGCTTGGCGCATTCGATTATCTGATCCGCAACTGATCTTTCTATAGAAAATCCCGCATCCAATAAAGGATGCGGGATTTTTTTATGCCTGCTTTCGTTGTTTCGATTCTGACTTAGATGTAGAACGTTTCCTGAAGATAACCCAGCCGCCGATGAGGGCAACAATGACTGCTGCACCTGACAACCAGAAAGCACGATATTTCTGCCATGCATTTTCCTCACGAATGGCCGTGTCTACTCCTAAAGTCGTCAGAACTTCTTCCGCTGGTACATAGAGCTCGCCATTTTTCTCATAAGGGGCTTCTGTGAGCACCGGGGCAGCTTCCAGCTGATCTTCATCACCAGGGGCACCGCTTCTGGTCACTTTAGCGTCTTCTTTATAACGCTCCATATTCATGCGGTACGTTTTTTCTCCCGGGGTCAGATTCATCGTTTGGTTGTTCACGATAAGCGTCCAGTAATCTGCCGGCTGCTCCGAATCACTGTCATACAAGTGAATCGGATATACATCCGCGCTCTTCTCATAAAGTTCCTTGACGCTGGATAGTGCGACCATCGTCGTTCCATTTACGACTTCAGTATTCTGATCCAGCTTTACCTGCTCTCCATTCGCTGCGGCACGGGCACTTTCTTTATAAAGGACGGCCGTGTCAGCAGCTTCTGCATTCTCCTCTGCCAGCTGGTCTTCGAAGAAATCAAGAATCGGTTCAAGAACAGCGGCATACGAATAGGAATGATCTCCGTTTTCCACTGTCATGTAACGGGCATTCTCAAGCTTCGGCATGACGGAGGAAACGATGGATCCAGGCGATTCTCCACTTCCAATCTGCACCTTGAAAGAGGTGGTCGTATCTGCGGTCCCCTGGACAATGAGCGCGGGCAGGTCCTTCACAGCACTCAAGTCATAGTCTGTTCCCTCAATGTTCACCATCGTCCCTCCTTCGGGAGCACGATCCGTAATCTTCGGAGCTGTCGCCGCCATCGCCTGGAAACGATCCGGGAAGCGGGCCGCAATTTCCAGCGTGCCGCGTCCCCCCAGGGAGTTCCCGGTTATGAACAGATGATCATCCGGGACAGGGAACTGCTGCTGGGTTTCCGCCAGTGACCGCTCTACGGAATAAAGCGCCTGCTTCTCCCTCCACACCGGGTTCTGCGTCCATCCATTCGGAGACAGAAGGATATAATTGTACTCTTCAGCATAGGTCTCTACAGGAATGCCCTCTTTCATCAGACGGTAGGTCGGGGTATGCTCATTCCCCGTTCCACCATGCAGCATATACGTCAGCCGTGTCTTTTCCGGATCATACGTAGAGGGCACGTAGAGGGAAAATGGCACGATACGGTCAGCTTTCACATGGACAGGATCTCCATCTTCATCCTTGAAGGAAGCATCGGAAGCAACATGAAACGACTGCCACAGCCAGCCGGTTTGACGCTCGCCATCATCGACATCTTTCATATAATCCGCCCATGTGTAGGTCTCATCATCCCCGCCCTGCCATGTATTGGACGGCTTCGGAACGACAATATCACTTACCTCGACATCCGGGCGGTCTACAGAAGTGGTCACGTCTGCCAGTCCCTCAGACTGGACAGTCAGATAACCTTGTTCCTCAAAGGAGGTTTTGCCCATCCATTCCATCAAAGATGCAAGAGGAACATATACACCACCTTCCTTCTGTTCAATCGAACCGGACGAGAGTGTGAAGGATTTTCCAGTAAAGCCAGCCTCCTCATTCAGCTCATCCGGCGTAACAGCGCCTTTGTTCCTGCCACCTTCCACCGGCTGAAACTCACGGTAATCATAAGTGCCCTCTACTTCAGACAGATCAATCGAAAGGTCCCACACCTTTTTCGTATACTGTATCGTCGTAGATCGTTCACCAATGCCGGAGGTTAACAGCTTGTCAAAAGCGGTGTGCCGGATGCGGAGCATATCCTCTTCCATCGTGTAATCGAAATACGGGTCGTACATTTTCTTCATATCCTCGATGTGAACCATGAGAGCGTCATCTTCCCCGAAATAATAGCGATGTTCCAATTCGTACGAAGTTAAAGGATCATAGCCTTCCACTTTTACGGTCGGATCAAACGGTGAGAAAAAATCAAAAAAGGCCGTACTCCTATCTCCCCCATCCGTACGGAAAAACCATGTAGAACGGTCACTGGAAAAATCGACGTACGAATGTTCCGGAAGTTCTTCCGCCTGTGTTTTCGTATGTACAGCCAGATCAGCCAGTCCAAAAAGGACCATCGTCACCAGCATATGCTTCATCAAATGCTTCATTGTTATCCTCCTCATAATGATTATGATAATCATTATCATCTATAAACCGAAGACTTTCAATAGGCTTTAGCCTTTTTGTCCCACAAAAAAGCTCCCCTTTGTAGAGAGGAACTTTTGGATTCCATTATTTCCAGACATCTGCACCCATCTCGAGAACATGGCGGATATTCGCCCACTGCAATAAAAAAGGAAACCGCCGATGCGGTTTCCCAAGGCTGTCGATAAAAATAGCGACCGCTTATTTTAGTTCCGAAAAGATAAGATGAACCCTTTTCGTTTATTTAGGTAGTGGTGCCTGCGGGGAAATGAAGCCGCGCTCCACAAGTTCCTGCCAGAAAGCTTCTGGAATGTCGCGCTGGATCATTTCAAGATCCTCTTTAATGCGTTCCGGACGTGTGGATCCAGGAATGACGGATTTCACAGCCGGATGGGCAGTAGAAAACTGCAGGGCCGCCGCTTTCAAGTGGACACCATGCTTATCACCGATTTCCTTCAACTGGTTCACACGGCCGATGATGTCTGCGCCCGCTTTTTCATAGTTAAAGTGGTCACCGCCGAACAAAGCACCGGAGTTGTAAGGGCCGCCGACAACGATATCAATGCCTTTTTCCTCCGCCGTCTTCATCATACGCTCAAGCGCACGATCGTGCTGAAGCAGGGTATACTGGATGGCTGACAGGTTGATGTCCGGACGGTTTTCCTCCAGCTCCATCGCGATTTCGATTGGCTCGGTCGTATTCACGCCAAGGCCCCAGCCTTTGATGATGCCTTTTTCACGCATCTCGGACAGCACACGGAAAGCTCCTGTCCGTGCTTCCTCAAACTTGGAAATCCATTCGTCGCCGTGAAAGTCCGGCGATAAGTCGTGCACATAGACGATATCGAGGCGGTCCGTCTTCAGACGTTCCAGGCTCTGTTCAATTGATTTTCTCGTTGCCTCTGCGGAATAGTCCGTGATGACCTTGTTATTGCGTCCATGCGCAAACAACCCATCTTTGTCTTCTTCCTCCTGCGTCATGTAGCGGCCGACCTTCGTACTTATCACGTACTCATCACGGTCATATTGGGACAAGACATCCCCAAGACGGCTTTCCGCCAGACCCGCGCCGTAAAAAGGAGCCGTATCAAAATAACGGACGCCCTGATCCCAGGCAGTCTGAATCGTTTCCCGTGCTTCTTCCTCCGGGACATCTCGGAACATGTTGCCAAGCGGTGCGGTTCCAAGACCTACTCTATGTTTTAATGCGTTTTCCAACGTTTTCATAATGAAGATTCCTCCTTTAGAAGACTATATTTCTATATCCGTTCCTATCTTATTTCAAACGAACCTTCAGGAGCAAAGGTTTCCACTTGAGGCGAAAAAGGTATAGATAGAAAAAGAATAGTGAAATGGAGGAGAACACCGTGACGACGTGTATCCAGTGTAAGCAGAGATGGAGCTTTCGGGCAGCGTTCAGCCAGCAGCCACTCTTGCTGCAGGAGAGAAAGGCTGCCTGTCCCCACTGTGCTTTCGAACAATATTTGAGACTGGATGATTCTGTTTTCCTGTTCTTCATTTTTCTTCCTATCGTCCTTGTGATCTTGAAAGTCACATTCGGGCTGCCCGGATCGTTTTACGGGTTGGGAGCCGCAGCGGGATTCATCTCCCTCTCTCTATTGACTCCGTTTCTGACCAAAGCAAGGGCATGGAAAGAACCCTCCCCATGGGAAGGATTCCGAAAAAGGAAAGCCTGAAAAAGCAGCGGACATCAAGCGTCCAGCTGCTTTTTTTGACTTAATGACCAGCCTGCCACGGCCGGGCTGTTGTCTGGCGCCGCGGGCGTGAAGCTGGAAGGTCCTCACGCCTGACGGTCCGGGGCTCCATGCCGTTTTCGATCCGCTGTTTGACGCGGCTGTCCATCCTGGACGTCATCGGCGGCTTGAAAACCCGCTTTGAAACGCCCTGACAATCCGGACAGGAAGCCTCTCTCCTGCTTTCTTTCATGCCGGTCATCCAGATTGTGAATTCTCCGCACGCTTCACATAAAAAAGAAAAATGGGCCAACACGTATCCGCTCCTCTACTTCGGCAGAATATCTTTCGTGAAAATTTCCTTCGGCAGAGCCAGTGTACAGCACGAATTCGGGATATCGACGACGCCGGCCAGATGCCCCTGCACAGGTGCCGTTCCAAGCAGCATGTACGCCTGTTCACCCGTGAATCCGAATGTCTTCAAAAATTCAATGGCATTCAGACAGGCATTGCGGTACGCCGTATTGGCATCCAAATACGTCTGCTTGCCGGAAAACTCGTTGACGGACACGCCCTCAAAGACGAGGAATTCGTTATAGTGTGGCATCACGGGACCGGGGCGGAACGCCGGATTTCTCTTAATCTGGTATTTGTTCATGCCGTCCTTGATGACTTCGACCTTCAAATCGATCCATCCGGGCATCTCTATTCCGCCGCAGAAGGTGATTTCGCCGTCCCCCTGGGAGAAGTGCAGATCACCGACAGACAGCTTGGCCCCGTCCACAAAGACAGGAAAATAGATTTTCGAACCTTTAGAAAGATTCTTAATGTCACAGTTTCCTCCGTTTTCACGCGGGGGTACTGTCCGTGCTCCTTCTCTGGCGACTCGGTCAAAGTCGGCTCCCTTCAGACTGCCTGCAACGGCGTTCTCCTTAGTCGGCAGGTTGGCCAGTGGAGGAACGCGGTCCGGATCCTGGCTGACGAGCTCTTCTTCTCTTCTGTTCCATTCATCCAGCATCTCCTGGGACGGGGCTACACCGATGAGGCCCGGGTGGATGATGCCGGCAAATTTGACGTTCGGTACGTGGCGGGAGGTGGCGTAAATCCCTTCAAAATCCCAGATTGACTTAGCGGCTTCCGGATAGTGATCCGTCAAAAAGCTGCCGCCGTTTTCCTTGGAAAAAATCCCGTTAAAGCCCCACTCATGGGAGGAAAACGTGCCGATATCGAGAATATCGACGACTAATAAATCTCCCGGCTCCACGCCATTGACGTGGACCGGTCCACTAAGTACATGCACCCGGTCGAGATGGACGTCCCTGATATCTGAAGGGTCATCATTGTTCTTAATCTGTCCATCCGTCCAGTCGAGGCATTCCATACGGAACGATTCTCCGGGATTGACAGAAAAGACAGCGGGAATATCCGGGTGCCAGCGATTATGTCCTACAACATCCTGTTCATCCATACGCTTGTTCAAATCGACTTGAAAAATCTGCTTCGTCATCGACTCATCCTCTCTTCATAGATCGGTTCGAGCGCCAGTGACTTCCGGAAATAGGACATACACCTCCCCCATACCACAAATTATTACACTTCTTCCCCCGCTTCTGGAAAGCTAAACGGAAGATTTTGTCACCAATCACCTGGCGATCTGCTTTAAAGCTTGTAATAATCCCTTACAATCGTCTCCAGTTTTATTTTTTTCAGGTAGTGGGCCGGTGCAAGGAACGTCACCGTAACCACACCAGGGTGCCGGCCGATATCGATTGATCCGGTAATGGTGGAACGGTTCATCACTTCAGGAACATCGATTCCAAAAGCCCTGGCTGCCCTTTCCATGCCATTCGCTGTCGCTTCATTCAAACCCGCCCCTGTTCCGATGAAGGAAACGGGATAGGAATCCTCCAGCTGTCCCACCTGCCATTTCTCCGCAAGTTTCAAGGCCTGCTGTTTTTCTTTTTCTGTGAAAGGCTTGGCGAGGTACGGCAGGTCTTCCTCCACCGGAAGCAGCACCGGGCCCTCCAGATTTACGCCTTTCAACACATCGACCTTCAAGCTGACAATACCCGAAACATCTGTCGTGTGGCCGGCGATTTCGCCGTTCCCCTGCATCGCATGCATATCGCCCACATACACACCTCCGCCTTCCACTTTGACAGGGCAGATGAGGACAGCCCCTTCGCGGACACGATTGATGTCCATATGTCCGTCCGTTCTCTCTTCAAGCTCCTCAGCCGTTAAGCCGAAATCGTGCGGGGCATCAATCAAAAATTGTCCGAAGTCACCAGCGTTGTGGGAATCTGGAATCGGACGGGAGGGTGTAGTTCCGAGCTGTCCTAAAAACGGACGCAGACGAGCCACGGCTCCGACGATATCATGGGGAGCGAACGTGACAACCGGGTTTTGGATTGATTCCTCCGGTGTCCGCATGTAAGCCTTGGCATCGCGGGCCACTTTTTCAGCGGCTTCCTGGTGGAGCGTGAGTCCAAGTTCTTTCTGTTCATCGAAAGCCATCGTGTACGCATTCGTAAATACAAAGGGGGTGACGTCTTCTCCACACACTTGACAGCGGACCGCCTGCTGGCCGATTCCTTCGATATACGTATCCGGATTTTTCGTCCCGCAGCTCGGGCATTGGCCATCGACGAAGGGGTCGCCTGTGAACCGGCCTTCCACCGGCTGATCATTGCCGGAGGCTGTGGCCATCGACGTCACTTCTATGGACTGGATATGAATGACGACAGCGTCCCCCACCTCGGCCCCTTCAACATACACAGGCTTCGTCACTTCATGACCGCCCTTCAACGCCGGCGTAATCATCGGCCCCCAGCACCCGGGCGTCGTATTGGCGATAATATGTCCGCCGTCCTTCACTTTATATTCCATAGCTTTACCGGGATCCAGCACTCCGTCCGTAAAGGTATTCACATACACGGTCTGTTTCGCTTCCACATGATCTCCTCCTTTTCTAAAATTGTAAAAGTATTCTGATATTTTTACAATAAAAGTGACTTTTCTACATACAAAGCTTTGTTAAAGTCTGTTGTTGATATTTTAAATGATTACTAAATTGTCTCCGTCTGGAATCAGGGGTCCGGTCCGTTGTTTACTCAGAGCATGGGATGGCAGGGAAAACCGTCCGCTTTCCGCGGGGAACGATGAGCCTCCTCGAACTTCGTTCTCCGGGGGCTCCCCTTGTTCCTTTTTCCCGCAGGAGTCTACCTGTTTTCCCTGCCATCCCTTTCGTAGTGGTGTAACGGACTTCGGTTATGTCCTTTCTAACCACCCTTCTTTGAAGAGGCGGCCTTGGGAATGGCGAGACTCCTGTGGGATGAAGGTACATCGTGAGACCCCGGAAGGCGCTGCCTGAGGAGGCTCACGGTAAGGGAGTCATTCCCAAGGTCGCCTCCTGCAAATCCCATGAGAGAAAGGGGTGATAGGAGCTCACATGTTAAATAACAACACCAAGCAATAACAGAGCCACATACAAAAAAGCCCTTCATCCGACAAAGATGAAGGGCTTTGATTTCTCATTCAGCTGCTGAGGCGGTCACCTCTCCTCAATTCATTACGAGCTTTTTTTCCGTCAGTCCGAGAGCTTCGCCTGTCTCGGCATGGATCTTCTCAACGAGAGACGGGTCGTTCTGAAGGGATGTGCCGTAGCTCGGAATCATTTCCTTCAGCTTCGGCTCCCACTGGGCGAACTGGTCCGGGAAGCAGCGCTGCAGCACGTCAATCATGACATGGACAGCGGTGGATGCTCCCGGGGATGCTCCAAGCAGGCAGGCGACGGTCCCATCGGAGGAACTGACGACTTCAGTACCGAACTGAAGCGTCCCTTTTCCTCCATCCTCGGTATCCTTGATCACCTGCACACGCTGACCGGCAACAACAAGCTCCCAATCTTCACTTTTCGCATCGGGAACGAACTCCCTCAATGCTTCCATCCGCTGCTCCTTGGACTGGAGCACCTGCTGGATCAAATACTTCGTCAGGGCCATTTCCTTCATACCGGCGGCCAGCATCGTCATGACATTGTTGGCATTGACCGATGTCAGGAGGTCCATATTGGATCCGGTCTTCAGGAATTTCGGTGAAAAACCGGCAAACGGTCCGAAAAGAAGGGTCTTCTTATCACCGATGTAGCGGGTGTCGAGGTGCGGCACACTCATCGGTGGTGCGCCGACCGGTGCTTTGCCGTACACTTTAGCGTGGTGCTTTTCTGCGACCTCCGGTTTGTTGCAGACGAGGAATTGTCCACTGACAGGAAAACCTCCGATGCCTCTTCCTTCAGGAATCCCCGATTTTTGAAGCAGATGGAGACTTCCTCCGCCTCCTCCGATGAAGACGAACTTCGTTAAGTAGCGGGTGGTCTCCCCGTTGGCATTTTTCACTTTCACACTCCACGTACCACCGCTCGTCTGCTCGAGGTTTTCGACGCTGTGGTTATAGTTCATCGTCACGTTCTCATGCTCCAGGTGGTCGAACATTTTGCGTGTGAGGGCGCCGAAGTTCACATCCGTACCGGCATCGACTTTCGTTGCGGCTGCAGGCTCTTCCGACGTGCGCTCCTGCATAATCAACGGCATCCATTTTTTCAAGGTTTCCGGATCATCAGAAAACTTCATATCTTTGAAAAGTGGGTTCTGCGCCATCGTTTCATGGCGTTTTTTCAAAAACTTGATGTTCTCGATTCCGTATACGAGACTCATGTGTGGAAGCGGCCGGATGAATTCCTCCGGCTTTTCTATACGGCGGTTGTTCACGAGATAAGACCAGAACTGCTTGGAAACTTGAAACTGTTCATTGATTTTCACGGCTTTCGTCATATCAATCGAGCCGTCCGGCTTTTCGCTTGTGTAATTCAATTCACAAAGGGCTGCGTGTCCAGTGCCTGCGTTATTCCATTCGTTTGAGCTTTCCTCACCTGTGCGGCCGAGCTTTTCAAACACGGTCACCTTCCAGTCCGGGGCAAGCTCGTGGAGCAGCGACCCAAGTGTCGCGCTCATGATTCCAGCGCCAATCAAGATCACGTCTGTTTCGATTGCTCTGTTGCTCATGTCTACCATCCTTATAACTATGATTTTGCAGAAAAACCACCGCCGGATGCAGCCGCTTTTCTGTTAAGATATACTCGTTATCTCTATGATAACGCTTTATAGATGGAAAAGTCACGATAATCTAAAAATTCCCCACACGAATAATGTAAGAAAAAACACCTCGATCCGTGACGATTCGGACGAGCATACCCGGAAAATTTTTCATTTCCTTCTTATTCTTCTTATAACCTGTCCGGTTTATTCCAAAACGAATGGATGCCTTTTCCATAAATGAAGTCCGTGTGAAACGATATCTTTATTGATTCGTATAGAAATGGGAACGTATTCCTGCAGAATATAAGGTTTAGAGAGATGGGAGATGCTGACGACCTACAATTTCCCACTCAAGAAAGGCTGACAAAAACATTTGATAGGTATGGGTGAGATGGTTTGAAGAAATTAATATATGCCATAGTTCTTCTTGCGGTGAGTTTTATCAGTTGTACAGGGTATATAAATACCCAATACACCATCGAGGCTGGTGAAATGGATGTACAACAGAATATAAAGGAATGGCTGAATAGAACATCAGGGAGTGTGGAGCCGGAGATGATCACGATTGTTCAATTGGACGATACAACATCCTACGCAGCTTTATTTGAAACACAGCAGCATGATCTTGGGTATGCCCACTTGATTAAGGGGTGGAATGGGAAATATAAAATCGACCATTCCGGATATGGTTCCAACTCCGTTTCCTACGAAGAAATAAAAACAAATCAAGGCAGTTATGCTATCCTGACAGGGAAAAATCCTGATTTAAAAATAGAACACGTAAAAGCTGTATCAATGAATGAGAACTACACATTCGTATCGGATGTCTCCAGTGATGAAAGATTTTTGAAGTATGAGAAGCTGCCTGCTGATGTGGACCATACTTTTCCGGCAGAAGTGACGCTTTACGATAAAAATGATGATGTCATTAGATAATGAATCTTGGGTTTTAAGTCTTTTTCAATGTTCCTATGAAAAAATCTATCAACGTTATAAATACCCGCGGAATATGACAAAAGAGGCATGCCAAGTAAACTTGGACTGCCTCTTCTTTCTTATCAACACCCTCTTCATAAGGGAGGGTCCTTTTCACATGAACAACAGCGTAAGACCGGGAGCGATGATGGAGACGATGACAGCACTCAGCACCATCGCCACGGTGCTGATCGATCCTTCCAGCGTATCGCGCTCCATCGAAGCGGATGTTCCAATGGCGTGGGAGGCGCTGCCCATGCCGACACCACGGCCGATCCGGTGCGTCAGACCGCTCACTTTCAATACGAACGGGTGTATCAAAAGGCCGCCAATGCCGGCAATCATGACGAATACGGCTGTGAGGGGCATGACCCCGCCCGTCGATTCTGAAATCGACATCGCCACAGGCGTTGTCACCGATTTTGGAACGATTGAATGGATGATCAGGTCACTGAACCCGGCCCATTTGCTGAGCAGCAGTCCGGAAACGATTCCAACCACCGCACCAATCACGGTTCCTGTCACAATCGGAACGAACATCTTTTTCAAAATGTCCCGGAATTGATAAAGCGGGTAAGCGAGCGCAACGACCGCGGGCCCGAGCAGCCGGTCAATCCATTTTCCGCCGGTCATATACGTTTCATATGGCAGGTGAAAGACTAATAGAATGATGACAATCAAAGCAGTAGAAACGATGACGGGGGTTGTGTACAGCCGCCTGTGTCTGCGGTAGACGAACAGGGTCACCAGGTAAATGGCAACTGTCATCACCATCATCAAAAGAGCGGTACTCATGCCTCCTCCCTCCTTTTGACGAGCGTCTGGGTCACCCGTCCGGAGACAGCCATGACCAGCGCTGTACTGAAGAGACCGATGGCAACAAGCAGCAGGCCTTTCCCTTTAAACACGTAGGCGTAGCTGATGATTCCGACGGTTGCCGGTATGAAAAAGAACGGCAGGTGACGGATCATAAACGCCACGCCCTGTTGGAGCAGCCGCTCCGGAATAATTTTCAAAGATAAAAGTACAAACAACAGCAGCATGCCGATCACACTGCCCGGAATGAACAATCCAAGCGCCTGCTGGATCCACGACCCGGCAAGATACAGCGCGTAAAGACCGGCAATCTGCAAGACGACAATGACAACTCTATTCAACGTACATCCTTCTTTCCCATGGTTAGAATCTTTCATTATGATAACACTATTTCAGGAAAAACAGGCGGCCAGCCATGGAAGGAAGCATTCAGGATTTATTTTTATTCATCTCTGTAAACGCACGCTGGACAACGAACCGGACGATGAATCCTGCTGCCAGTCCGGTACCCATCACGACAAAAATGTTTTCCGAGAAAGACATCCCAGCGAGCACCCCAATAAACAGCGCTGTTCCTATCGCCAGCCCTAAAATGATCTGCTGCGTTTTATTCAAACTCCATCCCTCCCTCACACGTGTTACTAACGGTTTCCCTTATTTGGAAAAAACGACACACGTATGCTCTACTAGAGATAACACGGATACATAAAGGAGGCGGAAGCTCCCATGAAAACAATCGCTTCGATCATTATTTTTCTCTTCTACTTTTCTGTTTTATGGAAAATCACAGGGGAGATCTGGGAACGAATGGTGCCATTAACCTGGAAAACGAACCTGATTGCCCTTCTGGTGGTTCCTATACTGGTCATGGCCGCCTATCTATTTTCTTCGTTGACAATAAAATGGGTGAAGTACGGGCGGAATTGAAATCCATTGATTGAATGAAGACCGTTATGGAAGGAAATAAATTTCAATCGATTGAAACGTAAGGTTGAATGTGCGGGATCAACCATAAATAATGAGCAGAGGAGTGGTTTGAACGTGGTTTATATGAAGTATGGCTTATTTCTTTTGATAGGTGCTTTTGCTCATTACACCCTGGTCATGATGTATACCCAATGGATCATGTTACAAAGATTAGACATAGCAGGATCTGCAGGCCCGCTGGAAGCAGAAGTTTTCCCGGGATTCTCCTTGATTTTCAAAGTAGAAATTGGAATCGCAATGGTGTTCATCGCATTAGGCATCTACCAGATCATCAAAGAAAATCGATAGTTACACAGCATAGTGGTGTATAAGTGTAAGGAGCTGTCTATCGCAGGCAGCTCCTTTGGCTGTAGAAAAAGCCTGTGTTAATCAGTTAGAGTTGGCCATTTGTCGTATGAAGGGTCACGTTCCGCTTATCGGTGGATGCTTGCCGCGGGCATCACCACCGAACGCTCCTCGTGCCGACGTTAGTGTATAGGAAAGAGATTGTGCCCTATGCAGATTCAAAAGAACAGGCGCTGATGACAGCCGCCTCCCGTACTATGAAAAAGATTGTCCTCCATCCAGCAAGGGTGAGCGGGGTGAAGGAGACTTTGTCGATGTTAAAGAACTCCCAAAGAGCGGTGCCCCCTTCCACTCCTGCGGAAGAACGAGTGATCCGAGATCGCCGAGCGTGGGTTTTGCGAGGAAGCTCGGGCGCTCGTACGCGGAAAGGGAAGGGGCTTTCGCTCCTGGCGGTAAGAAAGAAAAAAGCTTGTAGAGAAACCTCTGAAGCCAAAAGGCCGTCCCATGCAGGAACGGCCTTTCTATTATTTCTCCGCTAGAAATTCACGCATCAACCGGTTCACTTCGTCCGGTTTTTCAAGGTGCGGCGCATGTCCGACACCCGGGAAGCGGTGGATGGTCAGATCAGACAGGTACTCTTCCATCCCATCGAGGTTGCTGTTTTCAAAGGCGGCGTCCGCATCGCCCCAGAACTGCAGCACCGGCTGATCAAACTGCTCATAAGGCAGCTGTACCGGCTGTTTCACATGCTCTTCAAACGGATAGAACGAAATCGCACGGTAATAGTTCAGCATCGCCTTCATAGCACCGGGCTGCTTCCAAGCCTCTATGTACTTCTCGACCTCCGCCTCGGTCATCGCCCCTTTTGCCACGAGTGGATCAAACAGCATCTGGCGCAGCTTCTCTCCATCGTTGGCTAACAGACGCTCGTGGGAATCCGGGCGCTGGAAATAGCCCATATAGCTCGACGCCTCCCGCTGTGCCGGATTTTCAGCCAGCTCACGGCGGAATGTGTACGGATGCGGCGCATCAAACATGATCAGTCTGCTGATGTATTCCGGACTTGAGTAGGCAAGTGTCCATGCGACCGCTCCGCCCCAGTCATGGCCAACGAGGATGCATTCCTTTTCCCCAAAGGCTTCAATCAGCTTTTTTACATCATCCACGAGAATTGACATGTCATAGGAAGCCACATCCTCCGGTTTGTCCGACAGGTTGTAGCCCCGCATATCGACAGCCACCACTTGATAATCCTTGGAGAATTCTTCGATCTGATGGTGCCAGTTGTACCAGAAGTAAGGAAAACCGTGCAGGAACAGCATCAGCTTCCCCTCTCCGGCTGTAACATAGTGCAGGTCCACGTCATTGATGGTTACGTAATCTTTTTTCCACATCGTCATCCATCCTTTCTGAACATTCTATCATCGAGACACATTACGCCTCTTGGATGAATTTCACAAACGAGAAGGCAGGCGATTTGGAAAAATAGGAATTAAAACCCAAGAAAAAAGGACTGTGTATGACCAGTCCTTCAGGCTCCTCTTTTCCCTTGTTTAGATTCCTGATAAAGCAGAAACAAAAAGTATGGGGCTCCAATCAGGGAGATGACGATGCCGGCTGGGATTTCCAGCGGCTGCAGCACACTGCGGCCGATCGTATCCGCCAACAGGAGAAGAAAGCTTCCGACGAGGGCCGCTCCGGGCAGAACATAGCGGTGCTGCAGGCCGACAAGCTGCCTCGTAATATGGGGGCTGATGAGACCGACGAAGCCGATCATCCCGACAGCCGACACACTCACACCCGTCAGCAGGGTGCTCAATCCGAGCAGGAGCATCTTCATTTTTTCCACGGAGACGCCAAGGCCCATCGCGATCTGTCCGCCGAGCTTCAAGGAGTCCAGCGTTTTCGTAAACAACAGCAGGACTATAACGATGCCGAATGTGATGGGTGCGAGCGTCAGCACTTGATCCCATGTGCGACCGAACAGGCTTCCGTTCAGCCAGAGCAGGGACGTCTGAGCGTTGGCGTCGAGCTTCAATAGACTAAGCTCGACGCCGGAGCCGCAGAGGGCGCTGACCGAGACGCCGACAAGGGCGAGCCGGACTGGATTGGCTCCGTCTTTATAAGCCAGGGCATAGACGATAAATGCGGCAGCTGCTCCCCCGATGAAGGCCGCTAAACTCACAGACGTGATTGACATGGACGGAAGAAGGCTCGCTGTCACAAGCGCTGTCACCGCTGCTCCTCCGGAAACTCCGAGCGTATCGGGGGCCGCCAGTGAGTTATTCAATATCGTCTGCATGATCACACCGGCTACAGCCAATGATCCCCCCACCAGCACAGCAAGAACGATCCGCGGTGCCCGGTAGTTGAACACGATATATCGGAGGTCTGCGTCTCCCTGTCCAACCAGCATCTGCACGATTTCCAAAGGGGGGATAAAAACATCACCGATGCCGACGTTGATGATGGCCAGGATCAAGACAGCTGCAGCCGTAACGGTAAGAATGAAAGATGGATGACGTCTCAGCATACAAGGGTTTCCTTTCTAACGTTGAGTCTTTCGGGCGAGATAAATGAAATAAGGAGCACCAATCAAGGCTGTGACGATTCCGACCGGTGTTTCAGACGGGAAGGAAATAAACCGCGACCCTACATCGGCCAGGACGAGAAGAGCTGCTCCGATCAGGGCACTTGCCGGAAGGACCAGCGCATGCCGGGGCCCGACAAGGTAACGGACGATGTGTGGAACGATCAGTCCGACAAATCCGATCGGTCCGGTAAAAGCGACCGACGCTCCTGCCAGCACGACGACGAGGAGAATCACAGCAGTTTTCTGAAGGCGTACCTGCTGCCCAAGACCGCGGGCGACATCCTCTCCCAGTGACATCACGGACAAGGCTTTTGACATGATGACTGCCGTAATCAGACCAAGGAGCGTCAATGGAAGAAGAATCCGCACATCCTCCCAAGTGGAACCCGCGACGGTCCCTGTGAGCCAGACGAGTATCTGGTGGATCGACTCTTCATTGAACAGCATCAGCGACTGTGTCCCGGAGGCGAACAGCGACTGGATGACGACACCGACGAGGGCGATTTTCACAAGCATCCGCCCACCCTGAAGAACAGCACTCATCAGGAAAATGACACCGGCAGCGAGCGCTCCACCTAAAAAGCCGGCACCGACAAGAGATAGTCCTGTCAGAGACGGCATGAAAAGGATGCCGGCGACCACGAAAAACGATGCACCGGCATTAATCCCGAGGACACTCGGAGAGGTCAGCGGGTTCTGGGTGAGACTCTGGACAAGCGCCCCGGCGACGGCCATGTTGGCTCCTACAAGAACAGCGGTGATCAGTCGCGGAAGACGCACATCGTATAAGACGAGCGCTTCATTCGTTGAGCCGCCTTCCTGCAGGAAGCGAACAAGCTCTTCGGTTGTAAAGGAGAAGGCGCCGATCTTCAAGGAAAAACAGGCCCCCGCCAGCAATAGTAAAAACGATGTTCCATATACAAGCATCAGTTTCCGGGCACGCATATACTCACCTACGGTTTAAAAAATTTCAGTGCGGTCACTTCTGGGACGCAAATATCTCCTTCAGTTGGTCCATCTGCTCGTTGACTGCCGGAATACTGCGGCGGCGGGACCAATCATTGTGGTCCAGCTCAAAGACACGGTCTTCCTTCACGGCTGTCAGCTGGTTCCACAGCTTATCATCCTTCAACTGTTCCTTTACGGAAGGATCATCTTCGTTCTTCGTCAAAAGAAGCGTGTCCGGATCTATTTTCAGAAGCTGTTCAATAGTCAGATCCTCGGAAGTCTCCTCTTCGTTCTGGAGCGCATAATCCAGTCCGGCTTCCTCCATGAAGCTCGGCATAAAGAAGGAGGATGTCGGAGCTCCGAAGATATTGCTTTCCGTATACTGCGCCTGCAGGACCGTTCCTTCCACACCCTCGAGGTTTTCCTTCAGATCATTGAGCATCGTCTGGTGCTCATCGAGAAGCTCTTCTGTTTCATCTTCACGATCGAGCGCTTTTCCAATCGTTTCTGTAGCCGTTAACACATCCTGATAATCCGCGGCATCGTTCACGACGGCCACGGTTGGTGCAATCGCGCTCAGCTCTTCGTAAATGGCCTCATGGCGGTCCACATCCGCAATAATCACATCCGGCTGAAGCGTACGGATCAGTTCCAAGCTGGGCTCAGAACGGGCGCCTACAGATTTGTAGCCTTCAATGACTTCCATTGTTGATGCGGCAATCCGTTCCGGGCGGTCATCATCCGCAACCCCGACAGGTTTTATCCCCAGTGCGGCCACCGTTTCTGTCACTCCAAGCTCCAGAGTGACGACATCTTCAGCGTTTTCCGGTACAGTCGTCGTACCAAGCTCATGCTGAACCTCGATTCCTTCTGTTTCTTCTGATGCAGCAGATTCTTCTTCCTGCTGCGAGCAGGCAGCTGCCACGACAAGGATGAGAACGATCCCAATCCACTTCAACCACGATTTCATATAACTTCCTCCTTATGTAAACTGATAATGATTATCAATGTTACACCAACTGTTCTGGATTATGCAATATAAAAAAAGCAGGAGGGCTCACATAAGGCGCCCTTCCCGCTTATCCTTATACATTTTCTGATCGGCTGATGTATACAGATCTTCCATCGACATGCCCTCTTCGTAACAGGACCATCCATAGCTGAACTGAAGGTTTCGGATGAATGGATCCTGGTACGTCTGCAGACGGGCAGACACTTTTTCCATGGATTCCCTGACCAGATGTTCTCCTTCATGAAAGACGATGACGAACTCATCCCCGCCCAGCCGGGCCGGCAGCCCATGGTTTTTGAACGTTTTCTCCAGCACCCCCGCAAACTCAATAAGCACTTGATCCCCCTGCTGGTGGCCGAAATGGTCATTGATTTCCTTGAAATGATCGAGATCGATGAGAATGATCCCGAAAGGCCGGCGGATTTCGATCATATGATTGAGGTAGATTTCATAGCTCTGCCGGTTATACAGTTTTGTGAGAAAATCCTGCTCTGACGTCGTCGATTCCAAAAACGTATAGGCGACGAGAATTCCAAGCACGATCGACGTCCACGAAAAATACAGCTTGGAATCGAACAGCTGGACAATCATGCCGCCAATCGGCAGTGCAAAGAAAACGGTGAAAATCCAGTACGTCGAGCGGCTGACTCTTGGTTTATTCTTAATCAGTAACCGGAACATCGAAATGTAAATACCGGCAAGGATGAGGTAGTGAAATTCTTTGAGCGGTCCGCTGCTGAAACCGTTGACGACAGGGTCCACGTCAAAGTAAACAGGGTAGAATACATTGATCAGGAGAACAATGAACGTGAAGATGGTCATGTGCTGATAAAACAGCTTCTTATACACACGCGAAGGGGCTTTGAAGAGATGATAATCGACATACGAAAGCATCAGACCACCGAGGACAGGGCCGATGAGAAACAAGCCGAAGTTCGTCCAATACTCCAGCAGATACGCTCCGAAAAAAAGCTTCCGGTCGAAGATCCACGTGAGCGGTTCAAGGATGACAGCCGCTGCAGTGGCTGCCATAATCATCCGGAGCAGACGCTTTCCGAAGCTTTCCACCTTGGATTTCGTTCTCATAATGACATACAGGACAGCCAGACAAAGAAGCGCAAATACGTTCAACTGGAACTGTACAAAATAGTCCATCACCCTGCTCCTCTTTTTCGATGCCTTTCGTGGTGCTTTCCGCCTATTTTTCTATATCATACTTCGAAAATTCAGGCTAGTCAAAATATTATAATGAACAAAAAGGGTAAAAAACACCCTCCTCTATTAGGAAGGTGTCTGCTTTATCTGTACTGTTTACGTCTCACCCACATCGTTGCTGCCCACTTTTCCCCTTCAATGACCGGCGATCCGCCGTGGAGGGTCCGTTCATTGAGCTCCATATCATCGTAGAAGTATTCAAAGTAGACTGCCATCCCTTTCTGCGGGGATACCGATAGATTCATATGCGGAAAGTATGTCTCTCCGCCTTTCTCGACATCGTTCAAATAAATCACGAGCGTAGAAATCCTCGGATTGACCGCCGCTCTTGAATTGGCACGGAAATAATCATAATGGGCCTTATATTCCTGGCCGGGCTTATAGTTCAACATGTGAAGTCCTTCTCCATGTTCGACGGGTACGTTCATGATCTGCGCCATCCGCTTCTCGACTCGTGCCTTCACATCGTCTTCCGGAATAAATGTGCTGCTGCTCGTCCGGATCTCGCTCACATCACGGCTGGAGCCGATTTTGGAACGGTCCATCCGGTCCTTCGACAGCTGGATGAGACTGTCGCATTCTTCATCACTAACCACATTTCCCAGAATGACGATTTTCGGATCCTCCATCTTCGCAATCACAGAAATCTCACGGTCGTCGGTGACAATCCGGTTTCCCTTATGGTCGAAAATAGATACTTCTTTCACTTGCATATTCACGTGTCCTTCACCTTTTCCTCATAATGATGAAACGCTTTCAAAAAAAGCGTTCGCTCCTGAATGGATTTTCAGGATATGAGAAGTATTTTACCATCTTTTTACTTAAATTTCCTTAATTTTTCAAAAGATTTTTGAAATTGGTCACAATGACCCTTCCTTCTTTATTGAAACCACACGCCTTCCCGTGCTCCCCTCATGTTTGATATGTACAGCCTGTGGGAATTCATCTCTCATGCGCAGATGCTTGATAACGAATAAGTATGGTTCCCTATATATTTTGAGGAGTGGTTACGATGACAGATAGAAAATTAGTAATGATTACAGGATCTACATCAGGGCTCGGTTTTGAACTGGCTAAATTATTTGCGAATGATGGCTATGACGTGGCTATGTCCGGGTCCAGTGAAACCATCTATCAATCCGCAGAGGAAATCGAAGAATTAGGAGTAGAAGCTTATCCATTCCAGGCGGATGCATCGACGTATGATGGGGTGGAGGCTTTCTGGCAGTTTGTGAAAAACAAGGGAAGAAACCTGGATGCGGCTGTTCTCAATGTCGGCATCGGCATGGGAGGATCCTTCTTGGAAAATGATCTACAAGAAGAGTTGAAGCTCATCGACATCAATGTCTCAGGAACCGTCCATATGGCTAAGCGCGTCGTTCAGCATATGGTTCCGAATCAGGCAGGCGACATCATGATCGTCTCTTCGGTATCAGCGACATTACCTACGCCTTACGAAACGGTCTACGGTCCATCCAAGGCATTCGGATTCATGTTTGCTGAAGCATTAAGGGAAGAGTTGAAAGGAACCGGCGTCAATGTGACCGCCATGCTTCCTGGTGCCACAAACACAAGCTTCCACCACAATGCCGGTATGGATGATACTTACTTTGGAGACGAGAACAACAAAAACGATAAAGAACTAGTCGCCAGGCAGGGGTATGAAGCTCTGAAGAACAAAGTGGATCAAGTCGTCGGTGGAGATGAAGCGACGAAAAAAGAAGCCGAGGAGAATAAACGCACGGCTGAAGATGTTCTGGCAGCGAAGCATGCGGAAAAAGCCAAGCCTCAGCAGTAATATTTTCTTTTCATAAAAGGGGGGATCTTCTGTTTAACAGAAGATCCCCCCTTTTGTTCAATTCTCATTTTCAAAAGGATATGAAACTACGTTTCTATTATCCTCTCAAAGCCAGCTGAATCATCAGCTCAAGCCCTGTCGGAATGGTATCTTCATCCACATCAAACTTCGGATGATGGTGGGGATACGCACTCTTCTCCCCTGCCATCCCGACATTAATGAAAGCTCCGGTTTTCTCCTTCAAGTAATAGCCGAAGTCTTCCGCTCCCATCGTCGGTTCGACCTCTGTAAACACATCGTCTCCGAACGTCGACTGGATGATGCCGCGGGCCGTGGCACAGGCTTCCGGATGGTTGTACACCGGCGGCGTGCCTTCGATGTAATGGTAGTAGCCGACAGCGCCGAAGCTGTCGCTGATTTTCTCCGTCAGCTCGACTGTGCGTTTGTACATCAGCTCCTGACCTTCAAAGCTGAGTGCACGGATCGTCCCTTTCAGCGTCACCTGGTCGGGAATGACGTTGTAGGAATTGCCCGCTTCCATCTTGCCGAACGAAATGACGCCCGGGTGAAAAGGATTCAGGTTCCGGCTGATGATCGACTGGAAGCTCTGGATCAAATGTGTCGCGACATATATCGGATCGACCGTATCCTGCGGAATGCCGCCGTGGCCGCCGTTTCCTTCGATGACAATGTCAAAATCGTCACTGGACGCCATCGAAAAACCTTCCGCAAAGCCGACTTTCCCCAAAGCTACATTGGACATGTAGTGCAGGCCGTAGATGGCATCCACGCCTTCAAGCACTCCATCTTTGACGAGCTGCTGGGCACCACTTGGCGATTCCTCCTCCGAGCTTTGGAAAATGAGCACGATGTTGTTTTTCACAAGCTCCGGATGCTCACTCATCCACTTCGCTGCTCCAAGCAGTGTCGCCGTGTGGGCATCGTGCCCACAGGCGTGCATCACGCCGGGAACCGTGGAAGAGAACGGCTTTTCCACCTGCTCGTGCACCGGCAGGGCGTCCATGTCGGCTCTCAAGGCAACCGTCCGGCTCCCTTCGGTTCCTTTGAAGAACGCCACGACGTTCGGCGCTGTGAAGCCGTCAAGCAGGGGAATGCCGAACGCCTCAAGGCGCTCCTTCACATAGGCGGCGGTATTATGTTCTTGTCCGGAAAGCTCCGGATGTTTATGGAAATGACGGCGCTGCTGCACCGTCCATTGGGTCAATTCAGCTGTTGTGTGTGTCATGACGTGTTCCTCCTGTTATAAAGACTGATCAGAATGGGCCGTACTGGATGGTGTGGGCGATGAATAAAAATACAAGCGCAAGTCCCACTTCAATAAGGATGAATGGGAAGACCCACTTCGCCCACTTCGTATAAGGGATGCCTGCCATCGCAAGGCCGGCAATCAAGACGCCGGAGGTCGGAAAGATCGTATTGGAAATCCCGTCCCCAAGCTGGAAAGCAAGAACAGCCGTCTGTCTCGTCACTCCAACAAGGTCGGCGAGCGGCGCCATAATCGGCATCGTAAGCGCCGCCTGTCCGCTTCCGGATGGGATCAGGAAATTCAAAAACAGCTGGACGAAAAACATGCCGGCTGCGTTGAACACCGGAGGCAGCTGATTCAGTACGGAAGACGCAAAATACAGGACAGAATCCATCAGCAGTCCTTCTTGGAAGACGACGAGGATCGCCTGGGCGAACCCGATGATCAACGCTCCTGTCATCACTTTTTTCGCCCCGTCCATCAAGCTGTCGGCCATTTCGTTCGGCTTCAATTTCCCGATGGCGCCGACGATGATGCCGAACAACAGGAAGAGAGCGGCGATTTCGGTAATGTACCAGCCAAGCTGAAGCACACCGTAAATCAGCACGACAAAGTTTAATAGAAAAATAGTCAAAATCACTTTGTGACGCGTTTCAAGCTTCGCCGGTCCGGCCATTTTCGGCTTGTTCTCAGAAAACGTGCCCATGTAGCGGAGCTCCGGATTTTTCTTCACTTTTCTTGCATAACGGTAAATGTAAAGCACAGCCGCCACGTAAAAGGTGGCCAGCAGCACGAGACGCAGCCCCATGCCGGAAAACATCGGCAGTTCTGCGACACTCTGGGCCACACCGACGTTGAACGGGTTGGTCAAAGCACTCATAAAGCCGATGTTCGCCCCCAGGGCAACCACCGCATAACCGACGATCGCATCAAACCCGAGCGACATCGCAAGCGGCACGACGATGGCAATGTAAATAATCGTCTCCTCGGCCAGCCCCATCAATGATCCCATTACAGCAAACAACAGCGTCAGTGCTGGAATCAACAGCAGCTCCTTGTCGCCAAGCTTTTTCGTCAGCGTCCGAATCAGCGCATCAAGCGCACCAGTCGCACTTAAGATCCCGAAAGACCCTCCGACGATCAATACGAAAAAGATGATGCCCGCGCTATTGACGAGCCCTGTATGAACACTTGTAAAAATATCAAAAAATCCGACCGGCGACTGTTCGGTGAACTGGAACGAATCGGGTACGACGACGGTACGGCCGTCCTGATCGACTCTTTCATACTCTCCTGCCGGCACGATGTACGTCAAGATGGCAGCCAGGACAATCACAGAGAAGATCAGTACAAAAGCGTTGATGTTGATGCCTTTTTTCTCCTGTTTCTGCTGTGGCTCCCGGGCAGTCTGTTTTTCATTCTGTAACATGTTGTGCTCCCCCTCTTTTTCTATCCAAACAAAAAAGCAGCGAGGACCCGCTGCTGAACCATACTCATTGCCTCTATACATATTGAAGTCACGCTTCACTTGTATCCTACTACTGAGTGTCTGGCTGTCTGTTTGTCCTGATGTAAGAATCTATGAATTTTTATTCATGTTATTGTATTTCATATTCATAGATTTTGCAAGCCCTTTTTCCCAATCGATGGCAGAAAAAATGAAGATTCTTCCAAAAGAAGGCGGAAGCAGATCGGGCGGCTGTGGTACACTACAACTAAAAAACGAAAGCAAGGAGGGCGGCTGATGATCCATATTCTCGTCGTCGACGACGATCCACATATTCAGCAGCTGATCACGATGTACATAAAAAACGAAGGCTACGAAGCGCTGACCGCCGATGATGGCGAGCAGGCGCTTGACGTGCTCGGCTCCACCGCCGTCGACCTCACTGTCATCGACGTGATGATGCCGAACATGGACGGCTATGAGCTGTGCAGAGAAATCCGCCGCTTCTATGAAATTCCGGTTCTTATGGTGACAGCGAAGGGAGAGGTCCAGGATAAAGTGAAAGGATTCGAACTTGGGACCGATGATTACATCGTGAAGCCGTTCGAGCCTGTGGAGCTGATGATGCGCATCAAAGCGCTGCTGCGGCGCTACCAGATCCGTGCCTCCCAAACCATTGAAGCCGGCAGCGCCATCCTTAACGAAACGAACAAAACGATCACCATCAACGGAGAAAGTGAACTGTGGCCGCTGAAGGAATTCGAGCTGCTGTATACCCTCGCTTCCTATCCGGAGCAGATCTTCACCCGCAACCAGCTGATTGAGCGGATCTGGGGATTCGAGTACGAAGGCGACGACCGCACCGTTGACGTTCATATCAAACGGATCCGCGACAAATTGAAGAAAAAAGGCGCCGGCATATCCGTGAAGACGATCCGCGGTGTCGGCTACCGGATGGAGGAGGTCACGTCTTGAAAAGCTTGTATGCTCAAATCGTCGTGACATTCATCGCTGCCATCGTCATCGGGCTCGTCATCACGTTTTCGATTTCCGGACGGCTCCACGCCCTGCAGGTGGCGGAGAAACTGGAAACCCAGATGGTGAATATCGGGAAGGAGTTCATTGAGCTGTATAAAAAAGAGTCGGACACCGATGCCGACCTCTATCTCGACGCCATGAGCTCGGGCAGCTTTGAAGTGCTGCTGTTTAAGGACGATGCGGAGGATAGCCTTTATTACGAGGAAGGACAGGACTGGGATATCGATCAGGCCGACGTCGAGCGCGTGCTGAACGGCGACGTCCATAACGAGTACCTGCTCCCTCCCCGGATCAACATCGGACTCCCTTTTGAGAAGGACGGCAGCTCCTACGCGTTGTTTCTGCGGCCGGATTTTGAATTCTTTTTCGAAGGCTTCCGCCAGATCGTCCTTATCCTTTTTCTGACCGTTCTATTGATTGGAAGCTTCGTGTTCATTCTTTCGACGCGCTGGATTGTCAGACCGATCAAAGCGATGACGGAAACGGCCGGCGAGCTTGCCAAAGGTAACTTCGATGTCCAAGTGGAGACGAAGCGGAAGGACGAGCTCGGCAGCCTGGCCCACAGCTTCAATCAGATGGCCCACGGGCTCGGTGAACTGGACGGCATGCGCCAGCAGTTCGTCTCCAACGTCTCGCATGAAATCCAGTCTCCGCTCACATCCATCCAGGGCTTTGCCCGAGCCTTGAAAGACGGCGTCGTCACAGATGAGGAAAGCAGGCAGGCCTACTACGACATCATCGAAAAGGAAAGCCGCCGTCTGTCAGCCCTCAGCCAGAATTTATTGAAGCTTGCCACTCTCGACAGCGACCACCCGCCGTATGAGCCATCCTCCTACAAGCTGGATGAACAGCTCCGGCGGGTACTCGCCCACATGGAGCCGCAGTGGTCGGATAAAAAAATCACCATCGACGCAAATCTTGAGGATTGCAGCCTTTACGGAGATGCCGACCAGCTCGAGCAGGTGTGGGTGAACATCCTCAGCAACGCCATCCGCCATACAGAGCCGGAAGGAACGATTGCCGTTCGTCTGAAGGCAGATACGGATGGTGCAGAAGTGACCATTATAGATGACGGTGAAGGCATGAGCCCCGAGGATCAGCAGCGGATTTTCGAGCGTTTTTACAAAGCGGACAAATCAAGGACGAGAAAACAAGGCGGAAGCGGCCTCGGCTTATCGATCGCCGAAAGAATCGTCCAGCTTCACGACGGAACCATCGACGTGACGAGCCGTCCCGGAGAGGGCGCAGCTTTCACTGTCCATCTCCCCTGCCGCTGAAAAAATTGTGGTTGTTCATATTCAGTTCATACAACGGTTTTATGATAAGGCTACCATCTTGAAAAAGGAGCCCTGATGTATGAACTGGTTAACTAAATTCAGCTTAAAAAATACGGTCGCCGTCCTGATTCTGACGGTCCTTGTGATCGCCATGGGGATCTTTGCGACGAACAAAATCAAAGTGGAAACCTTCCCGGACGTCAGCTTTCCTGTCCTGACGGTCCAGACGGTCTATCCGAACGCCTCGACGGAGGAAGTGGAGGAAAACGTGACCACGCCTCTCGAGGAAGCCCTTCTGAACATGGAAGACTATGACGCGATGACGAGTACGTCTCAGGAGAACGCGTCTTTTATCACCATCACCTATCCATTCGGTGAAGATATCGAAGAAGCTCAATCAGACATCACCAATGCAATCGCCGATGTAACGACACCGGAGGATGCGGAAACCGAGGTGACCGCCCTGTCGATCAACTCGACACCGATCTACCAGGCCGCACTTTCCTCCGAGGACCTGCAGGCGCTGCAGGCCGATGTAGAAGATACGATCGTTCCGAAGCTTGAGAACCTTGAAGGTGTAGCTGGTGTGCAGGTGACAGGAAGTGAGGAATCGAAGCTGCAGATCGAAGTGGATGAAGAAGAAGCTTCCACGTACGGACTGACCCTGTCTTCCACCCTTGAGGCTGTTGAGCAGTCCGAATACAAGCTTCCCGCCGGATCCCTCCAGCAGGACGGTCTGTCCACGCCGGTGGAAATCACAGGAACACTTGATGATGTGACTGCTCTTGAAGACCTCACCATTCCGGTTACATCGGCCGGTGCTCAACAGCAGCAGCCACCACAAAATGCAGGTGCTGAGGCTGCCGCAGAATCACAAGCAAATGCAGCTGTAGAGGCGGAAGCCCCTCAGGAAGTGACCCTCGGGGAAATCGCCGATATCACTCAAGTGACCGAGCGCAGCGAAGTCTCCCGCTTCAACGGGGAAGACAGTGTATTGATTGAAGTAACAAAAGCCCAGGACGCCAACACCGCCGACGTTGCCGATGCGGTGAAGTCCTATTTGAATGAAGAAGTGGATGACAGCGGCTATGAGCTGTACACCGTCCTCGACCAGGGCGAAGAAGTGAACAAATCCATCTCCGCGCTGTTGAAGGAGGGCGGGTTCGGGGCCTTGTTCACCGTCATCGTCATCCTGCTTTTCCTAAGAAACATCCGGGCGACGATCATCGCAATTCTGTCGCTGCCGATTTCGATTCTCGGATCGATCGCCCTGCTTGAAACATTTGATTACACCTTGAACATTATGACGCTCGGCGGTATGGCCGTCGCCGTCGGACGAATCGTCGATGACAGCATCGTCGTCATCGAGAACATCTACCGCTGGAAACAGCAGTATCCGGATATGAAGCAGCGGGATGTCGTCTTCAAGGCGACGAAGGAAGTGCTCGGCGCTGTCGCCTCTTCCACGATTGCGACACTAATCGTCTTCCTGCCGCTCGCCTTTGTCGGCGGTATTCTCGGTGAGTTTTTCCGACCGTTCAGTCTCGCCGTCGTGTTCTCGATCACCATCTCCCTGCTGGTCGCGCTGATGCTCATCCCTGTGCTCGGCAAGTTCTTCTTCAAGGACGTGAAGCACGAGGAAAAATCGAGCCGGCTGGCCACATGGTATGAAAAATTCTTAAGAGGATCCTTGAAGAAGAAAGGACTCGTCTTCACCCTTTCGTTTGTCCTGTTGTTCGGATCGTTCTCCTTCATTCCGGCACTCGGAGTATCGTTCCTGCCGAGTGAAGGCAGTGAAACGTTCGAAGTCGAACTGACCCTTCCGGATGAGACGACGTTTGAAGAAACGACAGCGCTTGCGCAGTCAATGGAAGCCACCCTTCTGGATGACGATCAGATCGACTACACGCAGGTATCCATCGGCTTTTCCAGCCAGCGGCAGCTTCCAGGCATGAATGCATCTGTTTCTGAAAACATCGCCCGCTTCTACGTCCAGCTTCAGGAGGACGTCCAAGCCGATGCAGTAATGAACGACTATGAGGAAGATCTGCTTGCCCAGGCGCAGGAAGCCTATCCGGATGCTGTTGTAAGTGCTGCGGAAGTCCAGCAGGATGGACCGCCATCCGGCAATACGATTGATGTGAATTTGTACAGTGATGAGAATGAAGATTTGAGAGAGGCCGCCAACCAGGTCGCCCAGCTTTTTGAACAAAACGATCAATTAAAGAATGTATCCAACGATATGGAGGATACGCAGACGAAATACGATATTTCCCTTAATGAAGATGGCAGAGAGCTCGGTGTGAGTCCGTATCAGCTGATGCAGCCGATCCGCGAACGACTTCAGCCCCTTGATGGCGGCACGCTTACCCTGACTGAGGAATGGGAGATGAAGCTTGCCTTCAATGAAACCTTCGCAACGAAGGCGGATATCGAAACGTATACCATCATGACACAGGACGGTGCCAAAGAACTGCAGGAAATTGCTTTGATTGAGGAAGTGGAGGTGCCGAAATCCATCAAGCACCAGGACGGTGAAACGGCAAGCACGGTCTCCGCGACGATCATCGGAGACGACACCGCTGCCGTTTCCCGTGACGTGGAGACCGATGTCGATTCCCTCACCCTGCCGGACAGCGTGGAAGTGGAACTGACCGGAGGACTGGAAATGATTAACGAAGGCTTCGCCGACCTCGGGCTTGCCATGGCCGCTGCTGTCGGACTCGTGTTCCTTGTACTCAGCATTACGTTCGGGGGCATCCTGACACCGATTGTCATCCTATCCTCCCTGATCTTCATCCCGATCGGCTCGCTCGCCGGCTTGTTCCTATCCGGCCAGACGCTGTCAATGAGTGCAATGATCGGAATGCTGATGCTGATCGGAATCGTCGTCACCAATGCCGTCGTGCTGCTTGACCGCGTCGAAAGCAACCGCCGCGAAGGCTACGAGCTCACAGAAGCGATCGTCGAAGCGTCCCGTACGCGTCTGCGTCCGATTCTCATGACCGCCCTGGCCACGATCTTCGCTCTCGTGCCGCTCGCCCTTTCGAACTCGGCTTCCGGGCTGATATCCAAAGGACTTGCGATTACGGTCATCGGTGGCCTGACGACATCGACGCTGCTCACCTTGATTTTTGTACCGGTCTTCTATTATGCGGTTGGGAAGTTCCGGAGAATGGAATAGATGATGGAGCCCGCAGGCCTTTGAGGTCTGCGGGTTCTTTTATCGCGTTTTTTGAAATTTTTTATCGTGATTTCAAGCGACAAAAAGCTGATTATTAATAAGAATATACACAGCGCTGCTTATGTATTTAATTCTCTTTTTCTTGGATTTCAATAGATTTGTTCGTTATTCATTCCTAAACTAACTACCTTTACTGACATTCACTAAAAGTATTTAAAAAGGATATCTAAGTATGAAAAAATAACCAAAGAAACAGATATAAGAGAGAATGAATTATGAACCCGGCAGCCTGTTGCCGGGTTGATCACCATAGGCCAAGAAAATTTACATGGGAGTGGAAATGATGTCATCGATGGAGAGGAAAGCCCGAATATTACAAGTCTTATCTATTATTATATTAATCATTGCCCTATTCTTATATATTAACGGAGCAGGAGAAACGGTTTATTTTGCATCAGCCGTGATCGCGGCACTGGTAGTACTTTTAAAGTGGGCCATGATCGACCACAAGATTAAAAAGCAGGAACGGAGCAAATGTGAGTGATACGGATCCACCTAAGCTGATCACCTCATCATGAATCGACGTATTCAACGATAGCGTCTTTAGTTAAATAAGCCAAAATCATTTAGACTGACCTTTCTTCATGTGAACTCTATATACGAATATCTCTATTAAAATTAATATCAGCACCCCTAAGATAAACACAGGCAGTTGATTCCAGATTAATAAGAAAGATAGCACGAATACTAATAGTAAACTTCTTATCCACTGTTTATATAATAAACTCATATAGAACCCCAATCCTAATGTGAATTTCTCTTATGGCTTATATACGAAGCCTATTCTTTTTCGTTTCATAAAAAAACCGGAAGAGAACCCTCTTCCGGTCACCCATTCACTTTACAGTCTGAAGATTCCTCCACCCGCCAAGCTCTAAATATCTTCTGCGATTTCCCCCGCATAGCCTTCACAAATAAACCCGGACACTTCTGATCCATCTTCCAGTTCAACCTTTCCGATACCCTGCGGCGCAGGAATGGAAGTGGTGAAAGCACCGAGTGAATGGAGAGGCATGTCCCAGATTTCCACCTCCACCGAAGTGCCGCTGTGAAGCTGCTTGATCATGCCCGGCTTTTCCGGTTCACCCGGAAGCTTCACAAGCTGATAGCGTGTGGAAATTATACTTTTTCCTATTCAAAGAGTTTTAATGGAATTTAATTCCATACCAACCAACCTATGATACACTAAGATTATCCAAAACGATGATGGAACTCAGTCTCTGGAGGACCACTTATGAAAGAAAAATACTTGATACCCATCCTGATCTTTTTCGTCCTGGGTTCCGCTGCAATTAGTCGTATCCATTCGCTCAGCCAAACGGTTAAATCGTTCTTTTACGGTACCGCTTTAGTCGTTCTCCTTGTGATAGGGATGATACGCACCTATCACTATTTCAAATCCTGATGGTAAGGAGTTGATCGTAAATGAAGCTGCTTAGAATCGGTGCAGGCGGGCTCAAAACGGCCATTCTTTATATCGTTCTCATCCTCCTGTCCCCTTTCGTCCTTCATCTGACAGGTAATCGAAATGTCCTGTCCGAGCCTGAATGGATGGGCGGAAATCTTTGGTTCATTGAAGTGAGTGAACATCAAATGTATGCAACAGCAACAGCGACGGGAATGGTTGTTTCTTTTCTTCTTGGAGTTCTTTTGTATATCCTGCTTCCCTTTGTCTCTTTCCGCGGAAAAAAGAAAGATCATCCAGCGATGTAAATAACTCATCTTTGTTTACTCCGTGCATGATTGCAGGGAGTCTTTTTTTGGAGACTACTAAAGTTCATAGTTTGTTCAACATTTCACAAACTTTTTTCCGTTTATGGTGCTATGATGAATATGTAAGGAAGATCTTCTCCACACACCATTTCATTATTCATTGAATATAAGGGGGAAACGCATATGAAAGCTGTTGTAGTCAATCCACATGCGAAAGCCAACGTTGAGGTTATCGAAAAGGATGTCCGTCCACTGCAATCCGGGGAAGCCCTCGTCGATGTGGAATACTGCGGGGTCTGCCATACGGACCTGCACGTCGCTGCCGGTGATTTCGGTGATGTCGAAGGTCGTGTTCTTGGGCATGAAGGCATCGGCGTTGTTTCACAAATCGCTGATGATGTCACAAGCTTGAAGGTCGGCGACCGGGTGAGCATCGCCTGGATGTTCCATGCCTGCGGACGCTGTGAATACTGCACGACCGGACGGGAAACGTTCTGCCGGAATGTCCAGAACGCCGGATACAGTGTCGACGGAGGTATGGCCGAGCAGTGCATCGTGACAGCTGATTATGCGGTAAAAGTACCCGACGGACTCGATCCGGCGCAGGCCAGCAGCATCACCTGCGCCGGCGTGACGACGTATAAAGCGATCAAAGTATCTAACGTGAAAGCCGGTCAATGGATCGCCATCTACGGCTGCGGCGGCTTGGGCAACCTTGCCATCCAATATGCCAAGCACGTCTTCAACGCCAAAGTGATTGCGGTCGATATCAATGACGATAAGCTCGCCCTCGCCAAAGAGATCGGCGCCGACATGACGATCAATCCAACAACGGATGGAGATGCAGAGAAAATCATCCAGGAGCAGCTCGGCGGTGCGCACGCCACTGTCGTTACGGCGGTTTCTAAACAAGCGTTCAACTCTGCTGTCGATGCCGTCCGCGCCTGCGGTAAAGTCGTAGCGGTCGGACTGCCGTCTGAAACGATGGATTTGAACATTCCACGACTCGTCCTTGATGGCATTGAAGTGATCGGCTCTCTCGTCGGTACGCGTAAGGATTTAGAAGAGGCCTTCCAATTCGGAGCCGAAGGAAAAGTCGTTCCTGTCGTACAGACACGCCACCTTCACGAAGTTCAGGACGTCTTTGAGGAAATGGAACAGGGTAAAATCCAAGGCCGAATGGTGATCGATTTCCATCAGCACTAAACATAAAAACCGCCCGCGCCTGCTCCGGCACGGGCGGTTTCTTTATGTCGTCTGCTTTCTTTTTTCCATAAAGGTATGAATCACGATATACAAAAAGATCAGCCCTAAAGGAAGGAACGCTTCAACCATCAGGCTCGTATCAGCCTGGACGCCTGCTGCTTCCAGGAGCAAAGGCGGCACATAGTAGACCAGCGCCACGAAAACCAAGAAGAAGCTTTTCCACTTCCAAGAGAGCGCCGCAAGGGTCAGAGCGGATAAAACGAGGATGACCCCCTCCGCTGTCGGTCCAGCCGCCCATACAGCCGGTATCGAAAGCATTTGATCCATGAAAATCAATCCCATGAACAATAACATAAATCCGCTGCTGATGACCGCATAGAAGGTGAATTCCTTTCTCTTCGTCGGACGCTTCGAGGATACGTAGCGGAAGGACAAAATAATGACTCCTAAATAAAGCAGGGCGATGACAGGATAGCCGATCAGTTCGAGAAGCGAATACGACAGCTCCCCTTCCAGAGCATCTCCAAGCAGCAGGAAGGCGACAATACCGAGGATAAACCCCTGGATCCATCCGGCGATCTGTTTCTTATCCAAAGGCATCTCCCCCGCCAGTTCCTTTATATACGTTTCCGGAGACTTTCCAGTGATATGCTCCGTGCTTTTTCCTTCTTGTTCAGCTTCAAGGAGGTGAACCTCAAGCTCTTCTGTAATCTCTTCAACCTCGGCTTCATTCCTCCCACTCGTAAGCAGATACAGCCTTAGATGATCGACGAATTCCCGGCTTTCCTCTGATAAAGTCATATACGCTCTTCCCCTTCCAGTAAATTCTCAACGCCACCAGAAATGCTTTTCCACCGGATTTTGAAAGCTTCCAGTTCGTGCCGGCCTTCTTCGGTAATGGCGTAGTATTTCCGCTGCGGGCCGCCGGACGGATGCTTTTTCTTCGTTGTGGTAACCAGCCCTTCTTTTTTCATTCGCAGAAGCAGCGGGTAAATGCTTCCCTCCTTGACCATGGAAAAGCCATAGCCGTTCAGTTTTTCAATCATTTCATAGCCGTAGGTCTCCCCTTTACCGATAATGGCGAGCAGACAGCCTTCCAGAATCCCTTTCAACATTTGGCTCGACGACATCCAGACGTTCCCCTCTCCATCATTCTTGCATTGCAAGGTAGTCAGGCAAAAAAATAAAAACGTTCTATATTGTTATGCAAGTTAGTTTAAGCTTACAGGTTTAACCCATTTATTTCAAGGATACTTGTAAATATTTCCTATAAATACTTTTGAAGTCTTTACAGGTACTACTCTAATGATGGAAGGAGTTTCAGAAAGGACATGGGTAACGTGATTCTTCGATTACTTAGTGTTGCAATAGTGGAAATACCTTTTATCTTGTATTATGACGACCTGCCTGAGGAAACGATAGCCTTAAACTATTATTTTTTAGGCTTTTGTGGTGTCTATATGTGCTCCGAAGCCTTTGATCCCTTTGGCAAAAGAACGCACTGGATCCACATCTTTCAGATCAGTGCGCTCATCATTCTGACGACCGGAATGCTCCGAAACTTCGATTTTATAACAAACACCATGTGGAGGGACGTATTTTTTATATTGTATGGTGCCTATATCGTATTTAAATTGATCGAGGTTATTATTTTAAGAAAAAAGCAGAAAGAAGATTATTCTTCGGAGTAAAAGCAGAACAGATGCGTCCTCTTCCTGTTCTGCTTTCAAACGTTCTCAATACTCTTCTATAATATTTTCCTTTTCGAAACTTTGATCATCCACTTTCAGCCCGGCATGAGGGATTTCGAGCTCATTTTTCAAGATATCCATTAACTCATCCACTCTTCTTTGATCGCCCTCTTCCGCGTCCCGATCGAGCCAGACGATGATGGACGGAGAAGCTTCCAGTTCACGAATCTCCGGAAGGTCTACTTCACCCTGAAATTTTCTCTGGATCCCTTCATCGTATGAAACCGTGACCATCCCAATAGGACTAAACCTCTGTTCTATATCGTCAATGATCATGTCATACAATTGATCTTCGTAATATCTGACCGCATAGTCGTCGACCATCCTGCCGCTGCTTCCATCTTCATAGACTAAGAAGCTCACGTCGTTATCATTATTCGTTACCTTGGCAGCGTACTCAAATCCAGCGAAGTTTCCCATGTTATCGTACAGCGTATCGTAGATTTCCATTTGACCGGAATACGTCTCTTCCAAGTAAGCGGCTGCTTTTTCCTTCACCTTTTCTTCTTTTGATGAATTTGGTGTCATATCGATGATAAAGATAACGATCAGGAGCCCGATACAAGCTGCCATAGAACCAATCGTGATTAGAATCCATTTCCCCGCTTTATTCATAAGTTTCCTCCTGCCCCTCCGGATTACTCATGCGTAAATTTTACCATAATAAGGAATTCGATGTGCCGGAATTTTGAGTAAGACCTATTCCATAAAAAAGATACCCCTTCACCCATTACGCAGAATATGACTTCATGTGCATTTATACCCAGCCAAACCATCTCGTTCCCTTGCACTTTTCGTAAGATACTATTAAAGTATATACTGGTTGAAATCCATTCAATATGGTAATGGATATAGATAGCGTCGCTTTTTAGCTTTGGGAATCAAACTTCTCATAAAGAAAGGGTTCAGATATATTATGAAAGATAATTTTTGGCATGAGCTGCCCCGGCCGTTTTTCATTCTAGCGCCGATGGAAGCCGTGACAGATGTTGTGTTCCGTCATGTGGTGACGGAAGCGGCACGACCTGATGTGTTTTTCACTGAGTTTACAAATACAGAAAGCTACTGCCATCCGAAAGGGAAGGACAGCGTGCGCGGCCGCCTGACGTTCACAGAGGATGAACAGCCGATCGTCGCCCACATTTGGGGAGACAAACCTGAATACTTCCGCGAGATGAGTATCGGCATGGCGGAGATGGGCTACCGTGGGATTGATATCAACATGGGCTGCCCGGTTCAGAACGTAGCCGGGAACGGAAAAGGCTCCGGCCTGATCCGCCGTCCGGAAGTGGCTGCTGAAGTCATTGATGCAGCGAAAGCCGGCGGACTGCCTGTCAGCGTGAAGACCCGTCTTGGCTACACGAACCTCGACGAATGGCGTCCATGGCTGAAGCACCTCTTGGAACAGGACATCGTCAACCTGTCCATCCACCTTCGTACGAAGAAGGAAATGAGTAACTACGATGCCCACTGGGAGCTGATCCCTGATATTATGGCGCTTCGCGATGAAGTGGCTCCGAACACGCTGATCACGATCAACGGAGACATCCCTGACCGTCAAAAGGGACTGGAGCTCGTTGAAAAATACGGCGTCGACGGCATCATGATCGGACGCGGTGTGTTCCACAATCCGTTCTGCTTCGAAGTGGAAAAGAAGGAACACACAAGTGATGAACTGCTGGACCTTCTACGTCTGCAGCTGGATCTTCACGACAAGTATTCCGAAGAGCTGGAGCCGCGTCTTTTCAAACCGCTCCGCCGCTTCTTCAAAATTTATGTGCGCGGATTCCGTGGAGCCGGTGAGCTGAGAAATCAGCTGATGGGCACCCATTCCACGGATGAAGTGCGTGCGCTGCTTGATGAGTTCGAGGAAAAAGGCGGCATAAAGGAAGAAGAAGGATTCACGATTTCTTAATCAGACGAAAGAGGAGAGCCTTATCGGTTCTCCTCTTTTATTATTTGGGTTATTCAACTAATGCCTCCAATCCTTGAAGACTTAGTCGTGAGATCTCCCACCTTTTGCTATCCTTCATTTTTATAACGTTCCTCATTGAAGAAGTTTGATATGATTAACATCAATATTCCTATTACAATCATTGGGATGGATGCAGACCTTAACAAACTTGGAGTACCTTCAATTCCTATAATTTCACTAAATGCAAATCCCGCAGCAAACATCCATAACCCTAAATAAGCCAGCCATTTTCCCGTTGTGGTTTTCCCCTTTGAAAACATCTGCATTCCCCTCTCTCAGCTATTGTGGTTTCACTTCATTTTTCAAAGTGATTTGATGAATGAATCAATAAGATGCAAATGTATCATACCAAATATGCAGTTTTATGGAAAAATCGCCCATATTAATTATGTGCTTATTCTTCCCGCCACCGAGTCTTGCACAACCCGGGCCTATATTCAGATAAAAAAAGCGATTATATTTTGAATAATCGCCCCGTTTTTATAAAACTCCATTACAAGATACATTTATAAACGACAACAAACATCCCCCACTTAGTTTTACACAGAAAGGAAAAGGATACTGGATATGTAAAAGGAGGTAAATGAATGGAAGTATTAGCTGTCGTTTTAGTTATGATTGGTATAATAGCTGTCCGAGTGATCAGCTTTTTTTATCCAGATTGGAAAGCTGTTCAAGGAGAATACTTGTCAGAACGTAAACATCTTGGATACAGTGTGTTAGGCATTGGTCTATTACTTGTAATGATTATACTGAGTCAATTCATTCTAAGAATATAGAACAATGGCTTTAATTGAACAAACGTCCCTGTTACAGGGAGAATAGAATTCGCGATACTTCCATCGCTGCGGTACTCCATTCTATAGGATAGATACGAGCACATCGACTAACAATGGTGCCAAAAGTAAAAGTCCGGCAATGCCGACTACAATTATAACCGGCGTTGTGAATGGACTAGGTTCATTTAATTTATCAAGCTTTTCATTCATTTTCTTCATTTCATGTAAGATTTCTTTTTCATTCTCTTCAGACATAGGATCACCCGTCAGCTTAAGACTTAAATTATAGGTGAATATTGGATAAATAGTTCTTAACTTTCTATTTTATAACTTTATACATAATGACATGGGGACCAATTGGATGGTAATCAAAAACTTCTCCAAAAGGCTTAAATCCCAGCCTTTCATAATATTTTTGGACAGAAGTTCTTCCTTTACACCAAAGAAAGTCAGCTTTACGTTCTCTCAAATCCCTCTCGGCGAAATTCACTACCTCCCTCCCCGCTCCCATACCTCTAAACTCTTCCACAGTAGCCATAGCCCTTAATCTATATTGATGAGAGCTTCGAAATTCAGGATGGGATTCAAGATAAAAAGAAGCCACACTTATCAAACCTTCATCATTAAACGCCCCGATATGGAAAGCATCATCGTCATGATCTGTATGATATTGACATGCCTCGAACGGTTGATGAGGTCTAAGTATTTTGTGTCGGAGGTTATAAGTTTGTTCTGCTTTTATCCTTTGTACTTTCAACTTGATCTCCCCCGTTAACAGTTGAGTTATACATTCTGGATTTGGTAAAAGAGACGTTTTCCTTTGCTACAGTAAATCCGACGTAACAGGAAGGTTTGGTTTCAAGATGTTCATTACTTAATCCTTGTTCAGAAATAATTTATATAAATGATAAGTTGTGCCCAAAATCGCTAAAACAATGGTAAGGATTAGTAAAGCCGTGTTATCTACAGATATACCGTTATCATTTACTAACACAAAAGTCACTAACCCCCAAAGAGCAAGTAAACTTATGAATCTATTGGCAAACTCAGACTTTAGCAACTTCTTCTACCTCCCCATATGTAGAGAATGAGCAACTTATAAATCAATTCCAATTATTTCAAATAATTATTTTCAACTCAAGTCTATACGAAATACATCTTAAAAGAATATCTGGAATCAGGCTCTTCAAATAACCTGACCCTTAAAGAATCGATTGCTTATATTAAAAAATCGCTTCTTTTAGGGTCAGTTTCAAGACATTATATTTTGGCTTTTAAAAACGGAGGATGTTTGGTAAAGACAAATGAAACGAATAGTCCAACAGCAGAAAAAATAGCTGAGTTGATACCTTCAAACCCACTCAGAGTAAAGGTTTTATAAATAGACCAAGCTGTAATTACACTTATAATAAAGGCAGGTATATAATGTTTGATATGTTTATCATTTTTAACTTTTACCGATAAATATAAGAGTTGGAAAAGAAGAAGCGTTAAGAGTACCACCTTAATGTTCATTTTCTTTCCCCCACTCAATAGGATAACCTTCAATGTTTTGTTTGTTGGCTATAGAATCATTGAACAGTTTATGTTGGCTTCCAGTATTCATAACGGTCCAACACCTCCATTTTAGAAGTACGATAGTTATCCTCGTTCACCTATATTGAAACTCCTCATATTACTCATACGCTACTTCTCCAATTTAGTTTCAAAATACCTAATATAAGGAAGTTGAGTCTTCAAGATTAGCAAAAAACAGTGGTGTTAGAACATTAGACACTTACCAATATTGAACCCCCATCAGCATCGACGGCTTGTAAGCATTCGATGCTGATGGGGGTTCAAAGGTCAATTTCATTAGTTAAAGATGCAAAACATTTAACATATGATTCTAATATCCATAATTCTAAAATTGCGCTCGCTAAAATTTACTCCAGTGTTAGTTTTTCTGTTTGCTGCGGACGGCCCCATTGAATTTCCCCGCTGATAGGTTCACCTGTTTCAGGCGTACAGCCTGAACATTGAGAAGAGATCGTCACTGTTCTTTTATCCAATTCTGCCCATGTTTGAACAGTTTCTCCCTCATTGATCGTAATTTTCAAGTCTTTCAATTCTTCCTCTTTATTGTAATGGAACGTAAATTCCCCGTTTTCTGAATCTGGTGCGTTATCTGCTATGTATTTTCCCTCCCAGCTGCTGGATTCACCTGACAACATGATGGTTTGGTTTGTACACCCAGCCATGACAAACATCACAATAAACAAATAGAAAAATAATTTCTTCAAATTCTGTACCTCCATTGCTTTTACCGTCATTTACTATTGGTGATTATGATTCAACGTAAGCTCTGTCCTGTAATCTCCCCCAATGCCGTTTAAAAGAATCTTCATCCATCATACAAGTGAAGTCACCCTGATAAGTCTTCCTCGTATAGAACGTTTCCCTCTTGATCGAGTGCCCTCACGGGTGAGGTGGTATTCGGGGCATAAAAAACCCTCCCCATCCCCGTGTCATGCAGATGGATTTGTATAAAGCCATCATCCGTTTCCACTTCGACGGAATCGATCTCCCTGCTGGTGACCATCCCATATAGAACATTGAAGGGATCCTCCTCAGGCAGCACGCGCCACCTGCTGTGCCTTGCGTATAATTCGTTCTCCGAGGCAGAAAAACCTGTGGTGCTTCTTAAGTCCCAGCCATGCCACTTCTTAACAAGGGCACTAACCTTGATATTTACTCCTTCCTGATCAGTAAGATACAAAACCATTTTCGCGTCTCCAAAGTCTGTCACATCCACAACTTCCGTGACTTCCATAGACGAGCTGTGTCCAGCTTCAATCACGTCTTCCACAGATTGATGCTGACAACCCGTAAGCAGAATAAAAATAAAAGCTGAACATAGGGCGTGTTTCAAACGTTATTTCCTCCCTGCTTCTTATGTATGAAAACTCCATAAACCGTATCATCAATATTCATAGGCGTGAAGGGCTGGATTCGGATCATCGTATAAGCATTGTTTGTATATTGGGAATTTATTGAAACAAAAGAGATGATTATCCGTATACGTAGTAAGGAGGCTGAAGGATGTTCATTACAGGTGTAGTATTGATTCCGATTTTCATCTATTTTCTCGTCATTTTGTTTACCTTTGCGTGGGGAAAAGCAGGAAGAACCGAACAGGGAAAGAAAGTCCTCAACAAGTCGATGGCCACCGCCGCTCCTATTCTGCCAATCGGCTGGCTGCTGCTCGAGAGTTATCACTCCATCATCCAGAGCCTTACCCTGTCTACATACCGCGACACGATGTGGGTGTTGATCATGCTGACGTTCATCGTCGTTGGAGCAAGCATTTTACGTAGGAAAAAGTCCGCTGTTCCTGCGTAATGAGAAGAATATCTACATGTGGAAGCATTCGCTGAGCCGGATGCTTTTTATTTTTCAGCTTCCTACGAAAATATCAGATCCCCATGTCAAAATAGATTCAAATTGTTGAGAAATTCCTAAAAGACATGCAGGTCATAAACGATCCCCGGCACTTACGTCATGTACATCCTGTTCTACCATATACATAAGATAAAGTCATTATGTAAGTGAAGGGGGACTACGATGTATCCAAATCCTTATGCTTTTTACAGAACCGGGACTGATCCTCAGCTGTTAAAGGATATGGAGAAAGCCGTCAATGCCGAATATAGTGCTGTATCCTGCTATAAGAAAATGGCCAAAATGGCACCTGATCCGGAAGAAAGAAAAAGAATCCTCGAAATACGCAGAGATGAAATGAGGCACCTTGCAGAATTCACAGCCATTTATGCCCGCCTGACAGGAAAGCAGCCGTCGTACCAAATGACCGAGGAATGCCCCGATGAATACAGGGAAGCGGTCGACTATGCCTTCAAGGATGAACAGGGCGCCGTAGATTTTTACCTGGACATCGCCGATAACGCGCAGGATCCCATGACAAAAGACCGATTCCGGAGAGCCGCCGCTGATGAACAAAATCATGCCGTTTGGTTTTTATCCTTTATGAAGCATACAGATGCAAATGCCCGCCCCGCCTATAGACAACTGGAGGACTATGGAGCGAAAGGCGCCTTGAACGCATCGTCCTTAACTTTTCCGCAAATGCTCACCTACGCTATTCAGGATGAGTATTTCGCCCAGGCGAGGTATGATGATGTTCTCGCTAATTTCGGGAATGTACGGACATTTGCTCGGATTAAAGAAGCAGAACTGCGGCACATCAATGCACTCCAACCTCTTTTCCAACGGTATCAGGTGCCTGTGCCGGCGGATGTGTCCGCCTCCTATGTTACAACTCCGGAAAATTTGAAGGCGGCTTATGCTGCGGGAGTGCAGGGGGAAATCGACAACATAGCGATGTATGACAGGTTTCTGAGTTTGACGATCCCCCAGGATGCCCGCCTTGTCTTCACCCAGCTGCGCAATGCGTCTGTGAATCACCTGGCTGCATTTGAACGAGGGCTGGCCGGAGAGTGAGACTCTACTAAAATTCAAAAAGGGAGAAAAGGACCTGTCCTCTTCTCCCTTTTATCATGGATATGGTTATTCTCATAAAAGAAGAGGTGGAGAAAATTCTCCACCTCTTCATTCAAAACATCCCCGGATTAATCATCTCCGGAATATAGAACGCGACACTCGGAATAAATGCGACGACGAGCAGGACAATGACGACGACCGTAATATACGGAACGACAGCCTTAAACGACCGTTCAATCGGCAGTTTTCCGATTTTCGCTGCCAACAGCAGACACAGCCCATACGGTGGCGTCACCAGGCCGACGGCGAGCGTCATGATCGTTATGATCCCTAGCAGGACAGGGCTGATATCAAACGTCAGCGCCACTGGAAGCACAACAGGAATGAACAGGATCATGGCTGGTATCGCATCCATGAACGTACCGACGAACAGGAAGAAAGCGATGATGATCAGCAGGAAGACCCACTTGCTGTCGATGTTATTGGCAAAGAACTGCTCGGCCCACATGGACAACTGGTAGTAGCTCATCAATTCTCCGAGGGCGTTGGCAGCCGCCAGAGCGAAGAGGGACAAGGAACTCAATGTGAGCGTATCGACCAGGATTTTCGGGAAATCCTTCAGCTTCAACGTCTTATAATAGAACATCCCGACGATGACTGTATAGATGGAGGCGAATGCAGCCGCTTCGGTCGCTGTGAAAACCCCTGTGATGATGCCGCCAATCAGGATGACCGGCGTCATCAGTGCAGGAATAGCGTCGAGAAACTGCTTCATGAAATTGGACATCGATGCTTTCTGATACGTCGGATACCCGCGTTTCAGCGCCAGTATGTAGACGATGACCATCATGCTGATCCCGATGAGCACGCCTGGGATGATCCCGACAAGGAACAACGCTCCGACCGACACGTTCGTCAGCCCGGCATAAATGATCATCGGAATACTTGGCGGGATGATGACTCCGATCGTTGAGGAGGCAGCGGTCACACCGACTGCGGTGCCTGTGTCATACCCCTGCTTTTTCATATTCGGAATCAAAATTTTCCCGACCCCCGCGGTATCCGCCTGGGACGCTCCGGATACACCGGCGAACAGCATCGATACTAAGATATTGGCGTGTGCAAGTCCTCCGCGGATGTGGCCGACCATCGACAGTGAAAAGTCGATGAGCTTCTGCGAGATCTGGCCGCTGTTCATCAAGTTCGCGGCGAGAATGAACAATGGTACCGCCAGCAGCACGAAGGAATCGAGTCCGTTCAGCATTTTGACAGGGACGGTGACTTCAGGAATGTAAGGCACGTTGATGATCCCGGTCATGGCCACGATTCCGATGACAAAGGCGATCGGAATGCCGATGATCATCAACAGAACGAACAATAAGACTAAGATAGGACCAATCATTCTGCCACCTCCTGGGTGTTGAAATTTTTCACGTTACGGATGATGTGGGCGAGGGTGTAGATGGCCATCGTACCACCCATGATCGGAACGGAAATCCAGACGTAGCCCATTTTCACCTGTGGCAGGGAGACCCAGTTGTAGTTCCAGAAATTCTGGCACGCTTCGATGCCGTAATAGAAAATCGCAATACTGAATACGAGTAGAATAAGATCATTAAGCAGGTAAAGGCTGTTTTTCCCCTTTCCTTTCAGCTTCTTCAACAGGAAGTCGAATTGGAAATGCTCTCTTCTGTTCAACATGACAGCTGCTCCCATAAAGACGGACCAAATGAATGAATACGTGGCGACTTCTTCTGTCCAGACAGCGGAAACGCCCATGAACCGGGTGGCCACCTGGATGATGATGGTGACGAAAAAGGTGATCAGAAACAGGACGCCGACGGTCAGCTGAATTCTTTCTAACCATTTAATCAATATCAGAACCTCCTTGGTTCAAAGAAGATAAAAGGAAAGGGCACAGCGACCGTGCCCGGGCTTCCCTTCTTTACTTTATTTCTCTGATTTTCTCTAAAAGATCGGTCACGCCGATTTCTTCGGCACGTGTATCCTGGATCGGTTCAGCAATCTCCATGAACGGCTCACGGTCGATTTCGTTCACTTCTGCTCCGTCATCGATCGCCTGCTGTTTGTATGCTTCTTCCTGCTCATTCACCTCGGCACGTTCTTTTTCTACAGACGCCTCAGCAGCATCCATGATCGCCTGCTTCTGCTCGTCACTGTAGTTCTCGAACTTCTTGCCGTTGATCAAAAGAAAGCGTGTCGTATAGTCGTGGCCGGTTTCTGTGATGTATTTGCCGTTATCTGTTTTGTGATGGTTCTGCTGCACGAAGTATGGGTAGGAGTTTTCTGCTGCATCGACAACCCCCTGCTGAAGACCTTGATACAATTCACCCCAGGCGACAGATGTCGGAACAGCACCGGTTTCTTCCCAGTAGTTCGCGACGGCACCGGATGTCTGTGTGCGGTATTTCATGCCTTCCAGATCAGCCATGGATTCGAGCGGCTTTTTGCCGTAGTAGTGACGGACACCCGCGGACCAGTAGCCGAGCAGTTTGAAGTCGTTGTTCGATTTCTCATTGATCGTCTCGGCCATCGTTTCACCGACTTCCCCGTCCACGACACTTTCCCAGTGGTCATAGTTTTCGAAGACGTAAGGAAGGGCGAAAAGATCGATTTCCTCGATGCCCGTCTTGGACATGAAGCCTGGAGATACGAGCACAACATCTGCTGCACCGAGCTTCAATTTTTCCACAAGTTCCGATTCACTCGTTCCAAGAGTTCCGGCGTGAACTTCCACTTCGATGTTGGCGTCCGCGCTTTCAGCCGTTTCCTTAAAGGCTTCCATTCCCACTTGATACGGGTTCTCCGGAGACGTCTGGTTGTGGGCGGCGACGATTTTCAGCTTGTCTCCGTCACCCGTCTCTCCGCTCGCTTCCTCCTCGCCACCACTGCATCCCGCTAAAACGAATACCCCGGCGAACAACATGAACAACAATAGAGATAAGGTCTTTTTCACTTTTTACGTCCTCCTTTATATTTGAATCCGCTTACACATGAAGCGCCAATTGCTCGTAAAACTGCTGGGCACGATCCACATACATTTCCGCTTTTTCCTGGAGTGCCTGATAATCGCTGTCGGTCTTCAGTGCAGAAGCTTTCACAAGCTGGCTTCCGATGCCGACGATTCCGGCTCCATTGGCGAAGTACTCTTCCATATTCTCGAGATGGATGCCGCCGGTCGCCATGATGGACACTTGCGGGAGCGGGCCGAGCACATTTTTGATATAGGAAGGACCGACTGTGCCCGCGGGGAAAATTTTCACCGTTCCGGCTCCTGCTTCCAGCGCGGTCTGGATTTCCGTTGGTGTCAAAACGCCTGGAATACACGGCAGACCATATCGGTGGACGAGCTCGATGGTTTTCACATTCAGTGTTGGAGCAACGACAAAGGCCGCACCGGCTGCAATCATTTCTCTCGCTGTCTCCGGATCAAGCACCGTTCCTGCTCCAACGAGCAGCTTCCCTTCAAAAGCATCGGCCGTTTTACGGATAAGCTTCGCCGCACCCTTCGTTTCTGCGGTGATTTCAATCGCCTGGATACCGCCGTTGACGAGAGCTTCAGCAATCTTCAGGATATTCGTTTCATCTGCCTGGCGGATGACCGGGATGATCCGGGCCTGCTTCAAACGTTCTGCTGTATTCATTGGCTTTCCCTCCTATTCCAAATTCGCGTGGCGTGCCGTCATTTGTTCGTTGGAATCTTCCTGATCCGATACCGCCTGAATGATTACGGCATCCAGCAACAGATGCACCGATTGATCGAACTGGTTGCCGAGTGGCTGAATGGTTGCCGGTTCATCCGGAAGTCGTTTTTTCGTAGCTGCCGGGATGACGAGTGCCGAGTCACTGAGCTCAGCGATGGGGGACGTTGGATTGGTTGTCACAGCGGCAATGGCTGCTCCTGCTTCCTTCGCTTTTTCGGCAAAGGATTTCAAGGATCCGGTCGTTCCAGATCCGGAAATGACGACAAGCAGGTCACCTGCTTCGATGTTCGGTGTAATCGTCTCTCCGGTAACGTAGACGGTATAGCCGGCGTGCATGAGACGCATCGCGAAGGCTTTGCCCATCAAGCCGGACCGCCCTTCGCCGGAAACGAAAATCCGCTTTGCTTTCTGCAGCTGATCCGCCAGATTTCCGGCCTGGGATTCATCTACATTGGCCAGCACTTCCTGGATTTCACCGCTGACTGTACTGATGGTGGTTTTCATAGTCATTCATGGCTCCTTTCAGGGACTCCGCCGCTTTTTTCGTGTTGGCTTGTTTCGTAATCGCACTACCGACAATGATCGTATCCGGCCCTTCCTTCAAAATCCCGGGAAGGGAATCGGCGTTAATCCCACCGGCGACCGCGACTTCCAAATCCGGGTGTTCCTTTACGAGCGAAAACAGATCCTCTTTTTTCATATCACCGGTCTGCTGCATGTCTTTACCGAAATGGAGGCTGACTAGATCGACACCCAGTCCGGTCAGCTCCTCGATCCGTCCCGGGTCGGTGACGCCAAGCAGATCAATCATGATTCTGCCTCCTGTTTCTTCCGCCATCTTCAGCGTATCGACGATCGTCTGATCGGCGGAAAACGCCATGACCGTCGTCATGTCAGCACCGGCGCGGAACGCCTGGGCAGCTTCATGTTTTCCTGCATCACACGTCTTCATATCTGCGACGAGCGTTTTATCCGGGTATCTGTCTTTGATCTCACGAACGACCGCCATCCCGTATTCCTTGATGACCCCTGTTCCAACTTCGATCCAGTCGATAGTTGAAGCGGTTTCATCAAGAATGTGAAAGCATTCTTCCCTAGTCAGGCGGTCGAGGGCCAGCTGCAGGTTCATCTTCTCACATCACCTTTCCACTAATTCTCGTTCACCTAATTGAACAAGGACATCTTCCAGTTCCGGTAGGCCTTCATTATCTCCGTACACACTGACGACCATCGATCCAATCGTGTTGGCGAACTGCAGCGTCCGCTTCAACGACCAGCCGTGCAGGACGCCGTAAATGAAGCCGGCATCAAACCCGTCTCCTGCACCAACCGTATCGACAACCTTTTTCGGAGGGACCGCGGCCAGCCGCAGTGATTCTCCGTCCATCGAAGCGAACGCTCCTTCACTCCCCTGCTTGATCGCAACCGTTGAAATGCCATAGCGCTGGCACGCGGCAACGATCTCTTCCTCACGCTCCACACCAAGCAGCAGTTCCGCTTCCTCTACGCCCGTCAGCATAATATCGACGTAAGGCAGCAGCTGCGTCAGCGCTTTTCTCGCTTCCTCACGGCTCCACAGTTTGAGACGGATATTCGGATCGAAGGAAATGAGAGCACCGTGATCCTTGGCGACGGTCACCGCCCGTTTCAACAGCGGGATGTTTTTCTCCGGCTCAATGGCCGCAAACACCCCGGTAATATGTAACACCTTCGTCCTGCGGAGGGCTTCAATGTCGAGCGTCTGCTCAGTCAGTGTCTTCGTCGGGGAGTTCTGCCTGTAATAAAACGTACTCCCGCTGCCATCCTCCTTGATTTCCTTAAAGTTCAAGGACGTTGGATAGCCGTCCATCAGCTTGACCGCAGAAATATCGATGCCTTCCCCACGGGCCGTGTTGCGGATGTACCGGCCGAACTCGTCATTTCCGAGGCGACTGATCCACCCCGTTTTCAAACCAAGGCGGGCACAGCCGATGGCAACATTGAATTCCGCCCCTCCTGCTTTTCGTTCGAATGTATGCACATGCCGCAGCGGGCCGTTCTTTGTTGGATCGAAGGTGATCATCGCATCCCCGATCGTCATCACGTCGTTCATGTCCATTCCTCCTCCCTGTAGACTCATTAGACGGAATCCCGGACCATCAGCTTCGGCTCGAAGCGGTAGAACGGACTCATCTGTTTATCCTTCTTCTCGATCTTATCCAGCAGAAGCTCTGCACCCATGCGTCCCATTTTGAACGTCGGCTGGGCGACCGTTGTAATCGACGGCGTATAGAAGCTTGCGAACGATACGTCATCGATGCCGATGATGGCGAGATCCTCCGGTACCCGTAGACCTTTGTGCTTCACATATTTCAATACTTCGATCAGTACGAGATCGTTTCCGGCAAGAATCGCATCCGGCGGCTGTTCCGTCTGCAGGAGCTTCTCCAACGCCTCCTGCATCTCATCCTGATCGGCGCTGACGATGTATTCCTCCTCAACGGCCAGACCGTTTTTTCGGAGGGCGCTTCTATACCCTTCAATCCGCTCCATCCTCGGCGTGACATGATTGAAAATCGATGTCGTCACCATGCTGATCCGCTCGTATCCCTTCTCAGCGAAGTGGTCGACCGCAAGCTCTGCCGCCCTTTCGTTATCCAGCATAACGGCGGTCACCGGCATTTCTCCCACCTTCCTATCCAAAAAGACGACCGGATAAGACGCGTCCAGCATCTGCTGGTACAAGTCGCGGTTATCTCCGGTAGGGAAAATGATAAGCCCGTCCACTTGCTTGGCCCGGAGCATTTCGATGTAGTGCTTCTCCTTCACCGGATCATCATCCGCATTACAGATGATCGTGTGAAAATCTGCACCGTGACAGGCGTCTTCAATTGCCCTTGTCACTTCTGTCGTGAAGTTGTGCAGGATATTCGCCACGATGACGCCGATCGTCTTCGTGGACTTCTGCTTCAAGCTCCGTGCCACGAAGTTCGGCTGATAGCCAAGCTCCTCAATGGCCTTCTGGATGCGTTGCTTCGTTTTTTCTCCCATGTAGTCATAGCGTTTATTCAAATACTGCGAAACGGTGCTTTTAGATACTTCTGCTTGTTTCGCAACGTCTGCGATAGTTATCTTTTTCATTGGAATCTCCACATTTCTGTTTTACTAAATCGGTTTAGTAAATCGATTTAGTTGTATTATAAATTTAATGTAAGCGTTTTACAAGAGGTTTTTTGATATTTTCTAAATTGATAGAAAAATCACGGTGCTCCTTTTACAAACAAAAACAGCAGACATGGTCTGCTGTTTCAATGTTCCTTTTATTTACAATCGGACATATCCTTTTCCATTTTCAATCATAATTTCTGTATGAAACTCTCTTGAAAGACGCTGAATCCTCTGCAACACTTCTTCATTGCGGGATAATTCCGGCCAGCCCTTCCGGTACCTCGGTTCATGAAACCCCAAATCGATCGGCTGCAGTTCAATTCCCGTTAAGCGGCCGCCTTCCCAACTCATACCGGCCATCACCGATTCCCATACAAAAGGGTTAACACCAAGCCCCTTCGTGCCGCCTGCGCTGCGTTTATCGAACCCATCAGCGGCCGAAGAATCAGCATCCATCCCGTATTTTTCAAAGAAGTCGCGCGGCAGATGGGTTACGGAATCGTTCTGGAAGATGAAGTTACCAAGACTATAGAAAATAGGCTTCCCTTGATAGATTTCAATTCCGCGGACCACATGAGGACCATGTCCTACGATACAATGAGCCCCGGCATCAATTAAATTTCGGGCGGATTCTTTTATAAAATCGGCCGGCTTGTTTTTGTCCACTCCATCCATTTCATGAGAATGAAGGCTGACAATCACATAATCCGCCTGCCGTTCCGCTTCTTTCACAGTGCGGATGAGCCGCTCCATATCGGCCGGGTGGGGGCTGCGCTCGATGAAGGCCCTGTCCCCCTCCTTAAACGTCCGACCCGCAAATGCAAATCTGCCGGCAGGATCAGGGGGCAGGAACCCCTCTTTTATATCAAGCTCCTTGGCAGCATCCAAATGAGTCCGGTTGGAGATGGAGACCAATGTTTCCATCTCCTCTTTAGAAATATGTATCATTTCTTCATGACGAAGAGGATTGACCCCTGGTCTTCCTGGAATATAAGCATTCCCGTCACCCGCCCTCCAAAAATCCTGAAAGGTGGACGTAGCTCCAATCAGTGCTGCTCTGCCTTTTTCTGTTTCTATGTAACGTGGTTCTGATGCGGAGGCGAGCGATTGGCCTGCTCCCGCATGGACCATCTCCCTTGCGTCCAATTCTTCCTCTGTCCTCTTCAAGCCTCCATATAAATAATCCATCGTATGATTGTTGGCCCAGTTGTATAAATTAAACCCGTAATCTTTCAGATCATCCAAAACGGACGGGGAAGCCATGGCCCACGTCCCTCCACTCACAGGAGATGGGTATCCCTCTTTTTTATGCGTTGTGATTTCCAGATTTGTAAAACGCACGTCAGCATCTGCCATCCACTGTCTCAACTCCGCAGCACGGGCATCCTTATCCGGGATCCGGCGGGCAATGAAACTGTCCCCCGTCATGATCATCCTCATGTCCTTTCCCCCTGTCAGCCATCATTTTAGAGAAAACCCCTGCTTTTTGATGAAATCCGTCAACTCTGCTCTTCTTTTCTCCCCAAAATAATCCACCATACGCCTGCCCCAGCCTCTGGAGTTTTTGCCATTCGTTCTTTCCGCATAATAAGTGGATGTGATTTGTTCATATTCAATTAACAGAGATTCTACTCCATCTGTCTGATAGAATTCCTCATGATAGACGGCTTGTTTCACCATCCTGGGCTTCTGCTTCGGCCACTGATCCGGGTACCCGATGCACATCCCCATCAGCGGTACTGTCCATTTCGGAAGGTTCAAAAGGGAGGATACTTGTTCGGCTTCATTACGAATCCCTCCGATCATTACCCCGCCAAGACCATAAGACCTGGCAGCGAGAAGAAAGTTTTCAGAGGCAAGTGCCGTATCCACAGCACCTACAAGCAGGTTTTCGATTTCATCCACCTCAAAAGGGGCGTCTTGTCGTTCACTAATCAGAGCGTGACGATAGAAATCCATAACAAAAACAAAGAAAATCGGGCATTGGCCGATGTACGACTGATCCCCACACAAGATCTGCAGCTTTTCTTTCATCTCTTGGCTTCGAATGCCGATGATGCTGTAGGCCTGTACGTTATGGGATGTGGGGGCCCAGCGTGCCGACTCAATCAAGTCATCGATAATATTCTGTGGCACCGCCGTATCCTTGAAACGCCTGATGGAGCGGTGGCTTTGCAGAAGAGAGCGGGCCTCCGGGTACTCCATCACGGCTGCACCTGCTTCTGCTTATTTACCACCGGCTTTACCAAACGACCAAAACCCTTATCCCCTGTGATCTCACCGTTTTGCATGACGATCGCCCCTCGTACGATGGTTTCCGTCGGCACGCCCTTTACAGCAAAGCCATCAAAGGCCGTTACCTTGCTTTTACTATGAAGGTTTTCTTTTTGGATGATCATCTCCTGATCGAGATCAACAATGGTGATATCTGCATCGGTCCCCGGCTGCAACGATCCCTTCTGTGGATATATTCCAAACATCCGGGCCGGCTCTTCCGCCATCAACCGTACAAAATCTGTAATAGAAATTTCCCCTTGGTTAACAGCATTCAGCATGAGAGAGGCCATTGATTCCACCCCGCACATGCCGGCCGGGATGGACCAGAGATCTCCCTCCTTTTCTTCTTCGGTGTGAGGGGCATGGTCAGAACAGACGTGCGAAATCGTCCCATCCTTAATCCCGGCCCAGATTCCCTCCTGATCCTGGTTATATTTGACCGGCGGATAAACTTTCATCTGTGGTCCGATTTCAGGATAGTCTTCGTTGGATAGAAATAAATAGTGGGGACAGGTTTCCACTGTAACCGGATACCCTTCCTCCTGAGCTCTTTTTACTGCTTTGACGCCTGCTTCCGAGCTGACATGCAGCACATGGAAACGCACTCCTGACGCTTTAGCGAGCTCGATTCCAGTATTCACCGTAAGCAGCTCTGCCAGATCCGGCCGTCCAGCAATTAAATCCTCATAGGAACGCCCTCCCTTTTTCTCTACGAGTGACGTCAATGTTTGAATCAGGTCGTTATTTTCTGCATGAACCGCAAAAATTTTACCGGTCTGAGCAACTTCCTGCATCATTTCGAATACATCACCATCGTTAAAAGGAGCGATGACGTTCTCCATTCCCGGCTTGTAGTTGTAGATCAACTGGTACGTTTCACTATGAACAGCATAGCCCCAGAAGAATTTAAAGCCGATCACACCCTTTTCGTTCAATGCCTGGATTTGATCGTTGTTCAAAGAACCAAGACAGATGCCCCAAAGGCCGAAGTCGACATAGGCTTTGGACTGAAGGTTTTGATGCTGGAGGTCGAAATGTTCCGGACCGTCAACCGGAGGTGTCGTGTTCGGCATTTCAAAAATAGAGGTGATGCCGCCCGCTGCGGCTGCTCGTGATGAATGAGCAAAATCTTCTTTATAGGTTGGACCCGGGTCACGGGAATGGACATGTGTATCGATAAGTCCCGGCAGGACATATTTTCCGGATGCATCAATAACCCTCGACGCCTCTTCCCCGTTGTCTTCTGAGGTGACCGCTCCTATTTTCCCATCCTTGATATAGAGGGTGTGTTCGTTCACATGACCGCTGCTTACGACTCTGCCGTTTATAATCTTAAGATCCCACATCCTGCATCCTCCTTCATATTTGGATGGATCCAATCAATTCCTTAATATCATCTACATTGTGCTTGTCCATATAATCATCAATCTCTCTTTGTATATCGGTTAACGCAGTTGGCTGAATAAAGCTCGCCGTCCCCACTTGAACAGCTGTTGCTCCGGCTATCATCATCTCGATGGCGTCCTCCCCCGTCATGATCCCCCCACAGCCAATGATCGGCAGGGAGGTCACTTGGGCGACTTGATAAATCATCCGCACAATCATCGGTTTTACAGCCGGCCCCGAAAGCCCTCCCATCACGTTGCCGATTCTCGGTTTCCTTGTCTCTACGTCGATAGACATTGCCAGCAGTGTATTGGCAACATTCAAGCCGTCCACCCCTCCAGCTTCTGCTGCCAACGCAATGTCCTGGATATTCGTTACGTTCGGGGTCAGTTTTGCGATTAACGGCTTGCTGGTCACCTTCCGAACTGCCGCTGTCAACGAACGCGTAACCGCCGCATCCATTCCGAAAGCCGTTCCGTTCCCTTTAAGGTTCGGACAGGAAATATTCAACTCCAGCGCCGCTACGCTTGGATGGTTCCCCAAAATGGAAGCCATTTCTGCAAACTCTTCAATAGATTCCGCAGAAATGCTGGCTATCACGGGAGAATCATATTTTTCAAAAGAAGGGATGGTGTGCTTCAAGTAATAGTCCAGCCCTTTACTCTGAATGCCGATGGAATTGATCATTCCTGATTCTGTTTCACAGACTCTTGGCTTGGCGTTACCCGGCTGCGGATTTTTAGTAATACTTTTCGGTACAATCGCTCCCAGTTGATTAAAATCAATCACCTGCTCCATCTCCCAGCCAAATGCTCCTGAAGCCGGCATGACCGGGCTTTTCAGTGTTAAAGACCCTATGTTTACTTCGGTGCTTTTCATCTGGATCATTCCATCACCACCTTTTCAAGAGGAAAGACCGGCCCTTCCATACAGACACGAACGGATTTCCTTTCCCGGCCCTCCTGTATATCACAGACACAGGCGAAACACGCGCCCATAGCGCAGCCCATATGCTCTTCCAATGCAATCTCACCAGGGATTTGATGGTCAAAAGCAATGGATTGAGCGAGCTTGGATAGTCTTCGTGATCCACACGTATAGAGGCTGTCTATTTTATAGCGGGGAAGGATATCCTCTTGGATGAGCTGCTTCACATGATTGACATCACTTGTTCCGCCTTCATCGGTCACTTTATAAACTGTGGCTCCGAATTCTTCCAAGTATTCGGCGGCCAGAAGATCTTCCTCTGTCCGGGCGGATAATACAGCCACGCAGTGGGCTCTCTGCTGGAAGGCAGCCTGAGCTACCGCTGCAAGGGTGGCTATGCCTACACCTCTGGCGATGAGAAGGACCGTTTCTGCTTGTTTATAAAGTTCAAACCCTTTTCCGACCGGGCCCATCATATCAAGGGTGTCTCCCTTTCGAATCCTTGTCATCGCCGTTGTTCCCTTACCTTTGACGACATAGAGAAACTCCAGTGTGTGTTCATGGATTTGATAGATGCTCAACGGACGTCTGAGGAAAGGACTGTACGTACCAGCACAGCGGATATGGAAAAACTGTCCAGGGTCCGGCTTAAACGGCAGGGCTGACGAATCTACCGTCATGTGCCAGTATCGTTCGCTCACTTGTATATTGGAAAGGACGGGTGCATGGTATTGTTTCATCCGCTCATTTTCACCTCTTTTGCGCCGGCAAGCTTCATGACGGCTTGTTCCAGGACATCCACCCCTGTCACGAAGTCTTCTGCGGCTGTATATTCATCTGGATTATGACTGATCCCTTTGTAGGAAGGGACAAAAAGCAAGCCGGTGGGGCAGATGGAAGCCATGTTCATCGCGTCATGACCCGCTCCACTCGGGAGAAACAGCGGATCGGCACTTACCTCTCTGCACGACGCCGCCAGTAATTGCTGAATGTTTTCATCTAAAAGGATCGGTTGTTCATCCCTAAGCAAATCGAAGGAAACTTCCACGTCTTTCTCTGTCTGCAGCTGGCGGCTTTTCTTCTTCACCGCCTTGATGATCCGCTGCTTTGATGAAACATCGAGCCCCCGGATGTCGACATTGAATTCCACTCGGCCCGGAATGGTGTTCATAGCTCCAGGAAAAACATGAAAGACCCCGACGGTCGCTACCGTTTGGTACTTTTTCTCCTGATCAGCGGCCTCTTCAATATCCAGAACAAGGCGGGAAGCGGAAGTTAACGCATCTCTGCGGATATCCATAGGGGTTGTACCGGAGTGGGCGGCTTCCCCTTCCACTGTCACTTTCAGCCGTGTAGGAGCTGCAATACCTGTAGCAATGGCGACTTTTCTTCCCTTCCGTTCCAGTTCGCGGCCCTGCTCAATGTGAAGTTCAATAAATGCATGGAACGCGCTTTTCTCACGGACGGCCTGACCCAGAGTGGATGAAGGGAATCCTGCGGTGTTCATAGCCGTTTCCAAACTGATGCCGTCCTTATCTTTGAATTGTTTCGTATCCTGTGCCTTCAGTAATCCTGTCATTGCTTTACTGCCGATTGTCGCCAGACCAAAACGGGAAGATTCCTCTCCGGCAAACGCAATAAGCTCGATGGGGTGATCCGTCATCACCTTTTTTTCATTCAAACGGTGAATGAGCTCAATTCCTGCGGCCACCCCGCCGGCACCGTCATATTTTCCACCGGAGTAGACGGTATCCAAGTGTGAACCAACAGCTACAGCAGGGGCTTCTTTCATCCGCCCTTCCCTTCGCGCAATGACATTTCCTGCCTCATCTGTCCTTACCTGTAGATTTTCTTTGACGCAAAATTCTGAAAAAACAGTGTGCACCTGGCTCTCTTCTTCTGTATAAGCCAGGCGCTGCATTCCATCTGTGGTCGCTCCTATCGAATTAAAAGCGTCCAAGGTCGTCTGAATCCTGCTTTTCGAATCCATCTGCCTCATCCTTTTTATATATCTTTCTTTCATTGTCCCAAAAGGTGAGGCTGATATCTTTATCGATAAAGACATAAAGGGATGTGTTTTTTTATCTAAATCGATAATCATTTTTGGTGAAGTTGTGAATTTTCAACCCAATATGCAGATTCAATTTATCTTCTGAGTTCTTCACATTCAAATTAGTGATCATGTTGATCCTCTGAAGGCGATATTTGAGCGTGTTGATATGTATAAATAAAGCCTCTGCCGTTTTCGATAACGATTCATTGTGGTCAAAATAAGTGGTCAGGGAATGCACAAGTTCCAGGTCATGGGTTTTGTCGTATTCTATTAAACCGCCGATAGATTCTTTGTAAAACTTACTGACTTCCGTTACGTTATCAATTTCTGAAAGCAGCCGGTAAAAACCCAGCTCTTCATAGTAAATGATCGGCTTATTCTGATAGAGGTTGCGCCCGAGCATGACAGCCTGCCGGGCTTGTTCATACCCATCCCTGATTTCACCAATATCCGAGGCGGCGCGGCTCACTCCTATATATACCTCCCCAGCTGAGCCATTCTGCATCTCAGCTAGAATATCGTTCATATCCGCCTCAATTCTTTCTGTTTTTTTGCCGGCGGAAGGGTAAAGGAGGTAAAGGCCGTTCTGAACCGCTCCGATAATGATGTCATCATCAATCCGGGCGCACACCCGCTCCAACTGATTCATGATTTCTGAAACATACGTCATGCCTTTTTCCCTTCTGGTGAACTCGATGGTTGTAAAAATATACTGTTTATCCACATCAAATCCGTACATGATGCCTTTCTCGTGCATGGCCGCTTCATATTGAATTTTAGAGAACAATAAGTCTTTGAAGAAATGACTCTTGTATTGCTGTTCCAGTTCATAGGCAGCCTTCTTCCTCATGAATTCCAAGGAAAGAATCGTATTCGCCCGTTCCAAAATAGCTAAGTCCATTTCCAAAAATTCCGAGGCTACGCCGATACTCGTAATCGCGCCGACCACCTGCCCCTCAATGATAATCGGAGCCGTCAGGCATTCCTGCTCCACTTTACGCCTCTCATTCCACCTCAGCATTTTAACCGGGCGCTGCACGATAGCCAGTTCCTCTTTCTGACTGCTTGTCATCCCCTGCAAGCCGTTATCGACAGAAGGAATCTTAAGGTATGGGACGAAGCTGTCGATTCTGATTTCATGCTTCATCAGATTGGCGAGCGTTTCCGCCATCTGGCTGATTCCTCCCTTGCTGTTTTTAATCTCGTCCAGGAGGCGGTAAGCAAGCTCCAGATCTTCACGGATGACCACCTTTTCATCAAAAATGACATTCATGACAGGCGAAAGAATATCAAGATAACTGACATGCTCCGGAATTCTCAACACAGGGAAATCGTACTTCTCCGCCTCATCTAAAATCACCTGGGGAATATCATCAATAAACCGCTGCGGCTTGATCGCCAAAGCGGAGGTCCCTTTCTCATGAAGCTCTCTCACTAAATGGTGCATGGCTTCTTCATCCCCTTTGATAGGGTAAAGGCTTGTCAGCATCAATTCCTTTCCTTTCAGCCACTGGACAATATCAGGAACCTCCATAATAGTCACATAGTCAAGCAGACGGTCGAGCCCTCCTTCCCCGGCCGCGACCGTACACTGTTTCAATCCTCCGATTTTTAATGCCTGTCTTATCGTGATTGCCATAAAAATCCCACCTAATTTTGAATTAAATCAACAAGGAAAAGAGAACTCTGCGGTATATAGGTGATGATCAGAAGCGCTAGGACATTGACCGCGAAGAACCGCATCAATCCAGGCATCATTTCGACCATGTTCAATTTCGTGATTGTCTGCGTGACAAAGATATTGATGCCGAACGGAGGTGTATACATACCGACAGCCAGGTTGGCAATCATGATCACACCCAGATGAACAGGGTCGACGCCCATGGATAGAGCCGCCGGGTAAATAAGCGGAGCTAATATCGTAATCGCCGCCACCCCTTCCATGAACATCCCTAAGATAAGCAGGACAACATTGATCAACAAAAGGAAAACAACGACGGAATCGATATTTTCTGCGATGTAACCAGCAATCTGCTGCGGCACACCTCCGCGTGTCAAAATCCATCCAAGCACTTGAGCCGCTGCCACGAGCACTAACACCTGTGCGGTTGTAATCGCTGAATCCACCAGAGTCTCATAGAAGCTCCTCCAGTTCATCTCTCTGTATATCACGACACTGACAAACAGCGCATAAACCGCGGATACCCCTGCGGCTTCTGTCGGAGTGAAGATTCCGGAGTAAATGCCCCCGAGTATGATGACAGGGATCAATAAAGCCCAGAAGGCCTTAACCGTAGCCGTCCAGAACTCCTTTCCGGACGCCCGTTTATCCTTAGGAAGATTGTTTTTCTTAGCATAATAATAGATATAGAGAATAGAGGAAAGGCCGTAAATCAAGCCTGCCCCGATACCGGCAATGAATAGGCTTCCCACTGAAACCCCGGTTACTGACCCAAAGATGATGAGCGTAATACTGGGCGGGATAATCAGCGATACGGCGCCGGAAGAAGCCAGCAGTCCGGAGGCGAAGGATTTGTCATATTTCTTACGAAGCATTTCCGGATACATGATTTTACCGATCGCAATAACAGTGGCGGGACTGGATCCGGACAAAGCTCCAAAGAACATGCTGGATACCTGTGTGGTCATAGCGACCCCTCCGGTAATATGTCCGACGCAAGCCCGGGACCAGCGGAGAATCCGCTTGGATAAGCCGCCCACGTCCATAATGTTGGCTGCCAGTATAAAGAAGGGAAGAGCCATGAGTGCAAATTGATCCAGGCCGCCAAACAGACGCTGGATTAAAATCATTGGCTGGATATCTGTCAGGAATATCACGGAAAGGAACGACGACAACCCCAAAGCTACGAAAATCGGGGTGCTGGAGAATAAGAAAACCATCAATAATATCAATAATAAGCTAATCATGATCAATGCCCCTATTCATGTATAATGTCGTTTGAAGCTGTCTCTTTGTATGGTCTGTCCTTTATGATGTCCACCACTCTCCCAATCAAATGGAATAAGGAAAGCGCCGCCCCGACCGGGATGGCGAGGTAAACATAGTAGAGCGGAATCTGGAGAGAAGGAGTAATCTGTCCGGTCTGTCTTGTGAATGCCACCAATTCCATACTGAACCAAATCAAAAGCGCCATGAAGACGATAGAAGCGAAAGCGATAAAAAGCTCCAGGATCTTCTTCGCCTTTCCCTTCAGCAGATCCAGAACGAAATCCACACCTACGTGCATCCCCCGCCTGAAACAAACTGCAGCTCCGATAAACGTAATCCAAATCATGACATAACGGATAAATTCCTCCGCCCACGTGGTATTGGCAGAAAAGACGTAGCGAAGAATAATGTTCACAAACAACAGGATCGTCACGGACAACAGTCCAAAGGCAATAGCGGTCTCCTCTATCTTTTTCAATACTTTCATATGTACGGCCCCTTCCCGGTAAAGGTAAGAATATGGCGTTAAGGGGCTGCCCGTGAGGACAGCCCCTTACAACCTCTTACTGATTGTTCACTTCATCAATCTTGTCATAGATTTTCTGCAGCAGTTCCTGCTGTTCAGGGGTGCTGTACTGCTCTTCATGGATCGGAAGAGAAGCTTCCTGGAATTTCTCTATTTCTTCATCCGTAAGCTCATAATAATTGACGTCTGAATCGATGATGTTCTGACGATACTCATCTTCTGTCTCAGCCAGCGTATCTCTTGCAGCTGTCCGCCCTGCTTCCTCAGCCGCTGCAATGGTCTCCTGTACGGAGGACGGCAAATCATTGAACCAAGCCTGGTTGGTCAGAAGTACATAGGTCATCAAACCGTGATGGCTTTCAATAATGGTGTTCTGCACTTCATGGTAGTTGTTTAAGTAAATGGTTTGAAGCGGATTTTCCTGACCATCCACCACTCCCTGCTGAAGCGCGTTGTACAGTTCAGCATATGGAACCGGAATCGGATTTCCACCCCATCCTTCATATTGAGCAAGGAGAATCGGGGATTCCATCGTTCTCATCGCCACCCCGTCAAAGTCGGAAGGCTGGTGGATTTCCACGTCATTCGTTGTGAATAGTTTGTAGCCGCCGGGCCAGAAGCCAAGCCCTTCGAATCCTCCTTGATTCAATGTTCCAAGCAGTTCATCTCCTACTTCACTATCCAGAACCTCATACATTTTCTCTGTTTCTGTAGGGAAAAGGTAAGGAAGGTCAACGGCTTTAATGTCATCCACGAAAGGAGACACGACCGCTGTCGGCTGCATCGTGATATCAATTTCACCGATCTGCGTCCCTTCCACCTGCTCACGCAGGCTTCCAAGCTGCAGCGCAGGATAGAGATCCACGGTCACCCTGCCATCTGTTTCTTCTTCCACCACTTCTTTAAACTTCTCCGCACCCTTATGTTCGGGGCTGTCTACCGGCTGGTTATGACTGAAAGTAATCGTAATCGGATCATAACTATCTTCCTCTGCTCCGCTTGCTTCCTGTGTTTCCCCATCACCACTGCAGGCTGCCATAAACAAGAGTACCAATACAGAAAAAATCAACGCCGCCACATTATTCTTCTTAAACACTCAGCATTCGCCCCTTTTTCTTCAATTCAATTGCTTAATGTCCATTTTATAAAAATATTCAGACATTTTCTTTGTCTGTTTAGACCAAAAGTTTTGGATGAACTTTATTGAAAAAGATAATGCAGCCGATCCAATCTGCCACCAGCAGATAAATGACCTTACTTTTTATGTAAAGAAAATTAACATTTTTCTGATATATTCGCATTTTACCACTTTTCTTAGTGGATAGTAAGACAAATTTAATGGGAATAAATGTCTATAGGGCCTTTTGAGCGGTAAAAAACCATTGTCAAAACTGACAATGGTTTTTTTACTGGTATACAGCTATACTGATATGCATCATTAGAAAAGTTTTTTCATACTTTGAGGCAGAGGAATGATGCATATGGAACCATTAACAAAAGTAGAAGTTTTCCAGGAACTCTATCAACTCATTGATTATTATTCAGAGCATCGCGATCACCCCGCAGATCCCGACTTCGACTTCTTCAAAAATGTGAAATATTACTGTGATCAACTCGACTTGAACTATCAGGAGTTCATTCGTACGTTCGGTTTAAAACAGCTTTAATGTGTTTGATAAGAAGAGCCATGAGGGCTCTTTTTTTGTTTTTCATCTTTGGTGTACCCTTTCATAAAAGGTCAGAGCCGTGTTGCAGTATGGCTGATCATTCTATAATAAACTTAAACTGTCTTTAATTAATAACTTAGTAAGCCTTCCTTTTCACATAAAAAAGCAGCCACATCGGACTGCTTTTCATTATATCTTATCCGCTCCATCCACCAGTGTCTTAAAATGATAGACCGCTCCAACGATATTGGCATGGGCCCCGTACCGGCAGATCCTCAGGTTCGGAATAAGCTGTGCCTCTTCTATCGAATGACGCAGACCACTCAATTTCTCCTCCACATTCGCCACTAGATCATGGCGGGCGCTGATGCCGCCTCCAATTAAAATCACTTCAGGATCATGAGCATACTGAATGTTGTGGATTCCTACAGCAAGCATCGTATAAAATTCATCAATGACTTCCATACAAAAAGCATCACCGTCTTCCGCCATCTGAAAGACCTGTTCTCCGGTGATCGAAGAAGTCTCGACACCTTGATGCGCTGCCACCTTCCGGACCATCGATGAGGTCGAAGCGGCCTCACTGAAGGTGTTCAGGCCATTCCCGAGATTTTCCCCATTTATGATCATATAGCCGAACTCCCCACCGTGGAGATGGGCCCCTTTTTGGATGCGTCCGTGATGAAGAACCGCACCGCCGATGCCTGTCCCGAGTACGACAACCGCAACGTGCCCGATACCAACTGCTGCTCCGGACCAGTATTCAGCAAGTGCCGCACAATTGGCGTCATTTTCAATCGTAACGGGACCTTGAAAAATCTGCGCCATATCTTCCTTCAAGTTTGGACCGTGGATATACGGGACAGCACTGGAACCTTCTATAATCCCCTCTTCCGTGACCGATCCGGGGGAGCTGACGGCTACGCCTTGTAGGTCCCCAGAACATTTTTCGAGAGCCGACTGGATGAGAGCATACAAGCCTTTCAAGGAGGAGGGCGTCCGTTCTTTCCAATGGCTCAGAATTTCTCCGTCCATCGTCACCTCAGCAAATTTCACATACGTTCCGCCGATGTCTACACCCAGCAGCTTAGAAGCCATTGTTCTTGCTCACTCCCTTGAACCAGTGACCGCTTTTTTTCAGGGAACGCTGCTGGGTCTCCACATCCACCCTGTAAAAGCCGTAGCGGTTTTTATAGGCGTTCAGCCAAGACCAGTTATCGATGAATGTCCACATGTGGAAACCATAGCAGTTTGATCCCTCCCCGATCCCTTTATGGAGCCACTTCAAATGCTCTTCGAGAAATTCGATCCGGTAATCATCATGAATCATACCGTCCTCATCCATGAAGCGCTCTTCATCTGAAACCCCCATCCCGTTCTCTGCGACGTACCACGGGATGTTGTTGTAGTGATCTTTGATATTCAACGCAATATTATAGAGTCCCTTTTCATAGATTTCCCAGCCTCTGTATGGATTCATCCGGCGCTCCGGCCATACATACGGATCGAAGAAATGCTCAGGAAGAGCCGGATTGGATACCGGGTGTTCTTTCGCCTGTACACGGCGCGGCTGATAATAGTTCACACCTAAAAAGTCCACCGTATGAGAAGCGATCGTCTCCATATCCCCCTCCACATAGTCGGGAAGCATGTGATGCTGGTTTAACAGAGCGGTCAGCTCCGCTGGGTAACGGCCGAGCACTGAAGGATCCAGAAAGCTTCGGTTGAAGAAAAGATCCGCTGTTTCCGCCGCTTTTTCGTCAGCTTCATTATCGCTGCGCGGATACGAGGGTGTAAGGTTTAAAATGATGCCGATCTTTCCATCGTGGCCCAGCTTTCTATACTGTTCAATAGCTTTGGCACTGGCAAGCATGGAGTGAAAAGCGACTTGGACCGCCCGCTTCATATCAACGACACATGGGTAGTGATAATGGTTCAGGTAGCCCATTTCCACGGGAACGATTGGTTCGTTGAACGTCGTCCAGTCTTTCACCTGGCCGCCAAACAGCCGGAAGGCCTCCTTCGCATAATGAACGTAGGCTTCCACGACTTCCCGACTTTCCCAGCCACCTTTTTCCTGAAGATGCAGAGGCATATCAAAATGATAGAGGTTGATGATCGGCCGGATGCCTTTTTCCAACAGTTCATCAATAAGCGATTGATAAAACTGGACCGCTTCCGGATTAACGTTACGGCCGTCCGGAATGAGGCGCGCCCATGACAGGGAGGTGCGGAAGGAGTTCATGCCAATGTCCGCCATCCGCTGGACATCCGTTTTGAATTGATGATAGAAATCAGAAGCGGTGCCTGGACCGACCTCGTGAAAAAATTTCTCCGGTTCGATAGTATACCAGTAATCCCAGATGTTCTGTGCTTTCCCGCCTTCCTGTGAAGCCCCCTCCGTTTGTGTGGCGGAGGATGCGGCTCCCCATAGAAATCCTTCCGGAAATGAATAGTCCATTTCAGTTCCTCCTCTCATTTTAGATGGCTTTGTTGTCGAGGGCATGAAGGATGGCCCTGGCACACATGCTGTTGGACCAGGCGAACCATTCCCTCGTATACATGGATGGGTCATCCGTGTGGAAGCCTTCATGCATATAGCCGGTGCCCGCATCTGTCCGCTCGAGCATATCAATCAAGCGCTTCAGCTCCTCCCGGTCGTTCGTCGTGAGCGCCTGCATCGAGATTCCGAGATGCCAGACGTATCCTTCCGGGGTATGCGGACTCCCAAGCCCTTCAGCATACGCTCCTGTATAAAAGTAGGGATTATCCTTACTCAAAATAAAGCGGCGCGTATTTTGATAAATGGGATCATCCATCGAGCGGTAGCCTATATATGGAATCGATAACAGGCTCGGTGTGCCCGCATCATCCATGAGTGCGTAGCTTCCGAACCCGTCTGTTTCATACGCATAAATCTTCCCGAATTCGGGGTGCAGGTACGTGCCGTGAATCTGGATTCCTTGATCGATCTCCTTATGCAGCTTGGTCAGGCGTCTTAACAGTCTCTGCTGGTTGCCCTTGTAGCGAAGCATTTCTGCCATTTTTCCAAGGACGACAACAGCGAACATGTTGGCCGGGATGTGATAGCCGTACGCGCACGCATCGTCGCTCGGACGGAAGCCGGACCACGTCATTCCTGTGTAGCGAACCCGCGTCCCCCTTCCATTGTTTTTCAATGTATCAATATCGAGACAGTCGTCTCGTTCAAATGTATAGCTCGATCTCTTTTCATGATCCTGTTCGATTTCCCACACCGTCACAACCATATGAAGCGCGTGCAGAAACGATGTGCCAAGGATCGTATCATCTCTCGTCTGTTTCCAGTATTCATAAATCAGGTTCAGGGAGAAGCATAAGGAATCGAGCTCATACTTACGCTCCCACACCCAGGCGGTCATCTCCGCTTTATCGTCGTCATTCCAGTGCGCATGGTTGGGCGCCTCATTGAAAGCATTCGTGTAAGGGTCGTGCTGAATGTAAAACAAATGCCTGTCGATTAATCCTCGAATCAAACTCCGCAGGTCCCTGTCGATGGACAGATACGGAAGGTATGGGCTGACCTGCTCGGCCGAATCCCTCAGCCACATGGCCGGGATATCTCCGGTAAAAACGAAGGTCGTGCCATCATCGAGCAGTTTTGTCGTCGTTTCCAGCGTGTTCGGAAAGCAGTTTTGAAAAAGCTGCTGCAATTGAGGTCGATGGCTGAGCTGTTCAGAGGTCTGGTCGATTACATCATAAATAACTGGTGGTAATTTCATCTGCTTATCCTTTCACGGCACCTGCCGTCATGCCTTTAATAATTTTCTTATAGAATGCGAGGTAGACGATCAGGACAGGGAGCACAGTGACCGACATGGCCGCCATCATCTGCGGGTAGTTCACGGTATACTGCCCGTTGAAATTCGTCAGCCCGACCGGCAGTGTCCGCAGCTCCGGGCTCTGGATCAGCACGAGAGCGAACGGGAATTCATTCCAAGCGGTTAAAAAGCTTAAAATCGTAGCGGTGGCGATGACCGGACCGGCCATCGGGAATATGACTCTGAAAATAACCTGGAACGTATTACAGCCGTCCATGATTGCCGCCTCTTCGATCTCTTTCGGAATCTGCTTGATGAACGTTTCGAATAAGAAAATTGCAATCGGCAGTCCGAACGCGACATACGGAAGAATGAGCGTATACGGCTGGTTCAGCAGTCCAGTGCTTCGAAACTCAATAAAAATCGGGACGAGAAGGCCGTGAATCGGAATCAGCATCCCGAACAAAAAGAGTACATAAATGATCGTTCTCCCTGGAAAGGCGAAGCGGGCAAGCATGTACCCAATGATGAACGCGAGAAATATGATTAAGAATACCGAAATGAAACTGATGTAGACGCTGTTAAAAAAGTAGTTGTGCAGCTGACCAATTTTGAACGCCTCCACGTAGTTGGAGAAGTTCCATTCCGACGGCAGCGACAAGATGTTCAGCGTAAACTCGGACTGCGTTTTAAAGGATGAATAGATCATCCAGACAATCGGAAAAATGGCCGAAAGGGAGAAAATGAAAAGCAGAGTGTTCAACGTCGATTTTCCAATCCAGGCAAAAGCCCTCATTCTTCTCCCCTCCTTCCTATCCATTGACTGATGCCGATCAGCAGTAGACTGAGGACCAGCATTCCGATGGAAACGGCACTGCCGTACCCTAATTCAAAGCGTTCAAAGGATACATCATAGGCATACTGCGCCATCACCGTCGAACTGTTTCCAGGTCCGCCACCGGTCATGACGAAGATGTGATCGAACACTTTCATGTTGCCGGCAATACAAAGCATGATCGCGACTTTAAAGGTGTTTTTCAGCATTGGCAGCGTAATGTACAACGTCTGCTTCCACGAGGAAGCTCCGTCGATTTCGGCTGCTTCATAGAGCTCATCCGGAATATTCTGCATCGCTGCCATGAAAATGATCATGTAGAAGCCGATAAACTGCCAGATCAGCGGGATCGTGACCGCTCCCATGACGATATCCGGATCATCCAGCCAAGGCAGCACCCAGCCTTCCAGCCCGACCGCCTTTAGGACAAAGTTCAAAAGCCCGTAATTCTGGTTGTAGACCATCGACCATAAAAATCCGATGATGACCGCGGCCAGCACGTTCGGAATGAACAGGACCGTTCGGTGGAACTGCTTGAACTTCACCCAGGACCGTGTCAAAAGGACACTGATGAAAAAGGCGATGCCCACCTGCCCGATGACACTCATGGTAATGATAAATATGTTGTTTCCAAATGACGTCCAAAACACCTGATCCCTCAGCAGCTCCCTGAAGTTATCCAGCCCCACGAAGGTCAGGTTCGGTCCACCCGACCAGTCGTAGAAGCTGTACCGTACAGCCATTAGCAGCGGTATGAGGACAACGAAGGCATAAATCGCAAGCCCCGGGAGCAGGTAAAAATAAATTTTGTGGTTACTCGGTTTGATTGCGCTTTTACCTACCATCCAATCACCTTCAACCCAATGTTATTGGCTTCCCTTCTCATACTCCGCCTGAATATTGGCAGCCGCTTCCTCCGGTGATACCTGACCGATCGTCATGTTCTGAAGGTTGGTATTCATCACTTCGATCAACGCCGGATCAAGCATCGTGTCATAAATCGGTACGTACTGATTGTTTTCAACAACACTCAAAATCTTCTTCGTCATATCCGGAATGTCCATCTCTTCTTTTCCAGGAACCGTCACAGCCGGAATCTGTCCTTTTTCGAGAATCAGCTTCCCTGCTTCCTGATTCGTTAAATGCTCGACAAGCTTCTTAATGTCCGCCAGCTTCTCATCGGAGACATTGGCGTTGACCGCATAAGCCCAGCCCCCACCACCGGAAAGGGTATCCGGCTCAGCCGCACCCGGAAGCTCTGGGAAGATCGCCACTTCGGTTGCTGCAAGAACATCCTCAGGGGCACTGCTTGTGATCGTACCCGCAGCCCAGTCTCCTTCGATAAACATCGCCGCTTCCTTGTTCATGTACATTGCCTGTTGTTCACTGTTATCAATGCTGTTCATGTTGTCGTTAAAGGCATCGTTTTTCGCAAGCTCATCAATCGCTCCCAGCGCCTGGACGAACGAATCATCCGTAAAGGCCGCACCTTCATGATTCAAGATGCTCTGGAACCAGTCTGTCCCGGTGTAGCGGCTGCCGAGCGTACTGAGGTAGCTGGAATTCAACACCCATTTCCCTTTGTTTCCGAGAGCAATCGGCGTAATGCCTTCTGCCTTCAGCTTGTCGACCGCTTCCATGAAGCCTGCCCAGTCCTGTGGAAATTCTTCGATACCGGCCTGCTCAAACAGATCTTTGTTGTAGTAAATCAAGTGTGTCGCCCCGCCTGATACCGGAATGCCGTACGTGCTGTCCTCCACTTGGAACGGTGTCAGCGTACCATCGACAAAAGTATCTTCACGCCCTTCCAGAAAATCGTCGAGCGCGATGATCTGCCCGTTTTCTGAGAAGGTCTTCGTCATCGAACCCTTAATGAGGAACAGATCAGGAAGTTCGTTCCCTGCCGCCAGCGTCTTGATTTTCGTTTCGTAGTTATCGTGGGACTGGATTTCCTCTTCAATTGTGATGTCCCCGTTCCCTTCCTTGAATTCCTCCAGCTTCTCCAGCTGTGCAGTTGGCGCCGGTTCATTCAGCTCTTTATTGTAATAGTGCATCATGGAAACAGCGCTGCTTCCCCCGCCCTCCCCGTCGGCTTCCCCCTGTGAACACGCAGCCAGCAATAAGACCAACATCATGAGAAGAACACCTTTAACAGATAACGACTTCATGATTCCATCCCCCTTAGGAAAATAAGATTATAGACAAATTATAGCGCTTACATTTTGATCTGAATGCCTCCTATTTTGCGCATTCATCTTCATTTTTGTTCAAAAAAAGACATTCATATCGAATGCCTTTCCAAATTCGCCTTGTATTCTTTTGGCGTCAGGCCGACGTTTGCTTTAAAGACCTTCACAAAATATTTATAATCCGGATAGCCCGTTTCCTCGGCCACCTTGTAAATCGGCAGCGCCGGAGAGGCCTTGAACATCTGCTTTGCCTTCTCCACCCGGTATTCATTCAGCCACTTCACAAACGTCGTCCCCGTCTCCTTTTTAAACATCCGGCTCAGATGCGAAGGCGAAACGAAGGAGTACTTCGCTAGTTCATCGAGTGTGAGCGGCTCATCATAATGCGCCTCCAAATAGTGAATCGTCCGCAAGACGAGCGCATTGCCGTGATTCTCCCGCCACCCTTCCGCCTCTTTCAACAGCTCAGCGAAGTTGGTCACCATCAGCTCTGCCATATCCTTCAAGTTGTCAAAACGGTTCAACGCTGTAAAAAGATCCTCTGCTTTCACCGGGAGCTGGGTGTCCTCCCTAGTGTAGAGGAGAAGCTTCAAGCACCACGTCCGGACTTCGGGAAGCGGATTGCGCGAAAGTTTAAAAGCATGGAACTGTTGCTGGAGCGCTTTTTTCACGTGCCCCGTATTTCCTTGGTTGATGGCTTTCATAAACGAAGGACCATCAAAAGAAGCGCCGTCGCCGGCATGCGTGAGCTCCTCCCTCTGACCCGCCGCCATATAGATGGTATCTTTTCCTTCATAGCGTTTCCGCAAGAGCGCCGCTTTCGCTTCCTGCATCGGAAAAGGAAGCACCCGGGCATCCTGGAACTCGCGGCTCATGCCAATGGTAATACTGACCTGATAAGCTTCCTTCACTTTGTGGCGGAGCGCATGAAGGAGCGGCTTCAAGTTCAAGCTCTGATGACTACTGACGATGGCCCCGCACCGGAATGCATGAACAGGCCAGAACTGAACGGTATACTCTGACGGCATCTCCTCGTCCAGAAAAAGCTGAACATCACGATAAAGCCTTTGGAAATCCTCCACCTTCCACGTTTCTTTTAGGATCGGGTAATCATCCACCTCTACAAAAAAGAGGCGGTGCTTTCCTTCCATGAAGGAGATGCCTAGCTCACCCGCCCGATGCCAGAGAGTGTCGGAAACAAAGCCGTCCTCCTTCATCAGGCTGTTGAACCACTCCGTCCGCTCCTGATTCTGCGCTTTCGCCAGCGTCTCGGACTTCGACTCGCGGTCCTTCTTCTGCATGGCAATCCTCGCCATCACAGCGGCAATTTCCTTTTTATCAATCGGTTTGATCAAATATTCCGTCACACCGAGACGGATTGCTTTTTGGGCATAGTCGAATTCCTGATAGCCGCTCAGTAAAATTGTAAAAAGGCCGGGGGAGTCTTCCTTCAGCTTCTGCAGAAGGGTTAAGCCATCCATCTTCGGCATGCGGATGTCCGTCATGACCACATCCGGTTGAAAGTGAGGCATCCTGTCCAACGCTTCCTGCCCGTTTTTTGCGGCTTCCACTTCGGTCACTCCAAGCTCGTCCCAGTTCATGGATGTGACCAGCCCTCTCCGGATGACCGCTTCATCTTCAACAATCAACAGCTTCATTCCGCCACCTCCCCTTTTTGTTTCACTACGACCGTCAGGCCACCTTCGCTATTTCTATGAAAAGAAAGCCCGCGGTCCCCGCCACTATGAATGAGCACCCGTTCGTGGATATTCTTTAAGGCAAAGCCGCGTTTTCCTTTGATCTCCCGTTCCAGCAGCTCCTTCAATTCCTCCAGATCGGCTCCGACGCCGTTATCCTCCACAGTCATCTCCAGTTCATCCGCCACCCTCTGGATACGGATGCGGATGATGCCCTCGCCCTGCGGCTCGATGCCGTGGGTGATCGCATTTTCAATTAAAGGCTGAAGCACCATTTTGACCGTCGGCAGCTTCGAAGCATCCGGATCGACGTCAATTTCAAACTGGATCGTATCCTCGAATCTAACCTTCTGGATGTCCAGGTAGTGCCTTGCATAATTCACTTCCTCTTCGACCGTCCACACCTCTTTTTGATCCTTCAGAAGAAGACGGAACAGACGCGACAAGGCATGGACCATTTCCGAGGATTTCACCGCGTTCTCCATCTGGCCCATCCAGTAGATCGTATCGAGCGTATTATAGAGAAAATGAGGATTGATCTGCGCATATAATGCCTTCAGCTCCGCTTCCTTGCTCTTGATTTGAGCGAGGTACACCATATCGATGAGAAAAGTAATGCGCTCGAGCATCGAATTGAAGCCGGCACCGAGGTTATCTATCTCTCTCAACCCCTTCGGTGCATAACGGACGTTGAACTCCCGCTGCTCCACCTGCTTCATCAAGGACTGCAGTTCCTTCATCGGTCTCACGATGTATCTCGAAAACTGATACGCGACAAACGCACATATGAAAAGGCTTACAATTAATGCCATAACGACGACCGCCGGAATGATCGTGCTGTCCTGCATCAACGCATCGAGGGATACAAGGTGAACCACCGCAAGCGACGTCCCTTCAATAGCACGGGTAGACTGGATGTACCGGTCCTTTTCGATCGTCCGCACCTCTGTCCCGCTGGACTGCACCGTCTCCTCTACATTCTCCAATATTTCAAGCGTGTCCCGGTCGTTGTAGAGCGTTCCCTTGGAAACGACGGTTTTGCCGCCATGTAAAAGGAAATACCGGTCATAATCACCGGTCACCTTGCTTTGGAACAGCTGATCCAGATAGTTGCTGTGAATCGTGATCGTCAAATACCCCAGAGGTTCCGTCACGTTGTTCACATTCTTCACGAGTCTTGAGTATGACAAACTGGAGGCGTCTTCATGGACCGTAAGCAGCCCTGCCCCGTTCAACTCATCCAGGCGCGCACGCTGCTTTTCCGACATCGCCGCTGTACGCGGGCCGGTATGCACAAGTACGTCTTCCTCTTTTTCAATCTGCACGGAAAAAATGTAGTCCTTCGACCCGATCAAATGAAGCAGAAGCTGTTCGACGCTGCGCTTGTTTTCATTCAATTCCGCGGTTGTCACCGTCTCATTCGACAGTAAATCCTGCCCCTGATCACTCTGGATGAAGAACAGCGATAAATCGTGAACATCCTCCAGGACGAAGGACAGGTTAGAGCCGATCTGCTCGACGACGTTTTCATCCGCTGCTTTCAGCTTATCGATCGTCAGATTCATCGATTGATAGTAAAAAAACACCCCTAAGGCGGTTAACGGCACAAAGATGATGAGTAAAGTGAATACGAAGATTTTCCCCTGCAGGCTGTCCTTGAATAGTCGTCTCACGTCTATCAAACCCTACTTTTTTATCTTATTCTAGAGGAATTGTCGAAAAAAGCAATGCTTCTACGAGACTATAGTAATGGTTATATTTCCCTTATGGAGATTTGTTGTCGGTGCACTAAAAAGCCATACATGTATGGCTGGTGAATCCTTTAAGTTTTCATTGAGGAAATCACAATTCCTCTCAGACTTCTTTATTCATATACTCAGCACGCAACTGCGATAATGACTTACCTGTCCTTTGATGAATCGCAAACACATAAGTCTGGACGCTGGACCAGCCAAATATATTTTGAAGCCACTTCTGCATTGTGTGCTCTTCCCCGTATACTTCTACTTTCCCATTTGATTTCAAAGTGGCACGATTTCCGCGTCCCTTGGCAATGAGCGTATCGCCTGGTTTCACGACTCCCCATTCCAACAGCGCATCAATTTTGGGTAAGTTCCTTCGATGACCTTTGAGTTTCTTAGAAAACTCCTTTGGAGCCTGCGCTGAAATCTCTATATAATAATCTTCATTTTTTAATAAGGGGAGAACCTTCTCAACCGCTATGTATAATTCCTCCGAAATCATATAAGGTACGAGTTTATAACAGGATATACCTACACTATTATCGCTGAGCCAGGAAACCGCAGATAGCGTTTGTTCATCATAATCAGAAGCGACCAAAATAATCCTCTGAGCTTCATTAAATGTGTGTTCAGCATTGTTGTCGCTTAGAAATTGGTATAATTCTCGATTTGCAAGCTCTGTACTTGTCAATGAACTGTTTGATCTTTCAGCTTCATACTTCTCTAAATATGGGGCATATACTCTATTTATTAAGTCTTCGGGGTTCTTAATGGTCGCATAACTGGCTGCATATCGAATGGCTTGAAATTCGAAAGATTCTCTCCTTGATTCAATATCTTTCCGGTCCCTCTTGATTTCAATAAGCACTAGATTCCCCTGACTATCCACCGCTGTTAGATCACTGATACCTGAGCTCTGGTTCCGCACCTGTTTTCCTACTATAAGCATAGATTCTTCATCGTCGCAGATCATATCAATGTTTTGCCTAAGAAGTTCCTCTATATCTTCTTCCTTAAGACCTAATGAAGCAAAGGTACTTGATTCTACTTTTTCTGATTGGGTATTTGAGGTCCTATACATACTACTTCCCCCCAAAATTTATAAGTATGGTCAGGTCAGTTACCTAGATGAAAATCATTCACCCTTAATTGTCTATAATCTCTTTAGGGATCTACTGCCTTACTGCCTACCTTCCATTCAATTATTGTAATAAAAAAGCGTTTCTCTTTTCTCATCAAATACTTTCCCAAGATCATCTATGTAATTATTATCCTCTGATTAAAACGTATTTAGATATAGGCATAACCTGCAAAGTCCTTCTGAGTACCACTACATATAACCCCTCCCTTTTTGGTTAACTTTAACATAAAAAACCATCATAACCGGATGAAAATACGTTGTTATCTAGGAAGCCAAATATTATCCTAATAACCGCGGTATATCACTAAAGTCCATCCATATTTGTTCTTTTTTCAAATATTATCCCCTATATCAACGGAACAATTTATAACTCATCATAAGCTCCTTTTTGAAGGTATGTTATTCTAACAGTAAAAGATTTGAATAGTCACTATGCTACGATAATCGTAGATCAAGTTGGAAAGGACGTTCTTCAATGAAAAAAACCGTTAAAGTCGTGGCTGCTGTTATTGAAAATGAAGAAAATGAAATACTTTGCGCACTCCGCTCACCAGAAATGTCGATTCCAAACATGTGGGAGTTCCCTGGTGGAAAAGTAGAAGAAGGCGAAGACCTACAAGAAGCATTGGAGCGTGAAATTCAAGAGGAGTTGTCCTGTGAAATCGAAGCTCTGGATGTAATTAAAGATCACACACACGAGTATGACTCCTTTATCATCCAATTGATTGCTTTACGAGCTAAACTGATTGAAGGCAATCCTACAGCTCAAGAGCATTCCAAGCTCCTATGGCTACATAGAGAGAACTTACCTTCGTTAAAGTGGGCTCCTGCCGACATACCGGCCGTTGAACTATTAATGGAGAATAAGTAAAAAAATCCCCTTCATACGGAAGGGGATTTCTTATTACTCATGAAGATAATCATAAATTTTTTGATTCACTTGATGTTCAAGTTTCATATTCATGCGAACTACAGGAATTTCCTTATCCCCATCATTCATTGTGGTTTGTTCCACCGTGTTTTGGTCCGGGATCGCTTGCCCAAGGTAATAAAAATCACTACCTTCCCCGTTATCCTTCTTCACAAAAATGTGAAGATCATTCTCTCTTTGCTCCGCTTCAACGATTTGGACGACTTCATTGGATTGTAAGGTCCGTTTACTTCTGGAATACCACGTGAGAACTTCAGGATTTAAGAATTCATCTTCATAGTTCACACTAGACTCCACTTCTTCAGGCTTATGATAAGTCACAAAGATCGGACATGTTCCATACTTAGACTTGTATCCATAGACCGTTGAGCTTTCATCATTCTCCCAATTTAGAAGCTTACACGCATCCTTACGAGAGTATTTTTCAAAAAGAGTAAAGGGTTGTGCTGGAGAATAGCCTCTACTCTTCGTCATGGCAACATTCACAATATCCTGAACAAAGGCACGGAAAGTGGGATTTACATCCAAGGATGTTGAAACCTCTTCTTCCCAAATAATTTGATCCCCATCAAAGGTAACAATAGCCTTGTTTCCATATTTCTTTTGATCGGTAATCTTGAAGAATTCCAGACTAAACAAACGCTCCACAGAGTGTAGCGTTTGTTCATCCACTCGTCCCCCGCACTCTAATACTTTGTCTTTGTACTCTGAATAGGAGATAGACGAGTGATCTAATAGCAAACGCAACAATAAGGGCTCGTGGATTCTTTTTCCATTTAACACTTCCTGAGAGAGCATGGTTAGGATTTGTCTTTCCCTATGGGTTAGGTGGCTCACTTCCTCTTTAACTCCCTCCAAAAACTCTACATAGTTCCCTTTTTTATCTACCAAAACGAGAGGATCAATAGAGTGGTGCTTCTGAAAGTCTACTAGCATTGGAATACGACCGATCCTATTCTTCAGTTCTTTATAAGCATCACGCAACACTTTCATTTGCGTTAAGTTAGCTGTTCGAATGGACTCGTAAATTCTCTCTTTAGCTACTTCTTCAAAATTGATTGTGGATTTTCCTTGAATATAACTCGTATCAATGACTCTTCTTCGGATATTATCTTTGTTTTGCGAATGATCCCCAGACAAGGCAATGGGGATCAGGTAGTTGTTTTCGTAGTTCCCAATAAAATCGATGACAGTAACAAAGTCTTTTGTATCATGCTTCCTAAGGCCTCGTCCAAGTTGTTGAATGAATACAATACTGGACTGTGTTTGTCTTAACATAACAATTTGATTGATGCAGGGGATGTCGATCCCTTCATTGAAAATATCTACTGTTAAAATGTAGTCCAAAGCACCGTTTTCTAGCTTTTGAACCGCTGCTTGCCTTGTTTCTTGAGAGTGATCGCCTGTGAGAAAGTCGGTGTTATAGCCACGCTGGTTCATAAGATGTGAAAGCTGTTCAGCCTCTTTCTTCGTACTACAAAAAATCAATCCAGCTACCCTTTCACCTGAATAGCCATAGTATTCTACCTTCTCCAAAACATGATCAACCCGCTCATCTGCTGTTAGGTAGGTAAACATCTCATTTTCTGTAAACCCATGGCCCTCGATAGAAAGATCGGTTACCCCAAAATAGTGAAAGTGTGTTAGCATATCAGCTTCTAGCGCTTCCTGGAGGCGAATTTCATAAGCCACGTTATAATCAAACAGCTCAAAAAGGTTGAAGCCATCTGTACGCTCAGGTGTAGCTGTCATGCCAAGCAGAAATTGGGGCTTAAAGTAGTCGATCAATTTCAAGTAAGACTGTGCGCCCGCTTTATGAACCTCATCAATTAATATGTAATCAAAGGCTTCTTGATCAAAAGATCGCATGACATTGGATTTTGATATCGTTTGGACTGTCGCAAATAAATAACGAGCATCTGTTTCACGCTTGGTACCTGAAAGGATTCCAAAGTCTTTATCCTCACCGCCCAGTACTTTCTGAAAGTCACTTTTCGCTTTATGTAGAATTTGTTCTCTATGCACAATGAACAACATCCGTTTGGGCCTAGCTCTACGGACGTCAAAAGCGGATAAATACGTCTTCCCTGTACCCGTAGCAGATACGATCAGAGCCTTTTCTTCATTCTCCGTCCTTACCTGCTGAATGCCTTCCAATGCAGCTTCCTGCATTTGATTAGGCTGAATGGATAGAGAGTCCCCTAGCTTATTTTGTTCATATGGCGCTGCTTTTTCAGCAACCTTGAAGAACTGAGGAGGCTGATAGCTTTCTTCATACGCCATGATCCAGGCCATTGAAAGATGATCGGCTTGATCCCACATGACTTGGAATTGGTCATTAAAGTGATGAATAATCTCCCCATTTTCATGAGAAGTTAACTTAATGTTCCATTCATAATTAACTTTAAGAGCATTGGTTGTGAGATTGGAGCTCCCTACAATAAGAGAGACATGAGTGTCATGTTGGAAGATGTATCCCTTTGAATGGAAACCTTCCACATCAGCAATTCGCACTTCCACATTGTCGAGCTTTAGTAGCTCTTTAAACACCTTAGGTTTATTAAACATTTGATACGTAGAGGTTAGTATTTTGCCTCTCACACCTTTTGATTTTAGATCCAATAAGTGTGATTTCAGAGTCGCTAATCCACTTTCCGTAATAAAAGCTACAGAAAACATAAACGAGCGACAATTTTTAAGTTCATCCACTAATGACGTAAGAACGTCCTTACGTTGCTGTTTATTGTTCACTAAAAGTTCGGGCCGAAAACGAGTCGAAGTTGAGAATTCACGGTCAATGAATCCCTTATGAAAGGAATTCTGTAACTGCTCAATAATTGATTCCATCATAACCCTCCATCCTATTGATCTACTTTTATCTCTATCTTCTAAAATGTAATGGGTGTTACCCATCCACACATGGATATATATAACAATATAGGATATAAGCAATAGAATAAAGAAAAAGAATGAGGTCTCCCTCATCCTTTTTAACTAGCTTTGTATTAACTCTGGTACATTCCCTGTAAACTTCCCATACTCCTTCTCAAAATGAAGATCGACTTTCCCAACTGGACCATTCCGCTGCTTTCCGATAATCAACTCAATTTTATTACTGTTCTGGTGCCACTTGTAGTAGTCTTCCCTGTATAGAAAAGCAATCATATCTGCATCCTGTTCGATGTTTCCTGATTCACGAAGGTCAGATAGAAGCGGGCGCTTGTCCTGACGCTGCTCCACATTACGGGATAGCTGAGACAATAGAATAATCGGAATATCCAGTTCAAGAGCAAGCAGCACTCTCGGTCCAATTTACTCTCTATTTGAGACAGTCGCTGCTCTCCACGATCCGTCAATGGTTGTTCTTTTAACTCTTGGAGAGATTCTTTCTTAAGTTGGTACACCTCTTCCTTACTGTGAGACTCCTGAAAAGCTCGCATCAGATTTAAGCGATCTTGGCGGTCGTTGTTTTCTTCTTCACCCAATTCTTTTCCGACTGTGGGTTCAATAAAGTTCATGAGTTCCTTCTTAAAAGCATCTTTAAATCCTTCATGAGAATATTCCTCATCGGCTCTTTCCTCTATACCAAATGGCCAGTTATCCTTCTCAACCTTGCTAACCTGGCTTCGGTACATACCTCGAAGCTTTTCTGAAGGTAACATCTTCACTCCTTGTTTCTCTTCTTCCATTTCATGTTTTTGTCCTTTAACACTCATTATTTTCTCTCTTTCCTTTTCTTGGCCCAATGATTCTTCAATGGTTGTAATAAATTCTTTAGCTGCTGACTGAACCTCTTGTAATAAGCATTCATGGTCTTTAAATTAATGATCTTTGGTCTATTGAGTAGCCACTGGTATCAATATTGAAATAAGAGGACACAGTATATGCTGTCATTTCCGTCTGAAATTCTTTCTCGGATTTGGTGTAGTCGTTGTTGTCTGATAAACATCAAACACACTCCCCGTAGAATAAAAAAGACAGCCATCCCGTTTATCGAGTTGACCGTCTTTGATTTGCTAATTCATTAGTTTTAATTTGTGCATTGACCTAACTTACTGCATCATTACTTATGATACGGCTCATTCCGATTAATCTTAAACGCCCTGTACACCTGCTCCACCAACATCAACCGCATCAACTGGTGCGGGAACGTCATATTCGAAAACGACAGCCAAAAATCACTTCTCTCCAGTACCTCATCACTCAGACCCAGCGATCCTCCGATCACGAACGCTACCTTGCTCTTTCCGTACGTCGCAAGCTCGTCCATCTTTTTCGCAAGCTTCTCAGACGTCAACTGCTTCCCTTCGATTTCAAGCGTAATAACGTACGTATCCTGGGAAATCTTGCTCAGGATGCGCTCGCCTTCCTTCTGCTTCACCTCCAGCATCTGCGCTTCACTCAGATTTTCCGGTGCTTTTTCGTCGGGCACTTCGACGACTTCAACTTTAGCGTAAGGGCCGAGTCGCTTTACGTATTCAGCGATCCCCTGCTTCAAGTATTTCTCTTTCAGTTTTCCTACCGTGAGAATCGTTAATTTCATGGTGGTTCCTCCCGTACGTTCTGTTTCCTCTAGTTTACCATGACGATTCCAGGAATAGAAAAACACCACAGGTATCCTGTGGTGTTCATGCAAGCTGTAGAGAGTGTTTACTCCCTGTTAAGTTGAGGTCACGAGCAGCGTTCGGTGGCGACAGCCTGCGGGAACAGCACGGACCGAAGATCCACTTGGGCAGATGGTTTTTTTGCCCAAGTCAGCTGAGATCGTGCCCGCGGCAAGCAGCCACCGATAAGCGGAACGTGACCATCACCATGACAAATCTTTCTCTCTTTTTATAGAATGCCAATCGTATTCAACAGAATGACGACCGCAACGGAAATGACCGGAATCAGAAGCGCGACGACGAAGATGTCGCGGTAGCTGTCCTTGTGGGTCATGCCGGTGATCGCAAACAGCGTGAGAACCGCTCCGTTATGCGGCAGTACGTCTAGCCCGCCGGAGGACAGGGAAGCGACGCGGTGGAACGCTTCGGCGCTGATGCCGGTGTCCTGGGCGATTTGATAGTACTTGGAGCCGAGGGCTTCAAGGGCGATGCCGAGGCCGCCGGAGGCGGAGCCTGTGGCACCGGCGAGGACGTTGACGGCGACTGCTTCGGAGATGAGCGGGTTGCCTTTGATGCCGACGAGGATCTGCGTGAGCTTCTCAAAGCCGGGCACTTCGCGGACGACAGTCCCGAAGCCGACGGCGGCACTGGTATTGATGATGGCGATGACGGAGCCGCTCGCCCCTTTGTTGATGGATGTGACGAACTTTTTGAACAAGGTGACGTTCAACAGCATGATTAAGAGAATTCCTGCGATTAAGGCGGTGACGACGTCCCATTGCAGCAAGTTGAGTGTCAGTAACACGGTCAGCAGTGGCAGAATCGACAGGATGAAGTGCGGCTCGCGCTCCACGTCACCGAGGGAACTTTTATCCTCCGGTTCGACGAAGATGTCGCCTCTGTCGCGCAGCTGTTTCTCTCTAAAGCGCAGGTACAAATAGCCTCCGACCGCCATGATGATGGCGGCGACGATCCCCATGACCGGGGCCGCGGATGCGGTTGTACCGAAGTATTCCATTGGAATGAGGTTTTGGATCTGCGGTGTACCAGGCAGGGCCGTCATCGTGAAGGTGAAGGCGCCGAGCCCGACGGTCGCTGGTATGAGCTTCCGGCTGATGTTGGCTTCCCGGAACAGTGATAAGGCGAGCGGATAGACCGCGAAGACGACGACGAACAAGCTCACCCCGCCGTACGTTAAGACGGCGGCGGAGACGAGTACGCCGAGGATGGCGCGCTTGGTGCCGATCACTTTTGTGAATGCGACGGCGACCGAGCGGGCCATGCCGGTGTCCTCCATCAGTTTTCCGAAGATCGCCCCGAGCATGAAGACCGGGAACCATGATTTCGCAAAGGCGACAAAGCCGCCCATGTACGTATCTTTATAAGCATCGAGCAGGTCGAGACCGCCGGTGACGGCGACGACGCCGGCAGCGATCGGTGCGACCCAGATGATCGACCAGCCGAGGTAGGCGAGCGCCATCAGGACGATGAGGCCGAGTAATATCCCGAACATTGGTGTTTCCCCCTAAATGATTTTTACGTTAAGATTTTAGACGGTTTCGACGACCATGGCAATCCCCTGTCCGCCTCCGATGCAGAGCGAAGCCACGCCATAGCGTCCGCCGCGGCGCTTCAATTCCTTGATCATCGTATACAACACGCGGGTCCCGCTGGCGCCGACCGGGTGGCCGAGCGCGATGGCGCCGCCGTTGACGTTCACTTTTTCACGGTCGAGGCCGAGCTCTTTTTCCACCGCCAGATACTGCGCGGCAAAGGCTTCGTTCACTTCGATAAGATCCATATCCTCAAGGGAGAGCTCCGCTTTTTCAAGCGCCTGACGAATCGCCGGCGCAGGGCCGATGCCCATGTAGTGCGGATCCACACCGGCCACGGACCAGGAGACGATTCTTGCGACCGGGCTTAAGCTGTGGTCGTGTACGTAGTTTTCACTGGCCAGAACGACCGCTCCAGCGCCGTCATTGATGCCGCTTGCGTTTCCGCCTGTGACACTGCCGTCTTTTTTGAAGGCGGGCTTCAGCTTGGCCAGATTTTCTGAATTCGTGTCTTCCCGTATGTGCTCGTCCTGATCGACGACGGTCATGCCTTTGCGTCCCTTCACTTCCACCGGAGCGATTTCCTCAGCAAACCGGCCGGAGCGGCGGGCTTCGGCGGCACGCTGGTGACTGCGGGTCGCATATTCATCCTGGGCTTCGCGTGAGATTTCATAACGTTCGGCCAGATTCTCCCCTGTCATGCCCATGCCGGCACCGATGTACTCATCGGTGAGCGCGGACCAGAGCATATCATCGACCTTCGGTGTGCCGAGCTTCGTACCAAAACGGCTGCCGCGCAGGGCGTACGGGGCGAGACTCATGCTGTCGACACCACCGGCAAGTGCGGTATCCCCTTCCCCGAGGAGAATGGACTGGGCTGCAGATACAACGGACTGCATGCCCGAACCGCAGAGGCGGTTGACGGCAAGGGCCGGGCTTTCCATCGGGATGCCTGTCTTCAGCGCGATGTGGCGCGCCATGTACGGTGCGTTTTGAGATGAATGAATGACGTTGCCGATGACGGAAAAGTCGATGCTGCCGGCGTCGATGCCGCTCCGCTTCAGTGCTTCTTTTCCTGCGGTGATGCCGAGGTCTGTCGGCTCCACGTCCTTGAGGGCGCCGCCGAACGTGCCGAACGGCGTGCGCGCTCCTTCTACGATATATACGGATTTCATTGAAATACCCCTTTCGGTTACTGAGTCGTATAGCCGCCGTCGATGACAGCCGCCTGACCGGTAATGCCTTTCGCTTTGTCACTGGCTAAAAACAGCGCGTAGTCGGCGATTTCCTGAACTTTTAGAAGACGCTTCTGCGGCACGAGCGGGTAGATGACTTCCTCGAGTGCCTTATCGAGCGAGACGCCGCGGTTGTTGGCGAGATCCTCAAGCTGGTTGCGGACGAGCGGGGTATCGACATAGCCCGGGCAGATGGCGTTGACGGTGATGCCGTCTTCCGCGCCTTCCAGAGCGGTCACTTTGGTCAGACCGATGACGCCGTGCTTGGCGCTGTTGTAGGCGGACTTGCCGGCGAATCCGATCAGGCCGTTGATCGAGGCCATGTTGAGGATGCGGCCGAAGCCCTGCTTTTTCATAATCGGGAACACGTGCTTTGTCGCCATGAACGGCGCAACAAGCATGATCTTCGTAATCAGCTCGAACTTCTCTGTCGGAAACTCCTCGATGGACGAAACGTGCTGGAGGCCGGCATTGTTGACGAGCACGTCGAGACGGCCGTATTTGTCCACGGTGGCATCAATGGCGTCCTGGATATCCTTTTCCTTCGTCACGTCACAGACGAGCCCTGTGACGTCATATCCCTCTGAAGATAGCTGCTCTTCAGCTTCCTTCACTTTTTCCTCGTTTATATCGCTCAAGGCGACCTTGGCACCGTTCTTTGCGAATTCGGTGCCGATTTCATAGCCGATGCCGCTGGCCGCGCCTGTAATGAAGACGACTTTATTTTCTATCATCCGGTGTTCCTCCTCACGTGTTGGACTGGATTGTCATCAGCTCGTCGCTGACGATCAGATCCGCTTCTGTCGATGCCTTGATTTCGTCTACTGTCCAGCCTTCGGCGATTTCGATCAGCTTCAGGCCTTCCTCTGTTACGTCCATAACGGCACGCTCGGTAATGATGCGGTCGACGACGCCTTTTCCTGTGAGCGGCAGACGGCATGCCTTCAGGATTTTCGGATCGCCGTGCTTGTTCACGTGGTCCATGATGATGACGACTTTTTTGGAGCCGTGGACGATATCCATCGCCCCGCCCATGCCTTTGATCATTTTTCCAGGGATCATCCAGTTGGCGAGATCACCGTTTTCTGCGACTTCCATCCCGCCTAAAATCGCAAGGTCGAGGTGCTCACCGCGGATCATAGCGAACGATTCGGCACTGTCACAGTAGGCGGCGCCGATGGAGGCGGTGACGGTTTCCTTTCCGGCGTTGATCAAGTCCGGGTCGACTTCCTCTTCATACGGAGAGCGTCCGATGCCAAGCAGTCCGTTTTCCGACTGCAGGACCACTTCCTTATCGGAATCAATGTAGTTGGCGACCATCGTCGGCATTCCGATTCCAAGGTTCACATAGTAACCGCTTTCAATTTCCTTTTCAGCACGTCGGGCAATCAGTTCCCTGACTGCCGCTTTATCCATTTCTACGGCCATAATAGCCCCTCCTTTTGTTATGCGTGAGTGCGTACGGTCCGGCGTTCGATACGTTTTTCCTGCTGTCCTTCAATAAGTCCCTGTACGTAGATGCCCGGTGTGTGGATTTGATCGGCATCGAGTTCTCCCGGCTCGACCAGCTCTTCGACTTCAGCGATCGTGACAGCCCCGGCAGCGGCCATCATCGGGTTGAAGTTGCGCGCCGTTTTGTTATAAATGAGGTTGCCGTGCTTGTCACCCTTCAGGGCACGGACGAGGCTGACATCAGCGGTAAGTCCGGTCTGCAGCAGATAGTCCTTACCGTCGAAGGTGCGCACTTCTTTTCCTTCCGCAATCGGTGTTCCGACGCCTGCCGGTGTATAGAAAGCCGGAATGCCGGCGCCGCCTGCACGGATGCGTTCGGCGAGTGTTCCCTGCGGCGTGAGCTCGACTTCCAGTTCGCCTGCGAGCACCTGGCGTTCGAATTCCTTGTTTTCGCCGACGTAGGAGCCGATCATCTTATCAATCTGTTTGTTTTCCAAAAGCAGGCCGAGCCCCCAGTCGTCGACGCCGCAGTTGTTGCTGATGACGGTGAGATGCTTCACGTTCGATTCGACGAGTGCCAAAATGAGATTTTCCGGGATTCCGACGAGTCCGAATCCTCCGACCATAATCGTTGAGTGATCGTTTATGTCCTTAACCGCTTCCTGAAATGATGTGTGAATGTGTTTCATATTGGTTTCCACCCCTTCCACCCTACTACATGCAAGTTTCATGCCAACTTTTCAACCGCGGTACTAAAGGAATCTGGTTTTCCGGTTTCCGGATTTATGGAAAAACTGATTCGTTATTCATGAGAACCCTTACAAAAAGGCGTAAAAAAACCCATTCCGGATTTCCGGAACGGATTCCTGAAATCTGGAATGGCTTACAGGTCGTACTTTTTCACTTTGTCATACAGGCTTGATTTGCCGATGCCGAGGCGGTCGGCGGCTGTGCACTTGTCACCGTCTGCTTCTTCGATCGCGCGGAGGATCGCCGTTTTTTCCGCTTCCTCGATGACGTCCTTGAGCGTCTGTCCGGCGCGCTGGCCGTTTCCGGATGATGATAGATAATCCGGCAGGTCGCCGTAACGGATTTCCCCGTCGTCCGTCATATGAATGGCGGATTCGATGACGTTTTCCAATTCACGGACATTCCCCGGCCAGTCGTGTTTGTTAAAGAGAGCCTCCACATCCGGGGCGAGCGTCTCGACCCGTTTGCCGGTCCGGTCACTGAGCTTTTTCAACAGAAACTTCGTGAGCACTTTGATGTCGCCCCGGCGTCTGCGGAGCGGCGGAATATCGATCTGGACGACATTGATGCGGTAGAAGAGATCCTCCCGGAATTTGTCCTCCTTAATGAGCGCTTCGAGCGGCCGGTTGGTGGCAGCGATGATGCGGACGTCGATGGCCTGCGGCTTCTCTGCGCCGACCGCTTCGATTTCGCCTTCCTGCAGGGCACGGAGGATTTTCACCTGGGCGTGCAGCGGCATGTCGCCGATTTCATCGAGAAACAGCGTACCGCCGTGGGCGAGCTGGAATTTGCCCGGCTTGCCGCCTTTTTTCGCTCCGGTAAATGCCCCTTCCTGGTAGCCAAACAGCTCCGCTTCGATCAAATGCTCCGGGATGGCCGCACAGTTCACCTTGATGAACGGCTGCTGGCTCCGCTCACTCAAGTGATGGATGCTGTGGGCGAACAATTCCTTCCCTGTCCCGCTTTCGCCGCGGACGAGCACCGACACATCGCTGTAGGCGGTTTTACGGATCTTTTCCTTGACCTGCAGCACTTCCGGTGAGGTGGTGATGATGTCATGAAGCGAATACTTGGCACCGTTCACGTGCTGCATCTGGCTGCGGTACGTCTCGAGCTCAAGCAGCAGGTCCTTGATGTGGGTGTTCATGATTTTCCATTCGTCGGTATCACGGAACAGCACCATGCCGAGGGCCCCAATCACCTCGCCGTCCTCCTGGAGCGGAATCCGGTGGGCGATCATATAATCGCCGCGGATCTTCTGGAGATCGGCCATCTCCTCCTCCCCTGTGTCGACGACGATGTGCATCCGCGTATTCTCGATCACTTCGGTGACGTGGCGGCCGGCGATCTCTTTTGGATCCACTTCCAAAAAACGGCCGTAGCTTTCGTTCATATAGGAAATCCGTCCGTCCCGGTCGACGACGACGATACAGTGCTTCACATTGCCAAACAGCGTCTCCAGCACATGATTGCGCTCCTCAAGCATCGATGGCATCCTGGGTCACTCCTTTATTATGATAACGTTTTCAATAGTCGCTACTTTGAGTCTATCAAAAGAGAGCTGGCGTTGCTAGATACCCCACCTCCTTTTTTTACCATGATAGGATGGGAAAGGGAGGTGTTTGATATGGATTGGTTGTGGAGCTGGATGGCCTTATCTTTGGCCGTCGGTGCCTTTTATACAGCGGAACAGGCGAAAAAAGAGAATAAGAGGTTGAAGGAGCGGTTGGACCGTCTGGAGCGGGAAAGAGACGAGGACCATTCCTTATAATAGGTTATACTCTTCCTGTGTTTTAGTAAAAATTACAGCTTTTCCTAAAACAAACATGGGATATGTAAAAGCAAATACCTATATCATGCAATAAAATAGATAAAAATGCCTACAAAAGGAGCGTGAAGCCGCCAAAAATAAAAAAACGGGAGACCGCATCCATACAACCTTTCGGCCCGGACCAGTCAGAAAGAGAACCGGGATACACTTGAAGGAATACGAGGTGGTTGTTTTGGTTTATATCGTATGGGCAGAAGCCCTGATCATTGTCGTGTTTACCGTGTTATTAATGAAAGATCTTCTTAAGAAAAAGGCAGCGGACGCTCCAACAGCTGCCGATCCCCCCGCAAGAAGCGGCCCCCCGTCGAAACAACCGTACGTACAAAGAAGCTTCCGGGTCGATGTACCCCATGTCGAAAGTAAAATCATCATCATTGATATCGATACCAAACGGTTCAAAGCCTTGAACCAGAAATACTTTATCGGCTACATCGAAAACATCAGCCTCACCGGATTGAAATTTTCTTCACCGTACAACATCCCCATCCAGGAGAACATCACCATTGCGCTGCACTTTTTCTTGAACGACGAAGAGTTTGACCTGCAGGCCCGGATGGCCCGGAAACACGAGGAGTTATCAAGCTCCGCCGTTGTCTATGGGGTGGAGTTCATCGAAATCAGCGAAAAGAACCGGGAGCGCCTGGCGCGCATCCTGAATCAGCTGCAGATCGTGACAAATAATAAAGCGCTCTGAACAGAACAAACCCCCGGATACCCGGGGGCCTGTGCCTACTCCTCTTCGCTCAGCTCATAGTTTTCCAGCATATAGATCCGCTCCATCATGATTTACATAGCGTTTTGAAAAAATTAACATAGAATAGGTTATTTTTTCAATTTATGTTATTTTTTTGGTCGCTTTTCACATATTAAATGATAGAATTTTACTAAATAGAAAAGAAGGTGTGTGGGTTATGAGTTATATAAAAAGAGATTATGAAATAGTTTTTGATGGATTACAAATTGATAAGGATGATGAAGAAAAATATATTTCGTTGTCTAAAATTGATCAATATGGTATGCAAAGAATTAAAAAAATCACAATTGTGTCATTTATAATAACGTTCATAATATCTATATTTTATGGGGATTTCAATGAATTTAACATCGATTTTTCTATAATGCCGAAAACAACCACCGTAATTTTTTCAATAATATTCTACCTTATACTAGCAGGATTAATTAGATACGCACCATTTTCTTTAGTTAAAAGTGTATATTTGAAAAGTAATAAAACTTCTTCTAACAAAGAAAAAACACCTACACCTAGATTTGGGTGTATATTCAGTTTTATGAAATTTTTACTTAGCCCGGATTTATATTACTCTAATTACTTTAAAGTTAAATTCACAAAGCTTTGGAAGGAACAAAATGAATGCAATTGCTCCAATAAAAAATATATCAGCATTAAAGAGAATTTATGTATTCAATGCTTTGATTCAATCAAAATTATGAATAAATACTTTATAAAATTTTCAAATTGGCTAAATTTATGCTTTTCGTTAATTCTTGCTGATTTTATAATCCTTACTTTACTATATGGCAACTCAGATTTAAAAAGCATACTTCAAGTTATATTTCCTATATTAGTTTATCGTCTTATATCTCGAACATTTGAAATTACAACTGCATTTTACAAAGATGTAGTAAATGTCAAAGCTAAAATTTTCAAAACCAATGATAAAGTAAAATCTAAAGTAAGCCAACGAGAAAAAATGTATTTACACGAATGGAGAAACTCTTACTTAAGAAAGCCCGAGAGAATTTCACTAGCAGTTCACAGCCTAATAGAATTATTAATTTCTTTTTTTCTGCTTTACCTTTTTCAATATATAGCCTTGCCAGAAAATTTTATTAAAGTAGAACCTATAGGACAATTTTTCAGTGATAATGTCTCTTTGTTAGAACTTGCTCTATACACAACATCGGTAACCTTTTTCAACATATCTTACTTTGATTCAGGATCTATTTTTTGGAATGTGGTCCACGTTTGGCAAGTATCTTTAAGCATGGTTTTAATTGTACTTTCTATAGCTGCTTATCTCAGTTACGATGATGATATCTTTCAAAGAGAAAGAATTTTTTTCCAAAATGTTTTATCTAAATAGTTGATCAATGAATAAACATAGCCCCTCTTTATTTAATAAAGAGGGGCTATGTTTATTCATAGTTTTCCAGCATATAGATCCGCTCCATCATTGTCGGATGCCCGTAGCGCAGGTACTTCACGAGCGCCGGTGGATCGACGTCACTCAAACCGTTGACGGTGAGCTCCTGGAAGGACCCGACGGCCGCTTCCGTATCCTGTGTCATCTCGATCGCATAACGGTCGGCATCCGCTTCCGCATTGCGTGATATCGCAAGCTCCACAGGACTTGTGATAAAGGAAAGCAGCGTCAGAATCAAATAAAACATCGGCAGACTGGCAATGTCGGACACTTTCGTGAAGCCGAGTTTTTCTCCGTAGCGCCGGACGCTCCACCGCAGCAGATGATAGGTCGCCAGCAGTCCTAGGAAGGTGGCGAAGATGGCACCGGCAAGATTCCAATACAGGTGATTCATGACGTAGTGGCCGATTTCATGCGCCATGATGAAAAGCACTTCATTTTCCTGAAGCCGGTTCAGCGTCGTATCCCATAAAACGATGCGAAGATTGGAGCCAATGCCGTTCACATAGGCGTTCATGCTGTTCGTTTTCTCCGACATGTTCACTTCATAGACACGGTCGGCGGGAATATCCGCTTCATCGGCGAGCGTGAGAATTTTTCCCTCGAGCTCTTTATCCTGCAGTTCACCGAAATCATTATACAGCGGGTCGATGACGACGGGCTGCAGGTACATCATGAAAATGAGAAACGGGATCATGAGCAGCCAGGCGATCAGCCACCAGCGCTTTTCGAATTTTTTCATGAGGAAATATAAGACAGTAATGAGAACGGCCATGATGAGCCAGCCGATCCAGAAGCTGAGCAGCTCATCACGCATCCAGCTTGAAAAGCTCTGGGTGGAAATGCCGTACTCCACCGACAAGCGCCGCTTTACGTAATCGATCGGGAATAACAGGATCGATGTCAGCGTCGATAACAACAGCACAAACAACGGAATCTGGATGATGCGGAAGCGTGACACCTTCTCCCCGAACTGCTTGAAGACGATCGACGCGCCGAAAATCATCACACCGAGGTAGACGATCCACTCCAACGGCTCGCCGAGAAAGGAGAGGAAGTTCTGATAGGTCGAGTATTCCTGACTGAGTTCAAGCTCCCTCGCGGTCATAAATGTCGCAGGGTCGGCGGCGGTCCCTTCGTATTCCGGAGGCACGCCGGGGTTTGACCACTGGAAAAAATACAGGCCCAGGACCAGACTATAGAGGCCGTAGAGAATGAACGTCCATGTGATAAATTTTTTCTTCACTGCCTGCCCTCCCTGACATACGCATTCGTCATAGTGTACGAGCCCGTCCGCCCGCTTAGAACGTTTCCTTCAGGATCAGATGCATCAGATGATCCGGAATTTCCAGCAGCGACTTTTTAAGAAACGCCGGCTTCACCTCATGCAGGGACAGATCATCCAGAGCAATCCACTGATAGATAAGACGATCGCCTTCTTTACCGGAAAAAGGACCGGTCCTGAACTGTGGCTCCTTCGTTTCCAGCGCATAGTAAAAAGCCACCTCATGAAGCGCTTCCCCGCGGTGAGGGAAAAAGCTTTCGGCAATCCAGACCGTACGCTCGACCTCGACTTCCCAGCCGAGTTCCTCCCTCATCTCACGGATGATCGTATTCATCGAATCCTCGCCGAGCTCAATGCCACCACCCGGCAGGGACCAGTGGGCATCTTTCTTTTGTTTATGTAACAGCACATGCCCCTGCTCGATCAGTATGCCGGCGGCGCGGTGATTGAAAAACCGGCCGTCGCTGCGGAATCGTACATCCATCCGTCTGCCCCCTTTTTTCGTTAACAAATCCCATTCCTATTACTTACGCCGGACGGGGGCGGTAGTCCTTTATTTTTTTGGAGCAGCTGTGACTTATCTGAATATATGGATTTCCACCTATTCAAGGATATGTGGGTAAACAGAAGATCGGCTGGTTCTCCCCTCCCTTTTTATCAGCATATAAGAAAAGCCCCCAAAAAGGACGTTAAGACGGAAGATACTGTTTTGGAATAAAATCGTTTATTATTAGTTGCTTTCCCAGGGTTGTCTGTCTCAGGTAATCCATGAATAATTAGATGACAGAAGTGTTGTTTAAAAGAGGAGTTGATAGAACGTGAACTTTATAAAATATGGTGTCTTTCTTTTATTCGGTTCTTTTGTTCATTACAGTATAGTGATGATGTACAGCCAATGGCTCATGTTGCAGAATTTAGAGACTTTGGGGAGTGGCTGACCGATGGAGGCGCATGTCTTCACTGGCTTTCCCATGATATTCAGGACCGAACTCATCGTCGCAGCTGTACTGCTTGTCCTTGGAACCTACCAGATGTTGAAGAAAAATCGTTCGTAAAAACCGGAGCGGCTTTTTGTTAAGTCCCCTACTTTCCGGGACTGAATTAATGTATCTTAAGGTTGTACAACAAGGAAGAATATCATGAAGAACTCTAACAAGTTGGAGATACGTTTACATAAGTTCAGATACAATAGCACTCATCATGACTGATGTTGCTGCTGTAAGAATGAAAGAATGCAGAACCCCCGGAAGCAGGTCGCTTCCGGGGGTTTCTCTTTACCAGATCTGTTCCACATATTCCGGGTGGTCGATGAACGGGTTGCGGTTGCCTTGATAGTCACTGAAAATGATCTCGTTACGGTTACGCTCAAAGCTGTCTACCGGATCGCTCTCATGCCACTGTTTCAATGTGGAAAGCTTCCCTAAGTATGGACCGCTCGTACCGGTGTAATCCGCAATTTCAAGGTCCAGTTCGCCCTGATCGCCTTCATAGCGGACGGCCATATAGAAAATCATCCGTGCCACATCCCCTTTGACCTCATCACGGGGCTCCCAGGAGTCACTGTCCGAATACGTATCCGGAGCGTCGGCATAAGCGGATCCGCCATTATCAAAATCTAGGTTGCTGCGGGCAGAGTTCACCGATACATCGGTCGGACGCAGGTGATGAATGTCGGTGCCGGCTCCCATGCTCGTGCCGAAATCGCCGTGCGACTTCGCCCAGACGTGCTCGCGGTTCCAATCATCGACATACCCGCCGTTGTCATACTTGGATATCGAGTTCCCTGTATACAGGAGCAGGACATTGCCTGTGTTGCTCGGATCTTCATCGGTATGACGAAGCGCATCCCATACGTCGGAATATGTAAGCTCCGTGTGATCGTCGATGACGTTGTGCAGCTCCTGCTTCAACGCATCTCCTGTTAATCCATCCGCACTGCTGTAGTAGTCACCGGACGTCGAGCCGTCTCCGTCCCCGCTTCCGGTGTCGCCGCCGCAGTCGCCGGACGTTTTGGCGATCGAGCTTACGTATTCGACGCCTTCATGGCCGAAGTAGGCATCACGTGTGCCGTCCACGACGATTTTTTCACCCATCAGACCGGGGTTGTTCTGGAGTCCCCACTCATAGCGGTATTCGGAATCCAATTTGACCAGAATCATGTCGTTCATATCGGTTTCGCCGGCATCATCCGCAAGCGCGAGGGCATAATTGGAGGAAAAATCGCTCTGCTCCACGGTGGACTGGGATACCGGTACGCCGACGATGTACCCTTCAACAGTCACATCGGACCCGTTGGACGTCTGCATCGCTTCCTGGACAGACAGGTTTCCAGCGGCGCTTACAGCTGGTCCCCCGGTAAAAAAGACAAGACTAAAGACAATCAAAAATAATTTCTTCATCATGTACACTCCCTTGTTTGTCATGTGGCCTTACACCGCTTCTTTCCATATCGACCTTTGATTTCCTGCCTGAAACCGTGAAGTTAGCACGATTCTCACAGAGCGTTAACATCCGCTTCATAATGAGGACCTCCGGCGCATGACGTCCGAATCAGATTTCTTTTCTCCTGTCATAGGAACATCACGGGTACATATGTATAAAGGGTAAGCCATTGATTCCAAGGAGGAGATGTTCACATGAGTGAAAAGCGCAGCTCTAAGGAAAAAGACGGCTTCTTCAAGCAGGTGGCCAAAGAGGCCAACAACATCGTCCACCAGACGGTCGATTCGTCCGGGAAGGTCATCAAATCGATTACCGGTGAAGGCGGATTGATTGGCAGAACCGTCGATTCATCGGGGAACATCATTAAAAAAGCGTCCGAAAAAAGCACCGAAGCCATCGACAAAACGGTGGATACGTCCTCTGAAGCCTTCAAGAAAGTGAAAAATAAAACGTTCCCCCGCAAGGATAAGGAATAACCCCTGCCCCGCCGGCTTTCCGGCGGGTTATTTTTATTTTGTGAAATAGTGAGCAAAAGGGTTGTATTCTTCTTCGATCCGCCTTATAATACAATTACAGTTAACATGTGAAGTATTTCACATGAGCTTATAAGGAGGATCTATTCCATGAAGATTGCAGTAATTGGAAGTACCCACGCAGGAACCGCTGCGGTGACGAATATGGCGACCATGTATCCTGAAGCTCAGATTACCGTTTATGAACGAAACGATAACGTCTCCTTTCTATCCTGTGGACTCGCTCTCTATGTCGGCGGAGTCGTCGAAGACCCGCAGGGACTCTTTTATTCTTCTCCGGAGGAGCTGCAGAAGCTCGGCGTTACGATCCGGATGCAGCATGACGTGAAAGCCATTGATGCTGAAGCGAAAACGATCTATGCTGAGAACCTTGTGACCGGTGAACATCTCACCGATTCCTATGATAAATTAGTGATCACGACCGGATCATGGCCGGTGACACCGCCGATCGAAGGCATCGATCTTGAGAACATTCTGCTTGCGAAAAACTACAACCAAGCGAATACCATCATTGAACGAGCTGCACACGCTGAAAAAGTGACTGTCGTTGGAGCTGGTTATATCGGTGTCGAGCTTGTTGAAGCCTTTGAAAAAGCAGGCAAAGAGGTGACATTGATTGATGGTGCCGACCGGATTTTGAACAAATATCTGGATGAGGCGTTCACGTCCATCGTCGAAGAGGACTTCATAAACCGCGGCATGACGTTAGCGATGAATGAAACTGTCCAGCGGTTTGAAGGCAGCGACGGCCAGGTCGGGCGTGTGATCACGAACAGCGGAAGCTATGAGACCGATCTTGTCATCATGTGTGTCGGGTTCCGTCCGAATACCGATCTTGTCAAAGGAATCGTCGACACGCTCGATAACGGTGCGATCATCGTCAATGAATATATGCAGACGAGCCACCCTGATATCTTCGCAGCAGGAGACTGCTGTGCCGTGACGTACAACCCGACTGGAAAACATGCCTATATCCCGCTCGCAACGAACGCGGTCCGCATGGGAACACTCGCCGCCCGTAACATCATGGAGCCGGTCATGCCCCACGGAGGCACCCAGGGTACATCCGGGCTGCACATTTACGACTACAACATGGCATCCACAGGGCTGACAGAAACATCTGCTCAACTTTTAGATGTACATGTGAAAAGTTTCACAATAGAAGATACTCACCGCCCGGCGTTCATGCCGACAGCGGAAAATGTGAAGCTGAAAGTGACGATCGATCCGGAAACAAGGAAGATTCTCGGCGCCCAGGTGCTGTCCAAAGCCGATGTGACGCAGTCCATCAATACGATGAGCGTCTGCATTCAGGCCGGGATGACGATCGACCAGCTTGCTTACGTCGATTTCTTTTTCCAGCCGCACTTCAACCAGCCGTGGAACTTCTTGAACAAGGCGGGACTTGAAGCGCAGCAGGATTACAACCGAACACCAGCCCTTGTCTAATAAATCAAACCCCCGTGCCCATTCACGGGGGTTTGTTCATTTTTTCTTACAGCCTTTCTGCCGGTTCGTCAACGTCCGTCGCAGATGATGACCGAGTTCATCCAGAGGGATATTGTCATTCATGTACGGATCGCGCTCATATAACTCCACACATTCACGTTCTGCAGTTGACGTACGCTCACCTGACCTGAATGGAATGACATCTGCGATCAGAGCCCACCTCCAAGTGTGTTGTAGTCTCTGTATACTCGCAAACCTTCCATTTCCAACCAGTAAATCGGCTGGGTCAGCCTATCCGTTCGATATCATCCAGCACGTCGTAAATCTCCTGCTCTGTCACATCATAATGGGTCACAAACCTTACCACATAAGGTCCGAACGGGACAGCGAGAATGCCGCGTTCCTTCAGCTTTTCAACGAATGCTGCAGCCGTCATTCCGGTCGCTGTGACATCAACTAGGACGATATTCGTTTCGACCGGAGCGGCCTCATACCCCGGTAAACGGGACATTCCATCAGCAAGCAGCCGTGCTTTTTCATGATCGTCCGACAGCCGCTCCGTCATTTCCGTCAATGCAATATAGGCAGGCGCAGCGATCATCCCGACCTGCCGCAGACCACCTCCGAGCCGCTTCCGCCATTTTCTCGCCTGACGGATAAACGAGGACGAACCGGCGATGATCGACCCCACAGGTGCGCCCAACCCTTTCGATAAACAGATCTGCACGGTATCCGTCCAATCAGCGTACGCTTTCACAGACTTCCCTGAGGCAGCTGCGGCATTGAACAGTCGTGCCCCGTCCAAATGAACCGGAATGCCGTGCTCCCGGGCCGTTTCGTAAACCCGGCGCATGTTTTCAAGCGGGACAACGGCTCCCCCTGCTTTGTTGTGCGTGTTTTCCAGACAGATCAAACCAGTTTCCGGAAAATGAATATCATCCGCACGGACAGCCGCTTCAATATCATCCGGGTTCATCACTCCCCGGTGGCCGACGATCGTGCGGGGCTGAACGCCGGCAAGGGCGGACATGGCGGCCCCTTCGTAGAAGAAAACGTGCGAGGCGGCTTCAAGAATCACTTCATTCCCCGGTCTTGTATGGGTCAAAACGGCAATCTGGTTGCCTTGGGTACCGCTTGTGACAAACAAGGCGTCTTCCTTTCCGAGTGTCGCAGCCGCTTCGGCTTCCAATTTTTTGACGGAAGGATCCTCTTCATACACATCATCCCCCACCTCCGCTTCATACGCGGCCCGGCGCATCGCTTCCGTTGGTTTGGTTACTGTATCGCTTCGTAAATCGATCATCGTCTCTCCCCTTTTTCTTCTATTGTATAGAAGTTTCTGACAAAAGGAAAAGACGGCCGTGTCAAAAAACAGTCGAAAATCGCTTCAAATCGCCGAGTTTTCAATAAATGTCACTTGCTGTGAAACGCTTCCACGTGCGATACTCTTTTTTATGGTTATACATTAAAGAAAGAAAGGACATTAAAAAAGTGGAACAGTTGACGCAACTTTTTAAAGATATAAACAGTGTTCTCTGGGGACCTGTCATGCTCGTCTTCCTTCTCGGAACCGGTGTATGGCTCACCTTCCAGCTCCGCTTCATCCAGGTGCGCTTCCTTGGTAAAGGCTTCAAGATTACCTTCGCACCGCTTTTCAAAAAGGAAAAACAGGAAGGCATCCATTCATTCAAAGCGCTCGCCACATCGATTTCTGCGCAGGTCGGAACCGGAAACCTGGCTGGTGTCGCCACAGCGATCGCTGCCGGTGGACCCGGTGCGATTTTCTGGATGTGGATCAGCTCGTTCTTCGGCATGGCGACGATTTTTGCCGAAGCGGTCCTCGCCCAGCTCTATAAGGTAAAGAAAAATGGATCCGTCCACGGTGGTCCGGCCTATTACATCCGTGACGGTCTTGGCAGCAAATGGCTGGCCGGATTTTTCGCTGTAGCCATCATCATTGCGCTCGGCTTTGTCGGAAACATGGTGCAGTCCAACGCGATCGCTACAGCGATGAATCAGGCGCTGGATGCCTCCTCGTTCGGTCTCAATCTCGGTCTTGGTATTGTGATTGCTATTTTAATCGGTCTTATTTTATTCGGCGGGATTGACCGGATTTCCACCTTTGCCGGAAATGTCGTACCCGTCATGGCGCTGTTGTACATCGGCGGAAGCCTCGTCATTATGGTGCAGTACTGGGATCAGGTGCTGCCGACGCTGCAGCTGATCGTGCAGGCTGCGATTAGTCCGGAAGCCGCCGGCGGTGGTGTGCTCGGTGCAACGGTGAAAGAAGCGATCCGGTACGGCATTGCCCGCGGCTTGTTCTCGAACGAAGCGGGTATGGGTTCCACCCCGCACGCCCATGCCGTCGCTCAAGTGAAGCGCCCGTCCCACCAGGGGCTTGTCGCCATGGTCGGTGTTTTCATCGATACCGTGATCATTTGTACGATGACCGCCCTCGTCGTACTCGTAACCGATGCCCATAAAACAGGGCTTGAAGGAAGTGCGATTACGCAGGAAGGGTTCGCCCGCGGACTCGGTGAATTCGGTATTCCGTTTATCGCGATCTGCCTCTTGTTCTTCGCCTTTACGACGATCCTCGGCTGGGCGTTCTTCGGAGAGGTGAACGTGAAGTTCCTGTTCGGGGAAAAAGCCGTACCGGCATACCGTGCGTTCGTGCTGCTGTTTATCGTCACAGGAGCCGTCGTCCAGGTGGAATTCGTCTGGCAGATGGCCGATACGTTCAATGCATTGATGGTGGTTCCTAACTTGATCGCTGTCCTTGCCTTAACGAAAATCATCAAAAAGACGTGGAACAGCGACCGTCTTCACTCCTGAAACAGAAAAAAGCCAGCCTGATGCCGGGCTGGCTTTTTTTCTATCCTCAGTGCGTTTGCTTTTTTCTTCCGGAACGCATGTGATAAAATGATTCTGATTTGGCTGGATCCTTTCGTGTGCTGTTTTTTGGTCGAAACTCGTATACGAAAAGGGGTCCTTCCAAGTCACCTTCACATGAATAACGCTCCATTGTATATCCCTCTTTCTATAACCGCTTTCAGTTAAGCTTTTCTTTCTTCCAGTGTAGAATAGGCTGCAGATGATTGATCCTCCGCTTTGCTTGTCCAATGTTCTTCAATTTCCTCGAGTGTTTTTCCTTTCGTTTCCGGAACGAGCTTCCAGACGAATAGGAAGGAAAGGACACACATCACGCCGTAGAAACCGTAGGCGACGCCTGCACCGATTTCAAGCAGCGACGGGAATGTGGATGAAATCAACAAGTTACTTCCCCAGTTCGCTACAACGGTAATCGCCATGACCTGTCCGCGAATCTTGTTCGGGAACAATTCCGATGCCAGCACCCAGACGAGCGGTCCGAAGGAAAGGTTATAAAAAGCGACGTACAGCAGAATGAACAATAATGCGCCAAGTCCAAGTGAATCAGCGAAGGACAGGGCGGATATCCCGAACATCCCCACACCCATACCGACCGATCCGATCAGCAGGAGCGGTTTTCTTCCGACTTTTTCAACAAGCAGCAGCGCAATCAATACGAAAATGAAGTTGACGACACCAATCAGAACGGTCTGCATCATCGATCCGTCTGCCGATGCTCCCATGTTGGCGAAAATACGCGGCGCGTAGTACAGGATAACGTTGATACCGACGAACTGCTGGGCAGCAGCCAGTAAAATTCCGACGATGACGACAAGCTTGCCGTAGGAAAAGACGCGTGCTTTCTTCGTGCCTTCCTTCTGAACGGTTTCTTTGATCTCATCGAAGATCGCTTTCGCCTTTTCTTTCGAGCCGTTGACCTTCGTTAAAATATCCATCGCTTTTTCGTCTTTGTTTTTCAAGATTAAGTAGCGCGGTGTTTCCGGTACTAAGAATAACAATCCGAAAAATAACAGCGCAGGGATGGCTTCAGAAGCGAACATATAGCGCCAGCCGATATCATGGATCCACGCGGTACTCTGTCCGGCAGCAATCCGCCAGTTGATGATATAGACGACGAGCATACCGAAAATGATGGCCAGGTTGTTCAGTGTCACCAGCTTGCCGCGGATCTTGGCCGGTGATGTTTCACTGATGTAAAGCGGTCCAAGACCGGAGGCCAGTCCGACACCAATCCCGCCGATAATGCGGTACAGGTTAAACATAATGAAAAGTCCGATGGATGGATCGCCTTTCGTGAAAAATAAAAATTCAGGATACGCCGAAAGCAGAGCGGACAAAAAGAACAGGACAGCGGCTGTAATGAGGGAATTCCTCCGTCCGATGCGGTTGGAAAGCACTCCGCTGATCAGTCCGCCGATGATACATCCGAATAAGGCACTGGAGACCGTCAATCCCTGGAACAAGCTGTTCAGGCCTAGACTGTCGATGAAATACACCTCAAGCGACTGCTCCGCACCCGAAATGACAGCCGTATCATATCCGAACAACAACCCGCCTAAAGCAGCGACGACAGATAAAAAGATCATATACTTCAAATGCTTTGTCATAATTACGTGAACCCCACCTTTATACGTAATGTGATATAGACAGCGCTTTCAAATTTCAAGTGGCTGTCAGCCTTTGACCTCTGCGCCTTCCCACTGCTTCAATTTCTTAAGTGACGTCTCGTAATAGCCGGTGACCACATCCAGATAATCAGCGCCTTTGACCGGTGTGAACGGATCCGGTCCTGCAGCGGTCATTTCCATGATGATCGGTCCTTGATAGCCGATGTCATCGAGTGCCTGAACCTGCTCTGCCAGATCGGCGCTGCCGTTTCCGACAGCCTGTCTGTTCGAGTCGGCGATGTGATAGACACCAAGCTGGCGACCGGCTGCCTTCAACGCCTCGGCCGGGTTCTTTTCTTCAATATTCATATGGTAAGCATCAAGCAGCACCTTCAAATAGGAGCTCCCCACCGATTCAATCAGTTCCAGGGCTTCTTTTCCTGTAACGACCTGGTGGTTTTCATACCGGTTCAAGACTTCAAACACCACTTCCATGTTGTGGTCTTCCGCTTTTTTCATAATTTCAGAGGTGCTTTCTACAAGAAGCTGCCAGTCCTTCTCTTCGTCGCCGCTGCCGCGGACTTTCCCGACGTCACCATGCAGGCAGATTCTGTCCGCACCGAGCTCATCGGCCCAGCTGATCAGATCCAGGAAGTATTGGACCGCTTCCTTTCTCACTTGATCTTCGGCACTGGATATATCGACATTGTCCGGGGTGATGGATAAAATTTTAAGCCCGTACTGGTCGAGAACACCCTTCAGCTCTTTCGGGTTCCGGGAGACATCCCCCTGTACTTCCACGCCGTCCACCCCTATGTCAGCAGCAAGGCGGCACTTCTTATCAAAATCGATCTCTCCAAACGTCCATAAACACAAGCCGTAATCTCGATTCATTGGATTCCTCCGTTCTATAGTTCCCGTCTGTTCTATGTAAGACGGGCGGTTGATTCCCGTTCGATCAGCGACGGGGTGAGTACCAGCCGCTGTACGATTTTTTCTTCCTGCTCCTTCTTATTAAGGAGCTCTTCGACGAACAGCTCAATCGCTTTTTCCCCCATTTTCTGAGCCGGCTGGCCGATCGTCGTCAGCTGCGGATCGGTAACCTGGGCAAGGATGCTGTTATCAAACCCGATGACGGATAAATCCTCCGGCACCTTCAGCCCTTTTTCCTTGGCTGCCTGCAGAACGCCGACGGCCAGAATCTCGGTGGATGCAAAAATGGCTGTAGGAGCGCTTTCCTGTGACAGCAGATCAAGCGCCGCTTGTTTACTTTCGGCAAGCGAATGGGGAGCATAGCGTGTGAACGCTTCCGTCATAGGCACGCCGCAGGCCTGGAGGGCTTCTTTCAATCCATAAAAACGCTGTTTGATGGACGGTACATCTACATCCTCCATCAAGGCCGCCACCTGTTTGTGTCCAAGTTCAGCCAAGTGAGTTCCTGCATCATAGCCGCCCTGAAAATCATCCACCATCACCGAATGCGCTGGAAACTTAGGGACGTCCCTCGTCAGCAGTACAACAGGAACTTCACTTTTCTTCAGCTTGTTCAGCGCACGGCTGTTTTTCAAGCCGGTGGCGATAATCATGCCGTCGAGGTATTTTTGCTGCAGCATCGTGATATATTCCTCTTCCTTATCCGGATCGTTGTCTGTACTGCAGATCATGACGTTGAAGCCTTTCTTCCGGCCGCTGTCCTCCACGGCTCTCGTCACTTCCGCCATGAACGGATTGGAGATATCCGGGATGAGGACACCGATCGTCTTCATTGCTTTTTGGACAGAAAGGACGACACTCGGCTTATAATCGAGCGCCTTGATGGCGTCGTATACCCGCTGTTTCGTTTTTTCGTTAATGTTTCCTTTTTCATTCAACACCTTGGATACGGTGGAAATCGATACGCTGGCTTTTTCTGCTACATCATAAATGGTGACTTTCATTATTTGCTGCCCCTTTCTCTCTGCTGCCTGAGTGAGGGCAGCTTATGGTTAAACGAGTGCTGGTTTTGGTATTTGAACAGGCTGATTCGTCTGGACGGATTCAATACAGGCAAGCGCAATCTTCAGTGCCCATCTGGCATCTTCAGCTGTCGCATAGGAAGGATGCTTGTGTACGACACCGTCGACGAAGGCCCGCAGCTCTTCTACATACGCCTCGAACAATAAATGCTGGTCATAACGGCTTGTATCATAGCTGACTCCGTCCTTATTATAACGTGTCATACTGGATTCGCGGATGCCTCCGGCTGTAATCATCCCGTCAGATCCGAAAACTTCGGCTCTGACGTCATATCCATACACAGCCTGGAAGCTTGCTTCTGCTGTTGCAATGGCGCCGTTATCAAACTTGATCGTCGCTACGGCTGTATCCAGCAGGCCGCTTTCCTTAAGGTCAGGACGGACAAGCGCATCAGCGGCCACATAGACTTCCACCGGCTGCGCGCCCGGGTTCAAGTAGCGGAGGGCGTCAAAATCGTGGATGAGCGTCTCCAGGAAAATCGTCCACTGCGGCTTCGACTCTGCTCCCTGAAGCTCCGGATCCCTCGTATTCGATTTCAGCAGCTGTGGTATGCCAATGCGTCCTTCGGCAATCTCACGATGGGCAGCGCGGAACCCTTTTTCAAAACGACGGTTGAAACCAACTTGAAGGAATGTTTGATGCTCATCCGCCGCCTGTACGATTTCATCTGCTTCTTCCATGGTAATCGCCATCGGTTTCTCACAGAAAACCGCTTTCCCGTGCCGGATGGCAGCAAGAACATTCGCAGCATGCGTTTTTGCCGGAGACACGATGACAACAGCCTCTACTTCAGGGTCCTTGATCAATTCCAAAGGATCGGTGTACACCTTCGCTGTTGTATTCAGCGTGTGGACAAGCTGCTCTGCTGCGTTGGGTACCGGATCTGCAACCGCATACAATTGTGCGCCGGGTAAACGCTGGGCTATGGTTTCTCCGTGAAAGGCCCCCATTCTTCCTGCTCCGATCAATCCAATGTTCAATGTATTCAAAACAAACGCCTCCTAGATAAATGAAATTTAGGAAAGAACTTTCCTTAACTTGGATTGTAAACCTTTTCATAAAGCTAGTCAAACAGAATTTTAAATTGTTTGAAAACTAAAAGTTTTATTAAAGAGCAAGAAGATTCGTTTAAATCAAGGGATAAACAACAACACAAGACGGAATATGTTTGATGAGGAAAGTTCTTTCCTTTTTTATGTGAATGTTTCCTAAGACATCGTTCATCACCCCTCCACATAAAACGACAAACCCGTGTCCTGTGACCAAGGATTTGTCGTTTCTTTGTAAAAATCGTTAAGAATGCAGGAATTCCCTTCTTACGCTCCGTATAACTGGTAGAGTAGAGAGGAGTGAAAACCATGTCTTTATTTTCAATCATACTCATGCTTCATATTGCCGCAGGGTTTACCGCGCTCACCGTATTCTGGATTCCCCTCGTCACGAAAAAAGGCGGCCGTGCGCACCGCAAAATCGGCTGGGTATACGTCTGGGCCATGTATACAGTCGCGGGCAGTGCGCTGTTCATGGGGTTGTACCGCCTGTTTATCGATCAGGAAAGATCATCAGCCGAACAGGCTTTTTCCTTTTTTCTTTTGTTTATCGCCGTCTTGAGTGCAGCGACAGCCTGGATGGGCATCCGTGTACTCCGCTTCAAACGCCGGACAGACGCTCACCGCAACCCTTATGATTTGGGGATATCCGGTCTGCTCGTCATCATGTCCCTCGTTACTATGGTGGTCGGCTGGATCGATGATTTTGCCCTGCTGAAATTTTTCCCGATCCTGGGCCTCGTGCTCGGATGTGGTCAGCTTTCCTATTGGCTCACCCCTCCCAAAACAAAAATGCACTGGTATTTTGAGCATTACGGAAACTTGATCGGCTGCTCAATCGCCACCATTACGGCTTTTGTCGTTTTTGGTGCTCCAAGATTATTGAATATCTCAAGTGTGAGCATCTGGCTCTGGTTTCTGCCGGCGGCAGTCCTGACACCTCTGATTTACAGCTTCAATTTCTATTACCGCAGGAAATTCAATCTCCCAAGAGTTAAAAAGTCAGCCTCTTAAACAGGTACTCACGAATGACGTTAGCATTAGACATTTTTTTCACAGAACCGATGGAGAGAACGTTTGAAATTCATACACATGTGGAAAACAGCCACTAACGAAAGCAGTTACCCACAATTGTCCACAGACTTATGCACAAACCTTGTTAATTTTCTGATATTCACAGGCTCTCCTTAGATATAAACAGGTTATACACATATTTCATCCACATATTCACATGGTTGATGGCTATATGGTATCGGAATATATGTTCCCTACCATATATGACAGTTATCCAGAACTCTATACACAGGCTGTGGATAATCATATGTTGAACAAAAGAGAAGAATGTCGATTCCTGACCATAATAAGAGTACCTCCACAACGAAGGTACTCTTTTTCATGATTTATTCCTGTGAGCCGAGGGTAATGGATGTTGTCTGCTGCTGTCCATCGCGGTAGTAGGTGATTTCCATCTCTTCGCCAGGATTTTTCTCATTGTACAAATACTTTCTGAGGTCAATGATATCCTCAACTGGTTCGCCATCAAGAGCGGTAATGACATCAAGTGGCTCCAGTCCGGCTTTTGCGGCTGGTGACATCTGCCGGATGCTGCGGATGTAAAGGCCGCCTTCCACGTCCTCAGGAAGGTTCAACGTATTTCCCCATTCGGATGTCGGCACTTCATTCAGGCCATAGGCTTCAATGCCGATATAAGGGCGGTCGACCTGCCCTTTCTGCTCCAGCTCATCGATGATCGGCTTGGCTGAATCGATCGGAATGGCAAAACCGATCCCTTCTACAGAGGACTGGGCAATTTTCATCGAGTTGATTCCGATCAGCTGTCCTTCGATATTGATCAACGCCCCTCCACTGTTTCCGGGGTTGATGGCGGCGTCGGTCTGTATGACTTCCGCCTGCCAGTCTTCCAGGCCGTCTCCGTTAAAATCCTGCGGAATGGCCCGTTCTTTTCCGCTGATGATGCCCTGCGTGACGGATCCGGCGAAACTCAAGCCGAGCGGGTTCCCGATAGCAATGGCCGGTTCACCGACTTTCAGATCTTCAGAACTGCCAAGCTCAGCCACCTGTTCGACCTGATCCCCCGGCATTTTCAATACTGCGAGATCGGTGAAGACATCGCCGCCGATCAATTCGGCTGTGATCCTTGTTTCATCGGCGAGAACGACTTCGATTTCACTGGCGCCTTCAATAACATGGTTGTTCGTTACCACATAAGCGGTCCCGTCTTCCTTTTTATAAATGACACCGGAACCAACGCCTGCCTGCTGGGAGGAATCCTCAGCGCCTTCCTGCCAGAAATTCTCCCTCGTCTGCAGATTGACGACGCCGACAACCGTCGGTGTGACCTGTTCGACGACATCGGTAATCTGTGTCGTTACATCCACAGATACACTCTTCGTATCGCCGGTCAGTCCTTGATTGTCATCCACAAGGCCGCTTTCATCCTCCGGAATCGTCATATCGTATGGAAGCAGCTCGGTCTGGACGAGTGCCGGGAGAGCAAGCAGAACGAGCACAGCGCCTAAGACCCCTCCGACGATGGTCGGCATGACCCAGCGCCTGCGGGTTCTTTTCTGCTGTGTCTGGGGTGAATGGTCATCGTAATAACCCACTCCGCTTCACCTTACCTTTCCTTCGTTCCTATGAACTTCAATAGGTATTGTTCCCTTATGTTTAACTAAATCAAACCTTTTAAACCTCAAAAATCGGTGTGGCTTCAGCGGGATCAGTATCATACAGCGCTACTTTCGTGCCCAGCTCGAAACCACGCTCCTCAAGAATGTTGGAGACGGACATCCGGGCTAAGTCCTTCATATTGTTATCCAGACTCAGGTGGGCCAGGTAGATCCGCTTCGTCTGATCGGTGATGATATCCGTCAAGGCAAGCGCGGCATCTTCATTGGAAACGTGCCCGGAATCGCCGAGGATCCGCCGTTTCACATTCCAAGGATACCGTCCCATCCGAAGCATGCTGACATCATGATTGGATTCAAACACATAGGCGTCGGCGCCTTCCACTGTCTTTTTGATGCGCTCCGACACGTAGCCGAGGTCGGTGACCAGCGCCACTTTTTTCCCGTCCTGATGGAACGTATAAAACATCGGATCCGCCGCATCATGGGATACCGCGAAGCTTTCCACATCGATGCCCCCGAATGTCTGCACTTCCTCCATTCCGAAAAGGAACTTCTGGTCCAGAGACAGCTTGCCGATCTGCCCTTCCATCGCCTGCCACGTCTTCTCGTTGGCATAAACAGGCAGGTTGTAGCGGCGCGCCATGATGCCGAGCCCCTTAATATGATCACTGTGCTCGTGCGTGACGAGGATCCGCGACAGCGATGCGGGGTCGATGTCCACCTGCTCCATCAACCCTTCCATTTTTTTGCCGCTCAAGCCGGCGTCCACCAAAATCCGTTCGTCCCCTGATTCAATAAAAAACGCGTTCCCCGTACTGCCTGAAGCCAGTACACTAAAGCGTAAGGTCATGATGTAAGACACTCCATTTAATTGTTTTCACTTTCTTCGTTCTCCTCTGTCGTACTTTCTAATGGATTTTCCTGCAGATTGTACGTTTGTAACTCTTCTTCGATAAATTCTCCTTCTTCGACATCAATGACGCCGCCTGACAAAGCATAGACAAAGTGGCTGCGTTCTCCATTGACGGTCACTTTCCAGGCAGGGGCAAAGACCTGCTCCCCTTTTTCCTCACTCGGTTCAACAAAAATTTCTGTGTAATACCCGATGCTCATCGAGGTCACTTCGTCTCCGCTCTTCAGCATCCCCTGGTTACGGAGATTTCTCATTGCACTGAGGGGCGCTATAACCGCCCCGTCCTGTTCGGAATCAATGATCATTTCCCCTTCATTGAACGCAAGCATCGTCGCTACATAACCGGTAATCTCCCCGTCCTCAATCGAGACGAGCAGGGATCCGCTGTTATTGAAGTAGATCGTCCGGTCGTTGGCTTTCTGGAAAAACAGCGCTGCTCCTTTTTCTTCATTCCATCCCCAGAACGAATACTGGGAATAGAACGGCACGAGCGCCCGGACTTTTTCGATCAAATTATCCTTTGTGACAGGAACCGGCTCGTCCAGTTCGACTTTCAGTACTCGGTTTTCATTCAGCACTTCGACGGTCTGGTTTTCTTCGTCCATATCTTCGATCTGTCCAAGAATTTCATCAGAGAACGTGCTGCCTGAGGACTTGATCGTCGACACTTCTCCCGGCTCCTGCGGGTTCGCGTCATCGGCGATCGTTATGCCATCTTCTTCAAGCTCGGTTTCAATATTTTCTTCAGCTGTTGAAATCTGTCCCAGAACATCCTGCGACTGTTTGGTGATAAACTGCTGCAAGAGGAAAAGGTCGAGAATCAAGAAGCTGAGGATGAACAACAATTTTATCTGGCCCCACTGCATTCGTTATCCCGCCTTCCTCTTAAGGTGCCGCGTCGCCATTCGGCATCGGCTCTTCCTTGAATAATGGTGCCCAGCTTTCGGATTCCGTTTCGATATACCATTCCGGTATCAAGTTGTACGCCAGATTGTTCGTCTGCTCTTCCAACGTGTAGCGAATCCCGATATTTTTGATGCTGTTGAAGTCATACGTGTTGGAATTCTGTACTTGATTAATGACTTCATCGACAGACTGCAGTTCAGCCATGGAATCTGTTTCATACGGCGTCCGTACGAACTTGATCAGCGGCCGGTCGTAGCTTTGGATGTCACTATCCTCATACGTCATGGATATCTGCGCGAACCCTTCTGTAGCCTCGTCTTCCATGACCGGGAATTCATTGAAATACATCCTGTATTTCAGTTCATCCAGCCCGGTGGATAAGGATTCGATCCTGAATTCATTTGTCCAGCCAAGATGACTGTTGATGTCCTGCACACTTTTCGTCAGCAGGTCATATTCGGTCATCCCGGATTCATTGATACTCTTCGTTGTTAAAAATAGAAACTCCATCAGCCGGTCATCCATTTTCTGATCCAGCCTCCGGTCATTCGTTTTCGTCCGTTTGATTCCTTCTCCCGCCTCATAGAAGATGGTGCTGGATGGCGAAGGGAACAAATCATTCTGCAGCGGTGTGACCGGCACAGCCGTCGTCTGCAGGACGACCTGAGGCACAGAAATATCATCCTTCGGCAGATAGATATGATTGGCGCCGGTATTCGCGGCGTCGACGGCCGGCATTTCATCGGCAAGACGGACAATTTCCGTCAGGTCGTTCCGATCTTCGAACGCCTTCAGTGCTTTGTCCCCTGCACTCGCATTGACACTTGCCTTCAAGGTGACTTCATCCCCCTGGCTGCCGGCCTGGACGAACCAAAGCTCATAAGTAGAGGAAGAGCGTTCCTCATTTTGGATAAGGAATACCCGTTCAAAATTCTTATTGATATTATCAAGAATGACATTGTTGTTGACGGTAAACAGGTCTTTGATCACTTTTAACGGAAGAGAGGTCGGAAAAATGACTTCTACGCCTTTTTCGATCGTATTCAGATCGATTTCACCGGGTGTTGTATCAAAATTGGATAACGACCATTTTTTGAATTGGTCATTAAAGCTCGTCTTTCCATTCGGTTCAGGAAATGTGAAGTGTCCTTCATTTTCATGATAGACGACCAGTTCAGGAATCAATAACTCGGAAAGATCCTTTTCGGTGCCGAGGCCTTCCAGCTTGTTGTCGGCTGTGCTTCCACCCTCTTCCAACGTTTCCGAAGCCGGCTGGTAACTCCAGAGGGCGACGGTCAACACGAGACTGAAGGCAATCAGAATAACGAGAATGATTGACTTCAACGTTTCTCTATTCATGATTTATCCCTCCGCTTCTGACTCATGAGCGGGAGAGTAAAGTAAACGGTTGTTCCTTTCCCTTCACGGCTTTCCGCCCATATTTTCCCGTGGTGGGCATCAATTATTTCCCGGGCAATTGCAAGACCAAGACCAGTACCGCCCATTTCCCGGGCCCTTGATTTATCTACACGGTAAAAGCGGTCGAAGATTTTATCGACCGTATCCGGAGGCATCCCGATGCCTTCATCGGTAATGCTGACACGCAGCTGTTTCCGCGTTGAAGAGGCTTCAAAGGTAATCCGCCCGCCTTCCGGGGAATACTTGATGGCGTTGGAAATCACATTATCCAGCACCTGGGTGATTTTATCCTTATCGATCCATACATGCATCTTTTTCTTCGTCAGGCTGCGGACGAAGTTCACTTTATCATCCTTGTTCATTTCAAAGCGCTCGATAATGCTTTCATAGAAGCTGACGAATTCCACCCGTTCTTTCATAAGGGTCGTTTCTTTATGATCCATTTTCGTCAGCTGGAGCAGATCGTTGACGAGCCGGATCATCCGGTCCGTTTCATTCTGGGTGACATCAAGGAAGCGCGGAGCGATCTCCGGATCCTGCCATGCTCCATCGTTCAGTGCTTCGATGTAGCTGCGCATCGTCGTCAATGGTGTGCGGAGTTCGTGGGAAACATTGGAAACGAATTCGCGGCGCTCCTGCTCGACGCGCTGCTGCTCGGTAACATCACTGATTACCGTGATGAATCCGTCCATTTCATTGTTTTCATCCTCCACCACCGAGAAATTCGCTTTCAATAACAGGTGATCATCGTCGTTGCTCAAATCGATAATCATCGAGTTGGTTTCTTCGACTTCGTCCATTTCTTCAATCTGGTCGCTCAAATCGAGCACATCGATGAGCGACTGCCCCTGGATATCCTCAAAGCGCTGGCCGACCAACTTGGAAGCCGGCGCGTTCATTAAAATTATCGCGCCCAGCCGGTCCGTGGCAATCACGCCGTCCGACATGTTGGAAAGCACGGAACTCAGCTTCCGCCGCTCTCCTTCGGTAGTCGCCTGAGCCAGCTTCAATTTATCATTCATATCGTTGAACGCATGCCCCAGTTCGCCGATTTCATCATTTCCCCGGACATTGACCTTCTGGGAAAAGTCACCCGTCGCCATAATCTGGGCCTGACGCTTCATTTCCGTCAGCGGCTTCGTAATGGTCCGGGCCACCAAAATCCCGAGCAGAGCCGTTACGACGATGGCTAAGACCGTCCCTTTGGCAAAAATACTGCTGATCTCCTGCATCTGTGTCGAGATTTCATCCCCGTAGATTTCATAATGGAGAAGACCGAGGACTTCCTCGCCCGTTTCATCGGTGATCGGGCGCGTGCCTACATACACGCGGTCATTGCTGCCCTCTTCCCGCTTGAACTTCGGTTCGGTCGCCTCACCGATAACCAGCACGTTAGTCAGCTGGTAATCCGTGACCTTTTTTCCGATATCCGATGAATCATCCCGGTTGCCGACCGAGGCGATGATGTTGGAGTTGCTGTTCAAAATCTGCAGTTTGCGGGGATTGATGCTCTGCGTTTCTTCTATAAAGTCACTGATCAGCCCCTGCACTTCATCCTCCAGTGTCGGGCTGTCTTCGTCCCGTTCGGCGTTAAACGCATTCTGCAGGCTGAAAGTCAGAGAATTCAGCTGGTTATCGATGGAACTGGTGAAATTGCTTGTCAGCTGATTATCAAGCTGACCAACAAAATAGGCCCCAATCACTTGGATGCCTAATAATAAAAGCAGTATATAAACAACAATCAGCTTCAGCCGGACCGACTGAAAGAAACCCACTTTCTTCATAAAGTCAGTCCTGCTCTGGATTTCTCAAATAGTAGCCGACCCCTCGTCGTGTCACGATCCACATCGGGTTACTCGGGTTCTCCTCAATTTTTTCACGGAGACGGCGGACGGTCACATCAACGGTACGGACATCACCGTAGTAATCGTAGCCCCATACGGTTTCAAGCAGGTGTTCACGCGTCATCACCTGTCCGATATGGCGGGCTAAGTAGTGAAGCAGCTCGAATTCACGATGGGTAAGCTCGATATATGTCCCATCACGCGTCACCGTATAAGCATCCGGATGGATCGCCAGGCGGCCGATTTCAATATCCTTCGTCTGCTGGGAGGAATCCTCGGGCTCCTGCTGCTGGCGGCGCAGGTTCGCTTTGACACGGGCAATCAGTTCACGGTTGCTGAACGGTTTCGTTACATAATCGTCCGCACCCATTTCCAGTCCGAGCACTTTATCAATTTCAGCGTCTTTAGCCGTCAGCATGATGATCGGCATATTGTGGCGCTTACGCACTTCCCGGCACACTTCATTGCCATCTTTATTCGGAAGCATAATATCAAGCAGAATCAGTTCGGGCTCTTCCTCATCCGCTTTAGCGATCGCTTCGTCCCCATCATAGGCACACACGACTTCATAGCCTTCCTTCTCAAGGTTGAACTTCAATATATCAGCAATTGGTTTTTCATCGTCTACAACTAAGATCTTTTGAGCCATCTTGTCTCATCCCTTTCATCGACTTCTGTTCTTTCCCTCATTTTAACTTATTTCCTGCCAAATGTCTTATTTCATCTGAAGACACGATAGGAAATCATCCGTTCATCCTATCTATAGGCCTCCATGATTAGTCATTCCCATGAAAAAAACCGCTATGACTCTGCATAGCGGCTTTTCATTATTGAGATACGTGGGAAAGCGGGTTTTCCAGGCCGCCATCCTTATGCACTTCAAAGTGGAGATGGACACCGGTGGAATGGCCGGTCGTTCCCATATCCCCGATTTTTTCACCCTGCTGAACCGTGTCCCCCACCTGGACATCGATGGAAGACAGGTGGGCATACAACGTCTCATAGCCGTTGCCGTGATTAATGACGACTTTGTTTCCAAAGCTCTCCTGGTAACCGGCTTCGGTCACTTTCCCGTGATCGGCGGCTTTGATGGTCAGATCGGAAACGCCGGCGATATCGATCCCTTTGTGATAACGCCCCCAGCGTTCTCCCTGTTTACTCGTAATGACTCCTCCGACTGCCGGCCACACAAAGTTCCCGGATCCGGTGGATGGCGACGGCTTCGTGCCTTTCAACACGACTTGTGTGACGGGATCCTCTACGACTTCCTCTTCAAGGACTTCTTCCTCTGTGGTCTCGCCGTTTTCCGTCACCGTCTGAATCAAGGTTTCCTTCTTCCCATCCTGTCCTTCTTGATGGATTTCCGTTTCTCCTTCATACAGCGCATCCGTATTCCTGACTTCGACCTTGTGGGCAATCATTTCTGCTTCCCGTTCCTGTTCGGTTACGATCACATCGACCAGCGGTTCGCCGCTGCTCAGCGACACCTGCTCTGACATGTTACCGGTTTGAATGCGGTCCACCGTCTCCTCTACGGTATTGATGGACGAAGGAGCCGCTTGAACAGGGGCATAGTCGATCACACCATTGACGTAGACGTTTTCAAGTTCTGTTGCGCCGGCAGACACGTCCTCTTCCTCCGAGCCGCGCTCGTCATTGACGTATTCCGCTTTTAACGTCTCCATCACTTCCTCTACATCTCCGGCCTCCGGAAGGTAAGCGATGGACTGCCCATTCACTTGGACTTGTACCGCTTCCACCGCGTACGACACGTCCTGTTCCAGGTGGTCAAGCACCTCTCCCTCGTCTGCTTCAACAGAAAAGACGCGCTCCGGCTTGAATGTAATATCTTCAGCCACCGTCAAGTTCCAATCTTCATGCTTCTTTTCCTTCTGTTTTACCAATGCTTCCAGTTCATCCTGGACAACAGCCTTCTCCGTCACGGTACCAATCTCCCGGCCATCCATCTGGACGTGATAAACGGTCTGCATGGACTGCTCTGCATAAACCGTTCCGACTCCGAGTACAGCGATTCCAATTCCCGTGATGACAACCTTCTTCCACATGTTTCCTTCCCCCTGGATTTTTATGTGTATCGATCTATAAAAAAATGTAAAATTCACTTTCATTAATCTATCATAGCCAAACTTTTAATAAAATAGATTTTAAAACTTGTAAAAAAGATATAATTTTCCTGGAAATTTTACGAAATAGATAATAATCTTATATATATTGATATAAATTAGCATCAAAATGAGGATGTGGAAACACGGCTAATCTTTTCCTGTAATTGAACACAAAAAAGCCTGTAGAGGAACATAAAGTTCCTCTACAGGCTTTTTAAAGAAGTGGCTCGGGACGGAATCGAACCGCCGACACACGGATTTTCAGTCCGTTGCTCTACCGACTGAGCTACCGAGCCCTAGGAAGATGAAATTTTTCAAAACCGATGAAGCTCCTGCAATTACCGAGCTTTCGACTTCTTCTTTCCATTACTGAATCACATTACGTGTGAATTCGACTACACAGAATGATATAATGAAAATGGCGGTCCGGACGGGACTCGAACCCGCGACCTCCTGCGTGACAGGCAGGCATTCTAACCAACTGAACTACCGGACCAATACGGCTCGTTCACCGCAACGATATCTATCGTACCACACGGTCAAAGGGGAAGCAATAGTAAATTTCATAGAATGTAAGATATTCTTCAGTCCTTTGTCTGAACAGCTGCCATTATACATAGAAAGGAGGATCTCGTTGACGAGGATATGGTTCCGCTATCTGGTTTACGCCCTTATCTTTTTATTGGTATCGTTCATTGCCTATCTGAAGCTGAATCCGCCGCTTGAGCACGGATCGATTGGATCGACAGAGGACAAACAGTCGGTCATTGTTGCTTTAGGAAACAAAAGCATGCTGGGAAGTATCCACATTACGGATGTTTCCATTAATGATGATGAAGCTCCTTCCCACGTGAATGTTCAGATCAGCGACACAGAACAAGGTTTCACCCTTACGGATACACATGCGCTCCTCGGGGAGAACCAACGCACGCAGGATTTCGCCTCATTCTCACTAGGACCCGATACCTCTCCTCTTGCTGCTAAAACCGTTGCCGCTGCCACTGATCCAGCCCCTGCCACCATCTATGGCCTGAGCATTGCCGAAGAAACAACCATCAGCAAAATTAAAGTGACATACCGGTACTTCGGGTTGATCTTTTCAAAAACGATTCACGTATAAGAAGGAACCGGACCTCAGCGAAGGCCCGGTTTTTCTTTTGCTTCCATTTCATCCAAAAGCTGGTGCGGATCCGAAGAGGCTGCCATCAAGTCCTGGTGCTCCTCTTTCACGAATCCGGCCTGGACACTGTGTTCCACGAGCTTCATCACGGGGGTATAGTATCCTTCAATGTTGAAGAGGGCGACAGGCTTTTGATGAATGCCGATTTGTGCCCAGCTGACCGTTTCAAACAATTCCTCAAGCGTGCCGAAGCCGCCGGGAAGAGCGATGAATCCATCGGCCAGTTCACTCATTTTCGTTTTTCGCTCATGGAGAGTGTCCACTTCAATCATTTTCGTAATATCCGGGTGGGGAACTTCTTTATCAAAAAGATGCGTCGGCATGACGCCTGTAACGGACCCGCCATGTGCAAGGACTTCATCAGCCACAGCGCCCATCAGACCGCTCCGGGCTCCTCCGTAGACGAGTTCAATCCCACGGGAAGCGAGGGCCTGTCCGAGAATTTTTGTCTGTTCAGCGAAGACCGGGCTGCTTCCGGCACTTGACCCGGCAAAAATACAAATGCGTTTCACATGAAACACTCCTTTCCTTTATCGTTATCCTATACAAAAACACCTGACTGATAACAGCCAGGTGCTCGTTGATTATTCGCTGTACACACTGCGGACGACGTTCGTTTGGGAACGGTCAGGACCGACAGAGAAGACAGAAAGCGGAATTCCTGTCAGCTGTGACACACGTTCGATGTAATGGCGTGCATTGGCCGGCAGTTCGCTCAGGTTTTTCACACCCGTGATGTCTTCCGTCCAGCCCGGCATTTCTTCATAGACCGGTTCACATTCAGCGAGAACTTTCAAGCTGGCCGGGAACTCCTCGATGATTTCACCTTTGTACTTATAGGCCGTACAAATCTTCAGCGTTTCGATGCCTGTCAGCACATCAATCGAATTCAGGGAAAGATCCGTGATTCCGCTCACACGGCGGGCGTGGCGGACAACAACACTGTCGAACCAGCCGACACGGCGCGGACGGCCTGTTGTCGTTCCGTATTCACGGCCGACTTCGCGGATTTGGTCGCCGGTTTCGTTTTCAAGCTCCGTCGGGAATGGGCCGTCGCCGACACGCGTCGTATAGGCTTTGGATACACCGACAACGTGCTTGATTTTAGATGGACCGACACCGGAACCGATCGTAACTCCACCGGCAATCGGGTTGGAGGATGTGACGAACGGGTAAGTTCCCTGGTCGATATCGAGCATCACACCCTGGGCGCCTTCGAAAAGGACGCGGCGGCCGTCATCAAGGTTGTCATTCAGGACGACAGACGTATCGCATACATAAGAAGCAATCTTCTGACCATACTCGTAGTATTCATCAAGAATTTCATCCACGGTAAATGGTTCTGTTTCATACACTTTTTCGAACAGACGGTTCTTCTCGGCAAGGTTCTGCTCCAGCTTCTCACGGAAGCTCTCCTTGTCCATGAGATCTGCTATACGGATTCCTGTACGGGCCGCTTTGTCCATATAAGCCGGTCCAATTCCTTTTTTCGTCGTTCCGATCTTATTGGCGCCCTTTTCCTCTTCCTGAAGCGCATCCAGCTTCAAGTGGTAAGGAAGAATGACGTGCGCACGGTTGCTGATCCGCAGGTTGTCTGTGGAAACACCTTTATCGTGAAGGTATTTCAATTCCTCAAGAAGCGCTTTCGGATCAATGACCATGCCATTTCCGAGTACGCAGATTTTATCATCAAAGAAAATCCCTGATGGAATCAGGTGAAGTTTATAAGTTATTCCGTCAAATTTAATCGTGTGTCCCGCATTGTTACCACCTTGGTAACGCGCAACCACTTCGGCATTTTGTGAAAGAAAATCGGTAATTTTGCCTTTACCTTCGTCCCCCCACTGGGTTCCGACTACAACTACTGAAGACATAAGGCACCTCCGCAATGAATTTGGTTATTGGTTTGAATTTCCTTCGTCAGTTTACCAATTCCCGACGTGAAAGTCAACGCTGAATCCGAACATTAATTTCAATAAAATATTTCAATGTTCGATAATAGCCTATATATCAGGCTTTTCTAACAACTTAATAAAACTTATTATCCATTGATTTTGATTATAAAATTACTTATAATCACTTACAAGAGGATAGATATGGAAGGGGTTCTCCCATGTATCAGGAAGAAAGACTGATCGGCGTCATTGAATACTTAAAAAACAACCGCCGCATCACGATTGATCAAATGTGTGAGATGTTCGACATTTCACGAGATACCGCCAGGCGTGACCTGGTGAAGCTGGAAGAGCGCAAAGCCATTGTACGGACGCGGGGCGGGGCCATCCTGCCGAAAACTCATGCGGCTATTCAGGATTATACCCATCGTTTGAAGGCTGTATCCTATGAAAAACAGGAAATCGGCAGAAAAGCAGCTTCGCTGATCCATTCGGGGGATCATATCATTTTAGACACATCCACGACCGTACAGGCCTGCGCCAGTCAGATCTCACCGATGGAGATCAAGGTGATCACCAATTCGATTCACCAGGCGGATATTCTCTCCAATGTCGGTCTCGTCTCCATCCAGCTCCTCGGAGGCTACCTGCAGAAGGAGCACCAGTTCCTTTACGGCGCTTCTGTCATTGAACGCCTGAAAAGCTATCATGTTGATAAAGCCTTCATCGGCGTAGTGGGCATCTCTGAACACGGACTGACCCTCGGACATGAAGAGGACGGGATGGTGAAGAAAAATATGATCAAGCAGGCCGGGGAAGTGATCGTCCTTGCTGATCATACGAAATTCGGGATGACGGAATTCTTTACGTTTGCAGGACTGGAGGATATCGACATGATCATTACCGATCAGGCACCGGAGGAACCTTTCCAGCGTCTATTGAAGGAATGCGGAGTAGAATTGATTGTCACAGAAGAGGAGGAGAAGGATTTATGGACTTGATTGCCATCGATCTCGACGGAACGCTTTTGAACAAGGAAAATTCGATCAGTGACGGAAATGCAGAAGCGCTGAAGAACGCACGGGAAAACGGCGTGGAAATCGTTATTGCGACAGGCCGGGCCTACTTCGATGTCCAGAAGATTTTTTCCAGTCTTCCCCTCCAGCCATGGGTCATCAGTGCAAACGGAGCCGTCATCCATACACCGGACGGCACCTTGTTTGAAGAAAAAGCACTGAATCGGCAGGATGCCGGGGAAGCCTTGGAGTGGCTGGAGCAGGAGGATTATTATTATGAGGTGTTCAGCGGCTCATCGATTTACACGCCGCAGAATGGACGGGAACTCCTTCACGTGGAGATGGACCGCCTCATCAGCGCCAATCCGGAAACTGATCAGCAGAGCTTGAGGCATGCACTGGATAAGCAGTTCAGCCAAAACGGCTTCGCTTTTGTCGAATCTTATGAGGAGATCGTCGAGTCCAAGGACCCGATGTACAACATCCTCGCTTTCACGTTCGACCTGGATAAACTCGAAAAAGGCAGAAACAAGTTCCGTGACCATCCATCGTTCACGATGGTGAGCTCTGCGGAGCATAATTTTGAACTGGAAGACCGAACAGCCTCCAAGGGCAATGCCTTAAGATCCGTAGCGGAGCACCTTGATATTCCGATGCACCGGACAGCGGCCGTCGGAGACAGTCATAACGACCTTTCCATGCTGAAGGCCGCCGGAAGAAGCGCAGCCATGGAAAACGCGGTCCGTGATGTGAAAGAAGCAAGCGATTACATCACGAAATCCAATGATGAGGATGGCGCAGCCTACGCCATCACCCACTACTTTTCTTAAGATCACCCACGACCCAGCGTGACTCTCCGGGAGGCGTGATGGGTGGTGATCATCATACATGGCTTCACAGAAGCTGATAAAAAAGACGCTCCTCCAGATCTCCCCTCTGGATGTGAGCGTCTTTTCGTTTCTTTCTCTTGTCAGGCCGGTGGTATATCGGCATCGGTATAACGGTGGTCAAGGTCGACGAACTTGTTGTACTCCTTCACGAAGGCCAGTTCGACGTTTCCGACCGGGCCGTTACGCTGTTTAGCGATAATGATTTCAATGATGTTCTGGCTTTCGGATTCTTTATCATAATAGTCATCACGATAAAGGAATCCAACGATATCAGCATCCTGCTCAATCGATCCGGATTCACGAAGGTCCGACATCATCGGGCGTTTATCCTGACGGGATTCCACACCACGGGAGAGCTGGGACAGGGCAATCAACGGCACGTTCAGCTCACGGGCCAGACCTTTCAGGGAACGGGAGATTTCAGAAACCTCCTGCTGACGGTTTTCCTTGGAATTTGCGCTTCCCTGGATCAACTGCAGGTAGTCGATCAAAATCATGCCGAGGCCGTGTTCCTGCTTCAGGCGGCGGCATTTGGAGCGGATTTCACTCACGCGCACCCCGGGGGTGTCGTCAATGTAGATGCCGGCGTTGGACAAGCTTCCCATCGCCATCGTCAACTTGTTCCAGTCTTCCGTTTCCAGGCTTCCGGTACGCAGACGCTGGGCATCGATGTTTCCTTCTGCGCAGAGCATACGGGAAACGAGCTGGTCAGCGCCCATCTCCAAACTGAAGATGGCCACGTTCTCATCTGTGTGCACGGCGACGTTCTGGGCGATGTTCAAGGCGAAGGCCGTCTTACCCATCGATGGACGCGCAGCGATAATGATCAAATCATTCCGCTGGAAACCGGAGGTGATGTGATCGAGGTCACGGTAGCCCGTCGGAATACCTGTCGTCGATCCATCGTTCATGTGCAGCTGTTCAATGTTGTCATACACATCGATGAGGACGTCTTTAATGCTTTTGAACGCACTGGAATTTTTCCGCTGGGAGACTTCTAAGATGTCCTTCTCTGCGGAGTTCAGGACATCGTCAATCTCTTCTTCCTCCGAATATCCTGTCGTCACAATGTTCGTAGCGGTTCGGATTAAACTGCGGAGCGTCGATTTTTCACCGACGATGTTCGTATAATAACCGACGTTGGCTGCGGTCGGCACCGAGTTTGCGATATCTGTCAGATAGGAAACCCCGCCGACCTCCTCCAACACCTTATTGTTGGAAAGAGCCGTGGTGACCGTAACCAGGTCGATTGGCTCGCCTCTGTCCGCAAGCGTCAGCATCACCTCGAATATCCGCTGGTGGCTTGCTCGATAAAAATCTTCCGGGAGTAAATTTTCTGCGGCTGTCGACATTGCTTCAGGTTCTAAAAAGATCGCACCGAGCACCGCCTGCTCTGCTTCTATATTATGAGGCGGGGTACGGTCGTTCCACATTTCACTCACTAGCTTTTCCTCCTCTAAATCGTTAACACCAATACATCATATTAACTCATATTCTGACCGCTGTCCATATGGCGGAAAGGGCAGAAAAGCGCCCTGTTCATCCGGACAATGGACAGGGCGCCTCTTTGATACATTTATTTTTCAGCGATGTGGACACGGATTGTGCCTGTCACTTCCGGGTGAAGCTTTACAGGAACGTTGGAGTATCCAAGCGTACGGATCGGATCATCCAGCTCAATTTTCCGTTTGTCGATCTTGATGTTGTGATCCTTCTTCAACTGCTCGGCGATCTGCTTGCTCGTAATCGACCCGAAAAGACGGCCGCTGTCGCCGGATTTCGCATCAAGCTTCACTTCCAGATCAGCGAGCTGAGCCTTGAGGCGCTTCGCTTCCTCCACTTCTTCCTGAGCCTGCTGCTCAACCTTGGCATCCTTGGCTTTTTGTGCCTGCATGTTGCCTTTGGTCGCCTCGACAGCCAGGTTGTTCTTCAGAAGGTAGTTACGTGCATAACCGTCGTTCACTTCTTTAATTTCGCCTTTTTTCCCTTTACCTTTTACATCCGTTTTGAATATGACTTTCATTCTGTGTCTCCCCCTTCAAAATATTCGTCAATAATATCCTGCAGCAAATCTCTGGCATCTTCAATCGTTGTGTCTTCCAGCTGTGTCGCCGCATTGGTCAGGTGACCCCCGCCATTCATCTTCTCCATGATGACCTGGACGTTGATGTCGCCGAGGGAGCGGGCACTGATGCCGATTCGGCCGTCACTGCGTTCAGATATGACAAACGATGCGACGATTCCACTCATCGTAAGCAGCGTATCTGCCGCTTGAGCGATGATGACAGGACCATAGGATTCACCGTGGTCGCCTGTTGATATGGCTATCCCATCTCTATATATGGACGCCTTCTCAATCAACTTGCTCCGCCTTACATAGACATCCAGATCCTCTTTCATGAATTTCTGGACCTGGACGGTATCCGCTCCTTTGGAACGCAGGTAGGAAGCGGCGTCAAACGTTCGTGAGCCCGTACGGAGTGTGAAACTCTTCGTATCGACGATGATCCCGGCAAGCAGGGCCGTCGATTCAAGCATGGACAGCTTCAGCTTCTTCGGCTGATATTCCAAAAGCTCGGTGACAAGCTCGGCCGTGGAAGAAGCATATGGCTCCATGTAGACGAGCGTCGGATCCTTGATGAACTCCTCCGCCCGCCGGTGGTGATCGATGACGACGACATGCTCGGTCTTCGACAGCAGTTTTTCCTCCATGACCATGGATGGTTTGTGCGTATCGACGACGACGAGCAGTGTATTGTTCGTCACCATTTCGAGCGCATCTTCCGGCGGGATGAAGTACTCCCACAAGTCTTCGTCCTTTTCAATCTCTTCGACCATCCGCTGCACGCCTGTATCGATATCATCCGGATCCAGGACGATGGCTGCTTTTTTGTCGTTGGCCTGAGCGATTTTCAGTATGCCGATGGAAGCCCCGATCGAGTCCATATCCGGGGATTTATGTCCCATAATCAAGACCTTTTCACTCGCCTGGACGAGCTCCTTCATAGCGTGGGAGATGACTCGTGCCCGTACACGCGTCCGTTTCTCCATCGGGTTGGTTTTACCGCCGTAGAAGCGGACCTTCCCGGAATCATCCTTGATGGCCACCTGGTCGCCGCCGCGGCCGAGAGCAAGATCCAGACTCGACTGAGACAGCTCCCCGAGTTCAGGCAGGCTGATCGGCCCGACACCGATACCGAAACTCAGTGTCAGTGGAACGTTCTGATCGGTAATCAGTTCGCGGACATCATCCAGGATTTCGAACTTCGCTTTTTCAAGCGTGTAAAGAATCTCCTGGTTCATCACAGCCATAAACCGTTCCTGTGAAGTGCGTTTCAAGTAGATGCCGTAGTCCCCGGCCCATTTGTTCAGAATGGAGGTTACCTGGGAATTGATATGGCTTTTCGCTGTATCATCCATTCCCTGCGTAATTTCCTCATAGTTATCAAGGAAGATGATCGCAAGTACCGTCTGTTCATTTTCATAACGGTTATGAATCTCGGTCTGCTGTGTCCGGTCAAACAGATAAAGCAGGCGCTCCTCCCGTTTGACAACCGTCTGGAATTTATAGCCGTCGATCGTAATCCACACCTCATCCTCCTCTTCCTTCAAAGCAGGAATCAGCTGATCCGACAGCTTTTTCAGCGATTCGCCGACGACCGTATCCTCATTCGTGAACCGGTTCATGTACGGGTTGGCCCATTCGACGGTGTAATTCTCGCTGTACAGGATAATTCCGATCGGCATTTCCAACAGAGCTTCCTCGCCCACCTTTTTCACCCGGTAGGAAAGGGTCGATATATATTCTTCGGTTTCATTGATCATGTGCTGTTCGGTGCGGACACTGTAGAATATCGATGCAGCAAGGAACAGCGTCATCAATAACCCGAGCATCCACTGATAATACCAGATAAACCCGAGCAGAATTAAGGAAATCGCATAGATGATCCATAAGTGTCCGCTCATCGTTGGTTTCTTAAAAAAGTTCGGCATTGCATTCAGCTCCTACCATCTTCTCCGAGCTAGTTTTTTTTCTTCTCACTGACATAGCTGCGCAGTGGAAATCCTAAGTCAATTATACCTAAAATTCGAACAAGATACATGATCAATCCCGGAGAAAGTAATGAAAAAACGATCACCAGGACAGGTACAGCCTTCGGCCACTTCTTCTGTGATGCGTAATAGAAGACGAATGAAAAGCCTTGGATGGCAAGTAGTGTGCCCGCCACAATGAAGACGTTGATGGCTCCGAAGTACACCCAGCCTTCCCGGTCTGTCACCACATAGTTCAAAATCATCGCAAAGAAGTAATACCACAGAATAGACGTCGGCAATCGGAAATTTTTAAACGAAGCAAAGGCATAGGATTTATTTTCAATTCTGTTCATGAGCTTGAACGTCAGCCACAAACTGATCAAGGCCGTAATGACGCTTGTCATGACGAAAATACTTGGGATGATGTCCGGGATGAAGGTGATCGCTTCACGGACTGTGTCCACAGCTTCCTCTGAGCTGTCCCCTTGTCCGAAGATACCCATCGTAGATTCCACCGTGTCTAAACTATCGCTCATCCCTGCGGTGAGTTCATCAATAAGATTGATGCCGAGAAGAAGCTGGACAAGCCCCATACCGAGGACCAGTCCTCCCGTATACCCGACGGTTCCAAGAGCAAGAGACTCATAGGCTGAACGGCCGGCATGCAGGACGCCGCCGGATACCACGCCCCCGATTCCCGCTGTGAGTGTAAAGGGAATGGAAAGGACCGGAACGATCAGCAGACTGAAGATCATCGTTAAACAAAACAGGAGCAGGCCGGGCTTCCAGCCGTGACGGCTGCTGTAATAAATGTATGGCACCGGCAGAACGAACAGCAGTAACGATCCGATTCCTCCCGGCAGGAAAATAATTACCAATAACAATAGCAGATATATCCCTGCCATTAAAGCCCCTTCGGTTATTCTTTTTGAGTTGTTCATATTCAGGTTGCACCTCGACTTTTTTCGCGCTGTCTTAACCTCCCTATTTTAACATATGTACGGTTTGTACGGGTTGTTGTTTACTTACACCTGTTCTGTCTTGGTGAACAGGTGTGAGTCTGGTATGATGAATGAAATTCCACCTGAGGAGGATATTCATGCTGACCGATTATCACGTGCATATGGCTGAAACAGGAAATTTAGACGTCGACTATCTGAGAACCTACATACAAAAAGCAAAAAACGAAGGCATTCAGGAATTAGGCATTTCTGAACATGCGTATTTTTTCCAGGAGACAAAAGAGATTCTCTCCAATCCGTGGGTCAACAACCGGCGGACCCTCGATTTCGACACCTACCAGCAGATGTTTGATGAAGCCGAAAAGCAGGGACTTCCCATTAAAATGGGCATCGAGATGGATTACATGCCTGGTAAGGAAAAAGAGATGGAAGCCTTTATCGAAAACCATCCCTTCGATTATGTGATCGGTTCCGTGCACTGGATCGACGAATGGGGCATCGATCTGGCCATTTACCGCGAGGAATATGAAAAAAGAGATTTGAAAGAAGTCTATGAGCAGTATTTCGACCGCGTCGTCACCCTCGCTGAATCCGGACTGTTCGACTTTGTCGGCCATATCGATGTGATCAAAGTATTCGGCTACCGTCCGGATGACCGTGATTTTCTTATCGGGCAGTACAGGCGGGCGGCGGAAGCACTGGCTTCTACGAATACGTTGATTGAAATCAGTACCGCAGGTCTGAGAAAACCGGTCGGAGAGCTGTATCCTGATCCTGATCTACTGAGGATCTGTAAGGAAGCCGGAGTTGGAATCGTTCTCTGCTCCGATGCCCATAAGCCGGACCATATCGGCTACCGCTATGATGCCGCCATCGACCTTGCGAAATCAGCCGGCTATTCGCATGTCCATACATTTACGAACCGAAAGGCTGAACGTCATCCGATCGGGTAATTAAAAAGGCCGGGCGCTCTCGACGAGCATCCGGCCTTTTCAGCTTGGAGAAAAACTTTTTTTCTAGTGACTCCAATACCTGGTCATGGATAGGATTTTTCCCACGCAAGCGGCAGTAACGACCCCTGTAATGTCCTATAAAACGGCGAAGGAGCGATGCTCAACGTTCTCTTTTATCAGAGGGTAAAGCTGTTTTCCCACAGGCGTCGGCACGAGGAGCGTTCGGTGGTGACGCCTGCGGGAACAGCGCGAGCCGAAGATCCAATTGGTCAAATGGTTTTCTTGACCAATTTAGCTGAGGCCGTGCCCGCGGCAAGCATCCACCGATAAGCGGAACGTGTCCCCCTGAACACGACATGCGGACAACTCTAACTGGATAGGACGAACTTTTTCTACAGACTGAAAGGCCGGACTCCTTATAAGGAGTCCGGCCTTTTTTTCATGATCTGTGTTGATTCATTAATAGCTGATTGGAGCTCCCGGTCCGACTGGGATGCCAAGAATGACCCAGACGAGCAAGAGCAGCAGCCATGCAAGCAGGAAGGCGACCGAATACGGAATCATCATGGAGATGAGGGTACCGATGCCGAGCTTCTTGTCATAACGCTGCGCAAATGCAATGACCACCGGGAAGTACAAGAGCAGCGGGGTGATCATATTCGTCACAGAGTCCGCGATCCTGTAAAGCAGTGTCGTGAATTCCGGGGAGTATCCGAGATTCATCATAATCGGTACGAACACCGGTGCAAGAATCGTCCACTTGGCCGAAGAACTTCCGATAAAGAAGTTGACGACCATCGTCAGGCCGAGGAACGTAAGGATCAGCCCAACACCGTCAAACCCTGTGGAATCAAGGAAATCAGCCCCTTTAAAGGCGATAACCGTTCCAAGGTTGGTCTCACGGAAGTAAGCGATGAACTGACCGGCTGTAAAGGCGAGAGCGATATAACCGCTCATCGTGGCCATCGTTTTTCCTAACAGCTTCGTCAAATCTTTGTCATTGGTAATTTCCTTGACCACAATCCCGTAGATCAGTCCTGGAACGAGGAACAGGATGAAAATGACAAAGACCAGGGCGTTGAAGAACGGTGATTCGATATAAGCCCCGTCCCCGCGCAGCGGCCCGAACGAAAGATAGGCCATCAAAGCGAAGGTAAGCAGGAAACCGATACCGGCCCGGCGCATCCCTTTTTTCTCCCGGGCTGTCAGTTCATCAATCTCCGCGGCTTCGTCCCCTTTATAAGTGCCAAGACGCGGTTCTACAATTTTATCAGTTACGAATGTACCGACAATCGTAATCAACGCAACCGAAGCAGCGGCAAAGAAATAGTTCATCGTCACCGTGATCGTATCAGCGTAGGCAGGGTCAATGGTACCGGCCGCATCAGCCGTCAACTCAAGCAGAATGGCATCCGTGGACGTCAGCGCCAGGTTGGCACCGAAACCACCAGACACACCAGCGAAGGCCGCAGCCAGACCGGCAAGCGGATGACGTCCCAGTCCCAGGAACAGGACAGCGCCAAGCGGCGGAAGAACAACATATCCGGCGTTAACCGCCACACTGGACATGACACCGGCAAATACAAGCGCAGCTGTAAGCAGGCGGCGCGGGAAGGAAAAGACGATGCCCTTCAGTGAGGCGTTGATCAATCCTGTCTGTTCCGCAAGCCCGATACCAAGCATCGTTACAAGAACAGCGCCAAGTGGCGGAAAACCGATGAAGTTTTCAACGGCACTGTTGAATATATAATCCAGTCCACTGAGACTGAATAGGTTTTTGACTTCGACCACTTCTCCTGAGGTCGGGTTGGTGACAGATACACCGGAAAAGATGCCGGAAATCACCACGACAAGCGCTGCCAGAATGGCAAACAGCAGCAAAGGAGAGGGCAGTTTATTCCCCAGCCACTCGATCCCGTCTAATATACGGAAGAGGAGCTTTTTCGGGGCAGAAGCTTCTTTTTGTTGAGCATTCATAATGGTCCTCCTTGTTTTTTTATTTAATACTTACAAATAAGGTCGGCATTAAATTTAACAAGGGATTGTCTCAAAGTCAAAGTTTATGATTCACTTTTTTACAAAAACCACACCAAAATGAACCCACTGGCAGACGATTAGACGGCAAGATCGTCCGTTCCTCCTTATAAAGTTCCCCCTATACGGAGCGGCCTCGTTCCACTTATCGGTGGATGCTCCTCGTAACCTCACCAAAAAAAGAGAACGATTTTCCGTTAAACAGAAGATCGCCCCCTAATTATTAGACATAAAATAATCGAAAATGAACTTTTTCCAATTACGTATGGGGCGCAGACCGTTCCGGAAGAACGAGTGGGCCGGGATCTCTGAGCGTGGGTTTTGCGAGGAAGAGCGGGCGCGGAAAGGGAAGAGCTTATGCTCCTGGCGGTAAGACAGAAAAAAAGCTTGTAAAGAACCAGAGGTTTCTCTACAAGCTGAGACCGGCCTGCTCAGGCCGGTCTTTTGGTTATTTGAGGGTTAAATAATCCACCTGACGGATGTCGGCAATCTCAGAAAGCTGATCAGCCGCCTGCTTATCTATGGCTTTATCGACGGTTAAGACCATGACCGCTTCTCCACCTTCATTCGCACGTCCCACCTGCATCGTTGCAATGTTGACGTCCTGCTCGGCAAGCAGGCTGCCGACACGCCCGATGGCTCCAGGCTGGTCCGTATGGTGAATAACAATCAAATGACCTTCCGGAACGATATCAATGGAATATTGGTCGAGCTGGACGATCCGCGCCCCAAGTCCATTCAAGCGGGTACCGGCTGCACTGCGTGTTTCCTGATCGGTTTCAATTTCCACCGTAATGAGGTTCGTGAAGCCTTTCGTTTTCGTAGACTTCTGCTCATTGATCGTAATGCCTTTATCTGCCGCTGTTTTATAGGCGTTAACATCGTTGACCCGGCTGCCGATGTATCGACCGAGCATACCTTTCACCGCAATTCTCGTCAGCGGCGTCGTATCGATGTCGAGCAGTTCCCCACTGTAGTAGACATTGATTTTTTCAAAGGTGCCTTCTGCAATGCGGGACACAAACGAACCGAGTCGTTCGGAAAGCGTAAAGTATGGCGACAGCTTCTCCATCATTTCGGTAGACACCGAAGGCAGGTTGACCGGATTTCTCACGGTTCCTCCGCGCAGCAGTTCAAGGACGTCGGCACTGACATCGGTCGCCACGTTTTCCTGCGCTTCCACGGTACTTGCACCGAGGTGAGGAGTGGCAATCACTTCAGGCAGGGACAGCAGCGGATGCTCCGTAGCCGGTTCTTCTTCAAATACATCGAGAGCCGCTCCCGCAATTTTCCCGGATTTAACTGCTTCATATAAAGCATTCTCTTCCACGATTCCTCCGCGGGCACAGTTCAAAATACGGGCACCGTCTTTCATGAGTGCAATCGCTTCTTCATTAATCAAGTGCTTCGTTTTTTCAATCAGCGGCGTATGTACAGTCAGGAAATCCGCCTGCTGGAGTACTTCTTCCAGTGTACCGTGGGTGACGCCTGCCTTCTGTGCTTTTTCTTCATTAAGAAAAGGATCGAAGGCAACGACTTTCATGCGGTGCCCTTTGGCGCGCTGGGCCACCTCGCGGCCGATCCTTCCGAAGCCTACAATTCCAAGCACTTTATCCTTCAGCTCCACACCGACGAATTTCTTGCGTTCCCAGCGTTTCTGCTGAAGCTGGTGATACGCCTGCGGGATGTTGCGGGCCAGAGACATGAGCATCGCCATGGTGTGTTCGGCTGTGGAAATCGTATTGCCATCCGGGGCGTTCACGACAATCACACCATTGTCGGTGGCCGCATCCAAATCGATGTTATCAACACCGACACCGGCACGGCCGATGATTTTCAGGTGGGTTCCATGTTCAATGACTTCACGCGTTACCTGCGTCTGGCTGCGGACAATCAATGCTTCAGCAGAGCCGACCGCTTCCAACAGTTCCTCATGGGACAAGGACGTTTCCTTAATGATTTCGATATCATCCGCTTCACGGAGCGGTTTGATGCCTTCCTCACTCAATGGATCACTAATTAACACTCGGTGCATGGATTAATCCTCCCTTGTAAAATCGAGGTACGCCGCCTGAGCTGCTGCTGTACCCGCACCCGGTTCAAACGTATGACCAAGGCGCTTCAGAATGATTTCGATAATGCCGATATACTGCAGAACATTGGCCGGACGGGAGTACCCCATATGGCCGACACGGAAGATTTCACCCTTCAGCTGTTTCTGTCCGCCGGCAAGCTGCAGGCCGAATTCTTCTCTTGCCAGTTTTCTCAACTGCTCGGCTTCGAACGTTTCCGGCCGGACGGAGGTGACCGTCGTGGATGCCTCTCCATCGGAAACGAGCAGAGGAATCTGAAGAGCCTGAAACGCTTCACGTGTCATCTGCTTCATTAATGCATGACGTTCATACACTTTTTCCAACGTTTCTTCCTCTAAAAGACGCAGCGCTTCCTGCAGGCCGAACAGCAGGGAAAGAGCAGGAGTGTACGGGGTCTGACCGGCCATCAGCTGCTTACGGTAGACGCGCAGATCCAAATAAAAACGCGGTCTCGGATTCTGATCGATGACTGTCCATGCAGCATCCGCTACGGCAACAAACGCAAGACCCGCCGGGAGCATCATCGCCTTTTGCGAACCGGAGACTAAGATATCGATTCCAGAGGCGTCCATATTCAAACCAGCGCCGCCGATCGAAGAGACACCATCAACAATAACAAGCGCCTCACTGACTTCCTTCACTTTTTCAGCGACGGCCTCCACCGGGTGCATGACTCCGGTCGATGTTTCACAGTGCGTCACGAATACAGCCTTGATATCCGGGTTCTCCTGGAGGGCCTGTGTCACCTGATCGACCTTTACAGCCTCTCCCCATGTGACATCGAGGCGGTGGACATTCAATTCATAGGTTTGACAAATCTGGGCAAAACGATCACCGAACGCACCGGCCACAACGACAAGCACTTCATCTCCCGGCTGGGTGACATTGACGACAGCAGATTCCAGCGCGGACGTCCCGCTTCCTGTTATAACGAGAACGTCACCGGATGTACCGAAGACCGGCTTCAACCTCGGGGCGATGTCCTGCATCAATTCCTTGCATTTTTCTCCTCTGTGTCCAATCATCGGCTGACTCATACTGCGGTCCACACTCGGCGGGATCGGCGTCGGTCCCGGAGTATGAAGCAAATCCCATTCACGCTTCATTCGACTTGTACCTCCTATTTATTCAATGCTCTCTTTTCATCTTTTAGACGCGTTAAAACGTTAGAAAAGAATTGGATATTCTATAATCCTATCAGAAGTAAACCCGATGTCAATGTAATGGGAATATTCTGTTTAAAGCAGGATAAGCCGGTGTTTTCCCGCGTATGCCAAAGGATTAGACAAAAATAGACTTTGCTTTTTTTCTTATTTATTTGTATAATTCAAAAAGTAATTATTTTTAGAAAATTTAAACTATAGGGGGAGTCACTTTGAGAAAACATCTGTTGGTGCTTTTCGGATTGATGTTTGTGCTTGTACTGGCAGCGTGCAGCGGCGGGGACAGCGAAACATCATCTGAATCAGGGGAAGGTAATGAGGAAACATCAGAAGGAACAGAAGAAAGCAGTGCTTCGGGAGAACAGGAAATCACGATTACATCAAAAAGTGAGATCCCAAGCATGGACCCGTCCTTGATTACGGATTCCGTCGGATTCCAATGGGCAGGGGAAACCTACGAGGGACTTTACCGACTCGATGAAAACAGCCAGCTTGTCAACGGAATGGCGGAAAGCTCTGAAGTGAGCGAAGACGGCCTGACGTGGACATTCAACCTGCGTGACGCCGAATGGTCAAACGGCGATCCGGTTACCGCTGACGATTTCGTTTACGCGTGGAGAAGAGCGGTTGATCCGGAAGTGGGATCCGAGTACGGTCCATACTTCCTTGGTGGCATCATTAAAAATGCAACTGAAATCAGCAACGGGGAAGCTTCTCTGGAAGACCTCGGAGCAACAGCTGTCGATGATAAAACGCTTGAAGTCGAGCTGGAAAAGCCGGTTCCTTACTTTGAGTCCATGACGGTCTTCATCACGTTCATGCCGCTCAATCAGGAGTATGTTGAAGAGCAAGGGGACAAGTTCGCAACAGAAGCGGAATATACCATTTCCAACGGACCGTTCGAAATGACTGAATGGAGCCACGGCGAAGGCTGGTCGATCGAAAAGAGCGATTCCTACTGGGATAACGAAACGGTGCAGCTTGAGAAAATCAATGCCAAAGTCGTAAAAGAAGTTTCCACCGGTGTGAACCTTTATGAGTCCGGTGAAATTGATCAGACAGAATTGAATGCGGAATTTGTCGACCAGTATCGTACGAACGAAGCGTTCAACGTCGTCGAAAAACCATACTTATATTTCTTCAAGTTCAATCAGGAAAATAACGAGGCGCTAGCCAATGTAAACGTACGTAAGGCCATTTCCTACGCGATCGACCGTCAAGGTCTTGTCGATGTTATCCTGAATGACGGATCTGTTCCGGCAGAAGGTTATGTCCCATCCAACTTCGTGTCCATGCCGGACAGTGAGGAAGATTTCCGCGAGGCACAAGGGCCGCTTGTAGAATCCAATGTTGAGAAAGCTAAAGAGCACTGGAGCAAGGCGCTTGAGGAACTTGGTACAGATTCTGTTGAAATCGAGCTGCTGGGTGATGATACAGGGACATCCAAAGATGCCCTTGCGTATTACCAAAACCAGCTAGAAGAAAACCTGGACGGCCTGACGATCAAGCTTCTGGAAGTACCATTTAAGGAACGTGTCCGCCGTGACAACAATTCCGAATTCGAAATCGAAGCGGCTACGTGGGGACCGGACTACGTGGACCCGAACACGTACTTGAACATGTATTTGACAGATGGTCAGAACAACAACATGGCGTACTCCAGCGAAGAGTATGACAGCTTAATTGACAAAGCCAATTCAGAGTATGCCCAGGATCCGGCGAAGCGTTTTGAAACCTTCCTGGAAGCCGAGAAGCTGCTTCTTGAAGAAGATCAGGCTGTGGCTCCTATCTATCAGGATGCCAAAGCACAGCTGTTCCGCCCGTCCATTAAAGGCGTTTATTCTACAGCAACAGGCCCTGAATTCGAATTCAAGTGGGCTTACGTTGAAGAGTAATAGATATCATAGAGAAAGCAGGAGCAATAAGCTCCTGCTTTTTTATATGTAGATAACTCCCATTTACCCCAACGCCTCCAGTCTTCCTTATTCAAGTAAAATGCTTTCGATTACGGTAAGTGGACGTCTCCCTACACGTATACAACACATCGTTCAGGGTTCCTGTCATGACCCGTACGGCATGTTCTTGTAAAACAAGGATCGTTTAGAAACTTCATATCCTTCATCATTTGGTGAAGTCACGAGGAGCGTTCGGTGGTGACGCCTGCGGGAACAGCACAGGTCGAAGATCCACTTGGGCAGGTGTTCTTTCTGCCCAAGTTAGCTGAGGCCGTGCCCGCGGCAAGCATCCACCGATAAGCGGAACGTGACCGTTCACCCAAATGGTGGTCAAGGTTCCTCACTCACCAGCTTGAAAGGCAGGAGCGATAAGCTCCTGCTTTTTTACTTTTATTTACACCCTCTCCCTTGAAATACGGGTGACTCCCGCTGTATAGTCTAAGGATAACGAGAAAAGGGGTGGTGTCATGAAACGCCATTACATCCGAGGCTTGTATTATATGGCAGGCCTTTTCATTATGACCGCCGGTATTGCCTTGACTATTCAATCCTCCCTCGGTACCTCACCTTTTGACGCCCTTCTTGTAGGACTGCACCGGACATTCGGATTGACAATCGGCAGCTGGGAAATTGTTGTCGGCCTGACGATGATCCTGTTTAATGCGGCGGCATCGAAGAAAAAACCGGAACTTTTCGCTGTCATCACCTCCCTGATGACAGGGGCAGGGATTGATTTCTGGGTGTTTCTTCTAAGAGAATCCATCCAGCCGGAAACAGCAGCCGTACAGTTTATCTGCCTGATCAGCGGCATGATCATTGCCGGTTTCGGGATTGCGATGAACCTTCAGGCAGATTTTGCACCGAATCCCTTCGACCGGATGATGCTTGTGATTAAGGATTTAACAGGATGGAACGTTTCGATATCGAGAGCCTTCATCAGCATCATTCTTGTCATTCTGGCGGCCTTGTTCGGAGGAGCGGTGGGAATCGGCACCGTGATCATTACCATTTTCAGCGGGTATATCATTAACATCTTTATGAAGATGATCGACCAGTTCGACCAGCGTACCTTCCAGGCCGCTCCACTGAGAGAATCGTAACGTTACGATTCTCTCAGCACCAATGCTTCCTGAGGACCGAAAAATTCATAGTGCATCGCATCCTCCTTCACACCCCACTCGGTCAGACTCCTGTACACCGCTGTCATAAACCCCTTCGGTCCGCAGAAATAAAATTCAGCATCTTTCGGAACCGTACGCTGAAGGATATCCAAATCAACGAAGCCCCGCTCATGAAACGCGTCCGAGCGGATATCTTCTTCTGTCGGCTGTTCATAAACGAAGCAGGACTTCTCTTTCAGCATATCCTCTTTGAATGCGTGCACCCTGCCGTTCCTAGCCGCATGAATAACATAAATATCCCGTTTAGGCTGCCGTGCTGCAGCTTCCTTCTGCATGCTCATCAATGGAGTCAATCCTGCCCCTCCGCTGATCAGAACGAGCGGACGCTTACGGTCATCCAGGTGGAAATCACCGGCCGGAACGCTTACTGGAAGCGTATCTCCAACATTCACATGGTCATGCAGCCACGTTGAAACGATTCCGGCCGGAACATCCTCGGATCCTGCCTCACGTTTGACGGTGATTCTGAAATGATCACTGCCCGGAGCATCAGATAAGCTGTACTGACGAAGATGATCATAGGACTCCCCTTCGATCTCAGCTTTCACCGTAATGTATTGACCAGCTTTGTAACGGGGCAGTGGGCGCTCGTCTTCCGGCTCCAGGTAAAAGGACGTCATTTCATCACTTTCCTTCACTTTATCAACGACCTGCATCAACCTCCAGTCTGACCAGCCACCTTTCTGATCCTCCGCTGCTTCATATAAGTCTTTTTCGACATCGATGAAAACACCTGCAATGACACCATAAGCCTCTCCCCAGGCTTCAATAACTTCATCCGTCGCCTGCTCGCCAAGCACTTCCTTCATCGCTTTCAGCAGATATTCACCAACAATGGGGTAATGTTCCGGCTGAACATTCAAGCTTCGATGCTTTTCCGCAACTGTTCTGACCTGAGGAAGCACCGCGCCAAGGTTTTCGATATGAAGAGCTGCCATGTAAACCATATTTGCCAGGGCTCTCGGCTGATCTCCCGCCCGTTGGTGGGTCTGGTTGAAGATATTTCTAAGCTCCGGATAATTTTCAAAAAGTCGTTTGTAAAACAAGGTCGTAATCGTCTCTCCATGCTCCTCCAGCACAGGAACCGTTGCCTTAATAATCCGTACCGTTCTTTCATCAAGTGGATGTTTAACGTGATTGGTCATCATTCAAACCCCTTTAAAAGATGTATTTTATATACACCTTTATTGTATCGAAAGATAATTCTTCTGCAACGTCTTTTCCACAAAAAGATTTGACAATTCGAAGGCAGTCTTCTCTCCGCTTTTCATAGAAATGCATGTGGTATGATAAAAGAAATAGAAAACAAGAAGGGGTGCCGGACATGCAGCTAAAGAAATATACGGATTATGCCCTGAGGGTACTGATGTTTGCCGGGTCCAAGGAAGACGGTGCCCTGGCGAACAAAAAGGAAATTTCCGAGGTGTTTCATATATCTGAAAACCATCTGGGGAAAATCATTCATGAATTGAGCAGGCTCGGTCTGATTGAAACGATCCGGGGAAGAGCTGGAGGAATTCGTCTGGCTGAAGAACCGAAAGATATAAATATTGGAAGCGTCGTACGGGCGATGGAGGATAATTTCCATCTGTTGGAGTGCTTTGACTGTGGATCGGATTACTGCGTCCTTACACCGGCGTGCCGGCTGAAACGTGCCCTGCACGAAGCTCTGGCCGCATTCTTTCAAGTGCTGGACAGCTATACACTGGCGGACTTACTGGATAATCGGGGAGAACTGCAGAAGCTGATGGGGCTGGCCTGAACATAAAAAAACCGTGAAGTCTATAAAAGACTTCACGGTTTTTAGTAACGCTGCTATTACTCAGTAGAGTAAGGAAGCAGGGCCATTTGACGAGAGCGTTTGATCGCTTTTGTCAATTTACGCTGATATTTAGCAGAAGTTCCAGTTACTCGACGAGGAAGAATTTTTCCACGGTCAGAGACGAAACGTTTCAGCAAATCAACATCTTTATAGTCGATGTGTGTGATTCCGTTAGCTGTGAAGAAACACACCTTTTTACGTTTTCCGCGTCCACGACGTGCCATGTAGCATTCACTCCTTTCTGATTAAAATGGTAGATCGTCGTCTGATATATCGATGGGTTCGCCATTATCTGCGAATGGATCATCGTTTCGTTGATTATTATTATTGGAACCGAAGTTGTTTCCTGATGGTTGATTCTGATTTGGCTGGTATCCTGAACCTCCACGGTTTCCTCCGCCCTGCGAAGAACCACCCTTGGATTCAAGGAATTGTACGCTGTCTGCAACGACTTCGGTTACAAACACACGCTTGCCTTCCTGATTGTCGAAACTGCGGGACTGTAGACGTCCGTCCACTCCGACAAGACTGCCTTTACTCATGAAATTCGCAAGGTTCTCCGCTGCTCTTCTCCAAACGACACAGTTGATGAAATCGGCATCGCGATCTCCCTGATTGTTTGAGAACGGGCGGTTCACAGCGATCGTAAAGTTGGCGACAGCTACTCCGTTTGGCGTATAGCGTAAATCAGGATCCTTCGTCAATCTGCCGGCTAGTACGACACGATTTAACACCAGAATCACTCCTTATTTGTCATCTTCGCGTACTGCGATGTGGCGGATAATATCATCCGTGAACTTCGCCTGACGGTCGAATTCATTGATCGCTTCACGTGTACCGTTGAAATCAACTGTTACGTAGATTCCATCACGGTGGTCGTTAATTTCGTAAGCAAGACGGCGCTTGCCTAGTTCTTTAACTTCCTGGATCTCCGCTCCGTTATCTGTAAGGATTTTGCTGAAACGATCTTTGACAGACGTTTTCGCTTCCTCCTCGATATCTGGGCGGATGATATACATGATTTCGTATTTTCTATTCATCCGTTTTCACCTCCTTATGGACTTAACGGCTCCTTTTTCGTAAAGAGGAGCAAGGAGTAATTCGTTTAATTACTCACAATATAGTATTGTAACAAACTTGTCCTCACTTTACAACCTTTTGTGGAAGGTTCCCCGTTTATACGTTGAAACGGAAATGGATGACGTCGCCGTCTTTGACCAGATATTCTTTTCCTTCAAGGCGTACACGGCCGCGGTCACGAGCAACGCCCATTGTTCCAGCATCAACCAGATCCTCATAGGACACTGTCTCAGCACGGATGAAGCCGCGCTCGAAGTCCGTGTGAATGATACCGGCCGCCTGTGGAGCGGTCATGCCTTCCTTAAAGGTCCAGGCGCGCACTTCCTGTTCGCCGGCAGTAAAATATGTCGCCAGGCCGAGCAGGTTGTAGGTCGCTTTGATCAATTGATCAAGACCGGATTCCTCGATTCCAAGATCGTCCAGGAATTCGTCCTTTTCATCGCCATCAAGCTCAGCGATTTCAGACTCGATTTTTGCACAGACGACAATGACTTCTGCGTTCTCTTTAGCCGCAAATTCACGGATCTGCTTCACTTTGTCATTGTCACCTTCGCCAATTTCATCTTCACTTACGTTAGCCACATAGAGGATGGGCTTGGAAGTTAAAAGATGGAGACCTTTCACGACTTTTTCCTGATCGGTGCTGAATTCGACAGCGCGGGCGGGTGTTTCAGCTTCCAATGCTTCCTTCAGCTTTTCAAGAACGGCATATTCAGCAACGGCGTCCTTGTCCTTCTGACGGGCAAGCTTAGCTACACGGTCCAGACGCTTCGAAACCGTCTCAAGGTCGGCAAGGATCAGTTCGAGGTTGATCGTTTCGATATCGGTAATCGGATCGACCTGACCGGAAACGTGGGTGATGTTTTCATCTTCGAATGCGCGTACAACGTGGCAGATCGCATCCACCTGGCGGATATGGGAGAGGAACTGGTTGCCGAGACCTTCCCCTTTACTTGCGCCTTTGACGATGCCGGCGATATCCGTAAACTCAAATGCGGTCGGAACAGTTTTCTTAGGGTTCACGAGCTCGGTCAGCTTTTCCAGCCGCGAATCCGGTACTTCCACGATCCCGACGTTCGGATCTATTGTGGCGAACGGATAGTTGGCGGATAAAGCGCCTGCCTGTGTAATTGCGTTAAACAACGTAGATTTCCCTACGTTCGGTAAACCTACGATTCCAGCTGTTAGTGCCATATGAGACTTTCACTCCTTAAGGATTTACATACATGCATGTTAGTCCACTTTATTATAGATTCTGTACTTGAAAATAACAACCTGCGCCGTCCCGTCCTTACGGGGAAAAGCACAGCCCAAAAGTCCATTTTCCACTATAACAAATTCACCCTTTGCAAAGAAACAGACCGAATAATGGAAGTTTGTCCTTTTTTTCCTCTTTCCATAAAAAAACCTCCCCTGTCAAAGGGAAGGCTTTCGTTCATTCACTCGGTTCCAACACTTTTTTCATCTTCGTTTCAAACTTCCGGCGCGGGACGAGGACACTGTGTCCGCAGCCTTCACATTTGATCCGGATATCCGCCCCCATGCGGATGATTTTCCAGCGGTTCTCGCCGCAGGGGTGCGGTTTTTTCATCTCCACCACATCATTGAGTTGATAGGATTTCTCTGCCATAACTGTGCTCCTCCTTATTGATCGACCGCTTCATTCTCGTTCTCGTTATGCCGGGAATACATGACCATACGAGGAAACGGAATTTCAATGCCTTCCTGATTCAGCCGGTTTTTCACTTCTTTACGGATCACCCGTGCCACCGCCCAGTGCTCCATCGGGTTAACCTCAGCGATCACACGCATCACGACTTCCGATGCTCCGAGGTTCTGAACACCAAGGAGTTCCGGCATAGTAATGATTTCCTCATAACGTTCCGGCAGTTCCTCAAGCAGTTTTGAAATGACCTGCTCGGCCCGCTCGATGTCCTCCTCATAGGCCACTTTCACATCGACGACCGCCACACTGTTGTGCATGGAATAGTTGGTCACCTGAGTTACATTGCCGTTCGGCAGAATATGGACTTCGCCTGTCCATGCTTTCACCTTACACGTCCGGAGACCGACTTCTTCGACGAAGCCTTCGACACCGGAGGTCTGGATATAGTCGCCGACGGAAAACTGATCTTCAAAGATAATGAAGAAGCCGGAAATCACGTCGCGCACAAGGTTCTGGGCCCCGAAGCCGATCGCAAGGCCTGCTACACCGGCACCGGCAAGGAGTGCAGCGATGTTGATCGTCAGCGTCTCCAAAATCATAATAAAGGCAACAAAGTAGACGACATAGGACAACGCATTGACGACCAGCTTGTTCAGCGTCGCTTCCCGGCGCTGGGTAATTTGAAATGGCCCCCTGCGTTTATTCGCAAAAAACTGCGCAATCAAACCGCGCCCGATCCGGATAATCAGCAGAGACAGCACAATGATCATAATGATCTTCAACGCGCCGATTCCGTAACTCCACCAAATCTCCGGATCTTTGACATAACTGACAAGTTCCTCCCACTGTGTTTTGGCATCCTCCACAGCTTTCGTTGGCTCACTCACCGCTTTCCCTCCTGTACGTCTATGAATATGACATTCATTTTAACAGGTTTTCAGCGAATTTTGAATCTGGAAAGAACGGGGTATAAAAGAAGGGCAAGGAGCACGTATAAATTCAGGATGCCGTACAGCGGATACAAGTATTCAATTAACGTGGAGAAACCGAAAGAAGTGAAAGGAAGCATGATGGCAATCACCATCATCGCCAGAATCCAGAGCGGCTGCCGGACGTAATCCCGGAACCTTGTGACGAGCCCGAGTGTGCCGGAGGCCGCGGTGGTGAAAATGGCAATCCAGAGCATCACCGACATGAAGATCATCATTTCGTACGGATAATGTTTAAGAATCGCGAAAAGGGGGATTTCATACAAAATGATGTCTTCTGCAATTTGGATCAGACTGTTGTTATAGAGATAGGAAACGACTCCGAGGACCACACCGCTTCCGATACTGGCCACCCAGATCTCTCCTTTGCGTCTGACCTGGTTGCCGATCGCCCCGAGGACAGCAATCAAAGGCAGGATGTTCAGTGCGGTAAACGGAAACGCCGCCAGCCAGTTGCTCATCTCATGCACATGGCCGAAAAGGGACAGGTCCTGATCTTTGATGAATAAGATGAGGACGAATAACAGACCTGCAATCAGCAGCGGCAGAACAAAGCTGTTCACGACGACGATCCCTTTGACGTCCCATACAAACAGGAGAATAAGCGGAATGATAATCAGAACGACCCCGAACTTATAAGAGAAGTTGAAGGCCTGCAGAGTCGCTCCACTGCCTGCCAGCATAATGACCGTCGTCGTAAACAGATAGACGATGATCATCCAGTCATATACGCCGGTCAGACGACGGCCGACGACCGCGCGGAGGACAGGGAGATAATGGCCGCTTTCCAGCTTGAAACTGATCGACAAAATCACCCAGCAGCAGAAGATGAACATAATCGAAAACAAGAGGATGGCCAGACTGCTGTCATCACCAAAAAACTGCCACAGCTCTCTTCCGGAAGCATAGCCGGCCCCTATCATCGTTCCGACAATCAAAAACATCCACTTACAACCCGCTTTTATCATGACCGTTCCTCCACATCTATGTATTTGCGACGTATAGAACCAAGGACAACCTTATATACTGTTACTACTATGTGTCTGGAGGAGAAGCTATGAATTTCAAGGACAAGTTTTCCAAAGAAGAGAAACGCGTCAGCACTGAAGACCCGGCCATGAGTGATCAGCTTGCCGACTATTTGAATGACTGGCTTCCCCCGTCGAAGGACATTGTCGTCGCCTGTATCGGAACCGACCGTTCCACGGGAGATTCCTTCGGTCCGCTCGTCGGGTCGATGCTTCACGATCAATTACTGGATACCTTCCATATATACGGCACACTGGAAGAACCGCTTCACGCCCTGAACCTGAAAGAACGGCTGTCTGCCATCCACCGGGAACATGTAAACCCGTACATTCTCGCTGTTGACGCCTGCCTCGGCAAATCTTCCTCTGTCGGTTCCGTTGTTCTCGGTAAAGGGTCCTTGAACCCGGGCTCCGCATTAAAAAAGGACCTGCCCCCGGTAGGGCAGATCCATATCAGCGGGATGGTCAATGTCAGTGGATTCATGGAGCATGTCGTCCTGCAGAACACACGGCTTCACGTCGTCATGCAGATGGCGGCTAAAGTGGCCGCAGCCATTCAGATGACCGAAGCGAAGCGGAAGAAAACAAGCATGGAGACACGGCCGTTCCAGGCGTTCACAACGTCCCGGCCGGTCATTCACAAACGGATCCAGTAACATTAAAACCACTGGTAGACCCAGAGAATCACTCCAACCATCAGCAGCGAAGGCAGCAGGTTGGCTGTGCGGATTTTGGTTATATTCAGCATATTCAGCCCGATGGCTGTGATCAGCAGACCGCCGGCTGCCGTCATTTCCACGATGAATTGATCAAGGATCGCTTCCGGCACCCAGGCATTTATCTGCGTCGCCAGGAGGGCGATGCCTCCTTCATATAACACAACGGGTACGACGGAAAACAACACGCCGAATCCGAGCGTCGAGGTCAGGACGAGCGCCACAAATCCGTCGATGATCCCTTTAGTGATCAGCACTTCATGGTCCTGGCGCAGACCACTATCCAGGGCACCCAGAACCGCCAGCGCCCCGATGACGAAAATGAGGGAGGCGGTGATGAATCCTTGTGCGATCCGTGTTTCCTGACCCGGGCGGCTGAATTTTTCCTCCAGCCACCGGCCTGTGGACTGCAGCTTTTCCTCAAGAGAAGCTGCCTCCCCGATCAAGCCGCCGAGCAGCAGACTAAGCAGAACGATGACGATGTTTTCTGTTTCGAACGCCATCTGCAGCCCGATCAAAAGAACGGCAAGACCGATCCCGTTCATGACCGTTTCCTTAAACCGCTCAGGGATTTTTGTGAAAAATAGACCAAGCCCTGTACCTACAGCGATACAGAGTCCATTGACGAGGGCTCCTGTTAAAACCATCGGCTTTCGACCTCCTCACACAAAAATAAACCAGAGACCCTGAGGCCCCTGGTCTGTACGCGTTACTCCTGGAACATATCGAGAATTCTCTCCAAATCCGCTTCATTGGTGAATTCGATCTCAATTTTCCCTTTCCGACGGCCTTTTTGGATTTTCACAGCTGTACCGAGCCGGTTTCTCAGATCGGTTTCCCGCTCCTTCAAAAACACATCGGCCGGTTTCGGCTGCTTTTTATCTTTCGCACGTGTCTGGTTCTTTTCGTGGATCAGCTGCTCCACCTGCCGGACATTGAGGGATTCTTTGACGATCCGGCCGGCGAGTGTAATCTGCTCCGACCGGTCTTTCAACCCGAGCAGAGCCCGTCCATGGCCCATGGAGAGGCTGCCGGATTCGATCAGCTCGATCACTTCCTGTGGAAGCGACAAAAGACGGATGAGATTGGCAATGTGCGAGCGGCTTTTCCCGAGTCGTTTGGACAGAATTTCCTGCGTGACGTTCAGTTCCTTGATCAACTTTTCATAGGAACGGGCTTCCTCCACCGGGGAGAGATCTTCACGCTGCAGGTTCTCCAGCAGAGCCAGCTCCATCATTTCCTCATCCGTCAGATTCTTGACGATGGCAGGAACCGTCTCCAGCTCCGCCTGCCTGGCTGCCCGCAGACGGCGCTCACCAGCAATAATCTCATAGCCTTTGATGCTTTTCCGGACAATTAAAGGCTGGAGGATACCGTGGGTTTCAATCGACTGCTGAAGTCCGTCAAGGGCCTCTTGATCGAACTGTCTGCGGGGCTGGTACGGGTTCGGCCGGCATGCGCCCACAGACACATCAATCAGTTCATCATCCTCCATGGAGCCGGTAATCAGAGAATCCAGCCCTCTACCTAACCCTCTCACCATTTGTAATCACTTCCTTTGCTAATTCTAAATAGACTTCTGCTCCTCTTGATTTCGGATCATACAGGATTGCCGGACGTCCGTGGCTGGGAGCTTCGCTCAACCGGACATTACGGGGGATGATCGATTGATAGACCTTATCCTGGAAATATTTTTTCACTTCTTCGATCACCTGGATGCCGAGGTTGGTCCTGGCATCGAGCATCGTCAGCAGGACCCCTTCAATCATCAGCTGCTTATTTAAATGCTTCTGGACAAGCCGGATGGTGTTCAACAACTGGCTCAATCCTTCAAGCGCATAATATTCACACTGGACTGGAATTAATACCGTATCAGAAGCGGTCAGGGCGTTCAACGTCAAAAGGCCTAAAGAGGGCGGACAGTCAATAATGATATAGTCGTAATCCGCTTTCAATTGATCCATGGACTTTTTCAACTGCGCTTCTCTTGAAATCGTCCGCACCAGTTCAATTTCTGCACCGGCAAGCTGGATGGTGGCGGGGATGGCATCGAGGTTCTGCACGAGCGTTTCCGTCCGGACCTTGTCCGCCTTCACATCATCGATGAGAACGTTGTAGATGCATTGATCCACTTCCCCCTTTTCCACACCTATCCCGCTCGTGGCGTTTCCCTGCGGGTCGATATCAACTAAAAGGACTTTATGATGGAGATAAGCCAAGCATGCACTTAAATTGACGGCTGTCGTCGTTTTACCGACGCCGCCCTTTTGATTTGCGATGGAAATCACTTTCCCCATGGTGTCACCTGCCTCTGTTTTAGTATAATTCTACCATTTCCCCCGGAAAATAGGCGGAACAGCTTAAAAAAAGCCCCATCTCCACTAAAAAAGTCAAGATGGGTACGGGACGTTATGATTTTTTCTTCGGAATTTTAATGGTGATTTGATAATAATCATCATGATCCTGCTCGTCTGTTTCCAGATCGATTCCGGTATCTGTCACCATATTCAACGACTGGCGGATCGTATTCATCGCAATCCGCATATCCTTGTTCACCCCTTTGAGGGTAGGTTTCTTTTTCTTCGGTTTTGGATCGGAAAGCTTGGCAATCCGTTCCTCCGTCTGCTTCACGTTCAGCTGCTTTTCAATGATTTCCTTCAGTACCTGTTCCTGTACTTCCGGATCCTTTAACGAGATCAGGGCACGGGCGTGACGCTCCGTAATCTGCTTGTCCATGATGGCCTGCTGGACGGATTCCGGCAGCTTCAGAAGCCGGATTTTGTTCGCAATGGTCGACTGGCTTTTACCGAGACGCTGAGCCAGGGCCTCCTGTGTCAGTTGATGAAGCTCAATCAGCTTCGCATAGGCGAGCGCTTCTTCAATGACGGTTAATTCCTCCCGCTGCAGGTTCTCAATCAAGGCCACCGACGCCGTCTGGGAGTCATTCATATCACGGATGATCGCCGGTACGGTCTCCCATCCGAGTGACTGGACAGCGCGCCACCGGCGTTCACCGGCAATCAATTCATATTCTTCTTCATTTAACCGACGGAGAACGATCGGCTGAATCATCCCATGCGTATGTATCGTCTGGGCAAGTTCGCTGATCTTCTCGCTGTTAAAAATCGCTCGTGGCTGATAGCGGTTAGGCTGTACACGATCTACGGGAACCTGTACAACTTCATCGGGACTGTAGCCTTGTTCCTCATTGTTGTCATTATCCGATTCCGGTTTGTCCCCAAGCCCGAATAAACGACCAAAAGGATGTAACACGATCAGACACCACCTTTATACGATCAAGCATACGCCTTTATTATTAAGAATGAAAGGAATGGTTTGAAACATAAAAAGCGCCGCAGGCTGTAGACGCTGCTGCGCACACGTATGCCGTTTTCTTTTCTCTCATTATTTTATCACATTTATACAGGGAAAAGTATCTTGATGAACGAAGATTTTACATCCTTCCCCTGTCGAAACCGGCGGGATCCTTGAAAATCCGTGCCGGTTTGATGCGTTTTTCCCTTTCTCTCCCTATGACAGATTTCGTCGATAAATTTTGTTCTATGCCTGTGCCTCGCAAAAAAACGCCTGAAAGCAGGCGCTTTTGTTTCACATGGAACGTCGCTGTGATCCACGAACGAGTCCGTACACGTCAATATCCTTGAATTCCCCTCTATGAAGCATATCCTCCTTCAAGGTTCCTTCGTAAGTGAGACCGGCTTTTTGCATGACGCGCGTAGAGGCCGGGTTGTCGGAAATCGCTGCAGCCCAGATACGGTGCAGGCCGATGTCCTCCAAACCGAACCGGACGACCCGCCGGGCTGCTTCGGATCCATAGCCGTGTCCCCAGTAGGGCCGGCCGATCCAATAGGCGAGTTCGCCTTTTTGGTGTGCCTCATCGATACGGAGCGTCATCGTCCCCAGCAGTCCATCATCTTTCTTCTGCTTTACGGCAAAAGGAAAAGCTTTCTTTTCCTCCATCCAGGAATCATGGGAAGCGATCCATTCCTTCGCGTGTTCGATCGTATAGGGATGGGGAACGAATGTCGTTGCCGCCACTTCCGGATTTCCCGCGAGTTCTGCCGTTTTCTCTATTAGATCTTCTGTAAAAGGCTCTAACATCAGACGTTCTGTTCTCAAAAGCCATGTCATACATCTCATCCTCCTGCTTTCCCTTTTCTGGACAGGAGACTGTAATTCCTTTTATTAACATCGAATTTCATAATAAAAAAGCTGGCTTAGTGGAAACATGAGCACAAATGGACAAGGAATAGCAGCATAACCAATTTTATGAGAGCAGGTGTCCGTATGGAAATTCAACCGTCCTATAAGGCGGGAGATGTCGTATATGTCATCTACCGCAATCCACACACGTATGATGTGGCGAATGTACAGGAAGCAGCCGTCGTCAATAATCCGGAACAGCCGGGCGAACTGGCTCTGTTTTTGTACGAAACGTATTTTCCACTCGACGAAAACATCGCTGTGTATGCTTCCGAAGGCGAAGCGGAAAGGGCCTATTACGATGCCTTCGGCGGCGGGGCTGAATCGGAGGGACAGCTGTGGTAAAGCCATTCGTACCAGAACTTGTTTATATTGAACCCCGGGCCCTGGAATACCCCTTAGGCCGGGAATTAAAGGAAAAATTCGAAGACATGGGAATTGAAATCCGGGAAACCACCTCCCATAACCAGGTCCGGAACCTGCCGGGGGAAAATGATTTCCAAAAGTACCGGATAGCCAAATCCACCCTTGTCGTCGGTGTAAGAAAAACATTGAAATTTGATACGTCCAAGCCGTCAGCAGAATATGCCATCCCTCTTGCGACAGGCTGTATGGGCCACTGCCATTATTGTTACCTGCAGACGACGATGGGCAGCAAGCCGTATATCCGTACGTATGTGAACGTCGATGAAGTGCTCGACTCTGCGGAGCAGTACATGAAGGAGCGGGCACCGGAAATGACCCGCTTTGAAGCCTCCTGTACGTCTGACATTGTCGGCGTCGATCACTTGACTCATTCCTTGAAACGGGCGATCGAATATTTCGGGCAGTCTGAATACGGTCAGCTCCGGTTCGTGACAAAATTCGCGCATGTGGATCACCTGTTGGATGCGAAGCATAACGGACGCACACGGTTCCGCTTCAGTATGAATGCTGATTATGTCATTAAATATTTGGAGCCGGGCACATCAAGGCTCGATGACCGTATCGGTGCCGCCGTGAAAGTGGCCGAAGCCGGTTACCCGCTGGGCTTCATCATCGCCCCGATCTATCTGTATGAAGATTGGAAGGCAGGGTACAAAGAGTTGTTTGAAAAACTTCAGGACAGACTCCCGGACCACGCTGTACAGGATCTGACGTTTGAACTGATCCAGCACCGGTTTACAAAACCGGCCAAACGCGTCATTCAGAAAAACTATCCGATGACAAAACTTGAAATGGACGAAGAGAAACGCAAATACAAATGGGGGCGCTATGGCATCGGAAAGTACGTCTACCAAAAAGATGAACAGGAAGAGATGAAGAATGTCCTCGGCGGCTACATTGCCAAATACTTCCCTGAAGCAAGCCTTGAATATTTCACGTGAAACAAAAAAGGCCTCCATCCAGAGGCCTTTTTTTGTTTCACATTCAAATCAGGAGAAGATGCCGTATTCGGTAATTTCCACATCGACGGTGAACTGGATATCCATATCCGGATAAAGATCCTCCCACCGTTTTTCATCAAAGTGTCTCGTTCTCGTTTTAGCAAAATGACCGAGACCAAGCGGATCAATGCCTTCCTTCTTGAACAATTCGATCATCTCCCCGGCATTCGTCTTGAAATACTCCACAAATGCATCTTCCATTTCTTTTGCAAGCTTCGGCGACGGCTTTTCCTCCACCCCGACCATTTCATTCACTTCCGATTCCAATTTCACGTGGATGTCCACACCGGGGTTTTCCGGCGTGCCCGTCAGTTTGTAATCCACTGTCGAACCGATATTATCCAGCATGATGGTTCCATTTTGAAAAGGGAGGTCCTGCATTCCCCTCGCGAAATTCTCTTTCATCATTTTGAATGTAAAGACTTTCGCATCCGAGAGCGTGGTTACGACTTTTCCCTTATCGAAAAAAGCAATGCCGGAGACTTCTACAAACGTCTCCTTTTTCGACAAAATCGGGAGATAGGGATCCATACCAATCGCAAAGTAGGCATATAAAAATTCGTGCAGGCTTGTCGATGGAAAGTTGTGATGGACATTATTCTCAATCAATCCCTGCAGGTGCTTGGACGTTGTCTCATCCTGTGTGTATCCATTCTCAATCAAGTCCTGCGTCTGTCCATCCACAATACCGAGATACATGTTCCGGCTTAGACGGGCGTCCCTGCTCAGCACGTCTATGACGTCGGAAATGCCTTCCTGAGCCAGCTCCATGCTGTACAACGTGACTGCCAGTTTTCCGATGGAAATCGGTTTGGAGGATTGTTTCTGGATTTCCTTCTCCACATCCTTGATGGAGTTGGCATCAACGGTTAAGTAAAGCTCAGAGGCGGCGGTTTTCTTCTCACTTTTGCCGTACTGGGGGATGGATACAGTCCCTTTAATCCTTCCTTTATCGCCGCCTTTATCATAGCCGGATATTTGGACGATGGCATTTTCTTCAACGCTCTTGCTGGGCACACAACCTGTGAAAAGAAAGAAGCTGCTGATCAAAACCAGTACGTTCCACTTAATTTTCATATCGCTTCCTCACTTTGTCCGAGATCATTTTTAATAAAAGAAGAACCGGGATGTAAAGCAGAACGTAAAAACCGACCGTGCCGGCAAAATTGTTAATGGCGTTGATCGGGTCGCGGCCTGCAACTAAAGCGACGGGAAAGAACAGGGAGATACAGACAACTCTTAAAAAGTGAATCTGCTTCACAGGGAAGATTCTTTTCATTACACGCGTCGCCCCCCAGATGCCGATACAGATGTTGGGCAGGATCACATACAGCCACATCGCAATCCCTACATATTCAAAACGTTCGATAAAAGGAAATTCGACAATCTTCCATGTCGAAATCGTCCCCCATACGACCTGTTTCAACTGTTCCTCACTAAAATAGACAAACGTGACGAGGACACTGATGAAATAAAGCATCGTCGTGTAAAACACGGCAAAGTGGGCCCATTTTTTCGATTTAGCCGGGTTTTTGATAAAGGGATAGAAGATCAATAGAAATTCAAGGCCCAGAAAGCTGAGCGCACTCTGCTTTGCTGCGGCAAGAATCTGACCGGGGCTGTGGTTGATATTCGGATAGATGTTCATCGTGTGTCCTGCCTGAATCGGGAAAAATTTCAGCAGCAGAATCGGCAGCCCGATCACGACGCTGATGAGTGCAATCCCGGTAATCACCCGGAACCCACCGGAAACGATGTAGTAGACGAGACCGATCATGACAAAAGCAAAAATCCAGACCTGGAGCCCGGGGAACATCCACACCTTGATCACTTCAATAAACGTAATCATGACATCAAATGACAACAGCAGCGCGTAAGCCGCAAAGAGAAGACTTAGAAAACCGCCGATATATTTCCCGAACACCTGCTTATGGATATGGACGATATCTCCGCCTCCATTTTGAAGGAGACGGTACATCATCCATACGAGGATGTGCAGAAATACGCCTGCAGCCAGTACCGATATCCAGGCATCAAACCCGGCTTTTTCCACTAAGTACCGCTCAAACCCGAGAATTCCGATTCCCACCTGCATCGTAAAAATGATGAAAAAGACATAAAAGGGGCTCACCAGATAGTTTTCCGATATGTTCAATCCTTGGTTTTCATTTAATTTATTCATCAATATCCCTCTTTGCTTTCGCCCTGTCTTCATTCATACGCTTTGGGTCTTCGGATCTCATCAATACCGGACGGTCCACCTGTTTGGTAAAAGGCAGGCGGATAAAGGCATCTTTCAAATCTTTGAACCGGAGCGGATACAACGGTTCAAAAAATGGACGACCGATAGACTGGAGCTTGATCAAATGGCCGATAAAGAAAACCATACACATCGACACTCCGACGAGTCCCCAGAGCTGCGCACCCATTAAAAACGGAAAGCGGATCAGCCGGATCGTGTTACCAATTTGATAGACCGGCGTCGTAAAGGAAGCAAGGGCGCTCAGTGCGACGATGATCAGGAGTACATTACTCGTCAATCCGGCATCAACAGCTGCGGTACCGATTACGATACCACCTACGATACCGATGGTCTGCCCGATTTTCGTTGGAAGCCGTGCTCCCGCTTCCCGGAGGAGTTCAATCGTCAATTCAAGGATGATCACTTCAAGGATCGGCGGAAAAGGGATGTCGGACCTTGACGAAACAATGGTAGCCATCAACTCAGGGGGAATCATCTCGAAATGATACGTCAGAACAGCGACATATAAAGGTGTGCTGAGAACGGAAAAGATAACGGCAAATAAGCGGATCAGCCGGAACACGGAAGCCAGATGCCACGGTAGAAAGTAATCATCCGAGGCCCCGAAAAACTCGACGACCGTTGTCGGACACGTGAGGGCGTGAGGTGATCCATCGACTAAAATGGCTACTTTTCCTTCAACAAGGCTTGAGACGACCCTGTCCGGCCTTTCCGTATCAAGCAGCTGGGGAAAGGGAGAATGATTGTTATCAGCAATCATCTGTGTGACGAACGAGCTGTCGATCAACTGGTCATACTCGATATCCTGGAGTCTTTGAATGACGGTTTCAACGTTATCCTGATCCGCTATCCCGTCTACGTAAACGACAGCGGTCCGGGTGCTCGTCATTTTGCCCACCTGCAGTTCTTTCACGGTCAGCTGCGGAAGCGGCAGTCGTTTCCGGATCAGATTGATGTTGGTATTGATCGTTTCCACAAATGCTTCCTTCGGCCCGACAACACTGAATTCGACTTCCGGTATGCTCACATCTCTCGATTCCAAGGAAACCGCCGGAACGAGGAGCACCTGTTCCATAGAGGATTTCACTTGGATCATAATGTAACCGAACATCACTTTCGTCTGGATCACTTTCAGATCATCAGTAATCAGAACGTTCTCAACAGGAATCGTCTCTTTGATTTCCTTCAATCCGTGCAGGGCATGACTGTTCAACGTGGTGAGCACAGAACGGTTCAAAATTTTCGAATCGCTCATCGTCTTCAAGTAGGAAACGGTACATCGGGTCATTCCGTCGAGTTCAAATTGAATGAAATCCTCGGAATGACCCAGCACTTCAATAAATTCAGGCAGCGTGTCGCTCTGGTTATACGACGGCTTCTGCCCGCCCTGCTTTTTTTTGTTTTTCCGCATCCATTTCCACATGATGAGCTCCTTACGTTAAGTCTGACTTCTTCTCTCTTATCATCCGCACCTCGTAATAATTTATACTCAAGCGGACAGGATAAGGGGGATTAAGGAGGGCGCGACATGCTTTATGCCTATCTTTCCCCATTGTTTTTGATCGTCTGCATCTTTGTTTCGACCCTGTTTGTAGTCGACTGGCTCGCCAAAATGTTGATCTATGGATTTCTTGTGAATTTCATATTCCTACCATGGCTCCTTCTTTACCGCCATGAAGATAAAGATACGCAGGAGGGAAAACGCAATGCCGGAGAAGAAACTAACAGCCAATGAAATCGGGCTGCTGTGGACGCAGTACATCCAGAACAGTATGGCCGTCCCTGTACTCGAATACTTGAAAAATACATGTGAGGATGAGGAAGTAAAACCACTGATCCAGCTGTCGAGGGATCTGGCGGATAAGGGAATCGAAACGTGCAGGACATTTTTCCAGAAAGCCTGTCTCCCTGTCCCCAATGGATTTTCCCTCGACGATTTAAACCCGAGGGCGAAGAAATTGTTTACGGATGCCTTTATTTTGTCGTTTTTAGAGCATATGGGAAAAGTCGGACTAACGTCGGACGGCTACTCCCTCGGGGCTTCTGCGAATAGTGATGTCCGCGCTTTCTTTACCAATCGGATCGATCAGCAGGATAAACTCTACAATCTGAGCGTGCGCACGGCGCTTGAAAAAGGGATCTATACGAGAGCTCCTCAAATTGAAGTTCTGAATGAGACGGAATACATCGAAAGCAAAGCCTACTACCATCCGTTTCACAAGCGTTCCTTGAATACGATAGAAATCACCCATATTTATGAGAACGTCAAAAACAATGCCCTCGGGGAAGTGGTCTGTCAGGCCTTCGGGCAGACCAGCAAAAATAAAACCGTGAAAAAGTATATGAGACGCGGAAAACGCATCTCCATCGATCATCGGATCTGCCTTTCCAATATCCTTGAGAATTCTGGAATCACCGTTCCCATGACATCTGCGAGTTTATTGACTACGAGTACCGACCCGGTATTTTCCGACAGGCTCATGATGTATATGATCAGCGTCCTCATATCCGCCGGGCAGGGGAACTATGTCAACGGGGCAGCCGTAAGTCTGCGCTATGACATCGTCTATCACTATCACAAGCTCATGCTGGAAGCGGCCATCTACGGAAAAGACGGCTTGGATATTATGATTGAGAACGGCTGGTTTGAAGAGCCTCCGCAGGCACCGGACAGACAGAGACTCATCCAATAAACTCAGCGGAAGAGGAATAGACATGAAGGAAAAACGATTGGAAATTATACTATGGAGCATTGCGTTCCCGGGGTTCGGGCAGATCCTGAACGGACATTTTATCAAAGGGCTCTCCTTTATCATCATTGAAGTGATTTTGAACTACAACAGCCGCTTCAATATGGCCATCATACACAGCTTTCACGGAGATATCGCCAAAGCGGTCGATGTGACCCATTACCAGTGGCTTATGTTTTATCCGTGTATCTATATGTTTGCCGTATGGGATGCCTATGCCCATGCCGATGGAAAGGTTCCGGCCTATTCATTCCTTCCGTTTGCTTTTTCTGCCTACTTCGTCACGGTGGGATTGATTTTTTCATCCACTCTTCGCTTATTCGGCGTATTGATCGGACCGATCTGGCTGCCGATACTCTTCCTTATCCCAGGTATAGGAAGCGGCCTGATTCTGAGGAGACTGCTTCTCCGTTATGCTGATCATTCCTCCTGAATATGCCCCCGGCTTGTTTGAACATTCCATGATGGTGGAATGAGCACACTAAAACAAGTTGGAGGAGGAATTGAAATGAATCGACAAGAACGTCAGACACAAGGTCAGCCGGGTCAGGAGCAGGAGCGGCAGCCAGGTACAGAGGGAGCGATGAACCCATCTCCCCTCCAGGCGGATGACGATTACAAAAGCGGAAATAAGCTGCAGGGGAAAGTCGCATTGATCACAGGCGGCGACAGCGGCATCGGTCGTTCCGTCGCCATCGGTTATGCGAAAGAAGGCGCCGATGTAGCGATTTCCTACTTAGAAGAGCATGAAGATGCGGAATATACGAAGAAGCAGGTCGAAGCCGAAGGACGCCGGGCGATTTTGATTGCCGGGGACGTCGGCGAGGAGCCCGTCTGTCAGGAAGCAGTGGAAAGAACCGTGAAGGAACTCGGTCAGCTTGATATTCTTGTGAACAACGCAGCTGAACAGCATCCGACCGACGACCTGCTGAATATTTCAACGGAGCAGCTGGAGCGTACATTTAAAACGAATATCTATTCGGTCTTCCATATGACGAAAGCTGCCCTGCCTCATTTGAAGCAGGGAAGTTCCATCATCAATACAGCTTCCGTCAACCCTTATGTCGGAAACCCCGATCTTGTGGACTATACAGCTACGAAAGGCGCGGTCGTTGCGTTCACACGTTCAATGGCGAAACAGCTTGTCGATAAAGGCATCCGCGTCAATGGGATTGCGCCGGGGCCGATTTGGACACCACTCATTCCATCCACCTTTTCTGAGGATAAAGTGGAACAATTCGGTACCAACACCCCGATGGGACGCCCGGGACAGCCGGTGGAGCACGTCGGAAGCTATGTGCTGCTGGCCTCTGATGACTCTACGTATATCACCGGACAGTTTATCCATATCAACGGTGGCATGTTCACGTCCAGCTGAGGAGAGGAAGAGACCTATGCCGGAAGGACCGGAAATCCGCCGTGCTGCGGATCAAGTAGAAAAAGCACTCAAAGGTCGGGCTGTGCTCGACCTTTTTTTCGCCTTTGAGCGATTACAGGAGTATGAGGAGATTTTACAGGGGGATGTCGTTGAAAAAGTGGATACGAAGGGAAAAGCGATGCTCATCCGCTTTCAAAGGGGCTACACGATTTATTCGCACAATCAGCTGTACGGCAAATGGATGATCCGGAACGCCTATAACTATCCGGACACCAACCGCCAGCTCCGCCTTGCGCTGCACAATGAAAAAAAGTCCGCCCTGCTATACAGTTCCTCGGATATTGAAGTGCTCCGCACAGAGGAGGCAGAGGAACACCCGTTTATCCGGAAGACTGGGCCGGACCTGCTCAGTGAACCGGTAACAGCAGAAGATCTGTTCGAACGCTTCATCAGCAGAAGATTCCGGAACCGCAAATGGACGTCCCTGCTGCTCGATCAATCATTTATCGCTGGAATCGGCAACTATCTGCGCAGTGAAATCCTATTCAAGGCCGGCATCTCCCCTTCCGCCCGCCCATCTGATTGTTCAGAGGAACAGCTTCGGAAAGCCGCCGAAGCGTCGATCGACCTGACATGGCAGTCGTACCGCCATAAAGGCATCACGAATGATCTTGAACTGGCCGGTCAGTTGAAAAAACAGGGCATCAAGCGCCGGGACTACCGTCACTGGGTGTTCAACCGGGCAGGTAAGTCCTGTCGGATCGATGGCACAGAAATCGAAAAGATCCAGGCGGCTTCCAGAAGGCTCTATTACTGTCCGACGTGTCAAAAACACCCGGAACGCTAGCGGAAAAAGATATGCTCGGCATGAATGCCCTCCTCCCCAAGGGTAAGAATACCAAAAGAATAGAAAGGCAGCCGGCGTTTGTCCGTAATGGATCCCGGATTGAACAGCAGTGTCTTTTTAAAGTAACGGAGAACAGGGATGTGGGAATGGCCGTAAATAATAAGGTCCGGGGGATGTTCCTGAAAAGCTTCCACCGCCCGCTTTTCCGTCGTTTTCTTATCCCCGTGTCCGTGGACGACGCCGATGGAATACCCGGCCCACGTTACGAGCTGTCGTTCGGGCACGATCTCTTTCATGTCTTCACCATCAACGTTACCGTACACCCCTGTGACAGGAGCAAAGCGGCTCAGTTCTTCAAAAACGTCCGGCGTCTGCCAGTCGCCGGCATGAATGATCTGGTCCGCTTCTTGTAACGCAGTCACCAGACGATCAGGCAGACGGGACGCTTTTTTCGGCATATGTGTATCAGACAGCACGACAATCTTCATATAGAGCCCTCCTAAAAAAAGCCACCCTATCGGTCTATGATAGAGTGGCTTGCTGTTATTGAATCGGTGTTTTATTCGGTGTGCCCGCTTTACGCGGGTATTTTTTCGGTGTCTTCCGCCGTTTTTCAACGATGGCAATGTTCCGTTCACTGCCCTCTTCCGGAAGCTCGAACGTGTAGATATCCTTCACTTCGCCTCCGACCGTTTGAATAGCGATCTCGGCCTCTTCCATTTCGTCTCTCAGGTTCGGTCCCTTCATAGCCATGAAGCGGCCGCCCTTCTGCGTTAACGGCAGACAAAGCTCACTGAGGACGGACATCCGGGCGACGGCACGGGCCATCACCAGGTCATAGCTTTCCCGAAAGCCCGTGTTTTTCCCGAAGTTTTCGGCACGATCATGGTAAAAAGCGACATCATCCAGCCCCAATTCGTGGGCTAAGTGATTCAGGAACGTGATCCGTTTCTTCAACGAATCGACAATGGTCACCTTCAGATGCGGAAAGACGATTTTCAGCGGCAGACTAGGGAAACCAGCCCCCGCTCCGACATCACAGATACGGAGGGGTTCGGAAAAATCATAGTAAAAAGCCGCTGTCAAAGAATCATAAAAGTGTTTCAAATACACGCCTTCCTGATCGGTGATGGCGGTCAGGTTCATTTTTTCGTTCCACTCGACGAGAATTTCGAAATAACGCTGAAACTGGTGCTGCTGCTGTTCATTTAGTTCAATGCCTTGTTCTTTTAAAGCGTTCAGAAAGGTGTTCGTATCCATAAACCCATCCTTTCGAGTTATTCTCCAGACACACGAGCGATTCTGCCCTGCTCAATATACACAAGCAGGATGGAAACATCCGCCGGGTTCACACCGGATACACGGGAAGCCTGTCCGACAGAAAGTGGACGGACCGCTTTCAGACGGTCACGCGCTTCTGAAGCCAGACCGTGGATGGCATCGTAATCGATGTTCTCTGGAATTTTTTTCGTTTCCATTTTCTTCATACGGTCAATCTGCTCGATCGCCTTCTTGATATAACCGTTATATTTCGTTTGGATTTCAACCTGCTCTTTGACATCATCCGGCAGTTGAACCTCACTGGCACTTAAGCGCTCAATGTGGCTGTAATTCATTTCCGGACGTTTCAAGAGATCTACCGCGCGGATGGCGTCTTTCAGTTTCGAGCCTCCCGCTTCTTCGATGACGGCCTGTACCTCATCGGTTTCCTTCAAAATCACTTTATCGAGACGTTTTTTCTCGTCTTCGATCAAACGCTGTTTCTCAAGGAAACGGTTGTAGCGGTCCTCAGGAATCAACCCGAGCTGATACCCGATTTCGGTCAGGCGGAGATCCGCATTATCATGACGCAGCATGAGACGGAATTCCGCACGGGACGTCAAAAGACGATACGGCTCGCCGGTTCCTTTTGTGACAAGGTCATCAATCATGACACCGATATAGCCCTGGGAACGGTCAAGAATCAGTGTCTCAAGATCAAGCGCTTTGGCAGCGGCGTTGATTCCCGCCATCAGCCCCTGCCCCGCGGCTTCTTCATAGCCGGACGTTCCGTTCAGCTGACCAGCTGTGAAAAGACCATCAATTTTCTTCGTTTCAAGTGTCGGCCACAGCTGTGTAGGGACGATGGAGTCATACTCGATCGCATAGCCGGCCCGCATGATTTCAGCGTTTTCCAGTCCCGGTACTGTCCGCATCATTTCGTTCTGGACGTATTCAGGCAGGGATGTCGACAAGCCCTGGACGTACACTTCCTCCGTGTCACGACCTTCCGGCTCAAGGAAAATCTGGTGCCGCGGCTTATCATTGAAGCGGACGATTTTATCTTCGATGGACGGGCAGTAGCGCGGCCCTGTCCCTTTGATCGCCCCGGAGTACATCGCTGAGAGACCGAGGTTATCATTGATGATTTTGTGCGTGTCTTCATTCGTATACGTCAGCCAGCAAGGGATCTGATCGGTAATGAATTCGGTCGTTTCATAGGAAAAGGAGCGCGGCTCTTCTTCCCCCGGCTGGATTTCCGTTTTGGAATAATCAATGGTATGGCTGTTGACGCGCATCGGTGTTCCAGTCTTGAAGCGGACCATCTCAATGCCCATCTCTTCCAGCTGTTCGGAAAGAGAAACGGTGGAACGCTGGTTGTTCGGTCCACTTTCATAGGATATGTCACCGATGATGACGCGTCCGCGCATGAAGGTTCCTGTCGTTACGATAACCGTCGGCGCATAGTACGCTGCCTTCGTTTCTGTGACAACACCTTTTATCTGATCGTCCTCGACAAGCAGCTGCTTCACCATCGCCTGGCGCAGCGTCAGATTTTCCTGATTTTCAAGCACACGCTTCATTTCCTTGATATAAAGCGGCTTATCCGCCTGGGCACGCAGCGCACGCACAGCCGGACCTTTTCTCGTGTTCAATAGACGCATCTGGATGTGGGTCTTATCAATCACCTTACCCATTGCGCCTCCTAATGCATCAATTTCCCGGACGACGATCCCCTTAGCCGGACCCCCGATGGACGGGTTACACGGCATAAAGGCGACAAGGTCGAGGTTCAGGGTCAGCATCAATGTCTTCGCCCCGCGGCGCGCTGCGGCAAGTCCTGCCTCTACGCCCGCGTGACCGGCACCAATTACTATTACATCATAATGCCCTGCATCATATGTCATTTGGATGTCTCTCCTTTAAATAGTTGTTCCAAAATCACTCTATATTTACGAACCAACACTTATTTACCTAAACAGAACTGGGAGAACAGTTGATCAATCAGGCTGTCATGCACCGACTCACCGACGATTTCCCCGAGAATTTCCCACGTACGAGTCACATCGATTTGAACGACATCCAGAGGGACGCCCATTGCCATCCCGTTCTGTGCGTCTTCAAGCGCCTGCTTGGCCTGCTTCAGCAGCTGCACGTGGCGGACATTGGAGACATACGTCATATCACCGGCATCAAGATCTCCTTCAAAGAAGGTCTCGCCGATTGCCTGCTCAAGCTGATCGATGCCTTCTTCGCGAATCAGCGCCGTCGTAATGACCGGCTGATCGTTCGCGAGCTCCTTCACACGATCAAGATCGAGCTTTTTCTCAAGATCGGTTTTGTTCACGATGACGATCACATTCATGTCGCTGATTGCTTCAAACAACTTCTCATCTTCCTCGGTCAGTTCATCGCCATAGTTTAACACAAGCAGGATCAAATCGGCTTCCTTCAGCACTTGACGGGAGCGCTCCACGCCAATCCGTTCGACGATATCTTCCGTTTCCCTGATCCCCGCCGTATCGATCAGCCGCAGAGGCACCCCGCGGACATTGACATACTCTTCGATGACATCCCGCGTCGTCCCCGGGATTTCCGTTACGATGGCTTTGTTTTCATGAACAAGAGCGTTCATCAATGAGGACTTCCCGACGTTCGGACGACCGATAATCGCAGTCCCGAGACCTTCCCGCAGGATCTTGCCCTGCTTGGCCGTCTCTAAGATCCGCTCGACTTCCTCGTGCACTTCCTTCGTTTTCTGCTCCATCATGTCATGGGACATTTCTTCGACATCATCGTACTCCGGATAATCGATGTTCACTTCGACGTGTGCAAGCGTCTCTAAAAGCTTCTGACGCAGATTGTGAATCAGATTGGACAGGCGTCCATCCATCTGCTTCAGCGCAACATCCATCGCCCGGTCTGTCTTGGCACGGATCAGATCCATAACCGCTTCGGCCTGGGAAAGATCGATCCGCCCGTTCATAAACGCACGCTTCGTGAATTCCCCCGGTTCAGCAAGACGGGATCCCGCAGCCAGTGCGATTTCAAGCACCCGGTTCACAGACACGAGTCCACCGTGGCAGTTGATCTCAACGATGTCTTCTCTCGTAAATGTTTTCGGGGCACGCATGACAGAAACCATCACTTCCTCTGCCATTTCACCGGTTTCCGGATCGATGATCTTTCCGTAATGCATCGTATGGGAATCAACGTTGTTCAAATCCTTCCCTTGAAAAAGACCGGCGGCTGTCGAAACAGCCTGGGGACCGCTCAAACGGACGATGGCAATGGCTCCTTCCCCCACCGGGGTGGAAATCGCCGCTATTGTATCTGTTTCCATACGTTTTCACCTCCTGGAATGATTGGTTATCTATAGTTATCCGAAATATTTTTCACTAGTCACTAACATACTACCTTACCACACACCCGTGTGTTTTGAAAAGATATGCGGACCGAAATCCGCATCAGGCGGTTATCCACATGTGCATAACCTGCCATCTATCATCTTTTCCCCGCAAGAGGTCTCCAATACCCCTTGTGGACAACCGTACAGCCAAAAAAATACTCCTGCCGGCTTTTCGGGCAGAAGTATTTGTTGAAATCAGCGTGGGTGAATGACGACATGCCGGCGCGGATCGTTTCCGTCCGACGATGTTTTCACCTGGTCATGCTGCTGCAAAGCATTGTGAATGATTTTTCTTTCATAGGAAGGCATCGGCTCAAGCCGTACGTCCCGGTTCGTCCGGACTGCTTTATCTGCCAGCCGTCCAGCCAGGTTCTCAAGTGTTTCTTTCCGACGGCTTCGATACCCCTCTGCATCAAGCATAACGGTATAAAAAACGTCAGATTCACGGTTGACGACGAGCTGAGCCAGATATTGAAGTGAATTCAATGTCTGACCACGCTTACCGATCAGGACAGCGATCTGTTCTCCCTCCAGGTTGAGGAAGATATCCCGCTGCCGCACTTCTGAATGGACCTGAACAGGAGCTCCCATTTGTTCTGCTACTTCATAGATGAATGTTTCAGCATCCTGCAGAGGATTTTTCTTGATGGCTACTTTGACAATCGCTGGTTTGGAACCAAACCCAAGAAATCCTTTTTTACCTTCATCAATGATATCAATGGTGACTTGATCTTTTGATGTCTGTAATTGTTCTAATGCAGATTGGACCGCTTCATCAATGGATGGACCCGTAGCAGTTAATTGTTTCACTCACTTGCTCCTCCCGTCGCATCTTTCATCATTGGTTTACGGATGAATACCGTCTGCAGAATCATAACGATGTTACCGACGATCCAGTACAGGGCAAGGGCAGATGGGAAGAAGAATGCGAATGTACCAATCATCAGCGGCATCACATAAAGCATCATCTGCATCTGCGGGTTCTGCGCTGCTGCGCCGCCCGCCATCATTAGTTTTTGCTGCAGGAAGGTCGTTCCAGCTGTCAAAATGGCCAGGAATGGATCGGATGAACCGAGTTCCAGCCATAGGAAGTTATGCGTCTGAATCTCCGAAGTTCTCATAATGGCATGATAGAATCCGATCAAAATCGGCATCTGCACGATAATTGGCAGACAGCCCGCCAGCGGGTTCACGCCGTGCTTTTGGAACAGCTGCATCGTCTCCTGCTGGAGCTTCTGCTGTGTCTGGGCATCCTTGGATGAATATTGTTCACGAAGACTCTGTAATTCCGGTTGAATATCCTGCATCGCTTTGGAGCTTTTCAACTGCTTAACGTTCAACGGAAGCAGAACCAATCGAATGATAATCGTTACAACAATGATCGACAATCCATAGCTGCCACTGAAAAGGTCCGCAAAAAATAGTAGGGTTTGAGACAATGGCCATACGATATACTCGTTCCAAAAACCTGTGCTATCCGAGTTGATTTCCTGGTTTACCTGCGTACACCCGGATAGGAACGTAAGCACGCCCGCCATGGCAAGCAGTGCTATCATTTTATTACGCAACGTTCCTTCCTCCTTAAATGACTCTTCACTTTTTCTTCTATCAAAACGATCGTACTACGACAATCATAAGTTTAGCATTAATGACTGTCCTTTTTCTATAACGATTACGTGCGAATTTTCTTATTTAGAAGCTTGGACCTCATAAGTACATGGGTCAGGCTTTTCTTTATTTCATGAAAATCCATCTGGCTGGCCGGCTTACGTGCAATGACCACCAGATCATAGTGAGGATGGATATCGTCTTCCAGCTCATGAAAGGCCTGGCGCAGGTAGCGCTTAATCTGGTTGCGCTTGACCGCATGTCCCAGCTTCTTGCTGACGGAAAGACCAATGCGGAAATGCGTCTGCTCTTTTTTCTTCATGTAGTAGATCACCAGCTGCCGGTTGGCGAAAGACTGGCCGCCTTGAAAGACCTTCTGAAATTCCTCGTTTTTCTTAATTCGATTTACTTTCTTCATCGAACACCCTCCAGATGAGTGAACATAGAGGGAGATACTGCCCTCACATTCCGATCAATCCCGTTAAAACGTTCTCAAATTATCCTTAAAATAAAAGCGGGACGTTCGATCCGCCCCACTTTCGACTTTCCCTATTCTGAAAAAAAGACCACTGATAGTTTTCAGTGGCCTATGCGGATAGAACTTTTCTTCCTTTACGACGACGGCGTGCAAGAACTTTACGTCCATTTGCAGAGCTCATGCGTGAACGGAAGCCGTGTACTTTTTTACGCTTACGATTATTTGGTTGAAACGTGCGTTTACTCATTATATATACACCTCCTGGGCAATAATCCAATAAAACAATTAAAAGGCAGTCTTGAACAGTATAATAAAATGACCCCTGAATTGTCAACTCGATTTTCAATCTTCCTTTTTTCGATTCTGCACGACGTTATATAACAGGCTGTAGTATAACACATCAAAAATACCCCCGGCAGCGATCTTCATTCCTTTCACATGACGAACATTCACAGCCATTGTGTATAATTTTTCAGCGGTTTTTGACTGTCCACAACAAATATCGACAAGAAAATCACAAAATCCAGTGCTGTGGATGAAAGTTTTCTACAAGCCCTTGATATTGTGGATAAGTTACGCCGACCCATTGCAAGCCGTGTTTTTATCTGGTATCATATTTGTGTTTAACAGCGATTGACTTCAAAACAGTTGAGATCTTTTCCACAGACTGTGGATAACATGTGGACATTTATTAACAGACCTGTTCATGCAGTTATACACAAGCGTGTGGACAATGAAAATAACTCTCTGGAAGTCTAGTAAAATCAACATTCAAACATCCACACCCGTGCAGCACTGATGAGGATGTACAACCTTATACAAACCTTATACGAGCGCCTTTCGATCCTTTTGCTACGTTCGAAAAAGAGAACGAAAGGTGTTTTTGTTTTCCAATGAAACAGAGAGGGGTGAAACAATTTGGAGAACATCCACGAACTATGGAACAATACGCTGGACCATATAAAAGAAAAAATAAGCAAGCCCAGCTTTGAAACATGGCTTAAAGCGACAAAAGCCGACTCCCTTAGTGAAAATACGCTGACAATCGTCGCTCCAAACGAATTCGCCAGAGACTGGCTTGAAAACCAATACGAAAGCTTGATTACAGAAACATTATATGAGGTAACGGGGGCCGAACTGGAAACAAAGTTCATCATTCCAGAGTCCAAGGACGATGCCCTGGAGGACGTGAAGCTGTCTTCCAAAAAGGTTCCGAATGTAAAAAATAACGGAAATGAAGAATCGCCTCAGAGCATGCTCAATTCCAAATATACCTTTGATACATTCGTCATCGGATCCGGCAACCGCTTCGCCCATGCAGCCTCACTGGCTGTAGCCGAAGCACCGGCAAAAGCCTATAACCCGCTGTTCATCTACGGAGGGGTCGGGCTTGGGAAAACACACCTGATGCACGCCATCGGCCATTATGTGCTTGATCATAATCCGAATGCCAAAGTCGTTTATCTGTCCTCGGAAAAATTCACGAACGAATTTATCAACTCGATCCGGGACAACAAGGCCGTCAATTTCAGAAATAAATACCGCAGCGTTGATGTCCTTCTTATTGATGACATCCAGTTCCTCGCAGGCAAAGAGCAGACACAGGAGGAATTCTTCCATACATTTAATACGCTCCACGAGGAAAGCAAGCAGATCGTCATCTCCAGTGATCGTCCGCCGAAAGAGATCCCGACCCTGGAAGATCGTCTGCGTTCCCGGTTCGAATGGGGATTGATCACAGACATTACACCGCCGGACCTGGAAACAAGAATTGCGATTTTGAGGAAAAAAGCGAAGGCAGAAGGGTTGGATATCCCGAACGAAGTCATGCTTTACATCGCCAACCAGATCGACACCAACATCCGTGAACTGGAAGGCGCCTTGATTCGTGTCGTTGCCTACTCTTCCTTGATCAACAGCGATATCAATGCCTCTCTGGCAGCTGAAGCGCTGAAGGATATTATTCCAAGCTCCAAGCCGAAGGTGATTACGATTGAAGCCATTCAGGAGATGGTCGGAGAAAAATATAATGTGAGGCTGGAAGATTTCCCTGCTAAAAAGCGGACGAAATCCGTAGCCTTCCCCCGTCAGATCGCTATGTATTTATCAAGAGAACTGACCGACTTCTCTCTGCCGAAGATTGGGGAAGAGTTCGGCGGCCGGGATCATACCACCGTCATTCATGCTCATGAAAAAATCTCAAAAATGGTCGCGGATGATCAGCAGCTCCAAAAAGAGCTCGATGAAATCAAAGAGCAGCTTAAATCCCACTAGTGGATAATGTGGACAGTAGTTGCAGGTTCATCAACAACCTATCCACATGTGTATAACAAGCCATATAAAGGCTTTGATAAGGTTATCCACAATTCCACAGCCCATACTAGTACTATTACGACCTTTTTTATAAAAAAATATATAATACAAGCTCATTAGGAGGAGTGTTCGGAAATGAAATTTGTCATCCAGCGGGATCAGTTGATGGATAGTGTGCAGAATGTCATGAAAGCCATATCTTCAAGAACAACGATTCCAATCTTAACGGGAATGAAATTAGAAGCCACTTCAGAAGGAATTAAATTAACAGGCAGTGATTCAGATATCTCGATCGAATCTTTTATCCCTGCAGAAGAAGATGGCATCGTGTATGCAGAAGATATTGAACCAGGCAGCATTATTCTTCAGGCTAAATATTTTCCTGATATCGTAAGAAAGCTCCCGCAGAACACGGTGGAAATCACCAGCGATGAGTCGAGAAATGTCACGATCCGCTCAGGGAATGCAGAATTCCACTTGAACGGCCAGGACCCTGAAGAATATCCACAGCTTCCCCAGCTTCATACGGAGGACAGCTTTGAACTGCCGATTGATCTTTTGAAAAACCTGATCAGACAGACGGTATTTGCTGTATCCACTTCAGAAACGCGCCCGATTCTTACAGGGGTCCATGTGAAAATGGATGAAGGCAGCCTTGAGTTCATTGCAACCGACAGCCACCGCCTGGCGTCAAGGAAAGTCTCTCTTGACCAGCCTGAAGGAAAATCCCTGCCTGCGGTCGTCATTCCAGGAAAGAGTCTGACAGAATTGAATAAAATTCTTGACGATTCGGATGATAAAATTGAAATCAGCGTAACAGACAACCAGGTCCTTTTCCGTACGAAGCATTTATACTTCCTGTCCCGTCTGCTGGATGGAAACTATCCAGAAACATCCCGCTTGATTCCGGAGCAGAGTAAAACCGTCGTCAAGATCGATGCCAAGGATCTTCTTCAGTCCGTCGACCGTGCCTCTCTATTAGCAAAAGAGAACCGCAACAACGTCGTAAGACTTGTGACTAAAGAATCCAACCATCTTGAAATTACCGGGAACTCACCGGAAGTCGGAAATGTCGTGGAAGAAGTAACGGCGAATGATGTCGATGGGGAAGACTTGAAAATCTCTTTCAGTGCGAAATATATGATGGACGCTCTGAAAGCCGTCGACTATGATCAAGTGAAAGTCGAATTTACGGGTGCCATGCGTCCGTTCCTGATCCGTCCGGTTGATGATGATCAGATTCTTCAGCTGATTCTTCCCGTACGGACATACTAAAATATAAAACGTTGAATAAAAGAAGGTGCTCGATAACTTTCATAGGAGCACCTTCTTCTTTTTGTCCTCAAAAACAGGAGGAATCCGCAGAAAAAGCACCTGTGGAAAACCACAGGGAAGAAGAAATGAAGTTATCCACATTGGGGATATCCGGTTTAAACAACCGGCAGCAGAAGAGTTCGAGGGATTGGACTTTCCTTACACCTTTATCTTTAGTAAAATATAGAGATAGGTGAATTCATGAAATAGGGTGAAAATATATGAGCGAAGAAATTGGAATCAGCACAGAATACATCCCACTCGGGCAGTTTCTGAAATTAGCGAACGTTGTCGAATCTGGTGGAATGGTGAAAATTTTTCTGGCTGAATTTGAAGTGAATGTAAATGGTGAACCGGAAAACCGCAGAGGCCGGAAACTGTACGTGGGCGATACAGTGGAGATTGAGGAATTCGGCAGCTATACAGTTGTAAGCGAAGGGTAACCCCCTCCATCTATGTATATCCATGAGCTGTCCCTGCGTTCTTATCGTAATTACGAGCAGCTTTCATTGAGCTTCGACCATACAATCAATGTGATTATTGGTGAAAATGCCCAAGGAAAGACGAATTTGATGGAAGCCATCTATACGCTTGCCTTTACCCGGTCCCACCGGACGCCGCGGGACAAAGAATTGATACAGTGGGACCAGGAATATGGTAAAATAAAAGGGACGATCTATAAACGTAACCGCCGCTTTCCTCTGGAGATCATCATTTCCAACAAAGGGAAAAAAGCGAAGTTGAATCATATTGAGCAGAAGCGTCTCAGTGACTATATCGGCGCTTTGAATGTTGTCATGTTTGCACCTGAGGATTTGAATCTCGTCAAAGGGAGTCCTCAGGTGCGTCGTCGGTTTATTGACATGGAAATCGGCCAGATCCAGCCTGCCTATATCTATCATCTCGGGCAGTATCAAAAGATTTTGAAGCAGCGGAACCACCTGTTGAAGGATCTTCAGCGCAAACCGCAGGCGGACCGGACGATGCTCGGTATTTTGACCGAGCAGCTTGTGGAGCACGCCGTGACCATCATTGAACGACGCTTCAAGTTTCTCCAACTTCTCAGATCCTGGGCAGGTCCGATCCATGAAGGGATCAGCCGCAGCCTTGAACAGCTTGAAATTTCCTATGATGCAAGTGTGAAAGTATCAGAGGATATGAATTTGGAAACAATAAAGAAGACGTATATAGAGAAGTTCCAGGAAATCGAAACGAAGGAAGTCGAACGGGGGACCACTTTGGCAGGCCCTCACAGGGATGATCTGGTTTTCTACGTAAACGGAAAAGACGTCCAGACATACGGGTCGCAAGGTCAACAGCGGACGACAGCCTTATCTTTGAAACTCGCTGAAATTGAACTGATTCATAGTGAAGTAGGAGAATATCCGATTCTGCTGCTGGATGATGTTCTAAGCGAACTGGATGATTTCCGTCAGTCCCACCTGCTTCATACAATCCAGGGGAAAGTCCAGACGTTTGTATCGACTACGAGCATCGACGGGATTGAGCATGAAGCTTTGGAAGAAGCGGCCATTTTCCGTGTGAAAGAAGGAACGATCGAGATAGAGAAATGAGGTGTACCGCATGTTTATTCACATTGGGGATGATCATGTGATTCAGTCGAAGGATGTCGTGGCTATTATCGATCATAGTTTGATTTCCTCCTCATCCATCATCGAGGAAATGATCGTCAGCCAGCGGAAAAACAGACGCGTCATAGAATCACAGGAGCATCAGGCAAAAGCCATCGTCATTACCAGTGATGTTATTTATTTCAGTCCTCTTTCCGTGTACACGCTGAAAAAGCGGGCGAACATGATGACGACGCTGAACAAGCTCGAGGATTTTTCCGAAGAGCCAATGGAATAGATAGAGAGAACATTTGGTGTAAGAGATTACTGTCAAACCACTTGAGAAATGTAGGTGAGTACCATGAAGGAAGATATTATCGAAGAACAGCAGACCTATGATGAAAGTCAGATACAGGTGCTTGAAGGTCTGGAAGCTGTTCGGAAGCGTCCCGGCATGTACATTGGATCCACCAATGAAAAAGGGCTGCACCACCTCGTGTGGGAAATTGTCGATAACAGTATCGATGAAGCGATGGCCGGCCATTGTGACCACATCCAGGTCATGATTGAAAAAGACAACAGCATCACCGTTACGGATAACGGACGCGGGATTCCTGTCGGTATTCAGGAAAAAACCGGACGTCCGGCTGTCGAGGTTATTTTGACGGTTCTTCACGCCGGAGGTAAATTCGGCGGAGGCGGTTATAAAGTCTCCGGAGGACTTCACGGTGTTGGTGCTTCTGTCGTAAACGCCCTGTCTACAAAACTGGAAGTCTTCGTCCACCGTGATGGTCAGATCCACTACCAGTCCTACAAGCGCGGCGTACCGGAAGAAGACTTGAAAGTAGTCGGGGAGACCGATCAAACCGGTACCCGCATCCATTTCATCCCTGATGATGAAATCTTCCAGGAAACGCAGGAATACAAGTTTGAGGTCCTGGCCAACCGGCTGCGTGAGCTTGCCTTTTTGAACAAAGGCCTGACGATCACGATTGAAGATAAACGTACGGATGAAGATCCCGTCGATTACTACTACGAAGGAGGCATTCTTTCCTACGTTGAACATATGAACCGCACCCGTGAAGCGATTCATGATGCGTTCTTCATCGAAGGGGAGCAGGATGAAATCTCGATCGAAATCGCTATGCAGTACAATGACGGTTTCGCCAGCAATATTTATTCCTATGCCAACAACATTCATACGTATGAGGGCGGGACACACGAATCCGGATTTAAAACCGGACTGACCCGTGTCATCAATGATTACGCGAGAAAGAACAGTATGTTCAAGGAGACCGACCCGAACCTGACCGGTGATGACGTTCGTGAAGGTCTGACAGCGATTATTTCCATCAAGCACCCGGATCCCCAGTTTGAGGGGCAGACGAAGACGAAGCTCGGAAACAGTGAAGCCCGTACCGTTACCGATGCGCTGTTCTCGGAATCCTTCTCAAAGTTCCTGTTTGAAAACCCGACGATGGCGAAGACGATTGTCGAAAAGGGTCTGATGGCTTCCCGGGCCCGTATGGCTGCGAAGAAAGCTCGTGAACTGACACGTCGTAAAAACGCGCTGGAAGTCTCCAACCTGCCTGGTAAACTGGCGGACTGCTCCTCCAAGGATGCCAACATATCAGAACTGTATATTGTTGAGGGTGACTCCGCGGGTGGATCAGCCAAACAGGGAAGGGACCGTCATTTCCAGGCGATTCTTCCGCTGCGTGGTAAAATCATCAACGTGGAAAAAGCCCGCCTTGATAAAATCCTGTCCAACAATGAGGTCCGGGCCATTATTACAGCCCTCGGTACAGGAATCGGGGAAGAATTTGATATTTCCAAAGCCCGTTACCATAAAATCGTGATCATGACGGATGCTGATGTGGACGGCGCCCATATCCGGACGCTGCTTCTCACTTTCTTCTACCGTTACATGCGTCCACTGATCGAATCGGGCTACATTTACATTGCCCAGCCGCCTCTTTATAAAATCCAGCAGGGGAAAGCGGTGTACTACACGTACAGCGACAAACAGCTGGATGCGAAACTGGCGGAGCTGTCCAGTTCACCGAAACCAAGCGTCCAGCGTTATAAGGGTCTTGGAGAAATGAACCCGGAGCAGCTTTGGGAAACGACAATGGATCCGGAAACACGGACGATGCTACAGGTCAGCCTGGAAGATGCGATTGGAGCGGATGAAACGTTTGATATCCTGATGGGAGACAAAGTGGAACCGCGTCGTAACTTCATTCAGGAAAATGCGCAGTATGTTCAGAACCTTGATGTGTAAGAGATAGATCGGAGATGGAGCTTTTTTCATAAGGCTCCTCTCTTCCTTTAAGGCAACTAGGAGGTAAATAGAATGGTCGATCAACCCGAGCGCCCGCGCGTGCAGGAAATCAATATCAGCCAGGAGATGCGGACATCCTTCCTGGACTATGCGATGAGTGTTATCGTCGCCCGGGCTCTGCCTGATGTCAGAGACGGTTTGAAACCTGTACACCGCAGAATACTATATGCCATGCACGACCTCGGTATGCATGCAGACAAAGCTTACAAGAAATCCGCACGTATTGTCGGAGAGGTGATCGGTAAGTACCACCCTCACGGTGATTCTGCCGTTTACGATACGATGGTGCGGATGGCGCAGGACTTCAACTACCGCTATATGCTTGTCGACGGACACGGAAACTTCGGTTCTGTCGATGGCGATGCAGCGGCAGCGATGCGTTACACCGAAGCCCGGATGTCGAAGATCTCCATGGAGATTCTCCGGGATATCAACAAGGATACGATAGACTACAACGACAACTACGATGGCACGGAGCGGGAGCCGGAAGTGCTTCCAGCCAAATTCCCGAACCTTCTCGTCAACGGAGGATCAGGAATTGCCGTCGGTATGGCGACCAACATTCCGCCCCATCAGCTTGGGGAAGTGATCGACGCGGTGCTGGCGTTAAGTAAGGATCCGGAGATTACCATCCAGGAATTGATGGAGAACCATATTTACGGACCGGACTTCCCGACAGCTGGTAAAATTCTTGGTTTAAGCGGGATTCGTAAAGCGTACGAAACCGGAAAAGGCTCCCTGACCGTCCGCGCCCATGTGGAAATCGAAGAGCAGTCCAATGGTAAACCATTCCTGATTGTCACCGAGCTTCCTTATCAGGTGAACAAAGCCCGGCTCGTCGAAAAAATCGCCGACCTCGCCCGTGATAAGAAAGTGGACGGAATTACCGATCTTCGTGACGAATCAGATCGGAACGGCATGAGGATTGTCATTGAACTGCGCCGGGACGTCAACCCGAATGTACTGCTGAACAACCTGTACAAAATGACGGCCCTGCAGTCCACATTCGGCATTAACATGCTCGCCCTCGTCAACGGCCACCCGAGAGTGCTTAACTTGAAGCAGTGCCTGGAATATTATCTGGATCACCAGAAGGTCGTCATCCGGCGCCGTACAGAGTATGAGCTGAAAAAGGCCGAAGCCCGGGCCCACATCCTTGCTGGTTTACGAATTGCTCTTGATCATCTGGATGAAGTGATCGCGTTGATTCGTGAATCCCAGACGACGGAAATCGCCCGCACAGGCTTGATGGAACGCTTCAGCCTTTCAGAAAAGCAGGCCCAGGCGATTCTTGATATGCGTCTGCAGCGTCTGACTGGTCTTGAGCGCGAAAAGATCGAAGAAGAATACCAGGATATTATGAAGCTGATCGCTGAATTGAAAGCGATTCTTGCAGATGATGAGAAAGTATTGGAAATCATCCGCGGGGAACTGATGGATATTAAAGAGCGCTACAATGATGAGCGCCGCACAGAAATCGTGCTCGGCGGTACAGACTTCATTGAAGACGAAGACTTGATTCCTGAGGAGACGGTCATTGTGACTCTGACCCACCAGGGATACATCAAGCGTCTTCCGGCCAACACTTACCGCTCCCAGCGCCGCGGCGGACGCGGAGTGCAGGGCATGGGTACCCATGAAGAGGACTTTGTGGAGCATCTGCTTTCCACATCCACCCACAATACGCTGTTGTTCTTCTCGAACAAAGGGAAGGTCTATAAGGCGAAGGGCTATGAAGTACCGGAGTTCAGCCGTACAGCGAAAGGGATTCCGATCATCAACATGCTGAACGTGGAGCGTGATGAGTGGATCAACGCCGTGATTTCCGTCAACGAATTCGCTGATGACTGGTATCTCGTTTTCACAACGAAGAACGGGATTACTAAACGGACGACCCTTTCCCAGTTTGCCAACATCCGTAAAGGCGGTCTGATTGCCCTTGGACTGCGTGAGGATGATGAATTGATTTCCGTCCGCCTGACAGATGGAAACAAGGACATTATGATTGGAACGAAGAACGGGTACCTGATCCGCTTCAACGAAGATCAAATCCGTGCCATGGGCCGTACAGCAGCAGGAGTGAAGGGAATATCGCTCCGTGAGGACGATGATGTCGTATCCATGGAAATCGTTGATGATTCCCTGCAGGTGCTGACCGTGACAAGTAAAGGTTACGGCAAGCGTACACCGGCAGATGAATACCGCATCACCAACCGTGGTGGTAAAGGAATCATCACATGTAACCTGACGGATAAAAATGGCTATGTCGTCGCAACGAAAGCCATTAACGGTGAAGAGGATATCATGATCATCACCGAAAGCGGCGTCTTGATCCGTATGCCGATGGAAACCATCTCTGAAACCGGCCGGAACACACAAGGTGTCCGTCTCATCCGCCTCGGCGACGGGGAGGAAGTTGCAACGGTTGCACGAGTGGATTCCGAGAAGGAAGAAGAGGAAGCAGCAGAGCTGATGGACCCGGAGTCTCCGGAAGAGACGCCGATGGTCGAAGGTCAGCCGGAAACAACAGAAGATCCTTCAGATGAATCATAAAACACATGATCGTCGCCTGTCCCTTTGCGGCAGGCGGCTTTTTTTATACCTTATTGGAAGGGTGGAGGAAAATAATGAAAGTGGCTTCTGAAAAAGTGGAGACCGGCTGCCTGCTTATCAAGGATGTGATGGGGCGTACCCATCGACCGATCATCCCTAAAAATACGACATTAACCCCGGTTCATATTGATGTTTTGAAAAGCTTCCACATCGAGTACGTGGAGGTGGCCACCCGTAAAGTGGACGGCCGTCCATTTACAGCCGGGGAAGCGGGAGAGAAGAAAGGTTCTGCAGCTTCCTCTTTTTCCGGAAGGCAAACGAAGGCCGTTCTTTCCTTCCAGGATGAATACAGGGAAGCCGTCGAAGCGTGCAGGGAGTGGTTCCGTGCATGGCAGGGCGGGGCGCCTGTCGATATGGGAGCCGTCCGCAGCGTCATGGTCCCTCTATTGGAAAGAACGGCGTCTGCTTCCAAGGAAGTCTTTCACCTTCATCATCTAAGCACAAGCGAGGACTATATCTATCACCACAGCATAGCGACAGGCGTGATGGCCGGATATCTGGCCTCTAAACTTGGGTTCAATTACGGAGAGTGGATTCAGGTCGGCCTGGCCGGCGTGCTGTGCGATGCGGGAATGGCGAAAATCGATCAGCGTATCCTTCATAAGCAGGGTGCCCTGACGGAACGGGAATACGAACAGGTGAAAAATCATCCGACCTATTCCTACCGCGCCATTGAACGCATTCCGTCTCTGAGCAGTCAGGCAAAACTCGCCGTCCTCCAGCACCATGAGCGTCTCGATGGCACCGGCTATCCGCTTGGACTGACGAAGAAAAAGATTCATACGTTCAGCCAGATCATTGCTGTCTGCGATATGTTCCACGCGATGACGAGTGAGCGGATCTACCGTTCGAAGCAGTCCCCGTATAAAGTATTAGAGGAACTGCTGCATGAACATTTCGGCAGGTATGACCATAAAGTCATAGAAACGCTGAAAAAAGAAATCGCCAATTTCTCAACAGGCGTAAAAGTCCGCCTTTCGGATAAGCAGGAAGCGGAAGTTCTTTTTGCGGAAATGTCCCATCCGACCCGGCCGATGATCAAGCTGTTGGAAACCGGGGATATCATCCAGTTGAAGGAATATCTCCAGCTTCATATTGAAGAAGTGTACGATTGAATCAAAGACCGGCCTCTGTCATTGTATGGACAGGTGCCGGTCTTTTAACCATGTGCTGATCAATGCCGGCACCTGATCCATCGCGGTCTGCAGAAAATGAACGATAAAGACGTAATCCTCCCTGTCCCGCATCTGTTCCATCTCTCCCCACCAATCCCCTTCATAACGGACGAGCATACTGAGGTTGTAGAGAACGGCGAAATAGCTGAGCAGTTCCGGCCATGCCGTCCCTTCACGTTCCAGCTGACATTTTTTCAACGAGTAAAGCTCCTGCATAGCTGGTAAAGGACGGAGCAGTTCATCCATGGCTGCCTTTTCTTTCTCTGCGGAAAAATCGAACAGATGAAACGCGGCATGGGGAAACAGCCCGTGCGGCTGAATTCGGATCTCATCTTCAAGAAAACGGTATTGCTGTTTCTTTCTTTTCCTTGTTGATAGACCATGGGCAAGCACTTTGGCTGTAGCCGGATAGCCGGGATCCACCGTCAATAGACAAGCCTTCAAATAATGGTTCAGGCCGTAATATAAAAGGAGAGGCTGCACACTTAAGGGGGTGGAGGAAGCAGAACTGACATACTCTCCCCCGAGAGTGAGGCCGTACATGAACCGCTCCGCATTGTTGTAGGCATGGTGCTCCACTCTGGAATGCTTCCCATCCGTATAGCAGGCATGCAGAAATGGACGGGTGTGAGAAGTTACCTGCATGTACTGCAAAAAAGAATCCGGCCGTCTCATGATCGTTCTTCCCTCCTTCTTGATCCGCTGCTCCGCCTTCATTTTTATGGTTGAAAAAGGGCGGTCATTGTCGTATTGTAAATAACAATAAGAAATGGTAGCTTCCTGCTGTTCCACTTATTTTACCCACTTATACCCAGATTATTTTTAAGAAAAAGGAGAGGTCAAGCATGCGTGAAGACAAGTTTGCAAAAGAAGGATTAACGTTTGATGATGTACTGCTTTTACCTGCGAAATCTGATGTACTGCCCCGCGATGTATCCCTGAGGACGGAACTTTCCCCGACGCTCAAGCTGAACATGCCGATTATCAGTGCCGGTATGGACACTGTGACAGAAGCGGCGATGGCCATTGGAATGGCACGTCAGGGTGGTCTTGGTGTTATTCATAAGAACATGTCCATTGAAGAGCAGGCGGAACACGTCGACCGTGTCAAACGCTCCGAGAGCGGCGTCATCACGAATCCATTCTTTTTAACTCCCGAGCACCAGGTGTTTGATGCCGAGCATTTGATGGGCAAATTCAGGATTTCCGGTGTTCCGATTGTGAACAATGAAGAAGAGCAGAAGCTTGTCGGCATTTTGACAAACCGTGACCTCCGTTTTATTGAAGACTATTCCATTCAGATCCAGGAAGTGATGACGAGCGAAAACCTTGTCACAGCTCCTGTAGGGACAACACTCGATGAAGCTGAAAAGATTCTTCAGAAATATAAGATCGAGAAACTGCCGATGGTCGATAATCAGGGTATCCTGAAAGGTCTGATTACCATCAAGGATATCGAGAAAGTGATTGAATTCCCGCAGTCGGCCAAGGATGAGCAGGGACGCCTGTTGTGTGCAGCCGCTGTCGGTGTCACAGCCGATGCGATGACACGGATTGATAAGCTTGTCGAAGCGGGTGTGGACGCTCTTGTTGTCGATACAGCCCACGGCCACTCCCAGGGCGTCATCGCACAGGTGAAACGGATCCGCGACCGTCATCCGCACGTCAACATTATCGCTGGAAACGTGGCGACTCCTGATGCCACCCGCGAACTGATTGAAGCAGGAGCGGATGTGGTTAAAGTCGGTATCGGACCTGGATCCATCTGTACGACCCGTGTTGTCGCTGGTGTCGGCGTGCCGCAGATCACAGCGGTATATGACTGTGCGAGAGAAGCGGCGGAACTTGGTAAGCCGGTCATTGCCGACGGCGGTATTAAATATTCCGGTGACATCGTCAAAGCGCTTGCTGCCGGTGGACATGCGGTTATGCTCGGAAGCCTGCTTGCCGGAGTATCCGAAAGCCCTGGAGAAACAGAAATCTTCCAAGGACGCCGTTTCAAAGTGTACCGCGGTATGGGTTCCGTCGGTGCGATGGAGTCCGGCTCCAAGGACCGTTACTTCCAGAACGAATCGGAATCGAAAAAGCTTGTACCGGAAGGCATTGAAGGCCGTATGCCGTATAAAGGACCTCTGGCCGACAGCATCCACCAGCTGCTCGGCGGTCTTCGTTCTGGGATGGGGTACTGTGGAACACCGGACCTTGATTCTCTGAGGTCGGACAGCCAGTTCACACGCATCACAGGAGCAGGACTCAGAGAGAGCCATCCCCACGATGTCCAGATTACAAAAGAATCGCCGAACTACTCCGTTTGACCTAGATAGACAGGGACTATTCCCTGTCTATTCTTTTATATACGCATGTGATAAAATAACAGGGATGCATAATTAAAGGGTGGAGGTAGAGAAAGTGACACAAAGATTTAAAACATCTATCGCCTTAATCATGTCCTTGTTAATCGGGATTTTCGCTGTAAGTGCCAATCCCGGACATACATACGCAAGCGTAGATGTTGGGGCAAAATCAGCGATACTTGTAGATGCAGAAACCGGGAAAATTTTGTTTGAGAAAGAAGCGGATTTGACACTGCCGCCGGCCAGTATGACGAAGATGATGACGGAATATCTCGTCATGGAGGCTGTGGAAGAGGGGAAAATCAGCTGGGATCAGAAGACCCCTGTCAGTCAGTATGCTTTTGATATATCAGCCAATCCGGAATTCTCCGGTGTCGGCTTACGTTTAGATGAACAATACACGGTTCGTGAGCTTTATGAAGCGATGGCGATCAACTCGGATAACGCAACGACGATTGCGCTTGCTGAACTGGTAGCTGGAACCGAAGGCGAATTCGTCAAGATGATGAATGCCAAGGCAGAGGAAATGGGACTGCCGGATTATGAGTTTGTCAATGCCACCGGGTTGAACAATAACCATCTGGGGGACAACTATCCTGAAGGCACCGATCCGGATGCCACCAATATGATGTCGGCCAAATCGGCGGCCTTGCTGGCTTATCATTTGACGAACGACTATCCGGAAGCGTTGGAGGTTTCCAGCAAGCCTACATTGGAATTCGCCGATCAGACGGTGACCAACTGGAACTGGATGCTTCCTGGTATGCCGGGGCAGAACTTGAAGCAGTTTGAATACGAAGGTATGGACGGCTTGAAGACGGGTTATACAGAACTTGCCGGCAACACATTTACAGGTACAGCTGAGCGTGATGGCCAGCGGTTCATCTCTGTTGTGATGAAATCGGAAACACGTTCCTCCCGTTTCAATCAGACACGGACGCTTCTTGATTACGGATTCAACCAGTTTACAAGGCAGGAACTTCTGGCTGCCGGTGAAACAGTTGAGGATCAGAATTCTCTTTCTGTGACGAAAGGAAAAGAAGAGTCTGTTGCGATTGAGACGAGTGAAGCTTTGAGCACCCTTTTAAAGAGCGGCGAACAAGAACAATATGAGGTGGAGTTTGTCATCTCTGAAGATCAGCTCAACGAAGACGGCGAGCTTGTGGCGCCTGTTGAGAAAGGTCAGAAAGTCGGAACAGCCAAGCTTGTCTATACAGGGGACGAAAGCTACGGAAACCTTGTGAAGGAAGAAGGACAGACGGTTGATATCGTCACTTCAGAAGCGGTGGAGAAAGCCAACTGGTTCATGCTGATGCTTGGTGGAATCGGTGAATTCTTCAGTGATATTTTCACAGGGGCCGTCGATATGGTGAAAGGCTGGTTCTAACGGTAAAATCCCTATTTAATGAGTGGGAATTAAGGCTGAGATGCGATACAATAGAGAGTAAGAATCTATGATTCAAAAATAAATGCTTGAACGATATAGCTGTTAGGGAGGAAATTAACATGTCACAAACAGGTACTGATCGCGTAAAACGTGGAATGGCTGAAATGCAGAAAGGCGGCGTCATCATGGACGTTGTCAATGCAGAGCAGGCGAAGATTGCAGAAGAAGCAGGTGCGGTGGCGGTTATGGCCCTTGAGCGTGTTCCAGCCGACATCCGTGCGGCCGGCGGCGTAGCTCGTATGGCTGACCCGACAATTGTTGAAGAAGTGATGAATGCTGTATCCATCCCTGTCATGGCCAAAGCACGTATCGGCCATATTGCAGAAGCCCGTGTCCTTGAAGCGATGGGTGTCGACTACATCGATGAAAGTGAAGTACTGACTCCGGCTGATGAGATCTACCATATCAAAAAAGATGATTACACGGTTCCATTCGTCTGCGGATGCCGTAACATCGGTGAAGCTACACGCCGTATCCGTGAAGGCGCCTCTATGCTTCGTACAAAAGGTGAGCCGGGAACAGGAAACATCGTGGAAGCTGTCCGTCATATGCGTCAGATCCAATCAGAAATCCGTCACCTTCAAAGCCTTGCAGAAGACGAAGTGATGGTCTTTGCCAAGGAAAACGGTGCACCATTCGACCTTCTTATGGAAATTCGTGAAGAAGGCCGCCTTCCTGTCGTCAACTTCGCTGCAGGCGGAATTGCGACACCAGCTGATGCTGCGCTTATGATGCAGCTTGGTGCGGACGGCGTATTCGTCGGTTCCGGCATCTTCAAGTCCAACAACCCTGCTCAGTTTGCCCGTGCGATTGTAGAAGCTACCACTCACTACGACGATTACAAACTGATCGGTGAATTGTCCAAAGGACTCGGCACAGCGATGAAAGGCATGGAAATGTCCACGCTTACTCCTGATCAGCGTATGCAGGAGCGCAGTCAGTAAGAAAAGGAGAATGCAGCATGACTACTATCGGTGTATTAGGTCTGCAGGGAGCTTTTCGAGAGCACATCCGCTCCGTAGAAGCCTCTGGTGCCACCGGCGTTGTTGTTAAGAGAAAAGAACAGCTGGAGGACATTGACGGACTGATTATTCCCGGCGGTGAAAGCACAGCGATCCGCCGCTTGATTGATAAGTATGACTTCCTTGAACCGATCCGTGAATTCGGAAAGCAGGGGAAGCCGATCTTCGGTACGTGTGCAGGGTTGATCCTGCTTGCCTCTGAAATTGACGGCTCGTATGATGTCCATCTCGGACTCATGGATATCAAAGTCCGACGTAATGCATTCGGCAGACAAAGGGAAAGCTTTGAAGCCGACCTGAATATCGACGGAGTCGCCGATCAGTTTACAGCTGTGTTCATTCGAGCTCCTTATATCGAGGGAGTAGGAGAAGAGACGAAGGTACTGGCCCGCTATGATGGTCATATTGTGGCTGCCCAGCAGGACCATTACCTCGCCTGTTCCTTCCACCCTGAACTGACAGATGACCACCGGTTAGTTTTACATTTTGTAAAAATGGTGGAGCAATCCCGAAAAAGCCTTGCAATGTAAGGTGAATTCAGCTAATCTAAGATCACCAAATAAGAATGAACGCGATGACAGGACATAGTAGCATGTTCCTCTTCCTCCAGAGAGTCAGTGGCTGGTGAAAACTGACGGAAGAGCCATGTGAATCCATCCTTGAGTGTCCGGCTGATAACGCTGGACCGGCCCCTCACCGTTATGAGTCGAGCCGGAAGGTCATGAACCTTCAACCTGGGTGGTATCGCGGGAAGCATAAACAAAGCTCTCGTCCCTTATATGGGACGGGAGTTTTTTTATATGAAAAAAAGGAGGACATACACATGTTGGATATGAAATTTTTACGTCAGAACTTTGATGAAGTGAAAGCAAAGCTGGAGAAGCGGGGCGAAGATCTCTCTGATTTAGATGCCTTTGGTGAACTCGACAGCCGGCGCCGTGAGCTGATTCAGGAGACTGAGGAGCTGAAGGCGCGCCGGAATGACGTTTCCAAGGAAATCTCCCAGCTGAAGAAAAACAAAGAGGACGCCGATGACAAGATTAAGGAAATGCGTGAAGTCGGCGACCGTATCAAAACGCTCGACACGGAGCTGAAGGAAGTGGAAGAGAAGCTGGAAACGCTCCTCTTATCCATTCCGAACATCCCTCATGAAAGCGTACCTGTCGGAGAGGATGAAGAGGATAACATCGAAGCCCGCCGCTCTGGAGAAACGCCTGTCTTTGATTTTGAAGCGAAACCCCACTGGGATATCGCCACAGACCTTGGTATTCTCGACTTTGAACGCGCAGGAAAAGTAACCGGCAGCCGGTTTGTCTTCTATAAAGGCATCGGTGCCCGCCTGGAGCGTGCGCTGCTGAACTTCATGATGGACCTGCATGCCGATGATCACGGCTATCAGGAAATGCTTCCGCCACAGATGGTCAACCGTACATCTATGACAGGAACGGGCCAGCTGCCGAAATTCGAAGAAGACGCCTTTAAGATTGAAGACTGGGATTACTTCCTTGTCCCGACCGCAGAGGTGCCTGTGACGAACTACTACAGGGAAGAGATTCTGTCCAGCGAGGACCTGCCGCAGAAATTTGTCGCCTTCAGCACCAACTTCCGCTCTGAAGCCGGCTCTGCCGGACGTGACACGCGCGGACTCATCCGTCAGCACCAGTTCAACAAAGTCGAACTTGTCCAGCTGGCAAAACCTGAGGAATCCTACGATGTGCTTGAGGAATTGACCGGGCATGCTGAAAAGGTCCTTCAGCTGTTGAAGCTTCCCTACCGCGTCATGAGCATGTGTACCGGTGATCTTGGATTTACAGCCGCCAAGAAATACGACATCGAAGTGTGGATCCCGAGTCAGGAAACCTACCGGGAAATCAGCTCCTGCTCCAACTTCGAGGATTTCCAGGCGCGTCGTGCCGGGATCCGTTTCCGCCGTGAAGAAAAAGGACGCCCGGAATTTGTCCACACGCTGAACGGTTCCGGCCTTGCGATCGGCCGTACCGTCGCCGCTATTCTTGAGAATTATCAGCAGGCGGACGGTACCGTCGTTGTACCGGAAGTCCTCCGCCCATATATGGGTGGAAAAGAAGTCATCCGATAAAACAGCAGAAGAGCGGCGGGAGTGCCTCCACGCCGCTCTTTATTATAGGGAGACACAGGTTTGACTGCAGCGCCGGGGCTTTGTATAATTACGAGGTGGCATCATCCGGATCCTTTCGACAAATTTTTATAAAAAATTTACGGAGAGTGTTGACGGTCACTACAGGCCATGATAATATATTACTTGTCGGTCACACGGAGGAGTACCCAAGTTTGGCTGAAGGGAGCGGTCTTGAAAACCGCCAGGGGGTTTACGCCCCGCGGGGGTTCGAATCCCTCCTCCTCCGCCATTTTATTTATAACAATCGCGCATAAATATTGGAGATTTATAGAACAGAAATCGTTACTACGTGTAACGATTTTTTTTTTGCCCAAATGATGCTGATATAAAAAAACACCCTGCCTGGATCAGGCAGAGTGCTGATGTTTATAGAGAATGCCCCCGGCAGGATTCGAACCTGCGGCACACGGTTTAGGAAACCGATGCTCTATCCCCTGAGCTACGGGGGCCTGAGAAGCGTACGAGTCATATTATACTAAAGAATCCAGAGATTGCAAAGGAATCCTTTTGATGAAAATGCATCTCCGCCTGTTACTTCCGACAGGTGGATATGATAAAATGATACCTGTCTGTCAAAAAGGATCGTTTTTTGTAGTCGAAAAAGAACAAGGGTAGGCCGCTGAACGGCTGATCCCGCTTGAATAGAGTTTGAAGGAGGAACAGCGATGGGAGATCTACCTTTCATTTCCGTTGAAGGGCCCATTGGGGTTGGGAAAACGTCTCTGTCTAAAAAGCTCGCCTCCCAGTTTGATTTTCACTTGTTGAAGGAAATCGTTGAGGAGAACCCGTTTTTAGGCAAGTTTTATGACAATATTGAAGAATGGAGCTTCCAGACGGAAATGTTTTTCCTTTGCAATCGTTTCAAGCAGCTGGAAGACATTGAACGTAAATATCTGCAAGCTGGCAAGCCTGTTGTAGCGGATTATCATATTTCAAAAAATATGATTTTCGCCCGTCGAACCCTTAGAGAAGAACAATTTGATAAATACGCACAGATTTTTGATATATTAACACATGATATGCCTAAACCGAATATGGTCGTCTATCTTCATGCAAGCCTTGATACATTGATGGACCGCATCCGTATGCGGAACCGTGATGTGGAGGCCAATATTCAGCCCGCTTATCTTGAACAGCTTTCCCAGGATTATGAGGATTTCATGAGCCATTTTGAAGCCTCGCATCCGGACATTCCTGTGATCCGCCTCAATGGAGATCATTTGGATTTCGTAAAGCATCAGGACGATTTAAACTACATTGTTGCTCAAGTTGAACAGCATTTAAATAAAGGAGAAGTTATCAAATGAATGCACGTGAACGCTACGGTATTCCACATGATAGTGTGATCACGATTGCCGGTACCGTCGGTGTCGGAAAATCTACGATGACGAATGCGATTGCGGATGCTCTCAAATTCCGGACATCTTTTGAAAAAGTGGAGACCAATCCGTATCTTGATAAATTTTACCAGGATTTTGAACGCTGGAGTTTTCACCTGCAGATTTATTTCCTGGCTGAACGCTTTAAGGAGCAGAAGAAAATCTTCGAATACGGGGGCGGATTCATCCAGGACCGTTCCATTTATGAGGATACCGGCATCTTTGCCCGGATGCACTATGAAAAAGGGACGATGTCAGGAACGGATTATGAAACGTATCGTAATCTGTTCGATGCCATGGTCATGACGCCCTATTTCCCTCATCCTGACCTTCTCATTTATCTGGAAGGTTCCTTCGATGATGTTCTCGGCCGTATTAAAGAGCGTGGACGTCCGATGGAACAGGAAACACCTGTCGAATACTGGGAGGAAATGTTCAACCGTTATGACAACTGGATCGACAATTTCAATTCCTGCCCTGTGCTGCGCCTGAACATTGCGGACTATGATGTCCTCAATGATGAAAACAGCATTGAGCCGGTTCTTGAAAAAATCGGTCACTTTATCCAGCAGTCCCGTAAATGGCGTTCCAGCCGTCTGCTTACGTAATATGGGTATAAATGAAGAAACCGGTACGATGATCACCGCTGATCATCGTACCGGTTTTTTTATGGTTTTTTTAAATAGTCATGGATCATTTTCCGGTGGCTGCCGACCATGGAAGCAGGAAGCTTATCGGGCGGCGTAAACTTAAACTGGAGCGACTCTCTCGGGTCCATGCGGTAATCACCGGAGTATGTGTCCGTATCATAGGCCGTTGTGACAACGTAAAACTCATCGCCATTATCAGCCCGGATAAATTGGTCCGCCCCGGAGTACACATTGAATAGGTTCAGCTTGTCGACCGTCAACCCCGTTTCCTCCCGCACTTCCCGTTTGGCTGTTTCTTCCGTGCTTTCCCCGAGTTCCATCAATCCTCCGGGCAGCCCCCAGACGCCGTGCGGGGACGTTCGCTGCTGCAGGAGGATGCGCCCCTGGTCATCCACGATAACGACGACAGCCCCGACGAAGATCAACGGCCGGTGACCGACAAGCGCCCTTAAATCTTCTACATATCCCATATGGCTGTTCTCCTTTCGAAGCGTTAATCAGCGAGTCCTGTTGTTTCCTTTACATAGGTGCCTTCTTCAAGTGCGTGAAGCAGAAAATGGGCCACATCCCCTCTGGAAATGCTTCGGCCCTCCTGCGGCACGGTTTCGGACGTCCGGTAATTCCCTGTGACAGGTCCATCCAGGAGGCGCATCGGACGGGCAATCGTATAATCCATATCCGCTGCTATGATTGCATTGACCGCCCGGCGGTGATCGTGCAGGACGTTTCTTAAAATTATCCGGCTCATCCACCCGGTCAGTCCGGGAATTTCATTGTACAGCCCGGCAGAGGCGACGTAGAGAAGCCGCTTGATGTTATGCTGCGCGGAAGCGGTCAGGATGTTTTCCGTCATAGTGGTCAGGGTGCTGCGGTCTTTCAACGATTCTGAACCGAGACAGGAGACAATGGCCTCCTGTCCGAGGACGGCCTGGCGAACATCCTCCTCATTCCTTGCGTCCCCTTGTACCCTATTCAGTCGTTCATGATTTATGCGGAGCTTTTCGGGATCCCTCAGAAAAGCGGTAACGTCATGGCCGGATTCCAGAGCTTGTTCGACAAAGGCCTTTCCTGTTCCACCGGTAGAACCAAAAACAACAATTTTCATGATCTCACCTCATTGATTTATTTTAGAAACGCCCATTCAGGAAGAATGATGCCTGAAAAAATTGATTTTCCGTCTGCTCCATGTCTGCAGCCAGTATACAGCACTGAATCCGAGTGCGATAATTGTAAGCACCCAAAGGAGAGCTTCCTCCATCCGTCCGGATTCGACGGCAAAGTAGATGGCAAGAGGAATGGTGTCGGTTTCTCCCGGAATATAGCCGGCCACCATCAACGTCGCTCCGAATTCTCCGAGAGATCGGGCGAATGTCATGACAAGGCCGGCGAGCAGTCCCGGCCAGGCCAGCGGCAGCGCGATCGTGAAGAATACCTTTGCTCTGGAAGCACCAAGATTATGAGCCGCATTTTCCAGCTGTGTATCATAGTTTTGAAAAGCAGCCGCCGCACTTTGATACATCAGCGGGAAGGAGACGACGGCGGAAGCGATGACAGCTCCTGTCCAGCTGAACACCACCTGCAGGTCAAACCAGTGCATCAATAACCGCCCAGCCCAGCCATTCCTGCCGAACGCATATAGAAGACAAAAGCCAATGACGGTCGGCGGGAGGACAAGAGGCAGGAGAAATAATGATTCCAGTAAACTTTTCCCGGGAAATATTTTCCGGGAAATCAATCGTGCTGCAAGCGTCCCGGATATGAAAACGATCATGGTGGCGATGGCTGCTACTTTTAGGGAGAGCAGGAGAGGACTGATGCTCATCATTCGTTCGTTTCATCCCCTGCAGCGGTAAAACCATAGTTTTCTAAGGTTTTACCGGCCGCTTCTGTAGACAGGAAGGTTATAAAGTCAGAGGCGGCCTCCTCAGCCCGGCTTTTTGTAATGACGGCGGCAGGATAAATGATCGATTCATGTAAAGACGGGTCGACTTCTGCGGTGACGTGTACCTTGTCCGATGTGAAGGCATCACTGGCATAGACGACACCATAGTCCGCGTCGCCGGATTCTACATAAGTGAGCACCTGCCGGACATCTCCGGCAAAGACCATGTCATCTTCCATCTGATCCCAAAGGTGAATCGTTTCCAACGCCTGTTTCGTATATGTACCAGCAGGGACGCTGTCCGGGTTACCGATGGCTGTCGTTTGATCTTCCGCTGCCTTTTTCAATGCGTCCAGGGAGCCGGCCGCTGCGTGTTCCTGATGACTGATAACGACGAGCCGGTTTTCCGCAAAGGTTTCCATCTGCGCATCATCCGTGTATCCACGTTCTTTTAAGTAGGTCGTCCATCGGGTATCGGCAGATAGAAAAACGTCGACAGGAGCCCCCTGCTCAATCTGACGTGCCAACTTACCGGAACTTCCTAATAATAAGGTCACATCGACGTTGTAGGCCTCTTCATAGGATGGAACGATTTCCTCCATAGCATCTGTCAAACTGGCCGCAGCAGCTATGGTCACGGTCGGTTTTTCACTGGCACTCGCGCATCCGGCTGAAAAGAAGAGAAGGATTACGGAAGCAGCCCATATGCTTTTTTTCATAAACAGCCTCCTTTCGGCCTTTGTTGATTCGGTGACAGGGCATAAAACATCCATGATAAAGAAAGGTTGAATAGCATGAAACTCCAAATCATCACCGCGCTGGTTCTGGCGCTTTTGTTGACCCAGCTTCCCGTAGCAGGTAAATATTTTGCAGTCTTGAATACTATGATACATGAAACCGGTCATTCTCTCACAGCTTTATTGACAGGTGGGGAAGTGAGGCATATCTCTTTATTCCCGAATACGTCCGGTGTTACGCTGACCGGTCACAGTTCGTGGCTGAGCCATGTGGCGACAAGTCTTTCGGGATATATAGCGGCCTCCTTCACAGCCTTTGTTTTTTTCTATTTCATCAGTAAGGGATACTGGTCATGGGTGATGTATATCCTGCTTGCCATCCTTGCTGTGAACCTGCTCTTCTGGGTCCGGAATATCTATGGAGTGTTCTGGATCGTGACCTTTGGGGCCGGTTTTATCTGGCTGCTTCGGACCGGTCATGACACGATTGTGCAGTATGTCCTTCTTCTGCTCGCCTCCCTCGTCCTTGTCGAGTCCGTAACCAGTGCGTTTGAAATCATGTGGATCAGCTTCGTGTCTCCGGGGCAGGCTGGTGATGCCGCCAATCTGGCCCGCGCCTTCCGGATCATCCCATCTCCGGTATGGGGCGTGCTGTTCTTTCTTCAGGCTGTCTATTTTGCTTTTCTTTCCCTGAAGCGTGTCTTTACTTTTTGAAAATGTGCAGACACGGGGGGAATTCTTTCAAAATCCGCACCTGCCCTGTCTTTCCTTATCCACCTGAATAAGGTAATAAGGTAGGAAAGAGAGGAGGGGAAGAAATGAGCGGAGGATACGGCGGTGGTTTCGCACTGTTGGTTGTTTTGTTCATCCTTTTGATCATTATCGGTGCTTCTTACATGGGCGGCCGTGGATACGGTTATTAAATAGACAGCGGGATTTTTCCCGCTCTTACATATATAAAGTTTGTATAAGGTGCAGGAAGGGTAAAACGTACTATAAAAAAAGGACGGGGGAGTCCACTATGGATTTAAAGGAACATTTATTGACGGAAGGATATAACCAGATTGATATTCTTCTCGTCCGCGAAGGGGAAGACCAGACCACAGTACCTGGAATTACGCTTCATAAAGTCACAGATTTGGAGTACAAGCTTTATCTGGACCCTGAAACGATCACGTATCACCTGAAGGAAGAACACCCGTATTTCCAGGGAGATCAAAAAGTCGAATCCGGGGAAATGAAGCAGGTGAAGGGATATATTCTAGAATGGTAGGAAGCCTTGATGTTCAAGGCTTTTTTATATGGTCCGCTGAAACTTTAACACATTCTGTCGTTTAGTTGAGGAAACAAAGTGGAACGAAGGAGACAAAAAGCATGGAGGAGGATCATCAATGAAGGAACATCAATTATACATGAATGGTGAATATACACAGTCACATGGATCGGAGTGGATTGACGTCGTTAATCCAGCCACAGAGGAAGTCATCTCCCGTATTCCCAAAGGGACGGAGGAAGATGTGAACAAAGCAGTGGAAGCAGCAGCTGCTGCGCAGAAGGGCTGGGAACTGACTCCGAATATCGAGCGTGGTAAAATCGTCCGGCGCCTTGGAGATAAAATTGAAGAAAACCGTGACCGGTTCATTGATCTTCTTCAGGAAGAGCAGGGGAAAGATTATGAGCTGGCCAGCGGAGAAATAGATCTCGCAATTGATTATTTCCGGTATATGTCGGAATGGGCCCGCCGTATTGAAGGGGAAATTGTCCCGAGTGATCGTGCAAACGAAAATATATTCATTTATAAAAAGCCGATTGGTGTCGTAGCCGGAATCGTCCCTTGGAATTTCCCGATGTTTATTCTGGCAAGAAAAGTAGCGACAGCGCTTGTTACCGGCTGTACACTCGTCTTGAAGCCAAGTCAGCAGACACCGAATACAGCTGTCGAATTCACGAAAATCATCGACAGCATGGAGGATATTCCTAAAGGGGTCTACAACCTTGTCACAGGAACAGGCTCTGAAATCGGCAATACCCTTGCCAAGCATAAAGATGTCCACATGATTACGATGACGGGGAGTGTGGGAGCCGGAACGAAAGTCATGGAAGCGGCTGCTCAGAATATTACGAAGGTCAACCTTGAACTCGGCGGTAAAGCACCGGCTATCGTAACAGCCAGCGCCGACCTGGATGTAGCGGCGGAAAACATAACGACTTCCCGTTTAGCTAATAATGGACAGGCGTGTACAAACGCCGAGCGTGTCTACGTACACGAAAGTGTCGCAGAAGAACTGATCAGCAAGCTGCGTCATAACTTCGAAAATAAAACACTCGGTAACCCGCGTGAAAATAAACAAGCCGAAGTTGGTCCGCTCGTCAGTATGGACCGCATCGAAGAAGTGGAATCCATGGTCAAAGAGGCTGTGGATGCTGGTGCCCACATTGAAATTGGCGGGGAACGCGCAGACATGGACAAAGGGTTCTTCTATAAGCCGACCATTTTGACGAATGTCACCCATGATATGAACATTATGCATGAAGAGATTTTCGGTCCGGTCATTCCGATTTCCACATTCAAGACGCTGGATGAAGCGATTGAAAAAGGAAATGACACGGAATATGGTCTGTCCTCTTCTGTTTATACGGAAGATATGAATGAAGCGATGCGTGTCGTGAACGAGCTGAAGTTCGGGGAGACATTCGTGAACCGTGAAAACTTCGAAGCTGTTCAAGGCTATCATGCGGGTATGAAGAAATCCGGCCTCGGTGGTGCCGATGGTAAACACGGTATGGAAGACTTCCTCGTAACCCAGGTCGTCTATATGCAGTATAAAAACGATAAGCAGTAAACCAAAAGGAGCTGTCCCACCGGGGCAGCTCCTTTGTATAGGATCGTCTCTGACGGAACGCTTGGTCTTTCTTCAGCGGTTGTCGACTTTTTCAGGGTAGAGATCGTGATTCATCAGACGGTGATCGGCCATCTGCTCATATTTTGTTCCAGGCTTTCCATAGTTACAGAACGGATCAATGGAAATACCGCCTCGTGGTGTGAATTTCCCCCACACTTCGATGTAGCGCGGATCCATGAGGTCAATCAGGTCGTTCATGATCGTGTTCACACTGTCCTCATGGAAGTCGCCGTGATTGCGGAAACTGAATAGATAAAGCTTGAGTGATTTACTTTCCACCATCTTCACATCGGGGATGTAGCTGATGTAAATCGTCGCGAAGTCCGGCTGTCTCGTTTTCGGACAGAGCGTGGTGAATTCCGGACAGTTGAATTTAACAAAGTAATCACGGTTCGGATGCTGATTGTCGAACGTTTCCAATACCTCCGGATCGTATTCAAACGAATAGCTTGTTCCCTGGTTTCCGAGCAGGGAAAGGGGAAGCTCCTCTTCATTTCGTCCTGGCATAATATCGTCTCCTCCATATAAGTAAAATAAAAAGCCGCTGCCTCTAAGGGCAGCGGCTTGTGTCGTCTACATCCTTAGTTTTTTATAGAGGGGTGGGCTAAGAAACCTCTTTGTTCTGTTGGGTTTATTATATAGAAGGGAGGAGAAACCTGTCAATTTCCTCCGGCATCCGACCCGTTTCTGTAAATCTTTGGAGAATACTCTTTAAAAATCATTCGTAATCCCCTACAATAGAAGTAATTCGTGAAATTTTCAGAAAAAATGCGCGGCTCTGATTTCCTTCAGAGCTTTGTTTTGCCACATGCAGAAAACGTTTACAAAAAACATTCTAATGAGGTGATTTAATGGACATGCAGCCAATTCCAGCTCGATCAGGCAATCACAACATGGAAAACTACAAGCAGACGTATGAAAATTTTCAGTGGGACGATGCAAAGCAGCATTTTACTTGGAACGACACCGGACGGGTCAATGCCGCTTATGAAGCGATTGACCGCCATGCGGAAAACCCGGACAAGAAAGATCAGCCGGCGTTGATTTATTCCGCACCGGACAGGGAGGAAACGCTGAGTTTCTCAGACCTGAGCAGAAAAAGTAACCAATTTGCCAACGTGTTGAAAAAACACCATATAGAAAAAGGGGACCGCGTCTTCCTTTTCATGCCGAGAAGCCCGGAATTTTATGCGGCTTTCTTTGGTATTTTGAAGGTGGGAGCGATCGCAGGCCCGTTGTTTGAAGCCTTTATGGAGCAGGCGGTCCGGGATCGTCTGGAGGACAGCGAAGCGACGATGCTGATCACGACACCGGATTTGCTGGAGCGTGTACCGGCCGATGATCTGCCGCACTTGAAGCAGATTGTCCTTGTGGGCGGGGAAGCGCCTGGCAACTACATTTCCTATGAAGAGGAAATGAAGGCCGCCTCTGAATCTTTTGATGTGGAATGGGTCGACTTGGAGGATGGAATGCTCCTTCATTATACTTCTGGCTCAACAGGAAAGCCGAAGGGTGTCTACCACGTTCACAATGCGATGATCCAGCACTATCAAACCGGAAAATGGGTGCTCGATCTGAAGGAAGGCGACGTGTACTGGTGTACCGCCGATCCCGGGTGGGTGACCGGTACAAGCTACGGAATATTCGCCCCGTGGCTCAACGGAGTGACCAACGTGATCCGCGGTGGACGTTTCAGCCCGGATGACTGGTACGGGACAATTGCGGCCTATGATGTGTCGGTATGGTATTCGGCGCCCACAGCCTTCCGTAAATTGTTGAGTGCTGGTAAAGAGGCGGCAGGAAAGCATGACTTATCATCACTCCGACATGTATTGAGTGTGGGAGAACCATTGAACCCTGAAGTTGTGACATGGGGATTATCCGCCTTTGATCTGCGGATCCATGATACGTGGTGGATGACGGAGACCGGCGGGATGCTGATCTGTAACTATCCGGCAATGGATATTCGACCGGGATCGATGGGTAAGCCGTTCCCGGGTATTGAGGCCGCCATCGTAGATAACGAAGGAAACGAACTCCCGGACAATCAGATGGGGAACCTCGCTGTTAAAGAAGGATGGCCGTCCATGATGCGTGCCGTCTGGAACAACCCCGGAAAGTACGAAAGCTACTTCCTGAACGGCTGGTACGTCTCCGGAGACAGTGCTTATAAGGATGAAGATGGCTACTTCTGGTTCCAGGGCCGTCTGGATGATGTGATCAACACGTCCGGCGAACGCGTAGGGCCTTTTGAGGTGGAAAGCAAACTGATTGAACATGAAGCGGTGGCAGAAGCAGGGGTCATCGGTAAACCCGATCCAGAGCGGGGCGAAATCATTAAAGCCTTTATAACACTGCGGGATGGATACGAGCAGTCCGATGAGCTGCTGGAGGACATCCGCCAGTTTGTGAAAAAGGGACTCAGCGCCCATGCCGCCCCTCGTGAAATCGAAATCAAGGACACGATACCGAAAACGAGAAGTGGTAAAATCATGCGGCGTTTATTGAAGTCGTGGGAGCTCGGGCTTCCGACAGGTGATACGTCCACATTAGAAGAATAAGCAGGAAAAGCACAGCCTTCCGCTGTGCTTTTCTATTTGTCGTTTCACGTGGAACGATGACGTTTTATGTAGAAAAATCAGTGTAGACAGCAGGTGGATAGAATGGAAAAACAATCAACGCAATGGATGACAGAGACGCTGGAAACCGTCCAGTGGTTTGTGTTTCTTCTGGCAAGTGCTGTCGCCCTGCCGATCGTGATCGGCTCTTTGTTCGGCCTTTCCTTTCCGGAGGTTGCCGGGTTGATGCAGCGGACGTTATTTGTAGTAGGGGCGGCATCCTTTCTTCAAGGAGTGATCGGTCATAAGCTTCCGATCATGGAAGGTCCGGCCGGTATTTGGATCAGTATTTTTGCCGTTATGGCTTTCAGTGGAAAACAGAACGGGGATACCTATATGGAGACGCTTCAAGTGCTGGAGGGGACGATGCTGTGGACCGGACTGTTTTTAGTTTTATTCGGCTTGTTCAAATTGTCCCACCGGGTTTTGTTCGTCTTTACCCCTTTTGTGACCGGCGCTTTTTTATTTATGCTGACCGTTCAGTTGAGCGGGACCTTTCTTGAAGGGATGCTCGGCCTTCAGGAAGGAGCGGAGGGTATTGACGGGACAGATGCGTGGACGGCTTTTGTCACGCTTGCCCTTGTTCTCGGGCTTTCTATCACTGGGCGGGGATGGATGAAAAGTTTTGCTGTCCTGATTGGGATCAGCGCAGGATGGGTATTGTATGAAATAGCTGTTCCGGCGAAGGGCGTTGAATCTACAGCCGTCGAGTGGTTTGCCCTTCCCGAAGTTTTTGCCTGGGGACCGCCGGCCATGACTCTCGGTACTCTTCCCCTGGGATTGATTACTGCCGTGATTCTACTGTCGAATTTAGTGGCTTCGGTCATCGCTGTCAGCCAGACCATATATGGAAAGCCCCGGTATACATATGAGCAGATCAACCGGGGGAGCGGCTTTTTGGGCATCAACCACGGCCTGACCGCCCTTTTTTCTGCGGTGGCCAACGTCTCGCTGGCTTCCTCCTCCGGATTTATGCAGCTGACTGGACAGAAACGGAAGCAGCCGTTCCTTTATGCTTCCCTGCTCCTGACCGGTCTGTCTTTCTTTCCGCCTGTGGTCAGGTTCATATCTTCTGTGCCTGCTCCGGTGGCGAATGCAGCGCTTTTAGCCACGTTTGTACAGTTGATGGGCCTCGGTTTGTCGAACTTGACGATGGAACCCCTCGATCAGCGGAAACTGACGATTCTAGGCCTGTCTTTTCTGCTCGGGATCGGACTGATGTTTCTGCCGCCGGACGTCTTCACAGGACTCCCGGGTGTGCTGCAGAATCTTCTAAGCAATGGACTTCTCATTGGAACAGTACTCGTCATTACATTGAACCAGTTATGGAAGGAACCAAATTAATTATCCCGGCTTATGGGATGGATAGAGGAAGTGTATTTTATGGCTGAAGAAATCAAAGACATCATCGGTATCGGTATCGGGCCTTTCAACCTTGGACTTGCCGCACTTGCCGACCAGACGGACGAAGTGGACGGTTTGTTTTTTGAACAGACAATCGAGTTCAACTGGCATCCGGGCATGCTCATAGAAAAAATGGATCTTCAAGTTCCGTTTTTGGCCGACCTTGTAACATTTGCTGATCCGAAGAGTCCTTATACATTTATCAATTACCTGCACGAACACAACCGTATGTTTCCGTTTTTCTTTCACCGCCACTTTGAAATTCCAAGACAGGAGTTCAATCATTATATGCAGTGGGTGGCTGGTCAGGTGGATGGCCTGCACTTCGGTCATACGGTTATAGATGTGATCGATCATAACGAAGAAAAGACGCCGCACTATGAAGTGATTGTCGAAGAGACGACGACCGGTGAAAGAAAGCATTACCGGTCCAGGCACGTCGTGATGGGGACTGGGAACGAACCGATCGTCCTGGATGGCATGAACCGCCTGCCGAATGAAGATGTGCTTCATACGAGCCGTTACCTGTTCCAAAAGGATCAGCTGCTGAAGTCGCGCCATGTTGCGGTTATCGGCTCCGGTCAAAGTGCACTTGAAGTTTTCCTTGATCTATTGGAGGAGCAGGAGCGCAGTGATATGAAAGTGACGCTTTTGACGAGATCGGGCGGATTGTTCCAGCTCGATACGGCAAAATTTGCCCAGGAGATGTTTACTCCTGATTATGTGGATTATTTTCATAGTCTGAGCTTTGACCAGCGGAAAGAAGCGTTGAGTACGCTTGATCCGCTCCGTAAAGGGATTGCTCCGGACACGCTCACACGGCTTTATACAAAACTGTACCACCGGACGACAGCGATGGAAGACAGCCGTGTCCTTATCCAGCCGATGACAGAGATCAACGGTATTGAAGCGTCAGAAGAGGGGGGCTATGATCTTCAGTGCCGCCAGTGGCAGGAGGAGTATGACTATACGTATCATGCCGACAAAGTGGTGTTTGCCACCGGCTACAAGCCTCATCTTCCTTCATGGTTTATGGACCGCTATAAGGATCAGGTCGAATGGGAGGCCGATCAGATGTATAAGGTGTCCCGTGACTACCATCTTGAATTCAAGGACGGCCGGGATCATCACTTCTTCACCTTGACGAACCTGGTGCATTCCCACGGAGCAGGGGCGACGAACCTCGGCCTTTCCGTTCACCGAAATGTTCATATCATCAACACCATTGCCGGCAGGGAAGTGTATAAAAATCAAAAGGATACCACATTCCAGACCTTCTCCATGAAGCATTCGAAGTAACCTGAACCTGTCACCGGTGTTTAAAAGCCTGCCAAACGGGAAGACAATCTATGGAAAATATAATGGACAAATCTTTCAAGGAGTTGAGTTTTCATGAGTAAGATTGCATGTCTCGTAACGTCCCATTTTGAAGATGTCGAATATACACAGCCGGCGGATGCCTTTTCCAAGGAAGGTCATGAAGTGACAACCATTGAATGGGAAGCCGGAAAAGAAGTGGAAGGCAAGCAGGGAGAAGCCTCGGTCAAAATCGATACGTCCATTGATGATGTAAAACCGGAAGACTTTGATGCCTTGTTCATCCCGGGCGGATTTTCCCCGGATATTCTCCGCGGAGATGAGAAGTTCGTTTCCTTCGCTAAACATTTTATGAATGAGAAAAAGCCTGTCTTCGCCATCTGCCACGGACCTCAGCTGTTGATTACAGCTAAAACACTGGAAGGCCGTACAGCTACAGGGTTCAAATCCATCGCTGTCGATATGGAGTATGCGGGCGTGGATTATAAGGACCAGGAAGTCGTCGTCTGTCAGGATCAGCTGGTGACCAGCCGTCAGCCGGATGACATCCCTGCCTTTAACCGCGAAGCATTGAAACTTCTTAAATAATCTGCGTCACCATGGGGCCGCGGGGGATTCTCCCCACGGCTCTTTTTCTATCAATCGGATCCAGCGGTGGTGAGTGGTCGTGTGATCCTATATAATGGAAGGACAAGTCTGCCTACATAATGGATGAAGAACTAGGAGGATCGTTTATGATTGTTATTGAGAAGACGGACCACTTCATCATGATACCCCAGCACGAACATGCCGGCATTTCAGGAAGCCTCGTTGATCATTGGAAAAATCATTTTCTGCTGCGCTCGAAGCTGAGGGAAGAAGCGGACTGGGCCATCCGTCAGCATGACCGGGCCTGGATTCCTTTGGATGAGAAGCCTTTATGGAATGAAGAGAAGAACCGCCCGTATACGTTTGTCGATTATCCGCTCCAGGAAAAACTCCAGGCTTATGAGCGTGGGATTGGAGAAGTGGCTTCCCAGTCCTTTTATGCAGGGATGCTGTGCAGCATGCATTATGCCTCCTTCTTTCAGGAGGACAGCCATGATCCTGTGATTGTCGAATTCCTGAAGCAGGAGGAGAAACGGCGGAAGGATTTGTATGAATGGATGGAAATGGACATTCCCTACGACGTCTATCATCTTCACTTCAAACGCCTTCAGTTCTGTGATGATCTTTCTTTGTATGTGTGTATGCAGGAACCGGGAACACCGAAGGAAGAGGAAATCCCGTGGTTTAAGGACGGGTTCAGACAGACGTTCGATTTTGCGCCGGAGGGGATATATCCGCAGTGGGACAGCGCACGTCAGGTCGTCCTCGATCCGTTTCCATTTGAACAGTCCTTCCATGTGCAGATTCCTTACCGGAGAGTATCGAAAGAGGACATCCAGCGCCGTGGATTGACCAAGGCTTTCCAGGAGGCTGATATTGATCCGGTCACGGTCACCTTTGTTGGAAAAGAAGAAAAGCCGCCTCTCTCATGAGAAGCGGCTTCTTTTATGGATTTTTTTTCACGCTGAATTGATTGCTGAGAAGGACCCAGTTCTGGGGGAAGGATAGTCCGAGCTTCCAGTAGCTGATTCCAAGCAGGTTCTTTTCCTTAATCAGATCGAATTTCTTTTGTATGGATCTGGCGTCTTCGAACCACACCTCATGCTTTTTTCCATCTCCATCCGTATACGTGAAATAGGGGGCCTGCTCCTTCTGGTCGTATGAAATTGCCACATTATTTTTCCGGGCTGTCTGAATGGCCTGCTGCGGACTGAGGGCTTTGGCGAATTCTCCCCCGGGTTCGTACGGAAGCGTCCAGTCATATCCATAGAGGTTCTGGCCAAGCAGAATTTTCTGAGCCGGCATTTCCGACAATGCATAATTCACAACATCTGTGACAGGGCCGATCGGAGACACGGCGCGTGGCGGACCGCCGCTGTATCCCCATTCGTAGGTCATCAAGACGACGAAGTCTACGATTTCCCCGTGGGCTTTATAATCGTGGGCTTCATACCAGTCGCCTTTCTGGTCGGCACTCGTTTTAGGAGCGAGCGCTGTCGAAATGAGCAGTCCTTCCTTGGATAGACGCTGTTTTGCTTTGCGAAGAAATTGATTATAGGAATCTTTCATATCCGGAGGAAGGAATTCCATATCAAAATGGACATCCTTGAATCCTACCTGTTTCGTAATTTGAATGATTTCATCGAGCAGTTTGTCTTGAAGGGCCTCGTCGCTGAGAATTGTTCTGCCCAATTCTGCACTGAACCCGTCATCAGCCAGGTTGGTGACGACCATCATGAGAGTCGCATCGTTTTTCCTGGCAATTTCCTTGAAATTGTCGAGCGGAGGTGCTTTTAATGTGCCGTCCTCCTGGATTTCATAGCTGAAGGGGGCCAGATAAGTCAGGTTCACGGCCCGGCTCTCTGCTGACTGCCGGAGGGTGTCGGAGACGGTTCCTCCATAGGGTTCAATGTACGCATTGCTCGTAATCGGTGTCGGGGGCTGGTCCGGAATATAAAGCCGCAGCCCGACAGCGAGAGCGCTGTCCGTATTCAGTCCATTGACGGCTGCCAGGCGATCCGCCGTCATATTGAATTGTTCAGCAATCGTATATAAACTGTCTCCCGACTGAACAAAATAGTATTGTCCGACGATAGGAACCACAAGAGCCTGACCGATGACAAGTTCTCCCGGCGTCTCTAATTCGTTTGCTTCGATGATGTCGTTTGGCGTACTATCATAAAGACGGGCGATCGAATACACAGAGTCTCCCTCTTGAACAATATGAATCTGCACATGTCTCACATCCTTTCTCATCCTTTATCAATGTATGAAACAAAAAAACGGATTTATTCTTAAAATCCATTTCTGGATTCGAGGAACAGGATTTTTTCTATCAGTCTTTCTATAGGAAAAGGAGGTGGTCCGGATGGAAGATGAGCACTTTATGGAGCTTGCCATGGTGGAAGCGGAAAAAGCAGAGGCGGAAGGAGAAGTGCCGATTGGTGCTGTTATCGTCAAAGACAATCAGGTGATTGCTTCCGGGTACAATCAGCGCGAACAATCCCAGCGCGCTTCTTCCCATGCCGAATTCATCGCAATTGAGCGTGCCAATGAGCATGAGGGCAGCTGGCGTCTGGAAGACTGCACGTTATATGTGACCTTGGAGCCCTGCCCCATGTGTGCTGGAGCCATTCTGCAGTCGAGAATTCCCCGGGTCGTATACGGAGCGGCCGATCCTAAAGCCGGCTGTGCCGGAAGCTTGTACCAGCTTTTGGAGGATAATCGTTTCAACCATCGATCTGAAGTTGTGCCCGGTGTTCTGGGAGAAGCATGCGGGGAGATGCTGTCTCATTTTTTCCGCAGCCTCCGGTCGAAGAAGAAAAAGAAACCGGCTGTAGATAATTAACAGTATGAAACCATTGCATTTTCTGCTGAAAATCGCTATACTTGTTTATGCCGTGCTAAGCGGGGAGGTAGCGGTGCCCTGTACTCGCAATCCGCTATAGCGAGGCCGAATTCCCACCCGAGGTGGCACAGCTTTAAGGTCTGCCTTATGTGAGTGGTGTTGACACTCAGGTCCTGCGCAATGGGAACCAGTGAACCCTGTCAGGTCCGGAAGGAAGCAGCAGTAAGCTGACCCTCCCGTGTGCCGCGGGAGTGCCTGGGTCGAGCCACAACCATAAGTAACGCTTAGGGCTCTGCCATCGAAGGTGGGTGCACGGCATTACATAAGTCGTACACACATGATTCACATATAAGGGGAGCCGTTATGATACGTTCATAACGGCTCCTTTTTTCTATCATTTATAGACGATCCCCCTGACTGTCTTCTTGTCTGCCGGTAATGGTTCACAGCAGGAATGTCTATCAGGTATAATGGGAATGAAACTAAAAAGGGAGAACGGTTTTATGAGCTACCAGGCTTTATATCGTGTATGGCGTCCCCGGGATTTTGAAGGTGTCGTTGGGCAATCGCACATTACGCGGACACTGCAGAACGCAATCGTACAGGAAAAGTTTTCACATGCGTATTTATTTTCCGGACCCAGGGGGACGGGAAAAACGAGTGCGGCCAAAATTTTCGCAAAGGCCGTCAACTGCGAACGCTCCCCTGTGAAAGAGCCGTGTAATGAATGCGATGCCTGTCTTGGCATCCAGGATGGCTCCATCTCTGATGTCATAGAGATTGACGCTGCTTCCAACAACGGGGTGGAGCAGATACGTGAAATCAGGGACAAGGTCAAATATGCCCCGAGCGCGGTGCCGTACAAGGTCTACATCATTGATGAGGTTCACATGCTTTCCATGGGTGCGTTCAACGCCCTTTTGAAAACATTGGAGGAACCTCCAAAGCACGTGATCTTCATTCTGGCGACGACTGAACCGCACAAAATTCCGTTGACGATCATATCCAGGTGTCAGCGGTTTGACTTCAAACGGATTTCCCAAAAGTCGATGGTCGACCGGATGGTGAAAATCACAGCAGCGGAAGAGATTGCCGTGGTTCCTGAGGCTTTGGAAATCATTGCTCTAACGGCAGAAGGCGGCATGCGTGATGCCTTAAGTCTGTTGGACCAGGCCGTTTCCTACAGTGAAGAGGAAGTGACGATGGACGATGTCCTGGCTGTGACGGGGTCCGTATCGCAGGCGAAGCTTACCGTTGTCTTGAGAGCCTTGAACGATCAAGACGCCAGATCAGCTCTGGAAGCGGTGGATGATCTGATCCAGCAGGGGAAAGATCCGGGACGTTTTGTTTTCGATCTTATCTATTATTTAAGAGACCTTCTGCTGTATCAAAGTGCTCCGGATCTTGAACAGAACCTGGAACGTGCCATTCCGGATGATTCGTTCCGGAACCTTTCCACAGAGCTCACAGCCGGATGGATTCAGCAGGCGATCCGTGAATTGAATCACTGTCAGCAGGAAATGAAATGGACGACAAGTCCGAAAGTCTTCATAGAAATCGCCATGCTGAACATGGTCGAAGTACAGGCAGGTCCTCCGTCAGCACAGGCGGTTGATTCCAGTGCTGTCGAAAAGCTGTCCGGGAAAATCCAGGAGCTTGAAAAACAGCTGGCAGCTCTAAAGGAAAGCGGACCGGCGCCTCAGGCTTCTGCCCAGCCTGCTAAAAAACGTGCGCCTGCAAAATCAGGAAGAAAAGGGTATAATGTTCCATATGAGCGGATCAGGCAGGTCCTGAGTGAAGCTTCGAAGGAAGAGATTAAAAATATCCAGAGTCGCTGGGCTGACTTTATGGAGGCGCTCAAGCAGCAGAATGCGCCGGCTCATGCGACACTGTTAAACAGCAAACCGCGGGCTGCATCACCGAAGGCGCTCGTCCTGGCTTTCCGCTATGATATTCACTGCTCCCTGGCTCTGGAGCATCAAAAGACGATCGAACCCCTTTTGACGGAGTATGCAGGAAAGCCGATGACAATCATTCCGATTCCTGAACAGAATTGGCAGGAACTGCGAGAGGAATATGTCCGGAAGCAGAAACAGGCTCCGGATGAAGTGCCGGAAGTGGACGGGGAGGAAAACGGAGAAAGTACGCCGCAGGAGCCCCAGGAGGACCCGCATATTTCAGAAGCCCGAAAACACTTCGGGGATGACCTGATTGAAATCCAGGACTAACAATCCCACAAGGAGGAATGCCCCATGCGTGGTGGTGGAAACATGAACAATATGATGAAACAGATGCAGAAAATGCAGAAGAAAATGATGAAGGCTCAGGAAGAGCTTTACGAGATGACTTTTGAAGCTTCTGCAGGAGGCGGTATGGTTAAAGTGGCGGCAAACGGGAAAAAAGAAATTACCGATGTTGTCATTGATGAGGAAGTAGTCGATCCGGATGATGTGGAAATGCTGCAGGACCTTATCATTACGGCGACGAATGATGTCA
>NZ_JBSWTE010000001.1:0-217500 GCF_056158365.1 Halobacillus sp. AWH4_228 | reverse complement strand
CTGATTTCACACTGCCAAGAAAAGCCTCTAATGAGGAAAGAGGTGCCCGTACCGCAAACCGACACAGGTAGGCGAGGAGAGTATCCTAAGGTGAGCGGGAGAACTCTCGTTAAGGAACTCGGCAAAATGACCCCGTAACTTCGGGAGAAGGGGTGCTCCTCTGCCGAGGAGCCGCAGTGAAAAGGCCCAAGCGACTGTTTACCAAAAACACAGGTCTCTGCGAAGCCGTAAGGCGAAGTATAGGGGCTGACACCTGCCCGGTGCTGGAAGGTTAAGGGGATGCGTTAGCTTATGCGAAGCGTTGAACCGAAGCCCCAGTAAACGGCGGCCGTAACTATAACGGTCCTAAGGTAGCGAAATTCCTTGTCGGGTAAGTTCCGACCCGCACGAAAGGTGCAACGACTTGGGCACTGTCTCAACGAGAGACCCGGTGAAATTATACTATGTGTGAAGATGCACATTACCCGCGACAGGACGGAAAGACCCCGTGGAGCTTTACTGCAGCCTGATATTGAATGTTGGTACAGCTTGTACAGGATAGGTAGGAGCCTTGGAAACCGGAGCGCCAGCTTCGGTGGAGGCGCTGGTGGGATACTACCCTTGCTGTACGGACATTCTAACCCAGGACCGTAATCCGGTCCGGAGACAGTGTCAGGTGGGCAGTTTGACTGGGGCGGTCGCCTCCTAAAGAGTAACGGAGGCGCCCAAAGGTTCCCTCAGAATGGTTGGAAATCATTCGCAGAGTGTAAAGGCACAAGGGAGCTTGACTGCGAGACCTACAAGTCGAGCAGGGACGAAAGTCGGGCTTAGTGATCCGGCGGTACCGTATGGAAGGGCCGTCGCTCAACGGATAAAAGCTACCCCGGGGATAACAGGCTTATCTCCCCCAAGAGTCCACATCGACGGGGAGGTTTGGCACCTCGATGTCGGCTCATCGCATCCTGGGGCTGTAGTCGGTCCCAAGGGTTGGGCTGTTCGCCCATTAAAGCGGTACGCGAGCTGGGTTCAGAACGTCGTGAGACAGTTCGGTCCCTATCCGTCGTGGGCGTTGGAAATTTGAAAGGAGCTGTCCTTAGTACGAGAGGACCGGGATGGACACACCGCTGGTGTACCAGTTGTTCCGCCAGGAGCATCGCTGGGTAGCTACGTGTGGTCGGGATAAGTGCTGAAAGCATCTAAGCATGAAGCCCCCCTTGAGATGAGATTTCCCTCTGCTTCGAGCAGATAAGATCCCTCAGAGACGATGAGGTTGATAGGTCCGAGGTGGAAGCGTGGTGACACGTGGAGCTGACGGATACTAATGGATCGATGACTTATCTATATATACTTCGTGAATGATGTTTCATCAATAGTTGTTTCCTTATCCAGTTTTGAGGGTTCACCTCAAACTTTATATCGATGTGGTGGTGAAGGCGAAGAGGTCACACCTGTTCCCATGCCGAACACAGCAGTTAAGCTCTTCAGCGCCGATGGTAGTCGGGTTTACCCCCGTGAGAGTAGGACGCTGCCACGTCACACAAAACCTTCAGGATTGTCCTGGAGGTTTTTTTCTATCTTTTTTTGCATGTACATAGACCTTGAAAGTATAAGATTCATAGTTTTGGACATACTAAGGCTGTAGCATTTAAATCGCACGGAAAGAGGGGGATAGCGATGAGTAGGAAAGATCGATGCAGCATTTGTGAGAGGAAAACCGACCAGGGATTATATTTATTGAAAATTTATATCTGCGAAGCCTGTGAATCAGAAATAAAAGACACACCGGCGGATGATCCGAAGTATGTGCATTTTGTGAAGAAAATGGCAGAGGCACAGAAGTCCATGATTCCCTCCTGACGAATGGTGACTTGTACCAACAATGATCTTGAAGTGGTTTGTCTTTACCAGTAGAAAAAGATCGCGGATTCTCAAGCCGTGCGGCCGGTGGATACCAAGGCTTCACTTACCAGACGGGCATCGCTGATGCTTGGAACATTATCAAATGATCATTTGAAAAGGAAGATTTTCTGTTAAACAGAAGGTCTTCTTTTTTTCTGTTTCAAATTTATAGAGGAAAGGGACAGACTTGCTCTTTAAACCCTGCAGGGGTCGGCAAATCTTCGGTGGATTGCCTGAGGAGGCGATCTCCGGTAGTGTGGAGGAAGAAGAAAGGATGGAGTGCGCGTGAATTTAAAATCGACGCCTCTTTATGAGGCGCTGCAGAAAAATAGAGAGAAAGAACCGATTTCTTTTCATGTTCCAGGTCATAAATACGGGCAGATATATAAGGGAGAGGATACCGGCTTTCTTGGACTGGATGCGACAGAAATCAGTGGATTGGACGATCTGCATGCTCCGGAGGGCGTCATACGCCAGGCGCAGGACCACGCGGCTCGTTTTTTTGGAAGTGAAGAGACGTTTTTCCTCGTGAATGGTACGACGGTTGGAAATATGGCGCTCCTCTTAACAGTCTGCGGGCCGGGTGATGAAATCATCGTGCAGCGGAACTGTCATAAATCTGTTCTGAATGGTATAGAACTGGCGGGAGCAAAACCGGTATTCATTGCCCCTGAATATGAGGAGGATACGGGCCGCTACAGCCGGGTCACACCATCGTCTATCCAAAAAGCGCTCGACCAATATCCGGACAGCCGTGCTGTTTTTTTAACCTATCCCGATTATTTCGGCCGGACGTATCCTTTAAGAGAGATCGCTTCCGTTGTCCACAGCCGGGATATTCCTCTGCTGATTGATGAAGCTCATGGTGTTCATTTTCATTTAGGACCTCCATTCCCGGAGCCGGCCTTAAAAGCGGGGGCCGACGCCGTCGTCCAGTCGGCCCATAAAATGGCCCCGGCGATGACGATGGCTTCTTACCTGCATATAAAGGGGTGCCGCGTCTCTTCTGCCCGTCTGCGCCACTACCTGCAGATGCTTCAATCAAGCAGTCCTTCCTATCCATTGATGGCGAGTCTTGATCTGGCAAGGGATTACTTACAGCAGTGGTCTACAGAGGATCGGAAAACGCTTGTTTCTTTCATTAAGGATGTGCGGGCGGTATTTGAAGGTTATCCGGAGCATTGGCGTGTTCTTCCCGTCACTCCTTGGGACGATACAATGAAGATCATTCTTGAGCCTGAGACGAACACAGGCTTTGCTGTAGCTGATGTATTGGAAAAGCAGGGACTGGTCCCCGAGATGGCTTCAACGGACCAGGTGCTGCTCGTGTTAGGGCTGGAGCCTTATTTTTCCTTGGCTAACTTAAAGAAACAACTGGCTTTCGTCGATAACAAATTAAAAAAGACGGAAAACCATGCTACAATAAAGCAAGATCAAATATCGTTTCCACCTATTCAAACATTGGAATGGAGTTATTCGGAGATGAGGGACAAACCGGTCGTTCTTATGGACTGGAACGAAGCGGAAGGACAGGCAGCCGCCGAAGCCATCATCCCTTATCCACCCGGAATCCCTTTGATACTCAAAGGGGAACGCCTTTCCAGTACACATATCCAGGCCGTCCACTCTTTGGTGGAGAAGGGCGCACGTTTTCAGAACTTAGATATGGCAACAGGGGTGCGAGTGTTTAAAGGAGAATGATTGTGAAGGGATTGTTTGTAACATTTGAAGGCGGCGATGGGGCTGGAAAGTCATCCATGCTGAAAGAAATCGCCGCTGAACTTCGGAGTGAGGGATACCCGGTCATGGAAACTAGGGAACCGGGTGGAATCCGTATTGCAGAAAAAATTAGAGAAGTCATCCTGAATCCGGACCATACAGAAATGGATGCACGGACAGAGGCACTGTTGTATGCAGCAGCCCGGAGGCAGCACCTTGTTGAAAAGGTTTTACCCGCTTTAGAGAAAGGGAGCATTGTATTGTGTGACCGTTTCGTCGATTCCAGTCTGGCCTACCAGGGTGCTGCCCGGGGGCTTGGTATGGAAGAGGTCTATCAAATCAATGAGTTTGCGATAGAAGACTGCATGCCGGACCTGACTCTGCTGTTTGATATAAACCCGGAAGAGGGTCTCGACAGGATTGCACAGAACAAAGGACGGGAACAGAACCGTCTCGATTTAGAACATCTTGCTTTTCACAAAAAAGTCCACGAGGCTTATGAGGAACTTGCCGCACGCAGTAAAGACCGTATTCAAATCATTGATGCCGGCCGGTCGTTCGACGAAGTGAAAAAGGACGCCTCAAGAATTCTACGTGCGTCCTTACCCTCATAATCCTTCCGCGATTTGTTATAATAGGAGAAAACACCCAAACAGGAGGGCTGTTCTCATGAAAATGATTATTGCGGTCGTCCAGGATAAGGACAGCAGCCGTTTAAATGATGCGTTATCCAAAAATGACTTTAAAACAACTAAACTTTCGACCACCGGTGGTTTTCTCAGGGAAGGAAATACGACATTCATGATCGGCTGTGAAGATGATCACGTCGATCGTGCCCTCGATATCATCAGGGAAAATTGCAGCCAGCGCGAACAGATGGTGGCACCGATTTCTCCAATGGGGGGGAATGCCGACTCGTACATTCCGAAACCTGTGAAGGTGGAAGTTGGAGGAGCGACGGTGTTCATCTTACCTGTCGATTCCTTTTTCCATTTTTAAGAGGCTCTTATGAAAATCAATCAGGATATAAGAGCAAATGTGGAAGGCCCTGTTAAAAACACAGGAAAGATACCTCAGGGAAACCGGACGTTCGGTACGATCATCCAGACCCAGACTCAGCAGCTGCAGCAGAATCAGCTGGACCGGCTTGTGGAGACGATTACGGCCCAGGGGGAACGCGTTGCGCGCTCCCGTTCCTTCAGGGATCTTGCTAAATATAAACGTCTCATCAAGGATTTCATTAAAGAATCCGTGCAGTACGGCACAAACCTCAAGCAGTCCCAGCAATGGAGTCCTCATGGACAGACGCGCAGGCTTACGCTCATTGAAACCATTGATGAGCAGCTTCTGGAACTTACGGAAATGGTGATGGATCAGGAGAAGCGTTCGGTCGACCTGCTTGGATTGATGGGTGAAATGAAAGGTCTGCTGATTAATCTTTACACATAAGGACGGTATGTACATGCAGACGTGGCAGGATATGAAACAATTACAGCCGTTAGCGGCTCAGATGCTGGTCAACAGCTTCAAGAAAGACCGCATCTCCCACGCCTATCTATTTCAGGGAGATCGCGGCACTGGAAAAAAAGAAATGAGTTTACTATTTGCGAAAAGTATTTTCTGTAAAAATAAAGACGGGGCGGAACCGTGTCAGAACTGCCGCGACTGCCACCGTATCGATTCGGGGAACCACCCCGATCTGCACTGGATAGAACCGGATGGACAGTCTATTAAAAAAGACCAGATCCTTCATCTGCAAAAGGAATTCACATACACAGGACTGGAGTCCAACCGTAAAGTCTATATCATTGTGGATGCAGAAAAAATGACCGTCAACGCGGCGAACCGCCTGTTGAAGTTCCTCGAGGAGCCGAGCCGGCAGACAACCGCGATGCTGTTAACGGAAAACGGCGCCACGATTCTGGATACTATCCGATCCAGATGCCAGCTGCTGGCTTTTCAACCACTCCAGGCGCATATCATGGAGAAAAAATTAATTGAAGAAGGCGTTTCCAACTCAAACGCCCGCCTGCTTGCGGCTTTGACGAATAACATGACGGAAGCACTGGAGATGAATGAGGATGAGTGGTTTGCGAATGCTAGAAAAATAGTGATACAATTAATTGAAGTGCTTCAAAACAAACCAAATGAAGGACTTTTGTTTATCAACCATCAATGGATGCCTCACTTTAAGGAACGCACCCAGCTGCAGCGCGGTCTTGACGTGCTCATACTCTGGTTTCAGGATATGATCCATCAACTTTTGGACCGGGAAGATTCGATCGTTTTCATTTCAGAGAAAGAGAAATTGAACCAGTCGGTCATGAGGTGGTCACGACAGTCGGCAGCCAGAGGTCTTTCCAGCATTCTTGAGGCAAAACGAAAGATAAATCAAAATGTCCATCCTAATTTAGTGATGGAACAACTTACCCTTCAACTACAGAGGTGATGATCGTATGATCGAAGTTGTAGGTGTCCGATTTAAACAAGCCGGTAAGGTCTACTACTTTGATCCAGGTGGACTGCGTATGACGACGGAAGACTACGTCATTGTGGAAACGGTCCGCGGGATTGAATTCGGAAAAGTTGTCATTGCTAATAAATCCATAGATGAAGAAGATGTGGTGTTACCTCTTAAGAAAGTGATCCGCATGGCGGATGACAAGGATAAACTCACCGTGGATGAAAACAAAGACAATGCTCAAAAAGCCTACCAGGTTTGTGTGAAAAAAATCCGTGAACATAAATTGGACATGAATCTTGTCGATGTTGAATATACATTTGATCGCAATAAAGTGATCTTTTATTTTACTGCCGATGGACGCGTCGATTTCCGGACACTCGTCAAGGATCTCGCGTCTGTTTTCAAAACGAGAATCGAGCTTAGACAGATCGGTGTCCGTGACGAAGCCAAGATGCTCGGCGGCATCGGTCCCTGCGGAAGAATGCTCTGCTGTTCTACGTTCCTCGGGGATTTCGAGCCAGTATCTATTAAAATGGCCAAAGACCAGAATCTGTCGCTCAACCCAGCCAAAATTTCAGGCCTCTGCGGCCGCTTGATGTGCTGTCTGAAGTACGAAAATGATGATTATGAAAATGCGAAAAAAGAGCTTCCGGATCTCGGTGAGAATATATCAACTTCTTATGGGAAAGGCAGAGTGGTCGGTCTCAACATGCTTGAACGCATGGTTCAGGTTGAATTCCGCGAGAAGGAACGTGTATTGGAGTATTCCCTTCAGGAACTGATTGATGAAGGCGTCCTTCAAACCGAAGCCTCAGAATAAAAGGGTGAAGTCGACCGTGAATAAGAAAGCCATTTTTGAACAAGTATCCCATTTCGAAAGCCAGATCGGCGAGTTGTATGAACAGCTTGGAGATCTGAAAAAGCAGCTGGCCTATCTATTGGAAGAGAACCAGCATTTATCGCTTGAGAATCATCATCTGCGGCAGCGGTTGGAAAAGGAAAATGAGAAACAGGAGACCCCTTCCTCACCCTCGTCGAAACAGGACAAAGGCACGGTCGTCGGAGAAGGCTATGATAATCTGGCCAGACTCTATGAAGAAGGCTTTCATATTTGTAATCTGCATTTCGGCAGCCCGAGAGACGAGGATTGCTTGTTCTGCCTATCATTTTTGAATAAAAAGAAATAAATCCAGGTCCAGGCCCTTTCCTTGCTCGTTCGAGGAAGGGCTCTCTTTATATCGGAAAGAAAGGAAACAGACGGATGGTACAATTGAAAGATGATGAACGAATCGATGATTTATTAGCCAAGGAAGAACGGAGGATTATCCAAAGCCCGAGCGCTTTTGCCTTTTCGCTCGATGCTGTTCTGCTTGCCGACTTTACTTACGTACCGAAAACAAGAGGAAAGATTCTCGACTTGTGTACGGGAAACGGGGTCATTCCGTTGTTTCTATCCACACGCTCTTCCGTACCCATAACTGGAGTGGAAATCCAGGAGCGTCTGCATGATATGGCGGTTCGGAATGTTGAATTGAATGAACTCGGTGATCAGCTTCAGATGATCCATGGGGATTTGAAGGAGATGCCGGCCTATTACGGTAATAACAAGTTCGATCTGGTCACCTGCAATCCTCCTTATTTTCCAACACCCAAAACAGAGGAACATAACTTGAATGAATACCTGGCTGTCGCCCGCCATGAGATTCACTGTACTCTTGAGGATGTAGTATCTGCATGCAGCCGGCTTGCAAAATCCGGTGGGAAAGTATCCATGGTGCATCGGCCGGACCGGCTTGTGGAGATTATCCAACGTTTCAAAGCCCATAAGCTGGAGCCGAAGCGGATGCGGCTTGTCTACCCGAAAGCAGGGAAGGAAGCGAACATCCTTTTGATTGAAGGGGTGCGGGACGGTCGTCCTGGATTGAAAATCCTTCCGCCATTCTATGCGCTTCAGGAAGATGGCGGTTACACCGATGAACTGAAGGATATTCTAAATGGACGGTAGTCATTATGTCTATATGCTTCGTTGTGGGGACGGGAGCCTTTATACCGGGTATACGAATAACCTCGAGCTCCGTCTGCAGAAGCATCGGGAAGGAAAAGGAGCTAAATATACCAGGGGCCGGGGACCGCTCGTACTGGAAGCGTGGCAGTGTTATGATCATAAAAGAGAAGCCCTCCAGGAGGAATACCGTTTAAAGCGGATGGCCAGAACGAAAAAAGAAATATGGATTGAACAGCGGAAGGAGGAAGCTGGTGAAAATTCAAAAGAGCTTTAATGAACATCCAACAGGTACCCTTTATATTGTACCTACACCAATCGGGAATCTGGAGGATATGACGTACCGGGCTGTATCCACCTTAAAGGGTGCTGATATGATTGCGGCAGAAGATACCCGGAATACAAGAAAGCTGCTGAATCATTTCGATATTCACACATCGTTGGTCAGCTATCATGAGCATAACAAATACACCAAGGGATCTCAGCTGGTCGAACAGCTGCAGGCAGGGCAGACCATTGCTCTTGTCAGCGATGCGGGGATGCCGGGGATTTCAGACCCGGGTACAGATCTTGTGGCTGAAGCGGTGGAGGAGGACGTTCCAGTCGTTGTTCTTCCAGGGGCGAATGCCGCCCTCCCAGCCTTGGCCGGGTCCGGTTTACCGACGGATGAATTTTACTTTTGTGGCTTTCTGCCACGTAAAAAGAAAGACAGGGCAGCTGTATTGGGACGTCTGAAACCTTATGGAGCGACGTTGATCTTTTATGAATCTCCTCATCGTCTGAAGGAAATGCTCGCGCATATGAATGAGGAGTTCGGAGCAAGAAGAGCATCGCTCGTGCGGGAATTGTCCAAGCGTTTTGAAGAATATATACGCGGGACCCTTCCTGAACTCGCCCAGTGGGCTGAGGACGAGGACCTGCGTGGGGAATTCTGCATCATTATAGAAGGCTCTTCAGAAGAGGAAAAGCAGGAGGAGGCATGGTGGGCGGGGATTTCCCTGATTGACCATGTGGACCACTACATCGAGAAAGAACAGATGAAAAGCAAGCAGGCGATTAAACAGACCGCCCTGGACAGAGAACTTCCAAAACGGGATGTTTATCAGGCTTATCACGTCATCCAGGATGAATAGATATAAGAAAATCCCTTACTGTCAGGCCTGTCCAGTAAGGGATTTGTTTTGGAGCATATGTCAGACTGATTATCTCTCTATTCGCTAACCAGTGATTGTCGTCGTCTTTTGTTTATCTCTTTTTTTATTTAAGGTTGTCCTGAAGTTCGTTAAGAAGCATTTGAGCGCCTTCTTTACTTAGAACAAGGTTGCCGTTGGCCAGTTTCATGTTGTCGTCTGAAACTTCACCAGTAATATGACAAGTCATATTCGGCTTATACTTCTTGAGAACGATGCGGTCATCGTCCACGTAAATTTCTAATGCGTCTTTTTCATTGATCCCCAGTGTGCGGCGAAGTTCGATCGGAATCACAACGCGACCAAGCTCGTCCACCTTACGTACAATACCTGTAGATTTCATTTTTCTATCTCCCCTCAATCAAAAGTTTGATCGTCATGTTTCGACATATGTCTCGACATAATAGTACCAACCATTCCCAGACGTGTCAATTACTAAAAAAGGTGCAGAGATTTCCATATCCCTATACGAGGTGAGGTATATAAAATGGGGGAGAGGAGTGATTTCCGCAGGCCTGATTTCCTCTTCTCCATTTATATCGGTTCCAAAAATGGATAGTTTATCCACTTCGGTTATATATGTCCTATTTTACCACGGTATTTACAGATGTGAAGCACTAATGTGTGCTTCTTTTGACAGTTTTACACAACTTTCGGTATATTTTAATGTTAGGAATGGAAATAAAAGAAATAAATCGATAGAATGATACCATGACCTTTCATGGCGTTAGGATGATTTTTTAAGGAGGGAACAGGATGCCAGAGGAAAAGAATACGTTCTATATTACAACACCAATCTATTACCCGAGTGGTAATCTGCATATTGGACATGCCTATACAACGGTGGCCGGCGATGCGATGGCCCGTTATAAGCGCCTGCGGGGGTACGATGTGATGTACCTGACAGGGACGGATGAGCACGGACAGAAGATTCAGCGGAAAGCCGAGGAAAAAGGGGTTTCGCCACAGGAGTACGTCGACGATATCGTCAGCGGAATCAAGCAGCTGTGGGATAAGCTGGATATTACGTATGATGATTTTATCCGTACGACACAGGACCGCCACAAAGTGGTCGTGGAGAAAATTTTCGACTATTTAATGAAAAAAGGGGATATCTACCTCGACGAATATGAAGGATGGTACTGTACATCGTGCGAGTCCTTCTTCACAGAACGCCAGCTTGATGAAGGGCACTGCCCGGACTGCGGCGGTGAAGTGGAGAAAGTTAAAGAGGAGTCCTACTTCTTCAAAATGAGCAACTACGTGGATCAGCTTCTTGACTTTTATGAGAAGAATCCAACGTTCATTCAGCCGGAAAGCCGGAAGAATGAAATGATCAACAACTTCATTAAACCAGGACTTGAAGATCTGGCGGTTTCCCGGACGACCTTCGATTGGGGAATCGGCGTGCCGGGTAATGAAAAACACGTCATTTACGTGTGGATTGATGCCTTGAGTAACTACATTACAGCCCTCGGTTATGGTACGGATGATGATACACGCTATCAGAAATACTGGCCGGCCGATGTCCAGCTGGTAGGGAAGGAAATTGTCCGTTTCCATACGATTTACTGGCCGATCATGCTGATGGCGCTGGATCTTCCGCTTCCGAAAAAAGTGTTCGCCCACGGATGGATTTTGATGAAGGACGGCAAGATGTCCAAATCAAAAGGGAATGTCGTCGACCCGGTTAAGCTCAGTGACCGCTATGGTCTTGACGCCCTGCGTTACTATCTGCTTCGCGAAGTACCGTTCGGATCTGATGGCGTCTTCACTCCGGAAGCGTTCGTAGAGCGGACCAATTATGACCTGGCCAATGATCTTGGCAACCTGTTGAACCGTACAGTGGCCATGATCAGCAAATACTTTGATGGACAGATCCCGGCGCTTACACTGGCTGAGGATACCTTTGATGAAAGCCTGGAAAGTCTTGCCCGTGAAACGCTTGACGGCGTCGAAGATTCGTTGGAAAATATGGAGTTCTCCGTTGCGCTTTCCACGTTGTGGAAGTTCATCAGCCGTACGAACAAGTACATTGATGAAACGCAGCCATGGGTGCTTGCGAAAGATGATACGAAACGGGAGCGTCTCGGAAATGTCATGGCGCACCTGGCCGAAGCCCTCCGTCATACTGCAGTGATGCTGCAGCCATTCCTGACGCAGACACCGGACCGGATTTTCCAACAGCTTGGCTTGAATGAAGAGCGTTTCAAGTCATGGGAAAGCCTTGCAGAGTTCGGATTGATTCCAGCAGGAACGACTGTTCAAAAAGACGAGCCGATTTTCCCGCGTCTTGACGCAGAGGAAGAGACGCAGATCATTAAAGATATGATGAAGCAGCCGGCTCCGAAGGAAGAAGAGAAAAAGGAAGCTCCAGCCGATCTTGCTGATGAAGTGACGATTGAGGACTTCGCCAAACTCGACTTCCGCGTAGCTGAAGTTTTGAAAGTCGACAAAGTGAAAAAAGCGGATAAACTGCTGAAAATCCAGCTCGATCTTGGCTTTGAGCAGCGTCAGGTTGTCTCAGGCATTGCCGAACACTATTCACCAGAGGAACTCGTTGGTAAGAAAGTGATCTGTATTGCCAACCTGAAGCCGGTGAAACTGCGCGGTGAATTGTCCCAGGGGATGATTCTTGCCGGTGAAGACAATGGAAAGCTTGCTCTAGCTTCTGTCGATCAGACCTTGAGCAATGGCACAAAAGTGAAATAACACAGGACTAAAAAGGGAAAGCTCTAATCAGCGCTTTCCCTTTTCCAATGAAAAAAGAAAGGCGGGACAACGATGCTTTTTGATACACACGTTCATTTGAATGCCGATCAATTTGAAGAAGACCTTGAGGAAACGATCCAAAGGGCACGCGAAGCTGGTGTGACGTATATGACTGTCGTCGGTTTTGACAGAAAGACGATTCCGAAGGCACTGGAAATTGCGGAATCGGATGAGAATATCTATGCGGCTGTGGGGTGGCACCCGGTCGATGCGGTCGATATGACTGATGAAGACCTGGCCTGGATTGAAGAGCTGACTTCTCATCCGAAAGTAGTGGCTCTCGGCGAAATGGGACTCGACTACCACTGGGATAAATCGCCGGCTGATGTGCAGAAGGACGTCTTCCGGAAGCAGATCAGGCTGGCGAAAAAAGTCAAGATGCCGATCATCATTCACAACCGGGAGGCAACGGAGGATATTGTGCAGATCCTGAAAGAGGAGAACGCAGCAGAAGTCGGTGGGATTATGCACTGTTACAGCGGACCAGTGGAAACTGCTCAGGAATGCATCGATATGAATTTCCTGATCTCCCTGGGCGGACCTGTGACATTTAAGAATGCCAAGCTTCCGAAAGAAGTCGCCAAAGCCGTTGATTTAAAGCATATGCTTGTGGAGACGGACTGTCCGTTTCTAGCTCCTCATCCAAATCGAGGCAAACGGAACGAACCGGCTTACGTAAAGCTTGTAGCCGAACAGGTCGCTGAATTGAAGGGGATCTCTTATGAAGAGGTCAGCCGTGTCACGACAGAGAATGCCTTGTCCTTCTTTGGTATTTCCCATTCGTAATGGAGGACTTTGGTCATAATATTACAGCTGTTTGAGAATTGTATGGGAATTGTAACATGCCTGTTATGTTATTCATCTGGGCATAAATGCATAATGGAGGAGTCAGTGATTGTCATCTGACTCCTCCATTTTATTTAAAGGGGAGTTAGTTGACATCATTTTGTCACTTGAATACAATGGAACGCGTGCTTAAGAGAGGGGGCCTTTAGGATGAATAGAAAAGAAATTGTAAAAAAAGCTGTCAGTCAAACGACTTTCTGGGCTGTATTATCTGTTATCCTGGCATCCGCCTTTTTAGTGACCGTTACCTATGAAGCGACCAAGGCTTCTGTCCAGGTGACTCAGAACGGAGAAAAAGAATTGATTCGTACTCATGCGGATACGGTAGAGGAATTATTGTCTGATCTGGACGTTTCCATACAATCGCATGATGAATTATCACATAAATTATCTGATTCAGTTGAATACGGAATGGATGTTGAATACATAGCATCAAAATCGGTTCACCTGGCCATCGATGGCGGGGAAAAGAAAGACTATTATACAACGGCAGCTACTGTCGGAGAGTTTTTCAAGGAGAATGATCTGGAATTCAAGGAACACGATCAGCTGTCCCACCAATCCAGTGAGCATCTCGCTGATGGCATGAGTATTGAGGTCGCTGAAGCCTTTCAAGTTACGTTGAATGATGGCGGAGACGAGGAACATATATGGACGACACCTTCCACTGTGGAAGAATTATTGAAAGAACAGGGAATTGAACTCGATGACCTGGATGAATTGAACGTTGATGCGGATGCATGGGTATCTGCGGATACACCGCTGGAAATCACGCGGGTGGAAAAGGTGACCGACATTGTCGAAGAAGAAACGGATTATTCGGTTGAAGTGAAAAAGGACGACTCCCTTCCGAAAGGGGAGCGCAAGGTGCTGGAAGACGGGCAGGAAGGTCTTGTGACGAAGGAGTATGAAGTTACGATTGAAAATGGCGAAGAGGTCAGCCGTGAGCTTGTAGAAGAGACGGTCGATCAGGAAAGCCGAAGGGAAATCGTAGCGCTTGGTACAAAAGTGGATGAACCCACACCACAGCCTGTGTTGGCAGCCTCCACTTCAGATGCTGAAAAAGACACAGACTCTTCCCGCGAAGTTGTGCAGACATCTGCCAACGTTTCAAAAAGCAGTCCGGAAACAAGCCGTGAAAAAGAATCGAGTCAAACGATGCGGATGCACGCTACAGCGTACACGGCGGAGTGTGCCGGATGCTCGGGCGTAACAGCAACGGGAATTGATTTAAATGAAAACCCTGATAAGAAAGTCGTAGCTGTCGATCCGGACGTCATTCCGCTGGGCAGCCGTGTCTGGGTGGAAGGCTATGGAACTGCCATTGCAGGAGATACGGGTGGAGCAATCAATGGGAAACGGATTGACCTTCATGTCTCTTCCAAGAGCGAAGCTTACAACTTTGGTTCAAAAACGGTACAAGTGAAAATACTGGATGAGTGAAGACAGCAGAGGAACCTTTCCTCTGCTTTTTTCCGTGTATAGACTCATGGTATGCTAGGGAGAGGTTTATAAACGGACGTGCAGGGAGGATATACCATTGAAAATTAAAGAGGTCATTGTCGTTGAAGGAAGAGACGACACGGCCAAAATTAAACGGGCCGTGGATGCAGATACCATTGAAACGAACGGATCGGCTATTGATGAAGAGGTGCTGACACGCATCAAGCATGCGCAGGAGAAGCGGGGCATCATTATTTTTACGGACCCCGATTATCCGGGAGAGCGGATCCGTCATATCATTGCGCAGAAGATTCCGGACTGCAAGCACGCCTTCCTTCCGAAGCATCAGGCCAGAGCGAGGCAGGATAAAGGGATCGGAATAGAGCATGCTTCCATTACGGACATTCAAACAGCTTTAAGCGCTGTCTATGAGCTGATGGATGAGAAGGCAGGGGAAATTTCAAAGCAGGATCTGATCGACCTTGGTTTGATCGGAGGCCCGCATTCTGCTGACTTAAGAGAAAAGATAGGCATGGACTTAAACATAGGCAAAACCAATGGAAAGCAGCTGCTCCGCCGGTTGAATATGTTTCATATCACCCGCCGGCAGCTTGCTGAAAGTATAGATAGAATCAATCAGGAGGAAAGCTATGAACAGTAAAGCGGTTGCGACACCATCACGTACAAAGGAAATACTCGGGAAGTATGGATTTTCGTTTAAGAAAAGCCTCGGCCAGAACTTTCTTATCGACGTAAACATTCTGAAGAATATTATTGAAGAGGCTGGTATTCATGAAGAGGCAGGAGCCATTGAAATCGGTCCGGGAATCGGAGCGCTTACAGAACAATTGGCCCGTCATGCCGATCGTGTCGTAGCCTTTGAAATTGATCAGCGTCTGCTTCCGATCTTGGAAGATACACTGAGTCCATATGATAATGTGCATGTCATCAATCAGGATATTCTTCAAGCCGACGTAGAACAGGTCATTCAGGAACAGTTCAAGGAAGGACAGCCGGTCAGGGTTGTCGCCAATCTTCCTTATTACATTACGACGCCTATTCTGATGAAGCTGTTGATGAGTCATCTGCCGATTGACAGCATAACCGTCATGATCCAAAAGGAAGTGGCCGACCGTATGGCCGCCGAACCGAACACGAAGAGTTATGGATCGTTGTCGATTGCTGTCCAGTACTATACAACAGCGGCCGTAGCCCTGACTGTTCCTAAGACCGTCTTTATGCCGCAGCCGAACGTGGATTCTTCTGTCCTGCACCTGGAGATGCGTGATCAGCCTCCGGTCCAGGTGGAAGATGAAGACTTTTTCTTTGATGTGGTCAAAGCCACTTTCGGGCAGCGCAGGAAAACGTTGATGAATAACCTGGCCCGTCATTTCAAGGGCCGCATGGATAAGAGTGAACTGCGGACCCGCCTGGATGAAGCCGGCATTGATCCTTCCCGCCGCGGAGAATCCTTGTCGATGGAAGAGTTTGCAGCTCTTGCGAATGAGTTGTATAAGTAAGACACAAAGCCCATCTTTTCACATACACTAATGTAGTGCTTAGAGTAAGGTGGGGAAGAAATGATATCAAATGGAGACCTCGTTACGAGGAAGTCTTATCAGCACGATGTAATTTTCCGTGTGAAAGAGAAATCCTCTTCCGTCGTCCAGTTGATGGGTGAACATATCCGTCTCGAGGCGGACGCCCCGCTGGATGATGTGGAAGAAGTCACAGGCGCGGAGTACCACCGTAGAAAAAGCCGTGTAGAGGAACAGGAAGCCTTTTCCTACCGCTTATTCAGACAGGATTACCGGCTGTTAAGGGAACAGCGGGAAGCGGATGCAGGAAGTGGATACGGAACCGATGAAGAAACGAGCTATTTTCAAATCCCGCCGCGTATCCTCCATATTGATGGGGACCCGTTGTTTTTAAAAAAATGCATTGCCTTATATGAACAGCTTGGCCTGCAGGTACACGGACAGTATCTCCATGAGAAGGAAATGCCTCACCAAGTCCTGCCTTTAATAGAAAAAGTTCATCCGGAAATCGTCGTATTAACGGGACATGACTCGTATTCGAAAGCGAAAGGTCCGGTCAGGGAACTGGAATCGTACCGCCATTCCAAGTATTTTGTCGAAGCGGTGAGGAACATCAGGCGCAGCTACCCTAATTTCGATCAGCTGGTCGTATTTGCTGGAGCCTGTCAGTCGCACTTTGAATCGATCATCCGTGCCGGGGCCAATTTTGCGAGCTCACCATCCCGGGTGAACATCCACGCCATTGACCCTGTGTATGTAGCAGCCAGAGTGGCATATACGTCGTTCAAGGATCATATTAATATATGGGAGGTTATCCGCAACACCATCAGTGGTCAGGATGGGCTTGGCGGAATAGAGACGAAGGGACTTCTTCGGATCGGCATCCCCTATACGAAAAACCAGGAAGAATTATAGCCGTTGTTTCCAACAAACAACGGCTATTCACTTTTGGGATGGCCCGACGTGTCGTCATCCTTTGTTTCGAATCATCCGGCACTGGATTCCTGCTGATTCAATCCCGCAGAAATGCCGCAAAAAACTACATACTTTTCCTACTTATGGATAACCTAACCAAGAGTAATTATTTATATCATTCTGTTGCAATGTTTTCGATCAGTTGGTATAATTGATAACTTTATTTGACTTTGTCCATAGTCTGTGGTATTCTTATAAACAGTGAGGTGGAGTGCAGTGGCTAAAACGTTAGGTGAAATTAAGCAGTCCCTAGAAGGACAGATTGGTAAACGACTAACTTTGAAAGCAAACGGCGGGCGCCGCAAGACGATTGAGCGTTCCGGTGTTTTAGCAGAAACTTATCCTGCGGTTTTCATTGTCGAGCTTGACCAGGAAGAAAATGCATTTGAACGTGTATCATACAGCTATGCAGATGTACTTACAGAGACAGTCGAACTGACCTTTGATGACCTTAAGACTTTGGCCCTTGAGCAGTGAACCTTCCGTTTGCTGCTTTTTTATTTTGCCTTCATGACGGAAAGCCATTCGTCAGCCTACAGCAGGCGGCTTTATTGTAGAAGTTCCTGCCAGTATTGTATAGAACTACCGGTTTTCCGGTGAGTGGTTTGGCACATACTAACGTTGTCGTAGCTGAGTGAAAGCGAAAGGAGCTGAGAACGATGGGACGTAAGCGCAGCATGATGTCCGATTCGTTTAAAGAAGAGATCGCGAAGGAACTTGGGTTTTACGACAAGGTACAGAAAGATGGCTGGGGCGGCATCTCTGGGCGCGATGCCGGCAACATGGTCAAACGGGCGATACAAATGGCAGAAGAACAAATGGTGAAAAACCAAAACTGAACGTTCCCCTTGATGCCGGGCATCAAGGGGTTTTACAGGTTTGTCTGTTTTACAGGTCCTTCTTCCTCTTCCAGGTGCGAAATATGGTACAATGCTTTCAGATAATCCAGAAGAAGAGGTGCTTATATGCAGATTTTAGAAAAAGCTCCTGCCAAGATAAATTTGTCCTTAGATGTTTTACATAAACGACCGGACGGCTTCCATGAAGTTGAAATGGTGATGACGACCGTTGATTTAGCGGATCGTATCCAGCTGACGCTTCTACGTGAACCTGTCGTAAGAGTGGAATCTGAAAGCCGCTTTGTTCCGAATGATGAACGAAACCTTGCCTACCGGGCGGCAAAGCTGATCCAGGATCGTTTCCGTGTAAAAAAAGGTGTGCATATTCATATTGAAAAAAACATTCCCGTTGCGGCTGGTCTTGCCGGGGGAAGCAGTGACGCAGCGGCTGTCCTGCGCGGAGTGAACCGGATGTGGGGACTCGGCCTGTCTATGGATGAACTGGCCGTCCTTGGTGCTGAAATCGGTTCGGACGTGTCGTTCTGTGTTTACGGAGGAACAGCACTTGCGACCGGTCGTGGTGAAAAAATTCAATCACTGCCGGCTCCGCCGCCATGCTGGGTCGTCCTTTCGAAGCCGACTATCGGCGTATCGACCCAGACGGTTTATCAGAACCTGGATCTTAAAGGGGCGCTTCATCCTGATACCACGGCGATGGTTGAGTCACTGAAGGTTGGAGATTACGACGGGATCTGCTCTCATGTCGGCAATACACTGGAAGGTGTCACTCTCGGTCTTCATCAGGAAGTCGGCCAGATCAAGGAGCAGATGAAGCAGGCAGGAGCGGACGCTGTGCTCATGAGCGGAAGCGGACCGACCGTGTTCTGTCTTGTCGATCAGGATGCCCGTGCCCAGCGGATTTACAACAGCCTGAAAGGGTTCTGTACGGAGGTTTATATGGTAAGGATGCTTGGTTACCGGGAAACCACTTGATAAATTCCGTACATATTTGTTATATTTAACTAAAATATTCGGATTTTGAGGTGTCCTTACTATGAAAAGAAGTGAAAGGCTCGTTGCGATGACGCATTTTATCCTGGACCAGCCGAGAACGTTGATTTCCCTCCCCTATTTCTCAGAAAAGTACGGAGCGGCCAAGTCTTCCATCAGTGAAGACCTTGGCATCATTAATAAAATGTTCCAGCATGAGGGGATCGGGTATTTGGAAACGATATCCGGTGCCGCCGGAGGAGTGAAGTACATTCCTGTATTCTCTGAAGATTACAGCCGCACGTTCGTGAATCAGCTCTGTGATCGTCTGGAGGATCCGGAACGTCTGCTTCCCGGAGGGTATTTGTTTATGAGTGATATACTCGGGGACCCGGAGACGACGAGGAATATCGGCCGGATGTTCGCCTCCGCCTTCCGTGATAAAGGCGTTGACGTCGTCATGACGGTGGCAACCAAAGGGATTCCTTTAGCCTATGCCGTCGCTTCGTATTTGAACGTCCCAGTCGTCATTGCCCGCCGTGATCCTAAAATATCAGAAGGTTCCACCGTGAGCATCAACTATGTATCAGGCTCCACCCGTAAAATCCAGACCATGGTGCTGACGAAGCGTTCTCTCCAGGAAGGATCCAGAGTCTGCATCATCGATGACTTTATGAAAGCGGGCGGAACCATCAACGGCATGCGGAACCTGTTAAAAGAATTCAACGCAGAACTTGCCGGCATCGGCGTCCTCGCAGAAGCGGAAGATGAAGAGGAGGACCGGGTGGTGGAAGAATATTTATCCCTCGTCCAGATCGTCAATGCGGACGACCGCCGTTCAACCATCGAAGTCCGTCCGGGCAATCTGCTTGAAAATATCTAACCTTTTCCAAAGCTCTCATTCTTTCGTATGAGGGCTTTTTTTATGGCCGGAAAACCATCGGAGAGCCTGGAGTTCATCGAATATAAAAATTTTTTAGAAAACAGGCAGGAATTTTTCCCGTTTTGTGGAATTTGTGTTACATAAGTTCTTTTGGATAAAAAAGGTGGTGAAATTAATGGAAGTAACTGACGTAAGACTGCGACGCGTGAATACCGATGGAAGAATGCGAGCAATTGCTTCTATTACCTTGGACCAGGAATTTGTTGTCCATGACATACGGGTGATTGATGGCAACAACGGATTGTTTGTGGCGATGCCGAGCAAACGGACTCCGGATGGAGAGTTCCGTGATATTGCACACCCGATCAATTCAGGTACACGTGGAAAGATCCAGGACGCTGTACTTGAAGCCTATCACCAGGCTGGTGAAGAAGAAGGAGCAGAGGTGGAATTCGAAGAAGCCGGGGCCTCCTGATACTTAGGGAACAACAAGAGTCTAACCGATGCGGTTAGGCTCTTTTTTCTGTTCTGGTAAAACCTTCATGCATTGTCCTATATTGTTGAAAATACCCTTGGATTAAGATATGATTCAAAGTGGATAATTAGGATGGAGGTTCTTTCATGACGAATCGATATGCCGTCGTACTGGCAGCTGGACAAGGGACACGTATGAAATCGAAACTGTACAAGGTTCTGCACCCTGTATGTGGGAAACCGATGGTTCAGCATGTCGTCGACCAGTTGAATACATTAGATCTAAGTGAATTGATTACAGTTGTAGGATTTGGAGCGGAAAAAGTTCAGGAACAGCTTGGTTCGGACAGTCATTATGTCGTCCAGAAAGAACAGCTGGGCACAGGCCACGCCGTTCAACAGGCCGATGACATCCTTGCTGATAAAGAAGGAACGACTGTTGTCGTCTGTGGTGATACGCCTCTATTGACAGCTGAAACCCTTCAGAAACTTCTCGATCATCACGAAGCGCAGAACGCAAAAGCCACCATTTTAACGGCTCACGCGGATGACCCTCATGGATATGGACGGGTCATCCGTGGCGGAAACGGCCAGGTGGAACGTATTGTTGAGCAGAAGGATGCATCAGAAGATGAACAGGCGATTCAGGAAATCAATACAGGAACGTACTGCTTTGATAATGCTCTGCTTTTTGACGCACTGAAAAATGTTTCCAATGACAACGTCCAGGGAGAGTATTACCTTCCGGATGTAGTTGAAATTCTTAAAGACCGCGGAGAAACAATCAGTGCCTATCAGACACCGGAATTCTCTGAATCACTCGGAGTCAACGACCGTGTAGCTCTGGCAAAAGCAGAAAAATTAATGAAAGCACGCATTAACGAGAAACATATGAGAAATGGTGTCAGCTTGATCGATCCGGATCAGACGTATATCGGTCCGGATGTCACCATCGGACAGGATGTCACCATCTATCCGGGGACCGTCATTGAAGGAACGACAACGATTGAAAATGATGCTGTCGTCGGTCCTCATACGACAATCAGCAGCTGTCACGTCGGAGCGGAAACGACGATCAAGCAGAGTGCGGCTTCGGACAGCCGGATTGGAAACCGTGTGCAGATCGGGCCGTTCGCCCATATCCGACCGCAGTCTGATCTCGGCAATGATGTAAAAGTCGGTAATTTTGTTGAAGTGAAAAAAGCCTCCTTCGGAGATGGAAGCAAAGCCTCCCACCTCAGCTACATCGGAGATGCAGAAGTGGGAAGCGGTGTGAACATCGGCTGCGGTACAATTACTGTCAACTACGATGGTCAGAACAAGCATTTGACGACAATCGAAGATGATGCCTTCATCGGATGCAACTCCAATCTGATTGCACCGGTGACGGTCGGCCGTGGATCCTACGTGGCGGCCGGATCCACCATCAATCAGGACGTCCCGTCAGAGGCACTGTCTATTGCCCGTTCAAGACAGACGAACAAAGAGGGCTATGCTAATAAAATGAAATCGATCAAAAAAGATTAACGGAGGGTAACATCCATGCCAACTGGATATAAAGATTCAAAACTGAAAGTATTCTCGCTTAACTCGAACCCGGGCCTTGCGAAGGAAATAGCGGACAACATTGGAGTGGAACTTGGGAAATGTACAGTTACAAGCTTCAGTGACGGAGAGATTCAAATCAATATCGAAGAAAGTATCCGCGGCTGCGATGTCTATATCGTCCAATCGACCTGCGAGCCTGTCAACCAGCACATCATGGAACTGTTGATTATGATCGATGCTCTGAAGCGTGCATCTGCCCGTACTATCAATGTCGTTATGCCTTACTACGGTTATGCCCGTCAGGATCGTAAGGCCCGTGCCCGTGAGCCGATTACGGCCAAATTGATTGCCGATCTGCTTGAAACAGCCGGAGCTTCCCGTGTCCTGATGCTGGATCTGCACGCACCGCAGATCCAAGGGTTCTTCAACCTGCCGATCGATCACCTTGTCGGAGTCCCTATTCTTTCTGATTACTTTGAAGAGAAGAATTTTGATGATGTCGTCATCGTATCCCCGGACCACGGTGGTGTAACCCGTGCCCGTAAAATGGCCGACCGTCTGAAGGCTCCGATTGCGATTATCGATAAACGCCGTCCAAGACCGAACGTCGCGGAAGTGATGAACATTGTCGGAAACATCGAAGGAAAGACGGCCATTCTGATCGATGACATCATCGATACAGCGGGGACCATCACCCTCGCTGCCAATGCGCTCGTGGAAAACGGAGCGACAGAGGTTTACGCGTGCTGTACGCACCCTGTCCTATCCGGACCTGCGATTGACCGGATTGAGAACTCTAAAATTAAAGAATTGGTCGTGACCAATACCATCCCGCTCGGCGAAGAAAAAGCGAGCGAAAAGATTACGGAACTTTCCGTAGCCGGCTTGATCAGTGAAGCGATCATCCGTGTCCACGAACGCCAGTCCATCAGCATACTATTCGATTAATTTACGAAAATACGTTTAGCTCTTTGTTTTAATGGGAAACTTTTATTAATGATTGGTAAATTAATGGAGGTTGATTATTTTGGCTATTACGTTGAAAGCGAAACAAAGACAAAATCTCAAACAATCCGTCACGCGTGAACTGCGTCAGGAGGGAAGTATCCCAAGTGTTGTTTACGGAAATGACAAAGAACCGATCACGGTTGCTGTTAACAGCATAGAGTTACTTAAAACTGTTCGTGATGAAGGGAAGAACGCAATCATTTCCCTGAATATCGAAGGTAAAGATACAGTTGATGTGATGCTGCATGACTATCAGGTGGATCCTTTGAAAGATGAATTGATCCATGCCGACTTTTATGTCGTGAACATGTCCCAGGAGATGGATGTGGAAGTACCGGTTCGTCTGGAAGGAGAAGCCGCCGGCAGCAAAGAGGGCGGTGTCGTTCAGCAGCCGCTTTATGACCTTGCCGTTCGTGCAAAACCTGCGGATATTCCGGAAGAAATCGTCGTGGATATCTCTGAATTGAACATCGGTGACAGCGTGATGGTGAGTGATCTGAAATCTTCCCGTAATTATGAAATTACAGAAGATGACAATACGACCATTGTTTCCGTAACACCACCGGAAGAAATGCCGGAGGAAGAACCGGAACCATTGGATGTTGATGCGGATCCAGAAGCGTCCGAAGAGAAATTCGAGGACGAAAAAGCTGGAACGGATGAAGCGAAACAGTAAAACAGGATCCCATGGATCAAGGGGCGCGGCCATAGAGGCCCGCCCCTTTTCTGTGTTTAGGAACGATGGAAAAGGGGATGGTAGGAATACATCGGCCTTTCCAGCGTGTTTTGACATTATTTTTGATTCAGCTTTGCTATAATAGATGGTAATAGAGAAAAAGGGAGTTCATTATGAAATGTATTGTTGGTCTCGGCAACCCGGGAAAGAAGTATGACCGGACCCGTCACAATGCCGGGTTTATGGTGCTTGATGAATGGGCGGAACGCAACAACTGGTCATTCAGTCAAAAGAAATTCAATGGCTTATATACAATGGAGCGTATGGATGGCGAAAAAGTGGTGCTTCTGAAGCCACAGACTTATATGAATTTGTCAGGAGAGTCGCTGAGACCGCTGATGGATTATTATAATCTGGATGTGGAGGATATCCTTGTCGTCTACGATGACCTTGATCTTCCCCCTGGCAAAATCCGCCTGCGCAAAAAAGGCGGCCACGGAGGTCACAACGGCATCCGCAGTATCATCGACCATCTCGGAACGAAGGAGTTCAAACGGCTTCGTGTCGGCGTAGGACGTCCGGAAGGCTCCAAAACCGTCATCGATCATGTGCTCGGAACGTTCACAAAAGAAGAGGTCCCTCACGTTGAAGACAGTATCGATTACGCTGTGAAGGCGTGTGAGGCATGGGTCGGTCAGACCTTTGACGAAGTGATGAATACGTACAATATGAAATGACACCTGTTTACTTCTGAGTTCGTATAACGGACCACAAGGACGGTAACACTATCTACCATCACCCCTTCAAGGAGGATGGACATGAAAATACGATACTTCTGCCGTCATTGTGAGAATCAGGTTGGAGAATTAGATGCAGCACACGTGGATGTTTCTCAACTAGGGTTTGATCTGTTGAATGATCAGGATCAGGAACAGATGGTTCATATGACCGCTGATGGCGGTATGAATATACGGACGATCTGTGACTCGTGTAAAGAATCATTGGACGAACATCCACATTACCATGAACTGGACCATTTTATTCAGTAAATCCCGACCCCCAGCTTTTGCTGGGGGAAAAGGTGGTGGAGGAATTCGTTATGCAAGGGATAAAGGATTATTTACATCCAAAGGAAGATGTACAGTCCGTGATTGAAGGCTTTCAATCCGGAATGAAAGAACAAATGGTGGCCGGTCTTTCCGGAGCCTCCAGGAGCCTGATGATTTCTCTTCTTCAGCAATCCCTGGATCGTCCGGTTATTCTTGTCACCCATCAACTGATACAAGCACAGCAGCTGTATGACGACATGCAGGAGCTTGCAGATCCTGATCAGGTTCATCTGTATCCAGTCAATGAACTGATTGCATCGGAAATCGCTGTGGCGAGTCCTGAACTCCGCAGTCAGAGGATCGAAGCGCTCAGCCAGTGGCTGAATCAGGAAAAAGGTGTATTGATCGCACCTGTAGCTGCTTTGAAACGTATGATGCCGCCGCAATCCTATTGGGAGCGTAACCTGCTCCCTTTTCGTGTTGGGGAAGAAATCAACCTGGAGGATTACCTGGAACGGTTTATCAGCATGGGGTATGAGCGTACGGAAATGGTGGCGACCCCGGGGGAGTTCTCGCTTCGTGGGGGAATTCTGGATGTGTATCCGTTAACGGCAGAGTTTCCGTACCGGATCGAATTGTTTGATACAGAGGTGGATTCTATTCGTACCTTTGATTCAGAAACCCAGCGCTCCCATCAAAAGGTGGAGGCTGTCACCATCGGCCCGGCAACAGAACTGCTGTTGACGTCCGAGGACTTTACAAGAGCCCACCATCGTCTGGAAAACGCGCTGGCTCATTCATTGAAGAAGCTGACGAAGACCGAATCCAAGGAGACGCTGAGCCGGGTCATTGATCATGATCTGGAGCGTCTGAAACACCACGAACGATTCCAGGAAATGTATAAATACATTGAGATGTTCTATGAGGAGCCTGTCAGTCTACTAGACTACTTGTCTAAGGACGGACTTATCGTTTTAGATGAGATGAGTCGGATCCAGGAAACCGCCCACCGTCTTGATCAGGAAGAGGGTGAATGGCTGCAGAGCATGCTCGAGGCGAATCAGTCGGTCCGCGATCTTCACTTATCCTTTGACTGGCAGGATACGTGGAATAAAATGGAGCACCCCCGTCTTTATTTATCTGTTTTTATGCGTCATATTGCCAATACCCAGCCTCAGAACATCGTCAATATTTCCAGTCGGCAGATGCAGCAGTTCCACGGCCAGATGAATTTATTGAAAAATGAGATGGACCGCTGGGAGAAGCAGGATTACTCTGTCGTGATTCTCGCACCGGATGAGAACCGTCAGGAGAAGATCCAGGGCGTCCTGGCTGATTATGACATTGAAGCTGTTCCTGCTAAAGGGGAACCGGAACTCCCACTTGTGAAACCGACGATTGTCATCGGCAACATCAGCAGCGGTTTTGAATGGCCGATGCACAAGGTGGCCGTACTGACAGAAAAGGAATTGTTCAAAAAGCGGACGGCCAAGCCGAAACGCAGACAGAAAATGTCCAACGCCGAACGGATCAAAAACTATCAGGAGCTTAAAGTCGGCGATTATATTGTGCACGCCAGTCACGGGATCGGGAAGTACCTCGGAATTGAAACGCTGAAAATGGGAGGAAGTCATAAGGACTTCCTGATGGTGAATTATTCGGGGAATGACAAACTGTATGTCCCGATCGATCAGATCGATATGATCCAGAAATATGTCGGTTCTGAAGGCAAGGAACCGAAAGTGTATAAACTGGGCGGCAGTGAATGGAAAAAAGTCAAAAGCCGTGTACAGTCCTCTATTGAAGATATTGCTGATGACTTGATCGAACTGTATGCCGAGCGTGAAGCATCCAAAGGGCATGCCTTTCAGGAAGACGGCGAAATGCAGCGTGAATTTGAAGCAGCTTTCCCGTATGAGGAAACCGAGGATCAGCTCCGCTGTATCGAAGAGATCAAGGCAGACATGGAACAGATCCGTCCGATGGACCGCCTGCTCTGCGGGGACGTCGGCTACGGGAAAACCGAAGTGGCGATCCGCGCCGCCTTCAAAGCGATTGCAGAAGGCAAACAGGTGGCTCTGCTCGTTCCGACGACGATTCTTGCGCAGCAGCATTATGAGACGCTTCAGGAGCGCTTTCAGGGCTTCGGAGTCAATGTAGGCCTTATGAGCCGCTTCCGTACGAAAAAGCAGCAGAAGGAGACGACAGACCGGTTGAGAAAAGGACTGGTTGACGTCATCGTCGGTACCCACCGGGTTCTTTCCAAGGACGTCGAGTTCAAGGACCTTGGTCTCTTAATTGTGGATGAAGAGCAGCGTTTCGGAGTGAAGCATAAAGAGAAAATCAAACAGTTGAAGAACAATGTCGACGTTTTGACCCTTACAGCGACGCCGATCCCACGAACCCTGCACATGTCGATGCTCGGCGTTCGTGATTTGTCCGTAATTGAAACGCCGCCGGCCAACCGATTCCCGATCCAGACGTACGTACTGGAATACAACCCGATCTTCCTGAGGGAAGCAGTGGAACGGGAGATGGCAAGGGACGGTCAGGTGTTCTTCCTGTTCAACCGGGTGGAGAATATTGAACGGATGGCGCAGGAGATTGCTGAACTTGTCCCGGAAGCACGGGTGAGCTTTGCTCATGGGCAGATGAATGAAACTGAGCTTGAGAACGTTATGTTCTCCTTCCTCGGCGGAGAGTCCGACGTGCTTGTCAGTACGACAATCATTGAAACAGGGGTGGACATTCCAAACGTGAACACCTTGATTGTCTATGATGCGGACCGGATGGGTCTCAGCCAGCTGTATCAGCTGCGTGGACGTGTCGGACGTTCCAACCGTGTAGCCTACGCGTACTTTACGTATCAGAAGGACAAAGTGCTCACAGAAGTAGCGGAGAAAAGGCTCCAGGCGATCAAGGAATTCACCGAGCTTGGATCCGGGTTCAAGATTGCCATGCGTGACTTGTCCATCCGTGGAGCCGGTAACCTGCTCGGCTCCCAGCAGCACGGGTATATCGATTCGGTCGGGTTTGATATGTATTCCCAAATGCTGAAAGATGCGATCGAGGCGAAGCGTCAAGGCAAAAAGCCGGAAGAAGTCCAGCCTTTCCAGCCGGAGCTTGACTTGAGCGTGGATGCCTATATTCCGGATGATTACATCGCTGATGAAAAACAGAAAATCGACATGTACAAATTGTTCCAGGCGGTGGAGTCTGTCGAGGATATTCAGGATCTCAGGGATGAGCTGATCGACAGGTTCGGGGACTACCCGGGAGAAGTGGAAAATCTCTTCCGCGTCTCCAGCATCAAGCTGCAGGCGAAGCGGGCCAGGATTGAATCCGTCGCAGAGAAGAAGAAGAAAATCGAAATGGTGATGGAAGCGGAACAGAGCCGTGACATCGATGGTTCCAAATTGTTCGACTTTGCCAACTCTTATGGAAGGATGGTTCAGCTCGGCACCGAGGACAGCCAGCTGAAGGTGACCTTCACGTGGGACCGCAAACAGGAATTCGACCGCTACAGGCTTGTGGAAGAATTCATCGGCCGTCTCCCGGAGATGATGAGAGAAACGACAACAGCCTGATAATAATCACCCTGTGGCTGCAGGGTGATCCGGCCTGGAGAGAAACCCCGTGTTTTTCTCCAGGCTTTTTTCATGCCTCCAGATGTATAGATCATTCCTTATCCGCGGACGAGCGTCCATGTTTGAAGCTGACTCCTGCCAAGTTGAAAAACAGAGGGGTTCTATCCTGCTTGAGGATAGGTTTACATTATTTATGAAAAAAACCAGACCAAGGGTGTATAGGTTTTTATTGCTGACCCATACTATCGTTAATCACCCGCTTGTTCTGCTTGCTCTTCAACAGGAGAAGGAAAGGTAGTCATCACAGAAAAGGAGGCAGCATAAAAGAATGAAAGCAACTGGTATTGTACGTCGTATTGATGATCTAGGCCGTGTTGTTATTCCGAAAGAAATCCGCCGCACCCTCAGAATCCGTGAAGGAGATCCTCTGGAAATATTCGTGGACAGAGAAGGGGAAGTCATTCTGAAGAAATATTCCCCGATCAGTGAACTGGGTGATTTTGCGAAGGAATATGCGGAAGCCTTAAGTGAGTCCCTGGAATCCCCTGTTCTTATATGTGACCGGGACGAGTATATTGCTGTGGCTGGTGGAGGCAAAAAAGAATACATGAACCGGTCGATCGGGTCAAAAGTGGAGGAAGTCATGGACTCGCGGTCCATGGCTTCTGAAAAGCATCCGGATCCAGTGGAATTCGTCCGCGGGCAGGAAGAAGACGTCATTTCCTATCTTATTCATCCTATCATCGCCCAGGGAGATCCTATTGGCTGTGTGATTGCGTTCAATAAAGAAGGAGCACCTCTTGAAAGCGACGCAGATAAGGCGGTCCAGACGGCAGCAAGTTTTCTCGCCAAACAGATGGAATAACACGAAGGTCAGGCCGATGGTCTGGCCTTTTCCTATGATATAATGGAAGTTCTGAACACATACATATGAGGAGAACGTTCCAAAATGACTCGAACATCTACACCATCTATTTTAAAAGGCGCCTTCATTCTTTCTATGGCTGGTTTGATCAGCAAAATCATTAGTGCCGGCTACCGGGTGCCTCTGCAGAATCTGACCGGGGATCTTGGTTTTTACGTATATCAGCAGGTCTATCCGATTCTCGGAATGGCCCTGGTGCTGGCCTTGTACGGTTTCCCCGGTGCGATTTCAAAATTCATATCCGACCGGGACCACAACAGCAGTCCGGCGTCCCTTCCATCTTTTTACCTGCCTGTATTCCTTCTGCTTACCGCCTTTAGTTTGGTCATCGTGGCTGCGGGCTGGATGCAGGCTCCCCGGCTGGCCCGGTGGATGGACGATCCACATCTGACCCAGGCCGTCCGCACATCTTTTTGTGTCTTTTTGTTTATTCCTGTGATTTCTGTTCTCCGAGGCGTTTTTCAGGGGAAAAATGATATGACTCCGACCGCTGTATCCCAGATCGTGGAGCAGGTCTTCCGAGTAGCTGTTATTATCACCACGGCTCTTGTGGTTTCCCGAAGCGGGGATTTGTACCACATCGGAACCGGAGCGGCCTATGGAAGTATGGCAGGAGCGGCAGCAGCTTCTCTTGTACTTTTCCTTTGGATGGTTAAAAAACGGGGGATATGGACTTTTCAGCGCTCTCCTGTCCGGGCTTCCTTCAGCAGACACATCCTGCTTTACGGAGTATTGATTTCCTTTAACTATATGCTGCTGTTGTCCCTGCAGCTCGTCGATGCCTTTACTCTTGTTCCGCAGTTGGTCCAGAACGGGTACCATCCGGAAGAGGCGAAGGTTGTCAAAGGGATTTATGACCGGGGGCAGCCATTGATTCAATTGGGAACGATCCTGGCTTCTTCCCTTGCTCTTGCTTTGATTCCTTCTGTGACACGTCGGCGGATGGACGAGACTCCGGAGCTGGTCCGGTCTTCGATTACGAGTGCCGGAAAAATCACACTTTACATAGCCACCGGAGCCGCCGCCGGGTTGATCTTCCTTTTTCCTGACGTGAACGAGGTATTTTTCCAGGATGCTGCCGGGAGCGGTTATTTACGTATCCTGATGCTCGTTATCATTGCCAGTTCACTGTCCATTACGACCGCTTCTGTCCTGCAGGGACTCGGCCGGATTCGTCACACAGCTGTTCTTGTCATAGCCGGGATCGGTGTGAAGGGGGCAGCTAATTTTCTATGGATCTCATCAGCCGGTATCTACGGAGCTTCTCTTGCTTCGTTAACCGCTGTTACTTTTGTTTTGTTTGGAAATATCGTAATCTTAAGGAAAGATCTTTCATTATGGAGATGGCGGTGTCTTCCGTGGGGCTCTCTGGTCTCTGCCGTGGCAGGAATGTCTGCAGCATTGTACATAAGCAGAGGAGTAATCAAAGCTTTATTCGCCCTGGATGACCGGCTGCCTCTTCTTCTTTATATTCTGACTCTTTCAGTCGGGGGAGCTGTAGTCTTCGGACTGATTCTGATCAGGACCGGCGGTTTTACAAGACAGGAGATAGAAGCTCTTCCCTCGAGTAACCGGCTGATTCCATTATTACCGAAAGGATGAAAACGATGCAGACGATTAAAATTTTCGGACTGGGCGCCTCCGGGCTGGACCAGCTTCCGCTTGGTGTTTACAGGCAGCTGACGCAGGCCGGTGCCCGGCTCACTGCAAGGACACTGGATCATCCTGTCGTAAAAGAGCTCCTTCAGGAAGGGCTCTCGATCGAAAGCTTTGATGAAGTGTATGAGGAGCACGAAAGCTTCGGCAGCGTATATGAAGAAATCACCAGCCGTCTTCTGGAGCGTCCGGAAGACGAGATTTTCTATCTTGTGCCCGGCCACCCGATGATGGCGGAAAAAACGGTGCAGCTTCTTTTAGAAAAGGAAAAAGAAGGGGAAATAAACGTAGAGATTGAGGGAGGGCAGAGCTTCCTGGATGCCACCTTCACCACCCTCGGCATCGACCCGATTGAAGGTTTCCAGCTCGTCGATGCGACCGATATCAAGCGCGAGCAGCTGATGTATACAAGCCATCTGATTTTATGTCAGGTCTATGATGCGATGACCGCATCTGAAGTGAAGCTGACGCTGCTTGAGGATCTTCCAGCTGCGCATCCGGTAACCATTGTCACAGCAGCAGGGGGAAGCGGCGAGCTTGTCCGTACGGTTCCTTTAGAAGAGCTCGACAGGAGTGTGGAGGTCGACAACCTGACAAGTGTCTATGTCCCTCCTTTGCAAAAGTCCCTTCTCAATCACCAGTTTTTCCGGCTGAGGGAAGTGATCCGGATTCTCCGGAGCCCGGAAGGATGTCCATGGGACAGGAAGCAGACCCACGAGTCCCTGCGGAAGTATCTGATCGAGGAAACCTACGAGTTCATCGACGCCGTCAACCAGGAGGACGATGATCAAATGGTGGAAGAGCTCGGGGATGTGCTTCTGCAGGTGATGCTGCACAGTCAAATCGGTGAAGATGAAGGATATTTTACCATTGATGACGTAATAGTATCGATAACGGATAAAATGATCCGCCGCCATCCGCACGTCTTCGGGGAAGTTCAGGCAGACACGACGGATGAAGTGCTGACGAACTGGGACGCGATCAAACAGCAGGAAAAGGGAAACAAATCCCCCCGCCTTTTGGACTCCGTACCGGAAAGTTTCCCAGCTCTCCTGCAGGCGGAGGAACTGCAGAATAAGGCGGCCAAGGTCGGCTTTGACTGGGAGGATGTTGCCCCTGTTTTAGAGAAAGTGGAGGAAGAGTGGCAGGAGTTTCAAGAAGCGCTAACCTCCGGGGACCGGGAGGAAATGGAGAAGGAGTTCGGGGATTGGTTGTTTGCCATTGCCAACCTCGCCCGCCATTACCGCCTGAACAGTGAAAATGCCCTGCAGCGGACCAACCGTAAGTTCCGGATGAGGTTGTCGTCCATGGAAGAATCGGTGGAGCGCAGCGGCAGGAAACTGGAGGATTACGAGTTGGATGCTTTGGAAGAGTTATGGGTACAAGCGAAAGCCAAACATAAAGGAGCGGAATAAAGCATGCGTTTAGATAAATTTCTAAAAATCTCGCGGTTAATTAAGCGTCGGACGCTGGCCAAGGAAGTAGCCGATCAGGGACGGATCAGCATCAACGGCGCGCAGAGCAAGGCGGCCAGTAACGTAGCCGTCGGCGATGAGCTGACGATTCAGTTCGGCCAGAAGGTACTGACCATTGAAATTAAGGATTTGAGAGAGAACGTCAACAAAAATGAAGCAGCTTCCTTATATGAAATCAAAAAGGAAGAACCTGTGAATCAAGATTAATCTGATGAACCACCTCCCCGGGGGAGGCAGGCGGACTGTCGAGGGCATTCTCGACAGTCTTTTTTACGTGTGAGCCCTTTCGATCAGAGAGGCAGGCTCCAAGTCATAATCCTTCTCTTTTTTTCATAGTTTGTACAAGAGAAGGAGGCTGTTAAGATGGAGAGCTATGAGAAAAACCACGGGAGTAGGACTCAGCAGCAGGTCGATCATCATGTAAAGGTTATGAACCGGAGAAATATTGAAATATCAGGCGTCAAAGAAGTGGACAGCTTCGATAGTGAAGAGTTTCTACTGCAGACGAATATGGGGTATCTCGTCATCCGCGGCCAGAACCTGCAGATGAAAAACCTGGACCTTGATTCCGGGGTGGTTTCCATAAAAGGAAAAATGCATGAAATGACTTATTTGGACGAGCACCAGGGGGAGAAAGCTAAAGGTTTGTTTAGCAAGCTGTTCAAATGACCCTCACGACGCAGTTTATGACGATCCTGTCCATGATCGGGGGAGGGATGTTCGTGGGAGCATCCCTGGACACATTCGAACGTTTTTTTCATAAGCGCAATAAACAAAGCTGGCTTGAGCTCCTGTATCAGCTTGGTTTCTGGCTGGTTCAGGCGGCCTTTCTTTTTTACCTGCTTTATCTTGTGAATTACGGTGAGCTCCGGGTGTATGTATTTGTAGCGGTCGTATGTGGGTTCGCCGCTTATCGTGCATTATTTCAGAGCCTCTACTTACGTTCGCTTGAGCTTTGGATAAAGATCTGCACGGCTGTTCTCACCTTTTTGAAAAAAACGGTGTATTATCTTGTATACATCCCTGCGAAATCCATCATTTTCCTTATTATTTCTTTACTTCTTGGCGTTTATAAGATACTTTTAAAGGGTATCATTATATTGTTTATTGTCGCTTTTTATCCAATCAAACTGCTTTTTCGATTGATTTGGCGTTTCCTGCCGAAAAACATGAAAATTTACTTAAGTGAATCAGCAGGGTTTTTGGAAAAGATGAAGAATATAATGGTCAGTTGGGTAAAACGATTCAAAAAGTAAAGGAGGACGAACTTACATGGCAAAGAGACAGCAGGAGTCGGTGGCACGTCTGGATTCTACATACATGCAGCATTATGATGCCTATATGGACAGACATCAGCGGAAGAAAAAGCGCCTGATACGCCGTCTCGCAATGTTTGCCCTGTTAGTGTCGATCGTAGCTGGATCCATGGTGTTTTACCATGTGAAACAGCAGTCACTTTATGCACAGAAACATGAGGAATTCGAACAGTTGAAACAGGATATGAGTGTTTTGGAAAAAGAGGAGAAGGATTTGAAGGAGGAAATTGACCTTCTGAATGATGAGGAGTACGTTCTCCAAATCGCCAGGACCAATTATTTCTTCTCTAAAGAAGGCGAAATTATCTTTAAAATGCCTGATGAGGATCCATCTTATTGACACTCTTTTCAAAGCTTATATATAATATATAAGAAGATATATTCTTATCGAAATTTTAAGGAGGAGCATTTTTTTTATGTCAATTGAAGTAGGCAGCAAGCTGCAGGGTAAAGTAACGGGAATCACTAATTTCGGAGCGTTCGTCGAGCTTCCGGATGGCAAGACGGGTCTGGTTCACATTAGCGAAGTTGCCGACAACTACGTAAAAGACATTAATGAGCACCTGAGTCAGGGAGACCAGGTGGAAGTAAAGGTTATTAATGTCGGAGATGATGGAAAGATCGGTCTTTCCATTAAGAAAGCGAAAGAGAACCAAAACCGTCGTCCGCCAAAACCTCGTAAGCCGGCTGAATCATTCGAACAGAAGATGAACCGTTTTATCAAGGATAGCGACGAACGTTTAGCATCACTGAAGAAGCACACGGAGTCCAAACGTGGAGGTCGAGGTGCTAAAAGAGGATAGCTTGCTGTCTAGGACAATGAGTAAAAGGTGCGCATCTTTTATATAAAAGGAACCCATCCAAATGTGGATGGGTTCCTTTTTTTATTTTTCTAGGGCAGGAGCCGTTTACAGGGTTGAAATGATGGAATCAGTATGAATATATTATTTCATAGTAATTTGTATATGAAATAATAATCTCAAAATGTGGAGGGTTTTGTTTTGAATAACCAGAAAGAGCAGCCGGACCATAAAAGGATGCGGCAGTCAGCCGAAGCCTATGCAAGAGCTGAAAAGGTCATCCCAGGCGGTGTGACCGCGAATATCAAATATTTCGAACCACACCCCATATTTATGAAAAAGGCCTCAGGCAGCCATCTGTATGATGCTGACGGCAATCATTATGTGGATTACCTTCTTTCCTATGGGGCGCTGATTCACGGGCATGGCCATCCTTCCATCAAAAAGGCTGTCATCCGGCAGATGGAGGAGGATGGAACGACGATTTACGGGACACCTCACGAACGGGAGGTTGAGATGGCGGAACGGCTTTGTTCGTTATATCCAGGCATGGAACGGGTCCGGTATACCAACTCAGGACTGGAAGCCACGCTGCTCGCACTGAGAGTCGCTAAAGCCTATACGGGCCGGCCGAAAATAGCAAAGTTTGAAGGGCATTATCATGGAGGATATGATCAAGTATTATGGAGTATCCATCCGGAGGAGAAGGAAGCAGGAGATGCGGAAGAGCCGAATCCGGTTCCCGAATCGAGTGGTCTTCCAGAGTATTATCAGGATCATACCATCATTCTTCCGTTTAATGACTTGGAATCGACAGAACGAATCCTGCGCCGGCATGCCGGGGAGATTTCTGCGCTTATGATGGAGCCTGTTCAGGGTGGGTACATACCGGCGGATCCGTCATTCATGGACGGCGTGCGCCGCGTGACGAAAGAGCTTGGCATTCTGCTGATTATGGACGAAGTGAAAACAGGCTTCCGCTTATCTCTCGGAGGGGCTCAGGAAACATATGGCATCACCCCTGACTTGACGGCACTCGGAAAAGTGCTGGGCGGAGGTTTCCCTGTCGGGGCCCTCGGAGGAGCAGAGCACGTCATGGAGTTCCTGAATCCGAAGCTGAGTTATGATGTAATGTCCGGCAGTTCGTCCGATCAGCCGCGTGCTCTGTTCCACAGTGGCACCTACAATGGTCATCCGACCGTGCTGGCTGCCGGGATGGCGACGATCGATCTGCTTCAGCAAAGGGACGTCATGGAAAACCTGATGACCAAGACGCACAAACTGCGCAAGCACCTGGAAGACTTGTATAAGACTATGGGAATACCAATGAAAACGGTAGGGACAGGGAGTATTTTTAATGTGATGATGACAGACGGGGATATCCGTAACTACCGTGATCTTCAACACGTGGACATGACGTACAGGAAGCGCGTAGATGAGAGGCTGCTTCAGCTCGGTGTGTATACGAAACCGCTCAACCGTTACTCGATGTCAACAGTGCATACGGAAGCAGACCTACAGTTTACTGTAGATGCGCATGAAAAAGCGGTGAAGAATGTGAAAGGGTGACAGCTGCTGTGAAGAATGAACCGAATGTATATGAAACGATCCGCCGATCTCTTCCGGAGATGAGCCGCTCCCACAAAAAAGTGGCGGCCATTCTGCTGGACCGGCCGGATGAAGTTGTTTTCCTGAATGTCAGCCGGCTGGCTGCTATGGCCGGGGTGAGTGACGCGACAATCACACGGTTCGCCGTTTCTCTTGGCTTCCGGGGGTTTGCAGAATTCCAGGAGGCCATCCAATCATCCTTAAAACAGCAATGGAAGACGAGTGAACGGCTGATAAAGACAACGAATCCTTCTCCTTCATTTGAATCTGTGCTCAAAGAAGACATCAGGGAAATGGAAGAGACGATGAACAGGCTGGATGAAAAGGAGCTGATGAAAGCGGTCCATGCTTTATGGCAGGCTGATAAAATATGGATTGCTGCGAACCGGAGTGCAGAAGCATTAGGGGGATTCCTTCATTACTATTTGGAAAAGGTGGTGGATGATGTCCGCATGATTCACTCTGTGGAGAGGGATGCGGACCTTCTGGCACGTCTGGGAAAACAGGATGTGGTGATTGGGATCAGTTTTCCACGGTACAGCAAAAGTACCGTCGACATCCTTGCCTACGCTTATGAGGAGGGTGTGGAAACAGTGGCACTTACAGACACCCTTTCCTCCCCTCTTTCCGCTTATTCGGATACGGTTCTCACAGCAAAGAGCCGGATGCATTCTTATATTGATACGTTTACAGCACCGCTCAGCGTCATTCAGGCACTGCTCGTACAGATCGGTAGGGAAAAAGAAGAAGAAACAGAAAAGCGTCTCGAGCATCTGGAATCGATCTGGGAGAAATTCGATGTGTTTTATTGAGGACCTGCATAGAAAAAGGACATAGAAAAAACGCCTTCCAATTTGGAAGGCGTTTTTCTGGACAAGAATGTTTCCGATGACCCGTACGGGATTCGAACCCGTGATACCGCCGTGAAAGGGCGGTGTCTTAACCACTTGACCAACGGGCCAATATATCGTTTTTGAAAAAATAGTAGCGGCGGAGGGGATCGAACCCCCGACCTCACGGGTATGAACCGTACGCTCTAGCCAGCTGAGCTACACCGCCATGTGTTTGAAGTGATGTTGTCTCGCAACGTCACAAAAAATATAGTACACCATGATAGAAAAAGAGTCAACAACCAATAAAAAAATCAGACAACTCTGTTTATTTCGCTAGGGAAAGAAGGGGGTTTTTGGGAGGGGATGGAAGTGCCCGGCATACATTTTGTAGAATCTGATGCGGCTTCTGAGAAAAGCATCGAAGTTTTTGTTTCTGCTCTCTTGTTGTTTTGACAAAATGCTTCTTCTTCATGTGGTTTAATAGGTTTCACAAAGAAGGAGTGATAAACATGTTAGAAACAGTTTCGAAGCAGGAAAATCGTCCATCAGCCGTCCGAGGTTCAAGAATGGTTCAAGGCTTCCAAAGAGCTTCTTTCCGCACAGTTTCGTTTATGGCCGACAAAGGAGTCTTCCACATGGTCCTCGCCCTGCTGCTTGGACGAGCTATCATTCTATCATCCATGGCCCCTTTCGGTGTCGCTTTCCTGTCGGTGATCTGGTGGATGAAACGTCCGCTCGTCATCCCCGTAACGATCATGATGGCAGCAGGGGCATCTACATACAGCTACGCACATGCGGGGTTTATTGTAGGGGCGTCGACGGCTTTTTTGCTCTTAAGCCTGGGGCTGCGCAAAACAAGTCACCCCCAGAAGTGGCTCCCGGCTTTGGCATTAATGGCAAGCTTGATCCCCCGCACCGTCAGCCTCGCTTTACTGGACCGCTGGCAGCTCTATGAAATTACATTGATGGCTGCCGAAGGAATACTGAGTTTCATCCTTGTCCTTATCTTTATGCAGAGCATCCCGATTTTAACACCTCAGAGGTTTCAGCCTACGTTGAAAAATGAAGAGATTGTCTGCCTCATTATATTACTCGCTTCCGTTTTGACAGGATTGATCGGGTGGCAGATCCAGGGCGTAGCCGTCGTGGATGTATTTGCCCGGTACCTTGTCATTCTGCTCGCCTATATTGCCGGCGCTGCCATCGGTTCAACCGTTGGAGTCGTCACAGGACTGGTACTGAGCTTATCGAATATGGATCATATCTATCAAATGAGTCTGCTGGCTTTTTCCGGCCTGCTTGGCGGGCTCTTGAAGGAGGGGAAAAAAGCAGGAGTCAGTGCCGGTCTGGTGGTCGGCACCCTTTTAATCGGTTTTTATATGGGCAGTGACACAGAACTGCCGGCTTCCTTATGGGCAACGGCCTGGGCCGTGGCGTTGTTTGTTCTCACGCCGAACTCCTGGGTGAAACAATTGTCCAAGTATGTTCCGGGCACAGATGAACATTTTTCGGAACAGCAGAAATACTTACAAAAAGTCCGGGATGTCACGGCTGTGAGGGTCGGGAAGTTCTCGGACGTTTTTCAGGCTTTATCAAGAAGTTTCACATATTTAGAGTCTCCAAAGGAGGAAAGCGGTGAAGCGGAGGAGATCGATTACTTCTTGAGCCATGTCACAGAAAAGACCTGTCAGTCCTGTTTCATGAAGGAAAAGTGCTGGGTGCGGAACTTTGATGACACCCATAATTTGATGACGGATTTGATGCATGAACTGGATGAGAAAGGAGAGGCGGGCAGAGGCCTGCGGAAAAGTGTGGACCAGCACTGCGTGAAGCCGCAGAAGCTGATTGATACGATGAATCACGAGTTGTCTTTTTATCATGCCAACCGGCAGTTGAAACGGCAGGTGCTGGAGAGCCGGCGCTTTGTGGCGGAACAGCTGCAGGGGGTTTCGGAGGTGATGGATAATTTCGCTCAGGAGATTGTGAAAGAACGAGAGCACCACGAAAAAAAGGAGCATGTCATTTATCGTGCTCTTGAACGAATGGGGATGGTGATCCAGAAACTCGAAATCTATTCATTGGATGAAGGGAACATGGACCTTGAACTGATTGTAGAAATTGATAATTACCGCGGAGAAGGAGCGAAAATTATTGCACCGGTATTGTCCGACATTCTGGGGGAGACGATTGTCGTAACGATGGAGGAAATCTCTCCTTATCCGCAGGGCAGGTGTTACCTTTCGTTCGGCTCTGCCAAACATTACGCCATCGAATCCGGAGTGGCGCATGCAGCCAAAGGGGGCGGGTTTGTATCCGGAGACAGTTTTACGATGATGGAACTGGGCAGAGGGAAATATGCCCTGGCGATCAGTGATGGAATGGGTAACGGGGAACGTGCTCATGAAGAAAGTATGGAAACGCTGCGTCTGCTCAAGCAGATTTTACAGTCCGGCATCCAGGAATCAGCAGCGATCCAATCGATTAACTCCATCCTGTCGCTTCGTACGAATGATGAAATTTTTTCAACGTTGGATTTAGCTGTGATTGATCTGCATCAGGCGACATCTAAGTTCATTAAAGTCGGGAGCACCCCGAGTTTTATAAAAAGAGGAGATAAAATCCACACCGTTGAAGCCGGGAATCTGCCGATGGGCATTATCCCGGACGTGGATGTAGACGTAAGGAGTGAACAGCTGAAAGCCGGGGACTTCCTCATCATGATGAGCGACGGCATACTGGAAGCGCCGCGTCAGATTGAAAACGTGGAAATGTGGATCAAACGGAAGATCCGCGAAATATCGAGTCAGGATCCACAGGTGATGGCTGATCTGCTCCTGGAAGAAGTGATCCGTACCCATTCGGGTGACATTGTCGATGATATGACGATCATCGTCGCGAGAATCGATCATTATCTGCCGGAGTGGGCGTCCATTCCCTCAGAGAAAAAAGAGGCCTGACCGCGTATAGAACCCCTCCTTTTCGGCGAAGATGGAAGCAACGAAACAGGAGGGAGCATCATTATGAAAACAGGGCGACTGAAGCAGATACTTTTGTTAACCGATGGATGTTCAAATCACGGGGAGGACCCTGCCACAGTGGCGGCACTGGCAAGAAGCCAGGGGATAACGGTGAACGTGATTGGTGTTCTCGACGACCGGCAGAACAGCAGGCCGCAGGGGCTTGATGAAGTAGAGGCGATTGCCGAGGCAGGCGGGGGCATCAGTCAAATCGTGTATCAAAAAAGTCTGTCCCAGACCGTGCAGATGGTGACAAAACAGGCGATGACCCAGACGATACAGGGAATCGTCAATAAAGAGCTGCAGGAGATTCTGGGAAAAAATCAATCGCTGGAGGAACTTCCTCCTGAGCAGCGGGGAGAAGTTGTGGAAGTCGTTGATGAGCTTGGGGAAAGCAGTGCTCTGGAGGTGCTTGTGCTCGTGGACGTGAGTGCAAGCATGCATCATAAGCTTCCTACAGTGAAAGATGCTCTTTTTGATTTGTCCTTAAGCCTCAATGCACGATCAGGATCCAATCAGTTCAGTGTCTACACCTTCCCGGATCCGAAACATACGATCCTGCAGATGGTGGACTGGACGCCCGAACTGGGAGCGGTCAACCGTTTGTTTTCTAAATTGAACAGCGGCGGCTATACACCGACAGGACCTGCACTTCGAGAGGCGCTGTATGCTTTTGCTGCCAAATCAGCCCCTTCCCGCCTGGAAGATGGAGAAGATCCTTATGAAGAAACAGGCTGGTAACTTCTCACCGGGCCATCAGGTCCTCGGCAGGTGGAACAAGAACCCTTACATCATCATGGAAAAACTCGGTTCAGGAGCGTGCGGCACCGTTTATAAATGCCGCTCGACACGGGGGGAGACGTATGCGCTCAAAATGGGAACCGACAGCTCCAGGATGATGCTTGAGGTGAACATGCTAAAGAAATTCAGCAAGGTCCAAGGGGAAAAACTTGGGCCTTCTTTTGTTGATGTGGATGACTACCGGATGTCCGGGGGGCATCAGCTGCCTTTTTATGTGATGGAATACATAGAAGGAAAGCCCCTGCCTCAGTTTTTGGCGGGGAAGTCGAAAGAATGGATCGGTATTTGCGCAGCTCAAATTCTGGGTGATATCGCCAAACTTCACAAAGCCGGCTACGTGTTCGGCGATTTGAAAACAGACAACCTGCTCGTGTCCGGTTCGCGGGTCCGGCTTATTGACGTCGGAGGTGTGACAGCAGCGGGCAGGGCGATAAAGGAATACACGGAGTTCTATGACCGCGGGTACTGGGGGATGGGTTCCAGGAAGGCCGAACCTTCCTATGATCTATTCGCGCTTACGATGATTATGCTGGAAACCGCAGGGGCGGGGCGTTTTGAAAGGGGGCCTTCCCCGAGAAAGATGCTCGAACAGAAACTGGCAGCTTCTTCTGTACTCAAACCATACCGGACAATCATCCAAAACGGCTGGAAGGGAAAGTACAAGGATGCGTCGGAAATGGAAAAAGATATGGCAGGTGTACTGCTGCACAAAACACCGCCTCCAACACGGGTCCATTTCCGCGCAGATCAGAAGAAAAAGACCACCGATTCCGGGGAGTTAACGGCCATCACCTTATTTTCCGTTCTGCTTATGGGAGGGTCCCTCCTTACTTTTTTCTTGTAACAGCTATTCTTTTGCAGATGGTGAGAAGAGTGATACGATAGGGGAAGATAGAGATAGACAGGAGGAACGTCTGATGGATCACGTTGTCCATTCGTTCATCTCAAAACATCAGTTAATTCAGCCGGGACAGACTGTCCTTGCTGCTGTATCCGGAGGGCCGGATTCAACAGCTCTTCTCCATATGCTGACCCAGCTGAGAGAAAAGGTTCCGTTTCACCTCACAGCTGTGTCCGTGGATCACGGCCTGCGGGGAGAAGAAGCGCGGGAGGATCTGACCTTTGTTCAGATGCTGGCGGATCAGTGGGGTGTCGAATTTTATGGAACCTCTGTCGATACAGGTTCGTATAAGGAATCATCGGGAAAAGGGACGCAGGAAGCGGCCCGCGATCTCCGTTATCGTTTCTTTGAAGAGCAGATGTATGCCCGGCAGGCGGATGTCCTCGTCATGGGGCATCACGGAGACGATCAGGCAGAAACACTCATGATGCAGATGGTCCGTTCCGCCAGGCCCGAAGCGGTCCGGGGAATCCCTTTGCGTCGGCCGTTTGCCTGCGGTGAAATCGTACGGCCGCTGCTATGTGTCTCCAAGGAACAGCTTCTCCATTATATGAATGACCGTTCTCTTCCAAGCCGCCATGATCCCTCTAATGACCGGACGGATTACACGCGCAACGCATTCCGTCACAGGGTGATGCCTTTTTTGAAGGAGCAGAATCCCCGGCTTCATGAGCATGTGCAGGCATTCAGTGAAAGGGCAGCGGAAGAGCGTTCCTACATAAACGAACAGGCTCAGAAGGTGTTGGAATGTGTTCATTTTTCGGAGGATGTTGAGAAATTCGTACAATTTTCCAAACAAACTTTCAAAACATTTCCGCTTGCTTTACAAAGGACGGCCTTTCATCTAATATTGAACTATCTGTATGTGAAGCAAAACGAAGACATTTCCTATCTTCATGAAGAAATGTTCATGGACCTGTTAAGGGACGAGAAACCGAACCGTTCCCTTGATTTTCCCGGAGGGTTGAAAGTGGTCCGCGCTTACGATGAGATCACCTTCACATTTGCGGATGAAGACGAGGATCCGTCCTTTCGTTTCATGCTGCACCCCGGGTCTTCTGTCTCCCTTCCGGATGGTTCGTCCATGGAAGCGGAATGGAGCTGGTCGCCGGAAGAGCCTGATGCCTTCACCTATGTATGTGAGGACTATCACGTAAACCTTCCGCTCATCGTCCGCTCCAGACAGCCTGGAGACCGTATGGAAGTCAGAGGGATGAAGGGGTCAAAAAAAGTAAAAGATATTTTTATTGATCAGAAAATCCCTGCCCGCACCCGCGGGACACTGCCGGTCGTTACCGATCAGACAGGGGAAATCCTCTGGCTTGGCGGACTGAAGAAAGGCGGCAGGCAGGGAGGCAGGTCCTCAACAGGTCCATGGCTTCGGTTACATTATAAAAACAAAGCAGACGCGTAGGAGGAGCAATCATGCACAACGAAATTGAAAAGGTCTTGATTTCCGAAGAGGAGATCCAGCAGAAATGCAAAGAGATGGGAGCCCGTTTATCCGAGGAGTATAAGGATCGATTTCCTTTGGCTATCGGAGTGCTGAAAGGGGCAACTCCTTTTATGACAGACCTTTTGAAACGGATGGAGACGCATTTGGAAATGGACTTTATGGATGTGTCCAGCTATCACGGTGGAATGGAATCCTCCGGTGAGGTCAAGATTGTCAAGGACCTTGATACAAAAGTAGAGGGCCGGGATATCCTGATCATTGAAGACATTATTGACAGTGGCCGCACGCTTGCCTATCTTGTCGACTTGTTTAAATATAGAAAGGCGAATTCGATTAAGATCGTCACTCTTCTTGATAAACCGACGGGACGCAACGCTGATGTAATAGCAGACGTTGTCGGCTTTGAAGTACCGGATGAGTTCGTTGTCGGGTATGGTCTGGATTATCAGGAGAAGTATCGGAATCTTCCTTATGTAGGGGTGTTGAAACCTGAAGTATATGGCGGATAGTCCCAGATACTCCGTAAGTGGTTTCAAACGGTTCGTTTCAAGGGTAATTAGTTGTGTCGTCCGATTTTGTTATGGTAGTATTTACTATAGTTTTTCTCGTTTGGGAGGAGGTAGGCAATGAACCGGATCTTTCGTAATACCATATTTTACTTACTTATCTTCCTCGTTGTTATCGGCGTGGTCGGTTTATTCCGAGGTCAAGGTGATCCGCAGCAAGAGTTAAATGTAAATCAGTTTTACGATAAATTAAACAGCGGTGCCATCGAAGAGATGACAATTCAGCCTGTTAATGGAGTGATTCGAATCACTGGTCAGCTGGAGGGTGCAGAAGAAGGGGAGGAAGCCTTCACCGCACAGATTACAGCGAACGACCAGACACTATCCAACATTACAGAAACGGCTCAGGAGCAGTCGATTTTAAATGTTGAACAGGAAGAGCAGCCGAGCGCATGGGTGACATTCCTGACATCCATTATTCCGTTTGTCATTATCTTCATTCTCTTCTTCTTCCTGCTTAACCAGGCTCAGGGCGGCGGAAGCCGTGTCATGAACTTCGGTAAGAGCAAGGCGAAGATGTACACCGAAGAGAAGAAAAAAGTACGTTTTAAAGACGTCGCTGGTGCAGATGAAGAGAAGCAGGAGCTTGTGGAAGTAGTTGACTTCCTTAAAGACCCGCGCAAATTCTCTGCTGTTGGTGCACGTATTCCAAAAGGTGTCCTGCTGGTAGGGCCGCCGGGTACAGGTAAAACATTGCTGGCCCGTGCCGTTGCCGGAGAAGCGGGAGTTCCGTTCTTCTCCATCAGTGGTTCGGACTTCGTTGAAATGTTTGTCGGTGTCGGGGCTTCCCGTGTCCGCGACCTGTTTGAAAATGCGAAGAAGAATGCCCCTGGTATCATCTTTATCGATGAGATCGATGCTGTTGGACGTCAGCGTGGCGCAGGCCTTGGTGGCGGTCACGATGAGCGTGAGCAGACATTGAACCAGCTTCTTGTTGAGATGGACGGTTTCGGAGTCAATGAAGGAATCATCATCATTGCTGCGACCAACAGACCGGACATTCTTGACCCGGCCCTTCTTCGTCCCGGCCGTTTTGACAGACAGATTACTGTCGATCGCCCGGATGTTAAAGGCCGTGAAGCTGTTCTCGCCGTTCATGCGAAGAACAAGCCGCTGTCTGAAAATGTCGATTTGAAGACGATTGCTCTTCGTACACCAGGATTCTCCGGCGCAGACTTGGAGAACCTGTTGAACGAATCCGCACTTGTAGCTGCCCGTGGAGACAAGAAAAATGTCGACATGGATGATGTTGATGAAGCCATCGACCGGGTTATTGCAGGACCGGCTAAGAAGAGCCGTGTCATTTCCAAGAAAGAGCGCGACATCGTGGCCAACCACGAGAGTGGACATACGGTTATCGGTATGGTGCTTGATGATGCGGACATGGTTCATAAAGTAACGATCGTCCCACGAGGTCAGGCCGGCGGTTATGCGGTCATGCTTCCGAAAGAAGACCGCTACTTTATGACAAAACCTGAACTGTTCGACAAAATTACAGGTCTTCTGGGCGGCCGTGTAGCTGAAGAAATCATCTTCGGTGAAGTAAGTACCGGCGCCCACAACGACTTCCAGCGTGCGACAAGCATTGCACGCAAGATGGTTACCGAGTACGGCATGAGTGAAAAACTTGGACCGCTTCAGTTCGGTTCCAATTCCGGAGGTCAGGTCTTCCTGGGCCGTGACATCCAGAACGAACAGAACTACAGTGACCAGATCGCTTACGAAATCGATCAGGAAGTGAAGAACTTTATCCAGTACTGTTATGATCGCGCGAAGACGATTCTGACAGAAAACAGAGATAAATTAGAGCTGATTGCCAAAACATTGCTGGAAGTAGAAACTCTGGATGCTACTCAAATCCGTTCCTTGTTTGATAAAGGACGTCTTCCAACAGATGAAGAGCTTGAAGCCCTTGCTAGAGAACACAACGCTAAAATCAAGAACAATACTTCTTCCGGAAGTGACGAAGATGTACGCGTAAACATCCAATCCAAAGATGAAGAAGTCTCTGAAGAGGAACAGGAAACTGAAGATTCCTCAACAAATAAAGAAGAAGAAGAGAGCGGATCAGATTCCGAAGATCGTCGTTCTTAATTCAACGAAAAAACCACACCAGCTCCGGCGGTGTGGTTTTTCGTGTTTCATTACAGCAGACGGTTCGGCTCTTGTGGTATGATGGTAGCCGAAGGAAATGACACAGGAGGCTTTTTGTATGAATTTTGTCCTTGATGTGGGAAATACCAATACTGTCTTAGGTGTGTTTGAAAATGGTGCGTTAAAGTATCAATGGCGTATTAAGACAGATCGACATAAAACAGAAGATGAGTTCGGAATGCTGATCAAATCCCTTTTTGATCATGAAGGTCTGGCCTTTGAAGATATGGACGGGGTCATCATCTCTTCCGTAGTTCCGCCCATAATGTTTGCACTTGACCGTATGTCTCGTTATTATTTTAAAAAGCAGCCCATGATTATCGGAGAGAATAATGTCGACCATGGTCTGCCCATGAAATATCCGAACCCTGACGAAATAGGGGCGGACAGGGTAGTGAATGCTGTCGGAGCCATTGATGAGTACCCGCTTCCTTTGGTCATTATTGATTTCGGAACAGCCACAACCTACTGCTACATCAATGCAGAAGGCGAGTATCTGGGAGGTGCCATTGCGCCTGGAGTCAACATATCCATGGAAGCCCTCTATGCCAAAGCAGCTAAACTGCCGAAGATTGAAATTAAAAGTCCGGAACATGTCATCGGACAAAGTACTGTAGAAGCGATGCAGTCCGGAGCGTTTTACGGATACGTCGGACAAGTGGATGAAGTCGTACGAAGGATGAAGGAAACTTCCGACCGTACGCCGACGGTCATTGCTACCGGAGGCTTAGCGAACTTAATTGCCGGCCAGTCCAGGACCATTGATCATGTAGATCCCTATCTTACATTGAAGGGGCTGCATAAGATATATCAGCGCAACAAAGAGAAAAAAGCATTTAAAGGAGAATGATGATTCATGTCAGATTATTTAGTGCGGGCGATGGCCTTTGATGGACAAGTGAGAGCGTACGCTGTTCAGTCCACCAACACCGTCGAAGAAGCAAGACGCAGGCAGGATACGTGGGCGACAACATCAGCCGCTCTGGGTAGAACCTTGACGATCAGCTCTATGATGGGAGCTATGCTTAAAGGAGATGACAAAATCACAGTGAAGGTTGAAGGCGGCGGCCCGGTGGGTGCCATTGTCGTGGATGCCAACGCTAATGGGGAAGTTCGCGGCTATGCGAAGAATCCTCATGTTGATTTCGAGTCCAATGCCCAAGGAAAGCTGGACGTATCACGTGCGGTCGGTACGTCCGGGACATTGAGCATTGTGAAGGATCTTGGGATGAGGGATCATTTTACCGGCCAGGTACCGATTGTGTCCGGAGAAATCAGTGAGGACTTCACTTATTATTTCGCGAACTCTGAACAGGTCCCTTCCGCTGTAGGGGCGGGTGTGCTCGTGGATACAGATCACAGCATCCTTGCTTCCGGGGGCTTTATCATTCAAATGATGCCGGGCGCTGACGACAAGACGACGACAGAAATAGAGAAACGTCTCTCTGATATGCGCCCTATTTCCACGCTTGTACAGGAAGGAAAAACACCAGAGCAGATTCTTCATACCGTTCTAGGGGAAGAAAATGTCCAGTTGTTGGACACAAAGCCTGTGAATTTCCAATGCCATTGTTCACGCGAACGGGTCGAGATGGCCATTTCCAGTCTTGGTGATGAGGAAATTGAACGCATGATTGAAGAGGATAACGGTGCGGAAGCGAAGTGTCACTTCTGCAACGAAGATTATCAATTCTCTGCGCATGATCTGGAAGAACTGAAATCTCAGAGCACCAGCTGATTTTTTTCATCAACAGCAGCCGATAAGGATATAAATAAAAGACGGGACTTTCGTTCCGTCTTTTTCTATTCTTTCAGCATGAATTGTTTGACAATTGTAGTGGATTTCAGTAAGTTAAAGTTAAATCCTATTTAAATACTTGGTTTTAGGAGTGATGGTGTTGAGAATCGTTAATAACGTAAGTGAACTTGTAGGACAGACTCCGCTGGTAAAACTGAACGGCAGTGCTGACGAAGACAGTGCAGACATTTACCTTAAACTGGAGTACATGAATCCAGGGAGTTCCGTTAAGGATCGTATTGCCCTGTCCATGGTGGAAGAAGCGGAAAAAGACGGCCGATTGAACGAGGGCGACACGATTGTGGAACCAACGAGTGGAAACACGGGGATTGGTCTGGCTATGATTGCTGCAGCCAAAGGCTATAAAGCGATTCTCGTCATGCCGGATACGATGAGTCAGGAACGTCGGAACCTTCTGCGTGCCTACGGGGCGGAACTGGTTCTTACACCGGGAAGCGATGGTATGAAGGGAGCGATTAAGAAGGCGGCTGAGCTTCATGAAAAGCATGGCTACTTCATGCCTCAGCAGTTTAACAATGAAGCGAACCCTCTCATCCACGAAAAGACCACAGGACCTGAAATCATCGAGCAGATGGGTGATCAATTGGATGCTTTTGTTGCTGGTATTGGCACAGGGGGAACAATTACCGGTGCTGGAAAAGTGCTGAAGGAAAAGTACCCTGACATGAAGGTCTATGCAATTGAACCGGAAGAATCCCCGGTATTATCCGGCGGAAATCCCGGCCCTCACAAAATCCAGGGGATCGGTGCCGGCTTTGTGCCAGGAATCCTGAACACAGAAATCTACGATGAAGTCGTAACGGTTTCAAAGGAAGACTCCTTTACGGCTGCCCGCGAAGCAGCGCGTAAAGACGGAATCCTTGGAGGGATTTCTTCCGGTTCAGCGATCCACGTAGCGAAACAAGTGGCTAAGCAGCTTGGAAAAGGTAAAAAAGTGGTAGCGGTCATCCCTAGTAATGGAGAAAGATATCTATCCACTCCTCTTTACCAATTTGATGAAGAATAAAGCCTGACGCACTCCTTTTAGCAGGGGGTGCGTTTTTTCGTAGGACAGGAATTCCTGTCATGATAGAACTTATGAAATGTTGTAAGATAGGGGAAGAGTAATAAAGAAATGAGGGAAATACATGTCCTTATACTTACACACGCGCGTAAAAACCTATGATTTAACGGAACAGACGCTCGTTATGGGCATTTTAAACGTCACTCCTGATTCCTTTTCGGATGGCGGGCTGTACACAGATGTTGACAGGGCTGTCCAACAGGCTGAAGCTATGGTGGAGGCAGGAGCCCACATCATTGACATTGGTGGTGAATCAACCCGTCCAGGCCATGACCCTGTACCGGCGGATGAGGAGTTGAAAAGAGTTCTTCCAGCGATAGAGGCGGTGAGTCAGGCGGTCGATGTACCCATCTCCATTGATACGTACAAGTCGGAAGTGGCTGACCGGGCAGTCCAGCATGGCGCCTCCATCATTAACGATGTTTGGGGAGCTGTAAAGGATCCAGCTATAGCTGATGTCGCTGCCCGGCATGACGTTCCACTTGTTTTGACCCACAACCGGAACGATCGGAATTATACTTCGTTAATCGATGATATCAAAAAGGATCTGACGGAAATGGTGAGCCGTGTGAAGGCGCGGGGAGTGAAGGATGAGCAGATCATCCTTGATCCGGGTATCGGTTTTGCCAAGAGCCAGCAGGATAACCTCGTCGTCATGCGTCACCTGAGCGACCTTCGTGACCTCGGTTACCCGGTTCTTCTCGGTACTTCAAGGAAATCTTTTATCGGTACAGTGCTGGATCTTCCTAAAGAGGAACGAATGGAAGGGACAGGCGCAACGGTGTGCTACGGGGTGGCCCAGGGAGTGGAAATGGTAAGGGTGCACGATGTGGGTCCCATGGTCCGTATGACGAAAATGATGGATGCTATGATTGGAAAGGGTGGAGGAATTGGATAAAATCTACGTTAATCAAATGGAATTCTGGGGCTATCACGGCCTTTTTCCGGAAGAAAACAAACTGGGGCAGCGTTTTTATGTAGACCTTGAATTGGAGCTGGACTTAAAACCGGCCTCCCAATCTGACGATATGACAAAGTCCATTGATTATGGGGCGATTTATGAAACAACCAAAAAGATTGTAGAAGGGAAGGCCTATAAGCTTGTGGAGTCTGTAGCTGAGCAGATATCCGGAGAGTTGTTCTCCTCCTTCCCGCTGTTAGAAGGGTGCCTTGTAAAAGTATTCAAACCGGACCCGCCCATTCCCGGCCATTATCAATCCGTAGCAATTGAGATATACCGGAGCCGGTCTGATGAATAAAGCTTATATCGCACTCGGCTCCAACCTCGCTGAAAGGGAACAGTACCTTCGTGATGCCATTACTTTACTGGATGAAAATGAAGCCGTTCAAGTAGAGGGGAGATCGGGGGTATATGAAACGAGTCCTGTGGGTTATACAGATCAGGGGGATTTCCTGAATATGGTGATCATCGTGGAGACATCCCTTCCTCCTGAAGATCTGTTGGCGGCTTGTCAGGCGATTGAAGAAGGGCTGGGAAGAAAAAGATTGGTGAAATGGGGGCCGCGGACTATTGATCTCGACATTCTTTTGTATAACGAAGAAAACAGAGCAGCTGCCGACTTGACGATTCCCCACCCCCACATGCATGAACGGGCGTTTGTTATCGTCCCTCTGGCCGATGTAGATCCACAGGCCTACCTTCCCCATCTGCAGAAGCAGGCGGCCGAACTGCTTCATGAACTTCCCGATGCAGAAAGGGAGAGCGTCACGTTATGGGGGCACCTGTGAAGAGAAAGCCGTGAAGCAGCAAGGGCATCAGCCGGGAAAGCTGTGGTTCCCGTGAGCGTTGACACACCCATAAGACTTTTTTATACTAAACCATAGTTAGATGCTGCCAGTCCTTTGCTGGCAGTTTTTGTTATTGTGGCGGCACAGTACAAGGAAAAGATGAGGAATGGAGTGATAGCAGTGTCAGAAGAACTGAATGAATATATGCAGGTGCGCAGAGACAAGATGAACGCTCACCGTGAGCAAGGTCTGGATCCGTTCGGCGACCGTTTCGACCGGACCCACTATGCGGATCAGTTAAAAGAACAATACGATACCTATACAAAAGAAGAATTGGAAGAAAAGCAGTTCCCGGCGACCGTAGCTGGACGAATCATGACCAAGCGCGGGAAAGGGAAAGCCGGCTTCGCGCACATCCAGGATGTCACAGGGCAGATCCAGTTGTACGTCCGTAAAGATGAAATCGGCGAAGAAGCCTATGATAATCTCTTTAAAACAGCAGACTTGGGGGATATTGTCGGAGTAACCGGAGTGATGTTCAAAACAAACGTCGGAGAACTTTCTGTAAAAGCGGAGGAATTCCAGCTGCTTACGAAATCCCTGCGCCCGTTACCTGAAAAGTTCCACGGACTCCAAGATGTAGAACAGCGCTATCGACAGCGTTATCTTGACTTGATTACGAACCCTGACAGCAGGGACACGTTTGTTCTGCGCAGTAAAATCATTCAATCCATGCGCCGTTACCTGGACGGTTTAGGTTTCCTTGAAGTGGAGACACCATTAATGCACGGCATTCCGGGAGGAGCTTCCGCCCGTCCGTTCATTACCCATCACAACGCTCTTGATATGCAGTTGTACATGCGTATAGCCATCGAGCTACACTTGAAGCGTCTCATTGTAGGCGGCATGGAGAAGGTATACGAGATCGGACGTGTCTTCCGTAACGAAGGCGTATCTACGCGTCACAACCCTGAATTTACGATGATTGAATTGTATGAAGCGTATGCGGATTATAAAGACATTATGGCCTTGACGGAAAACATGGTCGCTCATATCGCTAAAGAGGTGCTGGGTACGACAACGGTCATGTATGACGATCAGGAGATTAACCTGGAACCAAACTGGGCCCGCCTGCATATGGTGGATGCAATCAAGGAATATACAGGCGTTGATTTTTGGAAGCACATGAGTAATGATGAAGCTAAAGCTCTTGCTGAAGAACATGGCATTGAAATTAAAGACACAATGACATTCGGTCATATTGTCAACGAGTTCTTTGAGCAGCGTGTCGAGGAAAAGCTCGTCCAGCCGACCTTTATTTATGGACATCCAATAGAGATCTCTCCACTTGCCAAAAAGAATCCTGAAGATGAACGCTTCACGGACCGCTTTGAATTATTCATCGTTGGACGCGAACATGCCAATGCGTTTTCTGAGTTGAATGATCCGATCGATCAGCGCGAACGGTTCGAAGCTCAGCTTAAAGAGCGTGAAGAAGGTAATGATGAAGCCCACATGATGGATGAGGACTTCCTGGAAGCTCTTGAGTATGGTATGCCGCCGACCGGTGGATTGGGCATCGGCGTGGACCGCCTCGTTATGCTGTTAACCAATTCAGCCTCTATCCGTGACGTCCTGCTGTTCCCGCAAATGCGACATCGCGATTCCTGATCCAGCTATCCTCCGCCGGTTATAAAGGCGGGGGATTTCTTTTTACAATAAAATGATAAGATATTTTTAAAAAACTATTGCGTTAGGTTCGTATCCGTGATAAATTATTACTTGTCGCTTTAAGAGAGCGGCGCGGTGTTGAAAAACGCCAAAACGAATCATGAAAAAAGTTGTTGACACAAACGGCTTCCCATGATAAATTAGTATTTGTCGCCAAAAACGACAGCCAAACGCTTTCTCAACTTAATGAAAAAAGTTGTTGACATGAAAAACAACACATGTTAAGATGATTAAGTCGCTGTTTTCAAACGGCCGACAACATTTGATCTTTGAAAACTGAACGAACCAACCAGTACGTCAAAACATTTCTTCTTTAATGAAGAAATTTGAAACAAGCACATTCGGTGTGCAGATGAGCAAGTCAAACTACTTTTATGGAGAGTTTGATCCTGGCTCAGGACGAACGCTGGCGGCGTGCCTAATACATGCAAGTCGAGCGCGGGAAGCGAGCGGATCCCTTCGGGGTGAAGCTCGTGGAACGAGCGGCGGACGGGTGAGTAACACGTGGGCAACCTGCCTGTAAGATCGGAATAACCCCGGGAAACCGGGGCTAATGCCGGGTAATACTTTTCTTCGCATGAAGATAAGTTGAAAGATGGCTTCTCGCTATCACTTACAGATGGGCCCGCGGCGCATTAGCTAGTTGGTGAGGTAACGGCTCACCAAGGCAACGATGCGTAGCCGACCTGAGAGGGTGATCGGCCACACTGGGACTGAGACACGGCCCAGACTCCTACGGGAGGCAGCAGTAGGGAATCTTCCGCAATGGACGAAAGTCTGACGGAGCAACGCCGCGTGAACGATGAAGGTCTTCGGATCGTAAAGTTCTGTTGTCAGGGAAGAACAAGTACCGTGCGAATAGAGCGGTACCTTGACGGTACCTGACGAGGAAGCCCCGGCTAACTACGTGCCAGCAGCCGCGGTAATACGTAGGGGGCAAGCGTTGTCCGGAATTATTGGGCGTAAAGCGCGCGCAGGCGGTTCCTTAAGTCTGATGTGAAAGCCCACGGCTCAACCGTGGAGGGTCATTGGAAACTGGGGAACTTGAGGACAGAAGAGGAGAGTGGAATTCCACGTGTAGCGGTGAAATGCGTAGATATGTGGAGGAACACCAGTGGCGAAGGCGACTCTCTGGTCTGTTTCTGACGCTGAGGTGCGAAAGCGTGGGTAGCAAACAGGATTAGATACCCTGGTAGTCCACGCCGTAAACGATGAGTGCTAGGTGTTAGGGGGCTTCCACCCCTTAGTGCTGAAGTTAACGCATTAAGCACTCCGCCTGGGGAGTACGGCCGCAAGGCTGAAACTCAAAGGAATTGACGGGGGCCCGCACAAGCGGTGGAGCATGTGGTTTAATTCGAAGCAACGCGAAGAACCTTACCAGGTCTTGACATCCTTGGACCTCCCTAGAGATAGGGATTTCCCTTCGGGGACCAAGTGACAGGTGGTGCATGGTTGTCGTCAGCTCGTGTCGTGAGATGTTGGGTTAAGTCCCGCAACGAGCGCAACCCCTAATCTTAGTTGCCAGCATTCAGTTGGGCACTCTAAGGTGACTGCCGGTGACAAACCGGAGGAAGGTGGGGATGACGTCAAATCATCATGCCCCTTATGACCTGGGCTACACACGTGCTACAATGGATGGTACAAAGGGCAGCGAAGCCGCGAGGTGTAGCAAATCCCATAAAACCATTCTCAGTTCGGATTGCAGGCTGCAACTCGCCTGCATGAAGCCGGAATCGCTAGTAATCGCGGATCAGCATGCCGCGGTGAATACGTTCCCGGGCCTTGTACACACCGCCCGTCACACCACGAGAGTTGGCAACACCCGAAGTCGGTGAGGTAACCTTTTTGGAGCCAGCCGCCGAAGGTGGGGCCAATGATTGGGGTGAAGTCGTAACAAGGTAGCCGTATCGGAAGGTGCGGCTGGATCACCTCCTTTCTAAGGATATTACGGAAACGTACTGTGTTGGTTGTTCAGTTTTGAGAGATCAAAGCATCTTTCAAATTTGTGAACCTTGAAAACTGGATAAGGAATTATGACTCATCTAGCGATGAGATCATGATGACAAGACATCTAATTGATTTATATAAACGTCTTTTCACGAAGATAGTTAAGTGAATAAGGGCGCACGGTGGATGCCTTGGTACTAGGAGCCGATGAAGGACGGGACTAACACCGATATGCTCCGGCGAGCCGTAAGCAGGCTTTGACCCGGAGATTTCCGAATGGGGAAACCCACTGTTCGTAATGGGACAGTATCCTATACTGAATACATAGGTATAGGAAGGCAGACCCGGGGAACTGAAACATCTAAGTACCCGGAGGAAGAGAAAGCAAACGCGATTTCCCAAGTAGCGGCGAGCGAAACGGAATCAGCCCAAACCAGAAAGCTTGCTTTCTGGGGTTGTAGGACACTCCTTTGGAGTTATCAAGGAGGAAGATAGACGAATCGATCTGGAAAGATCAGCCGAAGAGGGTAACAGCCCTGTAGTCGAAATCTTCCTCTCTCCGGAGTGGATCCTGAGTACGGCGGAACACGAGGAATTCCGTCGGAATCCGGGAGGACCATCTCCCAAGGCTAAATACTCCCTAGTAACCGATAGTGAACCAGTACCGTGAGGGAAAGGTGAAAAGCACCCCGGAAGGGGAGTGAAATAGAACCTGAAACCGTGTGCCTACAAGTAGTCGGAGCCCGTTAATGGGTGACGGCGTGCCTTTTGTAGAATGAACCGGCGAGTTACGACCGTATGCGAGGTTAAGCAGCAGAAGCGGAGCCGCAGCGAAAGCGAGTCTGAACAGGGCGAGTGAGTATGCGGTCGTAGACCCGAAACCGTGTGATCTACCCATGTCCAGGGTGAAGGTCAGGTAACACTGACTGGAGGCCCGAACCCACGTAAGTTGAAAATTACGGGGATGAGGTGTGGGTAGGGGTGAAATGCCAATCGAACACGGAGATAGCTGGTTCTCTCCGAAATAGCTTTAGGGCTAGCCTCAGAATAGAAAGTCATGGAGGTAGAGCACTGATTGGACGAGGGGCCCCTATCGGGTTACCGAATTCAGTCAAACTCCGAATGCCATAGACTTTGTTCTGGGAGTCAGACCGTGGGTGATAAGGTTCATGGTCGAGAGGGAAACAGCCCAGACCGCCAGCTAAGGTCCCAAAGTGTGTGTTAAGTGGAAAAGGATGTGGAGTTGCTTAGACAACCAGGATGTTGGCTTAGAAGCAGCCATCATTCAAAGAGTGCGTAATAGCTCACTGGTCGAGTGACTCTGCGCCGAAAATGTACCGGGGCTAAACACACCACCGAAGCTGCGGATTGATCTTATGATCAGTGGTAGGAGAGCGTTCTAAGTGCTGCGAAGTCAGACCGTAAGGACTGGTGGAGCGCTTAGAAGTGAGAATGCCGGTATGAGTAGCGAAAAAAGAGTGAGAATCTCTTTCACCGAATGCCTAAGGTTTCCTGAGGAAGGCTCGTCCTCTCAGGGTTAGTCGGGACCTAAGCCGAGGCCGAAAGGCGTAGGCGATGGACAACAGGTTGATATTCCTGTACCACCTCCTTTCCGTTTGAATGACGGGGGGACGCAGGAGGATAAGGAGAGCGTGCCATTGGATGTGCACGTCCAAGCAGTGAGACGGTCGGAATAGGCAAATCCGTCCGGCAACGTCAAGCTGTGATGGGGAGGGAACTATAGTACCGAAGCTCCTGATTTCACACTGCCAAGAAAAGCCTCTAATGAGGAAAGAGGTGCCCGTACCGCAAACCGACACAGGTAGGCGAGGAGAGTATCCTAAGGTGAGCGGGAGAACTCTCGTTAAGGAACTCGGCAAAATGACCCCGTAACTTCGGGAGAAGGGGTGCTCCTCTGCCGAGGAGCCGCAGTGAAAAGGCCCAAGCGACTGTTTACCAAAAACACAGGTCTCTGCGAAGCCGTAAGGCGAAGTATAGGGGCTGACACCTGCCCGGTGCTGGAAGGTTAAGGGGATGCGTTAGCTTATGCGAAGCGTTGAACCGAAGCCCCAGTAAACGGCGGCCGTAACTATAACGGTCCTAAGGTAGCGAAATTCCTTGTCGGGTAAGTTCCGACCCGCACGAAAGGTGCAACGACTTGGGCACTGTCTCAACGAGAGACCCGGTGAAATTATACTATGTGTGAAGATGCACATTACCCGCGACAGGACGGAAAGACCCCGTGGAGCTTTACTGCAGCCTGATATTGAATGTTGGTACAGCTTGTACAGGATAGGTAGGAGCCTTGGAAACCGGAGCGCCAGCTTCGGTGGAGGCGCTGGTGGGATACTACCCTTGCTGTACGGACATTCTAACCCAGGACCGTAATCCGGTCCGGAGACAGTGTCAGGTGGGCAGTTTGACTGGGGCGGTCGCCTCCTAAAGAGTAACGGAGGCGCCCAAAGGTTCCCTCAGAATGGTTGGAAATCATTCGCAGAGTGTAAAGGCACAAGGGAGCTTGACTGCGAGACCTACAAGTCGAGCAGGGACGAAAGTCGGGCTTAGTGATCCGGCGGTACCGTATGGAAGGGCCGTCGCTCAACGGATAAAAGCTACCCCGGGGATAACAGGCTTATCTCCCCCAAGAGTCCACATCGACGGGGAGGTTTGGCACCTCGATGTCGGCTCATCGCATCCTGGGGCTGTAGTCGGTCCCAAGGGTTGGGCTGTTCGCCCATTAAAGCGGTACGCGAGCTGGGTTCAGAACGTCGTGAGACAGTTCGGTCCCTATCCGTCGTGGGCGTTGGAAATTTGAAAGGAGCTGTCCTTAGTACGAGAGGACCGGGATGGACACACCGCTGGTGTACCAGTTGTTCCGCCAGGAGCATCGCTGGGTAGCTACGTGTGGTCGGGATAAGTGCTGAAAGCATCTAAGCATGAAGCCCCCCTTGAGATGAGATTTCCCTCTGCTTCGAGCAGATAAGATCCCTCAGAGACGATGAGGTTGATAGGTCCGAGGTGGAAGCGTGGTGACACGTGGAGCTGACGGATACTAATGGATCGATGACTTATCTATATATACTTCGTGAATGATGTTTCATCAAAAGTTGTTTCCTTATCCAGTTTTGAGGGTTTTCAAAAAAACTTTCAAAAACATCTTGATTTTCAATGCGAGACACGGTATAATAGTTCTTGTCCTTGAAAAAAGGTAAACAAAAGATCTGGTGATGAAGGCGAAGAGGTCACACCTGTTCCCATGCCGAACACAGTAGTTAAGCTCTTCAGCGCCGATGGTAGTCGGGTTTACCCCCGTGAGAGTAGGACGTCGCCAGGTCGATACATATTGGAGGATTAGCTCAGCTGGGAGAGCACTTGCCTTACAAGCAAGGGGTCGCAGGTTCGAACCCTGCATCCTCCACCATTTACATTTAGTTAGCCGGCCTAGCTCAACTGGCAGAGCAACTGATTTGTAATCAGTAGGTTGGGGGTTCAAGTCCTCTGGCCGGCACCATGAGTTGCCTGTTGCTAACTTAAAGTTTTCGAGAGCCATTAGCTCAGCTGGTAGAGCATCTGACTTTTAATCAGAGGGTCGAAGGTTCGAATCCTTCATGGCTCACCATGTATTCTATGCGGGTGTGGTGGAATTGGCAGACACGCTAGATTTAGGATCTAGTGCTTCACGGCGTGGGGGTTCAAGTCCCTCCACCCGCATTATTAAGCGGAAGTAGTTCAGTGGTAGAACATCACCTTGCCAAGGTGGGGGTCGCGGGTTCGAATCCCGTCTTCCGCTCCATTTACTAAGCTAAGTTACTTAATGATATTATAATAAACAACACGACATATACGAAACTGCCGAGCCGGGGTGGCGGAATTGGCAGACGCACAGGACTTAAAATCCTGCGGTGGGTTTCCACCGTGCCGGTTCGAGTCCGGCCCTCGGCACCAAATATATACATGCGCCCGTAGCTCAATTGGATAGAGCGTCTGACTACGGATCAGAAGGTTAGGGGTTCGACTCCTCTCGGGCGCGCCATTATAACGGGAAGTAGCTCAGCTTGGTAGAGCACTTGGTTTGGGACCAAGGGGTCGCAGGTTCGAATCCTGTCTTCCCGACCATTCCAAATTTATAACGGGGCCTTAGCTCAGCTGGGAGAGCGCCTGCTTTGCACGCAGGAGGTCAGCGGTTCGATCCCGCTAGGCTCCACCAATTATTTTATTTGATCTTTGAAAACTGAACGAACCAACCAGTACGTCAAAACATTTCTTCTTTAATGAAGAAATTTGAAACAAGCACATTCGGTGTGCAAATGAGCAAGTCAAACTACTTTTATGGAGAGTTTGATCCTGGCTCAGGACGAACGCTGGCGGCGTGCCTAATACATGCAAGTCGAGCGCGGGAAGCGAGCGGATCCCTTCGGGGTGAAGCTCGTGGAACGAGCGGCGGACGGGTGAGTAACACGTGGGCAACCTGCCTGTAAGATCGGAATAACCCCGGGAAACCGGGGCTAATGCCGGGTAATACTTTTCTTCGCATGAAGATAAGTTGAAAGATGGCTTCTCGCTATCACTTACAGATGGGCCCGCGGCGCATTAGCTAGTTGGTGAGGTAACGGCTCACCAAGGCAACGATGCGTAGCCGACCTGAGAGGGTGATCGGCCACACTGGGACTGAGACACGGCCCAGACTCCTACGGGAGGCAGCAGTAGGGAATCTTCCGCAATGGACGAAAGTCTGACGGAGCAACGCCGCGTGAACGATGAAGGTCTTCGGATCGTAAAGTTCTGTTGTCAGGGAAGAACAAGTACCGTGCGAATAGAGCGGTACCTTGACGGTACCTGACGAGGAAGCCCCGGCTAACTACGTGCCAGCAGCCGCGGTAATACGTAGGGGGCAAGCGTTGTCCGGAATTATTGGGCGTAAAGCGCGCGCAGGCGGTTCCTTAAGTCTGATGTGAAAGCCCACGGCTCAACCGTGGAGGGTCATTGGAAACTGGGGAACTTGAGGACAGAAGAGGAGAGTGGAATTCCACGTGTAGCGGTGAAATGCGTAGATATGTGGAGGAACACCAGTGGCGAAGGCGACTCTCTGGTCTGTTTCTGACGCTGAGGTGCGAAAGCGTGGGTAGCAAACAGGATTAGATACCCTGGTAGTCCACGCCGTAAACGATGAGTGCTAGGTGTTAGGGGGCTTCCACCCCTTAGTGCTGAAGTTAACGCATTAAGCACTCCGCCTGGGGAGTACGGCCGCAAGGCTGAAACTCAAAGGAATTGACGGGGGCCCGCACAAGCGGTGGAGCATGTGGTTTAATTCGAAGCAACGCGAAGAACCTTACCAGGTCTTGACATCCTTGGACCTCCCTAGAGATAGGGATTTCCCTTCGGGGACCAAGTGACAGGTGGTGCATGGTTGTCGTCAGCTCGTGTCGTGAGATGTTGGGTTAAGTCCCGCAACGAGCGCAACCCCTAATCTTAGTTGCCAGCATTCAGTTGGGCACTCTAAGGTGACTGCCGGTGACAAACCGGAGGAAGGCGGGGATGACGTCAAATCATCATGCCCCTTATGACCTGGGCTACACACGTGCTACAATGGATGGTACAAAGGGCAGCGAAGCCGCGAGGTGTAGCAAATCCCATAAAACCATTCTCAGTTCGGATTGCAGGCTGCAACTCGCCTGCATGAAGCCGGAATCGCTAGTAATCGCGGATCAGCATGCCGCGGTGAATACGTTCCCGGGCCTTGTACACACCGCCCGTCACACCACGAGAGTTGGCAACACCCGAAGTCGGTGAGGTAACCTTTTTGGAGCCAGCCGCCGAAGGTGGGGCCAATGATTGGGGTGAAGTCGTAACAAGGTAGCCGTATCGGAAGGTGCGGCTGGATCACCTCCTTTCTAAGGATATTACGGAAACGTACTGTGTTGGTTGTTCAGTTTTGAGAGATCAAAGCATCTTTCAAATTTGTGAACCTTGAAAACTGGATAAGGAATTATGACTCATCTAGCGATGAGATCATGATGACAAGACATCTAATTGATTTATATAAACGTCTTTTCACGAAGATAGTTAAGTGAATAAGGGCGCACGGTGGATGCCTTGGTACTAGGAGCCGATGAAGGACGGGACTAACACCGATATGCTCCGGCGAGCCGTAAGCAGGCTTTGACCCGGAGATTTCCGAATGGGGAAACCCACTGTTCGTAATGGGACAGTATCCTATACTGAATACATAGGTATAGGAAGGCAGACCCGGGGAACTGAAACATCTAAGTACCCGGAGGAAGAGAAAGCAAACGCGATTTCCCAAGTAGCGGCGAGCGAAACGGAATCAGCCCAAACCAGAAAGCTTGCTTTCTGGGGTTGTAGGACACTCCTTTGGAGTTATCAAGGAGGAAGATAGACGAATCGATCTGGAAAGATCAGCCGAAGAGGGTAACAGCCCTGTAGTCGAAATCTTCCTCTCTCCGGAGTGGATCCTGAGTACGGCGGAACACGAGGAATTCCGTCGGAATCCGGGAGGACCATCTCCCAAGGCTAAATACTCCCTAGTAACCGATAGTGAACCAGTACCGTGAGGGAAAGGTGAAAAGCACCCCGGAAGGGGAGTGAAATAGAACCTGAAACCGTGTGCCTACAAGTAGTCGGAGCCCGTTAATGGGTGACGGCGTGCCTTTTGTAGAATGAACCGGCGAGTTACGACCGTATGCGAGGTTAAGCAGCAGAAGCGGAGCCGCAGCGAAAGCGAGTCTGAACAGGGCGAGTGAGTATGCTGTCGTAGACCCGAAACCGTGTGATCTACCCATGTCCAGGGTGAAGGTCAGGTAACACTGACTGGAGGCCCGAACCCACGTAAGTTGAAAATTACGGGGATGAGGTGTGGGTAGGGGTGAAATGCCAATCGAACACGGAGATAGCTGGTTCTCTCCGAAATAGCTTTAGGGCTAGCCTCAGAATAGAAAGTCATGGAGGTAGAGCACTGATTGGACGAGGGGCCCCTATCGGGTTACCGAATTCAGTCAAACTCCGAATGCCATAGACTTTGTTCTGGGAGTCAGACCGTGGGTGATAAGGTTCATGGTCGAGAGGGAAACAGCCCAGACCGCCAGCTAAGGTCCCAAAGTGTGTGTTAAGTGGAAAAGGATGTGGAGTTGCTTAGACAACCAGGATGTTGGCTTAGAAGCAGCCATCATTCAAAGAGTGCGTAATAGCTCACTGGTCGAGTGACTCTGCGCCGAAAATGTACCGGGGCTAAACACACCACCGAAGCTGCGGATTGATCTTATGATCAGTGGTAGGAGAGCGTTCTAAGTGCTGCGAAGTCAGACCGTAAGGACTGGTGGAGCGCTTAGAAGTGAGAATGCCGGTATGAGTAGCGAAAAAAGAGTGAGAATCTCTTTCACCGAATGCCTAAGGTTTCCTGAGGAAGGCTCGTCCTCTCAGGGTTAGTCGGGACCTAAGCCGAGGCCGAAAGGCGTAGGCGATGGACAACAGGTTGATATTCCTGTACCACCTCCTTTCCGTTTGAATGACGGGGGGACGCAGGAGGATAGGGAGAGCGTGCCATTGGATGTGCACGTCCAAGCAGTGAGACGGTCGGAATAGGCAAATCCGTCCGGCAACGTCAAGCTGTGATGGGGAGGGAACTATAGTACCGAAGCTCCTGATTTCACACTGCCAAGAAAAGCCTCTAATGAGGAAAGAGGTGCCCGTACCGCAAACCGACACAGGTAGGCGAGGAGAGTATCCTAAGGTGAGCGGGAGAACTCTCGTTAAGGAACTCGGCAAAATGACCCCGTAACTTCGGGAGAAGGGGTGCTCCTCTGCCGAGGAGCCGCAGTGAAAAGGCCCAAGCGACTGTTTACCAAAAACACAGGTCTCTGCGAAGCCGTAAGGCGAAGTATAGGGGCTGACACCTGCCCGGTGCTGGAAGGTTAAGGGGATGCGTTAGCTTATGCGAAGCGTTGAACCGAAGCCCCAGTAAACGGCGGCCGTAACTATAACGGTCCTAAGGTAGCGAAATTCCTTGTCGGGTAAGTTCCGACCCGCACGAAAGGTGCAACGACTTGGGCACTGTCTCAACGAGAGACCCGGTGAAATTATACTATGTGTGAAGATGCACATTACCCGCGACAGGACGGAAAGACCCCGTGGAGCTTTACTGCAGCCTGATATTGAATGTTGGTACAGCTTGTACAGGATAGGTAGGAGCCTTGGAAACCGGAGCGCCAGCTTCGGTGGAGGCGCTGGTGGGATACTACCCTTGCTGTACGGACATTCTAACCCAGGACCGTAATCCGGTCCGGAGACAGTGTCAGGTGGGCAGTTTGACTGGGGCGGTCGCCTCCTAAAGAGTAACGGAGGCGCCCAAAGGTTCCCTCAGAATGGTTGGAAATCATTCGCAGAGTGTAAAGGCACAAGGGAGCTTGACTGCGAGACCTACAAGTCGAGCAGGGACGAAAGTCGGGCTTAGTGATCCGGCGGTACCGTATGGAAGGGCCGTCGCTCAACGGATAAAAGCTACCCCGGGGATAACAGGCTTATCTCCCCCAAGAGTCCACATCGACGGGGAGGTTTGGCACCTCGATGTCGGCTCATCGCATCCTGGGGCTGTAGTCGGTCCCAAGGGTTGGGCTGTTCGCCCATTAAAGCGGTACGCGAGCTGGGTTCAGAACGTCGTGAGACAGTTCGGTCCCTATCCGTCGTGGGCGTTGGAAATTTGAAAGGAGCTGTCCTTAGTACGAGAGGACCGGGATGGACACACCGCTGGTGTACCAGTTGTTCCGCCAGGAGCATCGCTGGGTAGCTACGTGTGGTCGGGATAAGTGCTGAAAGCATCTAAGCATGAAGCCCCCCTTGAGATGAGATTTCCCTCTGCTTCGAGCAGATAAGATCCCTCAGAGACGATGAGGTTGATAGGTCCGAGGTGGAAGCGTGGTGACACGTGGAGCTGACGGATACTAATGGATCGATGACTTATCTATATATACTTCGTGAATGATGTTTCATCAAAAGTTGTTTCCTTATCCAGTTTTGAGGGTTCACCTCAAACTTTATATTGATGTGGTGGTGAAGGCGAAGAGGTCACACCTGTTCCCATGCCGAACACAGCAGTTAAGCTCTTCAGCGCCGATGGTAGTCGGGTTTACCCCCGTGAGAGTAGGACGCTGCCACGTCAACCAAAAAACCAGAAGTATTTACTTCTGGTTTTTTTCTATTAAGAATATATTGTTGAATAAAGGAGGTTATCCATGAACTGGTCCTACTTTTTCCATGAAGATATACTTATGTTCATCTTTCGATTATTTTTCGCGTTACTATTAGCAGGACTCATAGGTTTTGAGAGGGAATTGAAAAATCATTCCGCTGGATTCCGGACGCATATCCTTGTAGGGGTGGGTGCCTGTATGATGATGCTCCTTTCTTTATATGGATTTCAAGCGTTCATAGAGGAATATGATCAAGTGCGCTTTGATCCCGCCCGTATTCCATCTTATGTAATCAGTGGGATCGGCTTTTTGGGAGCGGGTACGATCATCGTCAACGGCATGACCATCCGGGGGCTGACAACAGCTGCCTCTATTTGGACGGTTGCTGGCATCGGTCTCGTTGTTGGAGCGGGAATGTACGATGTTGCAACAGTAACCACACTGTTTGTGCTGATCAGTCTGATTCTTTTAAACAAAGTAGAAAAAGAGAAATTGAATGGCGGTCCTACGTACCATATTACAATAAAAAAAGATCTGCAGATTCATCAGCTGCTTTCTTTGTTTGAACAGGAGGACCTGGACATCCGCAGTTTGGATGTAACGGCTCTTGATGGCGAGCAGAAGAGAGTGACCGTTCAGATTGAAAAAAAGCCCGGCCTCGATCGTTCAAAGCTGCTGGCGGAGATTACATCTATTAATGGAGTGGAAGGCTGCGGTCATGATCGGTCATGAAATCTACACAGACATCTGTGTAGATTTTTTGTTTTAATTCAAGTTCAATCGGGGAAACATAGATGGTGTGTATCAAACAAACAAGATAGTTGCGTACGGATAAAATTTGAGTATAATAAAATTAAAGTCAAAGATAGTCAAAGTCAGAAGAAGGGGGAGGGGCGATGCGGAACATATCCGATGTCATTGAGGATTATTTAAAAGATATACTGGATCAAAGTCAAAAGCAGATCATTGAAATTAAGCGAAGCGAACTGGCGGAAAGGTTTCAGTGTGTTCCATCTCAAATCAATTATGTGATTAAGACACGTTTTACAGTGGAAAAGGGTTATATCGTAGAAAGTAAACGTGGAGGTGGAGGGTATATCCGCATCAGCCGGATCCAGCATCGCAAGGATTCTGAAATGATCGAAGATGTGATGCACCTCATTCACCCACGTGTCTCTCAGTCTCAGGCGGAGGACGTTCTTGCGCGTCTCGTAGAATTTGATGTGATTACGTTAAGAGAAGGGAAACTTCTCCAGAGTGTCATTGACCGCGATGTGCTGGCTTTTCCTCTGCCTGTCAGGGATGAAATTCGATCGCGGATTATGAAGGCGATGTTATTTACCCTTAAATACAAATGCTGACTGAAGGGAGAGATTCAGATGGAATGCCAGGAATGTCATCAGCGTCCGGCAACGGTGCATCTGACGCAGGTTGTGAATGGTCAGAAGACAGAGATTCACGTCTGTGAGCAGTGTGCAAAGGAAAATGGCTATATGAACTATGGTGAAGAAAATTTTTCGCTGAACGATCTGCTTTCCGGTCTTTTTCATTCTGAGGGCCCTTCTCCATTTAAGGGGCAGAGTCCTCAAACGTATCCTAAAAAAGAAACTCTAAAATGTCCGAACTGCGGACTTACTTATAATGAATTTGCTAGAATCGGCAAATTTGGCTGCGCCGTCTGTTATGAAACATTTAATGATCGGCTTAACCCGATTTTAAGACGTGTACACAGCGGGAATACCCGTCATGATGGGAAGATTCCAAAGAGAGAAGGCGGAAACCTTCATCTGAAAAAAGAAATCGAAGAATATAAAATTAATCTTCGACAATTAATCGAGCAGGAAGAATTTGAAGAAGCAGCGAAATGTAGAGATAAGATACGTTCATTAGAGAACGAACTTCATCAGGATGAGGGTGGTGAAGAGTAATGTCCCTGAAGCAGTTTATCAATGAAGCCATCAGTCCATGGATGAAACAGGAGGGACCGGACAGCGATATTGTGATGAGCAGCCGCATACGCCTCGCCCGGAATTTTGCAGAACATCCTTTTCCTATCATCGCAAAGGAGGACACCTTAAGTAAGGTCCTGGCTCATTTTGAAGAAAATTTTCAGCAGACGTCTTTCCGGGACTATAAGGATTTTGAATTGGTCCGGATGCGGGACCTTCAACCTGTAGAGAAAAGGGTGCTTGTAGAAAAGCACTTGATCAGCCCTCACCTTGCTGAGCACTCAGAAAACTCAGCCTCACTGATTTCTCAAAATGAACAGGTCTCCATCATGGTTAATGAAGAAGACCATGTACGCATACAATTATATTTCCCGGGTTTTCAGCTTGATAAAGCACTGGAACAGGCGAGTCAGCTTGATGACTGGCTCGAGGAAAAAGTAGATTATGCCTTTGATGAAAATCGAGGATATCTTACGGCCTGTCCTACAAACGTAGGTACGGGGATGAGGGCTTCCGTAATGATGCACCTCCCTGCTTTATCGATGACTCAGCAGATCAACCGGATGATTCCGGCGATCAACCAGCTGGGGCTGGTGGTAAGAGGTATTTACGGGGAAGGCAGTGAAGCACTGGGGAGCATTTTTCAAATATCCAACCAGATTACTCTCGGAAAGTCGGAGGAGGACATTGTGGAAGATCTCCATAGTGTCGTGAAGCAGCTGATCGACCAGGAGAGGAAAGCAAGAAAGACGTTGATGCACCGCTCCAGTATCCGTCTGGAGGATCGGATTTTCCGGTCGTACGGGGTGTTGACAAACAGCCGCATCATCGAATCGAAAGAAGCGGCGAAATGTCTGTCCGACCTGCGGCTCGGTATCGATCTTGGTCTCATTGATCATATTCCAAGAACCATTTTGAATGAATTGGTGATTTTGACACAGCCGGGCTTCCTTCAGCAATACGCTGAAACATCGTTATCCCCTGATGAGAGGGATGTAAGGAGAGCTTCGCTTATCCGTGAGAGGCTCCAGCTTGAGCATAAAGAATAATGTTAGGAGGGAATGTCCATGATGTTTGGGCGATTTACAGAAAGAGCACAGAAAGTACTTGCTTTAGCGCAGGAAGAAGCTGTCCGTTTAGGACACAACAATATTGGAACAGAACACATTCTGCTTGGACTTGTCAGTGAAGGGGAAGGCATTGCAGCCAAAGCTTTGACGGCTTTAGGTCTGGAATCCTCTAAAATCCAGCAGGAAGTCGAGAAGTTAATCGGCAAGGGAGAGAAAGTATCCCAGACGATTCACTATACGCCGCGTGCGAAAAAGGTGATTGAGCTTTCCATGGATGAAGCACGCAAGCTTGGTCATTCCTATGTCGGAACCGAACACATTCTTCTCGGTTTGATCCGCGAGGGAGAAGGAGTTGCGGCCCGTGTATTGAACAACCTTGGTGTAAGCTTGAATAAAGCCCGTCAGCAGGTTCTTCAGCTGCTTGGGAACAATGAGTCCACCGGCGGTCAGAATCGCAGAGGCGGCGGCTCAGGAGCTCAGGCGGCGAATGCGAATACGCCGACCCTTGACTCCCTTGCCCGTGACTTAACAGCAATTGCCAAGGAAGGTAATATCGACCCGGTCATCGGCCGCAGTAAGGAAATTGAGCGCGTGATTCAAGTATTAAGCCGCCGTACGAAGAACAACCCTGTTCTTGTAGGTGAGCCTGGTGTTGGTAAGACCGCTATCGCTGAAGGTCTTGCCCAGCAGATCATGAATAACGAAGTGCCCGAAATCCTTCGTGAAAAACGCGTCATGACGCTTGATATGGGAACCGTTGTCGCTGGCACGAAATACCGCGGTGAATTTGAAGACCGTCTGAAAAAAGTGATGGAGGAAATCCGTCAGGCCGGCAATATCATTTTATTCATTGATGAGCTTCACACGCTGATCGGCGCCGGTGGTGCTGAAGGTGCCATTGATGCTTCCAACATCCTTAAACCGTCGCTTGCCCGTGGTGAGCTGCAGTGTATCGGAGCTACGACACTTGATGAGTACCGTAAGTATATTGAAAAGGATGCGGCTCTTGAGCGCCGATTCCAGCCGATTCAGGTGGATGAGCCGACGCTTGATGAGTCTGTTCAGATCCTTCAAGGACTGCGTGACCGCTATGAAGCGCACCACCGTGTAACGATTACAGATGAATCCATTGATTCTGCCGTCCGTTTTTCTGATCGTTACATCACAGACCGGTTCCTTCCGGATAAAGCGATCGATTTGATTGATGAAGCAGCATCCAAAGTGCGGCTGCGTTCCTACACGGCTCCACCGAACTTAAAAGAGCTCGAACAGAAGCTTGAGGAAGTTCGCAAGGAGAAAGATGCAGCGGTACAAAGCCAGGAATTTGAAAAGGCCGCTTCCCTGCGTGACAGCGAGCAGCGCCTTCGTGATGAACTGGAGCAGACGAAAGACGAATGGAAGGAAAAGCAGGGACAGGAAGACTCTGAGGTAACTGTTGAAGATATCGCAGCCGTCGTTTCTGTTTGGACCGGCGTTCCTGTTTCCAAGATGACGAAAGATGAAAGTGAGCGTCTGTTGAACCTTGAAGAGACGCTTCACAACCGTGTCATTGGTCAAGAAGAAGCCGTTAAGGCCATTTCCAAGGCGATCCGCCGTGCCCGTGCCGGTTTGAAAGATCCGAAGCGTCCAATCGGTTCCTTTATTTTCCTTGGACCTACAGGTGTAGGTAAAACAGAACTCGCCCGCGCCCTTGCAGAAAGCATGTTCGGCGAGGAAGATGCCATGATCCGTATCGACATGTCCGAGTACATGGAAAAACACAGCACGTCCCGTCTGGTCGGCTCTCCTCCAGGTTATGTCGGCTACGAAGAAGGCGGCCAGCTGACTGAGAAAGTGCGTAACAAGCCTTACTCCGTCGTTCTGCTGGATGAAATCGAAAAGGCGCACCCGGAAGTCTTCAACATCCTTCTCCAGGTTCTGGAAGATGGTCGTTTGACAGATTCCAAGGGCCGTGTCGTTGATTTCCGTAACACGGTGCTGATTATGACATCCAACGTTGGAGCCCAGGAGCTTAAGCAGAATAAATATGTTGGATTCTCTATGGGAGAATCGGGCCAGGATTACAAGGACATGAAGTCCAAGGTTACGGATGCATTGAAGAAAGCCTTCCGTCCTGAATTCCTGAACCGTATCGACGAGACAATCGTCTTCCATTCTCTTGAGAAGAAACATATGAAAGACATCGTTGTTCTTATGGCTGAAGAACTCAGAAAACGCCTGTTGGAACAGAAAATCGACTTTACGCTCACAGACGCAGCCATTACCTATATTGCAGATTCCGGTTTTGATCCGGAGTACGGTGCAAGACCACTGCGACGTTCCATTCAGAAAAACGTCGAAGATCTGTTGTCTGAAGAGCTTCTTAAGGAAAACATCGCTAAAGGCCAAAAAGTTAAAATTGATCTGGACGATGAAAAGAACTTCGTCGTTCATAAGCAGCAGGAGTCTTCAACAAGCTGACTGCATGAGTAAAGAATCGGAAGGTGTCTGCCTTCCGATTTTTTTCTTATTCCGGTATGATTTGAATCACAACATTTAATAAAAATGATAAGACTGTGAAACTTCCTCACAATCTTTTTCGTATACACTCATAGGAATAGAAGAGGTGATCTCTTGGCAAAAAGAAAGACAAAGTTTGTCTGCCAGGAATGTGGATATGAAACACCGAAATGGATGGGGAAATGCCCTGCGTGCCATCAATGGAACACGCTCGTGGAGGAAATGTCGGCTCCGGCTGCCAATTCCCGTCACGTTTTCCAGACCAGTTCCACTTCTGCAACGACAAAACCTGAAAAAATTACACAGATCAAATCACAGAAAGAGCCACGGCTGCCGACAGATATGCCTGAATTCAACCGCGTGCTCGGCGGTGGTATTGTAGCAGGCTCCTTAGTTTTAATCGGGGGAGACCCGGGTATCGGTAAGTCAACATTACTCCTTCAGGTTTCCGCGCAGATCGCTGATAAGGATTTTCCGGTCCTCTACATATCAGGGGAAGAATCTCCCCGGCAGACGAAGCTGAGGGCGGAACGTTTAGACATCACATCTGACGAGCTTTATGTACTGTCGGAGACGAATCTCCAGGACGTGACGAACCAGATTGAACAGATCGATCCGAAGTTCGTCGTCATTGACTCGATCCAGACGATATTCAAAGAGGATGTCACATCTGCCCCGGGGAGCGTTTCCCAGGTGAGGGAATGTACGAGTCAGCTGATGAGAATTGCCAAAAGCAAAGGTATCCCGATTTTTATTGTGGGGCATGTTACGAAAGAAGGATCCATCGCGGGGCCGCGGCTTCTGGAGCATATGGTGGATGCCGTCCTTTATTTTGAAGGAGAGCGCCATCACACCTTCCGAATTTTGAGAAGTGTGAAAAACCGTTTCGGAAGCACGCACGAAATGGGTATATTCGAAATGAAGGAAAAAGGACTTGAAGAAGTGCTCAACCCTTCGGAGATCTTTCTTGAGGAGCGGTCCCAGGGGGCAGCCGGCTCAATTGTTGTTGCTTCCATGGAAGGAACGAGACCCGTGCTTGTGGAAATTCAGGCCCTCATTTCACCAACGGCCTACGGGAATCCGAGGCGTATGGCGACAGGACTTGATAACAGCCGGGTGCCGCTGCTTATGGCGGTTCTTGAGAAACGGGCCGGTCTTCTGCTCCAAAACCAGGATGCGTATGTCAAAGTCGCCGGTGGTGTCAAACTGGATGAACCGGCTATTGATCTTGGCGTGGCGATCAGCATTGCCTCAAGCTTCCGCAACCAATCGTCCAATGGGGATGATGTCGTAGTAGGGGAAGTGGGTCTGACCGGTGAAATCCGTCGTGTAGCAAGGATTGAACAGCGTGTTCAGGAAGCGGCTAAGCTTGGCTTCAAGCGGGTCATCATTCCTAAGAAGAACATGGATGGCTGGACACCGCCCTCCCAGATTGAAGTGATCGGAGTCAGCACCGTCCAGGAAGCTATGAAGGTCACATTGGGGGACACATAAATGGAATGGCACGAAATCAAGGAAAACGGAATTGGAGACATTTTGAAGCTGGTGGCTCCGGGGACGCCACTTAGGGACGGCATTGACAACGTCCTCCGTGCAAATACGGGGGGCTTAATCGTCCTGGGCTATGGAGACGGTATGCGGGAACTCGTGGATGGTGGTTTTCACATCCAGTCAGACTTCACACCGGCGCACTTATATGAATTGGCCAAAATGGACGGAGCGCTCATCCTTAATGATGAAGGTACGAAAATTTTATACGCGAATGCCCAGTTGATGCCGAACCCTGATATCCTCTCCAATGAAACAGGGATGCGTCACCGGACAGCTGAGCGGGTGGCCAAGCAGACAGGTTCACTTGTGATTGCCATCTCCCAGCGGAGGAATGTCATAACGCTGTATAAAGGATCGCTCCGTTATTCCTTGAAAGACATCGGCGTCATCCTGACGAAGGCGAATCAAGCGATTCAGACATTGGAAAAGTATAAAAATGTGCTCGACCAAAGCGTCACCAACCTTGGAGCCATGGAATTCGAGAACATGGTTTCCTTTTCTGAAGTGGTCCAGGTTGTACACCGGATTGAAATGGTTCTCCGCACAAAGACAGAAATCTTAAATTATGTGAATGAGCTTGGAATTGAAGGACGTCTGATCCAGCTTCAGCTCACGGAACTGGTCTCCAACATTGAGGAAGAGGCAGAGCTTCTCATGAAGGATTACAGCCGCCGGCCTGATTACGAACCTTACTATATGTTAAAGAAGATGCAGGAAGTGTCCAATCCGGAACTTCTTTCTGATGAGCAGGTATTAAAACTACTGGGGTATTCAACCGGAACGAAGCTTTCTGATGCCGTTCATCCACGAGGCTACCGGATTCTCAGCCGGATCCCGCGTCTTCCGTTTTTAATTATTGAACACCTGGTGCAGCGGTTCAGCACCCTTGATGATCTCATCCAGGCTTCCCCCAAAGAGCTTGTCAAAGTCGATGGCGTCGGGGAAATCCGGGCAGCAAAAATCAGAGACGGACTCGACCGCATACAGGAACAACTGTTTGTAGACCGTCATATATAAGAACATTGACTTATTTAAAATAAATGTGGTATGATGAATGTTTTGCTCATTGACTAAAAATGGAAGTTGTGCTAAGTTTAAGACCATCATTCCTTTTTATATGATTAATGGTTGTGAGGTTTGGTCATACTGTGTTTGAGGAGGTGAATACAAGTGCTTAAACGTATTGTACAGTTGTTTATTGTTATTACCGGCGGAACCATCGGTTACCTCTATTTCCCTGAACTGTTTACAACCATGGGGCTTACGTGGCAGACCTGGATTCAAGCTGTCATGGGAGCTGTAATAGGAGCACTTATTTTATTTTTATTAACATTCTGGATCGTAGATTATATTGTCGATTTCATTCGATGGGTGGAGGATTCTCTTGTCCGGGCCCCTGTCGCTGATTTACTGTTCGGAAGTTTAGGTTTAATTGTTGGACTGCTGATCGCGTATTTGATTAATGTGTTTGTCCAGGATATTCAAATTCAGGTCATCAACCAGGTCGTACCGATTGCTCTTACCGTTCTGCTTGGCTACCTCGGTTTTCAGGTCGGATTCAAACGTAAAGATGAATTCTTGAATCTTGTTTCCAAAAAGGATAAAAAAGCGGACGAGGACGCGGAAAGCTCTTCCGGTACAGCGGTGGATGAGTCGTTGATTCCAAAGCAGAAGATTCTTGATACCAGTGTCATTATTGATGGTAGAATCGCAGATATCTGTGAAACTCACTTTCTGGAAGGTACGATCGTGATTCCCCAGTTTGTTCTTGAAGAACTTCAGCACATTGCTGATTCCTCTGACGGACTGAAAAGAAACCGCGGACGCAGAGGTTTGGATATTCTGAACCGGCTGCAGAAGGATCTTCCTGTTAATGTGGAGATTTATGAAGGTGACTTTGAAGAGATTCAGGAAGTGGACAGCAAGCTTGTCAAACTCGCTAAAGTCACGGACGGTATTGTCGTGACCAACGACTTCAACTTAAATAAAGTCTGTGAGTTTCAAAATGTTCAAGTGCTGAACATCAATGATCTTGCAAATGCTGTGAAGCCTGTTGTGCTCCCTGGTGAGGAAATGACCATCCAGGTGATCAAAGACGGGAAAGAGCAGAATCAGGGTGTCGCTTATCTGGATGACGGAACAATGATTGTCGTTGAAGAAGGGAAGGACTTTATCGGTAAGACGATTGAAGTTGTGGTCACCAGTGTCCTTCAGACATCAGCGGGCCGCATGATTTTCGCAAAGCCTAAATCACTTGAAAAAGCCCTTTAAAAACGGTATAAACTAAATAGAGAAATACAAAAGTGATAACGCGTATGTTATCGCTTTTGTTCTTTTATGGGGAATTTCACAACACTATCCCGCTCAAGGTGGCTATTATGATAAAATACACAGCGATTGTGCTTGCGGCCGGACAAGGAAAGCGGATGGGTGCAGGTCACAATAAACAATTCATTAACATCAATGATAAACCTCTGATCCTTCATACTCTGTCTGTCTTTGAACAAGATGAGTGGTGTGGGGAAATCGTTCTCGTTACGAATGAACAGGAGCAGGACCAGATGGAGAGACTGCTTGAGCGATTTCCTTCAACCACACCCATCAAGGCTGTGAATGGGGGAGCAGAACGGCAGGACAGTGTACATGCCGGACTATCTGTCGTGCAGAGGAAAGACATCCCTGTACTGATCCATGACGGGGCGCGTCCTTTTGTCATGGAGGAAAGTCTTCATCAATTAGCAGAAACAGCTGTGGAAAAAGGAGCGGCGCTGCTGGCTGTTCCGGTCACGGATACGATTAAACAGAAAGAGGGAAGGACGCTTACAACCCTCGACCGTAACAAACTGTGGGCTGCCCAGACGCCGCAGGCTTTTCAGTATGATCTGATTACCGAAGCGCATGAAGAAGCGCAGGAACGTGGATACTATGGTACAGATGATGCATCGTTAGTGGAACAGTCTGGTAAAGAAGTGGCGGTCGTGCAGGGAAGTTATGACAATATTAAGCTGACAACTCCTGAGGACTTACATAAGGCAGAAGCCTATTTGAATAACCAAAAGGAAAAGGAGGCACATTCAATGTTTCGAATCGGACAAGGTTTTGATGTGCACCAGCTGACAGAAGGTCGTCCATGTATCATCGGGGGAATTGAAATCCCTTATGAAAAAGGACTCCTCGGACACTCGGATGCCGATGTTCTGCTTCATACCATCGCGGATGCTTGTCTTGGAGCGGTAGGAGAAGGAGATATCGGCAGGCATTTTCCGGATACCGATCCGGAGTTCAAGGATGCAGACTCCGGCCGTCTTCTCCAGCATGTATGGGAAATCATTAAGAAAAAAGGGTATACGCTTGGGAATATGGACTGTACTGTGATCGCCCAGGCACCGAAAATGGCCCCTTATATTGAACAAATCAGAGAAAACATTGCGGATCTGCTCCAGACCGAAAAAGATCTCATCAATGTCAAAGCCACAACAACAGAGAAGCTTGGTTTTGCCGGACGAAAAGAAGGAATTGCGGCCCAGGCGGTTGTTCTGTTGCAAAAGAATCCACAATCCTAAGCAAAAAATGATAAAATGAGTCAAGGATTATGACCGGTTACCGGAAAGGAGAACAATTATGACAAACGAAGTACGTGTGCGGTATGCACCAAGTCCAACGGGGTATCTTCATATCGGAAATGCCCGAACAGCTCTGTTCAATTACCTGTTTGCTAAAAATGCAGGGGGGAAAATGGTCGTTCGTATTGAGGATACGGATGAAAAGCGGAATGTCAAAGGCGGCGAGCAAAGCCAGCTGGATTATTTGAAATGGCTCGGGATTGAATGGGAAGAAAGTCCGAACCTTGGTGGGGAATACGGACCTTACCGTCAGATGGAACGCCTGGACATCTACAAGAAATATGTCGATGAACTGATGGAGCGCGGACTAGCCTACAAGTGCTACATGACGTCTGAAGAACTGGAAGCGGAACGTGAGGCGCAGATGGCCCGCGGGGAGGCACCTAAGTATTCCGGCGCACACAGCAGCCTGACAGAGGAACAAATGGCGGCATTTGAAGCCGAAGGCCGTGAGCCGAGTATCCGCCTGCGTGTGCCGGAGAACCATACGTATACGTTCAACGACATTGTACGCGGAGACATCACGTTTGAATCCGGCGACTTTGGAGACTGGGTCATCGTTAAGAAAAACGGTACACCGACGTACAACTTTGCTGTAGCCATCGATGATTATCTAATGAAAATCACTCACGTGCTGCGCGGAGAAGAGCACATTTCCAACACACCAAAGCAGATGATGGTTTATGAAGCATTCGGATGGGAAGCTCCGAAATTTGGTCATATGACGTTGATCCTGAACGAAGACCGTAAAAAGTTGAGCAAGCGTGATGAGCACATTCTTCAGTTCATTTCCCAATACAACGATCTGGGGTATATGCCTGAAGCGCTTTTCAACTTCATCACCCTGCTGGGCTGGTCCCCTGTAGGTGAAGAGGAGATCTTTACGAAGGATCAGCTGATCGATATTTTCGATGCTGAGCGCCTTTCCACGTCCCCGGCTGTATTTGATGCAGCCAAGCTGAAATGGATGAACAACCAGTATATTAAAGCGGCTGACCTTGATCACGTCGTTGAACTGGCTCTTCCTCACCTCGTGGAATCCGGCCGTGTATCGGAAGACATGAGTGATGAGGATCGCCAATGGGTGAAGGAACTCATCGGCCTTTATCAGGAGCAGTTGAACTACGGAGCGGAAATTGTCGAATTGACAGAGCTCTTCTTCAAGCAGGAAATTCAGTATGATGAAGCGGCTATGGAAGTGCTTCAGGGCGAGCAGGTGCCTGAGGTGCTTGAAACGTTCAAAAAGAACCTTCAGCAATTGGAAGAGTTCACACCGGCCAATATCAAGGCACAAATTAAAGCGGTGCAGAAGGAAACCGGCCATAAAGGGAAGAAACTCTTCATGCCGATCCGTGTCGCTACAACCGGTCAGACACACGGTCCGGAGCTTCCTAACGCGATTCATCTGCTTGGACTTGATACCGTTACGGTCCGACTGAACGATGTATTAAGCAAAGGACAAGCTTAAATCGTTCACAGGAAGGAAATAATATCATATAGTAGAGTTACCTATACGAAACGTTGATGAGGAGAAGTAAAGGAACCACTCTTCTGCAGAGAGAATCACCTTTGGCTGGAAGTGATTTGGAGAGAGTTCCTTGAAATGCACCTCGGAGTCTTCCGCTGAATATCAGTAGGCGGAAGCGGCTGCCTTCCGTTATCAAGGCTCGAGAGGGGAAAGGATTTCATGTTTCCCAAACAGAGTGGAACCACGTTCAAGCGTCTCTGTGCTTAAGGCACAGAGACGCTTTTTTTCTGCTTTGTGTTATTCAAAGGAGGGAGCAAGTATGGGGCTTTTTAAGATGTTCAAGGAAGATGTGGATGTGGTGTTTGATCAGGATCCTGCTGCTCGTTCTTACATTGAAGTCATTCTTACCTATTCCGGCCTCCACGCCATCTGGGGGCACCGGGTGGCCCATGCGTTTCACAAAAGGAAATTCTTTTTTCCTGCCCGGCTGATTTCCCAGTGGAGCCGCTTCTTAACCGGTATTGAAATTCATCCGGGAGCGAAGATCGGCCGCCGTTTTTTCATTGACCACGGCATGGGAGTCGTTATCGGGGAAACGTGCGAAATCGGTGATAACGTGACGATATTCCAAGGCGTGACCCTCGGAGGGACTGGGAAGGAGAAAGGGAAGCGGCACCCAACGCTGCTCGATAACTCCCTTGTTGCTACAGGAGCGAAGGTTCTTGGATCCATCACTATAGGAGAGAATTCCAAGGTAGGGGCTGGGTCTGTCGTGTTGAAAGATGTCCCTGATAATTCCACAGTCGTCGGAATCCCTGGTCATGTCGTTATCCAGAACGGCAGGAAAGTCCAGAAAAACCTCGACCACCATAAACTGCCGGATCCTGTTTATGACCGGCTGAACAATCTGGAAAAAGAACTACAGCAGCTGCGTGATCAGCTGAAAGCGAAAGAAGGAGTGAAGACTAATGGCGATTAATGTATACAACACTTTAACGCGTAAGAAAGAACCATTTACACCCATTGAAGAAGACAAGGTAAAAATGTATGTGTGCGGACCCACCGTGTACAACTACATTCATATCGGAAACGCGCGCCCGGCCATCGTCTTCGATACGGTCCGCCGTTATTTTGAATACCGAGGCTACGATGTGCACTATGTGCTCAACTTTACTGATGTGGATGACAAATTGATTAAAGCGGCCAACGAAATGGGCGAAGGTGTGACAGAAATCGCCAACCGGTTTATCGATGCCTATAAGGAAGATGTCGGTGCCCTTGGAGTTAAAGAAGCCGTCGATCATCCCCGGGTAACAGAAAACATGGAAGAAATCATCAGTTTCATTCAAGGACTTGTTGATAAAGGATACGCCTATGAAGCAGGCGGAGATGTTTATTTCCGCACCCGCTCCTTTGACAACTACGGAAAGCTTTCTCATCAATCCGTCGATGAGCTTCGTTCCGGATCGCGTATTGAGGTTGGAGATAAGAAAGAAGATCCGCTTGATTTCACCCTTTGGAAAAATGCGAAGCCGGGGGAAATTACATGGGATAGTCCCTGGGGCACCGGACGTCCGGGCTGGCATATTGAATGCTCGGCTATGGCGAAAAAGTATCTTGGAGATACGATTGATATTCATGCAGGCGGACAGGACCTTACCTTCCCCCACCATGAAAACGAAATAGCACAGTCAGAAGCCCATAACGGAGAATCCTTTGCTCGTTACTGGATGCATAATGGGTATATTAATATCGACAACGAAAAAATGTCGAAATCCCTCGGAAACTTTATTCTTGCTCATGATCTTGTGAAAAAGCATGATCCAAAAGTCATCCGCTTCTTCATGCTGAGTGTCCAGTACCGTCATCCGATCAATTTCAGTGATGAATTATTGAAGGGCGCAAAGAGCAGCTTTGAACGAATTCAGAATGCTTATGAAAACCTTCGTCACCGTAAAGAAACGTCGGTGAGCCTGCAGGCCGACCGTGACGAGTGGATGGAGAAAGTACAGGGATTCAAGGATCAGTTCATTAAAGAAATGGATGATGACTTCAATACAGCGAATGCAATTTCTGTCATTTTCGACCTGACCAAGGCCGCCAACCTTTACCTTCAGGAAAGTCAGACACATGTCGATGTGCTTGATGCATTCGAACAGACGCTGGAAGAATTGCTGCGTGTGCTTGGTATTCAAATTGGAGAAGAAACAGACCTTCTTGATGAAGAAATCGATGCTTTAATCGAAGAGCGTAAACAGGCAAGGAAAGACCGGAATTTCGAGCGTGCCGACCAAATCCGTGATGAGTTGAAAGACCGTCATATTATCCTGGAGGATACATCACAGGGAACGCGCTGGAAGCGGGGCTGAAGACCATGAAGGATGTTAAACAGATGAAGAGCCTCGCCCTCGCCTACATGGGGGATTCCGTGTATGAACTGTATGTCAGGCATCACCTTTTGGAAAAAGGAGAAGTGAAACCACAGCAGCTACATCAGGCGGCGGTCCAGTTCGTATCAGCTGGATCGCAGGCCGCTGTTGTCCAAGCCTGGCAGGCGGACGGACTTTTGACGGAGGAAGAAGAAGGGGTGCTGCGCCGGGGGCGCAATGCCAAATCCGGCTCCGTACCGAAAAGCACGAATGTCCAGACCTATCGTTATTCCACAGCTTTTGAAGCTGTACTTGGCTTTTTGTATTTGTCCGGTCGTACTGAAAGACTGGAAACTCTGATCGACTATTCCATTAAGCACGTAGAAGAAAGGAGCGAGCATTCATGACAAACGGAGAATGGATCATAGGAAAAAATCCGGTGCAGGAAGCGCTGAGAGCCGGACGATCCATCAACAAGGTGATGGTATCCGATCAGCTCCAGTACCAGGCGTTTAAAAAGCTGGAGCTACTGGCTAAAGAACAGGGCGTCAACGTTCAGAAGGTACCGAAAAAGAAAATCGACCAGCTTGTGGACGGAAACCACCAGGGGGTGGCTGCTTCTGTAGCCGCCTACGAATATGCAGACCTTGAAGATCTTTTTGCTAAAGCGGAGGAAAAAGGGGAGGCGCCGTTTTTCATCATCTGTGATGAGATTGAAGACCCTCATAATCTGGGATCGATTCTGCGGACAGCAGACGCAGCAGGAGCTCACGGAGTGATCATTCCGAAAAGGCGGTCCGTTGCTCTTACGGCGACTGTTGCGAAAACGTCAACAGGAGCGATTGAATACATTCCTGTGGCCCGTGTAACGAACCTTGCCCGTACCATTGATGAATTAAAGGAACGGTTCGTCTGGGTTGTCGGCACAGATGCAGAGGGTACGGAGGATTACAGACAGCTGGATGGCGGTATGCCGATTGCCCTTGTCATCGGAAGTGAGGGCCGGGGGATGAGTCGTCTCACCAAAGACAAGTGTGACTGGACCGTCAGTCTGCCGATGGCTGGCAGAGTAACCTCCCTGAACGCTTCTGTTGCCGCATCCCTCCTTATGTATGAAGTCCATCGCAAACGGCATCCGCTGGGTGAGTAACAGATGGTTGTACTAATTGTTGATGGCTATAACATGATCGGAGCCTGGCCGGAACTCGTGAAATTAAGGGATAAGGATCTCGGACAGGCCCGGGATCTATTAATTGAGATGATGGCTGAGTACCAATCCTATACAGGTGACCGGATCATCATTGTATTTGACGCCTATCATGTGCGCGGCCTCGAAAAAAAACAAAAAAATTACAAAGTGGAAGTCATCTTTACAAAAGAAAACGAAACTGCTGATGAGCGTATTGAAAAATTAGCCGGTGATTTGAATGATGTCCGCACACAGGTCTATGTGGCGACATCGGATTATGCCGAGCAGCGGACGATCTTCGGGCAGGGAGCTTTCCGGAAGTCGGCCCGGGAACTTTATATTGAAATGAGAAATATAGAAAACCAGATTGAGAAAGATGTAGAAAATCATAATCTATACCCGTACCAGTCCAAGATTCCCATCGACAAAGAGATGCGGGAAATCTTTGAGAAATGGCGGCGAGGAGATAAATAATTCTGACAACTTGTTGACGCTTTTCAAGCGCTTACTGTATAATATTGCTATATTTAGGTAGCACGGTCGGAGGGATCCTGTGTGAGCATCTTACAAACGGAGAAAAGCAGCAGTGAGTTGGATCTTAGCAAGCTTGATGATGAAGCGATCGTTGAAAGGATCAATCAAGGACAGGTCCAGGCGCTTGACTATTTGATCAATAAGTACAAAAATTTTGTTCGCGCAAAGGCTCGAACCTACTTTCTTATTGGAGCAGACAGGGAAGATATTGTTCAGGAAGGTATGATAGGCCTTTACAAAGCGATCCGCGATTATCGTGAAGGCAGACTCTCGTCTTTTAAAGCATTTGCAGAACTGTGCGTCACCCGTCAGATTATCACCGCCATTAAAACCGCCACCAGACAGAAGCATATCCCTTTAAACTCCTACGTTTCTTTGGACAAGCCGATTTACGACGAAGAGTCAGACCGGACTCTGCTTGATGTTATCGCCGGTTCCAAAGCCATTGACCCTCAGGAATTAATTGTGAATAAAGAAAAATTCGCCGATATGGAAGAGAAGATGTCCGAGCTGCTGAGCGATCTGGAAAGAAAGGTTCTCACGCTGTACTTGGATGGACGTTCCTATCAGGAAATTTCAATAGAGCTCGACAGACACGTGAAGTCTATTGATAATGCACTGCAGCGGGTGAAGAGAAAGCTTGAAAAGTATTTGGAAGTGAGTGAAATCACCCTCTGAACGCTGCATTGACACGGTAACCTTTGAATGCTACATTAAATGAGTATGTGTAAACCTCTTAAAAGAGAGGCGACGGAAATGCGGAAAAAAGTGATATTAGCTTGTACAGAATGTCTCAATCGAAATTATAGTTCATATACAAATCGTTCCAACCAATCTGAACGTCTCGAGGTACGGAAGTTCTGCAAAAACTGCGGGAAACATACGTTGCACCAGGAGACAAAGTAGAGAAGCAGCCGGATGGCGCAAGTTTGGGGGTATTGCAGCATGTTTAAGTTCTTCAAGAATGTAGCTCGGGAGATGAAGAAGGTAAGCTGGCCGAAGGGTCAGGAACTGACACGTTACACCATCACCGTTCTCGGAACGGTCGCTTTCGTAGCTGTGTTCTTTGCTATTGTAGATCTTGGGATTTCCCAAGTGCTTGAACTCATTGCTCAAGAATAGTAGAGTGGATTTTATGCTATAATAGGAGATAGACTTACAAAAAACCCGTTCCGCGGGTTTTTTCATGTTGGAGAAATTTTCATCACTCTAATACAAGGGAGGGAAGGGCAAGCACTTGTCCTGTGATTATGGAAAAAAGATGGTATGTAGTGCACACGTACTCAGGTTATGAGAATAAGGTTAAGACAAACCTTGAAAAGCGCGTGGAATCAATGGGTATGGAAGATAAGATTTTCCGTGTCCTTGTCCCGGAGGACGAAGAAGCTGAGATTAAAAACGGCAAAAAGAAAATCGCAAAGAAAAAGGTCTTCCCAGGCTATGTTCTTGCGGAAATGGTGATGACGGATGATTCCTGGTATGTTGTTCGTAATACGCCGGGGGTGACCGGCTTCGTCGGTTCCACAGGTTCAGGGTCCAAGCCGATTCCTCTACTCCCTGAAGAAGTAGAAACGGTGCTTAAGCGGATGGGCATGAATGAAGAGCCGAAGGCAGAGGTTGACTTTGAGGTGAAGGAAAGTGTTACAGTAACAGATGGGCCTTTTGCCAACTTCACAGGTACGATCGAATACATTGACACGGATAAACAGAAAGTCAAAGTCCACGTGAATATGTTCGGACGTGAAACACCAGTCGAGTTGGACTTTACTCAAATCGAAAAATTATAAAATTCATCTCTCCCCTTGCATATTAGAGTTAAAGATGCTAGAATTTTTATGTTCTATATGCGCCCTGTAAAATACAGGTTTCTGCATATTGCAATGGAGTGGGAGGGTGAATCCCTATTACCACATCACGGACTTTAAGGAGGTGTGTCTCGTGGCTAAAAAAGTAATTAACGTAGTTAAGCTTCAAATCCCTGCGGGTAAAGCAAACCCAGCGCCGCCAGTAGGACCGGCACTAGGTCAAGCAGGTATCAATATCATGGGTTTCTGTAAAGAGTTTAACGCTCGTACACAGGAACAGGCGGGTACGATTATTCCGGTTGAAATTACGGTATATGAGGACCGTTCATTTACATTCGTTACTAAAACTCCACCTGCTGCTGTTCTTCTTAAGAAAGCGGCTGGTATCGAATCAGGTTCCGGTGAGCCAAACCGTAACAAAGTTGCTTCTGTTAAACGTGACCAAGTTCGCGAAATCGCAGAAACAAAAATGCCTGATTTAAATGCGGCTGACGTTGAAGCTGCTATGCGCATGGTTGAAGGTACAGCGCGCAGCATGGGAATCACAATCGAAGACTAATCCCACAGCGTCACATGGAGATAGGAGAAGGTTGCGGAAATGGAGCTTGTGACTCTTTCGCAACCTTTATTCGTGGGAGGAAAATCCGTTAAAACCACAAGAGGAGGAAATTGAAATGGCTAAAAAAACGAAAAAGCAGCAAGAACTTCAAAAACTTGTTGACCGTACAAAAGCTTACGATGTACAAGAAGCGATCAAGCTTGTAAAAGAAACTTCAAAAGCTAACTTTGATGAAACTGTTGAAGCAGCTTTCCGTCTGGGTGTAGACCCTAAAAAAGCGGATCAGCAGATCCGTGGCGCGATGGTGCTTCCACACGGTACAGGTAAATCCCAGCGTGTGCTTGTTTTCGCTAAAGGTGATAAAGCGAAAGAAGCAGAAGCAGCTGGTGCAGACTACGTAGGAGAGCAGGACCTGATCAACCAAATCAACCAAGGCTGGTTCGATTTTGATGTAGTTGTTGCAACTCCAGACATGATGGCTGAAGTTGGTAAACTTGGTCGTGTACTTGGACCAAAAGGTCTTATGCCAAACCCTAAAACCGGCACGGTAACGTTCGAAGTTGAAAAAGCTGTCAATGAAATCAAGGCTGGTAAAGTTGAATACCGCGTTGATAAAGCAGCAAACATCCACGTCCCGATCGGTAAATCTTCTTTCGATGAAGAGAAACTTGCTGAAAACTTCGCAGCGATTACAGATGCGTTGGTTAAAGCGAAGCCGCAGGCTGCTAAGGGAACTTACATGCGTAACGCTGCTGTTTCATCTACTATGGGTCCTGGAATCAAAGTAGACGTTTCTGCTTACACGAAGTAATAAAAAGTGTTGACTTTCCGCTATTAGTGTTATATACTAAGTAGCGTTGTATAAAAAGAATACGTTATACCGTAGACAGCAGGGGCGGTTTTCCGCTTAAAGTCCTGCCGAGGTGTGTGATATATCATAGAGCAGCGCCATCTGCCCTGCTCTATGAAAAACACCTCCATGTCTATGTGGAGGTGTTTTTCTTTATTAAGAAAACCTTCGAACGGTATGATGAAAAGTCAATAGGAGGTGGAACGATGAGCGGTATTATCGAACAGAAGAAACAGATTGTATCTGATCTAGCTGAAAAGTTCCGCAACAGTAAATCTGCTGTATTAGTAGATTACCGCGGTCTTGATGTAGCTGAAGTCACTGAACTTCGTAATCAGCTTCGTGAAGCCGGCGTAGAATACAAAGTGCATAAAAACACGATGATTCGCCGTGCGGCTGCAGAAGTTGAACTATCTGACCTTGATGAAGTGTTACAAGGACCAACAGCGATAGCTTTCCACACAGATGATGCGGTAGCTCCTGCTAAAATCTTGAACAACTTCGCTAAAGATCATGAAGATCTTGAAATCAAGGGTGGCGTAGTTGAAGGTCAGGTTGCAACTCTTGAGCAAATCCAAGAGCTTGCCAACCTTCCGAACTACGAGGGTCTTGTATCTATGTTCCTAAGCGTACTACAAGCTCCAATCCGCAACTTCGCTTATGCTACACAAGCAATCGCGGATCAAAAAGAAGAAGAAAGTGCGTAAGTTAGCATTCGTTTAAAATAAACCAACAAAACTAAGGAGGAAATTTCTCATGTCTAACGAACAAATTATCGAAGCGATTAAAGAAATGTCTGTTCTTGAGCTTAACGACCTAGTTAAAGCAATTGAAGAAGAATTTGGTGTATCTGCTGCAGCTCCAGTTGCTGCTGGTGCTCCTGCCGGTGGTGCAGAAGCTGCTGAAGAGCAAACTGAATTTGATGTAGTACTAGAATCTGCCGGTTCTTCTAAGATCAAAGTGGTTAAAGCTGTACGCGAAATCACTGGTGCTGGTCTTAAAGACGCTAAAGAAATGGTTGATGGTGCTCCAAGCGCAATCAAAGAAGGCATTTCTAAAGAAGAAGCTGAAGAGATCAAATCTCAGCTTGAAGAAGCAGGCGCTACTGTCGAACTTAAGTAAGGAAAACCTTGGAGAAAAGCTCGCTGATATATCGGCGGGCTTTCTTTTTCTTAATAGACATTTTATTCTCTAAAATTCAGACAATGGAGAAGGTGTTCGGATATGTCGGAGCATTATTATTCAAAAAAGACATCAACGGCTAGTGAAGAGAAAACATGGTCCTTTGAATTGAAGGGGTTTCCATTTTCTTTCACAACAGATCATGCCGTCTTTTCCAAAAATGAAGTGGATTACGGCTCAAGGGTCTTGATTGATGCCTTTCAACTCCCTGAAGTGGAAGGGGAAATCCTTGATCTTGGATGTGGGTATGGCCCTATCGGGTTGTCTCTGGCTAAAGCTTTCAGTGACCGCCGTTTTGTGATGGTGGATGTAAACGAACGGGCCCTCCATCTGGCGGGAAAGAATGCGGCTGCCAATCACATTCATAATGTAACCATTCTGGAGAGTGACCGCCTTCAGGGTGTCCGGGGCAGGAAGTTTGCTGCTATTTTAACCAATCCACCGATTCGTGCCGGTAAGTCTGTTGTGCATGCGATGTTTGAAGAAGCATCGGAAGCGCTGCTGCCAGGCGGGGAGTTGTGGGTTGTGATTCAGAAAAAGCAGGGGGCGCCATCTGCTAAGCAGAAACTCGATGAATGGTTCGGTTCATCTGAAGTCGTTTTGAAAAAGAAAGGTTACTACATTCTCAAAGCAAAAAAGATTGACTAGCAAACCCACTTGTGCTAGTATTGAAAAATGCCAATATATCTGATATCTGTCAAGTCTTTTTTACAAAATAGTATAAAAAACTTGCGGACTGGTCAGAATGGTAAAATCGAACGCTGCAAGTAAATGAGGTTTTTAATGTATGAAAAGCCTTTTTCTTTTTTGTCTAACGTTAGAGAGAAATGAAGAATCACCATCTGCAATTGCCGCAGATGTTTAAATATGCTTGTGGCAAGATCAACCGCAAGCCTGTTCGGCATGTCTTGCCGGACCCTTTTTTCGTTATTAAAATGCTTGATTTGAGGGGTGAATCAGTTGACAGGTCAACTAGTTCAGTATGGACGACACCGCCAGCGCAGAAGTTATGCACGTATCAGTGAGGTATTGGAATTACCAAACCTGATTGAAATCCAAACCGCTTCTTACGATTGGTTCTTAAAAGAAGGTTTGAAGGAAATGTTCCAGGACATTTCCCCGATTGAAGATTTCACAGGTAATCTATCGCTTGAATTCGTAGACTACAGCCTTGGCGAACCAAAGTATCCAGTCGATGAGTCAAAGGATCGCGATGTAACATATAACGCACCGCTTCGAGTGAAAGTACGCCTTCTAAACAACGAGACAGGTGAAGTAAAAGAGCAGGAAGTTTTCATGGGTGACTTCCCATTGATGACAGACACAGGTACCTTCGTAATCAACGGTGCTGAGCGTGTCATTGTATCTCAGCTCGTCCGCTCTCCAAGCGTGTACTTTAACAAGAAAATAGATAAAAACGGTAAACGCGGCTATACGGCAACCGTCATTCCAAACCGCGGAGCGTGGCTGGAATTTGAAACAGATGCCAAAGATGTCGTACACGTACGTATTGACCGTACGCGTAAGCTGCCGATTACAGTTCTGCTGCGTGCTTTAGGATTCGGAACCGACCAGGAGATCATTGATCTTATCGGCGACAACGAATACTTGAAAAACACGCTTGAGAAAGATAATACGGAGACTACAGAGAAAGCGCTGCTTGAAATCTACGAGCGTCTACGCCCTGGTGAGCCGCCTACAGTAGAAAATGCGAAAAGCTTGTTGGTTTCCCGTTTCTTCGATCCAAAACGCTACGACCTAGCGCGCGTTGGACGATATAAAATGAACAAAAAGCTTCATATTAAGGACCGTTTGTTCAATCAGACACTGGCGGAAACGCTGGTCGATGAGGAAACAGGCGAAGTCATCGCTGAAAAAGGCGATAAGATTGACCGCCGTCTCCTGAATAAACTGATCCCTTACTTCGATGATCAGGAAGGTACATTGAGTGAAGAAACACTTGAACCCGTTGAAGGCGTTCTTGAAGATCCGATCCAAGTACAGTCTGTGAAAATCGTTGATCCAACTGACCCGGAAGGGGAGCGTTCCATCAACGTTATCGGCAATGCCAACATTGACCGTGATGTGAAGAACATTACTCCTGCTGATATTCTTTCTTCTATCAGTTACTTCTTCAACCTGCTGCATGATGTAGGCGGTACAGACGATATTGACCACCTTGGTAACCGTCGTCTGCGTTCTGTAGGTGAACTTCTTCAGAACCAGTTCCGTATTGGTCTTTCCCGTATGGAGCGTGTCGTTCGTGAGCGTATGTCCATCCAGGATACATCGTCCATCACGCCACAGCAGTTGATTAACATCCGGCCGGTGATTGCGTCCATTAAAGAGTTCTTCGGAAGCTCGCAGCTTTCACAGTTCATGGACCAGACCAACCCGCTTGCGGAATTGACGCACAAACGCCGTCTATCCGCTCTTGGACCAGGTGGTTTAACTCGTGAACGCGCAGGATTTGAAGTTCGTGACGTACACTATTCCCACTACGGGCGTATGTGTCCGATCGAAACACCGGAAGGTCCAAACATTGGACTGATCAACTCCCTTTCTTCCTATGCGAAAGTGAATGAGTTCGGATTTATTGAAACGCCATACCGTCGTGTCGACCCGGATACAAACAAAGTAACGGCTCAAATCGACTACCTGACTGCCGATGAGGAAGATAACTACGTGGTCGCCCAGGCGAACGCGAAGCTTGATGATGACGGTGGATTCACAGATGAAGAAGTTATCGCACGTTTCCGCGGGGAAAACACGGTCGTAGCCCGTGACCGCCTTGACTACATGGACGTATCTCCGAAGCAGGTAGTATCTGCTGCGACAGCTTGTATCCCATTCCTTGAGAATGATGACTCCAACCGTTCCCTTATGGGTGCGAACATGCAGCGTCAAGCAGTACCATTGCTGAAGCCGGATGCGCCTCTTGTGGGTACTGGTATGGAATATGTGTCTGGTAAAGACTCCGGTGCTGCCGTTATTTGTAAGCACGAAGGAATTGTTGAGCGCGTGGAAGCGAAAGAAGTCCGCGTCCGCCGTATTTCTGAAGTAGATGGCAAAGAGGTTGAGGGAGATCTTGACCGTTACCGTCTTCAGAAATTCATCCGTTCCAACCAGGGAAGCTGTTATAACCAGCGTCCAATCGTTTCTAAAGGTGACCGTGTTACAAAAGGGGAAATCCTAGCTGATGGTCCATCCATGGATATGGGTGAACTGGCTCTTGGACAGAACCCGCTTGTGGCCTTCATGACATGGGATGGTTACAACTACGAGGATGCGATCATTATGAGTGAGCGCCTTGTTAAAGACGATGTATACACTTCCATCCACATTGAAGAATATGAATCAGAAGCCCGTGATACGAAGCTTGGACCTGAAGAGATCACTCGTGATATTCCTAACGTCGGTGAAGATGCTCTTCGTGACCTGGATGACCGTGGAATTATCCGCGTCGGAGCAGAAGTCAGTGACGGAGATCTGCTTGTCGGTAAAGTTACACCTAAAGGGGTAACAGAACTGTCTGCAGAAGAACGCCTTCTTCACGCTATCTTCGGTGAAAAGGCTCGTGAAGTCCGCGATACGTCTCTTCGTGTTCCTCACGGTGCCGGTGGTATCGTTCTTGATGTGAAAATCTTTAACCGTGAAGACGGAGATGAGCTTCCACCAGGAGTGAACCAGCTGATCCGTGCTTATATCGTTCAGAAGCGTAAGATTTCTGAAGGGGATAAGATGGCTGGACGTCACGGTAACAAAGGTGTTATTTCCAAGATTCTTCCGGAAGAGGACATGCCGTTCCTTCCAGATGGAACACCGGTTGATATCATGTTGAACCCACTTGGTGTACCATCTCGTATGAACATCGGTCAGGTGCTGGAGCTGCACATGGGTATGGCCGCCCGTTTGATGGGTGAAAGAATTGCCACCCCGGTCTTTGATGGTGCCCGCGAGGAAGATGTTTGGGAAACATTACAGGAAGCAGGCATGGCTCGTGATGCGAAAACGATCCTGTATGATGGACGTACCGGGGATCCGTTTGATAACCGTGTATCTGTCGGTGTCATGTACATGATCAAACTGGCACACATGGTTGATGATAAACTCCACGCCCGTTCAACTGGACCTTACTCTCTCGTTACCCAGCAGCCACTTGGTGGTAAAGCCCAATTCGGTGGTCAGCGTTTCGGTGAGATGGAGGTATGGGCCCTTGAAGCATATGGTGCTGCCTATACCCTGCAGGAAATCCTGACGGTTAAATCCGATGATGTTGTTGGCCGTGTGAAAACATACGAAGCCATCGTCAAAGGTGACAACGTACCGGAACCTGGTGTGCCGGAATCCTTCAAGGTTCTTATCAAGGAACTTCAAAGTCTTGGTATGGATGTGAAGATTCTCTCCGGTGATGAGGAAGAGATTGAGATGCGGGATATTGAGGAAGAGCAAACCAAAGAATCCGAGAATTTGAACTTAGACGATTAAGTTAGAAACACTGCTGTCGCTCGTGTTCTAAGCTTAGGGTAAAACCTGGATACTGAAAGGGAGGTAGGCCCCTTGCTAGATGTTAACAACTTTGAGTATATGAAAATCGGCCTCGCTTCACCGGATAAGATTCGTTCTTGGTCCTATGGTGAAGTTAAAAAGCCGGAAACCATCAACTATCGTACGTTGAAACCAGAGAAAGACGGTCTTTTCTGTGAGCGTATCTTCGGGCCTCAAAAAGACTGGGAATGTCACTGTGGAAAATACAAACGCGTCCGTTACAAGGGCGTCGTTTGTGACCGCTGTGGCGTTGAAGTAACAAAAGCGAAAGTACGCCGTGAGCGTATGGGGCACCTTGAACTAGCTGCCCCTGTCTCTCACATCTGGTACTTCAAAGGTATCCCGAGTCGTATGGGTCTTGTATTGGATATGTCGCCAAGAGCGCTTGAAGAGGTTATTTACTTCGCCGCTTACATCGTGACCGATCCAGGCGAGACTGCTCTTGAGAAGAAGCAGCTGCTTTCTGAAAAAGAGTACCGTTCATACCGTGAGAAATTCGGACAAGGCTTCCAGGCTGCTATGGGAGCGGAAGCCATCCGTAAACTTCTATTCGACATCGACTTGGATGGAGAAGTAGACACACTGAAGGAAGAATTGAAAACTGCCCAGGGTCAGCGACGCACACGTGCGATCAAGCGCCTGGAAGTGTTGGAGTCCTTCCGTCACTCTGGTAACGATCCTTCATGGATGATCCTGGATGTTCTTCCTGTCATCCCTCCGGAACTGCGCCCAATGGTGCAGCTGGATGGTGGACGTTTCGCCACATCTGATTTGAACGACCTTTATCGTCGTGTCATCAACCGTAATAACCGTCTGAAGCGTCTATTGGATCTTGGAGCCCCTACGATTATCGTTCAGAACGAGAAGCGTATGCTTCAGGAAGCTGTTGACGCCCTGATCGATAACGGCCGACGCGGACGACCGGTTACAGGTCCTGGTAACCGTCCACTTAAATCTCTTTCCCACATGTTGAAAGGGAAGCAGGGACGTTTCCGTCAAAACCTTCTTGGTAAGCGTGTTGACTATTCCGGACGTTCCGTAATCGTTGTAGGACCATCGTTGAAGATGTACCAGTGTGGTCTTCCGAAAGAAATGGCTCTGGAGTTGTTCAAGCCTTTCGTTATGAAGGAATTGGTTTCCCGCGGACTTGCACACAACATCAAGTCAGCTAAACGTAAGATTGAACGCGTTCACCATGAAGTTTGGGATGTTCTTGAGGATGTCATTAAAGAGCACCCGGTTCTTCTTAACCGTGCACCAACGCTTCACCGTCTTGGTATCCAAGCGTTCGAACCGACGCTTGTAGAAGGACGCGCCATTCGTCTGCACCCGCTCGTATGTACGGCTTATAACGCCGACTTTGACGGTGACCAGATGGCTGTACACGTACCGTTATCCTCAGAAGCTCAGGCTGAAGCGCGTATTCTGATGCTTGCGGCTCAGAACATCCTGAACCCGAAAGACGGAAAACCAGTTGTTACGCCGTCACAGGATATGGTACTTGGTAACTACTACCTCACTCTTGAGCGTACCAACGCAATAGGAGAAGGTATGTTCTTCAAGGACTTGAACGAAGCGCTGATGGCTTACCAGAATGGTTATGCCCACCTGCACACACGTGTAGCTGTTCAGGCGAGTTCCTTGAATAACGAAACATTCACAGAAAAACAGAACCAGCAGCTTCTTCTGACTACGGTCGGTAAGTTGATCTTCAACGAAATGCTGCCTAGTTCTTTCCCTTATATCAATGAACCAACAAAAGAAAACCTGGAGATCAAGACTCCGGATCATTACTTTATTGAAAATGGAACAGATATCCGTGCGGAAATTGCGAAGCGCGACGAAGTCGCTCCATTCAAAAAAGGAATTCTTGGAGACATCATTGCAGAAGTGTTCAAACGCTTCTCCATCAGTGAAACGTCCAAGATGCTTGACCGTATGAAGGATCTTGGTTTTGCTTACTCTACGAAGGCCGGTATTACAGTCGGTGTATCCGACGTTGTCGTACTTCCAGAGAAACAGGAAATTCTTGATGAAGGTCAGAAGAAAGTCGATAAGGTCATGAAACAGTTCCGCCGCGGTTTAATTACCGAAGAAGAACGTTATGACCGCGTCATTGAAATCTGGGGAGCAGCCAAGGATGATATTCAGAACCGTCTGATGAAATCCCTTGATCCGCGTAACCCGATCTTCATGATGAGTGATTCCGGAGCCCGTGGTAACGCCTCTAACTTTACGCAGCTCGCTGGTATGCGTGGTCTGATGGCCAACCCGGCTGGACGTATCATTGAACTACCAATCAAGTCCAGTTTCCGTGAAGGTCTGACTGTACTTGAATACTTCATCTCCACACACGGTGCACGTAAAGGTCTTGCTGATACAGCCCTTAAGACAGCCGACTCAGGTTATCTGACTCGTCGTCTTGTAGACGTTGCGCAGGATGTCATCGTCCGTGAAGATGATTGTGGAACGGACCGCGGCTTGACTGTTGCCGCCCTTCAGGAAGGCTCTGAAATCATTGAGCCGCTGATCGACCGTCTCATTGGTCGTACAGCGTTCCAGAAAATTGAACACCCTGAAACAGGTCGTGTTCTTGCAGAAAGAAACGAAGTTATTTCCGAAGATACTGCGAAACAGATTGAAGATTCCGGTATTAAGGAAGTTGTCATCCGAACTGCCTTCACTTGTAATACGAAGCACGGCGTATGTAAGAAATGTTATGGCCGCAACCTTGCCACTGGTGATGAGGTTGAAGTTGGAGAAGCTGTCGGAATCATCGCAGCGCAGTCCATCGGTGAGCCTGGTACACAGCTTACTATGCGTACCTTCCACACAGGCGGGGTAGCCGGAGACGATATCACACAGGGTCTTCCTCGTATCCAGGAGATCGTGGAAGCTCGTAATCCGAAAGGTCAGGCTGTCATCACTGAAATCGATGGTACTGTCCACGAAGTGAATGAAGTGAAAGAGAAACAGGAGATCGTCGTCCAGGGCGCGGTTGAGTCCCGCTCCTATACTGCTCCATACGGTGCCCGTATGAAAGTAAGTGTCGGTGACGAAGTGAAGTCCGGTGATGCGTTGACGGAAGGTTCCATCGATCCGAAGGAACTGTTAACCATCAAAGGTCTCGACGGAGTTCAGGAATATCTTCTTAAAGAAGTTCAGAAAGTATACCGTATGCAGGGTGTAGAAATTTCTGATAAGCACGTAGAAGTTATGGTCCGTCAAATGCTCCGCAAAGTCCGTGTTCTTGACTCTGGTGACACAGATGTTCTACCTGGATCCCTTCTTGAAATTCACCAATTCAAAGAAGCGAACCAAAAAGTGCTCATGGAAGGTGGTCAGCCGGCAGTCGGCCGTCCAGTCATCCTGGGTATTACGAAAGCGTCTCTTGAAACAGACAGCTTCCTGTCCGCCGCGTCCTTCCAGGAAACGACTCGTGTCCTGACTGATGCAGCTATTAAAGGCAAGCGCGACGAGCTGCTTGGCTTGAAAGAGAACGTCATTATCGGTAAACTTGTTCCTGCAGGTACGGGCATGACCCGCTACCGCAAGATACAGGCTCAAGCCGAGGGTGCGCAGACCGAAACTTCGGTAACACCCGAAGAGGTTACGCAGCCATAAAAAGAGAAGTAGATGTTAACAAAGGGTAAAAAATAAGGAAGCACTAAAAATCTCACCCGAATGCAGTTGACATGCATTTGGGTGAGTGATAATATTATCAAGGTGCTTCCATTTATCCTTGTTACTTTGGAGGATATGAAGATGTCTTATGAAAAAGTAGCACAGGCAGGTTTCGATATCATTATCGGAACAAAGCAGACACTGAAAGCCATGAAAAATGGTGAAGTGAACGAAGTCATAACGGCTGACGATGCCGATCAGTCCATGACATTTAAAGTAGCTGAACTGGCCCGGCAACTGAACATTCCCCATACACGGGTTCCTTCCATGGAAGAGCTCGGGAATGCATGCGGTATTGACGTTGGTGCGGCTACAGTGGCGATAAAGCAATAAAGTTTTGGCGTTTCAACGCGAAAGCTTTGTTTTTTGCCTTTTTATGAACCACCTGGATGTGTGGTATTAAAAAATGAAGGGAGGATACAACCATGCCAACTATTAACCAATTGGTACGTAAAGGTCGCGTGAGCAAGACAAAGCAGACGAACTCTCCAGCTTTGAACAAAGGCTATAACAGCATGAAAAAGCGTATGACAGATCTTGCTGCTCCACAAAAACGTGGTGTCTGCACACGTGTTGGTACAATGACACCGAAGAAACCGAACTCTGCACTTCGTAAATATGCACGTGTTCGTTTGACTAACCAGCTTGAGGTTAACGCTTATATCCCTGGTATCGGCCACAACCTTCAAGAACACAGTGTTGTTCTTATCCGTGGCGGTAAAGTTAAAGACTTGCCAGGTGTACGTTACCACATCGTACGTGGTGCGCTTGATACTTCAAGTGTTGACGGCCGTATGCAAGGTCGCTCCAAGTACGGTACCAAAAAGCCAAAAGCTAAAAAATAAACGATATGAATATATCGCTTAAATAAACTAAAACAATTGTGAGAAGGGAGGGGAACATATGCCACGTAAAGGTCCAGTAGCAAAACGTGATGTGTTGCCAGATCCAATGTATAACTCTAAGCTTGTTACTCGTTTGATCAACCAAATCATGGTGAACGGTCAGCGCGGAAAAGCTCAAAAGATTCTTTATAAAGCTTTTGAACTTGTTCAGGAGCGCAGCGGAAACGAAGCAATGGAAGCATTCGACGAAGCAATGAAGAATGTTATGCCTGTATTGGAGGTTCGCGCACGCCGTGTGGGTGGTTCCAACTACCAGGTACCAGTTGAGGTTCGTCCGGAACGTCGTCAGGCTCTAGGTCTTCGTTTCATCGTAAACTATGCGCGTCTACGCGGAGAGAAAACGATGGAAGAGCGCCTTGCTAACGAAATTCTTGATGCATCGAACAACACTGGTGCTTCCGTTAAACGCCGCGAAGAAATGCACAAAATGGCAGAAGCGAACAAAGCATTCGCTCACTACCGTTGGTAATCACCAAAAAAATAACTGTTCAAACAGGAAGGAGAAAGATTCATGGCTAGAGAGTTCTCCTTGGAAAAGACTCGGAATATCGGGATCATGGCTCACATCGACGCTGGTAAAACAACGGCGACTGAGCGTATTCTTTTCTACACAGGACGTATCCACAAAATTGGTGAAACTCACGAAGGAGCTTCCCAAATGGACTGGATGGAGCAGGAACAGGAGCGCGGAATCACAATTACTTCCGCCGCTACGACTGCTCAGTGGAGAGACCACCGTATTAACATCATCGACACTCCTGGACACGTAGACTTCACTGTTGAAGTTGAGCGTTCCCTGCGTGTACTTGATGGATCTGTAGCTGTTCTTGACGCCCAATCCGGTGTTGAGCCTCAAACAGAAACTGTTTGGCGCCAGGCTACCACGTACGGTGTTCCACGTATCGTGTTCGTTAACAAAATGGACAAAGTAGGGGCTGACTTCATTTACTCCCTTGGCACATTGAAAGACCGCCTTGGTGCAAATGCCGCAGCTGTTCAACTTCCTATCGGTGCAGAAGATGAATTCGAAGGAATCATCGACCTTGTAACGATGGAAGCCTACTACTACATGGATAACCTTGGGACTCGTGCAGAAGCACGTGCCATTCCGGATGACTACAAAGATCAGGCTGAAGAGTACCGCGGCAAGCTTGTAGAAGCTGTTGCTGAACTTGATGAAGACTTGATGATGCAGTATCTGGAAGGAGAAGAAATCACGAACGAGCAGCTGAAGACGGCTATCCGTACAGCTACTCTAACTGTAGACTTCTACCCAGTCTTCTGTGGGTCTGCCTTCAAGAACAAAGGTGTACAACTTCTAATTGATGGTGTTATTGATTATCTACCATCTCCATTGGATGTACCTCCAATTGAAGGTCACGTACCACAAACTGAAGAGCATGTTGTCCGTAAGGCTGATGACAACGAGCCATTCTCTGGTCTGGCTTTCAAAGTTGCCACAGACCCTTATGTAGGTAAACTGACATTCTTCCGCGTATATTCCGGAACACTTTCCGCTGGTTCTTACGTGAAAAACTCCACGAAGGATAAGCGTGAGCGTGTAGGTCGTATCCTGCAGATGCACGCAAACTCCCGTGAAGAGATTTCCACAGTATACGCTGGTGATATCGCTGGTGCGGTAGGTCTTAAAGACACGGGTACAGGTGACACTCTATGTGATGAGAAGAGCCTTGTTATCCTTGAATCTATGGAGTTCCCTGAACCGGTAATCTCTGTAGCTATCGAGCCTAAATCCAAAGCTGACCAAGATAAAATGGCCATTGCCCTTGGTAAGCTTGCTGAAGAAGATCCAACGTTCCAAACGGAAACAAACGTTGAAACAGGACAAACGATCATCGCTGGTATGGGTGAGCTTCACCTTGACATCATCGTTGACCGCCTGAAACGTGAGTTCAAAGTTGAAGCGAACATTGGCGCTCCACAGGTTGCCTACCGCGAAACATTCCGCGCTAGTGCACAAGTGGAAGGTAAGTTCGTACGTCAATCCGGTGGTCGTGGACAATTCGGTCACGTATGGGTTGAGTTCGAACCAAACGAAGAAGGCGCTGGTTTCGAATTCGTCAACAAGATTGTTGGTGGTGTTGTACCGCGTGAATACATTCCATCTGTAGAACAAGGGATTAAAGAATCCTTGGAGAATGGTGTGTTGGCCGGCTACCCAATGGTAGACATCAAAGCAACTCTTTATGATGGTTCCTACCACGATGTCGACTCCAACGAAATGGCCTTTAAAGTTGCTGCTTCCATGGCACTTAAAGAGGCTAAAAACAAGTGTAAGCCTGTTCTACTTGAACCAATGATGAAAGTAGAAGTTGTTATTCCTGAGGAATACATGGGCGATATCATGGGTGACGTAACTTCCCGTCGTGGACGTGTTGAAGGTATGGAAACTCGTGGTAATGCACAAGTGGTTAAAGCATTCGTTCCACTATCTGAAATGTTCGGTTACGCAACAGCGTTGCGCTCCAACACTCAGGGCCGCGGAACTTACACCATGCACTTCGACCACTACGAAGAAGTTCCGAAGAGCATCTCTGAGGAAATCATCAAGAAAAATTCCGGACAATAATTGATTTTTTAAACAAGTTACAGTATAACTTGTAATGTAAGCTTAGGAGTGCTTGTCACTCCTTGGCTGCATATAAATCTTAAACTAATAATTGTTACTTATCTAAAGGAGGAAATATACAATGGGTAAAGAAAAATTTGACCGGTCCAAGTCCCACGTTAACATTGGTACTATTGGACACGTTGACCACGGTAAAACTACTCTAACTGCAGCGATCACTACTGTACTTCATAAGAAATCTGGTTCTGGTGAAGCTATGGCCTACGACATGATCGACGGTGCTCCTGAAGAGCGTGAGCGTGGAATCACTATCTCCACTGCACACGTTGAGTACGAAACTGAATCTCGTCACTATGCACACGTTGACTGCCCAGGTCACGCTGACTACGTTAAGAACATGATCACTGGTGCTGCTCAAATGGACGGCGCGATCTTGGTTGTATCTGCAGCTGACGGTCCAATGCCACAAACTCGTGAGCACATCCTACTTTCTAAAAACGTAGGTGTACCAGCTATCGTTGTATTCTTGAACAAAGTTGACATGGTAGACGACGAAGAGCTTCTTGAGCTAGTTGAAATGGAAGTTCGTGATCTTCTATCTGAATATGACTTCCCTGGTGACGATGTACCAGTAATCAGCGGTTCTGCTCTTAAAGCTCTTGAAGGTGAAGAGAAATACGAGCAGGCGATCTATGACCTTATGGACGCTGTTGACGAGCACATCCCAACTCCAGACCGTGACACTGACAAGCCATTCATGATGCCTGTTGAGGACGTATTCTCCATCACTGGCCGTGGTACAGTTGCAACTGGCCGTGTTGAGCGTGGTCAAGTTAAAGTCGGTGACGAAGTTGAAATCATCGGTATGGCTGAAGAGTCCTTCAAGACTGCCGTAACTGGTGTTGAAATGTTCCGTAAGCTTCTTGACTATGCAGAAGCTGGCGATAACATTGGTGCTCTTCTACGTGGTGTTAAGCGTGAAGACATCAACCGTGGTCAGGTACTAGCTAAGCCTGGTTCCATCACACCACACACAAACTTCAAAGCTGAAGTTTATGTACTAGCTAAAGACGAAGGTGGACGTCACACTCCATTCTTCTCTAACTACCGCCCACAGTTCTACTTCCGTACAACGGACGTAACTGGTGTTATTCAACTTCCTGAAGGCGTAGAAATGGTTATGCCTGGGGACAACGTTGAAATGACAGTTGAACTTATCGCTCCAATCGCGATCGAGGACGGAACTCGTTTCTCCATCCGTGAAGGTGGACGTACTGTAGGTTCAGGCGTTGTATCTACAATCACTAAATAAGATTTCTCTTATTTTATAGGAAGCAGCAGCCATCCGGCTGCTGCTTTTTTTATGTTATCACTTGAAAGAACCGGCTGAATTTGTTTTAATGTATTATGGAATTTTCGTGGTGCATCGATCGGATTTTATATAGAAGAGATGGTTGAAATGTGCCGCAAACATCAGTATAATAGTAAAAGTGTCCGTAGATAAATTATTTATGGATTTTCCTTGCATTGACCCGAATTATTCTATATAATGAGTAATGTTGGTCATAAAAGGCGATGAAGCGAAAGGTTGTTGACACACCCGGCCCCTTTGCCATGGCTGGTGTTCAAGTTTTTTCGCGGAGAATGTCTATTTTAAAAATGGGCGAAGAAGGAGGGAATATCATGGCAAAAGAAAAAATTCGTATTCGTTTAAAAGCGTATGATCACAGAGTGCTTGATCAGTCAGCAGAGAAGATCGTTGATACAGCTAAGCGTTCCGGCGCGGAAGTATCTGGTCCGATCCCGCTTCCAACTGAGCGTTCTGTATATACAGTACTTCGTGCGACTCACAAGTATAAAGACTCTCGTGAGCAGTTCGAAATGCGCACACACAAACGTCTGATTGACATTGTTAATCCAACACCACAGACTGTTGATTCACTAATGCGTTTGGATCTACCATCTGGTGTGGATATCGAAATTAAACTATAATATATCGTTAAGATAATAGGAGGTGTAACGGATGACGAAAGGAATCTTAGGACGCAAGGTCGGCATGACACAGATTTTCTCAGACAACGGTGAATTGATCCCTGTAACTGTTATTCAGGCTGAGCCGAACGTAGTTCTTCAAAAGAAAACTACAGAAAATGATGGTTATGAAGCGATCCAGCTTGGATTTGCTGATGAAAAGTCCAACCGTTTGAAGAAAGCTGCTCAAGGGCACGCTGACAAAGCAAACACAACACCTAAGCGCTACGTTCGTGAATTCCGTAATGCGAACCTTGATGACTTTGAACTAGGTCAAGAGGTTAAGGTAGATATGTTTGAAACTGGTGACGCAATCGATGTGACAGGTACTTCTAAAGGGAAAGGTTTCCAAGGTGCAATCAAGCGCCACAACCAATCCACTGGACCTAAAACACACGGTTCCCGTTTCCACCGCCGTTCCGGTTCTATGGGACAAGGTGCAGACCCATCTAAAGTCTTCAAAGGCAAAGGTCTTGCAGGACAAATGGGTGGCGAGCAGGTAACTCTTCAAAACCTTGAAGTAGTTAAAGTAGACGCTGAGCGTAACCTGCTTCTAGTCAAAGGTAATGTACCAGGCGCGAAAAAATCTTACGTTAAGATTACAAGTGCAAATAAGGCTAGCAAATAATCAACGAAGGGAGGATATGTCATGCCTAAAGTAGCACTATTAAACCAAAGCGGTTCTAATGTTGGTGAAATCGAACTGAATGAAGCCGTATTTGGGATTGAACCTAATACTCACGTATTACACGAAACAGTGTTGATGCAGCGCGCGAATCTTCGCCAAGGCACACACAAAGTAAAAGGACGTTCTGAAGTATCCGGCGGTGGCCGTAAACCATGGCGTCAAAAAGGTACAGGCCGTGCACGTCAAGGGTCTATCCGTTCACCACAATGGGTTGGCGGTGGAACTGTATTCGGTCCTACACCACGCAGCTACAGCTACACGATGCCGAAAAAAGTTCGTCGTCTTGCACTTCAGTCCGCTTACTCTTCTAAAGTACAGGAAGGTAACGCAATCGTTCTTGAGAGCTTGTCTCTAGACGCTCCAAAAACTAAAGAAGTTGTAAATATGCTTAGCGCACTAGACGTAAACGAGAAGGCTTTGATCGTTACAGCAGGAGAAGATAAGAACGTAGCTCTATCTTCTAATAACATCCCTACAGTAAATGCTCTCCCTGTAGAGCAGGTAAGTGTGTTAGACTTGCTGACGCATGACAAGCTGATCCTTACTAAGGAAGCAGCTGAAAAAGCAGGGGAGGTGCTCTCATAATGAAAGAACCACGCGATATTATTAAGCGCCCTGTCATTACTGAACATTCTGCTGATCTTATGGGAGAAAAGAAATATACGTTTGAAGTTAGCCCGAAAGCTAACAAAACTGAAATTAAAAATGCAGTTGAAGAAATCTTTGGCGTTCAGGTTGAATCTGTCAACACAATGAACCTTAAAGGTAAATTCAAGCGTATGGGTCGTTACGGCGGCTATCGTTCTGATCGTAAGAAAGCAGTTATTAAGTTGACTCAGGACAGTGAAGAACTAGAATTCTTTGAAGTATAATTGACTAATTGATAATGAAGGAGGGAAATAAAGATGGCGATTAAAAAGTTCAGACCGATTACTAACGGTCGTCGACACATGTCAGTTTCTGATTTCGCTGAAATTACGACTGACAAACCTGAACGCTCCCTTATCGCTCCACTTCACAAAAAAGGTGGACGTAACAACCAGGGTAGGCTGACAGTTCGTCATCAGGGCGGAGGCCACAAGCGTCAGTATCGTATGATCGACTTCAAACGCGACAAAGATGGAATACCTGGACGCGTTGCTACAGTTGAATATGATCCGAACCGCTCCGCTAACATTGCACTAATCAACTATGTTGATGGTGAAAAACGCTACATCCTTGCTCCTAAAGGTGTTAAGGTTGGCACAGAAATCATTTCAGGTGAAGGTGCGGATATCAAACCTGGTAACGCTCTTGCACTTAAAGATATTCCAGTTGGTACAATCGTACACAACGTAGAACTTAAGCCGGGACGCGGCGGACAGCTTGTTCGTTCTGCTGGTGCTTCTGCACAAATCCTTGGCCGTGAAAACAAATACACTCTAGTACGCCTGACTTCTGGTGAGGTCCGCCTGGTACTATCTACCTGCCGTGCAACAATCGGTCAAGTTGGTAACCTTGAGCACGAACTTATCAGTGTTGGTAAAGCTGGACGTTCTCGTTGGAAAGGCAAGCGCCCTACTGTACGTGGTTCCGTAATGAACCCTAGTGATCACCCACACGGTGGTGGTGAAGGACGCGCACCAATCGGTATGCCATCTCCTGTATCTCCATGGGGTAAACCAACTCTTGGATACAAGACAAGAAAACGCAACAAGCCGTCTGATAAATATATCGTACGTAGACGCGGTAAAAAATAACGGGATTGTCGGGCGGGCAGTAGGACCCGTCTCTCAATCGCGAAGGGAGGTTTATTCATGGGCCGCAGCCTGAAAAAAGGACCTTTTGTAGATGATCATTTGATGAAGAAAATCGAGAAGCTTAATGAAGATAGCAAGCAGCAGGTCGTGAAGACTTGGTCTCGTCGTTCAACTATCTTCCCTAACTTCGTAGGACACACCATTGCTGTTTATGATGGTCGCAAACACGTACCTGTCTATGTTACAGAAGACATGGTAGGTCATAAACTAGGTGAATTCGCGCCAACCCGTACGTTCAAGGGACACTCTGGCGATGACAAGAAAACAAAACGCTAATATAGAGAGGAGGCACTCTAATGCAAGCTAAAGCAGTTGCTAAAACCGTTCGTATCGCTCCTCGTAAAGCTCGTCTTGTAATTGATTTAATTCGAGGAAAAAATGTGGGTGAAGCTCTAGCTACACTTCGCCTGAAAAACCGCGGCGCATCTCCAGTAGTTGAGAAACTTCTTAACTCTGCGATCGCCAACGCTGAACACAATTATGAAATGGATCCGGAAAACCTATATGTTTCCGAAGCGTTTGTAAACGAAGGCGTAACACTTAAACGTTTCCGTCCTCGTGCAATGGGCCGCGCAAGCCAGATCAACAAACGCACAAGCCACATCACTGTGGTCGTATCAGAAAAAAAGGAGGGATAATCAGTGGGTCAAAAAATTAATCCGGTAGGTCTTCGTATCGGCGTTATCCGTGACTGGGAGTCCAAGTGGTACGCTGGTAAAGACTACGCAGACTTGTTACATGAAGACATTAAGATTCGTGAATATGTTGAAACTCGTCTTAAAGATGCTGCTCTTTCCACGGTCGAAATCGAACGTGCAGCAAACCGTGTAAACATTACTGTGCACACAGCTAAGCCAGGAATGGTTATCGGTAAAGGCGGTTCTGAAGTCGAAGCACTTCGTAAAGCTCTTAACCAACTCACTGGTAAACGAGTTCACATCAACATCGTTGAAGTGAAAAAGCCAGATCTTGACGCTACACTTGTAGCTGACAATATTGCACGTCAATTGGAAAACCGTGTATCTTTCCGTCGTGCTCAGAAACAAACTCTACAACGCGCAATGCGTGCAGGAGCTAAAGGTATCCGTACCCAGGTATCTGGTCGTCTAGGTGGCGCAGATATCGCTCGTGCTGAATACTACAGTGAAGGAACTGTACCACTTCATACACTTCGTGCAGACATCGATTACGGTACTGCTGAAGCAGACACCACTTACGGTAAGCTTGGTGTTAAAGTGTGGATCTATCGTGGTGAAATCCTTCCAACTAAAACTGATAAATAAGGAAGGGGGAACAGCATTATGTTAATGCCTAAACGTGTTAAATATCGTCGTCAACACCGTACAAGCTTGAAAGGCCGTGCAAAAGGCGGTACTGAAGTTGCGTTCGGTGAATATGGTTTGCAAGCTATCGATCCAGCTTGGATCACAGCCCGTCAGATCGAGGCAGCGCGTATCGCGATGACTCGTTACATGAAGCGTGGCGGTAAAGTTTGGATCAAAATCTTCCCTGATAAGCCTTATACTGCTAAGCCCCTAGAAGTACGTATGGGTTCCGGTAAAGGTGCTCCAGAAGGTTTCGTAGCAGTTGTGAAACCAGGGAAAATTATGTTTGAGATCGCAGGAGTTTCTGAAGAGGTAGCCCGCGAAGCACTTCGTCTTGCTTCCCACAAACTTCCGATCCGCACGAAATTCGTAAAACGTGAAGAAATTGGTGGTGAAATCAATGAAGGCTAATGAGATCCGTGAATTAACCACTGCCGAAATTGAACAAAAAGTTAAATCTCTTAAAGAGGAACTTTTCAACCTACGCTTCCAATTGGCAACAGGTCAACTTGAGAACACTGCACGTATCCGTCAAGTTCGCAAGTCCATCGCCCGTATGAAGACTGTTGCTCGTGAACGTGAGCTAGGCGTAAATAACTAATAGATGAGAGGAGGTCACCCTCACATGACTGAACGTAATAATCGTAAGGTTTATACCGGCCGTGTTGTTTCTGACAAAATGGACAAAACAATCACTGTTATGGTAGAAACTTATAAGTTCCACAAGCTTTATGGCAAACGCGTAAAGTATTCCAAAAAGTTCAAAGCACATGACGAAAACAACCAGGCGAAAAACGGCGACATCGTGCGCATTATGGAAACTCGTCCATTGTCCGCATCCAAGCGTTTCCGTCTTCTAGAAGTTGTTGAAGAGTCTGTTATTATCTAAATAAAGTTCGCTCGGAGATGATCCGAAGGGAGGTTACATGGTATGATTCAACAGGAATCTCGTCTGAAAGTTGCAGACAACTCTGGTGCACGTGAAATCCAAACGATCAAAGTCTTGGGTGGATCCGGCCGTAAAACAGCTAACATTGGTGATATCATCACTGCTACTGTGAAACAGGCAACACCAGGAGGCGTTGTTAAAAAAGGTGAAGTAGTTAAAGCTGTTATCGTACGTTCTAAGAGCGGTATGCGCCGTAAAGATGGTTCTTATATCCGTTTCGACGAAAACGCAGCAGTAATCGTTCGTGATGACAAAGGACCACGCGGTACTCGTATCTTCGGACCGGTAGCTCGTGAACTTCGTGATGCTAAATTCATGAAGATTGTATCTCTAGCTCCAGAAGTATTATAAAAGCCTGAATGAAATGCCTTGTTAAGGAGGTGCGCGTAGAATGCACGTAAAAAAAGGTGACAAAGTAATGGTCATTAGCGGTAAGGATAAAGGCAAGCAAGGTACAATCCTTGAAGCTTATCCAAAGAAAGATCGTGTTCTTGTTGAAGGCGTGAACGAAGTGAAAAAACACGCGAAGCCGTCTCAAGAAAACCCACAGGGTGGAATCTTGACTCAGGAAGCAGCGATCCACGTATCAAACGTAATGCCGATTGATCCTAAGACTGGCGAACCGACCCGTGTTGGTTACAAAGTCGAAGACGATAAGAAAGTTCGTATCGCGAAAAAATCCGGTGAAGCGCTGGACAAATAACCCATAGATGAAAGGAGGGCCACACGATGAACGAACTAAAGAAACAATATAAAGAAGAAGTTGTTCCATCCCTGATGAGCAAATTTGAATATGAGTCCATCATGCAGACACCAAAAGTTGAGAAAATCGTTGTCAACATGGGTGTAGGCGATGCTGTTCAAAACGCGAAAGCACTTGATACAGCTGTTGAAGAACTAACAATGATTACTGGTCAGAAACCAGTGATTACGAAAGCTAAGAAATCAATCGCAGGCTTCCGTCTACGTGAGGGTATGCCGATCGGTGCGAAAGTAACCCTTCGCGGAGAGCGTATGTACCAATTCCTACAAAAGCTGATCGCCGTATCACTACCACGTGTGCGTGACTTCCGTGGTATTTCTAAGAAAGCTTTTGATGGTCGTGGAAACTACACTCTTGGTGTTAAAGAGCAATTGATTTTCCCAGAGATCGATTACGATAAAGTAAACAAAGTGCGTGGAATGGATATCGTTATTGTCACTTCTGCTGACTCTGACGAAGAAGCGCGTGAACTATTAGCTCAATTCGGCATGCCGTTCCAAAAATAATGAGCTGACATTAAGGAGGGAAAATAGTGGCTAAAAAATCAATGGTCGCGAAGCAACAGCGTAAACAGAAGTACGAAGTACGCGAATACACTCGTTGTGAACGCTGCGGACGTCCGCACTCCGTACTACGTAAGTTTAAGCTTTGCCGTATTTGTTTCCGTGAACTTGCATACAAAGGACAAATCCCTGGTGTCAAAAAAGCCAGCTGGTAAACCCGTAACAGGGAAGGAGGTAAAAGAGTTATGACAATGACAGATCCAATTGCAGATATGCTGACTCGTATCCGTAATGCGAATATGGTTCGCCACGAGAAGCTTGAACTTCCAGCTTCCAACGTGAAAAAAGAAATCGCTGATATCCTTAAGCGTGAAGGTTTCGTACGTGACTACGAATTTGTAGAAGACAACAAGCAGGGTGTTCTTCGCATCTTCCTTAAGTACGGCCAGAACAACGAGCGCGTAATCACTGGTGTTAAACGTATCAGTAAGCCAGGTCTACGTGTGTATGCGAACTCCGAAGAGCTTCCTAAAGTTCTTAACGGACTTGGTATTGCCGTTGTATCCACTTCAAAAGGTGTCCTAACAGATAAAGAAGCTCGTGAACAAGCCATCGGCGGCGAAGTTCTAGCTTACGTCTGGTAATAAAACGAACAAGACAGGAGGTGCAAAAATATGTCTCGCGTAGGATTAAAAACTCTTGAGATTCCTGAAGGTGTAGAAATCATTCAGGACAACCAAACGATTACAGTGAAAGGTCCAAAAGGGGAACTGACTCGTACGTTCCACGAGGACATCACTGTTACAGTTGAAGATAACGTTCTATCTGTATCGCGTCCAAGCGATCACAAAGAGCACCGCGCTCTTCACGGTACAACACGCAGCCTGATCGGCAACATGGTTGAAGGTGTATCTAAAGGTTTCGAGAAGAACCTTGAAATCATCGGTGTCGGTTACCGTGCTCAGAAGCAGGGCGAAACAGTTGTTGTGAACGCTGGTTATTCCCACCCTGTAGAAATCGAAAAACGCGAAGGAATCGAAATCGAAGTTCCTTCCAACACAAAAGTTACTGTTAAAGGTATCGACAAAGAACTAGTTGGTGCTGTTGCTGCTAACATCCGTGCTATCCGTCCTCCAGAGCCTTACAAAGGCAAAGGAATTCGTTACGAAGGCGAACGTGTACGCAGTAAAGAAGGTAAAACAGCTAAATAAGGTTCTAAGGTAACGTATAGAAAGGAGTGACCAAGATGATCACGAAGGCAGATAAAAATGTCGTACGTAAGAAGCGCCACGCCCGCGTTCGTAAAAATGTTGTCGGCACAGCTGAACGCCCACGCTTGAACGTATACCGCTCTAACAATCACATCTATGCTCAACTCATCAATGATGAGAGCCAGGTAACAGTAGCAAGTGCATCTACTGTAGATAAAGGTTTTGACCTTGACCAGACTGGTAACGTGGAAGCTGCTAAGAAAGTCGGTGAAATGGTAGCACAACGCGCAATCGATAACGGCTTTAAAGTTGTTGTATTCGACCGCGGAGGTTACTTGTATCACGGCCGTGTCAAAGCACTAGCTGAAGCAGCCCGCGAAACCGGACTTGAATTTTAATAGTTAAAGGAGGGACACAAATGAATTTAAACATCGACCCTAACAAACTTGATCTTGAAGAACGCGTAGTCACTATCAACCGTGTAGCGAAAGTAGTTAAAGGTGGACGCCGTTTCCGTTTTGCTGCGCTTGTTGTAGTTGGAGATAAAAATGGTCATGTTGGTTTCGGTACAGGGAAAGCCCAAGAGGTACCGGAAGCAATCAAAAAAGCCATTGATGATGCTAAGAAAAATCTAATCACAGTACCAGTGAAGAACACGACGATTCCACACGAAATCAACGGACGTTTTGGTGCAGGTAACATTCTTATGAAGCCGGCAGCAGAAGGTACTGGAGTTATTGCTGGTGGACCTGTCCGTGCGGTACTTGAGCTTGCAGGTGTTCAAGACATTCTATCTAAGTCTCTTGGTTCTAACACGCCAATCAACATGGTACGTGCTACACTTACTGGACTTAGCGAGCTTAAGCGCGCAGAAGACGTTGCAAGACTTCGCGGTAAGTCTGTACAAGAACTAGGATAAGGAGGGAAATAAAATGGCTAATCAGTTAGAAATTACCCTCACGCGCAGCGTTATTGGTAGACCACAAGATCAGCGTGCTACGGTCAAGGCTCTTGGTCTTAACAAGATCCGACAAACTGTCGTAGTTGAAGATAACCCGGCGATCCGAGGTATGGCTAATAAGGTGTCTCACCTAGTTACGATTAAGGAAGTTTAATAGAAGAAAAGTAATAAGGAGGTGCAACGCATGAAACTGCATGAACTTAAACCGGCTAAAGGTACTCGTAAAGAGCGTAACCGTGTAGGCCGTGGTATGGCTTCTGGTAATGGTAAAACATCCGGACGTGGACACAAAGGTCAAGGTCAGCGTTCCGGCAGCAAAACTCGCCCAGGTTTCGAGGGTGGACAGATGCCACTATTCCAGCGCCTGCCTAAGCGTGGTTTTACAAACATTCACCGTAAAGAGTTCGCAATCGTTAACCTTGATGCCCTGAACCGTTTCGAAGAAGGTACAGAGGTTACTCCTGAGCTTCTACTTGAATCCGGCGTGGTAAGCAACCAAAAAGCAGGAATCAAAGTATTGGCTAAAGGTTCTATCGAGAAGAAACTTACAGTGAAAGCTCACAAATTCTCTGCTTCCGCAAAAGAAGCGATTGAAGCGGCGGGCGGTCAAACTGAGGTGATTTAATGTTCCGGACAATCTCCAATTTTATGCGCGTGGGTGATATTCGACGGAAAATCATTTTCACTTTGCTGATGCTCGTTGTGTTCCGCCTGGGAACCTTCATCCCGGTGCCTTTCACAAACAGAGACGCCATCACTTTCATGGATGAACAGAACGCATTTGGGTTTCTGAATACGTTCGGAGGCGGGGCATTACAGAACTTCTCCATCTTTGCTATGGGGATCATGCCCTACATTACAGCCTCCATCATAATGCAGCTGCTGCAGATGGATGTTGTCCCGAAATTTGCTGAGTGGAAACAGCAGGGTGAAGTTGGCCGTCGAAAATTAGCTCAGTTTACCCGCTACGGAACTATTGTTCTCGCTTTCGTTCAAGCCATTGGTATGTCCATTGGTTTTAACGCTTTGGCAGGAGGTCAGTTGATCTCGGATCCTGGTGTTACCAAGTTCTTAGTCATTGCGCTTGTGCTGACAGGCGGAACAGCTTTTCTAATGTGGCTTGGCGAGCAAATCACTGCACATGGCGTAGGAAATGGTATTTCTATACTGATTTTCGCAGGTATCGTTGCGGCGATTCCGAATGGTGTGAATCAGTTGTATGATCAGTACATCTCCGGTGCAGGAGACGAACTGTTCATCAATCTGGTTATCATCGCGTTGATTGCCTTGGTCATCGTTGCGGTCGTGGTTGGAGTTATCTTCATCCAGCAGGCCCTTCGTAAAATCCCAATCCAGTATGCGAAGCGTTTAGTGAATCGTTCCCCTGTAGGTGGACATTCCACTCACCTTCCACTCAAAGTGAATGCTGCAGGAGTTATTCCGGTCATCTTTGCGATATCCTTTATCATCGCTCCGAGAACCGTCGCCGGCTTCTTTGAAGACAGTGAAGTAGCTTCTGTTATCCAGTATATCTTTGATTACCAGAACTGGCCGGGAATGATTATCTATGTTGCGTTAATTATTGCCTTCACGTATTTCTACACGTTTGTTCAGGTTAATCCGGAACAGATGGCAGAAAACCTGAAGAAGCAGGGCGGTTACATTCCGGGGATTCGTCCCGGGGCTAATACTGAAACGTATCTGACCCGTGTAATGTACCGATTAACCTTTGTAGGATCCATTTTCCTTGCAGCTGTCTCCATCCTTCCAATCATCCTTGGTTCCCTGGCGCAACTGCCGCCGACGGTCCAAATTGGAGGAACAAGCCTGCTCATCGTTGTCGGGGTTGCCCTTGAAATGATGAAACAGCTTGAAAGTCAGCTTGTAAAACGCCACTATAAAGGATTCATTAAATAATAAACATCCTGCTATTGAATAAATGAGAGCGAGGGGAAGACGTTGAATTTAATCCTAATGGGTCTCCCTGGTGCCGGAAAAGGTACTCAGGCAGAGAAAATAGTCGAAAAATATGACATCCCTCATATCTCAACTGGAGATATGTTCCGTTTAGCTATCAAAGAAGGAACATCCCTTGGTCAAGAGGCCAAATCATATATGGACAAAGGCGAACTCGTTCCCGATGAAGTTACCATCGGAATCGTTCGCGAACGTCTAAGTAAGCCGGATTGTCAGAAAGGCTTTCTGCTCGATGGTTTCCCTAGAACCATCGCTCAGGCAGAAGCCCTTCACAACCTTCTGGCCGATATGGAACGGTCACTGGATTATGTTCTTCATATCGATGTTCCAAAAGAGAAGCTTATCGAGCGTCTGACTGGACGACGCATCTGCCCGACCTGCGGTGCTACGTACCACGTTGTGTTCAACCCTCCTAAAGAGGACGGGATCTGTGATAACGATGGTTCAGCATTGACTCAGCGGGAAGACGATCAGCCTGAAACCGTTAAGAAACGCCTCGAGGTCAACGTAGAACAGCAGCAGCCTCTGCTTGATTTCTATCAGGATCAAGGCTACCTGGTCTCCTTCGAAGGTGATAAAGACATCAAAGAAGTATTTGTTGACATTGATCAAAAGCTTGGAGCACTGGCTGAATGATTATATGTAAGACTCCGCGGGAATTAGATATTATGCGTGAAGCAGGTCGCATTGTCGCCCTGACGCACCAAAAGATGAAAGAAAACATCCGACCAGGTATAACTACTGGAGAATTGGATAAGATTGCTGATAAATTCATACGCAGTATGGATGCAATCCCTTCTTTTAAAGGTTATAATGGATTCCGTGGCAGTATCTGTGCATCTGTCAACGAAGAACTTGTTCATGGTATTCCTGGAGACAGGGTCCTGAACGATGGTGATATTATCAGTATCGATATTGGGGCAAAATATAAAGGCTATCACGGTGATTCGGCCTGGACGTATCCGGTCGGCACTGTTGATGAGGGCACATTGGAGCTGCTGAGAGTTACCGAGCAGTCATTGTTCAAAGGACTTGATGAAGCAAAACCAGGTGAACGCCTTTCAAATATATCGCATGCCATCCAAAGCTATGTGGAGCCTGAAGGTTTCTCCATAGTCAGGGAATATGTCGGTCACGGCGTTGGTCAGGAACTTCATGAGGATCCACAGATTCCTCATTATGGACCTCCCAACAAAGGCCCCCGATTGAAACCTGGAATGGTATTAGCTGTTGAACCGATGATCAATGCAGGTTCACGTTATGTGAAAACCCTGAATGATCAATGGACGGTTGTAACGCAGGATGGAAAGATGTGCGCACATTTTGAGCACACCATCGCGATTACGGATGAGGGTTACGAAATATTAACAAAATCCTAAATGAAGGTGATCGTTTTTGAACGAATCTGAGTCGAGTCCGCGAATAGGTCAAATTGTTCGTATTGTGCAGGGGCGTGAGGCAGGACAGTACGCAGTGGTGATCGGTGTGCTGGATGGCCGCTTTGTGCTGCTTGCCGACGGAGAGAAACGTAAGTATGATCGACCAAAGAAAAAGAATCTGCAGCACGTTGAGCTTATGGATTTCATCTCTCCGGAAGTCCAGGACAGCCTTCTGGAAACTGGTCGGGTCACAAATGGCAAGCTTCGATTTGCCGTAGCAAAATATGTCAATGAAGCAGTGACTGATTTGAAGAAGGGAGATCAACTCGATGGCGAAAGACGATGTAATTGAAGTAGAAGGGACCGTCGTTGAAACCTTACCGAACGCTCAGTTCAAGGTTGAACTTGAAAACGGTCATACCGTTCTTGCTCATGTTTCCGGTAAAATTCGCATGCACTTTATCCGAATCTTACCTGGGGACAAAGTAACGGTAGAACTTTCTCCTTATGATTTGACAAAAGGACGTATTACGTACCGTTATAAATAAAACTCCGATCTTAAAGGAGGTATGGATGATGAAGGTAAGGCCTTCTGTAAAACCAATTTGCGAAAAATGCAAAGTCATCAAACGTAAAGGTAAAGTCATGGTTATCTGTGAAAACCCTAAGCATAAACAAAAACAAGGTTAATCTTAAAGGAGGTGCACGTAACTTATGGCACGTATTGCAGGTGTAGATATTCCCCGCGACAAGCGCGTGGTTGTTTCATTAACTTATGTCTATGGTATCGGTAAATCCCTTGCTGCAGACATCCTGGCTGATGCTGGTGTATCTGAGAGTACCCGCGTTCGCGATCTTACAGAAGACGAACTAGGTAAGATCCGTCAAGCTGTTGAACAGCACAACGTAGAGGGTGATCTTCGTCGTGAGAACTCTCTAAACATTAAGCGTCTGATTGAAATCGGTTCTTACCGTGGAATCCGTCACCGTCGTGGTCTTCCACTTCGCGGACAAAAGACGAAGAACAACTCCCGTACACGTAAAGGTCCACGTCGTACAGTAGCTAACAAACGTAAATAATAATTAATACAAAGGAGGTAAACTCATCCTATGGCACGTAAAGGAAACACTCGCAGTCGTAAACGCCGCGTGAAAAAGAATATAGAGACGGGTATGGCTCATATCCGTTCTACATTCAACAACACAATCGTAACGATCACTGATGTCCAAGGTAATGTTATCAGCTGGAGCAGTGCAGGTTCTCTTGGTTTCAAAGGTTCCCGTAAATCTACTCCATTCGCTGCACAAATGGCTTCCGAAGCAGCAGCGAAAGATGCTATGGACAACGGCATGAAAACTCTTGAAGTTACAGTAAAAGGTCCTGGTGCAGGTCGTGAAGCTGCGATCCGTTCACTACAGGCAGCAGGTCTTGATATTACGGCAATCCGTGACGTAACTCCAGTACCACACAATGGTTGCCGCCCACCAAAACGTCGTCGCGTATAATAAGTTCTGAATAGAATTTGTCACCCTGTCTATAATGGGTTATGATAGCTTTTAAATCAGCACCGCAGTAGACAGAGCCATTAAGCAGTTATCTTATATCGGGACTGCCTACCTGAGGAATTTCGGTTAGACCTGTCGTCTAACCGGGGTTTCGACGTTTTGAAGGAGGGTTTTGAGTAAATGATCGAAATTGAAAAGCCAAAGATTGAAACGGTCGAGATCAGCGATGAGTCTACTTTTGGTAAGTTCGTCGTAGAACCGCTAGAACGTGGATATGGTACAACTCTAGGGAACTCCTTGCGTCGTATCCTATTATCCTCACTTCCCGGATCTGCTGTCACTTCTGTTCAAATTGACGGTGTACTTCATGAGTTTTCCACGATTGAAGGCGTCGTTGAAGACGTAACAACTGTTATTTTGAACCTGAAGAAACTAGCTTTGAAAGTTTATTCTGACGAAGAGAAGACTTTAGAAATTGATGTGCAGGGTGAAGGCAAGGTTACCGCGGCTGATATTACGCATGATAGTGACGTTGAAGTTCTAAATCCAGATCTTCATATCGCTACACTCGACAGCAATTCCAGCTTCCGTGCTCGCATTACAGCAGAACGCGGTCGAGGATATCGTCCGGCTGAAGGAAATAACCATGAGGATCTACCCATCGGCGTGATTCCCGTTGACTCTATTTTCACACCGGTTTCCCGTGTGACGTATCAAGTAGAGAATACTCGAATCGGTCAAACATCTAATTTTGATAAATTGACATTGGATGTTTGGACGGATGGCAGCATTCGTCCAGAAGAGGCGATCTCTCTTGGAGCTAAAATTTATATGGAGCACCTCAATATTTTCGTCGGCCTTACTGATGAAGCTCAAAAAGCTGAAATCATGGTCGAGAAAGAAGAGGACCAAAAAGAAAAAGTTCTTGAAATGACGATCGAGGAACTTGACCTTTCCGTTCGTTCCTACAACTGCTTGAAGCGCGCAGGTATCAACACTGTGCAGGAGCTTGCCAACAAGTCTGAAGAAGACATGATGAAGGTGCGCAACCTTGGCCGCAAGTCACTTGAAGAAGTGAAGCATAAACTGAACGAACTAGGTCTTGGACTAAGAAAAGACGATTGATAGAACACATCTAAGAGATCCAGTTAAGGGAGGGATTATCAATGGCTAGAAAACTAGGACGTACTACAGATCAGCGCATGGCTTTGCTTCGCGGCTTGGCAACTGACCTGATCGTACACGAACGTTTGGAAACAACAGAAGCTAAAGCGAAAGAGCTTAAGTCTGTTGTAGAAAAAATGATTACACTAGGTAAACGCGGCGATCTTCATGCCCGTCGTCAAGCGGAAGCATTCCTATATAATGCACAAGCTGATGAGGAAGGAGAGCAGACTGCACTGCAGAAGCTATTCTCTGACATCGGCCCACGCTACGAGGACCGTCAAGGTGGTTACACTCGCGTATTGAAGCTTGGCGAGCGTAAAGGTGATGGAGCTAAAATGGCAATCATCGAACTAGTATAATGATTACCATCGGGGTAAAAGGGCAGGAGTGAATCTCATTATGAGGTTACATCCAGCCCTTTTTTTATACTTTTTTATACCGATGCGGGAATACCTCCCGTTATGAAAGGGAAATTCTCTTTATAACGGGGAATGGTGTCATATTTCCCGGGAAATCGTCAGCTGAGCAGAGGAGGAACAGAGATGGGAGAGAGACAAGTCGAGTTCCGGAACGTATCTTTTCGCTACCAGGAGGACATGCCCTGGGTGTTGAGGAACGTAAGCTTTACAATCGGACCGGATGAATGGGTGGCTGTAATCGGTCATAACGGCTCAGGAAAGTCGACCATAGCGAAATTAATGAATGGACTGCTGTTTCCACAGGAAGGGGAAATCCTGGTAGATGGGATGCCCGTCAACGAAGAAACCATCTGGGATGTTAGAAAACAGGTAGGCATGGTCTTTCAAAATCCGGACAACCAGTTTGTCGGGACTACTGTGAAAGATGATGTCGCTTTTGGTATGGAGAATCACGGCATGCCCAGGGAGTTGATGCTTGAAAGGATCAAAGAGAGCCTCTCAGCCGTAGGGATGGCTGATTATGAGCAGCAGGAACCGCACCGTCTGTCAGGCGGACAGAAGCAGCGGGTAGCTATCGCGAGTGTCCTTGCCGTGTCACCGAAGTTCATCATTCTTGATGAGGCCACTGCTATGCTCGACCCGAAAGGGCGCAAGGAAATTATGAACACGGTCCACCGCGTTCAGGAAGAACGGGACCTGTCCCTGATTACCATCACTCATGATCTGCATGAGGTTACTCAGTCTTCCAGGGTGATTGTCATGAATAAGGGAGAGGTTTGGATGCAGGGATCTCCTAGAGACGTATTTTCCAAAAAAGAACACTTACAAGAAATTGGCTTGGATACTCCATTTGTTAGTAAATTGGCCGACCACCTGAAAGCAGAGGGTGTGCCGCTTACCCGTGAGCCATTGAATCACCAGGAGTTGTTGGAGGAATTATGGACATCACGTTCGATCATGTAAGTTATACGTACCAGCCGAATACACCATTCGAACACAGAGCTTTGGATGATTTGTCCTTTACCATCCAATCCGGTTCTTTTGTAGCGGTCATCGGTCACACCGGGTCAGGTAAATCCACATTGATTCAACACCTGAACGGGCTGCTTCAGCCGACAGAAGGGCAGGTGCAGGTGGGCCCGTATACGATGGCAGCCGGGCAGAAAAACAAACAGCTGATGAAGCTTCGGGAAAACGTCGGCGTCGTGTTCCAGTATCCTGAGCACCAGTTGTTTGAAGAAACTGTGGAAAAAGACATCGGCTTCGGTCCGCAGAATTTCGGAGTTGGACAGGACGAAATCAAACGCCGGACGAAAGAAGCGGTCCAGGCGGTAAAACTGCCGGAAGAGCTTCTGGAACGCTCTCCCTTTGATTTAAGCGGAGGACAGATGCGCCGCGTTGCCATATCCGGTGTTCTCGCCATGGCTCCTGAAGTGCTTGTGTTGGATGAACCGACCGCCGGACTTGATCCGAACGGGCGTAAGGAAATCATGGATATGTTTTATCACCTGCATCAGGATAAGGGTCTTACAACCGTGCTTGTAACCCACAGTATGGAGGATGCTCTTGCCTATGCCGATCATATTATCATCATGAATCAAGGGAAGGTTTACAGGGAAGGGTCCCCGCTGGAGATTTTTAAGCAGCAGCAGGCACTGGAAGATGTGCAGCTGGATGTACCGGAAGTCGTTTCCTTTTTGAAAATGGCCCGGGATTACGGCCTTGATCTTGAATACGAAGGCCAGACGATAGCGGAGTTAGCAAAGGAAATAGCCCTGAAAGTGAAGGGGGGCGGCGATCATGAGTAGTTCCCTGATTATCGGTCAATACATTCCATCGGATTCTGTTATTCACCGCCTGGATCCCCGCTCCAAAATCGCTGTCATCTTTTTTTATGTCGTGATCGTCTTTTTTGCTAACTCTGTTATGAGTTATGGGGTGCTCGCCTTGTTCGCTCTGTCGAGTGCTGTTTTATCGAAAGTTCCATTTTCCTACATCATGAAGGGATTGAAGCCGGTCTGGTTCCTGGTCATCTTCACGTTTCTCCTTCACTTGTTCGTGACAAGGGAAGGGGAGGTTGCGTTCAGCCTGTTCGGCTGGGCGGTTTATGAGGAAGGGTTGATCCAGGGGGCAGCGATTTCCCTGAGGTTCTTCCTGTTGATTCTCGTTACCTCCCTGTTGACGTTGACGACGACGCCGATTGAGATTACCGATGCCATTGAGGAGCTGCTGGGTCCTTTGAAAAAAGTGAAATTCCCTGTCCATGAACTGGCGCTGATGATGTCGATCTCCCTGCGTTTCATCCCAACATTGATGCAGGAGACAGAAAAGATATCCAAGGCACAGGCCTCAAGAGGTGTAGACTTCCGCACAGGCGCTTTTAAAGACCGTGTGAAGGCCGTTGTACCTCTGCTGGTCCCTTTGTTCGTCAGTGCCTTTAAACGCGCAGAGGAGCTCGCTATGGCGATGGAAGCGCGTGGGTATCAAGGGGGCGAAGGAAGAACGAAGCTGAGAGAATTAAAACTGGAGCGGAGGGACTGGCTGCTCTTTGCTGTTTTCATTCTGCTGGCCGCAGCTCTCTTCCTGACCCGTTCATGATCGGAGGTGCTGGGTATGAATCGTATACGTATGACCATCGCCTATGATGGCACCGGTTACGCAGGCTATCAGGTTCAGCCGAATGGCGGCACGATTCAGGCAGAGCTTGAGAAGGCTTTAAAAAAGATTCATAAAGGAAATACCGTAAAGGTGACGGCTTCGGGCAGAACCGATGCCCGTGTGCATGCTGTCGGGCAGGTGATTCATTTTGATACACCGCTTGAGATTCCCGTCAGTAACTGGCGGCGGGCGCTGAACTCCATGCTGCCGGATGACATTCAGGTGAAAGAAGCTGAGCAGCCGTCCGGTGGTTTTCATGCCAGGTATGATACAACCGGAAAAGAATACCGGTATTTTGTGAGGAATCACCCTGATCCAGATCTTTTCCGCCGTCACTACACTTCTCACGTCAAAGCTCCCCTTGACATCACAGCTATGAAAAAGGCGTGCGGCTATATCGAAGGAGAGCATGATTTTACATCCTTCTGTTCACCGAAGACAGATCTGAAGGGGAGCAAGGTACGCACGATTTTCAAAGCGGATGTAGAAAGTCGTGGAGAAGAAGTGGTGTTCACTTTTAAGGGATCCGGATTTTTATATAATATGGTAAGGATTCTTGTCGGCACACTTCTCGAAATAGGAAAAGGAGAGCGTGCCCCGGAGGATATTCCTGTTATCTTAAAAGCCCGCACACGGGAAGCGGCAGGCCGGACGGCTCCTCCTCAAGGGTTGTTCCTATGGAAGGTCGATTATTAAGAGGTTCTGAACAATTTCCATTCATTGGGTCCTCTGTCTCAGAAAAAAACAACGAATCCAGGTGTGCATTCCCTTGACACATGAATATAGAGTGTTATATTATATTCTATGGCATTTTATTTCTGTACCACGGTTAGCCCCGGAAAACTAATCGTACTTTGAGATAAATGATAAAGCAGTTAATCAGTCTATGTGATAATAAAACATTTCAGGAGGGAAACCGATATGCGCACAACTTTCATGGCAAATGAAAACAACGTTGAACGTAAATGGTATGTTGTGGATGCTGCAGGGCAGACACTCGGCCGTTTAGCGAGCGAAGTTGCTGCGATCCTTCGCGGTAAGAACAAACCAACATACACACCACACGTTGACACTGGTGACCACGTCATCATCATCAATGCTGGTGAGATCGAACTAACAGGTAACAAAATCAACGATAAGGTTTACTATCGTCACTCCAACCACCCTGGTGGTCTGAAGTCCCGTACGGCTAACGAAATGCGTACGAAATATCCAGAGCAGATGCTTGAACTTGCTGTTAAAGGCATGCTTCCAAAAGGAAGTCTTGGACGTAAAATGGGCAAGAAACTTCATGTATTTGCAGGATCTGAGCACAAACATGAAGCACAACAACCAGAAGTTTACGAACTTCGCGGATAATTAAAGGAGGTAATCTAGTGGCACAAGTACAATACTCCGGTACTGGTCGTCGTAAGAGCTCAACAGCTCGTGTACGTCTTGTTCCAGGAACTGGTCGTGTAGTAGTTAACAAACGTGATGCTGAAGACTTTTTCCCATATGAAACCCTTCGTATGATTCTTAAACAGCCTCTTGCTGTAACAGAAACTGAAGGTAACTATGATGTCTACGTAAACGTAGACGGCGGTGGATTCACAGGACAAGCAGGAGCAATCCGTCACGGTATCGCCCGTGCATTGCTTAAAGCTGACCCAGAATACCGTACACCACTTAAACGCGCAGGTCTATTGACTCGTGACGCACGTATGAAAGAGCGTAAGAAATACGGTCTTAAAGGTGCCCGTCGCGCGCCACAATTCTCCAAGCGTTAAGTTTTGGACGATCCGAAAGACTCCCGACCATTATGGTCGGGAGTCTTTTTTTTGCTTTCCTATACGTTCAGGGTGTATCCTCCAGTTCCTGCGTTCAGTTTCCAAGCTGGTAGCTGAGGTTGACCTGCTCATATTTTTGTCTCTTGTCCCATACAATGATTCAGGGGAAGTACAAGGGAGTGTGAGCGATTGTGAGTCGACGATTGAAGACCTTTTTGTGGCTGGCTGGTGTGATTGTCCTTGTGTGCATGGTTTCCTATCCGATTCAGGAAGTGAAGGATGCATGGACGGTTTGGTCATCGCCGCTTTCCGGAAAAGTGATCGTTCTTGACCCGGGACATGGCGGTCCGGATGGTGGGGCGGTAGGCGGGGATGGTACAGAGGAAAAAATCATCACCCTGAAGATGGCGGAATACCTGCAGGATTACCTCCAGCAGGCAGGGGCCCTTGTATATATGACGAGGTACGAAGATGCTGATCTTGCTTCGGAGGGAACATCCGGTCTTTCCAGGAGGAAATCGGAAGATATACGTAATAGAGTGGAGTTTATCGAAGAAAAAGAAGCGGACTTATACTTAAGTCTGCATTTGAATGCCATTCCATCTGATAAGTGGAGCGGGGCACAGACGTTTTATTATCCGGAAAGCGAGGAAAGTGAATATCTCGCCAAGTTCATTCAAGCTGAAATACAATCCAACATGGGCAATACAAAGCGCGAGGCTCTCGGGCTCAGCAATATCTATATCCTGAAGCATGCACAGGCTCCCGGCGCCCTTGTAGAGGCGGGGTTTTTGTCCAACGACCGTGAACGGGAACTGTTGAAATCAGACGATTATCAAAGGCAGATGGCTGCTTCGATCTATCAAGGGGTGCTGCGTTTTGTCACGGAACGGGATTTCCCTGAGGAAAATGGATCGTGAGCAAATCACTTAGAAAGCGTTTCATGTATGTTATACTACAGGAAACGATCATTTTCTAAGGATGGTGAACCGGCTTGTTGACACAAGAGAAAGTACTAGAAATCCTGAACCCTATTCAAGATCCATTTTTACATAAAACACTGGAAGAAACCGGTGGAGTGGAAGAAGTAAAAATCAAGGAAGAAAAAAATCATGTCAGCGTGAAGATTCTGATTGGAAAGACGAATACAGCGGAGCAGATGGAACTGCAACAGACCATCGTCAATGCCCTGAAAAGCGGGGGAGCGGCGACAGTCGGTCTTCGTTTTGATCAGCTTCCGGATGAGGTTATTCAGAAATTACAGCCGGCCGATCAGCAGTCGGAGGATGCCTCTTTACTGAGCGGCAATACGAATACAAAGTTCATTTCCATCGCCAGCGGTAAAGGCGGGGTGGGTAAATCAACCGTAACGGTGAACCTTGCCGTAGCCTTAACACGTCTTGGGAAGAAAGTCGGCATCATTGATGCGGATATCTATGGTTTCAGTGTTCCGGATATGATGGGCGTGGAAGAGCGTCCGGTCGTCCGCGGGGAAAAAATCATTCCTGTTGAACGATTTGGAGTGAAAGTCGTTTCCATGGGTTTCTTTGTGGAAGATAACTCTCCGATCATCTGGCGTGGACCGATGCTTGGAAAAATGCTGACAAGCTTCTTTAAGGAAGTGGAGTGGGGAGACCTTGACTACCTGCTTCTAGATCTGCCGCCTGGTACGGGAGATGTAGCGCTGGATGTCCATTCGATGCTTCCTTCTTCCAAGGAAATCATCGTAACGACCCCGCACCCGACAGCTGCTTTCGTAGCCGCGCGTGCTGGTCAGATGGCGATTAAGACGGAACACGAGATTCTTGGTGTTGTGGAGAACATGGCTTACTTTGAAAGTAAAGAAACAGGAAACAAAGAGTTCATCTTCGGCCGTGGAGGCGGAGTGAAGCTTGCGGATACGCTGCAGACAGCTGTACTTGGCCACGTGCCACTTCAACAGCCATATGAGGAAGAAGAAGTCTTTGCTCCTTCTGTTTATCAGTCGGATCACCCGATCGGTGTCATTTATCGGAATATGGCCGCTAAAGTCATTGATAAATATTAATAAAAACCACGCGTCCCTTCACGGGGCGCGTGATTTTTTATAGACTTAACCGCTTTGTCCTTCTTCGCCGCCACTTTCAGATTGACTTCCGCCACTCTGCTGGCCGCTTTCCTCGGAATCGCCGCCTTGTTCTTCCCCGCTTTTCATTTCCTCTGCGGCTTTTAACAGTGTTTCAGTCATTTTTGCCTGGAAGACAGGACTATTCAACGTTTCCTCGATGGTGGTCTCCAAGTGTGCCTTGAACTTCTGTCCCTGCATGACAGTTACCATCTGCTCCATCATTTCAGGGTTTTTATAAATATCGATCATCAACTTCTGATATTCTGCATCTTTCATGAGCCCTTTCATCAATTCTTTCTGCTGATCCTCCAGAACTTTGCTGAATTCCTGGACGAACGCAGGGTCTGAAAAAAGCTTGCTCCAAAAAGCTTTACCTTCTTCAGATATCAACGTCTGCTGGACAGCTTGAGAGACGACTTCGGACTCTAAAGCCATGGACTGCTGCATCTCCTCATCGGAAAGGACTTCAGTCATCGCCTTTTTTCCATCATCGGACTTGAGGATATCGACCATCATTTTCTTGGTGGTATCGTAGTCCGCCTGTTCACTTGCTCCTGATGAACCATTACAAGCGGCCAGGAAAACAAGAACGAGAACGGGCAGCAATATACGGAGTCTGGACATCATTGCATGTCCCCTTTCTTATGTTCTCCATAGCCTTACTATTCGCGTTTCGACAAATTTTATACGTTCGGAGGCAAAGAGACAGGCTTCATGATAAAATACGGGGAGAAAGTTTTTGTACATATAGGGGGAGCGCTTGTGAACAGTCGTAAATGGGTACAGTTATTTTTATCAACGTTATGGATCGGCGGCGGGGTGACCCTGGCGGCCAGTTTCTTTTTTAAATTTGATTCGTACGCCGAGTTTTGGCAGCCCTTTCAATTATTTGAGCTGTTCGGTCTGCTTTTATTTTTTGCGGGTATGGGCTTTATATTCAGTATCATCAGTCAAATGGGTTTCTTCGCCTATTTGACCGTCAATCAATTTGGAAAGGGCCTGTTCCGTTCTGTATGGACACCGGTACAGCTGTTTTTAATTGCCTTTACTCTTTTTGATTTGGTGTATTTTCGATATCAGGCAGCTGAAAATGGGGCATCTGTCTGGGGATATGTCGTGACAGCGGCTGTGCTTTTGGTTCTATCGCTGATTGTTGCTTACATTAAAACAAAAGAGACAAATACCCATGCATTTATCCCCGCCCTATTCTTTATGGTTGTCGTTACAACGGTGGAATGGGTGCCGGCACTTAGAGCGGCAGGGAGTGATTATGTATGGTTGATGGTCATTCCTTTATTTATCTGCAATGCCTATCAGCTTCTTCTGCTGCATCGCCTTACGGGGCCTGCCCGTAGTGAAAATGCCTGACAAAAGCCGCCGTATCCTACGGCGGCTTTCTTTTATTATTGGATCTGACTCGTCCTGGCTTCGCCGCCACTTGCTAATTCGGTGATACTGACGAAGGAAAAGCCTTTTTGTTTCAATCCGGGGATAATGACCTCAAGGGCTTTAGGCGTCTGTTTGACCGAATCGGAAGCATGCATAACAATGATATCTCCTTTAGAGCTTTCGTTTAACACGGCATCGATGATGGCATTGGTGCCTGGATTTTCCCAGTCCCTTGGATTCAAACTCCACTGGACGGCCTGCAAATCGTTTTGTTCGATGGTTTTTAACACTTCTTTATTCATATGACCATGCGGGGGCCGGATCCATTGCATGTCTTCAAAGCCAAGCTTGGCAAACACCTCATCTGCCTTTTTCAAATCGCCGGCTACCTGGTCTGGTTCTTTCTCAAGGTAGCTCTCATATGTGTAGCCCATCATCCCGATTTCATGTTTTCCTTCTTGAATGGTTTTGACGATATCCGGGTGTCTCTCCGCCCATTCTCCGCTCAGGAAGAATGTAGCCTGGACTTGGTGGGCTTCCAGCTGCTTTAACACTTCATTGACCTTTTCCGTTCCCCAGCTGATGTTAAAGGTCAGCGCGATATGGTCCTGATCGCTGCTCCCTTGTGTAAGAGCGCGCGGCTCTCCATTATTAGAGAAAGCGGGCAGCTGCTCCCAGCGGCCGATCCACAGGGCGAAAGCACAAAATAAAGCAAGAAGAGCGATAATGCCGTAACGCTTAAGTCTTTCTGTTTTCCACGTGTAAAAGCTCATGGATCGACTTCCTTTCCTACCAATATGTTCTATACATATGAAAAAGCGGACAACCTATGCTAAAAACAATGAAATTAGGGTAGAAATAAATAGAGTCGTTTATCAGGGAGGTACTTTCAGATGCATGGGTTAATTATTAATGAACAGGAGCGTCGTGAAATAGAGTACTTATTAAAGCGGGAAATGGAAGAGATCACTTTTGATATGGGTGATCACCGGATTGATCAGGGAATGAAGCAGGCGATGGAAGAAAGGTATGAAGTGCTTTTTCAGATCTTCCGACGCTTTGCCGCAAGGGAAGAATGCCTGCAGTATATGCCAAGGAAAAAGAAGCAGAACTAACAGCTCGATAAATCCTGTCATCCGCACAGGATTTTTTTATTAAAAAAACATTAAAAAGTATTGCATTTGTTTTTTAACCTGTGCTATATTATTAAACGTTGTCGGGAAACAAAACGACTTGCCAAGCAGTTTGAAATTGAATTGAAATTGATTTGAAAAAGTTGTTGACACTGCTTCCCACAAATGATAAATTATTACTTGTCGCCGAAAACGACAGCCAAACGCTTTCTCAACTTAATGAAAAAAGTTGTTGACATGAAAAACAACACATGTTAAGATGATTAAGTCGCTGTTTTCGAACGGCCGACAACATTTGATCTTTGAAAACTGAACGAACCAACCAGTACGTCAAAACATTTCTTCTTTAATGAAGGAATTTGAAACAAGCACATTTGGTGTGCAGATGAGCAAGTCAAACTACTTTTATGGAGAGTTTGATCCTGGCTCAGGACGAACGCTGGCGGCGTGCCTAATACATGCAAGTCGAGCGCGGGAAGCGAGCGGATCCCTTCGGGGTGAAGCTCGTGGAACGAGCGGCGGACGGGTGAGTAACACGTGGGCAACCTGCCTGTAAGATCGGAATAACCCCGGGAAACCGGGGCTAATGCCGGGTAATACTTTTCTTCGCATGAAGATAAGTTGAAAGATGGCTTCTCGCTATCACTTACAGATGGGCCCGCGGCGCATTAGCTAGTTGGTGAGGTAACGGCTCACCAAGGCAACGATGCGTAGCCGACCTGAGAGGGTGATCGGCCACACTGGGACTGAGACACGGCCCAGACTCCTACGGGAGGCAGCAGTAGGGAATCTTCCGCAATGGACGAAAGTCTGACGGAGCAACGCCGCGTGAACGATGAAGGTCTTCGGATCGTAAAGTTCTGTTGTCAGGGAAGAACAAGTACCGTGCGAATAGAGCGGTACCTTGACGGTACCTGACGAGGAAGCCCCGGCTAACTACGTGCCAGCAGCCGCGGTAATACGTAGGGGGCAAGCGTTGTCCGGAATTATTGGGCGTAAAGCGCGCGCAGGCGGTTCCTTAAGTCTGATGTGAAAGCCCACGGCTCAACCGTGGAGGGTCATTGGAAACTGGGGAACTTGAGGACAGAAGAGGAGAGTGGAATTCCACGTGTAGCGGTGAAATGCGTAGATATGTGGAGGAACACCAGTGGCGAAGGCGACTCTCTGGTCTGTTTCTGACGCTGAGGTGCGAAAGCGTGGGTAGCAAACAGGATTAGATACCCTGGTAGTCCACGCCGTAAACGATGAGTGCTAGGTGTTAGGGGGCTTCCACCCCTTAGTGCTGAAGTTAACGCATTAAGCACTCCGCCTGGGGAGTACGGCCGCAAGGCTGAAACTCAAAGGAATTGACGGGGGCCCGCACAAGCGGTGGAGCATGTGGTTTAATTCGAAGCAACGCGAAGAACCTTACCAGGTCTTGACATCCTTGGACCTCCCTAGAGATAGGGATTTCCCTTCGGGGACCAAGTGACAGGTGGTGCATGGTTGTCGTCAGCTCGTGTCGTGAGATGTTGGGTTAAGTCCCGCAACGAGCGCAACCCCTAATCTTAGTTGCCAGCATTCAGTTGGGCACTCTAAGGTGACTGCCGGTGACAAACCGGAGGAAGGCGGGGATGACGTCAAATCATCATGCCCCTTATGACCTGGGCTACACACGTGCTACAATGGATGGTACAAAGGGCAGCGAAGCCGCGAGGTGTAGCAAATCCCATAAAACCATTCTCAGTTCGGATTGCAGGCTGCAACTCGCCTGCATGAAGCCGGAATCGCTAGTAATCGCGGATCAGCATGCCGCGGTGAATACGTTCCCGGGCCTTGTACACACCGCCCGTCACACCACGAGAGTTGGCAACACCCGAAGTCGGTGAGGTAACCTTTTTGGAGCCAGCCGCCGAAGGTGGGGCCAATGATTGGGGTGAAGTCGTAACAAGGTAGCCGTATCGGAAGGTGCGGCTGGATCACCTCCTTTCTAAGGATATTACGGAAACGTACTGTGTTGGTTGTTCAGTTTTGAGAGATCAAACTATGAAAATAGCATGTTCTCCATTATTGAATGGGCCTGTAGCTCAGCTGGTTAGAGCGCACGCCTGATAAGCGTGAGGTCGGTGGTTCAAGTCCACTCAGGCCCACCATTCAAAAATGGGGCCTTAGCTCAGCTGGGAGAGCGCCTGCTTTGCACGCAGGAGGTCAGCGGTTCGATCCCGCTAGGCTCCACCATTTAAATGTTCCATAAAACACAAGCGTTCATGTTGTGTTTTATATGTAACCTTAAAATGAATTGAACCTTGAAAACTGGATAAGGAATTATGACTCATCTATCGATGAGATCATGATGACAAGACATCTAATTGATTTATATAAACGTCTTTTCACGAAGATAGTTAAGTGAATAAGGGCGCACGGTGGATGCCTTGGTACTAGGAGCCGATGAAGGACGGGACTAACACCGATATGCTCCGGCGAGCCGTAAGCAGGCTTTGACCCGGAGATTTCCGAATGGGGAAACCCACTGTTCGTAATGGGACAGTATCCTATACTGAATACATAGGTATAGGAAGGCAGACCCGGGGAACTGAAACATCTAAGTACCCGGAGGAAGAGAAAGCAAACGCGATTTCCCAAGTAGCGGCGAGCGAAACGGAATCAGCCCAAACCAGAAAGCTTGCTTTCTGGGGTTGTAGGACACTCCTTTGGAGTTATCAAGGAGGAAGATAGACGAATCGATCTGGAAAGATCAGCCGAAGAGGGTAACAGCCCTGTAGTCGAAATCTTCCTCTCTCCGGAGTGGATCCTGAGTACGGCGGAACACGAGGAATTCCGTCGGAATCCGGGAGGACCATCTCCCAAGGCTAAATACTCCCTAGTAACCGATAGTGAACCAGTACCGTGAGGGAAAGGTGAAAAGCACCCCGGAAGGGGAGTGAAATAGAACCTGAAACCGTGTGCCTACAAGTAGTCGGAGCCCGTTAATGGGTGACGGCGTGCCTTTTGTAGAATGAACCGGCGAGTTACGACCGTATGCGAGGTTAAGCAGCAGAAGCGGAGCCGCAGCGAAAGCGAGTCTGAACAGGGCGAGTGAGTATGCGGTCGTAGACCCGAAACCGTGTGATCTACCCATGTCCAGGGTGAAGGTCAGGTAACACTGACTGGAGGCCCGAACCCACGTAAGTTGAAAATTACGGGGATGAGGTGTGGGTAGGGGTGAAATGCCAATCGAACACGGAGATAGCTGGTTCTCTCCGAAATAGCTTTAGGGCTAGCCTCAGAATAGAAAGTCATGGAGGTAGAGCACTGATTGGACGAGGGGCCCCTATCGGGTTACCGAATTCAGTCAAACTCCGAATGCCATAGACTTTGTTCTGGGAGTCAGACCGTGGGTGATAAGGTTCATGGTCGAGAGGGAAACAGCCCAGACCGCCAGCTAAGGTCCCAAAGTGTGTGTTAAGTGGAAAAGGATGTGGAGTTGCTTAGACAACCAGGATGTTGGCTTAGAAGCAGCCATCATTCAAAGAGTGCGTAATAGCTCACTGGTCGAGTGACTCTGCGCCGAAAATGTACCGGGGCTAAACACACCACCGAAGCTGCGGATTGATCTTATGATCAGTGGTAGGAGAGCGTTCTAAGTGCTGCGAAGTCAGACCGTAAGGACTGGTGGAGCGCTTAGAAGTGAGAATGCCGGTATGAGTAGCGAAAAAAGAGTGAGAATCTCTTTCACCGAATGCCTAAGGTTTCCTGAGGAAGGCTCGTCCTCTCAGGGTTAGTCGGGACCTAAGCCGAGGCCGAAAGGCGTAGGCGATGGACAACAGGTTGATATTCCTGTACCACCTCCTTTCCGTTTGAATGACGGGGGGACGCAGGAGGATAGGGAGAGCGTGCCATTGGATGTGCACGTCCAAGCAGTGAGACGGTCGGAACAGGCAAATCCGTCCGGCAACGTCAAGCTGTGATGGGGAGGGAACTATAGTACCGAAGCTCCTGATTTCACACTGCCAAGAAAAGCCTCTAATGAGGAAAGAGGTGCCCGTACCGCAAACCGACACAGGTAGGCGAGGAGAGTATCCTAAGGTGAGCGGGAGAACTCTCGTTAAGGAACTCGGCAAAATGACCCCGTAACTTCGGGAGAAGGGGTGCTCCTCTGCCGAGGAGCCGCAGTGAAAAGGCCCAAGCGACTGTTTACCAAAAACACAGGTCTCTGCGAAGCCGTAAGGCGAAGTATAGGGGCTGACACCTGCCCGGTGCTGGAAGGTTAAGGGGATGCGTTAGCTTATGCGAAGCGTTGAACCGAAGCCCCAGTAAACGGCGGCCGTAACTATAACGGTCCTAAGGTAGCGAAATTCCTTGTCGGGTAAGTTCCGACCCGCACGAAAGGTGCAACGACTTGGGCACTGTCTCAACGAGAGACCCGGTGAAATTATACTATGTGTGAAGATGCACATTACCCGCGACAGGACGGAAAGACCCCGTGGAGCTTTACTGCAGCCTGATATTGAATGTTGGTACAGCTTGTACAGGATAGGTAGGAGCCTTGGAAACCGGAGCGCCAGCTTCGGTGGAGGCGCTGGTGGGATACTACCCTTGCTGTACGGACATTCTAACCCAGGACCGTAATCCGGTCCGGAGACAGTGTCAGGTGGGCAGTTTGACTGGGGCGGTCGCCTCCTAAAGAGTAACGGAGGCGCCCAAAGGTTCCCTCAGAATGGTTGGAAATCATTCGCAGAGTGTAAAGGCACAAGGGAGCTTGACTGCGAGACCTACAAGTCGAGCAGGGACGAAAGTCGGGCTTAGTGATCCGGCGGTACCGTATGGAAGGGCCGTCGCTCAACGGATAAAAGCTACCCCGGGGATAACAGGCTTATCTCCCCCAAGAGTCCACATCGACGGGGAGGTTTGGCACCTCGATGTCGGCTCATCGCATCCTGGGGCTGTAGTCGGTCCCAAGGGTTGGGCTGTTCGCCCATTAAAGCGGTACGCGAGCTGGGTTCAGAACGTCGTGAGACAGTTCGGTCCCTATCCGTCGTGGGCGTTGGAAATTTGAAAGGAGCTGTCCTTAGTACGAGAGGACCGGGATGGACACACCGCTGGTGTACCAGTTGTTCCGCCAGGAGCATCGCTGGGTAGCTACGTGTGGTCGGGATAAGTGCTGAAAGCATCTAAGCATGAAGCCCCCCTTGAGATGAGATTTCCCTCTGCTTCGAGCAGATAAGATCCCTCAGAGACGATGAGGTTGATAGGTCCGAGGTGGAAGCGTGGTGACACGTGGAGCTGACGGATACTAATGGATCGATGACTTATCTATATGAAGAAGGCGAAAGCGACTGGTCAAATCCGACTGGCTAAGCAAACATTCGTAAAGGCTGTGTTTTTCAGTCTTGAAGAAGGTGTGCTTAGAACAGCGAGGATTTAGGAGCTGCAGCCGGACTGAACTTCGTGAATGATGTTTCATCAATAGTTGTTTCCTTATCCAGTTTTGAGGGTTCACCTCAAACTTTATATCGATGTGGTGGTGAAGGCGAAGAGGTCACACCTGTTCCCATGCCGAACACAGCAGTTAAGCTCTTCAGCGCCGATGGTAGTCGGGTTTACCCCCGTGAGAGTAGGACGCTGCCACATTGATTCTCTTTCCTTATTGTTTTGAAGACTTTTATGATTCCAACGTAGCTCAGTGGTAGAGCAATCGGCTGTTAACCGATCGGTCGTAGGTTCGAATCCTACCGTTGGAGCCACTTGCTTCCATAGCTCAGTGGTAGAGCACTTCCATGGTAAGGAAGGGGTCGCCGGTTCAAATCCGGCTGGAAGCTCTGAAGGTTTTGTACGACTGGCCCGTTGGTCAAGTGGTTAAGACACCGCCCTTTCACGGCGGTAACACGGGTTCGAATCCCGTACGGGTCACCAATATGGAGGATTAGCTCAGCTGGGAGAGCACTTGCCTTACAAGCAAGGGGTCGCAGGTTCGATCCCTGCATCCTCCACCATATTTTAGCCGGCCTAGCTCAACTGGCAGAGCAACTGATTTGTAATCAGTAGGTTGGGGGTTCAAGTCCTCTGGCCGGCACCACTTTTCAAGTGGAGGGATAGCGAAGTTGGCCAAACGCGGCGGACTGTAAATCCGCTCCCATCGGGTTCGTAGGTTCGAGTCCTACTCCCTCCACCATTTTTATTTTATTGTTTCATAAGAAGCTGACTTAATCATCAGCTATTTTTTATGAAAAAATTCCACATGATTGTATAATATTCTTAAGTTGGTTATACTAATTTTGTACTTGTTGGGCCATAGCCAAGCGGTAAGGCAACGGTTTTTGGTACCGTCATGCGCTGGTTCGAATCCAGCTGGCCCAGCCATATTTCCTTTAAGAATAAGACTACCATGTGTTGAGCATATTCCATATATTGAGCGCATTGCTCATAAAAAACGAGTATCATTCTTCATAGGAGCCATTAGCTCAGCTGGTAGAGCATCTGACTTTTAATCAGAGGGTCGAAGGTTCGAATCCTTCATGGCTCATCTCTTTTTCGCGGGAGTAGTTCAGTGGTAGAACACCACCTTGCCAAGGTGGGGGTCGCGGGTTCGAATCCCGTCTCCCGCTCCATATGGGGCCTTAGCTCAGCTGGGAGAGCGCCTGCTTTGCACGCAGGAGGTCAGCGGTTCGATCCCGCTAGGCTCCACCATTACATAGAACCAAATAGATCCTGGTGATCTTTTATACGATAGAAAGCCTGACATAGAACTTGTCAGGCTTTTTTTATATCTGGTGATCGTTGTTTTGGCAGGCAGCTTGTAAACATGCATGATTACCACTATAAGGCAGGAAATAACGTATATATATACACAATGATGTCCAGTTGAGTCATCTTTAATAAAACGGATACAATGAAAATAGTGTAAAAAGGAGGAACTTTAATGAATAAACAGCTTTCAGTAATCGGAGTACCCATGGATCTTGGTCAAATGCGCAGAGGAGTCGATATGGGTCCAAGTGCTATCCGGTATGCAGGGATGGTTGAACGTCTAGAGCAGTTGAGTTATACCATTGAAGATCTAGGAGACATTGAGATTCCTCGTCCGAAGCATCAGACGGATGTAAAGCATGATAACCTCAGGAACCTTCACGAAATAGCTGAAGGAACGAGCAGACTGGCTGAAGCGGTCGATCAGGTCATCGAAAACAACCGTTTCCCTCTTGTATTAGGAGGAGATCACAGTATTGCTATGGGGACTCTTGCAGGAGTCGCAAAACACTACAATAATCTCGGAGTGATCTGGTATGACGCTCACGGGGATTTAAATACAGCGGACAGTTCACCGTCCGGAAATATTCATGGCATGCCGCTGGCAGCAAGTCTGGGGATCGGGCATGAAAAGCTTACGGGTATCCATGGCTATTCTCCTAAGATTAAGCCTGAGAACATTGTCATCATCGGTGCCCGCTCTCTGGATGAAGGAGAGAAAGTACTGATTAAGGAGCAGGGAATCAAAGTCTATACGATGCATGAAGTGGATCGTATGGGAATGACTAAAGTCATTGAAGAAGCCGTGGACTATTTGAAGGACAGGACAGACGGCGTGCACCTCAGCCTTGATCTGGACGGTCTGGACCCGAATGATGCGCCGGGTGTCGGGACACCTGTTATGGGCGGCCTGAGCTATCGGGAAAGTCATCTGGCTATGGAGATGCTTCATCAATCGGAAATGATTACCTCCGCAGAATTTGTGGAAGTCAATCCTATCCTCGATGAAAAAAATAAAACCGCCGGCGTAGCGGTCGGTTTGATGGGTTCTTTATTTGGAGAAACTCTGAAATAAGTTCGATCATTAACAGTAACCTGCTTTACTTAAGGCGGGTTGCTGTTTTTTATATTGTACTTCGTCATATTCATTAAGAAGCTGATCCAGCTTAACGCTCACTTTGACAACTTCGGGGGATGTTAAGTGATGGAGGCGGGCTAAACGGCTCATTTCCAAACGACAAGCTTCGATTTCTTCCGTCAACGAAGTCACTCGCGTCATGTTTTGTAGTCCTCCTAAGAAATTTTTTACATTTACAGCTTTATATCCGATACTAAAAAAAGTTAAACTTATATTTAGGAAAAAGATATATATTTTTTTATATGTTTTTTTGAAACTTTGAGGCGAGGTCATCCGTAAAGGATATCGACCGCACATATAGCGGAGGTATAACAAATGGAAACCATGATAAAACAGAAAATAAAACAAGTGAAAAAGGGAGATCAGGCAGCATTTGAAGACATTGTTTCTTTTTATCAGAACAAGGTCTATCATATATGTCTGCGGATGATCGGGAACTCATACGAAGCTGAAGATCTTGCACAGGAAGCATTTATCCGGGCCTATACAAACCTCCACACGTTTGATGAGCGGCGCAAATTCTCAACATGGCTCTATAGAATAGCCACCAACTTATCGATCGACCGCATTCGGAAGAAGAAGCCGGACTATCACCTCGATGCTGAAGTGAAGGGCACGGATGGACTGGATATGTACTCTCAGCTGGCTGCAGACCAGGCACTGCCTGAGGAAGAGGTCGAAAGCCTTGAGCTGCAGACGTACATCCATAAGGAAATCCTTGCCCTGCCTCCGAAATATCGGAGCGTGATTGTTCTGCGGTATTTGGATGAGTTAGCTCTCCAGGAAATCGCCGAAGTTCTTGATATTCCCGTAGGGACGGTGAAGACAAGGGTGCACAGAGGAAGGGAAGCACTAAGAAAACGGCTTCGCCATGTATGAAGGAGTTGAGAGGGAATGAATTGCAGTAAAGAAGCCATTACACTCATGCATAAGTATTTAGACGGCGAATTAAACACAGAGGAAGAACGACGACTGAGAGATCACCTGCAGAGCTGTCCGTCCTGCCAGAGCCATTTTCATGAATTGAAGCGGACGACTACGCTGATTACCAATACATCTCCAGTTTCTGCACCGCCTCGGTTCACGGCAAATGTGATGAACAGTCTTCCAAAGCAGAAAAAACGGAGAAATTATATACGCCGGCTGCAGCAGCATCCGATTCTGACCGCCGCTGCTGTATTCTTTATTCTCATGTTCAGTGGCATTTTCACAGCATGGAATCAGGATCAGCAGGTAACGGTATCCAAACAGGAAAACCTTGAAATCAGAGAGCACACGGTGATTGTACCGGATGGTGTCACGGTTAAGGGGGACCTTGTCGTTCGAAACGGAGACCTGCGGATTGACGGGGCTGTCGATGGAAATGTGACCATCATTAACGGAGACATCCTGGAAGGAACATCCGGGGACCAGGGATCAGGGGAACTGAACCGTTCAGATCTCAGAGCCTACTCAGGGGAATTGACCGAAGTGAACCAGATTTATGAATGGGTTTGGTATCATACGAAACAAACCGTGTCAGATATTTTCTCCTTCGGGTCCGAACAAGAAGACTAAAGGCAGGATGACATAGGTCATTCTGTCTTTTTTTTGGGTATGATAAGATCAGGACAGGTTCTGATATATTCAAAAAAACTTATGTGATATAATGGTAAATGTGAATTTTTCAGATTTATTTTATTTAAAAGGAAGTGTAGGCATGCTTGATGGGGGACTGGATGTTTTAGATTACCTGCTGATAACTGTGGATATCGCCCTTGTCTGGTTTGTTGTATATAAATTAATCATGCTGATCCAAGGGACGAAGGCGGTCCAGCTTCTAAAAGGAATCTTCATTATCCTGGGGATATGGCTGCTGAGTAATTTATTTGGACTAACCACACTGCGATGGCTCATGTCACAGGCCATCACCTGGGGTTTCCTTGCTATTATCATCCTATTCCAGCCGGAGCTGAGAAGGGCTCTGGAACAGCTCGGGCGGGGAAGCTTTTTCAGCAGGAATTCGTCAGAGGAAGAAGATACGGAAAAAACACTGCAGGCGATCATTAAATCCTGCAACTATATGGCCAAGCGCAGAATCGGAGCCTTGATTACGATCGAGCGCGATACGGGCATGGGAGACTATGTGGAGACAGGGATCCGGGTTAATGGACATTTATCCAGTGAGCTGCTCACCAACATATTCATACCGAATACACCGCTTCATGATGGAGCCGTCATACTTAAAAATGATGAAATCGTAGCTGCTGCCTGTTATCTTCCGTTGTCGGAGAGTCCTTTTATCTCGAAGGAACTTGGAACACGGCACCGGGCGGCGATGGGAATCAGTGAAGTGACAGATGCGCTGACAATTGTTGTATCTGAGGAGACCGGGGCGATTTCCTGTACGAAAAATGGTGAGCTGCACCGCGAGCTCGATCAGGTGAAGCTCGAGGAAATGCTGCGTACAGAGCTTGATTACTCTGCTCCTGCCGTTAAAAGCTGGAACTGGAGGGGGAAAAAGAATGGATAATTGGTTTAAAAGTGTATGGTTTATCCGGATTATCTCCCTTCTTTTAGCCGGTCTGCTCTGGGTGACGGTCAATGTCGATAACAACATGGATTCTGACTCGCTGTTTTTTAATGAGACATCGTCGGAATCTGAAACGATGGAAAACATTCCACTTGAAATCCGCTTTGACAGTGAAGAATATGTGGTCAGCGGGATCCCTCAGGATGTGACCGTGACGGTCGAGGGTCCAGCGGGAGCTGTAGCCCCTGTTTCACGTCAGAAGAACTTCAACGTATTTGTCGACTTGAATGACCTTGGACCTGGAACCCATGAGGTATCCCTCCAGCATTCAGGAATCAGCAGCCAGCTGGCTGTTTCCCTTGAACCGAAAATTATTGAAGTGGAAATTGAAGAAAAAACGACCGAAAATTATGATGTAAGCATCGATTATGCAAATGAGAACAATCTGGACACCAGCCTGGAGCTTGGAACACCGGAAGTCTCTCCGGCTCAGGTGGAGATTACAGGCGCAGCATCGGTCGTTGAACGGGTAGCTTCTGTAAGAGCCATCGTTGATGTGGGCGCAGCTGAAGATACCGTTGAGCAGGGAGAAGCCCCTGTAAAGGTTTACGACAATCAGGGCAATGAACTGAACGTTCTTGTAGAGCCTGCGGCTGTTGATGTAAGCGTCCCTGTATCCAAACGAACGAAAGAGGTCCCTGTGACGCCGGAAGCAAGCGGCGGTACTCAGGAAGGGGTTCTGATTGAAGAAGTAACAACGGAAGTCGAAAATGTAACGTACCAGGGCCCTGAAGAGGTCCTGGCCGGTATTGAAGAACCTGTTGAAATTCCAGTGGATGTTACAGAAGTGACCGAAGATCAGGTGGTTGACGTTGATGTACCCCTGCCGGACGGCACGACAGCCGTATCACCGGAAACGATTGAAGTCACCATTGACGTCCTTGATGATCAGCAGGGAGAGTAAACCAGAATAATTATACTTAATTGATATGCATAGGACAGAAAGAGAGGTTCGTTGAAAATGGGTAAATATTTCGGAACAGACGGCGTTCGTGGGATCGCCAACAAAGAATTAACACCAGAACTGGCTTTTAAACTAGGACGTTACGGCGGTTATGTTGTAACCAAAGGGGTGGAACGTCCGAAAGTTTTAATCGGCCGTGATACTCGTATTTCCGGCGAAATGCTGGAAGGGGCACTTGCTGCTGGTCTTCTCTCTATTGGAGCGGAAGTGATGCGTCTCGGCGTCATCTCCACACCAGGGGTGGCCTTTTTGACCAAAGCGCTTCAGGCAGAGGCTGGAATTATGATTTCTGCTTCCCACAATCCAGTGGAAGACAACGGCATCAAATTCTTCGGTCCGGACGGCTTTAAGCTGACGGATGACCAGGAAGCGGAAATCGAAGCACTGATTGATGCAGAACAAGACGATCTTCCACGCCCATCCGGTGCGGATCTTGGTCAAATCAATGACTATTTTGAAGGCTGCCAGAAATACCTGCAGCACTTGAAGCAGACCGTGGATTATGATTTTGACGGCCTTCATATTGCGCTTGATTGTGCACACGGGGCGACGTCTTCACTCGCTTCTCATCTGTTTGCCGATCTGGAAGCGGATATTTCCTCCATCGGTTCGTCTCCGGACGGCCTGAATATTAATGCTGGGTTCGGGTCGACGCACCCGGAAGCTCTTCAGGCCCTTGTTAAAGAGAAAAAAGCGGATATCGGACTTGCTTTTGACGGCGATGGGGATCGTTTGATTGCTGTCGATGAGAAAGGAAATATTGTAGACGGCGACCGTATCATGTTCATCTGTGCCAAATATATGAATGAGAAAGGTCTCCTTAACCATTCTACAGTCGTATCCACTGTCATGAGTAACCTTGGATTTTATAAAGCTGTGGAAGCCAACGGCATTAAGAGTGATAAAACAGCTGTCGGCGACCGCTATGTGATGGAAGAAATGCGCCGTGGCGGCTACAACCTCGGTGGAGAGCAATCCGGACACATCATCTTCCTTGAACATAACACGACAGGGGACGGGATGCTTTCCGCTCTGCAGCTTGTAAACGTCGTTAAAGAGACAGGAAAGCCTCTCTCAGAGCTTGCTGCGGAGATGGAGAAGTTCCCACAGGTTTTGATAAATGTAAAAGTCATTGATAAAAACCGTGTACAGACTCACCCGCGCATTCAGGAAGCCATCCAGGCAGTGGAAGAGGAAATGGGAGACAGCGGCCGTGTCCTTGTCCGCCCTTCCGGAACAGAACCACTTGTGCGGATCATGGTGGAAGCTCCGACAGAAGAGCAATGTGAAACTTACTGTAACAAAGTCGTTGCAGTCGTTGAAGAAGAATTAGGTATGGAATAAAGCATGGACGCGCAGCTCTTCACAGGATAGGAGAGCTGCGCATATTCTATTACAAGGTCCTTACAATTCATGATCGCCTCTAATTTTTATTGACCTTTTTCACAAGGCTCAGGTAAAATATGACTTGTACTTGAAAAATCTGTCGAAATCCTTTTAATAGGGAAAAGCTAAGGGTAACAGATGAGAGAGGCTTTATTTTGAAACAGATAGGGAGGATAGAGGTCATCAATCATTAAAAGCGCCAGGACTGTGCAGATGGAACGTTTCTATGCGCAGTTGACGAGGTGGAGGTTCATCGAGCATTCGGCGGATGCCTCCCGGCTGTGACACTTCAGCCGTTGGTTCAGCTGTAAAACGGAAAGGCGACTTTTCGAACAATACGGCTGGATAAAGTGCACAAGATATAGATCGTTGAGGGAGAGGGGCAGCGAATAGCCCCGTGCTGACATTCGTTGCCCTTCTCGTAAATTAAGGAGGACAACAATTATGTGTGGAATTGTAGGATATATTGGACAACAGGATACAAAGGAAATTTTGTTAAACGGACTGGAAAAGCTTGAATACCGCGGATATGACTCTGCCGGAATTGCTACCTTGAATGATAACGGCGTTGAAGTAACGAAAGTCAAAGGCCGTATTGCAGCGCTGCGCAGTGCAGTCGATGAAAACGTAGCATCCACTCACGGCATCGGCCATACACGCTGGGCCACTCACGGAGCTCCAAGTGAAGAGAACGCCCACCCGCACCAGAGTACTTCCGGCCGTTTTACACTCGTTCATAACGGCGTTATCGAGAACTATGTAGATGTGCGTGATGAATACCTGGCAGGCGTCGAACTGAAGAGTGAAACAGATACAGAGATCATCGTCCAGCTGATCGAAGTCCTGCACAATGAAATGAACGATGTAGCGGCTGCCTTCCATAAAGCTGTGAAGCTTCTGACAGGTTCCTATGCGATTGCTCTCATCGATCGTGAGAACAAAGACACGATTTATGTAGCAAAAAACAAGAGCCCGCTTCTTGTAGGTCTTGGTGATGATTTCAACGTTGTAGCGAGTGACTCTATGGCGGCGCTTCACGTAACGGATCAGTTCCTTGAGCTGATGGATAAAGAAACAGTGATCGTCCGCCGTGACGGTGTTGAAATCCTTTCTCCTGAAGGTGACGTGGTCACTCGTGAGCCGTTCACAGCTGAAATCGACGCGACAGATATCGAAAAAGGCACCTACCCTCACTTCATGCTGAAGGAGATTGATGAGCAGCCTTTCGTTATCCGTAAAATCATCCAGGAGTACCAGGATGAAAACGACGACATTAAATTGGATGCTGACATCCGCAATGCGATGAAGGAATGCGACCGTATTTACATCATTGCTGCGGGAACAAGCTATCATGCCGGTCTTCTCGGCAAACAGTTCATCGAAAAACTGGCGAATATTCCAGTTGAAGTCCACGTGGCAAGTGAATTTTCCTATAACATGCCGCTCTTGTCCGAGAAGCCGTTGTTTGTATACATCTCCCAAAGTGGGGAAACGGCAGACAGCCGTTCCGTTCTTGTTCAGACGAAAGAACTTGGCCACCCGGCCCTGACGATTACCAATGTTCCAGGATCCACCCTCTCCCGTGAGGCGGATTATACACTGCATCTGCATGCGGGTCCTGAAATTGCGGTAGCGTCCACAAAAGCTTATACAGCCCAGATGGCTGTCCTTGCGATTCTGGCTGTGGATACAGCCCGCGCTAAAGGAATTGAGCTTGATTTTGATCCGATGCAGGAGCTTGGAATTGTAGCGAATGCTATGGAAGCCTTGACGGATCAAAAAGAAGAGCTGGAAGAGCTGGCCCGTGAATACCTGCCGGTGACACGGAACTGCTTCTTCATCGGTCGTGGAATCGACTTTTATGTCGGTCTTGAAGGTTCATTGAAGCTGAAGGAGATCTCCTATATCCAGGCGGAAGGATTCGCTGGTGGAGAGCTTAAGCACGGAACCATCGCTCTGATTGAAGAAGGCACGCCGGTTGTAGCGCTTGCGACACAGGAAAACGTCAACTACTCCATCCGCGGAAACGTACAGGAAGTGGAAGCACGTGGAGCTAACAGCATGATCATCAGCATGAAAGGTCTGGATAAGGAAGGCGATGCCTTTGTCATTCCTCACGTTCATGAGATCCTGACACCGCTTGTATCTGTTGTACCGCTTCAGTTGATTTCCTATTACGCAGCACTGCACCGTGACTGTGACGTAGACAAACCACGGAACCTTGCGAAAAGTGTAACCGTCGAATAAGACCAAAAAAGCTTCAGAGGAATCGGTCCTCTGAAGCTTTTTTTATTCTCCGAACATATAGGTTTTATGATGGTACGATATCGAGAAAGCGATGCCGAGGGCCATCAGGTTTCCTAAGAGGGCACTCCCCCCATAACTGATGAATGGCAGCGGAATCCCTGTAATAGGAAGGAGCTGCACAGACATGCCGATGTTTTGGAAGACGTGGAAGGCGATCATACTGATAATCCCTACCATGACATAGGAGCTGTAATGACTGTTCGCTTTAAAAGCGATTGTCGTGAAGCGGTAGATCAGGAAGAAAAACAGGATAATGACGACACACGAGCCGAGAAATCCATATTCCTCCGCAATGATACTGAAAATAAAGTCCGTTTGAGCTTCAGGCAGATACACTTCCCTTTCCCCGAAGCCTTTACCATACAGCTGCCCCGATCCTATCGCCCGCATGGCTTTGACGAGCTGATAGCCTGAGGAATCTTCATATTTGGTCGGCTGGAACCAGGAATAGATCCGTCCCAGCTGGTATTCCTTTACCCCGAGGTATTTATCCAGAATTTGTGGAGCTTGGATCGCCAGCCAGATCAGGCTTGTCCCCAGTGCTGAAATGACAGCGAATATCGGCAGGATAATTTTCCATTGGATTCCGGAAACCAGGACAAAACCTGCAAGTATGGCTAGAAAGACAAGGCCTGTCCCTAAGTCAGGCTGCTGCATGACTAAAAGGAATGGGACGCCTGCAGCGGCTCCCAGCTTAAGAAGGAGCAGAAAGTCCGACTTCAGCGTCGAGACGCTTTTGCTGTTATGATTAACGGCAATTCTTCCGAGAACGAGTATCGTAAAAATTTTAACAAGCTCTGCAGGCTGCAGAGACAAACCTGGCAGGGTGAACCAGCTTTTCTGTCCTTTAATGACAGGAGCGATGGATGATGGTGCCAGGATCAAGGCAATAAGTAAAACAAGACCGAAACCATATAAGTACCAGCTGATCTTTTTAAAATCTTCGGGATCCACGATCATCATAAACCCAATAACGACTCCGCCGACCCCGTACCAGACCAGCTGTTTGAGTACGAAATTCTCATTGTACTGCGTACTTTGCTGAGCGCTGAACAAGGCGACGGAGCTGATCGCAATAAAACAGCAGATAATAAAGAACAGCTGCCAGTCAAACCTTTCTTCGAATTTCATGATTAGTCCTACATCCTCTCGTGTTGGCGACGCATGCAGAATAAGCGTGCTGTTGACTATTATAAGCACAGAATTGGGTTTTGAAAAGTGACGGCGGCCTATATTTCATAATAATTTCCTTAGGATCAAACCATAAAAAAAAGAAAGACAGCTTCCTTTGTCTTTTTTAAAACGAACAGGTGAACAGGCGTTGGAATTTCATATAGTTATACATCGCACGGGCGTGACGTCCCTCACGGGTCCGTGGGTTCTGGAGCTGTCCTAAACGACGAATGAAAGCATCATCACAATAACAGTAATTCTTTGTATAGCGGTAGCACTCATCATGTGCTTTACAGGCAGCATCGACGGCATTGACCGGCTCTCCCGGGCCGCTGCATCCAGGACCGCAGTATTTGTAACCGGGAAACACACAAAATCCAGGGCGGCGTGCAGGTCTTCTTCGTCCAGGCATAGAATCACCTCCATATCCATGATCTGATGATAGTGTATGCTCAAAGCGCCGATTTGGGGTGGTCACTTGTTTATCCCTGTTTAAAAAAGTAGAAGGCAGCTACGGGTCCGTTTTAAAAGTGGAAGAGGAAACCTCCCTTGTTTATGGAAAGCGGGAACGTCTGATGAGAGGGGGCTTCCCTGCCCCCATCTTTCATCAGTTCCTAAGGGAGAGGCATGACTTTAAGCAAAAAGGGATATAACACTAATACGAGTCATTTTAAAGGAGGCACTTCTATGACCTACAAATCTGTCATCTTAGGAACAGGACCGGCTGGTTTGACAGCCGCCGTCTATCTTGCACGCGCAGACATAGAACCCCTGGTGATCGAGGGACCTGAACCTGGAGGTCAGTTGACCCTGACCACGGAGGTGGAGAACTTCCCCGGTTTCCCGGATGGCATCATGGGGCCTGAACTTATGGATAATATGAAAAAGCAGGCCGAGCGGTTCGGCGCTGTTTTTAAACGGGGCTGGGTAACAGATGTCCAGGTGAATCAGCGGCCATTTACCCTTCAGGTGGATGGCATCGGCGAAATACAGACGAACAGCCTGATTATCTCCACAGGGGCTTCCGCCAAACTGCTCGGTATTCCCGGCGAGAAAGAGAATATCGGAAAAGGAGTGAGCACCTGTGCAACCTGTGATGGGTTCTTTTTCCGCGGGAAAAAAGTTGTGATCATCGGCGGCGGCGATTCGGCGATGGAAGAAGCGACCTTCCTGACCAAGTTTGCGAGTGAGGTGCAGGTGATCCATCGAAGAAATGAACTGCGTGCTTCTAAAATCATGCAGTCGCGGGCACAGGAAAATGATAAGGTGACGTGGGCTCTAAATAAAACGCCGGTGGAGATGGTCTCAGACGGGATGAAAATTTCGGGCATCAAAGTGAAGGATAATGAAACTGGTGAAGAGGAAGTTATCGATACAGATGGGATTTTCGTTGCCATTGGTCACAATCCAAACACAGATTTTCTGAAAGGAAAGCTGGATATGGATGAGAAGGGTTATCTTCTTGTGGAACCAGGAACGACCAATACGAATATCCCCGGCGTCTTCGCCTGCGGGGACGTCCAGGATCAAAAGTACCGTCAAGCCATTACGGCAGCCGGCACAGGATGTATGGCTGCAATGGATTCTGAACGCTTCCTGGAAGGCGAAGCGGCTGTCGATTGGAGCCAGAACCTTTCTTAGTAAAAGGCTGCCCTGGAAGGGGCGGTCTCTTTTTTTTCAGATACACTTAATTGAATTTTTTGGAATTAGTAGGTAGAATACAGTCACTGAATGTGTAATGAAAGAAAGGGGAGGGAAGCTTGATTTGGCAGCAGACGAACGGGTTATTCCTGCAGCGTTTCGACCAGCTTGGGGAAAGATCATGGAGAGAAGACTTTTCTTGCAAGCTGATCTTTTCGCCTGCGGGTAAAGGAAAGTATCAGACGAAGTTTGGAGACATGTTCATAGAAGAAGGAGCATTTCTTCTAATGAATCCAACTGCACCACATAAACAGCCTCATGCCTTTCAGGAGAAATTTCTTGCTGAGGTGGACCCATTCTTTATTCAAACCGCTCCTGCTCTCATATATAAACGAATATCTGTGTTGTTCCATAGGGTTTTATACATAGGCCCACATCCCCGTTGATTGTAAGGTAGAGAATGGAAAAATCGTCTGAAATATTGGTGGAATAACAAGCAAGAATCATAAAGGGTGAAAAGCTTTGAACGTTTATTTAGATTCAAACATCATTTATTGATCCATTCTTTTAAGAAAACTATAGTCTTTTGACTTTAGAGTTAAGCAAGGAATCATAGATATTTTCACGCCTACATTAGTATATGATGAAGCTTGGAATAACTACAAAGAACAAATTGAAGGTATATAGACCATGTAAGCACCCCTCATATCTTTTCTTGATCCATAAGAAGATCAATGAACCAGTGAAACATTAAATATATGGACAACACCCCAATAATATTATGAGATCAATCTCTAACCAACAAGTCCAGTAACTAAACTATATACTCCAAACGACGATAATATAATTCCAGAAATGCGATTAATCAGGCTCAAATAATCATTCTCTAGTCGATTGCCTAATGTTCCTGCAAGGCTACTTAATAATAACCACCATAATGATGAACCTATAAAAATCCCTGCGACTAAAATTAAGCCAGGTGCCGTTGCATTGTTAGTTGTAATTCCTAGGCCTGAGATAATGGCGATAAATGATAAAATTGTAACTGGATTAGTAATAGTTAAAAAGAAAGTAGATATGAAAGCTGAAAACGGTTGGTTACCTTTGGCTTCAGCTGATCTATTTGAAGGTTTTGAAATAAATATTTTCACTCCTAAATAACATAAGAATATACCGCCAATAAGATGAAGCCACAATTGTTGACCAATTAAAAAGTTTGTTATAAATGTTAAACCGAGACCAGCGATTATTCCATATATTCCATCTGCTGTTGCAGCCCCTAATCCAGATACAAATCCAGTTAACTTACCATGTTCAAGAGTTCTGCGGATACATAACACCCCAATTGGTCCAACTGGAGCAGCAATACTAATTCCAATGAACAGTCCTTTTAGTAATAGTTCCCCGAACATTACTGTTCACCTGATTTATTAAATTTTGCTTTTTGTAAGGGGACCCGCAAAGTTTCTTTTGTTGTATCCATCACAATTGTTGTTTTTGTCCTCCGTACACCTGCAAGGTTTTTAATTTCATAACTTATTACTCGGTCCAAATCCTTTGTATTTTGGCAACGAATTTTCAATAAATAATCATCTTCCCCGGCAATATGATGACATTCCTGCACTTCTTCCAAATCCTTGACAAGCCTTAAAAAATCTTTCCTGAATGTTGGTTTTTCTAATGAAACTGCCACAAATGCTGTACATTCTGTTCCTACACTTTCCCCATTTACCATTGCGCCAAGTTCTTTTATTACTTCATTGTTTAACAAACGATTAACACGGTCTGCAATAGATGGAGCAGATAATCCAGTTTGGGAAGCTAATTCAGCCCAAGTAACCCTTCCATTATCAATTAGTGCTTTCAATATTTTGTAACCAAAGTTATCCAACTGATTTTTCCTCCTTTTATAAATTTTTTACTATCATGTTATTTATAAAATAAAAAGTAAAGGTTATTTCCATTAACCTCCTGAAAGGTTTTCGGCATACTAATCCTCATCACAGGTTTGATAAGGTGTTTGCGACGATAAGCGACCGGGGTAAGTTATCCGTTGAGATTGTATGACTGGCGGCAGAAAAGGGGACGATGTTAAAGAATTGTCATAGAATCCTCAGGCTTCTCTTTAGAAAAAAGGGTGTCTTTCCTTTATAATAAAGGTAATGTGAAAAACTTCACAAAAAATACGTGTAAGGAGTTTTCTATAGATTATGAAGCATCTCAGCCGCTTTGCTTTTGCTGATCGAAAAGGGATGACGCTGTTAATCCTCACGTCTCTTCTCATCGGAGCCAGTGTCATCGGTCAATCCTATTATTTCGTTGCGATTGTGGATCGGATTTTTCTTGGTCAGCAAAGCCTCCAGGATGTTCTGCCTTTGTTTGCCGGGCTGTTTCTCGTGTTGGCTGGACGTACTCTCTTCACATGGCTCAATGGAAAAACGGGCATCCGTCTTGCTTCGAGAGCTAAAGAGCATTACCGGCATCGTTTGATTGAAAAAATGTCCAGGCAGTCGATCTCCACATCGGTGACCGGGCGGTCCGGACAAAAGGTGAGTGTACTCATGGATTCCGTGGATGAACTGGACGGCTATTTCAGCAGCTATATTCCACAAATGATCCAGACCCTCATTATCCCTGTGATGATTTTGGCCGTTGTGTTTTCCGCCCATCTTTATTCCGGGCTGATCATGGTAATCACAGCTCCGTTCATTCCGATGTTCATGGCGATCATCGGTGTGATGACGAAGAAGAAATCGGAAGACCAGATGGAGAAGCTTTCGGCTTTTTCCGGACAGTTTCTGGATACCCTTCAAGGACTTGTTACGTTGAAGCTCTTCAACCGCAGTCATCGCCAGCAGGAGGAAATAGAATCGAGCAGTCTCGGATTTAAAACGGCTACGATGGAAGTGCTGAAGGTGGCCTTTGTGTCCTCCCTCATGCTTGAGTTCATCTCCATGCTCAGTATTGGCCTGATTGCTCTTGAGATTGCCATCCGCCTTGTTGTGTATGAAAGTGTCTCTTTTTTCACCGCTTTTTTCATTTTGATTCTTGCACCGGAGTTTTACTTGACACTGAAGGAGTTCGGCAGTGCGTTCCATACGGGACGTGGAGCTTCCGGGGCCTCCAAGCAGCTGGAGGAGACGTTGAACGAAGAGGACCATTCGTTGGTATGGGGAGATCAGGGGCTCACGTATGAACAGCCTCCGGCCTTGTCTCTCCGCGCTGTTCAGTTTCAGTATGAGGAAGGATTCGCTCTTGATCCGGTATCGGTGGACATTCCAGCAGGGAGTCATCTGGCGGTGGTCGGAAAGAGTGGATCAGGCAAGACAACCCTGCTCAATATTTTTTCGGGACTGCTTGCTCCTTCATCTGGTGATGTAGACGTGAACGGACGTCCGCTTTATTCGTACAAGGAAGCGGACTGGTTCAACGGTGTCAGCTACATCTCCCAGCACCCGTATCTTTTTTCGGGTACGATTGCAGAGAATATGGCGATTGGAGTTCCCGGCGCCTCCAGGGAAGAAACGGCCCGTGCAGCGGAGAAGGCCGGCCTTTCCCAGCTGCTTGAGACGTTGGAGGATGGATTGGATACATCAATCGGTGAGGGCGGAAGAGGTTTATCCGGCGGGGAGAAGCAGCGCATTGCACTGGCCCGTGCCTTTTTGAAAAAGCCTTCCGTCATTCTGTTTGATGAGCCGACAACAGGGCTGGATGTGAAAACAGAGACTGTCCTTCAGCGCTCCATTCAAGAGCTGTCGGAGACGGCGACTATGATTACGGTCGCCCACCGCCTCCATACGATTCAGGCGGCCGACCAGATTCTTGTACTCGATGAGGGACGTGCTGTGGGTACAGGCACCCATGAACAATTAAAAGCTGAGCTGCCTCTATATCGGCAGATGGTCACAATGCAGAAAGGAGGAGAGGGGGCATGAAAGATCTCAAAGAAGTCATTCGTCTCGTTACGCTTGAGAAAAAAGATATTCTCCTTTCGATTCTCTTTGGTTTTCTCGCTGGTCTCTCTGCTGTGGGCTTGTTTGCTTCCAGCGGGTACTTGATATCCAAAGCGGCACTGCTTCCTCCTTTATATGCCTTGACTGTCCTGATTGCTTTTTTAAAGCTGTTTGGGTTTGCCAGGGCGCTTGGCCGGTACGCCGAGCGGTACTTTTCCCACAGAGCGACCTTTTCGATTCTGAGCCATCTGCGAGTTACGTTTTATAAGCGGCTGGAACCGATCGCCCCGAGGCTGTTTCAAAAGTATCGGAGCGGAGACCTGCTTGCACGGATTGTCGGGGACGTGGAAAGTCTGCAGAACTTCTTTTTACGAGTGTATTATCCACCCGTCGTGCTCGTCATCATATTCTTAGGGACAATGGTGTTCACGTCCATCTTTTCGCTTTCGGTGGCCGTGGTTCTGCTGCTCGGACTCGTTGTAACGGGACTGGTGATCCCGGCCTGGTACAGTGTGAAGCAGAGGAAATCGAGCCGGTTTGTCCGCGAGTCCAGAGGACAACTTTCTACAGAGGCCACTGAATTCATCTATGGATTCAGAGACTTGAAAATTCATCAACAGCTTTCTGAAAAACAGGAGATGCTGCAGCAGGCTTCACACGTTTACCTCCAACAGCAGGAGAAGGACAGCCGTGAGATGCTTGCCAGCCATTCCTGGAACACGTTCGTGACGCTGATCGTTTCATGGGTCGTCCTGGGCCTCGGAGCGTTTCTCGTCTCTTCCGGGGACTTGAACGGGTTGTTCCTTGCGATGCTTGTGATGATTTCCCTGACTGTTTTTGAAAATGCGGCACCTATGGCTGTTCTGCCTGCGCATTTGGAGGACAGCCGGAGAGCATCTGCCCGGTTATTTTCCCTGGTGGATGAAGAAAAAACAGAGAACGGGACAAAGGAAATGGATGATTCCGATGCCCCCTCTATCCGGATGGAGAACGTCAGCTGGCGGTTTCCTGAAGAACCGCGCCAGGCGTTGACGGATGTTTCCTTTTCCATTCCTTCCGGCAGTAAAACAGCCATCGTAGGAGCAAGCGGCTCTGGGAAGTCGACGATCTTCCAGCTGCTGTTAAAGTTCCATACGGCAGATGCGGGCGTCGTGAAAGTCGGTGGAGAGGATATCCGGACCCTTGACGAAGAGAGTCTCTGGGCCCACACCAATGTGATGCTGCAGGAGAACCACTTTTTCTTCGGTACCATCGGTGACAATTTAAGTATGGCAAATGAGGGTGCGACAGAAGAGCAGCAGCAAGCGGCTCTTGCTTCTACAGGGTTGCCCTTTTCCCTCGATAAACAAGTCCTTGAAAAAGGAGAGAATTTATCAGGAGGGGAAAAACAGCGTCTGGCGGCTGCTCGTGCCTTCTTAAAAGGGAAGCGGCTGTGGCTGCTTGATGAACCGACCTCTTCGGTGGACACGTTGACGGAGAGAGGCATTTACGACCGCTTATTCCACCAGGCTCAAGATGATACCGTCATTCTGATAAGCCACCGGCTGAACGGATTGGAAAGGATGGACCAGATCATCGTTATGGAAGATGGGAAAATTCAGGAATCCGGATCCTATGAGGACTTGATGAGCCGCCGTGGTCTATTTTATGAAATGAAACAGATTGAGCAGACGATTCTTGCGTGAATGAAAAAAGGCCGCCACACGATTGTGGCGGTTGTTTTAAGTTCGTTTGAGATAAGACATAAGCGTGATTCCCTTAGTAATAGTATGGATATGGATAAGGGTAGTAATAGGGATACGGACGGAAGGCGTAAGGGAACAGAGCTAAGGTGGCGAGACCGGCAATCGGATAAATGCCTCTTCGGAACCGGCGGGCCCTTCTGCGTCTATATCCATACTGGCGTTCATCCATCACCTGTCCTTGCTCATCGACGACGACGTCTTCGCTGATCAGGATGGTGAAGCTGTCTCCGGAAACGTCTGTGAGGATCCCATCAAAGGACCGGCCATCCTCCATCTCGACCATCACGTGAAAGTGCTTCATCTTTTTACAATCGCTGTACCCCGGTTTGGAAGGGGTTTGTGGATGACGTTCTTCAGTCATTGAAACCAACTCCTCACCACCCATGATATTCACCCAGCCCATTTTTGTGACTCTTTCTCTACACAAGAAAACGTTATCATTTTATGGAAACTTCTAGTAAACTGAAGATAAATCTAAGGGAGAGGTGAGCCGATTGGAAAAGAAAGCACCCACAGCATTAGGGGAGGATCTGTATCTGATTGACGGTTATGATTTAGGCTTTGAGGGACGTACAGGTACATATGTATTCAAAGAGGAGTCTCCGGTGTTGATTGAAACCGGACCGAGCCCATCCATTCCATATGTGCTGGCTGGACTATCAGATCTGGGGATCCGCCCGGAGGATGTGACGTCGATCATTTTGACTCATATTCATCTGGACCATGCCGGCGGGGTGGGGCTGCTTTTGAAGGAATGTCCCAACGCTGAGGTGATTGTCCATAAGAAGGGGAAACGCCACCTGGCCGATCCGTCCAGACTGGTGAGGGGAGCCCGTATGGTGTACGGGGATGTTTTTGATCAGCTGTTCGACCCTGTCCTTCCTGTTCCGGACGAAAGGCTGGTTGTAAAGGAAGAGGGGGAGACTTTGAAGCTGTCAGATCACCGGACATTGACGTTCTATGACAGCCCTGGTCATGCCGGCCACCATCTCGCCGTCTACGATTCACGAAGCAGAGGGCTTTTCACCGGTGATACCGCAGGGATACGTTATCACCACGTGGAGGACCGGATGGAACCTTTCTTCCTTCCTACAACCTCTCCCAATCAATTTGATCCGGACGTGATGATTTCCTCGATCGAAAAGATGGAGAGCCTTCAACCTGAACGCTTGTATTTCGGTCATTACGGGGCGTCGGAGGATCCTGAACAAGCGTTTGATCAAGTCAAGAAATGGATTCCTGTTTTCGTAAGTGAAGCGAAGGACGCTCTGGAACAAGGAGAAGGTATAGAAGGAATACAGAAGCGGCTTCATCTGCGTGTGTCCGCCTACCTCAACCGAAATGGCGTTCCCGATGTTCACCCGGTATACCAACTGCTTCAGCTCGATTTTGAAGTGTGTGCCATGGGTCTTGCGGATTATCTCCAAAAACAAAATGTCTGACCTCTTGATCTTCGTTTGATAGATCAAGGGCGCTTCCTCTATCCGTCCTTCGGAAAACTTTTTGAAACCAAAGAAGGGCGGATACGTAAATAAGCTGTAGACATAGAAAGGAGTTCTGACTTTTATGATAGGAATGCTGATTACAGCTCTATTATCTTTTATTTTATTTTTCATCCTGACGTTCATCGTCTATTGGAAAAACCGTATGAGAAGAAAGAAGATTATGAGGACAGCCGCCGGCGTATTTATTTTCGGCTTTATCCTCATGTTCGCGATTGCCTATGCGTTCATGCCGACCATTACGATTCCGAATATGCTGATCTTGAACAGTATTACCGCCATCCTGTTCGTGCCGCTTGTTTATGGCGGAGCCAAGGTGCCTGTGCAGTATCAGACGATGCACCGCTCGTTATCGGGCGTCATTGTTCTTGTGACCGCTGTTTTAATCGTAGGCGTATTCGTCTACAGCATTTTTGCCCTGCAGGACAGCCATGATTCGATCGCCAAATCGGAGGAGGCGGAGGCCCGCCCATTGAATGAGGAAAATACACCGATTTCTGTCGCGCCTGAATCGGCCCGTAACAAAGTGCAGAAAGCGATGAGTGTCGTCCCGAACACCCAGTTTTATGATCTTGGAAAGCTTCAGGCGCAGCAGGTGGACGGGGATATCGTCTACGTCGCTCCAGTGGAATTCTCAAGCTTTTGGCGCTATGTACGGGGAAATGAGACGGAAGGATACTTCACGATCGCAGCGACGAACATTAATGCCCAGCCTGAGTTCGTCCAAAGCAAAATGAAGTATACCAACTCGAGTTATTTCAACCATAACGTCCAGCGCGTCGTTTACAGTGCCCACCCGGACCATATTCAAAGCGGGGAAGCCCAGATTGAAGTGGATGATGAAGGGAAGCCATGGTACGTACAGACGATTTACAAACCGCTGTTCTTTTCCAACCGGCCGGATATGCAGGAAGTCAAAGTCGCCGTTGTAGACCCGGTGACCGGCGATGTGGAAACCTATCCAGCTTCAGAAGCGCCGGAATTTGTTGAAGGATCGGTCAGTTCCGAACTGGCTGCCACGGAGAATGAATACTTCGGGAAGTACATCAACGGATGGTTGAACTCCATTTTTGGTAAAAAAGATGTGAAAATCCCGAACGAATCCGGAACAGAGAGCAGTGTGACCCCGATATTCGATGAGAACGGGGCCATGTACTACTTTACGGATATGGCTTCACCGAAAGAAAACATCGATTCAGCCCTTGGTTATACATTGATTGATGCCCGTACTGGTGAACTGACGTATTACAACGGTCAGCAGAACCAGGGGATCATGGACAGTAAAGGGGCAGTGCAGATCGTGAACAAGCAGTATCCAGAGAAAAACTGGACCGGAACGATGCCGGTGCTTTACAACGTGGACGGACACCCGACGTGGATTGTCAACGTTCTGGATCCGAACGGCCTCTTTAAGCAGTACGCCTACATTAAGGCCGCCGATTCTGATTTTGCTGTCTTCGGGGATACGGCCAAACAGACGCTGAACGCCTACCGTCTCCAGATTGCCCAGGACCCAAGCAATGTGGAAGGTAGTCAGGAAGTGGACCTCACGGAGAAGAGCGGCGTCATCAAACGTGTACTCGTAACCTCCACTGAATCCAGACAGTCGGTGCAGTTCCTCCTTGAAGGAGAAACGACCATATATACCGTTACGACCAGCAAGGCTCCGTTATCGATCTTCCTGAAAGAAGGAGATCAGGTGAATCTTGAAGCGCGTATCCGGGAAAATGGAACCGGTACGGTGGAAACGATGCAGATCGAAGGCATCAGCAATTAAGAAGTCAGCAGGGGTTTGGCCTCCTGCTGTTTTTTCTTTATGATAAGATAGAAAACATAGAAAAAATGAGGAGGAATTTTTATGTCTGAAAAAACGTTTGCCACCGCTATCAACTGTATGGATGGAAGAGTACAGCTGCCGGTTATTTACTGGATGCAGAAAAAATACGATACAGCCTACATCGATATGATTACAGAAGCCGGCCCGACGAAGTTCCTTTTGGAAGGGTCAGATGAGCAGCTGGCTGCTGTGAAAACAAAAATCAACATCTCCACCGATAATCATGGATCCAATGTTGTCGCTGTTGTCGGCCACCATAATTGTGCCGGAAACCCAGTCGATCGTGAAGTGAAGGAGGGGCAGATCAAACAGTCTGTCGACCTTGTGAAGTCCTGGGGCTTCGGTGTAGAAGTCATCGGTCTGTATGTGAATGATCAATGGGAAGTGGAAGTCGTTGTAGGATAGAGGATTTTCCTTCCCCGCATCGAATGTATACCGTACAACGGGGGATCGGCCCGCGGTTATACATTTGATACGGTAAGGAGTGGGGAAATGGAGCAGGTGAATGGATTTGACTTCGTTGGCAGCGCGCACGATCCGATTTTTTTGGAATTAAGGAAATTGACAGAGGGTTGTCCAACCGTCACCATCGCTTCCTACACCGTCACGCTGAATGCTTTTTCACTCTTTGAGATCGAAAGCGTCGGCATCCATGACTGTGTAAGTACCTTGGAGCAGTGCTATCGCTACTTATGTACACACACAGCGGAATGACTGGGAAAAGGCGTCTCAGGCTGTAGAAAAGTCCGTGTTATCCAGTTAGAGTTGTCCGTATGTGATGTTGAGAGGGCACGTTCCGCTTATCGGTGGATGCCTGCCGCGGGCACGGCCTCAGCTGACTTGGTCAAGAAAACTATTGGACCAAGTGGATCTTCGGCTCGCGCTGTTCCCGCAGACGTCACCACTGAACGCTCCACGTGCCGATGCCTGTGGGAAGACAGCTTTATCCTATGATATAAGAGAACGTTGAGCATAGCTGCTTCGCCGTTTCAAAAGGACAGGCTGCGTTACGGCCGCCTGCGTGGGGAAATTCTATCCATGACCACTCCTTTGGAGGCACTGGAAAAAAGGTTTCTCCACAGAAAAAGGCGTCTCAAAAGGAGACGCCTTTTTCTATGGAGAGATTTGAGTCCCGGCGCATTGTCCTATACAATAGATGCAGACAATGAGCGTGAAAAGGAGTTCGTTATGAAGAGATATATCATCGTAGGAGCAGGTATTTTAGGAGCCTCGACCGCTTACCATCTGATCAAAGAAGGGGCGGACGTCACTATTGTGGACCGGAAGGATGAGGGTCAGGCCACAGAAGCCGCTGCAGGCATTGTCTGTCCGTGGCTCGCACAGCGCCGGAATCAACGGTGGTACCGTCTCGTCAAAGGCGGCGCAAGGTATTACCCTGAGTTGATCCAGCAGTTGGAAGCGGATGGCGAGCACGAGACCGGTTATAAAAAAGTGGGAGCAATCAGCCTGCACACCAACCCGGAAAAACTGGAGAAGACCATTGAACGGGCGGAAAAACGGAGGGAGGATGCACCGGAAATCGGTGAAATCACACGACTTTCGCCGGAAGAAACACGCACCTATTTCCCTCTGTTATCAGAGGAAAGCTATGAAGCGGTTCATGTCAGTGGCGCGGCCCGTGTCAACGGCCGCGCGCTCCGTGACGCATTAATCCGAGCTTCAAAAAAGCGTGGAGCCGTCATGATGCATGGCGATGCCTCCCTCACTTTTGAAGGGGATACCGTGACAGGCGTGGAAGTGGACGGACGGAAGCTGGAAGCGGATGAAGTGATCGTCACCGCAGGCGCCTGGGCGAAGCCGTTGTTCCAGCCGCTCGGGATCCAGTTCCTTTCCCGTCCCCAGAAGGCACAGATTGTCCATTTGGATGTAGAAGGTACGGAAACCGCAGACTGGCCGGTGGTTATGCCGCCGAACAACCAATATATGTTGTCTTTTGGTGGGGGACGTATGATTGTTGGAGCCACGCACGAGACAGATGCCGGATTCGATCAGCGTCAGACAGCCGGAGGCCTTCATTATATTTTAGATAAGGCTCTGGAGGTGGCTCCTGGTCTTCAAGACAGTACTTTTGTGGAAAGCCGTGTCGGGTTCCGGCCGTTTACGCCGGGTTCTCTGCCGGTGTTTGGCCGGATTCCTGGATGGAAAGGCGTGCTGACGGCCAATGGTCTCGGGGCTTCCGGTCTTACCTCCGGCCCCTATCTTGGCGCAGAGCTTGCCAGCATGGCCCTCGGACGTGATACAGAATTGGATGCAGAAGACTACAGCGTGGCAGAAGCACTGGAAGAAGCGTAAAAGACCGTGTATTCAGTCAAAGTTGTCCGTATATCGTGTGGAGAGACATGTTCAGCGGGAGAACATCGAGCACAGCTTCGCAGACTCAATGGAACCTGTCGTTTGTGTGAGACAGGTCATGTTTGTGAACAAGCGCTGCTGAGGCTTTTAGAGGCACTGGACAAGAACGTGGTTTCTTTACAAGTTGAAAAGACAGGGGACCAAGAGGTTCCCTGTCTTTTTATCATTCCTGCTTGTTCGGATAGTCGCAGTATTCAATGATGGTGCCCTCGGTGTCGGCGGGATTCAGATAAATGAGCCGTCTTCCGTGCTTGTTTGTTCTCCGGGACCATTCCAGGGTGCGTATCCCTTGAGCATGAACCTCTTCTATGGCTTCATCCAGGTTCTCCACTTCGTAGGCGACGTGGTGGACGCCTTTGCCTTTCTGCTTAATGAAGCGGGCGATCGGCGAGGTGGTGTTATTCGTCGGCATCAGCAGTTCTGTGCGGCTGCCGTGCACATCCATCACAGCAATTTCACTTTCCACGCCTTCGGCTTCATTTCGATAGCGGTCAATCAGGGTTCCGCCTAAAACCTCTGTGTAGAATGTAATGCTTTCTTCAATAAGGCGTACGGCAACGCCGATATGGTCGAGTCTTTTTTCCAACATGGATTCTCCTTTACAATCTGCGTGCGTTTATTGTAGCACAGCTGCGGATGTGCGGCAGGCATCTGCCCTTTTTATCCGTTGTCCACTAAAACGTACAAGCTGATTTGGAAAAAATACATACTGTAGAGCAGGAGGTGAAAGTTCATGCCTGCCTGGATTAGTCACAGTATGAAAGTTCTGCTTTCCATCCTGCTGTTTATCTTTTCTACAGCGGTGCTGACAGCAGGACTCCTTTTCGCCTTTCTTACAGGATGGACATTCCTGAAGGGGGCGGGGGCGGCAGTGCTCCTCGTTTTCTGGCTGATCACTTTCGGGGTTCTCTCCCGCCGGCTGTACCACTATTTGTTTCACCCACCAGGGGAGGACCAATAAGAAAAAAGCTTGTAGAAAAACACCATGTTTTTCTACAAGCTTTTTCCATGTCTCCATCCTTCTTTTTGGACAGCCGAAAGGGACCCTGAATCAGGATCCCTTATTTCTTACTGATTTAACTGTTTTACGACTTCTTTGGCTGCGGCTTCTGTGGATTGAGGGTTCTGCCCGGTAACCAAGCGTCCGTCTACTTCTACATGCTCTGCCCAGTTGGCCCCATTTCGGACTTGTGCACCAAGTTCGCTCAGGCGGCTCTCCAATAGGAAAGGCATATGCTCATCAAGGCCTGTTTCTGCTTCTTCCGCGTCTGTAAAAGCACTGACGCGTTTCCCTTTTACGAGAGGGTCGCCGTTGGATAATGTGGCACCGACAAGACCTGCGGGGCCGTGGCAGACAGCAGATACGACTTTTCCATCTTCATAAAATCCTCGAAGCAGTTTCTGCAGTTTTTCGTTATCTGGAAAATCAAACATCGTCCCGTGTCCGCCTGGGAGGAAGATGGCATCGTAATCGTCCGCTTCCACGTCGATCAGCGGGGTCGTATTTTCTAAATGAGGTTTGGTATCCAGGATTTCCTGTGGTTCGTCGTCACTGACACTGTTCGGATCGATCGGAATTCCGCCGCCATTTGGACTGGCGACAGTAATGTTGTAGCCATGCTTGTTAAATTCATTATAGGCTTCTCCGAATTCAGACAGCCAAAGACCTGTGGACTGTTCTTCCGTAATCGTGTCGTGGTTCGTGACGACCATTAGAACGTTTTTAGACATAAACGATTGTTCCTCCTTTATCGGTTCTACAGTAGAAATTCCCGGCAGGGGCGGAGAGTAAACGTCTCCCTCCATTGACAAAAGGAGGAGAGGGACATACGATGAATTTACATTTCTCTTCACTATGGTAAAGGAGGCAGCAGGATGGCTGACGAAAAGGAACAAACGATGACAGAAGAGGACCAGAGCCCCCTGGATGAGGAGACGTTATTCGTCGTTTCCCAGACGTTTAAGGCATTGGGCGATCCAACGAGAATCCGTATCCTGCATTTGTTGTGCGAGAAGGAGATGTCTGTCAACCAAATTGCCGATCATTTGAACCTAAGACAGTCCACCGTGTCTCATCAGCTGCGTTTTTTAAAAAATTTAAGGCTGGTCAAATACAGAAGAGCAGGCACGACGATTTATTATTCCAACGATGATGACCATGTCATTGACCTTCTGCAGCAGACGATCAGCCATGCCAAGCATAATTGATAATTGTATGAAAATGGAATATTTCTCCTTCAAACGATTCAGTTTCCCTGCCATACAGCAGAAAGGTTTCAATGTCTTTGAAGAACGGGTAAAGTACGTAGTAAGGTATGTACCCCATGAGCGGTAAATAGTGGGTCAGCTTCCGTTAATCCCACGGAGGAACCGTACATAGTTCACCTGCAAAAAGACGACGATAAAGTTATATAAAGAGTGAGGAAAATGAACATGAATCTTTCATTTGATCAAATCCCCCAATTGAATATAGAGGCCCTTTACGGCCCAACTGAGCAAACGGTTTCCTCCCTCGCCTTTCATTCCGGACGTATACAGCCGGATGCCGCTTTTTTCTGTTTAAAAGGAGAAACCTTCGACGGCCATGCGTATGTCGAAGAGGCGATTGCCGGCGGGGCCAACGTCGTTATCGGGCATGAGGATGAGCTGTTCCGGCGTATGAGTGAGGTCTATACGCGGACAACGTTTATTGTCACTTCCCATGTACGATCGGCCATGGCTGGTTTCTCCAAGTACTTTTATGGAGCAGCCGATGATGAGCTGAAGACGATTGGTGTCACTGGTACGAACGGTAAAACGACTGTAGCCGCCTACGTGCGGTCTCTGCTTACGCTTCTTGAACTTCCGGCAGGATCCATCGGAACAACAGGAATCTGGACATCCAGCAGAAAGCTCTCCTATAAAAAAAGTACGCCGACCACACCGGAATCAATGGATCTGCATCGCATTTTCCGTGACCTGCGTACCCACGGAGATGAAGCAGCCGTGATGGAAGTATCCTCCATTGCCCTGGATCAATCCCGTGTGGAAGGCATTCAGTTTGATGTGGCGATCCACACCAACTTTTCTGAGGAGCATTTGGAATACCACCATACCATCGACCACTACAGGGAGTGTAAAATGCGTCTCTTCAAACAGGCCGATCACCGCGTCGTGAATATCGATGACGACGGCATGGCCGCTGAACTTCTCGCAATGGGAAGGGAAGGGCTGCTGACGTACAGTATAGAAGGCCGTCCAGAGGCTGATATCAGAGCGGAAGACATTGAGGTGACAGAGGCGGGCTCCACCTTCACACTACAGGTGTACGGACGTTCGGAAAACGTACAGGTACCTGTGTACGGCACCTATAACGTCGCGAATGTTCTGTCTGCCATCGGCACAGCTCTTCACCTTGGATTCACCATCGATCACATCCTCTCCGTCCTCCCGGCCATGCAGGGACCGGAAGGACGCTTCCAAGTTATCGATACTCCAATGAATCAGAAGGTGATTCTTGATTACGCCCATACGCCTGTAGCTTTAAACCGTCTACTGGAAGAAGTGAAAAAGCTGAGACACCGCCGTTTAATTGTCATGATTGCCGGGATCGGCATCCGTGATTTCAATAAAATGCCGAAGATGGCAGCGGCGATTGAAGGCCGGGCCGACGAAATCATCGTAACGGTCGACCATCCCGGCTACCACGATCCGCAGATTATCGTTGATCAAGTCTGCACAGGATTTTCCCATCCGGAATCTCCGCATGTCCATCAGACCCGCACGCGGGAGGAAGGCGTTCTGCGTTCCCTCGAGCTGGGGGGAGAAGGCGATATTATTCTTCTGACCAGCGGGTGCATCAATAATGCGCAGATGGTGAAGGGAGAGGAAATCCCTCATTCAGACGAGGCGATTATAGATAGCTTTTATGCCGGAGTGGCTCAATAAAAACATCCAGTTCCTGTTTGGGAACTGGATGTTTTTTTAATCAAACGTTTGTTCAACCAGTTCTGCGTACTCTTGAAAAAAGGGAGGAGCGTCCTGTTTGGAGAGACCATTGTACATAGCTGAAGCCACCGATTGATAATACCATTTCTGCTGGGAGTATCCCGCGTTGAAGTTATCCCACACCTTTTCCCCGAGGCGCTGCTGGGCCGTATGGATGGAGCGCAGGTTATCAAGCTTATCTGCTGCAATCAGGGACTTGATTTCCATACGGCCGTCCCGGACCACGTTGATGGTGTGCTGTTTGCGCTGCTGCCAGGGAAGCCGTTTGTCCTCCGTATGCGCCGCCACAAGCTCTGTCACCTGATTACCAAACTGCTTCTGAATATCCTCAATGGTCACCTCTGTATCTTCTACGACATCATGGAGCCACCCTGCACAAATAAGTGCTTCAGAAGCTCCGCATCCTCTGAGGATTTCACTCACTCTCTGCGGGTGAACAATGTAAGGGTCAGCTGAGTTCTTCCGTTTCTGCCCTCTGTGGGCTCTGGCTGCCAGCCGTTCCGCCTGCTCAATCATGCTTTTCCTCCTTTTCTTTTGATCATAACAGAAGAACAAGGGCAGAATCATTGCAAAAACTGTCCAAGGTTGATTAAATAAGAATGGATATTATATAATTAGAAGGTTTAATCAACAGGTTGAAGGGGATGCTTTGTTAATGGAACTGATTGAAGTACAAGGACGACCACCTGAGAATCAAGAGCCCGTTGTTTTAATTATCGGGAAGATGGACGGCGTACACCTGGGGCATCAGTCGCTTCTACAGGAAGCAGAGAAGCTGGCCCGTCCGGAAGATAAGATTGCGGTTTATGGTTTTTCTGATCATCCCAAATGGGTGCTGCGCGGCGAGGAATCCTTTAAGTATGGGTTGTCTACACTTGAAGATAAACTGGCCCGTCTGGAACGGTTCGGGGTAGATCGTTACTATCACGTCCATTTTACAAAAGAATATGCAAAAACATCTCCCGATGAATTTGTACTGGAGCATTTGAACCGCTTGAATATCCAGCATGTGATTGTAGGAGAAGATTTCCGATTCGGAAAAGGCCGTGGCTCTGACGCGGAAGGACTGGCAGAGCTGTGCGGGGAAATCGGAGCCGGGGTATCGATTGTACCCGGTGTGATGCTTCATGATTCTAAAGTGAGCAGTACCGATATCCGCACGCATGTATCCAACGGAAGGATGGAAGCGGCCCAGGCGATGCTCGGGCGCCCTTATGAAGTTACAGGTTTCGTTGAAAAAGGGGAGCAGCTTGGACGCACGCTTGGTTATCCGACCCTGAATGTCGGAGGAATCGATGACTACATCAAAGCCAAGCCGGGCGTCTACCTCGGTCTTGTGAAGCTTGTACAGGATTCTCCTGAATATTATTACACATTAATCAGTGCCGGTTACCGCCCGACGGTAAACGGTGATTCTTATAAAGTCGAAGCTTACCTTCTGGATTTTTCCGGTGATCTCTACGACAGGAAAGTGACCGTTCAGTTTTTACGGCACTTGAGAGACGAGGAGAATTTTGACGGGGTCGATGCCCTTGTCACGCAGATGCAGAAGGATGAGCAGAAGGCCCGTCGAATTTTAGGCTTACCCGAATAATACACCTTAGAAAGGAGTACACCTGATGGGAATCGTTGTTGTTGAAGTATGTGACGGCAACTTGATCAATGAACTGGACATCGAAAGCATCATTGAATCCGAATATCCAGAAGTCGCTGTACTCATGAACGAATGTTTATCGTTCTGCGGCATGTGTGCCGTCCGTCCGTATGCCATTGTCAATAATCAGCGCGTTTTCGCAAAAACACCCGAAGACGCCCTGGAGAAAATCCGTACAAAGATTGAAGAAGAACTGGCCATTTACGCTGAATAAGGCAGGAGAGACTCATGGGGTTTTTTGATTCGTTGAAGAATAGTCTGCGCCTTCCAAAAAAAGAGGCGATGTTCCATTTGAATAGAAAAGGCATTACACAGACGATCGGTTATTTGTTTGTGCTTCTGTTTGCTTTGTTCCTGCCGGATATGGTTTTTTCGATTATGTATCTGGAGACGAGCGTTACAGAAGTATCCAGAGGAATGTACATCGTGCAGTTCCTCGTCTTTTATCCGCTGTTGATTGTCTTTTTAATCCTTGTCGGGGTTTCCATATTGGCCGGAGGTGCGCTCCTGCTTTGTAAGGCCCTTGAGAGAAAACTGAGCTATCAGCTGCTGTGGAAGCTGACCGCTTATGCTGCCACACTGCCGTTGATTCTCAGCGTCGTGCTGAAATATGCAGCGGTGCCCAACGTGATCAGTGCTCTTATTTTTTTCATTCTTTTCAGCTTTTATATGTACCGGATGATCATCATCTATCCAAAAGCACCTGTCCGTTCGTAGGACTGGTGCTTTTTTATGTTGCTTTTTTCAAATGAATTATTTAGAATGTTCCTAATTTAACAGGATGGAGGTTCTGCGAATGGGAGCACTCGTATTTCAATCGGATTTCGGACTCGGAGATGGTGCAGTGAGTGCCATGCACGGGGTGGCGCATGGAGTGGATGACTCGTTGAACATCTTTGATTTGACCCATGACATTCCACCTTTTCATATATGGGACGGCTCATACCGGCTGTGGCAGACGATGGGGTATTGGAGAACAGGAACAGTCTTTGTGTCTGTCGTGGATCCTGGCGTCGGATCTGCCCGAAGAAGCATCGGGGTCCGGACCGGGTCCGGCCATTATGTCATTACACCGGACAACGGAACGTTGACGCATATAATGGCGGCCGAAGGAATCGTCGAGGTCAGGGAGATTGACGAGCGGGTCAACCGTCTTCCGCGCTCCGGTGAATCGTTTACGTTCCACGGCCGGGACATTTACGCCTATACAGGAGCAAGATTGGCTTCCGGAGTGATTTCTTTTGAGGAAATCGGTCCTCCTCTTGATCCAGCGGAACTTGTGAAGCTCCCGGTGAAAGAGCCCGTGCTTCAGCCTGGGTCTGTATCGGGGATCCTGGATATCCTTGATGTGCGGTTTGGAAATGTATGGACCAACATTCCCCGTCGGTTATTCCTTCAGACAGGCGTCGATTACGGCAGTCAACTGGATGTGCAGATCACTCACAATGGCCAGGAGGTGTATCACAATACGGTGACGTTCGGCCGTTCTTTTGCAGCTACGCACATCGGAGAGCCTCTCTTATATGTGAATTCGCTCGATCATATGGCCGTCGCCATTAACCAAGGCTCCTTTTCCAAGGCGTATGGTATTCGGACAGGATCGAATTGGGAAATACAATTGAAAAAGCCGTGAGCAGATTAGAAGCCCGCATGAAAGCGTTATGATACACTACAATTTGAAATCCCTAAGCAGAAAAGGAGAATGACAATGAAGACGGTTACGCTACATAGGCAGATTGAAATGCCTCAGCTCGGTTTCGGTGTTTGGCAGGTAGAAGAAAAGGAAGCAGTGCCTGCGGTAACAAAAGCCATCGAAACAGGTTATCGTTCTATTGATACAGCAGCCATTTACGGCAACGAAAAGCAGGTCGGGGAAGCCATCCGCCAGAGTGGCGTTGCGCGCGATGAATTGTTCATTACGACAAAGGTATGGAATACAGACCAAGGGTACGACAATACATTGAAAGCTTTTGAAACTTCTCTTGATAAGCTTGGCCTCGACTATGTGGACCTTTATTTGATCCACTGGCCGACACCGGAATTCGATGAGTACGTTGAAACCTATAAAGCACTTGAGAAACTGTATAAAGACGGTAAGGTAAAAGCTATCGGAGTCTGTAACTTCGACATCGATCATCTGCAGCGTCTATTGGATGAATGCGATGTGAAGCCTGCAGTCAACCAGGTGGAATGCCATCCATATCTTGCACAGAATGAGCTGAAGGATTTCTGCCGTGATCATGGTATCCTCGTAGAAGCATGGAGCCCTCTCATGCAGGGGGGAGAAGTTCTGAAAAACGAAGATGTTCAGTCCATTGCCAAAAAGCATGGGAAAACACCAGCGCAGGTGATCATCCGCTGGCACCTGCAGAACGATACGGTTGTCATTCCGAAATCCGTGACACCATCCCGCATCGAAGAGAACTTTGATGTGTTTGACTTTGAATTGACGGCCGACGATATGGCGGCCATCAACAAATTGGACCGTGGAGAGCGTAAAGGTCCGAAGCCATCAGAAATGAATGTAAGATAATCATGAGGAAAGGGCTGCCGGACGCCGGCGGTCCTTTTTTTATTGGAAAAACAGAGGGATCGTTGATTACATTATTAACCTTTTCCATTATGGGGAAGATAGAACTATACCATTTTGTGAGAAGGAGTATGTTTATGATCATCCGCTTCGGCTATGTATCCCACGCTCTATCGCTGTGGGAGGCCGCGCCTGCAAAAACGATGACTTTTGCCCGCTACGAGAAACTTGGGCGGGAAGAAGCGTTGAAACAGCTTCATACGATTGCAGAAATGAATCTGCGCCGTACCATTCGGATTCTCCACTATAATGTGGCCCGGCAGATCCACCTATACCGGATGTCTTCCTCCTTAATTCCGCTTGCCACCCATGATGATGTGGAGTGGGACTATATTACACCCTTTGAGTATTTGTTCAGGGAAATCGGGGATATTGTCAGAAGGCACCGGATGAGGACGAGTTTCCACCCCAATCAATTTACGTTGTTTACCAGTGACAGGCCTGAAGTCACGATCAATGCCGTCAAGGATATGACCTATCATTACGCGATGCTGGAAGCGATGGGCCTGCATGAGGAAGCCCATATCAACCTTCACGTGGGCGGTGCCTACGGAAATAAAGCTAAAGCACTCGGCCGTTTTCACGAGAATATCAAGCAGCTCCCGGATCCAGTCAAACAGCAGATGACGCTTGAAAATGATGATAAAACCTACACCACATCGGAAACACTTGACGTGTGCGAAAAACACAACATTCCAATGATGTTCGATTATCATCACTATAGGGCCAATCATACAGATGAAGAATCACTGAAGGATCTCCTGCCCCGCTTTTTCCGGACGTGGGAAGGCATGCATGTGCCTCCGAAAATCCACATCTCCTCCCCGAAGTCGGAGAATGCTTTCCGTAGCCATTCGGATTATGTGGACGCTGATTTTATTCAGCCGCTTCTAAAGGAATTGAAAGCAATGAACCAGCCGGTCGATTTTATGATTGAAGCGAAAGGAAAAGATCTTGCTCTCATGAAGCTGGTGGAGGACATGGCTGCTGTCAGAGGTGTGAAAAGGATAGAAGAGGCCGTGCTCGATCTATAAAACAGTCCTTTGCATGCTGCTTCTATCCGTTTATACCGGATTGCTTTTAAGATGAGCATTCACTGACAAGAGGTTTGTGAGCATTTATTCTGCAATCAAAAAAGAGCTGCTTCTTTGCTTCGCAAAAGAGCAGCTCTTTTTTCTCGTCTATCTCTGTCAAAGTCTCCGGGTATTGGAGAGGGATCTTACTTCAGAATTTTGGCTGCTTCCACAAAACGCTGGATGCCTGTGAATAGTTCTACGGCAAAGAACAACAGCGTTGACCAGAGCAGATAATCCGGAAACAACATCATAATGCTGAATAAAAGGAAGCCTTCTGTCCGTTCGGCCGCCCCTGCCTGATAATAGAAGGACTTCACCCCTGCTTTTTCAGACACAGCTCCAACGACAAGGAAAATCGTCATCGAAATGATGATGGAGGCGGTAAGAAGAAGAAGCGGCCACAGCACGTCCGGGTGCACGTAGGCGATCGCAAGAATGATTCCGACTTCGACGACCCGGTCGAACGTAATATCCATCACGGTGCCGAAGGGGGATGTTTTCGTGTGGCGGGCCATTGTCCCATCTACGGCATCGAGAAATCCGGAAAACCATAAAAGGACGACAGCAGCCACCGGATGGCCGAGCATGTAAAGGATACTGGTGCCCAGACCGATGAATAGAGCGGTGATGGTGATTTGATCGGCTGAACGGCCCTGTTTTAATAAATAGTGGGCGGTTTTATCAATGGAAGGCTGTACATATTTCCTGGCGTGGGTATCGAGCATGTGAACACCTGCTTTTCGTTGTTTTCCTGCGTGTTTATCCAATATCCTATCCTCTTAGACGATAGCATAATCAGGGCTGGGAAGAGAATTGAAAAGGTCCATGTGTAAGCTTTCTTACAATCGGAGGACAGCCCATAAAAAAAGCTGACGGGAAAAGTCCCCGTCAGCCGGCTTCCGTACAGGAAGGGTTCAGCTGGCATCTTCCTCTTCCTCAAACAAGGAGATGTTCCGTTTGGAGGTTTTCTTTTTATACACCCGGTTTACGTAGTCATCGGTCAGTGCCGCGATTTCCTTGTGCAGGAACAGGAGCGGGATGATATTCGCAAGAAGGACAAGGGCTAGAAGCAGATCAAGGAACTGCCATACAAACTGAAGGCCTCCGAGAGCTCCGACGAAGACGGCTAGAATATAAACGATTCTCATCCCTTTGGCCGCTTTCAGCCCATATAAGTATTCCGCCTGCTTCTCTCCGTAGAATACAAGAATTCCAATCGTCGTAATGACGAAAAAGAGCAGGAAGACACTGATGAAGCTTCCTCCGAACGCGTCGCCGAACTCACTGCCGATGGCGACGTTGATCATGTTGGAGGCGTCGCTGCCATCGACTTCTGTCCAGGCCCCTGTAACGAGCACGACAAGGCCGGAAACGGTACAGATCAGAATCGTATCTACGAAAACGCTGAAGATCCCCCACAGCGCCTGGCGGGAAGGGTGATCGGTCTGAGCAGCAGAATGGGCGATCGAAGCTGTCCCGAGTCCTGCTTCGTTGGAGTAAAGACCGCGCGCAATTCCCCAGCGGAGCGCCTGGGCTACGGCGGCCCCGGCAAATCCGCCCGTAGCGGAAACAGGGGTGAAGGCGTGCTGGAAAATAAGAGCAAAGACGGCAGGGATTTCACCCATGTTGGCAAAGATGACGTAAAAACAGACAGCAAGGTAAATCAGCACCATCCCCGGCACCATTTTATCGGTGACTTTGGCGATGCGCTGAATGCCACCAAATACCACGAGGGCAATAGCCACGCACATGATGGCGCCGGTAACTTCCACCGGCCACCCAAAGGCTCCTTCGGTCTGGGTGGCAATGGAATTGGACTGGACCATGACACTTGGTATCAGTTCAATCATAAGGAGAAAGGCAAAGGCGGTGGAGACCCATTTCCAGCCGAGTGCTTTTTTTATGTAATACTGCGGGCCGCCGACCCATACGTTCTTTTCATTCTTTTCCCTGTATTTCACCCCGAGAAGAATCTCGCTGTATTTTGTTGCCATTCCAATAAGCGCTACCACCCACATCCAGAAAAGTGCCCCCGGCCCACCGAGCGATATGGCTACCGGAACCCCTACGATATTTGTGGCGCCCGCTGTTGAGGCAAGGGCTGATGTGAACGCCTGGAAAGGAGTGATGCTTCCTTTCTGTTTGTTTTTCTTGAAAATCTGGCCCACGGTTTGATGGAGAACATGGCCGAAGAAGCGGAATTGAAAAAACTTGATGCGGAACGTGAGGAAGATCCCGCCGAGAATTAAAATAATAGCAAGAGGGTATGTCCATAAAAAGTTGGATACAGTGGCTAATGCATCTTTAAAGGCACTCCATAAATCTCCCAATAAAAGAAACTCCTTCCTATTTTTAAATGTTAATCATACATTCCCTTTACCATTTACTGTTAAACGTTGAATTACTCTACATGATGTGGAAGAACATGGATTCTAGTACAATGAAAAGAAAAGGAGGAGAAGCAGGATGAAAATCGGAGAAAATCAGTTTCATGAGCATCGTATGAGTAAGCTGGTGAAAGGGGCCGTCGTCCCTCGTCCCATCGCATGGGTGTCTTCTCTCAGCTCTGATGGTGTGGCCAATCTGGCTCCGTTCAGTTTTTTTACAGTGGCTTCCATGGACCCGGTCACGCTTTGTTTTTCCATTGGTGATGGAGCACGGGAGAAGGATACTCTTGTCAACATAAGGGAAACCGAAACCTTCATTATTAATCTTGTGACAGAACAACTGGCTGACCAAATGCACGAGAGCAGTAAAAATCACAGCCCGGATGTAGATGAGTTCCATGCCGCCGGCGTGGAGTCGGAACCCGGAGATTTTGTAAATGTTCCGAGAGTGAAGGAATCTCCTGTGCATATGGAGTGTGCGCTGTCACAGGTTGTAGAGGTGGGGTCCGGTCATTTAGTGCTCGGCCGTCTTGTTGGTTATCATGTGAAGGACGATGTCTATGTGGACGTGGATAAGATCGATCCCCATAAACTGAAACCTGTTGGAAGGATGGCAGGAGATTATACATACGTCCGGGAGTTTTATTCCCTGCCCACCCACGGAGAATAATGGACAAACATCGAGACGGCCGGGATTTCACCCGGCCGTCTTTTTTTATGATCCGGCAGCTAAAAGTGGGAAGTTGTTATTTTTTCAAACCGGGACTTCTCAAAATATGGAGTGACGTGTATACTACTGTATTAGTAGTAATAATACAGTTAATACAGAAGAGGCGGAGGTGGATCTATGTTTGAGCTGGATATCAGGAGCCGTAAGCCGATTTACGAGCAGCTGATCGACAAACTGAAGCAGCTGATTATTCACGATGTGCTTAAGGAGGATGAAAAGCTGCCTTCTGTGAGGGAACTGGCGCAGCAGTTGACGATCAACCCGAATACGATTCAAAAGGCATACCGGGAGCTCGAGTCCCAGGGCTACATTTACTCGTTGAAAGGGAAAGGAAGCTTTGTTCATCCTTCAAGTAAAAACGGACGGAAAGAGGAGCTGGAAAAAGTGAGGGAAGAGTTGAAGAAATTATTTGCAGAAGCGATGTATTTAGGTATGAGCCGGGAAGAGATTGCTGAACTTTTAAAGGATGTGGAAGGGGGAGAACGTCATGATTGATGTGAGAAACGTCGATAAATCGTTCGATAAACAACAGATTTTAACCAATGTCAGCTTTCATGTGAACAAGGGATCGATCTACGGGCTGCTTGGGTCCAACGGGGCCGGTAAAACGACGATGATGCGGATGCTCGCAGGAATCCTGCGGCAGGACGACGGTCAGGTCCATATTGACAATGCTGGAATTTATGAAAATACGAAAACAAAGCAGCGGCTCATTTTTCTGCCGGACCACCTGTATTTCCTTCCTCAATATACCATTCGGCAGATGGGGGACTATTATCGATCCTTGTTTCCCGGCTGGGATGAAGAGCGGTACGAAAAGCTGAGAACGCTGTTTAAGCTGGACGACAAGCAGAAGCTCAGCCGTTTTTCAAAAGGGATGCAGAGACAGGCAGCGTTCTGGCTCGCATTGTCCACCGTGCCGGATGTATTGATTCTTGATGAGCCGTTTGACGGCCTGGATGCTGTCATGAGACAGAAAATCAGAAACCTGATTATCCAGGATGTGGCTGAACGTGAAATGACGGTTTTGATTTCTTCTCATAACCTGAAGGAAGTGGAGGATATCTGCGACCACGTCGGCATCCTGCATAAGGGCGAGATCCTGCTGGAACGTGATTTGGACGACTTGAAGGAAGACGTGCATAAAATTCAGGCCGCCTTCAAGGAGGATGCGTTCGATCCTGATGAAACAGATCTTGACGTCCTTCATGTAGAAAAACGGGGAAGCGTATATGTTCTTATCGTCCGCGGCACAGAGAAGGAAGTGGCACAGGAAATTCAGTCATGGCATCCTGTGGTTTATGACCGCCTGCCGTTAACGCTTGAGGAAATTTTCATTTATGAAATGGGAGGTGCCGGATATGCGTTCGAAAACATCCTTGTTTAATAAGGAAATATTCAAGCAGGATTTCAGAGCTGTAGGGTGGATCAGCATCGTCTATTTTCTTGGACTTTTCTTTCTCGTTCCGCTGCCGTTGTTTATGGATTTGAATACAGCCGCTCCTATGGCTTCACCGGTGGATAATGACGGAGGGCTCTTCGGTTCGATGTTCGCCTTTGTACTTCAAGCCGTTTTTCTATTGATTCTGCCTGTCTTGATGGCTGTCTTTTTATTCCGGTATCTCCAAACGAAGGATGCCTCGGACTTTGCTCATAGCTTACCGATCAGCCGCGGCAGGCTCTTGAACCATCATCTGGTGTCAGGGATTGTTCTGCTGCTCGTCCCGGTTCTCTTGAATTTCATCATTCTAGTTGTAACTTCACGGGTCGCGGACGTATCGGGTTATTTCACGATCGGAAATGCCGCCTACTGGCTCGCTGTTTTCTGTGTCATGTCCATCCTTTTATTTATGACCGGTGTCTTTGTAGGGACGCTGACCGGTTTATCCGCTGTCCATGCAGTAATTACGTATATTTTCCTGCTATTTCCTGCCGGGATGTACTTATTGATCAGCTATTACCTGGACATGACAGTCAATGGTTTTTCAGGCGTCATCGCTCAGGAAGAAACGATCCAGCATTTATCACCAATCACAGATGTGCTGACGGCGTCCTCTTCCGGTGGTGAAGTCTCCAATCTTCCATTATCCCAAGTTTCTTTATGGACGTACGGTTTGGCATCTGTCGTCATGTATGGCCTTTCTTATGTCATTTACCAAAGGCGTGCGTTGGAAACGGCCACAAAAGCTGTGACTGTACCAGCGCTGCGCCCTGTCTTCAAGTTTGGTGTCACCTTCTGCACCGCGCTGCTTGGAGGGATGTATTTCGGTCTCAGCCTGAGTTCGTACGGCTGGATGGTGTTTGGCTGGGTATTGGGCGGAACCTTCGGATATATGGCAGCAGCTATGCTTTTGGAAAAGACATGGCGTGTCTTCCATATCCGGCTCATGAAAAACTGGCTCATCTATACGGGAAGCGCTGGTGCTGTCCTGGCTCTCCTTCCGTATGGCTGGCAGAGCTATGAAACTTATATTCCAGAACAGGAAATGGTTGTGAAGGCTTATATCAGTGAGGGATATGGTGAATACGAGCAGTACCAGAACGCCGAAACGCCGATCCCTTCTATCACTTCCGGAGAAGGAATTGAGTCGGTGCTGAATTTACATGAAGCCCTTGTCGAATACAGTGAACCTATGGAGATGGGAGAAGACTATTACTTTATCAACTATGAACTGGAAAACGGTCGGAAGGTCCAGCGGCAGTACCAGACGGGTGATCGAAGAATCGAAGCCGCCCGGCAGGCGGTTTATGAAACAGATGAAGGTAGAAACATCCGTTATCCAGCTATAACGCTGGAGAGTGGACAGGTGGACCGCATCCATCTTGATCCTAATGGGAAAGGAAGTCCGCATACAATCGTGGATGAGGAGAAAGTGACCGGCTTGTTGAAGGCTTTGAAAGAAGATCTGCGCAGCCAGTCTTATGAAGAGATGGCCCATCCAAGCGGCATGTATTCATGGATTTCCTTCCGTGTGAGGGACGAATCCAATGAAATCATAACCAATCCTTATCAAACGACCGTATATGAAGGATATGAACAAACGACGGCCTGGCTTAAAAAGGAAGGGTTATATGAGGACTTCATGGTCGGACCCGAGGACATTGCCGAAGCGGAAGTGTTTGAATGGCCGGAGGAACAGTTCACCGAGGATTACCCGAGATTTATCTTTGATCGTTTATTGGAACAGGGCGTGGAGCCACTGGCCGTGGAAGGGAAAGAGAAAATAGAGCCTCTGCTTCAAGGCGGACACAATCAGGATGAGGGCGCCTATATAGTCGCCCTTTACTATGATGATACCAACAAAGACTATAATGAAATTGTGACGTTCACCAAAGAAAATGCTCCCGATTTCGTTCGTCAGCATTTTGAGTAAGGGGGAGATCCGGATGGATATTTATGAACTTTATGAGCGTTATCACCGGCGGGTCTTTTTCTCTGCATATAAAGTGGTGAATAACTACAGCCTTGCTGAAGATGTGGTGCAGGAAACGTACTTGAAAGCCTATCACAAACTGGATGAACTGACGGATGAGGAAAAAGCAGGGGCCTGGTTGTCGACGATTGCCGCAAGAAAAGCGGTCGATCTGCTGAGAAAAGAGCGGCGTGCCGTTGTAGTATCGCTTGAACATTTCCCGCTGCCCGATTCTTTATGTCAACAGGGCTCTCTCGTTGAAGCAACGTGTGAACGGCATCAGCTTGAGGAGGAGATCCTATCATCCATCGGCTTATTATCCCCTAAAATAAGGGAGGTTCTTCAGTTAAGCTTTCAGTACAGCATGAAGGAGAAGGAAATTGCGGACCTTCTGAACATAACCCAGAGCGCGGTGAAGTCGAGACTGCACCGCGGTCGTAAACAGTTAAAACAGAAATTCGAACAGAAGAAGCCGGTGGAAAAGACGGCATGAAAGATTTGTTCTGAAGATGGACTCCCTTCAGCTTGTAGAGGAACCTGTGCTTTTCTATTATCCCCATAAGTCCGGATCATTGGGTGACCTCGGACGCTCTCTGAGTACCATATGCTGTTTCTGAATAAACAAAGGCCGCCCCGGTTTCCGGGGCGGCCTTTGTCGTTCATTTTAAAACGATCCGATTAAAGAGCAGGGGTTGGAGTAGGTTCTGCATACCCGTTTTCATATGCTTCATCAATATCTGCACGGATGTCCTTGATTGATTTCCCCTGCTGATAATCGTTGATGGAAGAGGCAGCAATTTCAAGGCAGACCCCGCATTTCGTTCCGTGGTCATCCCACATGATCTTGCCGTCGTCATGATTTTCATGAACGAAGCAGTCGTAATTATCTTTATGGCCGGCGCTTTCTCCGCAGCCACAGTAACAAGGGATGTTTTCAAGCAGATCGCGGTGCTGGGCAGCAGCCAGGTAGATGTTCTGGACATTTTCAGGTTTTCCGTCCATGAAGTCTGGGAGGACATCCGCTGAAGCCGTTTCTTCACGTAGATCTCCGTTCGCATGTTCAACATGACTCTCTTCACTTTCCGATGCTCCACATCCTGTGAGGGACAGTCCGGATACGAGTATACCCACGATGAGTACATTTTTCAGCAAAACAAAGCACCCTCTTTATATAGATTATCTCTATCATAAAGAGGGCGCAGGAAAGATTCAATCGTTTTCAAAAAAATGACAGACGTTTATAGATTTATTTTCCGAAAGAAGAAAGGAATTTGACTCTATCGCCCATAGGCGGGACATTGTCATCCACAAGGGAAATCTCAAGAACAGCTGGTCCGCTGCTGTTCAAAACCTCTCCGAGTGTTTCTTCATTCACATCTTCCATGGAATGGACGGAAACGGACGGCACACCAAGAGAAGCGGCCATAGCCGTAATATTGACCGCTTCCTGACCAAACCGCTCATGCGCACGCTTATACTGCAGCGTATGCCCGTGATGGACCATGCCGAGCCGTGCATTATTCATCACGATAAACAATACGGGGATGTGGTATTCTTTGGCTGTCAGCAGTTCCATCCCGTGCATGAAGAAGCAGCCATCTCCGGTAAGGCTTACTACAGGTCTTTCCGGCTCTGCAAGCTTGGCACCGATGGCACTGCCGATGCCGCTTCCCATTGCTCCGAAATGGACATTGATATCAAAAGAATCTGTGGAACGGACGTTCATATAGTGAACGACATAAGCCATGAATTCTCCGATATCCACTGTATAGCGCGTATTCAAAGGGAGGAGCTTCTGCAGGGAGAGCAGCACGTTCCGGGAGTTATACTCCGATGTGATTTCCTGTGAGCGCTGTGGGAAGGCAGGCATTCGTTTCTGCCTGTGTCCAAGCTGGTTCAAAGCTGTAATCAAAGAAGATACCGTCACATTGATATCCCCGTGTACAGCCATGTCTACCGGATACTTCCGGTTGAAAACCGTAGCATCGTAATCAACCTGGATAAGCGTACGGTTGGCGGCCAGATTGGGATTCCAGTTGTTCGTAGCCGTTTCTCCGAGGCTCGACCCAAGCACAAGGATGGTTTCAGCTGCATTCGAATGAATGAATGCGGAAGCCTCTTCGTGCCCGGCAAATCCGAATATCCCTTTCAGAAGCGGATGATCATCCGGGATGAATCCCTTCGCCTGAGGGGTCGTGATAATCGGCCATTCCAGTGTTTCAGCCAGTTCCAGTACGTCTTCGACAGCCCCTCGGATCCCTTGGCCGGCGAAGATGAATCCACTCGTTCCGGCGAGTTTTTCAGCCGTTTCCTGGATTTTATCATCATCGGGAAGAAGGGGGACGCGTTCAGGAAAAGCCGGAAGAGCGGGGGGCATAACGGATGAAAGCTGAACGTCGATCGGCATAGCGATATGCACAGGGCCTGGAACACCGGTCAGGGCAATTTCCACCGCTTTATGAATTTCTGGAAGCAGGTCCTCTGCCCGGTCCACACGCTGGCTGTATTTTGTAACCGACTGATACAGAGGGTCCGCATGCAGTTCCTGGGACGCGTTCAATCCGACCGTATCCACAGGGACAGCTCCGGTGAGAAACAGGACAGGTAGGTGCTCCCGCATCGCATTCGCCGCTCCTGTCACCAGGTTTGTCCCTCCGGGTCCACTGCTTCCGATGCACACACTCAGCGAACCGGAATACTTAGCATAGGCTGCAGCCATATAGGAGGCTGCTCCTTCATGCTTAGCAATTACAGGTGTAATGGAAGGCGTATCATAAAGCTCATCAAAAAAGGCATTCACCGATCCAGCCGGAATTCCGAAAATATAAGAGACATTTCCTGAAACTAAATAATCCAGTACAGCTCGAACAGATTTCATTTCGTTAGCTCCTTTGTGATTGTGATGGGACATACCGTTTCTCAAATTCAGATACAGGAAGAGGGCGGCTGTATAAATATCCTTGAATCCAGTAGCACCCGTGCCGGGCAAGGAAATCAGCCTGATCTCTGCTCTCGACCCCTTCTGCAATGACGTTCAGTTTCAGACTGTCAGCCAGAGTGATGATCGTTTTGATGATGGCGGCATTGTTCGCATTCGTTGTCATATGATCAATAAAGGATTTATCAATCTTAAGTGTATCCACCGGGAAATCCTTCAAATAGCCGAGAGAGGAATACCCCGTGCCAAAATCATCAATAGATATCTGCACACCCAGGTCCTTCAGTTCCCGGATCGTTTTAAGGGTTTGATTGGTATTGTTGACGATTAAATTTTCGGTCAGCTCCAATTCCAGCAGCTGTGGTGGAAGACCGGTCTCTTTAAGAATAGCAGCTACCTTGGACGCAAGATCGGTCTGCTGGAACTGCTGCGGCGACAGGTTGGCGGAGACGGCGAGCTGCGTGCACCCTTTGTCGTACCATTTTTTCATCTGACGGCAGGATTCTTTGATGACCCATTCCCCAAGGGCAGTAATCAACCCGGTTTCTTCCGCCAGCGGAATGAACCGGCCGGGGGAAAGCAGACCGAATTCCGGATGATTCCATCGGATCAGTGTTTCCGTGCCGATCAATTCATCGGAGCGGACGTCGAATTTGGGCTGATAATACAGTTCAAACTCTTCCCCGCGCTGGAGGGCTTTGAATAAGTCATTCTCCAGCTTGATCTGTTCAACCGAACGTTCTTCGATATCATTGGAAAAAAGCTGATACCGATTACCTGCGTAATCTTTCGCCTTATACATCGCTACATCGGCATGTTTGATCAGCGATTCGACATTGTCCCCATTCTCCGGATATAAGCTGATACCGATGCTGGTTTTTATGCTTACTTCCTGGGATTGAATCGTAAAGGGCGTATCGAAAGAAGCCAGTACCCGCTCTGCGCATGCGACAGCATCTTCTGTCCGGTCGATTTTAGGAAGAAGGATGATGAATTCGTCGCCTCCCTGTCTGGAAACCGTCGCCTCCTTCGGAATGGCATGCTCCAGACGCTGGGCGGCCTGCTGGAGCACCATATCCCCGAAGCTGTGTCCGAACGTATCATTGATTTTCTTGAATCGGTCGAGGTCCAGAAACAGAATGGCCAGCGATTTTCCTGTTAATTCTGCATAGCTGAGCGCCTGCTTCAGCCTGTCTCTGAACAGGACACGGTTCGGAATATTGGTGACGACATCGTAATAGGCATGGTACTTGATCTTTTCCTCCATCTGCTTGCGTGATGTCACATCTTTGAAGGTCACTACGTACCCGATGGTCTCATCGTTTTCCTGCTTAGGTGTAATGACATATTCGACAGGAAACGATCCGCCGTCTTTTTTTATGAAAAAGTGCTCCTGCCCGCTGTAAGTTTCCTTCCAGAGATAGAGATCCTTGAAGGAGTGGATGTCCACACTCGGATCTTCCCACTTGAAAATCCGTGCGTAGGACAAGCCTACTACATCGGTTTCATCGGCGTAACCGAGCAGACTGGTGGCAGAAGGGTTCGCAAAGGTGATATTTCCATCAAGATCGATGCCGAAAATCCCTTCGCCCGCTGAATTCAAGATCAAATCCTTTTCGCGGCTGATCTGCTTCAATTCTATGAAAGCTTCCTCCAGTTCCCGGTTTTTCTCTATTAATTCAGAGGTGCGGTCCTGGATGATAACCTCCTGCTTTTCTATATACAATAGATTGAATAAAACGGGGGCTGTGGTATCCACGATGGATTCAGCGAGCTGGCGGACAGAGGGGGTGAAACGGAAGTTCGTTTCAGTCAGATTGACGATGGCGATGGCTCCAAGGACTTCTCCAAGTGATACAAGAGGAATCATATACAGTCCTTTAATTCCAAACTCCCTGCAAATGTGCTTGTTGACGCGGTCATCTTCATACACATCCGGGACAAGCACGGACTTTTTCGTTTCAATCACTTCCTGAAAGATCAGGTCTTCCTTATGATCGAACCGTGTCTTTCGGTGAGTGGCGATCCAGTCTTCCTCGGTCCAATCACTATTTTTGTTCAGGCTCGCAGGCTTCAGGCGGTCTTCTGCTACAGGATCGATAAAATGGGCGCCGATGTTCTGGTTTCCAAGGACTTCCCCAAGGTAATAAAAACATTTATCAAGAGCTTCCTGCAGCGAAGAGCACAAAGATAAATCGCGTGTCACGTTAAGGAGAAGCTGCTTTTCTGAAATCAGTTTTTCTTTTCTTGTCAGGTTGTTGGCATTTCGCAGCGCTACAGCGGCCATGTGAATATAGGCTTTGACACTTTCAATCTCAGAGTCCGTCAAATCCATGGGGATCCCGTAGTCAAACAAGAAGACGAGTCCATACAATTCATCTTCATAGGAGATGGGAGCGACAAGCAGCGATTTGATTTTAAACGCCTGGACCGCCCGCTGGTCCGGGCGGTCATCCTTGGAAGTGTCTGGAATATAAATTGCTTCCCGTGTTTCAATCACTTCTTTGGCTAACAGATCCTGTTCCGGATCGACAATGTGCATATCCAATGTCATGCCGTTAATGGTATTGGGTTTTCCTACATACCCCTGGTACGTGCCGTCTTCCCGCGGCAGATAAATCCCCACGGAATCGCACCGCATGATTTCTTCTGATATGGCTGTTACTACATGCTCTAATACTTCGCGCAAATCCAGCTTGGTGTTGATCAGCTTGGTAATTTGAGCTAGTCGAGAATATCTGGTTTGCTCTTCAGCCATGCGTTTCCCTCCATAGTTTCATCTTTTGATAAAGTTCGACTATTATAGTGAACTTCCTGCATAAGATCCAAAGTTTTTTGAATAAGATCGAAAATAAAAGGCACAAAAGAAAGTCTTTTGTGCCTGGTTTCTATAACATATTGAGCACAGCTCCTGCAGCAACCCCGATGATAACGATGGCCCATGCCGGGACTTTAAAGAAATGAAGCAGGGAGAACAGGATGGCGGCGAGAGCGAAATCTTCTCCGCTTAAAATCGAGCTCTTAAGGACCGGATCATAAAAGGCAGCCAGCAGGATGCCGACGACGCTGGCGTTGACGCCTGTTAGAACCCCTTGGAAAGCCGGCCGCTTTCTAAGTTCGTTCAAGAACGGGAGCGCGGCTACAAGAAACAGGAAAGACGGAAGGAAAATCCCTGCCGTCGCGGCGACAGCTCCAGGTATTCCCTGAATCATCGTACCGAGATAGCTTGAAAACGTGAACAAAGGTCCGGGAACAGCCTGGGCCATTCCATATCCGGCCAGAAAATCACTGGCAGATAAAAGCCCGGTCGGAACAACTTCCCGTTCCAGCATCGGAAGGACAACATGACCGCCCCCGAAAACAAGAGACCCGACCCGGAAGAATGTATCAAACAGCTGGATGAACAGATTGTCTGTATTCCTGGCCAGCACAGGCAGGAAAATAAGCAGGCCGACAAGAATGCTGAGGGACGCGATTCCTGCTTTTTTAGAAAAGGTGACAGGAAACGGCTGAATTTTAGATGGATTCAATCCGGAAAACATCTTCCATCCGAAGACGCCCGCAGCGAATATGATGACCAGCTGCATCCAGGCGGATGGATAAAGCAGCAGAATCAAGGCGGCTGCCAGGGCCATCGCAATTCTCGGCTTGTCCGGGGTCAGCTTTTTACCAAGGCCCATCAATGCATGCAGGACGACAGCTGCGGCAACGACTTTAAGGCTGTGGATGAAACCGGCATCTGCCAAGTCAAAGGATTGATAAAGCATAGCGAATAGAATAAGAACCAGAATGGACGGCATCGTAAAACCGAACCAGGAAATCAATCCTCCAATGAACCCTCCGCGCAGCATACCTATGGCAATCCCTACCTGACTGCTTGCCGGGCCGGGGAGAAATTGGCAGAGGGCAATGATATCAGCATAGGTTTTATCATCGAGCCACTTTTTACGATCGATGTATTCGTCCTTAAAATAGGCAAGGTGCGCGATAGGACCGCCGAAGGACGTGAAGCCGAGTTTTGTCGACGTGCGCAGTATTTCCACCCAGTTACTTTTCTTTGATGGACTCATCTGAAATTTTCCTCCAATCTTTTCCTAAGATTTCTTCAGCAAGTTCCTGGACCTGCTGTTTTCCTTCTTTCAGCACCTGCTGTCCTTTATTTGTAATGACATAGTATTTGCGGATTTTTCCTTCTACCTTCTCCTCGTATTTTTCCAGCAGCTCATCCTTGTGCAGCTGCTTGAGCGTAGGGTAGAGGGTCCCCGGGCTGATGTCATAACCGTGGGAAGCAAGCTCCTCCATAAGAAACGCGCCGTATATCGGTTCTATACTGGCGTGATAGAGGATATGGATCTTAATCGAACCAAGAAAAAAATCTCTCAGCACATCGATCACCTCCATTATCAAAATCCGATATCATAATACGATAACGGTCTGGGGAAAGCAATGGAATACCTGTAACCTTTACAAAAGATTTACTTTTGCATTCTATTTCCGCCCTCCGTACAATGGGAGGTAAACACGTGTACGAACATATATGAAGCGGAGAAGGTGACAGAGATGGAAATGTATGATGTAACCATTATCGGCGGAGGTACGACGGGGATGTACGCCGCTTTTTATAGTGGGATGAGAGGGTTGAAGACGAAGGTGATGGAAGACCAGCCGGAAACAGGTGGCAAGGTTTCGTTCTTTTATCCGGAGAAACTAATTTATGATGTCGGCGGTTTTCCCGGGATTTCGGGAGAGAAACTTGCGGCAAATGTGGAAAAACAAGCACAGAGCATTCAACCGGCTCTTGTGACAGGGACGAAAGTAAAAGACCTTCAGAAACAGGAAGATGGGACGTTTCTTCTCGTGACCCATGATGGGTCCGCTCATTATACAAGGACCGTCCTGATCGCTTCCGGACTGGGGACTTTCCAAATGCAGCCTCTCCAGGTGAATGGCGCCGCTGCTTATGATGGCACACAGATCCACTACACGATAAAAAATAAGGAACAGTACAAAGGACTGAAAACCGCTGTTGTATCAGAAAACCGTGTCGGAATCGACTGGGCGCTTGCGCTGGAAGAATCCGCTGATGAAGTGACGCTGATCAATAGGGGGAGCGCCTTTAAAGCTGTTTATGAAAAGGATGAGGAAAAACTGCTGGCATCTTCTGTCCACGTCCAGTACGGCCGGACTGTTCAGCAGTTGAAAGAGGCAGACGGACAGATGACAGGGGTGATTCTGAGCGATGGTACAGAGCTTTCTCTTGATCACCTTCTCGTTTATGAAGGGCTGCAGATGGAGAAAAGTGTGTATGATCAGTGGGGAATCCATACCGATAAAGGACGGATTCCTGTAGAAACGGACATGTGTACCAATATTCCCGGAGTATTCGCAGCAGGGGATGCGGTGGTCTATCCGAGTAAAACGATGCTGATTGCTTCCGGATTCAATGAAGCAATGGCTGCCATCAACAGCGCTGCCATTTTCCTGGATCCTAAAGCGAAGACGCAGGTATACAGTACCGTCATTTATAAATACCGCGATGACAAATAAGTCGCGTCACAGGTCTTTTGTTCTGTAAAAACGGCCATTCGTGGACGAGCGCGGCAATCAAAGGATAAACCCGTACAGTGACTCAGAAATCTTGGTCTCTGTACGGGTTTTATATCGGTATAGAGCTTTTCCGCTTCGTTTTAATGAACGTTGAAGTAACGGGCTTCCGGATGGGCAAAGACCATCGCTGTTACGGAAGCTTCCGGTTCCATCATGCATTCCTCTGTCAGATCAATACCAATATCCTCTGGTTGAAGAAGTCGGAACAGCTTCTTCTGATCTTCAAGCTCTGGACACGCCGGGTAGCCGAAAGAATACCGCTGTCCCTGATATTTGGCTGAAAATCGTTCCTGCATTGTAAAGTCTGTCGCATCCGGGAATCCCCAGCGGTCACGCATTTCCTGGTGAATCTTTTCAGCCAGCGCTTCGGCTGTCTCCAGAGCCAGTGCCTGCAGCGCATGGCTCTCCAGGTACCGGCCGTTATTTTTCAGTTCCACGGACCGCTGTCTGATTCCTTTGCCTGCGGTAACTGAAAAAAAACCGACATAATCCATCTCTCCGCTTGAAACGGATCTTACATAGTCTGCCAGGCAGAGGAACGGTTCTTTCTGCTGCCTTGGAAACGTAAAGCGTTCCATGAGACGGGTTTGATCCCGGGGGTCGTAGATCAGGACATCATCGCCGTCGGACTGCGCGGGGAAAAACTGGTATAAGGCAGAAGGTTCGATCCAATTGTTTTGTTTGGCCTGCGTCAGCAGTTGATTGACGACTTCGTTTAAATGGACGGCTTTTTGATTTCCTTCTGCCAGCAGCTTCTCGAATCTACCCTTTAATCCGAGGTGGTGTCCAATCAACATCTGCTTATTGATATACGGTTCAACGTGTGCGACTGGGTGTCGGCTAATCAAATGCCGCTGAAAGTCATGTGGCTGGTAGACGGGTCCATTTGCAGCAACCGTTGAGACTGGGCGGACAGCCGTGGTTGTGCCTCCGCCTCTGTTTTTTTCCGGGGCTGGACGGTTCGATCGCTCGACTGCAGCTGCCTGTCTTTCAGCCTGTTCACTCAGAAACTGTTCCCTGGAGTCTTCACTGCTTAATTGATTGGATATAGCCAGCCCGTCCATGGCATCCTTGGCATATAAGACAGGCCCTCCATATTCCGGTGAAATTTTTGTATGGGTGAACTTCCGCGACAGGGCAGCGCCGCCGACAAGAATCGGCAGGTGGATGTTCTGCTGTTTCAAGTCCTGAGCGGTTAATACCATCTGCTGGGCAGACTTCACAAGAAGACCGGAGAGTCCGACAATGCTCGGTTTTTCTTGCTGTATCTGCTGAATCAGCTCTGCGGGTGTCACTTTGATTCCGAGGTCGACGACTTCAAAACCATTGTTGCTTAAGATGATTTCGACCAGGTTTTTGCCGATGTCATGAACATCTCCTTTGACTGTCGCAAGCAGAACCTTGCCTTTTTTATTGGAAGCATCCCCTTTTTTCATATGCGGCTCAAGGTAGGCGACGGAAGCCTTCATGACTTCGGCACTCTGCAGAACCTCAGCGACAATCAGCTGGTTATCATTGAACAAGCGGCCGACTTCAGCCATGCCGGTCATTAATGGACCGTTAATAATCGAAAGAGGTGTGTCATACTGTTGGAGGGCGAGGTTCAAATCAGGGATCAGCCCTTCCTTCGTACCTTCCACAACATAATGAGCGAGCCGCTCCTCAAGAGTCATGGTTGATGTCGGCGTTTTGGATTCCTTTTTCTTTCCGCGGTAAAAAGCTGTGAAATCTGCCAGTGTTGCGTCATTGGTATGAAACAGCAGTTCATCGGCGAGGGAGATTTCATCCCCGCCGATCGAGGCGTACCGCTCGAGCTTTTCCGTATTCACAATCGCGTAATCGAGACCCGCTTTTGTACAGTGATACAAATAGACAGCGTTCAGCACTTCCCGGCCGACTGGAGGAAGCCCGAAAGATACATTACTCACCCCGAGGACAGTCTGGCAGAGAGGAAGGTGCTGCTTCATCAACCGGATGCCTTCAATTGTCGCTTCTGCTGACCCGATATACTGCGCATCTCCGGTACCGACGGGGAAGACGAGGGGGTCAAAAATAATATCACGTGGGTTGATTTCGTATTCGTTTACGAGAATATCAAAGGAACGTTCGGCGATTTCCAGTTTCCGCTCTGCCGTAACGGCCATCCCCGTTTCATCAATCGTCCCGACAACAAGTGCCGCTCCGAACTGCTTAGCTAGGGGAAGCACCTCTTTGAAGCGCTCTACACCATCCTCCAGGTTGATGGAGTTAATGATCACTTTCCCCTGGGAAAAGGTAAGTGCTTTCCGGATGACGTGATAATCCGTGGAGTCGATTACCAGAGGCACCTTCACCTTATTGACGACCTGCTTCATGAAGGCTTCCATATCCTTGATTTCCTCCCGGTCCGGGTCGGCGAGACAGATATCGATGACCTGTGCTCCTTTTTTCACTTGGGCGCGGGCAATTTCCGACGCTTCCTCGTATTTTTCTTCTGCAATCAACCGTTTGAACTTTCTGGACCCGATTACGTTCGTCCGCTCCCCTACAAGGATCGGGCGGTCAGCGGGGTCATCATAAATCAACGGCTCGATTCCGGATAGTGCGTGGGCATGGTCTTCCGGGGCGGTTCTTGGAGTGTACTCTTTGACGGCTTCCGCTATGGCACGAATGTGATCCGGCGTCGTGCCACAGCAGCCGCCGACAATATTCAACCATCCTTTTTCAGCAAAACCTGCCACTTTAGATGCGAGAGAAGCCGGGGTTTCATGATAATGTCCTTCTTCATCGGGCAGTCCTGCATTGGGGTAGCAGCTGACGGAGGTGGCAGCAAGATCCGAAAGAGAGCGCAGGTGATCCCGCATAAACTCCGGCCCTGTGGCGCAGTTCAACCCGACGACAGCCGGATTCATATGTTCCAGCGATAAATAAAAGGCTTCTATGCTTTGTCCGGCAAGGGTCGTTCCCATCGGCTCAATCGTACCGGAAATCATAAGGGGCAGCTCGATTCCGAGTGCATGACCGGCTCGTGTAATCCCGAGATAGGCCGCTTTGACATTCAGCATATCCTGGGACGTTTCCAACAACAGAAGGTCGACGTTTCCCCTCATTAATCCGCGTGCCTGTTCCTCATAGGTGTCCGCCAGCTGCTCGAATGTCGTCCCACCGGTGACGGATAAGGTTTTCGTCGTCGGCCCCATCGCTCCTGCAACAAAGCGGGGGTGATGTTCTGTGCTCATTCGTTCTGCAGCCGTTTTAGCGATTTGTGCTGCTTTGATATTGATTTCCTCAGCCAGGTGACCGAGATTGTATTCATCGAGGACAAGGCTCGTCGCACCAAACGTGTTGGTTTCGATAATGTCCGCTCCCGCTTCCATATACCGGGTGTGGATGGTATCAATCAACTCCGGGCAGGTGAGGTTCAAATATTCATTGCATCCGTCGTAGTCCTCGCCGCCAAAATCCTCAGGGCTCAGGCCGGCTTCCTGAAGCATCGTCCCCATGGCTCCGTCCAAAATGAGAATCCTCTTTTTCAGTTGTTCGTCAAACCATGTGGATGCCATCGGACATCTTCCTTTCCTGTTCCTTTGTTTTCTGTTTAATGTACTTCGTTAGTTCCACCGTCATCTCGTAGCGGAGGAACGGGGTGATCAAGTAAATGCCGTTAAACAGGTCAACCGCTGTATCGATGAGGGACTTTGCTATGCTGATGCCCTCGGCCTGTGCTTGTTTCCGGTCCTGTCCGGCTTTTTCCATTTTTTCCAGTATGGAAGGAGACAGGGTGATGCCGGGCACTTCATTGTGAAGGAATTCAGCATTGCGTGCGCTTGTCAACGGCATGATGCCGATGTAAAGAGGGGCTTCCACTTGTTTTGTCGCTTCATAGACTTCGAGAAGCTGCTCTTCGTTAAACACAGGCTGACTGATAAAGTAATCGGCGCCGGAGGTAATTTTCTTTTTCATTCTTCCGACGGCACGGTTCAAATTTCTTACATTCGGATTAAAGGCTGCAGCGACTGAGAATGATGTTTGGTTCCCGAGAGAATTTCCGGAAAAAGAAATGCCTCTGTTCATCTGCTTAATATAGTGAATGAGATCCAAAGATGACAAATCATAGACAGACGTCGCTCCAGGAAAATCCCCGATCTTCGTGGGATCGCCGGTGACCGCCAGGACTTGGCGGATGCCTTGTGTATGAAGACCCATCAAGTGGGACTGCAGACCGAGAAGATTGCGGTCCCGGCAGGCGATATGGACGAGTGGATCGACATCATATTTTTCTTTAATGATCGAAGCCATGACAGAGTTGCTGATTCGTGGAGAGGCTAGGGAGTTATCCGCAATGGTGATCGAGTTAACACCAGCTTCCTGAAGCGCTTTGGACCCTTTAAGAAAACGATCGATGTTCAACTTTTTCGGGGGATCCAGTTCGACAATGATGGACCGGCCTTTCTTCGCCGCTTCATGGAGGTGTGGTCGTTGATCTTTAGTGGATTGGACGGCTGTTTCGGTCTTTTGTCGGACAACTACAATCTTTTCTTTGATCGGTGCTTTTCCTTTTACTTTGGATGCGATGGCTTCAATGTGCTCCGGTGTTGTGCCGCAGCACCCGCCGATGATCCGCGCCCCTTGGTCGTAAAGCGCCCGGGCGCTTTTTTGAAAGTAGGAGGGATCTGTCGCATAAACCAGTCTGCCATCCTGAAAGGCCGGCAGACTGGCATTCGGATAGACCGATAGAAAAGCTTTTTCGGGTAAGGGCACTTCTTCTAAGGACTGGATCATATGGTACGGGCCGAGACGGCAGTTGATGCCTGTCACGTCCGCTCCGATTTTTTCCAGATGAGTGAGCGCGTCAGGGAGTGGTGTACCATCCTGCAGCACCCCGGGTTCATGCATCGATACCTGGGCAATCAGAGGAAGGTCTGTTTCCTTCCGGGCGATCGACAGAATGGTGGAGAGTTCCTCTAGATCATAGAAGGTTTCAAAAAGAAGGCCGTCCACTTGTTCAAACAAAAGACAGTAGAGTTGTTCGCGGAAGCTTCGTTTTATTTCCTCAAGAGAAACAGCTTGTTTCTGAACCCCCCGGATGCCGCCGACCGTTCCGAGTACATACGCCTTGTCGCCGGCGGCATGTCTTGCGAGCTGGACAGCGGCTGTATTGATCTCCTTCACGTGATCCTCGAGGCCGTAACGGCCAAGCTTGATGTAATTGGCGCCGTACGTATTGGTTTGAATCAAATCGGCTCCTGCCTGGACGTAAGCGTCATGAACGCTTTTCACTTCTTCTGGATGCGAAAGGTTCAGTTCCTCGAAACACTGGTCGACCCCGTAGGAATAAAGAAGAGTCCCCATCGCCCCGTCTCCGACCAGTGTTTGTCTATGGAGGGCTTCACGTAATGTCATATACTCACCCTCCTGTCTTCAGTAGTCCGTTCGATTTGGTTCAAAGCCTGCGAAAAGTCTGCGATCAGGTCCTCCGGCTTTTCCAATCCGACCGATAAACGCAGCAGTCCGTCCGTGATGCCGCGTTTGGCCCGTTCCTCCTTAGGCATGGAGGCATGGGACATCCGCGCCGGGTACGATAAGATCGACTCGACAGCTCCAAGACTTACGGCATACACCGGAATTTCGACCGCTTTTGTGAATTGGCGGACCGCCTCCTCGTCACGGAGGCGGAACGATAGAACGGCTCCATACCCGTCGGATTGATACGTGTGGGTGGAATTCCCCGGATGACAGCGGAAGCCTGGGTAGTACACGTGCTCGACCAGAGGGTGACTGGATAAAGCTTCTGCGACTTTTGCCGCTGATTGAGATGATTGGGTGATTCGGCAGTGGAGTGTCTTCAGGCCGCGGAGCACGAGCCAGCAATCGTGTGCGCCCAGAATAGATCCGAAAGAATTCTGTAGAAAAGAAAGAGCCTCTGCGACATCTTCCCTGTTGGTCACAGCTAAGCCGGCAACGACATCACTGTGTCCGGCAATGAACTTCGTTGCACTATGGAGGACAAGATCGGCGCCAAGGTCGAGCGGACGCTGCAGGGCTGGTGTCATAAAGGTGTTATCGACAAAGGTGAGGCAGTTGTTCGCTTTGGCGAGTTTTGCCACTGCCCTTATATCAGTGATTTCAAGTGTTGGATTGGAAGGAGTTTCAATATATAACAGCTTCGTATTCGGCTTTATGGCTGTAGCCACTTCATGAAGATCGGTCATGTCAACAAAGGTGTGATCGATTCCAAAGCGGTGGAGAACATCGTGGATCATTCGGAAAGTCCCCCCGTATACGTCCTTGGTTATAACGATGTGATCCCCTTTGGATAAAAGCATGAACGCTGTGGAAATCGCTGCCATTCCGGAGGCGAAAGCAAAGCCTTTCGTGCCGTTTTCAAGGCCGGCGATCGTCTCTTCCAACGCTGTTCTTGTCGGGTTTCCCGACCGGCTGTAGTCGTAATCCCCCGGTGTGTCAAAATCCTGTTGGTGAAAGGTTGAGGCCTGTTGGATCGGGACACTCACCGCTCCGGTCTGCGGATCGAACTTCTGGTCGTTGTGAAGCAGGCGGGTCTGCAGGGAATGGGTATTCATTGGACGGATTCCTCCTTAGGTAATTGACTCAAAGTAGATTGAAGATCTCTCAAAAGATCATCGATGTGCTCCACGCCTACGGAAAAACGGAGCAGTTTATTGCACACGCCGTAGCGGACGCGTTCTTCTTCAGGGATATCGGCGTGGGTCTGGGTGGCGGGGTAGGTGATGAAGCTTTCCACACCTCCGAGACTTTCCGCGAAACTGATTAAATTCAATCCTCTTAGAAAAGGATCGATCCAGGCTTCTTCCTTTAGTCGGAAGGACACCATGCCGCCTTTTCCTGGGTAGAAAATATCACTCACACATGGATGATCCTCCAGGAATTGAACGACGGCTTTCGCGTTGCCTTCATGCTGCCTCATTCGTAGAGGCAGGGTTTTCATGCCGCGCATGACGAGCCAGGAGTCAAACGGCGACAGGACAGCTCCGGATGTATTTTGATGAAAAGCGAGCTTTTCGCTGATGTCTGCGCCTTTACTGACAAGCAGTCCGGCCAGAACATCGTTATGTCCGGCCAGGTATTTCGTCGCGCTGTGAATGACGACGTCTGCTCCTTCCTTCAGCGGCTGCTGGAGAACTGGTGTATAAAGGGTGTTGTCGACTATCAGCAGGAGGTCTTGTTTTTCTGCTAGTCCGGCCATCTGCCTGATGTCGGTTTGGTGCATGAGCGGATTTGTCGGAGTTTCAATGTAAACGGCTTTCGTACGTTCGGTCACATAAGAAGGCAGGTCATTCAGCTTTTCGTTTTCCAGGTAGGTAAACTGCAGACGGTAACGCTCCTTCATATGTTCAAATAAGCGGTAGGTCCCTCCATATAAATCTTCGGATACGAGAATTTCATCTCCTTCGCGGAAAAGAGAGAGGACGGTCTGGATGGCGGACATTCCGGAACTGAAGGCAAAACCTGCATCACCTTCTTCGATATCGGCGATGGAGGCTTCCAGGATTTTTCTTGTCGGGTTGCCCGTCCGCGTATAATCAAACCCTGTAGATTCCCCGAGCCCTGGGTGCCGGTAAGGGGTGGAAAAGTAAACCGGTGGGTTGATCGCTCCATACGGTTCGTTCCGCTGGTTTCCTGTCTGGACGAATTTTGTTTCCGTGTGACACATAAAAATACTCCTTTCGTTTATGAACCGATCAAGAGAGGAAGCAGTGTGAAAACAAAAAGGACGCCTTCTCTAAGAAGAAGGCGTCCTGGATATCCAAGGCTTCTTCTTATCTTTCAAGTTGATCAACAACTTGCTGGAGTTAGCACCCTTCTGGTCGATACCAGGGGTTGCTGAGGCTTCACAGGGCCAGTCCCTCTGCCTCTCTTGATAAGAATATAATTGTAAGTTCATGTAAATGTTGATGACTACTCTACACTACTCAGAAAGTTTTGACAATATGCATGCGGAAGATTTTCCAATTTTTAATCGGAACGTCCTGATTTTATCCGTATTCCTTTTGGTGGGCCCGTTTTTTCTCAAGGTATTCTTCATCTTCGCGGACTTTGATCCATTTCTCTTCGAAAATCCGGGCTGATTCTGCTTTTTCCTCATCTATATCCCGGTCATTGATATCTCCATCGTCATCGTATTTTTTTCCGCCTTTATAATTGGCGTACCGTCGCGAGCGTGTATACCCCATCTGGAGGAATTTACGGGCCATATCCATGCCGACAAAATCATCGTTTTTCTTATACTCTTCGAACATGGCGTAGATTTTTTCTGACGACTCTTTTGCGATCTCAGGTGTTTTGAAGCGCCAGTGCTGCAGAATTTCACTTTTGTAGGGCTCGACGAGAAGCACCCCCTGTTCTCCGCGCCCGACGCGGTATTTTCCGGGTTCTTCTCTGAAATCAATGGAATCAAAATCCAGATCGTAATCAAAAGGCATGGTCCTTCGTCCTTTCTGTATTTTCTATGCCGAACATATTTAATTTCAGGTCCCTGGACATTTTTTTGATCAAAGCGCCGCCGGCTGTACTGTTTCCCTTTTCATCAATGGCAGGGCCGACGACACCGATGCCCATTCTTCCAGGAACCGTACCGATGATGCTCCCGGATACTCCGCTTTTACACGGGAATCCAGCTTCGACTGCGTAGTGACCGGAGGAGTTGTACATCCCGGAGGTCATCATGATGGCTTTTACGGTTCTTAGGTGGTGGGCAGGAATCAAGCTTTCTTCCGTATCTGGATCGAGACCGCCTTTAGCAAGGAACAAGCCGACCCGGGCAAAGTCATGACAGCACATCATGACTGAATTCATACGATAGTATAAATCCAGCGCTTCTTCCACATCGGTCACAAGGGTTCCTGTGCTGTGCATAAAGTAGGCGAGGGAACGGTTGCGCGAGCCGTTCGCCTTTTCTGCTTCGTACATCTCACCGCTCATTTCTAGATGATCGTTGCTGGTGATTTTCTTTAAGAAATTCATGTAGCGGTCGAACCGGTTTTCCACGCTCTGTCCTTTAATAAGGGAAGCTGTAGCGATGGCGCCCGCGTTAATCATCGGATTGAAAGGCTTGCTTGTGTCATAGGATTCCAGCTGGCTGATGGAATTGAAGAAATCTCCCATCGGCTCCATTCCTACAGTTTGAAAAACACGGTCCTTTCCGAAGTCCTGGAGAGCAAGCATCAAGCTGATGACTTTTGAGGTACTCTGCATCGGAATGTATTTATCATGATCCCCGGCGCTGTAACTCGAGCCGTCTGTCGTGATGATGCTGACGCCGAGGTAGTCTTTATTTGCCTCCCCGTAATCAGGAAGGTTCATATTCACCTTTCCTTGAGAAGCATAGGGACGGCTGTCTTCAATGGCTTCTTCCAAATAGGAGTTCGATAGTTCTGTCATAGCGTTTCTCCTTTTTTGTAGTTCAGTACCCTTTTACAGAAAGTGGGTAAACAAAAAAGAGCAGCCATCCCCGCAGGGAAGTGGCTGCATGTGCTTACTGCTGCTTTAAGTAGCGCCGGTCTTTCAGGAACAACCTCCAGAATAAATAGAAGGCTGGAATCAAAATTCCGAACCCGACGGCGTAAACGATCAGCATCGGATAGAAGGTGGACGCGTTGGTGAACCCATCGCTGACTGTTAAATCAGGGTAAATCAAGTACGGCAGGTGGGCGGATCCGTAGGCATAAATAGCGAATCCGTACTGCAGCACGATCATGATGACGGCAGGTCGGGCCCGTCCCTTTCTTCCGTCCGGTTTTTTCAAAAACAAAAGAACATAGCCGATCAGGAAAAACAATAAGGAAAGACCGAAGATGAGCCAGTTCTGCTCAATATTATCAACGATCCAACCAGCTTCTTCAGGAAACGTTCCAATGGTCAGCATAGCGACGGCGATGCTGACAGGTCCGAGCCAAAGAGCATGTTTCCGGAAGGTATCATACGCGTCCCAATCTTCGGCTTCCTTGGCATAATCCATTAAGAAGACGGAAGAAATGAACAGTTCTGTCGAAAGGCCGAACAATACGTGCATGTACAGCGTCGGATGGGTCAGAAGATCTCCGTATTCCAACCGTGGATAATCATCTTCGAAACTGATGAACCCACCGAGGGTGATCGGGAGAATACTAACGAGCAGGGCAGGAATGATCAGCCCTGTGACCCCGGAGGTGACACGAAGGAGTCCGACAAATTTCCCAGCATAGTGCTGGAACACCATAAAGGTGGTGCGGATCGTCAGGAGCAGCAGTCCGAGCGCGACAGGAACAAGCAGGACACTGCTCAGAAGCGTCGTTGCATAAGGGAAAAACGTGACCACAGATACGACGAAGATGACGAGGAATACATTGGTGACCTCCCACGTCGGAGATAAAAAGCGGTTCGCAATTTGGGAGGCGCTTTTCTCTTCACTTTTTCCATAAATCATCCCCCAGAACCCTGCTCCAAAATCAAGAGAGCCAAGCATTGCGTAAATGAACAGCAGGCTCCACAAAATGGTGACGGCCAGTGTTGAAGCTTCCATGAAATGTTCTTCCTTTCTCTGCCTTTATTGAGAGCTCAAGTCCCGGCTGACAGGGTTTCTCTTGAAATAGAACCGGAGGACGAATCCTGTGACGAACAACAGAGTGATGTACAAACCCATGAACAAGTAAAAGAGAAAACCGACACTTTTGGATTTTGTTGCAGCTTCCCCTGTTCTCAGGACATCTGTAATCGTCCACGGCTGACGCCCGATACAGCTGAAGCACCAGCCGGCTTCAATCGCCAGCAGAGCCAGCGGGCCGCTGACGACAAGGATGGCGAGAATCCATCCGGGAAACTCTTTTTTAAGAACAAGTTTCCAGAACAAGGCGGCAAAAGCGACGGCAATCAGGACGGTACCGATGCCGACCATGACATTGAACAGAATATGGACATACAAGGGCGGCCACAGCTCCTGCGGGTATTCATTCAGACCGATCACTTCGGTATCAAACCGGTCACCAGCAAGGAAGCTCAGTCCGTATGGAATTTCAATGGCGTACTTCACCCGCTGGTCCTCGAGGGATGTGTAGCCTCCGACAGAAAGCGGGGCATAACGCTGAGTTTCGAACAGCCCTTCGGCAGCTGCCAGTTTTCTTGGGTTGTATTCATGCAGCATTTGAGCGGTTTCGTGGCCGTTGATCGCTGTTCCCAAAGACATCAACGCGCCGAAATAAAGGGCGATCATCAACGCTTTTTTATGGTAGGCCCGCTCCTGATCAGTGATTTTTGATTTCATCAAGCGGAGGGCGGCTACGGAAGCCACAAGAAAAGCCACCGTCATGTAGGCGGAAAGGGTAACGTGAATGGCGGTGACGCCGAAGCTCGGGTTGAAAAAGGCCGCCCACGTATCGATGTCTGTAATCTCCCCGTCCGGCAGCATCCGGAATCCCGCCGGGGTGTTCATCCAGGCATGCACATCCGTAATCAGTATGGCCGACGCAGTCGCTCCAAGAGCAACAGAGATGATGCTCACAAGACGGAGCGTCGGCGGCAGGCGGTCCGCCGCATATAAATAAATCGACATGAAAACCGCTTCAATCAGGAAAGCGAAAATCTCCATCTGGAACGGCAGGGCGATGACTTGGCCGACGATTTCCATGAAATCAGGAAACAGCAGGGAAATCATTACGCCGACAATTGTTCCGGATGCGATCGATACAGCAAGCAGGATGGCGAAAGCCTTCGTCCATCTTCGCGCCAGCAGGGCATAATCGCTGTCTTTTTTAATGAAATACATAACTTCCGCAATAATGATCATCACGGGAAGCCCTACACCGATAGTGGCGTAGATGATATGGAAGCCCAGGGAAGTTCCGAAAAGGGCACGGGCCATGACGACGATATCCATTTGATTTCCCACCTCACAACAAGTTTCAATATCCTTTGGTTATTCTTCCTATGAGGTGGAGGATTATTCGTTAGCAGGAACCTTTTTCTACAAGAACCATATACTCGTCGATGGAAAAGTGTTCAACACCTGAATCTGATGATGTAATCGAAAAGTAGGCTTTCGTATGGCTGTCGGCCGATAATAAATCCTGTTCTATGGCGTGCTGTTCTGTTGGAGAAGGCTGGGTGCGGGCCACCCACGACGAAAAGGGGAGGGTCTTCTGTCGTCTCAAGTGTTTCTTCACAATCAGCGATTGGTCGTTGAATAAGGCCTCCCATTCCGATACCTTCAAGGCGCGGACGTGGCTGGGGTCCCTCCTTTTTTCAAGAGCGTTGTAAAAATGATCAAGCCGATCATCTTCAGGGGCTGTGTTATCGATCATGAGGAAGCGGCCGCCAGGTTTCAGGACGCGGGAGACTTCCGATACAAAGGTATCGGGTTCAGGAAAGTGGTGGGGAGCAATCCGGCAGGTGACCGCATCGAAGTAATCGTCAAGAAAAGGAAGCTCTTCAGCATCCGCTATAATGAACGCGATATTGGCCATGCCGGAAAGATGGGCGGCTGTGTTCTGAAGCATTTCCTTTGTCAGATCCGCCGCGTAAACACGGTTCACGAACGGCTGCACGGCCTTGGCCACATGACCGCCGCCTGTAGCTGTATCCAGCACCCTCCAGTGTTTTTCCGGCTTCAGCCATTCGACCAACAGTCTCAAATCATCAGGGTTGTTATGGGTGGTGCTTTGGACATAGGCCTCTTTGTTTTTTGAGAAAGTTTCCTGTACACGCCGTTTCTGTTCGTTTTTCATCACAGACACCCTTCCTTCAATGGAGTTGTTTATAGTGTAATCCGAAGCTTTGGTTTTGGATAATACCAATCTTTGATCTGCCGTGATCACCAGAACAAATCAAAGATCCAATCGTAAAAAGTGACAGAAAATCAGTGGGGGTGTAAAGTGAAATCCACACGTATAATCCGTAGGGGAATGGGCGAAGATGGGGGTAAGAAACTTTTTGACATCCCTGACGTTCCATTGTACGATTAGAGAAGATACGTATAGTTTCATTGACGGGAAGAGTAAATCGATCACCTGACCTGTAGAGAGTCGCTGGCTGGTGGAAAGCGACGGCGGAATCGGTTGAAGATCATCCCTGAGAAGTTCTGCTGAAATGATTGAGAGTAGGTGGAACCGGCTGACGTCCGTTATCCGTTTTTTACCGAGCGCCGTGCGGCTGAACCTGCACGGAATATGGGTGGTACCGCGGAATGAACATCCGTCCCTGTTTTCATACAGGGGCGGATTTTTTGTTTTTTTCAGGGAAACTGTATCCAGTTGTGTCCCATGTGATTATCTATACAAAATAAAAGGGTAAGAGGTGGAAGAAATGCGCAGTGTCAATACGAAGGAAGTGGCTTTAGACCGCGAGAATCGTGTCAAAGATTACTGGAAACAAGAAGATGTCTTCCGACGCTCCATGAATGAGCGCGAAGGCGCAGAAACTTTCGTTTTTTATGAAGGACCTCCGACAGCGAACGGACTTCCGCACGCGGGTCACGTCCTCGGCCGGGTCATCAAGGACTTTGTGGGCCGTTACAAAACGATGCAGGGCTATCAGGTGCTGCGTAAGGGCGGCTGGGATACTCATGGTCTTCCGGTTGAACTGGAAGTTGAAAAGCAGCTCGGCATTTCCGGAAAGCAGCAGATCGAGGAATATGGTGTAGAGAAGTTCATCGAGAAGTGTAAGGAAAGTGTCTTCAACTATGAAAAAGAGTGGCGTGAATTCACGGAATCCATCGGGTACTGGCTCGATATGGATGATCCGTATGTAACGCTTCAGGACCGTTATATTGAAAGCGTCTGGTACATCCTGAGTGACCTTCATAAGCGCAACCTGCTATCCAAGGGTCACCGGGTTACTCCGTACTGCCCGAGCTGTCAGACAACCTTGAGCTCCCACGAAGTGGCTCAAGGCTATGAAGATGTGAAAGACTTGTCCGCGACAGCGAAGTTCAAGGTCAAAGGGACAGAGAATGAATTCTTCCTTGGCTGGACGACGACGCCTTGGACACTTCCGGCCAACGTTACCCTGGCTGTCCATGCAGATCTCGATTACATCAAAGCAGAAAAAGACGGCGAAGTTTACATCGTTGCTGAAGCTCTTGCTGAGAAAAATCTTGGCGAAGATTATACGGTCGTATCCAAGCATAAAGGAAGCGAGTTCAGCGGTGTATCCTATGAAGCACCATTCCCGTTTGTAAAGCCTGAGCGTGGTCATTTCGTTGTCGAAGCAGATTTCGTCAACGCCGAAAGCGGTACGGGTGTTGTTCACATCGCACCTGCCTACGGGGAAGATGACTACAACCTCGTCAAAGAACACAATCTTTCCTTCTTTAACGTTGTAGACGGACAGGGACGCTACACAGCAGATATCCCTCCATTCGAAGGACGCTTCGTGAAAGACTGTGATGTAGATATCGTGAAGTACCTGGCTAATGAAGGTCTTCTTTTCCATAAAGAAAAATATGAGCACAGCTATCCACACTGCTGGCGCTGTGATTCACCACTGCTTTATTACGCAATCGAAAGCTGGTTCATCAAAACGACAGAGCTTAAGGATCAATTCCTTGCCAACAACCAGCAGGTCGACTGGCATCCGGATCACATCAAAGACGGACGCTTCGGAAACTTCCTCGAGAATATGGTCGACTGGAACATCGGTCGGAACCGTTTCTGGGGAACACCGCTGCCGATCTGGATGTGTAATTCCTGTGACCACCAATACGCTCCGCACAGTAAAGCGGACCTTCAGGAAAAAGCGATCGGAGATATCGGAGACGTTGAGCTGCACAAGCCTTACGTCGACCGTGTTCAGGTTTCCTGTGAAAAATGTGGCGGCACGATGGACCGTGTGCCGGAAGTCATTGACGTCTGGTTCGATTCCGGTTCCATGCCGTTTGCCCAGCAGCATTACCCGTTCGAAAACCAGGAGCAGTTTGAAAAGCAGTTCCCGGCTGATGTGATCTGTGAAGGAATTGACCAGACACGTGGCTGGTTCTACAGCCTGCTTGCGGTTTCTACGCTGTTCACAGGCAAAGCACCGTATAAGCGCGTCCTTTCCACCGGCCACATTCTTGATGAAGAAGGCCGTAAAATGTCGAAGAGTAAGGGAAATGCCCTTAATCCGACAGACATCGTCAATAAGTTCGGTGCCGATCCGTTCCGCTGGGCGCTTCTTGCGGACAGTGCCCCTTGGAACAACAAACGTTTCTCTGAGCGTGTCGTGATTGAAGCCAAGTCCAAAGTCATTGATACCCTTGTGAACACGCACGGTTTCTATACGCTGTACGCGAATATCGACGGCTACACGTTCAATAAGGATGAAACCGGGGAGAAGACGCTGCTTGACCGCTGGGTCCTTTCCCGTTTGAACAGTGTGACAGCTGTCGTGGAAGAAGCCCTTGAGGATTACGACTTCACCAAAGGAGCGAAGGCTCTTGAGAAATATATCGATGAAGTGAGTAACTGGTACATCCGCCGCTCCCGTGACCGTTTCTGGGAAGAAGGCATGACCGAGTCCAAAAAAGCGGCCTACCATACGCTTCATGAAGTGCTGACGCAGCTGAGCCAGTTGATGGCTCCGTTCACACCGTTCTTGGCTGAGGATATCTACCAGAACTTGACGGGTGAAAGTGTGCACCTGGCCCACTTCCCGAAAGTGGACGATGCTGTCGTCAATAAACAGCTGGAAAAAGATATGGACGCTGTCCTGCAGGTGGTCGAGCTTGCCCGTGGTGTGCGTAATACAGAAGCGATCAAGACGAAACAGCCGCTCTCTGAGCTTGTCGTCATTCCGGTCAACCCGGATCTGGGCAAGGCGCTGGAGGAATACAGCAGCATCATCCGTGATGAGATCAACGTCAAAGAAGTTGTTGTTAAGCAGTCTTCCGAGGATCTTGTCCGTTATGAAGTGAAGCTGAACTTCCGCGCAGCCGGCCCGGTACTTGGTAAGAATGTCGGTCTCGTCAAAGGCTATCTGGAAAAGCTGTCGGAAGAAGAAGCCGCAGCCGTTGTCCAAAATGAAAAAGCAGTCGTGCCAACAGCCGATGGTGAGGTTGAAGTACCGATGGATCTGTTGAACGTGGAACGTGTGGCCGACGCCGGCCTGTCCATGGGGTCCAACCAGGACTTCCACGTCGTTCTTGATACATCCATCACAGAAGAGCTCCGCCTTGAGGGCCTTGCCCGTGAAGTGATTCGTGTGATTCAGGATGAGCGGAAGCAGCAGGACCTGCCGATCGATCTTCGTGTCGACATCGCTCTTGCCGGTGATGAAGAAGTACAGGAAGCCATTAAGCAGAACGAACAGCTGATTCGTGAGAATGTCCTCGTTAAGGAGCTCACGGTCGGCGAAAAAGAGGAAATGAAAGAGTATACCGTTGGTGATCATACACTGAAACTGGCTCTTACACAGTAAGGATGGAAAGTCCCGGCTCCGGCCGGGGCTTTTTTGCCGTTCCGGTGTTTTGACTTTTTTTGCAGGATGTCCCAAAATAAGAAGCAGATGAAGAGGTGAAATCATGGCAGAAAAGGTATCAAGCACACGATGGTTTGGGATGGCTGTTCAGGCCCTTGTCGTCCTTGCTGAAAATGAAGGACTCTGCCCGAGTGGAAAGCTTGCCGAAAAGCTGGAATCCAAATCTGTGTTCTTAAGAAAGATCCTCCGTCACTTAGTGAAGGCGGGATTGATTCACGCCAAAGAAGGTAGAGAAGGGGGCTATTCCTTAGTGAAAGACCCCGAAGATATAAAGCTGTCAGAAGTCTATGAAGCAATGAGAGCGGAAACTTTTCCGAAGGGTTTCTTTAATGTCGGAGGCAAAGAATGCTTTGCGCCTTCTACAAGGGAATCCTTGATTGAACTCCGTAATGATATGGAAAGCTGGGTTGTAGCCGGGCTTGAAGAGAAAACCATTGCCGACCTGATTCAAAAGGAATCGTAATGTTGTTTTAGACGGACTGTCGAGAGAATTCTCGGCAGTCCTTTTTTTCTGTAAAATCCGAGATGTTTTTTGTATGGAAAATGGACGACCTTTTATTCAACAAAGGGCACCCTCAAATTCAGCTCATGATTAGTAAGGTCACGTTCCGCTTATCGGTGGATCTTTTTCCCACAGGCGTCACTACGGAAAGCTGGAGTTGATCTCGCCATTCCATTCGTAAAAAGGGTCTTATGAACAGAAACGGATGGAAGCGAAACGTTATGTCGGGCTTTTCTTGGGTTATCATAAACTGTAGTTGACAAAGGAACAGTTAAATCATATACTGTTCTTGTGATAAATACAGTTTAAAGGAGCATCATCATGTCTCAAAATACAATGAGTAAAGAAGAATACCTAAATAAAGTAAAAGAAATCGATACAACGAAAGAAGCACCGAAGCAGCTGGAGGATACGGATTTTCTAACCGTAGCCAAAGAACGCCGCTCTGTCCGCCAGTATGATCCTGAATTCAAAATGGAAGAAAGTGAAATCCGTGAGATTCTGGAAACAGCGGTTCTGGCTCCATCTTCCAGTAACCTTCAATCGTGGAGATTCCTTGTCATCGAAGATCAGGCGGAAAAAGAAAAGCTTCTACCTATCGCCAGCAATCAGCAGCAGATCGTCGATGCATCCGTCGTTGTGGCTGTTCTTGGTGACCGTGAGGCCTATAAAAACGCAGACCAGATTTACAGCCAGATTGCTGAAAAAGGCAACATGCCTGAAGATGTGAAAAACATGTACGTCAACAGCATTTTTGATAACTACGGAAACTTCCCGACAGAGCGTCTTGCGAAAATCGCTCACATTGATGGCGGAATCGTGGCCAACCAGCTGATGCTTGCAGCAAAAGCGAAAGGCTATGACACCGTACCGATGGGCGGTTATGATGAAGCGCAGTTCCTGGAAACTTTCAATGTTCCTGAAAACTATGAAGCTGTTATGCTGATTTCCCTTGGAAAAGGTACAAAAGCTGGTTTTCAAAAGACCCGTCTTCCATTGGACGAAGTGGTGCAGTGGAACCGTTACGAATAAATAAAGCATGCCGTTCCGATATGGGGACGGCTTTTCTTTTCGGGAATTTTCTATCCACGGAAGGGAATGGACGTTGTCTGTCGAATGATGTAGAAGAAGAATTTAAAGGAGGTTTTCCTATGTTTAAAAAGCTGGCCAGTGATGCCCTCGGGTTGAGTGATATCGGGAGAATTATTTCTAAAGAAGATTTTGATAAGACCCAGTCGGATGATTTTGTCCTGACGGAAGATGGAGAAAAGATCCACTTTCTGATCAAATCAAAAAGTGATGAGTACTGCTTTACCAACCGGGCCCTCATTCACCTGGACGGGGAGAAAGCCTCCAGCAGCAAACGGAATATTCTGCGCTACGACTATTACAAAAATCCGATTCGAAACGTAACCATAGAAACCGCAGGAACCATCGACCTTGATCTGGAAATCAAATTTGCCATCGGCAGTCAGTCCATGAGTATTGATATTGCTAAAGATGAAGGCGAGGCCATTGCCGATCTTTATAAATCCCTTACAGCGATTTCTCAGATTCAGGAAGACCATCAGCTCCATGCGGAATATGCGAGAGAAAGTCTGGAGGCTGCCCGTGATCTTCTGCGCGAAAACAGGTTCCATGACAATCAAGTCTCCTCTGAGTTTAAGGAATCCGTAACGTTCACCTATGATTGGCTCGCTCAAAAGCACACCGAGCATACACGCAAGGATTTCAGGGAGATCTTCGAAAAGTACATCCAGAATTAAGTTCTCTGCGCAGTATAATAAGAGGGCCGTCCTCTGATGATCCTGGTTATAAAAAAGCCTGTAAAGACATCGTGTCTTTACAGGCTTTTTGTATATTTAGTTATTCATCCCGTTCACTGATCCAGTTCTTTGAGTTCGTACAACGGAACTTTCTGAACGATATTCGGCTGATCCGTCGGGTGAATCCTCGCCATTTCACTGCGTTCTATCACTTCTTCAATATAAATTTCCCGGTCCTTATGATGGACCTGGATCCTATCAGGGGAATGAAAGATTTCTTTGGCGCGTTCTTTGTTCATCATGGAGACCTCCTGTCGTTTACGTTTACTGTCTGCCTCCACGACGGTTTATATGCATCACCGCCCGATAATGAAATCGAGCTTTCTTTTGATTCCGTTCAAAAACATCTCCAGGGAAACTTCCTCTTCATACACGTACAATAGAAACTCGAAAGCCAGGGAACTGTATATGATTTCGGCAGCCTGATTGGCGTTAAAATCCGCGGGCAGGAGCTCTTTTTCCTTCATCTCATTCAAAAGAACGATCATTTCGTCCACCAGCATGAAGTCGATACCGATCATTTTTCTGCGATTTTCGGCGTCGCCTTCCATCACGGGGAAGAGGCTGTTCATCATTTCTTTGAACACGGATTTATCCATCGACGTGAACTCCTTCATCCGGTTCCATAAGTACATATAAATCATTTCCGCCGGCTCTTGATTCGTCGATGGATGGACCTCTACAGAGGTGGTCTCCAGCTGCTGAATAAAGCTTTCAGAAAAGGAATCAATAAACAAATCCATCAGGGATGGGTAGGTACGGGCAGCTGACACTTCAGAAACTTCCGCTTGTCCGGCGATTTCCTTTACGCTCGTTCCACTGAATCCTTTGGTGGAAAAGAGGCTGTAGGCCGCCTTCAGCATCCGCTGCTGTTCTTCTTCGTTCATGTGCATAGGGATCAGCTCCTTCAAAACAGTAAGTACTCTCCTTTTGAGTGTACGCTCTTTTGCAGGAAATGCAACGGAATCTAAGCGTGATCCAACATCCGGTTCAGGGCAAGACGTGCCGGCCCGGCCACTTGTTCGGCCACTTTGATCCGGTTCGGAGGTTGGCCTTCAGCCAGCGATTCGAGAGCCCATGCCAAATGGGGGAGGTCAATCCGATTCATCGTCAAGCATGGACACATCCTTGGGTTAAGTGAAAGGATATGCTTGTCCGGGTGCTCCTGGATGATCCGGTTTACGAGGTTCATTTCCGTTCCGATTGCCCATGCGCTGCCCGGAGGAGACTGTTCGATAGACTGGATAATCATATTAGTGGATCCGGAAATGTCAGACGCTTCGACAACCTCTCTTGAGCACTCCGGGTGGACGATGATCTTCATATCCGGATATTCCGCACGAATGTGATCCACATTCACGGTGGTGAAATTTTCATGAACAGAGCAGTGTCCTTTCCATAAGATAACCTGGACCTCATCCATGGGGCCGCTGCCCACCAGCTCTTCCTGAACCGGATCCCATACGGCCATTTTTTCTAGAGGAATTCCAAGCTCGAAAGCTGTATTCCTGCCCAGATGTTGATCAGGGAGGAATAACAGGCGCGGTTTTTGGTTGAACGCCCACGTCACCATATCCGCTGCATTCGATGACGTGACTGTCGCCCCGCCATGTTCCCCGACGAACGATTTAATCGCAGCTGTGGAATTTACATAGGTGAGAGGAAGAATCGTGTCTCCAAACAAAGCCGTCAACTGCTCCCATGCCCGTTCCGTCTGGCGGATATCAGCCATGTCAGCCATGGAACACCCTGCCCGCATATCGGGGAGGAAGACGTGCTGATCTTCTCTTGTTAAAAGGTCCGCCGTTTCCGCCATAAAGTGAACACCACAAAAAACGATGGCTTCCGCCTCGTGCTGAGTGGCGGATAGTTGGGCAAGCTTTAACGAATCTCCGCGGGCATCAGCAAATTGGATGACTTCATCTTTTTGGTAGTGGTGTCCGGGAATGAATAACCGAGGACCCCATTCTTGTTTCACTCGTATAATCCTCTCTTCAAGCTCTTCATCAGCCATCCTCTTGTACCGTTCAGGCAGGGAGGGGCGTGTCGAATTCAAAGTTTCAAAAAGGTTCATAACATCTCCTCCTTCATTAAAACCGCCCGGGCGCTGAAATCAAGCGATCGGACGCTGTGGGTTAAAAAGCCGAGGGAAATGTAGTCCACGTTCAAATGGCGGTAAGTGGAAAGGTTGTCCAGATGGATGCCGCCGGAAACTTCGGTCGTGATGGTCTCTGGAATAGAAGGAAGCATCCGTTCAATGTCTTCAGGAAGACGGTTGTCAAACATAAGGACGTCCACCCCCGCATCCACCGCTACCAGCACCTGTTCGTCTGTCTCGGTTTCCACTTCGATGTTCACCATATGGCCGGTTTTTGCTTTGATATGCTGGACGGCGTTTGTAAGAGATCCATAAAAAGCGATGTGGTTGTCTTTTAACAGGACAGCATCATATAGTCCGAAGCGGTGATTGTATCCGCCACCGGCGCGGACGGCTTCCTTTTCAAACATCCGCAGCCCCGGCGTCGTTTTCCTCGTGTCACAAAGACGGATCTTTGGATTCCCGAGGGTCCGGACAGCTTTCCTGGTCAGAGTGGCGATGCCGCTCAGCCGCTGAATGCAGTTAAGGACGACCCTTTCCCCTTTCAGAAGATCCGTCATCGGTCCGTAAACCTCAGCCAGACAGGTGCCCGGCTGGAATTCGTCTCCGTCCTGGACAAGCACCTTTGTTCTAACCTTTTCGTTGAGGAGATGGTAGCTGTCTGTAACCACCCATCCTCCGCAGAATATTCCTTTTTCTTTAGCGGTGATGCGCAGCATGCCGTGCTGATCGGCAGGAAACAGCAGATCCGTACTGACATCGTAATCTCCAATATCCTCGATTAAGAAATCCTTCAGTTTATCCAAGCGTTTGATGCGGTTCATCATTCGTCTCCTTTGTGTGGGATTGAAGCAGGATAGTCCGGTCCTTCCACTCTGCCTGTTCTTCGGGATAGTCAGAACGAAAATGACTGCCTCGGCTTTCCTTTCGTTCCAAAGCAGCGGTCGTAATCAACCGGGCTGTATGGAGCAGGAATAAAACCGTTACCTGCTCCTTCGTCAACATCCCTTTATCAAAACCATGACCCGTTGGGAAAGAGTCCAGCCATTTTTTATGGGCATGCAGATCCTTATGGTTTCTTACAATTCCTGCTGCTTCCATCGTCCGCTTCTGAATAACCTGCCGTTCAGGGAGATGAAGGGGAACGGCAGGCGGCGGACTTTTTTTCCGTCGCTGCTCGGGGAGAGAGGATGACAGGGAGTTCAAAAACCGTGCGGCTCTTCTGCCGAAAACGAGGCCTTCCAACAGGGAATTGCTCGCCAGTCGGCTGGCACCATGGACTCCTGTACAGGCGTTTTCTCCAACAGCATATAATCCGGGAACGTTCGTCCTGCCCCTGTCATCTGTTTTGACCCCTCCCATAATAAAATGACACCCAGGTGCCACAGGAATCAGACCTTGCTGAAGGTCGACCTGATGCTTCAGGCAGAGGGCGGTGATGGAAGGAAACCGTTCCTGAAAACGAGGCACGTGCCGGATGTCCAAAAAGACCGGCCGGCCTTTTTGACGGTAGTGAAAGATGGTCTGAGCCGTCACATGGCGCGGGGCAAGATCTTCCATCGGGTGGATCCCTTTCATGATTCTTCTGCCGGTCTCATCGACAAGCACAGCTCCCTCTCCTCGTACAGCTTCGGAAATTAACCCGGCGCCCTGCCCGTTAATGTAAAGAAGGGTGGGGTGAAACTGGATATACTCCATATCAATCAACTCCGCTCCAGCCTCAAAAGCAAGAGCGATGCCGTCCCCTTCAGCGGATGCTGCATTGGAAGTACAGGCATACACCTGGCCGCACCCTCCTGCAGCGAGGACGGTATGGGGAGAAAGGAAGGTATGGATCTTCCCGTATGCATCCTTACTTCGTGCACCAAAACATTCTCTCTGATCGTTGATAAGTAATTCAAAAACGAACTGATTTTCCAGAACAGTTACGTTTGGCGGCAGCACATCTGCCAAGCATTCCACAAGCCTCCTGCCGGTTTGATCTCCCCCTCCGTGGACAATGCGGCTTTGTCCATGGGCGCCTTCCCGTCCCAGCTGAAACTGTCCCAATGAATCTTTATCGAATGCGCAGCCGATAGAAGCCAGATCATGGATGACGGAGTTCGCTTCCCGGGTCATAATGTGAAGGGGCCGCGATGCATTGGTAAAGCGGCCGGCTTTAACGGTGTCGTTGTAATGGGAGGAAGGGCTGTCATCCCCGCCAAGTGCTGCCGCAACTCCGCCCTGCGCCAAGAAAGAATTGCTGTGTTGTAATGTGGACTTTGTGAGTAATATCACATTCATTGTCGGACGAAGGTGTCTGGCAAGCTGTAAAGCAGAAGCGCCGCTTCCAATGATCAAAACATCTGCATCCATGTCGTTTCCTCCTGTTAATGTATATACATATGTATTGACACTAATGTTCACATAAATTTAAACTGAAGGCAAGCGTTTTTTGAACAGGGGGATCGATCATGAATCGATATTTTGATTATGCGGCCACAAGTCCGGTGGATCCAGAGGCATTGGAGGCTTATGTCCATGCTGCCACTCACTACTATGGAAATACGCAAAGTCTCCACGATCCAGGAACAAAAGCTTCCTCATTATTGGAACACTGCCGGAAGAAGCTTGGGGAACTCCTTCACGTCCCTTATGAAGGAATTGCTTTTACGAGTGGAGGAACAGAAAGTAATGAACTGGCTGTATCGGCATTAATAAGGGCACTTAACAGTCAGCATCTTGTCATTTCCGGAGGGGAACATTCTTCCATTCACAATCTGGCAGAGCGGATGAAAGGACAGGGCATCCGAGTGACGATCATCCCGCTGCATCCAAATGGGCAGGTCGATCTTACAAAACTGGAAAAAGCCCTGTATGATGAACCTGCTGTCGTCGCTCTTCACCATGTCAATGGAGAAATCGGGTCCATCCAGCCAGTGGAAGAAGCTGTCCATACGGCAAGGAAGTATGGATCTCTGCTCCACTGTGACTGCGTACAGTCCTTTGGGAAAATTTCCTTAAGCACCATCGGATCCATTGTGGACAGTTTATCGGTTTCCAGCCACAAAGTGTCCGGGCCCAAGGGGACAGGGGCTGTATACATACGTCCTGATCTTTCCTTTCAGCCTCTTACCCCAAACGTGACCCATGAAAAAGGGGTACGCCCGGGAACCGTGGATGTACCGGGGGCCGCCGGATTCGTTACGGCTGCGGAAAAAGCAGTCAAGCACCTCCCTGTACGTGCTGCTTATCATCAACAATTAAAAACATCTTTTCTTGAGGAGTTAACACCGGGATATTGGCAGCTGGCCGGAGACACCGAACATCAGCCTGTGCCCATCATAGGTCTGATGATCGATAACCATCAGGGGCAGTGGATGATGCTGGAAGGCAGCCGGAAGGGGTACTTCTTTTCGACGGGCAGCGCCTGCCGCACCCATACGCAGCAGCCATCGTATACGTTAAGCGCCATGGGGGTGAAAGAAGAAGACGCGAAGTCTTTTATTCGGATATCCTTCAGCCATCACCATTCAAAAACGGATATCCTCGATCTTGCCCATCATCTGAATCAGTATCTGCCTCGGGAGCACGTTTGAAAGGCAGGGACATGCTTCCTATTTTTCTTTCATACAATGAGGGAAAGGGGGGATAGGATGGGGATTTTTCATGAATTCAAACAGTTCACCATCCGGGGAAGCGCTGTCGATATGGGGGTTGGAATGGTGCTTGGAGCTGCATTCAGCGGTTTTATCGACTCCCTCGTCACCGACCTGCTTCTTCCTCCCATCGGTGTTCTGTATTCCAGTATGAATTTCGAAAATATGTTCATCAGTTTGGACGGCTTGTTTTACCCTTCCCTCGCGGCAGCGAAGGAAGCAGGAGCGGCAACCATCAATTATGGACTTTTTCTTACCGCTTTCATCCGTTTCGTCATTATTCTATTTGCTGTCTTCCTCGTTGTAAGGCAGATGAATCGTTGGAAGAAACCACATCAGCACCCGCTGGACGGCCTGACAAAAAAAGAGTGTCCGTACTGTTGTCTTCCTATTCCGCCCCGGGCAGTCATCTGTCCGCATTGTTCATCCTCGCTGGAAGAGCAGAAAATTTCCTCCCGGACACATGGCACGACGTGGAGAATCAAATAAAAAGGCGCAGTGATGACACTGCGCCTTTGGTTATGTGCGTTATTCAGCTGATTCTTCCTCAGATTCTTCTTCAGAACCCTCTTCGGAATCTTCGCCTTCCATTTCAGAGGAATCCTCTGATTCTGTATCACCGGATTCCTGCTCTTCTGTCTGCTCTTCCTCTGTGTTGCCTTCCTCTTCACTTTCTCCGCCGCATGCTGCCAGTGTTAAAACAGAAACCATACCTAAAGCCAGTAACCATTTCTTCAACATCAATAAACTCCCCTTTCAAAATTGAGGTACGTCCACAAGATACCTCCTCATTGTTAAGATAAATTGAATAACTTGTTATATTATGGTAAAGTCTGATAATTTAAAAAGATTTGGTTCATTGGTCGGGTGACTTTAGGAGGGATTTATTTCCTGAGGAGTGGAGGGAGAGATTCAATGATTTGGGACATCCTACAACTATGAAGATGTAGGAGGTGCCGCTTTGGATAACAAAGTCAGCGGCTGGTGTCTCGTCAGTATGGCTTCTATACCTCTTGTGATGACGCTTGGCAATTCCATGTTGATTCCTGTACTTCCGATTTTTGAAAAGAAGGTAGGCATTACGTCTTTCCAGTCCAGTACGATCATTACCAGCTATTCCATTGCTGCTATTATTCTCATCCCTATTGCCGGTTATTTATCGGACCGCTTCGGGAGGAAGATGATCATCCTGCCCAGTCTCGTACTGGCTTTTATCGGGGGTTTGATTGCTGGTTTTGCATCCTGGAAGCTGGAGGAGCCGTTTCTATGGATCACCATCGGCCGCGTCCTTCAGGGAATGGGAGCAGCGGGAGCAACGCCCATTATCCTTCCGCTTGTGGGGGATTTGTACAAGGATGATGATGCAAAGGCAAGCTCATGCCTGGGGATCATTGAAACATCCAATACGTTCGGGAAAGTGCTCAGTCCCATTTTGGGAGCAGCTTTTGCAGCCGTCTTATGGTTTTTACCATTTTTCTCGATCTCTTTTTTCAGCCTCATCTCAATTGTTTTAGTCTTTTTCTTTATTCAGGTGCCAAAAGGCGGGGAAGAAAAACCCCGGCCTTTTAAGCAGTTTATTAAAAAAACGAAAGAAATTTTTAAGCGGGAGGGGGCATGGTTATATCCTGTTTTTCTTATTGGTGCCTATGCCATGCTCGTTTTATTTGCCGTCTTGTTTTTTATGTCGGATATGCTGGAGAAGGTCCATGATATTAAAGGAGTAAAAAAAGGATTTGTGCTGGCCATTCCTTTATTCACCTTGTGTATGTCTGCCTTCATCACAGGGAGAAAGATTAAGGGAGATACTGACGTCATGAAAAAGGTGCTCCTTTTTTCTCTGCTGACGGCCGCTGGTAGCGTCGTATTTACAGGCTATATGCATGAGCGGCTGGTATGGCTGCTTGTCATGACTAGTATCCTCGGCACGTCTATCGGGGCGATGCTGCCTACGCTGGATGCTTTGATTACAGAAGGTATTGAGAAGGAGGAAAGGGGGACCATCACCTCGTTTTACAGCTCTTCAAGGTTTATCGGAGTAGCCGCAGGTCCTCCGCTGATGTCTCTTCTGATGAAAGAATATATGAACGTCAGCTATATGGCGGCAGGGGCAGCAGGGGCTTTGTTGTTTATCATCGTATGGAAGCTTGTGCAGCCTGACAACCAAAAAACAGCATAAACCAGACGGTCGATAGTGTTCGCGGCCGTCTTTTTTTGATAGAGATCATCCGGCCCCGCCCTTAAAAGTCATCCTTTCTGGAAGGATGAAAAAAGCCTGCAGGAAAACATGCGGTTTTCTCTGCAGGCTGAAAGGTTTCAGCAGTATTCGTTGTAGGCCTTCGTCAGGTTCGCGGTAATTTCCTCGACCTCATAATCTTCGATGTCTTCTCTTGGAATGAAGTGGACGACCTGTCCGTCTTTCAATAAAGCCATGGAAGGAGAGGAGGGTTCGTACCCTTCGAAGTAATCACGCATACGCGCAGTCGCTTCGCGGTCCTGTCCGGCAAATACGGTAACAAGGTGTTCCGGTGCCTTTTCGTTGTTCAATGATTCTCTTGCAGATGGGCGCGCAAGTCCTGCAGCACAGCCGCAGACGGAATTGACGACAACGAGGGATGTTCCCTTCGTTTCGCCGATGAATGTATCGACTTCTTCCGGTGTTGTTAATTCAGTAAAGCCGGCGTTCGTTAATTCATCACGCATCGGCTGGGAGATTTCTTTCATATACTGCTCATATGGGTTCATGGGGTGGACCTCCTATTGTTGTTTTTGCTGAGTGGCCTGTGTCATCTGATGCCACACAGATCCTTTGGCTTCTTCTCCGCCTTCAATTCTTTCTATAGCCATATTCACCTGCAGGCGTACTTCGAATTCCGGGTCATCCGCCGCTTTTCTTAAGGCAGGCAGAGCAGATTCATCTCCGAGTTCGTAAAGGAACATGGCTGCACGCCAGCGGACAAGCTTGTTGGAATCACTTAGAGATTCCATCATTTTGGGCATGGCTTCCTTGAAGCCGAGGTCGGATAAGCAGTCGCCGGCTGTGCGCCGGACAGTGACTGTCTTATCATTCAATGCTTTGTACAAATAAGGAAGGGTTTCCAGCTCTTCGATCATGCCGAGATAAGCAGTCGCAAGCCTGCGGATCGAAGCTTTCCCGTCATCAAGCGCTTTATCGAGAATCCGGTAATCCTCAGCTGTCGGATCCATTTGATCCAGAGCGGCATACCGGACCTTCCAATCGTCATGATCCAGAGTCTCCAAGGTAATGGAGGCTTGTTTTTCCTGATTATCTTCGACAGGAATCTCCTCATCAAACGCTTGTTTAACGAGCGTTTCCAGTCGGTTTTGATCATAGCTTGCGGAAATCTCTTCTTTTACCTGTTCCCCGATTTCCTGGACATCACCGTAACGCGGGCTCTGCTCGACCCACTTTCGTTCCATAATCATGTTTGGAGAGGCAGGAGAGGCTTTCATAGCCGCTTCCATAAAACGTTCAGGAAGTCCTACCCGCGTCTCCTCGTCCCCTTCTTCGAGTTTCACCTGCATCGGAAGTCCTTTGAACATTTGGATGAAGACGCGTACTTCGCCGAAATGCTCGTCCGGCTGAACGGGTTCTTCCGTCTGTTCTGCCGCTTCTGCCTCGCCAAAGACTTCACGTACTTGGGGAAGAATAGCTTCCCAGGACACACGGGCATTTCTCTCGAGGGCTATGAAGTCGGTCACATGATAGGCTCCCTTGACGCCTTCCACAGCAAAGAGCTGCTGGATGAAATTCGGGGATTGTTCATGGTCGTCCCCTTTTTTGTAGTTATGCGTTTCGCCGTCCGGGAGTGTCTCACTTAAGTTAATCTTCATGGAGTTCGGACTGGGTGTTGGTTCAATCGAAACAATTCTCATTCAACATTCCCCCTAAACGTTCCTTATCTTTTCATTTTACCAAAGATAAGCAGCAGCATCCAAAAATCCTCCTTCTGTCCATTCGGGCATTTGGATGAAGGGGGAACAACGAAAAATGAAACCATTTGTGAAATAAAGACGTATGTATATTGGAGACTAAGAAAAAAGGAGGGGAAAGAAATGTCGGAAGCAGTCATGCAGCTGAAGAATGTTAAGAAGACCATCGGCAGGAAAGAAATCATCAAAGGGTTGGATTTTGATATCCATGCTGGAGAGGTTTTCGGTTTTCTTGGTCCGAACGGGGCTGGAAAAACAACTACAATCCGAATGATGGTCGGATTGATTGAAATGACCGAAGGCGATGTTGTAATTAAGGGACACAGCATAAGCAGAGAATTCAAGCAGGCGGTCCGCCACGTTGGTGCCATCGTTGAAAATCCGGAGATGTACCCGTTCCTAAGTGGCTGGAAAAACCTTGTTCACTATGCAAGAATGATGCCGGGGATTACAGAAGAGAGAATTCATGAGGTGGTCAAACTTGTCGGCCTTGAAAATCGGATCAAGGAAAAAGCAGGGAAGTATTCCCTCGGCATGAGACAGCGTCTTGGTATTGCCCAGGCCCTTCTCCATAATCCATCCGTATTGATTCTGGATGAGCCGACCAACGGACTGGATCCATCAGGTATCAGGGAAATCCGTGCCTACATAAGAAAACTTGCGGAAGAAGAAGGAGTGGCCGTCATCGTATCCAGTCACATCCTTTCCGAGATGGAAATGATGTGTGACCGGATGGGCGTGATTAAAAATGGCGAGCTGATTTCCATCCAGATGGTTCACGAAGCACACCAGAGCGAGGATGTCGAAGTCGTATTCACGACATCACCGGTCGGTCAGAGTGCCGCAGCCTTGAAAGAGTTGACGGGTAAAGACGTAGAGGCCGGGGAAGAGACATTGACCGTCCAGATGACAAAAGAGGCGATCCCTGACGTCGTTTCCGGGCTCGTTCAAAAAGGGATCCGGATTTATGGAGTAAATATCCACCGCTCCACACTCGAGGATAAATTCTTAGATTTGATTGGAGAGGGAGCCATTGAGTAATTTTTTTCAATTAGTCAAAAATGAATGGATGAAGCTGCTCCATCAGAAATCCACCTGGATTATGATGGTAATCCTGGCCGTGCTGGTTTTAGGGGCGGGCATCCTTTTTAAAGTGGATGCAGCCTTTACGAACGGCGACGTGCCGAGCGGGGATAACTGGAAGCAGGAATTGCAGGAGCAGAACGAACAATTGATGGAGGATCCCACAGGAGAAGTAGAATATCCGAACTACCGGAATATGGAGGAGAACCAGTATCGGATTGATAACGATCTTGCACCGACCGCATATAACGGCTGGGACTTTGTCGGAGATAATCTGGGACTCTCTGCACTTGTCGGCTTGTTTGCTATTATTGTAGGTGCGGGAATTGTTGCAAATGAATTTCGCTGGGGAACGATCAAGCTGTTATTGATCCGTCCGATTACTCGGCTGAAAATTCTATTGTCCAAATACGTTACAGTCCTTACATACGCGCTGGCCATGATGGTGTTTTTGTATGTGTTCTCGTTGATTACGGGCGCTGCTCTGTTCGGTCTCGAAGGTTTTTCAGAAACTTACGTCTATCAACAGAATGGTGACTATCAAAACACAGGGTTGTTTTCTTTTTCATTGTTGAAATATGGTTTGAGCTTTATAGAATTAACCATTATGACGACTTTTGCATTCATGATTGCTGCTATATTCCGGAACACATCGCTTGCCATCGGTTTAAGCATTTTCTTGATGATGGCCGGAAGTTCCATCATTTTCTTCCTTATTGAAAAGGAATGGGCGAAGTTTATTCTTTTCGCTAACACGAACTTGAACCAGTTTTTCGAGGGATCACCGATCATTCCCGATCTGACTCTTGGGTTTTCTGTAACGGTTTTAGCGGTATATTATATAGTATTCCTGCTATTATCCTGGGTATTTTTCACGAAGCGCGACATCGCTGGATCATAATTAAAGGAGGAATTGGATATGAAACGAACAGCAGAAATTGTACTTACGGTTATCGGTATTGTCTTGTTTGGACTGCCTGTTATTTTGAGCGGGGTCCTTTTGAATGCAAAGGATAATCCGCAGGTGCGTCAGGAACTAGAGAGCTTTATGAATTCTCCGGAAATGCAGATGGAAGGTCAAATGAACATCAATCAAATTGTAGACGCTATGGGATCTTTTGCAATGTTTGTCCTCATCGCTTCGCTGATTGCCATCGGCTTGGGAATACTGGCAATCGTCTTCCTTAAAGGGGATAAAAAGCCGAAAGCCGCGGGTATCATTCTGATCATTACCGCTGTCATCTTCACCTTTGCCACCTTCGGCATGGGTCTTTTCGGAGCGGCAGCCTTCCTGATTGCAGGAATCGTCGCTCTTGTTCGTAAGAAGAAATCAACCGTAGAAGATGAAGGCACAATCGATTATTAAGGAAAAAGCACAGCCGCGGCTGTGCTTTTTTTAATCCATGTAGCGGTTCTGCTCGTCCACTTCGGCAGCCTGGCGGTCATACACACGCCCGTACTGGGGTTGGAATCCACTCCCTCCACAAATCCGGCACGTGTAACGCCATGCCTCATCGTCCATTAATAACCCTTCGCCGTTACAGGCGAGGCACAATTTGTCCTGTTTCATCACTCAGATCCATCCTTCCCTTCTCCTGCTTTCCTGCTCTTACTTTTTCACAGGGAGAATTTGTTATGCAGGGATTATGTTTTTTCAGAACGGGGAATGCAGTAATCATTGGAGGGATGAGTCATGAGCAGGGAAGAGGATTACGTGGAAGAACAGGAAGAGCATGAAGAGATAAAAAACGGAAAAAAAATAGACCGGCCCGGCCGGCAGTTTTATATTCCATCCCAGATCGTCGACGAATTCGGGGAAAAGGGAAGAGATCACTTAAATAAACCGTTCAGGGCCCAGTTTCTGCTGGCTTTGACAGCGGGTTCCTTTATGACCTTCGGGGCGGTGTTCTCCATCCTTCTTGCTGTTGGAGTGGAGACGAAAGGACTTTACCATCTGCTATCCGGCCTCGGATTCGCCGCCGGGTATTCGATGGTGTTCATTTCGGGAGCGGTTTTGTTTACAGAAGTCAACGTTCTTCTGCCCTCCTACTTATTTAACAAGCAGGGATTAATGAGCAGGAATATTTATAAATTCTGGCTGTCCTCTTATGTAGGTAACATTCTTGGTGCCTTTATGGTAGCTGTACTCATTTATATGTCCGGCTCTTTATCCACTACGTTCAATACTGAACTATCCATGTATCTGGATCACAAAATGAAATTTCTTGATCATGGATGGAAAGGTTGGTTCCAGATTCTGATTTCCGGGGTGCTGGCTAACTGGCTGATTGGTATGGCCGCGTTCCTGACAACGGCTGCCCGCGATATTACAGGGAAAATCCTGGGAACGATGCTGCCGGTTATCCTGTTTGTTGCTGGTAACTTCCAGCACAGTGCAGCAAATATGGGCTATTTCAGCATGGGTTTTCTAATTTCAGATCAATACACATGGTATGAATACATCCTTCTTAATCTGCTTCCCGCCAGTATCGGGAACTTGATTGGAGGAGGGATTCTCGTTTCCCTGCTGTTTTCCTACGCCTATAAGGAAGATATCCAGACCACACTCGGGAGAACCAATGGTTCAAAGAAAAAATAAGAAAAAAGCCTGCGGAGAAACCCCTGTTTCCCCACAGGCTTTTTTTCTTGCCGTCAGGAGCACCACTTCTTGAAAGTACCTTGTGACCCGAGGCAGGCATCCACTGATAAGCAGAACGTGCCCCTCCATACGACATACGGCCAACTCTACCTGGATAACACGGACTTTTTTCCGTGGAGACTTCGATGTTTAGAGGCGCTTGGTGATGATGTCTTTGAAAACAGGTGTCTATTTTCATTCAAACAGCAGCACTTCAAGGTCTTTGTTGTAGGAATGCACCAGCATAGCCTGCAGCTGCCCGCGGTGATGGTACATATGAGCAACGATCTGGACGAGCCATTCATACCGGGTGTAGCGTACGTCCCACCAGGAGGTCGTCTCTTCCTGGAGTTCTTCTTCTGTATAATATTCAAACTGGGCTTTCAACTGGGCAAAGTTATGAAAAAGATGATCGAGAATTTCCTCTTTCGTTTTCATGTTGACCGTTTCATAGAACCTCTCCATCTTTTCTTTTGAGGCCCCTTCTGTTATGTATCCGTCGGCCGCCGGAATAGTGGCCATATGGGCCAGCAGTTCGCCGATGGAGTATTTGCCCCGGGTCGGCCTTAACTGCATATCTTCTTCTGTCAGCTGACCAATAATTTCAGAAAGGGAGGCGATGACTACTTCCAACTGATGAAACGCACTTTGGCAATACATATTCATAAGAACACAACCTCATTTATAATGGTATTTCATGTTTTACTTCTGCGGATTCTGTCTGAATTCCTTTTTGAGGTGAAAAACTACATAGAACGACGAAATAAGTGTTTTTTTTCAATGCCCTGTTTCGTGAAAAAGGATTGACCCTTACGCTGCGTGAGCGCTTATGGTTAAAGAGGAGGTGATGATCGATGTACAAAGTGAAGGAAATGGCGGAACTTGCCGGCACCAGTATCCGGGCGCTCCATCATTATGATGAGATCGGCCTGCTCACGCCCAAATGGACAAACGAGAAAGGCTATCGGTTTTACGGAGAGGATGAAGTGAAAAAACTTCAACAGATTCTTTTTTTCAAAGAGATGGACTTCCCGCTTGCCAGGATTCAGCAGATTATCGAAAATCCGGACTTCAACGAAGCGGAAGCCCTGTCCCAGCATAGAACGGTGCTCATGAAGAAAAAAGAACGACTGGAAAAACTGATCTCGTCTGTCGATCAATCCCTTCAGTCCCTGCAAGGAGGAAAAGAGATGACACATGAAGACAGATTCACGCCCTTTAACAAAGAGGAAATCGAAAAGCACCAGCAGCAGTATACTGCTGAGGTAGAGGAGCGGTGGGGGCATACTTATGCCTACAAAGAGTCGAAGAGAAGAACAGATCAGTATAAAGACGAGGACTGGAAAAAAATCCAGGAAGAAAGCATGGCTATTGACCGGAGCCTCTCGGCGAGAATGAAGGATGGACCCGCTAATTCAGAGGTGCAGCGGTTGATTGGTGAAAAGCGCAGACATATAACCGATCATTTTTATCCGTGTACACTGGAAATATTCAGGGGACTGGGAAGCATGTATGTGCACGATCCGCGATTCAAGAAAAATCTGGAGCAGTGGGGAGAAGGGTATGCCGCTTTTCTTCATGAAGCCATCGACATTTATTGTGACCGAGTGTCCTCGTGAAAAAAGGTGGAGGCGGCCCGTATGGGCGGCCTCCATCTTTTTTTACCGCGGGCGGCAGATCAGTCCGTTATGAACTTTGATATAACCGTGCCTGAGGATATCAAAGCCGTTCTCATACATATATAAACCCATCTGTTCAACGGTCATCAGTTCTCTGTAAGTATGATTCATCACATCAGCCATTACATGGTAATACAGGCGGGACCGGAGCTGGTTCCTCGGAGTTGTAAGAACGGCATAGCCGTTGTCCTTCAAAAAACGCCTGTGCCAGTCTACCGCTTCCTGTTTATACTCATCAGGGAAATGCTCCAGCAGACCTACCGAAAGTACGATGTCGAATTCTTTCCCATAAGGAAGGTTCCGGATATCGTTCACCACATATTCAATGTTCAAGTCATCCTTGTAGACGATTTTATCCTGGCCAGTTTTTGGGTTGTGTCCGAGAAAAGGGTAGCTTTCCGGAAACTCAGCAAAACGTGTCGTTTTGCAGTATTCATCGTAATCAACCATGACAATTTCTGCACCGGGGTACATGGCAGCGAGCTGCATGGCTTCATATCCTTCCGCAGCTCCGAGAAAAAGAATACGGGGGCGGTGGACGAGCAGTCCCTGGAACAGGGCTCTTTTTCCCCGTGGATCCCAAATGCCGTCCTGGATTCGGTGCACGTAGTTCCATAAGTGCAGTCGTACAAGGTTTCCGAGTGCCTGATTTACTTCAGACGGTTGAAACGAACGAAGACTGCTCAGGAATTCCTGTTTGGTCCGGTCTTTTTCCTCGGGTACATCTTTCATGAACCACTCATGAAAGGCTCTGTTGAAATAGGTCCATGAGGTGTGAGGATCCATCGTTACTTCGTTGGATTGTTCCCATTCCTTCCGTTCTTTGGCGTACCTTTTTACTTCGAAAGGTTTTCCGACGTCTTTCCAGGACAACAGTGACCAGTCGGACACCGTATTGACGCGGACGAACTTATTGTATTCCTTTTCCGAATATTTCCTGAGGTCAACGCGATGCCGGGGGAGGACAACTGTATTTCCGACATCCTCTTCACGGTAAGGTTTGGATGACTGGTTTTCGAGTACGGCTTCCTTCATCAACGATCCCACCTTTTCCTTTGTTAGGTTCACTATACTTATTTTTGTAAACGTTTACAATATTTCGCTTCATTATATGGGCATCCTTCTTTCTTCTATATATTACAGACTGGTAAAGTCCTTGTAATGTATGAAACGTATTTGTTGCTCTTCTGTTATTGGAATCCTCGCTGTACATGTTAGAGTAGGTCTTGTGATTTTAAAGCAGCGCTTAGCCGAGAGCTGAGCGAGACTGTTTACCAAGGAGGAAATTGAATCATGATGAAAAAAACTATCGTTTCTTTGGCGGCGGTCGCATCGGTTTCGGCAGTAACAGCAACAGCAGTAAGTGCAGAAGAAGTAACAGTGAATAAAGGAGACACACTTTGGGGCATTGCTCAAAACCATAATGTGTCTGTGCAAGATATAAAAAATAACAACGGATTAAACTCTAACTTAATTTTCCCGAATCAAACGCTGACCGTAAACGGAGGCAACAATAATGGACAAGCTTCCTCATCCAGCGATGTCCACAAAGTCGTTTCCGGCGACACACTATTCAGTATTGGTCAAGACAATGGCGTGAGTGTAGAACAGCTTCAGGCCTGGAACAACATTGATTCCCATTTAATCTACCCTGGCGAAGAGCTTTCTCTTCAAGGCTCGGCTGTAGAAACGTCTACAGAGCAGAGCGCTCCTGAAAGCCATTCATCTGATCAAGAGGCAGAAGCTGAACAGACATCAGCAAATCCTGCCGGTGGGGACGAAGCCGTTAAAACAATGACAATGGAAGCGACAGCTTATACAGCGTTTTGTGAAGGCTGCTCCGGTACGACAGCAACCGGTATTGACCTTAGAGCCAACCCGGACCAGAAAGTGATCGCTGTCGACCCTGATGTGATTCCGCTAGGTACAGAAGTTTATGTTGAAGGTTACGGCAAGGCTGTAGCCGGCGATATTGGTGGTGCGATCCAAGGGAACCGTATTGATGTTTATATGGAAGACCGTTCTGACGCGCTTGATTTCGGACGTAAATCTGTAGAAGTAAAAGTTTATGAATAATATAGAAGAAAGACGGCCCTGATCCGGGGCCGTCTTTTTTTACATTTGTTTGAGAAATGCTCTCCAATTAACGAAAATACGTTTAAAAATCAAACACAGCGGAAACCGTTGAGTAAGGATGATTCCTGATATAAAAGGATGTAATAGAAAAAATGCTATAAAACATAAATTTTGCTTGCATTAACGTCGTTTTACTAATAATATCAAGAGGAATCATTTCATATCCTAAAAAGAAAAGGAGGACACCACGATGACTCTGCTCTATTCAAAAGCCCGTGAGTTGTTCGATCAGGACTACAAAAACAGCCCTGAAGGTCAGGCACAGGAAAAAGGTAAAGGGGTAAAACGCACACGGAGTGGAAAGGTTCTTTTCTCTTTCCGTAAGCAGAATAACAAACGTAAATAACTTTAGACGTGGTGAAGCCAGCTATGAGAAGAAATATGAGACGAATAAACATGGCCGACTATTTAAAAAATAGAGTCCCATGGATCAGCGCTTATTTGACGGAATCAGTCAATAGGCGCTGATTTTTTTATGCAAAGGTTTAGGTCGTCCTCGTTGCGGTAATGGTGTAGTCACAAGGAGGCGGACAAGGATGACCATTTTTTCTAAAGAAGCTCTGAAGGGCGAACATATCATCGTAACGGGAGCAACAGGTGGAATTGGATATGAAGCAGCGAAGGAAATTGTCCGTGCAGGAGGACATGTAACCATTACCGGCCGGAACGAGGAAAAGCTTTCTTCATTGAGAGAGGATTGCGCCAGCATCAATGGGGCGGCACAGATTTATGTAAGTGTAGCGGATCTGAACAAGACGGAGGACCGAAAGAAAATTGTCCACGATGCAGCACAGGCCATCGGGCCCGTTACCGGAGTTGTCAACTCTGCGGGGATCATTGGCGGCGGGCCGCTGGAAGACCTCACAGAGGAGGAGATGCGGAAGGTCATGGAATTGAACTATTTTTCCACGGTTCTTTTTACTCAGGAAGCTTTTCAAATGATGAAGGCACACGGGAAAGGTTCGATCGTAAATTTGTCTTCACTTTCTGGTCTGCGAGGAACGCACAGCAATACAGCTTACAGTGCCTCGAAGTTCGCGATCACCGGCTTTACACAGTCTTTTGCGTTTGAGGCCATTGAACATGGGATCCGTGTAAATGCGGTCTGCCCGGGGTACGTGGATACAGCAATGGGGCAGGAAGCCATCCGTACAAAAGGAGAGAGGGAAGGAAGAAGCTACGAGGAGCAGCGGGCACTCGCTGAAGAGGGCATCCCGTCTGGGAGGTTAAGCAGCCCGGAAGAAGTCGCACGTTCAATCGTTTACTTGCTCTCTTCTGCTTCAGAAAACATTGTTGGAGAATCATTGAAAGTTTCAGGTGGGACGGTCATGAGATAAGGAACGGTTTCCCACTCTTTTGTTTTCCAAAGACTCAAACAGGGAAAAGATAACTATTCGCCTATTCTATAAGGAAAGGAGTGATTTCGATGGGACGGTTGATTCGAAAAGTAGCCAAGTATGGACCCATTGTCTATCCACTGATTAAGAAGTTTATGAGAAAAAGAAAAGGAAGATATTAAAACGTGCTGATACCAGCGCGTTTTTTTGTAGGAAGATCACCATGTATACGGTATTCTTCATCCTAATCTTAAAAAATATGAAAATACCACTTGTGTAATAAAGGACAGCCATGGTATATTATTAAACGTCGCATTAAGAGCGACTCAACGGAAAGAAATACGCCGTGAAAAACACAAAAATAGTTGTTGACTTCAATGACCATGCGTGTTAAATTAGTATTTGTCGCCGAAAACGACAGCCAAACGCTTTCTCAACTTAATGAAAAAAGTTGTTGACACGAAAAACAACACATGTTAAGATGATTGAGTCGCTGTTTTCAAACGGCCGACAACATTTGATCTTTGAAAACTGAACGAACCAACCAGTACGTCAAAACATTTCTTCTTTAATGAAGAAATTTGAAACAAGCACATTCGGTGTGCAAATGAGCAAGTCAAACTACTTTTATGGAGAGTTTGATCCTGGCTCAGGACGAACGCTGGCGGCGTGCCTAATACATGCAAGTCGAGCGCGGGAAGCGAGTGGATCCCTTCGGGGTGAAGCTCGTGGAACGAGCGGCGGACGGGTGAGTAACACGTGGGCAACCTGCCTGTAAGATCGGAATAACCCCGGGAAACCGGGGCTAATGCCGGGTAATACTTTTCTTCGCATGAAGATAAGTTGAAAGATGGCTTCTCGCTATCACTTACAGATGGGCCCGCGGCGCATTAGCTAGTTGGTGAGGTAACGGCTCACCAAGGCAACGATGCGTAGCCGACCTGAGAGGGTGATCGGCCACACTGGGACTGAGACACGGCCCAGACTCCTACGGGAGGCAGCAGTAGGGAATCTTCCGCAATGGACGAAAGTCTGACGGAGCAACGCCGCGTGAACGATGAAGGTCTTCGGATCGTAAAGTTCTGTTGTCAGGGAAGAACAAGTACCGTGCGAATAGAGCGGTACCTTGACGGTACCTGACGAGGAAGCCCCGGCTAACTACGTGCCAGCAGCCGCGGTAATACGTAGGGGGCAAGCGTTGTCCGGAATTATTGGGCGTAAAGCGCGCGCAGGCGGTTCCTTAAGTCTGATGTGAAAGCCCACGGCTCAACCGTGGAGGGTCATTGGAAACTGGGGAACTTGAGGACAGAAGAGGAGAGTGGAATTCCACGTGTAGCGGTGAAATGCGTAGATATGTGGAGGAACACCAGTGGCGAAGGCGACTCTCTGGTCTGTTTCTGACGCTGAGGTGCGAAAGCGTGGGTAGCAAACAGGATTAGATACCCTGGTAGTCCACGCCGTAAACGATGAGTGCTAGGTGTTAGGGGGCTTCCACCCCTTAGTGCTGAAGTTAACGCATTAAGCACTCCGCCTGGGGAGTACGGCCGCAAGGCTGAAACTCAAAGGAATTGACGGGGGCCCGCACAAGCGGTGGAGCATGTGGTTTAATTCGAAGCAACGCGAAGAACCTTACCAGGTCTTGACATCCTTGGACCTCCCTAGAGATAGGGATTTCCCTTCGGGGACCAAGTGACAGGTGGTGCATGGTTGTCGTCAGCTCGTGTCGTGAGATGTTGGGTTAAGTCCCGCAACGAGCGCAACCCCTAATCTTAGTTGCCAGCATTCAGTTGGGCACTCTAAGGTGACTGCCGGTGACAAACCGGAGGAAGGCGGGGATGACGTCAAATCATCATGCCCCTTATGACCTGGGCTACACACGTGCTACAATGGATGGTACAAAGGGCAGCGAAGCCGCGAGGTGTAGCAAATCCCATAAAACCATTCTCAGTTCGGATTGCAGGCTGCAACTCGCCTGCATGAAGCCGGAATCGCTAGTAATCGCGGATCAGCATGCCGCGGTGAATACGTTCCCGGGCCTTGTACACACCGCCCGTCACACCACGAGAGTTGGCAACACCCGAAGTCGGTGAGGTAACCTTTTTGGAGCCAGCCGCCGAAGGTGGGGCCAATGATTGGGGTGAAGTCGTAACAAGGTAGCCGTATCGGAAGGTGCGGCTGGATCACCTCCTTTCTAAGGATATTACGGAAACGTACTGTGTTGGTTGTTCAGTTTTGAGAGATCAAAGCATCTTTCAAATTTGTGAACCTTGAAAACTGGATAAGGAATTATGACTCATCTAGCGATGAGATCATGATGACAAGACATCTAATTGATTTATATAAACGTCTTTTCACGAAGATAGTTAAGTGAATAAGGGCGCACGGTGGATGCCTTGGTACTAGGAGCCGATGAAGGACGGGACTAACACCGATATGCTCCGGCGAGCCGTAAGCAGGCTTTGACCCGGAGATTTCCGAATGGGGAAACCCACTGTTCGTAATGGGACAGTATCCTATACTGAATACATAGGTATAGGAAGGCAGACCCGGGGAACTGAAACATCTAAGTACCCGGAGGAAGAGAAAGCAAACGCGATTTCCCAAGTAGCGGCGAGCGAAACGGAATCAGCCCAAACCAGAAAGCTTGCTTTCTGGGGTTGTAGGACACTCCTTTGGAGTTATCAAGGAGGAAGATAGACGAATCGATCTGGAAAGATCAGCCGAAGAGGGTAACAGCCCTGTAGTCGAAATCTTCCTCTCTCCGGAGTGGATCCTGAGTACGGCGGAACACGAGGAATTCCGTCGGAATCCGGGAGGACCATCTCCCAAGGCTAAATACTCCCTAGTAACCGATAGTGAACCAGTACCGTGAGGGAAAGGTGAAAAGCACCCCGGAAGGGGAGTGAAATAGAACCTGAAACCGTGTGCCTACAAGTAGTCGGAGCCCGTTAATGGGTGACGGCGTGCCTTTTGTAGAATGAACCGGCGAGTTACGACCGTATGCGAGGTTAAGCAGCAGAAGCGGAGCCGCAGCGAAAGCGAGTCTGAACAGGGCGAGTGAGTATGCGGTCGTAGACCCGAAACCGTGTGATCTACCCATGTCCAGGGTGAAGGTCAGGTAACACTGACTGGAGGCCCGAACCCACGTAAGTTGAAAATTACGGGGATGAGGTGTGGGTAGGGGTGAAATGCCAATCGAACACGGAGATAGCTGGTTCTCTCCGAAATAGCTTTAGGGCTAGCCTCAGAATAGAAAGTCATGGAGGTAGAGCACTGATTGGACGAGGGGCCCCTATCGGGTTACCGAATTCAGTCAAACTCCGAATGCCATAGACTTTGTTCTGGGAGTCAGACCGTGGGTGATAAGGTTCATGGTCGAGAGGGAAACAGCCCAGACCGCCAGCTAAGGTCCCAAAGTGTGTGTTAAGTGGAAAAGGATGTGGAGTTGCTTAGACAACCAGGATGTTGGCTTAGAAGCAGCCATCATTCAAAGAGTGCGTAATAGCTCACTGGTCGAGTGACTCTGCGCCGAAAATGTACCGGGGCTAAACACACCACCGAAGCTGCGGATTGATCTTATGATCAGTGGTAGGAGAGCGTTCTAAGTGCTGCGAAGTCAGACCGTAAGGACTGGTGGAGCGCTTAGAAGTGAGAATGCCGGTATGAGTAGCGAAAAAAGAGTGAGAATCTCTTTCACCGAATGCCTAAGGTTTCCTGAGGAAGGCTCGTCCTCTCAGGGTTAGTCGGGACCTAAGCCGAGGCCGAAAGGCGTAGGCGATGGACAACAGGTTGATATTCCTGTACCACCTCCTTTCCGTTTGAATGACGGGGGGACGCAGGAGGATAGGGAGAGCGTGCCATTGGATGTGCACGTCCAAGCAGTGAGACGGTCGGAATAGGCAAATCCGTCCGGCAACGTCAAGCTGTGATGGGGAGGGAACTATAGTACCGAAGCTCCTGATTTCACACTGCCAAGAAAAGCCTCTAATGAGGAAAGAGGTGCCCGTACCGCAAACCGACACAGGTAGGCGAGGAGAGTATCCTAAGGTGAGCGGGAGAACTCTCGTTAAGGAACTCGGCAAAATGACCCCGTAACTTCGGGAGAAGGGGTGCTCCTCTGCCGAGGAGCCGCAGTGAAAAGGCCCAAGCGACTGTTTACCAAAAACACAGGTCTCTGCGAAGCCGTAAGGCGAAGTATAGGGGCTGACACCTGCCCGGTGCTGGAAGGTTAAGGGGATGCGTTAGCTTATGCGAAGCGTTGAACCGAAGCCCCAGTAAACGGCGGCCGTAACTATAACGGTCCTAAGGTAGCGAAATTCCTTGTCGGGTAAGTTCCGACCCGCACGAAAGGTGCAACGACTTGGGCACTGTCTCAACGAGAGACCCGGTGAAATTATACTATGTGTGAAGATGCACATTACCCGCGACAGGACGGAAAGACCCCGTGGAGCTTTACTGCAGCCTGATATTGAATGTTGGTACAGCTTGTACAGGATAGGTAGGAGCCTTGGAAACCGGAGCGCCAGCTTCGGTGGAGGCGCTGGTGGGATACTACCCTTGCTGTACGGACATTCTAACCCAGGACCGTAATCCGGTCCGGAGACAGTGTCAGGTGGGCAGTTTGACTGGGGCGGTCGCCTCCTAAAGAGTAACGGAGGCGCCCAAAGGTTCCCTCAGAATGGTTGGAAATCATTCGCAGAGTGTAAAGGCACAAGGGAGCTTGACTGCGAGACCTACAAGTCGAGCAGGGACGAAAGTCGGGCTTAGTGATCCGGCGGTACCGTATGGAAGGGCCGTCGCTCAACGGATAAAAGCTACCCCGGGGATAACAGGCTTATCTCCCCCAAGAGTCCACATCGACGGGGAGGTTTGGCACCTCGATGTCGGCTCATCGCATCCTGGGGCTGTAGTCGGTCCCAAGGGTTGGGCTGTTCGCCCATTAAAGCGGTACGCGAGCTGGGTTCAGAACGTCGTGAGACAGTTCGGTCCCTATCCGTCGTGGGCGTTGGAAATTTGAAAGGAGCTGTCCTTAGTACGAGAGGACCGGGATGGACACACCGCTGGTGTACCAGTTGTTCCGCCAGGAGCATCGCTGGGTAGCTACGTGTGGTCGGGATAAGTGCTGAAAGCATCTAAGCATGAAGCCCCCCTTGAGATGAGATTTCCCTCTGCTTCGAGCAGATAAGATCCCTCAGAGACGATGAGGTTGATAGGTCCGAGGTGGAAGCGTGGTGACACGTGGAGCTGACGGATACTAATGGATCGATGACTTATCTATATATACTTCGTGAATGATGTTTCATCAATAGTTGTTTCCTTATCCAGTTTTGAGGGTTCACCTCAAACTTTATATTGATGTGGTGGTGAAGGCGAAGAGGTCACACCTGTTCCCATGCCGAACACAGCAGTTAAGCTCTTCAGCGCCGATGGTAGTCGGGTTTACCCCCGTGAGAGTAGGAC